>JAEUVX010000014.1 GCA_016786615.1 Flavipsychrobacter sp.
TCAATGGCAGGTGAATATGGGTGGCGGTTTTGCGAATGTGACGACGAGTGCACCATATTCAGGAACTACGTCACCGACCTTAAGTATATTAAATGTATCAGGAGCTTATAATGGTTACATCTACCGTTGTGTGATAACAGGTGCTTGTACTCCA
Source organism: Flavipsychrobacter sp. (assembly GCA_016786615.1). Classification (GTDB taxonomy): domain Bacteria; phylum Bacteroidota; class Bacteroidia; order Chitinophagales; family Chitinophagaceae; genus Polluticoccus. The sequence goes on from JAEUVX010000014.1 coordinate 155, forward strand.
CCAACAATAACTAATAGTGCAACTCTTACCGTTAACACAAGGCCATTCCTGATAGCACATCCATTACATACAGGTGTATGTGAGGGTACACCGGCAGTGTTATCTGTTAATGCAACAGGTACCGGTATGAGCTATCAGTGGCAGGTAAATACCGGCGGCGGTTATGTAAATGTGAGTAATGGTGGTGTTATAAGCGGTGCTACCAGTGCAGCACTTACAATTTCGAATACAGCGGTGAGTATGCATGGTAACCATTATCGTTGTGTACTTACAGGTATCTGTTCACCGGCAATAATTACGAACGAGGCAGTATTGAGAGTGCATACAGCACCAAATATTACCAGCCAACCAGCGAACAAAGTAAGTTGTGCAGGTAATAATACCATATTCAGTGTAGGTGCTACTACACTTACTAATAGCGGAATCGGATTGACATACCAATGGCAGGTAAATACCAGTACCGGTTATACGAATCTGAGTAATGCGGCGCCTTATAGCGGAGTGACGACAGCAAATCTTTTAATCAGCAATATCCCTGTAGGCTTGAATGGTAATATGTATCGTTGTGCAGTGAGTACAATCTGCACACCTGTAATTATGACTAATGATGCTGTTCTTAATGTAGAAACATTACCTACAATCACTAGCCACCCGCAGGATGCTACAATATGCCCGGGTAGCAATGGCAGCTTTATAGTAGGTGCTTCCGGTAGCGGATTATTGTATCAATGGCAGGTAAATGATGGCAGTGGTTATATTGACATTCCAGGTAGCAGCACTGCTTATAATGGTATGAACAATGCGGTACTGAACGTACTTGCAGTAACGCCATCAATGCATGGATACCAATACCGTTGTCGCGTAAGGGGTAACTGTAGCCCCGCTGTTATGACGACTGTAGCAAGATTGTCAGTGCATAACCCCGTTATTGTTAATAGCCATAGCAATATAGATACTGTATGCGAAGGCAAGGTGTCGAGATTAGGAGTTAAAGCAACAGGCGGTGGATTATTATATCAATGGCAACGCCGTCAGCCGGATGGTACTTATGCAGACCTGATGAATATACCGCCATATTCTGGTGTTAACACAGATTCGCTGCGTATCAGCGGTACACCTGCAGGCTTGAATGGCAGTGTTTATCGTTGTGCAATAACAGAAACCGTACTCTGTGGATTGTGGTATTATACAGGTGATATCCCACTGACAGTTAATGCAGCGCCTGCATCAAGCCCTGCACAACTGGAGATTACCCAGTTTGGTAAAGGTATCTTCAGTGTACCGGCAGGAGCATCAACGTATCAATGGCAGGAAAACGATAATAGCGGAGGAGGCTACTACAATCTAGCCGATGGTGGTTCTTACAAAGGGGTGTACACAAATACATTGACGATAGATCCTGTATCATTATTAATGACAGGTAATATGTATCGTTGTATAATAGATGGTATTTGTACATCATCAATAACAAGCCATCCGTCGCAATTGATAATCAATCCGTCGTTGGGTATCGGTAACAAACAGCTTGTGGCAGGCGGTATTACCATATATCCTAATCCACTATCAGGTAGCGAACTGAGTGTAAGGTTTGACAAAGTACCTGTTGGAAGTACAGAAGTTAAAGCACTGGATAAACTGGGCAAGGTAGTATATACCGGAACGCTTGAAGTTAACAACAGTAAGGTAGGTGTTATCAACCTGCAGGCATTGGCAGCAGGCGTGTATATGCTGCAGGTGATGAATGCAGATGCAAATATTGCTGAAACTATACAGTTTACTAAACAGTAATAGTAATATACTAAACAATAAAAGGGGCTGCATAATTGCAGCCCCTTTTATTGTTTAGTTGTATATCATTATTGTGTAGAAGGTAATTAGTGTTAATAAAAATCAGGGCAAATTGTTCTGCTTTTTTCTCTATTAGGATTGTTAATCAATCCGGCTTTTATGATGCTTATTTCATAGCCACCTTGCAGCTTTGTTGCAGCTTTCAGTTTTGAAGAGTTTACGTCGTATGATACTGTAAAAGCATAGTCTTTATAACGCAGTTTTACTGTTGGAATGAACGCATCATTGAACCGATAGAATACACCACCAAAAAGAATAAACAGGAGTTCGTCATTTGGGCCTTTTTTATTCCAGCCAAATAAGCCACCAGCGATTAATTCGTTATAAGAACCTTGCCTGCTGTAATTAGCATGTAATTGAAAACTATACAAGTCGCTTATTGGTTTGCTTAATGCAGCATTCGCATTCCATCGGGTAGCAATTTTGATATTATTGTTGTTAAAGAAAGAATTGCGTGGTGTGGTGAAGTGGTATGCCGATATGCCAATAATATAATTCAGGCTGTTTTCTTCATTGCCATTGGAGCTGCTGAAGGTAACGCCTGTGCCAAGGTCCCAATAATTAAAGCTGGGGTTGTTCATGTTTTCACCCGTTGGGTTCTCGGCATTATAGCTGTTGTTTTGATATTGATTATTGTATGTAGCTTTTGATTGGTCGTAACTGCGTTGGATAAAACCACCCGTAAAACCAACAGACAGGTAAGAATTATGTCCGTCTTCGAGTGATTTATTGTAATTAATCGCAGGATAAACAGATAGTGTCTTCATGCTCACACTACCTGCTTTATCGTAATAAGCTAATAGGCCAATGCTCAGATAATCATTCACTTCGTTCATCACTATCCTTGTTTCAGCATTTACCAGACCTGTTTGATATGGCTTGCTTACGCTACTCCACTGGTTGCGGTATAAGGCGGCAACTTTATAATCTCCTGTAAACAAACCTGTAAGCGATGGGTTTCGTAATATAGAGGTTTCGTAGAATTGAGAGAAATGTATATCCTGCGCAAATGTATTTGCAGATGCAAGTATTGCAGTGGCTATTCCAATCTTTAGTATGTTCGTATTCATCGTTTATAGAGTTGTTATCTTACAATGGATATATCGCCTTTTATAGTCATCACTTCTCCGTCTTCGCAATATGCTTCCAGTATATACATAAACACATCCGGTGGTAGTATATTGCCTTTATAAGTACCATCCCATGCAGTAGAGGCGTCATTCAATTTAAAATTACTGTTCTGATAAACTACTTCGCCCCATCTGTTAAATATTCGGAATGACTTGATATTATCCAAACCCGTACCGCGAGGATAAAAAACATCATTTTGTCCGTCTCCGTTTGGAGTAAAGGTGTTTGGAATAAATAGCTGACTCTTATCGCATAGCACTATAATTCTTACTTTATCGGAATCGACACAACCAAAATCTGTATAGACTTTTACAATATATTCTGTAGTCCTTTTTGGTGATGCAGTAGGGTCGGGGCAGTCATCACAGTTAAGGCTTTCTCCGGGTTCCCATTTAAATCTTTTTATCAGGTTGCCGGTTGCAGAAATAGGTGCACTATGACCCGCTATTATAGTAGTACTACCCGTGGCAGTTACATCGGGCAGCGGATGTACCGTCACCTGTACGTAATCCGTATCCGGAATACAACGCCCTTCAATTGATACTACTTTGTAACGTATAGTGTACTGCGGTGAAGCTACAGGTGTAGAAGATTTATTGTCATCTAACCCATCAGAAGGTGTCCATTGGTATTGTTTACCTCCGGATACCGATAACTGAACTTTTGCATTTCTGCAAATAGATTCATCGGGGCTGGTAATTGCGGTTACCTTTGTTTTCAATTTCACAACTACGGTGTCAGTGTTTGAGCACCCATTAGCATCTGTTCCTTTTACTACAAAAGAGAAGACTTCTTTAGGATATGCAAATGGCGATGCGCAGTCAAGGCAGCTTAAATAAGATGAATTGTTCCACTGGTATTTTACACCACCCGTTGCGGTAAGTCTTGCAGAGTCCTGGTTACAGATTACAGTATCTGCACCTGCGTATATGTCAGGTAAACCATATACTGTGAGGTCTTTTGTAATACTGTCTTTACATCCCCTGTCGTTTTGAACAAACAGTTTGACGCTGTAATTGCCCGGAGCGCCATAAAATAATTTAGGCCGTTTTTGCATACTTGTAGTTCCGTCATGGAATGTCCAGCTCCAAGTGGTGATATCTGAGAAGAAACTCTTTGAAGTGTCAAGGTGTGTTACTGTAGAGTATTGGCAAGGTGCGTCTGCAATGAAGTCAGGTATTACACCGTCAACTTTAATTGGCTCTAGACCATTGCTAAGGCTTTTGCAACCTTTCGAATCTTCAAAGATTACCCTTGGAGTATATTGTCCGGGATTTTGATAGATATGAGAGATATTGCTTGCTGTTGATTTTATTACAACACCATCATCAAAGTCCCATGTAAGGTTGGCAACATTGCTTGTTGCAGCGTTGAAGAATACTTCAAGTGGTTTGCAGCCTATGATCGGAGAATAAGAAAATGCACCGTCGTAACCAAGCAAGCTGATGTTCTTTGATACGGAATCTGTACAACCATATCTATCAGTTTCAATGAGTACTACTTTATAAAAGCCTGCCTTCGTATAAAATTCTTTAGGGTTGGCTAATGAAGATGTATTACCTAAGCCCATCTTCCAATAATATGATACTGCTGTAGAAGGTATCCGGGTGAATTGTACCAATAGTGGTGGGCATACAGACACAGAGTCGGACATTGTAAACCTTGGGTTAGGTTTTACAATAGTTACAGAATCTATTTTAATCATGGTATCTCTGCAACCAACAAAGTCGACTGCAATCAGCCTGATAGTATATGAGCCGGGTTGTGTATAGCTATGTGTCGGGTTTAATAAGCGAGAGCTACCACCATCTCCGAAGTCCCAATACGCGGAATCCGCACCGGAAAGGTTAATAAAAGCTAATGGCTCTCCAATACATGCAGTATCTTTTACCTGGAAGTCTGCAGATGGTTTTCTTGCTTGTATATAGCCCGGTTTTACAACAGAGTCCTTACAGCCCAGATTATCTGTAATGTATAGTTTAACGTCATAAAATCCACGATTAGTGTATGTTGCACTGGAGTTAGTGCCTGATATGGTAACATTGCTGCCTAAACCATAATTCCATGTTCTGTTTGTTATTGTGGCACCGGTTGGTACAGAAGATGTATCCGTAAAGTTTACATTAAATGGAATACACCCTACCAATGGACTGCCTGTAAAACCTACTGTAGGCCACGATACGAATATGTAGTTGTTTTTAACGATAGAATCAATACATCCCAATTGGTCTGTTATTACAACTTTTATTTTATGGAAGCCGGTACTGGTTCTGAAACGATGTGTATAGTTGACCAAGCTGTCAACATTAACAGGTACATTATTTACATACCAGTTATATGTGTAAGCTGTCCGACCTACTAATGTAGAATTAAATCTGACTGAATCGCCCTTGCATATTGCGGTGTCATTTACGGTAAGCGTCATATAGGGGTCATTCAGTACAATTTGTTGTGTCAGTGTATCTATACAACCTGATCGGCTGTTGTAAGTAGCCAGCTTTACGGTATAAGTACCTAAAGACGGATAGTGAAATACTGGATTTAGCGTAGTGCTGCTTGTTGTGTTATTGGGGTCTCCGAAAAACCATGTGTATGATGTAGCACCAATAGACAGGTTGTTGAAAATTACTTTAGTTAAAGTGTCACAGTCTTGCCTTGCTGAAAACATAGCTTTGGGCGAATCAACAATAATGTATTGATCTTTTGTGACCTTGGTTGTACAACCGTTGTGGTGGGCAATAAGCGTGACTTTGAAGGTGTCGGGAAGTAAATAAGTATGTGTAGGATTAACAGCAGTAGATTTTGCACCGTCGCCAAAATGCCACTCATAGTCGGAAACAGGCCCTGTCGTGAGATTTGTGAAACTAACAGATTTGTTTACACAAATTCTTCTCGGGGTTGCATCAAAATCAACCACAGGAGGTATTCCTACTTTTACTATTGCGGTATCAACTGATACGCAACCTTTTGTTGTTGTTAATGTAGCAGTTACCAAGAAGGTGCCTGTATCTGTATATGTATGTGTTGGGAATTGTCCCGTAACATTAGGCGTAAAATCACCAAAGTTCCAAACTACAGATTGTATAGGATATGGGTATTGACGCTTGCTGTTAAAAGTTGGTGGTGTTGTAGTGGTGAATGCGGAATCAGCAAATTTTATTGTGAGAGGTTTACATCCCCAAATAGGTATCAGTCTTTCATTCATCAGGTTGTGAGCAAAAATTTCACTAAAAAGGTTATGAATTTTTACATAGTCGTCTTTTACGATAGTATCTCTGCAACCATGTAGTGTTGTTACAATCAGTTTAGGTGTATAGTACCTGTTTTGTGTATAAGTGTAAGAAGGAGATGCGCTTGAATTTGTTACCGTAGGGGTAACACCAAAATCCCATAAATAAGTACTATAACTACCATTGGCAACAAACTGTATTGTTTGTGATGCAGGACATACTGTATCAGGTATTGTTACGAAATCAACTATCGGTTTAGGGTTTACTGTAATTGTTTTTGTAGCTGTTGAGATACAGCCGGCGTAATTGTAGGTGAGTGTAATAGTAAAAGTGCCGGAAGTATAATATACATAGCTTACAGAATTGCCAGAAAAAGTATTAGGGCCATCTCCAAAATTCCATGTGCAGGTACCTCCGCCCGGTGTACTAGTACTATTCACGCTAATGGCTGTGCCTTCGCAAACACTTGTTGGGGCAGTAAAATTTGCTATGGGAGTATGATACTTAATATAATTATTTCTTATAACCGAGTCCTTACAGCCATTGGCATCTGTTACAATTAGTTTTGGTGACCAAGCATTAGGTGGGGCAGTGTATGGGTGTGAAGTAGATGCGCCGGTTCCTGATGGAGAACCATCACCAAAGTTCCAGCTATATGTAAACGGCCCGGAACCTGTTGCTGAACCATTGAAAAATGCTGTGAATGGGGATACGCAAAAGTCTGTCTGAGGAGATGAGAAATTTGGTACAGGTTTTGGCAATACATTTATATACGCTGTTTTGGTGAGCAAATTGCTGCAACCAAAACTATTAGTAACAGTAAGTGTTACATCCTGTGTGCCGGGATTTGTAAAAATGCCGCTTGTTGTTGCCCCCGAACCAAAATTCCCCCAGAACCAACTGTATGTATTAGGCCCTGTACCTCCGGGTGTACTGGCATCAGCAAAACTTACCGTTAAAGGAGAACAACCGCTTGTAGGGCTGGTAGCATTAAAGTTAACAACAGGTGAAGGATGAACCGTAATGTAGTTTGTTTTTGTTTCTACATTAGAACTGCTTCCCTTATAGATAGTTAATGTGATAGTATAACTGCCGGGGGTTGAAAAAGTTTTTGATGGGTTCTTTAGTGTGCTTGGTGTACCGGCAAGGTCCCATGAATAGCTGCTGGGACTACCGGACGATGCATCATAAAAATTAACTACTAATGGTCCGCAGCCGCTCGTTGTCGTTGCATAAAAATCGGCATTCAATTGTGCAATTGATACATTCGGGAGTACCAGTAGTAATAATATATATGTGATTTTTTTCAGAAGAAGCATAGCCGCGGGTTGAATGTTGATTGTACTGCTATAAAGTTAAATAATACTTAAAAGCAATAGCTAAGATTGAGCCTTGAAATATGCTATTTTCATCCTATTTTAATTACAAATCTGATAATTATTAATTAGTAGTTAATTGCATTTGAGGGTGGCTGACAGAAATTGTCATTGAACAGATTATCAGGAGAAATTGTATTCAAAACGAATCATTAAATATAAGGCTGCCTTTTCATACTTTTGCAGTCCTTTTTTTAAATATGTCTCAGTCACTCAGTAAAGAACAGTTGATAAGTGTAGCCAATGAATTTGGTACACCTGTGTATGTATATCATGCAGAGAAAATAGCAGAACAGTATAACAAACTGAAAGATGCGTTTAAGAGTCATCCTACACGTTTTTTCTATGCTTGTAAGGCTCTTACAAATATCAATGTACTGAAGTACATGAAAAGCCTTGGTGCATCTATAGATTGTGTAAGCATCAACGAAGTGAAGCTGGCGCTGAAAGCAGGTTTTGAGCCTAATGAGATATTATATACACCAAACTGTGTGGACTTCAATGAAATAGTTGATGCACAGCAAATGGGTGTGAACATCAATATCGACAATATATCAATCCTTGAACAGTTTGGTAATAAGTTTGGTAGTGGTTATCCTGTTTGTATCCGTATCAATCCGCATATAGAAGCTGGGGGTAATTACAAAATATCTACAGGCCATATCGATAGCAAGTTTGGTATATCGGTACACCAACTGCGCCATATTGAGCGCGTTGTGAAAACAACTAAGCTCCACGTAAAAGGCCTGCACATGCATACCGGTAGCGAGATTAAGGACGTAGATGTATTCCTGCGCGGGCTGGATGTAATGTTTGAAATTGCCCGCCACTTCGATACACTTGAGTTTATAGATATGGGTAGCGGCTTCAAAGTGCCATACAAGGAAGGTGATAAAGGAACGGATGTAGCGTTGCTTGGCGAAAAGCTGACTGCTGCCGTGAAAGAATTTGAAGCAGATTATAACCGTACACTGGAAGTGTGGTTTGAACCGGGTAAATACCTGGTGAGCGAGTGTGGCTACTTCGTTGTAAAAGCGAATGTGATAAAACAAACGCCTGCTACGGTTTTCGTAGGTGTCAATTCAGGATTCAATCACCTGATACGCCCGATGTTCTACGATGCATATCACCGCATAGAAAACATATCGAACCCGAATGGTGCAGAACGTATCTATACAATTGTAGGTAATATCTGCGAGACAGATACATTTGCCTGGGACAGGGTGATGAACGAAGTGCGCGAAGGGGATTACCTTGTGTTTTATAATGCGGGAGCTTATGGTTTTGAGATGAGCAGCAATTTCAACTCGAGGCTGAAGCCTGCTGAAGTGATGATAAAAGATGGCAAAGCGTTGCTGATAAGAGAACGTGATGAGTTTGAAGATTTACTTAGGAATCAGATAGAAGTACTATAACATTAAGCTCTCGTAAGAGAGCTTTTTTATTAAAACGATAATAACGATTTATCAGTATTCATTGTATTTTTAAGGAAATAACCATTACAATATGCAGTATATAGCAGTTTTTTGCGGTTCTAAAGAAGGGTATAATGAAACCTACAGGGAAACAGCTTACGGACTGGGTGCTATACTTGCTGAACGTGGCATTGGGTTGGTATATGGTGGTGGTAAAGTAGGCCTGATGGGCGCGGTGGCAGATGGGGTGTTGCAAAACGGCGGTAAAGTAATCGGAGTTATCCCCGATTTTTTACAAACTAAAGAAGTAGCTCATGAAGGGGTTACAGAAATGATAGTAACAGATAGTATGCATACACGCAAAGTGAAAATGCATGAATTGAGTGATGGTGTAATAGTGCTGCCCGGAGGATGGGGAACAATGGATGAAATGTTTGAAATGCTTACATGGGGCCAACTGGGCCTGCATAAAAAGCCTATAGCGTTGTTGAACATAAATGGTTTTTATGACAGCCTGAAAGTATTGGTGAACAATATGATACAAGAGGGTTTCCTCGAAGAATGTACAGCAGAAATATTAATGACAAGTGACTCGATAGAAGAATTGCTGAGTATGATGGAACATTTTGAAGCACCGACAGTAGAACGCTTACTGGATAAATCAGATACTTAAATTATTACCTGCTAAGTTTTATCTTCATAGCCATAATTATCAATTCAGATGGCACTTAGCAGAATATGGTCGGCATTTATCATCATTGCTATTGCTGTAGCAGGATATAAATCATTCTTTGCATCAGACAAGGACATATTCAGCCGTATGGTAACGGGTAAAGCAGATGATGCCTACGATACCGTTTATTATCAGAAGGTTGGTTCGCCTGTAAATGAAGGTTTTGTATCAGAACAAAGCTTTACAAAATACATAAGTGCTTACGGTTATAAAGAAGCAGATTCCTTACATCCGGCAACTGTTGTGATTACAGATAATAAAGATTTCGCATCAGCAAAAGTGTCTTTTGCAGGGCAGGTATATACGTATAAAAGCATACAGTCAAAACTTACAAAGAAGGCAGATGGTATAATCGAAACGTGTAAAAGTGCTGTCAATATTTGTATCGGCTTGATTGGTATTATGGCATTGTTTATGGGTTTTATGAGCATTGCAGAGAAAGCAGGTGGTATCAATCTGTTATCTCGTATTATTGGTCCGTTCTTTTCAAAATTATTCCCTGAATTGCCGAAAGGCCACCCTGCTATGGGGCATATGATGATGAATTTCTCTGCCAATCTTTTAGGGCTTGATAATGCTGCAACTCCATTTGGTATAAAAGCTATGGAAAGCCTACAGGAAATAAATCCTGACAAGAAGACTGCCAGTAATGCACAGATAATGTTTCTGTGCCTGCATGCATCGGGCCTTACATTAATACCTGTAAGTATTATTGCAGCAAGGGCTGCTGTAAAAGCGGCAAATCCTACTGATATATTTGTGCCTTGTATGATAGCAACTTTTGCTGCTACCATGGCTGCAATGTTTATTGTTTCTATCCGTCAAAAAATAAACCTGTTGCAACCTGTAATACTTGCATGGGTGGGTGGATTGTCCGTGGTAATTGCAGCATTGGTAGTATATCTGCGCACATTGAATCTTGACGGGATGCAATCCTTTTCTTCTCTGTTAAGTAATGGATTGATACTGTTAATATTTATACTGATAGTGCTAGGTGGCTTATACAAGAAAATAAACATTTTTGATGCCTTTGTAGATGGTGCTAAAGGAGGTTTTGAAACAGCTGTAAAGATTATTCCTTACCTGGTTGGTATGCTTGTAGCCATCAGCATGTTGCGCACCAGTGGCACTTTTGACGTGGCGATAGCCGGTATGAAATCGCTATTCGGGGCTATGGGTACGGATACCCGTTTTGTAGATGGCCTGCCTACGGCATTGATAAAACCTATGAGTGGCAGTGGCGCACGTGGTATGATGATTGATACAATGAAGAACTTTGGCCCAGATTCTTTTGCAGGCAGGTTGTCGTGCATATTGCAGGGTTCTTCTGATACTACATTTTATGTAATTGCAGTATATTTTGGTGCAGTAGCGGTGAAGAATACACGTTATACAATAGGTGCTATGCTTCTGGCAGACCTTGTAGGTATTATAACCGCAATCATTCTGTGTTATATGTTCTTCGGGGCATCTATATAAAAGTAAAGGGCTGCATTTGCAGCCCTTTACTTTTATATGCGAGATTGATTATTTAGTAGCAGTATCATTAGTTGGTGTACCAACTGCTGTATCCGGTTGTGCAATTGGTTCTTCCTCGTCCGGTTCTTCAGTAATAAACTCATCATTTTTTGTGAAGTTTACCAGCCATTTATCATCCTGTTTGATGAGGTTCAGTTTCTTTTCATCATTCATTTCAGATGTTTTGTAGTAAACCACAGCTTTGTCACCATTCTCCTCAACTTTAGTAATCTCTACGGTTACTTTTTGCGCTTTTTTTACTTCGCTGTCCGGCAGTCTTACTGCCATTGTTTCCAGCATTTCCAGCATTTGCTTGGTAGCATCTGTAGAAACTTCTTTTGCTTCTTTATAGTTCATGTGCCAGAAGCTGTTAAGGAATTTTTCTGCTACGGGTTTCGGTGAATTAGAATTACATCCTGCTGCAACCAAGGCAATCATAAATGCTAATCCTAAAAGCGCTTTTTTCATATTCTTATTTTTCAAATTTCGGCAAAGGTATCTATTTATACTTTACTTGACAAATCCAATCGCAATAGCTGTTCTGGGTAATATCATCTACTGCTACATAGGTATAGCCCATCCATTTTGTGGACTTTATAACAGCTTTGCCAAGGCTTTTATTGATGGTTTGGTATAATAATTCAGCACAATACAATTTATCATCATTTGATATGTCGAATTGCAGGTCGAATTTCTTATGCTGGTTGTAATACATGCGTGTGATACAGGCAAGGCTATCTACCTGTGCAGGTGTAAAATGGTAACGAAGAATCCCCAAGCCTGTATTATGCTTCGGAGATGCCCATGTTTGTATATCATCCCGCCTTAGCACTTCGTCAGGATTATCCTCTCCGCCAATACTATGGTAGATGTAGGGCTTGCCATTTTCAATCAATACAATGCCACAGTGAGAATAGGTTTTATCTTTTCTGTTGGCTTCCCGAAACATTTCGCTGGTCATATCGTTGCCTGTGCGTACTACAATGTCGCCATTTTGCAACAGGCTTTCGCAGGAATCTATCAGGTGCCTGTTGTAGGGGTTGGCAGCCATAGCGGAAATGGTGTGCTCGTCGTGTTTCCCTGCGGCATTATAGTACCAAAAAGCCGTTCCTGCAGCCAGCATGGCTATAGATGCAATCAGTAAACGGGTATGTTTTGCCTTTGGAATCAATGTGATGCAAAAATAGCCAATAGTTTAGGTACTACAGCCTTAACTTTGCGAGGCGTAGTGAACGATATGGAGGCATATTTGTTATTGTAGCGCAACAGGTATTATGGCATATAAATCATTAAGGGCATTTGTAGATGCGCTGGATAAAGCGGGCGAGCTGGTAAGAATCAAGACATTCGTTGACCCTGTACTGGAAATAGCAGAGATAGCAGACCGTGTATCTAAAACACCAGATAGAAACAAAGCATTATTGTTTGAAAATACTGGCACCGGGTTTCCCTTGCTGATAAACAGCATGGGTAATGACCGGCGTATGTGTATGGCATTAGGGGTTAACCACCTGGATGATGTAGCTCAAGAGATAGAAGCATTACTGAAAACTATGACTGCCCCTAAAAATGGTTTGCTGGAAAAACTGGCAATGTTGCCACAGCTTGGCAAGTTTGCATCGTGGATGCCGAAAGTGGTGAGCGGACGTGGTGAGTGCCAGCAGGTGGTGATGGATATACCCGACTTATCTAAACTGCCGATACTGAAATGCTGGCCTAAAGATGGTGGCAGGTTCGTAACATTACCTGCAATACATACAAGAGATTTGCTGAACGGTACGCGCAATATAGGTATGTACCGTATGCAGGTTTTTACCGAAACCATGACGGGTATGCACTGGCACAAACACAAAGTAAGTGCCCGCCATTACAACGAATACAAGAGACAAGGCAAGATTATGCCTGTGGCCGTAGCATTGGGCGGCGACCCTGTATACACTTATTCTGCAACAGCACCACTACCTGAAAATGTGGATGAATACATGTTGGCGGGTTTTTTGCGCAAGAAGCGTGTGGAGCTGGTAAAGTGCCTGACACAACCTGAAATAGAAGTACCTGCAGATGCAGACATCATTATAGAAGGCTATGTAGACCCGAATGAAGAACTGATATGGGAAGGGCCGTTTGGCGACCATACCGGCTATTATTCATTGCCCGATTTTTATCCGCGTTTCCATGTTACGGCTATTACGCACAAGAAAGATGCGATATACCCTGCAACCATTGTTGGTATACCTCCACAGGAAGATGCATGGATAGGTAAAGCAACAGAACGTATATTTCTTGCACCTATCAAAATGACGATGGTGCCTGAGATAAAAGACATGAACATGCCTGTAGAAGGTGTGTTTCATAACCTTGTTATCACCACAATAGATAAAGAATATGCAGGGCAGGGACAGAAAGTGATGAATGCTATGTGGGGTGCGGGGCAGATGATGTTTAACAAAATACTGGTATTGGCAGATGGTAAAGTCAAGATTGATGATTACAAAACATTGGCAAAATATGTGTTTGATAACCTGAATCCTGCAACTGATGTGTATTTCAGTCAGGGGCCAATGGATGTGCTGGACCATAGTTGCAGCAAGCTGGGCTTTGGTGGCAAGATGTGCATAGATGGCACGAAGAAATGGGAAGAGGAAATGACTACGCAACTAACCCCATTCAAACTGAGCAGTGTGTTTAGTGAAGCATCTTTGTTAACAGCATATCCTGAAATAACATCATTGAACACTAAGCTGGCGAGCGAATGGGATATACCGGTGTTGTTTGTGGCTGTAAACAAGAATCGTAAAAGGCATGTCGAAGAACTGCACAATGCATTGTGTAATGAAGCAGGACTTCAGGGTATGAAGATGATACTGTATGTAGAACATACAGTAGATGCCAGTGATATAGCAGATGTGTTGTGGCGGTTCTGCAATAATCTAGACCCTCGCCGAGACCATTTTTATGGAGGGGCTGATAAAAATATACTTGGGCTGGACGGTACGCGCAAAACAAAAGCATTGGATGGTTTTGAACGCCCTTGGCCGAATGTAATTGCTGCTGATGCTAAAACAATAGAAGCTATTGACAGTAAATGGAATGAATTGAACCTCGGTGCGCTGATAAAGTCACCATCGCTGAAATACCAGCACCAGATGTATGGAGAAGAAGCCGAAGTAACTGAATAAAAGAAACCTGCCAATCGGCAGGTTTCTTTTTATATGCACAATACTATTTGTACCTTTTCTGTTATAAAATGGGAAGCAATGAGTAATGAAAATAAGAAACGTGTAACGGGCATTGGCGGCATATTTATGAAAAGTAACGACCCGGAGTATGTGCGCAACTGGTATAATAAGCATCTGGGATTTAACGCAACGCAGTATGGTGCTACTTTTGAATGGCTGCATGTAGAAAAGCCTGAAGAAAAAGGCACGACCGTATGGAACCCGTTTAAGAACAATACTGACTACTTTATGCCGTCTGAAAAAGAGTATATGATAAACCTGCGTGTAGATGACCTTGAATGGTTGCTTACAGAACTACGCAAAGAGGGTATAGAACAAATAGGCGAAATGCAGGTGTACGACTATGGCAAGTTTGCACACATCATAGACCCTGAAGGTACTAAGATAGAACTGTGGGAGCCTGTTGATGAGAAGCTGTAGGTGCAGTTTTAAAGGCTTATAAACGCTTACGGAATAATATGTTGTTGAGCCATTTAATCATTTTACCGTATTTTCACATCCTGAAGCAAAACAACTTTTTGTGAAAGCTATTATTCCGGTTGCCGGTGCAGGTACCAAACTCCGCCCGCTTACATATACTCAGCCTAAAGCGTTGATACCTATAGCAGGTAAAACCATCCTTAGTGTAATAGTAGACCAACTGCTGGAGGCAGGTGTTACCGAATTTGTATTTGTGATAGGCTATCTCGGAGAGAAGATTCAACGATATATTGCTAAAACGTACCCAAACCTGTCGTACACCATCGTAACGCAGGAAGACAGGCGTGGTACAGGCCACGCTATATGGCTTACCAAAGATGCGGTGAAGGATGAAGAAGTAGTTATTGTACTGGGCGATACTGTATGCGACTATAATGTAAAAGACATACTTGCACACAGCACATCTCAGATAGGTGTAAAGAAAGTGGATGACCCGAGGAGCTTTGGTGTGGTAGAGTTGGATGGCAAAGACATGGTGTTGCGTGCAGTTGAGAAACCGCTGATACCGAAGTCGAATATGGCGATGGTAGGCATCTACTGCATTAAAGAAACAAAAGCCATGTACGATGCGCTTGAAAAACACATAAGCAGCCGTATTGATGAGGAAGGCGAATACCATCTTACCAATGCGCTGCAATACATGATAGAAAGTGGTATTAAGTTTGAAGCCTTTAGGGTGAATAACTGGTTTGACTGCGGCAAGAAAGAAACATTGCTATCCACCAATGCTACTCTGCTGAAAGAAATCAGCGAGGAGCGGGGAGAAGACCAGAAACCCTATAATTATGGTACAAGTGTTATTATTCCACCGGTAAGCATTGCAGAAGGCTGCAAACTTAATAATTCAATTATAGGGCCGAATGTAACAATCGGAGAATACACCAATGTACAGTCGTCTATCATTAAAGATTCCATTATCGGTTCTTATGCTGAACTGGAAGAAGTAGTGCTGCATTCATCTATCATAGGCAGCGATGCTTTTGTACGCGGCCTTAGCCAAAGCCTGAATATCGGTGATAATACAGAAATAGATCTGGGTTAGCGGTTTTAACAATACGAATCCTTTATTCTTTCGTAACTTTGCAATAGTTCTTTGAAAAAAAACTATCCGGGGCCGACTGGTTTTGACAGCATAAGGCAGGATAAGTAAGCATGTCGTGCGTTGGATAATTAGCACGTAAATCTGAATATTCAACTTTTGAATGGCGAATCTAACTTTGCCATGGCTGCCTAATTAAATTAGCGCAACCATTTTGGCCGCAGAAGGCTTTGGCCTGTTGACGCCCCTGCCGCCTAACTCAAACTTCAATGGGATAGTACCTGTATCGTTGCGCTGCGGGTATGAAACTTAAGCAACTAGGAAGGGTGTAGGTTTGTCCTGCTCCGGCACTGTTCCGAAATCCAATGCAGGAATAAACATGTAGAAAGCTTATTGGGCATATGTTTGGACGCGGGTTCGAATCCCGCCGGTTCCACTCCACAAAATTAAAAACCCCTGAAAGTCGCTACTGTAGCAGTTTTTCAGGGGTTCGACTTTCCCGTCGAGTTTTTATTGTTATTCATAATTGATTGATAGTTATTGCTTTAAGGGTTCGATTTCCCGTGGAGATACGAGGCTATCGACAAAAATGACTTAAATTATAAAGCCTAATTCATTTTAAACTCTTGTTTACAAGTCAATTAAATGACTGCCTGAATTCCAATGGGGAAATATTGGTTTTGCTTTTGAATAGTTTGCTGAACGATTGCGGGTGTTCAAAACCTAATTCATAAGCAATTTCACTTACAGATAAATTGGTAGTAGATAATTTCTCCTTAGCTTTTTCAATCAGCTTACTGTGAATATGTTGCTGAGTGGTTTGTCCGGTTGTTGCTTTCAACAGGCTACCCAGATAATTGGGTGATATATGTAGTAAGCCTGCAATGTATTGAGCTGTAGGTAAACCACTATTTACAAGGTTGCTGCTGTTGAAACTGTCGGCAAGGATTTCCTCCAGCCTTTCAAGTATTTGATGGTTGCCTTTTTTTCTTGTTATGAATTGCCTTTGATAGAACCGCTCGCAATAATTGAGTAGTAACTCTATCTGGGCGATGATAATATTCTGGCTGAACTTATCGATGTTTGAATGGTATTCCCGTTGAATATTTTCGAATATTCCGATAATGACAGCTTCTTCTTTTTCTGAAAGGAATAGAGCTTCATTTACCGCATAACCAAAGAAGTCGTATTGTTTAACGTTCTTTGCCAACGGGGTATTCCACATAAAATCAGGATGAATAAGCAGTAAGAAACCACTTGGGCGTATTGCAGGCTTTTCTGTAGAAAGGTGTACCAGTTGTCCAGGAGATACGAAAGCCATCAAACCTTCGTCAAAATCGTACTGTTGTTGTCCATACCGAAATTTCCCCTGTATATTCCGCTTTAGCCCTATGGAATAGAAATTCTGTAGCCAGCTTATTTCCTTTTCATCTGTTTGGTATTCCACAGCACCATAGTCTACCAGGCTCACCAACGGGTGTTCCGGTTTGGGTAGTCCGCCCATTTTGTGAAATTCAGTGACAGTATTAAAAGTGTATACTTTTTTACTTTTCATAATTAACTGTATTTAAATAACTACCTATAGTAAATTTAAAACATTTATCAATTGCAACCCGAACAAGGAATTGATGTGTTTTCGTCATGCTTAATAACTACTGTGGCTATAATAAACTGTTCTGCTCTTTACAGGTATTAAAAAATGGAATTCCAAACGGATATCATAATTCCTTTTGGAATTCCATTTGATTGATAGTCTGCGATACCCTATTTTTTTTTATTCAGTTCTTCAATAATGGCTTCGGCCATCGGGATGCTTGATGCCGGATTTTGACCACTTATCAAGTTTCTGTCATGTACTATAAATGCGCCCCAGTTTTTATCGCCTCGTTGATAAACAGCACCACATTGTCTGAGCCTTGAAGCCAACAGCCACGGAGCGTTGCTGGCGGTACCAAACTCTATTTCTTCCTCATCGCTGAAAGATGTAAGCTTACGGCCTTTGAATAGCCAGTTGCCATTCTTGTCAACTGCACTGAGCAAGGCTGCCTGCCCGTGGCATACTGCACCTATTATTTTATTCGTTTTGTCAGCTTCAAATAGCAGCTTACCCATGTCTTTGTCCTTGTATAAGTCTTCAACCGGTCCATGTCCACCAGGTATTATCACAGCATCATAGTATGTCATCTTTACTTTCGATAAAGTAAGCGGATGTTGCAACTGCTTTGACAAAGATTCAAGATTGGCTGTATAGATTGCAGCATTTGTGCCTACTACATCAGGGCTCAGACTTTTAGGGTCTGCTGTAGGTTTTTTGCCCGCAGGTGTAGCTAATTCGACAGTGTAACCTGCCGCAATAAACTTCTTATGTACATCTATAAATTCTTCCGCCCAATAGCCGGAAGGGTATAGTGTGCCATCTGCACGCGTCCAGTTGCTGGCGGCTGATAATACAATCAGTATTTTTTTGTTGAGTGGTTCACCCGATGCTTTGCTGGTTGTTGTTTGTGCTGATAGGCTTGCAGAAGCTATCAGTATCAATAGCAGTATGCCTGCGCTTTTGTTGATTATATTTTTCATTGCTAAACTTTTTTCTGGTTAATTGTATTGTTAGTTAGAAATCTGTTGAAAGGCTTAATGATTCGTTGGCTGCTAAACTGTTTTGCAGTATTTCGATTTTGTTTTTAGCCATGCCGAAAGAATCGCTACCCATAAAGAAGTGGAGCGGCGGGTTACTGTTTTCGGCTAATTGAATAAATGCAAGTGCAGCTTTTTCTGGGTTGCCGGGTTGATTGCCTATGATTTGTGTGTCGTGGATTATTTCCAGTTCTCTGGCTTCTTTGTATGCCGCTATAGGGTTTTCAGCCAGGCGAAGAGAACCTTGCAACAGGAAGTTTGTTTTAAAATAGCCGGGATAAACAATCGTAGCTTTAACACCCAATGATGCTGCTTCTGCCGCAAATGCTTCTGTAAGGCCGGCAACGGCAAACTTAGTTGCATTATAGATACCCCACCCAGGGAATGCACCTAAGAAACCAGCGATAGAAGAAATATTGATGAAATGACCTGATTGTTTGCTGCGGAAATGTGGCATGATACTCCTCATTACATTCAACAAGCCAAACACATTCGTGTCAAAATTTCCACGTGCTTCCCTGTCGCTCAATTCTTCAATTGTACCCAATTGCCCAAAACCTGCATTGTTTACAACTACATCAATGCTTCCGAATACAGTTATTGCTTTTGTAATTGCATTTCTTACGCCTGCTTCATCAGTAATGTCCAATGCTAATGGCAGGAAGTTTTCTGAGATGCTAACTTCTTTTTCCAGGTTTTCAACTGTCCTGGATGTTGCTGCTACTTTATAGCCAGCGTTCAATAATGCTTTTACTAAAGAAAGGCCTAATCCTTTAGAAGCTCCGGTTACAAACCATACTTTTTTTGTGTCCATTGTTTTAAATTTTAATTGTTAATGATTACACTGCAAAGATGGTTTACACAGAAGCCGTAGAAATAATCGAATCAACTGTTGTTGTATCCAAAACAATGATTGTTTCTTATTGATGTGGGTAGTTGTTTCTGAGCTATGTGCAGAACTGTTACTACAAGGGCATGCTTCATACTTCCAC
This sequence comes from Flavipsychrobacter sp., assembly GCA_016786615.1. Classification (GTDB taxonomy): domain Bacteria; phylum Bacteroidota; class Bacteroidia; order Chitinophagales; family Chitinophagaceae; genus Polluticoccus. Next base: position 19,790 of record JAEUVX010000014.1, read on the forward strand.
AAACTATCCTCCTTTTTCTCTTTTTTTTGGTTTCTGCTGCTGCTGTTCGTTGGTTTGCATATACACAGTACTAGTATCATTAATAGGGAAGACCAAAATCAGAATTATGGCAGACGTAAAAACAGCCGCAAAGCCGTCATCTCAAGCTGGCAAACCAAAGAATGCAAACAATTTTATGCTCAACCTGATCATCATGGTTGCATGTATCGCGATAGGGCAAATTGTTTATCACGTAGTATTTGGTAGTGCCTCCAACTTTCTGGATGCCGAGAAACACAAGCCTAAGAACTTTATGGGTAACATGTATCTTGGTGGTGCAATCGTACCATTCCTGATTGCCACATTCTTGGTTATGCTGAGCTTTGTTGTTGAGCGTTTCATGACAATCTTCAAAGCAAACGGTAAAATGAATGCCGGTGAATTTGTACGTAAAGTACAGTACCACCTGGCTAATGAAAATGTTGATGCTGCACTGGCTGAGTGTGATAAACAAGCAGGTAGCGTAGGTAATGTAATGCGTGCCGGCCTGGTCAAGTATCGTGAGATGACAAACAATCACGAACTGGACACAGATCAGAAAGTACTGAGCATCCAAAAAGAAATAGAAGAAGCCACTGCACTGGAATTGCCGATGCTGGAGAAAAACCTGGTATTCCTGTCAACAATCGCATCAGTAGCAACGCTGTTGGGTCTGTTGGGTACGGTATTGGGTATGATTAAATCGTTCTCTGCGATGGGTACTGCAGGTGCGCCGGATTCAGCGGCACTGGCGGCTGGTATCTCTGAAGCCCTGTATAACACGGCACTGGGTATCGGTACATCATTCTTCGCTATCATCGGTTATAACTTCTTTACTACTATCATTGATGGTATCATATTCGGTATCGACGAAAGCGGTTTCACACTGACACAGAGCTTCGCTGCTAACTACAAGTAACAAATAACGTACATGCAAACAATATTATGGTTAGACAGGGATATGTATAAGGGTGGATAGGATACTCAAAGCAAACGGGGTAGAATAAAGTTGGAGATAGTCTTATCTCCAACTCAACTATTAGCAGGCTATCGTGTTTTAGCATTATTCTAAGATGAAAGAGATATACATTTGATAAAGTATTGACAACAGCATTATGAAAATAAAAAGGTTCACCATTGCAACGCATGCATTAGTCTGGGTGTTGCTATTGGTTATTCCATATATTTCAACAGATCAGGTCTTTAATACAATAGACCCCGCATCTGATATGAAGTATCTGATACTGTGTGTTGTCTTGAGCTTTGTATTGCTGGTTATTTTCTATTTCAATTATTTCTTCCTTATTCCAAGGTATTTATTTGCACAGCGGTACTGGCTTTATTCTTTCCTTTTATTGCTGGCTATTGTTGTTGTTTTTGTTGTTGTGGGGGTGCTGTTTTCAGTGTCCGGGTTCCCGCCAAGGGCATTGGTGCCTGCAAATCCGATAGTTGAAAAGATAATGCCTGTTATTATTATCAATGTTATTTCGCTATGGTTACTGTCAATCGTATCATCCATCTTGTGGATGGTGTATAATAGGCTGAAGCAAACGGAAAGTGAAAAATTATCAGCACAAATTGCATCGTTGAAGTCACAAATCAATCCGCATTTTTTGTTCAATACCCTCAACAATATTTATGCTACTGCAATAGATACATCGCCCAAGGCAGCAGATATGGTAGATAAACTGTCTGAAATGATGCGGTACACTATGAAGGACATACAGCAGGACTTCGTATTGCTGGAAGATGAAATAAACTACGTCAGCAACTTTATAGAACTGCAGAAGATACGGCTGGATAGGAGTGTGAAGCTGGAATGTAATATAATGGAAGAAGTACCGTCGCTGCGAATAGCACCGATGTTATTAATTCCATTTATAGAAAATGCTTTTAAACATGGTGTAAATTCTGAACAAAAGAGCCATATAAGAGTAGAAATAGCCGTTAATAAGACAGAACTGCAATTCAGCGTGGTGAATAATAAGGTGAATGTGCAGCGCGATATTTCTGAAAGAAGTGGTTTGGGTATCGAGAATACAAAACACAGGCTGGAACTGATATACCCATCAAAACATTTGCTGGTAATAAACGATACCGAGAAAGAGTTTTTCGTTTCTTTATACATCAACCTGCTATGATAAATGCTATTGCAATAGATGACGAACCGTTGGCACTGAGTGTCATACAATCACTGTGCAACAAAACGGACAATATCAATCTGCAAAAGACATTTACACAGCCTACAGAAGCGCTTAAATACTTAAGAAAATTCCCTACAGACCTGATATTTTGCGATATACAAATGCCTGCTATGACGGGGATAAGCCTTGTGAAATCGCTGCAGCAAAACACGATGGTTATATTCACAACTGCATTCAGCGAATATGCGGTTGTGAGTTATGAGCTTAATGCCATAGACTATCTGCTCAAGCCTATTAATCAGAAGCGGTTTACACAGGCTATCAATAAGGCACAGGAGTACTATAGCTATATAAACAAAGCAGAGCAGGTCGAGGATAAGTATATATTCGTTCGCGCAGATTTCAGCCTGGTGAAAATACCTATTGCAGATATTCTGTACATAGAAGGGCTGGCCGACTACATTAAAATCCACATCAAAGACCGTAAACCTGTTTTGGCAAGAATGCCAATGAAAGAGATGATTGATAAACTGCGCTCAGCAGATTTCATCCGTGTACATCGCAGTTATATACTGCCGTTCAGTAAGATAGAGTCGGTGAGGGGTAATACTGTTTTTATAGGTGGTAAAGAATTTCCAATCGGCAGAACGTATGTAGATGAGTTTTTCAGCCGCTATTCTTCCTGATTCTAATCTCCTGTTTCCCCATTCTTCGCTTAATTCTTTCACTTCTTCTCAATTTTTTTTTGGAAGATTATTTAGCGTCCATATTTGTACCAGTATTCATTTTTAATGGTTCCCAAATGAAATAGGAGTATCTACTCAACCATTCTTTTTTACATCATGCATAAGAAAATTGCGTTAATCAATCTATTGCTCTTGCTGAGCACAAAACTGCTATTTGCACAATCGTACACAGTCAGTGGTACAGTAAAACAGAAGTCATCCGGCGAAACACTGATGGGTGTCACCGTTTCTATTGTTGGAAAGTCGTCTGTTGGTATAGTGACGAATGAGTACGGGTTTTACTCACTCTCTTTGCCTAAAGGCGACTATACATTGCGTTTTTCGTACGTAGGTTATAAGCAGGAATTGGTACGCCTGAACCTTGATGATAATAAGGTTGTAAATGCGAACATGATTGATGAAACTAGCCTTAAGGAAGTAGTGGTAAGTTCTAAGAAAGACAATGATAACCTTACCAAAGCTACCATGGGTACAGAGGTGCTTGATATCAAAGCTGCTTCGAAGATTCCGGTTGTATTCGGTGAAAAGGACTTAGTGAAAACAATACAGTTGATGCCAGGTGTGAAATCGAGCGGAGAAGGTAGTAATGGTTTTTCTGTTCGCGGCGGTGCTACAGATCAGAATCTGATACTGCTGGACGAAGCGCCTGTTTACAATGCTTCTCACCTGTTAGGGATATTCAGTACGTTCAATAGCGATGCATTGAAGGATGCTACCATCATTAAGGGGAATAGCCCATCGCAATACGGCGGCCGACTTTCATCTGTATTGGATGTGAAAATGAAAGAAGGTAACAATAAGGAATATCATGTTAGTGGTGGATTAGGATTAATAAGCAGCAGGGTGACAATAGAAGGACCTATACAGAAAGAAAAGTCATCTTTTATGATTTCCGGTAGAAGAACGTACGCAGATTTGATTGCAAGCCTTTCTTCAGATTTTAAGGATATAAAATTGTATTTCTATGATTTGAATGCAAAAGCTAATCTTGCAATTAACAGCAAGAATAAACTATATTTTTCAGGCTATTTCGGGAAGGATGTGTTGGGGGTTTCTAAGACCTTTGGCAGCAATTGGGGTAATGTTACAGGTACGTTAAGATGGAATAGTGTTGTTAGCAGTAAGCTGTTTTCAAATACATCCTTTATATACAGCAATTATGATTTTAATGTAAACTTCACTACTGATGGTTCCGTAATTAATACAAACTCCAATATCAAGGATTTGAATTTGAAACAGGATTTCACATATTTTCTGAATTCAAATAATACTATGCGTATTGGCTTTAATATAATACATCATACTATTACGCCTAGTACAACTACAGGTACTGGTATTGTAAATACGAAAAAAAGTCGCAAAGGATTGGAAAATGCAATCTATGTAAACAATTCCTACAAAGCTTATGATAAGCTAAGCATTGACTATGGGTTACGTTTTTCGTTCTACAATGTGCTTGGTGGTGATGTTTACAATGTTTATCAGAATAATCAGCTTGTACAATCTATTAAATTAGATGAAGGAAAATTTGGCAAGACGTACTATAATCTTGAACCTAGGTTGTCTATGAATTATAGGCTTAGTAATAATTCAAGTATCAAGGCAGGGTATGCAAGGAATACACAAAGCCTGCATCTGATGAGTAATTCCACCGGTGGAAGCCCGACAGATCAGTGGATTGGCAATAGTTATAATATTAAACCGGAGGTTGCAGATCAGGTTAGTATTGGCTATAGTAGAAATTTTAAGGATAATGTATTTGAATTGAATTCTGAAGTATACTATAAAGCTATGCAAAATCAGATAGACTATAGGGATGGTACTGACATCAATACTACGCCTGATATAGAAAGCGAACTGCTATATGGTAAAGGTAGAGCATACGGTGTTGAGGTAATATTTAAGAAGAAAACTGGAAAACTCACAGGCTGGATAGGGTATACACTTTCTAAAACAGAAAGACAGATTAATGGCATAAATGATGGTAAATGGTATAATGCAAAGCAAGATCGTACACATGACTTGTCGGTAGTCGGTATTTACAGTCTTACTTCAAGATGGACATTGTCTGGTGCATTTGTTTATACAACTGGCAATGCAGTTACCTTCCCGACGGGAAAATATACGTTGAATAATATGACGTTATATCAGTATGGTAATCGAAATGCTAATAGAATGCCAGCTACACACAGATTGGATATCAGCGCTACGTACGAAAAGCCATCGAAAAAAAGATTTCAGAGTTCTTGGACTATTGGATTGTATAATGCTTATGGACGTAGTAATCCGTACAGTGTGACTTTCAGAGAAAGTAAGTCAGATCCTAATAAAATAGAAGCAGTACAGACATCGTTGTTTCAATGGGTTCCTAGTGTAACATACAATTTCAAATTTTAAGCCAATACAGTTATGAGAAATATAATAGTTGCAATACTTGTAATAGTAGGTTTTGCAAGTTGCGAAAAAGTTGTAGAAATTAAATACAAGGATAATCAATCTAAAGTTGTAATAGAAGGTAATGTAACAAATGCTACAGGGCCATATTATGTGAAAATATCTAAGTCAATAAGCTTGTCAAATACCGGTTTTGTAACTACGATAGACAATGCTGATGTGACAATTAGTGATGATCTTGGAAACACAGAAACGCTTACCACTATTGGAGGTGGTGTTTATAAAACATCAACATTACAGGGAATACCTGGTAGAACATACATACTAAATGTTCAGGCAGATAATCAAACATATACTGCTACAAGTACGATGCCCGAACCTGTAACTTTCGACTCAGTAAAAGTGGAAAAACTTGTTATGTCCGGAGAAACGGAATATAATTTAATTCCTATCTATACTGATCCAGCAGAGAAAGGTAATTATTACAGATTTGAATTGTCCGTAAATGATAAAATAATAAATCAGCAGTTTATCCTGAACGACGAGTTGAAAAACGGAGTAGTAAATACATTTAGGTTAGAAATTAATAATGACGACCTGAAGTTGAAGGTCGATGATAAGATAAATGTAGTAATGCAGTGCATTGATGCAAAAGTTGCGTCTTACTATACTATGCTGGCATTAATTGCAGATAGTGGTCCAGGTGGAGGTATTACGCCTAATAATCCTCAGACAAATATATCAAATGGCGCATTAGGTGTGTTTTCTGCACATACAGTACAAAAAAGAGAAACGAATGCTCAATAAGTTTAAGAGTTAAAACATAGACGGCTCACAAGAATAACAGACGGAAAAGAGAGGATATAGTTCAGGTGTTTGATTTCAAATTCACCTATTATGGTGATAGCAAAATGGGGGATTATTCCCCCATTGCATATTTCTATACATAAGAATAATGTTATGGATTGTTTAATTTATTTTAGAATCGATAATGCTGCAATACGTAGGGGAATGTACAATGAACTGAAGCTAATTACCCCAAATGTTAGATATAAACACTATTTAATTAAGATTGAAGGTGTTGATGTATTTGGTAGTACCAATAAAGGATTGCGTAATTCGCTGGTCAAATATTTTCATCAGAATGAATTAGAGGAGAATGATGAATTATATATTTATTACTGGTCATTAACAACAATTGGTGTGATTAGATTGAAGAAAAAGGGACATTTGAAAATCGCAGAGGTGCATAAGAGGATGCAAGGGGTGGAAGCTAGCTTAGGTGCGATGTTGGGTTTGCTAGAATAGTTGATTTATTAGTCCTGACCGGTAGTGTTTGGAATCAAATAGTAGCCAATAATTTTTACTACAGAATTGCTACAAAAATGCTACAATGAGAAGGTGCTTGTGGTATATCAATCTTATTATTATTCAATGACTTATGTAAAATACTACAAATTGCTACTGATTTGTCAGCAAGAAATATTGTATCGTCTAAATATTTATTCATACTGATAGTTTGTAATGGCATAATAGTCTATACTATAAATGATAAAGGAGCCCTGTTGGCTCCTTTATCATTTTGTCTAATTAGGATATTATTAATAATCTTCAGGTTTCTAAAATTTTATATTTTGAACGAGTTTTAAAAATCATCTCACTACAAACCGCTTAAAGTCAAGCCTACACTGTCTTTTAATGGGTATATACGCCAGAAAAAATTCTTCAGTTGGTTCGACACTCGTTCCGTAGACTCCACTCTACAAAATCATCAACCCCTGAAAGTCGCTACAGTAGCGGTTCTTCAGGGGTTCGATATTCCCGTTAAGTTTTTATCATTATCTATGATCTATTGAAAGTCATTGTTTTCAAGGGTTCGACTTCCCGTAGGCATTATTCTATATTGTATTAATAGCAAAAAATATTAGTACTTAATCGCAACTAATGATTGTGTTGAGCTATAGCTAAACTTTTCGAGTTATTGACGACCAATAACTCATAGCATTTGAATTATTGGGATGTTACATTTCTGTTTTGAACAAGTCTAAAAAATCTTTCTTCTTTCTTTTTGATATATCAATGTTAGACCCGTTGGTCATTGTTACATATCCACCATCTCCACGATGATAATGCTTTACATAAGACAGGTTGATAATATTAGAGTGATGTGTTCTGAAAAATTGATGCTTGGGTAGCAAGTATTCATAATCTTTTAATGGTTTTGAACTAAGCACTGTGCACTTGTCATTACAAAAGATTTGAGTATAACTTCCTTTGGCTGTCAAGTATAAAATACTGTTAATGGGAACAAATTCCAAGCCATCATTTACTGGTATTGCTAAGCTTGACGGTTGATGTTTGATATTGTTACTGATTGTGCTCGATTGAGTTTCTGAAGGTTTCTTTTCTTGAATACGTTTCGCAGCTTTCGTTACAGCTTGTTGCAACTCTAAAATATTCAATGGCTTGAGCAGGTAGTCTGCAGCATTATTTTTTATGGCTTTGATTGCATACTGCTCGTATGCAGTGGTAAATATTATTTCAAAAGTGTTGTTATATCCATTTTTCAGGACATCGAATCCATTGCCGTCAGGCATTGCAATGTCAAGAAACAGCAATTCAACATTTGTAGATGATAGTATTTTTTTTGCTTCAGTTACGTTAGATGCCTCTGCTATCAGTTCTATGTCTTTACAATATCTTGTTAATAGAGTTTTCAGTATATCACGGCCTTTTGCTTCGTCTTCAACGATTACAGTTTTTATCATGGCTAAGAATAATTTTAGTTAGTCTTAGGGCTTATTGGTATAGTTATAGTAACGGTTGTTCCTGTATCTGGTGCTATTTTATCAAGTGTCGTAATGGTAATATTCTGGTCATTGATATAATTGAAGGTTTTAACTCTGTCATTGATTAGTTCCATGCCTCTAGACACATGCTCAGGGTTTCGAGTAGCATTTATTATTGCTGCTTGTTGTCTACCGATACCATTATCGTCAACCACACAAACTAAAGTTAGTTCATTATGATTATTTGAAACGATGCTGAATGTAATTTTTAATAGCCCTTTAATATTCGTTTCTGAAAAGCCGTGCTTTATTGAGTTTTCAACAAATGGTTGAAGCAGCATAGATGGAATGAGTATGTCGTTTGTGTCAATGTGTTGGGGTTGTGTTATGATATATTCAAACCGATCTTCGAAACGTAATTTTTCTAAAGAAAGATACAGTCTGAGCATCTCAATTTCGGCATGTAATTGTATATACTTATTCTTCGAAGACTCAAGAAATAGACGCATGAGCCTGGCAAATTTTGATAAATAGTCATTGGCTGCAATTTCATTATTATGAAGAATGTAGTGTTGTATTGAGTTGATAGTATTGAAAATGAAGTGAGGATTCATTTGTGATTGCAATGCATTGAGTTCTAAAGCAGCTATTTTTTTATTTATTTCATTTTTATGTTTTTCTCTGTTGATTATTCTTTTTATCCGTGTGTAAACTATGATTGTAATTGTAATGAGTAGTATAAATAGGATTGCGATATAAAAAAATGGCTCTTGCCAGAAAGCTGGTATAACAAACACAGACAGCGTTGCATCACATATATTTGATTTGAAACCATCTTTACTAGCCTGTATGTACAGATAGTATTTGCCTGGGGGCAAATTAGTATAGCTTATGGAAGATTGCCTTTCTGGTGGATTATTCCACTTTTTATCAAAGCCTATTAGTTTGTATCGGTATAAATAGTTTTGAGCATTTTTGTAATCCAGTATAGAAAAGCCAGCGTTGAAAAAGTTTCCATCCCATTTAAGTTCAATACATTTTTTATTGTTGTATTCCCTTAAGTTATCTGTCCCCGCTACGGTTAGTGAAGTAATTGCAACAGGCATACTTGTAATATCGCGGGAAGGGATAGAAGTTGGTAAAAAACTAATCATTCCCGATTTACTTCCAAAGAATAACTCACCGTTATTATCTGCTGCTGCACACTTAAAGTTATAATCGTCACTTATTGTCCCGTCGTTCTCTTTATATAGAGTATAGTTATTGTTATTCAAACTATACTTAAATAGTCCTTCAACAGTACTTATCCAAACATCTCCGTTAGCTATTGGCATTATGGCAGAAATCATATTATTGGGTAGGTTATTGTGATGATACACATGCTGCCTGTTATCAGAAATCCTGAATACCCCATAACCGGTGGTGCCTATCCATAAATTATGATGTACATCTTCCTTTATATCCCATACATTGATATTGTCATCGTCTAATAAGTATTTTTTTCTATATTGTATTTCAGAAGGGCTTGTATTAATAATTTCGAACAGACCGTCATTGGTACCTATCCAAATAGTATTGCGATGATCTTTATATATGTTCCAAACACAGTTATTAGTGGTATTCTTATCTGTAGATATCTTATACTGAAATAGCCTTCTGCTAGAACGCTCATAGATGTATAATCCTGAGCTATGCGTGCCAATCCATATATTGTCGTTGTCCTCCAATAGACTCCACGCCATATTGAAGCTGCTGGAGAATATATGTTTTTGATATGGTTCAAACCGTTTTTTTGCCATGTTTAATATGAAGACACCTTTTTCTCCTGCAGCCAACATGCTTCCATTTTTTAGTGTTATCAGTGCATTAGTTGTGTATTCACTTGTCAATCTGCGGTCTGGCAATAATAAAGGATATGAGCTATGAAAAAAGTGTTCTTTGGCGCCGGCATCATATCTTAGCATGTTAATATATCCGGCTTTAGTACCTACCCATATTTCATTGTGTTTGTTTGCATGAATTGCACGTATATAATTGTGCGTTAATTTTCTTGATGTATTGTTTTGGCTGTATTTTTTAAAGTAGTATTTCCCTCTGTTTATTTTATATAGCCCAGAATTAGTACCTGCCCAAATTAGTCCTGTATTATCTTCAATAAGGCAATTAATAATTTCACTTTTATTATATTGACTGTTGTCGCTTATTTTAAAACTACTTTTCTCAATACCGGTATTAGTATAGTTAACAATAGTAATACCGTCAGTATAATAGAATCCCGAGCCTATAGCAGTATTAATATGGTGATATACATGGCCACGGGCTGTATGTTTTACACCTATTTCATTTATAATTTTCCTGCTTTTAATATCTATTAAAAAGCTGGTATTACCGGTAATAACAGCTAAATGATTTCCACTAATAGCACAGGATATTATTGTTGTATATTTAATATTGTCTTTCAAAAATGGCTTGATGATATTATTGGTGACATCGTAAAAGTATATTCCTAAATCGTTCGCAAATAAGAGTGTGTCTGCACCGGCATCGTGCATGAAAAATACGGGTCTGGATACTTTTTTACAGATTGAAAAATGTCCGTTTTTCAATATCCCAATACGCCCATCTGCATCACTTATCCATATACGCGACTTGTTATCCTGTACTATGCATTTGATTTGTCTGAATGGAGTAGAGGATGACGTACAGTAAATAGTAAACTGTTGCTTTTTTCTGTCATAACAACTGATAGCTCCGCCTCTTGATCCTAACCAAACATTATTATCAGTGCCTTCGTAAATAACATCTACTGCATTTTGCCAGTCACCATTTATCTTTCCAAATATCCCCTTATATGTAACGAAACTATTGCCATTATGCACAGCAAGGCCTTGAAAAGTGCCAACCCATAAAAAGCCTTTACTATCCTGAAGGATCGTTTGCACAATGTTATGAGGAAGGCCATTTCGCGTTGTTATGAGGTCATAGTTTTCTGAAAACTGTTGTGCATATAAACTTACGGATGTGAAAATGCTTATAACGAATAGAATTAGTGAGAGTATTGTTTTCATGGCTTACAACCGTAAGTTCAGTAATTATATATTCACTTCAAAATCCCCCATTTAAGCATTTATAGGTAAAAGAAAACGACACGGTTCAATACCGTGTCGTCATTTGGGAGGGAGGCAATTATTTACTTACGATCATTCTCTTAGTTGCTATTTCTTTGCCACCAATGATGAGACTGTATAGGTACAAACCTACTGCCATCTCTGCTGCAGATACAGAAACATTCCCTTCAGTACCTTGTATTGTTACGTTTTTTATTTTTACAACCATCTGATTCACTCAAAATAAAAGCCCCGCATTACAGGGCTTTTATTTATGGATACAACAGTTCTGATAGCTAGTGGTTACTTGCTATTTAAGCGAAACCTTTTTCGTAATGACTTTGTTTTTATAGTGGATATTGACCAAGTAGATTCCGTGAGGATTTTGCAACAGGCTAATGGTCATTTTTGCAGCGGTGGGCCTGATGTCTTCAGTTATCACTTTCCCGCTTATATCTGTTATAGAATAGGTGACATCATTTAAATTCAAGCCGGAAATGGTAAGTGTAAATGTTTCTGTAGTGGGATTAGGGTATATCATAATCGCATCTTCCAAATTGATATTTTTAGTACCCAATTCTTCCATAATTGGAGCAGGCTGATCACATTCTTCATATATAACCCTCCTGTAACTTTTATGCGTTGGACAGCCATTACTGTCTAAACAAGTATAAATGTATTGTTCATCCTGATTTGGACACACAGTAACAGTAGAATTAGTGCCGAGTGAGTTAGACCACATAGCAGTCATCGTTCCGGAAGGACAAGCTGATGCTGCAATTACTATACAAGAGTCGCAGTGCAATGTATCGGTTTCGGTATCAACAGACGGACTGGCTATTGTAATATTTACCCGGACCTCGAAATTGACACATCCTTCACAGGTTCTGCATTTAGTAATGTAAGTGGCGTTTACGCCAGGGGTTACAATATTACTTACCGGCACACCGTTCAGCGTCCAGGTATCATAGTAGCCATCGCAGATATGAGTATTTATGAGGTCGAGGTCTACTGATTCCTGGCAGCCAATAGTATCGTACAATACATAGACAGGGGGTGCTGATGCTGGTTCGTAATATACCAGGCTTACGCTGTCAATAAAAGCAATCTTTTTAGATGTCTCAGCCCCGGCACTATCTATTCTGAATTCTATCCTGTCGAAAGTATCAATATCAGTTGCTGTAATAGAGATTGTGTCAGAGTACTTAATCCAATTACCTTTATTGATGATGGTAGGAGTAGTATATATACGTTTGTTCCTTGTGCTATCGGTACTTTTCCTTAAGGCCACCTCTACATAATTGTTGGGGTGTATATTGTAATTAATATAACCAAAATAACCTGTGGAGCATGTGCCTTGCCAATAGCCGTCCGGAGCCTTTGCCCAAAAGGTTAGTATATAATTCCCCGGACATTCAAACTTATGAAGTTGCCCTAAAATGCTTTCACCTTCATTAAAAGCATATACTCCTGTATATCCGCCCATGATAAGTGCAAATCTTTCGCCATGTTTGGGAAGCGTACCTGCCCCGGTATTTGATGCGTAAAATAAATTAGGAAAATAGCCATAGCCGCATACGCCCGCAGGTATATTGTAATCCAAAAGGTCTGGTGTACCACCATATCTCGTACCGGGAGTATAGCCGGTATTATAAGTGAAGCCTGGCTTCCAATATGTAGCATGTCCATTTCCGATGCCGTTAGAACCTGTAGGGTGTGTTCCTTGTTCGAAACTGGGATTTAATATCAGATTTTTTTGTCCTGATACCAGATGTGCCTGCAAACAAATGAGGCTACATATAAGAACTTTGATTAGTGTGGATTTCTTCATAAGTAATCGTGATTTGTATTAGAGAAATTGTTTTAATAAAGTTCTCCTTATTTGTGGGTTAACTAAAGTGGTAACTAACAAGTGGGCAGAAAATGACCATAAGTGGTCATAGATACTGGTTGTGTGGGCGATAGGTTTACTCATAAATTGATTGACGTACTCCCTAAAATGATTGGGATTCACTTATGAGCCGAAAATATCCTATACCTATAGACAGGGAAAAAATGTCTAAAGAAATGAAAAGGATAATGTTAGATTTATTATAACAATGGCAAGTGAATTGGAGAGACTAGGCGATTAGATATTTAGTTAGTGACGTAAACGCGCTAAGGATTTGGTTTGATAAATGACTAGTCGTATATAAAGTATGCACGACGATTAGATAGAGTAGCAATAACATATGCATAAAAAAATTGTGGAGATATGATGGCTCCGCTATTTTATATCTAACCGGCTAATATTATTAATAATTGCCAGTTTTCTAAAATATTATATTTTGAACGAGTTTGAAAAATTGCGTCAATGTAAACCACTAAGAGTAAAGCCTACACTGTCTTTCAGTGGGTATACGCGCCAGAAAAAATTCTTCAGTTGGTTCGACACTCGTTCCGTAGGCTCCACAGAAAAAGTAAAAAGGCTGCAAGAAATCTTGCAGCCTTTTTCTTTTATCGTTTGTGTACAGATTAGTAACCACCCATACCCATACCACCGCCCGGCATGTCGTGGCTGTGTGGTGCTTCTTTCGGAGCAGGTTTGTCAGCTATTACACATTCTGTAGTCAGCAGCATGCTTGCTATTGAAGCAGCATTTTCCAATGCTACACGGCTTACTTTAGTTGGGTCTATAACACCCGCAGCCAGCATGTTTTCGTAAGTTTCTGTACGTGCGTTGAAACCGAAATCAGCTTTGCCTTCTTTCACTTTCTGAACAATGATAGAACCTTCGATACCTGCGTTAGCAACTATCTGGCGCAGTGGCTCTTCCAGTGCACGGCGTACTATTACAACACCTGTAGTTTCGTCGTTATTTTCGCCTTTCATACCGTCTAATGCTTCGATAGAACGGATATAAGCAACACCACCACCTGGTACGATGCCTTCTTCAACCGCAGCGCGTGTAGCGTGCAGAGCATCGTCAACGCGGTCTTTCTTTTCTTTCATTTCTACTTCTGTAGATGCACCTACGTACAGTACAGCAACACCACCACTAAGCTTAGCAAGACGCTCCTGCAGTTTTTCGCGGTCGTAATCGCTTGTAGTAGTTTCCATTTGCGCTTTAATTTGGTTTACACGCGCAACGATAGCCTCTTTTTCTCCTTTACCACCTACTACAGTAGTATTATCTTTATCGATTGTGATGCTTTCTGCCTGGCCCAAAGATGCGATGGTAGCATTCTCCAGTTTGTAGCCTTGCTCTTCGCTTATAACTGTACCACCAGTCAATACTGCGATGTCCTGCAGCATTTCTTTACGACGGTCGCCAAAGCCCGGAGCCTTCACAGCAGCTATTTTCAGAGAGCCACGCAGTTTGTTTACTACTAATGTAGCCAGTGCTTCACCATCTACGTCTTCAGCAATAATCAACAGCGGGCGGCCACTTTGTACAGTGCTTTCCAGTATTGGGAGTATATCTTTCAGTGTGCTTATTTTCTTATCGTAGATAAGGATATAAGGATTTTGCAGTTCTGCCTGCATTTTTTCTGTGTTCGTAACGAAGTAAGGGCTCAGGTAACCGCGGTCAAACTGCATACCTTCTACTACATCTACAGTAGTTTCAGTACCTTTCGCTTCTTCTACAGTGATAACACCTTCGTTACCAACTTTAGCCATAGCCTGTGCTATCAGCTTGCCTATTTCACTATCGTTGTTTGCAGAGATGGTAGCAACCTGTTCAATTTTCTTATTGTCGTTACCTACTTTCTCTGATTGTTTTTTCAGGTTTTCAACTACAGTAGCAACAGCTTTGTCGATACCGCGTTTCAAATCCATCGGGTTAGCACCGGCAGCTACGTTTTTCAAACCTTCGCCAATGATAGACTGTGCCAGTACAGTAGCGGTAGTAGTACCATCACCTGCTACATCAGCAGTTTTTGATGCTACTTCTTTTACCATTTGCGCACCCATATTTTCAATAGCATCTTCCAGTTCTATTTCTTTAGCTACTGATACGCCATCCTTTGTTACACTCGGCGCACCGAATTTCTTTTCAATTACCACATTGCGGCCTTTAGGTCCCAATGTTACTTTTACTGCATCTGCAAGAATATCAACGCCACGCTTCATTTTATTGCGTGCATCTGTATTAAAGAAAAGTTGCTTAGCCATATGATTCTTTTTTATTTTTTCTGATTAAATGAATTGAAAAATGAATTAAACGATAGCCAGTATATCGCTTTCGCGCATTATCAGGTAGTCGCCGCCTTCAATAGAAATTTCAGTGCCTGCATATTTGCCGTATAAAACCGTATCGCCCGACTTAACAGTCATTGGTTCATCTTTTTTACCGGGGCCGGCAGCAATAACAGTACCACGTTGAGGTTTTTCCTTAGCAGTATCTGGGATGATGATACCACCTGCAGTTTTCTCTTCAGCTGCTGCGGGTTTAACGATTACCCTGTCGTGCAGCGGTGTAATGTTTACGTTGTTAGCCATAGTATATATTATTTAATTTTTTAAATGGATGAATAATTAATTCCGTATTACTGGTTAATCATGTTTTATGCCATAGCTTGAGGGAGGGCAAAGTTGCGTCAAAATTTCATGAAAACAATACTTTTTATAATATGTTTTTTGATTTTCTGTCAGTCATAATTTTAAATGTGCAGATGAACCTTTCATTTTGACAGGCTGTTATCTTCGCATACATTTAAACAGAAAAACTGAAACTTATGGCAATTCAAGTAGGGCAGCTGGCTCCTGATTTTACGCTTCGCGACACGGAAAAGAACAAAGTAACCCTCAGCGATTACAAGGGAAAGAATGTACTCTTACTATTTTACCCGGTTGCATTCACCAGCACTTGCACCGCAGAGCTCTGTTCTGTAAGAGATAATATTTCGTTTTATAACAATGCGAATGCAACTGTATTTGGCATATCAGTAGATTCATTATTTGCCAACGGAAAATTCAAGGCTGAACAGAATCTCAACTTTGCCTTGTTGAGCGACTTTAATAAAGAAGCATCTACAGCGTATGATACTATTTATGAAACATGGTTCAATGATATGAAAGGTGTATCTAAGCGTTCGGCATTTGTGATAGATAAAGACGGAGTGGTACAATACGCAGAGGTATTGGAAAATGCAGGTGATGTACCTGATTTTAATGCTATACAGGAAACACTCTCCCGATTGAATTAAACCTTAACTTTAGTGTTAATTTAAAATATACATATGAAACCTGTAATTACTTTATTAGCTACACTATTTGTATTTAATACTGCTAAAAGTCAAACCGTCCTTTTTAGCAATATGGAAACATGGCGTACACCTTCAGTTGGTTTCCCTGCAACAACACTAGATGCTGTAGATGGCTGGCGTTGTCCGGATTCATTGGCTCATGCCTATAGTTTTGTAATAGGTTCTGCATCCCGCCAATTATTCAAATCTACTGACAAAAACGGAGGTAGTTTTGCTGCGAGAATTGTAACACAAACACAAGGGTCTTTAGGTAATCAGGCAGGTGTACTTACCAATGCGGTAATAGAGCTGGATATCCCTAATCAGGATTTTACATTAAAAGGCGGAACACCGATATATGGCAGGGTAAACTATGTAAATGCATGGCTGAAATATAACCAGCAGGGCGGTGATAGTGCCAATGTGGTAATTTCTTCAATTATCAAAGGGGGTAAATCAAACGGGGATGATTCTGTAGTGGGCAGTGGTGTGCGCTACATTACTGCATCGCAGCCATATACATTGGTATCCGTACCGATAGATTATGGCACTAATACAGCTACGCCAAATGCTTTGCAAATTGTATTTACGAGTAGTGGCAGACAGGCTACTATCGGCAGCGAACTGTTAATAGATGATGTTAGCTATTCAATATTCCCGGCAGGTATCAGCACTTTGAATAATGATAATTCGCTTGATGTATATCCAAACCCTGCAAATACTGTATTGCATTTAGCATCAAAACAGCCATTACAGTTTGTAATGTATGCAATGAATGGTCAGCAGGTTATAAGCACAAGTGTAAATGGTAATGCTAACTTAGATTTAAGCTCATTAGCGGCGGGCTCTTATTTTTATATCGCCACTGATAATGATGGCGAAGTAGTAAAAAGAAATACTATCCTGATTGCCAAATAATTAATGATTATCCCATTACTAAGAAAAGGAGCCAATCGGCTCCTTTTTACTTTTTGTATGTTTTGGTACTATCTACCGGTAAGAATATACTGAATGTACTGCCTTCGCCAACTACAGATTCCACGTAGATGTCTCCTTTGTGCAGTTCAATGATACGATGCGCAAGCGCAAGGCCTAAACCCGTACCGTGAATCATGTTTGTGTTTTCGTATTTGTAACCACGGAAGAATGGTTGGAAGATATTTTCCAATTCGTTTGGCGGTATACCCGGCCCGTTATCCTTCACCTCAACCACAATGTTCTGAAAAGTGTACGTGAGCGATACTTTAGCACATTTGTCTTTCGAGAACTTACATGCATTGTGTATGATGTTTCTCAGGGCGCTATACAACAATGCTTCATTGCCATATAAGATGTCAAAACCCTCACTTTCCGGAAAATCTTCAAAGCTTAGCTTTACATCGTACAACTGGCTGATTTTTTTCATTTCACCGGGGATGCGCATCAATAGCTCATCTATACGAACTTTTGTAAGGTCTATGCCACCAACAGAGCCGCTGGCTTTCGCAATTTCCAATATACTTCTTACAAGTAACGCCAATCGTTTCACGTCGTCTTTTACAGAAAGGAATACTTTTTTGTATTCCTCATTGCTGCGTTCTTTATGTAGGGCTACATCCAATTGGCTGGATATAGCAGCAAGTGGTGTCGTTAATTCGTGTGATGCATTTGACAGGAACCTGCGTTGTGTATCAAAAGAAGATTGTAGCCTGTCGAGTAGGTTATTGATGGTAGTAGCTAACTCCCACAATTCATCCTTTTCTTTGCCTGTTGATAATCGTGCAGAGAATGCTTCAGAAGATATCTGGGTAAGTTTGTCAGTTAATTTACTGATAGAACGCACTACGTTTTTTGAGAAAATGTAGCCAGATATAAAAAAGATAATTATAAAACCAATAACACCGATCAACAGGGTAGTCCTTAATGTGTCCATCCACACATTTTTATCCTTATCATTTGCAGCAACGATTATTGTATTGATACCATTGTTATACCCGATAGCGTCTCTGATGTCTGTTTTAAAAAAATGGAAGGCAGATGTTTTACTTTTTCGAATATCTGTATTGCTGAGCCTTAAAGGCTGTGTCGCGTCTTCATCAAAAGAATATATGGTCTTCCCTTGTTTGTTTAATACAATAATGCTTTTATCCGAAAGTGTGCTGGCAGAGTTGTTGTTGAGGAAATTCAGCAGTGTATCATTTACCTGTTTCGACCCGACAAGTGTTGCAATATTGATGGCTTTTGCCTGAAGTTTTGCTCTAAGGTCGGTTTCTTTATTCTTTAGAGATAAAGTGTATAAAATCCCGCCGCATGCCAGCAGTAGTATGAGTACGATAAGGGTGTAGCCTAATGTGATGCGGTATTTAATCTGCATTATTCTGCTTCGGTTTTTAATATATATCCCATACCTACTTGTGTGTGTATCAGTTTAGGGCTGAAGTCTTTATCCAGCTTTTTTCTGAGAAAGTTTACATAAACATCTATCACATTGGTTTGAGTATCAAAGTCAATATCCCAAACATCCTTAGCAATATCTGCCCTGGAAACTACTTTCCCCTTGTTTTTCAAAAGGTATTCTAATAATTGAAACTCTTTTGCTGTTAGCAATATTTTCTGCCCGCTTCGTTTTACTTCCTTATTGTCAAGGTTTACTTCCAGGTCTGCTATTGTCAGTATTTTTTCTTCCGGAGTGTCAACAGCAACATCAACACGCCTTAACAGAGCTTTTATACGAGCTAATAATTCCCTGAATTCGAACGGCTTTACAATGTAGTCATCGGCTCCCATATCAAATCCCTGGATTTTATTATCCATAAAGTTCAATGCGGTGAGCATGATTATCGGAAGCCGTTTATCTTTTTCCCTGATTATTTTACATAATTCATATCCATTAAGGAAGGGTAGGTTGATATCGAGTATGATAAGGTCGTAAGTATTACTCAGATACAATTTTTTGCCTTCAAGCCCATTATATGCCACAGATACCTCAAATTGTTCTTCCTCAAGCCCTGCTTCAAGTGTATCTGCTATCTTTTTTTCATCTTCTACTAATAGTATGCTGTTTTTCATTAATCGGCATTTAGTCTCTAAGATGCGTCAAAAACGCTTGTATATCCTGACGGATAATATTAAAAAGTAATTAAAAGCACGGCTTTCTTGCAATATGCAGTCGGCACTCGTGCATTTTGCTTTAATTTTCAATACACAAGATAATCATTTTTCTGCTTTGCTATTGGGTTTAGAGCTCAAAATAGTGGCTGATAAATGTGTATATTACATGTACTTTAAAAAATATTGTATGAAATACTTTGCCCTAATATGTTGTAGCCTTTTTATGTATTTACAATCAAATGCAGCTTTGGATACAACTGTAGTGTCATCACATACTAATACCGTAATTAAAACCAATCCCTCAGTTGGTAGTACTACTTACCCTGCATGGGCGGTTTTCCCATCTGCAACCCAATCATACCGAAAAGTATTAATGCAGTTGAGCTTTGAATGTGCCCCCGGCCTTAAATGTGGCGAGTGGGACTATATAAATAATATCATAATCGGGAGAACAGGTGGCGTAAACGGACTGACACAGAACCACGAAATAGCCCGGTATATAACACCGTATGGCTTTTACTGGACTGCTGCCATGAACTGGAAACATAGCTGGGTGTATGATGTGACGGATTTTGCCTTATTGTTGCACGATTCTGTTGAGGTAATATACAGGCATAGCGGTTACGAAAATAATACAGACAGAGGCTGGAGGATTAATGTGAAGTTTATATGCGTAGAAGGTACTCCGGTGGCAGAACCTGTAAAGATTAGCAAATTATGGGATGGCTCTTTTGTTTATGGTAAAGATACGGACCCTATTGAAGATCATTTAACAGCTATTAACATAACTGCTGATGCACAAACAGGTTGGGCAAGATTTAAAGCGATGAATACCGGCCACGGTAGCGATAGCGCATGGGGATGCATGGAGTTTTGCAGAAAGTACAGGGAGGTATTGTGGGATGGGAACGTAGTGAGCAAAAAAGATATCTGGAGGGCGGATTGCGGCTTGAACGATGTTTATCCGCAGGCAGGTACATGGATATACAACAGGGGTGGGTGGTGTCCGGGCTCGCCGGTAAAATACGATGATGTAGATATTCAGAATGTTGGTGGCGGCACTGCACATAATATCAATATGGATATGGAAGCATATTCGGGAATAGCGTATCATGGCAATTTGTACACTACCGCATATCTTATAGAATATAAAACGCCAACAAATGCGATAGATGCTGCTATTGAAAATATTATTGCGCCTAACCCGGATGTTGCATTCAAAAGAATGAACCCGATATGTAATGATCCTGTAATAGTATTGCGTAACAATGGTAGCACACCGCTTACTTCTGCAACAATAGAATACGGGTTGTCTGGCGGAGCAATGACCACATATCAATGGACGGGCAACCTGGGCATCATGCAGAATGATACAGTAAAGCTCACTAATCCTGTAAACTGGGGTTCAGCATCAGGCAAATTCAGTGTTACTGTAAAGAACCCGAACGGACAGGCTGATGCTTTCGAGGACGATAATACAATGATGTCTGATTTTATAGCACCTGAAGTATTACCGAGCAAAATAATAGTACACTTTCAGACGAATAAAGATGCCAGTGAAAACTCGTATAAGATAGTAAATGCTACTACAGGTAAAGTGCATTATGAGAAAAATGGCTTTACTAATGAAAAGCTATACTTAGATACGATATCACTAACGCCGGGAGACTGTTATTATTTTTATTTTTCGGACGAAGGCGCATCCTCAAGTACGACAGGGGTAAATAAAGACGGTCTTGAATTCTGGGCATTCAATCCGTATGAAGGCAAAGGTACTTTGAGAATAAGAAGTTCCGGAGGTTCGGTTCTTAAGGATGTCACAGGCACCAATTCGGGTCCGTGGGGTACATCGGGTGGCGATTTCGGAACGAGTTATTCTTTCTATTTCACAGCTACATTTGGCGTACATACTAATACGGTATCAAACCCGCAGGCTGAACTGCAAGTGTATCCTAATCCTGTAACGGATAATTTAAATATTACTTATTGGAATAATGGAAGTGCAGGAAATATCATTCTGACAGATGTTCAGGGTAAAATATTAATGACTGAAAAGGTAGAAACCACAGCCGGTACAAAAGTTATAAATGCTGCTGCATTGGTGCCCGGTATGTACTACATAAAGCTGGTGACGGATAATGGTACTGTTGTGAAGAAGGTGATGAAACAGTAGAAAAATGCCTGTTTAAGTATTTCACAAAATAAGATTTGTAGAATTCAAAAAATTGAATTTATCTTTGCACTCCCAACTAATACGGATCGGTAGTTCAGTTGGTTAGAATGCCGCCCTGTCACGGCGGAGGTCGCGGGTTCGAGTCCCGTCCGGTCCGCAAAAGCCACTCATCGAGTGGCTTTTGTATTTTCTTCAAAATAGGCCTGTATACAGTTAGTAATCATTGCAATCTGCCTGATAATAAGTATTAATCAAAGTCGTCAATGTGACATATGTTACAAACGTGTAGCCTGTATGTGGGTATTTTAGCCGTTTGGCATAATTTTTCAAATACAGGTAGCATTTTCAGAAATTGAGGCAAAACAAATTTTGCATACCTGAGAAAATTATTCATATTTTATGCAAACCCAACTAACAGTACATGGCAGATATATCCAACTTAAGAGAGTTATTCCCGGGTCTTGAGGAAGAGCTGTATGATGAGCTATTGCAACATGCAAACATCAAAAACATACCGGCAGGCACAACAATACTGCAAGCCGGGCAGCCTATCAGAAGTATGATGATGGTATTGGATGGTATTGTAAAGCTATATCAGCAAGACGAGGACAACGACGAGTACTTTATTTATCATATAGAACCCGGGCAGGCATGTGCAGTGTCTATGGTCTGTTCATACAAACAGGAGAAAAGTCAGGTGACAGCTAAATCGGTTACAGATGTGGTATTACTGACAGTATCGCTTGACCTTATGGATAAATGGCTGCAACGATACAAGAGCTGGCACTATTTTGTGATAAGGACATACAGGTCGCGCTACGAAGAATTATTACGTACAATAAGTGAGATTGCTTTCAGGAACATGGATGAACGCCTTGAGTTTTATCTTAAAAGACAAGTGAAGCAATTTGGCAAACACGTAAAACTAACACATCAGGATATTGCGAATGACCTGAATTCTTCAAGGGAAGTAATCAGTCGCCTGATGAAAAAAATGGAAAAAAACGGCTGGATAAAAATTCACAGAAACTATTTTGAATGGCTGCGGGATTAGAACCTGCAACGTTTTTGTTTTGTGTGACAATGGTTACAAATGTTTGATAAACCATTCTTCAACTTTGCACTTAAATAATTTGTATGGAAATTTTAGGATACTTAGCATCATTGTTAATTGGATTGTCTCTTGGTTTAATTGGTGGCGGAGGTTCAATTCTTACAGTGCCTGTATTAGTTTATTTATTTGGTGTCGACCCGGTGTTAGCTACGGCATATTCACTGTTCATAGTTGGTACAACAAGTCTGGTAGGTACCTACCCAAAGTATAAGAGCGGAGAAGTGAATTTGAAAACAGCAATAATATTCGGTATCCCTTCTATCATTGCCGTTTATTTTACACGTGCGGTAATTGTGCCTGCAATTCCTAAAGAGGTATTCAGTATAGGCGATTTTGTAGTTACAAAGGCACTATTGATGATGATACTATTTGCAATACTTATGGTATTTGCATCTGTATCAATGATAAGGGATAAAAAGAAAAATACAGATGAAGCTCAGGAACAAAAGTTTAATTACCCGATGATTATTCTGGAAGGCTCGTTAGTGGGTGTGCTGACGGGGCTTGTAGGTGCAGGTGGTGGGTTCCTGATTATACCTGCATTGGTATTGCTGAGTAAACTGCCTATGAAACAGGCTGTCGGAACATCTCTGTTGATAATAGCTGCAAAGTCTTTGATTGGCTTCACCGGCGATTTAGGTACACAAACAATGGATTGGACGTTACTCTTAAGCGTCACAGCATTAGCTGTGGTAGGAATTTTTGCGGGCAATATCCTGAGTAAGAAAGTTTCTGCCGCTAGCCTTAAAAAAGGGTTTGGCTGGTTTGTGCTGGTAATGGGTATTTATATCATCATCAAGGAACTGTTTTTTGCTACGCCGACAGGTCATTAAGAATGATGCAGCACTAATAGTTGATTTTAAAAAACACAATAAAAATGGAACAACAAGTATATATGCCAAGAATAGGTGATAAAGCACCTGATTTTAATGCAGTAACAACAATAGGCAATATTAAGTTCAGCGAATATAATAAGGGCAGCTGGGTAGTAATGTTTTCTCACCCTGCAGATTTTACTCCTGTTTGCACAACCGAAATGTCGGGCTTTGCTTTGGAGAAAAGCTTTTTTGATGAACATAATACTAAACTGATTGGTTTAAGCATAGATAGCATACATGCACATATAGCATGGGTGAATGCGGTACATGAGAAGACAGGAGTGTTGTTTAATTTTCCCATCATCGCAGACCTTGATATGAGTATTGCAAAGCTCTACGGGATGTTGCAGCCCGGAGAAAGTGAAACTGCTGCTGTCAGAGCGGTATTTGTTATCGACCCGGAAGGAATTGTAAGGTTGATTATGTATTATCCGTTGAACATAGGGCGAAATATGGAGGAGATAAAACGTGTATTGGTAGCACTGCAAACTGCATCAAAACATAGTGTTGCCTGCCCGCTCAACTGGAAGCCCGGAGACAAAGTAATAGTACCGGCACCCAAAACACTTGATGGCTTGGCGGAACGTAAAAAAAGTGACCTTGAAATGGTCGATTGGTATCTGGCAAAGAAATCTTTGTAATAAGTATTATTGATATAGTTATTTAAGCCCCTTTATGAAGGGGCTTTTTTGTTGGAAGCTGTATGCAGAATCGCTTTTTCAATAAAAAGAATGTTAAATAGAAAAACTTTTTTGAGTTTCTGTACTTGTGTGACATAAGTCATACATAGCACTTGTACTGCTTATGATATTTGCAGTATAAATAACAAAAACGAATGTTATGACAGTAGAACAAATTTATACAGGATGTCTTGCACAAGGTGCTTACTACATTGAGAGTGACGGAGAGGCAGTGATAATTGACCCGCTTCGCGAAGTTGACCCATACATTGAAAAAGCAAAGCAGAATAACGCGAAGATAAAATATGTGCTTGAAACACACTTCCATGCTGATTTCGTATCTGGCCATCTGGATTTGTCTAAAAAAACAGGTGCACAGATAGTTTACGGCCCGAATGCAAAACCCGACTTTGATTTTCATGCAGCTAAAGATGGTGAGGTATTGCAGGTTGGTAAAGTAAATATCAAAGTAATACATACTCCTGGGCACACTATGGAGAGTACATGTTACTTACTGAGTGATGAAAATGGTAAAGAAGTGGGATTGTTCAGTGGCGATACGTTATTCATTGGCGACGTTGGCAGGCCTGACCTCGCACAAAAAGTGAAATCTGAACTTACACAGGAGATACTTGCAGGTCATTTATACGATTCATTGCGTAATAAGATAATGCCATTGTCGGACGACATTATTGTGTATCCTGCACATGGTGCGGGTAGCGCTTGTGGCAAAAACATGAGCAAAGAAACTACGGATACATTAGGTAATCAGAAAAAGACCAACTATGCATTGAGGATGGATATGACGAAGGCTGAATTTATTAAAGAAGTAACAACCGGGCTTATGCCTCCGCCTTCATACTTCCCATTGAATGTAATGATGAACATACATGGATATGACAGTATTGATACTGTGTTGGAAAGAGGTTTAAGGGCCTTGTCTGCTAACGAATTTGAAGTGGCAGCAAATGAAACCGGGGCACTGATGCTGGACGTAAGAAATGCACAGGATTTCGCAGCAGCATTTATTCCTAATTCAATAAATATAGGGTTGCAGGGTTCTTTTGCACCATGGGTAGGTTCGCTGATACCGGACATAAAGCAGGAGATACTGATTATTGCTGAGCCCGGAACTGAGGAAGAGGTGGTGACAAGGCTTAGTCGTGTTGGGTACGATTATGTTATCGGTTATCTGAATGGCGGTATCGAAGCATGGAAGAAGGCAGGTAAAGAAGTTGATAATATTAAGAGCATTACTCCTGATAGCTTGGCTGATATATTATCTGCACAACCCGATGCTGAAGTATTGGATGTTCGTAAGAAGAGTGAATTTTTAAGCGAACATATTGTTACAGCTGAAAATGCACCATTGGATAATGTAAATGATGCAATGAGTATGATTGACAAAAACAAGACATACTATGTGCATTGTGCAGGAGGATACCGCAGTATGATATTCACATCAATATTACGTGCAAGAGGATTTAACAACCTGATAGATGTTAGTGGTGGCTTTAAAGCAATTAAAGAGACAAACAGGTTTGCCGTGACTGATTATGTATGCCCAAGTACTTTATTGTAAATAAATGCTAAAAGGATTTTTTAATTGATAAATAGTAAAAGAAAGATGAAACAAATATTAAACGATAGCAATACAAAATTTGTAGATGTACGTAGTGCAGCAGAATACAGCACGGGGCATGTGAAAGGTGCGGTGAATATTCCATTAGACGAATTGCCTGGCCGAGTGTCTGAGATTAAGGAATTGGGTAAAACCCCGGTTGTATTCTATTGCCGTAGTGGCAATCGCAGCGGACAGGCAGTAGGTTTTCTTTCGCAACATGGATATGGTAATATCTATAACGGTGGTGGTATCGATGACTTACTACAATCATTAAACTAAATAAGGAAGCTGTATTTGCACTTTCCGATATGCAGGTCAAACATTATTGCAGGTGATGTACGTGCATCATTTGCAATAATCACTGCATAAATAATCTTGGTAAACCATCAATTGATGGTTTACTTATTTTCTAACTAAAATGTTGACAGGTTGCTGTGTTTATCAGGGAGTGGATGTCAGCTTAATACAATTCTATTTTGAGGCTTAAATTAATGAAAGACATAGTTCTTTTTGTTGTGCTGTTATTGGTTGTATCAGACCTCAAGGCTCAGCATCAGGAGTTGCAGGACAAACCTGATTTGTGGCGTGGGAAACAACACTATACAGATGACAGCAATACGATGTTGTATGCCTTTAAAAAAGGTAGTATTCACGGTCACGCGCGCTATTTTTTTATGGCGACGGATAATGCTCCGGGATTGACAGATTATTACGCGAATGCTGCCGGTGGTGGTATAAAGTATGAAACCGCGAAATACAAAGGTTTTCAATTTGGGGTAAGTGGCTTTTTTGTTTTCAACATCGGCTCCAGCAATCTAGCGTTGATAGACGAAAATTCTCGTCAACCCAATCGATATGAAGTGGGGCTGTTCGATATATCAGACCCAGCTAATAAATATGATATTGACAGGCTGGAGGAGTTTTATATAAAGTATAGTTACCGGAATTCTCATATTGTATTTGGCAAACAATTGATAAATACCCCTTTCATAAACCTGCAGGATGGTCGTATGCGCCCAACCGAAGTAGGTGGTTTGTGGGCGGAATATAATGAGTTGAAAAACCTGAAAATTGAAGGCGGTTATTTATATGAAATATCTCCCAGAAGTACTGTGAAATGGTATGACGTTGCGCAGTCTATTGGTGTATTTCAGGCAGGGGTAAATCCGGATGGTAGCAAGTCCGGTTATGCAGGCAATTTACAGAGTGGCGGAATTGGCATATTAGGTATAGATTATGTGTATGCAAATCGTTTGAAACTGAAAGTGCACAATTTGTATGTAGATAATATCATGAACACTGCTTTGCTCCAGGCGGAGTACAGAGTGCCGATTGCAAGTAATACCAATATTAGTACTGCTGTTCAGTACATACGGCAAGATGCAGTAAATGATGGTGGGAATCCTGATATTAGTAAGGCATACTTTACTCCCGGTGCTACATCCCATTCTTTTGGTGCAAGGTTGTTGTTGGAAAAAAAAGATTGGCAACTATCGTTCAACTATAACAGGATAACAGCGGATGCAAGATACCTGATGCCGAGAGAATGGGGTAGAGATCCTTTTTTTACATTCCTGCCCAGAGAGCGTAATGAAGGCTTTGGAGATGTGCATGCCTACATGGCTAAGGCGTTGTATAAAATCCGGAATACAGGGTTGAAAACACAACTTGCGGCCGGTTATTACTACCTGCCTGATGTGACAAACTATAGGCTGAATAAATACGGAATGCCATCATACTACCAGATTAATGCTGAACTTAAATATGCATTTAAAGGATTATTAGCTGGTTGGGAAACCCAATTACTATATCTGTACAAGGTTAATGCAAGTAATGAACAACTTAAGGATAAGTATATAATTAATAAGGTTGACATGGGATTGTGGAACTTAGTTGTTAATTTTCATTTCTGATAACACAGCTTATTTCTTCCGTCGCAGATGAATAGATGAAAAACTAAATAATTTTGATACCGTATATAATTTCTTATAAGTGACGAAAATCACAGATAAGGTTGAAGTAAAGAATAATATTTGTAAACGGCATAAAACTAAAACATAATGATTGAGGCATTACAAAACCCATGGCCATGGTATGTGGCAGGGGCAATAATTGGATTAATAGTACCGGCATTGCTGATATTAGGCAATAAGCACTTCGGTATTTCGGCAAATCTCAGGCATGCCTGCGCTGCATGCTTCCCGGCAAACATCAACTTCTTTAAGTATGATTGGAAAAAAGAGATGTGGAATTTCTTTTTCGTGATAGGTATTTTTGCAGGTGCATTTATTGCTGCACAATTTCTTGCAGACCCTAATCCGGTAGTAATTAACCCTAAGCTGGCAGAAGAATTAGCAGGATATGGTATTACGGATATGTCAAACTTAGTCCCGACACAACTCTTCGCAATTCAAAACATATTTACATTGAAAGGGATAATAATGCTGGTTGGTGGTGGCTTCCTGGTTGGTTTTGGTTCAAGATACGCAGGTGGTTGCACGTCGGGCCATTCAATCATGGGATTGAGTGATCTTCAATGGCCATCATTAGTGGCAACCATCATGTTTATGGCAGGCGGTTTTATTATGGCTAACCTGATATTGCCATTTATCCTTGCTTTATAAGATTGTAAACAATAATCACAAAAAGAGAAACTAAACAAATGGATACTTCAACTATAAAAAATAATCCGATAAACGGCTTGGTTACAGATAATAAAATGTCTGATGCCATGGATTTTGAAGTGAGGTCGTTGGATACAATGTGCGTAAATGAGTCGCAGATACAGCACCCATGGTGGTACAATTTCAAATACATGATTGTAGGTATTGTATTCGGGATAGTATTTGTAAAAGCGGAGATTATTTCATGGTTCCGCATACAGGAAATGTTCAGGCTCCAAAGTTTTCATATGTATGGCGTCATTGGCACTGCAGTAGTGGTTGGTGTCATATCTGTGTTCCTGATTAAAAAATTTAAGATTAAGACGATACATGGGGAGTCTATTGAATTTCATCCGAAGAAATTTAATAAAGGGCAGATTTACGGGGGCTTATTATTTGGCTTAGGCTGGGCGCTTACGGGTGCATGCCCGGGTCCTTTATTTGCCCAGATAGCAACTGGTGCTTTTTCAGTTATAATAGTAGTGTTGAGTGCCATTGCAGGTACATGGACTTATGGCTACTTCAGAGACAAACTGCCTCATTAATTTATGTGAAGACAGGATTGGTATAGTATGTATGAGGATGAATAAAAAATGCAGTAATGGCCAATAATAAAAAATATACCCTTGCAACCATAATCGCACTGCTGGCTGTAGCAGCTTTGCTTACAGGTATCATTAAGGTAGCTGATAAAACAGTGCCGGTGGTGGTAGAAGCGAAGTCGGAAGAATGGGTAGCCCCGAGTTTGTATAGTGATGCAACATTGAAAGGCGAAGAGCGGGCATTGGTTATTTATGGGGAAGACTTGGTTGCGCATACAGCATACTATTTCGGCCCAAAAGGAACAATAAGCCATATTACCAATGGAATGAATTGCCAGAACTGTCACTTGGGTGCCGGTAAAAATGCATGGGGGAATAACTATGGTGCGGTGGCATCTACTTATCCAAAGTTCAGGGATAGGAGTGGCAGTATCGAGACTATAGCCAAGCGTGTGAATGATTGTTTTGAACGCAGCCTGAATGGTACTGCTATCGACACTACAAGCAGAGAGATGAAGGCTATTGTAACATATATTAAATGGGTAGGTAAAGATGTAGAAAAAGGGGTTGTGCCAGAGAATTCAGGGATAACTAAAGTCCCGTATCTGAACAGGGCAGCCGACCCGCAAAAAGGATTGGTTGTTTATGAATCGACATGTAAATCATGCCATGGTGCCGGCGGAGAAGGTATGATGAATCCTGATGGTATCGGATATGCATACCCGCCGCTATGGGGAGAAAACAGCTATAATAGTGGTGCAGGCTTATTCAGGCTATCGAGGTTTGCAGGATATGTAAAAGACAATATGCCTTTTCAGATTGCGACACATCAATCCCCTGCACTCTCAAATGAAGAAGCATGGGATGTAGCTGCTTTTGTAAACTCTCAACCAAGGCCGTCTAAAGATTTAACGGGAGATTGGCCGGATATTTCCAAAAAACCAATAGACCATCCCTTCGGGCCATACGCCGATGGGTTTACTGAAAGCCAGCATAAGTACGGGCCATTTCAGCCAATAGCTGATGCCCGTAAAAAAAAGCAGTAATGCTTGTTGAATCGTTTTATTTTGCTCATCATTAACTAAGCTATCATGTCAGATAATCATACTTCGAAGTGCAGTTGCAGCTCTTGCGAGCAGGAAAAAATAAGCCAGGCAGAAAAGGACTTGCATGTGGAAATCACAGAAACCAATCGCCGCGATTTTTTAAGAAAAGCAGGTGCATTGGGTCTAGGATTAGGCATAGGTGGCGGGCTGATAGGTGCTCCATTAGCAGCATCTGCCCTTAATAATGATGATGCGGCATATAAAGCAAAAGCAATGGCAGATAATCCGGCTGTGCGAAATGGCAAAGCAAAGATGGTGTCATTATTGCATACGGCAGATATCCATTCTCAGTTGATGGTGCACGACGAATTTTTCGTTGAAAACGGGAAAGTGGTATATAAAAAAAGAGGAGGGTTTGCAACACTCAAAACAATGATTAATTCATTGAGAAATGAAAATCCCGAAAATACTTTAGTGATTGATGGTGGTGATTGTTTCCAGGGTGGTGGTGTGGCAGCATTAAGTGAAGGGAAAGCTATAGTACCGCTTATAAATAATATAGGCTATGATATAATGCTACCCGGAAACTGGGAAGTAGTATACGGTAAGGAAATGATGATGAAAGATATGTTTGCCTACGATGGTGTAAAGGTTTGTGCAAACATGTTTCATAAGACTAATGACGAGTTGAACGGAGATTTGATTTTTCCACCATACTATGTAAAGCATATAGGTGGTATCAAAATCGGGTTTATTGGTTACAACGACCCGCTTACCCCAAAGCGCCAGTCACCAGCATATAGTGATGGTATCAAGTTTACTTTCCCGGAAGTGAATGTGTCAAAGTATGTGAAAATACTGAAGGAATACGAACAGTGTGACATGGTTTTCCTGCTGACGCATATGGGCTTGGCACAGCAAATCGGATTGTCAAATATTCAGCAGATAAAAGGGGTAGATTATATTCTGGGTGCTGATACACACGAACGTGTGCGCCAACCAATACAGGGTGTACATGCTAAAGTAACGGAGCCGGGTGCTTTCGGTTCGTTTGTAGCAAAATTAGATATTGTAATAGAAGATGGTGTAATAAAAGACCACACGTATCAATTACTGGATGTTGACCCTGACAGGTACAAGGAAGATGAAGAAATGAAAAGCCTTGTAAAGAAAACAAGAGAGCCGTATGCCAAAGAATTGGATACTGTTATTGGCACATCTAAAACACCGCTTGTACGATATTATGTGATAGAAACACCGATGGATAATTTTATCACAGATGCCATCATGTGGAAGTTTAAACCTGATATCGCATTGAGTAATGGATTCCGCTTTTGTCCTCCATTAGTGCCTGATGCGAAAACAGGTGTTGCAGAGATTACAAGAGATTATCTATGGAGTATGTTGCCTGTTGATAGTGAAGCAAAACGCGGGTTTATTACCGGTAAGCAATTGTGGGACTGGATGGAAACCGAATTGCAAAATGCCTTTGCGAAAGACCCTGCCAAACGTTTTGGCGGGTGGGTAGTTCGTTTCAAAGGAATGGAAGTAAACTTCACTATTGCAAATGATAAGGGCAAACGTGTGAATTGGATAAAAGTAGGTGGTAAGCCCGTGCAAATGGATAAGGAATATACATTTGTAGCCTGCGAAAGGGAAGGAGACCCCGATACTACAATATGCAGGGTAGAGGGGGTTAAAGAACCCAAACGATTGGGTGCGACATTGCATAGTGTTATTGAAGAATACCTCGCTAAAAAATCTCCGATATCACCTAAGCTCGAGGGCAGATGTACTGCTACCGATGCACCTAATACATTGCTGACACAACTGATGGGTTTCGGATACGAGTTCAGATAAGAGGGCGCACAATGTTGTAAACTGTAAATGCTGATAAGTAATTTCTAATTTGCAGTAGAATATGGAGCAAGTTTTTGAGCAACTAGGTGAATACCTGCTAATGTATCAGCACCTGCCACAGCAGGATTTGCAAAAAATATTTGCAATAAGTAAGGTGCTGCATCTTAGTAAAAATGAAATTCTGCAACCAATCGGTAAATCTTGCAGGAATATTTACTTCATCAATAAAGGGCTGGCACGTATATATTATTACAAAGATGGCCTGGATATTACAGAAGGATTTGCCTTTGAGAAAAACCTTGCGGTTCGTTTCGAAAGCCTGTTTACCGGGCAACCGAGCCGAAAAGGCATACAGGTATTGGAAGATACCGAGGTAATTGCTATCAGTGCATCGGAATTGGAAAAGCTTTATGATGTTCACCCCCTGATAGAAAGATTGTTTCGCAAGCTGTTTGAAGCCTGTCATGTAGAAACAATCAACAGAATAGAAACCATTCAATTTCATACTGCGGAAGAGCGCTATAAGCACCTGTTGCAGGAAGCGCCGGATGTCATCAAACGTGTGCAACTAAAGTACATTGCCTCATACCTGGGCATCACACAGGTAAGCCTTAGCAGAATCCGCTCCTCCAAGTGATTATTTATCATATGTAAAATGCTTTCTTATCTGCGCTCAGGAACTTTGTAATAAATACAAAGAGTGTGGAAGGAGTAAAGTTCGGATTAAAGGAAAACAGGATACAATTCTACTTATTAGTACTTATTAATGGTTTTGTTGGTGGTATGGTTGGGTTAGAGCGTTCCATCTTGCCACAAATTGCTGAAGGTGAATTTGATATTGCATCAAAATCGGCATTGCTTTCATTTATTACTGTTTTCGGTATTGTAAAAGCTGTCACTAATTACTATGCCGGTACGTTAGCTAATAAATACGGACGAAAGAAGTTGCTGGTTGCAGGATGGGTAGTAGCTCTGCCGATACCTTTTATTTTAATGTTCGCACCAAACTGGTCGTGGATAATAGGGGCAAATATATTGTTAGGTATTAACCAGGGTTTGGCATGGAGCAGCACTGTAGTGATGAAGATAGACCTTGCAGGTGAAAAGAAGCGTGGTTTTGCAATGGGTATTAATGAGTTCGCAGGATATGTTATGGTAGCGCTGGTTGCTGCTCTCACAGGGTGGATAGCGCAGGAATATGGTGTAAGGCCATATCCGTTTTACATTGGCATAATACTGATGGTTGCCGGGCTTTTTGCAAGTTGGTTGCTTGTAAAAGATACTAAGCACCATGTTGCCGCAGAGGCAGCAACAAGTACTACACCGAGGCTTAAAAATGTGTTTTGGGAAACTACGTGGAAACACAAAAACTTAGGTTCAGTTACACAGGGTGGGTTTATTAATAACCTGAATGATGGCATGACATGGGGCATACTACCGTTGATACTGTCATTGAAGGGTTTTTCTATTGTTGAAGTGGGGCTGCTTGCAGCAGTTTACCCCGCAGTATGGGGGCTTGGCCAATTATTTACAGGTGCCATGGCCGATGTCTATGACAAGAAGAAGATGCTTTTTATTGGTATGTTGCTGCAGGCTATAGCTTTGTTAGCCATTGTTTGGGCAAACGCAGGGTGGCATTTTATCGGATTATTGTCTGTACTGGGATGGGGAACAGCCATGGTGTACCCAACATTCCTGGCTACTATTGCAGAAAACACGCACCCGATGGATAGGGCAAAAAGTATAGGTATATATAGACTATGGAGAGACTTGGGTTATGCAGGAGGGGCCATTCTTACAGGTGTTATAATAGATATATTAAATATAAACTTCGCGATATTCTTCGTTGCTATCCTGACACTTATATCAGCAATAATTATACATATCAGGATGGTTAGCAGGAGTATCCAAAAGCCCTGTAAGATTGACGTATTACAGAACGGCGTATTGCAAACAAACCCTTAGCAGCATTATATTTTATTGTTATCTGACGGACGAAAACCAGAATTACACAAAAATGGTAGCCTTTTGATAAGCAATAACTTACTTTTGTAACCCTAAATCATACTGTAATGCAGTTTCTGGATTTTGAAAAGCCGTTAGAAGAATTACACAATCAGATGAATAAGCTGAAGGAGATGTCTGCCAAAAATCAGGTAGATGTTTCTGCAACAGTTCGTGAATTAGAAGCTTCGATAGAAAAGACAAGAGAAAAGATATACACTAATCTTACTCCCTGGCAGCGCGTTCAATTGAGCCGCCACCCGGAACGTCCCTACACACTATATTATATAGAGAAGATATTCAGCAATTTTACGGAGTTGTATGGAGACCGCCAGGTAAAGGATGATAAAGCGATGGTAGGTGGTATGGCAGAACTGGATGGTATGCCTGTAATGGTAATGGGCCAGCAAAAAGGGATTAATACCAAGATGCGCCAGCTCCGCAACTTTGGTATGGCAAATCCTGAAGGTTATCGCAAGGCACTGCGCCTGATGAAGATGGCTGAGAAATTCAATCGTCCGATTATTACATTGATAGATACTCCCGGCGCTTATCCAGGGCTTGAGGCTGAAGAACGCGGACAAGGTGAAGCAATAGCCCGTAACCTGTTTGAAATGGTGAACCTGAAAGTGCCTGTAATATGCGTTATTATAGGTGAAGGTGCATCTGGTGGTGCGTTGGGTATAGGTATAGGTGATAAAGTAGTAATGCTTGAAAATACTTGGTACACGGTAATATCGCCTGAATCTTGTTCATCTATATTATGGCGTAGCTGGAACTTTAAAGAGAAAGCAGCAGACCAATTGAAGCTTACATCTGAAGATATGAAAGGCTTCAATCTGGTAGATGATGTTATTAAAGAGCCTGTAGGCGGTGCACATGCCAAGCCCGAAGAGATGGCAGCGACACTCAAAACATACTTGTTAGGAGCATTGTCGAACCTAAATAAACTGAGCCCTGAGACCCGTATAGAGCAGCGTATCGAGAAGTTCTCTAAGATGGGCTTCTATGATGAAGTAAGTGAATAACAATAAAAATTCCCGGGTATCAAATCAATAAATCCCGGTTTCTGATATGAATCAATTTCGTGGTACGGGTGTGGCATTAGTAACACCTTTCAACACTGACGGCAGTGTAGATTACGCAGCATTGGAAAAGCTGGTAAATCATGTGATAACGGGTGGTGTAAATTACCTGGTAGCTTTAGGTACTACCAGCGAAGCACCAACTATGAGTGCGACTGAGCGAAAACAGGTGTTGGCATTTATTCTAGAAAAGTGCAATAAACGTGTACCCGTTGTCTGTGGTATTGGCGGAAACAATACTGCTGAAGTGATAGCACAGCTTAGTGAATACGACCTGACTAATGTTGATGGCATATTATCTGTTGTGCCTTATTATAATAAGCCTACTCAAGAGGGGTTATACCAACACTTCAAAGCGATAGCACAGGCTACTGCAAAGTCTATTATACTATACAACGTACCCGGCCGTACGGTTACCAATATGTTGCCTGCTACTACATTGCGTCTTGCTAATGAGTTCAAAAACATAGTAGCTGTAAAAGAAGCAAGTGGTAATATGGGGCAGTGTATGGAATTGGTACAAGGCAAGCCTGCACATTTTGCCGTATTATCGGGCGATGATGATTTAGTATTACCACAGATAGCTATCGGTATGGAAGGTGTTATATCAGTGGCGGCTAACTCTTTTACTAGCGATTTTACTACTATGGTAAATGACGCACTTGCCGGTAACTATACCAATGCACAAAAGCTGCATTATAAATTGCTGGAGGGTATCCGTCTTTTATTTGTTGAAGGTAATCCTGCTGGTGTAAAATGTGTGTTGAACCACTTCGGCATTTGTAATGATATACTTCGCCTGCCTTTGGTTAATGTAAGCAACGATACCAATCAAAAAATTCAACATTATCTGAAGAACCTTTAGGCTTGTTTACTGTTATTCATTAACTGCTAAATACTATTAAGCACATATTATTTAATTGGTTAATAATAGGTAAACACTTATCTTTGCGCTTCGAAAAAATTTAAACTGAAAATAAACAGGATATGAGTACAATGACTCGTTCACAAATTGACTTCAAACTGCCTTACAAAGTTAAGGACATGAGCTTGGCTGAGTGGGGCCGTAAAGAAATAAAACTGGCTGAGGCAGAAATGCCGGGCCTGATGGCAATCCGTGCTGAATATGGCCCTCAACAGCCGTTGAAAGGCGCGCGTATTGCAGGTTGTCTGCACATGACAATCCAGACTGCTGTGTTGATTGAAACACTGGTAGCATTGGGTGCGGAAGTAAAATGGAGTTCTTGTAACATCTTCTCTACACAAGACCACGCTGCTGCTGCAATAGCTGCTGCAGGTATCGGTGTATTTGCATGGAAAGGGCAAACACAAGCTGAAGCTGATTGGTGTATTGAACAGACATTATTCTTTGGTGGAGAAGACCGTCCATTAAATATGATACTGGACGATGGTGGTGACCTGACTAACATCGTGTTTGATAACTACACAGAGTTGATTCAGCACATCAAAGGCCTGAGTGAAGAAACTACTACAGGTGTACACCGTCTTTACGAGCGTATGCAGAAAGGTACATTGCCTATCCCTGCTATCAACGTAAACGACTCTGTTACAAAATCTAAGTTCGACAACAAATATGGTTGTAAAGAATCACTGGTTGACTCTATCCGCCGCGCTACAGACGTAATGATGGCCGGTAAAGTAGCTGTTGTTGGCGGTTATGGTGACGTAGGTAAAGGTTCTGCAGAATCGCTGCGTGGTGCAGGTGCTCGCGTTATCGTTACTGAAATTGATCCTATCTGCGCATTGCAGGCTGCTATGGACGGTTTTGAAGTAAAGAAAATGGTTGATGCAGTAAAAGAAGCAGACATCATCGTTACAGCTTCTGGTTGCCGCGACCTGATTACTGAAAAACACTTCCGTCTGATGAAGGATAAAGCAATCGTTTGTAACATCGGCCACTTCGACATTGAAATCGATATGGCTTGGTTGAACAACGCTTACGGAAGCACTAAGAACACCATCAAACCACAGGTAGATCTTTATACTATAGATGGTAAAGACGTTATCGTACTGGCTGAAGGCCGCCTGGTGAACCTGGGTTGTGCAACTGGCCACCCATCATTTGTAATGAGTAACTCTTTCAGCAACCAGACACTGGCTCAGATAGAATTGTGGACTAACCACAGCAGCTACGAGAACAAAGTATATGTGCTGCCTAAGCACCTGGATGAAAAAGTTGCACGCCTGCACCTTGGTAAGATTGGTGTAGAACTGGAAGAACTTACAGATGCACAGGCTGAATACCTGGGTATTTCAAAAGTTGGTCCTTTCAAACCGGAAATGTACCGCTACTAATCGTAATCAATAACCGATTATATCATTAAGGCTCCTGTTTCGGGAGCCTTAATTTTTTGTTGCCGAAACAAAGGGTGGTTAATAATTTTTATTGATAACCAATCAGTTGGAATGTAAATTGTTGCAGTTTGTTGCAGATTTTTTAATTGTTGAAAATTGCAACAATTTGTAACAGAGGATTAAAATCGTGGGTTTATACAGTATGTCAAAGAGCGATAATTACAATGACAAATTTACGATATTTATACAATGTATGGATTAACTATATCCTGTATCATATCAACAAGCTCTTCGTCCATATACCGGTATTCGTCGGGGATGTGCATAACAATAACCTGCTTGTGCTGAACAACTGAAGAGAACTGTGATAGGAGTATATCTCTATGTTTATCTTCCATTACAAATACAATATCTGCCCATTTGATGAGTGCTTCGTTGACTTTTGTACGTGCAACTGGTGAAGTGCCCGCCGACCTTGCAGATATGCCCGGTATGTTTTTATAAACGGCTTCGGCGGTAGGGCTGCGCCATTGGTTGCGGCTGCAAATAAAGAGGATATTCAATGTACTACCAGATAATATAGATGTAAGCGGCTACCTGTGCAATGATACCTAATGCATACCCTGCCCATACTTCGCTTGGTTTGTGTGCACCTAACAGCAGACGGGCAGTGCCTATTATACCGCATACTATCAA
Organism: Flavipsychrobacter sp.; assembly: GCA_016786615.1. Lineage (GTDB taxonomy): Bacteria > Bacteroidota > Bacteroidia > Chitinophagales > Chitinophagaceae > Polluticoccus. The sequence goes on from JAEUVX010000014.1 coordinate 57,987, forward strand.
CGATACAAATAATGGCAGCATCATGTTTACCGGGTTGGTAAGCAGTAAAACAATCATTACACCAAGAAAGCCGCCTGCTGCACTTGTGTGCATACTTATCTTGAAGAATATATTCAAAATAAACAGCAGGATAATACCCCAGAAATTGCCAAGCAGCATTACCCTTAATATGAGCGGTGCATCAATATTTTTAAATACGTGGTATGCCCAAAAGTAAAATATCATTGTTCCGATAAGCGGAATGATACGGTCTTTGGGGTCGTGCATATAAATGCTTTGGATAAAGCCCAAACCTTTCAACAACAAAGTGGTAAGCAGTGGAAATGCAAGCGTGTTGATAGCAATGATTGCAAGTAGCTTTGAAAACATCCTGCTATCTATACCTGCAAAACCTGCAGGAGCCAGTTTATATAACAATACAAACAATACAGTAGGCATAAACACAGGATGGAAGACAAATGATATAATGTTTGCTATCGCCCGTAGTGCCGGAGATTGTGTGCCTGCTTTTGCTGTTTTTTTGATTTCGCTCATTGTTATCCTTCTAATATCGGGCTAAGCCATTTTGTTACTTCTTCTATATCCATGCCTTTACGTTTTGCATAGTCTTCCAATTGGTCGGGCAATATGCGGTTGATGCCGAAATACGTACTCTGCGGATGACTGAAATACCAGCCACAAACAGAAGCGGCAGGGTACATTGCTAAAGACTCTGTAAGTGTAATGCCTGCATTGTCGGTAGCTTTCAGCAAATCAAACAGTTTGTATTTTTCGGTATGGTCGGGGCAGGCAGGATAACCCGGTGCAGGGCGTATGCCCTGATAGGTTTCCTTTATCAGGTCCTGATTGCTGAGGCTTTCATCCTTAGCATAACCCCAATATTCTGTACGTACTTTTTTATGCAGCAATTCCGCAAATGCTTCAGCAAGACGGTCTGCCAATGCCTGCAGCATTATTTTATTGTAATCGTCGTGGTTATCAGCAAACGCTTTCAGGTGTGGCTCTATGCCGTGTATGCTTACTGCAAAAGCACCCATATAATCATTAGTTACCGGGCTTATGAAGTCGGCCAGCGAGAAATGTGGCTGACTGGCAGCTTTCTTTTGTTGCTGGCGCAGCGATTCTAATGTATGCAGCACATTCCCGTTATCGTCTTTCAATATGATGGTATCAGGTGCAGGTTTTGTGGCATTCCAAAAACCAATAACACCTTCTGCATGTAACCACTGCTCCGATACTATTTTATCGAGCATAGCATTGGCATCATTAAATAGCTTGGTAGCTTCTGTGCCGACATTGGCATCATTCAGTATTTCAGGGTATTTGCCCTTCATTTCCCATGTAATGAAGAATGGCCCCCAATCTATAAACTCGCGGATATCAGCAAGGCTATAATCTGTAAATACTTTAGCACCTGTAAACTGTGGCTTGGGTGGGGTATAGCCATCCCATTCAATTTTTACAGGATTGCGTTGTGCATCTGCAAAAGGTACATATTCTTTAGCGCTGCGTTTGCTGGCAAAGTCTTCCTGGAGTTTGGTGTATTCTGTTTGTACAGATTTTATAAAGCCGTTTTTCTGGTCGTTGCTCAGGAGGCTGCCTGCAACCGTTACGCTACGGCTTGCATCCAATACATATACAACGCCATTATCGTATTCAGGGGCAATCTTTACGGCTGTGTGTGTACGTGATGTAGTAGCGCCACCAATCAAAAGCGGCTGCTTCATGCCACGGCGTTTCATTTCTTTTGCAACGTGCACCATCTCATCCAGCGATGGCGTAATCAAACCACTCAGACCTATGATGTCAACATTTTCCTTTTGAGCGGTCTCCAATATTTTATCTGCAGGTACCATAACGCCCATGTCTATAATATCGTAGCCGTTACAACCCAATACCACGCCGACAATGTTTTTGCCTATATCGTGTACATCACCTTTCACAGTCGCCATTAATATCTTGGCAGCACCTGCACCTTCTTTGTTTTCAGTGCCTGCGGCTATGTGTGCCAAACGGCGTTCTTCTTTTTCAGCCTCGATGAATGGTGTTAATACCGCCACGCTTTTCTTCATCACGCGAGCGCTTTTTACCACCTGTGGCAAAAACATTTTACCACTGCCAAATAAATCTCCTACTACGTTCATGCCATCCATCAAAGGGCCTTCAATTACATCAAGCGGCTTAGGGTATTTCTGACGGGCTTCTTCCGTATCATCATCTATATAGTCGGTAATGCCGTTTACAAGTGCATGTTTCAGTCGTTCTTCCACACTTGCGCTACGCCATGCTTCATCTTTCTTTTCTTCTTTGCCTTTAGCCTTTACTGTTTCTGCAAACGTTACGAGGCGTTCTGTGGAATCAGCACGACGGTTGAGTACCACATCTTCGCAAAGCTCGCGCAACTGTGGTTCTATCTCATCATACACCACAAGCTGACCGGCATTTACAATGCCCATATCCATACCTGCTTTGATGGCATGGTAGAGGAATACACTGTGTATGGCTTCGCGTACGTGGTCGTTGCCACGGAAGGAGAATGATACATTGCTGACACCACCACTTATTTTAGTAAGTGGCATGCGTTCTTTAATGATACGTGTAGCTTCGATAAATTCAACAGCATAGTTGTTATGCTCTTCTATGCCAGTTGCTACAGCGAATATATTGGGGTCGAATATTATGTCCTGCGGAGCAAAGCCTACCTGTTGCGTAAGGGTATTGTAAGCACGCTGACAAATATCTACACGGCGTTGCAGTGTATCTGCCTGTCCGTTTTCGTCAAATGCCATTACAATAACTGCCGCACCGAAGCTTTTGCAGATAGTGGCCTGTTCTATAAATTTTTCTTCGCCTTCTTTCAGCGATATAGAGTTTACAATACACTTGCCCTGGATACATTTAAGTCCTGCCAGTATTATGGAGAACTTAGACGAATCGAGCATGATGGGTATCTTGGCAATATCCGGTTCACTCTGCAGCAGGTTGATGAAAGTAGTCATTGCTTTCTCACCATCCAGCAGGGCATCATCCATGTTCACATCAAGTATCTGTGCGCCGTTTTCTACCTGTTGGCGTGCAACAGACAATGCTTCTTCGTATTTGTTTTCTTTTATTAATCGGGCAAATTTTTTAGACCCTGTAACATTGGTTCTTTCACCAACGTTTACAAAGTTTGTTTCAGGGCGAACCACCAATGGTTCTAATCCGCTCAATCTTAAAAAAGGCCTAATCTCAGACATCAGTTATATATAAGTGCTAAAAACGTTTGCAAAGGTAATATAATGTGAGGTCAATACATGCAAAAAGCCGTTCGGAAACGGCTTTTAAAGATAATATGTACTAATGAGTTATTTGTCGGCAATAGCCCCTGTAATATCAACTGATACATCACTTGTGCCTTTGGGCTTTTTCATCTTAAACTTAAAGGATACCGATTCCCCGGGTGTTACTACCTCATTAACTGTTTTTACAGCTTTTTCAATAGTGCTGCCGGTCTTGCTCTTGAACGTAATGCGAACTTCAATATCCTTGAAAGCAGCCAGGGTAGCTTTATTGGTTATTTCACCCTCTACCACTTCCTGATTCAACAGGTTCACATGATTATCTCCCTTAATACGGAGGAACTGTAATGGGTTCTCGCGTTCGGTCTCTTCCAGCGATTTCTTTTTGGCTTCATATTTATCGGAAGGGCGCTCGCTGTTGGCAGAATTACATGCAATGGCAGAAAGTGCAATGAATGCGATATACAGGATATGTTTCATAATATGAATTTATGATAATGGCTGGATATTAACCATTTATCAATGTTAAAAACTCATCTTCGGTAAGTATGGCCACATTACCCAGTTTCTTGGCTTTTTCCAGCTTGCTGCCTGCGTCTTCGCCAACTACCAGATAATTCAGCTTGCTGCTTACACCACTGAGCAACATACCACCTTTGGCTTCTACCATCGCCTCTGCCTCGCTGCGTTTGAAGCGGCTGAGCGTACCGGTAAACAGGAATGATTTACCCTCAAGCTCTCCACCACCTTGCTGTGTATTACGTTTTTGGTTGATGAGGTTAACACCTGCTGCTTCCAACAGGTCTATCATATGCCGGTTTTCGGGTGTGTGGAAGAAATGTAGTACTGATGCGGCTACTTTAGGGCCTACATCGTCCAATGCCAATAGTTGCTCTTCGGAATAGTTATATAAGTCGCGAATATGCTCTACAGCATTGGCAAGTGTCTTAGCCATTGTTTCACCTACATGGCGTATGCCGAGCCCGAATATAACACGGTTGAGTGGTTGTTGTTTGCTATTATCGATTGCAGCTTTAAGGTTTGTAACAGACTTTTCGCCGAAGCCGCCAAGTTTGGTTACTTCATCCCAGTTGATAGTATATATGCCCGGGATGTTTTTCAATAAATCTAATTCATAGAACTTACGCACATTGGAATCGCCCATGCTGCGTATATCCATAGCGTCTTTGCTCGCAAAGTGTATAATACGCTCTACTACCTGTGCAGGGCAGCTAATGTTGATGCAACGCCAAACGGCTTCTTCTTCTGGCTTTTCAAGCTCTTCATTGCAAACTGGGCAGTGTGTTGGGAAGATTATTTTTTCCTCGGTTCCGTTTCGCAGTTCTGCAAGAGGCTTTACGATATATGGTATTACATCACCCGCACGCTCTACGAGCACAGTATCACCGATGTGCAGGTCTTTTTCACGAACTACATCTTCATTAAACAAGGATATAGAACTTACAGTAACACCACCAATAGGTACAGGTTCTATTTTAGCAACAGGTGTTACCGAACCTGTACGCCCGACCTGAAATTCTACACGCAGCAGCTTACTGGTTGCCTGCCTTGCTTTGAATTTGTATGCTACTGCCCAACGTGGATGGTGTGTAGTCATGCCCATTTTATCCTGCATGGCAAAGCTGTTTACTTTAATTACAAGCCCATCCACTTCATAAGGTAAATCATCTCTGCGTGCTTCAAACGCTTCGCAAAATGCGATGACATGATCTATACTGTTGAAGCGTTTCATTTCTTTAACGGGTGTAGGAAAACCAAGCTGATACAGCCAATTCAGCGAATCGTAGTGGGTGTGTAATGCTTCGGGTACTGCACTGCCGTCGGGTTGTGCATAGTAGCTTATGTGGTATAGAATAGCAGATAGCTTTCTCTTGCCAACTTCTTTCGGGTCTAAAATGCGCAGTGTGCCTGATGCTGCATTTCGGGGATTAGCTAACGGAGATAAACCTTCTGCAATACGTTGTGTATTGTATTCGGCAAACACATCTTTATTAATAACAACCTCACCACGAATTTCTATCTGGGTAACATTGTCTTTAGTGAATGCAGTAGATAATGGTATGGAACGTATTTGTCGGATGTTTACGGTTACTTCTTCGCCCATCACTCCATCGCCGCGTGTGGCACCGCGAACCAACTGTCCGTTTTCATAAATCAATGATATGCTTGCGCCATCATATTTTGGCTCTGCGCAATATTCTATATCATCTGTGCCTGCAAGTTCTTTACATCGCCTGTCCCAATCGCGCAGGTCATCAGCATTGTATGTATTATCGAGGCTGAGCATAGGCACCAGATGGCTGACACTCGGAAATTTTTCACTCAGGCCTTTTGCTACACGTTGTGTCGGTGAATCGCCAGTAACATGTTCGGGATACTGTTCTTCAAGATGTTGCAGTTTTTTGAATAGTGTATCGTATTCAAAATCCGACAGCACAGGTTCGCTATGTATATAATATTTCCAGTCTGAATAATTGATTACTTCGCGCAGTTGCAGGATGGCTTCTTCGGCATTGCTATCGCCTGTATTCAGTAAGGCTTTTGCCAGATTGTATATGCGCTGTTCGTCCTGTGTGGTGTACATAGAACAAAGAAAGTTTGAAAGGCTGAATTACCCAAAGATTTTTTCCCATTCTCCTGCACCTTCCCTTATCAGTTCGGGAGTGCCTGAAGAGCAGTCAATAACTGTAGATGGCACTATTCCACCAATACCACCATCAATTACCATATCTACTTTGTCTTCAAATATTTCGTGCATAACCAGCGGGTCGGTGTAGTATTCTACTTCTTCATCCATTGGCAGCGATACGCTCATGATGGGGTTGCCGAGCTGTTTTACCAATTCCTGACTGATATTGTGGTCGGGTACGCGGATTCCCACTGTGTCTTTTTTTGTTTTCAGCATTTTAGGCACCATCTTGCTGGCCTCGAATATAAAAGTGTATGGTCCGGGGAGTGTCTTTTTTAGTAAACGAAATACAGGGGTATCAATGCTCTTGGCATAATCGCTGATATGGCTCAGGTCATTACATACGAAAGAGAATTGTGCTTTTTTAGGGTCTATGTTTTTGATCCGGCATATACGTGCAATTGCATCAACATTATAAATATCGCAGCCCAAACCATAAATGGTATCTGTTGGGTAGATGATAACCCCACCGTTTTTCAGGCAATCGACAACTGATTTGATAAGACGTGGCTGCGGATCCTTTGGATGAATATGTAGTAACATAACCTGTATAGTAAATATACGAGATTATTATAGTTTTCGGATAGCATTTACTGCCAATTGCAGACGTTCCTGTTCATTGCCTCTTACGTCCATCCAATTAACGCCGGATTGTATTACAATGTCTCTGTAAATATTATAGAAGTACTGTCTTTCCTGCGGTAACGGATGTTCGCGGAGCGGGTCGTCCTGCCATTCTGTATCTATATATGCAAGCAGGTAAAGGTCGTATTCCCGTTGGGCAATCTGTTCCAGTATCCACGGGTGGCAGCGTCCGAACTTTGCTTCGCTCCATACTTTGATTACGTACAGGTCGGTATCACAAACAAGGTATTTATCAGCTGTTGCAATAGCAACGTCTTCTGCTGCTATTTGTCCTTTTGCTATTTCCAGTAAATCACTTTCAGTGTATTCCCTGCCAAGGTTTTCGAGGAATGTACGAGCAAATTCAGGCACCCACACGGTATGTAATTGCTCAGCAAGAGATTTGCTCAATGTACTTTTCCCGGTTGACTCCGGGCCAATGACTACTATTTTTTTGATGCTACTCAACAATACCTTTAATTTTCTTTTGTTTTCTTTTCAGCAACCACTGCTGTCCTTTATATGCAATAAACGCGCTGCCGGCACCAACTACCGCACCTGCCAATACATCGCTGGGGTAATGCATGCCCAGGTACATACGCGAATACCCGATTGTACCTGCCCATAAATATGCAGGTGCTATGACATACCATTTAGGGTATTGAAGGCTTAATGATGTTGCCGTGGAGAATGCTATGCCGGTATGCCCTGACGGGAATGAAGGGTCGGTATCATAATGATATGGTACAATGTCTTTGTATGTATCATAAGGGCGGCTTCGGTTAACGGCGTATTTCAATCCATATCCGATAATGACAGTAATGCCTAAACCCGTTACGGTTTGCCATCCGTTTCGTATGGTTTGTTTATCGTGCCCGATATAACCTGCAATGAGCTGTGTTGCAGGTACAACAAATGCTATGGGATAGGTGGATTGCGTGAAGCCGTTCATGAAGGCATCGCTGTTACTCCCTCGTGTTCCATTGATGCTGCGCAACCATTCTGTATCATAGTTTTGCGCATTGATATGGAATGGCAGTAACATGAACAATGCTGCTAAACAGTATGTTGTAAACGATATTGTTTTTTCCATCTGAAGTAACCGAAGATAGCAACAATAAAGAGAAATAATGTAAGAAACGCTGTGAAAGGAATTCCCTTGTATATGTATAGCGGAATAGCAACAGCATTGGATATATTCAGCAGTATCCAGTTTTCTATTTTATGCTTTGCAAGCAGCCACATGCCAGCCCATGCAGTGGCCGATATTATTGCATCGAGCATAGGTACAGTGGAGTCCGTATAGTTTGAAAGTACTGTATATAAAACAACCCAACCTATAATGCAGATGCAGGCGGTAATCATCCAGTCTTTCGCAGTATTGTGCGAGATAGATGCGGGGTTGTCATTTTCGTGGCCTTTATGCCATAGTATCCATCCATAGATACTCATAACAAGGTAGTAGAGGTTGAGCAATGATTCAGCATACAGCCCCACTTTTGCCATTATCCATACATATATTATTGTGCTGATAATGCCTGTAGGGTAGAGCCAAACATTATTCATATTAGCGAGCACCACACTTATCATGGCGAATACTACTGCAATTGCTTCAATCACAGTAGTTTGTTGTAGTTGTGTGTATAACTGTGTTGCTAAATCCTGTAAAGCCATTAACTGTAAAAATATGTCAACAAAATGTAACTGCACATCGAAGGGTATATATTTCGTAAATTGAGTATGTAAACTATGTGTATGAAAAAAATACTATTACTACTGACGGTACTGCTTGTGATTAACAAATATGCAAATGCACAGATGACAGTACGTGTAATACGTGACTCACTTTTCATACCCTGGGAGCTTGTTTACGGCCCTGATAACCATATATGGTTTACCCAAAAAAATGGATACATCTGCAGGATGGAGCCAGCAAGCGGAAAGATAGATACGCTGTACAACGAAACGAATACACGGATACAAGGAGAGGGGGGAATGCTGGGATTGGTATTGCATCCTCAGTTTGCAACACAGCCTTACGTATATGTGGCGTATAATTATATTGATGCCTCGGTGTATAAGCAACGGTTAGTCAGATACACATACAATAGTGCATCGAATATCCTTCAAACCCCATCCATAATATTCGATAATATTAATGCAGCTAATATTCATAACGGGTGCAGGTTATTGATAATAGATAATTATCTGTACGTGACAACAGGCGACGCGGCAGCAACCTCTAATTCTCAGAATATCAGTTCGCTGAACGGCAAAGTGCTGAGAATAGGTTTAGACGGAAGTATACCGGCTGATAACCCTATTGCGGGTAGCGGATTGTGGAGTTGGGGCCATAGAAATGCACAAGGGTTGGTATATGCAAATGGTAAACTGTACGAATCGGAGCATGGTGCTAACAGTGATGATGAAATAAACATAATAGAGAAAGGAAGAAACTACGGCTGGCCTACAGTGCAAGGCTACTGTAACACACCTGCGGAGATTACATTTTGCACAGACTCAAATGTTGCGGAGCCAATAGAAGCATGGACGCCTACATTGGCTGTATGCGGTATGGATTATTATGACCACCCGATGTTTCCGCAATTGCAAAAATCATTGATAATGGCAACACTGAAGGATACGACACTATATCAATTGAAGCTCAACGGAGTCAATGACGACATCAGTACGGTAAATAAAATAAGTCTTGTAAAATATAAGCGGCTAAGAGATTTGTGCATTTCTCCTGACGGAAGGATATATGTTTCAACAAGCAATTCGCCATCGAGTGGGGCAGGTAGCAAAATAGATAAGATTATAGAAATATACGACCCGACATACAATGGTATTCAGCAATATGAAAATGAAATCGTATCTATATTTCCCAACCCGGCAAAGGATATTATTATTATAAAAATGAAGTCTGGTACGACGGGTGTTAATTACATTATTGTAAATATATATGGACAAGCAGTAATGAAAGGGATGATAAATAGCAGCAGCGCAACTATTGATATAAAAGCCTTGCCCGCAGGACAATACAAGGTATTGCTGCAAGATGATGGAAAATTGAATATGAGTACTGCTATCCTGAAGCAATAAATTGTTTTGTTTCATTTTTGGAAAATTGGATAATAAACCTATTTTTGCAATCCCAAAACGGGACTGGTGTGGTAGCTCAGTTGGTAGAGCAAAGGACTGAAAATCCTTGTGTCGGGGGTTCAATTCCCTCCCACACCACCGAAAAAAGAAAGCCTCGCTATGCGGGGCTTTTATTATTTATGCCAAACCAATATGTATTTTTATGTAACAATTTTCAATTATGGATTCTGTTACACACATAGTATTAGGTGCCTGTATTGGGGAGGTAATAGCCGGGAAAGAGTTGGGTAGGAAGGCTATGTTGTGGGGTGCCCTGGCACAAAGTTTTCCTGATATAGATGTGGTTGCAGAGCTGTGGTTGGATACCCCGAGTAATCTTTTGGCGCATCGCGGGTTCACACATTCTATATTATCCTGTTTATTGTTTACTCCGTTTTTTGCTTTACTGGCAAAGCGCATACATAAGAATCGAAATGTGCACTTACGCACATGGATGTGGCTATTCGGTATAGAGTTGTTTTGTCATATATTTCTGGATAGTCAGAATGCTTATGGTACAGGGTTGTTTGAGCCGTTCAGCCATGCCCGTATCTCATTTAATACCATGTTTGTTGCCGACCCTTTATTTACAGCCGTTGCACTGCTGGCAAGTGTTGTGTTATTGATTTTCAGAAGTAAAAAAGACAGACGCAGGCTTTTGTGGGCTACTGCTGGTATAGCAACAAGTGCATTGTATCTGTTTGTATGTGCAATTAATAAAATGATAGTGACCAACGAAGTGAATACTATGCTAAAGCAGCAACAGGTTTCATACAATAAAAGCTTTGTAACACCAACACCACTCAATAATTTGCTGTGGTACATTGTTGCCAATAATGATAGTGGCAGCTACATTGGTTATCGCTCTGTTTTTGATGATGAAAAAGAATTACCGCTTACGTATTTTGAGCGGAATGAAAACCTGTTGAATAATGTGCACGATAATGAAAGCCTGCAAAAATTAAAGCGTTTTTCGCAAGGGTACTATATAGCACAGCAATGGGGCGATACGGTTGTTTTCAGCGATTTGCGTTTCGGGCAGATGGTTGGTTGGGATAATCCGAATGAAAAATTTGTATTCCATTATTTTCTGAAACAACCCGAGGGTAATGAACTGGTTATACAACGCGGCCGGTTTGCAAAATGGGACAATGATGCATTATATACGCTCTGGAGCAGGATGTTAGGTCATTGATTTACTTGTCCTGTGTGTAGTAAAATGTTACTACATTCAGCAGCAGTTTGACAGTGAGATAAGCTATGTATTGCCATGCACGCTGTAGCCTGTTTGTTTTTTTGCAATATTCTTCATCCGTGATTCGGATACAATCTTGTGTAATGACATTGTTCAATTCTTGTTGCACACTACTTACAAATGGTTTATTACGTACATCAAGATTTAGTTCAATACTGGCGTATGCGCTTATATTATTGAAATTGTAAGAACCCATAGTCATACGTTTATAATCTGCTGCAGCTACTTTTATGTGCAATATGCTTTTGGAGTATTCATATAATTCTATGCCATTATTAAGCATCCATCTGTATAGGTATTTTTCTGCGCTCTTTGCCAGCATTACATCAGAAGGGCCTGCAACGATTACTTTTATTTTTACGCCACGTTTTACGGCTGCAATCATCCGTTGCCTGAAAACCCACCCGGGTAAAAAATAGCTGCTGGCAATTATCATTTCATCAGCACTATTATTCAGCATGTGGAAGTAGCTTTTCCATATCTGACTTTTGCGTTTTATCCAGTCGTTCCGGCTGACACGTACTGCACACTCTGCTGTGCTGAAGCTGTTATTAATAGTATTGATGATAGCGGCATCCGGTGGTATAGCTGTAGCTGCTTTTTCAAAACCACCATTCCATACTTCGCAACATACCTGCGATAATGTTACGGATGTTTCACCTTCTGTATATAAAGCCATATCGAACCATGCACGTTCGCTGGGCATATCATTATACTTGTTTTCGATATTGATGCCTCCAACTAATGCTTTGTAATGGTCTGCAACAAATACTTTGTGGTGTAAGCGTCTGCCAAAGTAGAAATTGCTGCTTTTAAATATGGGTTCGAACATTCTGAAATTAATGCCCGCTTTCAGTAACCCCTCTTTAAACGATGATGATATTTTTTGAGAAGCATAACCATCAATCAGCAAGTAAACGGATACGCCTCTTTTAACAGCATTTTTCAATGCATCAGCAATCAGGTTGCCAGTTTCATCTTCGGTAAATATGTAGACCTGCAGATGTATGGTTTGTTTTGCCTCGTCGATAAGTGTGCGGAGTAAATTGAAATATTCGATACCACCATGCACTAATTGCACCTTATTTCTCAAAGTGTATTCTCTGCCTGTATATGTGTTGTTGAATGCTGCCGGCATATCGTTGTCTATAAAGTTAGTCAAGAATTTATCCTTTTACATTACCCGTTCGTTAACTTGCAGTGTGCATTTGCATGTATTGAATAAAGAATTGTGGTTTCCATCTGCATCAGAAGCATTGGACGATGGCTTGCTGGCTATTGGTGGCGATTTATGTACAGATAGATTGGTGCTGGCTTACAGAAATGGTATTTTTCCATGGTTTGATGATGAGGTGCCGATGTGGTGGTGCCCGGATCCGCGTTTTGTTTTGTTTCCTGATGAACTGAAGGTGAGTAAGAGTATGAAGCAGCTGCTGAAAAAAGAAACATTTGAATTCAGGGTTAATGCGGCGTTTGATGTGGTAATAAGAAATTGTAAACTGATATCAAGAGAAGGACAGGATGGAACATGGATAACGAATGAGGTTGAGAAAGCTTACATAAAAATGCACAAGCTTGGCTATGCACATAGTGCAGAAGCGTGGATGGATGGGAAACTGATTGGTGGTTTATATGGAATCAGAATGGGGGATGTGTTTTTTGGTGAAAGCATGTTCAGCCATGTTGGTAATGCCAGCAAATACGCATTTATAAAGTATGTAGAGCTGTTGAAATCGGAAGGTGTGCGTATAATAGATTGCCAGGTATATACGGAGCACCTTGAGAGCCTGGGGGCAAGGATGATAGAACGGAGCACATTTTTAGAATACTTGAAGGAATATATAAAAAGTGATTTGCCATGGCAACTTTAGTGCAAAAACGTATTGTATCGATAGATATCCTGCGTGGTATCGTAATGATAATAATGGCGCTGGACCATACGCGTGATTATTTCAGTAATTACTTCAATAATCCTACCGATTTGGAACATGCGAGCACTGCTATGTTTTTTACCCGCTGGATAACGCATTTTTGTGCACCGATATTTATCTTCCTGTCAGGCACCAGTGCATACTTGTCTTTAAGTAAAGGAAAGACAAAAAAAGAGGCTTCGTTATTCTTATTGAAAAGAGGTGTTTGGCTATTGATTCTTGAAGTGACAATAGTTCGTTTGGGTTGGATGTTCAATTTTGATGTGCTGCACCCTGTAGGGCAGGTGATATGGGCTATTGGCTGGAGTATGATATGTCTTGCGGCATTAATTCACCTGCCCCGCTGGCTGATACTTACAGTAAGTTTTGCTATGATATTCGGCCACAACCTGCTTGATGGCATACATGCAGAACAGTTTGGTGATAATGCATTGTTGTGGAGAATAGTACATGAGTTTGGTTATACACAACTTGGGGATGATGCAGGGCTGATGATAATATATCCGCTTGTGCCATGGATTGGTGTAATGGCTGCAGGATATTGCTTTGGTGGCATTATGCAGATGGAACAGGCAAAGCGTGATAAGGTGTTGTATAGAATAGGTATAGGCGCTATTGTGCTATTTATTGTATTGCGCTATACCAATGTGTATGGTGATGCTTCTGAATGGGAAATGCAGGATTACTGGTGGAGGACAATACTATCATTTATCAATTGCTCGAAGTATCCGCCATCATTACTATATCTGCTGATGACGATAGGGCCTGCTATTGCTGTTTTGCCATTGCTTGAAAAGGTAAATAACAAGTTGACAAATGTTTTCTCTGTATATGGGAAAGTGCCCATGTTCTACTACATACTGCACATATACCTGATACACGCTATGGCTATATTAGTTGCTGTGCTGATGAATGTACCGACAGGCTATTTTACTGATAGCGAAAAAATATTCAGCCCGAAACCGGGTTGGGGTTTCGGGCTGCCAATGGTGTATTGTTTCTGGTTGCTGGCTGTCGGGTTATTATACTTGCCTTGCCGATGGTTCATGCAAGTGAAGCAGAACCATAAAAAATGGTGGTTAAGCTATTTGTAATTACTTGCCGAATTTTTTCTTAAGCAAGCTAAGTGCATCACCCATATTCATATTGCCCAGGTCTTTTTCTTTTGGTTGTTCGTTTCTTCTGTTGTTGCCGCCACCACTGTTGTGTGGTCTTGATTGTCTTGCAGGTGCTTCCATTGTTTGTTTGATGGACAGCGCTATGCGTTTGCGGGCAGTGTCAACTTCCAATACTTTTACATTTACTTTCTGATTCAGCTTTAGTGCCTCATTCGGGTCTGTAATGTAAGTGTGAGAAATCTCTGATACGTGTACAAGCCCATCTTGTTTTACGCCAATATCAACAAATGCACCAAAGCGGGTAAGATTAGTAACAACCCCCGGTACAATCATTCCAACATGCACGTCTTCTATGCTGTATATGTTTGCGAACTCAAACGCCTGTGCTTCGCTACGAGGGTCGAGGCCGGGTTTTTTCAATTCATTCAGTATGTCTTTTATGGTGTGCTCACCAATAGTTTCCGAGATGTATTTTTTAGTGTCTAATTGTTTTACAATTTCTTCGTTCCCAATCAGTGTTTTAACGTCAAGCCCCATATCCGTAGCCATTTTAGCAACTACATCATATACCTCCGGGTGTACAGCACTTCCATCAAGCGGGTTATCACCTTCTTTTATGCGAAGAAAACCTGCACATTGTTCGTATGCTTTATTGCCAAGGCGAGGCACTTTCAGTAATTGTTTGCGGGAAGTAAAGCCACCGATTTCATCGCGGTATTTTACAATATTATCTGCAATTGATGGGCCAATACCACTTACATAACTCAGCAGGTGTTTGCTGGCAGTATTCAGGTTCACACCCACAAGGTTCACACAGCTTACCACTGTTTGGTCAAGACGTTCTTTTAAACGTACTTGGTTTACATCGTGCTGATACTGTCCTACACCAATGCTCTTAGGGTCAATTTTTACAAGTTCTGCCAATGGATCCATCAACCTGCGACCTATACTTACAGCGCCACGTACTGTAATATCCTGTTCCGGAAATTCTTCACGGGCTATTTCTGATGCGGAGTAGATAGATGCACCATCTTCATTTACAAGGAACATCGGCAACCCCAGATTCAGCTTCTTAATAAACTGTTCTGTTTCCCTGCCTGCAGTGCCGTCGCCAACTGCAATGCTCTGTATGTCGTATTGTTTTACCAGTGCGCGGATTTTATGTTCCGCATCTGCAAGCCTGCCCGGCTCGTGTATATATATCAGGTCTGTTTTCTTCAGGCTGCCTTTATCGTCAAGGCAAACAATTTTACAGCCAGTGCGGTAGCCAGGGTCAACAGCAAGTGTGCGCTTACCACCCAATGGAGAACTCAGCAATAATTGGCGCAGGTTTTCTGCAAACACATTAATAGCTTCTTCGTCACCTTTTGTTTTCAATGCCATACGGAACTCGCTTTCAAGGCTCGGTTGCAGTAAACGCCTGTATGCATCTTTACAAGCTTTTGTTACCTGTTCACCGGCATAATTATTTGCTTTCACGTATATTTTTTCAATACTTGCCAGGGCATCTTCCTCAACCGGTGCAATGCTCATACGCAATATGCCTTCCATAAAACCACGCATTACAGCAAGTATGCGGTGCGATGGTATTTTGCTTACAGGTTCAGAGAAGTCGTAGTAGTCTTTGTATTTAACGCCTTCTGTTTCTTTGTCGGCCAGTACTTTACTTTGTACGGTCGCACTGTCTTCAAACAGTTTACGCATTTTAGCACGTACTGTAGCATCTTCATTGATGGTTTCTGCTATAATATCTCTTGCGCCTTGCAGTGCTTCTTCAGCAGTTTTTACATTTTCTGTAATGAAATTTGCAGCCTCATCAAGCGGTATGATATTGCCTTGATCCAATATCATAAGTGCTAATGGCTCCAATCCATTTTCACGCGCTGTCTGTGCTTTGGTTTTGCGCTTTGGCTTGTAAGGCAGGTATATATCTTCCAGTTCGGCAAGTGTTGTTGCTTTGTTTATTTTTTCCTGCAGCGCTTCAGTCATTTTGCCCTGCTCGGTAATCGTCTTTTCTATAAAAGCTTTTCTGTCTGAAAACTCCTGTTGGAATTTGGCTTCGTCTTGTATGTTTTGTATTTGTACTTCGTCGAGCGCGCCGGTTTTGTCTTTACGGTAACGAGCTATAAATGGAATAGTTGCACCTTCATTCAGTAATTCCAGTACTGCGGTTACTTGTTGTTGGCTGATATTCAGTTTCGCGGATACACCGCCTGCAAATGCTATCATAGTCTAAATTTCTTGCGCTGCGAATGTAATCGCCCGTTTTGAAATCAAAAAAGAAAATCTTTCCTAATATTTGTATATGGATATAAGGGCAGCATTGCTGAAGGAACATTCGCGAGAACAAGCTGAAAAAATTGCTAAATGGATTGGGAAAAAGCCTGACAGGTTTGCAATGTTTATAGATTTGTTTCTGCACGATGAGTATAAGGTAGTGCAGCGGGCTGCCTGGGTGCTGAGTGTGGTAGCAGAAAAGCACTATGAATTGGCTGAACCCTGGTTGCCACAAATGATAGCCAAAATGCAGGAGCCTGGTGTACATATGGCTGTAAAACGGAATGTAGTGAGGATACTGCAGTTTCTGGAAATACCCGAAGAGCTGCATGGTGATGTTATGAATGTATGTTTTGATATGCTGGCCGACCCGAAAGAAACAATTGCAGTGAGGGCATTTTCAATGACAGTACTGGCAAACCTTGCCAAACACTATCCCGATATCAAACATGAGTTGATTGCAATGATTGAAAGCCAGTTGGAATCAGGAGCAAGTGCAGGGTTTACTAATCGCGGGTTAAAGACGATTGCAGCTTTAACAAAACAATAGATTATGCATTGGAATAAAAGTGTGGTTGCACAGTTATTTTTGGCAAAACCACTTTGTTATGAAAAAACTAGTACTGCTTTCAATGATGTTTTCTGTCACATCATTTGCCCAAACCATACCTGTAGGCAACTTTGAAAACTGGACAATTACAGCGTATGACGATTTGCCAGCACCATGGTACACATCCAATCAGTTTACCGTTGCAGATTATGGTGTTGCAACAACAAAAAAAGTTACCGGCTTCAGCAGTACAAATGCAATAAGGATAGAAACGTATGTTTCAGGGACTGATACTGTGCCCGGATATTTCACTAATACTGAGGATGACCCTACTGCTGGCGAGGGTGGTATGCCTTATTCTCAACAACCTAATGCTATAGAAGGATATTACAGGTACAACTTGCCGGGTAATGATAGTGCAGTGCTGATGATAATATTTAAGAAAAACGGGAGTATTGTAAGTAACGATATTATAAAAATTAAAGGGACAGGAAGTTTGTCAACATTTACAGCATTTAATTATCCATTGTCATTAAGCGTGGTGCCCGACTCGGTAGTGATATTAGGTATATCGAGCAATTTCATTGACGGAATAGGTGTAAATGGTAGTAGTTGGATAGAGTTTGATTCTTTAAAGTTTACCGGGCCGGGGGTAACTCAGGCAATACCTAACGGCACATTTGAGCAATGGAATAGTAAAAGTGAGGAAGTGCCTGATGATTGGCAAGTGTCAGGAGATATAACACGCAGTACTGATAAGTATGCTGGCAGCTATGCGGCAAAACTGGTAACCAGTGATGATGGGTCAGGTGGAGAGGAAAGTGCTGAATTAACGAGAACCTTATCTTATAGTAATAATACACACGATACACTTACAGGTTATTACAAATACAATCCCTCAGCACCGGGTGATTCCGCTATGATAGCACTTATGTTTTTTAATGGTGGCTTCCCGATAGGTTCAGGATATATTGTGTCATTACCACCTGTTAGTAACTACACCAAATTCACAATTCCGATTAAAGTTACTTCATCTGTTGACCAGGCATTTATCAGTATTTATTCCAGCGGCTATTTTGGTACGCCGGCTATAGGATCGGAGTTGTATATAGACGATATGAAAATAACACAGGGTAGCACATCTGTAAACGAACCGGGTGTCAGACAGCCCGATATTGCAGTATATCCGAATCCTGCTAAAGACATCGTGACTGTAAATATTAATAATATTGGTTCAGAGGAATTGACACTTGTAGTATTTGATAATATGGGTAAACAGGTAGCCATTCGCAACGCAAGCATCGGCAAGCAAAATGTACATATCCCAATAGGCAATTTGCCTGTAGGTACTTATACGTTGATGGTTCAGTCTTCGAATGGTACTATATTATGTAAAAAACAGATAGTCAAACAATAATAAAGCTAATTTGTTTTAATATAAAGGGGCGTTCAGCCCCTCTATATGTATAGTCAGGTTCTGACTAATGTTTTTTTGCGTTATATCAACAATATTTTATTACCTTTGCAGTCCCAAAATTTATTCGGCTGTCAAAACCCTCGGGTCTAGATATCCAAAAGTTGTTTGCCGGATAATTGGGATTATTTTTTAACTATTTAAAGTTTTTATGGCAACACAAAACCTTCAAAGCTATGAGCTGATGGTAATCTTTACGCCTGTATTGGCTGAAGATGAGTACAAAGCAGCTCAGAAGAAGTTCGCGGACTTCATCAAAGAAAATGGTGGTGAAATTGTACACCAGGATGCATGGGGATTACGTTCATTAGCTTACCCCATCGACAAAAAAACAACAGGTCTTTATTGGGTGCTTGAGTACAAAGCCGCAACAGACGTAAACGCTAAACTGGAAATCCAGATGAACCGTGATGAAAGCATCATGCGTCATATGGTTACCCGTCTTGACAAATACGCTGCAGCTTACAATGCTAAAAAGCGCAACAAACTAGCTGAAACAGCTAATGCTTAATCATCTTTTAAAAACTTTGAACAATGGCAAAGCAAAATGACATTAAATTTTTGACCTCAACCCGCGTAGAAAAGCGCCAGAAGAAATACTGTCGCTTTAAGAAGATGGGGATCAAATACATCGACTATAAAGACGCGGAATTCCTGAAAAAATTTGTTAACGAACAAGGTAAAATGCTGCCTCGCCGTATTACCGGTAACTCGCTGAAGTTCCAGCGCAAAGTAGCACATGCTGTTAAAAAGGCTCGCCAGATGGCATTGATGCCTTATGTTACTGACCTTTTAAAATAGAATTTTAGTCATGCAAGTAATATTAATAAAAGACGTAGACAACCTGGGCAGTGCCCATGAGCTGGTAGAAGTAAGGCCGGGATATGCCCGCAACTACCTAATACCTCAGAAATATGCTATTGAAGCTAGCGCAAGCAACATGAAAGTGATGCTGGAACGCCAAAAACAACTGGCTAAGCGTGAAGCGAAATTGATGGCTGAAATTGCTGATGTAACTAAAGTATTGAAAGCATCACCTGTGAAACTGGGTGCTAAGCTGGGTACTAACGGCAAAATCTTCGGTTCTGTAACATCTATCCAATTGGCACGCGCTATCCGCGAGCAGAAAGGTTATGAAATAGACCGTCGCCGTATAACAATTCTTGACGAAGTAAAAGAAGCCGGTTCTTATAAGGCTCAGATAGACTTCGGTAAGGAAAGTGTTATCGAAATAGAATTTGAAGTAGTGGGCGAATAATATTGCCTGCAAACAATAAAATAAAAGGGCTGCTGTAATGCAGCCCTTTTATTTTATAATTATAACAAACTGTTATCCCGTCATTGTGCTTGTCTCATACTAAAAATGTACCTTTGCGCCGCTATGCAAATAGAAGTATTAAAGTCTAAAATACACCACGTAAAAATTACAGAGGCTAACCTGAATTATATAGGTAGTATTACGATAGACGAAGACTTGA
Source organism: Flavipsychrobacter sp. (assembly GCA_016786615.1). Taxonomy (GTDB): domain Bacteria; phylum Bacteroidota; class Bacteroidia; order Chitinophagales; family Chitinophagaceae; genus Polluticoccus. Next base: position 77,829 of record JAEUVX010000014.1, read on the forward strand.
TGGACGCAGCCAACCTTATTGAAAATGAAAAGGTGCAGGTGTTGAGTATGGATAATGGGTCGCGTCTTGAAACTTATGTAATAAAAGGCAAACGCGGCAGCGGTATGATTTGCATGAATGGTCCTGCTGCTCACAAAATAGCTGTTGGGCATACAGTGATAGTAATATCATATGCTCATATGGATTTTGAGCTGGCAAAGCAATACAAACCTGCAATCATATTCCCTAAAGAGGGTAATAAACTATAATTCTTACCTTTAATAGCATGAAAAAAAAGACCCTGCTGACGATAATACAATACGTCATATTTCTTGGGTTGGGTATCGGTATCATTTACTGGATGTTCAGTAAGATGACTGCCGAACAAATAGATATCATGCTGGATTCGATAAAGCAAACCAGGCTTTGGTATCTGTTGCCGATATTTATCGTAGGTTTTTTTTCTCACTATTTCAGGGCGCTGCGTTGGAAGCTGATGCTGGAGCCAATGGACATTCGCCCGACCACTACTAATACATTTTTTGCAGTGATGATAGGTTATATAACGAACCTTGTACTTCCCCGCGCGGGCGAAGTAGCAAAGTGTACGGTATTGGCCCGATATGAAAAAGTGCCGGCGGATAAGATGATTGGAACAATAGTGGCCGAAAGGGCATTTGATGTAGTTTGCCTGGGTCTGATAACGTTGCTTGCCTTTGTGCTGGAGGCTGATGTAATTGGTAATATGCTGAAAAGTACATTCGGTGGTGTAGCAAATAATACTTCGCTTATAATATTATTACTGCTTGCTGGCTTGGCAGGGATAGCCTCGTTAGTGTTTGTATATATTCGATATAAAGAGTCTAAAATCGGCAAATTTATCGGTGGGTTGGCACAAGGGGTCATGTCAATATTACAATTAAAGAAAAGAGGCCTTTTTTTACTGTATACCATACTTATCTGGGCTATGTATTGGTTCTCTGTTGTGCTTGGTTTTTGGGCAATGCCTGCAACTGAACACCTGACTTTGTCAATAGCTTTGGTAGTGTTGATAGTAGGTAGTGTAGGTATCATTGCCACACCGGGTGGTATTGGTGCATACCCTGCATTGGTAGCAAGTGCATTATCGGTATATAATGTTGATGCCAATACACATGGCCAGGCATTTGGATGGGTATCGTGGTCTGTCCAAATGGGAATAATTGTAATTTTAGGTGTGTTGTCAATAATATTATTACCTGTGATAAACAGAAAACCTGAAGATGCAAAAGCTTGATTGGATAAAAAATAAGATACTGAGGGACGAAGACTCGCTGCTGCGCCACATCAATATGTGGAAGGCTGCCGGCAAGAAGATAGTTTTCACCAACGGTTGTTTTGATATTTTGCATCATGGCCATCTGGACTTACTGGCAAGGGCTGCTGATTTTGGTAATATTCTTATTGTAGCGCTTAATACGGATGCATCTGTAAAAAAACTAAAAGGGGAGGAACGCCCTGTAAATCATGAAGAAGACAGGATGTTTCAGATAGCATCTCTGTTATGTGTTGATGTGGTGTGCTTATTTGATGAAGATACCCCGGAACAACTCATACAAAAAATCACTCCGGATGTTTTAGTGAAAGGCGGGGATTATAATATCAACACTATAGTTGGTGCCAATCATGTAATGAACAATGGTGGTAAGGTTGAAATTGTACCTTTTGTACAAGGATACTCCACTACGGGGCTTATTGCCAATATTAAGAAATTGTAAAATCAGGGTTTTGTATCTTCATGTTGCAAGCATTGGTGAGTAGGAGCTGTTACTTTTGCCACTGCAAAAAAAGCTTGTTTGATGAAGACTGTGAAACAGACTATAGTTAGGGATATAAGTTGGTTGTCGTTTAATGCAAGGGTTTTGCAAGAGGCAAAAGATACTTCCAATCATATATACGACCGCCTTCGTTTTCTCGGCATCTTCTCTAATAATCTTGATGAGTTTTTTCGTGTGCGTGTAGCTACTCTCAATCGTATGTTGAGGTTGGGCAAAGCAGGACGAATACATCTTGAGAGCAATCCCGATAAAATCCTTTCGCAAATACAACAGGTTGTTATCAGCCAGCAGGCAGAGTTTGATGCTATATATGCTGATGTAATTAAAGAGCTGGAAAGGAAAAGCATTTTCATTAAGAATGAAAAGCAATTAAACAAAGCACAAAAAGATTTCATCAGCACTTATTTCGATGAGCAGGTACGCACACAGATAGTGCCGCTGATGATAGAAAGTATCCCGCAGATACCGTTACTCAGAGATAAATCTCAGTATCTGGCTTGTGTGTTAGGAGATGTAAATAATCCTATGATGCAGCGTTATGCATTAATAGAGATACCAACAAAAGTATTGCCGCGTTTCGTGATACTGCCATCCGAAGGGAAAAATAAAGACATCATACTGCTTGAAGATATCATCAGGTATAATCTTCCCAATCTGTTTGCACCCTTTGGGTTTAACAGGTTTCTGGGATATATCATTAAAGTGACGCGCGATGCAGAACTGGAGATGGATAATGATGTAAATACGAACCTGATAGATGAACTGGAAAAAGGGTTAAAGAACAGGAAAAAAGGACGGGCAACACGTTTTGTATTCGACAGGCATATTGATGCTAATTTGCTTGACTATCTTGTCAAACGCCTAAGTTTACTAAAGAAAGATAACCTGATACCCGGTGGCAGGATTCATAATTTCAAAGACTTTATGAACTTTCCTGCACAGGTGTTTACAGACCTGAAGCAGCGCGCCAGGCCTTTCGTGCATCCTTTGTTGCAGCAACCTTGCCGTATCATGGAAGTAATGGATAAGCGCGATGTAATGCTGCATTTTCCGTATCACTCATTCGACTCTGTTATTGACCTTTTGCGCGAGGCAGCAATTGACCCTTTTGTTCAGAGTATTAAGATAACCGCATACAGGCTGGCAAAAGATTCGAAAGTTATTAATGCCTTGCTGAATGCTGTGCGCAATGGCAAGTCTGTAACTGTGATGATTGAGCTGCGTGCGCGCTTTGATGAGGAGGCTAATCTGCAATGGAAGAAACGACTGGAAGAAGAGGGTGTGAAAGTAGTACTTGGTTTGCCCAATATGAAAGTGCATGGTAAGCTTTGTATCATCAAAAAAAGAGAGTTTAATAAGACCAAGCAATACGGTTTTATTTCCACCGGTAATTTTAATGAAGGAACTGCAAAATATTACGGAGACCATTGTTTGCTGACAACCAACAGGAGCATACTGGCTGATATTAACCGGATATTCAGCTTCCTTGAGTCAGCACATCCTAAGCTTGAAAGCCTGAAGGGTTGTAAAACATTGCCGGTTGCACCGGTAAATATGCGGAAGTATTTTGAAGATCTGATTTCCAAAGAAATAAAAGCAGCAAAGAAAGGGAAGCCTGCTTCAATTACAATAAAATCGAACAGCCTTGTAGATCAGATACTCATCAGTAAACTTTATGAAGCTGCAAAGGCAGGCGTAGATGTCAGGCTGATATTAAGAGGCAGTTGTTGTGCATACACACAAAACAAATCGTTTAAGATGCCTATTAAGGCGATGAGTATTATAGATGAATATCTGGAACACGCTCGTGTGTTTGTGTTTCATAATGATGGTGTTCCAAAAGTCTTTATATCATCTGCCGACTGGATGGTGAGAAACCTGGATCATCGGGTAGAGGCTGCATGTCCGGTTTATGATGCTGAAATTCAAAAAGAATTAATTGACATTCTGAATATTCAGCTTGCAGAAAATGTGAAAGGGCGTATATTGGATAACGAACAGCGCAATGAATACGTACCGCGTAAAAAAGGCGAACCTGAAGTTCGTTCGCAAGTGGCGATTTACGGATATTTGCGTAATAAACGTTACTGATATTGATTTTAGCTGCTATAGATATCGGATCCAATGCTGCACGTTTACTTATTACCGAAACATCGGTATATAAAGACGGTAGTGTTGATTATACAAAACTGAATCTGCTGCGCATACCATTGCGCTTAGGTTTCGATGTGTTTGATAAGGGCTACATCAGCGACGAGAAAAAACGAAAAATGATAGATACCATCAAAGCGTATAAGCTGTTGATGGATATATATAAAGTAGAGGCTGTAAAAGCATGTGCCACATCCGCTATGCGCGATGCAAGGAACGGGAAACAGGTATTGGCTGATATATACAGAGAAACAGGAATTGAAGTCAGCATTATCAGCGGGCAGGAAGAAGCCAATATTATTTACGAAACACATATAGCTGAGAAGCTAAGTACAGGCAAGTCATACCTGTATGTAGATGTGGGTGGTGGTAGTACAGAGGTGACGCTGTTCTCGGATAATCATATTGTTTTTAAAGAATCGTTCAATATAGGTACCATAAGATTGCTGAATGATAAAGTAACAGATGAGCAATGGGAGCATATGAAGTGGTACATCAAAACACATACAAAAGACTATCAGCCTGTAGAGGCGATTGGTAGCGGGGGTAATATCAATAAGATTTTTTCAATATCTAAGCGGAAAGAAGGGAAACCATTACCACTCGATTTGTTAAAAGATTATTACAAAGAATTAAGTCTGAATAGTGTAGAAGAACGAAAACATCTGTACAACCTACGCAGCGACCGTGCAGATGTAATTGTGCCCGCTTTGCAGATTTATATAGCTGTAATGCGCTGGGCTGATGCGGATGAGATATATGTTCCTAAAATTGGCCTTGCAGATGGTTTGGTGAAGATGCTCCACAAAGACATGTTGAAACAAAAGAATTAATTCTACAATTGTACATAAAAACGGCATTACTGTTAGTTTTTTAATAAAGAATGCAGTTGTGGCATTTATTTTGCTAAAAATATCAACAACTACAATATTTTTGCATTATTAAAACCGTAAAGAATGAAAAAGCAAACGTTATTACTATTGGCCGGTGGTATGCTGGCAATGGCATCTTGCCAAAACGAAGCGCCTGCAGTAAGCAACGGCCCTTCTGAAGCACAAATCGATTCAATGGTGAATGCACGTGTAGAAGCTATACGTACAGAGTTAATGGCTCAGAACGATTCATTAATCAATGCGTTGGCACAATGGAAGGCAGACTCTATGATTGCTGCAATGAAAGGCACTAAAACTGCTGCTGCTAAGCCGGTTTCTAAGCCAAAACCAGCAGAAGCTAAACTAACAACTACAAAGCCAGCTACAGTAGGTAATGGTAAGCCAAGTATGACTGGTAATACAGCTCCGGGTACCGTAGGTAACGGCAAGCCAAGTATGACTACTGAGAAGAAAGATGGTACTGTAGGCAACGGTAAACCAAGTATGAAATAATCGATACTTCGTATAAAAAATAAAAGGGGCTTATGCCCCTTTTATTTTTTATACTATTTGGTAATAACTTATTTAGCACCGTTGAAAGTACAGCTGTTAGTTGTAACACCTGTAGTGATTGTGTAAGTAACTTTCAGGTTGCTGGTACCGGTAAGTTCGCCTGTACCGCTGAAAGTTGCAGAACCTTGAGTACCACTAAAAGAGAAAGTAGTTTTACTTGTCATGTTGCATATTGCAGTGAATGCTTGGTTATAAAGGTTAGTCAATGTGATTTTCAGGTTGTCAGAGTTTTTGCTCAGTTCCATGGTATAGCTATCTGTACCGATAGTGCAGATTTCTGTACCAACATATTTGCCAACAAATTTGTCGCGGCTCAATGTTTCACAATTTGTACCCTCGTAGCCTGTAGGACAAGTACATATACCGCTAACGCAAGTACCACCATTTTGACATACCACATCTTTACATTCATCTTTGTTACAAGATGTGTAAGTGATTGCACTGAATGCACCGATTGTTAATAGCGCTGTTAAAGCTGCATTGCGGATTGATTTCATAGACAACATAATTTTCATTTTTTTAGAGTGAGACAAATATGATGCCAAAAATAAGCCTGAATATTGTTTCTTCAAAGTATTCTTGCCTGATTTCATTATAAAAAAAGCATAATGTCAAAGCATTATAAATGTTTGTAGATTTTATTCTACTCATCATAAGAGAGAAGTGCGGGTGTTTATTGTTTCAGGGAAACCATATTTTTGCAGGTATGGTACAAAGGTGTACGCTTATCATTGCCTTGCTTATATTGCTATGCCCGCCTGTAAACGCTGCATATTATTACGATTATAACGAGCAATGTCATAAAGCGTACAGTCATTATATGGCACTGCAATTCAGAGAGGGTAATGCTGCAATTATTGAAGAAATACGAAATAACCCTGAAAACCTGATGGCTACTTACATTGCAGATTATGCAGATTGTATGTTGTTATTATTCAACGGGGACAGAAAAGATTATGAAAAGCTGCATTTTCACCTGAATAGCAGGCTTGGAAAACTCGATAAAGGCGACCCCTCCTCTCCCTGGTACAGGCTATGCAAAGCAGGAATATATATGCATTGGGCGTTTATATACATCAGACTTGGAGAGAACTTTAAGGCTGCGGCAACATTCCGCAAGTCTTATATACTGTTGAAAGAAAATAAAAAGCGTTTCCCTGATTTTGAATACAACGATATATTTTTTGGCCTTGAAGAAGCGGTTGTAGGTACCGTTCCCGATGATTATAAATGGATTGCATCAATATTCGGGTTGAAGGGTAATGTGAAAAAGGGCGTTAGTAAACTCAGCCATTTTATAAATACACATAACCAGCAAAGCCCTTTATACTACGATGCTGTAATATACCATACCTATCTTAGCTTCTACCTGATGTCGGAACAAGAGAGTGTGTGGCAATATGTCAACAGTACTAAGTTCCCTGCTGAAAACAACCTGTTGTTTTCTTTTATAAAAACAAATATCGCATTAAACTACAGAAAGACAGATGCCGCCATCCAAGTGCTGAATAAAATGCAGCAAATGCAAGGCTATAGCAGCATACCGGCATTTGAATATGAAATGGGCAGTGCATTGTATTACAAGCTGGATGATAATGCAATGCAGCATTTTGAAAAGTTTCAGAATAGTTATAAAGGGGAAATATTTGTTAAAGACGCATATAGCAAGATGGCTAATATTGCCTACCTCAATGGTAACAGGAAACTAGCACAATACTATTTGGATAAAATCAAAACAAACGGGTCAACAGATGTAGATGCAGACAGGAAAGCAGCACGTTTTGCAGAAAACAACGTGTGGCCCTCGCCCGTGTTATTACAAGCCAGCCTGTTGATAGATGGTGGCTACTATAAAGAAGCTTTGCAACTGCTTAGCAGCAGAAAAGAGAGTGAATTTGGTTCGGTAGCAGATAAGGCGGAATATAACCTGAGAATGGGTCGTATTTATGATGAATTGGCTAATGATGATAAGGCTTTGCAGTATTATAACAGAACAATTGCTATAGGCAATAATGCAAAAGAATACTTTGCTGCCAGAGCGGCATTGCAGTCTGCATTTATCTACGAAAAGAGGGGAGATAGGGTGCAGGCAGTAGCCTTTTACCAAAAATGTATAGACATGCCCGTTCAGGATTATAAGAACGCGATAAAACAACAGGCTAAAGCCGGAATGAACCGTTTGGGTTTTTAATCTTATTTTAATTGTTCAGAATGTGTAGATGCCATAATTTTAAATGGTTTATCTATGTTTCCTCCCATTACAAATACTTGTAATCCCTCACTCTGTTATTATTTATATTTATAATATTTGCTATTGGCCGATATAGGGTATCAGTTTCATAAGTTGATTTTCCCGTTTTATCTGTACAACGTTAATATTTAGTCAGTAGTATTATAAATTTAAGTAATTATTAGTTTATTAATTTGAAGTTAAAGGTAGAATTGGCGGTATTTATCGGCAGGAATTATTATTAAAAAAGAAATGATTTAAGTGGTGTTTTTTACGATTAAATCCTTAATTTACAATCACTGATTTGTTAAAAAAACAATAATTAAAAACTGTTGTTATAAATATAACGTAATTCATAAGACTAAGTAACGCATATGAACTATAACTCACAGATAACTTCAATAATCAGCCGTATATACTCCGGCATTTTGAAGTTGTGGCATGTAAAAATCGCGGCTATACCGCCTCCTGAGCCCATACCAATAAGGGTTTCGGTCTTTAATGAGTATGATGTCGGGAAGATGAATGTGAGGAACAGATATCATACAGGATAATCAGAAACTCAAAAATATAGCCAACAATTTTTATTAAAAAATAAATAAAATAGCAGCATAAATGAAACACTTCAACTATCTCAAACACGCACTTCTGCCGTTGCTTCTGGCAATGGTGGCAATTGTGCCGGCGTTTGCGCAGCCAATGAGTGGTACTTATACCATTGGTGGTGCATCGCCCAGCTACGCTACGCTGTCGGCAGCTATAACAGCTATAAATTCGAACCCTATAGTGGGCCCGGTAGTATTCAACATACGTCCCGGCACTTATAGCGGTACTACCGCACAGGGTGTTATCAACACTTTGACGGGTGTCAGCGCTACAAACACGGTTACTTTCCAGGCTGAAAACGGCCCGGGTACAGTAACATTGGCGCCATCTTCTACGTCTTCAACTACTGACAACTTTGTTTTCAGGTTGAATAATGCAAATTATGTCATCATTAAAGATTTGACATTAAGCAATAATGGCTCATCAAATGGTGTCGATGTAGATTTTAGTGGTGCTGCATCTAATAATAGAGTAGAAAACTGTATCCTTACAGGTAATACTACTACTTTGACGAGCTCTCAGTATAAAGCACGTATTTTCGCTTATTGGGATGTTCCAGGCTCAACTATTGGTTTCAGGGGGCAGAACAATACTGTAATAGGTTGTACAATGCCTGCCGGTGGTGCATGGGATGCGTACATATACGGTAACAGTGCTACAAGGCCATTGAACTTCGATATCCTTAACTGTACTACCAACCCGTATTATGGTTCGGTATATGCTTATTTCGTTAATGGTTTGAAAATAAATGGTAATACTGTAACTAAAAACTCAACCAGTACCTGGATGGGTATGTATTTCTATGAGTGTGATGGTGTATTCGAATTACGTAATAATACCGTTAACTCTAATACTGCAACAAGTACTTCATACGGTATCTATCGTTACTATTGTAATGGTAATACTACTGGCCCTAAGCAGACTGTGGCGAATAACACATTTACAGATGTTAACGCTAGTAGTTCAGGTACTCGTTACTACATGAACTGTTTTTATAACGACCGCGACTCTTTTGTAGGTAATAACTTTACTGTACAAGGCACCAGTTCTACAATCTATGGCTACTTCTACGGTTGTGGTAATTCTGTATTCAGAAACAATAACGTTACTCTTACCAATACTACAGGTACTATGTATCCGTTCTATACTTACGGTAGCGGATATGGTGGTAATGTATTTGTTGAGAATAACACATTCAACGCAACATCTACAAGTAACTCTTCTTCTTATTTCTATGGCCTGTATTATTGCGATAACTCAGCTTTCAGAAATAATACTTACAACAGGACTACACTGTCTGCTACTACTTATGTATATGCAGGTTATGGCTGTCCTAACTCATTTGTTGAGAACAATAATATAAATCTGACATCTACTGGTGGTACTACTTATGGATTGATGAATTATTCAACTACAAGTTATCCAAACCTGACAATACGTAATAATAATATCAAAGCCATCATGAATGGTACTGGTACTGTGTATGGTATGTATAACTACTACCCTTGTGGCCTGAAAATACATAACAACTCAGTTTATACACGTAACACAAGTGGTACTAACGTAACTGTATATAACTACTACCCTTACGCAGGTACAGGTAGCTCTTGGTATAATAATACATTTGTAAGTGGTTCTACAAGTACTACCAACTATGTTGTGTATCACTACAACTACGATTTGAGTGCTACTTATTATGAAATGTGTACGTTCAAGAACAATATCATTGCACGTACAAATACTACAAGCAGCTATTCTCCTTTCGTAACATATTCTACTACAAATAACTACCTGACAAACGACTATAATAATATATATGCTCCTGCAGGTAATATTATTAGTGTTGCAAATGGTGGTACCAGCTATGCATCTATTCCGGCATGGCGCGCTGCAAGTGGTGGCAAAGACAGAAATTCACTGAGCTATGCCCCTGCTTTTGTAAATGCTGCTGCAGGTGATTTGACACCTGATGCTACGAATCCTAACTGTTGGTCTATGAACGGCCGCGGTCAGCATCTGGCAGATATTACTACAGACGTAACAGGTGCTCCAAGGCATACTATTACATCTACAGGTGTGCCGGATTTAGGTGCTTATGAATTTACACCTGCATCTACTACCATACCACCGCTTTGTGCTGTTACTCCTGCAACACCGGTTGCGGGTGGTACACAAGTGTACACTTTCGGTGGCGATACTGTAGCTACACTTACATGGGATCCTTTGGCAACTGTTCCGGGTACTGCTCCTGATTGCAGGCAATATTCAGGTGCTGTTCCTCCGGGATTATCTGTATTGAACCCTACAAATATGTATTTCTATACAGATATCTCATCTCCGACTGCAGATTATACGGCTAATATTTATTATAAAGACCCTTGGATGGGTACAATTGCTACGGAAGCAGCATTGCACCTTGCTAAAAAAGATGGCTCAAATCCATGGGTTGGTTATCCTATTACAGTAAGTACTGCTAATACAGACCTTAACTACATCCGCACTCCGAATAATGGCCCATTGAATACATTCGGCCTGTACACAGGTATAGATGTTGGTAACAACGCGAGTGCCGATGCTATCGTAGAGCCTGCAGGTACTTTCTGCCCTGGCGACTATGTAGTAAAAGTACGTATCAAGAACAATGGTAACAATGTTATCAACAGTGTGAAAATCAACTGGGAACTTGATTTTGTACTTCAGCCGCAAATAAGCTGGAATACGCCGATACCATATAATACTGGCACACCGGGTAGTAACGAAGTGATTGTTACATTAGGTACTATCAACTTTGGTGCTGCTCCACGTACTTTCAAAGTATGGACATCATTGCCAAATAACGTTCAGGATCCGATAGCTGCTGACGATACATTAGGCCCTAAACAAATGCGTTCTGCATTGTTGGGCGAATATACAGTTGGCGGTGTAACTCCTGACTTCCCTACACTGGTAGCTGCTGTTGCAGACCTTAAGGCTGCAGGTATGTGCGGTCCTGTAACATTTAAAATGCGTCCGGGTACTTATGTTGGTCAGGTTGATCTTTTAAATATCCCTGGTTCAAGTGTTGTAAACAGGCTGACTATCCGTGCTGATAATGGCGTTTCTGCAAATACAGTTAACGTTAACTACGGTGCAGGTGGTATCAATGATGACTATGTTATCCGCCTTAACAATACATCTAATGTATCTATCAAGGATATCACATTGAATGCAACAGGTGTTTCTTCTTACGCTACATGTATCAAAATAAATGGTACATCAGATAATGATACTATCTCAGGTTGTATTTTGAATAGCTCTAATGCTATCTCATCTTCATACTACTGCGGTATCTATGCATATCAAACCAAGCACTTCAACCTGAAAGTGTTGAATAACACAATCAATGCAGCATTTGGTATGTATATCGGTTCAAGCACATCAAGTGCTCCTGGCCTTGTTATCGAGGGCAACAACATCAACTCTATGTACAGTGGCATATACTATATGTATAACTATGCAGGTGCTAAGTTGAAATACAATAATATCATTGCAGCAGGTACACCTACTACATCTAGTCCTTTTGGTGTGTACTACTGGTATATCAATGGTAACTCTGATCCTATTGAATGTATAGGTAACAGAATCAGCAACTTCTACTATGGTATGTACTACCTGTACAATGTTCCTGGTACTACTAACAATCGTAGCCAGTTTACTAATAATATAATTACACTTAACAGGAATGTTACAGGCTACTATGGTTTGTACAATTTCTATGCATCAAATACAAACTTCAACCATAATACTTTTGCTTGGGGTGGTAATACTTATTCTTTTGGTTATGCTGCATATATGTATGTAAGCTCTTACCCTCAGGATAGTATTTACAATAACGTATTTGCAAACTATGCAGGTGGTTATGCGTTCTACACTTATATGCCAACTGGTTATGGCCACAGAGCAGATTATAACAACTTGTACACTTCAGGTTCAAACCTTGCGTATGATGGTGCTATGACTGCTACCAGCCTTACATCACTGAGAGGTTCTACTTTTGCGGTAAATAATGGAAATGCATGGGCTAACAGTATATCAAACAACCCTGGTATTGACCTTACAACAGGTAACCCTGATCCTACAAATGCGAATTCATGGTCGCTGAACGGTCGTGCATTACAACTGCCTTATGCAAATAAAGATATCAATAATATAAGCCGTATCACAAACCGTGCAAATGGTGTATCTGATATAGGTGCAGTAGAATTTGACCCTGGTACATTACCTCCTGCAGCTACGCCTACTCCGGCAATACCTGCTCCGGGTGTTACACAAGTATTCAAATTCGGTGAAAACAATGTTGCAACCGTTAAATGGAATACACAACTGGCATTGACTACTCCTTTGAGTGTAAGGCAATACAGCGGTGTTGTTGCTCCATTCAACTTCCCTGCAGTTAGTCAAAATAAGTATCCTTATTTCTATACTGATATCAGGCCTACAGGCTTGGGTAGCACGTTCGATTTCGATCTGACTGTTAACTATATGGATATCTGGTTGGGTACTATGCCTACAGAAGCTAATATGAAGCTTGCACATAAATATGGCAGCACTCCATGGGTTTCTTACAATCAGGCTAACAGTAGCACTAACGTAGCGCAAAACACAATATTTGCAGCAGGTGTTACCAGCTTCGGTGCCTTTACAGGTATAGATGATGGTGTTAACTTCTCTGCAATTGTGAAAGTTGTTGGTTCTACTGTAGTATGTACAGGTAGCAGTGTTACACTGAATGCAAGCCCTGTTTCTTCAGGTTCTACTACGTATAATTATCAATGGAAGCGTAATGGCATCGATATCCCTGGTGCAAATGCATCATCATTTGTTGCAACAGCAGGTGGTGATTATACAGTAGTAATTACAGCTACAAGCGTTACACCAAATATTTCTGCTGAGTCAATCCCTGTTTCATTGACAGTGGTTGCTCCTCCTATGGCAGTTGTAAATGCAAGTGGTGCACTTACATACTGTACTGGTAGCAACCTTGTATTGGATGCAGGTAATGTTCCGGGTGTTACTTATCAGTGGCAGTTGAACGGTAATAACATACCGGGTGCTACCAATAATACATACAACGTAACAGGTGCAGGTGCTTACAGTGTAATTGTTAAGAATATCGGTTGTTCTTCAACATCTAGCAATACATTAGTAAATGCAGGACCTATCAGCGTAGCACTTGGTAATGATATCAATGCTTGCGAAATCAAAGGTGTTCCTTACATATTGGATGCTGGTTACCCTGGTGCTAAATACACATGGAGCACAGGTGATACAACACAGACTATCGAAATCTACAAAGGTTCAGGTACATATACTGTAACTGTAGATGCTGGTCCTAACTGTATCGGTACAGATCAGGTTAATGTAAATCTGGATCCATTGCCAACTGCTGCAGGTATCTCTTACCTCCGTTCTGGTAATACATATACATTCAGCCCTAGCGGTCCTAAGAATGTTACAAACATGATATGGTACTTCAGCGATGGTACATCACATACTGCACCAACTGTTACTAAGACATTTGATGGTCATATGACAGTGAAGCTGGTTATCATGAACCAATGTGGTAGCGATACTATCAACATGGTTAACTGGGCTACCGGTATCAATGGTACTATCAACGAAGCACTGCAGGCAGATGTATATCCAAACCCTGCTAACGATAAGGTAACACTTAGCATCAAAGGTGCAACACTGAAAGATGTTACAGTTATCAATACACTGGGCGATGTTGTTTACCGTACAGAAGTAACAGCTAATACAACAGAATACAGCTTTAATGTTGGTGCTCTGGCTGCTGGTCGTTACATCATACGTGCAAACACAACAGATGGTGTGTTAAGCAAACCATTCAATATTCAGCGCTAATCAGTTCTGATTGAATAATAAATAATAAAGCCACCTAAAAGGTGGCTTTATTATTTTCTGTATCAGTCTGCAGAGTATAGTTAAAGCTAAGGGCTATCTGATAATCAGATAGCCCTTAGCTTTAATAGTTAGATTATGTGTTAGGTAATGTTGTCAATTTTAGTAATCATACTCTTAATGTCACTATCAAGCAGCGGATTGAAGGTGTTACCTTCAGTAGCGCCATCTGCGGCATATGTCAGCAGGCACATTGCTACGAAGTCCTGGTCATCCTTGCCCGCATAATGGTTTCGTAAATCAGTTATTTTATCATCTGCCAGCTTTATGGCTTTTCGTACAGCTTCTTCCTCTTCCGGCTTAATTCTTATTCTATAGCTGCGTCCTGCAAGCCATACATTAGCTGATATAAGGTTATCATTTTCCATCACGATTTATTTAATAGTCAATGAGTTTTATGAATCTGCAGCTTCAGTTTTTTTGTGTATTAATTTCTTTTGAAAAAAGACTAAAACCAAAACACCGGTAGATATTGCCGCATCTGCAATGTTGAACACCGGTTCAAAGAAAACAATATTTTTACCACCGATAAGTGGAAAATTATCAGGCAGCTTTGCATCAATTAACGGGAAATATAGCATATCCACTACACGGCCATGAAATATCTGTCCGTAACCTTGCCCGAACGGGACTAATTTGGCAATATGGAAACTGCTTTCAGTGAATATCAAGCCATAGAAAATACTGTCTATCAAATTGCCTAATGCACCTGCCAATATTAGTGCACCGCATATAATAGTTCCTTTCGAGTAGCCTTTGATTACTATTTTTTTGAGCAGGAAAAAGCCAAAAACAACTGCTACAAGCCTGAAGAGTGTGAGAATAAGTTTCCCGATAGGTGCTTCATTCAGCCTCATGCCGAAAGCCATGCCTTCATTTTCAATAAAATGCAGCTTGAACCAATTTCCTATTACATTTACTTCTTCGCCGTAAAAGAAATTCGTTTTTATATAGAATTTTGACCACTGGTCAACTATAATGATAATCAGTATTAATATAATCGCGCTACGATACTTCACCTGTAGTGTTTTTTAAAATCTGCCCAAAGATACATTCTTGGAGTGGTACTTAGATACCGGAAACTAATAAAGCCGGTTGCCCGGCTTTATTGTAAAAACATATTGAGTAGTGTATTATAAGCTGCCTCGTACTGTTATCACCAGGTTGCGCCCGGGTGCATGTATGCCTGATGCAAATTGCCTGTAGCTTTGGTCCAGCAGGTTTTCTAAGGCCAGTTGAACGCCCAGATTTTCATTGAGTTTATAACCGGTTCTGATATTAATAGTGTACCATGATGGCATGCCCTGTGCAGTAGCATATACCAGATTATCTTCACCACTAGGGCTGTAGTCTTGCAAGCGTTTCCAGCCATTATATAATGCAAAAACTTCACCTGTAAACCGTCTCTGGTTATAGATAACACTTGTTTTGCCAAATACTGGCGGAATATGGTCTAATGGTACTTCTGCACCTGCGGCATTCATGTACCTGCCATAAGTAAATGATACAGCACTATAAAGGGATACGTATTGACTGAGTTTGGCAGTAATTGCTGCATTGAAGCCATATAGATAGGCTTTTGCTTTATTCTGATTTGCCATTACAGCAGTTAGTTTTCCATCATACACGATGCTGTCTTGCCCGTTCAGAGAATATTTGTCAGCAATAATTGCATTTCTAAACCAGGTATAGAAACCTGTTGCTTCTATTTTCAGATTATTATCTACTATATAGTTAACCCCCAAATCGGCATTGTAAGTGTATTCCGGCTTCAGGTTAGGGTTTGGTACAAATAAGTTTGCACCTGCTGCTGATTCAAATACTTTAGCGAGGTCATCAATATTAGGCGAACGGAAACCTGTAGAACCATTACCTGTAATGCGCCAACGTTTATGTGGCATAAACACAAGACCTATGTTGCCACTTAACGCTGTATTGCTTTGTGATGCCTTATTGAACGGGAACGGATAGAAAGAGGTGTCATTGAATGTACTGTTAAGACTCACATAGTTTAATCTTAAACCATCGTTCAGTATGAGTTTATTGTTAATAATCTTGTACAAATGCTGTGCGTATATAGCTCCATAGTACATATTACTGCCACCATTAGGGTATCTTGTATCTAATGGTGCTTCAGCTTCGGTAATGATGTCATACTCTCTTGCAGTAGAGCGTACGTTGTTGTACTGCCCGTCTGTGCCGAAAGTTAATTCATGCTTACGTAACATTTTTCTGAAGTCGATGTTATAACCTACTACATCTACATTCTCGTAGCGCTGTTGCAACGCATTACTACCTATGTTTCGCTGATGCCTGCTTTCTTCTATAGATTGATAATTGATACCAGCAGTAATCTCGTTAAACAGGCCATTTAGTTTCACTGCGTCTATCTGATATGCTGCCATAGAACGTTTTTGCGGTCCATAATACCATTCAGCAAATCGAAGTTTACCGTTTCTGGTGTCTGTTAGCCTGTCGTAGCGTGGAATATTACTGCTGTTACTAAGCTGTAGATTCAGTGAGTGTGTCAACTTGTTATTTTGCCTGAAGAGTATTTTCTGAAGTATATCATACTGGCTATATCCACTGTTTTTTTGAATGTGGGGATTAGGGTTAGCAACAATGCTATCAATGCCATTGATACGCTCAATGTATTCGTTACGCATACCAAAGCTGCCGTAAAATGGGTTATTATGGCTGCCTTGCCTCAGGTCTCCGAATTTGCTGTATGTAACTGATGTTAAGAATGCAAAACGTTTCAGCCCGATATTGAAATCGATATGCCCTGTGCCTTCACTGTTAGCAGAGCTGTATCGGGTCATTACATTTGCTGAAAACAGTGGGTTCTTGCTTGTTGATAGCTCAGGCTTTTTTGTTTTAAATACAATAACACCACCCAAGGCATCGCTGCCATATAGTGTAGAAGACGGGCCAAAGAGTACTTCTGTCCTGTCGAGGATATTATTATCAACGGTGATGATATTTTGTAGATGCCCTGCTCTGTATATGGCATTGTTCATACGTACACCATCTATCACCATTAGTATCCTGCTGGCCTCAAATCCTCTTAATGCAGCACTTCCTCCTCCTGCCTGGCTTCGCTGTACAAATACATTGCCGGTTTGTTCTAGCAATGTAGCAGTGGTTTGCGGCATAGCCCAAGATGCCTCTTTTGATGAAATGACTTGTATTTGTTGGGCTATATTCTTCTTGTTTTCCCTGAATTTATTCGATGAAAAAACAAACTCGTTTAATGTTAATGTATGCAGTGTGTCGTTCTGCCCATACGCATTGAGTGTGCCGATAGCAAAAGCTACAGGCAGTAAATATTTGTGTCGCATAGAAAGCGTTTATGTAAATGATATAATACCTGTTTTGCAGGATGACTATAAACAAAAGCTATGGAATTCAGGAGGGGGATTTGTTAATTGCAGAGATGGATTTTTGAAAAAGAATATTCGTTTTACAGGATAGATTACGTGAATACGCTGAAAATATTTCAGGCAGTAATGATGCAAATTAACGATTGCATCAATAAACCAGAACGTACCTGCATCTTTACTGTGCTTATTGTCTCTGCTTCTTTCAAAAAGTTTGTTGAGTGTTTTGAATAATTTGTTCTCAAACTTATCGTAGTGTCCTATCAGGTATATTGTATCACCGATAGCCTTTGTGGTTTTGATGTCAAACATTTGATGATTGTACGCAATCTCATCATGTTTGTGCCATATGATTCCCTTATTTATTTGAAAATCGTGTGCAGGCATTGTAATGGTATCGCGCATAGCGATAGCTTGCCTGTGATGCCTGACATAATTATAACAAAAACTACGTGTTACATTCCATAAAGCATAACCAAACAGGTTGGTGCATACTATTACAACAAGTATGAGCGATATGTATTTTTGTATGTGTTTCTGTGTATGCAATTATGAAGAATACAATATTATAATTACATGCCTTTTTCTAGGCATTGCAATACCTCTTTATCTGCTGTTCCGTCATTATGTACAAATACTATGATTTTACAGTTTTTGTATTCCCATTCTTTATTGATAATATATTTAAAAGTACGTTCGTACACCCTGCCGGGTTCTTTTATAGGGTTGTCGGGTAGAATTGTAATGCCAGATATAGGTGTTATCATGTCTCTTAATACATGATTATGTTCGTAGTCTTTTATTATTGTAGTTTCATTTTCCTGAGCGTCTATCAACTTGCTTTCAGTAATGTAAAGACTGATGTTTTGTTTTGTTTCAACTTTTTGTGCGTAAACAACTTTTACTCGTATAGTCGCTTCTCTGCTTGATGTGTCAAATAATATTGTGGCCCCGAGATTGATTTTACTTTTTTGCTTAAGTATATCTTCTATACGTCCGGTCCATGTTGTCCAATCAATAAAATACAAGTCATTGAACTTATTCCTGTTTACCGCAGCCATTGGTTTGTTCGGCTTTTCACTGAAATAAGAGTTCAATAAATCTAATACTTTAGGTAGCCTGAAATCGTATTTGGAAACATCGGGTATCGGTTCTGATTGTTTGCCCTCATGCATACCTGCAATAACTACCCTGTCAGGATATTTGTCTGACAGGGTAGTTAACATCGCAGTGCCTTTGGGGCAATTTACACAAGTTACTCCAGTATATTCCTCAACCAATACCTTGGTATCATCAGCTGTTGGCGCAGTGGTGGTATATGTAGTGTCGTTTATTACATACAAGTCTCCGGTATTAATTACCGCACCCTTTTCATTGCAGGACAATAATGTTATACTTAATGCTACAATCAGGACTTGATAATTCTTGTACATATAAGGTATAGGTTTTAATAATGGTGATGTTATTCTTTAACGGAAATTTCCTCAACCTGCAATACTTCTTTATCGTCGCCGCTATTGTTGTGTACAAATACTACAATATGGCATTTGTCTGCTTTCCACGCAGCATCAATTTTGTACTTATAATTGCCTTCATACACCCTTCCTGCTTCTTTAGCTGCGATAGTGCTTAATATTTCTGTACCGCTGGCAGGTGTCATAAGCCCCCTGAAGATATGTTTGAATTTATATGCAGTATCAATACTTGTAGGGAAGTCTTGTATATCAATAACGTCATTTTCAAGAATCGCAATAGAAACAAACTGTTTAGTTGTTACACTCTTCGTATAAGCCACTTTTACACGTACACTGCCTTCGCCTTTAGCATTATCATAAGTATTGGTAAGCGTTAGCTTAACAGGTGAGGTAGTGCCTATTCTCCCTGCAATAATGCTTGACCATGCACCTCTGTCTATCAGACGCGATCCGTTATACACTATCCTGTCGATACCTGCAATAGGAATACCTGTAGTGAATGAGCCTCCGTAGAAAGAGTTAAGAATATTTGTTACTGACGCATTTCTGAAGTCATATTTTGATTTGCCAACTTCTGCAGGCCCTCCCAACGGATGTTCGTAAGGGTGCAATTCCATTACTATAATCTTGTCAGGATGTTGTGTGGCTAATGCCGCTAACTGGTCTCGTGCAGAAGGACAGTTGGAACATTTAGCACCTGTAAATTCTTCTATTAATATTTTCTTTGCAGTACTTGCTTCAGGGGTTGCAGTATAAGTAGTATCTCCTGATGAGGCACTGCCACCGGTATTGATACTCGGCCCTTTTTCTTCGCATGATACTAAACCCGCTACTGCCAGAAAAGCAGTATAGAAAACCAGTTTCTTCATTATAGAATATTTGATATTTAAGCCTACTAATTTACGTAAACTCTTGATATTTGGGTGCATTAACCTTCAATTCGGTTAACTTTACAGCGTAAATGTCATTAAAATGGAAGAAAGTAAGCGTCAGAAACAAATAGGGCAGTTGATAATGGAAGAACTGAGCGACATCTTCAGGCGCGAAGGTTTTAATATGGTAAATGGCGGTATGGTCTCTATTTCAAAAGTAATGGTGACACCGGATTTATTGGAGGCACGTATATATTTATCTCTTTTTAAAATAGAAGATACTGAGGCATTGATGCAATCGGTTAAGGATAGAACATGGGAGTTCCGCAAATTGTTGGGACTTCGTGTAAAGAATCAGTTGCGTCGTGTTCCCGAATTGGTATTTTATCTGGATGATACACTCGATTACGTTTTCAAAATGGAAGAACTCTTCAAGAAAATTGAAGAAGACAGGAAAGCGACAGGCAAACCGCAAACCGGCGACAACGAATAGATGAACAGCATACTGGTATGGCAAATAGCATTGAGGTATCTGCGAGGAAAGCGCAGTGCCAATGCCGTACCGATACTTTCCCGCATCAGCATGGTAGCTATTGCGGTAGGTAGCTGTGCCATGATAATTTTACTGTCTGTATTCAACGGTTTTGAATATCTGGTAAGCGACTTGTACAAAGCATTTTACCCTGAGATAAAAATCACTGCAGCTAAAGGAAAGTTCTTTGGAGAGGATGCTATGCTGGCAGCCGCAATACATAATGCTAAAGGTATTCAGACAGTAACCAGGGTAATAGAAGATAATGTGCTGATAAACAGTGAAGACAACCAGTTTATAGCCAAGCTGAAAGGTATTGATGCTGATTATGATAAGGTAAATAACTACAAGCAATATGTTACAGAGGGCAGGGATACTGTAACGGCTTTGCCTGAGCCAACAGCAGTATTGGGCATACAATTAATGTCGCAGCTCAGCCTCGATCCTGATAATGTTTTCAGCCAGGTTGTACTATTCTATCCGGATGCATCTGTAAATGCAGCACTTAGTCCGGAGAGTGCGTTCAGGTCACAGAAACTGCGTGCAGATGGTGCATTTCAGGCACAGGACGATTTTGACAGTAAATACATATTGGCATCGCTCCCGGTTGTTCAACAGTTGTTTAATGCAGAGGGTAAGTATTCTTCTATTGAACTGAAACTGAATGATGGTGTAAATGCTGACGATGTCAAAGAAACATTAAAGACGAGCCTGGGGGCTGCATTTACGGTAGAAACACAGTTTGAACAGAACAAGACCATGTATCTTGTTATGCGCTCTGAAAAATGGGCGATATATGGCATACTCTTTTTGGTGTTGTTGATTGCTTCATTTAACATGGTGGGCGCATTGTCTTTGCTGGTGATGGAAAAGCAAAAAGATATGGCTATACTGAAAGCTATGGGTGCACAACGCGGAACCATCCGCAGCATCTTTATGGCAGAGGGTGTGCTGTGGGCATTAATGGGTGGACTTACAGGTTTGTTTATAGGATTACTAATATGTCTCGGACAAATAAAGTTCAACTGGATATCACTTCCGGGTTCTTATGTTATTGATGCATTTCCCGTTCACATCGAAATGCCGGATGTACTGCTGATTATCGCTACGATTATACTTATCGGTATTATGGCATCATGGTATCCTGCAGTCCGCAGTATCAGAGTAGAGGCACCGAGCCTGCGAAGTAATTAAAAAAGGGATTGAGAAAACTCCCAATCCCCGATTATTAAATCTTTATTCTTTCAACTACATCTTCTCTGGCAATGCAATGCCCAGTAGCTTCATGGCATGACGCATAGTTTTTGCTGTCATCACAATCAACATCAGGCGTAGTTGTTTCTTCTCCTCGTTTTCTGCTTTGCTGATGCTATGTTCGTCATAGAAAGAATTGAACTGTTGTGCCAGCGCAAAGCAGTAGTTGCACAGCAGCGACGGATTGTATTCAGCGGCAGCATTTTCCAATATAGCAGGGTATTGTTCTAACGCTACTACCAGCTTTTTTTCTGCAGGTGTTATGCCCTGCGTCAGTGCAAACGACGCGAATGTGTTGTTGTCAGGCAACAGCGGCAAACCTTCTTTGCGCAGGATAGAACAGATACGCGCATGTGCGTATTGTATGAAAGTGGCTGTAAATCCGTGCAGGTCTATAGACTCTTTCGGGTCGAATATCATTTTCTTTTTAGGGTCTACACGCAGCAGGTAGAATTTCAATGCACCCATACCAATGGTGTAGTATAGTTTGTCCAGTTCTTCCTGAGTAAAACCTTCTGTTTTGCCTGCTTCTTCTGTTTGCTGGCGAGACATGTCTATCATCTCGTCCATCATATCATCCGCATCTACTACAGTACCCTCACGACTCTTCATACGTCCACTTGGCAGTTCTACCATGCCGTAAGACAGGTGATAGATACCATCGGCGCAAGGTTCGCCAAGCTTTTGCAGTATCAGCTTCAGTACCTGCATGTGGTAGTTCTGCTCATCCGCTATTACATATATAGACTGGTCGAGTCCGCCACAGTCGTTATACTTCAATTGTGCTGTACCAAGGTCTTGTGTCATGTATACAGATGTGCCATCACTACGCAGCAGTAGTTTCTGGTCGAGGCCATCTGCAGTCATGTCTATCCATACGCTGCCATCGTCTTTCTTGTATAGCACGCCTTTTTTCAACCCTTCTTCTACAAGGCTCTTACCTAATAAATAGGTATTGCTCTCATAGTACATCTTGTCAAAATCTACGCCAAGGCGTTTGTAGCTTTCTTCAAATCCTTTATATACCCAGCCATTCATGGTTTCCCAAAGGCTGTAAACTTCTTTATCACCCGCTTCCCATTTACGCAGCAATTCCTGCGCCTCTTTCATGATAGAAGCTTCCTTCTCTGCAACGGCCTCTTCCATGCCACCTTCTACCAGTTGTTTTACTTCTGCTTTGTAGATGTCATTAAACGCAACATAATAATCACCCACCAGGTGGTCGCCTTTTATACCCGTGCTTTGTGGTGTAGCACCGTTGGCATATCGCATCCATGCAATCATCGATTTGCAGATGTGTATACCACGGTCGTTTATCAGGTTGGCTTTTATTACATCATAGCCATTGGCTTTCAGTACATCGGCCATAGCATAGCCGAGAAATATATTGCGCAGGTGGCCAAAGTGCAGTGGTTTGTTGGTGTTGGGAGAAGAGTATTCTACCATTACCTTTTTGCCGTTCTTTGGTTTTTCGCCAAATGCAGTGTTGTTATATTCTTTAGTAAGGAAAGCCGCCCAGAAGCTGTCCTGTACTGTCAGGTTCAGGAAACCGCTTACGATGGCATAAGAAGTAAACAAGTTGCCGTGTGTAGCTACCAGATGGTCGCCCAGTTGACGGCCCAATTCATCGGGTTTTTGTCGCAACAGCTTTACAAAAGGGAATAAAACAATGGTATAATCGCCGGTAAACTCAGGTTTTGTCTGGTTTACGGTAATCATAGAAGCCTGTATATCGGCTTCGGGGAACAAATGTTTCAGTGCCTGTTCTGTAATTTGCTTTATCTGCGCTGCAATAGTCATTAGATACGGTAATTGAGGCTGCAAAGGTAAGATTTTGAAGGGATGATGGAAGTGGTATTAGCATGGATTAAAGGGGTTGGTATTATTTATAATGCTTATTTGAAGCCCTTTTTAACGAAGAAATAATAATTTTTCTCTATTTTTTCAGGATAAATCCTGCACAACAAATCATAAATGCCAAATATTTGATTATCTTTGCCGTCCGAAAAAGTGTCGTTATATATTAAATTTTGATGCAAATGTCTCATTTAAGCGCTGAAAAAAAGGCAAACATTTTTAAAACTTACGGTGAAAACGAAAAGAACACAGGTTCTATCGAGGCTCAGATAGCTACGCTGACAGAGCGTATCAACCATATTTCTAATCACCTGAAAACTAATAAAAAAGATTTTTCAAGCCAACGTGGCCTGATGGTGATGGTAGGGCGTCGTAAGCGTTTGTTGCAATATCTTACTCGCAGCAACCTTGCTTCTTATCGTGCATTGATTGAAAAACTAGGTCTCCGTAAGTAATATCTCTTATGCTATTCCCAACCCGGTGGTTGGGAATAGTTTTTTTTGTACACATCTAATTTTTTATTATGATTCCAAAGCCCATTTCCGTGTCCTTTAAGTTGGACGACGGTCGTGAGATAAGCATAGAAACAGGTAAGATGGCTCGTCAGGCTGATGGCTCTGTAGTAGTGCGTATGGGTAATGCCATGCTGCTGGCTACTGTTGTAGCTGCCAAAAAGCCTAAACCGGGTCAATCATTTTTCCCTTTAACTGTTGATTACCAGGAGAAGTTTGCATCTGCAGGCCGTATCCCGGGTTCTTTCTTCAAACGCGAAGGCCGCCTGAGCGATTATGAAATACTCATCTCTCGTTTGATAGACCGCGCATTGCGCCCATTATTCCCTGATGATTATCTGTGCGAAGTACAGGTACTGGTTACACTGATATCCAGCGATCCTGAAGTAATGCCTGATTCTCTGGCATGTCTGGCAGCATCTGCTGCTATCGCAGTATCTGATGTACCTATACAAGAAGTAATATCTGAAGTACGTGTTGCCCGTATCAACGGCGAATACGTTATCAATCCATACCGCAGCCAGTTAGCTAATGCCGACATGGACTTCATCATTGCCGCTACCGAAAAGAACATCATGATGGTGGAAGGCGAATCGAAAGAATGTCAGGAAGCTGATGTGGTAAAAGCTATCGAACTGGGCCATGCTGCTATCCGTGCACAAATCAAAGCACAGGAACAACTGCGCGACCTGAAAGGTATTACCGCTAAACGTGAATACGATAAGCCATACACTAATCCTGAATTGGCTGTACATATAGCTACACTGGTATCTGCAGATATATTGAAAGTAGCAAAAGGAGCATTAGGTAAGCACGAACGCAGCGATGCTTTCAAAGCTATCCGCGAAGCTTTTGATGCTACACTGGTAGCAAACGAAGACGGTACTACTACCGTGCCTGGTTTTGCAACACCGGTAAAAGCAGAAGACCTTGCACTGCTGGGTGATATCTTCCACGATTTGGAAAAAGAAATCATCCGCAATATGATGCTGGACGAGCGTACACGCCTTGATGGCCGTAAGCTGGATGAAGTACGTGTACTGACACTGGAAACAGACATACTGCCTTCTCCGCACGGTTCTGCATTGTTTACGCGTGGCGAAACACAATCATTAACTACAGTAACATTAGGTACTAAAGAAGATGAACTGCTGATAGAAAGTGCAGCAACATCTGATTATACCAAATTCATACTTCACTACAACTTCCCTCCGTTCTCTACAGGCGAAACAAAACCTATGCGTGGCCCCGGACGTCGCGAGGTTGGTCACGGTAACCTGGCAAAACGTTCACTGGCACAGATGATGCCTGCTGGCGAAGCATGGCCTTATACTACACGTGTAGTGTCAGACATTCTGGAATCTAACGGTTCTTCGTCTATGGCTACTGTGTGTGCGGGTTCTATGGCACTGATGGATGCAGGTGTACCAATGCCTAAACACGTAAGTGGTGTGGCAATGGGCCTGATATCTGGTGATAACAACAGGTTTGCTATCCTCACAGATATCCTTGGTGATGAAGATCACCTGGGTGATATGGACTTTAAAGTAACCGGTACACGCGATGGTATCTGCGGTATCCAGATGGATATTAAAGTAGATGGCCTGAGCATGGATATTATGATGCAGGCACTGGAACAGGCACGTCGCGGACGTTTGCACATTCTGGATGCAATGTATGAATGTATCCCTGCTGCACGTGCAGAACTGAAACCGCACGCACCACGCATCGAACAAATCAACATCGACCGCGAATTTATCGGCGCTGTGATAGGACCGGGTGGTAAAATCATTCAGGAAATTCAACGCGAAACAGGTACTACTATATCTATAGAAGAAATAAACGACCGAGGCGAAGTGAAAATATTCTCTGCTAATAAAGATGGCATTGATAAAGCACTTAGCTGGATTAAAGGCATCGTAGCGATACCTGAGGTTGGCGAAACTTACGAAGGTGTGGTAAAAGGTATCCAGACATTCGGTGCGTTTGTAGAGTTTATGCCGGGCAAACAAGGTTTGCTGCACATCTCTGAAGTAAGCTGGAGCCGTCTTGATAGCCTGGAAGGTGTAATGAAAGAAGGTGATAAGGTAAAAGTGAAGCTGATAGGTACAGACCCTAAAACGGGCAAACTGCGCCTGAGCCGCAAAGCACTGATGCCAAAGCCTGAAGGTTATGTAGAACCTGAGAAACGTGAGCGTAGCGACCGTGGTGACAGGGGAGACCGCAATGACCGTGGCCCACGTCGTGACGACCGCCGTGGTGGTGGCGACCGCCGTAACGAAAACCGTGGCCCTCGCGAAGACCGTCCGCGCCGCGAACATAACAACGGTGGCGAACAAGCTGCACAACCGCAACAAGAACCACAACAACCTGCTGCAGACGATGCAGACTTAGCACTCTAAGCACAATCAGGTTTGTAAATAACAAAAGCCATCCATAAGGGTGGCTTTTTTATTGTCATATAACTGTACAGAATATTGTGTTGCTATAAACTTTACAGCATCTGTTGTAACTTTATATAAACCTATAAATATGAAATACACCCTCCCTGTTTTACTGTTGGTGCTCATCGCATCGTGCAAGAAAAACGAACCTGCTGTAAATGTTACCATTACTACCAAGTACAAACTTGTAAAAACATACAATAATGGCAAGGTAAATGTGATTTATAATTACAATGCTGACAATCTTGTTAAATCAATAACAACCTATTATTACTACCGTGCAGCGCATGGTAGCGGGCCATGGACATACAATACCTATCCTACCGGTTATCTATACGACAATTATAAAAGGGTATACAGAACATTCGTTTCAGACTCTAACTTCTACTCCTCAGAATACAAATATTCAACAGATGGTAATTTGCTTGGCAGGTACAACAAGCAAGGTGTTCTTTTGTCAGAGTATAAATACACATCCGGAAGGGTGAGTGTTATCAATAGTTATGATATTAACGGAAAGAAGATAACAACTGAAGCCATATCTTATTCGCCTGATGGTAATGTTACAAGCAGGGAGTTGACGTATCTGGGAGATACAACCACTCCAACAGGTCCTTATGGACATCAGTTGTTCAGGGTTGTTACAACTTACAAGCAATACGATGATTGTTTTACCATACATTCGGCTATGCCTGCAATTGGTATAATACTCAATGATGCATGGAAAGGAAATAATCCTGTAGCGTGGGAGGTAGTAAACTATAGTACTGGTGGATTTGTTCAAAAAGCTACCCACACTTGTGGCTATAAATATAATGATGCAAAATTGCCCGTGTTATCGATACACGATACTTATTCTGATAGTTATCATTCAACAGATACAATGGAGTATTTCTATCAGTAAATACAGTTTCAATATCTTAACAAACAGGTTTGTTGTATCAGTGAATGAAACTATTACTACTTCGCAAACTCAATATTAACCAGCGTACCTCTGCCGGGCTGAGATTGTATCTGCACATCACCATTCATCATGTATACACGAGAAAAAATGTTGCGCCAGCCAATACCGCTGCTGGTTTCTATATTGGCAGTATCAAAGCCCACACCATTGTCTTTGATAGATAGGTACACTTTCTCGGCATTATAATCCAGCATTACCTCTACACGGTTGGCCTTGCTGTGTTTTATCATATTATTCACCACCTCTTGTACTATACGGTAGATGGCTATTTCTACAGAGCTGTCTAGGCGTTCATCGCCTGCGCTTACCAGCAGGTCTATTTGCAGCAGTCCTGTATCATTAATTTTTGCAGCCAGTTCGTTCAGTGCAGGTTCTATGCCTTTTTCCATCAGACTGGTAGGCATCAGGTTGTGAGATATAGTGCGCACCTCTTTTACAGAATCATCTATCAGTTTCTTTGCATTGCCTGCCAGCTTTGCATCATCAGTGTTATAAGAGTCCATGGCAGATATATTCATCTTAGCCGCAGATAGCATCTGCCCAAGGCTATCGTGCAGTTCTCTTGCTATACGCACACGTTCTTTTTCCTCCGCTTCCATCACCGCTTTAAAGCGCAGCTTCTGTTGCATTGCGATGCGTTCATCCATCTCAGCTTTTTTCCTGTGTTTGTATCGGATATATATCACCCAGAATGTTGCAATCAGTATCAGGAAGCCTGCAATAGATGATATCAACAGTATTTGTGTTTTACGTTCCTGTTCTACATTCTGCTTTTGCAACAATAGGTTCTCCCGTTCTTTCTTTTCGGTTTCGTATAGTGTACGGTATTCAGCTGTTTTCTTTGCAGTTTCGTCTTTGAAGATAGAGTCCCGCAGGTTCTTAAGTATCAGCATTGCCTTGTAGCTGCTGTCTGCAAAGCCACATTTGCTGTAAGACCATCCCAACATTTGTACTGCATACATGACACCTTCGGGCAGGTGTACTGCTTCATATAGCTGTATTGCTTTTTTATAATAAGGTATGCCGGTTTTGCAGTCGCCTTCGCTGGTGTAATAACTGCCTTTTTTTACGTTGGCAAATGCCATTTTAATAGTGTCGCTGCTTCGTATGGCATATTCCATTGCCAGGTCGTGGCATCGGCGTCCGTTTACTTTATCCTTAAAACTATAGTAGTATGTTTCTCCCAATATCGCATACAGGTAAGAGCGTTCACCCCAATTGCCATCTGTTTTCGTTATTTCACGTTCTGCTTCTTTCAGGTAGTATAATGAAGAGTCTTTCTTGCCATCCTCAAAATAGATAGCACCAATCTGTCTTGAAGAAATCCATTTGAAAGAATCAGCAGCACAGTTGTAGGCCAATGTATGGCCTTTGTACATCCACTTAAGGCTTAGCTTCCTGTCTTGGAGATAATAATATGCACCGGCAATCTTTAGTGTTGTCCTGCATAGTTTATTACAGTCGCCCGATGCTTCTGCAAGCTCATGCGCCTGCATCATTGTTTTCAGGTAAGCAGCATAGTCGCCTTTGCGAAAAATGGAATCACCCTTTTTGAATAGCCCGTCAAATGTGTCTTGTGCCAGCAAACCGCTGCAACAAAAGAAGCAGCATATCAGGATAGCGATATATCGGGTTTGCTTATGCAATAGTATAGCAGGATATATAGCAATATAGCAAACAATACACACTCATAAATACCATTTATTGGGTATTTATGAGTGTAAATGGCTTATAAGACCGTATTAGTCACTGTTTTTCTAATCCTGTTGCTGAAAAAATAGGATATACCCAATAAGAGCATGAAAAACAACGGAGCTATAAACGGGGTATTTGTTGCTACGTGTGTCCATACAGCACCAATAAGCGTAAATGTAAAACCTGCATAAGCCCACTCACGTAGTTTCGGCATCCACGGGTTTACCAGTGCGATGGCACCTGTTAGTTTTGATATGCCAAGAATGGTTACAAAGAATACAGGAAAACCTATTTCGCTGAAGCTTTTCATTAATTCAGGATTGCTGGTAAGATACATGATGCTGCTAAGCAGAAAACCAATGCTTACCAACCCCGTACTCACCCAGTAGATAATTTTATCTCTTTTCATTTTCTTTTGTTTTATACGTGCAAACCTCCGTATATTTGCTATACTTTTTATACTACTATACTATTGTATACCGGTATACTACAAGAAAGCAGCTATATATGGCAGGGACAAAACATAAGGATAACGAATGCCCCACGGGCGCAAATCACGAGGCATGCGGCAAGCGGATAATGGCTGTGCGCGATGCGCTGGATATACTCAGTGGCAAATGGAAACTACCGATAATTGTATCGCTGATATTTGCAGATAAACGTTTCAAGGAAATGGAGCGGGATATACCCGGCATTACTGCAAAGATGCTTTCAAAAGAATTGAAAGACCTTGAAATGAACGACCTTGTAAAACGTACAGTGTATGATACCATGCCGGTAACTGTAGAATACTCGCTTACTGATTATGGGCGCACGCTCAAAAAAGTAATCGGTGAACTGCATACATGGGGCGAAAAACACCGTATGCGCATCATCGGCAGGAAATAAGCCCTTATATTTTCTCTATTATTTTTTATCTTACGATTTATGCAATCCGGTTACGGCTGTTTACTGATACATGGCTTGGGTGGTGGCGTACATGAAATAACGCCACTGATAAAACCATTGGAAGAAAGAGGATATATAGTAGCTGCTCCATCCCTGAAGGGGCACACAGGCGATTGGAAAGACCTGAAAACCACAGACTACAAGCAATGGATATTCTCTGCGGAAACTGCTTTGCTGAAGCTTGTACAACAGTGTAAAAAGATATTTATAGTAGGGCAAGGTATGGGCGGGCTCATTGCTATTGAACTGGCAACCAGGTACAATATAGAAGCGCTGGTTTGTATCAATACACCTACTTACAGCAGATACATAATCAGTACCGTTTTGTCGGGCAAGGGCAGATTGCCTTTGGCCGCTATGAAAAACCTGCGTGTATTGCTTGCTAAGGTAAAGCCGTTGATGCCACGAATAAAAATCCCCGTTAAAATAGCACAGTCTGAAGACGATGGCACTTCGCGCAAGGCAAGTGCTGCATACCTGATGAAACACATCCACTCTGTAGTTAAACAACCTTCTTATTATACAAATGTAGGCCATGCAATACTGATAAGTAAGCAGGGACAAGAACTGGCGACAGATATTGTCAGGTTTTTCGAGATGCTGGAGAAAGTTGAGATGTAACCCGAAGTTAATCGGCTTGATTGTTTCCCCAATGAATATTTAACGCATCTGCTGATTGTATGAAAGAGATAGTACGCTATATTTACTATCCGCATATCCAAACTATAATGAGACGCATACTATTGACAGGAATATTAATTAGCAGCATGGTAAGTGCAAATGCGCAGGCAGACATACAGAAATTGAAGCCCGCTGTGAAGATTGCCGCTAAAAAAATGAATGATGCATTGGTGAAGAAAAATCTGCACGATTTTGTAAAAACTACTTACCCTAAAGTGGTAGAAAGTACACCCGGTGGAGCTGAAAAGATTGAAAAGGATTTGCAATCGCAGATAGCGAGCATCGAAAACCAGGGCTCTAAGATATTAGCTGCATGGCCCGGGGATGCTACTGCAATTATCGATACAGCCGGCGAGTATCAGTGTACGATACCCCAGTACATGAAGATGAAACTGGAAAACGGAATAATCACTACTCAAACAACTTTGATAGCATTATCTCCTGATAAAGGAAAGACATGGTATTTTATCGATGCTACAGACAAGGTCTTGTCGAAGTGGCGTAGCGTGTTCCCGAACCTTAGTTCAAAATTATTGATACGCCCTGCACCGGAGCCAACTTTTGTGCCCAATAAAAAATAAGTATTACAATAACGATTCGTACACCTGCATTACTGCCGCTGCGCAAGATGCGGGTGTAAATTTTTGTGCCTGCACATAGCCTTTGCGTGCCATTTCACTACGAACCTGTTGGTCTGTAGCGATTCTTGTCATTGCTTTTGCAATATCGGCTACTGCGTATGGGTCTATATAATATGCAGCATCCCCTCCTGTTTCGGGCATGCAGGATGTGTTGGAAGTGATAACAGGAGTGCCACTCCACATAGCCTCCAGTATTGGTATGCCAAAACCTTCGTACACCGATGGGTATATCATTGCTATAGCACTTTGATATATGGCAGGAAAGTCTTTGGCAGACCTGAAATCGGCATCATCTATTGTTGCGTCCTGTTCCGATAAAAAGATGACATCTTGTGTCAGCCCGTTTTCAGATACAAAGGCTTTCACCACCTGCATATATTCACGCCCAGTACCAATTACTACCAATGGTATTTTGATAGTTGGTTGCAGCTCTTTCAGGGCTTTGCAGATATTCAGCAGATTTTTTCGTTCTATCACACTGCCTACATACAAAAAGTAAGTGTCTGGTAGTTTGTATTTACCCTTGATGCGTTGTTTTTCTGCATCAGTTATTTTTTGTTCAAATATCGGGTTGCAACTTTGGTAGCATACCACAATTTTTTCTTCAGCTGTGCCGTAGTATTGTATGATGTCTTGTTTTGTCTGTTCGCTGATGGCTATCACTTTATCCGCATGCTTGCATGCGTTGCTGAACTTTTTTCTGTAGATAGCATTGTCTATCGGTTTGTATTGTTTGGGGTAGCGCTCAAATATTAAGTCATGTATTGTTACCACAGATTTGATGCTTGTGTGTTGTATGCCGGCAGGTATTTCATTGCTCAACCCGTGATAAATATCTATGTTTAGTTTCTTAAGGTCGCGGGTTACATAATTGCTTCGCCATAATGAGCTGACTGTTTTGAATATGCCCGACGGGGTAATGGTATGTATATTGTTATATGGTGCCGTGTCAAACATTGTTGTTTGCTTAGGCGCCATCAGGTAATACGCATTTTCAGAATACACTTCTGCCAGCGATGCTATCAGTGAACGGCTATAGTTGCCAAGTCCGGTATTGTTTTGGTAAGCACGTTTGGCGTCGAAGGCAATGCGCATAGTGTATAATAAGCGTGTAAAAGTACAGAAATTATTCTGCAGCAGATTGTGCCTGCCTGCGCATGGCAGCCTTCTGTGCAGGTGTAGCTTCTTGTGTCCAGTTGTTAGAATATGGTTTGAAACAGGTTGCCTGTTGCAGTGTTTCAAGCGATATCGTATCGTCCATATAGCCGGCCAGCAGCTTAAATGCTTCGGGCTTTTCTTTTTTAAATATCAGTAACGATGCATTGGTGCCGGCCTTTACTGCTATCGGCACACCACCGCCAAGCTCTGCCCAGTGCCCGCCCAGCAGCAGGTTTTTCACAGGTGTCCGGTAGTGGGCTATTTTGTTTTGCATATTCTTCTTGCCCGGTTTGGCTCCCATCATAGTTCCGCCACGATTGCCGGTATAGCGCCAATGGGTAACAGGTGTTGCAACATCATAAAACAATATGTGTGAGCGAAGCCCCGGTGCTACCATATCTTCTACGCGCTTAATGATAACTTCTGCTATTTCTTCTTTCAGTTTTTTATAAGCATCGCCACGTTTATAATTACCCTCACTGTCCTTTTCTGTCAGCCACTCATTATTATAATCCATAAAGGCAGGCATAAATAATGTGAGTGTACCTTGTCCTTCAGGAGCTAATGAGGGGTCTCTGAAAGATGGTGCCAGTATGCTTATTTCGCTTGTTTGCGGATTGCCGTCGCATTGCGAACCTGTAATGGTGTGTTCTGTTACAATATGTACCAGTTCTTCGTTGAATCCCAGTTTATCAGGTGTACAGTCCAGTGCTATGGATATTGTTACAGAAGAGCTGTATATATCTGCGTCTTTTAATTTGCCTTTTAGTTTTTCGGGTATAGTATCGGCTGGTAACATTTTTTCATACAGTGTTTCAATATCGCATGCTGCTACTACATATTTGCTTTTTACGGTGTGTGCTGTATTGAAGTGTGTAAAACGTACGCCGGAAGCTGTGTTATTCTCAAGTATTATTTCATCTACCACGGCTTTGTAAAAAATATCATTGCCATAATAATTTACAACATGCTCCATCCATTCGGGGATCACTTGCCCGCCACCTATGGGTGGGCTTTGGAAATCGCCATAATATGCCCAGCCTATAGGTACCAGGCACGATAGCAGTTCTGTTTCTCCTGTAAATATTTTATGTATGTTTTCGTCTTTGAAGAATTTATTCAGGCCCCTTTTTAATCCCTTCTCTCCTGTGTAGGCTATGTAGGGGATAAATGGCATAGCAAACTTCAGCAGTGGCAGCTTGTTTTTCATGCGCTCCATCAGCGTCATGCTTTCTTCTGTGCGAAAAATCTTGCTGAATTCACTGAATGATTTACCCAGTTTTTTAGCCGCTTTGAAGAAGCGTATTAATCCTTCTCTCTCATGCGGGAACTCACTTATTAGTTGGTCGCGCAGTTCATCAGGGTTATTGGTCAGCAGGTAGTCAAAGCTCTCTCCTTTGTATCGTCTTATCCTGCGTTGGGGTATTACATTGGGGTGGTCATTGCCTATCAGGTCAAATACTTTGCATGCCATCCCACCCGGTGTGCATTGGTTCAGCCAGTGAATGGCTGTATCGAAACGAAAATCTTTTCTTCTGAAACCGGCAAGGTAGCCACCTGCATGTGGTTCTTTTTCTAATACACATACGCTGAAGCCTGCTTTGCTAAGCAATGCTGCGGTTGTCAGTCCGCCTACACCTGCGCCAATAATGGCCACATCGTAGTATGGTTTAATCTCAGGCTTCTGCATCAGGGGGTAAAGCGGCTTATCGTTACATATTGGCGTAAGCGCAGCTTAAAGATACCATAAATATGTCTTCGTAGGGAATGCTATGCGGCCACTTCCTGTTGGCGCAGCAGGTATTTGCCCAGCACATCAAATTCAATATTGATGATGGTGTCGTTTTCTATCTGACTGAAATTGGTATGGTTGTACGTGTATGGTATAATGGTAACTGTCAACTCATTTTTGCCGATGTTGAAAGCGGTAAGGCTTACGCCGTTCAGGCATACAGAGCCTTTTTCTATAACCAATGCTGCAAACTGTTCCGGAAAACGGAAACGGAATAACCAGCTGCCTTCTAATGTTTGTTTTTCAATGCAAGTAGCAATAGCATCCACATGTCCTTGTACAAAATGCCCGTCCAGCCTGTCGCCAACTTTCATAGCGCGTTCCAGGTTTACGATATCACCGGCCTGCCAGTTGCTGAGGTTTGTTTTAAGTAATGTTTCCTGTACGGCAGTTACTTTATACTTACTGCCTTCTATGGCTACCACTGTCAGGCATACACCATTGTGTGCTACAGACTGGTCAATCTTTAGTTCGTTTGTTATCGGGCTGTCAACCCATATGTCGATATTAGTACCCGATGGTGCAATGGAAGCGATAGTGCCTGTGGCCTCGATAATACCTGTAAACATGGTGCAAAATTACTGCTTTATGGCCGTACCCTTGTGGTAGCTGTAGCCTGTATCTGTAGCAACTGTGAAGAATATGGTCAGTTTATTAGAGTCAGTTTGGCTTTTTTGAATAAAGCCGCTTGCCGTATCCTTTACACTGCACATCAACTGTCCTGTTAGTTTGCTGTCAAACCCGTTGACATTAACTACTGTCGAGTCAAGATAGGCTTTGTAAAATCTATCGGCAGTCAGTTTTAAAGTTTCCGACTGGCAGAAACCGGTGATGCCGATTTTGATTTTAGATGCTGATAGCCCGAACAGTTTGATATTGAATGCCGTAGTATCTACAGGCTGGAAGTCATTGTCTAAAACCGTATCCCTGAATAAATATGTGCCCTGAAAGATTTCCAACGGAAAGAAACATGTGGTATTGTCGGGTATTCCGGGAAAGTCCCAATTATAGTTGATTGCTTCTGGGTCGTTGCAGTACGGTTTGTTTAAACGGTCATCATTTACCTCAGCTTTTTCAACTTTGCTGCAGGCAAGCAGAGAAATACCCAGCGTAAGGATAACTGCAAATGATTTATATGTGTTTTTTACTGACACTCTATTCTATAACGTATGTAATGCTTTAAAATTATCAGTTTTCGTGCAAACCACCTAAAAAGTTTGTTCAAATCATAAAAAACATTACCTTTGCCATCCCAAATGCAAAAAGGGGGTATATAATTATGTTGATAATAGACTCAAAAGATTGCGAAAACATTGACAAGGCGCTGAAAAAGTACAAAAAGAAGTATGAGAAGTCTCGTACACTGAATCAACTGCGCGAACGTCAGTCTTTCACAAAACCTTCTGTAAAACGTCGTACAGAAGTGTTGAAAGCAATCTACCGTCAGCAAATGGCAGCAGGAAAACTGGATTAATAGCTTTTTTAACAAAGTTATCTGATAATAGTATTGCACCCGGTACTGTAAATGATTATATTTACAGTACCGGGTTTTTCTATGATAGAGCATCGGATAACAGATTACCTACAATATCTCAGGTTTGAGAAGCGATACGCACAACATACTCTCGGCGCATACGAAAGGGATTTATGTCAATTTAATGAATATATAAGCAGCCAATTCGGGCTTGATGATGAAAGGGTGATAAGCCATTTTCATGTACGCAGCTGGCTGGCCACTTTCAAAGAGCAGAACCTTCAGGCAAGCTCTATCAACCGTAAATTATCTGCGGTCAATTCCTTTTACAAATATTTATTGAAGCTGCAGGCGGTAAAGAAAAACCCTGTACGCCAATTGCATGCCATGCGCAAGGCAGAGCGCCTTCCTGTGTACCTGAAAGAGCAGGAAACAGGATATTTATTAGAAGAAATTCAATTTGAAGAAGGATTCAAAGGCTTTACAGACCGCCTGATATGCGATTTGCTGTATCAGACAGGTATGCGCCGCAGTGAACTCGTAAATCTGAAAGAAAAAGATATCGAAAAAAGCCTGAAACAGGTTCGTATCCTTGGTAAGGGTAATAAGGAGCGCTTGGTCCCCGTCAGCCCAATGCTGTTAGATACACTCGACGAGTATATACAGGAAAAACGTAAACTGGAAACATACGACGATAATCATCTGCTGGTACTGGAAAGCGGACAGCAGTTATACGCAGGCTATGTTTACAGGGTGGTAAAAACATATTTATCAACAACTACAACATTACATAAAAAAAGCCCGCACGTATTGAGGCACACATTTGCAACACATTTGCTGAACAATGGCGCCAATATACAGGCTATCAAAGATTTGCTGGGGCACAGCAGCCTGGCTGCAACACAGGTATACACACACAACAACATTGACAAACTCAAGGAAATTCACAAAAATGCCCATCCGAGAGGGTGATTAAATATATTTTTTAACCATAAATTTTTGCCTTATGAACGTGCAAATTCAATCAGTGCATTTTGAAGCGGATAGTAAATTGCTGGAACACGTGAACAAGAAACTCGACAAGCTTCGCACATTCCACGACAGGATAATAGGAGTAGAAGTGTATCTGGTATTAGATAATGTGGTACACAACATAAAAGATAAAGTAGCTGAAATCAAGGTGCACATACCTAAACACACGTTTTTTGTAAAGCATCAGTCTAAGGCTTTTGAAGAGTCTTTCGACCTCGCATTCAACTCTATGGTAAACCGCATCAAGCGCCAAAAGGAAAAGACATTGGCATAAGGTACAAACCATTAATACAGAAAATCCGGTCTTATTTATAAAAAAGGCCGGATTTCTTTTATATAACTATTGCAATAAAAGCTGAAATCGCCTATTTTGCATTACTTAATACTTTAACAATTACGAGAATCATGCTGCAACGTTGGATGAAATCATTGGCTGTAGTTACCACAACCTGTTTATTGTTTGCCGCTTGTAAACAAAAAACATACAGCCCGGACGAGCCATTGCCAGATACATATACACCGTCTGTTTTCATAGGCAGTCAAAACCGATATCTGTATGCAATAGACCCCGCTACAGGTACCACCAAATGGGAGCTGAATATGCATAACAACATTGTGGCTACACCTATCGTT
The DNA here is from genome assembly GCA_016786615.1 of Flavipsychrobacter sp. Lineage (GTDB taxonomy): Bacteria > Bacteroidota > Bacteroidia > Chitinophagales > Chitinophagaceae > Polluticoccus. The sequence goes on from JAEUVX010000014.1 coordinate 115,362, forward strand.
GTTGGTAATTTCCTGTACGTTCCGTCAGCAGATACATTCTACAAGCTGGATGTTAAAAAGGGTACAGTAGTAAGGAAATATTACTTTAATGATGCGGATTTCAAAGGCTTTTACTCCTCTCCTGTCAGTGATGGTAAAACCGTTTATATAGCGTCTTTAAACGATACGGTATATGCACTGGATGTGAATGCGGATAATATCAGGTGGAAACATGACATGGTAGATACTGTATTGTCATCTCTGGTGATATACAACGGTGGCCTGATAGTAGCCAATACAAAAGGTGTTATCAAGTCTTTAAATATTGTGAATGGTATTCAACAATGGGCAGGTAGCATACCGGTGCCTGTTGGTAGCCTTTCATCATCTCCGGCTGTCAGCAGCCCATACTTGTATGTAGGCTCTACTGATGGAAATATGCACGCACTGTATCTTAGCAACGGTACACCTGCATGGACATTCCCTACTGGTGGTATTGTAGCTTCATCACCTATTGTATATGGTGGTAACGTAATATTCGGTAGTGCTGATAACTATGTGTATTGTGTAGATAGTACAGCAAAAACTGCAAGGTGGAAGTTTAAAACAAATGACCGCGTAATGTCTTCTGCGGCTGCTTATGGACAGGTTGTTTATATCGGTGGTTACGACTCTTACCTGTATGCGCTGAATATTCTGGATGGCTCTCTTAAATGGAAATACCTGACTAAAAGCCTGATACAGTCTTCTGTACTGGCAACAGATGGTAGTGTATATATGGGTGGCTTCGATAAGATGTTCTATAAACTGGACACAACCGGCAACCTGAAGTGGACATACAATATGGGTGGTATTATACAAACATCGCCTGTATTCTACGATTTGTCAAGGGCATATTACCCATCTATCACAGGTTCATACCAATATTAATACAACGACAATAAAATAATAAGAGCGGGTATCCTGAAGATACCCGCTCTTGTGTTTATATATACAAAGCATTTATTGCTTCGGCCTGAATAACATGATATCCCTGTCGAACAGGTAAATACCGCTTTTGTCGTCACCTACAAGTTCCAGTTTGTCGTTCAGCGTTCTGGCAAGCCTTTCTTCTTCTATTTGTTCCGATACATACCATTGTAGGAAGTTGTGAGTTGCGAAGTCTTTTTCCTCTAATGCCATCCCTACCAGTTCATTAATACTATCAGATACTGCCAGTTCGTGTTTCAGAAATTCTTCGAATACGCGTTTCAGCGATTGGTACGTAATGATTGGTTGTTCCAATGCAGGTACCACACCAAAACCACCACGCTCGTTAATGTATCGTATCAGTTTCAGCATATGTACGCGCTCTTCGTTAGCCTGCTGGTAGAAAAACTCCGTTACACCATCCAGCCCCGGCTGTATTTCTGCCCACGATGCCATAGCAAGGTATGCCTGAGAAGACTCAGCTTCCATAGCTACTTGTTTGTTAAGTGCCTCCTGTATGCTTTTAGATAACATAGTGTTGTGTTTAGTACTACAATTTACGAAAAAAGCCCCTGCATCAGCAGAGGCTTTTGTTAAATATGAAAGCAGTTTTTTACTTGCTCAGTTCTTTTATCTTGTTCCATACTTCTTCTTCGCTACCTTCTTCATATCCTGCATGAGAGTAGGCAACCTTACCATTCTTATCTATAACAATAGTAAATGGTACTGTCTGGAAGTTCAGGGAACGCTTCAGGTCAGAGTTTGCATCTATATAATAAGGGAAATCCCAACCCTGAGATTTTGCATAGCTGCGTACGAGGCCTTCTGCACGAGACTCGTCGATAGATATGGTTATGTAATTAAAGTCTGCTTCTTTCTTCCAGTTAGGCAGTTTTTCGCGTACGTTTTTAATTTCTTTCTTACAAGGTACGCACCATGTAGCCCAGAAATTTATTAATGTCACCTTGCCTTTCTCCACCGTTTGGTCAAATGCTACCTTTTTGCCCGTATTAACATCTTTTATCTGTGTGTTAGGCAATTCGACAGCCGACTGTGCCATAGCACTTACTGAAATAAATAAAGTAAATACACTGGCTAATACTTTTTTCATAATACGTTTCATTGATTTGTAAATAAATAATCTAAAACCTTGCCAAAGTTTAGTAAAGAAACTAAATTCGTTAGATTTTCCAAATTTAATAACCTTTTAATGAAATCTTTCTTAAGTTTTTTAACAGTATTGTTACTTTCTGCAAACACGTTGCTTGCACAGGGAACACTCTCAGGCGATCTGATGCTGAACGCCAACTTCTTCCAGAGAGATGAAGCAATTAATGCAGCGAACAATCCGCTGTATGATAATTACTTAAGTGGTGGTGAAGGATGGCTTGGCCTGCGTTATAATTACAAAGGTTTTACTGCAACATTGCGTGCAGATGCTTTTCATAATTCAAACTTGTTCAATCCTACACAAGCACTCAATGGTTTTGGTATCGGTGCGTGGAGTGTTGGTAAAGATTTTGAAAACCTCAGCATCACTGTAGGTTATATTTACGACCAGATAGGCAGTGGTGTAATGTTCCGCGCTTACGAAGACCGCGGATTGCTGATAGATAACTCATTGATTGGTATCAGGCTGAAGTATCAGCTGACCGACCATGTATTTATCAAAGCATTCACAGGCCAGCAAAAATTCAACCTCTCTAAATACAATCCTGTTATCAAAGGTGCGAATGTAGAAGGTGATTACAATCTTGGTAATGTACAGATGATATCCGGTGTTGGTGCGCTGAACCGTACGCTGGACCAAGGCTCTATGGACCTTGTTGTATCAAACATCAACAGCCAGGATACGAATAAGCGTTTTGTGCCTAAGTACAATATGTATGCGGTAACGGCATATAATACATTAACCGCAGGCGGCTTTTCATGGTATATAGAGGGTTCTTACAAAACAGAAGAAGCGATTGTAAGGGACAACTTCCTGCAGTATAAAGATGGTAATGTATTGTTCACCACATTGGGTTATGCAACAAAAGGCATCGCGGTAAACTTTACCGGTAAGCGTACAGAAAACTACATCATGCGTACATCGCCAAACGAAGTACTGAACCGTGGTATGATAAACTGGCAACCGATTGTAGCACGTCTGCGCCCGCAACGCCTGATGGCACGTTATACACCTGCATCGCAGGATATATCTGAAATAGCAGCAGGTGCCGATGTACTGATTGCTCCGAACGACGACCTGAACATCACACTGAATGGTACCTACATCAATACGCTGGAAGATGTAACACTATACCGCGAAGGTTATGCAGAAGCTGAATACCGTGGCTTTAAAGACTGGATATTGCAGGTAGGTTTCCAGTACATGGAATACAATCAGGAATTGTATCAGGTAAAACCATTGGTGCCGATTGTAAAATCAATGATTCCGTTTTTTGAAGTAACAAAACGCCTCAGCAAAAAAACATCAATACGTACAGAATGGGAATACCAGCATACACAGCAGGATTTCGGTTCATGGATATTCGGCCTTGTAGAGTTGACTATCGCTCCTAAATGGTCTTTCGCATTGTCTGATATGTATAACATCAGCGCAGGGCCAAACTCTCCTAAATCGGGCCCGCAGCACTATTACAATATATTCGGTGCATATACAAAAGGCCCGCACAGGTTTACACTTTCTTATGTGAAACAAGTGGAAGGTATTAATTGTACAGGTGGTGTTTGCCGTTACGAGCCTGCATTCAGTGGTGTAAGGTTTGGTTGCACTTCTCAGTTCTAAACTCATTCATAACACATAACTTTGTAAACGGCTTCTGTATCAGGAGCCGTTTTTTCATAAATACATATTCATGCTCAAGACAGATTTCCTGGTGATAGGTTCGGGTATTGCAGGGCTTACATTCGCTGTAAAAACAGCACGCCGTTTTCCTGATAAAACCATTACCATACTTACCAAAGCAAACACAGACGAAACCAATACCAAGTATGCGCAGGGTGGTATAGCTGTGGTGAATGATATGGAGAAAGACAGCTTTCAGAAACATATTGAAGACACACTGATAGCGGGAGACGGGTTGTGTAATACTGAAATAGTAGAGATAGTGGTGAAGGAAGGGCCTGAGCGCGTGAATGAAATAATAGAGTGGGGGGCAAGGTTTGATAAAGATGCCGAAGGAGATTATATGCGTGGCAAAGAAGGCGGGCATTCAGCATTTCGTATTCTGCATCACAAAGATATTACGGGCTTTGAGATAGAGCGTGCATTGGTAGAAGAAGTAAAGAAGTATAGCAATATACAGATACACAATCATTGGTTTGTACTCGACCTCATTACACAGCACCACATGGGTATGCTGGTTACAAAATCTACCCCCGATATAGATTGTTATGGTGTGTATGCGCTGAACACAGACAATAATAAAATAGAGAAGATACTATCTAAACTAACAGTGCTGGCAGCAGGTGGTGTAGGGCAGGTGTACCGCACTACTACCAATCCTAAAATAGCAACCGGCGATGGTATAGCTATGGCGTATCGTGCAAAAGCAAGGATAGAGAACATGGAGTTTATTCAATTCCACCCTACTGCATTGTACGAAGCAGGCGTTAGCCCTTCTTTCCTGATAACAGAAGCAGTACGTGGCGATGGCGGCATATTGCGTAACAAACACGGAGAGGCTTTTATGGCAAGCTACGATGAGCGTGCAGACCTTGCCCCACGCGATGTAGTGGCACGTGCTATAGATAATGAAATGAAACGCAGCGGTACAGAGCATGTGTATCTGGATTGTCGCCACATGGACGCACACAAATTCAAAGAGCATTTCCCGAATATCTATGCCAAGTGTAAAAGTATAGGTATTGATGTGATGGAACAGATGATACCGGTAGCACCTGCCGCACATTATTGCTGTGGTGGTATCAAAACAAACCAGCAGGGGCGTACATCTATCCAGAACCTGTATGCCTGCGGAGAGTGTGCCAGTACGGGGCTGCATGGTGCCAATCGCCTTGCGTCCAATTCATTGCTGGAGGCTCTGGTGTTCGCACATCGCTGTGCGGAAGATGCTGCGGCAGTAGTAGATGCTGTACAGTACAACGAAGCAATACCCGACTGGAATGCTGAAGGTACAACAGACCCGCAGGAGATGATATTGATAACGCAAAGCCAGAAGGAAGTGCAACAGGTGATGAGCGACTATGTGGGTATTGTACGAAACGACATACGCCTGCAACGTGCCATGAGCCGTATGGACCTGCTGCATGCCGAAACAGAAGACCTGTATAAAACTGCCAGTGTATCGCCGCAACTATGCGAGGTGCGCAACCTGATAACCACCGGATACCTGATAGTAAAAAGCGCACAGTTCCGTAAAGAGAGCCGTGGTCTGCATTACAATACAGACTATCCTGAAAAATGTACTTTACTGCAAAACATTGTATTATAAAACAACAAAGCGCAACCATTACAGTTGCGCTTTGTTATGTATGCTATTCGTTATAGTTTATTCTACTATCAGTTTCACAGCTTCGTATTGTTCGTCGGCAGATTGCAGCATGATGAAGTAAATACCTTTGTTCCAGCCGTTGATATCTATAGTGATGTTGTTTTCACCTGATTGTGCAGGTACTACATTGCTGTAGGTTGTTTTGCCTACTACATCTGTAGCTTTCAGGGTAATGTCCGATTTGCCCTTCGTGTAAAACCGTACTGTAAAACGCTGCTGTGCAGGGTTGGGATACAGGCTTACATACTGTGGCTGCTGACTTGTCATTCCAACATTGCTGGTGTTGTTATTGGCACAGCTGTCGTGCGTATTTTGAGTAAGGTTGATGCTGTATTGATTGCTGCAACCATTTGAGTCTGTAATGGTAACGGTATATGCGCCTGCTGTACTCAGCCCGCTTAGGTTTTGTGTAGTACCACCATTCGACCATGCGTAGGTAAACGGTGCTGCACCAAAGTTGCGGGTGCCGATAGTTGCGGTATCGTATGTAAGGCTGATAGCCCCTGTGCCTTTACATATAGCTGTTTCTGTAAGCGTGGCACTGATGATAGATTTCAGGCAAGATGCATTGGCAATCTCTGTGCGGATTTTATTACCCGGTAAAGGCCCGAAACCATTTGCAAGGCTTACTCCACGAGATACGAGATGGCAATAGCTCATAATAGAACCCTGCCATGCAGATACAGGCTGTGAATTCTGAAACTGCTCATAGGTACAGTTACTGCAACCCGTAGAATTTTCTTTGGTAGTACAATCATCAATAGAGCCACAGGTAGCGCCTGCACCTGTCATCCAGCCACACCAGTGTGTGTGCCTGCTGCCTATATTGTGGCCGTGTTCGTGTGTTACCATCATTACATCCCATGAATAGGTAGGGATGGTTGTGTAAGAGCCGTTTACATCGCCGTATGCATAAGCGGTGCTGCGGTTGCACATTACATCCAGATAGGCAACACCACCCAGTCCGCCATCGTCCAATGCTATCAGCATGGCAAGGTCGCCTTCAAAGCTATTGCTCTTGGCATTCCATGTACTGCGAAAATCGCTGAGCGCCACACCCGATGATGTACTGTCGTAGGCATCATGTGTTGTCCATATATATACCGATTTCAACTCAACAGCTATCTGCTCATTGCGGTACAATGCTTGTACGTTGTTGAACAAACCTGTAAGGTAGTTTTGTGTCAGTGTCACATTCCACACTTTGTTTTTATACAGGTCGAAGTCAGCCTCCCAGTAGATGCTCAGTTTCTTACACTCATAAGCTGCTGTGGTTTTATTACCTGTATTTTCATCAATGCCTTTATCATAAGCAGCATAGTCATCTACACCGCATTGATTCTGTGGCTTTACGGTAAAGTCTTTATCGTTGTACAGGATATACCTGCCGCTGTTATCTTCCAGCTTGCCCAGTACATAATTGCCATCTGCATTGGCGAATAATATCATCACCTCTCCATTTGCAAATACACTTACAGCAGCCATCGATTTGTCTTCTCCCCTTACAGCACCCTGATAATGTGCCGCTTTTTCGTAACCTGCCTGATGCCTGCCGTTGGCATCTATATAACCCATATCGGGGTTGGTGGCTAAGGGGCTGCTTTGCAGCAAATCAAGTACAAATGTTTTGCCGGCATCTGTCTGCAGTGTCAGCGACACAGCCTGCGGATAGCTCTCGTACAGGCGTTTGATTTCGCCTGTATTGGGTAATAGCAGCGTTTCTGCTGATAGTACGCCGTGTTTAGCACCTGTAGTAACGGAAAACAGGTTGAACATCCTGAATTCCACCCCCTGAGATTTTGCGTTTTTTACATCGCCCGATAATGCATATCCGGGTTCACTTTTTGCTTTGGCATTAGCCTGTATGCAGCACACGAAACACATCAGTGCTGCAAGCTTTGCGTAAAATTTCACCTGCTTTGAATGTTTTTAAAATTGCTTAATTAATAAATAGTGTGTGGGAGTGGTTATGCAATATACTTAAAACACATTTCTTACATGAATGTTCATTGTCATATTTGCGTAAACGGGGATAAACGCAGGATGAAGCGGGGCGAATGAAAAAAGCCCCCGACGTATCGTCAGAGGCTCGTGTATATTTCAAACAATTGATAATCAATAATCTATTTAGCACTGCGCATCGCCACAGGTGCAGCACCTGCGCGTACTTCTTTTCGCTCGCCTATCTGCTGGCGCCACATAGCGTAGTACAAGCCTTTCTCATCCAGCAAATGCTGGTGGTTGCCCGTTTCTACTATGTTGCCACGCTCCAGAACAAATATCCTGTCGGCATGCATAATAGTGCTGAGGCGGTGTGCAATCATGATAGTGATATGCTCGCGCTTTTGTGTAATGTCTTTGATGGTTGTAGATATTTCTTCTTCCGTCAGCGAATCGAGCGCAGAGGTAGCCTCGTCAAATATCATCAACCTCGGGTGGCGCAGCAATGCACGGGCAATGCTCAGACGCTGGCGTTCACCACCGCTTAGTTTCAGGCCACCTTCACCTATCATGGTATCAATACCGTTTTCGGCACGCGATAGCAGATTCTGACAGGCAGCTTTCTGCAGCACATCATTTATATCAGCATCGGTAGCATTCGGGTTTACGAACAGCAGATTCTCTTTGATGGTACCGCTGAACAGTTGCGTGTCTTGCGTTACAAAACCTATCTGGTGGCGCAACTCGTCAAAATCTATATCATTGCCATTGATGTTGTTGTAATAGATGCTGCCCTGCTTTGGTTTATACAGGCCCACCAGCAGTTTTACCAATGTAGTCTTACCACTACCACTCGGCCCCACGAAGGCAACCGTCTCGCCCAATTTTACATCAAAACCAATATTTTCCAACGCAGCTTTGGTTGCCGTATTGTGCTGGAAGCTAACGTTATCGAAACGCAGGCTTTCTATCTTGTTGATGGTTGCCGGTTGTGCAGGTTTTTCCTCTACCGGCTTGTTGAACAAGGTCTTCAGGTTGTTGAGCGATGCCTCTGCCTCTCTCCATGCCATGATGATATTGCCCAGCTCTTGCAGCGGACCAAAGATGAAGAACGTGTAGAACTGCATCGTTACCATCTGCCCCAGCGTCAGCTTATCGTGGAAGATGAAGTAGAGCAGACAGAACATAATACACTGGCGCAGGAAGTTGACAAACGTGCCCTGCACAAAGCTGATGCTGCGGATGCTGCGCACCTTCTTCAGCTCCAGCCCCAGTATCTTGATGGTAGTAGCATTGAGGCGGCGTATCTCCTGATTCGTCAGCCCGAGGCTCTTTACCAGTTCTATATTGCGCAGGCTTTCTGTAGTGCTGCCCGCCAGTGCGGTAGTCTCGTTCACAATGTTTTTCTGTATCACCTTTATCTTCTTGCTCAGGATATTGGTAAGCCAGCCAAGCAGCAGCGCACCACCAAAATAGATGAGCACCAGCCAGCTGCTGAGTGTAAAGGCATACACTACCACAAACACTATACCCACGATGGTGGTAAACAGTATATTGACAAACGCATTGATAAACTTCTCACAGTCCTGACGCACTTTTTGCAGCACGCTCAGCGTTTCGCCGCTGCGCTGGTCTTCAAAATCGCTGAAGGGCAGGCGCAGGGCATGGCGCAGGCCATCTGTATAGATGCGCGCACCGAATTTCTGTATCACCACATTGACCGTATAGTCTTGAAAAGCTTTGGCAATACGGCTTATCATGGCCGTACCGATAAGCAGCCCGAGGCCCAAGATGATGCCACGTATAAACTGCCCTTCTGTCCACTTGCCGGGGTTGCTGGCATAGGGGTCGATGATGTATTTACCGAAGATATAGGGATCGAACAGGGAAAAGACCTGGTTGACGGCGGCCAGCAGCAAAGCCAGCGCTATCAGCCCCTTGTGGCGAGAAAGGTATTGTAAAAGTAGTTTCATATAACGGGCACAAAGTTAACAGCCTTTCTGAAACCCGTGTATATACAGCTGTAAGGGATATCTATAATTTGTCAAATAACCGTCATTGCGAGGAGGCACGACGAAGCAACCTCGCGAAATGAGGGCAATCCCTCTCGCGTCATTGCGAGGCACGAAGCAATCTCACGGGAAGATGGTATCCTAATTACAAATGAAGGCTTAAAAAGGTTTTAGTCTAGAGATTGTACAACAACTATGGAATTTTTCTCAAGTGCTTCATTGATTTTCATGAAATATTCGGCTTCATCACTCTTTAAATTATAAGTGAAAGACTCATAAGAGCGCCCGTTAGTAAATCGGATTGCTTTTATTTTTTTTGATTTGATATCATCAAAATCATTCCCATTGATATCATAGTAAGAGTTGCCGTTACAATTAAAGTCATTCCAAGACTTTTCACTATATTTTGTTCCGTCCTCAAATAGTATTATTATTTCATCATGTTCAAGACAATTACCAATACCCATACTTTTAATAGTGTAGCCTGAATAAACAACATTATTTTTCCCTTTTCTCTTAAGTGAAACGTGTATTGCAAATCCTCTCTTGCTATTTTCAAGACATGTAAGTGGCTTAGATGGGACAAAATATTCTTTGTCTGTCATTATATCAGTGTAATGTTTGATATATATCGGGTCGGTATTGTTTTGAGCTTTCGTGTTAAAAAAGATAACAATTAGGAAGCCTGTAATTAAGGTTTTGTTTATCATTAGGGTAGCTTTAATGTAAAAATATAATTTTCTTGTAAACACTTGTATCCACTTTCCTCTGTTTCCCCCATCTCCCACACCCTATTCACCAGCACCCCTATACCTGTGTCTTTAGCATGTTTCAGGCAGTGGTCGTATTGTGTGTTTATTTTATTGCCTTAAGCAATCTTGTTTTGAGGTACACTGCAAATATTGCGAGTAAGCAGAAGATGGCTACTTTAGTAATGAGCGCGGGAAGAGGTATCGTTATGCCCTCATAATATTGGAAGACAGTTTGGGTAGGTATCATCACCCCAATAATGCTACAGAGGGTTAGTATAGCATCGGCAAGTATGTAGCCTGTAGGTTGCCGCATACGCAGCAGGTAAATGATGGCGAAGCATAGCGGAGCAATAATGCCCATATCCAGTACATAGGTTATCTCGGTAGTATAGTTTTCGATAAGATACAGCGCACGTTTGTGCAGCATGGCGTTTACAATATCCGGAAGCCAGGCCACTATCAGCGCTATGCCCGTGAGTATAAGAAAAATGTACATGCCATTGTATGGAAAAGTATTGCTGAGCTTAATGTTGTTGAATGCCTGTTTTGTAACGCTGATGCCAGTAATAGTACCAAACAAGCTAGCCGAAAACAGCAGTATATACAACAGGTGCAGCGCATTGTATTGCACACCTGTTGCTTGGCTGGTAGCGTAGTACAGAAAGCAGCCGAGCATGGATGTAAGAAACAGTTTTGTGCGCGGTGTTGTGGTGCGCATATTTTGCAAAAGCGCTAGTGCAAGTAGCGGGCAGGCTATAAACAGCATGGTGCAGTCGGTGCCGCGTAATATGGGTGCTTTGAAGTAGGAATCGTTCTTGTACATACCTGTGCCATATATCATCACTGCATCACCATGCTGATTGATGAATTCATATGCTTGTCCTGCTGAGCTGTAAAACAGCCCCGCACCCGATACGATACTGCAACAGAGGAGTGTGATAAATGTCAGTATATTCAGTAGTCTGTTGTTTGCCATGTTTCTATATGCTTTATGTACTCAAAAGTATTTACTGGCAGAATACGTATATATGATTTTTGTCATTTTTCATATTGTTGCTTGGCGCTATTATTACTTTGTATTGTAAAATAATATGTGTATATTTGTTATTGTAAATTCCTAACCTTATGCACCCGCATTCCACACACTGCAAACTGTTTCACCCATCAGTAATTGGCTACAATCCCGCAACAAACTGCAACAAAACCGTAACCGTTTGTAACCATCCGGCAACACAAGTAATTGATTTTCAATACCCATAAAATGTTACAGTTTCAAAACTGTGCAAACACTATCAAAAACTATCAACAAATATGAAAACCTGTAAACTAATCGCCAGCCACCGTACAAATGCTCAGGAGATTTCTCCCTTGGTCGAAATGACGGTATTGATGGGGCAGCGTGGTTTAACCTCGTGTAGAGCAAGGCACATGTTATCGCGAGGTTGCTTCGTTCCTCGCCCCGAAGTATCGGGATGTAACACAATGACGAATAAAGTGGGAGCGAGTAGTGTCCCTCAGCCTGGCAGCACAGTAGCAATGCAGCAGCATCGGAGCGTCAACAAAGCATTCAGATGTCATCAATGCTTTGCAGCTTTTCTTTGTTTCTTTCTTTTGCTGCCAAAAGAAAGAAACAAAGCGCAGGCAAGAGCGCAGCAAAAGGCTCGCGGAGAGCAAGGCACATGTTATCGCGAGGTTGCTTCGTCGTACCTCCTCGCAATGACGCGGGTGTAGTGGCAATGATGCGGGTGGTGAGGGTTGCTGCAAAAAAGAAAAGCTACCTTTCGGGCAGCTTATCAGATTGTTGTGTGGGGGTGTGCAAGTAGCACAGGGCAGTGGTTACTGCTCCTGTACTTTTTGCAAAAATGCGTGCAGCTCGGCTTCGGTCTTTCCTGTTTTCTCCATAATGTTCTGGAGCATTTCCTGGTCTTTGCCGGTGCGTTGTGTTACGTCGTTGTTGTTCAGCATCGGAAACTCGCGTTTCAGGTGGCCTTTCATTTTGTTCCAGTTCTTCAAAATCTCCTGCATCTTCCAAATCGTTTAATGAAATAGAACACCTATCTCTGTGGGTGAAGGTAGTCTTTAATATACCATTATCGGGGAAAGGTTTAACTTTACAGGTATGGGTCAGTATAGCATTGGTGAGGCACTGAACCTGCTGATGGAAAAAAGCGGGTGGAAGCCAAAGGCGCACGAACTGCGTATGCGCGAGGAGTGGGAACAGATTGCAGGTAAAACGATATCGAAATATACCCGCAACCTGTACCTGAGTGGCGGTACACTTACTATCTATACAGATGTTGCCGCACTGAAGCAGGAACTGCTGCTTGCAAAACCTCAGCTGATGGCTACTATCAACGAGTACTTCGGCGAGCAGGTGGTAAAGGAAATTAATATAAAGTAGAAAGTCTTTAGTAGAGAGTAGAAAGTTCGCGAGTGAAAGCGGGCTTACCCTTTATGCCTTACGCCTAAAATATCTCCATCAATTCAGATAAAGAGGCTACCTCGTAGGTTGGTTTGTGGCGGTGGGGTGTGCGTGCGGGGTTGTAATACACCTGGTCTATCCCTGCATAGAAGGCACCGAGTATGTCTATTTCCAGCGCATCGCCTATCATAATGCTTTCTTCGGCCGTTGCACCTGCTGCCTGCAGTGCGTAGTTGAAGATGGCAGCCTGTGGCTTCATGCTCTGGCTTTTCTCGCTGGTTATCAGTTCGGTAAAGTAGTGTGCGATGCCTGCGTATTGCAGTTTCTGTCGTTGTGTACTTTCAAACCCATTGGTGATGAGGTGCATGGTGTAACCTTGCGTTTTGCAATGCTCCAGTATTTCGGTGGCGTGGGGTGTCAGGCGTTTTTGGTTGGGCAGTATCTCCAGGTATGCACTGCTCAGTTCGTGTGCAAGGTTGCTGTCGCCTATTTTAAAATCGAGCAGTGTGAGGAAGAATCGTTTCCAGCGTAGTTCATCGCGCTTCAGGAATCCATTGCGAAAGCGTGCCCAGAGGTATTCGTTGTGTATGTTGTATGCAGTAGCAAATGCGTCGAAGTCTGTAATGCCATAGTCCGCCAGGCGGCACTCTTCATATACCTGCAGCAGTGTGTGCGCCGAGTTGGCGTCAAAATCCCACAGTGTGTGGTCGAGGTCGAAGAAGAGGTGTTTGTACTGTTTCGGCATTTGTCGAAAGGCGTTAGTTTGTTTAACGTAAAAAGCCATCCTTTGTAGGGATAGCTTTTCAGTGTTGTTAAAACTGTTGCCCGAAAAAGATTATTGTTGGTTCTTTTTGCGGTAGTATATTTTATCGTCGAAGAATTCGCTGGTGCTCTGCAAAGCAGGGTTAGCCATACGTTCGTAGATACGAGATATTTCGATTTGTTCTTTGTTTTCGTGGATTTCTTCCAGGTTGTCTGCATGGCTGCTGAATTCATCCAGCTTGCGGTGCAGTTCTTCCTTCATTACAACAGATATCTGGTTTGCACGGCGGCTCATTACCACGATGCTTTCGTACAGATTGCCTGTTTTGTTTTTAATAGCTACAACGTCACGTGTTTCAACCATCGGGTTCACTGCAGCTAATACTTTCCTATTTATGCTCATTGCGTATTTTTTTTACAATGTTATCTGCCTTGGTATAATAATCCTCGGCGTCGCGAAGATACTTAGAATTTGGATAACCGTCAACTAATTCCCTGTAGGCGTTGATGGCGGTAGCGTATCGCTCCTCCTGTTTTTCCTGAATACTCTGCCCGGCATACCTGTACCATGCCTTTACAGTCATATACTGGTAGTAGTCGCTGCGGGTAGATTCGGGGAAGTTGCGCATCACCTGTTTGAAGGCGATACCTGCTGCTTTGTATTGTCCTATATTATAGTACAGTTGTGCTGCGTCGGCCTCTTTCTGCTCCAGTTTCAGCCTGCATTCATCTATATATTTGCTGGCTTCTGCTACGTGTTTGCTTTCGGGGTGGCCGTTTATAAATACCTGCAGGGCATCCATGGCACGCTCTGTATTGGTTTGCTCCAGCGATGCTTTGGGCGACATTTTGTAGAGGCAAAGCCCGTAGAGGTATTCCATTTCTTCGGCTTCCTTGCTGGTAGGGAAGAATTCAATATAGTTTTTGAAGTGATAAGATGCTGATAACCAGTCTTTCAGGTAATAAAAGCTATAAGCATAGCGGTAGTACATAGGCTCGTAGTTGCGGGTGTTTTTCAATACCGGCACCAGGCTTTCGTATAGTCCGTTAGCTTGCTGATACTTCTTTTTCTCGTAAAACTCGTTGGCTCTCTTCAGTTTATAGTTTACGTCTTTGCTTTTCAGGGCACGCTCGTAGCCGCTGCAGCCGTATAACAGGCTGATGCTGAAAAGGACGTATAGAAGATAACTTAGGCGTCTGTGCATAAGGGTCGCAAAAATAGCGAATCTAAGGTGCTTTGCCTAACGTATGATATAAAACTCTGTTAATTCGAGGTTTTACAGCCATTTCACAGGTTATCCACAGTTATGCACAGGATATGCACATAGGTTTATGAACAGGGTGTGAAAAATGACCTGAAATCCTTTACTGTAAAAGCTTTCAGCCATATTGCTGTTTGTGGAAAAATACAAAGCGCGCAAATTGGGTAAATGCGTGGGAAAAAGTGTTATTTTGTGGTAAGAAAGGTAGAAAAATTCCAAAATCGTCAATGACAAGCTTTCTCGGAGAATATGAAGTTGCTGTAGATGCCAAGGGCCGCTTTTTGCTGCCTGCAGGCTTCCGCAAGCAGTTGCCTGAAGAGGCGGCTGCACGCTTCGTTATTAACCGCGGGTTTGAAAACTGCCTTACCATGTTTACGGTAGATAGCTGGAATGTATTGGCTGAAAAAGTAAACAAGCTCAACGACTTCAATCCGAAAGTGCGTGAGTTCAAGCGCCTGTTTATGAATGGCGCCAACTTCGTGGATGTAGATAGTGCAGGCCGCATACTGTTGCCAAAACCATTGCAGGAATACGCCTCTATCAAAAAGGACATGATATTCTCTGCGCAGGGCAATAAAATTGAGCTGTGGGATAAAGATACGTATTACGCTTATATACGCCAGCATGCAACAGGCTTTAGCGACCTGGCTGCAGAGGTGGCAGGTAATGGTTTTATGAATCCTTTTGAAAATCTGTAAGATGGAGGGTTCCACTTTTTACCACACAACAGTTCTTTTAAAAGAAACGGTTGACGGGCTTGATATAAAAAGCGACGGTGTGTATGTAGATGCCACATTTGGCGGAGGCGGGCACAGCAGGGAAATCCTGAGCCGCCTGGGTGAAAAAGGAAAGCTCATCGCTTTTGACCATGATGCTGATGCGTGGCGCAATAAACCGGATGATGACAGGCTGATATCTGTTACAGAAAACTTCCGCTATATGAGCCGCTTTCTGAGGTTGCACGGATATAACGAGGTAGATGGCATACTGGCAGATTTAGGAGTAAGTTCTTTTCAGTTTGATACGGCAGAACGGGGTTTTTCTATACGCTTCGATGGTCCGCTGGATATGCGGATGGATAAACGGATAGAAAGAACCGCAGCAGATGTGCTGAATACTTATAGCGAAACACAGTTGCACAAACTCTTTGAACAATATGGAGAGGTGCGTAACGCAAAGCAACTGGCAAAGCATATAGTAAACAACAGGGCTGCTGTAGCATTGAACAGTATAGATGCGCTGAAGGCAATGATAGCGCCGGTGATGAAGGGGAATCCCAATCGTTATCTGGCACAACTCTTTCAGGCGCTGCGTATAGAGGTGAATGATGAGATGGGTGCGCTGAAGGATTTGCTGATGCAGTCGGCACAATGCCTGAAGCCCGGTGGCAGGTTGAGCATCATCACATTCCACTCGCTGGAAGACAGGTTGGTGAAGCAGTATATGAAGCGTGGCACATGGGAGGAAGAAGAGAAGGATGTGTTTGGCAGGAGTACGCACATAGCACCGCTGAGGCTTATCAATAATAAATCGATAGAGCCGACTGAAGAAGAAATAAAAAATAACTCAAGGGCAAGAAGTGCCCGTTTAAGGATAGCAGAAAAAGTAAAATGACCACTAAAGACACACACAACGTACCGGAGCAGGAACAAGCTGCACAACGTGTGAGAAGCGACTGGAAAACGCTGGTGGATAAACTGTCTTATAAAGCTATCGTCAACAACATTCCTTTTCTGGCATTTGTGGTATTGCTTGCTGTATTGTACATCAGCAACTCGCAACGCGCTGTGGATATGCAACGCGAACTGAACAGAGAGAACAAAGTATTGAAAGAATTGCGCTGGAAATATATGGATGTAAGCAGCAAACTGATGTATGTAAAGATGGAAAGTGAAGTGATAAAACGTGCATCGGTATTGGGTATGAAGCCTATGGCATTGCCTGCTTATAACATCACCATCGACAGTACGCTGTACAGATAATAAGACTGAAAAGGATTGACAGTAAAACAAGACATAAGGTTTAGGGTGTATGTAGCCTTTACATGCATTTGCTTGTTTGGCCTTGCCATCATACTGAAGGTGGCATACATACAGGTGAATGAAGGGCCTGAACTACGCAGGCTGGCGAAGGATATGCACACGCGCACAACTATACTGCCTGCCGAGCGTGGTAATATATACACCGAGCAGGGGGCATTGCTGTGTTCTACCATTCCTCAGTTTGATGTGCATGTGGATTTTTCTGTCATCAAGCCCGATACTTTTAATAAATATGTAGATGCCCTTGCTGCAGGTATGGCCGATTTATTTAAAGACAAGCCTGCTGCAAAGTATAAAGCAGCGCTGACGGATGCCTACAAAAAACAATCGCGCTACTGGTTGCTGAAAAAGAACCTGCCTTACTACGATTATCAGGCACTGCGCAGTATGCCCATATTTAATAAAGGCAAAAGGCGTGGCGGTTTTATAGAAGATCCTAAGATAAAACGCATCAACCCGCATGGTATGCTGGCATACCGTACTATAGGATTGTGGAGGGAGAACAGCCAGACGGTGGGTATGGAACGTACCTACGATAGTGTACTGCGTGGCGATAACGGTACACGTGTAGAGCGTAAAGAAACAGGTGGTGTGTGGATGCCTGTAGAAGGTAGTGAAGTGGAACCGCAAAATGGTAAAGACCTTGTAACAACACTGGATATAGGCATACAGGAAGTAGCGGAACATGCATTGAAAAGTGTGTTGGAACAATACCAGTGTAAGTATGGTACGTGTATAGTAATGGAAGTGCAGACAGGCAAAGTGCGTGCATTGGTAAACCTTGGGCAGCAAACAGATGGTACCTACTGGGAAGACCTGAACTATGCCATGATGCCGACAGAACCGGGCTCTACTTTCAAACTGGTGACGCTGCTGGCATTGCTCAACGATAAGTATATCAACATCAATCAGAAAGTAGATTGCCAGGGTGGTACTGCAAGGTTTGGTAACCTGCAGCTGCGCGACTCGCACCTTGGTTTAGGTGTGCTGAGTATTAAAGATGCATTTGCACAGTCATCAAATGTGGCGATGGCAAAACTGGGGTATCAATACTACGCATCCAATCCAAAGAAGTATCTGGCACAACTGCACATGCTGGGGCTTGATAAAAAAACAGGCATCGACCTGAGCGGCGAACGTGCGCCACGTGTAAAACACCCGGGACAAAGCGACTGGAGTGCTACAACATTGCCTTGGATGGCTTATGGTTATGAGATACAGATAACACCACTGCATACTTGTATGGTATATAATGCCATAGCTAATAACGGCAGGATGGTGCGCCCTTATCTGATAAGTGAAGTGCGTGAATATGGAAAGACCATTAAAAAATTTGAACCGAAAATAATTCAGGAAGCTGTAGGTGATACATCGACCATACGCCAGTTGCAGGATTGTATGAAAGAAGTAGCCATCACAGGTACTGCAAAACATATCCGAAGCCCTTTTTACAGTATAGCAGGAAAGACGGGAACCGCACAAGTAGCGGATAAGGGGATAAAATACAGCGATGGTGTCTATCAGGGCTCATTCGTTGGTTACTTTCCGGCAGATAAGCCTAAGTATACCATCGCTGTTGTTATTCGTACCAAACCACGTTCGGGTGCATACTATGGTGGTACCATCGCTGCGCCTGTGTTCAGGATGATTGCAGATAAAGTATTTGCTGCAAGCAAAGGTTGGGTAGGCCCGCTGGACAGCATAGCACAGCATGGCGATAAAAAACTGGTAGCGCATAACGCACCTGCAGCAAGCTACGATGTGCTGATGCGCAGAATGGGTGGTAAAGTGCCTGAGGCGACAGCGAATCACATCATCAGAGTAGCTACGGATAGCAATAATAAAGTGGTAGTGCAGCCTGCAAAAGTATATGCTGGACAGGTGCCGGATGTGAGTGGTTTGGGATTGAAAGATGCAGTGTACCTGCTCGAAAAACAAGGTATGAAAGTAGTGGTGCATGGGAGGGGTAAAGTATATGCCCAGTCTGTAGCGCCCGGAACAAAAATAAACAAAGGACAAAATATAGTACTGCAACTAAGCTAAATGATATTGCTGAAAGACATACTGTCCGGATTAACACCTGTAAAAATTGCAGGCGATACTGCTGTGGAGGTAAATGCCCTGAGTATCGACTCCCGCAAAGTGCAGGCAGGTACAGTATTTATAGCTATAAGCGGTACAACGGTTGACGGGCATAAATATATAGATACAGCTATAGCACAAGGTGCTGCAGTGATTGTGTGCGAGGTGATGCCTGCGACCATAAATGATGCTGTAGTATATGTGCAGGTGAAAGACAGTGCTTATGCAGCAGGTGTGATGGCAGATGCTTTCTATGGCAATCCTTCTGCAAGAATGAAAGTAGTGGGTGTAACGGGAACAAATGGTAAGACTACAACTACTACGTTGCTCTATCAATTGTTTAAAGCACTGGGTTATAAAGTTGGTTTGATATCTACTGTACAGAATCATATAGACGAAGTGGTAGAGATAGCAACACATACAACGCCCGATGCGATATCTGTACAATCGTTACTGGGGCGTATGGCCGATGCGGGGTGCGAATATGTGTTTATGGAAGTGAGTTCTCATGCTATTCATCAGCAACGCATAGCGGGGCTGCGTTTTGCAGGTGCGGCTTTTACAAATATCACACACGACCATCTTGATTATCACAAAACATTCGACGAGTATATACGTGTAAAGAAGCAATTGTTTGATGACCTGCCTGAAACAGCATTTGCACTAACCAATGCAGATGATAAACGTGGCATGGTGATGCTGCAAAACACGAAGGCAGACAAACACGCATACAGCCTGAAAGCACCTGTGACATTCAAAGGCAAAGTGCTGGAGAACAACCTGACAGGGCTTGTGATGATGGTTGATGGCCATGAAGCACACTTCAGGATGATAGGCACATTCAATGCATACAACCTGCTGGCTGTATATGGTATAGCGGTACTGCTGGGCGAAGATAAGATGCAGGTATTGGCGATACTCAGCAATCTGCATGGTGCTGCCGGCAGGTTCGAAACACTGATGTCTGAAAATGACAGCATACTTGGTATTGTTGATTATGCGCACACGCCCGATGCATTGATAAATGTACTGGCAACTATCAACCAGCTACGCACCAAAGGGCAGCAACTGATAACAGTTGTAGGATGTGGCGGCGACCGCGACAGTGCCAAACGCCCGATAATGGCAGAGGTAGCATGTGAACACAGCGACAGGGCAATACTGACATCGGACAATCCGCGCAGCGAAGACCCAGAAGCAATACTGAATGAAATGGAATCCGGTTTGTCGGGTGTGCAAAAAAGAAAGTCACTAAGAATAACAGACAGGAAAGAAGCCATCAAAACAGCGTGTGCATTGGCGCAACCTGAAGACATTATACTGGTGGCAGGCAAAGGACACGAAACCTATCAGGAAATAAAAGGCGTGAAATATCCTTTTGATGACAGGGAAGTATTAAAAGAAGCATTTAAAACATTGAATAAATAGAATATTAACTGATAGCTGATGCTGTATTATTTGTTTACATATCTGCGCGAAAACTTTGGCATGTTCGGAGCCGGGATGTTTTATTACATCACCTTCCGTGCAGCAATGGCTATCATCTTATCGCTTGTTATCACTACGGTAATGGGTAAAGGCCTGATACGCTACCTGCAACGCAAGCAAATTGGTGAGACTGTGCGCGACCTGGGCCTTGCAGGTGAAACACAGAAGAAAGGGACACCTACAATGGGTGGCATTATTATCATTGCTGCTATACTGATACCTACATTGTTATTTGCGCGTATCAGCAATGTGTACATCCTGCTGATGCTGATGAGTACGATATGGCTTGGGCTGGTAGGTTTTGTTGATGACTATATCAAAGTATTCAGGAAGAATAAAGAAGGGCTCGCAGGCAGGTTCAAGATAATGGGGCAGGTAGGGCTTGGTGCTATTGTTGGCCTTACACTGTATTACAACGACCATGTAGTGGTAACACGCGAAGTGAGAGAGAACGCAGCAGTAGTATATAACGCGTCTGAAAAGCAAATAGGCGAAACATATACCCGCAAAGACCAGAATGGTGTTGAGCATCATTATGCAACGGTAAAAAGTGTAACTACGACCATCCCGTTTGTAAAAAATCATGAGTTCAACTACGCGGGCATAGCAAAAGTATTTGGCGAAGGTGCAGTGAAAACAGCAACACCTATCTTATATGTATTGTTTGTGATTTTCATCATCACAGCGGTATCTAATGGTGCCAATATTACCGATGGTATAGATGGGCTTGCAACAGGTGTGTCTGCCATTATAGGTATATGTCTTGGTGTGTTTGCGTATGTATCGGGCAACTATGTATTTGCAGGGTACCTCAACATTATGCACATACCCAACCTTGGTGAGCTATCCATATTCATCGGTGCATTCATTGGTGCGTGTGTGGGCTTCCTGTGGTACAATGCCTATCCTGCGCAGGTATTTATGGGCGATACAGGTAGCCTTGCTTTGGGTGGTATCATCGCATCGCTGGCTATCATTGTAAGAAAAGAATTACTGATACCTATTATCTGCGGCATCTTCTTAGTAGAGAATCTGTCGGTAATGATACAGGTGGCATACTTCAAGCATACAAAGAGAAAGTATGGCGAAGGCCGCAGGATATTCCTGATGTCGCCGCTGCACCATCACTACCAGAAGAAAGGGTATCATGAAAGTAAAATAGTAACAAGGTTCTGGATTATAGGAATACTGCTGGCGGTATTGAGTATTGCAACATTAAAAATGAGATAGTGAGTAACGATAAACAAAAACGACTGGTGATACTGGGCGCTGCGGAAAGCGGTGTAGGTGCTGCTTTGCTTGGCAAAAAGCAAGGTTGGGACGTTTTTGTAACCGATGGCGGAAAGCTGAAAGACACTTATAAAACTACTTTGACAGAAGCCGGTATTACATATGAAGAGGGTACGCACAGTATGGATAAAATACTGAATGCAGACTGTGTAGTGAAAAGCCCGGGTATTGCAGATAAAGTGCCTGTAGTGAAAGCTATTCGTGAAGCGGGTATAGAAGTATGCAGCGAAATAGAGTTTGGCTACCGCTATAAGGGCGATAGCAAGATAATAGCTATAACAGGCAGCAATGGTAAAAGCACTACTACAAAGCTGACATACCACCTGCTGAAAGAAGCAGGATATGATGCTGCACTGGTAGGTAATATCGGTTACAGCTTTGCAAGGCAGATAGCAGAAAAGCCGACTGAGTGGTATGTGATAGAAGTGAGCAGTTTCCAGTTGGATGATATACACTACTTCAGACCGGATGTAGCGGTGCTGCTGAATATAACACCCGACCACCTCGACAGATATGATTACAAATTCGACAACTATATACAATCTAAATTCCGAATCGCTGAAAACCAGACAAAAACAGATTTTTTCATTACTAACCTTGATGATAAAGTAATAACCGATCATCTTGCCAACCATTCCATTAATTCACACACAATCTTTTTTACGATGAGCGAACAACAACAACCGAACGAGGGGGGATTTATTCAAAACGAACAAATGAACATCCGTTACGACGGCGAAGAATTGAACATGTCAATTCATGATCTATCTCTTAAAGGCAGGCACAATCAATATAACAGCATGGCAGCAGGCATATCAGCTCGTATTGCGGGTATTCGCAAAGAAAAAATAAGAGAGAGTTTCACTTCGTTCGAAGGGCTGGAGCATCGTCTTGAATTTGTTGCTACCGTACGTGGCGTTGATTACATCAACGACAGCAAAGCTACCAATGTAAACTCTGTATGGTTTGCACTGGAAAGTATGAAACAGTCTACCATCCTGATATTGGGCGGGCAGGATAAGGGTAATGATTATAACGAGATAATGGAACTCGTAAAGGAGAAGGTGAAAGCTATAGTATGCATGGGTATTGATAATAAGCCAATACACGATGCATTTGATGGTGTGGTGGAAAATGTTGTTGACACACAAAGTGCGAAAGATGCGGTAAAAGCTGCGTACTCACTGGCGGATAAAGGTGACGCTGTGTTGTTGTCGCCGGCATGTGCCAGCTTCGATTTGTTTAAAAACTACGAAGACCGTGGCCGTCAGTTTAAAGATGCTGTTCGTGAATTGTAATTGATAAAAAAGAGAAAAAGAAAACGCAATGAACAAATTGTTGAATCGTACAAAAGGTGATAAAGTGATATGGGGGGTAGTACTCGTACTATCTTTCATAAGCCTGCTTGCCGTGTACAGCTCTACAGGTTCATTGGCGTTCCGTATGTCGAAGGATTCAAGTTATTACCTGATGAAACACCTGATGGTATTGGCACTTGGTTTACTTATAATATATGGAGTACATAAGGTTAACTATACAAAGTTCGCTCGTATAGCAATTTTACTGTACTTACTTAGTTTGCCGTTATTAATATATACACTGTTTTTCGGGACAACACTCAACGAAGGTTCTCGTTGGATAAGGCTCCCGGTCATCAATGTTACATTCCAGACTTCAGACCTTGCCAAGCTGGCATTGTTCATGTTCCTTGCACGGATACTCAGTATCAAGCAGAATGTAATTAAAGATTGGAGTAAAGGATTTATGCCGGTACTGATTCCCGTAATCGTAACCTGTGCATTGATAGCCCCTGCAAACTTATCTACGGCGCTGATGCTTGGTTTTACATGTTGCATCCTGTTCTTCATCGGCAGGGTACAAGTGAAGCATATCATGCTGCTGGCTGTAGCAGGTATTTTTGGCGTAGTAGGTTTGTTTCTTGTGTCGAAAGCTACAGGCTTTGGCCGTGCAGCAACATGGGAACAACGTATCAAAGATTTTGCGGGTAGTGAAAAGGGTGAAGACGGAAAGAAAAAAGAAGATGTGTTTCAGGTGCAGCAGGCAAAGATTGCCATTGCAAATGGTGGTGTAACAGGACGTGGACCGGGCAAGAGTTTGCAGCGCAATTTTTTACCGCATCCTTATTCAGACTTTATCTACTCGATAATAATAGAAGAGTATGGATTGGTTGGTGGGGCTGTTGTAGTAATACTGTACCTGCTGTTCTTATGGAGGAGCATACAAATATTCAGAAGATGCCCGTATGCATTCGGTGCGTTTCTGGCAGTAGGGTTGAGCATCACACTTGTGTTTCAGGCAATGCTGAACATGGCTGTGAATGTACATCTGGTGCCTGTAACGGGTTTGACACTGCCACTTATAAGTATGGGTGGTTCGTCGATATGGTTTACAAGTGTTGCAATAGGTGTGGTGTTGAGTGTGAGCAGGTATGTTGATGAAAATGAAGGCAAGAAAAAAATAAACGAAGAAACTAAAGTTAAAACTCCAAAACCGGCGTTGGCATAAGATGGGCAACATGCGCGTAATAATAGCAGGTGGTGGTACAGGAGGGCATATCTTCCCTGCTGTAGCCATAGGCCATGCGTTGCAAAAAATGCAACCCGGTACAGAGCTGCTGTTTGTAGGTGCGCAGGGTAAGATGGAAATGGAGAAAGTGCCGCAGGAGGGTTTTAAAATAGTAGGGCTTGATATAGCAGGCTTTAACAGGAGCAATATGTTGAAGAACCTGTTGCTGCCTTATAAAATATTGAAGAGTGCATTGCAGGCAAGAAGCATCATCAAAAACTTTAAGCCCAATGCAGTGGTTGGTGTGGGTGGTTATGCAAGCTTTCCTGTGCTGAATGCAGCACAAGGTATGGGCATACCAACATTGATACAGGAACAGAATTCTTACGCAGGTAAGAGTAATAAAATATTAAGCAGGAAAGCGAAAGCCGTGTGTGTGGCTTATGAGAAGATGGATAAATTCTTCCCTGCAGATAAACTGATACTGACAGGCAACCCTGTACGTAGTAAGATATCGCAATCGACACTGGATAGGGCAGAAGGGCAGGCATGGCTGGGTATGAACAACTTTAAGAAAACGATTCTTGTGGTTGGTGGCAGCCTCGGTGCAAAATCTATAAATGAAGCGATAGATGCAAGCCTTGAAGAAATACTGCAACAGGAAGTGCAGATAGTATGGCAGACAGGTAAACCATATTATGAGCAGGCAAAACAAAGGGCATCTGCATTTGGTGATAAGGTAAAAGTGTTTGAGTTTATCAGAGAGATGGATTATGCATATGCAGCAGCAGATGTAGTGATATCAAGGGCAGGTGCGCTGGCAATAGCAGAGCTCTGTATCGTGGCAAAGCCTGTAATATTTGTACCATACCCGTTTGCGGCCGAAGACCACCAGACAAGCAATGCAATGGCATTAGTAGAACACAATGCTGCTATGATGGTGAAAGACAGTGATGCGAAGACAGAGCTGGTAAAGAAATTGAAAATGCTGCTGCAGGATGCGTCGATGCAGGAGATAATGGTAAAGGCTCTGAAAGTACTTGCTATAAAAGATGCAGATAAAAGAATAGCTGAAAAAGTAATAGCGATAGCGCAATGAATGTAAGAGAACTGAAACGGGTGTATTTCGTGGGTATCGGTGGTATCGGTATGAGTGCCCTTGCGCGCTTCTTCCATAGCCGGGGTACTGTGGTGAGTGGTTATGACCGTACTGAAACAGCTCTTACAAAACAATTGGTAGCAGAGGGTATGGCTGTACATTATACAGATGATATCAGCCTGATAGATAAAGAAGCTGAATTGATTGTGTACACACCCGCTATACCTAAAGACCATAAAGAACTGAACTGGCTGAAAGAAAATAACTACCCTGTTTACAAACGCAGCGATGTATTGCAATGGATAACAGAAGCATTGTTTTCAATAACAGTAGCTGGTACGCACGGTAAAACAACTATCTCTACCATGATAGCCTACCTGCTGCGCGAAACAGGGTATGGTTGTAATGCATTCCTTGGTGGTATATCTGTAAACTACAACAGCAACTACTGGAGCAGCGATAACGCAACAGCCGTGATAGAAGCAGATGAGTATGACAGGAGCTTCCTGAAACTCTTCCCGGATGTAGCAGTACTGACGGCAATGGATGCAGACCACCTGGATATATATGGTACAGCAGAAGAAGTAGAAGCAGCATTTATACAATACACAAAAAATATAAAGCCCGGTGGTACACTGATAGCCAAGCACGGATTGCACAGGGCGAAAGACCTGCATGCATCGAACATAATAACATATAGCCTGCAAAACGATGCGGCTGATGTATATGGTGCTAACATAGTGCAGAAGGATGGGGGCTACATCTTTGATGTGATTGCTAAAGATTGGGTAGTGAATGACGTGCGCTTGCCGATAGGGGGTATGCATAATATTGAAAATGCGATTGCGGCAATAGCAGTAACACAACAACTGAAAATTGAAGCAGGATTGGTGAAAGAAGCGCTGGCAGGGTTTAAAGGTATCAAGCGCCGTTTTGAATATGTAGTGAAGAATGATAAAGTGGTGTTTATAGATGACTATGCGCACCACCCCGAAGAATTGGCAGCGTTGATAAAAAGTGCGAAGCGTTTGTTTGCAGGTCGTAAATGTGTAGTAGCATTTCAGCCGCACCTGTTTAGTCGTACACGCGATTTTGCAGATGGTTTTGCAGAAAGCCTGAGCATGGCAGACGAGGTGATACTGCTGGATATATATCCTGCGCGCGAATTGCCGATTGAAGGTGTGACATCACAAATGATTGCAGACAGGATGGGTAATCCCAACCATACGATATTGAGTAAGGAAGGTTTGATAGAATATGTAAAAACTGCCCCGCTTGATTTGTTTATAACAGCAGGTGCGGGCGATATAGATAAACTGGTGAGCCCTGTAAAAGAGATACTGGAAACTAAGTAATGAGCGAAAAGCGCAAAATATCGGTTCGTAAAATAATACAGACACTGGTTACCATACTGGTAACAGGTGCGTGTGCTACGGCCATGCTGAGCGCAGCACGCAGGCAGGATGCGAAGCATATCAAAGATTTCAGCATCAACATAAAAAATGAACAGTATGGGTTTGTAGATAAAGCAGAGGTAAAATACAGGTTGTTGAATGATAAGGATGTAGATGTAAAGAAGATAGCGCTAGGCAGGCTGAATGTCGGTATGATGGAAAAGATTGTAGCGACAAACCCTTGGGTGGCAGATGCACAGGTATATGTAGATAACAGTAAAGTAGTACACGTGAACCTGACACAACGTGTGCCTGTGGCAAGGCTCTTTGATCAGACGGGCAATAGTTATTATCTGGATAACACACTTACTGCTATGCCGCTAAGTGACAGGTATATACACTATACAACGGTTGTTACAAATGTGCCTGTATTAAAAGAAGATAGTGTCGGTAAAGCATTGAAAGCACAGATAGTGAAACTGGTGAGGCATATAGAACGTGATAGCTTCTGGAGTGCGCAGGTATCACAGATAATATTGAATGACGACAAAGCATTTGAGTTGGTGCCGGTGTTGGGCAATCATAAAATACTGATTGGAGATACATCGAACCTTGATGAAAAGTTTGAAAATCTCTACGCGTTTTATAAGAAGATAATGACACGTATTGGTTGGGATAAATACGAAGTGCTGGATGTAAGGTATAAAGGACAAGTAGTGGCATCACCTGCACTGCCATGGAAGCCGCCGACAGACAAGGCTATGAGTAATATGAACTGGGTGAAAAGTATTATAGGGAATGATACTAATAAAGTAATAGCACCATTGCCAAAGCCTGTAGCAGTAGCACAACCACAGGCAAGCACAGCAGCAGTGAAACCCATAGCTACTAAACCTGTACCAACTGTTCCTGCGAAACCATCTGTAGTGAAACCGGAACAAAAAAATGTAACAGCGAAGAAGCCCGAACCAAAAGCAACAATAAAGAAAGAAGATAAAAAGACAATAACGAAGAAACCTGATAGCAAAGAGAAACCGAAAAACACCGAAAAGCCAAAAGCACAAAACAAAGAAGAACAAACACCAAAGTATCTGTACCAGTAAAACAAGAAAATTAACTGCTTAAACGCAACGCAATATGAGTAAAAAAGAACAACCCATCATTGTCGGCCTCGACATCGGTACTACGAAAGTGGTAGCTATTGCAGGTCGCAAGAACGAGTATGGCAAACTTGAGATACTCGGTTTTGGTAAGTCGGAATCGCAAGGTGTGAGCCACGGTGTGGTGATGAACATCGAGCAATGTATCCGCTCTATCGAGCAAGCTATTGAAAAATGCCTTGATTCAAACCCGAATCTCGAAATCAAAGAAGTGTACGTGGGTATAGCGGGCCAGCACATCAAGAGCCTGCAAACCCGTGGTGACCGTGTTCGTACACGCATTGATGAAGAGATTAACAAAGAAGATATAGACCTGCTGGTCCGCGACCAGTATAAAACATACATCCCTGCCGGCGACCAGATAATAGATATCGTACCGCAGGAGTTTATGGTGGACAGTACGCCAAATGTAATAGACCCGGTGGGTATGAGTGGTGTGAAAATCGGTGCAAACTTCCACATTGTTACGGGCGACCGTAATGCGATACGTAACATCAAACGTTGTGTAGATAAGGCCAACCTGAATACAAGAGACCTTGTATTGCAACCGCTGGCATCTGCAGCTGCTGTAATGAATGACGAAGATCTGGAAGCAGGTGTAGCTATTGTGGATATAGGTGGTGGTACAACGGATATGGCGGTGTTTTATGACGGCGTGTTGAAGCATACCGCTGTTATTCCATACGCAGGCGTAAATATTACTAATGATATACGCAATGGTTTAGGTGTGCTGCGTGCACAGGCCGAACAGATGAAAGTGCAGTTTGGTACGGCACTGGCTGATGAAGCAAATGCAAATGCATACATCACTATCCCCGGCTTGCGTGGTTTGCCACCCAAAGAAATATCTGTAAAGAACCTGGCAAACATTATACAGGCTCGTATGCAGGAAATACTTGACTATGTAGTGTACCACCTGAAACAAATAGGGCTGGATAAAAAACTATATGGCGGTATTATTCTTACAGGTGGTGGTGCGCAGCTGAAGCACATCATACAGCTTACAGAATATGTAACAGGCTTGGGTGCACGCATCGGTTATCCTAATGAACACCTTTCAGGCAATGATACTGAAACAATGATGAATCCGATGTATTCTACGTGTATAGGACTGATACTGCGTGGATACCATGACTACGAAAACGGCAGATTGCGTTTTGTGGGTGAGGGTGGTAATATCATGCACATCAGTGCCGAAGAGGCTAAAGCGATTGCAGATAATCTGAAAGCGGTAGAGGATACAGTAGAAGAAGAAGATACAGCGACAGCACAAAACAAGAACGTGAAGCGCAGTGAAAACTTTAAAAAACTGTTTGATGGCTTCAAGGGCAAATTCATGAAACTGTTTGAAGAGGTAGATGACCAGGAAATGGAATAATAACAATAAAAAATTCACAACTACTCATAACACATTGTATTACTAACCCAACAAAAACAAATCGTATGATACATTTCGAAATCCCCAAAAATCAATCATCTATCCTGAAAGTGATAGGTGTAGGTGGTGGTGGCAGCAACGCTGTTAACTACATGCACAGCCTTGGTATTGAAGGCGTTGATTTTGTAATCTGTAATACAGACTCACAAGCATTAGCGCTGAGCCCTGTAGCAAATAAGATACAGCTTGGGCCACACCTTACACAAGGTTTGGGTGCAGGTGCGAATCCCGAAATCGGTAAACAGGCAAGCGAAGAAAGCTTTGATGATATATCTAAGATACTGAAGGTAAATACCCGTATGGCATTCATTACTGCCGGTATGGGCGGTGGTACAGGTACAGGTGGTGCGCCTGTAGTTGCTAAAATATGCCGTGAGTTGGGTATCCTGACTGTTGGTATCGTAACTACACCATTTACATACGAAGGCCGCAAACGTCTGAAACAAGCACAGGAAGGTATAGACCGTATGCGTGAGCATGTAGATACTATCCTGATAATATCTAACGATAAGCTGCGCCAGCAGTGTGGCAACCTACCTTTCACACAGGCATTTGCAAAAGCAGATGACGTGTTGGCTACTGCTGCAAAATGTATAACAGATGTGATAACTTCTACAGGACAGATAAACGTTGACTTTGCGGACGTTTGTACTGTAATGAAAAATGGTGGTGTTGCAATACTTGGTGCTTCACAGATAGGTGGTGAAAACCGTGCGCTGCATGCAGTAGAGCAAGCATTGAATTCGCCATTGCTGAATGACAGCGACATACGTGGTGCAAAATGGATATTGCTAAATATCACATCAAGTGCAGGTGAGCATGAGCATACAATGGATGAAGCAGAAGCAATACAGGCTTATGTGCAACAACAGGCGGGAGATAATTGTGATGTAATATTAGGTATGGGCCACGATCCGAACCTGGGGGATAAAATAGCGGTTACTATTATTGCTACAGGGTTCAATCACAACGAACTGAATATTGAGATACCGGAAAAGAGTAATCAACCTGAAAAAATTGTTGTAGCACTTGGTGATACAAATGCAAATATTACTAACACTGCACCTGCACCCGTAGCAGCAGAAACGCCAAAGGTAGCCATTGATACGATGGCTCCTACACTGGTGGAGATGCCGGTTGCAGAAAATAAAGCAGTTGTAATAGATGCAAAGCCTGCTTTCCCGCAAGTCACAGAACAGAAAGAAATGTTTGTACTTGATGCACAGTCTGCAACACCTGTAGCAGAGGTGCCTGCAACTAAAGCTGAAGAACCTGCTGCTGCTCCGGTAGTATCTGCAGAAGAAACTATCCAGTTGGTAATCAAGAATGAAGCACCTGCAACACCTGTGCAGGAAACACCGGTAATGAAAGTTGGAGAACGTGTACTGACGGCTGATGAGGTAGAGGAGAAACAACGTTTTGAAGATCAGAAACGCGCATTGGAAGAAAGGGCTGAACGCCTTCGCCGAATGAGTTTTAATATCAAAACGAATGAAAGCAGCGATGATGTAGAAAATGTACCTGCATACGTTCGCCGCAACATGCAGATAGATAATAATGGTGTTGCATCATCAGATACATTTTATAGTGGATACACAGTTGGTATGAACGACCAGCAAAACAATACTCAGGCAAGCATACAAACCATCAATACATTCCTTGATGGTAAGAAGCCTGACTAATTAAACAGTCTCTTTTGTTATATTTCATATTGCGTAACAGCTCCCCTTGTCTAAGGGGAGCTTTTTATTTTCTTTAACATTCATCGATTAAACGTTTTATTGAACGCGCAGTCTATTTATTAATTCTTAACTATTTAAAACGAGGAATTATGAAAAAGATAGTTTTTGCAGCAGCAATGATAGGTGCCATGTTTACAGCAATAATAGCAGAAGCACATTCTCACAATCACAATATTGCTAAGCGACAGCATCAGCAAAGGGCAAGGATACACCATGGGGCACGTAGTGGCGAAATAACAAGGCATGAGGCGAAGCACCTGAATATGCAACAACGACACATACAACATACAAAGCGCGTAGCAATGGCGGATGGCTGTATGTCTCCGCGAGAAAGACAACGCATACAGCATCAGCAACATCATGCCAATCGCTCTATATACAAGGCGAAGCATAACAGATATTACAGGTAGTAGTTAGTGGTTCATATAGTTTGGTTTTAGCAACCCGCTTTTTGCGGGTTGTTTTTTTGTTGATGAACAAATTGTTAATTGATTATGAACGCAGTGTGTCCGTAATCATAAATCTGTATGAACTTTATGTATGCTGCGATTAATAGGCAATAGTTGATTTTTCTTTGTGGCAAAATGAATATAAAATGAAGAAATTGTTACTTGCTACCGGCTTATTAATAGCTGCATCGCATGGTGCAGATGCACAAGTAATAGCACATCAGGGTTTTGATGCTGCCGCAACAAATACATGGAGTTTTACACCAACACCGGCAGCGTACAACTTCCCGTCGCTGAATGATGTGTGGGCTGATACTACTGCTTTGGGTAATACAACAAGTGGTAATGTGCCTATTACTGTAGCTGCACACGGAACCAGGTTCTGGGCTATCAATGATTTGGAAAACCCTGTTACAACATCTTTAACGGCACCTTATTTTCATTACCTTGATTTTGCACCTGTTACACTAAATCCGTTTACTGCATACACTGTCAAGTTCAAGTATTTCACACATATTGTAGGTGGCAGCGGAGACTCTACAGGATATATACTTGAGTATAATAATGGTACTACATGGAATGTTGCTAATTATATAAATCTGCCATCAGCTAATAAACAATGGGATTCGGTACTGGCACCTGTACCGGCAGGCAGTACTTATGTAAGACTGCGCATCCGTACACGCCTCAATGGTAATGACGATTGGATAGGATACGATGGCTTTCAGGTGGTAGCGGGTGCTACTGTGATACCGCCAACTGTACAGTTGCAGAAAAATCTGTACATCTATGATGAAGCATCGGACACGGCTATAATAGGTGTTGTTATTACAAACAAGAACAACAGTAACAGTTTTGTAAAAGTGGCTTATCTCAATTCATTCAGCACAGTAGATGCAGGTGATATTGAAATACTGGATAATACTATTGGCTTCGCACCGAATCTGTCTGACACACAATATATACGTGTAGTGATAAAGAACGATGCTAAAAAAGAAGTGGCAGAATATTTTGGCCTCGAGATTACAAATCCTGTGAATGCGCAAATAGGCAGTACTAAAAAAGCTACTGTGTATATAAAGGATAATGATTACACTGCACCATCTGCTGTAAAGAATATTGAAATGATGCATCTCGGCAGTTATGCAATTAATATTACAGGATCATCTGCAGAGATAGTATCTTTTGATAGTGCTGCCAATAAGCTGTACGTAGTAAACTCTTTAAAGAACAAACTGCATATTCTTGATTTCAATAATCCTGCTGCGTTAACAGAGACGAAGAACGTTGATATGAGTGTGTATGGCGGTGGTATCAATTCGGTAGCAGTGCGCAAAGGTATAGTAGCTGTAGCTGTAGAGGCATCACCTAAAACAGACAGTGGTAAAGTCGTTTTTCTTGATGCGTCAGGTACATTTCTGAAAGAAGTGAAAACGGGGGCGTTGCCTGATATGATAACATTCACACCGGATGGTAAATATGTATTGACAGCTAACGAGGGTGAACCAAATGATAACTATTCAATAGACCCGGAAGGAAGCGTGACAATGGTTGACCTGCAAAACGGTGTTGTGAATGCTACGTCGCATACAGTACAATTTACAAACTTCAACGGTTCTGAGCCTGCACTGAAGAATTTGGGTATTCGTATATATGGTGTTGGTGCAAGTGCAGCCAAAGATTTTGAACCTGAATACATCACAGTATCAAAAAACAGCGATAAGGCATGGATAACATTACAGGAGAATAATGCTATCGCAGTACTTGATATTGCTTCTAAAAGTATTGTAAGCCTGTTCCCGCTTCGCACATCAGACCATACTAAAGCAGGTTTCGCATTGGATGCAAGTGATAACAACGGGCAGGTATTGATTGCTAACTGGCCGGTAAAGGGTATGCATCTACCGGATGCAATTGCCAGCTATGAAGTAAGTAATAAAACATACCTGATAACAGCTAATGAAGGCGATGCAAGAGAGTACGCTGCATTGACAGAAGAGTCGCGAGTAGGTTCAGGTTCGTATATATTAGACCCAGTGAAGTTTCCGCAAGCCGATTTACTGAAAGCAAACCACAACCTCGGCAGGCTGAATGCAGTAAGAACTGCCGGTGATACAGATAATGATGGTGACTATGATGAGATACACGTATTGGGCAGCCGCAGCTTCAGTATATGGAATGCTGAAAATGGCGCAAGGGTATATGATAGTGGTGAGGATTTGGAACAGATAACTTTTGCAGACCCTAAGTTTGGGAAACTCTTTAATGCAAGTAATGATGGTAATACAAGTAAAAACCGTAGTGATAACAAAGGCCCTGAACCCGAAGGTGTAGCTGTAGGTGTAATCAATGATACTGCATACGCATTCATTGCATTGGAACGTACAGGTGGTGTGATGGCATATAATGTGCAGAAGCCAACGAAGCCGGTATTTGTTCAGTATATCAATACAAGGGACACAGCTAACTATGCAGGCGATAATGGCTGCGAAGGAATTGTTTTCCTGCATGGCAAAGACAACAAGCATGGTAAGCATTATGTAATAACAGCAAATGAGCTGAGTGGCACAGTTGCTGTATTTGAAGTAAAAGCACATAAACCGGTAACAGGTAGTGTGTCTGCTATTAATCTTCCTGATTTCAATGTATATCCTAACCCGGTACAGAATGGTATCTTATACTTCAGCCAGACAATAACTGGTGGCATGTATAATATGGCCGGTCAAAAAGTAATGCATCTCGATAATGTCAATCATATCAATGTAGCAGAGCTGGCAAAAGGAATCTATTATATACAGGCAAACGGATTGGCTACGCAAAAAGTGGCAGTTCAATAAACGAACTAGTTGAGCAATTCATAAGAGCCTGCATTAGCAGGCTCTTATTTTATAGGCTTTGTCATAATTGTTTCATATTCAATAAGATGACAAAGTGTTGACCCAACCTTTTTTTTCAGAAAATAGTCTATATTTACACTCCCGCCTCAAAAAAAATGGCGTAACGAAATCGGCAAAGGATTATTGTATCCGATATTTGGCTTGATATTTGTTTTAACATTTTTTGAAGGATTGGATACTAAGATTTTAAAAATTACGTTAATTACTTTTAAAACTATCTGCATATAAGGCGACTTCTACTTTAAAAATTACCACATGGCCTGAACTATACGTTCAAAAATTAGGTAGAAGTATATGCAGTTAATCCAACAATGTTCTGACTCTGAGCTGATACACACCTTTATACAGGGTGACGAGAAAGCATTGGAAACCCTTGTGTACAGGTATAAGGACAAAATCTACACATCCATATATATGCTTGTTAAAGACAAGTATATGGCCGAAGATATATTTCAGGATGCTTTCCTGAAAATGATACGTACAATGCGCGATGGACGCTATTCTGAGCAAGGCAAGTTTTTGCCATGGGCTATAAGGGTAGCGCATAATCTGTGCATGGATTATTTCAGAAAGGTGAAGCAGAATGTACAGGTTACGCTTCCGGATGGTAAGGATATTTCCGAATTGTTGGGGGCAGATTCTCAAGGTGCGTCTGACAGGATAGAAACAAGAGAAGTGAACCAAAGCATCAGGGATTTGATTGAAGAATTACCGGAAGAACAACGGGAAGTAATAGTGCTGCGTATGTATGGAGACCTGAGCTTTAAGGAAATAGCGGATATTACATCTGTCAGTATCAATACTGCTTTGGGCAGGATGCGTTACGGACTCATAAATCTTCGCAAAATGATACAGGACAGGCAGATGGTACTGCGATGAACCAGTGATTTTTGATTAATTTGCCGGCATGGCATCTTTACCGCTATTTTACTATAATCATCCGTTGCGCAAGAATGAAACAGTGCAGTTGGATGAAGATACTGCCAGGCATATAGTGCAGGTATTGCGTATGCAATCGGGAGAACAACTGCAGCTTACAAATGGTATGGGGGATGTAGCAGATGCAGTTATTACAGATGCTGCTAGGAAACGTTGTGCAGTTACAGTTTCAAACGTAATGCATCACGAGCCTGCAAAACATAAGCTGCACCTTGCTGTTGCATTTACAAAAAATACATCGCGCAATGAATGGTTGCTGGAAAAAGCAACTGAACTTGGCGTAAGCAGTATTATTCCATTATTGGCTACCCGTTCGGAGAAAGAAAAAATAAGAGCTGAAAGATGGACTGGGATATTAGTATCCGCAATGATGCAATCTCAACAATACTATTTACCATTACTGGCACAGCCTACAAAGTTGTCGGATGTAATAGCACAATACAATAATACCGCACAAAAACTTATAGGGCATTGTATGGATGATACGGCAAGAGTATCTATTACCAAAGCTATGTTGCCGGGCAAAGAAACAATTATCCTTATTGGCCCCGAGGGCGATTTTACAAAAGAAGAAGTAGCAGTTTGTACACAACATGGCTATACAGGTATATCAATGGCAGCACAACGGTTGAGAACAGAAACCGCCGCTATTAATGTATGTGCATATTTTAATACTATAAACAATGAAGCGTACTAAATACATAATAACAACACTATTGCTGATGTTGGCATTTATTGCAGATGCGCAGCAAATGAAACTGGCGTTGCTGGTATATGGTGGAGGTGGTGATTGGTACGCTAACCCCACGGCGTTAAAAAACCTTGCAAACTATTGTAACCAGCAGCTTCGCACAAAATTGTCTGCTCAAGAAGCGCAGGTAGAGGTTGGAAGCCCTGATATATTTAATTACCCCTTTGTGCACATGACAGGGCACGGACGCTGGGCATTGACAGATGCTGAAGCACAAAACCTGAGGAAGTATCTTGAGTCAGGAGGGTTTCTGCATATAGATGACAACTACGGATTGGATCCTTATGTAAGGCCGGCATTGAAACAAGTATTCCCTGAATTGACTTTGGTAGAGTTGCCGTTTTCTCATCCGGTTTATCACCAGGCATTCGATTTTAGTAATGGCTTACCTAAAATACATGAACATGATAAAAAACCACCCAAAGGTTTCGGTCTTATCTATAAAGGCAGGTTGGTTTGCTTCTATAGTTCAGAAACAGATTTGGGTGATGGATGGGAAGACCCTGAAGTGCATCATGAAAGCCCCCAAAAACATGTAGAAGCATTGCAAATGGGTGCTAATCTTGTTCAGTATGCATTTAACGGAACTACACCTTAGTGCGTTGCATAATAGCTAAAATGTTAGCTGCAATTTTATCCCAATTATAGGTATTGTAAAAGCTATCGGGAATATTGGTTTGTATAGTACTTGCTTCTACTATTTTAGATGTAAATGCATCCCAGTCATAGTCAGTAGTTGTTTGCAGGTTATTGCCGCAAACTTTGGGGATTAGGCCCGCAGCACCTATTTTACTGCTTACTACTATTTTATTATATCCCAGTGCTTCTACGGCTTTTGTTTTAATGCCGCCACCTGTCATTACAGGGTTCAGCATTATATCGCAGGCATTCAGGAACGTATCCAGTACGGGAATGAAGCCCATATACCTTGCGTTTTCAGTTGCGGATATTTTGTGTTGTAATTCCTCAGATAAACCTTTGCCGGCAATAAGGAGTTGGTATTTGAATCCCTTTGCATTGAGCCCGGGTATTATTTCATTGAGTATATATTCAACCGCCTCAACGTTCGGTGCATAATTTAGTGCTCCCAAAAAATATAGCCACGGTACAGATGCATCAATGCCCATTTCTGTGGATAGTGCCAATTTCGCTTCATTATGCGTACTTGGAGTAATGGACAGGGTTGTGCCATACGGTATTACATAGCATTTTTGTTCATCAAGTTTGTAGTGCTCTAATGCCCATGCTTTATCTTCCGGTGTAATCAGTAATACACCATTTGCTTTTCGCATGGTATATTTTTCAAACCAATGCATAATTCGCCACCATGGTTTGCCCATCGTTCTGAATCTGTCAGATTCAATATTGTGGCTGCGCATAAACCATGGCTTGCCTAATGACTTACTTAAAGCAATGGCTGTGAGAGCCATATAGGGATGGTCGCAGTAGATGTATTGTATGTTGTTTTCCTGTGCAATTTTTTTGATTGCACCCAGTTTGTAATATGGCAAGTATCGTTTTACAGCATTCGGGAAAATGCGGTGTATCCTGAAACTATACCTGCTTTCATCATCATTGTTTTCAGTACTGATGATATGGTCGTTGCAAAGCTTGCCTAAATGGTGGTGCAGATCGACAATGCCTAAATGCCCGCCACTTGTGGCTGGCAATACCCTGTATGGTACAATGCTGAGTATGTTGATATTTGACGACATTGAGGGCGTAAATATAAGTATTTCAGGCTGTGGTTTTCGGATATGACAATAAGAAAAGGAACCTGAAAAGGTTCCTTTGTTTGTCTATTAACCATCTACGGTATTTGTGTCATTACTTTACAATAAAATACCCTACTGCCAGCCATATCAATCCTTTTACAAGGAAAAACATAAATCCCCAGAAGCCGATTTTGCGAAGCCATTTGATGGCTTTATTTTGCGTAGCAGTTGTTTCCATTAGTTAGCTATTATCTGATAGGTTTTGAAATCGCTGCTCATAGGGGCCGGGCGTCCTTCTGCCTTTGCTTTTGCAAGGTCTTCAAAGCCACGTTTATGGCCTTCAATAAAAGCTTCGGAGCGTGTCCATGTTTTGAAAGCATCTTCAGTTTCCCAATAGCTGACGATAAGATAATTGTCGCCATCTTTTTCCGGGCGCAATACATGCATTTCAATAAATCCCGGCATTGTATCAATAGCGCCAGCACGAGAGCTAAACAGGAACTCGAAGCGTTCTTTATATTCGGGGCTGCAGTTGATGTAGTTTACAGCTACAAATTTTTTGTCCATTATATGATTGATTATGACACAAAACTAAGTGCGTCATAAAACAGTCATTTCCTAAAACAGGAAAAGCGTTTATACAAACGGGAAAACTTAACCTTCTATGTGTATGGAGATAACGATAGTGCGTGTAGTTATCTGATCGATGGCATTACCGATAGGTATTTTTTTATCGTCAAATTTCGCATTCATCAATCCCTGGCTGAGTTTTATTTCCGGAGAGAAGATAAAGTTGGGGTAATAAAATTCGAAACCTACACCTATTTCATACCCAAGGTCGAAAGGCTTTACTTTAATGAATTCGTCACTGCGGCGCGAACGGGCATTTGCAGCCAGATCAATATCAAACTTGCCACCACCTATAGCGTAAAAGCGGAAATTGCCAACGCGTTCGCTCTTAAACTTCAATTGCAAAGGCAGGTGCATATATATAGACTCAACAGACTTGTTAATATTACTATCTGTACCGAAACTGCTTCGCATCAGCAAAGACATTGGTTTTTCTGCGAATGAGAGTGATGGTATAAATCGCAGGTCAACATATTTGTTCAACCGCAGGTTTCCCATCAACCCGAGGTTGAAGCCCGGGCCAAAGCGGCTCTGTATGGTCTTGAATGTATCTGTGTCGGTAAATGAATTGCTGTATCTGAAGCGGAACGTACTGAAATTGACACCGAAAGTAATACCGAAGTAATATGCTTTGTCATCATGCTCGGGCATGTTTTGAATAACACGCTGTGCATGTGCGGGTAATGCAGACAAGCTGAGCAATATGATGAGTATGATAGTGCGTAAACGCATGTGATGTTTGCTAAGATAACGCATTAGTGCGAAGATACAGTATGTATTGACTTAAGCAAGGGCATAGTCAATAGCGGATTTGCAGAAATATTAACTAAAAATCAGGCAGATATTTTTTCTTTTTGCCTTTGTTCCAACACAAAATCTGCACCGAAGGTCAGCTTCTTAATTGGAGGGCTCTTTTTGTCTATCATGCGCCAGAATGGGGCGATTTTACTTACGGGTTTTCCCTTCTGGTATTCCTCATAAGCATTTTCTGCAACGATGCGCAAGAAAATACCCGCAGTAACCGGGCACATAAACTCGGCATTATATTCGGCGGCAAGGTCTTTGCGCATTTGCTGCAGGGTAGTTGTTGTTCCCTTAGGTATATGCCTGATATAGTCATCTACAATATTGGGGGTGGCAATCAGCATTGTAGCACCTGCAGGTATATCCGCAAAATCGCTATCTACTTTTTTTACTTTGGGCTCCGCATCGGGGTTCATCTTTTCAGCCCATGTTTTTCGTTTGGCGGCCATTCGTATTTTCTGTTGTGATAAAAAAACAAAAGGCTGTTATTAAAACAGCCTTTTTAATACATTATATACTACCATTGGTTTGCCCAATGTATAAAAGTGCAGCACAGGGGCTTTGTTAGCAAGCAAGTCTTTACATTGATTGTAAAGCCATTCTTCTCCTATCTTATCGCCTGCATCTGCCGATTTCGATTTCATCATTTCATTTACCAGGTCCACAGGTACTTCTACATTGAAGATACTTGGTATGGTGGTTAATTGTTTTTGATTGGTAAGCGGCTTCAGCCCCGGTACAACAGGCACATTGATGCCACTATCTGCGCAGCGTTTCAGGAAATTGTAATAATGGGTATTATTAAAAAACATCTGGGTAACGATATAGTCCGCACCCAAATCTACCTTACGCTTCAGGTAATACATGTCGGTATCAGCATTGGGCGATTCAAAGTGTTTTTCAGGGTAACCTGCAACACCAATGCAGAAGTCGGTCTTTACACCATCTATAATATCTTCTTCAAGGTATTTTCCTTTATTCAGGTCTACTACCTGCTGAACCAATTCTTCTGCAAAACGGTGCCCTTTAGGGTTTGCCGTAAAGAATTTTTCATTAGCTGCTGCGTCACCACGAAGCGCCAGTACATTTTTTACACCCAGAAAGTTCAGGTCAATCAGGGCGTTTTCTGTTTCTTCTTTTGTAAAACCGCCGCATATCAGGTGGGGGATAGCTTCAATTTTATAACGGTTCATCAATGCAGCACATATGCTAACCGTACCAGGACGCTTACGGATTTCTATTTGTTCGAAGCTGCCGTCTGTGCGTTTTTTCAATACCTGCTCTGCACGATGGTAGGTTACATTAACAAATGCCGGTTTGAACTCCATCAACGGATCCAGGTGATTGAATATTGAATTGATGCCTTTCCCTTTAGTAGGTGGCAGTATTTCAAGCGATACTATTGGCCCTTTGGCCTGAGAAAGATGGTCTGTAACTTTCATATTAGGTGGCAAAAATAGTTAATCCTTCATCTTTTTAAGGTATTGTTTTATACTTAATTGATACAACCTGACGTTTGATATACATTAAGGTAAATTTGCATTTCGCTATAATACAAGGCATATTGCTATTTTTGCACAAACAGGCAGGTTTTGAGTACTAACAAGTTACAAATCACAACAAAAGGGCTTTACAAGCGCTATCGTAGCCGTACGGTAGTTAATAATGTGTCTTTTGAAGTGAACCAGGGCGAGATAGTGGGGTTATTAGGGCCGAATGGAGCCGGCAAGACAACATCTTTTTATATGGTGGTGGGCCTTGTAAAGCCTGATGAAGGAGAGGTGTATCTGAACGATATGCGCATTACAGACCTGCCAATGTACAAACGTGCCCAGATGGGTATCGGTTATTTACCACAGGAAGCATCCGTATTTCGTAAGCTGAGTGTTGAAGACAATATAAGTGCAGTGCTGGAAATGACCAAACTGACAAAAGGGGAACAACAACAGAAGCTCGAGTCATTACTGGAAGAATTCCGACTGACACATGTGCGCAAAAGCCCGGGAGATGTATTAAGCGGTGGTGAGCGCAGGCGTACCGAAATAGCGCGCGCATTAGCTGTTGACCCCAAATTTATATTGCTTGATGAACCGTTTGCAGGTATTGACCCGATAGCGGTAGAGGATATTCAGACCATAGTAGCACGCCTTAAGTTCAAAAACATCGGTATTCTCATTACAGACCATAACGTGCAGGAAACGCTTTCTATAACAGACCGTGCCTACCTGTTGTTTGAAGGTAAAATACTGAAAGCAGGTGTGGCAGAAGAACTTGCTGCCGATGAGCAGGTGCGGAAAGTGTACCTCGGGCAGCATTTCGAGTTGAAGCGTAAGGATTACAGCCAGCATTTATAGCAGTCATACATAGCTACAGAAAAGGATAAAGGCTTCGTAAAACGGAATTATATTTTTATTTTAGGATTTGAAAGATGAGTATCATTAGCCCGGCTATAAAAGGATTTATGAAGTTGCGCCTGAGCGCAATAGATAATTTCATGCATAACCCGGTAGATACCCAGCAGCAGGTGTTTAATAACCTGATAGGCTCGGCACAGTTTACCGAATACGGAAAGAAATACAATTTCGATAAAATTAACGGTGTCAGCGATTATAA
This sequence comes from Flavipsychrobacter sp., assembly GCA_016786615.1. Taxonomy (GTDB): domain Bacteria; phylum Bacteroidota; class Bacteroidia; order Chitinophagales; family Chitinophagaceae; genus Polluticoccus. The sequence goes on from JAEUVX010000014.1 coordinate 157,040, forward strand.
AAAAGCCGTGCCGATAAATGACTACGACACTCTAAAACCCTACATACACCGCATACTTGAAGGAGAGCAAAACCTGCTGTGGCCATCGCCAATCAACTGGTTTGCAAAGTCGAGCGGTACCACCAGCGATAAGAGCAAGTTTATACCAATAAGCAAGGAATCGCTGGATGAAAATCACTTTAAAGGTGGGAAAGATGTACTGACATTGTATCTGAAACAATTTCCGGATTCTAAAGTGATGTCGGGTAAATGCCTGACAATCGGTGGCAGCCACCAGATAAATCAACTGAATGCAGACTCTTTCTTTGGCGATTTATCGGCAGTAATGCTGCAAAACATGCCTTACTACGCGCAAACTATCCGTACCCCCGATTTGTCTATCGCACTGATGGATGAGTGGGAACAGAAGATAGAAATGATGGCGCATACCACCATACAGGAAAATGTTACTTATATAGCCGGTGTCCCTACATGGACCATAGTGCTGATAAAACGTATACTGGAAATATCAGGTGCCAAACACCTGCACGAAGTTTGGCCTAACCTTGAACTGTATATTCATGGTGGTGTTAGCTTTAAACCATACAGAGAACAGTTCCAGCATTTTATCCCTTCGTCATCCATGCACTATTACGAAACGTATAATGCATCCGAAGGATTTTTTGCAGCACAAGACCATAGTGATGCCGATGGTATGCTGCTATTCCTGAATCATGGTATATTCTACGAGTTTATGCCAATGGAAGAATATGGTAAAGACCATCCGCATACATTAAGCCTGAAAGAGGTAGAGTTGCATAAAAACTATGCATTGGTGCTGAATACAAATTGCGGATTGTGGCGTTATCTGGTAGGTGATACAATACAGTTTACCTCGTTGAATCCGTTCAGGATAAAAGTAAGCGGCAGACTGAAGCATTTCATCAATGCATTCGGCGAAGAAGTAATAGTAGATAACAGCGACCATGCTATTGCCGAAGCCTGCAAGCAAACAGGAGCTATTGTAAATGATTATACCGCGGCACCTGTATATATGACCGGCGAAAGCAATGGCGCACACGAGTGGATTGTTGAATTCGAAAACCTGCCTTGCCCGTTAGAAGTATTTACAGCAGCTATGGATAAAGCCCTGCAATTGGTTAACAGTGACTATGAAGCCAAAAGGCATAAAGATATAGCATTGCGTATGCCGATTGTTCACATCATGCCTAAAGATGGGTTTAAACAATGGCTGAAAGATAAAGGTAAGCTGGGGGGACAACACAAAGTGCCTCGCCTGAGCAATGAGCGCAAGTACCTGGAAGAGATGATGCCTTATACCCAACGTTAAAGCCGGAAAATGGATATAGCTTTCTTTTGGTTTCTCGTATTGTCGCTGATAGCGGAAGTGCTGGGTACTGTAGGAGGTTTCGGCTCTTCGGTGTTCTTTGTGCCATTTGCCAATATGTTTATTGATTTCAAGTCTGTATTAGGTGTTACTGCAGTGTTCCATTTGTCCAGTAATATTTCTAAACTACTATTGTTCAGAGACGGATTGAATAAACGCTTACTGGTGTACATAGGTGTGCCGGCAGTAATATTTGTTATTGCGGGTGGGTTGCTGAGCAAGTATATTGATGAGATGGTGTTGAAAATATCATTTTCAATCTTCATAATTATTATCAGCCTGTTTTTCCTGCTGTTCCGTACGTATGTAGTAAGGGCTACCAACCGCAATGCGCTGGTAGGGGGCACATTATCGGGCTTTCTTGCAGGGGTGTTGGGTACAGGTGGTGCTATCAGAGGGCTGACGATGGTGGCGTTCAATATTGAAAAATCAGCCTTTGTGGCTACATCTGCTGCCATAGACTTCGCAGTGGATTTTTCGAGGACGGTAGTTTATTTCTTCAATGGATACATCAGGGCAGAGCATCTGAAATATATTATCGGGTTACTGATAATAGGCTTTGTTGGTTCGTGGATTGGTAAGCAATTATTATTCAGGATATCTCAGGAATGGTTTAAAACTATTGTACTCATTCTATTACTGGCAGTGGGTATTTTTTCATTGGTGAATGCTGCTAATAATCATGGACTGATATGATATATGTCATGTCGTATGGTTGCCGGAAGTGATAAGTTTGTATCATAAAAGCAATAAAACATGGCAACTACACAAACCAGCATCAAGCACCTGACTAATGAACACAATGACTGGCTCCGCGGATTGGGGTTTTACAAAGATGAAATACAGATTTTGAAAGGCCGCCTCACAGAAGTAGCCGGCAAAAATACAGGCAACGAAGTGCTTGATAAGCTTAATCACTTTGAAAACCAGGTAACGATGCAAACAACCAATGTTGATACGCTCAGGCATGATATCAACAGCAATCTGGAAAAAATTGCAGCACAGTTGCAAGATAACACTCCCGGATATGTTGATACTGCATTGGTTGATAAACACAATGCGCTGCGCGATAGTTATTATACACAGGAAAAAATCATTAATGAACTGCGCTACGAGTTCAATCGTTTTGCAGCTAAGTGGATGTAAGGCATCACAACCTGCTTTGGTTATTGTATAATGGCCGGAGCAGGTATTATTCTTGTGGCGCTTCTTCTTCGTATTGCTGGTTCAGTTCATCAATATATCCCAGCAGGTCTTTACGCCCCAAAAACTTGACGGTACTGGTAACAAAACTGCGCGGAATGAATTCCCATTCCTGTTTCATTGTTTCTATGAAACTCCGTACGTTTTTGGCCGCTTCACGTTGTGTCACCTTATCGGCCTTGGTAAATACCATATTGAACGGAATACCCCAGTTGCCTAATTTTCTTAAAAAAGCCAGGTCTATTTCCTGTGGTTTGTGGCGGCTGTCTATCAGTACAAATACAGTAACGAGGTTTTCTCTTTTTTGCAGGTAATCGGCTATCATCTTCTCCCACGATGCACGCTGAGATTGCGACACTTTTGCATAACCATAGCCAGGCAAATCTACCAGATACCACGAATCGTTGATGATGAAGTGGTTGATAAGCTGTGTTTTGCCGGGGCTGGCAGATGTTTTTGCCAACTTCGTCTGGTTGGTAATCATATTGATAAGAGAAGACTTACCAACATTGGAACGGCCTATGAAGGCGTACTCCGGTTTGTCGGGTTTGGGGCAACCATCTACTTTGGGGCTACTGATTAAATATTTTGCCGAACGTATTTCCATTAGTATAGCATACCGTACTTTTGCACCCGATGCAGTCCGATTATAATAATAACCCGACAGCTAAGGTGGTGCCTGATGCGGGGTCAAATTTAAGCAAGAAAGCGCAGGTTGCGGATATGTTTAATAACATAGCTGGCAAATACGACTTTCTGAACCATTTTTTATCGATGGGTATTGATAAGGGCTGGCGTAAAAAAGCGATTGCCGAGGTGAGCAAAGTGAACCCCAAAACTATACTGGATGTGGCTACAGGCACCGGCGACCTTGCCATTGCAGCATCGAAACTGCACCCTGAAAAAATAATAGGTGTTGATATTGCCGACCAGATGCTGGCGGTAGGCCGCAAAAAAGTGGCTGATAACAAGCTGGCACAAATGATAACCCTGCAAAACGGCGACAGCGAGTCTATGCCATTTGCCGATAACAGCTTTGACGCTGTTACCTGTGCTTATGGTGTACGCAATTTCGAACATCTGGAAGCAGGGCTGCGGGAAATGAACAGGGTAATGCGCCCGGGGGGCAAGCTGGCCATACTGGAGTTTTCGCATCCTAAACAGTTTCCTGTAAAGCAGTTATACAAATTTTACTTCAAGTATATATTGCCTGCCTTGGGCAAAGTAGTGTCTAAACACAGCAGGGCATATACCTACCTGCCCGAAAGTGTGATGGCCTTTCCCGAAGGAAAAGTGTTTTGCGAAACACTGCAACGATGCGGCTTTGCCGATGCCAATGCACGCCCGCTGACGTTTGGTATCACTACATTATATACAGCTACAAAAAAATAAACCTGATGAATATCATTAGGTTTATTTTTTTGAAAGCATGCTCGTCTTACTTTATAGCCCCGAAATCTTTCAACAGAGATTTCAGCAGGTCTGTTCTTACTGTTGCCCAGTCTTTGGTAGTGTCGTTGGCAGGTACATCAAAGTTCATGGCAAAGAAATAAGGGTACATGCGCACATCGCTTTTGTTCATCGATTTCTCATGTTCTTTTACATGCTCTATCTTTTCGATAAATCCTACAACCCATAGTACATCAGACTTTGCATTGCTGCCCCAGCCTGTTTTATAGTATAGTTTATACCCGGGAGTTTCTTCCTGCAGCATCAGGCTTTTAACAATGCGCTGTGTACGCTCTGCAAATGGTAGCTCTGCAAAGTACAGGCGCTTCAGGAAGCCAACCTGCTCATCTGCAGATATTTGCAGTGAGTCATTCAGCCAGAATTGGTCGATACCGCCTTTCATGTTTGTATTGCCATATTTCGCTGTATCCAGATAGTGTTGCATCAAATCGGGCCCGATGCGGCGTGCTATTTCCTGATAGTATGGTACGGCACTTGCTTTAAAAGCCTCGCGCATATTCAGGTCTTTGTTCCAGGTATCTGGATTGCGTGTTACACTATCCCATTTGATAACCAGCGATTCATCGGGCGCAACGCCTGTTTCTAATGCCACCAGCGAATTGAATATTTTGAAAGTAGAAGCGGGTGAAAAGCGTTGCAGGCAACGTTCTTTATTGTAGTAATATACAGCCTCATGATTGTGCTCGCGTACAATGAAGCAACTATTCTTTATACCCTGGGCCTCAAAATACTTGCCCCATTCGGGTTTGTCGTGCAGCCTGCTTTCGCGGCACGAGCTAAGAAACACTACAGATAATACAGCCAATAAAAAACCAAAACGCATACCGAAATTGTATTGAGGGGGCAAAGATAGGGTGAATAATAACTATGTTGTAAATTGACGAAAATTATACCCATGAGAAAAATATGGATACTGTTGGCATTTTTGCTTGTTTCTGCAACAAATGCCTTTGCGCAAAATGCAGTAATGCAATACGAGGGGCCGAAAGATATACGTGTGATAAGCGGTAATTATATGATATATATGACGCTGGCAGATATTAAAGAAGCTTTTATGGAACTGCCCCAGCCTGTGCAGCAAAAGTATGCTGAGCTGATGGACCTCCCAATAGGTATCAAGGCCACTATTAATATAATACAGGGCAGCAAAGCACAGGCAAGTATTATGGAGCCTGTAATACAACGACATGTGGGTGGCTATTTACTGAAGCAAGGGCTAGCGTATATAGAAACAAAAGATGAAAAGAAAATTACCGAATTGCAGATAGAAGAGGGGGATGTATTTACAGATGATGCCGGATTTGAGGTTCGACAAATTACTTGCTACGACCCCAAAACAAAAAAGACTGTTTTTACGGGTACCATCAATAAAGTTTTCAAATAAGCCTTAGTCGAAAGATTGGTTGTTGGCAGCGGCAATGCGTACCATACGCTCGTAGTCAGTAGCGCTCAGGTCATTGAAGAAGAAGTGCACCGGGTCAATCTTTTCGCCATAGCGTATTACCTCGTAATGGCAGTGTGGGCCTGTACTTTTGCCCGAGCTTCCTACCCAACCTATAACCTGTCCGCGTTTGATACGTTCTCCCGGGTGTGATTTTATTTTCACCATATGCCCGTAAAGTGTTTCGTATCCGTAGCCATGGTTTAGTATTACGTGGTATCCATAGCCGCCGTTATCAAAATTGGCCTCCTTTACAATGCCATCGCCGGTAGCATAGATGGGGGTGCCCATAGCTGCTGTAAAATCTATACCCGTGTGCATTTTTGGGGTCTTATATATAGGGTCTATCCTATAGCCGAAACCAGAGGCTACACGGTCGAGCGATTTGTTGGAAACGGGCTGTATTGCAGGGATAGCAGTAAGCATTTGTTGTTTGGCTTTCACAAGTTGCTCCAACGTATCATAAGATTGTTGCTGTACACTGAGCCTGTGTTTCAGGTCATACACCTGATTTGATATGCTTTCAATCAGCAGGTCGGACGATGTGTATGCAAACTGATCCATATCTGCGATGCTATACTTTTTGCCATGCCTGATGCTATCCGGCAATGGGGCAGACTCAAATACGCCACGATAAATATTGTTATCCCTGTCCTCAAGTTCTGCCAGTGTCTGGTGGAGTGAATTGATTTCTTTCTGCAGGGCAATATATTCCTCTTTCAGCGTCCTTATTTCGGTACGGAGTGTTTTCTCTTTGGGGGAGTCGAGGAAGCGAAACGCGATTGAAACGACAATTATCGATGTGACCAACGCAGCGGAAATGAAACCTAATACGCGCAGTGTTTTTACCTGCCACGATACTTCCAGTTTTTCAAACCGGTGCGTATCTGTATTATAAAAGTATTTCCTTACCCGCTTCAAATGGTACGTTTGCGGGTAAAAATAGCCAATTACGCTAAAGTTGTGTATAGGAGGGGTGTTAAAAATACGAGCCCCGAATGGGGCCCGCCTTGCTTTCGTATAGGGCGATAAGGATGTATTATCAGTAATAAAAGTATTGTTGATAAAGGATACTGCTAATACCGTCTGGTATGTATTTTTCACTAAGTGCTGGTACGGATGGTGAACTTAATGCAGGTATGATTGTATATTGTATAACAAACATTTCATTATGAAAATAATATTGCTGACCGCAGCCTACATAATAGCATATAACTGTAATGCGCAACTGAAACCCGGTTTTGATAAAGCAGAATACCTTGAGCTATTAAAAATTTGTGCAGAAACAGTAGATACACCTGCATCCAAGAATGTGAAACTGGAAAAGCCAGCTTATCACAAAATGGTTTATAAATCGATACCAACCGAACTGGATAATAAATGGGATTTATGGATTAGCAACGATAATATTGCCGTCATAAGTATACGTGGTACTACTTTAAAAACCGAAAGCTGGTTGGAGAATTTTTTTGCAGCAATGGTACCGGCAAGGGGCAAATTGTATTTGTCAGCAAATGATACATTCAGGTATAAGCTGGCAGAAGATAAAAAAGCTGCTGTACATATTGGCTGGCTGATAGGTATGGCAAGTATTGCTAAAACGGTAATACCGAGAATAGACTCATGTTATAAATCAGGGATAAAAGAATACAGGATATTCGGGCACAGTCAGGGCGGAGCTATTGCATATTTATTGCGGTCATATTTATACTACCAGCAGCAAAAAGGCAAGCTCCCGATGGATATTGTTTTTAAAACCTATTGTAGTGCTGCCCCCAAGCCGGGAAACCTGTATTATGCTTATGATTACGAATACATTACCCGAAATGGTTGGGGATATACAATTGTAAATACTGCAGATTGGGTGCCGGAAGTACCATTGTCGTTACAAACGGTAGATGATTATAATAATGTAAATCCCTTTAATAATGCTTCAGCAATGCTATCGAAACAGCCATTCCCGCAAAATATAGTGATGAAACTGGTATATAATAATCTGCGAAAACCATCTTATAAATTACGCAACAGGTATAAGCAGTATCTGGGAGAACATGCATATAAAATGGTGGTCAAACATGTGCCGGCATTTGAGAAGCCCGATTTTTATAACAGCAGTAATTATATGAGAGCCGGGTCACCTATAGTTTTGGTACCGGATGCAGCTTATTACAAACTATATTCAGATACCAGCAGCAATGTGTTTGTACACCACCTTCTTGAACCTTACAATCATTTGATGCAGCAATATGAATAAATAATAATATTTGTGTTGGTTTTAACACATTGGCATGACTGTTAATGCCCGTGTGTTTTGTTATATTTGCCATCCCTTATACAAAGGGGGATATGCAATTATGCGTAGTATTTTCATAAAGGAGATAAATTCTTTCTTCAGTTCTATTGTTGGTTACGTGGCTATCTATGTTTTTTTGATAGCATGCGGCTTATTTATCTGGGTGCTGCCCGATACATCTATATTGCGCCCCGATGGTTATGCTACATTAGATAGTTTTTTTGAACTGGCTCCCTGGTTTCTGATGTTGCTGATACCTGCAGTTACCATGCGTTCATTTGCCGATGAGTTCAGAGGGGGTACGATAGAGTGGCTGCAAACAAAACCATTAAAAGATACAGACATCATACTGGGTAAATATTTCGCATCGGTTGTACTGGTATTGTTTGCATTACTGCCTACAGTGGTATATGTGTACACAATTAGCAACCTCTCTATGGAGGGCAATACCATAGACAGTGCGGGTATTATCGGTTCATATATCGGATTGATATTTTTAGTTGCAGGTTTTACTGCTATCGGTATATTTTGTTCGTCATTGGCTAATAACCAGATTGTGGGCTTCCTCATAGCGTTGTTTGCATGTTATTTGCTATACAGCGGGTTTGAAGCACTGAGTAAAGTGCCTGCATTCATAAACGGAATAGACTATTACCTGGCAATGGTAGGTATGTCGTTTCACTACAATTCTATTAGTCGTGGGTATATTGATAGCCGCGACGTGATATATTTCCTATCAGTAGTAGTATTGTTTATTTCTCTCACACGTTTATCGCTTAACAGCCGCACAATGGATACGGCTCAGGGTTCATAATATATGGGTACAAACGCGTCTAATAAAAGAAAGTCGGGAATGAGGCTTGCCGTATTACGGATAGTTGTTTTAGCAGCTATACTGGTAGGTATTAATATGCTGGCTGCTCGTTTTCATACAGGTATAGACCTGACAAAAGAAAAGCGCTTCACACTTTCAAAACCAACTACAAAATTGCTGCGTGAAATGAATGACGTAGCTGTGGTGACGGTTTACCTGAAAGGAAAATTTCCTGCAGGCTTTCAACGACTGGCAGATGCAACGCGCGAAAAGCTGGAGTCTTTGAGGTCTGTTTCGGGAGGAAAAGTTGTTTTTAAATTTACAGACCCGTTTGAAGGTAAGGCCGAAGAAGAAAAACTGGCTATATCAAAACAACTGAGTGAAAAAGGCATATTTGCACTGAACCTGCAAACCCAGAATGAAGATGAAGGATATGCAGAAAAATGGGTGTTCCCTTACGCATTGGTACAGTATAAAGACAAGGAAACAGCAGTAAGTATTCTGGAAAATAATAAATGGGTAAGCCCGTGGGAAAACCTGAATAATTCACAAAACCTGCTGGAGTACAAATTTGTTGCTGCAATCAACAGGCTCAATCAGCCAGATAAACCAAGTATAGCTTATGTGGTAGGACATGGAGAAACATTGGGCTATACTTCATACGACCTGTTGAAAACGCTGGAGGCGAATTATAAACTGGATACGTTTGATTTAACCGCCAATGTCTTTATTCCTCGCAGTTACAAAGCTATTATCATCAACAGGCCTACAACAACTTTTGATGATAAGGAGAAATTCAAGATAGACCAGTACATAATGGAAGGAGGAAGGGTGTTATGGGCTATCGACCAGTTGTTTACTCCTATGGATAGTCTGAAACGGTCAGAGCAGTTTATTACTATGGATTACGGGCTGGAATTGGATGACATGCTTTTTAAGTATGGCGCAAGGATAAATAAAGATGTGATAGAAGACCAGCAGCAATGCCTGCCGTTGCCGATAATCGTTGGCGCACAAACAGGCAACCCGCAGATGCAGCTGAGGCCGTGGATTTTTTATCCAATATTTACACCGACATCACAGCACCCTGTAGTGAAAAATATCAGTGCAGTAATGGGCAGGTTTGTAAGCAGTATTGATACAATTAAGAATCCGGAGGTTAGTAAAACAATACTGCTGCAGTCATCAAAATACAGTCGCACAGAAGATTTTCCGGTGAGGGTAAGTCTTAGTTTATTGAATTTTCCCCTCACAGCCGATATGTTTAATAAGCCTTACCGCAACGCAGCGGTATTGCTTGAAGGTAAGTTCAGGTCTGTTTTTCAAAACAGGCTGGCACCTGAGTTCCTGAAGGTATTGCAAGACTCTTTGAAAAGACCATTTAAACAATCAGTTGACTCTGCAACAAGTATGATTGTGATTGCAGATGGAAACATTATGGAAAATGACTTTTCGCAAAGTAAAGGGCCAATGGAAATAGGGTACTGGCAATATACAGAAACACGTTTTGCGAATAAAGATTTTATAATGAATTGTATTGAGTACCTGACCGACCCGAGCGGCCTGCTGGAAGCAAGGGCAAAAGATATGCCGCTGAGGATGCTTGACAGTAAACGTGTGAAATCTGAAAAACTGACATGGCGTATTGTTAATATAGGGTTTCCTTTAGTTATAATAGGGTTGTTTGCTGCGGTTTACATTTTCTTCCGTAAGCGCAGGTATGAAAAAAGGTAATAGTGAATTGGTATAACAGAAATTGAAATGAAGAAAACCGTAGTTTATATAATTATTCTTGCTGCACTATCCTGGGCGGTATATTATTTTGTATTTAGAGACAGAGATGCTTTCTCCGGCGATGAGGCAGGATTTACAATAGCTGATACGAGTGCGATTGCTAAAATATTCATGGCAGATAAAAGGGGGAATACAATACTGCTTGAAAGAAAAAATGGTTCATGGTTATTGAATAATCAGTATCCTGTCATGAATCAGCCGGTAAGTAATATTCTGTACACTTTGATGAGCCAGGGGGCACAATACCCTGTAGCACAGCACATGAGGGATGGCATCATAAAAATGCTGGCAGGCGAAGGTGTAAAGGTTGAAGTGTATGATGCAGATGGCGACAAAATGAGGGTGTTTTATGTAGCAGGGCAAGCAAATAATAATGCCGGCAGTTATATGCTGATGCAGGGAAGTGAAACACCTTATGTGGTACAGATACCGGGATTTCCCGGCTACATTGCAACAAGGTACAGCACTAATATTGCTGATTGGAGAGACCGCAGCGTATTTACAATACCCAAAGCAGAAATCAATACAATCAGTATAAAGTATCCTGATGCGCCCCTGAATAATTTTACAATAAGAAGGGATGCTGCAGGTGGCCTTACGGCTGATATTGACCCCGCATTGTCTGCTGGTAAACAGGTAAATAAAAGAAGGGTTGATGTATTCAGCGCATACTTTGAAAAACTATACAGTGAAGGCTATATTAATGGAACAATAAAACTTGATTCCGTTATTAAAAGTGTGCCGCTGATGTGTGTTATTGAAGCAAGTACAAAACAAGGCAAGACACAAAAAGCTGATATTTACCTGATGCCTTTAAACAGAAGGAGTAAGAATATGCTCAGCCCATTCCCCGGCTTAGATAATAACTATGATGCTGACCGTTTTTACGCAGTCATCAACAATGCGAAGGATACCGTAATTATTCAACGTTTTACTTTTGACAAGGTTTTCCGTAAAGCGTATGAGTTTTATGAAGCTGACGATACGACACGCACTAATCAGGTAATAGAAATACCTAAAGGTGCAGGCAATGTTATAAAAGTAGGATCCGGGAAATAACCCGGATTTTTCTTTTGGATTATCTATTTTAGTGTTTAAGGAATATAGTATGATACGCAGACCTGATGCGGAACAGTTGAGGAAATGGTGTAACGGTTCATTGCTGTTACATGGCAATGATATTGCAATAGAGGAACTGGTGATTGACACACGAAAAGTAGCAGAGCCTGAAAAAGCATTATTTATAGCTTTAAAAACAAACCGCAGGGACGGGCATAGCTTTTTACAACAGGGATATGAAAAAGGTATCCGTAATTTTTTAGTATGTGAAGGTGTGGATGTGGAACTATACCCGGCATCCAATTTTATAAAAGTTAATGATACACTTACAGCGCTGCAACAAATAGCAGCAGGCTACAGGAAACAGTTTGATATACCAGTTATTGGTATTACAGGTAGTAATGGCAAAACTGTTGTAAAAGAATGGTTGTATCAATTGCTGGAAGAAAGTTATAATACCGTTCGCAGCCCCAAGAGTTATAATTCACAGATTGGTGTTCCGTTATCTGTATGGCTGCTGGAGCCTGAGCAACAGCTTGCGATATTTGAGGCAGGTATTTCTCAGCCGGATGAAATGCAAAGACTGGAAAAAATCATCCAGCCTGTAATTGGTGTATTTACCAATATTGGTGAAGCGCATAGTGAAGGTTTTCTGAATAACAGGCAGAAGATAAATGAGAAGTTGGGGTTATTCAGAAATGTAAAACAATTGGTGTACTGTGTTGACTATCCTGAGTTGAATGAGTTGATAGTGCATTATAAATCCAATGTGCGCAATCATGATAATGATAATGCATTGGAGTTGTTTACATGGTCGCACAAGAATGAAGATGCAGACCTCTATATTAAATCTGTAAAAACAGAAAACAGCAAGACAACTATTACAGCACAGTATAAAAATGATACAATAAGCATTGTTATCTCTTTTAATGATGCTGCATCTGTAGAAAATGCTATTCATTGCTGGGCTTTATTGCTGCTGATGGGTATCAATCAGACAGTAGTTGCAGAAAGGATGCTGCGCCTGCAACCTGTGTCAATGCGCCTGGAGTTAAGACATGGCATAAATGATTGTACTATAATTAATGACACGTACAACTCTGATATGACATCGCTGCTGATAGCATTGGACTATCTGGAGCAACAAAAACAACATCAGCAACGTACCGTAATATTATCTGACCTGTTACAGATTGCAAGGCCTGATACAGATTTGTATGAAGAAGTTGCTGAGCTGGTTAGCAGAATGAACATACAACGCTTTATTGGCATTGGCCCTGCATTGTATAAACACAAAGCGCTCTTCAGGCAGCACAAGAAGCTACGAAGCATTTTCTTTAAATCTACAGACGATTTTCTGAAGAAATTTCACCTGATAACATTCGATAATGAGGCGATATTATTGAAAGGGGCACGTGTATTCGCTTTCGAAAAGATAGATATGCTGTTGGAGCAGCAAGTGCATCAAACTGTGTTGTCAATCAACCTGTCGTCGCTTACACACAACCTGAATGTATTTAGAAGTAAGCTGAAGCCCAACGTGAAAGTGATGGCGATGGTGAAGGCTTTTTCTTATGGTAGCGGTAGTTTTGAAATTGCCCATCTGTTGCAATATTCAGGAGTAGATTATTTATCAGTAGCATATACAGATGAAGGTATTGTATTGCGCAGGGCAGGTATTACTATGCCTATAATGGTGATGAGCCCCGATGCATCATCTTTTGACAGAATGATAGCATGGAAACTGGAACCGGAGATATACAACGTAAGGTCGTTGGAATTGTTTACAAGCATAGCGCAGACATTGCAGGTAAAGAACTATCCGATACATATAAAACTGGATACGGGTATGCACCGCCTCGGTTTTATGCCGCATGAACTGGAAGCACTTATGGAACATTGTGATAATAACCCGCACATACAGGTTGCCAGTGTATTCAGCCATCTTGCAGCAAGTGAAGATCCTTCGCTGGATTCGTTTACAGCGCACCAGCGGGAGCAGTTCGAACAAATGAGCCATGCATTACTCACACGATTGCCAAACAAACCATTAAGGCATATCTGCAACTCTGCTGCAATAGCCAGGCATCCTGAAATGCACTATGATATGGTACGCCTTGGTGTGGGGTTGTATGGTATTGATGGCAGCAAAATGCTACAAAAGAAACTAAAACAAATCAGCACGCTGAAAACCACTATTGCACAAATAAAAACAATACCTGCAGGAGAAACAGTAGGCTACGGGCGAAGGGGGCATATTGATAAAGAAACACGTATTGCAACTGTGAGTATTGGTTATGCAGATGGTTATCCGCGTGCATTAGGTAATGGTAAGGCGCATATGCTGGTACATAATCAACCTGCAAAACTGGTAGGTGTTGTGTGTATGGATATGTGTATGATAGATGTTTCTGATATTCCTGAAGCTAAAGAAGGGGATGAAGTAATTGTATTCGGCCCGCAGTTACCACTAACACAATTATCGGAATGGGCAGATACCATACCTTATGAAATGATGACAGGTATATCGCAAAGAGTGAAACGGGTATATGAGAATGAGGTGTAGAAAATGAATTATAGATTAAATAAGAAAGCCGCTGTTAAAGCGGCTTTCTTATTTAAAAATTGATTGAGTTTTATTTATACTTCCCTGTTAGGGTCGAATGCTTCCAGTTCGTTAGCAACTGCAGTCAGGAAGCTGGCACCTAACGAGCCATCAACTATGCGGTGGTCGTAGCTCATAGAAAGATACATCATATGGCGGATAGCAATTACGTCACCATTTTCTGTCTCCAGTACCATAGGGCGTTTTTTGATGCTGCCTACTGCCATAATAGCTACCTGAGGCTGGTTGATGATTGGTGTGCCCATCAGGCTGCCGAATGTACCAACGTTGGTCAGCGTAAATGTACCACCTTGTGTATCGTCTGCTTTCAGCTTATTGTTACGTGCTGCATTAGCAAGCCCGTTTACATCTTTGGTAATGCCCAGCAGGTTTTTAGTATCAGAGTTTTTGATAACCGGTACTATCAGGTTGCCGCTTGGCAATGCTGTAGCCATGCCGATATTGATATCTTTCTTCACAATGATTTTATCACCATCAACACTACTGTTTATCATCGGGTATTTGCGGATGCAATTCACGATTGCCTCGATGAATATTGGTGTGAAAGTGATTTTTTCACCGTATTTCTTTTCAAAAGAATTTTTAACCTTATTCCTCCAGTTTACTATGTTGGTAACATCGCATTCTGTAAAGCTGGTAACGTGCGGAGACGTAGCCTTGCTGCGAACCATATGGTCTGCAATCAGCTTGCGCATACGGTCCATTTCTATTATCTCAACATTATTACCGTAGTTAGCAGCTGGTGCAGGAGCAGCAGCCGGAGCGGATGCTACAGGAGCAGCCGCTTGTGGTGCGGGCTGTGGTGCAGGTGCAGCTACGGGTTGCGGTGCAGGAGCCGCAACAACTGCGGGTACACCGTTGCCTCTGTTAGCAACATAATTCAGGATGTCTCTTTTAGTAACGCGGCCTTCAGCTCCTGTACCCGGGATAGACTCCAGTTCTGCCATGCCAATACCTTCTTTAGAGGCAATATTCAACACAAGCGGAGAGTAAAAGCGAGCACCGCCATCACCTCCTGAACTGATAATTGGTGCGGCAGCAGGTGCAGCAACAGGTTGTGGTGCAGGCGCTGCTGCAACTGGTGCAGGTGCCGGAGCAGCTACAGGAGCGGCAGGTTGTGGTGCAGGTGCAGCTGCACCCGAGCCAACTGTATCTATACGAGCTATAACTGTACCAACAGGTACTACGTCATTTTCTTTAAATAGTATTTCGGTAACAGTACCGGCAGCGGTAGAAGGTACTTCGCTATCTACTTTATCTGTAGCGATTTCCAAAATGGTTTCATCCATCTTCACGGTATCACCCGGATTTTTGTGCCATTTCAGCACAGTAGCTTCCATGATACTTTCTCCCATCTTAGGCATTACGAGATCAACAACTGCCATATATAGATTTTAGTTATAATTTATTAACAATAACGCGGTACAAAAATAATCAAATGCTGGTCAAAAGTATAAATTACACCTAAGACTAAGCAGATATAGTTTATTTTATCTTTTTTTACGGGCTGAAATATCGCATAATACACCCGTTGACAGGATATGTTATTTAATTCATTACAGTTTTTAGTGTTTTTTATGGTAGTAACCTTATGGTTCTACAGCCTTAAAACACAAAAAAGCCGTAACCTGCTGCTGCTCATTGCCAGTAGCTATTTCTACATGTCTTTTGTACCAAAGTATATCCTCATACTTGGGTTTACAATCATTATAGATTATCTGGCAGGTTTGCAGATAGAAAAATCCGCAGGTAAAAGACGCAAAATATGGCTGGTGCTCAGCATCATTGCCAATGTGGGCATATTGGCGTATTACAAATATTTCAATTTCCTGGTAGATAACCTGAATGGGTTTTTAAGTGCAGCGTCTGTAGATAAGCATTTTGATGCAATGGATATACTCTTGCCTGTAGGGTTGTCCTTCCATACGTTTCAGGCAATGAGCTATACAATAGAAGTGTATCGCGGCAAGCAAAAAGCGGAACGCAATTTTGCTACCTATGCCTTGTATGTTATGTTTTACCCGCAGCTGGTTGCAGGTCCTATTGAAAGGCCACAGAATATACTGCCGCAGTTACATCAGTATCGTCCCTACGATTGGGGTAATGTTAAGGAAGGGATTACACGTATGCTATGGGGCTTTTTCAAAAAAGTAGTAATAGCAGATAGGCTTGCAATGGTTGCAGATCATTGTTTCGGGCATTACAATGAAATATCGTGGTATGTGTTGGTTATAGGGGCGGTTTTTTACTCTTTCCAGATTTACTGCGACTTTTCAGGTTATTGCGATATTGGTATTGGTGCTGCCAAAGTGATGAACATAAAATTGATGGAAAACTTTGCGCAACCCTACACTTCATACAACATCACAACATTCTGGAAGCGGTGGCACATCTCTCTTTCCGGTTGGTTCAGAGATTATGTGTATATACCATTAGGCGGCAACAGGAAGGGGGAATTGCGCAGGCGTATCAATGTATTCATTGTTTTTTTATTGAGCGGATTGTGGCATGGTGCTAACTGGACTTTTGTATTGTGGGGTGGTTTGCATGGATTGCTCGTTACGCTGTTTCCGGGTAATGAGAATAAAACGAATAGCAAACCTGTGATTTATATAAAGGCAGTCATCACATTTATTGCTGTAACAATTCTTTGGGTGTTTTTCAGGGCCAGTGATATCGGGCAGGCTATAGGGTATATCACCAATATTGTAACCTTTGAATCAGGCAGTGATGCAACGGGGCTGCATATTGTTGAACTGTTATTCTCTATTTTACTGATTGTGATTTTGATGATAAAAGAATTCCGCTTGAATACATTCAGTTTTGATAATGACAGGAAGTTTTACTTGTATGCTGCCGGTATGGTAGTACTGTGTTATTTATTCGGAGTGTTTGGAGAAAACCAGTTTATATATTTTCAATTCTGATGATGGTGAGGACAGCATTAAAATATATACTGATAGTTGTTGGGTTGGCAATTCTGTATTTGTCGACCTCGAAAAATATGATGCAGCAAATATCAGATGCCCGCAATGATAATGATGAATGGTGGGGCTCTCATTTTGCATACGAAGGCGATTTGGTGGGGATGTCTTACCTGTATTACGAAAAGAAATTTCATAAACCCGGGCAAAGAATATATAAACCAAAGAAATGCGATAGTGGCAAGGGTGTAAACCTTGTGATATGGGGAGATAGTTACACGCAGTATTTCGGTGATACTTGTTTTTGTGCGGATAAATATCAATATGGCCGCAGGTATTTCAGCAAGCTTGATTATACATTGGATAGCTCTAAACGAAACATATTGATAATAGAAAGCACAGAGCGTTTGGTGAGGGAGTATTTCGCCAATAACAGGATGGCGAATGAGGTTAAGTTATTGTCGTACAAGAATGTATTGTCGGGCATACAGAGGTATTATAAGCAAGTAAATACAGCAGCATTTAGCATACCCGATGTAAGCATGTTGTTTAATGAACACATCAACCAGAATATTGAGTATAATTTGTTTAACTACAATTTTGTAAGCCCTGCAAGGAAAATGAAGGCTTGGATGAATTATAAGGTTTTCAACCGTGCATCCGGCGATGCAGTATTGTCAGATGATGCAGATAGATTGTTTCTGAAAGAAACTACACTGAAAAAAGGCAATAGTGGCTATGCAAACCCACTTACAAATGAAGAGATAGATAAGCTTATTGCAGTGTTTAATGATCTTTATCATCGTTACAGAAATGCAGGTTTCGACGAGGTGTATTTATCGCTCATACCTAATGCTGTTACTATCTATCAACCGGAAAATTACAACATGTTAATACCCCGCATACAACAACATGCTTCGTTGAAAATGAAATGTATTGATATTTACACCGTATTCAGGCAGCATCCGGATGATATGTATTGGAGAGGAGATACACACTGGAGCAATAAAGGGGCTGACGAATGGCTGAAAATAGTAAACAGAATACTTTCAGATACATCTTACAACGCATCCCTGTAGTCCCTGCGGCGTACAAGTTTCAGATCCTGAAGTACAGATGCTTTAACCTGGAGTGTGAAATAATAGTTTTTCCTTTCGCCGAAAGGGATAGTGCTCATGCGCATTTCCCAGCAGTGCATATCGCGATAGATATTGATTGATGTGATTTGCAACTGATTGCTGTTGAAATCGTACCCGGTATTAATCCCTATTTTCCATCTTGATGTAATATTGATATCGCCATCTACGCCAATGTAGTGTTGTGAAAATACCAGCGTATCGCTTTTTGAGAATTTTGAGTATTGTTTGGATATACCAAGAACGTAAGAAAAATTCAGGTTGAATGGAATGTTGAAATCAACATAATCATTATACCTGCCATACATCATCATACGCTTATATTCATCCGACGCGGCGTTCTTGCCATCTTTTTTCTTGCCCTGTATGCCGCCTGCTAAACTGACACTTGCATTCTGAAAACGCATAATACCACCATTACCATCCCACATCAATTCTTTTTTTCTGATGCCTGTTGCATAGTCGAATGCATACGGGTCGAAACTGGCATTGGCAGTCAGGTTTAATACATTAAACAACATCGTTGCAAAATTCATATTGAAATGACTCAGGTTGAATGAGTCTGCAGCAAAGTCGTATGCACTACCGATTTTGAAGTTGTCAATTATCCGTATGTTTTTGAAACCTGTTGTATCTTTCTTCGTCCTGACTTTTACTTGCAGGTTATTGTCAATGCCGAAGTTGATTGCACTGCGTATTCTCCCAAACTGGTTGAAGCCCGGTGCACCCGGTATACTGCCTTCGTATGCAGATTGATAAGTTGGCTGGTCTGTTCTGTTCAGGCGTGTGTAATAACCATAGTTGAAAGGATTGGCTGCATAGTTGGGCAGATAGCCAAAGCCAACCCCCGGTGTAAGCACATGACGGATGCCGGCAATTCTTCCCTTTTTAAACATCTTCATACCGTAAATACGGGTGTTCAGGTCAACCCCAGCATCAAAGTCGCGTGCTGTAAAGAAACCATTGTACTGGGTTGTGTCGAGTTTATCTGTAATGGTGTTGAACTGCTTATACATCCTCCTGGTAAGCCAGTATTCTTTATACGTACTTCTTACAGTCAGATTGATGAATCTTGCTACGTTATATGTTGCGCTTATAGGTATGGTATGCAACATGCCGTTTTGCATATTGTCTAAGGAAATATTACTGAAGCTGAAACTGCTGTCGTAGAAAGATGTTTGGTTGATACCGGTAAAAGTATATTGTGTTGTGATTTTATCGTACCAGCGTGTACCTACTCTTTTGTTGTTTTGAAAAGGATTGAACTGAGCTATAAAAAAGTTGACCTCAGGTAATGTTACATTCACAAGCCTCGACTGTGTATTCTGGCTGTGGCGTGCACTTACAGACAGTGAATAAGGTTTGTTTTGCCATTGCTTGGTATAGGTGATGTTTGATTGATACTGGTTCTGAAGTATCTGATTAGTATTCAGGGTGTTATTAGCATTGTACGTAGATGTACCGGCATCTACCGAGGCATTAAAACTAACACCCGGGCGCGATTTGGGGTCTGTACGGTGTGCCCACTGTACATTAAAGTCTTTGGTGACGGTAGCAGTGGTTTCATATGTTTCCCCCATCTTATTATATGCATACCTGAAGGCAAGCCCGCCATTATATCTGTATCGGTTTGAATAACTGCTTATCATATTGGCAGCCCAACTTCCTTTTGTATAAAAGTTAGCCTCAGCAAGCAGGTCCACTTTATCGCTGATGCTGAAGTAGTAACCGCCATTCAACAAACCAATACCACGTTGCTCCTCTATAGTATAAGTAGGTATCTTAAAGCCCGAACGTTGCCCCTGTGTAATAGGGAAAAGTCCGAATGGCAGGAAGAGTGGTGTGGGTACGTCTTCAATATGGATATTTGCCGGCCCAGATGCTACTACCCGGTTAGGTATCAGTTTTATTTTCTTTGCATTGATGCCGAAGTGTGGTTTCTCCAATGCACAAGTTGTATAAATACTGTGCAGGCCATAGATGCTTTGGTCGGGGTTTCGTTTTACCTGTTCGCTGATAACAAAACCTTCACCATATTGAGAGCGCGCATTTCTTACAATAGCACGTTTGCTTTTGAAATTGTATTGCAGCGAGTCGTAAGTGAATTTTTCCTGCCCTTGCGTAAATTCAGGTTTTGCCTTTGCTGCCAATGCACTGTCTTCGGGCAAGGATGCGGTAACGATATTGTTTGCCTGAAGGTATGTTACCTTATGGGCACTCAATTTCATTTCCTCATAATTAACCTTTGCATCGCCATATAATTCAAATATGTTGTCAGACATATTCAGTACAACAGAATCTGATGCATCGGCAGTTACTACTGATGGAAGCGCATCCGGCGAAATACGGATACCAAGCGAATCTTCAAGTGCGGATTTTCCTGCTGCTGTTTGTTTAGCAGTGTCAGGTGATATCAGGCTGTCATTACGGACGGTGTCTGCGGTCTTTGCGATTGCACTGTCTGGCAGCATTGAAGGTTTTGATTGCCCGTTTGCAGTGTTTGTTAAGACAAACACAAAAAACACTACCACAAAAAAGCTAATACGGTGGTAGCATGGGAAATTTGGAATAATTTTACCGCGCAGGTTCATCAACGGGCACAAAAATAGGTAATTGCTTTGGTACGTCTATGAATTTGTATATTTAACCCAATTGCAAGTAGGTAAATCATGCGCATCAGATTATTATCAATTATACTATTAATAGGACTCATACCCAATATCGTAGCTGCTAACGCTAATAAGATAACAAAAATTGTGCTGGATGCCGGACACGGTGGTAAAGATGCAGGAGCTAAAGGACAGTTCTCCCTCGAAAAAGAGCTGACATTAGCTATTGTAAAACGATTGGGGAAAATGATTAATGATAGTATGCGCGGTGTGCAGGTGATATATACCCGTACCACCGACGAATATCCGTTATTGCCCGAACGACACAGGATAGCCAATGAATCGAAAGGTGATGTATTTATATCGGTACACATCAACTCTTCAGCTATGAAAAAGCACAGGGAACTTGTAGGATATAAAACGGTGAAGAAGGGCAAAAAAAAGATGAAGCAGCCTATTTACAAGGTTACATACAATAATGTAACGACTGCTACCGGTACGGAAAGCTATGTGCTGGGGCTTCATCGCAACTCTCAGAAGGAAAGCGCTATCGGCGAATATGGAGAAACGGTGGCTGAAGAACCGGGTATGTTAAATGAAAACGACCCTATGACATCTATTATAATAGCACAATACGCACAGGCATTCCTTACTCGTAGCGTGTTATTGGGTACTAAAATTCAGCAACAGTTTGAATGGCAGGGGCGTAGCAGCAGAGGTGTTATGCAGAAAGGCCTTGAAGTATTGGCAGGTAGTGCAATGCCGGGTGTGCTTGTAGAGTGTGGCTACATCAATAACCCCGAAGAAGAAGTATATATGAACTCGGAACAGGGACAATATGAGATAGCATTGGCAATATACAAGGGTATAAAAGCCTACAAAGCCGAAATGGAAAACAAGTAAATATATCTTTGTTTAATATTTTAAACTGCGCGTTAATAGGCAATTGCAGGCTAAATACTGAAATTTAACAAGCTGTTGCATTTTAGAATTGTTTCCTTTATCTTTAAGCTTCGATAAAATATAAAGAGCTAATGAAAGCCCGTTTAAAGACTATTGCTTTTTCTGCATTATTTGCAATTGCAGCGTTCGTATCAGTAACATATTCATCTTGTAACAGCGATAAGTGTAAAGCCATCGTTTGTGCTTATGGTGGTGTTTGTAAAGATGGTGCATGTATCTGCGCGGCAGGTTATGAGGGTACTCAATGCGAAATTGTAAGCAGGGATAAGTATAAAGGCGTATGGAATGTATTTGAAAAAGGTACATATACTACTACTACTCAGTATCAGGTAAGTGTTGAAAATGGTGCTGATATGACCAGAATGGTGATATATGGCTTTTATAACAACATCAATAACGGCGTTAATATCCGTATAAACGGCGATGAAGTTACTATACCTATTCAGGTGGTAGAAGGTAACGGTGGCGTTAAATATGAAATTCAAGGTACAGGAACGTTGAAATACGAAGCATATTATGCTAAGCATGGCGAAATGACTATGAGGTACACTATTAAAGATTTATCTACGGGTCAGACAGACGATTTCGGTGTGAATATTGGTGAAGCTTCAGTTTGGACTAAATAATTCCGGCTCTCAACTTATAGATAAAGCCTCGCTATTGCGAGGCTTTATTATTTACACAAATATCGTTATCGATTCAAGAGTAATAAATCAGCTAACGCAATTGCCGCTGCGGCTTCTGTTACTACAGGTACACGTAGTGCAATACACAGGTCGTGCCTGCCTTTTACTGCAAAAGGTTCTACCTGCTGTGTTTTGTTGTTCCATGTCTGCTGCTCTTTTGGGGTGCTGCTGGTAGGTTTTACAGCTATTCGGAAGATCTGTTCATTACCATTTGTAATGCCGCCGTTAATACCTCCTGCATTATTTGTTGCTGTTGTCCCGTCAGCATCAATGATAGCGTCATTGTGTTCGCTTCCTTTCATTTTTGCAGCACCGAAACCACTGCCAAATTCTATACCTTTTATTGCAGGAATAGAAAATACGATGTGGCTGATTAATGATTCTGCTGAATCAAAAAACGGTTCTCCTAATCCTGTAGGTAATCCTTTTACTGAACAACTTACTATCCCGCCTATGCTATCCTGTTCTTCTACAGCTTTTTGTATAGCGGCTTCTATATCTGTATTTCCTCCGGCCTCAATTAATTGTGCGATAATTGAAATGTCTTTCAATACTTTTTTTGCTACTACACCTGCTGCTACAAGGCAAAGTGTCAATCTGCCCGAGGAGTGACCACCACCACGATAGTCGTTATAACCATCAAATTTTTTATGAAGTACAAAGTCTGCATGCCCCGGGCGTGGTGTATCGCGCAGAGCCTCGTAATCTGCAGAGCGTGTATTGTTATTTCGGAATATGATTGTGATGGGTGCGCCTGTGGTTGCGTTGTTGAATACACCGCTCAATATTTCAGGTATATCATCTTCTTTGCGTGGCGTAGTGCCTGCTGCGCCTGCTTTGCGGCGTTCTGTGTCTTTTTCAAAATCTGCTTGAGATAATGGAATACCTGCAGGACAACCATCGATTGTCACTCCTACGGCAGGTCCGTGAGATTCGCCGAAAATGTGTACCCGGAATATCCGCCCGAAACTATTCATAGTTCAAATTACATTTTACACCCAAAGCAGCCAAGTCTTTAAAGAAATCAGGATAAGATTTTGATACTGCTTCTGCATGATTTATGATAACATCACCATCAGCATAAAATGCAGCTACAGCTGCAGCCATTACTATACGGTGGTCGTTGTAGCTTTCTACAGTGCAATTTTTAAATTGTTGTACGCCTGTTATCTTAATTGTATTTTCTTCAACATTACATTCAACTCCAAGATTGTTTAGCAATGCCGTAGTGCTTGTTATGCGGTTGCTTTCTTTGTGTATCAATCTATTGATGCCATGTATATTGCTGGAGCCACTACAAGTGCCTGCATACACGGCAAGTATCGGTATCAAATCAGGGCAGTCAGTTGCATCAAAATTGAAAGCATTTCTGTCTTTGTTTACTACTTGCAAAATGGCACTGTCTGCCTGTAGCGACGAAGTGTTAAGATTCTTGATATCAATACCACCTGCCATTGCATCAGCTACTACAAAATTGCTTGCCGCACTCCAGTCGGCTTCAATAGTTATCTCAACATAGTCGTGCAATGCAGGTTGCGGATGAATGGTAAAGCTTTCGTAATTATTATTAGTGATGTTTTTACCAAACCTGCGCAATACATCAAGTGTAAGGTCTGTATATGGTTTGCTGTTCAGATGATTAACTGTTAGCGTAACCGTTTCCTTTGCGGAGAATGTGTAAGCAAATAACATCCCTGTAAGGAATTGAGAGCTAACTGATCCATCTATGCTGATGTCTTTAGGATGTAGTGGACCTTTGATTGAAATGGGTAAGTAATCGTTGTTGCTTGTAATATTTACACCAAGCTGTGGTAATGTATGGGTAAGTACATCCATTGGCCGGGTTAATAAACTGCCTGCACCCGTAATAGTTAATTGTTGATGAAACAATGCAGCGATAGGTATAAACAGTCGCGCAGACAAGCCACTTTCATGGCAACTTATAATGTCATCAGCAGGGTTAATGCCATGAGATGTTATTTCAATATAGTTCTTTGTTTGTGTGATATGTGCCCCCAATTGCCTGATGATAGTAAGTGCAGCTTTATCATCATCAGAGATGCCGGGATTATTAACAATAGTTTTACCGGTGTGCAGTAATGCAGCAGCGCATGCCCGTTGCATCATGCTTTTGGATGCAGGTGGGGTAATGCTCCCAGCAGGTTTTCCGGGGCTAATTATTGCCTGCATCTGAAAAATTATTGAGTGCGTTTTTAATATTTTCAAATGGCAATGGTTTTATAAAAGCATTGCCGATATTATTCAGTACTATATAGTCTATTGCATTATTACTGCGCTTTTTGTCCATCACCAGTATGTCCATCAGTTGCTCTGTGTGTAGCTTCAGCGATGCGGGTAGTTTATATCGCTGCAACACATCAATCAATTGTTTTTTCACATCCGGGTTCAGTCCGCATTCTTTTTCCGATATACTGCAGGCAATTAACATTCCTAATGCTACAGCCTGTCCGTGTGGCAGGTTGTAAAGGGTTTCAATAGCGTGTCCTGCTGTATGTCCGAAGTTGAGTAGTTTTCGTACACCGCTCTCTTTTTCATCTTCGGTTACTGTTTTGTTTTTCCAGTTTACGCAGCGTTGTA
The DNA here is from genome assembly GCA_016786615.1 of Flavipsychrobacter sp. Classification (GTDB taxonomy): domain Bacteria; phylum Bacteroidota; class Bacteroidia; order Chitinophagales; family Chitinophagaceae; genus Polluticoccus. The sequence goes on from JAEUVX010000014.1 coordinate 182,043, forward strand.
TCAGCTCATTCAATGGTTTTGCATTGTCTTTATAATAGCTGACAGTATGCTTCGCTAATTCTGCAAACAATGCTGCATCAAATATGCACCCGTATTTTATGATTTCTGCAAAGCCGTTGCTCCATTCCGTATCAGCTAATGTTTGCAGCAGTTCCGCATCAAACAGGATAAAAGAAGGCTGCCTGATGGTGCCGAGCATATTTTTATGCAGTCCGTAGTTGACTCCGTTTTTCCCACCGATGGAGGCATCTACCATTGCAAGTAGTGTAGTAGGCACAAACCCGAATGGTATGCCGCGCATATATATACTTGCTACATAACCTGTAATGTCGGTAACCATGCCACCGCCAAGTCCTATCAATGTGGTTTTCTTATGAGCTTTGAAATCCAGTAATTGTTCTGTTATTGAGTTGACGGTTTGTTGTGTTTTATGTTCTTCGCCTGCAGGGATGATAATAGTTCGGTATGCACCTATTACCGGTTGATATAGCGTTGCAACATTACTGTCAGTAATGATAATGCTGCTTTCTGCCGGGGCTTTTTTCAATAAGTTTTTAATGCCCGAAAAGCTGTATTGCACCGTATCTGTAGGGAAACTGACGTTATATTCCATCTGTAAGCCAAAAATAACCCTTATCAGCTTAAATAATAAGCAGGTACGCAATATCTATGGCGGCAGGCTGTGTGTAAGTTCGCTAATTCGTACCTTTGCGCTTCTTTATGAGCAGGAACGGAAAAGTATTGGTGGCGATGAGTGGCGGTATTGACAGTACCGTAACAGCATTGATGCTTCATAACCAGGGTTATGAGGTAGTGGGGATTACTATGAAGACATGGGATTATGCATCTTCCGGAGGTGGCAAGAAGGAGACGGGTTGTTGCAATCTGGATTCTTTCAATGATGCCCGTCAGGCGGCGGTTGACCATGGCTTTCCGCATTATGTATTAGATATCAGAGATGAGTTTGGTGATTCTGTTATCAACAATTTTGTTGATGAGTATTTGGCAGGCCGTACACCAAATCCTTGCGTGCTTTGTAATACACACATCAAATGGTCGGCATTGCTGAAGCGTGCCAATGCGCTGGGTTGCGATTTTATTGCAACAGGCCACTATGTAAAAGTGCGTGAAGAGAACAGTCGTTTTGTACTGTCAAAAGCAAAAGACCTGACCAAAGACCAGAGTTATGTGCTTTGGGGCCTGGGGCAGGATTGCCTGAGCCGCAGCATCTACCCGTTGGGTGATTATCTGAAAACAGAAGTTCGCCAACTGGCATTCGACATGGGTTATAAAGAGCTTTCTAAAAAAGCAGAAAGCTATGAGATATGTTTTGTGCCCGATAACGATTATCGCGGCTTCCTGAAGCGTAATGTAGAAGGGCTGGAAGAGCGCGTGGATGGTGGCAATTTCGTATTGGCAGATGGCAAAGTGGTGGGCAAGCATAAAGGTTATCCTTTCTACACCATCGGCCAACGCAAAGGGTTGGATATAGCATTGGGCAAACCGATGTTCGTTACACAAATCATCCCTGAAACAAATACGGTAGTACTGGGCGAGGCAGATGAATTGCAACAGTCTGAAATGTTTGTAAGCGGGCTGAACTGGGTAAAGTATGAAGGCATACAGGATGGTATGGAAGCAACTACCAAAATCCGCTATAAAGACCCCGGTTCAATAAGTCATATATTTAATGAAGGCGATGGCATTCGTGTATCTTTCGACCATGCGGTGAACAGCATAGCACCCGGGCAGTCTGCGGTAGTATATGATGGCGATGATGTGATAGCAGGTGGTATCATTCGCAGAGGGTATAATAACTAAGAAAAGATTGAAGAACTATAGTGAAACGCAGGGCTTTAGCCTTGCGTTCTTCTTTTAACATAAAAAATATCTGTTTAGGATTATCTTTGCACCCGAAATAACAAAATCAATTATATGAGTTTTATTACCAACATTATTGCCCGCCAGGTATTAGATAGCCGCGGCAATCCTACTGTAGAAGTTGATGTACACACAAGCGATGGCCTGATGGGCCGTGCTGCCGTTCCTTCAGGTGCCAGCACCGGCAAGCACGAAGCTGTAGAACTGCGCGATGGTAACAAGAAACAATACCTCGGTAAGAGCGTAATGAAGGCAGTAAACAATGTAAACGATAAAATTGCAGAAGAACTGTATGGTTGGGATGTAACAGACCAACGTGGCCTTGATCAGGCAATGCTGGAACTGGACGGTACTGCCAACAAAGCAAAATTGGGTGCTAATGCAATACTGGCAGTGAGCCTTGCATCTGCAAAAGCGGCTGCGCAAGCTACGGGCCTCAGCCTGTTTCGTTATGTAGGTGGTGCTAATGCAAAAACACTGCCTGTACCAATGATGAACATCCTGAACGGTGGTGCACATGCCGATAACAAAATTGACTTCCAGGAATTCATGGTAATGCCTGTAGGTGCATCTAGCTTCAGCGAAGGTTTACGTTGGGGTGTTGAAATCTTCCATCACCTGAAAGCGGTATTGAAAGACAAGAAATTCAATACTAACGTAGGTGACGAAGGTGGTTTTGCTCCGGCGGAAATCAAGAGTAATGAAGAAGCTATCGAAACAGTACTGAAAGCTATTGAAAAAGCAGGTTTCAAACCGGGCGAACAAGTTGCTATTGCAATGGATGCAGCTATCAGCGAACTGTATGATGAGAAAACAAAGAAATACATATTCCACAAAAGCAGCGGTGCTAAACTGAGCAGCGAAGAAGTAGTGGAATACTGGGCTAAATGGTGCAAGAAATATCCTATCGTGAGCATCGAAGATGGTATGGCAGAAGATGATTGGAAGGGTTGGAAAATGCTGTCTGATGCTATCGGTAATAAAGTGCAGTTGGTAGGCGACGATTTGTTTGTAACAAACGTTAACCGTCTGGAAAGAGGTATAAAAGAAGGTGTTGGTAATGGCCTGCTGGTAAAAGTAAACCAGATAGGTACACTTACTGAAACCATCGAAGCAGTAACAATGGCGCAATTTGCACGTTACAATACCGTAATGAGCCATCGCAGTGGTGAAACGGAAGATTATACAATTGCTGACCTGGCTGTTGCACTGAACTGCGGACAGATTAAAACAGGTTCTGCTTCTCGTAGCGACCGTATGGCTAAATACAACCAACTGCTGCGTATTGAAGAAGAACTGGGCTCTACTGCATACTACCCAACAAAAGCTTTGAAGTTTGGTAAGTAATTGTTTGGAAGCTGTAATTAGGTTAATTTAGTATCGTAAATACTACTGATGAAAAAGGCATTAGGAATACTCACAAATAAATTTGTACTGACGGCAATAGCTTTCGGTGTATGGATGTTCTTTTTTGATCAGAATGATATTCGTTCTATGCAGGAACGTAAACAGGAACTGCAGGGTACTAAAGACAATATTGCATACCTGAATAACGAGATAGCTAAAATGGAACGCGAACATGATGATATGATCGGCAGCCCGCAAAAGCTGGAACAGTATGCACGTGAGCAATACCTGATGAAGCGGGACAATGAAGATGTATATGTAATCGAAAAATAATTGTTACACAACAACATAAAAAAGCCCCGAATTACTTTGGGGCTTTTTCTTTTATAGCTTTCTGCGTTTTATTTCTTTGTTGATGAGCGATAGCTCCCGTCCTGTTTGTCCGGCAACGGAAGTATTCTCCTGTGCGCGGCGCATCAGGTAGGGGATAACATCTTTCACAGGACCATAAGGCAGGTACTTAGCTACATTGTATCCATTATCTGCAAGGTTGAAAGAGATATTGTCGCTCATGCCGAATAGCTGAGAAAAATATACTTTAGGTGTATTATGGGCGATATTGTGATCTACCATGTACCTGGCAGCCAGCAGGCAACTGTTTTCATTATGTGTACCTATAAAGAGGGCTATTTTATCCAGTCTCTCCATGCAAAACAATACACCCGCATCATAGTCCCTGTCGGTGCTGGCTTTATCAGGTTGTATCGGAGAAGCGTAGCCCATTTTCAACGCCCTTTCGCGTTCTTTTTCCATATATGCGCCACGTACCAGTTTGGCGCCTAATATATATCCCTTGCTGCTGGATGCTTTATATGCTTCTTTAAGGTATGGCAATGTGCCATGTGCATACATCTGGAATGTATTGAAGATGATGGCTTTTTCTTTATTGTAAAGTTCCATCATGGCATCTGTCAGTTCATTTACAGGTTCCTGTATCCATGTTTCTTCCGCGTCTATCAGTACCATTACATTGCTTTCGTGCGCTGTTTTGCAAATCGTGCTGATGCGGTCATACACTCTTGTCCATTCCGCTTGCTCTGCGTCAGAAAGTTGTTGGTTGGCATGTTTCTTTTCAAGTAGCGAAAACCGGGCAAACCCTGTTACTTTGAGGCTGATAAAAGGGATGTTTTTTTGAGAAGCTGCGTATTTGATAGCTTTTACAAACTCAGGAACAGCCTTGTCAAATTCAGCTTCACCTTCCTTGCCTTCAACACCATAGTCCATTATAACCCCGACTTGGTATTGCGATAGCATATCGGCAACAGCGGCAGCCTCCTCCATTGTCTCTCCTCCGCAAAACTGTTTGTAAATAGTGTTTTTTATCAGTCCTTTTATCGGCAGGTTCCATGCCATAGCCCATTTTGTGGCCCACATGCCTAAAGCAGTAAGGGTTGGAGAACCCATTGAGGAAAATAAAAACCTGGCTTGTTTTAAATCTCTGTTGGAACGATATCTGAAGGCAATCTCCGTATTGTCAAACTCTGGAAGCATATATATTATTAACTGCGCAAAAATAAACTGTATTTCCCGCTAAAAGAAACCCGTTTTATTGTCATGCTACTGTATAAATATTGAAAAATATGCTCACCCCGATAATTTTGGCAAATTTTTTGGGTTATAGTTCATAGAATTAGCTATTTTTACATCTCTACAATTATTAAAAAAACAACGCAATGAAAAAATTATTTTTACTTATTGCTTCTTTTGGTTTCACAGCAACAACCTTTGCGCAGTCTGCAAAAGGTGGTAGCATCGTATTCGTACCAGGGGTAGTTAAAGAAGAGGCATCTGCAAGGTTCCCTGCAGAAAAGCAATTGTCTAAAAGACACAGTTCAAACGCTGCTAACAAAACTACTGCTCCCGGTGGTTCTTGGTTCAGCTATATAGACATCATGTCTTCTACAAGCACACAAGGGTATTATTATCCTTTGTATAACGATAGTAACGTAGTTATCACAAGCACATCTGGTGGTGGTAACTTCAATATCAGCACTTTCGGTATGGGTGTTTCTTTCGACCCTACAGATAGCGTTTACTTCGGTGGTGATGCTAATGGTTCTACAAGTGCAGGTGCTATTCAGGATTTCGCAGCTTTGCCTACTTTCAGAGTATATAATACTAACGACTACACGATTGATAGTGTTGATTTCCTTGGTAAATACGTTCGTACTCAAAACTATACTGATACCTTGATTATCCAACTGGCTAAATCTACAGGTACTACCGGTTTTGGCGTGTATTCACTTCAGTTTACTACTGCAGATGCTAATGGTTATGCTATCACTCCTGATGGTAAGCCACGTTTCACAACTGCTATCTACAACCCTGCTAATAACAGGATTTCAGATTCAGTTACAGCGTCAAACAGGGTTACTATAACTAAAATATTAGATGCAGCTTATTTCGCTGACTCTAGTTCTAACGGTTATCACAAAACTACATTCGCATTGCCTACAGCAATGAATGTAAGTGCAGGTGAAACAGTTATTGCTTATGTAACATTCCGTAGCGGTAACGCTTACCCATTGGGTACAAACCAAACTGCTGCTAACACATTCCGTACGTATGCTTACGAAATGACTGGCCAGAACGCTCCTGTTAAACAAACAGTTGGTTCTTATACTTCAGGTCTGGTAGCTACAAGGCAGAGCAAATATGTTCCTCCTTATACTTCATTCACATACCAAGGCCACAATGTATTGATACCTTCAGTAGCTTATGCTGCCGATGCAGGAAATGACTACCCTTATTTTTCATTGTATGTAAAATGTCCTACATGTCCTACATTAGGTGTTAACAATGTTAAAAACACTAACATTACTTCAGTTAGCGCGTATCCAAACCCTGCTAACGACGAGGTTAAAGTTAAATTCAACCTGAAAGATGCTGCTAACACAACTGTAACTATAGCTAACACTGTAGGTCAGGTTGTAATCAGCAAAAATATGGGTAACGTTAACGCTGGTGAAGCTACATTCTCTACTTCGAACCTTGCAAATGGCGTTTACTTCTATACTGTAGAAGCTAACGGTCAGCGTACAACAAACCGTTTCGTTGTATCTCACTAATATTTGTAAAGTTTAATATATTGAAAAGGGTAACGATTTCGTTACCCTTTTTCTTTTTTTACAAAACAATAGTTTATTATTGCACACATCCGAAAAACCGCAATGGCGTTTTTGTTGTTGTTTAAATACGAGAAAAAGAATAACTGAGAATGGCAAAAAACTTGCTGATAGTTGAGTCTCCGGCAAAGGCTAAAACGATTGAAAAAATACTTGGCGAAGATTTTGAAGTGAAGTCGTGTTATGGTCATATCCGCGATCTTGAGAAGGAGGATATGGGCATAGATATCAATAATGGTTTCAAGCCAAAGTATATCGTATCCGAAGACAAGGAGAAGGTTGTAAAAGAACTCAAATCACTTGCAAAGAAATCCGAAGAGGTTTGGTTAGCAACCGATGAGGACCGTGAGGGAGAGGCTATATCATGGCATTTATGCGAAGTATTGGGTTTAGACCCTGCTACCACCAAACGTATTGTATTTCACGAGATTACAAAACCTGCAATAAAGAAAGCGGTAGAAAAACCACGTACTGTAAATATGAACCTGGTGAATGCGCAACAGGCGCGCCGGGTACTGGACCGTATCGTAGGTTTTGAGATTTCACCTATCCTGTGGCGTAAGATGAGTATGCGCAACAATCTTTCTGCAGGGCGTGTACAATCGGTAGCAGTAAGGCTGATAGTGGAGCGCGAGCGTGAAATTACCAGGTTTAAAGCAGAGAGTAGTTTTAAAGTAGAGGCATTCTTTACTGCACCTGATATAAATAATAAGAAAGTAACATTTAAGGCAGAAGGCCCTGATAAAATGAAGGGTTCGGCAACTGCTAAAACATATTTAGAGCGTTGCATTAATGCAACTTATAAGGTGAACGATGTGCAGGTAAAACCGGGGAAAAAATCGCCGGCAGCACCATTTACTACATCTACCCTGCAACAGGAGGCCAGCCGCAAGCTCGGTTATTCTGTATCAAAAACAATGCTGATTGCCCAGAAATTGTATGAAAACGGGCATATCACCTATATGCGTACCGACTCTGTAAACCTGTCGGAAACTGCACAGGACAATATCCGCGGAGCAGTGATACAGCAGTATGGCGATAAATACTATCAGCAACGCAAGTTTCAGAATAAAAATGAATCGGCGCAAGAGGCGCACGAAGCCATTCGCCCGACGGATATGAATACCACATCTGTAGGCGATGCAGATACGCAACGCCTCTACGACCTGGTATGGAAACGTACTATGGCCAGCCAGATGGCAGATGCACAATTGGAACGTACCATTGCCAAAATAGGGGTATCGTCTCAGCCAGACCCATTAACAGCAACAGGTGAAGTAATACGATTTGATGGCTTTCTGAAAGTATATACAGAAAGTAAGGATGAGGAAGATGGCGAAGATGAAAATGAAGGAATGCTGCCCCCGCTAATGCCGGAACAACCGCTTGACATTACTGAAATGCGTGCAACAGAACGGTTTACCCGCCCCGCACCACGTTATACAGAAGCCTCGCTGGTTAAAAAACTGGAAGAGCTGGGTATTGGCCGCCCTTCTACTTATGCACCTACCATTAGTACTGTGCAGCAACGCGGCTATGTAGAAAAACGTGAAAAGGAAGGTGTAAAACGTGAGTACGAAATACTGACGCTGAAAAACAACGAAATAACAGAAGTAAAGGAAATCGAAAATACAGGTGCCGAAAGAAATAAACTGTTCCCTACCGATTTGGGTATGGTTGTAACAGACTTCCTGAGCGAGCATTTTGACCGTATCATGGACTACAGCTTTACTGCGAAGATAGAGGCTGAGTTTGATGAAATAGCACAAGGCAAAGAACAGTGGAATAAGATGATACAGGGCTTTTACCAGCCGTTTCATCAGTCTGTAGAGCATACTATGGAGCATGCCGGAAGGGCTAAAGGAGAACGTGAGTTAGGTACAGACCCGGTGAGCGGAAAACCCGTATATGCAAGGCTCGGCCGCTTTGGTCCGATGGTACAAATCGGTACAACTGAAGATGAAGAAAAGCCACGTTTTGCAAAACTGCGAACTAACCAGAGTATCGAAACTATTTCGATGGAAGAAGCGATGGAGCTTTTCAAACTGCCGCGTACACTTGGTGTGTTTGAAGGTGTTGATGTAGTTGTGAACATTGGCCGCTTCGGCCCATATGCGCAGCACGACGGTAAATTCTATTCATTGAAAAAAGAAATGGATCCGTACACTGTGGAGCTGGAAGAAGTAGCACCATTGATTGAAGAAAAACGTAAAGCAGCCGCTGAAAGTACCATCAAAATTTTCGAGAAGGAAAAAATAAAAATTTTGAAAGGCCCGTATGGCCCATACATAAAGCAAGGGCTGCGAAACTATAAAATTCCAAAAGATAAATTGGAAACTGCTGCTAATCTGACGATAGAAGAAGTCAAAGCAATTATCGAAGAGATAAAAGCTAACCCGCCTAAAAAAACTGCAAGGGGTAAGAAAGGAAAATCATAAAATTGGTGTAACTTAAGACTGGCAGAAAGGAATAATACTACATGCAGGCCAATAAAGAAATAAGGGCTTTATTGCAATTGATTGACGACCCCGATGATGAGGTCTTTGATACGGTTGCCGAAAAACTGCTTCATTATGGTAGGGAGATAATACCTAACCTGGAGCAGCTTTGGGAGGTGACTGCCGATGAAAGTGTGCAGGAACGCATTGAGTCCCTAATCCATCGTGTACACTTCAACGATTTACAAAGCGAATTTCTGGAGTGGAGCCATTCTAAAAATCCTGAATTATTACGTGGTGCTATTTTGGTAGCCAAGTATCAATTCCCCGATTTAAATATCCCTGCCATCCTTACACAGTTCGATCAGATACGCCGTAATATATGGCTGGAATTGAATAATTACCTTACACCGCTGGAACAGGTAAATGTATTCAACAGCATACTATATAATTACTACAAGCTGCAGGGGCATGAGCTTACAGAGCGGGAACCGAAGTATTTCTTCATCAACCAGGTACTCGAAAGCAAGCAGGGAAACTCTTATTCATTAGGTGTGCTTTACCTGGCATTATGCGAATTGCTGGACATACCCATTTTTGCAATAGACCTGCCGCGCCAGTTTGTATTTGCTTACATAGATACATTGCACCATTTCTACAAGCAGGATGATGATGCCGTGCAGCAGATACAGTTTTATGTTGATCCGTTGAATGGAATGGTATATACGCAAAAGGATGTAGATACTTATCTGCGTAAGATTAATGCCAATGATAAAGAATCTTATATAGCACCTTTACAATCAAAAAGGGTGATATGCAAAATGCTTGAAGAACTTGCACTTTGTTATCGTTACAAGCGCGAAGATGCAAAGGCAGATGAAATACAGTCTTTGATAAATATTATCATCACAGAATAGCTTTACGCTTCTTCCTCCTCCTCGTTATTGATAGTAAGTTTTACGCGTTGTATGCGCATCTTATCAATATTCAGTACTGTAAAGTCAAAATATTTGTAGCTGATAGTTTCGTTTACCGCAGGAAACTTACCTGATATTTCCAGTATCAAACCTGCTAAAGAATCGCTCTCGCCACGTATATCTTCAAAAGTATCTGACGGCAATCCAATCATACGGGCAACGTCGTTAATGAGGGTTTTGCCTTCAAATATGTAATTGCTGTCATCAATCTTTTTAAAGTGCAGGTCGTCGTCATCAAATTCATCCTTAATGTCTCCGATGATTTCTTCCATGATGTCTTCCAGTGTTACGATGCCGGAAGTTCCTCCAAACTCATCAACTACCACTGCAAAGTGTATGCGCTTTTGTTGAAACTCTTTCAACAGGTCTTCAATTAGTTTGCCTTCATGTACAAAGAATGCAGGTCGCATCAGCGTGTGCCAGTCAAAATTGTCTTCCTCGGTATGTGGGAGAAAATCTTTGGTATGTATTACCCCGGCAACATTATCAAGGCTTTCTTTATACACCGGCATCCTTGAGTACCCAACTTCTATGGCCAGTTTCTGAACCTCAGGAAAGCTCACTTCGTATGGAATACCGCTCACATCCATCCGGGTGCGCATTATCTGGCGTGCGGTGATATTGCCAAACTTCAATATGCCTTTGAAGATATTTACTTCTTCGCGTGTGGCGGTATGCCCTACAGTCAGCTCAATGGCATGTTCAAAATCTTCGTTGCTGATATTGTTTGCAGGTTTGCTGCCAAGTTTGGTTTCAATATAATTTGTAGAAGATACCAGTAGATTACTAACTGGTTTGAATAGTTTATTCATGACATTGAGTACCGGTGCCGAGAATAAAGCCATCTTCAGGTTGTTCTGTGTGGCATATACTTTTGGCAATACCTCGCCAAACAGTACCAGTAAGAATGTAACTGCTACAACTTGTATCAGGAAAGAGAACATTACGCCGATGTTATCGGGCAATAGCTGGTTTACCAGCAGGTTGGTAGCAATAACAATGGCAATATTGATGAAATTGTTGGCGACAAGTATGGTGGCAAGCAATAGTTTAGGTTGTTCAAGCAGGTTCAGTGTTTGCCTGGCACTGGGTTCTTCTTTTATTTTCAGGTAGTTGATATCCTTTGCGGTAAGCGAAAAATAAGCCGTTTCTGCACCTGCTGTAATAGCAGTAAGCAAAAGCAGTACTAAAATGATAATTATGAGTATGGTGATATTAGTGGCAGAAAAAGCCTCGGTTGAGGCTTGCAGCAAAAATGGCAATAATGTCGTATCTCCTTCGGATGAACTTTCCAATGTGTCGTTGTTTGGTGACTCTTCAAAATTAAAAAAAGGAAAGAAATAAAAAACTTCTTTCCTTTTATATTAAAAATATTTTTGTTTTTAAAATGGCAAATCATCTTTCGTTGCCCCAATGTTAGGGTCGTAGCTGATGTCAGGTGCCGAAACATCCGTACTGTCGCCCGGAGTGTGCGGGAAATCACCGTTTTCTTTCCTTTTATCCAGCATTACAAGGTTATCGCCCACTATTTCGGTGCTGAAACGCCTGTTTTTATCCTTGTCTTCCCATGTACGGGTACGCAGGCGTCCTTCTATGAACACCAAACTGCCTTTGTGTAGGTATTTCTGTGCCAGTTCTGCAAGGCCGCGCCATAGTACAACGGTATGCCACTCTGTCTGGGAAACCAGATTGCCGTTTTTGTCCTTAAAAGTTTCGGTAGTAGCGAGAGGGAATTTTGCTACAGCTATATTTCCTTCCAAGTATTGCAAGTCCGGGTCGCGTCCTAGATTACCAATCAACATGACTCTGTTAACGCCTCTCATAAATTACTTGTTGTTTATCAATTAGAAAAAATTGTAACCTTTCTAAGTATTAAAAATAAAAATTTTTTTCTAAAAAAGAAACAATGGTCTTGGGGAATGCTAATTTTTTCAAGTCCTTGATGTACACCCATTTACCGTCCTCAAAAACAGCAGCATCGGGCTTGCCGATGGCTAAGGAGTAGAACTTTGAATGTATGGTTTGGTGTGTCAGTTGTTGCTTCATACCCTCGATAAGCGTGGGTTTGCCGTTGATGGCAAGAGCTTTGTATGCAGCAATTTTTTGCAACTCAACTATTCCCACAGGCTTATCTGTTTCTATCAGGTATAGTTCGTGCAGATTGTGCCATATATCCTTGCCTTCCCGTTTATGCACCCATATCCTGTCCTCGTTGGTCAGTAGCAGGTAGTTGAAATGGCGATCTTTTACCTTCAGCTTTTTAGCTCTTACTGGTAGCAAGGCTATCATATCCTGCTTGTATGCTATACATTGTTTTTGTAATGGGCAGCTATCGCATAGTGGCTTCTGTGGTGTACACACAGTAGCTCCAAGGTCCATAATGGCCTGATTGTAAGCAGCGCTGTCTTCTTTGTACAGTAATTCCTGTGCCAGACTGTGGAAAAGCTTTTTCCCTGCTGTACCATCAGAAGGGGTATCAATGCCGAAGAACCGAGCCAGCACCCTGTAAACATTACCATCTACAACAGCATGGGGTAGTCCATAAGCAAAAGAGGCTATTGCAGCGGCAGTATATGGGCCTATACCTTTCAAGGCAATGATGCCTTCGTGTGTATCCGGAAACTTCCCGTTCAGCTCATTGCTGATGTAGCGGGCTGTTGCCAGCATATTGCGGCAACGGTTGTAGTAGCCAAGCCCCTGCCATATACGATACACATCCTCATCATTGGCCGCAGCCATTTTTCGGATGGTAGGGTAGGCTTTGGTAAAGTTGAGGTAATAGGGCAATCCCTGCTGTGCGCGGGTTTGCTGCAATATGATTTCAGATAGCCATATTTTATATGGGTCCTTTTCCGATTTCCAGGGCAATTGCCTGTTGTTATCGGTATGGTGCCAGTTTATCAGCTGTTTTGTGAAAAAACGTTTTTGTGCGTTCGGCGTCTCCATTCCACGCAATATACACAAGCCATCCCTCAGCCCGATTTTTTTGTTTTAAAACTGCGTTCTAAAGCCTACTTTTGCGGCACAATTTCCTCAATTCATGGAGCTGAATAAACTGAAAGACATTGCCACACAGGTGCGCAGGGATATCGTAAGAATGGTACATGCGGTACAAAGCGGCCACCCGGGTGGTTCTTTGGGCTGTACAGAGTATATGGTAGCATTGTATTTCCATATCATGAAGTATGATACCAACTTCAGCATGGATGGCAAGGGGGAAGATGTATTCTTCCTTTCAAACGGGCATATATCTCCTGTGTTCTACAGCGTATTGTCTCGCGCAGGATATTTCCCTATCAGTGAACTGGCTACTTTCCGTAAACTGAACAGCCGCCTGCAGGGCCACCCAACTACACACGAGCATCTGCCGGGTGTACGTATAGCAAGTGGTTCGCTGGGGCAGGGTATGAGCGTAGCCGCAGGTGCAGCCCTGACAAAAAAACTGAATGGTGATGACCGTATCGTTTACTCGCTGCACGGCGATGGTGAAATGCAGGAAGGCCAGAACTGGGAAGCTATCATGTTTGCTGCTCATCATAAAGTTGATAACCTGATTGCAACGATAGATTACAACGGCCAGCAGATTGACGGGCCTACAGACAAAGTAATGAACCTAGGTTCGCTGCATGCGAAATTCGAAGCTTTCGGATGGCATGTTATAGACCTGAAAGAGGGTAATGATATGGAGCAAGTAATAAAAACAATGGAAGCCGCTAAAGCTGCTACCGGTAAGGGTAAGCCTGTTTGTATAATGATGCACACTGCAATGGGCAAAGGTGTTGACTTCATGGAAGGTACGCACGAATGGCACGGTATTGCACCAAATGATGCACAATTAGAAAATGCACTCGGACAATTACCATCAACAATCGGAGACTATTAATCTGAAGTTATAATACATACATTCTTTAAAAAAGCGCACAACAAATTGTTATGCGCTTTTTCTTTTTGTAGCTATTCAGCTATACATTTAAGGTTAATTCAACCTATATGAAAAAAACTCTTGTAGCTGTTTTGGCAGTATTAGCCTGCAGTTCTTTAATCCTGACTTCCTGCAATAAAAAAGATGATGACATTGCCAAAGCGCAAACCAAAGCAGAAATGCTGACAGGTACATGGTATGTTACCCATTATGCAGATGATATGAATGGCAATAAATCATTGGATGAAGATGAAAAATACCTTATTGAAATGGATGTAGAACACATGATTACTTTTAATCCCGACTTTAAAGGAATTATCTCAGAGAATATTCAGGGTGAGGAACCTAATGCTATTATCTTTTCCTGGCATCTAACCAATGATGATAAAGATATCGTTATTAATAGGCCAGATTTTAAAGAAGAGGTGATAACGCATATTGAATCGCTAACAGCATCAGATTTTGTATTATTAGACGATGAAGATGCATCGGAAAGGTTTTGGATAATAATGAAAAAGAAACAGTAAAATAAAAGCCCCGTTTTAAACGGGGCTTTTATTTTTATTGAGTAAGTATGTCTCTCGATATAACCAGTTTCTGTATTTCCGATGTACCCTCGCCGATAGTACACAGCTTGCTGTCTCGGTAGAATTTCTCAACCGGGAAGTCTTTGGTATAACCATAGCCACCAAATATCTGTACTGCATCTGTAGATACTTGTACGCATATTTCAGAAGCATAGTATTTAGCCATTGCAGATTCCTTAGTCATTTTCACACCACGGTTTTTCATATCTGCAGCCTGGTATATCAACATTTCTGCTACTTCAATCTTAGTAGCCATATCTGCCAGTTTGAAGGCGATAGCCTGGAAGTTTGATATCGGTTGGTCGAACTGTTCGCGCTCTTTAGAATATTTCAACGCAGCTTCGTAAGCACCTTTTGCAATACCCAGAGACAATGCAGCGATAGAGATACGGCCACCATCCAGCACTTTCATAGCTTGTTTAAAGCCATCACCTATTTCGCCCAGACGTTGCGCATCAGATATACGGCAGTTGTCAAAAATCAACTCTGCAGTTTCTGAAGCACGCATGCCCAGTTTGTTTTCTTTCTTACCTGCGTTGAAGCCCGGTGTGCCACGTTCTACTACAAATGCTGTTACGTTGTTCTTAGCACGCGGTTCGCCTGTGCGCGCCAGTACCACGGCTACATTACCGCTGATACCGTGTGTAATCCAGTTCTTCGTACCATTCAGTATCCAGTCGTTGCCATCGCGGGTAGCTACGCAACGCATATTACCGGCATCGCTACCTGTATTAGCTTCTGTCAGGCCCCAAGCGCCTATCCATTCGCCGCTTGCCAGCTTTGGCAGGTATTTTTTCTTTTGCTCTTCGTTGCCGAAGTACAATATATGTCCTGTACAAAGAGAATTATGCGCTGCTACAGAAAGGCCTATAGAACTGCAAATCTTTGCAACTTCACTTACTACGGTTACATATTCAAAATAGCCCAGTCCGCTACCGCCATATTCTGCAGGTACCAGCACGCCCATCAGGCCAAGTTCTCCCATTTTATGGAACAACTCAATAGGGAATTTCTGTGTTTCATCCCAATCCATCATATGTGGGCGGATGTTCTTATTGCCAAAATCGCGAACCATTTCAGCGATTTGCATCTGGGTATCTGTATAATTGAAATCCATATATTACGAGGTAAATCGAAGCGCAATTTTACGACTTTTTTCGCCAATCATCAATTCATAAAGGCTATTGCATCCGGTTTGCAGCAATAATCTACAAAAAAGCCAATACGTATTGGTGGTTTTTATATTTATTCGATGGTAAGACGGTCCTTCAGTGTGTTGAATGTAGTGTCTGAGAAATGATAGACATCCTTCAATTGTTCAATACTGGTATAGCTGCCAATCTCCTTTTTATATTCCAGTATTTTATGTGCCAGTTTGGGGCCAATGCCGGGTAGTGCAACCAACGATGCAGAATCGGCAGTATTCAGGCTGATGAGGTTTATTTTAATCGTGATGTATGGTGCCAATCGGTTATAATCAGCCTCATCAAGGGTATAGAGTGCTTTAAAGTCTTCTTTCTTATAAAAATGCTTGCCCTTGTTGCGCCAATTGAGAAATATAGAAATGGTTTTTTCGCTAAGCCCTAGTTGTTTTAATTGTGCAGGGCTTACAGTATTCGGGTCGAAAGCAAAGAGTTGTGGTGTGGCAATGCTTTCTGTAGTTGTTATGCGTTCGCTAATTGGTACGACCTTATTTTTATGTGCTTCCCATTTTGCGGCAAGTGCTTTTTGTGCAGCGTCATTAAAGTCAGGTTTTACCCATAAATGCATGGTAGCTTTGCAGACTATCAGCAATATGATAGCAATCAGCAGCACAGCGATACCCATACGTTCGGTACGTGTAAATGATGTATAGGCTGTTATCAGGCGTTTCACAAAATGAAAATAGTAAAACCTTTATATTGCAAGATGAAATCTTTTGCCAGCGATAATTATGCGGGTGTACTTCCCGAAGTGATGGAAGCTTTGCAACGCGCCAATGAAGCACATGCACGCTCTTATGGTGCTGATGATATTACAGCACGTACACGCAAACTGTTTTGTGAGGTGTTCGGGGCAAATGTAGATGTGTATTTTGTTTTCAACGGTACGGGTGCCAATGTGCTGAGCATCAGCAGCGCTACACACTCTTACAATTCGGTACTGTGTGCCGATATATCGCATATATATAATGATGAGTCTGCAGCACCTGAAACATTTACAGGTTGCCGTTTCTTTCCGCTGACATCGAATGAAAATGGTAAACTGACACCAGAAGTAATACAGCAACGCCTGATACGCAAAGGCGATATACACTATGCACAGACAAAGTTGTTGTCACTTACACAATCTACCGAGTATGGTACGGTATATACTACCGATGAAATAAAAGCACTGGCTACACTGGCACACGATAACGATTTGTTTGTGCATGTAGATGGCTCTCGTTTTTTCAATGCAACTGCATCATTGGGTTGTGGTTTGAAAGATGTAGTAACCGATACAGGCGTAGATATACTTTCACTGGGTGGTACCAAAGCGGGTATGATGTTTGGCGAAGCGGTTGTTGTATTCAATAACGATTTGAAAAAGCATATTGCCTACAAGCACAAACAAAGCATGCAGCTGGCATCTAAGACACGATTTATAGCTGCACAGTTTGAGGCTATGCTGCAAGGTGAGACGTGGCGCAAACATGCGTTGCACGCCAATGCAATGGCGCAATATTTGTCAGCATCATTGGCTGCATTCCCTCAGGTAAAAGTGACAAAACCTGTACAGGCAAATGCTGTATTTGCAGAGCTACCGCGAGAATGGAATAAACCACTGCAGGATGCGTATCCTTTCTATATATGGAAAGATGCAACGAATGAAGCCCGGCTCATGTGCAGCTTTGATACTACACATGAGGATATTGATGGCTTTACCGATATTATGAAACAGCTATAGCGCTACCAGCGGTCTTGCTTTGGCTTCGGTTTGTTGTTGTTATTATTATTCTTGTTGAAGCGCTTCTTGTTAGGTGTATTGTTCTGAATAGCATTCGGACGTTTTACCACGTCTTTATTCTTAGGCAGATTAATTTTCACAACATTTGAAGTGCTGGCAGGAAACGGATGGTTTTCTATAACAGGTATCTGCTTGCCTATCAGTTTCTGAATAGCTTTCAAATCATCTTTTTCTTCATCATCGCAGAAAGAGAATGCTATACCTGCTGCGCCTGCACGGCCTGTACGTCCTATACGGTGTACATAGGTTTCAGGCACTTCAGGCAAGTCGTAGTTGATGACGTGCGATAGTGAATCTATATCTATACCACGTGCTGCTATATCTGTAGCCAGCAGTACTTTTATTTCACCTGTTTTAAAATTGTTCAGTGCGCGTTGTCTGGCGTTCTGCGATTTATTGCCGTGTATAGCCTCTGCATGTATGCCGTCTTTATACAGCTCTTTCACAACTTTGTCTGCACCATGTTTGGTGCGGGTAAAGACCAATACCCTGTCAATGTTCTTATCGTTCTTTATGATGAATGAAAGCAACTTACGCTTATCCTTCTTGTCAACATACAGTATATACTGGTCTATCTTTTCTGCTGTGCTCGATACAGGGGTAACTTCTACTTTTTGCGGATTTACCAATATTGTATTTGCCAGCTTCTGTATTTCAGGCGGCATGGTAGCAGAGAAGAAAAGCGTCTGGCGTTTTGCAGGTAGCTTTGCCACTGTTTTCTTTACATCGTGTATAAAACCCATGTCCAGCATACGGTCGGCCTCGTCCAGTACAAATATCTTAATGTTACTGAGGCTGATGTATTTCTGTTCCATCAAATCGAGCAACCTGCCCGGTGTTGCTATTAATATATCAACACCCGCATGCAGTGCTTTTACCTGCGCGCCTTGCGGTACACCACCAAATATTACCAGATGCTTCAGGC
Source organism: Flavipsychrobacter sp. (assembly GCA_016786615.1). Lineage (GTDB taxonomy): Bacteria > Bacteroidota > Bacteroidia > Chitinophagales > Chitinophagaceae > Polluticoccus. Next base: position 200,293 of record JAEUVX010000014.1, read on the forward strand.
GCAGGTGTTTGCCATAAGCTGCAAAGCTTTCACCTATCTGTATCGCCAGTTCGCGGGTAGGTGTCAGTATCAGTGTTTTGATGACTTTGTGGCTGTTGTCAATAGGAGGTTCACTCATTAACTGCAGTATCGGCAATGCGAAAGCAGCCGTCTTACCCGTACCTGTTTGCGCGCAGCCAAGCAGGTCATTCTTTTGCAATACTATTGGTATCGATTGTTCTTGTATAGGAGTGGGATGGGTATAACCCTCATGCTCTAATGCGTCCAGTATGGGCGCTATCAGATGTAATTCTTTAAATGTCATTGTAAAAATTGTAGCCGGCTACGTACTGATTAAAAACTAATAAGGCAGGAAGTCAGCGATTAAATATAAATGCAAAGGTAGGGTTTATATATTTAATGGGTTTTTAGCTCGGTTTTCGCTTAAACTTATCATAGCGTTTCTTATTTCTGTTTCCACCCGGTTTTCGGAAATCTGTTTTGAATTCCGGTGTCGGGCCAAACTCAGCAGGTACAGGTAGTTTCTCTACAGGGTGCCCCAGTAACTGTTCTATTCTGTGAAATTTAAACTGTTCCTTGTCATTAATGAAAGTATAAGCGCAGCCTGTTGATGCTGCACGGGCCGTACGCCCTATACGGTGGATGTAGTCCTCACCTTCGTGCGGCACATCATAGTTTATTACCAGCTCTATATCTTCAATATCTATACCGCGGCTTAGTATATCCGTTGCTACCAGTATCTTCAGTTTCTTACTCCGGAAATCTATTAATACCTGTTCGCGCTGCTCCTGTTCCAGGTCAGAGTGTATTTCATCAGCGGGTAGTTTTTGTTTTTTCAGGTCTTTGGTCAGTTGTTTTACGCTTTGTTTACTGCTGCAAAAAATCAATACACTGTTGTATTCTTTCTCTTTCAGTATGTGTTTTACAAGCGGTATTTTTTGTTCGTCATGTACAAGGAAGGCTCCCTGTTTCATCTTATCTGGCGGGCGGGATATGGCTATGTTTACTTCTATAGGTTCTTTCAGTATCGTGTTTGCCAGCTTGCGTATGGCAGGTGGCATGGTTGCAGAGAACATCAGGTTCTGTCTTTCCTTCGGCATGTGAGAAATGATTTTTACGATGTCCTCGTAGAAACCCATATCCAACATACGGTCGGCCTCGTCCAGTACCAGATATTTCACTGCACTCATCTTCACATACCCCATATTCAGGTGCGATATCATACGCCCCGGTGTACAAACAACTACATCCACACCATGCGATAATGCTTTTTTCTCAATAGCAAAAGAATCACCGCTTCCGCCGCCATATACCGCTATGCAACTGATGGGTGTGTAGTAAGAAACGCCTTCCAGTATCTGTACTATCTGCACTGCCAGTTCGCGCGTAGGTACAATTATCATCGAGTTTACCTGATTATCGTCTTTGGTATGCCACAGGATATTCTGTATCAGCGGCAGCAGGAATGCAGCAGTTTTACCTGTTCCGGTCTGTGCCGCTGCAATAATGTCTTTGCCATCAAGTATATGTGGTATCACCTGTGCCTGCACAGGGGTAGCTGTAGTATATCCCATCGACTCAATGCCATCCATCAAATCATCATCAAACCCGAAATCCGTAAAGTTCAAAATATATGCTTTTGTTTCAATTCTTGTAAAGATAAGGCAGAACGGGCTTATAACAGGTTTTAATACAAATGCCCCGGTATAATAATACCGGGGCATAAACAAACGGGTTTATAGTTACAAGTTATCTGTGCAGCTTACAGATGCCGCCAATGCTGTAATTGATGGTGCAAAACAGCCACCCGAAACAGCCCCGGCATATCATGCGGATGGTTTTACAGCACATAGTTTTCATAAGTAGTATCTTTTATTGTACCCCTATCTGCACTTCGGTTACATTATTAGCAGGTTGTTCCATATCTACTACTGTATATACTTCCCTGCATTCCTGTGTCATATTCAATCCGTTGGTACGCAGCTCGGCTATAATGCGTCCGTATGTTTCATACAGATTATCCCATGAGCCTTTGTGGGTGGTTGATATGTATTTGAAGTCGGGTGTTTCGCTGATGCTGAAGCCATCAGTACTGCCAACAGGCATTCCGCTTATAGGCAATCCCATTTCAAGTGTAAAGATTGTTTCCTTGTTGCCATCGGCACCCATATAGCGCCATATTTGCCCGCCGGCAGGAATCAGTCCCGCCTTGCCTGCTATTTCATACAAACGCTTCGGTGTATTGCCCGAGTCTTTTTGAATGTTATGCAAAGATGTCCGGATAGTAGCTGACAGTACTTTTACTGGTGCTTGTGTTTTGATTTCCATAATTATGATTGTTTATGGTGCAAAGCAACGATGGGGTAGTGACAGCCTTATGTCAGCAGCTGTAAATAATTTTTAAGAATAATGCTTGCTTAGTTCTTTTATCCAGTTCTTCATCATGTCTTTGATGCTTTTCGGGTATAGGATTGTGGCATTGCTTTTGAATGTCAGCAGCCAGCTACAGAGGTATTCCGGGTAGGCCACCATAAATTTCATCTCCGTTACATCTTTCTTTTTTTCCTCGCTTACAAACCCATAGTATAGCCGTTGTTCTTTTATATAACGTATCACACTGTTGTCAAAAGCAATGCAAACTTCTGTCATATTGTGTTTCGAACGGAAGTCTTTCAGGTATTCTTCCAGTGTAGGTGTGGCTATAGTAAATAATGTATCAGTCCTGTGCAGTTGCTGTATTCTGTCGAGCCTGAAGTTGCGATAGCCATTGCGCAGGTGGCACCACGCCACCAGGTGCCAGTAGTTGTTTACATAATAGATACCTACAGGTTCTATCAGTCGTTCATTTACTTCTTCCGAATGATTGGTATAGTAAACAATACGCACTGCTTTCTTCTGGCTGATGCTTTGCAATATATCTATGATATGGTTGCCTGTACCTGCCGGTGGGTTGGTATTGCGTTTGAAAACCTGTATAGCTCCTTCAATATCTTCCAGCATACCTTTTTCTGTGCTGCGCAATACTGCTTTTATTTTATAGAGTGCGGCCTTGTATTGCTCTGCAGTGGCTTTGTCGGTCATTTTATCAATGAACTTTTCTGCCGTTACAAAAGTGATAGCCTCTTCTTTGGTAAACATCACTGGAGGTAGTCTATAGCCATCCATAATGCTATAGCCAACACCTGCCTCGCCTATAATAGGTACGCCTGCTTCTTCCAGCGAACCAACATCTCTGTACACCGTACGCAGGCTGATGCCGAAGCGGTCGGCTATTTCCTGGGCTTTTACTACTTTCTTTGATTGTAGCTGAATGAGTATGGCTGTTATCCTGTCGAGGCGGTTCATGATGACGTAAAGATAGCCTGAAAAATATTTTTAAAAATTTCTGAAAGCTGTTGACATAGGGCTGTCACTACCCGGTTGTTGCTTTGCATCATAAACAAATACAAGTAACTATGACACAAATTCAATCGCTGCTGAAAGAAATGGAACACGAAGCGGCAACTACAAAGAAATTTCTATCACTTGTGCCTGCAGACAAGTTTGATTACAAACCACATCCTAAGAGTATGCCAATGAAAGAACTGGCAACGCATATTGCAGAAATACCTGCATGGATAAAAATGGTATTGACAACGGAAGGGCTTGACTTTGCTGCAACGCCTTATGTACCTACGCCGGTTAGTTCTACAACAGATTTGCTGGCACTGCAGGAAAAAAGCTTCGATGAAGGCTACGAACAGCTATCTAAAGCTACTGAGGCCGATTTTGAACGTATATGGACTATGCGTCAGGGAGATGTTGTTTTCAGCGAGCTGCCTGTTGGCGAAAATATACGCCATTGTTTTTGCCAGATAGTTCACCACCGTGCACAATTGGGTGTTTACCTGCGCCTGCTGAATATACCGATACCCGGTAGCTACGGACCAAGTGCTGATGAAATGGGCGAATACAAACCTGAATAAGAACACAAATAATAAGAGCCACCTGTAAGTGGCTCTTATTTTATTTTGCTATTGCAATTTTTACTTTCTGATTCTTAATCTTTTTGTCCTTAATAAGGTGCAGCGCATGGCTGGCCTTTATTTTTTTGATGGATACAAAAGAGAAGAAATCTTTTACTTCTATCAGGCCTATGTCTTCTTTCTTTAGTTCTGCCTGTTGAGAAAGGAAGCCTACAATATCTATTTTATTAACCTTGTCTTTCTTGCCCGCTGCTATAAACAATGCGGTCCATTTTGGTTTTTCTGGCAGGTGGTTCCCTTCCTGTATTTCCATTTCAGTTATCGTATCTGCATCCAGGTATTTTGGCAACGTTTCTTCCTGCGATAATATCAGCACCGCAGTACCGCTCGCATCCATACGTGCAGTACGTCCGTTGCGGTGGGTAAAAATGTCTTCTGTATGTGGTAGGTGATAATGTACTATATAACGAATGTTTGGAATGTCCAGTCCGCGTGATGCAATATCTGTTGTTACTAAAAAGTCTACAGCACCGCTACGGAATTTGAATAGCGCACTATCCCTGTCCTTTTGTTCCATCGCACCATGATAAAATTCATTCACCACTCCTTGCTCTGTAAGCCAGTTGCTGGTACGTTCTACAGACTCTCTGTGGTTGCAGAATATAATTGCAGAACGGTTTCCTATCTGGCATATCAGTTCCAGCAGTGTTCCCAGTTTGTCTTTATCCTCAGAGTGTAAAGTCTTTACCTCTAATCCCAAAGACTCTGTAAGCTTCTCTGTAATATAGTTGAGCCTTACAGGGTTTTCCAGTTGCAGAAAATCAGGTATTTCAACTGCTTCAGTTGCAGAGGTGAGTATGCGCTTATTAACGTTTGGCAGAGACTCTATGATAAACGATACTTCTTCCAGAAAACCAAGCTCCAAAGATTTATCAAATTCATCCAGCACTATCGTAGTAATTGTATCAGTCGTGATGCTCTCTCTGCGTATATGGTCGCACAGCCTGCCGGGTGTGCCTATCAATACTGCAGGCGGTTCTATCAGGTTGTTTTCTTCAATCTCACGTTTGTGCCCGCCGTAGCAACAGGTTGTTTTAAAACCTGTGCCCATACTTTTAAATACCAGTTCTATCTGCTGTGCCAGTTCGCGCGATGGTACAACGATAATAGCCTGTGTACTCTTGCTGTTTTTATCCAGTTGTGCTACAATCGGCATCAGGAATGCAATGGTCTTACCGCTACCGGTGGCAGAAAGCAGTACCATATCGTTATCTTTTTGTCCGGCATCCATGGCTGCAAGCTGCATTTCATTCAGCTTGTCAATCTTCATGTTGGACAATATTGTATCTACAGAGAAATTTTGCATCGCCGCAAAGGTACGAATGTTAGCCCGGAGAGCCTATTCTGCTGTTAATTAACATTTTGGTCGCAAATAGCTGTAGTATATTTATTCAAACCACCTGTATGAAAAAACTATTACTCTGCATTTCAATTGCTGGTATCTACACAGCATCTGCCCAAACCTATCAGCAAAAGGTTTTCGATGATAGTTATTTCGAAGCCACAAGAAAAGCACAGGCTCTGTACGATACCAAGCAATACAAGCAGTCGGCTATGGCATACAGCAAGGCATTTTCAGATGCTGGTGGTAAATGCATGTTGCAGGATAGATATAACGCGGCATGCTCATGGTCTATGGCAGGTAATACTGATAGTGCAATAACTTATTTGCAACTTGCCGCCAATGGCAGATATACAAGTTATAATCACCTGATTTTAGACCCGGATCTGGATGCATTGCATACAGATACACGTTGGGATATGATATGTAAAAAAGTAAATGAAAACCGCCTCATCAGTCTGTCTGCTGCAAATATGAACTTACTATATCTGCTTGACACAGTTATGCAAAATGACCAGCGAGAACGTATGAAGTTTGATAATACACGGGAGAAATACGGTGTCAATTCAAAAGAGTTCAGAACGCTGGTGGCTACCATGAATAAATTCGACTCAGTTAATATCTTGCGCGTTACTAATATCCTGGATACGCATGGCTGGCCACATAGGGCAGAGGTAGGTGACGAAGGTTCACAGGCTGTTTTCATGGTTATACAACATGCAGACATCAGTGTACAGGAAAAATACCTGCCTCACGTTCGTGATGCTGTAAAAGCAAGAGATGTCAGGCCATCGTCTTTGGCGTTGCTGGAAGACCGTATTGCTGTCAGTAATGGTAAAAAGCAACTGTATGGTACACAATTAGGGATGAAGCAGGATGGTACTTATTACCTTGATGAGTTGGAAGACCCCGATAATGTAGATAAACGCAGAGCTTCTGTTGGTCTCGGCCCGCTGGCCGATTACCTTATGCAGTGGAACTTGAAATGGGATCCGGCTACATACAAAAAGGAGCACAACCTTAAGTAATCACACCTGCTCTAAGAAAAAAATAATACATAAGAGTTTGATGTATTGAAAACTTATGTATCTTCGTTTCAGAAAACGGAGATTGAAATGATATTTTCATCAGAGTTGATAAAAGGTACATTGAAAACTATTGTGCTGAAGCTGCTGGCCGACAATAAAAAGATGTATGGCTACGAGATAACTCAAACAGTCAAGGAGCTTACCAAAGACAGGATACAGCTTACCGAAGGTGCACTGTACCCGACGTTGCATGCACTGGAAGCAGATGGCTTGCTGACTACAGAAACAGAGTATATAGGTAAGCGTGTGCGCAAGTACTACAGCCTGAGCCCAAAGGGTAAAAGCAAAGCGAAGGAGCGTGTGAACGAGTTTACAGAGTTTGTAGAGACCATGCAGTCATTGTTAGACATTAAACCAAGATTGGCATAATGTATCGCATCACTGACCAACAAGTTGATTATATTCTTGACGACATAAGACGTCGTGGCGTTGAGATGGAGGATCTGCAGTATAACCTCCTGGATCATATTTGTTGCATCATTGAGCGAAACCTTGAAGAGGATGGAGACTTTGAGGCTTACTATCAGCAAACAGTTGCAGGCTTTTACAAACAGCAATTGTCTGAGATAGAAGAGGAAACCATCCGATTGTTAACATTCAAAAACTATTACGGTATGAAAAAACTGATGATGGGCTGCGGTGCATTTTCTGCATTTGCATTCGTAGTTGGTTCGTTTTTTAAAGTAATGCACTGGCCCGGGGCAGGAGTTATCTTAGGCCTCGCATTCCTTGTGTTCTGTTTATTATTTCTCCCGTTGTTGTTCCTTCTCAAAACAAAGGAGACAGGTGCAGCCAGAGATAGAATAATTCTTGGAACCGCAACGCTTGCAGGTATTTTGTACGGCATATCTATGCTGTTTCAGATTATGCACTGGCCGGGTGCACGTATTATCTGGTTCTCAACATTGGGGCTGTCGGCTTTTGTCTTATTACCACTTTATTTTTTCAATGGTATTCGCAAGCCCGATGCTAAGACCAATACGATTGTAACCAGTATTATACTGATCGGTGTATTAGGTATGCAGTTTACACTGACAGCACTGCATAAAAAGCCTGAACCACAAACAGAATTACAGGCAAGTAAATAATCTCCTTGAAGCGCTGCCATTGCAGCGCTTCTTTAATATGTTCTATTCAGATTTTCGTCACCTTGGAACATATACCTTAATTTTGCAGCCTTAATAATATATCGGTTTCTTGAACAGTAACAATCAAAATAAGATTTCATGGTTCCCGGATAGTGTAGTAAAGAATATTGCTCTGCCCGAAAGGTTCACTTTCCCGTTTTATTATGAACCGCACCCTTTAACAAAATTAGCCGCAGCAGAGCTGCAACATTATCTCGAAACACAAACAGATCTCCGCCACAATTTCGGTCTCTCCGCAGATATGGAAGAGTTGGTTATCGGGAAGATGTTTGGCGTTTTGGTTGTTGCAGACTCAGAAGGGAAAATTGGTTATCTGTCCGGCTTTTCAGGCAAACTTGCAGGTACAAACGATCACTCAAGATTTGTACCACCAGTCTTCGATATGTTGACAGAAAACAGTTTTTTTCTGAAAGAACAGGAAGTCATCAGTGCTGTTAACAGCCGGATTGAAGAAGTGTTATCTGATGAAAACTACAATCGTCTGAAAGATGATTCAGAACGATTGACCTTGCAATCTGCGCAGGAAATAGCAGTGCTCAAAACACAATTAAAGAACAACAAAGAGATACGAAAGAGGCTTCGTCAAGAACAGAAAAGCAACTTGGGTGCAGATGAGTATGCTTTGTATGAAGCAGACCTGGTAAAACAAAGCCTCTACGATAAGCATTTGCTTAAAGTGCTTACTGATAATTGGAATGTTGTGTTAGCAGATATTCAGACAAGACTGGCTCCGCTTTACGCCCGCATTGAAGCACTGAAGGATGAGCGTAAAGAAAGGTCTGCCGCGTTACAAAATCAGCTGTTCGAACAATACACATTTCTGAACAAGGAAGGCAGGCGTATGAGTTTGCAGGATATTTTTAAACCAACTGCTTTTGGCAAACCACCGGCAGGAGCCGGCGAATGTGCAACACCTAAATTATTGCAATTCGCATTTGCTAACGGGTACAAGCCACTTGCTATGGCAGAGTTTTGGTGGGGGGCTTCGCCAAAGTCAGAAGTGAGGAAGCACAAACAATTTTATCCTGCATGTACCGGCAAATGTAAGCCTATCCTTGCGCACATGCTGGAAGGGATACCGATGGATGATAACCCGTTATTGCTGCCGTCAAAAGAAAGTATCTGCATAGATGTAGTGTATGAAGATGAATATATATTGGTAGTAAATAAGCCCTCAGGCTTACGTTCTGTTCCGGGTGTTAACGTTGAAGATTCTGTTTACAGCAGGCTGAAATCAACATTGATAAATACCGAACCGCATATTGTTCACAGGCTCGATATGGATACTTCGGGCTTATTGGTAGTAGCCAAAACGCGTGAAGCGCATAAACATATTCAACGGCAATTTCTGAACCGTACGGTAAGTAAGCGGTATACCGCACTGTTGTCAAAGGTTATTGATGAAGGTGAAGGAGAAATAATACTGCCTTTATGTGCCGATTTGTACAACAGGCCATTGCAATTAGTTTGCTTTGAAACAGGAAAGAAAAGTATTACCAGATGGAAAGTAATTGAGCATATTGGTGATACGACAAAAATCCATTTCTGGCCACTTACGGGGCGCACGCATCAGTTGCGTGTACATGCCGCTCATACCGATGGCCTTAATGCGCCCATTGTCGGCGACGACCTCTATGGCACGTCCGCAGAAAGATTATACCTGCATGCCGCTCATATCACGTTTGTGCATCCTGAAACAAAAAAGCGAATGGAATTTGAACTTGCCGAAGCGTTTTAATGATGCTCGGTAGCATCTCTATAGTTAACGGGTAGGCAGGTAAAAAGAGATTGAACATTTAATCTGCACAATCCCACCATTGTTGGTGTTCTTCGCCAACAATGGTCTAAGCTGCAACTGCTGTGCTTCTTTATTTGTTAGCTTTCTTCAGTGCTGCCATCATTTGTTTTGTGATGCCGGCCTTGTCTTTCTTCAATACTTTTCCATAAGCAACTGCCGATTTCGATACGGGCAGGTATTCATCTGCCCATAGTATAAGTTCTATTAATACCGGTAACAGGTCTATGCCTTTTTCAGTAAGTTTATAATATATCTTGGCTTTGCTTTCGGGGTGCTCTTCTTTTGTAATGATGCCTGTAGCTTCAAGCATTGTTAATCTGTCTGCCAATACATTTGTAGCAATTTTTTCAACAGATTTCAGAAACTCGTTATAGGTATTCTTTCCGTTCATCATTATATCACGCACTATCAGCAGAGACCACTTATCGCCAATGATATCCAATGCGCTGCTGATGGGGCAGTCTGAACGTTGTTTCAATTGTTTCACATCACAATAATATAAAATTAACTTGCTTTTTGCAAGTTAATTTGCTTAAATTTGTTTCAAATAATATATACATGCTTACAGATATTCACCCTAAGCTACCAATGAGGGATAAGGCAAAGACGCGAAGTTTTTATATCAATCAATTAGGCTTCAAAGAATTCGGCAGTGCAGATTTTGACGGCTACCTGATGGTTGAAAAAGATAGTATTCAAATACACTTCTTCGAGTTTAAAGATTTGAACCCTAAAGAAAACTACGGGCAGGTTTACATCCGCACAAACGATATTGATGCGTTGTATAAAGAGGTAAAAGAAAAAGATGTGGAGTGCAGCCTGCTTGAACATAAGCCATGGATGCAGCGGGAGTTTTCATTGCTTGATCCTGATAGCAACCTGCTTACTTTCGGGCAAAATGTAATTTAGATACAATGAAAAAGCCACTCAATTGAGTGGCTTTTCTTTCTTTAAGTCGGGAAGACAGGATTCGAACCTGCGACCCCCTGGTCCCAAACCAGATGCGCTACCGGCCTGCGCTACTTCCCGAACTTCCGGAATCAATCTTCGCTGAAGAAACTCCAGCGGTGAGGGAGGGATTCGAACCCTCGGTACGGTTTGACCCGTACGACAGTTTAGCAAACTGTTGGTTTCGGCCTCTCACCCACCTCACCATTACCGTAAGCTAAGCCTACTAAGTACGTTAGCCGATTGATAACCCCTTTTTGGGGACTGCAAAGATAACGGTATTAACGAAATAACAAAAGATTTTTTCGAACAAAATCATATACCATTTAATGCAATGGGTTAGCGCCTGTTGAATACATATTGCAGCTGCACGAGGAAGTAATTTCGTTTAATGTATTCCTTACCATCATTGCTTTTATGCAGCAGGCTCTGACGGTAGGTAACACCCATACCAATGTTTTTTGTTACCATATAATTCATACTCAGTGTACCGCCAAAGTCTGTTTCAGGTACTTTTTTACCTGCATCTGCAAGGTGGTGGTTGATTTCATTGATGGTTTTTTTATCTGCTACTACACGTTGTACATCCACGCCTGCAACGGCATACAGTTTTCGGAATACCTGTACAGATACTCCCGGGTTTACTTGTATATATGGCAGGTTTCTGCTTTGCTGTTCGTAACGTTCTGTAATTGTTTTTTCAATATGTGTTGTGTATGATGTATCAGTTGGTGTTATAACTTCTGTCTCTGTTACGGTAATATGCTTGATGGATATGTCCTGTTTGCCATGTACATACCCAAGCCCTGTTTGTATAGATAGTTTACCGTTCAGCCTGTTTTGCATGGTAATGCCCGCTGCAAAACTGTTTCTGTTTCTGTAAACAGCCATGCCGGTATGCAGCCCGAAGCTTGTAGTTTTTAGCTTGCGCTCTTCATATATATCGTATTGTGGTATAATGGTGTTTCGGCTCTTTTTATCAATCGGTTGTTGAAAGTTGAATACTGTTTTTTCTTCTGCTGGTGCAATGATGTCTGAGCTCGGGTTTACTATAACATGGTTTCTGTTTGCCGGTTGGGTACTTTGTGCAGTCATTTCCTGTTTAGCTACCGGAGTGTGGGGGAGCGTTGGTGTATATGAAGGCATTTCAGTTTTTGTTGGTGTTGTGGTGCGTTCAATGATTTGTTGAATAGTATGATTATTGTTTTTTACTGTAACTATTTCTTCCTGTTGCGGATATAAATACCATGCAGTAGCGATAGCTACAATAACTGCCGCTGCTGCCGCATAGGGCTTTGCCAGAAAAGGGATGGCAATCAACAACCTGCGGTTATTGCTTTTCCCATCCAGCATTTGCTGCATGTGCCCCCAATTATCCTCGTTGAAGGGGATAGTTTCTTCCGAAACTATATCGGATAATTTTTTATCAAATTCACTGTTCGTCATATCACTTAGTTTTAAGTTGATATTCACTTATTTTTTGTTTCAGCAATTCTCTTGCCTGGCTCATATACCAGTAAGATGTTCCTTCTTTTATACCAAGCCCTTCCGCGATTTCCTTATGGCTGTATCCTTCAAAAATATACAGGTTGAAAACTGTTCTGTGGGTTTCGGGTATTTGTTGCAGAACCATAATTATTTCTTTAAAACCCATATTCTGCATGGCATCATTGCTGATGTGTGCAGATGTCATAGCGCTGCTGTTGTCAGCTATTTCGGTGAATACAAGTGCGCTGTGTTTTTTATTTGCCCTCAGGTTGTCGAGGCAGGTATTAACCACAATTCTTTTCATCCATCCTTCAAAAGAGCCCTTGCCATCGTACATGTTTATCTTGGTAAATACTTTAAAGAAACCATCATTCAGCCACTGTTCCGCATCGTGCATGGTATTTGCATAGCGCAGGCAAATCTTCAAAAAGTCGCTGTAGTATTTTTTATACAAATACCCCTGCACTTTTCGTTGTTGCTGTTTGCAGCCTTCAATTATTTCTATGTCAGTAAATGTTTCTGCCACGCGTTGCTATGCCAATAATAACTCCTGTACCTATAAATATTGCAGCAGCATTGTTTTTTTGACAATGCTGCTACAATTAGTTTTCGCCTGTTTTTTTACGGCAATACTACTGCATCTTTGCCGGATGTCTTTGTAATGTGGCAGCAATCTGTACTGATGTCGTACACTTCGTTTACCACTTTGTTGCCGTTTTTGTAACCTACAAAACGTACTTGTGTTGTGGTGTTTTCATGTCCGTTCACCCATGCATCGTTGAATACCACATAAGCATCGCGTATAGCATCGTACTCATACAGGTGAGCCGGCAGTTTATTGCCTGCCATATCTTCTGTATGGAAAGAGGTAAGTACAACGGTGTTGCCCGATGCGTCTTTTACCTGCAGGTCTATCATCCTGAATTCCTGTGTGCAGTATATGCCTTCACATTCAGGGTTACGCGGGTTTTCATCTCCCCCTCTGTCAGATGTGTCCACGGGAGGTTTGCCGTTGTCGTTTGTGCCTTTATTGTTGTCACTATTGCCCGAATTCCCGTTGCTGCCATCTTTCTTGGCCGATGTTTCAGGTGTGTTTTTTGTGGTGTCAACAATTGGTGCCTTTGTACAGCTGGCAATAGTAAGCAGTAGTGCCGAGCAGATAATCATTAGCTTCTTCGTCATAATCAGTTTTTTTAGGTTTTAATAATTTGGTTCTGATTAAATAGACGCAGTGCTGTTCCGTTACCTTGGTGCAAGTCGGAAATATTTTCCCTAAATGACAAAAGACCGACAAAAGCCGGTCTTTTAATAATAATCAGTTAGTTTTTATCAGATGCTGGCAAGCTGCACTTTTTGCTGCAGCTCCAGCAGGTGTTCTTTGTATTCGGTATCTGTATCCATCAGGTTTTCAACCGTTTGGCAAGAGTGTATCACCGTTGTGTGGTCGAAGCCACCAAAGTGTTCGCCTATGTTTTTCAGAGAGCTCTTCGTGAATTTCTTGGCAAGGTACATCGTTATCTGGCGTGCCTGTACTACTTCGCGTTTGCGGGTTTTAGCCAGCAACCTGTCGTATGGCAGGTGGAAGTAATCGCATACCATTTTCTGTATGTTCTCAATCGTCAGCTCGCGTGCAGAAGTCTTAACGAAGTTCTTCATGACACGTTTCGCCAGGTCGATGTCGATTTCTTTTTTATTCAGTGTAGCCTGTGCAAACAATGCTATCAATGCGCCTTCCAGTTCGCGTACATTACTTTGTACGTTGTAGGCTACATATTTTACCACTTCTTCAGGTATTTCCAAGCCTTCCTGCCTCATTTTCACCTGCAGTATATGCTGGCGTGTTTCAAAGTCAGGTGCTTGTATATCAGCATTCAGCCCCCATCGGAAACGGCTCAGCAGGCGTTCCTGCATACCTTCCAGGTCTTTTGGTGGCGTATCGCTTGTTAAAACGATTTGCTTGCCGCTCTGGTGCAGGTGGTTGAAGATGGCAAAGAATACATCCTGTGTTTTAGCCGCAGGAACAAACAAATGGATATCGTCCACTATCAATACATCTATCAGTTGATAGAAGTGGATGAAATCATTTACTTCATTATTCTTTGAGTGTTCTATGAATTGGTTGATGAACTTTTCCGCACTTACATACAGTACTGCTTTGTTTGGGTGCAGCCTGCGTACTTCGTTGCCTATAGCTTGTATCAGGTGGGTTTTGCCCCAGCCTACACCACCGAATATTACCAGCGGGTTGAAGGCAGTTGCGCCTGGTTTCTGTGCTACGTGAAAACCCGCAGAGCGTGCCACACGGTTGCAGTCGCCTTCTACATAGTTTTCAAACGTATAGTTGGCATTCAGCTGCGGGTCTATCTGCATGCGCTTCAGTCCCGGTATTGCGTATGGTGTTTTTATATTATGAGGGTCATCCCATTTCAATGGCATGTCCACATAGTTATTCTCTTTAGATGGTTTGTTGTAAGTACTGCCCGGCATGTTGATGGATGCAGGGTTGCGCTGCGATGTACTGCTCTCCATCAGGATGCGGTACTCCAGCCTGCCATCTTTGCCCAATACACGCTTAATTGTTTTGCCGAGTAATTCAACAAAGTGTTCTTCAAGCCACTCGTAGAAGAATTGACTTGGTACTTGAAGTGTGAGAATGTTGTTTTCTAAAGCAACAGCCTTGATAGGTTCGAACCAGGTTTGGTATGTACGCCAGTTAACATTATCCTTTATAATGTTCAGACACTTATCCCAAGCTGCTTCTGCTTCGTTCAGAATTTTATTAGAAGTATCGTAAAGGTTGTTATCCATATTTGGCTACTCGTTCATCAAGTTAATACCATTTTTTCATACTTGGTAATTGTTATGCGACGAATTTATTGCCCGCTAAAATAATTTCTTGTTTTAACGGGTTCATTCACCACTCACCTTACCTTCAAATTAAAGTTTCAGACGCCTCAAAAATCTGCAGCACTTTTGTTTGATTTTGCCCCTCACCATATTCTTTTGGCGGGAGGACGAAGTTGCTAACAATTTGTTGAAAAAAAAAATGATTAGCCACTTGTTTCTTTGTTAATGTTTACAGATTGGGAGTTTTGCAATCGCGCATCCTGTTGCCTGCCAAATACATAATCGAGCCTGCCGAGGCGCACACCTCCCCAACCTACCTGGTTAATAACAGTTTCTTTGCCGGATGCATTCCTCGCAATCGCAGGCTGGTCAAGGAATGTATGGGTATGTCCCCCGATTATCAAATCGATGTATTCGGTTTCTTTTGCTATAGTTTTATCACTTATTTTATTCGTTTCATATTCATACCCGAGGTGCGAGAGGCAAATAACCATATCGCATTTTTCACCCTTTTTTAATCTGTCAGAAACTGTCTTTGCAACCTGTATCGGGTCATTGTATTTTGTATTGCCATAAGCAGCTCCGGATACCAGTCCTTCCAGTTCTATCCCCAGTCCGAAAATGCCCAGTTTTATACCCCCTTTTTTGATGATAGTATAAGGGGCGATTTTATTTTCAAGCGGGGTATCGGTAAAGTCATAATTAGCTACCAGTGCCGGAAACTTTGCGTAGGGCAATAATCGGGCGAATCCCTCTATTCCGGCGTCAAAATCATGATTACCCATCGTACAGGCATCATAGCCCATCATACTCATGGCTTTTATCTCTGGTTCGCCTTTGTACATGTTAAAATAGGGTGTCCCCTGCAGCATATCACCCGCATCCAGCAGCAATATATTGTCGCATTCGCCCCTTATTTGCGATATCAACGCACCGCGCGCAGCTACACCACCCAACCCCGCAAGCCTGCCGCCATCCATCGGGAAGGGGTCCAGCCTGCTGTGTACATCATTGGTATGCAGTATTGTCAGCTTCTTTTCTTTCTCACCCGCAAGGCTTTCATACGGGAAAGCCCCCGTAGCAATAAGCCCTGCACCTAAAGATGTTTTCTTTAAAAAGCTCCTTCTATTCAGCATAGCGTACTCTTTTTTCTATATACGGATGTAGTGGTTGGTTTGCTTTGTTGAGTTGC
The DNA here is from genome assembly GCA_016786615.1 of Flavipsychrobacter sp. Taxonomy (GTDB): domain Bacteria; phylum Bacteroidota; class Bacteroidia; order Chitinophagales; family Chitinophagaceae; genus Polluticoccus. Next base: position 216,169 of record JAEUVX010000014.1, read on the forward strand.
TTTACATAGTCTATGAGTATGTCGCGTATAAACAGGTTGACGGGTGTAGCTTTCAATGATGTAAGAAAGCTGCATTTATCTCCGCCAGTTGCCAGGTAGTCATTAGTAGCTATCAGGTATGTCTCATTTTCTGCAACGTTTTTCCCGCCTATAGTAATGGCAGTGGCTTTCCCGTCTTTTATTTCATAACGGATACCGCTTACCGGCCAGCCTTTCATTGCTGCCATGTGGTGGCACCATTGCACAAGGATGTTCCCGGGCACTTCTACTATTGTTAATGCATTATCAAACGGCATCAGTTCATACATCTTGCCGATTGTAATCTTGCCTGCATTGATGTATGGCAGGCGAATGCCTCCCTGATTGGCAACTGCCGCCACAACACTGCTGTTGCTTCGCTTCGCTGCCTGTAGCATGGCATCGGCTATGAAGTTGCCGAGTGTGCATTCCGGCTGTGCTTTGGTAAGTGTGGTGTCAGCGTATCCTATCACTATTTGCATGGTGCTGTCCATGCGTTGTTTATATGGTGCAAGAAATTGTATATAACTGCTGTCAGTTTTGGCTTCTTTGCCTACTGCATAATGCCTGCTGTTATGTTCTTGTATATAATGTGGTTTATGACAGGCTGTTACAACTGCAAGCAAAAGAGATATGTGTACTATTGAAACGCGCATTGCGGTGCAAAACTAAGTGCTATGAAGATAGTGCAGTATTAAGCTTATTTTATCCCTTGCAGAATGATTATTTTTGAAGCATGACCGGCCGTTTAAAATTAAGAGAAAGGATTATGTCCCCCGTTATGGAGTTCATTCGCGATAGCCGCTCTGTGGGTATCGTTTTGATATGTGCTACGTTTATTTCTTTGATAATCAGCAATACCGCATGGTCTGATACTTACATGCATTTTTGGGAACGTGAACTTACAATGCCGCTTCCCGAACTGCATTTGCCACATACCATACTGCACCTCATTAACGATGCGTTGATGGCTGTTTTCTTTTTGCTGGTAGGTATGGAAATAAAGCGCGAGCTGCTGATTGGTGAACTGAACAGCCTGAAAAAATCGTTGTTGCCTATTATTGCCGCAGCGGGTGGTATGTTTGTACCTGCAACTATTTACATGCTATGGTGTGGAGGTACGCCGTTCAGCAGCGGGTGGGGTATACCTATGGCTACAGACATCGCGTTTTCATTAGGTGTGCTGTCTTTATTGGGCAAGCGTGCGCCTATATCGTTGCGTATCTTTCTTACTGCACTGGCTATTATCGACGACCTTGGTGGCATACTCACCATCGCCATATTTTATGCCGGCGATTTGCAATGGAATTATTTGCTGTATGCAGGTATCGTTATGTTGGCACTGGTAATTATGAACCTGCTGAAGGTGAAACGCTATTATTTCTATTTCGGGTTAGGGTTGCTGCTATGGTATTTTGTTTTCAATTCGGGTGTTCATGCTACAATAGCTGGTGTATTGCTGGCATTCACTATACCGTTGCACAAAATAGAAGAACTGGAATACTCCCTGCACGACCCTGTAAACTTCATCATACTGCCATTGTTTGCATTGGCAAATACAGCAATAGTATTGCCTGCTGAATTTGGTAGTATCTATACATCTGTTGTGCATCACGGTATCACAATGGGGCTGGTACTGGGCAAACCATTAGGTATTTATGTATTCAGCATGGCGGCAGTACGGATGAAGATTGCAGAGCTGCCCGACGGTATGAAACGCCCGCAGCTATTGGGTATGGGTATGATAGCAGGTATCGGGTTTACCATGTCTATATTCATGGCCACACTTGCATTTGATGATGCAGCTACGCAATTGATAGCCAAAGTAGCTATCATCGGTGCATCTGCATTGGCAGGCATACTTGGTTTTGTATTCCTGAAACTGATAAGTACGAATCAACCGGTCAAAAAACCAACTAATTAACCGCTTCCACTCCAAACTGCTTCAAGTGATGCCAGCTATGTTTGTGCAATAGTTGCACCCACATTTCATAATTCAGATTACCAAAGAAAGGATTAGTAATTATTGCATCAGGTTGTGCATCAAACACAGCAAAGAAGTCATTAATCTCCGTCTGCAATTCGTTCAGTGCATCTTGTATGCTTGCATTCTTTTCAGGTACAGTGTTATCGCCTATTATAGGGTTAGGCGTATTTTCTCTGAATGGTTTATCACTCATCAGGAAGGCCTGCATTTTAGGCACATTCTCTTCGGGTGTCAGCAAAGCATACTTATCCTTACCGTTCGCTTGCCTGAATGAAAAGCTCATGTGCTCTATCATCTGGTGTACATTCATCTTGCCCCACAATCCTTTGGTGTCGGTATTGATGCCTGCCAGAAGCTTTACATATTCGTTCTTCAGAAACGCGGCTTTCTCTTGTATGTTTCCCATGTTTTTTTATTTAGTGCATAGTCGTAAGTATAAAGTAAATAGTATGTAACGCATGAGTTCTATACTTGTAAACGCTCTACTTACTACTTTATAATCTCTACTACAAAAGTCCTTTAATCAGTTTTTCTTGCGAAACACCTTCTGCCTCTGCCTTGTAGTTGCGTACTACACGGTGGCGCAGCACAGCCAGCGCCATTGCCTGCACATCTTCTATATCCGGAGAGTATTTGCCTTGCAGCAAGGCATGGCATTTAGCACCCAGTATCAGGTATTGCGATGCGCGAGGCCCTGCACCGTACGATATGTATTGTTTGGCAACATCAGGTGCAGTGCTGTTGGCAGGGCGTGTTTTCTGCACCAATCCAACAGCATATTCCAATACATTGTCGGGCACAGGTACGCGGCGTATCAAATCCTGGAAATAAAGTATGTCTTCACCTGTCAGCACTTTCTGTAGTTCAATATTATCAGCACCTGTTGTATTGCGTACTATCATCACCTCTTCCGCAAAGCTTGGATAATCCAGCCATATCTGGAACATAAAGCGGTCAAGCTGTGCTTCCGGCAGCGGGTAGGTTCCTTCCTGTTCTATAGGGTTTTGTGTAGCCAGTACAAAGAAAGGTGCGGGCAGTTTATATACGGTACCGCTGGCTGTTACATTACGTTCCTGCATGGCTTCCAGCAATGCCGATTGTGTTTTGGGAGGTGTGCGGTTTATCTCATCTGCCAGTATGATGTTGGCAAACACTGGCCCCTTCACAAAACGAAACTGGCGTGTTTCGTCCAGTATTTCCGCACCTACTATATCACTCGGCATCAGGTCGGGGGTAAACTGTATGCGCTTGAAGGAAAGGTCCAGTACATCTGCTACCGTCTTTACCAGCAATGTTTTTGCAAGCCCCGGTACACCAACCAGCAGGCTGTGCCCGTTGCATAGTATTGATATGATGAGCTTGTCTACAACTTCATCTTGTCCTACGATTACTTTGCCTATGGCTTGTTTTATGACTGCAAACTTTTCTTTCAGGGCCTTGGCCGCGTCTATATCCGATGCGTAATTCATTACTGTTTCTGTAGTTTATGGTTTGAGTGTTGATGCCTCAATCCGGCTATTCATTAAAAATAGACAGGTAATTTCTATTATTTTGTGAAAATTGACAAATAACCTTGAAAATCACATCATAGAGCGAATTAATAAATAGTATAGTATGACCATAGAACAAGCACAGCAGCAGGTAGATGCATGGATAAAAACAGTAGGTGTCCGTTATTTCAACGAGCTTACCAACCTGGGCATCCTGATGGAAGAAACAGGCGAACTGGCACGCCTGATGGTGCGCAAATACGGCGAGCAGTCTTTTAAAGAAAGCGATAATGGAAAAGAACTGGCAGATGAAATGGCCGATGTATTATGGGTGCTGCTATGTCTTGCCAACCAAACGGACGTAAACCTTACTGAAGCGCTGCAAAAGAATTTTGAAAAGAAAAACATCCGCGATGCCGAACGGCATAAGAATAACGAAAAGTTATAATAAAAAACCCCGTGTACATTACACGGGGTTTTTACTTGCAGTTAAATATTATTATTGTTGGCTAACCAGCATTTTACCAGTTTGGATGTCGCTACCCATTTCTACACGATACAGGTAAATACCATTTTGCAGGTTTTTAGTGCTTACATTGATAGTATTGTTGCCAGACATTTTGCCTTTGTTTTCGCTGATTACCAGACGGCCGGTAACGTCAAATATTTTCAGGCTTACTTCTGCGATGTTGTTCATGCTCAGGTTGAACTTAGCCTCTGTGCTAACAGGGTTAGGATACAAACTAACTTGATTTTCTACGTTAGTACCTGTTACTGTTGCTACACCTGATGGTGGATTGTAGTTAGCTTTCATAACAATCGACTTACAACCTTGGTTGTTAGTAGTAACGTTATCTTTTACAGAGTCAGCACTTCTGTTGATAGGTGCTACAGCGATACAGTATTGTACAGTTTTATCAGTAGTAGTTGTTGTTGTATAGCCTATTGAGAAGTTTGCATTGATTTGGATAGTATCGTTTTGGTTCAGTACTTTACCCAGTTTGCTTGAAGAATAATAAACTGTAGTAGAAGAACCACCGCCGAATACCAGGCCATTACCATCAAGATACCAAGAATATATAATGCTGTCACCCGCTTTTAATGGGTTTGCGCCTACGTTTGTAACTACTACTTTAGATTGGAATGCAACACCGCTATCAATAGTAAAATTCGCGATAGGGTTGTTCATAGTTGCGCTGATATCTACTAACCTTTGCGCATTAGCTGCAAAAGTGAAACAGCCGAAAGCTGCAGCAAGAGTAAAAAGTTTTTTCATAAAAAAGTGTTTTAAATGTGTAGCGAATATAGGGTATTTTTTCTCTCAAAGTGCAGTCATGGGCAATATTTGACCCTTTTTTACACTAAACTGATAGTTGTAACTATTCATTAGTTTTGTGAGGCGGTGGTTGTTTTATTATTGGTTAAAATACTTGACTTCTGATGATTTTTTCTTCAAAACTGATAGAGGATGCTGTAAATGAGTTTTCGAAATTGCCGGGAATAGGTAAAAAAACGGCATTGCGTATGGTACTGCAATTGCTGAAAATGGATAAAGAAAGTGTAGCAGCATTTACAGATGCCATTGCCCGTATGCGAAACGAAGTAGTATTCTGCAAGCATTGCCATAATATAGCCGATACCGATGTATGTACAATTTGTGTCAATTCTTCCCGCAACCGTTCGCAAATATGTGTGGTAGAAAATATCAGGGATGTGATAGCTATAGAAAGTACCCAACAATATAATGGGTTATACCATTTGTTAGGTGGTATATTATCTCCCTTAGACGGTATTGGCCCCGAACAATTGAATATTGACACCTTATACCAGCGTGTAAAGAATGAAAATGTACAAGAGCTGATAATGGCACTGAGCCCAACCATAGAGGGCGACACCACTGTGTATTACATCGCCAAACAAATGAATGCTTTGCCTGTTACCATTACAACCATAGCGCGCGGCATTGCCTTCGGTGGAGAGCTGGAGTATGCGGATGAAATGACATTAGCGAGAAGTATAGCCAAACGCTTGCCTATTGAAAACTATGTAAGTGTGCAGCCCAAAGTTTTGTAATAAACAAGCTTCGATGCGCTATTTCAGCGATAGTATATTAATGGTACAATAAGGCTGTTTTCTATTCAAGTAATTTCGATGAGGCTTTAGTGTATGTCAATATCTCCACTATACACATAGGTTGCAGGGCCATTCAGAAATATCTGCGTGATACCTTTTGCATCTTTTTCAAAACTTACGGATAGCTTGCCTCCCGGTGTTGTGATGCTGGTATTAAAACTGCCTGTTGCATCGCCACTGGCTGCAATTGCCGCAGCAGTAACACCTGTGCCGCAACTGTATGTTTCATCTTCCACACCACGCTCATAAGTGCGTACGCTGATACCATCTTCCGTACGCTGCACAAAATTTACATTGATGCCCTTAGGTTGGTAGCGCTCCGTATTCCGGATGCTTCTTCCCGTATTAAATACATCAGTAGTTTTTACATCATCTACAAATGTTACATAATGCGGCGAGCCTGTGTTCAGTTCTGTAAAATCGTTTTCAGTTATTACACTTGTTACATCCTGCATTTGCAGGCTTACAATACCGTCATGGTTGATGGTAGCGGTATGCGGGCCGTCTATAGCTATGAAGGATGCGCTGTCGTTGATAACACCCAGCTTTTTTGCAAATGCTGCAATGCACCTGCCACCATTGCCGCACATGGTACTTTCATTGCCATCGGCATTGTAGTACACCATACGGAAATCATACCCCTCCTCATTTTCCAGCAGCATCAGCCCGTCTGCGCCTATGCCGAATCTTCTGTCGCACAAAAACGCTATCTGTGCGGTTGATAATGAAATATTACCCGCCCTGTTGTCTATCAGAATAAAATCGTTTCCTGTACCCTGATATTTGTCAAAATGCAATTGCATCCGGCAAAGTTACATTATTTATTACCCGGAAAATATTGCTCGGCACGCGCGTTGTTGTTAGTATTGCTGCGCCCTGTTTTATACAGTATGCTGCGCCATCCCGTATTGCGCACTTCACCTCTTATATTAGAATGCAGCACCCTATACTCGCCAAAAGAAAAGCCCGGCCTGTAAAATAATATCATGCCGCCTGTGCGTTGGTGCGCCAGTGTGTTGTACGACCATATCTCATAGGGTTCAGTACCCTGCTCGTTTTCTACGGTTACCATTTCCTCCGGTTTGCCATATTTCAGGTATATAACGCCACGCTCTGTTTCATAGCCCGGCATATTGCCTGCTGCAAATCTTTTGTTTACTTCTTTTACTTTATCGGTATAGGCATCCCATGCAGCTTTGGGGTCTGTCGGGTTGCGTTCTTTCCAGAAGTTGTAGATGAAATAACGGATATACATTTCATCTGGTTTGGCAATGAAATTATCTATCGTCAATACCTCAATAGAATTGCTGATGGGTTTAATCATTTTAAGTATCGCCTTCAGTTGCGGCAGGGTGTATTTGCTTACAAATGTGCTGTTCAGGTCGAAGAACTGCATCTCTTCAAATGTGAATGAATCTGTCTTTCCGGGCGTATTTACAGCAACAGGTTGCAGGTTGATGCGTTGAAAGAATAATGATTGTGATGCGACAATGGTAGCATTTTCTTTCAGCACAATATTCAGATAATAATTGCCCGATGGCAGCGATTCAATATTCAGCTTGCCTGTTGCAGGCATCACTGCTTGTATAGTGTTTGGTGCGATGGTGTCGTTTTTCTTCAGATTGAATACTGCATTTTCAAGCGGCTTCTTCGATATAGATACTGTTTGCACCAGCTTGTTTTGCGGCCTGGATGCTGCTGTCGGGTAATACAATTCGCTATAGTAAAATAATGAACGGCGCCAGCTATCTACAAAAGCTGCGCACAATGGTATTTGCAGCATATTGTTTTTGCTGAAGAGATTTTGCTGTGCCTCATTCCATACATAGCTTGTATCAAGCAGTTGCAGGTTGCTGTATGCAGGTTTTTGCGCTATGTCAGTTATTTCAAAACTATCGGCAAAGCTATAGTAGCTTGTGGTGTCAATCAGTTCTGTCAGTGTCAGCTGCACTTTGTATTTACCGGCGGGCAGCAGGTAGCGTTGCAGCTCTATGATGTTCTGATTCACTGCAAGGTCTATATGTGTTGCTGCGGGTGTTTGCAGCAGGTAGTGGTCTTCTTTTACGGTTTTGCCTTCCTCATTTATGAACGAAATATCGGTGCGGATTTTTGCGATGATTTTACCGGTTTCAGGTTCAGTAAAATGCAGCGAGCCGGGTATTATCTGCCAGTATGTTTCTATATATGGTTTATACCCGTTATTTGCAGGTTTGTAAAAAATTGTATAACCAACTGTTGCTTCTATAGCATGGGTATGGAGGCATAATAACAAGCTGATAAAAACTAAACCAAGCCATCTGAGCATTTTTCGCTTTTTTTGCAAAACTATAATAATTGTCTTTGATGAGTTGTGAATAATAACCGAAAGTAGTGCAGTATGACAATTAGATGTTTAATATGAGTAATACGATAGTCAGTTCATATATTCCGTTTCCCAACATAGGTTGGTGGTCGTTGGTGCAGGATGCTGCTTCTTTATTGCTGGATGGCGGCGAGCATTTCGAAAAAATGACGTACCGCAATAAATACTTTATCACAGGTTCAAACGGTGGCATACAACTCAGTATTCCATTGCAGCAGGGCAGGGAGCAGCGCACGCCGATGCTACAGGTGCGTATAGACAATAAACAGCGATGGCAAATACAGCACTGGCGCACACTGGTATCGGTATATAAACGCACACCGTATTTCGACCATTATGAGCCATCGCTCGAAAAGCTTTTTACGAAACCTTATGATTTGCTCGTGGACTTTAACCGTGCATCAATTGGATGGTTGCAAAAAGAATTGAAAGCAGGCTTTGCCATCACTGCCACAGATGTGTATCAAAAGGAATATCTCGATGTGGTTGATATAAGAACAGCTTTAAAACCCGGTGCAGAGCGTCAGGCACTCACTAATGGTACAGCACCTTATTACCAGGTATTTGCAGACAGGGTAGGTTTCTTGCCCAACCTTAGTATGCTCGATATATTATTTGCCGAAGGCCCGCACGCTTTGCAATGGGTGAAACAGCATCATGCGTTGATAAACGACTGGGTTTCCGTAAAATGAAAAAAGAGATAATTATTTATCTCCCTGTTTCATTTTCCATACACCATACATCGCTTCCTGTACTATGCCTTTTGTCATTTTCGACTGGCCTTCCGTTCGGTCAATGAATGTGATTGGTACTTCGTGTATTTTAAAACCGAGCTTCCATGCACGGTATTTCATTTCTATCTGGAAGGCATAGCCCACAAACTGTACTTTATCCAATGGTATGGTTTGCAATACTTTTGCTTTGTAGCATATAAAGCCCGCAGTAGGGTCTTTCACCGGCATAAACGTGATGATGCGTGTGTACAGCGCGCCGCCTTTTGATATAAATATCCTGTCCCATGGCCAGTTTACCACTTTGCCACCCGATACATATCGAGAACCGATTGCTACATCGGCACCGCCTGTGCTGCATGCCTGATGCAACCGCAATAAATCTTCAGGATTATGAGAGAAGTCAGCATCCATCTCAAAGATAAACTGGTAGCCCTTTTCCAACGCCCATTTAAAACCTGCTATGTATGCTGTGCCAAGGCCAAGCTTGCCGCTGCGCTCCAGCAGGTGTACCTGCTCCGGGTAGCTTTGTTGCAATGATTTTACAATAGCTGCCGTACCATCAGGAGAGCCATCGTCCACAATCAGTATATGAAAACTGCCGGGCAACGACAGTACCTTCAGGATGATGCGTTCGATATTCTCCTTTTCGTTGTAGGTTGGTATTATGACGAGTTTGTCCAAATCAGGGCAAAATTAAAAGGTCTAAAATAAGAAATAATGGCGTCTGGTATGTTAAATAAATGTCTAAAGTTTTAAGCTTTGGGCTTCCGCAGCTTCATATTATTCAGTATTTCAGATATTTTCTGTTTGGTATGCAGCGGAAAATCTGCCTGCATCATCCAGTCATAATACTGTGGCTCGCGTTTGAAGATTTCTTCCACTTTCTGTCCTTTATATTTGCCGAAGTTGAATACCGGTTCGCCATCTTTCATCACCATACGGCGTGCATAGTCCACCATCGGTTCGGCATTGCTTATATCATGCAGTTGCTTTACTTCCGTACCCAGTTGTGCATACCTGTCCAGTTGCGATTCCAGTACTTCAATAGTCGCTTCCACATCGGCTTCTGCACTATGTGCGTTCTGCAGTGTCTTGCCGCAATAAAACTCGTAAGCGGCAGCCAGTGTGCGGGCTTCCATCTTAAAGAATATCTGCTGCGCATCCACCATGTTGCGCTCTGTAAAATCTACATTGATGCCTACTCTCAGAAACTCTTCTGCCAGCATCGGTATGTCGAATTTGTTTGAGTTATAGCCACCGAGGTCACAACCCTTCATCCAGTTATATACATCGTGTGCTATATGTTTAAAGAGTGGCGCGTCTTTCACATCTTCATCCCTGATACCATGTATCACGCTCGATTCGGGCGGTATAGGTATGCCTGGGTTTACACGCTTCACGTATTTTGCTCTTGTGCCGTCGGGGTTCAGCTTTATCAGTGCCAGTTCTACAATCCTGTCTTTACCGTGGTCGGTACCCGTCGTCTCAAGGTCAAAAAATACAATCGGTCTCTTTAAACTAAGCTGTGCCATTCGTCTTGTATTGTGTCAATTTTGCTGCGAACATACACTATTCCAGTCAATTCCGTCGAATGTGCCCGAACTCATCAGTAACAGACAGGTAGGTTGTGCTGTTTGGTTGAGCAAACCTGAAATATGTTCCTGTAATGCCTGTTTTTCATCTATTACCACAAGGTCATCGCGTTTGAAGTATTGTTTCACCGTTGCGGTTTCCAGCTTCGGCAGGCCCTTCAGTTGCAGCGCATGGTGGCTGAAGTACACAATCGCGTTATCTGCCGAATCTATACTATGGGCATACTCGCTCAGAAACTGCTCGTTCAGGCTGCTGTAGGTATGCAGCTCAAAACATGCTATCAGCTTGTGCGTAGGGTAGCCCTCGCGTACTGCATCCAGTGTGGCCTTCAGCTTCGATGGTGCGTGTGCAAAGTCGCGGTAAGCTACCAGTTGGTCGTTTTGATACAGTTTTTCCAGCCTGCGTGCAGCACCGCTGAAGTCGGCAATGGCTTTGTAGCAATCTTCTTTGTTTACCCCCAGTTCTGTACATACGGCTATAGCTGCCTGCATATTCAGCAGGTTGTGCCGCCCGAATACCGAAACAGGTATCGAGCCATATTCCGTATCCAGTACCGCTATGCCATCTTCGTAATGGAATGCCGGCATATTATATGGTGCTGCATCCAGGTGGTTGGCACTGGTGTCGATTACTTTTTGCACCTCTGTGTCTTCATTATTATAATATACCGGTACACCATTCTCCAGCCCTTCCAGATATTGTTCAAACTGGCTGCGGTAAATATCGTATGTAGGGAATACGTTGATGTGGTCCCATGCAATACCGCTCAATACGCTTATATGCGGATGGTAGAAGAATATCTTAGGGCGCTTTTCTATTACCGATGCGGGATATTCATCGCCCTCCAATACTATAATCGGTGCGTCACTCAACCTTACAGACTGCTCGAAGCCTGCCACTTTTGCGCCTACCAGATAGTCGAAATCGATACCCTGCTTGCGCAGTATGTGCATAATCATCGATGTGATGGTAGTTTTGCCATGGCTGCCTGCTACTACTACGCGTTTCTTGTTTTTACTTACCTCATATACATATTCTGGGAAAGAATATATAGGGATGCTGAGCGCTTGTGCCGCCAGCAGTTCGGGGTTGTCTGCTTTTGCGTGCATGCCTAATACTATGGCATTCAGCTCTTTAGTAATCTTTTCGGGGTGCCAGCCATAGGTTTCGGGCAGTATGCCTGCTGCGGCAAGGTTGCTTTTGGCAGGGTCATTTATCTCATCATCGCTGCCCGTTACGGTGTTTCCCTGCCTCAAAAGTGCCAGTGCCAGCTGGTGCATTACAGCCCCGCCGATGGCTATAAAATGTATTCTTTTCATTAAAAAAAATAGTTATCTTCGTAGAAATACAAATGTAAAATACCCTTTTAACTAATACTATTTAATTAAGAAGATTGATTATGCAACTAGTTTCTTTCCTACGTCGTGTAGTACCGGTAATAGCTGTAGCAGCAGTGGTGATGTTGGCATCGTGTAATGGTGGTAGTAAAAAATACGGCTGCCCTAATAAATTGAGCATATCGCTATCTAAGTAATAACTTTTTAAGATGTTTCGGCAAAGGATGACAATTCTATGACTTGTCATCCTATTGTTGTTTTAGGATGTTTGCAAATGTCTAAGTACTATTTCCTTACAATAATTTGTTTTCTAACGTTTTCTAAGCTTTTTGCTCAGGATAGTGATAGTTTAAAAGGGCTGAGTTTTATTGAAAGGCGCAATTTCAGTATGTACTATCCCGCCGGTTGGATAGTTGATACTTCCCGCAGGCATCATACAAGCCTGATACTGTTTGATACGGTTGTAAATAAGTCGTTCAGAAATGTAGTCAAGGTAAATATCAGGTTAAGCAAGAGTTTTGAAGAACTAACGATTGAGGAAATGCATGAAGAACTATTATTCCCTTTGGTGAATAAGGGAGAATGTTTTATTTCAGCAAAGTCAAAAGAATTTTACGATACAAAGAAAGTAAATAGGAATGGTAAGTACAGTTTATTGATTTATGACGCTGATGCCTGTGATGTTGACGTTAAAGTGTATGTTGCCTTCTGGAATTTGGAAGGGTGGACGTATTGTATTAGAATGGCAATCAGGCATGAAGACTACGAACGATATAAGCCTATGATGGATACAATTATTGACTCCTTTTACATAAAAAAATAACCACCTTTCGGGTGGTTATTTTTATTATCTGAATAAATTGTTCTTACAGGAATGTATATCCCAGCGATAACTGCACCGTACGTGTCTTCCAGCTATTGGTAACAGAAGATGCATTCACGTCCGAGAAGCCGATGATATAACGTGCATTCGCGCGAAACTTGCTCAGGTTCAGCTGCAGCCCCAGTACACCCGATACATCACCCGATTTAAACAATCCCGTAGTGCTTTTCAGCAGGTTGTCTTTATCATTCACACCTACCACGCCGCTATACATTGGCCCCAGTTGCAACCACAGCGGCCCGCCGAATTTGAAGTTGAACAGCACAGGCACATGTACGTATGTTACTGCAAAATTGCCCTTCTTGCTGCTGTCTGCTGCATTATTATATATCAGTGCCGATTGTTTTGCAGATTGGTAGAAGTTTACACCACTGCCGGTATATTTTATACTGCTTATCAGCACCTCACCCGTTACGCCCACACGCTTGCGGCTGATGCCACCGAATATACCTGCTACTAAGCCAGGCTTGTAGCCGCTTTCCCATTCCTTGCCGTTCAGGTTGGCAAAGTTGGCACCTACTTTTACACCAATGTCCACTTTTACGGGCAATACCTTATCTGCAACGCCTGCTCCCGGTTGTGCCATGCTCAGCATCGGCAGGCACATAATTGCTGCTAATAGTTTGATACGTTTCATATGTTTTATAAAAGAGTGAGTTTTAATGATTGATTGCAAAGGTATTAAAGGTGTCACAAAAAACGTGCCGCACGTATTATGATTCTGCTAACACCATAAATTCATTACGCAATGGTTCCATGTATTTATACAGTACGTCGAAGTAGGTATTGCCCATCGCAGCATAGTAGCCTATAAAGTTTTCATACCGTTCCTGCAATATGCCTCTCGGAGATATACCGTCCTTTAAACGGGTAATGCGTTGCAACTGGTCCTGCATTTTTCGTTTTTCGGCACGCAGCATTTTTTTCTCCAGTATTTGCAGTTGATGGTTCATCTTGGCAAATGCCGCATCGGCACTTGCCTGCAGGGTAGGGTCCAGGTTCGTTGCTTTCTGTTTCAATTGTGCCAGTATGTTTTTGATGGCTGTTGCTTCTTCATCGGTGTGCCAGTTGTTGCTGCTGTGTGTGCCGATGTAGCTGCGTATCAGCGATGCCTCCGACCTGAATATTTCTTCAATGCCGAAGCCAAGCTGGTTGCGCAGTTTATTATACGGTGCAGTCATCCACAATACCGACTGGCGCAATAATATTGTGGGATAAAATACTTTGTAATTATCAAACAGTGGCTTCAATTCCAGCCAGTAGGCAACCTCTGCACCACCACCTATAAAAGCCACATCGGGCAATATACTTTCCTGAAAAATGCCGCGTAGTATTACGTTAGGGCTGAATCGGTCAGGGTGTTCATTCAATTCCGCCAGCAAATCTTCTTCCGTCCATTGTATATCCGTATTCAATACTATCCATCTGCCATTACGTTTTTCAATACGCTCGCGGATATTACCCCGCAGGTAAAACAGGTTTATAAATCGTGGGTATGCCTGTACTTTGTATAGCTCTTCCAGTGCCTCAGTGTTTTCAGAAACAAGCGCGTATGCAAGATGGCTTTGCAGGTCGTCCCGCAGTATGGGTAGTATCTGTTTTTTTAGCTCGGCCTCATCGGGGTTCAGTACTATCAGCCCGTACCTGCCAAACAATTCATTCACTAAATATTGTGTAGCCTCGCCTATGGTATGGTGTTGCAGGTAGGCATGTGTCAGTATTTCTTTCAGGTTGTCCAGGTTTTCACCGGGCGGGCCAAGTACTTTAAATACCTCATCCAGCAATGGTTTCAGGCTGGATGTCTGCATACGGCCTACAGCACCTGTTTGCCCTGCGGCATCCCATACATATTTATGATTGTTGTAGCGGAATGTGCCCAGTTCGTCAAGGTCATTATCCTCGCTGCCCATATAGTACACCGGTACAAAATGTTTATCGGTGTATTGTGTGTTCAGTTCATCTGCCAGTTTTATGGCATGTATTATTTTATAGATAAAGTACAGGTAGCCCGTCATCAGGTTGGGCTGATGCGCGGTGCAGATGGTAAATGTATTGTCATCTGCCAGCCGGGCAATGTTTTCAATTACCTTATCGTGTTTGTTCAGGTGGGTGTATTGTTTGTTCAATACATGCGTCAGTACTGCTCTGTTTACGGGGTATTTGCTGCGGTCTGTTATGGCTTGTGCAATGCCTTTGGCATCGGGGGTATAATTGTAATATGGTTCTACGGCAGGGTGCGCTTTGAGGTAGTCCAATACCAGGTCGCTGAAATTGCCCGTATTGTCGTACGGTATGTAAGTACAGTCAATATCCATCAAGGATTGCGATTTGAGACTGCTAAGTTAAGCGTAGGTTTTAATACTTGGGTTATTTAAGGATAGGGAATATTGATGTCGACTTACTTGTGCAGTCAGGGAGTAATTACTGAAAAGTCCCCTTTAGGGGATTTAGGGGTTTTGATTCACATGTACCGATGGCGCACTGCTTTCTTTCATTTTCTGGTAGCCGGCATGTATCAGGCAGATGCCGATGAACTCTGTAATATATAGCACTTCTATATGTCCGAATTTTGATGCCGCACCGCCAATGCCGGGCAGCAGTCCGCCTGCAGCTATCAGCACATTCCCCCAGAATTTGCTTTTATCTATCACTGTACGATAATATAATACCGCAGAATATACCGCACCCCCTACCAGGAATATAAAAGCATAGATATTGATAAAAGGCGTAATAGCGCGTATGTACGACCATTCCAGCAACTTGCCGCCAAGCCTGCCGCCTGTTTCTGTCACCGGTTTCAGTGGCGATAATAGCACCAATATACTTGCTGTAAGTATGACTGCAATCAATACTGCAGATAATATATTGGCGGTCCTTTTTTTCAGCAGCAGGTACACAGTGCCCTGTGCCAGTGGTGCTGCCCCCAGCAGTGCGCCGAAGATATACCACACCCTGAAGTTGACGGGCGAATAGCCCGCAAGCACATGGATGCTTTCTGTAACAGTGCCTGCCCCGTAAAAGAAAATACCGATAGTCCACCACAGCACATGCAGCGATGCCGTGTTTTTACGCCAGTGCTGTAATAACTCGATAAAAAAGAATACGCAAAACAGCGTAGTGGCTATGGGGATGTAATGAAGCAATACCTTGTTCTTATATTATAAAGCTATGCACGAACACCCACCCGATGCAAATGAAAATTGTCATTGAATTGTCAATCTAAAAAGCCCCGTCAACGACGGGGCTTTTTAGATTGGAGAATTTCGGATTATTATTTTGTAACAACCATACGTTTGGTAGCTGTTTCTTTACCGTCAACTATCAGTGAGTAGAGGTACATACCTGGTACCAGTTTATCGCCACTTACAGTCACACTCCCTTTGCCTTTTTCAGCGATAACCTGTCTGAAAATTTCTTTACCATTTATATCACATACAACAATAAATGCGCTTTGCTGTAGCGACGTTACATTATAGCTTATATTTGTCTCATTGCTAAATGGATTAGGGCTATTTTGATAAAGTTCATTTTGGACATTTCCTGTAGTTGCAGTTGCTACTATAGAAGTTGTGCAGTCATATTCGCTGCAGGCCGAACTGTAGTCATTAACGATAATATTGTTGGAAGATGATATTGTACCACTCAAGCTAAGCCCGATGGGGTTCGGATCAGGGCTTGAAGTTTCAGCAACTGTTATCTCCAACGAATGTGTTCCTGTCGACAATGTTTTTACAAATGTTGGTACAGTCCATTTTGAAGTGTAGTTACTTGCTGTAGCAGTTGCAATCTGATTATAAGCTGCTCCTGACAGCACTACACCATCTACAGCTATAGACTGTATATAGTTATCATTAAGTATTTGCAGATTAAAGCTAACTTCCCCGCTTCCACATATTTTGAAACTACGCCTGAATGTAATGTACGATCCGGAGGCTGCAACTATGCCCGGAGCGGCATGGTTGGTACTATCCGAAAGCCACATACCCGCACTTGTGCCCCAGTAACCTGGAAGATAAGCCAATATTGCCTGCATAGGCAAACCTGTAGTGCCACCAAATACAGGAGAACGATCAGAAACCTGCCAAAACGGATCTTGCTGACCATATACCAACGGATTTGTTGGCCATGTTTTGGCATTACCTGTACTCAAGTTGTAAGTAGATACTAAACAAGGGCTTGTACTCGGTTGTGCTTTCAACTGAAACACGATACAAAGAAAAAGGATCCCAAATAATAATTGCGATTTAAAATTGTTTAAATAATCAAGGTTGAATACAGTTTTTTGCATAATAAAGATTTAGAAGGTTAGTATTCCTTGCTGAATACGCATTTACAAAACAAATATTGATAATGCTACAAAAGTATGATTAGAGGATAATAATCTTTCAACCATTATACGATTGGCTTTTTTGATTATACGAATGGTAGCCTCAACTGATATTATTATTCCTTCCTGCAAAATATGTAACAATTGTAGCCTGTTGTAAAATGATAAATAGCCCTGCCAAGCAGGGCTATTTACATAAATACTAATCTAAACTATTTTGTAACAACCATACGCTTAGTAGCAGTTTCTTTACCGTCAACTATCAGCGAGTAGAGGTACATACCTGGTACCAGCTTATCACCACTTACAGTAACACTGCCTTTGCCTTTTTCTGTTACTGCCTGTCTGAAGAGTTCTTTGCCATTCAGGTCGTACACTGCAATAAATGCGCCTTGCTGCATGTTTACAATGCTATAGCCTATGCTTGTTTCTTTACCAAAAGGGTTAGGGCTGTTTTGATAGAGCTCGTTCTGAACCAGTGTATTGTATTTATCAACGCCACCTGCTGCCAGTGTCTGGCGTAGTTCTGCAAGTTGTGTTTTTAACTCACGGATTTCTTCTTTCATAGACATAGTGTTTTCACCACCACCAATTATACTTGCCACATCTGTTTCAGTTCTGTACACATAGCCATTTGCGTCAACTACTAATATATTGCCTGCTCCCGGCGGCAGATTTTCAAAACGTATGTTTGAAGGCCCTTGCACCGGAATACCATAACAGTTTATATGCATTAATGCTGTAGGGCTTGTAGTGCCCCAACCAAATTCGCCATTCTTTGTAATAATGCCTCGTGGTGTGTTATTGCTATGTATGTCAATGTCATCATTAGAAAGTGTACCAAAAATGTTATGGCCGTTCAATATGTTGTTTCCTTCTACTTTCCAATAACATTTATTGCTACAAGCTGTTGGAGGACATTCATAATTCTCACAGCCTGCCTTCGAGTAGTCTACAAGTATTGATGATGATGAGGTAAGAACCCCTTCTACGGATAATCCGATTGGATTTCTCCACTCGTCATTATTCTCCCATACTTCTATTTCCAGCAAGTGAGTACCACTTGTTAATGGAATAGTAAATACCGGAACATTCCATATAGTCGCACTTTGGTTACCGTAAAGCTGTGAAGGAGCACCTGGCACTACAACACCATCAACAGTAATTTTTTTTATGTAATTATCTACAAGTATTGTCAAATCAAAACTCACCTCTCCATCTTCACATAATGTAAAATGACGGCCAAAAGTCATGTGATCTGGAGAATCTGCGTATGCTCCATTAGTCAACGTAGCATGGTTTTGATTATCACAAATCCACGCTGCCGTCAGGCTACCCCAACCGATTAGTGGTGGTACTGTCTCGGCATTTGCACCAATCGGCGGGCTGGATGGCGCAAATATTGCTGACTTTGCAGTCACTATCCAAAATGGGTCGGGCACTCCCTGAATCATCATTGTAGGGCCAGGGCTTAAACCTGTTCGTATATCTAAGTTGTTTGTCAGGCATTGTGCAAAGCTGCCTGTAAATGCAGCCGCTATTATTGTGCCTGTAAGTAGTGCCTTCTTGAAAAATCCGGTTGCCATAGCAACGATTTGTTTCTTTTTCATTTTTAAGGTTTTTTAAGGTGATTTTTAAAAGTTTCATTCACTGCAGATGAATGGATATGTTGTTACAACAGTATTTCAAAAGTATTTGACAGGTAGGTTTCAGCAATCATCCGAACAGACCGTCTCACGCTACGAATAGACAAAAAGCAATTTTACGTAACTATTTACGTATATTTGTTATAGTAAAACCTATCTGCCCATGAAACCACAGCATGAAATATTTGTGCGGGAAATGATACGCCACGGCAACCGCAGCCTTGCATACAAAGCCGCCTACCCCGATGCAAAAGACGAAGCCCTGCGCACAGCAGCCGCGCGTTTGCTCGCAAAACCGCATATACAACAAGCCATCGATGCGGTGATGCAACCCCTGCGCGAAAAAGCCATTGCCGAACTGGAACAACAGGCAACGGAAAGGGTGAAAGAAGAAATATGCAGCCTGCAGCAGCGGCGAGAGGTGTTGGCAAAAATCATTCTGGGCAGGATGCAGGTAAAGAAACACATCCGCTTAAAAGACACGATTCATGAAGTGTATGATGATGTATCTCCCGCTGCCGTCATCCGCGCTATAGACCTTGATAGCAAACTGGCTGCCAACAAATACAAAGAGAAAATCAGCACCCCCGCACCACCCGAAGTAAAAACGCCGGTGGTTATACAGCAGCCTGTCGGCGATTGCCGGCAGGAGATAACCCATACCGCACCCGAACCTCCGTTGCTGACAGATGAAGAACGTTATCAGCGCGATGTGGAAGCATTTTTCAAAATGTTCCCTCACCTCCCTGCGGATTACCTCACCAATCCCAAATACCGCGAAGGGGTATATATAGACGAGCTGCCACCCGAACTGCGTATGGAAGATGAAAATTCCGTAACCGTTTGTAACCAATCTGTGCAGGTAGCCAACCCTGCAGACGAAGCCACCGACAAGCGCTGGAAAACCTACCAATCGCTGGAACCCCAACTGGCATATTTGCCGCCCGAATTGGTCAAAATCCGCGAGGCCAACTTCCGTAGTATGAAACCCTCTGCGCAACGCAGCCTCATTAGCCCTCTGCTCATGCACCTGACAGAGGCGAAAGCGGCATCGCAAAGGCTTCGTAATGCATCATAACAGTAAAATGACAATGTGTGGAAATGCACCATATCAAATCATCGCATTATCACATTATCAAATTAACTTTGCTCCATGATTTACCATTTTGTAGTGGGCGATATGGCTGCTCAACCCCTTCAGGAGGCTATACTCGGCGAACCATCTATACAAGGCGAAATAATAGTACTGAAAGATATATTGCATGTAGGCCCGCTTCAGAAAGAAGAAGGGCAGGGTTTCAGCGAATTGCGTGGTGCGTTCTGGCAGCAGGTTACAGGCAGCGATAAGCCGCATGAGGTAACTGATATGGAAAAACTGCTGGAGGTGTCGAAGCACATGTACGACAACCCCGATGCGCAGGTGTGGCTCTGGATGGCTCCCTGGCCTGCAGATGTTTGCGCCTACCATTGGATGCTGCCTTATATGAGCAAGCACATGGGCAGGTTCTATCTGGTAAGCATTGCAGGTTTGCCATTCCTCAACGAAGAGGGCAAAGTGTACTTCCCTAAGAACATCAGTGAGATACTGCCGCGCGAACTGGTAAAAGCCCGCAGGCTGGCACGCCAGGTAACACCTGCGGAGTACGAAGTGGATGGCGATGAATGGCAGAAGATGGTAACCGACAATGCGGGCATCCGCACCCACGAAGGTGGTAAGAAGATTGCTCCCCGCAGCGAAGACCATTATGACAATATCCTGCTCAGCTTCTGCTCGCACCAGTTTCAGAAGGCGCATAAGGTAGTTAATCAGTCCATCAATAAATACAATGTACCTACGGGCGATGTATATCTTGGCTGGCGCTTGCGCAAAATGGCAGAAGAAGGAAAGCTGCAACTGCAGGGAGATACAGCAAAGACATTGAAAGACTTTGATATAAAACTACCCGGTGGCGATGCTGTAGCAGCAGAGGCTGCAACAGAAAACCAGGCACAGGCTTAATTAATCATTATCATTGAGAATAACAGGTATCAGCAGCATGACATTTGAACTACCATTAACGGAAGACAGGGTGAAACCGCATCAGGTGACGGCGCTGCATTTATTTGTAGTACTGACCATGCTCATTACAGCTTCTGTTATAATGGTCAGCTACTATGCTGTAAGCCACATGCCAGAGGATAAGGCATTGGCACATCGCAGTTTGCTGTATTACGGCCTTGCAGCCAGCCTGGCTATTTATGCGGTATCTGCCATCCTGCTCATCATCATACTAGTGAAGAACAAGTGGTTGCAAAAGCCGGTCAACAATCTCATACTGCGTATTGTAGAGCTGTTGCTGATGCTTGTATTTGCGGCATATGCATGGTCTGTCGGTGTGATAGTGCCTGCAATTATCTTCACCTTATTGGCGGGGGCTATTGTATTTGCCATCAACTGGGAACGTAAAAAAGATACCCCTCTTACCATACTGGTAGATAAAGAAGGCATTAAGCCACCTGTCAATTCGCGTAAGCGTTTTATAGAGTGGCCGGAGGTAGAGCATGTATTGCTGCGCTTCGGTACGCTCACCATCAACTGTGCGGATAACCGCATGTACCAGTGGAATGTAGGTAATACCATGTTCGAACCCGAAGTGTTTGAAGTGTTCTGCATCCGACAGGTAGATAAAGCAAGAGAACAAAGAGATAAGAACGATTGGTAATCACTCGGATTCCCTGTCAACTATTCAACAAATCAACTAATTAACAGACATGACGCCATACTTGCTGTACGCAGATAATGAAGGAAAGATATTTGAGGATACCACGCTGTATGCAGTTGGCCGCAGTGGTTGGGATGCGCTTCCTGTGGAAGAAGAAGAATGGATAGAACTGCCCGATGGCGGCTCATTGTATCACCTGCCGATGCGCAGGGGTATAGGTATAGATGTGAAGACGGGCGAAATGCGCCTGTGCGAAAAAGGATGGGCGGTAGCCGCTTTCATACCGCCGGCACATACCGGTTTTTATGTGGCGGCATTCGAGGCACTGCCCGATGCGCCTACACTGCCATTGTTTTGCTACACTGCGGTGGGTTGGCACAACGATAAGTTTTATGTAACGGCAACCCGTATAGAGCAAGACATCAGGCAGGAATGTAAGGGTTATGATGATACCCTGATACATAAAGGTGTGGACGATATGCTGGCGGCTTATCCGCACAACCGACTGGTGCAGCACCTTGCTAATAACTGTGCGCTGACATACCATTGCCCCGCTGCCCGCAACTATTTTATGGGCCGTTGGGAATGCCCGATACCGGCATCGCCTGCGTGCAATGCCAACTGTATTGGTTGTATATCTTTCCAGCCGCAGGAAGAGGAAATCTTCTCATCGCAGGACAGGCTTACCTTCAAACCAACTGCAGCGGAGATTGTAGAATATACGGTACCGCATTTGGAAACCGCACCATACCCGATAGTTAGCTTCGGGCAGGGCTGCGAGGGAGAACCGCTGCTGATGTGGGAAACCATCCGCGAAGCGATTATAGAAATACGCAAGCATACCAATAAAGGCAGTATAAACATCAATACCAATGGCAGCAAGCCCGATGCGGTAGAGAAGCTGATGCAGGCAGGGCTGGACAGCATTCGTGTGAGCCTCAACTCTGTTCGTCCTGAGATATATACAAAGTACTACCTGCCCAATAACTATACATTCGAAGACATTCGGGAAAGTGCGCGTATTGTGCGTCAGCATGGTGGATGGGCATCAATCAACTACTTTGTTTTCCCGGGTATGACGGATAGTGTGGCTGAATATGAAGCACTGCGTGAGTTCATTAAGTACACCGATATCAGTATGATACAGTGGCGCAATTTCAATATCGACCCTGACTGGTATCTCGGCAAAATAGGTATGGCAGATACCGGGGAGTCTATGGGTGTCAAACAGATGATGGAACTGATACGGGAAGAATTCCCGAACCTGAAATATGGTTATTTCAATCCGCCTAAAGAGCGCATGATTAACTACGATACCGATTTTGCACATTAACAGTATTCTTACAATAGTTTAGCTATTTTAGATAACGATGGACGCAACGCAACAGGGCATTAATATAAAAGCAACTGCATGGACTGCAGGCGTGCATGTATTGCTGCTGTTGTTGTTCTTCTTTGTTAAATACAGTTCGGTAACAGAGCAGCCTGTGCAGGAATTGGGCATGGAAGTGAACCTCGGTACAGATGCTGACGGTTCGGGTACAGACCAGCCAATGATATCCGAAGACCCTGCCCCCGATAACAGGGAAGAGGCTACTGCCATTGCAGCACCGGTACAGGAAAATACCAACACAACTAAAGAAGTACTGAAAACCGAAGAGCCCGATGCTCCGGTCATTAATACCAAACCTGTAGCAGCTAAAAAGCCGGTACAGAAAGAGGTAGTTGCCGAAAAGCCTGCCAAACAATCAAAGCAGGAAACCAAAGCAGCTACACAGCAACCCAAGCCGCAGGTACAGCAGCCACGTTATGTATATAATGGCGGTACAGGCAAAGGCGGCAATAGTGCGGCTATCAACAAACCCGGTACCGGAGAAGGCAATACACATGGCGCAGGAGACCGTGGTGTACCTGGTGGTACACCCGGTGCAAGCAATTATACAGGCACACCGGGCAGTGGTACGGGAGGCATCAGCTACAATCTTTCGGGGCGTAGCATAGTGGCATTTCCACCGCCCGATGCAGATTTCAGAGAAGGTGGCAGGGTGGTTATACGCATAACCGTAAACAAGGATGGCACGATTGTGAGCAAACAGGTGAAGTCTGCTACCAATGCCGAGATAAGAGCCATAGCATTGAAAAAAGCCGAGAAGATAAAGTTCAACAAAAGTGATAAAGCACCGCAGGAACAGTTTGGCGATATCACTTTCGTATTCAAAACACGTACCTGAGCTATAGTATGGACACTGACAACCGCTACGATAAGACACTGAATTACCTCTTCGAAAAATTGCCTATGTTTTCGCGGCAGGGTGCAGCGGCTCTGAAACCCAATCTGGATAATACTATTAAGATGTGCGCACTGCTGGATAATCCTTACGAGCAGTTTAAATCGATACACATTGCTGGTACTAATGGCAAGGGCAGCACCAGCCACATGCTGGCAGCCATATTGCAGGAGTGCGGGTATAAAGTAGGGCTCTACACATCGCCGCACCTGGTTGATTTTCGGGAGCGCATCCGCATCAATGGCAAGCCAGTAAGCAAAGAATGGGTGTCAGACTTTGTTGACAAATACACAACGAATATAGAAGAAATTGAACCTTCGTTTTTTGAGATAACGGTGGCTATGGCCTTCGCTTATTTTGCAGAAGAGAAGGTTGACTATGCCATTATAGAAACAGGGCTTGGCGGCAGGCTGGACAGCACGAATGTCATCACCCCGATACTATCCGTTATTACCAACATCAGCTACGACCATACCGACCTGCTTGGTAAAACACTTCCGGAGATTGCAGGTGAAAAGGCAGGCATCATCAAGCATAAAGTGCCTGTAGTAATAGGACAGCAACATACAGAAACGGAACGTGTGTTCTTTGAAAAGAGCGTACACATGCAAAGCACAGTGTACTATGCCGATGCCATGTGGGACCTTGTACGCACAAGCAGTACGCCATCATTGCAGTACTACAAAGTGGTGAACCGTGCCATGCGCGAGATGCACGACCTGACAAGCGATTTGCCCGGCAGCTATCAATACTATAATATCAAAACGGTGCTGGCAACGGTAGATGTACTGAAAGCCAATCAGGGAATGGATATACCTTTTGCAACCGTGCAACGCGCGCTGAGTAAGGTGAAAAAACTAACCGGCCTGTTTGGCAGGTGGGATGTATTGCAGGATAAACCCCTCATCATTGCCGATGTAGGGCATAACATAGCAGGCATTACCGAAGTAGCCAACCAGTGGAAGCACCTGAAGGCTGATAATAAACACATCGTTATTGGCTTTGTAAAGGATAAAGACATTGATGCGGTGCTGGCATTACTACCCAAAGACAATACCTACTATTTCTGCAATGCCAACATCATACGTGCGTTGCCCGCATCGGAATTGAAGAAGCGTGCAGAGGCAGCGGGGTTGCAGGGAGAATCTTATACCAGTGTGGCAGATGCCGTAAGTGCCGCGCGCAATGCGATAGGTGCCAACGACGCGATATTGATAACAGGCAGTTTCTTTATTGTGGGCGAAGCTATTGAATACCTGAACGTGAACAACGGCAGGCTATTTCCCACGTCCCTGGAAAATTACCATTAAGGTATAGAGCATGATTTTGATATCGAGCGCCAGTGAACAGTTTTCGATATAGAGCAGGTCGTATTTCATGCGCTCCATCATTTCATCTACATTTTCGGCATAGCCAAATTGTACCATACCCCATGATGTAAGCCCCGGCTTTACTTTATGCAGGTATTTGTAGTGCGGGTGCGTATTGCTGATGATGTCTATAAAGTGTTTGCGTTCGGGGCGCGGGCCTACGAGCGACATATCTCCCTTCAGTATGTTCACAAACTGCGGCAGTTCGTCTATACGCCATTTACGCATAAACCTGCCCCATGGGGTAATTCGTTTATCTTCCTTGCTGCTGAGTGCAGGGCCGCCTGCTTCGGCATCTACATACATCGAGCGGAATTTGTAGATATGGAATGGCCTTCCGAAAAGCCCGATGCGTTCCTGTTTGTATATGACAGGCCCTTTTGATGAGAGCATTACCCTGATAGCTGCGAATATGTAAACGGGTGACAGTATAAGCAGTGCGAATAATGATGCCAGTATATCGATGGTACGCTTGCAAACCCTTTGCCAGTCGGGCATCAGGTCGGGGTGGATGTGTATCAGTACGGCATCGTACACATTGCTGGTTTTTACCGAACCCGAAATGATGTCGTATAAATCGGGCAATACTTTTACCACAACGGGGCGGTAGCTGAGGCGCGTGAGGATATTCTCGAGCAGGTGGTGCTCCGATGAATCTACTGCTACAACTACTTCTTCTATGTGGTGTTCATCAATAATGCTTTCCAGTTCAGACAAATGCCCCAATTGCGGCAGGTATTTGCTCATACCGTTTGCCGCCTCAAGGTTGGAGTATATAAAACCTCTGAAGATATTGCCCAGTGCTTTGGGGCTGTCTTTCATCTGTTTATATACATCTATGGCTTTTTGGTTGCCGCCGATGATGAGTGTATTGAAACCTACTCTTCCTTTGATGATATTCGCTTTTACCCTGTTCAGTAGTATCATCCTGAAAAAGAGTGTGAATGCGCTATGTATCAGCAGGTAGCGCCCTGTCATCCTGATGAAGTAAGAGTAGTGTGTGGCATCGTTGGCAAATACGAACAGCGAAATGAAGATGCTGCCCAGTATGCACGATATCAGGGTACGGTTGATTTCATTCAGCCTCGATTTGCGGTACAGGTCGAAGTAAGTGCCGGAGAGCATATACAACAAAAGCCAGAAACCGGGTATCAATACAATACCAAAGAAATAATCTCTGCCCTGCAGTGTATTCAGCGATTCGAAGAAGCCTGCATTATCCAGTAGGGTATGACGATATGCCCAGAAAACTATCCAGGATATAGCTGCCGTAAAATAGTCGGCCACTACAAGGTTCCGTATCGCCTTTTTCTTTACCGGGGTGAGCATCAGCAGGGCTTAATAAGAAATCACTTTAATGTTATCTACCAATACGTATGCCGAACTTGCACCATCGGGCAAGCTTGCCTTTATCATTACTCTGCACGATGTGGCGTTGTATGCACCTGTGAAGCTTTGCAGCCCGATGTACATTTTACTCCAGTTCTCATTCGCATTTACACCACCTATATATTCATAATACACCTGTCCGGATTTGGTTGTCTGCAGGCCTATCTCAAAAGCAGTATTGCATTTGTAGTTTATTTCCAGGTAAGATTCTCCTGTAGAAATTGGAATGTCTTTATTGTTGATATTTTCAGAAGAAGGGTGCTGTGTGCTTAAAGCCATAAGGCCGGAGCCGCCACCTTCAAATACTTTCCCGGATTCCGAAACCCGCATGAGGGTAGTGTCTTCGGCCTTGTAATCGTTTAGTTTCAAAAAAGTATTGCCGGTTTCAAAATCTTCAATCCACCTGAACTTGGTGGCTTCGGTGTAGGTGGCAGTAGCAGTGTGGGCTGTTGTTTGCCCCGGAGCTACGTTCAGTGTCATGGTATCGAAGGAGTAGAAAGGGTATAAAGCCTGTGCCGATTTCAGGCCGCTGAAATTGACGCCCGGCCCGAAGCTGATAACAGATTTCTTGTCTATAAGTATAGGGATGGTAGATGGTACATCGTACACCCCGATGAATGAATTATCTACGTACACCCACGCACTGGTAATGCGGCTGCTGGTGCTGCCTGTTCTGTTCAGGTCGTTTGATGTTATCTTAAACGAATCCAACCTTACATAGGTAGGTATCTTCTCTGCCGGATTGATGATATTGCAGCTATGAAAAAACAATGCCGCAGCTACTACTGCTGTTAATACTATTCTCATTATTTATACTATCAAAGTACCTGTCTATTCTATAAGCAATAATTGTGCTAAACGTTATGCAATTCGTTGTGGAGGCTCATTTTTTTGAGTATCTGGTGGGCTACGTCCATGGCCTGAAAGCCATCGTACACACTTACTCTCACAGGTTTGTCATTTATGATAGCGTCTGCAAAATCTGCCAGCTCGCTGCGGATAGCGTTTGAGGGGGTTACTTCGGGCAGTTGTACGGATATTACTTTTTTGTCGCCATTAGGCATATCCAGCGGAAAATCGAACATGCCGCGGTTGCCTTCATCGTCTTTCAGGCGTACTACTTCTGTTTTCTTATCCAGGAAATCCACGCTTATGTAGGCATCGCGCTGAAAGAGGCGCAGCTTGCGCATTTTCTTCAGCGATATGCGGCTTGCCGTCAGGTTGGCAACACATCCGTTATCAAATTCTATACGCGCGTTGGCAATGTCTGCCGTTTCGCTGATAACAGATACACCGCTTGCAGATATGCGGCGCACAGGGCTTTTAACAAGGTGCATCACAATATCTATATCGTGTATCATCAGGTCCAGTATCACAGACACATCCGTGCCGCGCGGATTGAATTGCGCGAGCCTGTGTGCCTCTATAAACATAGGTTTCAGTGTTTCTTCGCCCAGTGCAAGGTATGCAGGGTTGTAGCGTTCTACGTGTCCTACCTGGCATTTCACGCCGGCTTCTTTCACCAGCTTCACCAGTTCGCGTCCTTCGTCCAGTGTACTGGCAAGTGGTTTTTCTATAAAGAAGTGCTTACCTGCCAGCAGGCATTTTTTAGCTATTTCGTAGTGGTTGGTAGTAGGTGCTACAATATCCAGTGCATCGGCCTCCTGTATCAGAGTGTCAACATCGGCATAGCGAACGACACCATATTCGGCAATAGCTTTTTCTGCCTGCTCGTCATTGGGGTCGAAAAAACCGATTAACTGAACGGAAGGTATTTCCTTCCATTGTTGTATATGTATTTTGCCCAAATGGCCGGCACCTATTACACCTATCTTTAGCATTACGGACTACCTATGTATGGT
This sequence comes from Flavipsychrobacter sp., assembly GCA_016786615.1. Lineage (GTDB taxonomy): Bacteria > Bacteroidota > Bacteroidia > Chitinophagales > Chitinophagaceae > Polluticoccus. The sequence continues at coordinate 244,290 of JAEUVX010000014.1, forward strand.
AAGTTTGTTAAATATTTATATGCTCGGGGAGCGTTGCAATATAGCAATTAACTGCCACTAAATCATGCCTTCGTCTGCCATACTCAGGTAATTTGTTCCTGCAATTATCAGGTGGTCGAGCAGTTTGATATCCATATACCCCGCAGCTTCCTGCAGTTTTTTGGTCAGGTCTTTATCGGCATGGCTTGGTTGCAGGTTTCCTGAAGGGTGGTTGTGTGCTATGATGAGTTTATTGGCATTCTGCAATAGCGCGTTTTTGAGCATGATGCGAATATCTGCAACAGTACCCGTAAGCCCGCCACTGCTGATGATTTCGTAGCGCAGTATTTTATTGCTTTGATTGAGGTAGAAGACACAAAAGACTTCGTGGCTCAGGTCGCGCATCAGTGGTATGGCTATTTCTGCGGCATCGCTGCTTTGGGTAATGGCTGTGCGCTGCAATGCCTCGCCCATTTGCCGGCGTCGCCCGATTTCTAATGCCGCGGCGATGGTGATGGCACGCGCCTCGCCGATGCCTTTTGTTTTTTGCAGCTCCAGTACGCCGAGCCTGCCCAGCTCGTGCAGGTTGTTTTGTGCAAGTGCCAGTATATCTCTGGCAAGGTCGAGGGCTGATTTTTCTTTGGTACCGCTGGAAATGAGAATGGCTAATAATTCTGCATCCGAAAGTGCGGCTGCACCTTTCAGCAGCATTTTTTCGCGGGGGCGTTCGTCTTCACTCCAGGTTTTGATGCTATTGGACATGGTGCATCAAAAATAAAGAAAAGCGAACCGAAGCCCGCTTTTTATATAATGTTGTGATGCAATAGCTGCGTTATAGTTTTGTGAAAGGGGCAATAGTACTTGCATTGCCTGTATGTATGCTGATGTAGTAATTGCCCGCTGCTAAAGCGGTAATATCTGCTGTAGCTGTGTTGCCTGTATGTTGCTGTTGTTGCAGCACTTTGCCGTTGATGTCGGTAATGGTTATGGTTATTTGCTTGTGGTATTGTTTCAGCGCTATGTGCAGTTTGTTGGTAGCGGGGTTGGGAAACAAAGTAATATCACCTGCAGCGATGGCATTGCCTGCAACATTGCCTGTTGCTATTTTCAGTTTGTGAATGAATGCGTCGTAGAGCCCTGCAGAGGTGAGGTTGTCTGTGCCTTCTGTATGAAAATCGGCAGTGCCTGCAAACCTGCCAGTAGTGTATATATTTAAATCAGCTGCTGCTGTTATGTGGTAGCCGATGTCTGAAGAACTGCCACCCATAGATTTTGCCCACTGAAAAATACCTGCTGTGTCCAGCATCAAAATAAATGCGTCTTCCTGCCCGCTGCCTGTAAGGTTGGCTGTGCCGCTACCGGGGTCGAAATCTACCACGCTTGTAAACGAACCGGTGACTAATATACCTTTGCCCGTTGATGTCATTTTTATATTGCGTGCCATATCGGGGTTGACACCACCAATTTGTTTCACCCAGAGGAAATCGCCGTTAGCATCCAGTTTTTGTATGAAAATATCTTCTGCTGCGGCAGTAAGGCTGGTTGTGCCAGTGCCGGGGTCAAAATCAACAGCAGTACCCTGAAAATATCCTGTGGTATATACGCTGCCTTTGTCGTCAACTGCAATACCATAGCCGCCATCATTGACAATACCGCCCATGTTTTTTGCCCATTGCATAGCACTGGTAGAGACATCGTATTTTGCTATGAATATATCTGATGCGCCAGCGGATGTAAGATTGTATGTACCTATAGGGTCGAAATCTGCTGTGCCCTGAAAATCGCCGGTAATATACAGCGCACCCGCATATGTAACGATATGGTTACCAGCATCGCCCGATACGTCGCCGCCGCTATGGGCTGAGAGGTATCCTCCTGTAGAATCATAAGCTGCAACAAATATATCAGGTGCGCCTCCTGTAGCAGTAATATTAGCAGTATTGACAGGGTCGGGGTCGAAGTCTGCTGTGGTTCTGAAATATCCTGTAAGGAAGATATTGCCTGCATCATCGCGAGCAATTGAGTAGGCGTTATCGCCAGCAGAGCCGCCGACAGATTTTACCCATGCGAGGCTGCCATCCGATTTATACTTAGCAAAGTAGATATCTTCACTGCCGCTTGATGTGAGTGATACAACACCTGAGCCGTGATCGAAATCGACAGTGCCTACATAATTGCCCGTTACGTAAATATTGCCGTTAGCATCTGTAATAACAGACTGTGCCTTGTCGGAACCAGTGCTGCCGATTGTGAATCCCCAGATATAGCTGCCTGTACCGCTTAGTTTCTGAATGAAAATGTCATTAGAGCCATTTGAATACATCTTCATAGTACCTGTACCGGGGTCGAGGTCGATAGTGTCATTGAAATACCCTACAGTAATGATATTATTGTCTTTATCTGCAGCAATAGACAAGCCTTCATCTTGTCCTGTACCACCAGCGGTTTTAGCCCAGTCGTAGCCATATACCTGTGCAAAGGTATTTTGCGAAAATAGCAGATAGCAAAATAATAGCAGTGTAGATATTTTCTGTTGCATACGAGTAGGTTTTTGATTAGTGAGAGAATGAAAAACTATGTGCAAGCAGCCTATTTGTCGATGTGCAGGAACAATGCCATCTGTAAGTTACACAATAATAGTAGTATGTAACAGGGGGATTTTCTCAACAGTGTATCGGGTTGCTGCTTATTTTATCAATCGTTCATTATCTGCTGCCAACAAAACTGCAGGTATTGCTTGTGCTGCCGTTGGTTATTGTATAGCTGATGGTAATAGTATTGCCTGACATGCTGCCTGTACCACTGTAGGTGGTGCCATTGGCAGCTGAGCCACTGAAAGAAAATGCCGTGCTGCTTGTAAGGGTACAAATAGCTGTATAATTGTCGTTATAAAGATTGTTGAGAACCATTTTAAACGGTGAGGCAGGTGATGCTGTTGTAAAGCTGATGGCATACTGTTCCTCTCCCTGTGTGCAGGTTTCCTTGCCGTTGAATGTGCCTATGTAATAGTTGCTGAATGTTGTTTGGCAGTATGTGCCTGTATAGCCGTCCGGGCAATAGCAAATACCTTTTTTACAAACACCGCCATTGTAGCATTTTATTTTCGCGCAGGGATCTGTTGCGGGGGTATTATTAATTGCTGGTATCTGCTCTTCGCAACGAACACCCGTATAGCCTGTCGGGCAACTGCATACGCCACCATCGCATAGCCCGCCGTTCAGGCAAACCATATCAATGCAGCTGCTTTTTTTGCAGGCAGTGTAGGTAACCGTGCTGAAGCTGATTAAAACTATTATAGCCGTAAGGAGGGTTTGTTGTATACGTGGCATAAGCGTATAGATTTTTAGGTATAAAGGAATGTGCTGAATTTAATTACAAAGCAAATATCCTGCCAACAAAAAAGCAAGCACACTGTGCTTGCTTTTGTCATGCGAATGTTATTTTAAACTGTTGCTGTTTTTTCTTTTTTCGTTATCCTGTTTATCATTGCCAGGAAGAAACCGAGAGACATGATGATAACACCCAGCCATACAAGATTTATATACGGGAATATCAGTGCCTTCATTACAATATAATCATCTTCGGCAGCAGCTTGTTTTATTTTCAGTTCCACAGCTTTTTCGTCGGGGATGATGTTGCTGATGCGTGCATATAGGTTGCTTTTCTTCAGCGTGTCATCTGCCTGATAAGCATACTGGTCGCGTATATAGTATATCGGGAAGAGTGTATCTACTGGCCCTTTTACATCGTATGCCAGCAGTACTGCGGCAACTGCTACATCGCCTGCCTGCTGCGGGTATGTGCCGGGTGCAATGTTTGTATTGAGCCCTGCATAAACGAGGTAGCCATCGTTGGTGAATACGGTATCGCCCTCGTGTACTTTATGTGTTTTGTAAGACGCTGTATCGTCTGTTGGTTTGTGGTTGGGGTCGTAGGCTTTGGTAACGTAGGTAAAGATATCGCGGGTGAGGTAGTGTTTGGAATCGGGGTTGGGGCTCATGCTGTTTTCTTCCTGCCCTTTCGGGTTTACAAACGCATCCGGGTACAGCACGAAAGATTCTTTCACTTCATTGGTAACAGTATCGCGACGTTCGTAAGCTACTTTGAAGAATACGCGCGGGTCGTCGGGAGAAGTTGAATCGCCTTTGAAAGTAGCGGTATATTCGCCCATAACCACCGGTGCATCTTTGTAGAGCAACACATTCTCCATGCTTTCGCGGGCATTTTCAGAAGCATTCTTTTTACCGAAGTCCATCATAATGCCCATCGTGTTGATAGACATTACTTCTTTGTTGTAAGAAGAAAAAAGCACACCGAGTACAAAGATGCCGAAGCCGAGGTGTGTAGATGCAGCACCGAGTTTTTTCAATTGCATCTTCTGCACTTTGATGGCATAGTATATCATACCAACGATGGTGTAGTTGCTGCCGAATAGTAATACCACATAACGTGCATCGCCTATTTTTTGCGTGATGCCCATAATAACAGATAATACTATCGCTATGCCTGCTGTGATGCTGAGGCGTTTCAGAACTGTTTTAGTATCGCTGGTTTTGAAGCGGAAGAAGAGTATGGAAGCTGTGAGCAATGTAATAATAATGGCCACCCATACCTGTATATCATTATAGTGTTTGATAACATCGGCAGGTGGTGCTATGTCTTTGCTCGTAATGGCTTTTGCCAGCGGCGACCATACAGGTATAGACGTGGTGATACTTATCTGGATAGCAGAAAGAAACAAGATAAAAGAACCGATAAACATCCAGAACTCGCGGCTGTTGACAGCTTCTTCGGTTTTAACACGCGGCATACCTTTCCAACGCACCAGCATCAGGCCGATGGCTAAAACTAATAAAGTGCCAAGCACAGCCAGCAGGTGCCAGTACAGTGCTTTGCCCTCGTCTGTAAAGGCGTGTACGGAAGTATCGCCCAACACACCGGTGCGGGTAAGGAAGGTAGAGTACCATACAAACATGTACATCAGCGACATCAGTACGATGGTGATGATAAAAGAACGCCCCGTTGCTTTGAATACCACCAGTGTATGCAGTGCCGCAACTAACAGCAACCACGGAACGAGTGACGCATTTTCTACAGGGTCCCATGCCCAGTAGCCACCGAAAGTGAGCGACTCATAAGCCCATGCACCACCCATCATAATGCCCGTACCTAATATGCCACCTGTAAATAAAGACCATACCAATGTAGGTTTCAGCCATTGTTTGTATTCACCTTTCCACAGGGCGGCGATTGTAAATGCAAATGGTATGAGAGTAGCGGCGAAGCCAAGAAACAATATCGGCGGGTGTATCACCATCCAATAGTTTTGGAGTAGTATGTTCAGACCGTTACCGTCTTTTACAAAGTCGAGATAATTGGGTTGAGAGAAGATAGGTGCATCCTGCATTTGCGTGCGCAGCAGGATGAAAGGGTCGCTGCCGATTTTTATATCCGGACCGATGTAGAAGCCAAGCAGCATACTTGCCAATGCTACCTGCACCAGCGATATGATAGTCATGGTACGGCTCTCTAAACCTTTTGCAGTAAACATGACAATCAGCCCCAGAACACAATGCCATATAGACCACAGCAGGAAGCTACCTTCCTGTCCTTCCCAGAAACAGGAGAGCAGGTATTTGGGAGATAGCGATAAATCTGAATGTCGCCATGCGTAGTGGTATTCAAACAAGTGGTTTTGGATGATGTAGAACAGTGTAATGAACACACCAGCCGTACCTGCCACATGAAGGATAAAACCATTGCGACCCAAAAGCTGCCAGCTGCGGCTGCTGTTCAGGTCTTTGTTTTCGGTAGCAGCAGCACGCCAGTAGCTGAAGGTGCTGAACAACGCCATTACGAAAGAAAGTATCGCAAAAAAATGGCCGAGTTTCCCCGGCATGAGATGTTCTCCTATGAATTGTGTATCCACTCTGGTATTTTATTTTAATACGGCAATGCGATAATATGGCAATGCCGCAATTTTATTTTATTATGATGTTTCGGCAGACATTGACGCATTGCCTCATTGTCCTGTTACCGCATTATCAATTTAACTGGCATTGCCTATCGCTACCTGATCGTTCTGGTATTTGGATGGGCACTTCATTTGTATTTTATTGCAACGGAAGGCATCACCCTGTATGCTGCCCGTCATTACTATCTGCTCTGATTTTTCGATGTCGGTAGGTTTGGCACCGTTGAAAATTACTTTATGGGTATTCCCTGCTTTGTCTTTTACGTAAAAAGTACAATGGTTAGGGTCAACCTGCGGATTGTATTCAAAAGGCTTTGAATTATCGAGATAACCGATAACATGGTATTGTTTACCGGGTTCTTTAGCTGCAGAAGCAAATGTTTCGTAAGTGCTGAAATCACCAAACATGCTAACGATAATAGTAACTGCTGCAGCTACCAATACCAGAAGAATGATGTGCGTCCTTTTCATAAAACCGTACTGTTTTTATATCCTCAAACTACGGGTTTCGGCCCGTTATCCATTCGGATATGCAAAGTTACGCCTAAATGAACTAAAAACGGTTTTATAGATAAAGATTAAGTATTTATAGAAGGTGTCTTAATATATGTAAGAAAGATATGGTTTGATAGTATATAAACCCTAATTTTGCGCCTCAAAATAAAACAACGACAATGACTGACCTTTCGCAGTTCGACCCCAACTCCGTAGGACTGAAATCAAACAATATCTTCGGGTTGCCTTTTAAAGAAGAAGATGCGCAACTGGTATTGCTGCCCGTACCCTGGGAAGTAACGGTATCTTATCGCAACGGAACATCGCGCGGGCCGGAACATATTTTTGATTCATCTATGCAGGTAGACCTGTATGACCCGGATGTACTGGATGGCTGGAAGAAAGGCTTTTATATGCTGCCTGTAGATAAAGTCATCAAAAAGAAAAGTGATTTTCTGCGCCAGTGTGCAGAGCTTATCATATCTCATCTGGTAGATGGCGGCGTAGTAGCAGATAACGAACAGCTATCTGAAAAGCTGGCGGAAGTAAACGCCGGCAGCAGGCTGATGATACAGTGGGTGGAAGAAATGACGGGCAATCTGCTGAAAGAAGGCAAGAAAGTAGGCCTGATAGGTGGCGACCACAGTACGCCGCTTGGTTTCATCAGGGCATTGGGAAAGCAGCATAGCGACTTTGGTATATTACAGATAGATGCACACGCAGATTTGCGTGAGGCTTATGAAGGGTTTACATATTCGCACGCATCTATTATGTACAACGTACTGAAAGAAGTGCCGCAGATGACTAAACTGGTGCAGGTAGGTATCCGCGATTATTGCGATGAAGAATTGCTTATCATCCGCGAGAACCCCGACCGCATTGCTACCTATTTTGATAAAGACATTAAAGAACAGCAATACGAAGGCAATACCTGGAAACAGATTTGCCAGAACATTATCAGCGAATTGCCGGACAAAGTTTATATCAGCTTTGATATAGACGGGCTGGACCCGAAGCTGTGCCCTAATACAGGTACACCTGTGCCGGGCGGTTTTGAGATGGATCATATTTTCTACCTCTTCAAAATGCTGCACCAGAGTGGTAAAGAAATCATTGGTTTCGACCTGAATGAAGTATCGTGCGGCGAGCATAGCCAGGATGGTATAGACAGCATAGTAGGCGCACGCGTATTGTACAAGATGTGCAATTTTATGGTTGCCAGATAAGTAGTTTGTATATTACAGCATTCACACCGAACAACTAAAATGAAGCAAATGAGCCTGACAACGATATTATTACTGATGCTGGTAGGCGTACTGGCAGGTATGATGAGCAGCCTTGTGGGCATTGGTGGAGGTGTTGTAATAGTACCTGCACTGGTGCTGATGTTTGGTATGAACCAGAAAGTAGCGCAGGGTACATCATTGCTGATGTTGTCGTTACCGGTAGCGTTTGCAGGAGCCTATAATTATTATAAAGCAGGCTTCAGCGACTGGAAGATAGCACTGATACTAGCGGCTACATTTGTAATAGGTGGCTTCTTTGGCAGCAAACTGGCTATAGGGCTTGAGGTAGGTGTGATAAAAAAGATATTTGCAGTATTCATGATAATAATAGCAGTGAAATACCTGTTTTTTGATAAATAATATTTTATGTCACGTACGAAGATTAAAGACATTTTACTGAGCGAGCAGGCAGATTATAGTGTAAACGTTAAAGGTTGGGTACGCTCATTCCGCAACAATCAGTTTATAGCATTGAATGATGGCAGTTGTATGAAAAGCCTGCAGGTAGTTGCAGAACTCGGCAAGTTTGATGATGCCATCCTCAGCAAAATAAATGAAAGTGCTTCCCTGTCTGTAACAGGTAAAATAGTGCTGTCTCAGGGTAAAGGCCAGAAGTACGACCTGATGGCTGAATCGATTGAAATATTAGGCGAGTGCGACCCTAACGCATATCCGCTGCAACTGAAAAATAAACCAAGTCTTGAATACCTGCGCGAAAAAGCGCATTTGCGTTTCCGTACCAATACATTCGGTGCGGTGTTTCGTGTGCGTCATACACTGGCTTATGCCATTCACAAATTCTTTAACGACAAAGGATTTGTGTACATGCATACACCGATAGTAACAGCGAGCGATGCGGAAGGTGCAGGTGAAATGTTCAGGGTTACTACACTGCCATTTGACGGTGCGCCACGCAATGAAGACGGTACTGTTGATTTCAAAGAAGATTTCTTCGGACGCAGCACCAACCTGACGGTAAGCGGACAGTTGGAAGCAGAATTGGGTGCAACAGCATTTGGTGAAGTATATACATTCGGGCCTACCTTCCGTGCAGAGAACAGTAACACAGCGCGCCACCTGGCAGAGTTCTGGATGATAGAACCTGAAGTGGCTTTCAACGACCTGAATGATAACGCCGACCTGGCTGAGGAGTTTATCAAGTATGTTATCAGGTATGCGTTGGATAATAATCGTGAAGACCTTGAGTTTTTGCAACAACGTCTGCTGGATGAAGAGAAACAAAAACCGCAGAACGAGCGCAGTGAAATGGCGCTGATTGATAAACTGGAGTTTGTATTGAATAACCAGTTTGAGCGTATAACCTATACAGAAGCGATAGATATACTGTTAGACTCTCCTGCATACAAGAAGAAGAAATTTCAGTATGATGTGAAGTGGGGTATAGATATGCAGAGCGAACATGAACGCTACCTTGTTGAGAAACATTTTAAGAAACCGGTTGTTGTGACCAACTATCCAAAGGACATCAAAGCATTCTACATGCGCCAGAACGAAGATGGCAAAACGGTAGCGGCTATGGATATACTGGCACCGGGTATTGGTGAAATAGTAGGTGGTTCGCAAAGGGAAGAACGTCTTGACAGGCTGGAACAGCGCATGGCAGAGATGCATATACCTGCTGACGAACTATACTGGTATCTGGATACGCGCCGCTTTGGTACAGTGCCGCACGCTGGCTTCGGGCTTGGCTTTGAGCGCCTGTTGTTGTTTGTAACAGGTATGACCAACATCCGCGACGTAATACCTTTCCCGCGTACACCTAAGAATGCAGAATTTTAGTTGATTAGTTGACTGGTTAATCAGTTCATCTGAATAGAAATATTAAAGCCACCTTTTCCGGTGGCTTTTGTTTTATGAGATATGTCATATTTTCATTTTTGTACTATTGTTATTTTTGGTGTGATAATTCGAATATGAATAAATTCCTGAAGCTTTTGATAGTGTGCGTGATATGCGTAGGTATAGCTACAGGTATTGCAATGCTGATTCAATATTTCAAACCATAAAAGCAACTGTATGAAACAAAATGTAGGTTCTGCTGATAAGATTATCCGCATATTGCTGGCCATCGTATTCATGACATTGTTTATGACAGATACCGTTACCGGTACACCGGGATTGGTATTGGTAACATTGGCCGTTGTATTTGTATTGACAAGCCTTGTGGGTTTTTGCCCTATTTACAGAATAATAGGTGTCAGTACCTGTCCGGCTAAAAAAGCATAAAAAAAGGCGGTTATTATAACCGCCTTTTTTACTTCCTACTCTTTCGTAATCTTCACCCTCATGCGTTCACCCTGTTCTGTACTTAGCTGCAGGATGTAATTACCCGGGATGAGGTGATTGGTGTTGAGTACTTCCGTTTCTTGGATTGCAGTTTGGTTGATGACCGTTCTGCCGAGTACATCAATCAATTGTATTCTTGTACCTTTCGATATACCTTCTATTATCAGTTTGTCTTTAGCAGGGTTCGGGTAGATGTCCGGAGTAGTATGTTTCCAGATACCTTTGATGCCCGTCGTTTCAATACTCACTTTAATGCAATTGCTCTTGGCTGTTGCCGGGTTCGGACACAGGTAATTACTGGTCATGATCACACAGATATCATCACCGTTACTCAGCGTACTTGCCCCCCATATATCGCTGATGGCCCCACCGATATTGGCGCCGTTCCTCGTCCACTGGTATTTAGGCTTCAGCCCGCCGTTTACAGGTGTAGCCGTAAAATTAATCATCGTACCGCTCGGTACGGTTGTAGTGGGGTTGGCAGTAATACTTACCGCCGGTGCCAGCCAAGGCAGTACCCGCATTTTGATAATATTACTGGTGTCTGTAAAAGGATTGGCACATACACCCGTTGCCGTCAGTGTTACATAATACTCGTCATTGTCGACAGCTGAAGAGGTAGCATAGCTCACCCCCGATGCCCCCACCACCGGATTATTGTTGCGGTACCACCGGTATTGCGGGTTGCTGCCCGCATTGGAAGGCGTAGCCGTAAACGTAACCGTATTGCCCGCGCAGATACTGTCATTGGGGCTCGGGTAGAGATTGATATTCGGTGCGGTAATGACACTGACTACAGTACTGCCCTGTGCGGAAACACAACCGTTGACCGTAGCGGTTACATAATACGTACCCGCCATGGCAGCCGTAGCTACCGGCCTCAGCGGGTTTTGTACCCCGCTGCCGAAGCCCGCAGGGCCACTCCAGTTATACACCG
>JAEUVX010000001.1 GCA_016786615.1 Flavipsychrobacter sp.
ATGACTTTTGAACGAAGAAGAAACAGATACTTGCAACAGAAAAGAAACCTATCACCTGAAAACAGAAAAACTTTTATTTAACTTTAAAAAATCAAGAAATACTATCTAAGCATTAGTGAACTTTAGCTTGACGACATACAGCCAACAGAACGAGTATTTCATAATCAATCTAGCAAACTACGAATTTGCGCTACGCTTAACACAAGAAAATTGGTAGTATCGTAAGTATTTTTCTCAACTCTTTTGAGAAAACTTAAGTAACTGGATATTCTAAGAAAAGTTCTTACCGCCTTATCAGTATAGCCAATTCCCATACCAATCCTTCCTAAAGAAGCAGCGTTAACTATACTACCCATAATATGTTTTCTGGAATTTTGACTTTCAATCTCCAATGCAAGCAAACATCTGGCGTTTTGGTTTTTCTTAATTAAAACGCCGAAATCTGGCACTTCAATTTCATGATAACCGCCTGCTATTACATTTTCTCTATGTAATTCAAACAACCTCCTTAATAATCCATTCAAAGGCTCGTTCTCAACAGCTTGATTGTATTCATTAATACGATTTTGCCCATGCTCTATGCTGAAAGGCCCAACAGCCACATCAACACGAGGTGAATATTGCAGCATATTACCACCTCTGAAAGAAACCCATTCTTTTTCAACTTCATGCTCATCTGGTAAAAGTGCATCAAATCTTGTTGCCAAGTAGCTTTGTAACTCTTTGGGTGTCATTATGATTTACTTTGCTTTCTGAGTCCTACGACTGCTGTTTTTACATCCTGAACTACTTTATCATCGCTCCACTCCTTCCAGAACTTGATAGTTGCACTCTCCGGCTTGATAGTAGGCTCATCAACAATTACCCTTGTTGGAAGCAAAGATGCATCACCAACTACTAGGGCTTCACCAATATCTAAAATCGGCAAAACATCTGTTACACCGGCAAGGTTATCTGGCAACAACTTCTTAATTACCGCCTGGTCTTCAGCATTTGACAGTCTTAATGATATAAAATTATTACACTGACTTAATACAGTTCTATTTACTTCAGCAGGACGTTGGCTAATTACCATTAAGCTAACACCATATTTTCTACCTTCTTTTGCAATACGTTCAAAACTCTTTAATCCTAATTCTGAAGCTGCATCCTGACTTGTACGTTCAGGAATATATAGATGTGCCTCATCACAAAACAAACATATTGGGTGCTGACTGGCTCTCACTGTCCATTGCTGAACACTGAAAACTATCCTTGCTACCAAACCAATAACAAGCGGCAGGACATCTGACGGCACTTCTGAAAAATCAATTACTTTAACCCCTGCGTTATGTGAATTTTGAGTAGTGCCACACATCAACCTTACACAAAACTCATTCATCCATTCTAATTTCAATTCATCTTCAGATATTTGAAACAGGAAGCCCAGACGCTTGTCATTCATCTTAGCCTCTAAACGTTGTATGAACCTAGTCAGTTTGCCAAAGAATGGGCCTTGTTTATCACCTCGTGAACCAGTGACCATTTCTTCATCCAGTTCACGAAGCCTTTTTATAACTTCGCCTATTTTATATGGAATTGGGCTATCAATGGTAATGGTATCTTTAAATTCTTTATCCTTGACCTCTTCCAAGAATTTTATTTTTTCCTCATAAACTATTTTAGAAAACAGCATCGCCTGATTCGGAGCGTTACTATCACTTCTATCCAAGAGCATTGCCAGCATTTCCTCGTAGGTCAAAAGCCAATAAGGTAACATCAGCACATTATTGGCGAGGCTTCCCTTTTTACCTAAATCTCCAGGATTGGCTACTCTTATGTGCTGAATGCCATCTGCCTTAAAATCCTTTCCGCTATATTCACCGTGAATGTCAAACAACAGGCAGTTTGCCATAGGAAGTTTTGCTATTTGCTCTATGATTTTAGCTACACACCATGATTTTCCTGAACCAGTGCTGCCAACTATGACAGCATGGCGCTGGAATAGTTTATCCCCATCTAAAAACGCCTCAGCGTGTTCATCAATAGAATACTTGCCTATAGATAGTGGGGTTCCATACATTTCATGCGATGAAATGGTTTTCATGAAATTGGTGATATTCTTCCCATCTATAGAATAGCACGGGGCTTCTATCTCAGGCACAGTATCAAGGTTACGCTTAAACACGTTTTCCTTAGAACCATGCTTATCAAGCAATGTGCCTATGAGATTTATTTTGAGAATATTCTCAGTCAACAGAAAGCCTCCTAATCCTAAATCTTCAACATCCGTTCTTTCATCATCAGATGCCTTTCTAGTAATCCTATTAATTATGCCTATTAAATGCTGTCCAGCCTTAGAGCTTTTTATGGCAATCAGATGATTTACCTGAAGCTGCCTTAGTTTATCTAGTTCATCAACCTTCACTATTAATGTTGCTGTATCAACGCTGAATACAGTGCCGATTTCAGTGCCTGCTTTAAATTCAAATATTGCCATACTATGGTTTTAATAATTTTAAATATTCACTTAATTGCCAAGAAGATGTACCTGTCAATACCCCCTCACCCATTGCCGAAGTGTAAACTTTGGTATTCTTCGGGTCTGAATCTTCTTCCAGCAGGACATAATTCTTGCAAGAATTACCGATAATAGCTTGCTTGGTTTTATCCGTCAGTTTTTTAGTTATCACAATAATTGGCTTCTGGCTTTTAATCTGTGTTATCAGCTTAGGCTGAACATGAATATCATTAAAGCCATAACCTATGCACAGATAACCGTTTGCTGTGTCAATTTCATTATCAGCCTGACTGAAGATTGTTCGATAAGGCTCAATATGGGTTTCAAAATATTTACTTAAACCGGGTGTAACTATAGATGGTTTATGATTTGCAGGTATATTTTGCCTTAGCGGCAGGTGAATGTCATTTTCTTCCTGAGTTTTAAACCAGTCTAAAGAGCCATGAACTTTCCAGATATTCGCCTGTCCAGCATAACCTTTAAGAGATGCAATGTTATTTGTGTGTATCTGATTTGAAAAATGCCCAATATAATTTTGTGAATAACCGGTACAAACAAAAGCTCCTGCAAAACTTGCAGCATACTCAGCCAGCCTATCATAATTTGTGGTAATGATTGACACTTTCTTTATTGCCGTGTTCATAAGATATTTTATCAAATTTGCTAATGGAAACTCCACGCCACTCACAAATTGGTCGTATGCTGCAATATCACTTTGATTGATAACCTCCCATGTCTTGGCTACAATTTCACCTAACACATTAGGCCGTAGTTGCAACTCGTTCAACGCGGTTTCCAAATCATTATGTTTATCGAATAAAGCCTTAAAGGAATCAAATTGAGCCGTATCGTCTGGAGTGGTAAAACTTATCGATTTTTTCAAGTGATTGCCAAGTTCCCACATTGTCGGAAGTTTGTAAGGCACAGAAGCACCGCTTCCAATAATCAATAGGGGTACGTTATTTGTCCAATCTTGTATTAGCTTCAACAGTGCATCTTTATCCATTGTCATTTCAATTAGTTATTTCTACAAATTTCCCGAAATTTCAAGTTACTTACCCTTTCCTTTACCTCTATTTTTTGTAGATGGCACTGTTTTATTTAAATTCAGTTTGTTTAGCCTTGTTTGGGTTTTATCCTGCTCAAACTGCTTGCCTCCGGCTTTTAGTCCGTCGAGATAAGGGTTGTTGTGGCTGTTGGTGTTATCCCTCTTAATAAGCCCCCAAATCTTCGGTTCATGCTTAGCTATCAAATATCCGTTATTAAATCATTTTTTATATAGGTTTTCCTTTGCGTCCATATTAAAAAGGTTTTCTGCTGCTCTTTTCTAAAAATTCTAAAACTGAATCACGGTCATATAAAATCATTTTTTTCTCAGGTTGAGAAAATTTGAACTTCCCCTCATCTCTTAGCTTTTGCAAAGTTGTTTTACTGGTTATGCGAAGCAATTTCATTACTTCTTCACCCGAAATCCATTTGTCATTAGTAACGGTGTATTTCTCTCTGATGTAATCAGACAACTTATCAAGCAGTGAATAAAAGGCATTATCCTCTAAGCAAATCACTTCCATTATTTGCTAAGCTATTATTCGTTCAACAACTTAAAAAGAGGAAATAAACGGTATTATTTACGGGGAAAAAACTATCCGGGAACTAATAAATAAGATTGTTTTGATATGGCTTAAATGTTGTAGGACTGTTGTAGGAAAGAAAAAAGCTCTTAGAAACTTCTTTCTAAAAGCTTGATTTTCAAGTGGTGCGGGAGGGAATTGAACCCCCGACACAAGGATTTTCAGTCCTTGAGCAAGATTTAATGATGTCCGACATTACTTTAATACCAGTAACAAATCTTGCTTAAAATAGTTAGAACTAAGGGTAGTCAAGTCTACACAATAAAAAAGCCACTGAATATCAGTGGCTTTTAATCATCATAATAATCTTGACACATTATTGAAGTAACCCCTTAAAATTCAATGGTATATCTTTCATTTATATACCTTGCTTTTATTCTACCATGAACTGTGCATCTCTGTACTCTCCGTTTTGCTTCAATCTGAGTAAATACACACCTTTCGAAATATCAGGCAAATCAACTTTATGGTAGAACTCTTTGCCGGATGAAGTAACAGATGATTTATAAATTACCTGCCCCATCGTATTCAGTACCTGAATAGATACTTCTGCCTGATGAATAACTGTTCCCTTAATAATAAAACTACCATGATTAGGATTCGGATATAACTTAAAGTCATTTACAACTTCAACTCCATTTACCCCTAGTGATATATTAATAACAGGAGCACAAGATGAGACAGTATCAGGTGAAACACATGTTGCATTACTCTTAATAAGCACACAGATAATATCATTGTCTGCAAGGCTCGAAGAAGTTGTGGCGCTATATGTACTATTTGTTGCACCGGGAATAGTAATACCATTCTTCCTCCATTGATATGTAGGAGATGTGCCCCCGTTCGTAACGTTTGCAGAGAAGTTAATTGTTGCCCATGGTCCGACTGTAGTACCTGGCGATACATTTACAGCAACAGCAGGTATCAAAACAGGGTTAACAGTCATAGTAATACCATTGCTGATTGCAGTAGGGGGTGAAACACAAGTAGCATTGCTGGTTAAATCACATGTTACGATATCGCCTGTCGTTAAGCTGCCACTAGAATAAGTCGGGCTGTTAATGCCAACAATCAAGCCATTTACTTTCCATTGATATGCAGGTGTAGTACCACCATTTGTTGGGGTCGCTGTGAATGTAACAGATGTACCTGTGCATATTATATTACCAGAATTAGATGATATGGCAACTGAAGCAGTGAGTACAGCATTTACCGTCATTGTAATTGCAGAAGATGTTGCTATAGTATTCGTTACACATGTGGCATTACTGGTTAATACACAAGTAACGGCATCGCCATTTATGAGAGTAGCAGACGTATACGTCGAACTATTCGTCCCTACATTTGAGCCATTTACTTTCCATTGATACGATGGAGAAGCACCTCCGTTCACAGGATTTGCAGTAAATGTTACAGATGCGCCCGCACATATAGTGTTACCAGGATTTGCAGATATACTAACTGCTGGTGTAACCTGTGGATTAACAACCATGGTAATTGCCGATGACGTAGCATTCGCAGCTGTAATACATGGTGCACTTGTAGTTAGTTCACAAGTAACGGCATCGCCATTTGTAAGGGTGCTAGTTGTATATGAAGAACTATTTGTACCTACGTTAGAACCATTCACTTTCCATTGATAAGATGGAGAACTGCCACCATTGGTTGGTGTTGCAGTAAATGTAACAGAAGTACCTGAACATATAGTATTACCTGGATTAGCAGATATGCTGACAGAAGGTGTAACATATGGATTTACCGTCATAGTGATACTATTGCTGGTAGTTGAAACAGGAGTAGCACAAGTGGCACTACTGGTAAGTGCGCAGGTTACAACATCACTATTACTTAAACTTGTAGTAGTGTAGGTGGTTCCCGTTGCAGCGTTTACACCATTCACTTTCCATTGGTAAGACGGTGAGCTACCACCATTGGTATGAGATGCAGTAAATGTAGCCGATGCTCCAGAACAAATAACATTGCCTGGGCTTGCACTTATAGTTACAGATGGCGTAACATTAGGCGTAACTGTCATGGTAATACCTGTGCTGGTAGCTGTAGAAGTGCTAAAACAAGCAGCATTACTAGTCATTACGCATGTAATGATATCAGTATTAGCCAATGTGGTGTTGGAATATGTATTACTGTTAGTACCTACATTAGAGCCATTTACCTTCCATTGATACGATGGACTTGCTCCACCGTTTGTTGGGATTGCCGTAAATGCGACTAAGGTACCTGCACAAATATTATTACCCGGGTTAGCAGTAACAGATACCGATGGCGTAACAACAGGGATTACAACAACTGTATCATCAAAAGAAGCTGTAGTTGACGAAGGGCATACAGCATTCGTTGTCATAACACAACTATATATATTGCCGTTTACAGGAGTTGCATCTGAATATGTATTGCTATTCGTGCCTACATTCAACCCATTACGCTTCCATTGATATGAAGGTAAACTACCACCATTTACCGGAGTGGCTGTAAAGGAAACGGATGTCCCGGAACATATTGTATCATTCGGGCTAATGGTAAAACTAACCGATGGGGTAACTACAGGGGTTACAGTCATTGAAATGATGTTACTGGTATCTCCTGATGGAGATGCACATCCCGCACTGCTAATCATAACACACTTCACTGCATCGCCATTTGTAAGTGTTGTATTTGTATATGTGTTACTATTGCCCCCTACATTGATACCATTTAGCTTCCACTGGAATGAAGGTGTATTGCCACCATTTACCGGTGTAGCAGTAAAGGTTACAGATGTATTTGCACAAACTGTATTACCCGGAGACACTGATATTGTAACATCTGGCACAATAGATGTAGCCACAACCATACTAATTGTGTTACTAGTGTCAACACCTGCACTTAAACAACTTGCATTACTTGCCATTACACATGAAATAACATCACCGTTAGCAATTGTATTATCTATATAAATTGTGCTATTAGTTCCTACATTGAAGCCATTCTTTTTCCATTGATAAGACGGTGCTGTACCGCCATTTACCGGGGTAGCGGTATAAGTCACTGTTGTACCAGAACAGATAGTGTCGCCAACATTCGATACTATCGTTACTACCGGTGTGAGCACGGGATTAACAACCATAGTAACAGATGATGATGTAACAGTAGTAAGAGTTGCACAAGCAGCACTACTTGTTAGTGTACAGGTTATCACATCACTGTTATTCAATGTATTGTCTGTGTATGCAGAACTGTTAGTACCTACATTGTTTCCATTCTTCTTCCATTGATAAACCGGTGTAGTACCTGCAGCAACTGCAGATGCTGTAAACGTAACTGATGTACCGCCACATATGGCAGAGCCCGGATTAACACCAATAGATATAGCAGGCGTTACGGTAGGGTTTACCACCATCGTTATTGCATTGCTTGTAACGGCAGCGATAGTAACACAAGAAATGCTACTAGTAAGAATACAAGTAATAATATCACCATTACCCAAAACAGAAGAACTAAACGTATTGCTGTTTGAACCAACATTAAGTCCATTAACCTGCCATTGATATATAGGTGTACTACCTCCGTTTATTGATGAGGCAGTAAATGTCACAGGTGTTCCTGAACATATAACATTACCCTGACCGGCTACAATACTGACAGAAGGCACAACACTTGAATTTACTATTATTGTAGCAGCATTAGATACCACAGTATCGTACGAATTATATACCCTGCACCTGTATTGATAACCGTTCATCGCAGCAATTGTATTGTTAATCGTTAACTGTGCGGTATTTGTACCAAAATATGTATTGTTATACATAAGGTTAGCCCATCCGCTGCCTGTATTTATTTGCCACTGGTAACCCGTAGCCTGTGCAGCAACAACTGCAAACACCGCGTTTGCATTCATACATACGGTTTGCGAGATAGGTTGTTGAACAATTGCAGGTTGTGATGCAATCTCACCAACCTGAAATACTGCGGGGAATGTATTTGCAGGTACAGATGAGTATAACTGTGTTGCATACTTTACAGAATCTGTAGTATGGCTCCACGCAGCATTCTTATAGTACTTGGCAACAAAATTCGGATAAATAGCACCTGGATCTATATCTGCCGCACTCCAACTCAAACCCAATTTATTTATGGCTGAAAAACTAATAGTCCCAATAGTATCAATGATATAATACTTGTTCACAGACTTACTCCCAAAGATGCCAGATGCACTAATGTTTGGATGATCATTGTTAGCAAAACCTACTTTCAATGCTCCGGCAGTTGATGCTACGCCTGACATATTTATTGGGGTATAGTTCAGCGAATCTCCCAAATCAAACTTTATATTATAAGCCCCTACAGCAACCGGCCATTGCAGCTTACCAACTAACCATCCTGTGGACTGACTGGCGTTTTGAACATTAGGGTTAGTTGCAAAATTTATTAATGTTGAGCCATTAGTCATAAATAATCGGCCCTTGGTGAAAGTAAGACCTACGAAACTAACATCCCCAACATCAAATACAACCCCACCAGGCGATGAATTGTTTATAACAATTGATTGAAAACTAGAAGTTGTACCATGCATAATTGTACCTGTACCCGAAACACGTTGTGTTTGTGTATTTGTAACTTGAGCATTAATTGCATAGTCAGTAAAATAAATTGTGCCCGTGGTGTTAAACTTAGCACCAGCACCTACTGTAACATTACCTTTAATAAATATATTAGATCCGATATTATTATATTCACCGTAAGGGTTAATAGTAAGGTTTCCTTTGATGATCGTATTAAACGATCCTTGGGTTACTTTTCTTGCTGCTATGGATGTGGAGCCTGAACCATTGATAATAACATTACCAAGTAATATTCTACTCGATGAGGAAGTAGAAAATCGGAATCCGTCGCTTGTACCACCTATGGCTGTTGAAATACCATCACCGAATATTAAGTTATGAGCAGGCCCAAAACTAGTATTGCCACTTGTAGCACTCATATTAAATACCCTTGACGTTCCTGCATGAGGGTCGATGATAGTTATATTACCGTTCGTCACATTCAGGTTAGATGTTCCGAAGTCTAATATGTCAAAACCATTTGGAACACTGTTTGCTAAAACACCACCTGCATTACCATCCAAGTTGATGTTGCCACCACTTTGATTAAATACTGATCCATTTTCTAATTTCAGATAACCGTTAATATTAAGGTTGCCGCTTGCGACAGTCAGTGTACCATAACTACGGAAAGGACACTTACCACCACCAGTCGGTCCTAATGTCACTGTACCTCCGGCAATACGTATATGACCAAAATTATCAATAAGGCTATCAACCTTTAATGTGCTGTCGTTAGTATGTATTGCACCTGCGTTGCTTACTACTAGCATTTTTGCAAAACAAGCAGTATCTATCATCACTGTATCACCACTTCTTATCTGTACAAGATCATTTATACCCGGAACTGCATTTATATTCCATGTAGCAGGGTTGTTCCAGCTTCCATCATTAACTGAAATAAAAGCTGTTGGCATATTTGCAGAAGAAGTTCCAACATATAATGATGCATTTGTTAATGCTATATCAGTCAATCCTGACCTTTGCACCATATAGGATGGAGAAGAACCCGAGCCTGCAACATGAGTTCCTACGACTGATGATGTTCTCATTAAACGCAAGTCTGCAACTGTGGGGATAAAACTAACAAGATCTGCTGCTGCTACCCTTAAACCCATAGTGGCACTTGTTAATGTTAACCCACCTCCTGTAGCGAAACTCCAAGAAGCATTTGTACGATTATTTATTGTATATACACCATCAGCTATTGACAATCCGGTGGCCTGCCCATTGATATGATTATGTGATACAGTAATTGAGCCTCCAACAGACAAAGCAG
Source organism: Flavipsychrobacter sp. (assembly GCA_016786615.1). Lineage (GTDB taxonomy): Bacteria > Bacteroidota > Bacteroidia > Chitinophagales > Chitinophagaceae > Polluticoccus. Next base: position 10,009 of record JAEUVX010000001.1, read on the forward strand.
TAGTTGTGCTGAAATATAAAGAAACATGCCTTGGTGCACCATTATACGCAATAGGGTAAAATCCTATAGCATTCCCAGGTGCTGTAGGCAGGCCTGTTGTTCCGTACCAGCGTGTTACAGAACCAGAAGTAAGTCTGATATTTGAGCCTGCTGTCCACACTAATGTACCTTGACTGGCTGCTGATGTTCCTAACATTAAGGAATAAGTAGAGATGTCCAAATCACCACTTGTCATTTGGAACGTACCAGGTACTACCCGATTTCCCGGAAGCCGTAATACATTCCCGGTACCTATAGCGACTGTAAGATTTGTTGGCTGATTTGTTGCAGGATATACTATGGTATCAGCTGCATAACTGCCTTGCCCGTCAAATATTAGATTAGCACCCGCATTGTAAGCAATCGGCAAAGTTGTATTTATAGGTGATGAGTTTGGCACAGAAATGCGTATTGCACCAGGGCTCCTGACATTAAACACTGATATTGAACCAGTGCCTATAAGATTTATACCATTAGGGTTACTTATCTGATAAATAAATGCACCTCCTAATGAAGAGTCCTTAACACTAAACGTTTGAGTATTATTACCTGTGAAATTGAGTAATGGTGTTGAGTTAGCACCCGTACATTTAAAAATACCTCCAGACTGAATGAAAGAACCAGTAATATTATATGTTTGAGATGTTGTTCCATTATAGCTGGTTGTATTTACCGTGCCCCCTGTTTGAACATAATGGCGAATTGTTCTATTGAATGTTCCATGTATTCCAAATTGCAACTCACCAGTTCCCGTAGATACTACTTTAAATGTGTCCCTCACATTCGGTGGTATCATAATAGATACCGCAGTTTGTGTTGGACAGTCATATTCGAGATGATAAAAGCTTTGTAAACCAATTATATCAGGGTTCATTCCAATCCAAGCAGATTTTATTATTGCCTTCGACCCGTCCATCCACTTTGCTATCGGGAATAAATTATTGGTTCCCATAGAAAACTTATGTTCATATATACCATATATATAAACCGAATTACTATCACAAGAAATACTTGTTTGCGGAGAGCTACCTCCAGCTGCTAATATACCTGATGAAGTTACTATTGTTCTGCCATTGGGACTCGCAAGGTGCATTCGTCCGATTCCCGTAGTACCAAACACCTCAGCCCTACCTGCAATTAAGCCCCGGCAACTATCACCTGATAATGAAATATAGAATTCCTTAGTTGTTCCGTTACTTATATTTAATAATGTCGAACCGCTATCTACACGAATTTCATAGGTCGATGTGTCATTATCAGAATTTAACCCAAGTGTTATTACATTTGAAGAGCCTGTTGTTTCGCATTGGAATACTGCAGTTGTATTATTTGTAACAATCAGCGATGTAACTGTTTGGTTGGGTATATTCTTAACACTATCAGTATTGCCGCTATTGAACTGTAAAATATCACTCCCCTTAGTGCTGTTTCTGTTAGGATTCCAATTTGCAGGATTTGTAAAATCAGTACTGACAGCACCTGTCCATGAATAAACATGGTGCGTGTTTGGCATACATGTAAAATGCGCACCGTTCAAAGACCTGTTAGCTGAAGATATAGTATCCGTAGGTACTATACCATATAAGTTCCAATAAGGCACATGGGTTTTAAAGTAGCCCGGCATTTGCAACCATGATGTTCCATCCCAATGTGACAGAGCGATATCTGCTTTCCCAACAACATCAACAAATGGAAACTGTGCTTCAACTTTATAACCAAAAGAAGCAGCACTTCCGCTATCTACAACTTCCCAATATCTGTCTATATAACTTGTAGTAGCAGTATTATCGGGATGTTTCATATCGCGAACCCTAACCCCTATTTTCCTTGTTCCCCCTCCTGCTAGAGTTAGTACAAAAGGTGAAACTTGTTGTATTCCTGTTATATCTCCTATATCGCACCTGAATTGCCTGAGTGTGGAAGCAGAATCAATAACTTTATACAGATACCCATTCCCATCTGCAGCAATCATTTTATTTGAATCTACAATACCACCTTGGATTGATACATGGTTCACTGTAAGATTATAATCTCCGAGGCAAAGGACACCATTATAGATTGTGAGTGTGCCAGGTACGCTTCTGCTCCCCGACAACCATAATCTATTATTAGGGGCATTGCCGCCCATACTGATATACACTGAATAAGGGCTACTGTTGGCAGGCCATTCTATGGGTGTAATTGTTTGTTCGTAATCTACATTGTAATTCAATGAAGAAAATGAATCATACATAAATGACCCACTCCCTGTCCAACTACCGGCATTAATACTATTATATGCATTGGCTCTTATTGGGAGTACCCCTGTAAGCACTGCTCCTGCTTTATTATTAAGAATGTAATTAATCGGAATGGGTGCAAGCGTGCCAGCAATATTCACTTTTTGGCTGACGGTACCAACAAACTCAATATTAGGTTTTCCGTTTCCGCTTTTTGTAATGTAATGTCCTGAATTCTGTGTTAGGTCTCCATATACAGAGAGGGAATTAATATCATTAGAATTGCTATTCAAATCTACAGTCCCTCCAACTAATAACACATTCCCGAAAACTCGTAATGTTGATGTTGAGCCTATTTGATAAGTGCCTGAATATTGCGAAAAATTACCAATAACTTTTAAGTGTGTGCCTGACCGCAGTATATATGAACCTGTATTCGTTACAGTCATATTCCCTTTTACAGAATCAATTCCTGAGGGTATTATTATTCCAGTATTTTGCGCTGAACAATTCCATACAAAATTGCCAACACGCTGAGGGGCTGTAACAGTGAATGACGTATTTGTTATACCAGTGATATTAATAGTAGAGGCAGTATTATATGCAGCCTGGGGTATACTTCCGCCATTACGGTTGTGATTATACACTGAGTTACTATTAAAAGTGAGGCAGCCCGAACACCCTTTCATCAATCCTTTTAAACCCTGAACATTTATAGTTCCATTTACTGTTGTTATGGTACTTGCCGCATCAAAAGTGCTGCTATCACCAATATTTATTATGCTTGTATTTGCGAGTGTTACTGTAGTACCTGTAGCATTTGTTGATTTAAACACTGCACTATCAGACAATGTAAGTGTGCCATTTATTGTAGTATTTCCATTTGCAGCATTGTAAAGCCCTTTATTCTTAATTACTACACTACCATTTATTATTGTGGTGCCGTTGGTATAACGGTACGTTGCCAGGTCTTTGACGGTAATATTACCATTTACGACAGAAGCAGTATTCTGTGTACTAAGCGCACTTGAACCGGTAACTGTAATAGTTCCGTTCAGTTGCGAGGGTTTTGTATATATTGTAAGGTTTGTAGTGTTAGGCCCTAATGTGATTGCAGAACCAGTGGAAAAAAGGATACTATCTAATGTAAGTGTGTTATTACTGGCACTATTCAAGGTGAGCTGTGTATTATTAGTTACTTCCATTATTTCCACACTCTGGTTAGGCATATTAATTGCGGAAATAGTCCCCCCATTATTAAATACCAACGTATCATCAACATGAGGCTGTGTTCTTGCAGGCGACCAATTTGTACTTACCTGCCAATCTGCACTTCCGGAAGCCGGTACCCAGATATAGCGATGCGGACCGAGTGTAGTTGCATTACCAGTTAATGGATTATTAGTCTTATATATAGGCTGTGTAGCGCAAGTATCATCATAAGCAAAAACAGTGTAAGTATAATTGGTATTCATACTCAAACTGTTGTGAGTAAATGTGGTTAGCGGCCCTGCATATAATACAGTACCATTTCCAATTGAATTACCCGTAGTATAGTAGGTGCCATTAGAAGGTGTACCGCTTAGTGCAACTCCCGGTGTCACCACTATAAGATATTTATCAACAACTGGTGATGCGGCAGTAAAAGAACCTGATATACTATTAAATGAAGGCGTTAAAATAAGACTAGTCGGTTGATTCACAGGGGTAGTACACTGCGGTGGTGTAAAAGTAAACTTCAAGCCCGATGAAGGGAGCAAGGCTGAAGATACGGATACGGTTGCACTGCTGACTGTAGAGTTATTGGTTAATGACCAGCCAGAGCTGCCAGTTCTGGAATTATAATATGCATTGGATGTGCCCCTAAGCCCTACTTGTACAACAAAAGAAGCAGTATTAGTCATACTCCCATACACAAAATCAATTGTGTTAACTGTTTCATTCAACCTAACCTGAAAGTTGAACAATTGTGAACTTGACGTACGTGATACATTCTTCCACTGGACAACAAAAGTTCTATTAGGCGCAGACCCTATTGTTTGGCTTCTCACCTCGCATCCATTGCCACTGTAACCTTGTAAATCTGAAGCAAAAGGTGCCGCAATACCAAAGCCGGTCGATGTTGAACCAATTGGAAAATAATTTGTCATTCCCGGGTCATTATTCGAAAAACCGATATACCCATTATCGCAGACAGAGATTTGTGAATAACTAACTCCATCTATAATAAAAGAAAATGGTAGAGTTGCAGCAAATCTCTGGTCGGAAACATAAAAACCTGTATCATAAACTGTTCCTCCCGTTATAGGTGTGTATGTAACTGAATTTTGCGAAAAGCTATATGATGATAGAATATGCGGCTGTGCATTGGTAATAGAAAAATTAAATAATACCGCACATATTAGAGTTATTAGGTTAAACACTTTTCTCATAAAGGATAGAAATTAGGGTAGTTAAAAACCGTGTAAAATTAAGTTTTTTTTGCATGGAGAATATTCCCATTACAATGAGGGAACACGAATATTTTTTTTAACTAAAAGTTCAAAAATCTATATTCAAGCATGCAAGGCTTATAAAAATATTGTATGATTCTATTTAGAAGTATCAACTTGATAACCCATCAAACTATCTTGGAATTACTCAGGTTATACTAAGCAGAATAAGGGCAAATGGTGAGTTAAATTATGAGTTATATTATTTGTAGAAAAAGACCTTTCTTCTCTGATAATTTTCGGATAATATCTTATTTATTGATCAACACTTGAATTTTCAGTCCTTGGTTAAGCTTTAATAATGACTGACACTACTGTAATACTAGTAGTAAATCATGCTTCAGATAGTTAGAACTAAGGGTAGTCAAGTCTACCATTTTCAAAAGCCACTGTATCAATTACTACAGCGGCTTGTTTATTATCTGGAATTATCTATTTGGGTTAAATGTCGTAAGGCTTTCGTAGATTGAATACTAAAAAGGCACCAAGACTGTAGTTCAATAAATTATACAGACCTGTCAAGCTCCTCTCTACCTGCAATTTTCATGCAGGTATAAAATAACGTTAAACCAACCTTAGAGACCTTTTATTGGTCTTTTATGTAGTAAAAGATTGCATATGAATAAACTTTACACCATTTTATTGTTGACAATAGCCTGTCTGAACAAAACAGACGCTAACGGAGGGCAAAAATTGCGCGTATATTTTATTGGCAACAGCTACACACAGACCAACAATATGCCCCAGATGATAGCCGACATTGCTTCTTCAATGGGCGATACTCTAGTTTTCGAGGACCATACACCCGGCGGCTGGAAGCTTAAAGACCACTGGAATCCACCACAAGACCCCTGCGTCTCTAAAATTAAAACCGGCAATTGGGATTACATAGTATTGCAGGAACAAAGCCAACTACCTGCTTTGGGCCAACTTGGCCCTTCTCATCCTACCTACATATACGCCGGTCAGTTCACAAAACTTATTCGTGATAGTGCAAAATGTACGATGCCAATGTTCTACATGACATGGGGGTATAAGAACGGCGACCCAACTAATTGTCCCGGACTGCAGTATATGTGTACCTATGAAAGTATGGACAGCGTAATTCGGATGCGCTATATGGAATTGGCAGATTCATTTGACGCAGTGGTATCGCCTGTAGGTGCAGTGCGCAGATACATCAGACAAAACTATCCCGGCATCGAATTATACCAGGCAGATGGAAGCCATCCGGAAGTGGCAGGTACGTATGCTGCTGCTTGTTGCTTCTATACGGCTTTATTCAAGAAAGACCCTTTACTAATCACTTTCAATAGTACTTTGCCTACTATAGACGCATCGAATATAAAAATTGCAGCTAAAACAGTAGTATATGATTCTCTGGTCAAATGGGGACTAAATATTGCCGATCTCTCTGCTGCATTTGAGTATACCAGTAGCGGCACAACAGTGACATTCACAAATAAGTCATCATCAAAGGCACAAACTTTCAGTTGGAATTTTGGAGATGGCAATACCTCTATAGCGAAAGACCCGGTGCATACTTATTCAACCAAAGGTGACTATACGGTAACGCTTACTACATATGATACCAACGGGTGCAACAGGACAGTATCAAAAAATGTAAACTTGCTCACTAGCACTGTTGAGGGCGTAGCATCTACAGGATTTACAATAAGCCCCAATCCTGCAATTGAGAGTATAATAATACAACCTAACCAACAGTCGGTAGGATTTAAAATCCGCATTACCAGCATAGACGGTCAGGTCAAATACACAGCACCAGCAAACGGTCCGGTTAAAGTAGACCTTTCACTTTTCAGCAGCGGCATGTATTATGTAATCCTATATAATTACACAGGCATTCGTCATTACGGAAAGTTCATAAAACAGTAATTGACATTGCCACCACTCCCCTTTCTTGAAATTTTAGTTATTTATTGTAACGAGGTAGGTATACGTAAGAGCTTCAACTTCTTACCTAACTATTTTTAGAATAGTTATCACAGATAGTTCAATTTCAACAAATTCAGTAACCTTCTAATGATAGTTTAACCTAAGTAAAGACAGGTCAAACTCTTCAAATCATCCGTAAAATAGTTCGATAATAGTCCTGACGAGGCTACTATTATTTTTAAAAGGCAATCCTTCAACTGATTACTTTTTTTGTTTTTACAGCATAGCTCGATTCAAAACGATTTCATCGAACAATAAGTAGATACAAGTAGTTAGAACTTGATCATTTTGCTTGTTATACATCATTACCTTCCGGAAATACCAAATACAATAATTGCAGTTCCTCGAAGTAATGCGCAACAACCCAGGTCTGGCGCATATTCTGCGCATAGTCCAATCCCTTTTGAAGTGCCTTTTCAAGGTTAGAACTCAATCACTGCTCTGGTCAATTTCCTGTTGGATTTTTTCCAACTGGTCATCATAAAGAGTAGCATATTTCCGGTACTGTTCCTGTATAATTTCGCCCAGTACAAATCGTTCTTCTATCTTGTCCAACTGATCCTTGATTTCTAATAGCCGCTTGCGTCTGCTTTTTTTATCGTCTTCTACAACGGCTAGCTTTGTTTTCAGTTTTTCTATCAGTATTTCACGCAGTCGGCTTTTGTATTTTTCATCGTATTGAAAATGACTTATAAGTTCTTCAAATTCCCCATTAAGCTTTTTTTTCGCGGATACATTTAGTTTGTTGCCTGCTTATCAATTTCCCGAATAATGTCATTTGCATAGTAAATCGCTGCATCAAATGTTTCGATGCTAAATTTCAGCTGAAGATCGGTATGTAACGCAGTCATTGCTTTAACCTTTGACCCTAAGAGTATTTTTGACAAATCTTCATCCTCGTCTGTCTCCATAAGAAAACTGATTATTTTCAATGCCTGAGCCATGTTCGCTTTATCCGTTTCAGCAACTAATGGCGTCACCTTTTCATAATAATTAAGAATCGAATTTTTTAATTTCTTATTCTCAATATATCCGATTTTCCCACTCGACTTAAACCCTTCATAGTTTCCGCTATTGATGACTATTGTTGCCAACCTTGCGTTCATACGCACATCTGCATGTATCTTGTGAATGCTGTCATATTTCTGTTTTGTCAGATTTCTTAGGAATAGAAAATCGATCCTATTTTTTTTCATAGTATCTCTCGCATTCTTCAAATTTGCCACATCATCTTTCAAATCGTTTCTAATGTCTGTCAGAAACTCTCTCACTTCCCTTTGCTGGTGCCTATGTTCGCTCCAGCCATGCAACCAGATTGAGATAGTTACCGCAAAAACGATGATACAAATTTCAACAATCACATCTTTTACCTTTTCACCAAAACTATGCTTAGTGTTTCTCACCTCTTTGTATATTTTCTTTGTATGCTTTGTTATTTCCTCTACCATAATATTTATGTATTTATATGTATTTAGCAAGTTCAACAACGGATGTTCTGACATCATTCAACAGCTGCTGTATGTCATCTTTACAAGCCTGTGTAAAGCCTTCTTCATTTACCTCCAATCTATCTGATATAGCAAGTGCTCTTTTCATTCCCATCATAGACCATTTGGGGCGGAATGCATGTGTCAGTTCTTTTATTGTATGATAGTCATTTTGACTAACGGCAAATTCAATATCATCGCAAAATGCTGCTATCCCCTTTAGATACAAACTGATATATTGCTGCATTCTATGTTCATTGCCCTCGCAGAATTCATCTAAGCCGGAAAGATCCACTACCTCGCCACTGACGCTACGCTTTTTATCATTCGTTATTGTATCAGACGATACGGGATCAATATTCAGCCTGCCTGTTAATGTTGCCATTTCCCTGATAAGGGTTTGGGTATTGAATGGCTTAACGACACAAACATTCATCCCAGAGTCAAGACAGTCCTGTATAAATGCTTGTTGCACACTGGCTGTCATGGCAATAATTGGTATTATGTTTTTAGGTGCAGACAACTTCGATCTAATATATTTTGTAGCCTCTATACCACTCATAACAGGCATTTGCGCATCCATCAATACGATATCATAGCTATTATCTTGCAAAAGGTCTATTGCCTGCCTGCCGTTGGTAGCGATATCTATAGTAACGTTTGCTTTCAAATTGAGTGTATCAATTACAGCCAGCCTGTTATATTCATTATCATCCACCAATAAAATACGAAGCCCGTTTAACACTCTACCATCGATTGGCCGGACTGTGTTTGCCACTACATCTGCTTCCGGCACATCTGCAGATACCAGCGGAATAGTAAACGAAAACACAGAGCCTACTCCGGGTATGCTTTCAGCACTTATGTTGCCCCCCATCAGTGTTACAAGTCCTTTAGAAATCGAAAGTCCCAGACCAGTACCTCCGTGCGTTCTGGTGTCAGAGATATTGACCTGTGCAAAGTCTCTAAACAGCAACCTGAGTTTTTCTGGTGGTATGCCAATGCCTGTATCTGATATACTAAACTTAATGCCGGCAGTATCATCTTTTGATAATTCTGCACTGATAGTTACACGCCCTTTATCGGTGAACTTGATGGAATTGCCACAGAGGTTTAGCAGAACCTGACTTAACCGATAAGGGTCTCCTGCAATTGTATCCGGCACATCTTCACCAATACTTACGGTAAGCTGCAGATTTTTTTCATTTGCAAGAACCGATAGCGTATCCGCAACACTTGTTACAACCTGTTTTAAAGAAAAGGGAATATTTTCAAGCTGTAGTTTACCTACTTCCATTTTTGAGATATCCAGCACATCGTTTATTATGTGCAGCAGCAAGTCTGATGACTTTGTTATAGCGTTCAGATATTGCATTTGCTCAGGCTTCGGGTCTTTCTCCATCAAAAGATGTACAAAGCTGTTTACAGCATTCATTGGTGTACGTATCTCATGACTCATGTTAGCCAAAAACTGCTGCCTTAAGCGTTCACCCGTCTCTGCTTTTTCTTTTTGTTCTTTGTACTGGCTCGTCCTTTCTGCTACCTGACTCTCCAGCAATTTTGTTTGTTTTAAAAACGCTCTGGTACGATACCTGTTGTACGAGTATACAGCTGCGACTACAAACAGAAAGCATGCCGAATAGAACCACCATGATTGCCACCATGGGGTAGCTATTACAATAGTTACCTCGCTGCTCTCTCTCATATACTTACCATCCCTTGTACTTGCGCGCACTTTAAAAATATAAGTACCGGGTTGCAGATTGGTAAAGTTTGCTTCGTATTTGCTACCTACATCTACCCAATCATTGTTCAGCCCATCCAGTTTATATGCATAATTGTAAACAACGTTCTCAAAATAATTCAGCACATTAAAGTTGATAGTAATAAAGTTCTGATTGTACGCAAAGTGATATGACCTCTTAACAAGGGCTGACGAATCTGCTTGCACAGCCTTATTAAACAGCTTAAAACCCGTGATGTAAATCGGCGGCACTGTATTTCTATCTATCAGCTTTTTAGGGTAAAATTTCACCAACCCTTCGTTGGCTGCAAAATAGATAGCATCTTCATCCTTGTCATACACCATCTTAGATTCGGGTTTATGTACGGGTATGTCTTTGTATGCCTCATATGTTGTTACATTCCCATTCGGGCTCATTCTTATAAGGGCATCTTTTGTAATGAACCACATATTTCCATCACCGTCTTCTGTAATAGCATTGATAGCAGCATCTGGTAAATTCCTGATGTTTCTGTAACGAAAGAGTTTTCCACTATTAATATCGAAGCGGTCGAGCCCCGTGGTACCTGCCGTCCACAATCTATTTCTGGAGTCAACATACACGCAATTAATTCTTGCCCCTATATTCTTTTTACCGGCTACACTCCAGTCGTACTTTGTTGCGGTATTATCCTTTTGTATCCTGACAATGATGTTATGATCAAGCTCGGTGATATATAGTGATGACCACAATGCTCCGTTCTCATCTTTCACCACAGGTTGCTTCATCCCGTCAATTAGTGTGTCTGTAACATTTCTGCCAAATTTGACAACATCAGAATACCTGCCAAACATCGTAAGCACAAGGCTTGTGTCTGCTCTTTCCACTATTGAATGTATGCCGAGCTTGGAGCTGTTTGTAGATTTTGGATATTTATACTCTTCAAACAGTCCTGTTTGCGGATAGTATTTCCAAACCTGATTAAACAGGCAAACCCAGTAATATCCCATAACCGATGGGTAAATTGAAAGGCATGAAAGCGGTTCTCTTCTTCCGTCAGCTGTAAAAAACTTACTTATCAATTTCACGCTATTACTGCGGGTGTCTAATACAGTAAGCCCATCGCTGCTGCCCAGCAAAATCAAACCATTACCGGCCGGACAAATCGTACCAATAGTTACATCCTCTATTCTTGCATTAGGTCTTATCTTCAAAAAGCTATAAGGGTATACAATGAAATCCTGATTGGGTGGATCTATAATATTTACACCTCCGCCACCGGTACCTATCCATATTCTTTTGCTCCTGTCTCTATAAATAAATTTTACAAAGTCGTCAGACAAACTATTGGGGTTAAGCGGATTGTTTTTGTAATGGGTAAACTTCCATGTTGTAGTATCAAGTATATTCACTCCGCCACCTTCGGTTGCAAAATATATTTTACCATCCAGCTCGCATGCCGAACGTACTATGTCGTTAGATAAACTTAGAGAGTCATCATTTTGGTATTTGAATGCAACGAAGGACTTATTTGCAATATTATACTTCAAAATACCACAGTAAGTACAGAACCATAAATTGCCAACACTATCGGGCATTATACTATGCACCAGCCTTGCAGCCAGCCTTACACCACCCGTGTATGATCTGTTGATTAATACATTACCCACCGGCAAGGGATGAAACCTATTCGTACTTAAGTCGTAGTAATTAATATTACCTGCATCCCGCAAATCATGCTGAGGGTCGCCGCCTGCCTCAAAAGTGCCTACAAGATATTTGCCGGGCGATAATTCATAAATAGATTTACATTTTACCCCTGCTATGCAGTAAGGGTCATTCTCTTTCCATACATGATGGGTGAATGTTTGCCTGGCTTCATCAAACAACTCCAGCCCACCGCCATACAGACATATCCAAAATCTGCTTTTACTATCTTCATATATCTGTGCTACATACCCTGTATTAATACTTGCAGGATTCTTGTCGTCGTGCTCATAGCGATTGAATTTTTCCGTAACAGGATCGTATATCGTTATGCCATTGTCATTGGTCCCTATCCATAATCGGCCTTTTCTATCTTCATACAAGGCGGTAATATTATTACCACTGATACTATTGATGTCATTGGGATTACGAACAAACAAATCAAAATTTCTGCCGTCGTAGCGATTCAACCCTTTGTCAGTGCCAAACCACATGAAGCCATTCCTGTCTTGAAGTATAACGTTTACTGTATTCCCAGCCAAACCATTGGCTCTGTTCAGATGCCTGAAAACAGTAGGTAGTTGATAGCGTTTGCTATCTACGCTTTGTGCATATGCAGCAGAGGCAATAAGTAGAAGGCATATGATTAGCGGCCTGTTCATGCTGCATTTTTGAGTAGTGGTTATTGTAAAAAATATCAGAACTGCGAAACCAGTTTCAACAGGTCGTCTTTCTTTCTTCGCGCTACATCCAGGGTAGTACCATCAGTCATTATCACCTGCCCACCCTCGCCACGCAGGTACTTCTTCATGTGGTTCAGATTTATCAGGTGCGATTTGTGTATTCTGAAAAAACCATGTGCATCAAGCAACTCTTCAAAACTACCCAGCGTTCTCGACGACACAATCATCTTCTTATCCTGCAGGTAAATTTTTGTATACCTGTCATCGCCTTCACAATAAACTATATCCTGCAATCCAATGAATATCAACCCCTCCATTGTTGGTATAGCCAGGTTTTCAATCTTTGTTTTGGCTTGTGTTACCACCTCCATTTGCCATAATGAAAGATCTGTATCCTGGCTCTTTTTCTCGTACACACGGCTAATGGCTTCCTGCAAATCCGGAATATTTACCGGCTTTAGCAGATAGTCTATCGCCGAAAATCGTATAGCCCTGATGGCATAATGCTCGTGCGAGGTGGTGAAGATGATCTCAAAATTTATGGCAGGCAGTTTTTTAAGCATGTCAAAGCCGCTCATACCTCCCGGCATTTCTACATCCAGAAATACCACATCGGGCTTTAAAAGCGCCAGTTTGCCAATAGCTTCTTCCGCACTGTTAAATGTTGCAATCACTTCAACATTGCTCACCTTGTGCTTTATAGCATCCTGAAGGTGAAAGCACGAGAAATCATCATCGTCTATTATAACAGCCTTTAGTTGATTTGGAAAACCCATCCCCTAAAGATAATATTTTAGGGAATGGGTAATACTCTCACTTACAATATTTTACTCTTTAGAAATTATTACTGCTTCACAATTTTATACACCGCCTCTTCGCCATTGCTTGCTATACGTAGTATATACACACCGGCGGGGTTGTTTTCCATATTCACTACCTGCTCGCTGCCACCTACCAGCGTACCTGCTGCTTTGCTGTACACTGCTTTGCCAGTTACATCGCATATAGTAATCAGCGTATTATTTGCCTGCTTATCAAATACTATGTGCAGTTCATTGCTTGTAGGGTTAGGATATACTTTCAACGTGTTTTTTACGGCTGCCTTCTCTACACTCAGCGTCATACCCAAAAAGGCATTGATTTTACCCCAACCCCATGTATTACTACCAGTAGCAGGTATAGTGCCTGTATAGTTATCGGTTATGGCGCTTTTCTTCATCATATCCAACGCCTGCTCTCTGGTAAGGTTTGGATATTTCTGGAGCCACAAAGCCAGTATGCCTGCAACCATAGGGGTAGACATAGATGTACCATAGTTCATTCCAAAATACCAAGTCTTTGAACCGTAGGTTACACTACTTACAGTTCCCGGAGACAACGGACCAAAAGCTGGCGAAAAACTATTTACAGAAGATGCAACAATACTACCAGGTCCAGTTATTTCAGGCTTTGTACGGCCATCGGCAGTTGGCCCGTTGGAAGAAAATGGGGCAAAATCTCCAACATTCGACATTGCAAAAAAATCAAGCGTTCGCGGTTGATTGTTTAATGACATCCACTGGTTTTTAGATGTGTAAGCACCAACAGTAAAAACACTTTTACCACAAGAATATGGATCTGATACTATATGATCTCTGCGTCCATCCATTATCAAGCCGTTAGGACCAGATAAATACCCCAAATTACTAAAGTCAGTAACCCTACTCCTCTGTCCCCACATCTGAATAGCAGTATTAGATCCGGTTATTTCAATATAAAACCTTATCCCTGTCGAGTCTGGAAAAAAATTAAGCAAGTCAACTTTTACGTGTGGTTTAGAATTAATTGGGTTTATCTCTGCCGAATACATTACACCACAATTGGGGTTGTTTGAAATGAAATCAACGCTAACAGTACCCGTAGCAGCGGATATTTTATTGGACGGAGCATAAACGATGCTATTGGTTTTTGTATTAAATAATAATACGCGAACAGCAAAATTGTCACCAGGCTTACCCCAAATATCAGCCACACCCACACCAGAAGACTTTCCGGTGAATACCGGGAAGGTATATACTACTGTATCTGTGGATATAAATGTATGTTCTGCATATAATGCATTACGACCATTATTACCTGCAGAAACTGCAATTAATTTACCCGGGCCAACCAAACTATCTGTAAATCGGTCTCCTAAACTCGTACCATCATGAGGACCATCATGTGTACTCAAGCTCATGTTAATAACACATGGTTTGCCAACAGATGCTGCATAGTCCTGAATATATTTTATACCATCGGCAATATTTGTAGCACTAAACACATAAGACACAAATACTATGTCGCTTTCATATGCTACTCCTCGATATTTACTACCGGGATACCCTCCGGCACCAGCTGCAATACCTGCAGTATGTGAGCCATGGTCCCCTTCCATTGCTTGATAAAAAGGAAAATCAGACTTTGCACTTAGTATCTGTGCTTCCGTTATGTATTCGCTGCCATACATATAGCCTGTTGGAGATGTGCCTGTAGTGTCATTTTGGTTCCACACTCTTTTTACGCGGTAATTATTCTGCCCGGTGCTATCGTAGAAATTAGGATGGGTAAAATCAAAACCATTATCTATTACCCCCACAACAACACCTTTGCCCGTGTAGGGCATATTCAATGGCGCTGTGCCTGCATGTACTTTATCTACATTAGTATGCCTGCGGGCACTATCCAAATCGGCCTTTACTACACAACTGATGTCCACATATTTTACATTAGGCATCTTTACTATCTCGGCTATGCGCTCTACTGGCAACAAGGCCGTAAATACATCGCCCGATTTGCTACCCGGCAATACCCCCAACTCGCCCAATGAAGCTGCAGTAAATCCTTTTGCACCCATCAGGAAAGAATTAGCATAGAGCTTTCCTCCCTTTTTAATCAACCCATACTTCTCAATCAGTTCTTTTTGGCTGATAGCAGACGGGTTCTTTTTAAGCTGCATCAGGTCTACCAATAGCAAGGCTGTATTAGCAGACATACCTTTGGTTGAAAAAAGACCATCCTTTTCTGCAAGATAGCCGGTAGCAGGTGGTATAGGTGGAAGCATTTTCCCTTTATCATTTTCCTGGGCATGCACATTAATGGCAAATACCAGGAACAGAAGTAAGTAAATGTTTAGACGTTTCATATAGTTTGTATTTAGTAGACTTCAACCTTTTTTGACAGTTCGAAATAAGTAATGCCTTTCTGTTTCAGAAATGCCGGAAAGGCAGACAATGGCACCATTACAGTCCTTATGTTTCCTGAAGGCTGCCCAGGAAAAACCTGTATTCTCCTCAGCTGCTTTTCAGAAAAGCGCTTATCTGTCTGTATAAAACCACTCAGGTGGTATTTACCCTTTATCTTTTGTAAACTGTATTTTTCTGCAAACTGCTTAGTGGGCGTAAAGCTTTTTAGTGTCTGTTTAGAGGTATTTAGTTCATTCTGCAAATCCATCATAAAAAACTTAGTATCAGCAGAAACAGGAAAGCTGCCTTGCTCTATTTTATTGGCAGCTTTTTGCCCATATGCAGTTCCACAACGTGTAAACAATATTGTAGGCAGTATCAGCATCAACAAACCACTAAATAGCTTCATAGAAAATTTTATCAGTCTAAACCTCCGGCAATTTGACATAAAATGGTATCCCTATGTAGCCAACGGCAGAAATGAGTAGGGAGCGGTTAGGGAGTAGAAACCACCGCTATTACTTTTGATACAAACAATTTTTAAAATGGAAGCGGTGCAAATGCCCGATGAACAAAAGTGTAAAAACTGCGGTGCACTAATTGATGGTAAGTTTTGTAAAGAATGCGGACAAAAGGCTATTGAGCACAAACAAACCATATGGCATCTTACGATGCATTTTCTATCCGATATCCTTCACTATGATGGAAGATTTATAAGAACCTTAAGATCGCTATTAACAAGGCCCGGATTTCTGTCAATGGAATACATGAAAGGAGTAAGGCAGAAATATGTTGACCCTTTCAGGTTGTACTTATTCATTTCAGCATTGGCATTTGTAGTGTTTATTACCTTTGACAGCCCTCAAAAAACAGTTACCAAAATACATAATCCCGACATCATACACATAATCGACTCTACAAGGGCTGCTCTACAAGCTGATACCATACATAACTCAAGAAATCAGAAAAGCAGGTATAACCGAATCAAATTTGAAGTGAAGGGAACAAAGATTGTAATACTTGATCCGCCGGATATACTGAAGCGCGGAGAACATTATTATGACTCTGTACAAAATACACTTACCCCTCAAAAAAGAAGCATCGGTTATTTGCGATACAAAGACAGAAAGTTTATTAAGGCATACGAGGTGTTTGATACCGCGCCTTATAATTATTCCAAAAAAATGGATGAGAAGATCAGCCTCATCATACCCAAGTCTTTTTTTGTTTCCATGCCATTTTTCATTCTCACATTATTCCTGCTTTATTTTAAAAAAAGGAATTTGTATCCTTCTGCACATCATGCCATATTCACTTTGCATTTTTATACAACTGTATGGGTATTTATTACACTTGATACAATCATTTCAACTTTTCTTGAACATCCCCGAACAATTGTAATATATAGATATATCGGCTCGGCTATATACCTGGGACTTATTGTATACCTCTTTGTAGCTTTGTCACGTTTTTATAAAGAGCGTTGGTGGGTAACATTAATTAAAGTAATTATTCTAACAACTATAACTGCATTTATATATCTGTTGATAATGTACACCCTAAGAGAATACTTTATTTTATCTCTTAATTCAATATCTGCTTAATCCTTACAGTTAGTTCCCAAAAGACCGCAACGTTAAGCGGTTCGATATTCCGTTCAGAGAATCTCATTGGACTCGAAACATTTATAAAACTCGAAAATAATCTTTGATGCACCTACTAAATTGTTCGATATTCAACCATATTGTTTTGAAAGAACGAATCCAATCATTAACATCGGGGTTTTCAGTCCTTGGTTAAGCTTTAATAATGACTGACACTACTGTAATACTAGTAGTAAATCATGCTTCAGATAGTTAGAACTAAGGGTAGTCAAGTCTACACTACTTCCTAAAAGGCAATCTTTCAACTGATTGCCTTTTTCATTCTCAGCGCAAACGTATTTTCCTCTTGAAAGGCAATCCAGGATTGATTTAATGGATTTTTTACTGAGTATATTGTTTATTCCCTTAACTCTCTATAAATCTAAATATTTAGCAACTGATTATTATTGATACTATGAGCAGTTAGACATAATAATAGCTTATAAAAACACTCCCCCGTCTATGCGGGGGAGTGTTTTGTTTGGGTGAGTTTGAGGATGTTTATTTCTTTTTCATATCCTTTAACTTTTTGACACCGTAGGCTGCACCCGCTATTACTAATGCACTTACACCACCATCTATCGGCACTTCGTCGACCACATCGTCATCAAAGCCTGGGCCTTGTGCCAGTGCTGTGCCTGATATCAGTATCAGGAGTAAAAAAGTATATACGGTAATAATTATTTTATTGTACATAAGAGATATTGATTGAAGCGGTGTTGATGATATGGCGTTGTTTATTGTTTGATGAGTTTTTCTGAATACACCCGGTTTTCGTCCCTGATGTTTACGATATATACACCTGCGGGTATATCATTCAGCGATACCTCCACACTGCCTGCATTGTATGTAGCCTGTTTTGCTTTTGCCACCACTGTGCCTGCCATATTTACAATCGTTACATGCAGTGTTTTGCCGGTAGCGCCTTCGTAGTATATCGTTACATCATTACTAGCAGGGTTAGGTGCCAGCTTCACTTTCATTGCGTTGGCAGTAGTGCCTGCAATGCCTGTAGTAGGCTTGCCCTGTGTATTCAGTTCAAATCTGCCTTTGCCCTGCGACGCTGAGTTGGTATCTACAGTAAACCAATATTCATAACCTGCGCTTATCTCTTCGTTCTTGCCAGTGTAATTGTCTTTCAGGTATAGTTTTGTGCCTGCAGGTACATCAAAATCTGCAGCTACTATTTTATAGTTTTTCTTGTATGGTGTAGTGAAGCCCAGTTGGATGGTTTCATTTTCCGCATACGGGCGATTATCTATAGCAAGCAGGCTGTCGTCTGCGCTGTAGGTATTGAAGCCGACTTCGGGGTTAGGAAATTTCATAGCATCTGTATTTTCGTTGATAGCCAGTGCAGTTGCATCAAAGTGCAGCTGCAACCTATCCCAGAATATAGAGCTGTCTTCAATGTTCAGCGTTACCCTGTTAGGGAAACTTGTTGTTTTGAACATTGTACTTGTGCTGCTTGTCTTATCGGCTTCATCAAAAGTGATAGTGCCATTGCTGCTTATTTGTGTTACAAATGAGCCGCACATTGGCAGATTGAACGATGAAGAACCGTAAGTATAAGTGGTGTAACCACCTTTAGTGCCTTGTTGTGCACTCCATATGTAGAAGTTAGAACCAATACCTGCTGTTTTGCTTGCACCATCCATACTGATTGGACTTGGGAATGGATTGCCAACCAGTGCATATGTAGTGCCACTGCCTTTTGTAACACTTATGGCTTGGCTGCCCTGGTTTACAGTGCTTGCCATATCGAGTGTTACAGCGCTTGGTGTATATGATCCGCTTGTTAAACCTTCTGTCTTGGCACCACGTACTAATACACGGATGCCTTCGTATTGGTCCCATGAGTTGGCACCGCTACCATTGGTGCTAGTAAATGCTGTCCAGCCAACATCATTTGATGAAGACCCGTTGCCGGTAGAAACATCGTACCAGTAAGCTGAAGGATTGTTGCTGCCGGTTGTTGTAAAACCATTAGTGCTACCGCCGCTACCTGTTATGTCTATATCATCTGTAAGTGCGGTTAAAGCCATTGCTGTGGTAAAAGGATGCGATAAGAATCGATAAGCGCGGCGACCACCCGGAATATATCGTTGAATTGTAACACTGCCACTTAGGCTTCCTGAGCTGTTGCCTATACGACCTGTATTAGTGGCATCCGAAGTCAAAGTTAGTTTACTATTTGTAGTAAGTGTAGCACCTGACGCAACTGTAACAGTGCCTGCACATGAAATAGTATTGCCGCTTAATATGCTGCTGGCTGCAAAGTTGAATGTACCTACGCCGCTGAAACCATTACCGCTATTGGTTATATCGCCATTGATGTTAGCGGTAGTACCGCTGCCCATTGTTAATGCTACACCACTATTAATGGTAAGTGACTTGCAGGTAAAGTTGCCAGGAGTGGTGCTACTGGCTATAATAGCATCTACTGTAGATGATGGTGTGCCGTTACTCCATGTACTGCCATTCCATGTGGTGCCCCATGTACCGTTAAACGGATTGCAACCTACAGGAGGAATTGATACAGTAGCTGCATCATTTGTTGTCCAGTTACCAGTAGTGTTAACAGCCGTTCTGGTAGCTGTAATAGCTGCTGATATTGTAGAACTGTATTGACCTGTACAATTGTACACGCCATTATCAACCTCAAGGCTGCTGCCATCCAGCAATACCAGTGCATTCGTACCATTGGTAAGGCATGCAGGCTTGTTTGAATTACTGGCGCTTTGGCAAATGTCTACAGAAATGTTTGTTGTACAATCATCCCAGTTGGTAGTACTGAAAGAGCAGCCTGCTGCTGTTGCTTTATTGGCATGTATGGCAGCCAGCATAGTACCTGATGCGCCGTTTCCGGTGGTTGTACTACCTGAGCCGTTCTGCAGTGCAAATATCTGATCGCCACCGGTAGACAGATTGAGTACCGCACCCGATGCACTGCCATTGCTACAGGTAAATGTACCGACGCTGCCTGAACCGCTGATTTTTACTTGCGTACCATAGCTGAGAGAAGAACCGGATGTCCACACAAACTCACTGCCTGATTCCGGGAAAGAAGCATTGTCAGCAGTAGTACAAAAATTATCGGTACCACAGCTGCCACTTTTCCACCCACGGTCTGTAAAGTAGATGGTTGTACCACTTGTAATACCTGTTGACTTCAGTATCACAAAAGAAAATTCATCGCTGTTTGCAGCAGGCTCGCTGTTGTATCCCGTAAAGGCAATGTCTCCTAACGCGAGTGTTGTCTGGCTGTAAACATTTACTGATAGCAGCAGCAGTAATGATAACATGGTTATTTTCATAGACATATTTGTGAGGTGTTTGTTGCTTAATATTTAATAAATTTTCCGATTTCGTAATTACCAAAAAGGTCAACCATTTTTATCGAGTATAATCCGTTTTTGATTTCAGCGGTCCCGATTTTCACTAATCCTTTTTTTGATATCACCGGACCGTCAAATACGCGGTTTCCCATCTGGTCTGATATGGTTACATGAAATTTGCCAATGCCAATCTTTACGTGTATCTGGTCGTTTTTATGGTCGTAGTGTACACTGTGTAGTGCGCCGGGTTCAAGATGGCCGGATGATTTGTCGAAGCGTTTGATAATCAGTGTATCTGAAAGAACAATTACAAACCTTTTTTCTGCAGGCAGTGTATCGGCAGGATAATAGTGACACACATAATGTGTGTTGGCTTTAAAATCCTGTAACAATGGTGTGGCTCCGAAGTCTTTTATGTATATATACCTTTTGATGTCGGTATAGTCTTGCAGCCTGATGAAGAAAATATCTTTTTTGTCTGCTTTTATTACCAGCGGTATAGTGTCGTTGAGCCTTGTTTTTCGGTAGGTAGCCACATTCAGCAGCTTGCCGTTTTGCATGGTTGCAATGGTATGTGGCTTGTGTGTGTTTCCTGTCTCTACGGCTACAGGCTTTATGCCATCTACTGTGTCGTAGCGGATGACCAGTTCATCTATATAAGCGCTATCCGGAAAGTGGAGCAATGAGATGCGCAGCAGGTTGATTTTTTCTTTGTTCTTTGCCGGTTGTGCTTTGGTCCTGTATGTAGCCAGTGCCATTATAAATAGCGCTGTTATGTATATAAATGCTTTATATCGAAAGGCTTTTATGCACTTTTTAGCAGTGTATATACAGATGACTGACAAGCAGGTGTGTATTGTTGATAAAGAATGGGGCATTACGAACGGTTACAAAATAATATAAAAGAGATATTATATTCAAATATTGTTGATAAACAATAATGATTGTTTAAAAAATGACAGACTGAAATAAATATTGCCATCTGAATGATAGGGTGAAAATACCTGAGTATTTCATTCAGACTGTGTATAGGTTTATAAAAAAACGCGTTAAAAACTGAGTATTTTACAGTGAGTTATATGTATTTTAATTCTTCTTCATATCCTTCAGCTTTTTAGCACCGTAGGCAGCACCGGCAATTACCAGTGCACTGACGCCACCATCTAAGGGTACTTCGTCCACCACGTCATCATCAAAGCCGGGGCCTTGTGCATATGCTGTAGCAGACAACAGGGTGAAAAAAATATATGCCGCAATTATTCTTACTTGTTTCATTACTTAAGAGGATTGTTTTTAGGGTGAAGTAATTATTGTTTTATCAGTTTCTGTGTCATCATTTCACTGCCATTATAGATAGTTACGTTGTAGATACCATTTGTTAATTGTGCGGTTGGTATCAGTACGCTACCGTTTGTATTTTCTGCTTTTGCAGTAGTTACTTTCACTCCCATCATATTGGTTACAACTATATTCAGCTGTTTGCCTGCACCTTCGTAATATAATGTTACATTGTCTGTAGTAGGATTAGGCACCAGTTTTACTTTCAACTTGCTTGTGCTCACATTTGCTATACTGTTTGTAGGTACGCCTTGTGTATTCAACTCAAAACGGTTGTTGCCCCAGCTTGTGCTGCTTGTATCTACCACAAACCAGTATTCAAAACCTTGTGTTACTTCCTGTGTTACATTCAGCAGCTTGTCTGTAAAATACAGCTTAGTACCTGCAGGCATATTTACATTCGGTGCAGTGAAACGGAAATTCTTTTTGATACCTGCATACAAACCAAGCTTGATAGTTTCATTCGCTAGATATGGACGTGCATCTATAGAAAGCATAGAATCATCTTTGCTTAGAGTGTAGAATGTCATGTCAGGATTGTACAACTTAGCAGCATCCGGATAATCTACAGTAGCCATTGCATTATCATCAAAATTCAGCAGCAACCTGTCCCAGAAGATAGTACTGTCTTTCAGTTGCATTTCTACCTGATTTGTAATGCCGGTAGCTTTCAACATAGCACCGGGTGTGCCGTTTGTTTTATCTGCTTCTTCTATCAGTACAGAACCATTAGCAGATAGTGTAGTGACAAACGCGCCACCCGAAGGCAGGTTGAAAGAAGAAGAACCAAATGAGTAAGCAGTATAAGCACCACGTGTCCCCTGATTAGCATCCCATATATAAAAGCTGCTACCTATATTAGTACCGCTTACAGCATCCATATTCACCTGACTCTGGAACGGGTTGCCAACCAGCACAAAGTTTGTGCTGCTACCTTTTGTAAGGTTTATGGTCTGGTTGCCCTGATTCATAGTTCCATTCATATCAATGGTTACAGCACTTGGAGTGTACGCTGCAGAAGTAAGCCCTTCACCTTTTGCGCCACGCACCAGTACGCGCATTGCCTGATACTGCGCCCATGTAGAGGACGCTGTATATGCAGTCCATCCGGGATTATTGCCTGTAGTGCTGTTATCGCCCGTTGTTACATCAAACGAGAAAGCAGAAGGATTGTTGCTACCTGTAGTTGTAAACGGTGAACCACCACTACCTGTTATATCTATATCGTCCGTCAGCACACTCATGTTTTGTGCAGATGTAAACGGATGTCCGAGGAAACGGAATGCGCGGCGGCCTCCAGGTATATAACGTTCTGTATTTACCGAACCTGTTATATAGCCCCCGCTAGTGCTGCCTGCAGCAATACGCGCTGTAGCACTTGCGGTAGATTTGAGTGTAAGAAACCCACCTGTTGTAAGTGTACCGCTTGTGGGGGTATATGTGTCTAAAACATTTACCATACCGCTGGTGATGGTAGCACCCGTACTGTTGTTTAATATAAGGTTAGTAACTGTTATAGTACCAGCTACAATATTTTGTGCAGACGCACCATTTAACTCTATAGTACCACCTGTGGCATTAAACGTACCGCTGTTACCGATATTGCGCGCCACTTGCAGCGTGCCACCGCTCACAGTTACACTACCGCCACTTGCAATAGTAATACCGCCTACTGCAACAGTGCCTGTTGTTATAATGGGATAGTTGCTGAGGCTTGCCGGTATAATAGCTGTTTGCGATGTAGTGGGTGCGCTACCACCTTGCCAGTTGCTGCCTGTTCCCCATGTGCTATTGGTAGCACCCGTCCAGGTTATGCCCGGCACTTCTATTGAGCCAATAGATGGGCTAAGCCCATCTCGGGTAGTATTGGCATAATCGGTTGTAACACTTGCAATATGCGTAGCCCTACCTTCTATCTGGCCATTAAATGCAGATTGCACTGTTAAATTGCCTGTAGCAGTAGCGGTATAGAAGCTGGCGGATGGCAATGTTGTTACATCATTTACATAAGATGCTGCATCACCACTACTGCTTGATTGCCATTGTGCCAATGTTTGTGGAGTACCTGTACCCCATTCACCCATATCGGAAAGAGTGCCTACAACAAAAAGGTTATTATTACTTGCTGTAGATGACCAGCCTGTAGCAGGTGTACCGTTTGTATTACCAATAGCAAATTGCCCACCTGTACTACCGCTGCGTTCGTTATAAAGCAAATTATTTTTTACTGTAACAGTAGCAGACGAAGTGCGCAAATAACCATAGCTTTTTTGGATACCTGAAGATGCAGTACCACCTACATATACACTGTTATAATAAACATTGTGCGTGCCTATTGACCCGTCGCGAATACCCGATATTACTAAATCGTTGGTATTGCTGCCATTGCTGACGCTTATCTGATTGTTAGCTACAGTCCATGCACTGCCTGAGTTTAAGAATATACCATTAACGGTAGGGACATTTGTAGCCTGATTGCTCAACCCGTAAACACGGTTGCGGCTGATGGTGCCAGCACTAGAACTTTGATTGGCGCATATACCATGTAGTGAAGGTGCTACTACCGTAGTATTGGTATTGCTGAGGTTATAGATAGTGTTTTGAGTAATCAGTTGACTTGTATTAGCACTGTTGGTTAAAATACCTACAGGTGCGGCCTGTGCACCTGTAGTAGCTGCATTGGCCGATATACTATAAATAGTATTGCCAGAAATAGTACACTGCCCGGAGCCGGTATTACTGATGCCCCTTACACCAACAGAAGTTGTAGAGGAAGAAGAGGAAGATGTAATATTGGCTACCATATTGTTACTGATGGTAGTGGTGCTGCTGCTGGCGGTACCGATGCCTATGGTTACAGATGTACCGCTCGATGTGCTGCCCGTACTTTGTATGCTATTGGTAGTGCTTGCATGTCCTATTAGATTGCCGGATATGGTACCAATATTTGCAGCACCAGATGATACCAATATACCATTAAAGTTAACACCACCCGTACCGGTGAGGCTAATATTCTGCACTGTATTATTTTGTACAGAGCTTGCAGTTGTTGTACCCAGCAAAAGTTGTATACAGGTGAACGTGATATTACCACTATTGGTCCAGGCACTGCCTCCGCAACTGGCAGCCTGGCCGCCGACATAATTGTCACTGATGGTATGGTTGTTACCACTGCCTATATATATCCCAACCTGTGCTGTACTGGGTGTGGTTGAAGCATTATAATACACGCTGTTGCCCGATACTGTACAGCCATCTCCTGCAGATACTAAGTGTATACCGTTGCTGCTGAAATTATATACATTATTATTCTGAACAGATACTACATTGGATGTTGAGCCTGAGTATATTCCGTTGGCAGGTATGCCGGTTGTGCCGGGCGTACCTTGTGCATCACGTATATCATTATTGTTGATGGTAATGCCCGTATTAGTGCCGGTATTGATAATGATGCTGCCCCTTGTAGAAGTGGTAGCATTCGTTTCAATAATACAATTTCTTATAGTAGTACTTGTACTGCCACTTAATATATCAAGTGCGGGTTGACAACTTCCTGCCGTTGCATGTGTGTTTACTATCCGCAAATATTGCCCGCTGCCACCCGAGCGGCCATCTATGTTTACCCCTGCTGCACCGCTAAGGCGTATCATAGATGTTGCCAGGTCGCTACTGTTACTGATAACACGCGTACTTGCAGCACTTGGTTGTATGGTGAGCGTATAGCCATTAATGCCTGCACCGGTTAATGCATTGGTTCCGTCCTCACTCAGGTCGCTGGTGATACTTACGGTTGTATTGCCCGCAAGTGCAGCACTATTAATAGCTGCGAATAAACCACCTGCGCCCGTAAGGCTGGTATAGGTTTGAGCAGTGCCTACATTGATACTTGTAGGTAATGCAGTGGTAATGGTATAACTGTTTGGTGTGGTAGGCGCTGAAGTTTGTGTATTCACATCAGTATGTGCTGTGCCGGTTACAGGTGAATATGCAAGATTGGCAGAAGTTGCCTGATCTTGTGCTACGAGGTAATATTCATAAGTTTCACCTGTAGTTGGTGTAATGCTCAGCTGTGAATAATCTAGGGTAAATGTCCAACTACCGCTGGTACCCGAACCACTGTTGAAAGTAGCGGTGGTACTGGCCCATGAAGATGCTGATGGTAAAGTCCTTCTGAACCACATACGAGGCCGTAAACTGCCCGATGTTGGTACACCAGTTCCGAGATCATTAATGGTAACTGAAAGTGTACGGTTGCTTACAGAACCGGTGTTGGCAGTAAATGGAGTAAAACTAAACCTTGGAGGAAAAACATCTGATGTAGTAAAGTTTCCTGCATCAGCACCAATGTCGTTTGGTGTAAGGCCTGAACGGGTACTGCCATCGTAATCATCAGTTACAGATGTGATAGATGCACCTGTTCCTTCCGCAGGTGTTGTACTGCTTACGTGCAGATCTACTACAGAAGCATTACCTGTCGCATTAACAAAATTAGGATCTCCGGCACCGCTCAGTATATCAAACCCTGTTGTTTGCTGCCACTCTGCTAATGTAGCATAACTGGTAGTTGATACCCTGCCCAACACACCACCTGTGCCGGGTGAATAATAGATATTATTGTTGAGTGTAAGATAGCTGCTGGTATAATCTGAGGCAGAATTTAAGAATATAGCTGCATTAACTGCAGAGCCAGAGCCGTTGGATCGTGCATTTACAAAAATATTATTCCGCACGTCAGCGGCCGCACTTGTTTGCGTACGATAAAATGCATACGTGTTTTGTGCAGAACTAACCCCCGTTCCACCCACGTAAACACTGTTATTGTACACATTTATTGAAGTCCCGAGGTTTTGGTAGATACCATAAACATTATAACCGGTAGTAAGCGCTGAGCCTGCCGCATCAATACCTACACGTATCATATTGTTCATAAACGTATTGCCCGTACCACCACCAATCTGCATACCTGTTAAGACCGAAGATGTACTGCTTGATGCAATGCTGATACTGTGTATATTATTGCGGCTTACAGTCAGGTTGCTGCCTGAAGGTCCGGTAGCGTATATCCCTGTAGCAGAAACTGCGGCAGAAGCTGCAGTATTAGACAGAGAATGGACTGTGTTTTGAGAAACGATTTGTGCACCGGATGTGGAAGTAGACGTAAAACTAATACCTATTACAGTTGCATTTGCACTCGTACCGGTATTGGCCGATGTAGTGCTTAAATTATGTACCGTATTGCCTGTGATTGTATTAACCCCTGAACTACTCACTATGCCTCTTACTTGTCCTGCACTGGCAGTGCCGGCATAGTTATTATTCAGGTTGGCTATAGTATTGTTGGTAATTGTTAGTGTGCCTGTGGCAGAGCTGCTGATGCCCGTAACTGCTTGTGCTGTTGCGGACGATGACGATGTAACAGCATTAATGCTGTTGGAAGTGCCGGTATTACCAATGGTATTGCCCGAAATGGTTATGGTACCTGTATTTGATAACAGTATTCCATTAATGCTGCAGGAAACAGAAGTAGAGCTGCCATTTGAGGTAACAGAGCCAATGGTATTGTTAGATATCGCTACAACAGCAGGGCTGGCAGCCGAGCAGTTGATAATATTTACTGACCCACCAGTTGTGCTTGATGTAACCGATATAGAGCCCGTACTACTATTGCCTATAGTATTGCCCGAAGTAGTGCCCACATTTGCACTGCCAGCTGCAATATTGATGGCGCAAAATATACCGTTAAGGGTGGTAGTCCCGGAGGTGGTGCTCCAGTTGAAGTTGGCAATCGTATTACCCTGTACACTTGTAGCTGATGTTGTACCGACACTCAGATCAATACCTACAAAACGGCTGGCAAATGAGCCGGTGATGGCCCAAGGACTGCCACCACATAATGCAGCACTGCCACCTATATAGTTGTTGGTAATAGTATGCCCGCTGCCGCCCGCTATAACCAATACACGGTGGGTGCTGCTGGCTGTAGCTGTTAACGAACCTGTCTGGTAAAAACTGTTACCGGTTATCGTCCAGCTCTCGCTGTTATTAGCCACGTATATACCATTGCTGGCTGTTGCAGCGTTAAAAAAGTTGTAGATATTACAATTACTGATGGTTATACCACTATTCTCTTTTGCTACTGTACCTGCAGAAACGATAGCATTAAGCGGTTTAGTAGCACCGTCGCGTATATCACAGTTGTCAATAGTATTATTGTCATTACCCGTGCTGCCACTGGTAGTGCTGAATAATACCACTGCTCCTGTAAATGTCGTTGTGTTAACGCCGCTCAGGGTGCAATACTTTATGGTATTGTTGCTTGCATCATTTATATACTGTACGGCAGGTGCGCTGGTGCTGGTATTGTCGAGGGTAATGTATTTATTACTGCCTGTACCGCCGGGGCGGCCATCTATGACGAAGTAATTTCCGCCATTGATATTGATAGTTGCAGTAGTGTTTGAACTGGTGATACTAAGCGCAGAGCCAACCCCTGATGCAGGACGTACAGTAATTGTATTGGTAGCACTGGCACCTGTAATGGCATCAAAAGTTAGCGGGAATGTCTCGCCACCACTGGTGTAACCACTGGCCAGTTCCAGTATTACAGGCCCGGATACACCAGCGCCGTTAGCAGGGCCACCGTCGGTCCGGATTGCTGAGACCATATCTGATATGGCAGATGTGAGTGAGAGATAGACTGTTGCCGAGGCAGTACCGCTCGGGTTGATGGTGTAGGTGCCGCTAAGTGCTGCATTTGCATTAGTAGCCGCAAGGCATAATGCAATGAGACTCAGAACTTGTTTTAGTTTTAGCATACTAGAGGTTTTTATTTTATCAACAGTCCTGATACTATTCACAGTTTTGTTGTGCGATAAATATATTGCTTACTTTTCAATACTTAAAATAAAAACAAGTAAACTGCTGAGCTTCAAACTATCTTTGGCATCTTGTGCACCTTCCATAGAAAGCTATACGAATTTTTATTAACTAGGTCCACCTAAGATTATCGCATTCACATTTTCACTATGCATATCATTTTTGTAATTAAATCTATCTCTACAGAAAGTCGAAACATAAAAACATTAATTATCACAACTTTACAGACAGCCATAACAACTTAACGAACATGCCAGCCCGAAAATGTTACAGTACAACTTCACTGGTTGATGACATTAGAGAATTGAAGCACCCTTGACTAAGCCAGCGACGAAAGAATTTTCAACCCTTGAAAAAGATTGAATACTTACCTCATTATTGTAATATCAATAATAAATCCTGCATAAGATAGTTAGAACTAAAGTAGTCAAGTCTACACTACTTCCTAAAAGGCAATCTTTCAACTGATTGCCTTTTTTGTTCTCGCTGCAAACGCTTTCCTGTACAGCAACTTCACCGAATACTTATTTTGTATTTATTTTAATCTCATCTACCATCATAGGCGATTTTTTACCTTTTTTATTCAATCTGTACTTAAAACTTAGCATTACATACCTGCCAATGATATTGCTTCTCACTTCGGCCAGATAGTTTTGTTGACTAATCCGTTGTAACCCTTTGTTACCATTCAGCAGATCAAACCCATCAAGTGTCAATACACCACGTTTGTCCTTCAAAAAGTAATATGATACTTCTGAACGCATCAATGGAATAATTACGGCATTACCAAAACTGCGTTGATTGTAGTGCGTCACATCACAAGAAAGTAAAAAGTACCAATTGTCGTTGGGACGGTAGCTAAGTTCTGCATATCCGCCTGTGTTGTAGAATACATTATTCAGGTTTTGTTGTAAAGAATAGCGAGTATCCGTGATTTTGATGGTTGCGCTAATACTTGCATCCCAATGTTCTTTTTTTCGGTTCTCTATCCCTATCCTAAACTGATGAGAAATAGATGTTGTCATATTTTGTACATTATTTACGAGTGTAATATCCTTAGTATAACGCTCATCAATACCAAGATTCACTTTAATCCCAAGTTTGTTAACCGGACGATCAAACTGTGTGCCAAACGTAGCTCCATATGCTTCAGGTACATTTGCTAACGAGTTGTATTGTGCCAGATTATTATCAATAGTTACAGAACGGTTTATTTTATTACGGGTATAATCACCACCCATGTGTACGAAAAGGCTGGTCATTGTAAACTGGTCAAATAACATCCATGACAAACGGCTATCATGTCTGTATTCAGGTAGTAATGCGGCATTACCCATAGATATACTCAATGGATTGGATATTACAGGCACACTCAGCAAATCATTATACCCAGGAGCATGTACTGAAGTGCTATAGTTGACACTAAGATGTCTCCCTTTCTGATACTCATATCGCCAGTTTGCTATTGGCAATAAGTAATCATACTGTCTTGTATCAAGAGAGGCGTTGCCATATTGTTGCATCAGTATACCATGCTCATAGTTCACACATGCCTGATATTGCACTTTTGCTGAACCTTTCTTGATACTGATACCAGGTCTGAAATATTTGTACGCAGTTTTATAGTCAGGGCTCAGAGAGTCGATTTTTATATCTGTACCTGAGTTAAGACCTTGCTCCCTCAGCAAGTGAGCAGTATTATTTCCGGCGTATATTTTAGGCTCTACAAAATAGCTTTTACCCAAAGCGTGCGACCATGCAAGGCCTCCTCCGTAATTAAATGTATTGAGCCTGTCATTACGAAACATATTTGTATTAATGACCTGCTGCTGTGCAAGCAGTTTAGTGATATTTCTCCACTCGTCTTCTTGCAGGTTTTGTTTGTAATTACCATTCCCTGAAAGTGAAATCACATCTCCCCCACTGTGTGAGCGACGTGTCACAGTACCAGTTATTTTACCACCTGCTGCATTGGCAGTCTGGCTTTGCATACGTTGTTGTGTATTAATAATTATGTCTGTAAAAGAGTTGGAATTGCTGTTGCTGTTATAGCGATTGTCTGACAACTCGCCACTAGCACTAAGTGTAGTCTGTGTGAATGAATCTATGTTATTATGTATAGCCACATTCAGCCGGTGTCCAATATTGTCCGTTACCTGATCATTGTTACCCTTAGTTTCATAGTTTGCATTTTGAACAAAATTCTTTGACCATGTTTGCTCGTTTACTTTCTTATTTGCCCCGTTGCCAAGATAGCTCACATTAACGCGCCTGTTTTTTGCAAGCTCGTAGCTATAGTTCAGCCCTGCTGCTCCCGATGTTACAATACCATTCACAGGCATACCCATATCAAGAGGAAGGTTATCAGCCGAATTGATTTCTAGTCCACCGCCATTCATCAGGTTTTGCATACCGCCGCTAAAGTTCAGATAATCGCTGAAACTGAAACCAGAACGATTAATATTGTTCGCCATACCTAAAGCAGCAAACTGGTTTTTGGGTCTGAAGCTGTATAGCTTTCCCGCTATTTTAAAACGGTCATTCGTTCCGCCACCTGCTGTTACATCGCCAAAATACCCTTGCTTCTTACCATCTTTAAGCATCAGATTTATAGTGCGTTCTCGGCTACCATCGTCTACACCTGTAAACTCCGCCATGTCAGATTTCTTATCGAATACCTGTACTTTATTAATAGCGTCTGCGGGTAGATTGCGTGTTGCAACTTTGGGGTCATCGCCAAAAAATTCTTTACCATCTACAAATACTTTGTTTACCGTTTCACCTTGCGCTTTAATATTACCTGCTCTGTCTACTTCAACACCAGGTAGTTTTTTCAACAATTCCTCAACTGATGCATCTGGTTTTGTTTTAAACGAACCTGCATTATACTCTACGGTATCTTTCTTGATTAGGAGTGGTACACGTTCACCGGTAATTACTACTTCTTTCATTTTTTTCGGATCAGCCATCTCCAACAATATCACACCAAGGTCTCCGTTGCTAACAGGTACAATCAGTTTTTTATACCCAGTAGTATAGCCCATCATAGCAGTCTGCATCAGGTACATACCATTTGTTGCTTTTTTTACATCTACAATACCCGATGCGTTGCTGATACCGAAAAATGCCAATGTCGAATCATCAGGATTGAGCAGCGATACCGTTGCATATTGCAATGGTTTGCCCTCGTTGCTCATTACTATACCCTTTAGGTCCTGTGTTTGAGCACTTGCCTGCAGATACAGGACAAACAATAGCATGAAAGAAAGTATTTTGTACATAGCAGTTTTCTTTGTTGAATAGAAAAGATATTAGCGTTCTATGCGATGAATAATCACTTGCTTGCCATCACCACCACCTATATTCATTTCTTTATTCTTTGCTTCTACCATAGCCTCAAACTGATTTCGATTCATCTTTTTGCCACCTTTAGGTTTTACCAGTTGAGTTTTATCTACTTCGTTGTGTATAACTGCTGTTGCCTTTAATTCTACCATATTACCCATATATACTTCGAGTATCATACCCGGCAGGTTGCCAAGACTACTTGGTCCCGATTTTACTGGTATTGTAGGCGTAAACCATGCAGTGATAGTATCTTTATCATGAACTGTAATTGCCTCTTGAGCGGGAAATTCAAGTATCTTTTTCTGGCGGCCTGTAATTTTCCATTTCAAGTCTTTTGCATCACCGCTTATTAAAAACTGCCTTCCCATAAACTCTTTCTGTTCAATGGTTTCGTTCTTAATCAGGTCTTTATATACAATTTCAGAAGGTGCGTCGAAGTCCATTTTTATATGAACACCGTTACCGTTGCTAACATTGTTCTCTGCTTCTTTCTCTTTGGGAGCATCTTTATAAAGGCTGGCCTGTGGTGAATAGTAAAGCAGTTTCTTGCTACTCTGTTCTTTAGGTATCATATCTGCAAAAGCAGCCAATTCGGGTCTGTCGTCAAAATTCAGTCTTATAGTTTGTGTATAAATAATAGTTCCGGTATTATCTTGTGCTACAGCGGCGCTTGTTATTAATGCTGCACCAAGTAATGCAATGATCTGTTTCATAATTTGTGATTTTTTATAACACAAAATTATTTTGCAGTGCAGTGCATGTGGGTTAACGTTCAGCCAATTAAGGTTAATTAAGGTTAATAGAGCAGTATGTATACAACAGCATTATATACTTTTGTTCCGGATGAAGTTGAAAACAAATACGAGTAATACAGTACGCCGTACAATCGTATTAATGACAGCAAGCATGCTGCTGCTAACTTCATTTGTATTGTACTGGCTGTTGAGCCAGTACAATGTGCAGCAACAAGTATTGCGCAAAGAACTGCTTACAGACATAACAGCACTTCAACACAAGATTGCAGATTCCATTATACTCGAAAAATATCTGGGTCCTACACTCAAACACAACAAAGATCCTCTATTTACTATTAACCCTCTGAAGAAAAAGAACGGAGACACTTTTGCATCATTAACGCGTAATACAATCACTTTCCATAGTTCATCAAACGACCCCAAAGTGCTAGACAGTATTAAAAAAGCTATGGTTGTAAAAATGGATACTGGCAGAATGTTTTTTGCAACAGTCACTATGACAAATGAAGATAGTACTATACCTGAACATAAAATAATAGCACCTGCACCTCCCAAAAAGCTCTTAGAAAATATAAACCTTAATACCACAATAAAACTAAATCAACCAGGCTCCTCAGATACTCCAATAATCAATACACTATACACTGTATTGCGTACTGTGGTAAAAGAAGCCATGAAAGACAGCATCAACAAGCTCTCAGTTGTACTGGAACCTCAGGACTTTGAACTGGTATACAAAGAATTTGCAAAAGGATTGTCGTTACGCAATAACGCTATGAAAGCGACGTGGCATAATGATACATCTGCAATACGCCCCGACTCTACAAAAACTATGTTGGTGCATTACAGCATTTACAACAACAAAGGTTCTGTTGCCATTACAGGTTACAGAGCTTATCTGCTGCAAAAACTTATCCCTCAGTTTCTGTTTGTATTGTTATTGCTTGCAGTTGTCAGCTTTGCTTTTATGGTTACCTATCGCGCTATGCAAAGACAGATAAAACTCAGCGAAATGAAGGACGGCCTTATCAGCAATATGTCGCACGAGCTGAAAACACCAGTTGCAACTGTTAAGGTGGCATTAGAAGCTATGGACGATTATGATATTATCAACAATCCTCAACAGGCACGCGAGTACATACATATGGCACGCTTGGAAACACAACGCCTCGAAATGCTGATTACCAAAGCGTTAAATACTTCGCTGATGGAACAAGGAAAAATAAACCTGCAAAAAAACAATACAGATATAGCATTACTCACTGAAGAGATAATACAATCACTGAAACTTCGCGCACTGCAAAATAATACGCACATCACCCTACGCACAAAAGGTACTAACTTCACTATGAACATCGATAAGTTACATGTGCAGGGAGCTATACTCAATATTATTGATAACAGCATAAAGTACGGTACCCCTCCTGTAAATATAAATATCGATATCATAGCACAGGATGTTACCGTAACAGTACATATTACAGATAACGGACCTGGCATACCTGAAAACTATATTGCACAAGTATTTGACAAATTCTTCCGCGTACCAACCGGAGATATGCATAATGTGCAAGGTTATGGTCTAGGACTTAGTTATGTAAAGCAAGTAATGCAGCTACATAATGGTGTGGCACAAGTAAATAATATTCCGGGTGATGGGTGCAGGTTCACACTTCAATTCTTCATGGGCAGATAAACTATGGCTACAAAAATATTGTATGTAGAAGACGAGCAGTTTCTTGCAAAAATTGTAAAAGAAACACTAGAGCTGAAAAACTATCAGGTGGTACATATTACAGACGGGGGAAAAGTATTGGACAGCTTACGCAATTTTGACGCAGACATATGTGTACTCGATGTGATGTTACCAAATGTAGATGGGTTCACACTTGGTGCGGGTATCAGACAGCTATACCCTCAACTGCCTATTATATTTCTTACGGCTAAAACCCAAACATATGATGTACTGAAAGGTTTTTCATCAGGTGGTACAGATTACCTGAAAAAGCCATTCAGTATGGAAGAGCTGATGGTACGTATAGAAAACCAGTTGCGTATGGCCGGTAAGTTTCACAACAAGGCAAGTGATGTTGAAGAAGAAATAACACTTGGCAATATAAAATTTTATCCTGCACTATATGAACTGCAGGTAAACGGGAGTAGCATTAAATTATCACATCGCGAAACACAGGTACTTCGTATGCTTAGTAATAATGCAAACAAACCCATAGAACGAAAGTTGTTACTTAAAACTATCTGGGGGGACGATTCATTTTTCAATAGTCGAAATCTGGATGTTTATATCCGAAAACTACGTGAACACTTTACTAACGATGAGGATGTTGAAATCATCACATTGAAAGGTATTGGCTATCACATGGTGGTGAAATAATACCGGCTTTATTGTTTTACAACTTTTTGAAACTTACGGCTACCATTAAGTTCAAATATCTCAATGATATACGTACCTGCTACTAACCCTTGCATGTTAATTGAAAACTCCAGGCCATTTACCTGAAGACTTTGAAGTTTCCAACCCGTCATATCATATAGCACTACCCTACGCTCTGCTGGTAATTCGCTAATAAAGAGTACAGTTTGTAAAGGATTGGGTTATAGTTTCAATACTTTCTTTTCGTGTGACATTTTTACATTGCTCATAGTTTTACTAAATATCGCTTTAGCCCAAGTATCGGGTTTATTCCTGTCTGCCGATGCAGGAAACAATTTGAAAAACAAGTGCTATGGAATACTTAATAACTATTTGATTTTATTTGTGACGCCTAAGGAAATTGCTCCACTCCGTAAACCTCATTCCTTAATGAAATTTTATGATGTCAAGTATTACTGTAATATCAGAAACAAATCTTGCTTACAAAAAGTTAGAACTAAGGGTTGTCAAGTCTACTAATAACAGAGGCGATCGTTTCAAATGAAACGATCGCCTCTGTTATATATATATTTGATAGTATTATTACAAACTATGCTTCCTGTTAATGAGCATCGACTTCTTATCTAATACATCGTTTGCCATTTGCATAAATAACCGCTGACCCGATTTTTGTGATGAGTATTGTTTATTGCCCTCGATACTATTAAAACCACCGAACATTTTTATAGACATCTCCGGGTTTTTAATCTGCCAGTAGCTCAGCTTGTTTTCTGCAAAGAATGCCAGGTCTGTATCGTTGATGGGCAATTTGTTCTCATTAAAAATGCCCCGATTTTGTTTATCGTACCTAAACTCGAAATTGAGTTTTGTACCATCTTCAAAACAGAATATTATCTCACAACCCTTATCAAGCGGAAAAAGCTTATATGTAGAACTTACCTGCAGGTAATTATTGTACTCATATGCAGTAAATCCTAAACCGATATATAACCTCGGCCCTATAGAAGCCCTGTCATGGTCAAGTTTATTAACAATGCTGCTGTTTCGGTAATCGTGAATAAAGGGATATGTTTTTATGTATTGGTCGTCGGTACCACCTAGTTTTAAAATTTTCACTGCGTAACGATGAATCTCAGGGGTGCCTTCATTAATAATAGCAGTTTGAATTTTCATATTAGTGTGTGTTTTTTAATTTTTGTCAACTCAAATTTGACAAAGAAAATCCGCTATTCATAGTAAAAGCCGAGTTTTAACCAGCTATTTACATTTCAATACTTACAATTTGTCAAAAACTTAATATATCCCTATAGAAAAAGTTTAACAAAGCAAATAGCTTTATTAAAAAGATATGTATTAGCTTTGCAGCAGAACGATTTTTTTATTGTGTTTCTCAAAATATTAACACAGTAGAAAGAGAGGGTTGTTTTCTAACAACCCTTTTATTTTTTATATCCGGGAGATATTATATACCCGGCATTTGTTGAAGACGTATTGATGATAATATTTTTGACTGTGTAAGGTATTGTTCTACAGACGATTTAATTATTCTTTTACATCCAGTGGTTAGTTTCACAGACCTGTAACCACTTCCTTCCCTATAATCCTCACGTATCCATGTAGCTTTCAGCTTCAGTTCATTGGTCAGGGCACTAACTCTTGACAAGATATCATTAAATGTTGGGGGGCATCCATACTTTTCAATATGGATATGTAATTGGTCAATATATTCCTTAGTAATAGTAGCGGCCATACGTTCAAACAAACTCTGGTACTGTCGGCCATACATCCGATTACTAAAGAAGTCTGTTGCTGCAGATATCATAGGTTAAAATATTTTTGGGGTAAAAAAATATTATTCA
Source organism: Flavipsychrobacter sp. (assembly GCA_016786615.1). Taxonomy (GTDB): domain Bacteria; phylum Bacteroidota; class Bacteroidia; order Chitinophagales; family Chitinophagaceae; genus Polluticoccus. The sequence continues at coordinate 47,065 of JAEUVX010000001.1, forward strand.
GCCCTTACTTCTCTATATGTAAATAAACTATAAAAATATAGAACTAAAACTATAAAAACAATAATTAATTAGTATTTTTTGTTATCAATTGGTTATCATTATTTATGCTATAATAAACGTCTGTATCAAACTTTCGCACCCTTATTGAGTAAAGCACATCTTTATAATTAAAGAGAAATTCGATAATGCCGTTTTTCGCCTTGAATACATTGTCAGAAAGACGCTTGGTTATTTTATATTCCTTGCCGTCTATTACAACATTATCGGTATTAACTGTATGTCGTCAAGCTAAAGTTCACTAATGCTTAGATAGTATTTCTTGATTTTTTAAAGTTAAATAAAAGTTTTTCTGTTTTCAGGTGATAGGTTTCTTTTCTGTTGCAAGTATCTGTTTCTTCTTCGTTCAAAAGTCAT
>JAEUVX010000009.1 GCA_016786615.1 Flavipsychrobacter sp.
TAGGCTTGCATACTAACAAGACTATTGAATTCCATTAAAATTCAGCTTAATCGACAATAATAAATGCTAAAAAACGGCGCTCAAAAAAAATCATTAAAAAATATATGATTTTCCTGTTCCCATTTAAGTGATACTTACTAATGGGATGATGCTAGCAGATAGTGTTGAGATGATGCGAATTGCAACACTTGCAAAGGCTAATAATTTGCAGCTATGTACACATGCTATAGGGGACAGTGCTAACCGTACGATTCTGAAGCTTTATAGCCAAATATTGCCCAAAAACAACCTAAAAAGATGGCGAATTGAACATGCACAAGTAGTAAATTACAATGATTATATGTATTATAGTGATTATTCAATAATTCCGTCAGTTCAGCCAACTCATGCAATATCTGATATGCCTTGGGTAAAAAAACGCATTGGTACAGAAAGATTACATAGTGCCTATGCTTACAAAAACTTATTAAATGCTTCCGGCACCATTGCTTTGGGAACAGATTTTCCGGTAGAAGCAATAAACCCTTTGGCAACATTTTATACGGCAGTAGCAAGAAAGGATAAAGAAGGAAATCCTGAAATGGGCTTCCTGAAAGAAAATGCACTTAGCAGATTTGAGGCACTGAAAGGAATGACTATTTGGGCAGCTTACAGTGTGTTTCAGGAGAAAAAGAAAGGCAGCCTGCAAATAGGCAAACAAGCAGATATAATAATACTGGATAAAGACATAATGCGCATTAATGAGTCTGAGATACTGAAAACTCAGGTATTGTACACCTTCTGCAAAGGGAAAATAAAATACAAAAAATAAGGGGCACAAATTGCGCCCCTTATTATAAATACTATTGAGTATTATTATTTACTGATAATGCTAAATGGTTTAACGCTTGCGTAGCCATTTGCAATTAATACTGTGTAATAGTTACCAGCTGCTAATTTAGAAGTAGAAATAGTTACCGTTTCATTCTGCAGGTTAGCTTTCTCATCTATGATGATACTACGGCCTAATGCATCAACAATACGAATCTGAACTTTATCAGCTTTCTTAGCAAGATTCAGTTTGACATTAATAACGTCTGTTGCAGGATTAGGGAATAATTCAAAATCCTTATTCTCAGCAACTGTGTTAGAAACACCTACTTTGAATGGACTTAACTCGAATGCAACAGCAGGTACAGTACCATCTGTGCCTGTGAAAGATGCAGAGTCGATATTATGTGCATTCCAAAGACCAGATGAGAAACCAAATGGAATCATACGTGCAGAGTCTGTACTATTTGCAAGCATCGCATCTTTTGAACCCAAATAGTTAGGAGCCCAGTAGTCTTTAACGCTTGTTGTAGCATACTTAGCAGCGTTAGTCCTGTTATAATAGTTCAGGTCACCATCAACACCTAAGAAAGGAGTACCAGGCATATCAATCGTTACCCAATACCATGAATTAGATTCAACGCTGATATTACCGGAAGTACCATCAGGATTACCAACAAATGCAGTAAATACTCTGCTATTTGAATCAGCTGTAGAAAGTGTACGAAGAGCCGCTGCTTTCAAATCCAGTTCTTTTGGTTGTATGATACCATCCAAAATACCTGCATTGCTACCATCAATCCATTTAAAGATATAAGCTACTGCAGTAACGCCATTCAGTGAGTGTTTGCTTGTATCACCATCATTGATAGCCCACCTTACAGACTGAGCTTTGTATCCACCATCATTTACAAAGAACAAAGGGCCCCATACAAAAGCAGGTGCAGGATTACCGCCAGCACGTGTAGATGAAGTAAGGATAGGGTCTCCATTAGCGTCTATGCGTGATTTAGAGAAGATATTACCTGTAACCGGAATTTCATATGTATATGTATTATCCAGTGGGTTATCATCAGTTGCAGAAGAACTAACTGTATAAGTAACAGTGTACTTACCAACAGCACTTGGATTTAAAGATTTTGAATTAGGGCTTAATGCTTCAATAGCAGAATCTATTGCATTAAAAGTAGCAACAGTTACAGAATCGCTATGAACTACAGAAGCACTACCGCCTGTAGGAGTAAAAGTAACAACAGATTTAACAACAACTGCTGATTGATTGGCAGTACCTACGTTAGCAATAAATGCACCAGTGTAAAGGTTGTAAGCACTAGGGCTACCAGTTTTCCATTGGTTGTATGGAGTAGCACCAGGGCCTAAAGCAGGTGAGTTAGGTATAAATGCTAAGTCATTAGCATAATTGAAACCCCAGCGAGTAAGAGATATCTTAACAGCACTAGAACCTAAAGTACTCCACATAGCAGCGCCATCAGGATTAGAAACCATCAATACAGGTATTGTTACTGTATTACCTACAGTACCAGCAGCCATACCTACCGCATCAGCACCTGGTACATTGTTTATAATGATTACACCAGCAGCACCTTTGTTTTCAGCATTTTTAGCTTTCTCACCAAACTGGCAAGTACCACGCCAGATCAAAACCCATTTGTTAGCATAATTTGAACTTCCCGGTTGGTTACAACCTAAAGAATCGTCACTGCGAACAAGGTCAACATTAAACCAAGAAGAGTCAAGCTCTCTGCCCCAACGTGAACCAGGATCTGTACTGCTGCTAGAATATGTAAATTTTTTAAGGCCGGCAATTCCTGACGGAGAATTAACGAATAGTCTTGGGCCCATCAGTGCAATGTTCTGTGCATAAGTCTCGTATGCAGCACCAAAGAACATAACAGTCATCAATAACTGTAATAAGTAGAATCTTCTCATAATGCTTATTATTTTTTATATAAGGTGTTCAAGATAGTTTAAAAATATCAGAGTAGCAAAAAATGGGCCAATCTATTAGATATTTTTTACAATTAAATGATACCAAGGCTCCTGCTTAATTCCAGCATTTTATCAATTGGCTTTTTAGCATTAATCCTAAGCATCTCTTCCATAGTAATTTCAGGTAATTCATACTTAATACACAAATACAACTTTTCTAATGTATTAAGCTTCATGTGCGGACAATCATTGCAGGCACAAGCATTATCCGGTGGTGCAGGTATAAAGCTTTTTTCAGGAGATAACAACTGCATCTGATGTAGTATGCCTGCTTCAGTAGCTACTATAAAAGTATTGTCCTTGCTCTTCTGTGTATAATTCAGAAGCTGAGTAGTAGATCCTATAAAATCTGCAATTTGCAATACTGCTTCTTCACATTCAGGATGTGCAATTAATTTTGCTTCTTTATGACGCTCTTTAAGTTTTGTGATTTTTTCTAAAGAAAATATTTCATGAACCATACAAGCACCATTCCATAGCACCATATTTCTTCCTGTAGTTTTATTAATATAAGATCCCAGATTTTTATCTGGTGCAAATATTATTTGTTGTTCTTGTGGTAAGCTTTCAACAATTTTTTTCGCATTTGAAGAAGTACAGATAATATCACTTAGTGCTTTAATACCCGCAGAACAATTGATGTATGAAATGACGATATGATCCGGATACTTCTTTTTAAACTCGGCAAACAAATGTGGTGGACAACTATCGCTGAGTGAACAACCTGCATTTAAATCAGGTAGTAAAACCTTTTTACCGGGATTTAATATTTTAGCAGTTTCTGCCATGAAATGCACGCCTGCAAAGACTATTACATCTGCATCAGTTTTTTCAGCTTGTTGTGCCAAACCTAGACTATCTCCAATATAATCAGCTATATCCTGTATATCAGGTTCCTGATAATAGTGCGCCAGAATAACTGCATTCTTTTCTTTCTTCAATTTTTCTATCTCAGCAAACAGATCCAATGAAGGATCAATTTCCAAATCAAGAAATCCATTTTTCATCAATTGTTTTTTTGCTTCTTCGATATGCACATTCATAATAGTATTTATAAAAAGATTTTTTAAAAAAGGATTATTATTAATTAGGACTGTGGATTTGGGGATAACAAAATGATTTTCTTATTGCAAAGTAAAAGATTTTAACTCTTCCACTACTTATCATTTCATTATTAACACCCTAAGTACTTATTAATAAAGGATACTCACATTAATATTGGAAATGTGGATTGCATCGGGAGTTGAAAAATAATGCGATGTGGATTTTTAATAACCATATTTATAACTCCTGATAAAATCATGATATTTATTTAAACAACAACTATGAAACTGTTAATAGTTGGTAAACCACTCTGTTATTAATCGACTACTAACACTAATTAACATTGGAGTCGAATAACATTAATTTTATAATAAGAATTTAGTAATAATGAGTTAATGAATATCTTAATATATGTATATTAATGGCTATACTTCTTATTAAATAGCAACTAAAACCCTGAAACAGCTTTATTATCTCAATTTTTCGTATAAATTTGCCGTCCCTGTAATAAATATATATAGTGATATGTCTGTAATTCAGAAAATTAGGAATAAGTATGCAAAGGTTGCCGGTTTTGTGATAGCGCTTTCATTGGTCGGCTTTATATTAATGGATGCATCAAATGGTCCATTAGGTTCATTGTTTGGTAGGGATAGTAATGTTGCTAAAGTAAATGGCGACGGAATAGATCAGAAAGATTATTCTCAGAAAGTAAAAGACTACGAACTGCTATATTCTTACAGCCAGCAAGGCCGTCCGCTTGATGAAGCTACAAGAGCCCAGGTAAATCAGCAAGCTTTGGATGATTTAATAAGTTCAAAACTTATTAAGGAAGAATGTGAAAAACTTGGTATTACAACTACTAAAGAAGAAGAAAAGGAATTGATATACGGTCAGAATGCTGACCCTATAATCAGGCAATATCCTGTATTTACAAATCCTGAAACAAAAATGTTTGATCCGCAGCGTATTAAAGAATTTGAAAAACAAGCGCCGCAATTAGACCCTACAGGAAAAGCACTGGAACAATGGGAAGCTATTAAGAGCTATGTACTTCAAAACAATATTGTTAAGAAATACAATATGCTCTTCGCAAAAGCTGCATATGTTCCAAAATACATTTATGACAGGCAGAACAAAGAAAAAACTGAATATGCCAGCATCAGGTATGTAAGGATACCATACGCTTCAGTAGAAGATAAAGATGTAGCAGTATCTGAAGAAGAAATGAAAGAGTATATGAAGAAGCATGCAAAACAATATACTGCTCCGCAAAAAAGCCGCAGTATAGAATATGTTTCTTTTGATTTGATACCAACAGCTGAAGATACGGCTAATGCATTAGGTGTACTTAATCAATTAAAAAATGAATTTTCAAATACTATAGATGTAGAAAGTGTTGTAAACAGAAATTCTGAAGAACAGTTTAATCCTGCTTATGTAAATAAGGGCTCTTTCTACTCAATGTATGCAGATTCAATTTTTAAATTGTCTGTAGGTGCGGTTTACGGACCATACTTTGAAAACAACACATATAAACTGACAAAAGTTGTTGATAAAAAATCACTTCCGGATTCAGTTAAGTGTCGCCACATTTTGATTAAAACAGAAGAAGGCGGACAATCTGTAGCAGCGGATAGCGTCATTAAAAATAAAGTAGATAGCATCGCATCTGCACTGAAGTCAGGAGCAGATTTCAAAGAGATGGTTGCTAAATATACGCAGGACGAAGGCAGCAAAGAAACAGGTGGCGAATACACATTCACCCTGCAACAGAAAGCGCAGTTATCTACCGAATTCGGAGATTTTATATTTGATGGAAAAGCAGGTGAAAAGAAAGTAGTGAAAGTAGATAATAACTCTTATGCCGGATACCATTATATAGAAATACTGGAACAGAAAGGTGTTCAGTCTGCTTGCAAATTGGCAACTATCAGCCGCACACTGCAGGCAGGAGATAATACCAATAATATGGTATATGGTAAGGCAACAGAATTTGCAGGTAAAAACAATACCGGTAAAGCATTTGATGAAGCAACTAAAAAAGAAGGCGTAAATAAAAGGGTAGCAGATAATATTAAAGAAACAGACTTCTTGGTACCCGGCCTTGGTAATGCAAGGGAACTGGTGCGTTGGGTATACGACGCAAAAGCAGATGATGTATCTACTGTGTTTTCTTTGAACGGAAAATACATCATTGCAAAAATGACTGGAGAGCAAAAAGAAGGTTTGATGAACCTGGATGCGAATAACAGGCCTACAATAGAAATGCTTGTTCGTAATGAGAAGAAAGCGAAAATATTGATTGATAAATACAAGTCAGTAAAATCGCTTGAGTCAATTGCAGAAATGTCAAAACAACCACTTTCTCAGGCAGATTCATTTAACGCGTCTTCACCATTTATAAACAGGGTTGGATACGAACCAAAATTATTGGGCTATGTGTTCTCTAAAGAAATCAAGCCTAATGTTGTAACTCCTCCTTTCAAAGGGCAGGATGGTGTATTTTTTGTAAGCCTGACTAATAAATTTGAAATTCCACAAAATCCGCAGCAGGCATCGCCTGAAATGCAAATGCAGGAACGTGGTATGGCAACAATGCAGTTAAGGAATACACTTATGACTTCTGCTGCAGAAGCGCTTAAAAAATCTGCAAAAATTAAATACAACGTAAATAATCTATAATATTTATTGAAGTACTCATTAAAAAAACCACACTGCAACAGTGTGGTTTTTTTAATGACCTGAATATTGGATTACGTAATTTTGTAACTGAATGGATATAATCAGGAATAAAGTAGCAGAAAGTGGCATTATAACCTTAGATCTTTCAACATATTTGCTGAAGGATGAAGAAATTGCTGCATTTGATATAAAACCGTTTTTGTTCCGCGAAATGATATTGCGTGAAAAAGATTATCGTGCCGCATTACCGGAGCATGATTGGAAGCAATATGAAAATAAACATGTAGCAATATTTTGCAGCGCAGATGCAATTGTACCTGTATGGGCATATATGTTAGCGGCATCATACTTGCAGCCTGTTGCAAAGTCGGTATATTTCGGCACAACTGATGATATGAATAAACACAAGCTGTTGAATGCAATATCATCAATAGAATTAGCCGAATATGATGACAAGAGAGTAGTGATAAAAGGTTGCGGAGATATACACATACCTGATGCGGCATATGTGGCAGTTACTGAAAAGCTGCGCCCTGTTGTAAAATCACTAATGTATGGCGAACCCTGCTCTACAGTACCTGTTTACAAGAAGCCGACTACAAAACCAGCAAATTAGAAGCTATTTTTTCTGATAGCTGCAGGCTATTGCCGCCATCACCGATCACTACCATACTTTTATCGAATGGCATAATTTCTGAAACGGTTATACGGCTTCCGATTTTTATTTTAAAACGTTCCAATTGCTGTAGGAATGCTGTAGTGGTATCTTTTACAGCCACTATTTTACAAACATCGCCCACTTTTTTTTCACTCAGCAATGTTGCAAGAGAGTGTGGAATATCACCGTTAGATTTAGGAATAGGGTCGCCATGAGGGTCGTATTCCGGAAACCCTAAAAACTCATCTAGACGTTCAATAAGTTTTGCAGATTGTATATGTTCCAGCTGTTCGGCAACTTCATGTACTTCATCCCACGAAAAATGGAGCTTTGTATGCAGGAAAGCCTCCCAGAGCCTGTGTTTGCGCAGTATAGATAACGCTACTTTACTACCACTGTCAGACAGTTGTATTTTCTTATACTTTTCGTAATGGATGAGTTCTTTTTCTGACAGCTTGCGAAGCATGTCTGTAACTGTTGCCGGCCTAGTCATCATTTTTTCCGCAATCTCATTCACAGATACTTCACCGGCGTTATTACTATGTTGGATATTATATATTGCCTTCAGATAATTCTCTTCAGTATACGTAAGCACAAACATATGTGTAAGTTAGGAAACATATTCCAATGTCATCATTTTTTATTAGCTTAGTAAACTGCCACTACTATATGTGATAATGAAAAGAGCACCCCGTTACAACAGATTTTTTATTTATTTCCTACCAATATTTCTATGCTTATTTGCAGGAAAACAAATTGCATTTGCACAGGTGGAAGTTATAAAAGATTATGACAGGCCGAGAAATGTAAAAATACTCAGAGAGTTTAAAGATGACCGTGGCAATATGATACGTGAGATACAATATTCTCATCGTTCGATGCGGGTAACGGAAATGATAATATTGCCAAAGGTTTTTACAGGTGTAGGTATGAGGCCTACCATCAGCCTCGATTCTGTCAACAGGGATTCCATTTGGTTGATGATAAATAAAAGCAATTATTGTGTACAGATATATTACAAGAAAAGACTTGTAAAAGGATATAAAGCAGTATTCGGTCCCGATCCTAAAATGAATAAATGCATGGAAGGCGACAGGTGTACTCCGGAGGGTTGGTATAAAATAGCAGACAAACGCCCGAGTAATAAATACAATAAATTTTTATTGCTCAATTACCCCAATGAAAAAAACCAGGAACAATTTAATAAGTTGAAAGAACTGGGTAAAATTCCTAAGACGGCACGTATTGGTGGCGATGTAGGGATACATGGTATATGGCCACGTGGCGATGATATGATAGAAATGGGAATTGGGTGGACAGATGGTTGTATTGCCTTAAAAAATGATGATGTAGATGATTTGTATAAATGGGTGCGAGTAGGTACGCGCGTATATATTAAGAAGTAATCAGTTTACTAATCTTTCGAGGTACATGGCATAAAGCCCAGACCAGCCTTTCCAGTCTTTATCTGTACCTAAAGAAAAATTATGAAACACAGTTATCAGCCTGCTGTTTGCCCGGCGCAATAATTTTTCCATTTTTTCAAGTCTGTCAAAAGCATCTTCACTCGATAAGCCCATATCATATCGGGCAGTAGAATCCATAAAGCAAAAAGGATGTATGCGAAGCGATGTTTGCTTTTCGTTTTCTAAATCGTACCAATAAAATGATGCACCAGTACCTGCCCTGAAACCAATATGGGTTCCGTACCCCATGCTGTAATCATCAGTAATACCATTTGCAATCAGTTGGCGATAAGTATGTGGTATAAATAAGCGTATGTAGTGCTGGCGCGAGAAATTTATGCCTGAACCTGTTATTTTTTCCAGCGCAGATTTTTCTGACACAAACTTCTGATTTTCCTTGCTGCTGTTATAAGATGGGTGAATGCCTACTGTGCCTTGCTCTGCAAATGTGCGGATGAGTTTTTGCATCGCCTTATTACCGGGAGATATGTTTTTATCAAATGGCCCGGTTTCTAAAGCAGCTAATACAAAGAACAATGGATGGTATCCGAATCTTTTATGCAAAGAATACATAAACGGATAAGCAGCATACGGGTCTTGTTCATTGATAATATTAACAAGAATACGTTTAGCAGCCTCGCCGAAATGCAAACGCATAATATCTTTTACAAAACCACCGGCATTGCGCAACAGCCCCTTATGCTTATAAGACCATGCAATATCTATATCATATGTTGGTAAATACGAGAATGATTTCGTATTGATATTGGTTCCTGTTTTTTGAATAAGAAGTTTTCTCAGCGCTTCTATCCACTCATCTACCACAGGTATTTCCAGCAAATTGTTTTTGTAAAGTATGCTATCTGTATAAGGGTAGCGTTCGTGTTTATCGGGTGTATAACTGTAATACTCTTCGTATCTGGATATCAGAAAAAATATTGCAGAAAAAATATCAAAAGGAATATCGCTGCCGGATGATGCATATAGTGTAGGAATATTTTGCCAAGTATCTGTTTCTATAATATGCGGTTGTATACCTTTTTCCCGGAGCAAACCAGCATCAGGTATTTGTATAGCATCTTTTATATAACCACCGTAAGATAAATGGGCAGCATCCTGCAGATTATGTGTAAGCTTATAATCAATGCCTAGGCGTGTATTAAAAACCCAATCCAATACATACAGCAAACGACTGCTGGCCAAAGGGCTGTATATAATGATGGGATTGCTCATTGGCAATATATGTAGTGCAATTATTTATTGCGCTCTTTCCAAAGCTGGTTGAATGATTTTTGTGCGAAGTGTACATCGCCCCTGCCATCTGCCCACGATTTGCTGAAAAGTTTATTTACAACACTACCCTTTATGCCCGCTCCTGCACTGTTCATCAGCGGTCGGTTCAGCATGGCGAGTTTCCACATTTTCCATCCTGTGTTTTCAGTAAATCCGTTCAGACCATCCTGCACTGCTATGTGTCTGTTTTCAAGCAGCATTTCGTGTATGTTTATCTTCAGCGGGCAAACCTCTGTACAGTTTCCGCAAAGGCTCGATGCATAACTAAGGTGTTTGAACTCTGCAACGTCTTTAAGATGCGGAGATATTACAGAACCGATAGGCCCACTATAAGTTGTACCATAAGCATGTCCGCCAATGTTTTTGTAAACGGGGCATGCGTTGAGGCAAGAACCGCAGCGTATGCAGTACATGCTTTCGCGCACTTCTTTGCGCAGCAGATTGGTACGCCCGTTATCCAGCAGTATCACGTACATTTCTTCAGGTCCGTCTGTTTCACCCGGTTGGCGTCCACCAGTGAAGATGGTGTTATAAACGGTAACGTTTTGCCCTGTGCCATAAGTCGCAAGCAAAGGCCAGTACAGTGCAAGGTCGTTGAGCGAAGGAATTATTTTTTCGATACCAACAATAGCAATATGTGTTTTCGGGAAAGCAGTTGACAAACGCCCGTTACCCTCATTTTCCGTAACACATACAGCACCGGTATCAGCAATCAGAAAATTGCCACCGGTTACGCCTACTTCAGAAGTAATATATTTTTCGCGCAGGTTGCGGCGGGCAATCTGTGTCAACTCTGTTGGCGTAAGGTTTGGTTCTACGCCCAGCTTTTCGTGAAAGAGTTTTGCAACATCTTCTTTGCTTTTGTGCATAGCTGGTGTTACAATATGGTATGGTGGTTCACCATCAAGCTGTTGAATGTATTCTCCGAGATCGGTCTCAACAGAATCAATATTGTGTTTAGCCAGAAAATCGTTCAGGTGAATTTCTTCCGTCACCATCGATTTCGATTTCACTACTTGCTTCGTATTCTTCTCCTGGCATATCTGCAATACAGCATTCAATGCTTCGTTAGCATCCTCTGCCCATATTACTTTGCCGCCCCGAGCTGTAAAATTCTTTTCGAATTGCTCAAGATATTTATCAAGATTCTCAATGGTTTTCCATTTGATGTTTTTAGCTTTCTTGCGTGCGAGGTCGAGATCGGAAAACTGCTGTTTCCCCTTCACAACTGTTTCGGCATATTTCTGAATATTGAAACTGAGCTTACGCTTATGTTCCAAGTCGCCGGCTTTTACCTTGCTCTTTGCTAAAAACTCTGTAATGGTAGCACTCATAACGTATGTACAAACTTAATAAAAACACTGCAAAGGCGTATTTATTGTTGAAACATACTATCTGTCATTCAGGTAGGCCAGGAGTATTTTTGTACATACCCTCACGAGGCGTGTCTCTTCGCGGACAGGAATATATGCCCTGAGGGGTTCTTGTAAATAGGGAGATGTAATGGTAATATATGGGTACAACGCAACTAACCGAACTTCAGCAAAGCGAGTACCGTTGAGGGACGTGAAGTAAAAGAACAAATCTTCTTTGGAAGCATGGTAGGTGGCATAGGTCATTTTATTAGAGCTGTAGTGTGCAAAGAGCTTGTTTTCAATATATATTTCATTTCCCCGTATTTGTACTACAGAACTGTCAGCATAGATGTCAATACTATACGGTGAAGTATTGTAGTTGCAACTGCTGCCTGCAGCCAACTCATCATCGGTAACTATATTAGATTTCTTTTGCCATTCAGCTATTAACCCGCAAACTGCATATTTATCTAAGCTGTTATCCTTTATGATTTTATGTTTTAGTATACTTTCGTTCAGGTATTCTATAGTATAAGGATGGTATGATATATTAAAGCTTGTATCACATCCTTCAAATTCAATATTATAATAACGTGTAATGGCTTTTAGCTTTGAAGAAGATAATAGCTTTGCAGTAATATAAATAAGCCTGTCTCCGGCAGGGCTTTTATACATTAAGTCATTAAACTTATCTTCTTCGGGATGTTGTTTGTCGTAAGCGAAATAGAGATTTTGTATTTTTTTACCCAACTCGTAATAATAGCAATAAGCAGTATCCCAATTCTTTAAAGTGTAAATAGCATTTGCATTTTGTGCGTTAACACAGCATGGAAATAGCAAGCATATAATAAAGAAACGAAACATATATATAAAGATACATCATGTTACAAAGCATGTATCACATATATGTCAAAACCCGAGGTTGATACCTGTTTCCACAAGCTCCGCTTCTGATGTATGTGTTTTTAAAAATGCATGGATGCCTAACTCTTTGATAACCCCGCTCTCTTTTTGTATTATATAAAGATTACCTCCCAGTTTTTGATACAACTTCTGTTTCGTAAAAGCGTCTTGCTTTAAGTAATAACCTACCTGAAACATAATACCAACACGGCCAAGAAGAAATTCATTACCAATAAATGCACTACTTTTCCAGGAGTTTTGTTTTTCTTTTCCGGGGTGTATTTCGTTGTTTTTCAGAAACATGTAGATGTTAGTCTGATATTCATAATCGACACCAAGCAATATTTTATTTTTACTCCAATAGCGTTTGCTGGCAAAGGCAGATGCCATATATATCGGGTACATAGGTCCATCCGCAGTTCCTATTTCTTTGCCCGTCATACTAAGGCGTACTTGCGCAAGCACCCTGTTTTTTAGCGGAGCTTGTTTTCGAACTATTCTGTCGGGGGTAGAACTTACCGGGGAGTATCTTACACCAAGATGGGCGCCATACTTATTGATTCCGAGATTAGGTTGCTTTAGTGCCGCATTTGATATATGCGCGAAATTGACTCCGGCAAGTATGTCCAGATGTTTATTAACACGATAGCGCAGGTCTGTTGTAAAGTAGGAATAGTTGTTTATACGGCTGCTCATTGCAGTATTCAGTGTATCCCAATCGGGGTGGCGGCTGAACCGTTTTGTAATATACCCTAGACCAAAACCTGCCCTGAAAGACCACTCCAACTTTTTGCCTGATATTATAGGTATGCGAATATTGGGGGTGAGGCTAAAACTTCTGCCATAGACAACGTCCTTGTCGTAAACGGTATAACCTATGCTCATTCCAACAACGGGATATCTTCTTCGCTGATGCCAGGCTTTGCGTCCATAAGTTTGTTGTACAAAATTAAGTTCAAATGCAGGGGATTGTTCAGGGAAATCGGCTCTCATTTTAGAGGAGTGCTTAAAGGCTTTTCCTGCAATATAGTAGCCCTCTATGCCAAAACCATCCCATGCTTTGTTTTGAGCAGTGGCAGATGTACTGAACCAGATAAGGCAAATGGTGTACAGCAGGGCATTTTTCATATATAGTTACCAAAAATTCGGTTGACAGATTTACAATATAGCAAATATAGTTTTACCTGATGCAATCTTGTACCTTTGCATAGTTATAGATATCAATGCGTCGTATCGCCGCCATATTTGTTCGTTCATTTCTGCAAGGGCTTCTGATTCTCAGCCCCATAGCCATAACGGCTTATGTTATATACATTGTCTTTGACAGTGTGGATAGCCTTGTGCCATGGGTGCCGCGTGGTTTGGGTTTTCTGGTCATAGTATCCATAGTTACGTTCATCGGCTACATGGGTACGCGCTTCTTTCTGGGCAAGATGTTGTTTGACGCGTTCGATAATATGTTGCAGCACGTGCCGGGTATCAAATACATCTACTCTTCTATCAAGGAAGTGATGGGCTCTTTTGTGGGCGATAAAAAACGCTTCAACAAACCGGTATGGGTGTGTACCAACCTGAACCCCGAAGTATGGCGTATAGGTTTTATGACACAGAAAGACCTTGCCTATCTGGGCATGGCCAATAAAGTAGCCGTATATCTGCCGCACTCTTACGCAGTATCGGGCTATGTTATTGTAGTAGAAATCAAGAATATCAAACCCGTTACCAAAATGACGGCTGCCGAGGCTATGAAGTTTGCCGTGAGCGGTGGTATAACAGGACTGGAAGAACTGGAAAAACACCATGACAAGCACTAACCTGAAAATCAATTTCAATCCCGGCCCGGCTGCACTTCCGCAGTCTGTATTGCAACAGGCATCCAACGCAGTTATCAATTACAACAATACCGGATTATCTATACTGGGCATACCTCATCGAGGAAAGCTGTTTACAGATATTATTGAAGAAGCCAAAGCATTGATAAAAGAACTTTGCGCGCTTGGCGATGATTATGAAATACTGTGGTTGCATGGTGGTGGCAGGTTGCAGTTTACCATGGTACCAATGAATTTTCTGGGCGAAGGTGAAACCGCAGGTTATATAGATAGCGGCTACTGGGCCGCAGATGCTATCAGCTATGCAAAATATTATGGCAATGTAGAGATACTGGCATCATCTAAAGCAGATAACTATACATACCTGCCGCAGTGGCCTGCAACTATAGATAGCAAACTGGCGTACCTGCATTTTACTACCAACAATACGATATACGGAACGCAGTGGAGCCATGTGCCTGAAACACAAGTACCACTGATAGCCGATATGAGCAGCGATATACTGAGCCGCCAAATGAACTATACCAACTGCGATATGTTTTATGCAGTAGCGCAGAAGAATATAGGTGCTGCGGGTGTAACGATGGTAGCCATTAAAAAAGATATGCTGCAACGCACAAAGCGTACACTGCCGCCTATGCTTAGTTATGATGGACACGTAAAGGCAAATTCGGTATTGAATACATCGCCTGTGTTTGCAATATATACAGCACTACTAATGCTACGCTGGACGAAAGCAAAAGGCATCGACGCGATAGAAAAAGAAAACAACGAAAAAGCAGCACTGCTGTATAGCGAAATAAAACGTAATAGTCTGTTCGATTGTATAGTAAAAAACACCACAGACCGCAGTAAGATGAATGTATGCTTTACGGCAAAACATGCGGAGCACGAAAAAACATTCATCAGCTATTGTGAAGAGAACAATGTGACAGGCATAGAAGGACACCGCTCTGTAGGCGCATTTCGTGCATCATTATATAATGCTATATCTTTAGCAGATGTGCAGCACCTTGTTACGCTGATGAAAGAATTTGAAAATCTAAATAATAAATAAAAAGTAATGGCAAAGATTACACCATTCAACGGGTTAAGGCCAAAACCGGAACTGGCATCGAAAGTAGCAACATTACCATACGATGTGGTGAATGTAGAAGAAGCACGTGCTTATAAGGACAATCCTTATCACTTCTACCACGTTACCCGTTCCGAAATAGACTTGCCTGCAGGCGTAGATGTGCATACACAACAAGTGTACGACAAGGCAAAAGAAAATCTTGACCAGATGGTGTCTGATGGCGTAATGTTTCAGGATAATGAGCCATGCTACTATATCTACGAACTGGTAATGGATGGTCGCTCTCAAACCGGCTTGATATGTGGTTCTTCTTTGGAAGATTATAAAAACGGTATCGTTAAGAAGCACGAGTTTACGCGTCCTGAAAAAGAACTGGATCGCATCAACCACATCAAAACTACACGTGCACAAACAGGTATCGTGTTTCTTGCCTACAACGATAACGATGATGTAAATACCATCATCGAAAACTGGAAGAAAGACCACAAACCTACGTACGATTTCACTGCAGAAGATGGCATCAAACACACACTGTGGGTAGTTGATGAATATCCGAAAGTAGCGAGCATCACACGCATATTCGACGAGCAGGTACCTGCTACATATATAGCAGACGGTCACCACCGTGCTGCATCTGCTGCAAAAGTGGCACAGGAAATGGAAGAAAACGGCCTCAATATTTCCGGCGATGAATCTTTCAATTATTTCATCACTTGTGTTTTTCCTGAAAGCCAACTGAAGATACTTGACTACAACCGCGTAGTAAAAGACCTGCATGGTATGAGCGCTTCAGAATTCATCAGCTCGCTGAAAAATGATTTCCAAGTATCTGAACCAATGACAACAGCATACCGCCCTGCACAGCCGCACGAGTTTGGTATGTACATAGATGGTAAATGGTACAAGCTGACAGTAAAACCGGGTACATTCAGCAACGACCCGATAGGCATTCTGGATGTGAGCATCCTGCAAAACAATGTATTGTCAAAACTGCTGAACATCAACGACCCGCGTACAGATAAGCGTGTAGATTTCGTAGGTGGTATCCGCGGACTGGGCGAACTGGAAAAACGTGTGAACAGTGGCGATATGGCTGCTGCTTTCTCTTGCTACCCTGTTAGCCTGAAACAACTATTTGATATTGCAGACAGCGGCAATGTAATGCCACCAAAGAGTACATGGTTTGAACCTAAACTGCGCGATGGTTTAGTAGTTCATCTGATATAACAGCTTGTAAGGCACTCTACGGAGTGCCTTATTCATTTATAAGAATTGTTTATGCGGGTTTTAAACCCAAATCACGCAAATTTGTTGCTTCTTAAAATACACAGATATGGAATACAGGATAATGGGTAAAACAGGCTTACAACTCAGTGTGCTTTCTTACGGCTCTTGGGTTACGTTTGCCAAGCAGATAGATGATGGCATCAGCGACAGGTTGATGGGGATAGCTTACGATAATGGTATTAACTTCTTCGATAATGCAGAGGTATACTCTCGCGGCGAGTCTGAGAAAATGATGGGCCGTGTGCTGAAAGCAAAAAATTGGGACCGTACTTCTTATACTGTATCAAGCAAGGCTTTCTTTGGCTGGAGGGGCGAAGCAAATAAACCAAACCAGACAGGCCTTAGCCGCAAGCACCTGACAGAAGCATGCCACGAAGCACTGGGCAGGCTTCAGGTAGACTATCTTGATTTGTTTTACTGCCACCGCCCGGATAAAAAAACACCGATAGAAGAAGTGGTGCGTACTATGAATACGCTGATAGAGCAGGGTAAGATATTGTATTGGGGAACCAGCGAATGGAGTGCTGCCGAAATAATGGAAGCACACATGATAGCGCGCGAACTGCGCCTGATAGGTCCGCAGGTAGAACAGCCAGAATACAATCTCTTCAAACGCCAGAAGATGGAAGTAGACTACTACACCATTTTCAAAAACGTGGGTATGGGCACTACTATCTGGAGCCCGCTTGCATCGGGCTTGCTGACGGGTAAATACAATGATGGTGTACCTGAAGGCAGCCGCCTGGCACTGGAAGGTTTTGAATGGTTGAAAGACCGTACACTGAGCGATGAAAAAATTGGCCGTGTGCGCAACCTGGGCAATCTTGCAAAAGAACTAGGCACATCATTGGCTACACTGTCTATTGCATGGTGTATCAGAAACAACAATGTAACCACGGCTATACTCGGCGCAACAAAAGAAGAGCAGCTGCTCGAGAACCTGAAGGCACTGGATGTATTGCCAAAGCTGACAGATGAGGTGATGACTAAGATAGATGAGATAATGGGCACTAAACCGGAGATGCCACAGTATTAAACGTTTACAGGCTAATGTAATATACAGGGCTGCGAATATTCGCAGCCTCTTTTTTTGCAAACTGTTAGCGTATTAATGGTTAACTTAAAGCTATGCAGGCATTCATAATAGCATATTACAATCTGCTTAAGACAACATTCAGAGAGTTTATCGATGATAATGTTGTGAAGCTCAGCGCATCGCTTGCATACTATACCGTATTTGCAATAGGGCCGCTAATCATGGTTATCATATCGCTTACGGGTTTGTTTTTTGATAAAGAAGACATCACTGCAAGGCTCTATAATCAGATACAATTACTGGTGGGCAAAACAGGAGCAGAGCAGATATTTTCTATCGTAAATAATATCAGCACCCAGCATAGCGATGCAACATTATTCAGCATCATAAGCATTGCCATACTTATATTCAGTGCCACAACGGTGTTTGCAGATATACAGGATTCGATAAACTATATATGGTCTGTAAGAGCCAAGCCCAAGAAAGGATGGCTGAAATATCTGCAAAACAGACTGCTGTCTTTTTCTATAATCATTGGTTTAGGTTTTTTGCTGATGGTATCGTTATTGATAAACACAATTACCGATGCACTGACAGAAAGATTGCAAAGACTATTTTCTGAAGATCTGGTAGATGTTTTCAGGATAGTAAATGCACTGATACTATACGTTATCGTATCCTTACTTTTTGGTGTGATATACAAAGTACTACCCGATGCAAAAATAAAATGGCACGATGCTATGCGTGGTGCGTGGTTTACGGGTGCATTATTTTTGTTAGGTAAGTTTTTGATTGGTTATTATCTGGGTAGCTCTGCCATTGGTACTACATATGGCGCTGCGGCTTCGGTAGTTATTATTCTTTCGTGGGTATATTATACTTCCATCATCCTGTACTTCGGGGCAGAGTTTACAAAAGTATATGCATTGAAATTAGGTGGCGGTATAGTGCCGTATGAAACTGCTGTATTCATCGTAAAGCGGGAAGCCAAAGAAATGCCTGATGTAAAAGAGGTAAAGGAGTAACCTATTTTTTCTGCATCAACAGTTGCACACTTTTTACAGATACAAAGCGGAAAGCCACCATACCTACTATGCCAGCTACACCTGTTATTGCTACCTGTGCAAACCAATGTAGCCCTGTAGATTTTACAACGTATGCCACAGCAGCCAGCAATATTACAAATGCAACATGCGCACTTATCCACTTTATATTTTTAGGTAGCTGTGCTTCTTTACTACAGAATACGATATAGCAGATTGCCAGCACCGTTTGTGTGATGCATGAAGTAATAGCAGCGCCCAATGCTTCCTGCATGGGTATCAGGTAGAAGTTGAGCGACAGGCTGATGATAACACCCGCCAGTGATATTTTATTAAGCAATGCAATATTGCCATTGGCAGTAAGCAAGGTAGAATAAGTGTACATGATGCAATAGGCAGGGAATGCAGCCATTACCCAAGCAAATACATCGCCATCGTACGTACCTGCATTTTTGTAGAGCACCTCCATGATTTCCTTGCCCCAGCCAAAAGCGGTGATGCAGAGGATAAAAGCAAAAGGCAATAACATGTTTACACTCAGCTTGATGATGGGCTGCACGCTCTGGCGCTCGGCTATCATCTTACCAAACATAGGCAGCAATACCCCTGCGAACATGATGCCGAACATATTGCTTACATCCAGCAGGCGGGTGGCAGTGGCGTAGATACCTGCCTGATCTTTACTGGCAAGGCGCTCTACCAATATCATATCGCTGCGCATGTGCAGGCTCATCAGCAGTATGAGTATGGCGTAGGGAAAGCTC
This sequence comes from Flavipsychrobacter sp., assembly GCA_016786615.1. Classification (GTDB taxonomy): domain Bacteria; phylum Bacteroidota; class Bacteroidia; order Chitinophagales; family Chitinophagaceae; genus Polluticoccus. The sequence continues at coordinate 19,265 of JAEUVX010000009.1, forward strand.
TTTTTAATAATCGCATATACTTCCTTCACCTCAAAAGACAGGGATGGTGCAATACCCGTTTTACGGAAGATGATAAACATGGCAGCTACTGCAGTAAGCCCGTAGCAGAAAATCTGTGTCCATATAAACCACTCTATTTTGAAGCCCGCACTTGTAGCAGGGTTGTATAACAGAAACCCGCATATCATTATCATCAGCAGGCGGTCAGTAACCGAAAGCACACCATCTGTTTTGAAATACTGCATGGCAGATATATTGCTGCGCAGGTATAATACCAACGAACTGAGCGCTTGTATCGTTAATACCCCCGAGAGCAGGCCAAGCTCCCATGTGTGGTAGCCGAGCAATAGCCCTGCTATAAAGACAATAGCAGTGTAGGCAAGTATCAGCAGCAGCCTTGTCGTCAGCATGGCAGGGAAAAGCTCCTTCAGTCGGTCTCGGTTTTGAGAAATAAGGCTGGTGTTGTAATTGGTAAGCCCGAAATCGAGTAATATCTGGAAAACGATACAAATATTTAATAATGCCTGATATGTGCCGTATTGTTCGTGGCCCACAGTATTTTGTACTGTACGGTCTATCATAAACACCCAAACAGGCTTCACCAGCAGGTTTACGGCTATTATGAACAAGAGGTTTTTTACGAAAAATCGACGCATTACAGTAAAATAAACGAGGCTATTAGGGGTAAAATTATATTTTTGTCGCCAGCTATGCGCATTGCGGTAAATACAAGGCTGTTATTAAAAGGTAAATTGGAGGGCATAGGCTGGTTCACTCACCAAACGCTTATGCGTATGGTGCGCAATCACCCCGAACACGAATTCATCTTTTTCTTCGATCGTCCGTACGACGATTCCTTTGTATTTGCACCCAATGTAACCCCTGTTGTGGTATCGCCACAGGCAAGGCACCCGATTCTGTTCTATATCTGGTTCGAGTGGAGGATTCCCTTCCTGCTGAAGAAATATAAGGCAGATGTGTTCCTTTCGCCCGACGGCTATATGTCGCTCAGCACCAAAGTGCCTACTTGTCTGGTAATACACGACCTGGCATTTGAGCACTACCCCGAGCATTTTGTAACCAGCCACAAACTATACTGGCGCCACTACTCTCCTCGCTTTGCAGAGAAGGCAGCACGTATTGCAACGGTATCTACCTACAGCAAGCAGGATATCTGCGAGCAGTACGATGTACCTGCCGATAAAATAGATGTGGTATACAACGGTGCGCACGATGAGTACAGACCGCTTGATTGGAAAGAGCGCGAAGCCGTAAAGGAAAAATATGCTGATGGCTGCGAATACTTTGTATTTGCAGGCGCACTGCACCCGCGCAAGAACATTGTGAATCTGCTGAAGGCTTTTATACGCTTCAAGAAAAAGCAGCGTAGCAATATGAAACTGGTGATAGTAGGCCGATATGGCTGGAAGTATGACGAGCTGATAGCCATGCGCGAAGAAATGCCTTTCAAAGAAGATGTGAAGTGGGTAGGCTATATGAATGTAGATGAGCTGAGCAAGGTAATGGGCGGTGCCTATGCACTGGTATATCCTTCTTTGTTTGAAGGCTTTGGCATACCTATATTAGAAGCACTAGAGTGCGATGTGCCGGGTATTGTCAGCAATACATCGAGCATGCCAGAGGTGGCAGGAGATGCAGGGATATTGGTAGATCCTACCGATGTGGATGATATTGCCCTGAAAATGGAGCAGCTATACAAAGACGAAAACCTGCGTACCAAACTGATAGCCAACGCAAGAGAACAGGTAAAGAAATTCAGCTGGGATAAATCTGCCGAGCGCCTGTGGGACTGTGTAATGAAGTGTGTAATTAACAAAGGCCATCATTAGATGGCCTTTGTTAATAATGATACTCAGCTTAAAGTTTTGTAAACTTAATTTTTTGAGATGTCTCCTTTTCAGTTAATATGAGCGTGTAAACACCACTGATTAAACTCTCTACACTTATTTCTGTAGCTGAAGAACTTATATTCCCTGAGGAAACTTCAGCACCCATAATATTCATAATAGTATAGGATGCACTTTCAACACCTTTTATGTTTAATTTATCTTTAGTAGGGTTAGGGTATACTAATATGCCATTTGTAGTATTTCGCTCAGAAATTCCTGTTGCTTTGTAACTATATGTATTTCCTGCGAATTTGTAATATATATATCCCCAATTCATATTCCAGTCCCAACCGGCATACCATACAGAAAACAAATCATTACCAGTGTTGCTTGAACTGCTAATTGCAATTAAAGGAAGGGCATTACCTGTTGGTATTTGTTGTATAATGGGTGTATTATTTATTTGATAATAATTTGTATTAGTCATAGCACCACCATTAATATCAATTGAGTTTGAAATAAAATCACCGCTAACATTCAAATTAGTATTTGAAGTATAATACCCGATTGAAAATTGGGTTTCGCCAACATTGCCAGTAGTTGCAGGATTCATATCTTCTCCAACGCCCGTAACAACAGGCATATAATGTTCATCAGTGCTGGATAATGAACAAACTACAGGAGTTGAAGAGACATCATTGTAAGCTCTTATTTCTCTTGCACCTCCTCCAGTTGGAATAACAGATGCAACTATTTCCCACGTAGCTTCACCTATTACTTTATCACCCAAACCTTTTGCTTCAATACGTGGCTTTTCAAATGATTGATGATCTGAAGGTGTGGCAACGATTGTAGTTGCGCCAATATTAGCAGTCGGAGCAACAGCAGGAGAAATAGAGCCCCAGCTCATCAACTCTAATTCTGTAACATATAGGTTAGAATTTCCATCCCCTTGATATGCAATAAATGCAGTGCCGACCTGTCCGCTTGTAGGTACTTTTAATAATCCCATTGCTGCAACATCAGGGAATCTACCGGCAGGGTCACCAGGGTTGTTTGGAGTTACCTGATATCTTGAAAATACTGAAGGATTACTTAAATCACCAATAGCTGCCATTATATAGTGTATATTGGTATTCGGGTCAAGTTCAGTCCAGGTAACTACATACGTATGAAGGGCCTTAATAAAATTTGAACCAATATTGTAACTGAAATTATTTTTGTCACCAAACAGATCAATATGTACCTCTTCTGATACAGTTCTGCCATTAGTAATATCATTCAATACAATAGGGCTTGATTGTGTACCTAATGATGGAGTGCATGCACCACAAACATTAATTGCAGGGCAGGTTACTAATTCAACATTATTAACTCCTGGTGTTGAGGTTAATTTTGTATATGCTGCTGCAATAATAAAGTGATCGCTTGGGCTATTCAAATCATTTCCGATAACAATATCAGGATGCCAAGCACCGAGAGGCAGAGCCCGATCTCTGCCTATTCCTCCTCCGGGAAAGTTTGTAGTTCCAGTATATTCAACATGAAAACCAGACACATCGACCGGGATATTGGTATAAAAAAAACAACCGGATGCTATGTCCTTGCCTCCAATATCTGTAACATCATGTGCAACTGCCCATATTTTACCTTGTCCCTGTTCAAGCATATCGCAGTTGAGTGATTTAACATCAAAAGGGATTATGTCATTATAACAAGGTGTAGCTGCAGCATTATGCATATCCAGATATACATCCGGATTAGATGATGGAATTTGTGCAGATACTTTTGTTGATGTAAGAAATAATGTAAATAAAATACATGTTAGTCTTAGACTAATTGGTTTTGGGAATTTCATAGTTAAAAATTTAGAAGTGAAAAATATAATTATAAATATAATATTGAATGCCCTGAAAAATACCAGTGATTATACGAGCATACATTTTCATAATACGAAAATGTAATATGGTTATACGAATGGTAATATAATGCTGGATGCGATAATCAATTCGGCGATACCCTTCTGCCCGGAATAGGGTTGTTCTTTTTCTCTTCTTTATAGTGCAGTTGCTGCACTTTTAGTTTTTCAAGTACTACTTGTGTGGTAGTGGTGCTGTATACATTGCTCTGTCCCTCTTCGCGGCGCTGATAAGAAGTATTGCTGTTTATAATAAGCTTGCCTTTATCATCTATACCCGCTTGCCATACGTCTGCTTCACTTTTCAGGTTTTTATAGAGCAGTAAAAAACGCTTGGCTGCAAACTCGTACTTGCTATCGGTAACAATGCGATACTTGTCTTTGCCCGCATCTTTATAATACACCCTGAAATTATCTTCCGTTATACTGATGAGCATATCTGCTGTGTCTTGAAACTGCACAACTGCATTGCGGTAAAAGAGCGATGTGTTGTAGGAAATAGAATCTGTAAACTGCAGGGTACGAATAGCAACCGCACGCCAGTAGCCATAAAGCGTTCTTTTGAATTTGATATTAGCCGCAGTATCAAGCTGCACAAAAGGTAGTGCGCATTGTTCGCAACGTAGTATACTAATGTTCTTACGCTCTGTCAGTTTTTCCTTTTGCTTTGTCATCACATCATTAGGTGTCAGCTTGCGGAAGGTACTATCGAAAGATTCCTGTTCGTTTTCCGGTGCTATCAGCATATAGTAGTCTACAGGTAGCGTTTCAAAATTGCGTGGCGTATTCACCAGGCTTGCCATTTCCCTCGGTGTTTGTGCAAGTGCATGGCCGCAAAAGCCTATCAGTATAGCTACCAGTAGTTGACGCATATTATTTGTTGATGCTTGTGATAAGCGTTATCGAATCTTTGTTCATTCTTTTTTGCAACCACTCCTTCAGTTTTGCTTTTTCAGTACTTGGCGGCTCTTTGCTGAAAGATACAATTGCCATATTGTTACTTACAGCTTTCACCGTGTCTTTGATAGTATAAACAGGCGCTTCTGCAATAGCTATTGTGCTAACCATAGGGAAGAGCGTCTTTACTTCGCTGACAATATGCTCTACATCCCCAAAGCTATTTTTCTCTTTTTCAGATTGTTGTTTCAGCAATTCGCTCAGCAATTGATTCTTCAGCAGTCCTTCATCTATTTTGGCTGCCTGTGTAAGGCTTTGCTGAATGGTTAGTTGTGTATTACTCAAGTTATATGATTGCAATTTTTCGCGTAGCTTATTGATAGTGATACTATCTACGCCATTGCCTATTACCAGCAATTCAATTCCCGGATTGCCATTTCTGTAGTAGAAGGATGATTTTATCAGGTGCGCGTTATTGAACGTGCATTCGTTTTCTACAAATCGTCTGGCGTTGCTTTCAAATATTGTTTTGTTTACCATCTTGTATGCCAGGTAAATACTTGGCAGTACGGTTATCACTACTATCACAGTAATATACCTGCGCACCTTCTTTTCAAGATCAAGGTTTTCTATTTTCAGATGCCTGAATTTGAGAAAGCGAATAATAAGCAATGCACTAAGGCATATAAACACACTGTTGATACAAAACAGGTATATAGCCCCGCCAAAATACACCCAGTTGCCTATAGATATACCATAGCCTGCTGTACATAGTGGTGGCATCAATGCGGTAGCAATAGCTACACCGGGTACTGTATTACTTATTTCTTTTCTGCTGGAGCCCACAATGCCGGCAAGCCCGCCGAAGAATGCAATGAAGACATCCCATGTGGTTGGGTTTGTACGCGCCAGTAGTTCAGATTGAGCCTCGTGAAGCGGCGTAATTGTAAAGTATAGTGAGGATGTAAGAATGCTGATAAAAACAGCAATAGCAAGATTTTTTGCGGCCTTCTTCAACAGTGGAATATCGTAAGTGCCCAGCGAATAGCCGATACCAACTATAGGCCCCATCAGCGGTGATATCAACATGGCACCAATTATCACTGCGGTAGAGTTTACGTTCAGCCCTATGGATGCAATAAATATGGCGAATATCAATGTCCATAGGTTTGATCCTGCAAACTCAGTACCGTTGCTTATACGTTCGTGTATAGTATTATCGTCTGCTTTGTCTTTATGCAGGTCAAATAGTCTGGAGAAGTATTTGTTAGCCATATTATAACGAGTTATTGTTCTTCAAGTTCTATTTCGCCTTTGCCTTTGTAGAAGAGTAAGCCCACCATCATCAGTAAACTGGTAACAGCTACTACAAAAAACAAAATACCTGCATTAAAGTTACCAATGCTTTTGCTTGCAGGGATGCTATAGAAGAGCAGAATGGTTACCAATCCGCGAGGCATCAGAAACAGTTCGGGAAACAGATTCGTTTTCAGTATAAGGCGCAGGTACAGGAATCGCACAAAGAAGAGTATGGCAATGATGATACTGCCCAGCTCCCATACCTCTCTTTCCTGCAGTACATTCAGATCTATACTATAGCCGAATATGATGAAGAAGAAAGTGCGTATCAGAAAAGATGTTTCGGCAGTGATGGATTTCATAAAGCTGAGGATGCCCTCTATGTCTTCATTATAGAAAAGCTTTTTCAACGGCCCTTTCATGATGAACGGATAATTGTTGAACACCAACCCGAATACCAGCACGATGAGCAAAGACGGAAGGTGTATCTTTTCACCAAGTGCATATATTAGTGCCAGTACGGCAAAGAGCATAAAGAACTTGATATGAGATTTTGCACGGGTAAGTATGTAGATGAGCAGGAATGTTGCCGCCGCAGATATGATAACAGCCAGCAATATCTTGCCACCAAACACCGCCGCAGAAGATATGCTCATAACATTATCCATCAGCATATAGTTGAATACCATAATGCCTATGATGTCTGAAAGGGATGATTCGTACACGATAAACTCTTTCTTTTCCTCGGGCAGATTTTGGGAACTGGGTATAACGATGGCACTACTGATGATACTGAGCGACACTGCATAGATAAATGCATTCTCGAACGATACGCCCAGTTGCTGCACAAGCAGAAAACCTATACTTATAGCTGATATCAAAAAGATAAACACCGCCGAGCCAAGTGAATTGCGAATGAGTTTTATCTTCTCCCTGCCCAGCTTCAAATCGAGTGCGGCCTCCAGTACTATCATGATGAGCCCTACAGCACCGAGTATTTTTACCAGCTTGTTGACGATAACATCATTGTACCACAAATGGCCAGTGAATTGCTTCACAAGAATACCTGTGCCAATGAGTAATAATACAGAGGGGATATTGGTTTTCTTACTCAGCATACTGAAGATGTAACTGAGTATGATAACAGAGCTAAGTATTATTATGATGGTATAAGTATTTAAACCCATACCAGAAATATAAACAAAACACAGCCCAATGCCTAAGGAATCCTGTTAATAAAAACTGAACAGCGAATAAGTTCTACATTATCAGCAGTGGTATATAGTGCGGTAATTGCTACTATTTACGTTTCTTCTTCTTTAGCTTTTGCTGCGCTTTCTCTTCCTCTTCCAGCAATAGCTGCCAGTTGTCGTTAGGTACTTCTACAGAAAAAGCGATGGTTTCGCGGTAGTCGTTTTTATCAATCTTCATTTCCTGTATAGGCTTGCCCACGTACTGCTCTATCTCATCCAGCATAGGTTTTTCTTCCTTGCTGCAGAAAGATACTGCCTGCCCTTTCTTAACACCACGGCCTGTACGGCCTACACGGTGCACATAGTTTTCGGCAACATCGGGCAGGTCGTAGTTTACCACATAGTCTACATCGGGTATATCTATACCGCGTGCATTCACATCGGTAGTTATCAGCAGTTTCACCTCACCTGTTTTAAATTCCTTCATCACCTGCAAGCGGTCTGCCTGCTCCTTGCCGCCGTGCATGGTAATGCTTTTGATGCCTACACGCTCCATAGCAGCCTGCACACGCTCTGCACGCACTTTGGTACGTACAAACACCAGTATCTTACTTTCAGGAAATTCCTTTACCAGCCTTTCGAGGAAGAAGCGTTTATCATCCATCTCTACATAAGCCACGGCGTGGTTTACGTTTTTAGACACAGGGTCTTTCGGAGATATCTGTATGCGGATGGGATTATTAACGATGCTGTAGGCAAGGTCTTTAATCTCTTTATCGATAGTGGCAGAGAAGAACAGTGTCTGGTGGTGCTTGGGTATAAACTTCAGTATGCCGTATATGTCTTTGATAAAGCCGAGGTCCAGCATATGGTCTGCCTCGTCCAGTATCAGCATCTCTACCCTGCTCAGGTCTATATGCTCCTGGTTGATGAGGTCGAACATGCGGCCGGGGGTAGCTATCAGTATGTCCACACCACGCTCCAGCTTGTTTATTTGTGCATCCTGCTCTACACCGCCATACAGGCCCAGTATACTCAGCTTGGTGTATTTGCCTATCTGCTTAAACACATCTGCTATCTGTATCGCCAGTTCGCGCGTAGGTACCATTACCAGGCAGCGAATCTCGCCCTTGTTCTTTTTATTCAGGTTCTGCTGCAGCTTGTGCAGTACAGGTATAGCAAATGCCGCCGTCTTGCCCGTACCTGTTTGTGCAATGGCCATTACATCGTCCCCCTTCAGTATAGAGGGTATGGCTTTGAACTGTATATCTGTAGGACGCTTAAAGCCCGCCTCTGCAAGGCTTCGTTTTATATCTTCGGCAATGTTATAATCCTGAAACTTCATATCTGCTGTATCGGCGTCAAAGATAACTACTTTAATTGCCATGGGCACAGCGCTATTACTATATTTGCGCTTCAACACAGGTATTCGGCATATATATGATGATGGATTTAAGCAATGCGCGCCTTACGGCCCTGTCTGTACACTTTGTGGGCAACAAGAGCGTGGGCGATGATATACTGCACAGCGCACGCCCCATAGCTTTTGAGGAGCGCGAACGTATTGTACTGGGCAATGCTTTGCTGGGCCGCTTTACGCTGGATATGAGCCGATACAAGTTTGAACATGCCGTATCGCTGGACTATAACGGTGTGTATAACTACTGCCTGGAGACACTGGCCGAGCCTGCAGACCTGCACAAGCATGCCATGAACATAGCCAAGCACCTGTACGAGAGTGCCACCCACCCCAAGATAAAAGCGGGCGACCTGTATGTATGCCATTTCGAAAACTGTGTGGTAAACAATGCCTATGTAGATGCCATCGGCATATTCAAAGCAGAGAGCAAGAACGACTATCTGGAGCTGGATATTGAAGGCAAGGACTTTGAACTGCAACTGAAGCAGGGTATAGACATCCACAAGATGGACAAAGCATGCCTGGTGCTGGCAAGCAACGCAGAGGCCGGCTTTGATGTGCTGATATACGACAATGCCAATAACAAAGGCGAAGAAGCCGTGTACTGGCGAGAAACCTTTTTGGGCATCGCACCACAGGCCAACGAGTATTACCAGACCAACGAGTTTCTGAACATAGCCAAGCAGTTTATAGCCAAGCAAATACCCGAAGAGTTTGAGATAGACAAAACAGAGCAAATAGATATGCTCAACAAATCGGTAGAGTTTTTTAAGAACAATACCGCTTTTGATAAAAAACGCTTTGTGGAAGAAGTGATACAGGACGATAGCATCCGCCGCTCGTTTCACAAATTTGAGGAAGCCTATAGCGAAACCCACGATATAGCCCTGCCCGACCAGTTTGATATCTCCGTACAGGCCGTAAAAAAGCAGGCGCGTGTTTTTAAGAGCGTACTGAAGCTGGATAAAAACTTTCACATATACATACACGGCGATAAAGACCTGATAGAAAAAGGCTACGACCCTGCTACAGGTAAAAAGTTTTATAAGATATACTACGACGAAGAAGCATAAAATATATGGGTACAAAAAAAATAAAGCCAACACATTGTGTTGGCTTTATTATATATCGTGTAAAACTTGTTACAGGAATGTGCTGTAGAAATATGGTGTTTTAGCTTCAAACTCTGCGCTGCAGGTATCCACCATTTTATAAACGCGGGTGATGCCCAGTTTCTTGCGGTATTCGTATACCTCTTCGGCAGTGCAGTCTTTTACAAACTCTGCTATCTGCTCGTCACTGAAGCCCATTTGCTTTGCATCGCGCAGCAGGTCTTTAGGCATGCTTTCCAGGTGTTTTATTTCTTTCAGTTTGTTTTCCAGCGTTACAATGTCTTGTATCTGGTACAGGAACCAACGGTCTATATGTGTTATCTCGCGCAGGGTTTTGATAGATATACCCGCAGCGATGGCTTCTTTTATTTTGAAAATCCTATCCCATGTCGGGCGCTTGATAGACTCCAGCAGTTCTTCAGGCTTCATGCGTTGTGCACTGATGAAAGAAAGGCCTGTTGCGTTATTCTCCAGGCTCTGACAAGCTTTTTGCAGTGCCTCGGGGAATGTGCGGCCGATAGCCATCACTTCGCCCACAGACTTCATCTGGAAGCCCAATGTATCGTCTGCACCTTTAAACTTATCAAAGTTCCAGCGTGGCATTTTTACGATAACGTAATCAAGCGCAGGCTCGAAGTATGCAGATGTAGTTTGTGTAATCTGGTTTTTCAGTTCATCGAGGTTGTAGCCAACTGCCAGCTTAGCGGCAATCTTAGCGATAGGATAACCTGTAGCTTTTGAAGCCAGTGCCGAAGAGCGGCTCACACGCGGGTTGATCTCTACTACGATGATTTCTTCTGTTTCAGGATTCAGTGCAAACTGTACGTTACAACCACCGGCAAAGTTGCCCAGTGCGCGCATCATACGGATGGCAGTGTTGCGCATCAGTTGGAAGGCAGTATCGCTCAGCGTCATGGCAGGCGCTACGGTGATGCTATCGCCCGTGTGGATGCCCATCGGATCGAAGTTTTCTACCGTACATATAATAGCTACGTTGTCTGCAGAGTCTCGCAGCAGTTCCAGCTCAAATTCTTTCCAGCCCATTACTGCTTTTTCTACCAGTACCTCGTGTATTGGCGATGCAGTAAGGCCTTTTTCCAGTGCGGCGTCCAGATCGTCTTTATGAAAAACAAGGCCGCCACCTGTACCACCCAGTGTGAAAGAAGGGCGGATAACCAGCGGAACACCTATTTCCTGTGCAAATTCTTTACCCTCCAGCAGCGAGTTGGCAATTTTTGCCGGTGCTACAGGTATGCCCATTTCAATCATCCACAGGCGGAATTTTTCACGGTCTTCTGCTTTGTCTATCGCTTTGGTATCTACACCTATCATGCGCACACCATACTGTTCCCACAGGCCAATTTCTTCTGCTTCCATTGCCAGGTTCAGGGCTGTTTGTCCGCCCATAGTTGGCAATACGGCATCTATCTTATTTTCCTGTAATATTTTTTCAATGCTTTCAACCGTCAGTGGCTGCAGGTAAACCTTGTCTGCAACAATGGTATCTGTCATTACGGTAGCGGGGTTGCTATTGATAAGCACTACTTTTATGCCCTCTTCACGAAGGCTGCGTGCTGCCTGAGAGCCTGAGTAGTCGAACTCGCAAGCCTGACCGATAATAATTGGGCCCGAACCGATAATGAGAACCGTCTGTATGGAAGTATCTAATGGCATCTTATTGAAAATATATGTAAAGTGAGAGCAATAGGCCGATACAAAAATCGGGCTCAACGCCCGAGGTGCAAAACTAATGCAAAAAAGGGAATAAATCTTCAGGTGTTATTAAACTGAAATACCCTGCAATTGCAGGGTATTTCTATAAAAATCTCAAAATTGTAAAAGCTTAGTTCACAATCTTCGCAGCAAGGCTTATCTCGTCATTTGCTTTCAGTTCATACAGCGCAGTGCCACCTTCTATCATGGCTATCATCAGGTCGTCTATAATTATCACATCATAAAACGTACCACCTGCCAATTGTTTTTTCAGTACAGGTGTTACAGGGTCTGTTATGTCATATACATTCAGCCCGTTGCTGCCGTTGCATACATATAGCCTTTTGCCGTTCAGCCCCAAACCGTATGGGCTTTCCATATTTACTGTTTTGCGCAGCAGTGGTTGCGTTATATATTTTACATCATACACCATCAGCGCATTGGTAGTACCACCACAACGGGTACCACCGCGTACGGTAACATAAGCCAGCGAATCGTTTGCTACAACAGGGTCGCAGGAACGTACGTGTGTAGCCTGCCCCAGCTTACTTGGCTGTGCAGGGTTGCTTATGGAATAAATATACATAGCACTGCTGCTGCCAATAAACAATTTGTCTTTGTAGCTGTAAATAGTTTCAATACTGAAGCCAACATCTATACTGCCCTTCAGCTGCGGGTGTTTTTCGTCGAGCAGGCTGTAAGTATATAGTTTACGGTCGTCAACAATATACATATGGTCGTTGGCAGTAGTGAAGCGTGCCAGTGACCCACCCTGTCCTGTAGATTCGGCAGCAGTAGTTTTATTGCCCGATGTATTGTCTGATTTATCGCAGGATGCTATGAAAATAGAACCTGATAATATGAGGAAAAATATCTTTTTCATTAGTTTCGTTTTTTGCGGGTTTAATTAATTTCTGCACTTAGGATATTTCAATAATTTCTGTTCCCACCCTACTACTGTACCTTTGCTTTTATCTACACATTCGTAGTAACCTGTGCCAGGCGGCCTTGTGGCATCAACCATATGAAATACACTGCTGACGCGGTCAACAAGCTTCGCACTGTCAGTTTTTGATATGTCAATCACTACAAGGTCATTCAGGTTATTGGTGTACAGCATATTGTTTTTAATAGCCATTTCCTGAGCGCCAGTTACGCTGATGAAAGCAAGTTTCTGCGGATTGGATGGTTGCTTGATGAGTATTACATGAATACCTTTTCCTGATTCTACCTGGTACAGTGTATCACCTTTTATATAAATCTTACCGCCTTTATCAATATTCTGTGGTGGCATCGATTTTATAACAGTTATATCACTGCCATTACTATATACCGGTGCCCAGCCATCTACCTCTGCGGGTACAGGCTCGGGTTGGGGTTCAGTTCTGTGCCTGTTACCAAAGGGGTCGCAGGATGCGAGCGAAATAATAAGCACGGGCAGCACCCATGCATGGAAGGATTTCAGTTTCATAAATGAAAATTGTAGAGCTGTTTATAACCTTGTTTTTTTGTTTGCCGGTGGCGAACAAGTTTTCTAAAACAAAATCTGTGCTAAAAATTTTCATAATCGGGAAAAATAATATTCTGGTTATATGTATAAAAATTTAAACCATAGTATTTGTAACTTTTGGTTATAAATAATTTATATGTGTGAAATCGGGCAAATTGTTGCGGTTTTCGCTTAAAACAGGGTAATTTTCCGCAACTTTGCCAATATTTTATAAAAAAAGAGGCCGTAAGGATACTTTATGGGTTTGTTTAGCTTTCTGACGCAAGAGATTGCCATTGACTTGGGTACTGCCAATACCCTTATTATACATAACGACCAGGTAGTAATAGATGAACCATCTATTGTTGCCATTGATCGTATAAGCAGTAAAATCGTTGCCGTTGGTAAGAAGGCGATGATGATGCACGAAAAAACCCACGAAAATCTTAAGACAATCCGTCCGTTGAAGGATGGTGTAATTGCAGATTTTAACGCGGCAGAAGGTATGCTGCGCGAAATGATAAAAATGGTTCATCCCAAGAAACCATTATTTCCGCCAAGCTACCGTATGGTTATATGCATACCATCAAGTATTACCGAAGTAGAGAAACGTGCGGTGCGTGATAGTGCAGAACGTGCAGGTGCTAAAGAAGTGTATATGATACACGAGCCTATGGCAGCAGCTTTGGGTATTGGTATAGATGTGGAAGAACCTACTGGTAATATGATTATTGATATAGGTGGTGGTACTACAGGTATATCTGTTATAGCATTGGCAGGTATCGTGTGCGACCAGTCTATACGTATTGCGGGTGATGAATTCACAGCAGATATTATGGAGGCTATGCGCCGTTATCATAGTTTGATGATAGGTGAGCGTACTGCCGAACAAATAAAAATACAGGTAGGTTCTGCACTGAAAGAACTGGATACACCACCGGATGATATTGCTGTTAACGGACGCGACCTTGTAACAGGTATTCCAAAGCAAATCATGGTATCGTATCAGGAAGTGGCAGAAGCATTGGATAAATCAATCTTCAAAATAGAAGAAGCGATATTGAAAGCGCTGGAAAGCACACCGCCTGAACTGGCTGCCGACATCTATCGTCGTGGTTTGTACCTGACAGGTGGCGGTGCATTGCTGCGCGGGCTGGATAAGCGTATATCGCACAAAATAAAACTGCCTGTTCATGTAGCAGACGACCCGCTGCGTGCAGTAGTACGCGGTACAGGTATGGCACTGAAAAACATTGCCAAGATGCCATTCCTGATGAAGTAAAATTCATTGGATTTTAGTTTTCGGAATTTGTATTTTGATGTAATTCCCAAGCACAGGTGCGCAATTTTATATTATTCGTTCGTCGTTTTTTCAACCTCATACTGTTTCTGATACTGGAGATAGTGTGCATTGTGCTTATTGCGCGTACTAATAATATGCAGGGCAATGACATTATGAGTTCTGCCAATACCATAGTAGGTATTTCTTACAAAAAACAGAACGATGTGGTGTACTACTTCGGGCTGAAACGTATGAACGACAGCCTGCTGAGCGAGAATGCGAAACTACGCGCACAGGTAGCACTGAATAATAATACTTACGACATCATCAAAGACAGCAATGTACACCGTGCATTGCCTGTAACAGATACCAACCAGAAAAAAATACAATACGCCGACTATGTGTACCGAACTGCCAAAGTGGTAAACAATGCGGTAAGCGGTGCAAATAACTATATCACCATCAACAGGGGCAGCAAGGATGGTATTGCCAAAAATATGGCGGTGATATCGGGTACAGGTGTGGTTGGTAAAGTAGTACATGTATCGGGCCACTATGCAAGTGTGCTGAGTGTACTGAGCGTAAAACAGAAAGTAAGTGCCAAACTGAAAGACGGTACTACCGGCTATGTGGAGTGGGAAGGCTATCGCCCGGATGTATTGGTGATGAAAGATGTGCCGCAACAGGTAACTGTGCGCAAAGGCGATAGTGTATTTACAACAAGCTATTCATTCTTTCCACCCGATGTGCTGATAGGGCGCGTGCAGAAAGTAATGCGTGTGAAGAAGAACAACCTGCTGCTGCTGTACTTGCAACCGGGCAGCAACTTCCGCAACCTGCAATACGTGTATGTAGTGGAAAATAAAATGATGGCAGAACGCCTGGTGGTAGAAGACAGTGTAAACATAAAACCTAAGCCATGAGTGTGTACGTGAGAAACATATTGCGCTTTTGCCTCATAATGGCTTTGCAGGTATTGATACTGAATAAAATAAACCTGCGCTGGTGGAGTCAGCCGCAAGGTTTCCCTGTCTTTATACCTTATGTGTATCCGTTGTTCCTACTGTTGTTGCCGTTTGAAACACCCGTATGGTTACTATTGATACTAGGTTTTGTTACAGGTATTACAATGGATTCGTTTGCCAATACCGCAGGCATACATGCTTTTGTATGTGTGCTGATAGCCTACCTGCGTACCAATGTGCTGAATGCACTGATGCCGAAGAACTTGAGTGAATACCCTAACCAGAGCCCGAATGTAAAGAACATGGGCTGGATGCCATTTCTTGTTTATAGTTCTTTCCTGATACTGATACACCATAGCCTGTACTTTGGTATCGAGTTGTGGAGCTTTACAAACATAGGCTACCTGCTGCTGAAGATACTGGCATCATCCGTTACATCCATCCTAGTTATTATGGCATACCTGCTGCTTTTTACAAGGCAGGTGAATGCTAGGGGATAGTATTCCGACAATAAGTCAACCTCTAAGTTGGATTATCGCAAACAACGGCTTGAGCACAAGTTGCGTTTTTTCAAGCAAAAGAA
Source organism: Flavipsychrobacter sp. (assembly GCA_016786615.1). Taxonomy (GTDB): domain Bacteria; phylum Bacteroidota; class Bacteroidia; order Chitinophagales; family Chitinophagaceae; genus Polluticoccus. Next base: position 34,986 of record JAEUVX010000009.1, read on the forward strand.
AATAAACTAAAAGAAAGTAAAACAAACTAAAGTAGTAGTATATACTCCTGCTGCTTCAAATATTTTGTAAATTAATTATAAACTCGTATTTTTGTGGTAATAAACACCTGAAACCACACCACCCTATGCATCCGTATTGCCTATCCCCCCAAAGCTGCCCGGCACCCCCCTTTCCGGATATTTACCCACGTTCCGCTCAAAGCCACTGTTTACAGGCATTTGAGGGCTTGTTAAAACCCCTGTTTTTCTTTGTTGTTGCCGCCTTTTTTCAGTACCTTCGCAGGATAACCAAAAGCGGGTATTTCGCGGTTTTTTGCACGTTATTTTCAACACTGGGCAGCACCGCGTCCGCATACACAAAAACAGGTTCGTTACAACAACACATGAGTACAGAAAACGAGGTTTTACAAAAATCCACAGGCTACGATGCGGGAAGTATCCAGGTACTGGAAGGTTTGGAAGCGGTGCGTAAGCGTCCCGCGATGTACATCGGCGATATAGGCGTAAAAGGTTTGCACCATCTAGTGTACGAGGTAGTAGATAACTCGATAGATGAAGCACTGGCAGGACACTGTAAAAACATCAGCGTATACATACACGAGGATAACTCGATAAGTGTAGAAGATGATGGACGTGGTATCCCTACGGGCATCCACCCTAAAGAAGGCCGCAGCGCGCTGGAGGTTGTAATGACGGTACTGCACGCAGGTGGTAAATTCGATAAAGATTCTTACAAGGTATCGGGCGGTTTGCACGGTGTGGGTGTGAGTTGCGTAAACGCACTGAGCGCTGTAATGCAGACAACCGTAAGCCGCGAGGGTAAAATATTTGAACAGGAATACAGAATGGGTATACCACAGTATCCTGTACGCGAAATAGGCACTACAGACAAGCGTGGTACCAAACAACACTTCTGGCCTGATGATAGCATTTTTAAGGATACCGTTTACAACAGGGAAATACTGGCAGGCCGTTTGCGCGAATTGTCTTACCTGAATAAAGGCATCCGTATAGTACTTACAGACCTGAGAGAGAAAGATGAAGAAGGCAACCCGCAATCGGAAGTATTTTTCAGTGAAGGGGGTATAATGGAGTTTGTTGCGATGCTGGATACCAAAGCAGGCCGCAACCCGTTATTGCCGATACCGATATATGTAGAGGGTCATGATACAGACACAAATGTGGCAGTAGATGTGGCTATGAGCTACAACACATCGTACAACGAACACATCTTCTCTTACGTAAACAACATCAACACCATAGAGGGCGGTACACACGTTGCGGGTTTCCGCAGGTCTATCACCCGCGTGTTCAAGTCTTACGGCGATAAGAACAAACTGTTTGAAAGGGCTAAGGTGGAGATAACAGGTGATGACTTCCGTGAAGGATTGAGTGCTATCATATCTGTAAAAGTACCCGAGCCGCAGTTTGAAGGACAGACAAAAACAAAACTGGGTAATAACGAAGTAATGGGTGTGGTGGATGTATGCGTAAGCCGTGTACTGGAAGCCTACCTTGAAGAACACCCGAAAGAAGCCAAGCTGATTATTGATAAAGTAATCATAGCGGCACAGGCACGTGCAGCAGCACGTAAAGCACGCGAACTGGTACAACGTAAAAGCGTACTGACCGGTGGTGGTATGCCGGGCAAACTGGCTGACTGCAGCGACCGCGACCCGCAAAAATGCGAACTGTATCTGGTGGAGGGTGACTCGGCAGGTGGTACAGCCAAGCAAGGCCGCGACCGTAGCTTCCAGGCTATTCTGCCATTACGTGGTAAAATACTGAACGTAGAAAAAGCACAGGAACATAAAATATACGAGAACGAAGAGATTAAGAATATGTTCACCGCATTGGGCGTTAGCATCGGTACACCTGAAGACCCCAAAGCACTGAACCTTACTAAACTTCGTTACCACAAAATCATCATCATGACCGATGCCGATGTGGATGGTTCACACATCGCTACGCTGATATTGACGTTCTTCTTCCGCTATATGACGGCACTGGTAGAACAGGGCTATGTGTACCTTGCACAACCACCGTTGTATTTGGTGAAGAAAGGTAAAGATCAGGAGTATGCATGGACTGAAGAAAACCGTAAAGCTGCTATAGAGCGCATGGCAAATGGTAAAGAAGACAGCGTAAACATTCAGCGATACAAAGGTCTTGGTGAGATGAACGCAGACCAGCTGTGGGAAACTACCATGAACCCTGCAACACGTATACTGAAGCAGGTAACAATTGAAAGTGCAGCAGAAGCAGACAGCGTATTCTCTATGCTGATGGGCGACGAAGTAGCACCACGCCGTGAGTTCATTGAAAGCCACGCTAAGTATGCGAAGATTGACGTATAATTCCTGAAGGGGACTTTGAATAATACATTGAAGCGGCACTTGTTGCCGCTTTTCTTTTTAGATTTACAGGTACATCATATACTACAATGATAAGATTAGCCATACACGGAGGAGCAGGTACTATTTTGCGCAGCAGCATGACGGCTGAATTGCAACAGCAATATGAGCAAGGGCTGCAGGATGCGCTGCAGGCGGGTTACAGCGTATTGCAGGCAGGTGGCAGTGCGGTAGATGCAGTGCAGGCAGCAGTAGTATCGCTGGAAGATTTTCCGTTGTTTAATGCGGGCAGGGGTTCTGTCTTCAACAATGCAGGCGGGCACGAAATGGATGCCAGTATAATGGATGGAAAGAATATAGATGCCGGTGCAGTATCGGGTATCAGGAATGTGAAAAACCCTGTATTATTGGCACGAACCATCATGGATAAAAGTGAGCATGTATTGCTATGCGGGCAGGGTGCAGAACAGTTTGCAAAACAGCAGGGGCTGCAGTTTGAGGACGATGCTTATTTCTACGTTCAGCATCGCTACGAGCAGTGGCAGCAGGCATTGAAAGAAGATAGCATCAGCCTGGACCATAACGATAAAAAATTCGGGACAGTGGGTGCAGTAGCACTGGATGCCAACGGCAATCTTGCAGCGGCAACCAGTACAGGTGGTATGACCAATAAAAAATTCGGGCGCATGGGCGATAGCCCTATCATAGGTGCTGGTACCTATGCCAATAACAATACCTGCGCTATATCATGTACAGGGCATGGCGAGCTGTTTATACGCGCAGTAGTGGCTTACGATATCAGCTGCCTGATGGAATACAAAGGACTATCGCTTAGAGAAGCATGCGATGTGGTAGTACAGGACAAGCTGGTAAAAATACAAGGTGAAGGTGGCCTAGTTGCATTGGATAAACATGGTAATATAGAACTGCCTTTCAACAGTGAAGGCATGTATCGCGGATATGCTACAGAGACTGAAAAAAAGGTGATGATATATAAGGATTAGGCATGAATAGATTATTGTTCATATTACTTGTATGTTGTTCGTCATTAGTTAAGGCACAATCATGTGGCTGTGATGCCAATGTAAGCCTTAATGAGTTGATAAATTGTTCACCAATTGTTTTTGACAACGGCGCTAAGTTATATTGGAGTTTCACTTGCGATTCATCATGGTTGACCTATGAAAATGTGAAGAAAAGAGATATACTATTTTCTATGGAATTTGTTCCTTACACAGGAAGACTAGGGTTCAGTTATGCTAATGAATATAAAAGGTATTTTCTGATACGCAATGATGTAATATCTGGCTGCTGTAGCCCACCTGAGTATTATTTATTTGACAAAGAAACAGGGAAGCAAAAGGCTAACTTAGGAAGAGTGCTTTACATTGACACAAATAAGAACGAGCCAATTATTGTTAAGATTACAAACAGTAATTACACTGATAAAACAGCAAAGTATACGTCGATAACCATCCATAATATTGATACTGAGAAGAAGTATCTAATACCATTGTCGGCTAACGAAATTGATAACGCATTAAACAATGCAGGAGAAATGTATCCTGAATACTTATTTGAGGAACCTCAACTATCCAATCAAGAATTGAAACTGAGGTATATCATATCAAGGCAACCATTAAAGAAGAAAACTATCACTATCAATTTGAATAAGTATAGGTAGTCTTTTTTCCCTAACCCTCATCATCAATCACTATCTCCTTTCCTTCAAAAGTGCGTGTTTGCAGGTTGTAAATATCGCCGCTGCTCATAATGTGCACCATAATGTTTTCAACACTTATCGGTTCACCTGTGCGGATGTCTGCAATATTGTTGTACTCAATATTCTTACCGTCAATAATTACTACACTACCACTGCCTATTGCTTTCAGGGTATGTCCTTCCGTTACAACAACACCTGTGTCTTCGCCCAGGCCTATACCAATAGCACCTGGATTGGCAGCTACTGCCTGTGCCAACCGATTGAACCTGCCACGCTTATCGAAGTGAGAATCGATGATTACATTTTGAAGAAAGCCTAAACCTGTGGTGATTTTTACTTCGCCTTTCAGGTGTGCTTTGTCTGCACTGCCTTCGTATATCATGGTGTTGCTCATGGCCATAGCACCCGCGCTTGTACCACCAACAACAAAATGCTCGTTTTGCAGGCGTTGCCTTAGTATATCCAGAAACTGTGTACCACCGAAAATAGAAGACAATCTTAACTGGTTGCCACCCGAAAACATGATGCAATCGCAAGCTTTCAGGCGTTCTATATATTCAGCTTTAGCAGCATCTTCCCTATGGCGTATGCGCAGATGGCCTATCTTTTTACATCCAAGTTTGCTGAAGGCATCTACGTAGTTTTCAGCCACCTCATCGGGTATAGAAGATGCAGTCGTTACCACCTCTACAATCGGGTCTTTAACACCGGTAAGGCTTACAACATTTTTGAGGATACCTATTTCGAAGAAGTTAAGTCTGTTTCGTTCAACAATACCTTTTTCTAAATCTGTTCCTTTATCTTCTGCGCCACCTACCGACACTAAGATTCCTTTGGGATATGACTGAACCACTTTGATAACAATAAATTAATTCTACAAATTTATTCTTTTTCTGCATTTGACTTAGGCATTAATATTTATTAACTTGTTTAGCTCAAAATATTGTGAAGTATGAAGATATTAGATATTAAAGTGATGAACGGTCCGAACTACTGGTCTGTGAAGCGACATAAGTTGGTTGTAATGCTGTTAGACCTGGAGGAGCTGGAAGATCGTCCTACCAATCTAATAGACGGGTTTCTGGAAAGATTGCAGGCATTAATGCCCAGCCTGTATGAGCATCGCTGCTCTGAGGGTGCGCCCGGTGGTTTCTTTAGCCGTGTGAAGGATGGCACGTGGATGGGCCATGTAATAGAACATATAGCGCTGGAGCTGCAAACACTTGCAGGCATGGATACGGGCTTTGGTCGTACGCGAGAGAGTGATAAGCGCGGTGTATATCATGTTGTATTTTCTTACTACGAAGCAAAGGCAGGTATATATACAGCCAAAGCGGCAGTACGCATTGCAGAAGCATTGATAGCCGGGGAGCCTTACGACCTTGAAAAAGATATACAAGACCTGCGCGAGATTCGTGAAGACGAGCGCCTGGGGCCAAGTACAGGTTCTATTGTAGATGAAGCCATTAAACGTAAGATACCATACATCAGGCTCAACAGACACTCGCTGGTGCAGCTGGGTTATGGTAAAAACCAGAAACGTGTACAGGCTACAGTTGCCAGTACTACCAGCAGCATAGCAGTAGAAATAGCTTGCGATAAAGAGGAAACAAAAAACCTGCTGGAAGCAGCAGAAATACCTGTGCCACGCGGACGCATCATTTATGATGAAGTTGACCTGCAGGCAGCTATTGATAAGATAGGCTACCCGATAGTGCTGAAGCCGGTGAATGGTAATCATGGCAAGGGAGCAACGACAAATGTGAAAACATGGGAGGATGCAGTTATAGCGTTGGAAGCAGCGAAGAAATACGGTCGCTCTGTTATTTGTGAGAAGTTCATTACAGGTCGTGATTTTAGGCTTTTGGTTATCAATTACAAATTTGTAGCAGCAGCACTACGCACACCTGCAGCAGTAATTGGTGATGGCAAACACACTATACAAGAGCTGATAGACATTGTGAATCAGGATCCGCGTCGTGGCTACGGGCACGAAAAAGTATTGACATCTATCAAAGTAGATGACTTTACGATGGACATGCTGAACAAGAAAGAATACACACTGTCTACCGTACTGGCAGATAAAGAAGAACTGTGGCTGAAGCCTACTGCCAACCTGAGCACGGGTGGTACAGCAACAGACGTTACAGACTTTGTGCATCCTACCAATATATTTATGGCAGAGCGTATAGCACGCATCATAGGTCTTGATATTTGCGGTATAGACATCATGGCACCCGACCTGAGTGTACCAATAACAGAAAACGGTGGTGTCGTACTGGAAGTAAACGCTGCACCGGGTTTCCGTATGCATCTGGATCCTACAGAGGGCCTGCCACGCAACGTTGCAGAACCTGTGATAGATATGCTGTATCCGCCAGGTACAAGTGCAAGGATTCCTATCATTGCCATATCGGGTACCAATGGTAAAACAACTACTACACGCCTGATAGCACACATCGTAAAACAGATGGGCCACAAAGTAGGCTACACTACCACCGATGGTGTATATATACAAAACCAACTGATGGTAAAGGGCGATTGTACAGGCCCTATATCTGCAGAGTTTGTATTGAAAGACCCTACAGTAGATTATGCAGTACTGGAATGTGCACGTGGCGGATTGCTGCGTGCTGGTCTAGGCTTTCACAATTGCGATGTAGCAGTAGTAACCAATGTAGCTGCAGACCACTTAGGATTGCAAGGCATAGACACGATTGAAAAACTGGCAAGAGTAAAAGGTGTAGTACCACAAACGGTATTCCCCGAAGGCTATGCGATACTGAATGCTGATGATGATCTGGTATATGCAATGCGCGACGGACTGGATTGTAAAGTTGCACTCTTCTCGCTGCATGAAGATAATCCACGCATCAAAGAGCATTGCTCAAAAGGTGGACTGGCAGCGATATACGAGCATGGCTATGTTACCATACTGAAAGGTGGCTGGAAGATACGTGTAGAGAAAGTGACGAACATACCTATCACATTCTCTGGCAAGGCCGAGTTCAATATATCGAATGTGCTGGGTGCTACACTGGCAGCTTATGTGCGCGATTTCAAAACAGAAGACATACGCCTTGCGCTGCAAACATTTGTACCATCGCCGGCAATGACACCGGGACGTATGAATATGTTCAACTTCAAAAACTTTACCGTGATGCTTGACTATGCGCACAACACGCATGGTATACAGGCAATAGGTAAATATGTACAGTCTGTAGATGCACCGCTGAAAGTAGGTATAGTAGCAGGTGTGGGCGATAGAAGAGATGAAGACATTATATCGCTTGGCGAAGAGTCGGCTAAGATATTTGACGAAATCATCATCAGACAGGATAAAAATCTGCGTGGCCGTACCGAGGAAGAAATGATAGAACTGATGACGCGTGGTATAAAAAATATAGACCCGCTGAAAAAAATAACACTCTTCCGCAAAGAGAGTGAAGCAATAGACCATGCTATAGCCACAGCACAAAAAGACTCATTCATTGTTGTGATAAGCGATGTGGTACCCGATGCACTCGACCAGGTGAAACGCTACAAAGACATAGAAGACGGAGTGGAAGTAACAGCGTAGGAATAAAGTATGAAATATATAAAGCGGCACATGTTGCCGCTTTTGTTTTTTATATTGTGTAACAAACCTATAATATGTTGAAATTTACTAACACCCTTATTATTTGCTTGATGGCTGTTGTAGCAAATGCCCAGTTCAAACCAGAAGTAAAATCTTACAATGAGTTTATAAACAAAGCCAAAATCTGTTTTATAAAAAAGGATTATTCCGGTGCGGTAAAAAACTATGAAGCTGCCAAACAATTTTGCAAGCCGCAAAAACAAGATGTTAGTATAGCAGCTTATTGGTATGAGCTTGTAAAAGATACCATCAAAGCAGAAGAAACCTTTCTCGCATCGTTATCGTTAGGCTGCGAGAATAATGAACGTAACTATCTGGAGTTTCTCACAGCAAATAATAAAACGGATAAATATAAAGCATTTGTGAAAAAAGCTGCGATAGCTTCAGCAAAGTTCAATGCAGAAGCTGATATGCGTTTTTCTCTGTTGGTAAAGGAACTTTATACAAAAGACCAGTTTATAAGAGAAGATGCTTTTCTGAATAATAAAGACAGCATCATTAAAAAATTTGCATGGGAGTATTTGTATACTACTGATACAACAAGCCTGAGCCAGCTAATTGCATATATACAAACCAATGGTATGCCAGATGTAAATAAGTTGAATGAAGAGATATTTACAAACTTTAAAATGCTTGTGCATCATGATATTGCAACACCTAAAGAGAGCGAACTCAAGGAAAAACTGCGCAGCATAATAATACAAGCAATATATGATGGTAAGCTACCCAACACTTTCCTGTACAATGCATTGGACTACGAGCAGACTTTACTTGGCAAAAAAGAATTGTATGGAACATACTATAGATATACAGCAGATAAAAAAATAACCTACCCCAATTTACTGGATGTAAAGAACGTAGATAAAAGGCGCGAGGAATGGTTATTATTGCCGCTATACTGGTCTATGCGGTACAATTTTGACGCTAGGTACCAACTGCCCGAAGGCTATGAATACAAAGAGGAATAATTACAGATGCAGATGCTCGGCACTCACAGCCCTGCCAAAGAATACAGATGCGTGTGCATCAAAATCCTTTACATCATCTGTTGTATAGAATTTCATTTTGCTGCCTGTGCTTAGCCTGCTTTCCATTTCAGGATGACGCTGCAGATAATCCGCAAGGCTGTTGGCTACAATATCGCCCTGTGCTATTACATTGATGCCTGCAGGCAGGTGTTTTTTTATTTTATCCATCAGCAGCGGATAGTGTGTACAGGCCAGCAGTACCGTATCTGTTTGCGGTGCATCCTGCATCAATTGGTCCAGATATTTTTTTACAAAGAAGTCTGCACCCTCACTATTGTATTCACCATACTCAACAATAGGCACCCACATAGGGCATGCCATCTGGTGTACCTGCACATCGGGGAAAAATTTACCGATTTCTATTTCGTAAGAACCTGAATTGACCGTACCACGTGTACCCAATACGGCTATGTGTTTTGTTTTAGTATAGTTGCCTATTACCTCGGCCGTTGGTCGTATTACACCCAGCACACGTTTGCTGCCATCTATTTTCGGCAGGTCTTCCTGCTGAATGGTGCGTAGCGCTTTGGCACTGGCCGTATTGCAGGCAAGTATCACCAGCCCGCAGCCCTGCTCAAAAAACCATTGTACACATTGTAGTGTGTATTCGTGTACCGTCTCGTAGCTGCGGTTGCCGTAGGGCGCGCGGCCATTATCGCCCAGGTATATATAGTCGTACTGCGGCATGCGTGCAGCAATAGATTTGAAGACCGTCAGCCCGCCATAACCACTATCGAATATACCAATGGGAGATTTCATGTGTGTAAAGATAAAATTAGAGCCTGTAAAAACAGGCTCAGGGAGTTTTATCTTTATCGTAATATCAGTACAAACCTATTAAGGTTTTCATAAATGCTTGTCACACCGGGGTATTAGTTTGCTTTAAGTGCTATTTATACTGTAAATTTGTATGATATTTTACTTATGAGTGACGTTGTAACAACACCTGCGCTTACGGCAAAAGATTTTGCTACCGACCAGGAAGTGCGTTGGTGCCCCGGCTGCGGAGATTATTCCATACTGAAACAAGTACAAACCATACTTCCTCAAACGGGTATCCCGAGAGAGAATATAGTTATTATATCGGGCATCGGCTGCAGCAGCCGCTTCCCGTATTATATGAATACGTTTGGTATGCACAGCATACATGGGCGTGCCACAGCCATAGCAAGCGGACTGAAGGCTACCCGCCCCGAGCTGAGTGTATGGATTGTAACCGGTGATGGCGACGGCCTGAGCATCGGTGGCAACCACACCATTCACCTGCTGCGCAGGAATTTTGATGTAAACATCCTTCTCTTCAACAACCAGATATACGGCCTTACAAAAGGGCAATATTCGCCAACGTCTGAAGAAAATAAAGTAACCAAGTCTACCCCGTTCGGGTCTATAGACCATCCATTCAATCCTTTAGCACTGGCTATGGGTGCAGATGCCAGCTTCATAGCACGTACTATGGACCGCGACCCGAAACACCTGCAGCAGATGCTGCTGCGCAGCAATGCGCACCACGGTGCTTCTTTCCTGGAGATATACCAGAACTGCAACATCTTTAACGATGGAGCTTTCGAGATATTTACAGAAAAGAGCAGCAAAGCAGAAGAAGGATTGTTTCTGGAACAAGGACAACCTATGCTATATGGTGCCAACAAAGACAAAGGCATCAAGCTGGATGGTTACAAACCACAGATAGTGAACATGGCAGATGGCCATAGTGCCGACGACCTGTGGATACACGACGAGAAAGATTTCTTCAAAGCACAGATACTTACCCGTTTCTTTGATAACCCGGCAACTGAAGGGCACTACCCACGTCCGTTTGGTGTGTTCTACGAAACAGAACGCCCTACGTACGAGGATGCTATGAAGCTGCAGATAGAAGACGCCATAGCTACAAAAGGCAAAGGCAACCTCGATAAGCTGCTGGAAGGAAGAGAAACATGGGTTATTGACTAGTTGATTTATTGACTTGTTGATTGGATAATCAGTATTTTCATCACAACAAGTCAACTGATTAACAAATCAACCAATCAACTAAACATTGGCTTCACTAAAAAAACTGGCAGGGCAAACAATGTGGTATGGTGTCAGCACCATAGCTGCACGTATGCTTACCTATCTGCTCACTCCTTATCTTGCCTATACACTCACAGGCGAAGAAGGCAGGTATATTATTGGCCAGTATGGGTACATCTATACACTCTTCCCTATTATGAACGTACTCTATACCTATGGTATGGAAACCTCGTTCTTCCGCTTCAGCAAAACAGAAGACAGTAAGCAGCTATATAATACACAGACCAGTAGCATGGTTGTTACCACGTTGCTTTTTTCAGTATGCCTTATACTCTTCAATCAGCAGGTAGCAGATTTTGCACAACTTGGTACACATACAGAATATGTAGCATGGTGTGCTGCCATCATAGGGTTGGATGCCTTGTCTGCACTGCCATTTGCGAAACTGAGAAACGATAACCGCCCGCGCGTTTATGCATTTACCAAAGTAGTGGGTATCGTAGTATTTGTCTGCACTATTATATTCCTCTTCAGCTTTGGCAAAAACATACATGCAGGCTGGTTTGCTGATTGGTACAACAAACACTACGGCATCGGCTTCATACTTTTTGCCAATCTTTTGCAGGCAGCTATAACGCTGTTATTGTTGCAAAGAGAGTGGAGGGTGTATCAACCTAAGGTAGATAAAGCATTGCTGAAGCGAGTACTTACCTACGGCTTTCCTATACTGATAGCAGGTTTTGCAGGGCAGATAAACGATACGCTGAACCGCGTCATGTTTATGGAGCTGCACCCCGGTACTGATGCAGAGAATGTAAAAGCTATCGGTTCTTTTACCATGGCGCTGAGGCTGGCGGTACTCATCAATCTGGTGATACAGGCATTCAAAATGGCGGCAGAGCCTTTCTTCTTTTCTATTGCAAAAGATGGCGATGCGCAACATACTTATGCACGTGTTATGAAATGGTTTGTCATCATCATGGCGCTGATGTTTCTGAATGTAATGCTGTATATGGATGTGTGGAAACTCTTTATCGGAGAGCATATACAGGCTATACATTTAGTACCTGTTATGTTGCTGTCGTATATTTTTCTTGGTATATACTACAACCTTACTGTGTGGTACAAGTTGACAGACAAAACCTATTTCGGTACCTATATTATGGTCATCGGTTCTGTTGTTACCGTCATCTTTAACTGGTTGTTGATACCGGTATGGGGCTATAATGCCTGTGCATGGGGCACGTTGCTATGCTATGGTGTTATGATGTACCTCTCTTTTATGTGGGGGCAGAAATATTACCCTATTCCATATCAGGTGGGCAAGATGGCAAAATACCTCGGTGTGATGTTGTTGCTCTATGGTGTGCAGGCGCTCATCAGCAGGTATGTAGATGTGGTTGCTATACGCATAGCAAGCGGCACTGTACTGTTTGCAGGTTATCTGTTCTACATCTTCAAACAAGAGCAGAAAGAACTGAAATCATTTCCTTTTATCGGTAAATACGTTCGTTAAGAAAGCAGCTCGCAAGGCTTCATACCCGTAGCTTTTTTGAAAGCTGTGCTGAAGTGCGATATACTGCTGAAGCCAAGTGTATTGGCAACGTCTGACACAGAGAGCCCCTGCTGTTGCAGCATTTCTTTTGCTTTGCTGATGCGCAGGTCTTGCGTGTATTCGTGGATGGTTTTTCCTGTCAGTGCTTTAAAGCCTTTTTTCAGGTAGCATTCGTTCATCGCTACTTTGCGCGATAGTTCTTTTATCGTCAGCGGATTATCGAAATGCATCTCTACCACACGGCGTGCTTCCATTACTTTTTCGCGTTCGCTATCATATGCCAGAAAGCGACAGGCAGGTACAGGACATACAGTGAAAGGCATCGTAATACACTCCAACGCGCGGCGTAGTAGTGCAATGATGGTTTCTTTCTGTTGTAATGTTTGTGTGAAGGCAGTAGGCGCTGTAGGCTCTTTCATCTGCTGCAGCATAGCCGTAGACTGGCTGCAGATAGAAAACTGCTGCTCTGTTACTTGGTCGAACCGGAAAGGTTGTTCCGTTTCCAGCAATGATATAGGGTATTGCTCAAAATAAGTCGGCTTGAACTCTATCCACACCACTTCTGCCTCTCCGGGCTTGCTATTGTATTGTAAATAAAGCAGTTGCAGACAAAACAGCCCGTCGGCTATCGGGAAGAGGTTGAGCCTTGCATGCTCTTCTGGCCAGTTGTGCTCGTCAAAGCTTACAACGATTCTCTCTGCCTGAATATCCCTGTTTTGCAACATCACCGCACGGCTGATAACATGCGCCTGCTGCCCCAGAATACGTTCTATGGGCGCCTCTTGCGTTTGTATAACAGAAATAGTGCTGGTCTTTTTCATTGCCTCAGGATGCAAATTTAGGGATAATGTACATCCGTTCGTCAATAAGCCTATAGACAAATCAAACCAAACAGGTCTGTGCTTCGTAAATACTCAAAACAACCATTATGAAGAATACAATACTCAACACTGTGGCATTGGCATCTTTGCTATATGCACAACAGGCATCAGCGCAAAAAATAGTCGGCATAACGCAGGACGACAAAATCTTTACTATGGCAAGTGCATCAGCGCCGGGCACTACTACTACACCAATTGCTATTACAGGTATGACCGCCGGCCAAACAGTTGCCGGTGTAGACTACAGGCCTGCTACAGGAGAGCTATATGCAATGGGTTATAATTCATCAACTACTGAGGCTCAGTTATATACAATCAATGCTACAACAGGTGCGGCTACTGTTATCAACAGTACACCCATTATGCTGATGTTGGGCAGCAACAGTGCCATCAGTTTCGACTTCAATCCCACTGTAGACAGAATTCGTGTAGTGGGCGCCAATAAAAAGAACTATCGCCTGCACCCTGTTACAGGTGCTATTGTAGCAACAGATATGGACCTCGCTTATGCAGTGGGTGATGTAAACGCAGCAGCAAGTGCAGCAATAGGTGCCTGTGCATATACTAATAGTTACATCGGTTCTGCAGTTACAATATTGTATAACTATGATATGAGCCTGAATATACTTACAACACAAATACCGCCTAACAACGGTACGTTGAACACTGTAGGAATTAGCGGTATAGTTGTGAATAATGTAACAAAGTCTATTGATATGGATATCTATATGGATCCTGTTACGGTTACTAACATGGCATATCTGGCAGCTAATACAGGTGCTAACATCAATGACAATCTTTACACTATCAATCTGGCAACAGGTATGGTAACAAGTGTTGGCATGATAGGTGGTGGTCTGGATGTAAAAAACATTGCAGTAGTAATAGATAGAACAATGCCTGCAGTAACGGGCAAAATGGTGTATGCATTGCAAGGTGCTGCACTCATATCTTTTGATAGTGATAATCCGAAATTCATCCGCAGTTCTATGGCTATAACAGGCATTAGCGCCGGGCAGAGTATTGTGGGTATAGATTTCCGTCCTAAGAATGGTATGCTGTATGCTTTGGGCTATAACATGACTACGATGGAATATCAGTTGTATACCATCAGCACGAGTACTGCCATGGCAACAGCAGTTAACGCAACTGCAACGGCTATCAATCTGGGATCTACAGGCATGGTAGCTTTCGATTTCAATCCTGTAGCAGACAGGATACGCTTGATAAGCCGTGCAAATGGTATGAACTACAGACTGAATCCTGACAACGGTGCAATAGCAGTAACAGATACTACTGTAGCATATATAGCAGGTGATGTGAATGTTGGCAAAATGCCACGCATCGGTGCAGTAGCATATACCAATAGTTATGTGAACGCAAAAACTACAGAACTGTTTGGATTGGATGATTCGCTGGGGTCTTACATAAAAATAAACTCTCCGAACGGAGGTACACTCAGCACAGTAATGAATAGTGCTTATACCGTGAACCTTAGTGATATGACAACAGACATCGATTTCTTCTACGATTCTACAAGCGTATCGAACAAAGGTTTTGTATCTGCCAACATATTGGGTGCAGTTAACGATAAGTTTTACAGCATCAACGCATCCGGCGCTATGACGTTGATAGCAGACATAGGACTTGGTTTGCCGATATCAGACATTGCAGTAGAGCCGCAATATAAAAACAGTGGTACCGGTATTGCATCCATACGTGCAGCACAAGCATTTGAAATGTATCCGAACCCTGCGCAAAACGAGATATTTATCAAAGTAGCTGGCAAAGACAATACAGTACAGGTTTACGACGTAGCAGGCAGAGAAGTAAAACGCCAGACATTAACAGGAAACAATCTGTACATCGGCGATTTGAATAAAGGTGTGTATTTCATCAAACTGACATCGGATGGTGAAGTGTATAAAGCACAACAACTGATAAAAGAATAATAGGTCATAGGTGGTTTGTATAGAAGGGCTTGCTTTAGGGCAAGCCCTTCGCTTTTAATGTATATTCCTTAGTACCTTTAGCATAAATACTCCAACATGGGCTTCATCATCTTAGGTGTTATCATCTTAATAGCAAGTTTTATAGCAGCAGGCATTACAGATAAAATAAAACCTGTAATAAAAGGTGTAAGGCTACTATCCATGATATTGGTATTGCTGGGTTTTTTGACAGCAAGCGTGGTGCAGATAGATGCAGGCTATATTGGGGTTAAAAAACTATTTGGTAAAATACAGCCGGATGTACTGAATAGTGGGCTGCATATGGTAAACCCGTTGGTAGATGTTGTAGAGGTAGATGTGCGTACACAAAACTATACTATGAGCGGTGTGCATGATGAGGGAGAAAAATCGGGCGATGATGCAATACGTGTATTGAGTGCAGATGGACTGGAAGTGACGATAGACCTGACGGTACTATACAAAGTTATACCCGGCGATGCACCAGACATATTGCGCAAAATAGGCATCGACTATGTAGAAAAAATTGTGCGCCCAATAGCCCGAACCAAAATACGCGACAATGCAGTCTACTACGATGCAGTAGCCCTGTACTCCACCAAGCGCGATGAATTTCAGGCAAGGATATTTAAGGGTATGGAAGATGAGTTTAAAAAACGTGGCCTGATGCTGGAGAATTTGCTGGTAAGAAATATAACATTGCCCACGTCTGTGAAAAATACGATTGAAACTAAAATAAACGCAGAGCAGGAAGCACAGAAAATGCAGTTTGTACTGCAAAAGGAAAAGCAGGAAGCAGAGCGCAAACGTATAGAAGCACAGGGTATTGCAGACTATCAGCACATCATCAGCGAGAGCCTGACAGAAAAACAACTGCAGTATGAGCAGATAAAAGCGATGAAAGATCTTGCTGCATCAGACAATGCAAAAATCATCATGATGGGCAAAGGCAGCACACCTGTGATACTGGATGGGAAATAGCTTAATAATTTATTCCCATCGACCATAATGATTTTAGATAGAGTAACTTCTCTAAACCGATAATTTGTACACAGGTTGATGCCGATAATAATAGAAATTTACCGAATGTTGTTAGCCATCTTTGCTTGTAAAAGTTCTTCATAGCTATCAGCATATAGGTTGCATAGCCTGCGATTACTGCGCCTATTACAAAAGGAATAAATCTATCATTTATAGAATAGTATTTATTGCTGACCACTATAAATAGTAGCAAAAGAATAAAGGCAACTGTATAGCAATGCAATGAAAAAATAGCATGAGATACATAGTAGTAAGTTTTTCTCTTACGGAAATAAAGCAAGTACAAGAAGAACGAAAATATAGGAAGTGATATGAAGAATATTTTTGAGATAGAATGCTTGAAGCTATCTTCCACACTACCATAAAAGTTATATGGGTCTAGATTATAAGCAGCACCAATAGCTATTCTTCTTTTTTGAAGGTAGCGATTCCAAAAGTTGTGTTTGAGGCTGTCAGGCAAACTGTTTTGTACAGAATCATAATATTTTTGACCTAAAAGAGATATGGAGTCCGTGTACATATAAGGTATCTTTTCCCCTTCAACATGTACTTCACCAACTAAATTAAGGTTAAGGCCCGTAGCTCTGTTAAATTCATCAATAGTACGTGTCGTAGAATCAATAACATGTGTGATTTTAGGGTGTGTTTGTTTCAGATATTTGGGGCTTGTTGGCTCAAGACTTAGAAAAACAAGAAAAAATGCAAAAGAAATAAAGAGGTACATACGTATAGGGTCCAAATACTGTACGCGTCGTCCTTTTATATATTCTTCAGTCAGAAAACCTGGTTTAAAGAGTAAAGTTTTGACTGTTGCCCATAATTTGCTATCGAAGTGAGTAATATCGTTGAAAAAATGCGTTACTAACCCCCAAAATGTTTGCTTAGGTTCAACATTTTCCTGCCCGCATTTGTGGCAAAATCGGTCGTACAAATTTGCACCACAGTTCAGACATTTTTTCTCCTTTCTTTCGTGTTGATGCGACATGTTCGGTTTGTTTTAATGCCCACCGGCCATTGCAAAAAATGAGTTGACTAAAAGCCCAAACAGAATTAGTAATAATACTACAGACATAATGGCAACAAGTATCAACCATTTGATACCTGTCTTAACAACATTTTGCTTGTAGAAGCGAAACATAGCTACTAATATGTAAACAGATATTCCAAAATAAAGTAACAATGTCATTATAAGGCTTGTAGTATTAGAATCTGGCAGAACAACATTTATTACTTTTGTAAGTCCGAGAAAGAACCAGGCAACTATGTAACAATGCAGTGTAAATATTGCATGAGATACATAAAAGAATTCTCTACGTCTGCGGATATATAGCAATGCAAGTATCAGGGAAAATATGGGGAGTGATATGAAGAATACTTTGGAGAAAGAATGATAAAATTTGTCCAGAAGATTTCCTATAAAATCATACGGATTCCGATAGTATGTATTTGCTACGCCTACTATACTTTTTTCTATGTATCTGTTGAGTTCATCACTTTTCAGACTATCAGGTAATGCCTTTTGAAGAGAATCGTAATGGTGCAGTCCGTTAGAATAGTTATCTCCGAAATTAAATACCATTACATTATTGCCATTAATTTTCACACCTGTCATATTAAAATCCTTAGACCCTTTATTAGCAGCAATCACAGAGTCTATTCCATGTACCAACTTAGGGTCATTACTATATCTGTGTTTATTTGTATCATTCCTGAGAGATAGATATAATAAAAAGAATGCAAAAGATACAAACAGATACATACGTACAGGATCCAGGTATTTCATCCTTCGGCCTTTTACATATTCTTCTGTCAGGAATCCGGGCTTCAACAGCAGGTTTTTCAGCGTAATAAAAAACTTGCCGTCAAAGTGTGTCAGGTCGTTAAAAAAATGTGTTATCAGATGCCATAGTGTTTGTTTGGGTTCCATGTTTTCCTGCCCGCAGTTTTTACAATAGCGTCCGTCAACCTGCGCATCGCAGTTCAGGCAATTGGTTTCTTTTCGCAGTTTTCCGTGAGACACAGCAAATGGATTTGACACTAAAATAATAAACCCGCGCAATGACACTCAACATTCTGCGTCATTTTTGAATTAATACTACATTTGGTACAAAGCCATCAATCATGGACGATAATTTAGAAGCATTGAAATACCCCATCGGCAGGCATCAAAGCCCTGATACCTACGATGCCAATAAGCTGAATGAATGGATAAGTGTACTGGAGGCTTTACCGGGATGGCTGGATACATGCATTGAAAACCTGGACGAAGCGCATTTACAAACGCCCTACCGCCCCGGCGGGTGGACGGTGCAACAGGTATTGCACCATATTGCAGACAGCCATATGAATATGTACATCCGATTAAAGTTTGCGCTGACGGAGGATAACCCCACCATCATGCCCTATGACGAGAACAAATGGGCGCTACTATATGATGTAGAAGCAACGCCTGTAAATATATCTATCACATTACTACATGCTTTGCACCGGCGAATTACGGCTGTACTGCGCAATCTGAAAGATGAAGAATGGGGACGTACTTATTATCATCCTGATAATAAAAAAACGTATACACTCTGGGAGATGGCAGCCCTCTATGCATGGCACAGCCGCCACCATATGGAGCATGTGCGTCAACTAAGGATGCGTATGGGGTGGTAATCAATTCTTTTTATTTGCAAGCTATTGCTTCGCGTTGTAGATTGCGTACCAAATTCATTTGTTATGCAACAAGGCATGCTTCACCTGCACAATTTTCTGCGTTGGTTCGTTATCATCTTCGCTATATGGACAATCGTAAAAACCATGGGCGGACTTGGTGGCAATAAGCCATTTACCAAAGCAGAGAAACGCCCTGCTATGTTGCTTATGATAGTTTGTGATATCCAATTGCTTTTAGGCATGTTCCTCTACTTCACAGGCGCTTGGGGCTTAAAGAATATTCAGAACCAGGGCATGGGCAATGTGATGAAAGATAGCCTAAGTCGCTTCTGGGCTGTAGAACACATAACAGGTATGCTTATCGCTATCATCCTGATACACATTGGTTATGCATCTGTAAAGAAAGACATCCCTGATGTAGCTAAATACAAGAAAGTATTCTGGATGTCGCTGGTAGCAATTATCATCATATTGGCTACTATACCTTGGCCTTTCCGCGAGGCTATTGCGCGTCCATTGTTTCCCGGTATGTAATATATGATACTGCTAAGACTGCTTCGCCCGGTTTATGTAGTATATGTGATAGCAACATTTTTGTGTTGCCTGTTGTTGGCATTTCCTTTATTTCTGGCATTTGGCTCGGTAGATAAAGCATGGGCAAGGCGTGTTATCTGGTATATAGTTCATTATTGGTCAAGAGGCTGGCTTTTTTGCATGGGTATGCCTGTGTATCGTACAGGGTCCAAGCCGGCCAATAAAAGGTTTGTATATGTTGCCAATCATATTTCTTACCTCGATACTATACTTATATATGCTGCTGTACCCCAATACTTCCGCACGCTGGCGAAGAAGGAGATGGCACGCATACCCGTATTTGGTTTTGTATATAAACAACTGGCTATACTCGTTGACCGCAGCAGCGCCCACAGCCGTGCTAAAAGCCTGCGCCTGATGTGGCGTATGCTGAAGCACGAAAGCAATATTGCTATATTTCCCGAAGGCACGTTCAATGAAACAGACAAGCCGCTGAAAGAATTCTACGATGGCGCTTTCCGTTTGGCCATCAATACACAAACCGCCATTTTACCTATGATATTCCCGGATACGGTCAATCGCTGGCACTACAGCCACTGGTGGATGCTGAGCCCCGGGCGCAACAGGGTCATCTACCTATCACCTGTACCCGTTGCAGGGATGACTCCGGCAGACCTGCCCACCCTGAAACAACAGGTGTATGACCTGATGGAAAAAGCGATGATAGAGGCTAAAAAGAAATAGGTACATATATTTTCTTTTGCAAATACTTACGACTTTCTACTTTCTACTTACGACTAAAATAAACCGTACCTTTGCGCAAATTTTTTAAAGCGATATGGCATTGCAAGTAGGCATCGTGGGCCTTCCGAATGTAGGTAAGTCAACACTATTCAACGCAGTAAGCAACAGCGCAAAAGCGCAGGCTTCCAACTACCGTTTCTGTACTATAGAACCAAACGTGGGTCAGGTAGACGTACCCGACGAGCGCCTGGCAAAACTGGCAGAACTGGTACAGCCACAGCGCATATTGCCTACCACCATAGAATTTGTGGATATTGCAGGGCTCGTAAAAGGTGCCAGCAAGGGCGAAGGTTTGGGTAATAAATTCCTTGCCAACATCCGTGAGGTAGATGCTATAGCACACGTTATCCGTTGTTTCGAAGACGAAAACATCCTGCGCGAAGAAGGAGCTATCAACCCCATCAGCGATAAGGAAATAATAGATACAGAGCTGCAACTGAAAGACCTGGATAGTGTAGAGAAGAAAATGCAGCGCTATGAAAAAATAGCTAAGAACGACCCTAAGGCAAAACGTGTGTACGATGTATTGGTACAATGCCAGCAATACCTGATGCAGGGTAAAAACATACGTGGCCTGCAATTGGAAGGCGAAGACCTCGAAGCAATTGCTGACCTGTTTTTGCTGACACAAAAGCCCGTACTGTATGTAGCAAACGTAGATGAGTCTGCCATACACACAGGCAACAAATACTCTGAAGCTTTAGTAAAAGCTGCTACAGAAGAAGGTGCGCAGGTAATAGTAATGAACAACTCTATCGAAGCACAGATATCTGAAATGGAAAACCCTGAAGATAAAGAACTGTTTCTGGGTGAATACGGACTGAAAGAACCGGGGCTGAACCGCCTGATACGCGCTGCATACGAACTGCTGAATCTGATTACCTACTTTACTGCCGGTGTACAGGAAGTACGTGCATGGACTATCCATCGCGGTTGGAAAGCACCGCAGGCTGCAAGCGTTATCCATACAGATTTTGAGAAAGGCTTTATCAAAGCAGAAACCATTGCTTATGAAGACTATGTAAAATTCGGCAGTGAGGCTGCATGCCGCGAAAACGGTAAGCTGCGAATAGAAGGTAAAGAGTATGAAGTAAAGGACGGTGACGTACTGCACTTCAGGTTCAATGTATAATGCCTGATTAACACAACGGTATAAAATAAAAGAAGCCTTACAGGAATGTAAGGCTTTGTTTTTCATTTCCGTTTCGCTGCGCGATAGCACACGAAACTTATTTACCCCTATTGAAACGAAAGCATTTTTATAAAAAGCTACCTGTTGTTTTCATCAGGTAGCGATAATACAATAAGGACTAAGGTACAGAATTTTAAAATTTCCGAATATTAAAATATTGCCGATTGTTGATAAAAAATAATCAAACCGTCGGATTTCTTAATTCCTGAGCTACTTTTTGCGGGCTTGTTTGGCTTTTTCCATCTGGGCCTGCTGCATTTGTTCCATCCGTTCGGCCCACTTGCTTTTTGTCGCAGGTTTGTTTTTGTTTTCCTGCAATTGAGCATGTATCGCCTTCTCGTTTATTATATATTTCTGTATTACAAACTGTTGTGCAATACTTATCATATTCGATGCGAAATAGTAGAATGTTAATGCAGCGGCCATTTTATTGAATACGCCAAACAGCAGGAACGGGAAAATATAAGGCATCCATTTCAGCATCGGGTTGTTAGGGTCTTGCACTGTCATGTTGCGGTTGTACAGCGCCAGGAACAGGCTCGATGCAGTCATCAGTATGGTAAACAAACTGATGTGGTTGCCGAATATAGAGCTAATAACCGGGATATCGCCACCCCAGCTGATGATGCTGTCGTAGGTAGAAAGGTCATTAGCCCATAGGAATTTCTGCTGCCTCAGTTCTATAGATGTAGGGAAGAAATAGTACATCGCAAACAGGATAGGCAGCTGGAACAGTGTTGGCAAACAACCACCGAGCGGGTTTACACCGGCACTGCGGTAGAGTTTCATTTGCTCCATACCAAACTTCTGCTGGTCGTCGCTATACTGTGCGCGCAGTTCGTCAATTTCAGGTTTCAGTACCCTCATCTTTGCCGCACTTAGGTAGCTTTTGTATGTAAAGAACGAAAGTATCAGGCGGATGATAAGTGTCATCAGTATAATGATGATACCATAGTTGCTGATGAAACCGCTCAGTACATTGAATATCGGGATGATGAGCCACTTGTTTACATACTTTACAAATGCCATTACACCATAACCCAGCGGCACCATGTCTTCCAGTTCTATTTTATAAGAGCGGAGGATGCTGTATTTATTAGGGCCGATATACCAGTTAAGGTTTACAGTTTGCTCGTTACTGTTGTTCAGTGCAATGTCAAAGCTATTGCTGCTGAGGGCTACTGTGTTTTTATCTTCCAGCTTGGCATTACCGCCTACAGTTGCTTTCTTAAAAGCTTCTTTATCGGTATTGATTAATGCTGTACTGAAATACTGAGAACGGAAACCTACCCAGTGTACCGGTTTGTCAAGCGTCTCTTTTTCAGTATTGATGAAGCTGAAATAGTCATGCTCATTATCTGTATAGCGGTAGTAAACCTGTGCATTGGTACGCTCTGTATTCAGGTCGTTTTCTGTATGCAGGGCTGCTGTGTGCCATGTTAGTGGCAGGTTGGTGCCAGGCATACCTTTCAGTGTCATTTTATAGCCTATCATATAGCCCTCGTTAGGCAATGTATAGGTTACCTGCACTGCTTTGCCATTACCAAGGTCTGCAACGAAATCAACTGTTTTGTCGCCATTGGCAGCATTGCCTTGCGATGCTGTAAAGAACAAATCGGCAGTAGCTGTTTTACCATCAGGCAATACAGCGCTCAACTGGTTGCTTTCGCCGTTAAAGAAGTACAAAGGCTTCTGGTCGTGCGTTTTATATGCCTTCAGCAAAGCGCCTACCGGGTGTGCACCTTTTGTGCTCAGCGTCAGGGTAATGTCCTTGTTCTCAAGTGTTATATTACTTGCCTGTCCGTAATAAGCGGCAGGCATGGTTTTTCGCAGCGAGTCATTAATGGCGCTGTCTGCAGTAGTTGCTACAGGTGCAGCGGCCTTCACCGCTGCTTTCAGGCTATCGATATTTGCTTTGGGGTGTGCTTTGGCGTATGCAACAGAATCCGCCTTTTTCTTTTCTAAAAACTGGTTTTGCGAATAGTTGTTGTAGCTGACATAGCCGATAAGCAACAATATCAATAAGCCAAAGCCAATGACTGAATTACGATCCATGAATGGGAAAAATGAGGGGCAAAGGTAGTAAATACTTGCACATGGGGGGTGGCGAAATTGGTTATTATTATATATATTTACGTCCTTGCCATATTATTTGGCTTATTATAACAGGATTTTATGACAGAGCCCACTGTCCGGTCTTGTTTACTACATACCTTGCAACCGCACTGAAAACGCATTACTCATTATTAAAAAACCGTAATATGTTTACGAAAAACAAAAACAGCGGGCATGATTATCCGGGCGGAACAGTAACGATGATAGCACAAGGCACTACCGTTAATGGCGATATGGAGTCGGATACTGATATGCGCATTGATGGTAATATAATAGGCCATGTGTATTGCAAAGCAAGGGTAGTTTTGGGTGAATCAGGTATTGTTCAGGGTGACCTCCATGCTGCAAATGCCGATATATTCGGCACAGTAAACGGCAATGTGGTTGCAAAAGATATGCTTTGCCTCAAGTCAAAATCTACCATTAATGGTAATATACAGACTGCAAAACTTCAGATAGAACCAAATGCGGTATTCAACGGACAGTGTAAAATGACCGGGACAACGGTTATTACACCCGAAAAGAAACCAGCCTACGAAATGCAGGAAAACTGATTTGTCAACTGCTAAAATATTGTAGTTCCTCTTCCAGCTTCAGGAAGGGGAATTTTTTTTGCAGGGCAGTTATCTTCTGTACATACGATGCCTTAAACTTTTGATGCGCTTCAGTATCCGGGAAGCGGGTGCGGTGAGCACGTGCGGTACTTATTTCCAATACATCTTTCATCAGGCTTTGCGCATCGGGGTGTATGCAGGATTTTACAAACTGTTCCCATACAAAAGATGTAGCTAAGTAGTTGGGGTGTACAAAGTCTATATCGTAATAACGGTAATCGCGCAGTATATCAATTATCAGCTCGTATGCAGGAAAGTAATAAGCATGTTCGTATTTACCGCAAAGTTCATGCACCGCTTCTATAAGCCTCGCCTTGCTGCGGTTATTATCTACTACACCATCGCGTATATGGCGTACCGGGCTGATGGTGAAAATGATATTTACACCCGGGTTTACCTGTAGCAGCCTGTCTATAGCATGGCTGATTGCAGATGTTATGATAGTAATATCCAGCAACCGCTTTTCAAACCATTGCGCAGGTGCGCGGTGATTATTAGCCACCGGTTTGTTGTGCTCAGTCAGGTAGTATTGAAAAGCCGAACCGAGGGTTATGATAATATAATCAGCCTCGCGTATAAAACCTGCAGCCTCACCCTGCGATTGGTTGATGAGGTGCAGCGCACTATCCGCATCTGTATGTGAAAAGCGGGTGTGATGGTCCCAACTGTTCCACAATTCGTTCAGGTAAAATAAATCCTCTCGTTTATATTCTTTATTATTGATATAGCTCTCAAGGCTATGTGCCACGCTCAGCGGGTTGAACAATATACCATGCGGGTTGCTCAGTACGTCAAACTTATGCTGCACAAGTCGTTCGCTCATGTTTTCGGTAAAACAAGACCCTATCAGTAATACCTTGTTAGGATACTTGATGGGCCTTTGCAGCGGAGGTATATTCAGTTCCAGTGTTAGTTGCATAATTTATACCCAGCCTTGTTTTTTGTATGCATCATAGCCATATTTCAAAGCCTGTTTTATTTGTTTCATCAATTCCTTGTCAGTGGTTTTGATGTGGAAGCATGCTTTACCTTTTAATGTTTTCAGCAAGTCAGGCGGTATGGCCTCTTTTACCTTATCGCTACCATACACAGGCATGAAGTAAAAACCTACATAACTGCTCTGTAATATTACTGCAGCAAAAGCCATAGCAGGGTATTTTCTGCCGAAAGCCTCAACCGGTTTTTCACTCCACAAGTCGTATTTACCTTGTATATCTATCCGTGCTTTGATGGTTCCTTTTTCATAAGGAGTCACTTCTTTTTTTACGGCTTCAAATATCTCCAGCAATTCGTCTTGTGTAAGTTTTGCCATATAGTAGTTTTTTGTTTTATGCAAAAATGACTTTTTGCTACAATACGAATATATGAATTGATAGTTTTGATACTGCAATATGCCGTAATGGCACTATATTTAATGTGGATTGAAAATTGTTTTATCCAATCCATAAGATTACAGTAATTCAAAAATACGATTTATGAATCCAAATGAGTTTAACAAATATGCCATCAAGCATCATGGCATCAGCAGTGCCACTTTGCACAACTATACTTCGGCACTATATAAAAACCCGATGGCACTTACGCCATACATCATCGAAGAACGTCCGCTGAACGTAGCATCAATGGACGTATTCTCTCGCCTGATGATGGACCGTATCATCTTTCTGGGTGAAGGTATTAATGACTATGTAGCCAATATCGTTACTGCACAGTTGTTATTCCTGGAAAGCACCGACCGCAACCGCGATGTGCAGATGTATATCAACAGCCCCGGTGGTAGTGTTTACGCAGGTCTTGGTATCTACGACACCATGCAAATTATCAACCCGGATGTATCTACTATCTGTACAGGTATCGGTGCGTCAATGGCTGCGGTACTGATGTGCGCTGGTACAAAAGGTAAACGCACTGCACTGAAGCATAGCCGCATCATGATACACCAGCCTCTTGGTGGTGCAGAAGGACAGGCAAGCGATATCGAAATCACAGCACGTGAAATAGGCAAGCTGAAAAAAGAACTGTACGAAATCATTGCTACACATAGCGGACAGAAATTCAGCAAAGTAGAAAAAGACAGCGACCGCGACTACTGGATGACAGCACAGGAAGCTAAAGACTACGGTATGGTAGACGAAGTGCTGGAACGTAACCCACGCAAAGCAGGTGGCGAAGAAGCTAAATAATAATCAGCTTATCATAAAAAGAAAAAGACCGGTCATTACCGGTCTTTTTTTATTGTGCTTTAATTAAGTTTTTATTCTCCCAACACCCATTTTTCCTGATTGAGGTGGGTAACCGTAACGGGTATATTGTACTTGCTTTGCAGGTATTTTGCCAATGCCTCTGCTGCAAATACCGAGCGATGTTGGCCACCGGTGCAGCCGAATGCCACACTCAGGTTTTCAAAACCGCGTGCTAAATAATCTTCCACATTCAGCGATACAAGTCCGTAAACCTGTGCCAGAAATTCAGGCATTCGCGTTTCTCGCTCCAGAAATTGTTTTACAGCTTCATCTTTACCTGTTTGGTATTTGTAAGCCGCATACCTGCCCGGGTTCAGCAAGCCGCGACAGTCGAATACATAACCACCTCCATGAGAGCCTTTGTCTTTGGGAATACCGTTTTTATAAGAGAAGCTTACTATCTGCACTTGCAGTTTGGCAGTTTCTGTAGTTTCGGGCTGCGAGTAGCGGCTTTGCATTTCTGCAGAAGACAGGCGTTCCAGCAGCTTACGTATTTCGGGGTATGCCGGTAATTGCGGATTAACAGCTAAGAAATTTTCCAGGTTTTTCAGCGCAGGACCTATGCTGCTTACAAAATGCGGTTTGTGTTGCAGCAATCCGCGGAAACCGTATGCGCCCAGCACCTGCAACATCCGCAATAATACGAATTGCAGATACCCCTTACGGAAATGTATTTCGTCAACACGTGTTATGTGCAGGTTGTTCAGGCTGGTCATATACCCGTTCAGCAGGTCTTCTTTCCATGCATTGGGCAACTGCGCTTTTGCCTGCCATAGCAATGATGCAATATCATATTGTGGCGGCCCCTGCATAGCACCCTGAAAATCTATGAAATAAACATCGCCGTTGTGTATCATGATGTTGCGGCTCTGAAAGTCGCGGTACATCAGCATTTGCGGCTGTATGCGCCCCAGCTCTTTACTCAGTTGCTCCATTTCATACATCAGCAACCCACGGTCGTACTGTATGTTTTGCAGGTCGGCAAAGTAGTATTTGAAATACAGCAAATCAGCCATGATGGCTTTTTCGTCAAAGCTTCGTGTACTGTAGCATTGGTAATAATCAGCCTCGCGACCTGCTATCCATTGCATCTTTGCGAGTTGCTCCAGTGCTTTGTGGAAATACTGGCGAACATTGTCTGTATGGCCTTCTTTTGATAGCATATCAAACAAAGAAGTGCCACCGAGGTCTTGCTGCAGGTAGTATTTTCTGTCTTTACTGGTTGTGTATATCTGCGGAACATTTATCTCATGTTTGCGCATCAATTCTGTAAAGTAGAAGTACGTATTGTTTTCCGGGATATTGGTGTTGTAAGTACCTATTGCAGATATCGTACCTGCAGACATACGGTAATAACGCCTGTCGGAGCCTGAAACAGGCAACAGGTTGATGTTTTCGGGTTTTACACCAAAATGGTCTTCAAATAGTTTCTCTAATGAACTGATGGTTTGTGTTGATGGTTTGTTAGCGGTCATATATTCTTAGGATAGTCAAATAAAAATACTTGTTTGTTTGTTCTGTTAAACTCATTCCATTGTTCTGCTTCAAACCTTGCACCTACCATGCCGCAAGTGGGCATATTATCTGTGCAAAACTTATCTGACAATTCATTTACAAACTCTGTAATGCCGGGGTTGTGTGCAACTATAAATACGGTCTTTACATCGTCTGCCACTTCGTATAATACTTCTTCAAAAACACTGGGTATGCAGTGATACAGCTTTTCATACCACAATATTTTAGTGTCATCATACCCTATTGACTTGGCAATTTTTTTAGCCGTTTGTTTGGCTCGTTTTGCTGTGCTGGATATGATGAGGTCAGGCAATATATTTTGTTTTTTCAGCCTTTCGCCCATCATCGGGGCATCTTTTTCACCGCGGTCGTTCAGTGGCCTTTCAAAATCACTCTGTAAAGGATTTGCCCAGCTCGATTTCGCGTGTCTTATCATCACAAGGGTTCGTTCCATATTGTTGTTACTTGCCTTTATAGTATTCCAGTTTTAAATCTTTTCCGTCAAACATACCATAGCTGTTGTAATGTATCCAGTCGCCCAGGTTTACATACAGGCTGTTGTTTGGCAGCGGATATTCAATAGCAATATGCCTGTGTCCGAATATGAAATAATCTATCTGTTCGTGTTTCAATCTTTCCAGCGCATATTGTACCAGCCATTCTTTTTCAGGCCCCAGAAACGGGTCGTCTTCTACACTATGCTTCGGTCCAAGGCGGCTGAACCATTCTGCCATGCCTACACCCGTATCAGGATGTATGCGCCTGTATAGCCATTGCGATATTTTATTACGCAATACACTCTTCAATAGTTTATATCCGTGGTCTCCCGGACCTAAGCCGTCGCCATGAGCAATCAGAAAGCGTTTGCCATTGAACGTCCTTTCTATCGGTTCATGATGCACAGGTATATTCAGCTCTTCCTGAAAATAGCCCCGCATCCACAAGTCATGATTACCTGTAAATGCTTCAATAGGCAGCCCACTGTCACTAAGCTCTGCAAGTTTGCCCAGAAATCGTGTATAGCCTTTTGGCACTACTTTTTTGTATTCAAACCATGCATCGAAAATATCGCCTACAAGAAATAATTGTGCGGCATCATTTTTTATTTCGTCCAGCCAATGGCATAACCTTCTTTCACGGGCAAGGCTCGTTTCTCTATCGGGTATACCGAGATGAAAATCGGATGCGAAATAAATTTTTTTGCCTTCGGGTAAATCCATGAATTATTGGCTCGGATGGGGCTGCAAATTACTGTAAAATAAGCAATTCACCATAGTTCGGCGATTATTAAAAGAGACTTAAAAACTGTGAGTTTGAAAAAAAATATTTGGAAATCTGAAAACCCCGCATATATCTTTGCACCAGTTCTTTACAAAATCTCTTATCAAGAAAGGTGGAGGGTTATGGCCCGATGATACCTTAGCAACCTCCTCAACACACTGTGTTGAGAACTGGTGCTAATTCCATCCTGCAGCAATGCAGGGCAGATAAGTCAGACGCAAAAGTTTGCAAGTATCAACCACTGTGTTGTTCAAATAACTGAAAGCTCCTCTGATTTATCGGAGGAGCTTTTTTGTTGTGTATATACAGCAATAAGCTTTCCGGTAAACATCTTCTTGGTAGTGGATTGTATCGACGAAAAAAATTCGTAACAATTTAAAAACCAAAAAGATAACATGAGCAACGCAACACAACTCATCCACAGCATTCCGGTAGATCCGTTGACTGGTTCTATCTCTGTGCCTATTTACCAGACATCCACTTTCGTGCAGGATGCACCCGGCGAACACAAAGGCTACGACTATGCACGTACCAACAACCCGACCCGCGAAACACTGGAAAAAATAATAGCCCTTCTGGAAGGGGGTGAGAGAGCATCAGCATTTGCAAGCGGCCTTGCAGCCATAGACGCAGTAGTAAAACTGCTGGAAAGCGGTGACGAAATACTGGCTGTAGACGATATCTACGGTGGTGCATTCCGCCTCTTCACGCACATCTATGCAAAATTCGGTATCAAGGTAAACTACACAGACACTACAGACATAGCTAATGTGATAGATGCCATTACCCCGAAAACAAAACTGATATGGTTGGAAACACCAACCAACCCCACGCTGAAAATCAGCGATATTGAAACGATTGCAAAGATTGCAAAGCAACACAACATACTGCTGTGTGTAGATAACACGTTTGCATCGCCGATATTGCAACAGCCTATCAAACTGGGTGCAGATATTGTTGTGCACAGTGCTACGAAATACCTTGGTGGCCACAGCGATTTGATTGCAGGCATCGTAGTAAGTGCTACACAGGAACTGGGCGATAAAATCAAATTCATCCAAAATGCAAGTGGTGCTATTCTTGCCCCGCACGATAGCTGGCTGGTGATACGTGGTGTGGAAACACTGCACCTGCGTGTAAAAGAACATAGCCGCAATGCACTGGCAGTAGCACAGTATCTGGAAAACCATCCTGCTATAGACAAAGTGTACTACCCGGGGTTGAAATCTCATCCTAACCACGACATAGCTGCAAAACAACAACTGGGCTTTGGTGGTATCGTATCCTTCACGCTGAAGAACAATACAGAAGAAGCGGCGAAGCATGTTGTCTGTAATACAAAACTGTTTAAACTGGCAGAAAGCCTTGGAGGCGTGAAGAGCCTGCTGTGCCACCCTGCACAGATGACACATAAATCTATCCCTGCAGAAAAGCGCCATGCGGCAGGTGTAGCAGATAGCCTTGTACGCCTGAGCGTAGGCCTCGAAGAAGTGGACGACCTGATACGTGATATAGAGCAGGCACTGAACAAAGCACAAACTTTCGTTGCAGAAATAAAAGTAGCTGCATTTCAATAATCAAAATTACCCTTAGTGGTAAATGTCTAAACACAATAAAACAAAAGAAAACAATGTCTATTCAACAGAAGAAATTAAATATCGGCCTGTTTGGCTTTGGTGTAGTAGGTACAGGTTTGTACAAGGTGTTGCAACAAACACCATCACTGAATGCGGAAATAAAAAAAGTGTGTATAAAACACCCGGAGAAAAAACGTGAAGCCCCTGAAACACTTTTCACCACAGACCCTGAATTGCTATTGAGTGATGATAGCATTAACGTAGTAGTAGAGCTGATAGATGATGCAGATGCTGCATACTACATCGTATCGCGCGCGTTGGCATCGGGCAAGGCAGTAGTAAGTGCTAATAAAAAAATGATTGCAGAACACCTGCCTGAACTTCTTGTACTGCAAAAGAAATATGATGAGCCATTCCTTTATGAAAGTGCATGTTGCGCAAGCATTCCTGTCATCCGCAATCTGGAAGAGTATTATGATAATGATTTGCTGCAAGGCATCAACGGTATTGTAAATGGGTCTACCAACTATATCCTTACACGTGTTTTTCAAGACAAACTGAGTTTTGAAGATGCACTGCTGCAGGCACAGGTAGAAGGCTTTGCAGAAAGCAACCCTGCGCTGGATGTAGAAGGTATAGATGCGGTAAATAAACTGTCCATCTTGCTGACCCACGCTTATGGTATCGTATCTCATCCGTCAGAGATAATACACAGCGGTATCCAAAACCTGCAGGTACACGATGCGGTATTTGCGAAAGAAAAAGGCTACGAGATAAAACTGGTAGCACAAGCTAAGAAGCTGGTGGATGGTGATGTTGCAGCATTTGTATTGCCACAATTTGTAGATGCAACCAATCAACTGTTTAATGTTCGCAATGAATATAACGGTGTAGTGATAGAAAGTGGATTGGCAGACAAGCAGTTTTTCTATGGCAAGGGTGCCGGTAGCTTCCCTACTGCATCTGCAGTGCTGAGCGACCTGAGCGCGCTACGCTACGATTACAAATACGAATACAAGAAACTGAACAATAAAACAGCTGGAGATCTGACCAATGATTTCTTCCTGCGTGTGTATGTAAGTTTTGAAGGATTGTTTCAGGTACCGCACGAGCGTTTTGAACGTATAGAAGAATGGAGCAGCAGCGAAAAGCGTTGTCACGTGATTGGCATCATCCGTTTCTCAAAACTGAAAGAGAGCAACTGGTGGAAGAAAAAAGGCACATCGCTGATAGTATGGCCCGATGCGTTTGTGAACAATGTAGACGAGCGCATTCATGAAGAAGAAAGCGCACTGGCATTTGTTTAGAAACGTTCTTCGGCGCCCAGCCCAAACAATGCATAGTCATAAACCGCAGGGTCTTCGGGATTCAGTTCTCGAAGGCTCTGCGTTAAAGATAAAGCGTTTTGCCAGTCTGATTTTTCGTTGCGGATAAGTCTCAGACGAAACGCCACCCTGCCAACATGAACATCAAGCGGACAAACCAACTGGCGTGGACTTATTTTTTTCCATAAGCCGAAGTCCACGCCATGGTTGTCCGTTCTTACCATCCAGCGCAAATACATATTGATGCGCTTGCACGCAGATTTCCGCGCTGGTGTGGCTACATGTTTTTTTGTTCTTTCAGGATGCTCTATAGAGAAGAAGTAATTGTGAAAATGAATGAGCGCCTGCTCTACTGTTTCATACTCATAACTTGCCTCCGGCACAAAAGCATCTTCGAGGCTGTTATACTGACTGTAGTGGTATTTCAGAAAGTAAATGAAATACAGCAGGTCTGTAGCATTAAAAGTACGATGCGCGAAGCTGAGCATCTTTTTCAGGTCTATATCCTGATGATTCACCATAAAATCATGCGGGGCATCATCCATCCACTGCATTATTTTATTGGTGCTGTTGATGATGCTGGTACGGTTGCCCCACGCAAGCACAGCAGCAAACAACCCTGCAATTTCAATATCCTGGCGCTTGCTGAAGCGGTGCGGAACAACGATGGGATCGCCATTAATAAAAGAAGGCTGATTATACAGCCTTACTTTTTCATCCAATAAATATTTGAGTGCCTTGATATCCTGCATCACCTATTAAAATATGCCCAGAAATTTCTTTTTCTTGAAGCGCACTTTTATCATTTTGATGTCTTTATTCGGCCTGTCGCGTTGGTCGCGTGCTTCTGCAGCTATTTTATCTACAACATCCATACCGTCTTCTACTATACCCAATACTGTATAGTTGCCATCCAGATGCGGTGTACCGCCTTGCGTTTTATATATATTGCGTTGTTTAGGCGTAAACTTACGTCCTGTACGCTCTGATATGGTATTCAGCTCTTCGTCGGTATATTTTTTACCCACTACTAAATAAAACTGGCAACCGCTTGAAGCTTTTTCAGGATTATTATCGCGTGCCATACCTATAGCACCACGTTGGTGAAAGTTAATGGCGTTAATCTCTGCGGGTACACGGTAGCCAACGTCTCCATCACCCAAAGGCTGCCCTGCATTCGCTTTTTTAGATTCAGGGTCGCCGCCTTGTATTACAAAGTTTGGTATCACGCGGTGAAACAAGGTACTGTCAAAGAATTTCTGCTTTGTCAGTTTAAACATATTGTCCCTGTGTTTTGGAGTGTTATCGTATAACGCCAGTACTATTTTACCATATTCGGTAGTAATGACGATTTTCTCCTTATTGATTTTCTGGGCGATTGCAGATGTAAGTGATACAAAGGCAATAGCAGTGAGTAATAGTTTTTTCATAAATACAGTATATAAATATGCAGTTTCAATTGTTTTGTGGTGCGAACATAATTACAAAAAACTAAATTAGCATATTATTCAACACGATGTCTGCAAGAAACAGAGTCAGGGGATTGGCAAAACTACTGCCGGAATGGGCTTGGAACAGAACCAAGCGCAAACCTATGACATCTTACAACCCATCGCGCGAAACATCCGGGCGTGGAGATAATGTGCACGCCGCATATACGGTATTTGATTATGATGCTGCGGGATATGAAGAGAAAAAACTGCCCGATCAGCAATCTTGCCACCCATATCTGGATAGCGGAAAAATTACATGGATAAATGTTGACGGGCTAAATAAGAAAGAAATAGAGAAGCTTTGCAATCACTATGGTATTCACCCGTTGGTATTGGAAGATATATTAAGTATAGGCCAGCGTGCCAAGATGGATGAGATTGATAATGTCATCTTTTGCCTGCTTCCTATGCTGTACTATAATAATGATACCGGTGAAGTAGAAACAGAGCAGGTGAGTGTAGTTTTGGGTAAAAATTTCGTTATCTCTTTTCAGGAAGACCCGGAAAGAGACGTGTTTAATCCCTTAAGAGAAAAGATAAGAACGGCAAATTCAAAGCTGAGGCATCGGCAGGCAGATTATCTATGTTATAGCCTTATAGATACTATCGTTGACAGCTACTTTCATATTATAGATAAGATAAACGAACGCATTGAAAAGCTGGAAGATACTTTACTGCTGCAGAAGGAAAGGGCGGCCCTTGAAAAAATAAGTATACTACGACGCGAAATAATATTGATCCGACGTTCAATAAATCCTGTACGTGATTTGGTCACAGGTTTCCTATTCAGCGAAAACCCTTTGCTGGATGAACGCCATGATAAATATTATAAAGACGTACTTGACCACATTACACAAGCCAACGAATACGTAGAAAACCATCGGGAGATGGTGATGAACCTGCAAGACCTATCGATGAGCCAGATAAACCTGCGTATGAACGAGGTGATGAAAGTATTTACGCTACTGGCAACGTTGATGGCACCAGCAACTGTAATCGGGGGTATTTTCGGGATGAACTTTGATGTTATACCGTTAGCACATCAGCAACAAGGCTTTTATGTTACAGTCGCCATCATGCTGATAGTACCATTGGTAATGCTAATATGGTTTAAAAGAAAGGGCTGGTTCTGATGAGGTATAATATAGCGGCAGCAGCAGATAACAACTACTTCGTACCTATGTATGTAATGTTGGTATCATTGTTCACTAATAATGAAAACAGCAGCTACAACCTATATGTATTGCATAAAGAACTAAAGGATGAATATAAGCAGGCCCTTACCATACTTGCATCGCAGCATAATTGTATTATAGAATGGCTAAATGTAAGTGATATACAAATCGGAAGCTTCTATACATCTCATTATATAACAGAAGCAGCTTACTACAGAATATATATTCCATATCTTATACCGCAATCGATAGATAGAGTATTATACCTTGATTGTGATATGCTGGTAATTGGCAACATTGCCGAATTATACAATACTTCATTTGATGATTGTGCGTTAGCAGCAGTTGCAGAAGCAGCGAATTATACTGAAAAATGGCTCAACATACCGGATGGATATCCGATGTTCAACTCTGGCGTTTTGTTGTTGAATCTGCCTCTATGGAGACGGGAAAGCTATGCTGATAAGCTAATTCAAAATATAAACATCAGAAAAGAAAAATACCTGATATATGATCAGGATGCATTGAATGAATTTTTCTATAATAATGTTAAGCTCATACATCCGAAATGGAATTTCCAGACAGCTATTTATGATCCCAACAAATATGTAGTTAAAAAAAAGTACAAAATTGATTTCGATGAAATAAATAAAGAAGCCTGTATTATACATTTTACAGGACGTACAAAACCATGGCATTTTAAATGTACTCATCCGTATAGAAAGCTTTATATAAAATACACTTATAATACTCCATACAGAACATTCATTCAGAAACCCAGTATAAGGCTTGTTCTTGATAAATATATTAGTTGGTTTATTCATAAAATTGAAAGGATAATAGCAAAGCTTAATTATTAGATGAAGATTGATAGTAAAACAAATGGATTAGTATCCATTATAATGCCGACCTATAACCGGGCGCATTATATACTTGAAACAATCAAAAGTATACAGTCCCAAACCTATACCAACTGGGAATTGTATGTAATGGACGACGGCTCAACAGATAATACTAAAGAATTGGTTCTGGCTATTGAAGATGATAGAATCAGGTATTGCAATGAGGGCAGGATTGGAATCACAGGTGTGTTGAAGAATAAAGCAATCAGGGAGTCGAAAGGAGAGTTGATAACTTTTATGGATTCGGATGATTTACTGGCACCACATAAGCTGGAAGCACAAGTAAATGCATTACAACAAAACCCTGATGCAGGATTTTCATTTACCAATTGTCATGATTTTAATGAACAAGGTATTCAGCGTATCTATCTGGATAAGCAGCAAGGAATAGAGGTGGGTAATTTTTTTGAAGCTATTTGTTGGGGGCATAAACTGGTTTTTATACAAACGGTAATGTTCCGCAGAACCTGCATCGACGCGTTATCATACTTCAGAGAAAACAGGATATTCACTGATTTCAGCTTTATTACTAATCTGGCATGGAAGCATAAGGCAATCATACTGTATGAAAGCCTGTTTTTCAGAAGGCTGCATAGCGGCAATAATATTAACAGCAACTGGGTACTGGATTATGATGAGTATATAGAAACCATTGAGCGGTACAGGGTTGAAAAAAGACTAACCAAACAAACTGCGAATAAAATACTGTTTATCGGAATTATTAATTGCGGGTTAGGCTATATAAAACACGGAAACAAAGTAAAGGCAGTGAGAAGTTTTATGAAAGCGTGGAAATATAAACCACTAAGCATAATCCCATTAAAGAAAATCATTAAAACCTTTGTAGGTACATCTGTATAGGTCATCGGCTGGTTTTCCCGTTTCATCCGGTTATTAATCAGATTATAATCACCGGTTAAAAGCAGAGTACCAACTATCCTGTAATTTCGTTGTTTATAGTTACTAACGAAGAGGATATTGATACGATGAAGGTATTATTTACGCACTCCTATTTTTTACAATTCGATCCTAAGCAATGGCGCATTATGCAACCATACGCACCATTGGGTACAATATATGCAGCTGCATTGCTCAGGCAAAAGGGTTATGATGTAGCATTGCACGATGTAATGTTTGCCGATGGCCCGGATACAATTATCCCGAAGCTGGAATCATTCAAGCCCGATATACTTGTTATTTATGACGACGGCTTCAATTATCTCACGAAAATGTGCCTCACCAATATGCGCGAGGCTGCTTTTAAAATGTGTGAGATGGCAAAGGCAAGGGGATGTAAAGTAATCGTTTCCTCATCAGACTCTACAGATCATTTTGATAAATACCTTGATCATCAGGCCGACTTTATAATGATTGGCGAAGCCGAGCAAACATTATTGGAACTGGCAGATGGTATTAAAGATGGTAAACTGATTCCGGAAAATGTATTGGGCATTGCATATAGAAAAGACGGAGGGACATTAAAAACACTTGGCCGTCCGGTAATGACAGACCTTGATGCTTTGCCAAACCCTGCCTGGGATCTTGTAGATGTAGACAGGTATAAAAAAGCATGGATTGATAACCATGGTTATTTTTCTATGAACATGGGTACTACACGTGGTTGTCCGTATAAATGTAACTGGTGCGCGAAGCCTATATATGGTAACAGGTACAATGCACGCAGTGCAGATAGTGTAGTTTCCGAACTCAAAGACCTGAAAGCGAAATACAATTTCGACCATATCTGGTTTTGCGATGATATTTTCGGGCTGAAACCCGGTTGGGTAAAGCGTTTTGCCGACTTGGTACATCAAGCCGGGTTGAAGTTTAAATTCAAAATTCAGTCGCGAGCAGATTTGCTGTTAAAAGACGAACAGATACAACCACTTGCAGCAGCTGGCTGCGACAATGTGTGGATGGGAGCAGAGAGCGGCTCGCAACGTATATTGGATGCAATGGATAAAGGTACTACTACTGAACAAATTGCAGAGGCTACCAGGCTTTTGAAACAGTACAACATCAAGCCAGCATTCTTTTTGCAGTTTGGCTATCTGGGCGAAACATTGGAAGATATACAGATGACACTGGATATGGTTCAACGCCTTGTTCCTGCTGATATTGGTATATCGGTATCTTATCCGTTACCAGGAACAAAATTTTATGATAAGGTAAAAGAACAATTAGGAACAAAAACTAACTGGACAGATAGTGATGAACTGGCGCTGATGTTCAGTAATACATACAAGCCTGAATTTTATAAGCAATTACATCGCTATGTTCACGCATTGTTCAGGCGTGCTACGGCAGGTGTGATGGCAAAGAATATATTGAAATCTCCGGCTGCTTTTAATATTCAGGATGCATATCTGGCTATTAAATGGCCATATTATTTGTTGAGGGAAAAACGACAACAAAAATTGCTTCAAAAACAATTATAGTTTTACGTTTCAGATATGCATCAATTACAGCAGGAAAAAGAAGTAAGTGAGGCGTTTTCCCGTCAATCGCCTATGTTCGATGCCATTGATGATGCCAACAGCATTATACTATGGATGAGAGACAGGGTGCGCAAGGAGGTGGCAATGTATATGAAACCATCATCCGAAATATTAGAACTCAATTGCGGCACAGGTATAGACTCTGTATATTTTGCGAAACAAGGGCATAAAGTATTAGCTACAGATAATGCAGAAGGGATGCTGCACACACTGAACCAAAAAATCGTATCGCAACAACTAACCGGAATACAAACATTACGTTGCTCATTCAATAATCTTGAAAATATTGCTGATAGAAAATTTGATTACGTATTCTCAAACTTTGGCGGACTGAATTGTACTGATAATCTTGAAAAAATACTGTTTGATATAGATAGATTATTGAAGCCGGGCGGATACTTTTCGCTGGTAATAATGCCAACAGTATGCCCTTGGGAAATGCTGATGCTATTCAGGGGACATTTTAAAACTGCATTTCGCAGGTTCAGGAAACAGGGAGCAGATGCCCATCTCGAAGGTGTACATTTTCAATGCTATTATTATAACCCTTCCTATATTACAAAAAGGTTGAAAAACAATTTCAACCTCGTGTCGCTGAAAGGATTATCGCTGACTGTTCCGCCACCATATATTGAACATTTTAAAGAAAGGCACCTTAGTTTATTTAACATACTTGAACGTATTGAAGATAAGATATGCGATATAGCTCCGTTCAATCATTGGGGAGACCATTATGTTATCACTATGCAAAAGAAATAATATGCAGGTAATCGCAAACCCGGGGAAGTACACAGAAAAAGAACAGCTTTACTTTGATGTAAGAAATAAAGAAGGACGCATTATTACAGATGAAGTATTGCGCAGCTTACCATACGTAAATAGCGATAGCCCTTATAAAAAGGAATGGAATATAAGAGCTGAAAATTTCGAAAAGTTTTTGAAGTATATATCTGGTAAAAACAGAAAACTGAATATACTGGATATAGGTTGCGGCAATGGTTGGATGACATACCGGCTAAGCGAGGCAGGGCATTATGTAGCTGGCATAGACCTGAATATGGCAGAGCTTATGCAGGCAGAAAAAGTATTTGGTACAACAGAGAATTTGCAATGGGTATATGCTGATATCATGACTGATGTACTACCATACCAGGATTGTGATATTATCCTGTTCAGCGCCAGTTGCCAGTATTTTGATGATATAGAACAACTCACAAAAAAAGCCTCAGCTTATCTGAAATCGGAAGGGGAGATTCATTTTACAGACTCGATATTTTATAAGGAAAGTAAAGAAGCAAAATCAAGAAGTGATGCCTATTATGCTCAATTGGCATTTCCTGAAATGAGTAAGTATTATCACCATCATAGTATTACAACATTAAAGAAAGCAGGCTATAAAAAGAAAGCGCCGGGCTTTTTCCAAACATCGCCACTACAATGGTGGTGCTATACTAAAGCATAGCCGCTACTTTTTGTTTATTACCATCAAGCTGGTTCAATACTCTTTTCTGATAATTATGAGGGTGGTTTTTCGATACATACCACCTAGTCTTCATGGCAAGGTCATAATCCTTCATCGGATATTTTTTGCGTCTCCATTTTAAGCGCCACCACTTATCGGTTAAGTGCATTAATGACAGATTCAGAAGTGATGGAGCTAGGATATTAATAAATGGTTCAACAATTCTTCTGGCAGTGCTTTTTTCAACACTTGCGACTATCATGTCTGAATTCCAGGAAATGTTTGGCAGTGTTTTTACCAGCCAGCATTTATTGGCATAAATAAGTTCCCGGTGTTTTTCTACGTTGTAAACTGGCAGTAATGTTGCTAATTCCGTAGCAGTAAAAATATTCTGTTCTTCAATACATAGCTTCGACTCATCTATGAAATAATTCATACAATAAGAATGCTCTTTACCCCAGAAGAATGTAAGCTTTTTATACAAGTGCAGCAATGTGCGACATATCCATAAGCGCTTTTTATCGGTAATAATAAAAAGGTCAATATCCGATTGCGCATTAGCATACCCTTTTGATAATGAGCCGGAAATACATACAGCAGAGACAAAGGGAAATTTTGATATCAGGTTTACCGAATCAATAGCTTTATCAAGAAGAATATCTGCTCTTTTTTTGCCTCGTTCTCTTTCAGTTACAAATTCTTTATTATCAACAAGCATATAATGCCCTGAATGTTCAAAAATAAGCCCGCAAGATACCATCTCGTTCAATACAAGCTGTAGCCTTTTTACGTCAGTTTGTTTAGTTAAAAAGGAATATATTTCCTCTGTATTCAGAGGGCGTTTAAATAAATTGAAATAATTAAGGGTGCTGATTATTGCATCCTCCAAACGTATAGTTTCGCTGACAGACATACTACTTTCTTCACAGTTTATTAATAAGAAGTTGTAGCTAAATAATCAATGAATAGAGCGATAAACAGAGAGGCAAACATGGTAATACAGTAAAGTTAAGGGATTATTTCTTACGTTTATTATAAGTGAGAATAATAACGGATAATTTTAAAAAGTTTTTAATTTTGACGTTCACAAAGCACTAATATTTTACCTCATTATGGCAACAAATAATTCAGGAGCATATACTACAGCAAACAACAATGATGGATTTTATCATAAATGTATCAGGCTGTTCAGCAAATACCTGAATATTATTAAGTCTAAAATCTTGCTTTACATTATATGTATCCTGGCTGGTATAGTACCATTGGTAATGTACAATTACAGCGTATCAGATATGTATAAAGCTTCCTTTACGGTAGCTTACGATGAACTTTTCAGAAAAATATACGGAGACAGGCTGGCAAAGCTTAATACACTGATACAAAGAAAACAATATGCCGAAGCTGCAGTTGTTATGAAAATACCTGTAAACACCGTTAAATCGCTGAATAGCATAGAGGGTAAAAACATATTAGGAGAAGACCTGAGCAAGGATTTGAATACCGACCATTTGCCTTTTGTTGTGAATATTATAGTTGATGACAGCTCTAAAACTAAAGCCATTCAGGATGGCATTGTTAACTTTTTGGCTACAGGTAACGAGTTTATGTCTGAAAGAAAAAAGATAAAAGAGCTTGAAAATGAAGAAGAACTGGAGTTTGTAGAACAACAATTGAGGATTTCAGATAGTTTGCTGAAAAAAGGCTACAGAAGCGGAGAAGGTTCGTCGGCCGGCAACACGAATAAAAAAGAAGGCTCAGGGTTTGAGTACAATTACGAATTATACAAACGTAAACAGGAATTGCTGCGCAAAAAAAGGATGCCTGTTTACATTACAGTAATAGACGACGCTATAGTATCCACACAGGCAAAAAAATCATTTACAGTCATAGGAGCCGCAGGGTTTATTATAGGGAATATTTTATTTGCGATGATGGCATTGTTTGTACTGCCGGTACTCCGATACAAAGACTAAAAAAGGATAAGTTATCGTTTTTCCTGGCAAAGCTCTATCAGAACGCCGTTTGTGGTCTTAGGGTGAAGAAAGCATACAAGTTTATTATCAGCCCCGTTTTTGGGTACTGTATTCAGCAATTCAAAGCCCAAAGCCGATAAACGCTTCATTTCTGCTTCAATATTTTCTACCTCAAAAGCTATGTGGTGGATACCTTCGCCTTTTTTATCTACGAATTTCTGTATCGGGCTATCTTCTTTTGTTGCCTCCAGCAATTCTATTTTCGACTCACCTGTTTGAAAAAATGCCGTATTTACCCCCTCAGTATCAACTTTTTCCGTTTTATAGCAGGGGGTATTCAATAATTGTTCGAAAAGAGGTATAGATTTTTCCAATTCTTTTACGGCAATGCCCAAATGCTCTATTCTCAACATTCTTAATAATTTTTACAAATATGCTTATAGAATCACTTATATGGTTCTGTTGCCCTAAAGTAGCACAATTGGCTTAACTTTGTAGCAAACTTAACTGAGGCATTATTTTAATTTATTATGGAACTGAAACTGCCAATTTATTTGGACAATAACGCTACTACCCCAATGGACCCGAGGGTGCTGGAAGCTATGCTACCTTATTTTGTAGAAAAATTTGGTAATGCAGCAAGTCGCAACCACTCTTTCGGATGGGTAGCAGAAGAAGCTGTGGACTATGCACGTGAGCAAGTTGCTAAACTGATTAACGCAGACCCTAAAGAAATAATATTTACATCCGGAGCTACCGAAAGCGATAACCTTGCTTTGAAAGGTGTGTTTGAAATGTATGCTTCAAAAGGCAACCACATTATTACAGTAGTTACTGAACATAAGGCAGTATTGGATACCTGCAAGCATATTGAAAAACTGGGCGGACAGGTTACGTACCTGCCTGTTAATGACGAAGGTTTAATAGACCTGAAAGAACTGGAAAATGCAATTACAGATAAGACTATATTGATAGCTATCATGTATGGCAATAACGAAGTAGGTGTAATACAACCCGTTCGCGAAATCAGCGCTATTGCACGCAAACATGGTGTACTGTTCTTTACAGACGGCACACAGGCAGTAGGTAAAATACCGGTAGATGTACAGGCAGATGGTATAGACCTGATGGCTTTCAGCGGTCACAAAATGTACGGCCCTAAAGGTGTAGGTGTATTATATGTACGCCGCAAAAACCCGCGTGTAAAAGTTACTGCACAAATGGATGGCGGTGGCCACGAGCGTGGTATGCGCAGCGGTACTATGAATGTACCGGGCATAGTAGGCTTGGGCAAAGCATGTGAAATATGTATGAATGAAATGGATGCTGAAGCAAAACGCCTGAGCACCATGCGCGACAGGTTGGAAAATGCACTGCTGGAGCTGGAAGAAGCATATGTAAATGGCAGTAAAGAACATCGCCTGCCGCATGTATCAAATATTTCTTTCAAATATGTAGAAGGTGAAGGCCTGATGATGGGCTTCAATAAAAACATCGCATTGTCAAGCGGTTCTGCTTGTACCTCTGCATCACTTGAGCCGTCTTATGTGCTGAAAGCATTAGGCCTAGGCGATGATCTGGCACACAGCTCACTCCGTTTTGGTCTTGGCCGTTTCACTACAGACGAGCAGATAGATTATACTATCAACGCTATCAAAGAAACAGTATTGAAACTGCGCGAAATGAGCCCGCTTTGGGAAATGTTTAAAGAAGGTATTGATTTGAACAGTATTGAATGGGCACACCACTAATATCTAACTAACTTTTTAAAAAACTAAAACTATGGCATATTCAGATAAAGTAATTGACCACTACAGCAATCCTAAGAACGTAGGTACGCTGGATAAAAGTAAAACCAATGTAGGTACAGGCCTTGTTGGCGCACCTGAGTGCGGAGACGTTATGCGCCTGCAGATAGAAGTTGATGAAATTACAGGTGTAATAGCCGATGCAAAATTCAAAACATTCGGCTGTGGTTCTGCTATCGCTTCTTCTTCTTTAGCTACAGAATGGCTGAAAGGTAAAACTGTTGACCAGGCGCTGGCTATCGACAATATGGATATTGTTGAAGAGCTGAACCTGCCACCTGTAAAAATTCACTGCTCTGTACTGGCCGAAGATGCTATTAAAGCAGCTATCAACGACTACAGGGTAAAGAATGGTATGCCTGAACTGGAATTGGAAGAGAAAAAACATTAATTATAAATCACAACACTAAGCAATTACAAGTGGTTAGTATAGTGATGAGCGGAATAATGTGCAAACGAAAAATAGTAACCCGTTTACAACCTTAATGTATGATATATATTAGTGATAAGGCTAAGGAAAAAATTACTAAGCTGAAACAGGATGCAGGATTGGATGAAACCTATTTCCTTCGTGTTGGTGTTGTAGGTGGTGGTTGTTCTGGTTTGTCGTACAAACTGGATTTTGACAACGAATCGCAACCAAACGATCAGGTATTTGAAGATCATGGCGTGAAGGTGGTTACAGACCTCAAGAGCTTTCTGTATCTCTGCGATACCACACTCGATTTCTCTGACGGACTGAATGGTAAGGGTTTCCATTTCAGTAATCCGAATGCCAGCCGTTCTTGTGGCTGTGGAGAAAGTTTCTCTGTATAAAATCCAAAGACTCAGAATTATCAATAAATAAAGCCGCTGATATTCAGCGGCTTTATTTATTGATAATATGCTATAAATCATATTAGTATATATTGTCATAATAAATACCAGCATAAACACCGGTTGACATGGGCTAGTTCAAACATTACATTTATAACTCACCTTTAAATTTTTTATTATGAAAAAAATGATTGCAATAGTATTTTGTGTACTAGCCTCACAATACACATTATATGCACAATGGCTTAATGGGGGCAACGCATTTGGTGCAAATGGTGTTTTTGGTACAACAGACAATTTTGACATTGATTTTATTACCAACAACAATGCAGTTGGCAGATGGGCAGCTACGGGGAATCTGCTTATTAATACAACCACAGACAATGGAAATATTCTACAGGTAAATGGCAATGGCTGGTATAGTGGTACAATCTTTACAACGGCAGATATCAGTGTTGGTAGCCATGGTGTATTCGGTTCTCACTTAAATGTTGGTGCACATATAGATGTTGGTTCGCATGTAAATATCGGCACCGATCTTACAGTTAATAATAATGCGAATATTAATAATGATTTGAACATAAAC
Source organism: Flavipsychrobacter sp. (assembly GCA_016786615.1). Classification (GTDB taxonomy): domain Bacteria; phylum Bacteroidota; class Bacteroidia; order Chitinophagales; family Chitinophagaceae; genus Polluticoccus. Next base: position 79,768 of record JAEUVX010000009.1, read on the forward strand.
AATAATTTGAACGTAAATAATAACAGCAACTTCAATGGTACATCCAATTTTTCCGGCACTGTTACTGTAAATGATTTATTTGCTAATAACACAATGGGGGTTGGTGTTTCAAGTGTGACTGCTGGTTATGTATTTGAGGTTGCCGGCAGCGCATTGGCATCGGTAGCATGGAATACTTCTGATGCTCGTTATAAAAAAAGTATAAAAGAGATAAGCAATGTTAGCGATAAGTTATTTAGTATTTCATCAAAATCTTACGAGTTCCGGAAAGATGAATTCAAAGAAAAACGTTTTGATGATAAATTACATTTTGGTTTCATTGCACAAGAAATTGAAAAGGTTTATCCTAATCTTGTTAATAAAGATAATAAAGGATACTATGCAGTAAACTATATTGAATTTATACCATTGCTTTTACAGGCATTGAAAGAAGAAGATCAGAAAATAAATCTGTTACAAAATGAGTTGAACGAGCTAAAATCAAAATTGACTGTACTTGAAAAAACTACTGGTATAAATAATACAACAGGAAAGGTACAAGCTACATTAGAACAAAATGTTCCAAATCCTTTCAATGGGTCAACAGTCATTAAATTCAATATTGGTAAAGAATATACTAATGCATTCATCGGAGTATATGATATGCAGGGCAAGCAAGTAAAACAATTGTTTATTGAAAAAGGTATGGAACAAGTAACATTAGAAAAAGGGTTGCTAACTGCAGGAATGTATATGTATAGCCTGGTAGTTGACAATAACTTAATTGATACCAAAAGAATGATAGTAGCAGAATAAGCCAAAAAATTAAGGTGCCCTGTAATTTTTTACAGGGCACCTTAATAAAATATAGAAGACTTATTTATTCAGCTTCATTGTTTCAGTCTTCGCATTTATTTCTTTAATCACTTCATCAAGGTTCACTGCGGCTTCCTGTATGCCCTCAAGTACTTGCTGGTTTATCGGGTCTTCAGGTTCTTCTTTATTAAAGAGTTGTATCAATCCCATAATGGTAGCTACCGGGCTACGCACTTTGTGCGATTGTATCCATGCTATATCTTTCAGCTTCTGGTTTTGTAATTGTATCTTCTGGATATACAGGCGTTGTTCTGTTACATCCTGCAGCGTACCGTTTATCATAGCTATGCTGCCATGTTCATTCAGTGCTACTTCTCCGCGCACCAGTATGTGCTTTATTTCATCTCTGCCTGTAATGATGCGGCAATAAAAATCAGGAAAAAACTTTTTGATAAAGATGGTATCAATCATCTTTTCCAGGTGCTTTACATCTTCAGGGTATATTATTTCAGTAAAGTTGCTATGTGTTAGTTTTTTATGCTCCGGTATTTCAAGAATGTGTTTTGCAGCATCCGATAATACAACACGTTCGTTCATCACATCCCATTGTATGTAGCATAGTTTGGCAATCTTTTCCGCTTCCTGCAGCAGTTCATTTTTTTCTTTCAGTTCTGTTTCTGCACGCCTGCGGTTTTTTATTTCCGATTCCAGTTCATCGGGCGAGCGAAGCGAAAATGCCAATGGCAATATTTTTACAACATAGAATACGGTGACCCAGCTTATCACTCCCGTCATAAAACGCATCAATGCGCTGAACCTGTACACTGGTACCCAAAACATCAGCGCATCTACAAAATAGGTAGCTCCGCACATCAATATAAATGTTGCGAAGAGTATATACAAACCATTAAAGCGCAGCTTTTGCCTTTTGGTAATGATGTAGAATAGTATGAGTAAGGGTATTACAAAATATGCCGACCATATCAGCAAATCGCTGATGATGTAGAACCATCCATGAAACTCCGTCCAGCTGCCGTTTCGCCAAAACGAACGGAAATCGGAGTGTTCAAACAGGTTTTTAAAAAAGTCGGTCAGTTGTCTCATTGCGTTACTGCTGGGCAATATGCCTGCATTTATATAGAGATAATATACGAAGGTAAAAGAAAGCCTGTCAATAATCCAGTATGTATCAATCGTTAACGAGCTAATGAAAGCATGCGCAACATTTCATTAACAAAACGAGGCTTAGCTGAATATGCTATAAGTAATATATGCAGTGATGTATGCCAATGCAAACATATAGGCAAATTGAATAGCCGGTAGTTTCCAGCTACGTGTTTCGCGATACACAATAGCAAGCGTACTCATACATTGCATTGCAAACACATAAAAAATTAACAGCGACAAACCTGTTCCAAGTGTATAGACAACTGTACCATCTGCACGAACGGCGCCACGCATTTTATCGCGCAGGGTATCTTCGTTTTCGGTATCGCTGCCTACGCTGTATAGTGTGGCCATAGTGCCTACAAATACTTCTCTTGCAGCAAATGATGTTATCAGTGCAATGCCTATCTTCCAATCGTAGCCAAGCGGGCGGATGGCAGGTTCTATAGCATGTCCCATCATACCGGCAAATGAATGCTCTAGCTTTTCAGTTTGCAATTGGTTGTCCAGTTCTTTTGCCTGCTCAGGGTATTGTTGTTTCAGTATTTCGTATTTAGTTTCTACTGCTTTCATTGCAGTTGGCGGTCCATACGTTGCCAGTGCCCAAAGCAGTATAGATATTATCATGATTACCTTACCCGCATCTGTAACAAATACTTTTGCTTTTTCTATCATGGTAATGCCTACATTCTTCCATCGAGGTGCGCGGTACACAGGCAGCTCCATCAGGAAGTAGGTTTTTTCTTTCACCTTCACAATCAGGCTCATTACTTTGGCTGCTATCAGCGCCATGAAGAAACCAAGCAGGTACAGCCCCATCAGCACCAATCCCTGCAGGTTGAAGATGAAGAAGCTTTTATCAGGTATTACCAGCCCTATTAATATGGTATATACAGGCAAGCGGGCCGAACAACTCATTAATGGTGTCACCATAATGGTTATCAATCGTTCTTTACGGTTTTGTATAGTACGTGCAGCCATGATGGCGGGTACAGCACATGCCATACCGCTTATCAATGGCATTACGCTCCGCCCGTTAAGCCCTGCGCTACGCATCAGCCTGTCTGTAAGAAAACTGATACGAGCCATGTAGCCGCTATCTTCCAGTATGGTGATGAAACCGAAGAGTATCATTATCTGCGGTATAAATACTGCAATACCGCTGATGCCAGCCAGCACACCATTTATCAGCAAGTCTTTCACTGTACCTTCCGGCAACAGTGTATCAAGCCATCCTGATGCAAGGCTGAAACCTTGCTCCACCCATCCCATAGGATACTCTGCAAGCCAGAAGATGCTTTGGAATAACAGGAATAATACACTTAGTAATATCACATTGCCCCATATAGGGTGCAGCAGTGTTTTATCAATCCGTTCGCTGATGATGGCACGTTGCAGCGGGCTGGTTTCTGCCACACATTGCTGCATAATGCTGCTGATGCGTTGGTAGCGTTGCATTATTTCCTCAGCCTGTATGCGTGCTTTGTTAAATCCTGCCTGGTCCAGCAATGCTGCTATCTGAATACGTTGAGCTGCATTCAGGTGCGGCAGTTCCAGGTAATTGCAGGCAATATGTAATGCTGCATAATTACTTTCAACATTACACAGTTGTTTTATTTCTGCTATCCAGTAGCCGGTCAGCGCAGCAGTATCAATAAAAGCTGCAGTATGCACAGCGTTTGTATGTGCTACCGATGCTATTGTCTTTTTTAACTGAGTGATACCTTTATTCTTTCTGGGGTTGATGGCTACTACAGGTACACCCATCAATCGTTCCAGTCCGGCTACATCTATATTGATACCTTTATTTCGGGCAATGTCGTTCATGGTAAGCGCCATCACCACCGGTATCTTCAGGTCCATTATCTGCGAGCAGAATAAGAGGTTACGCTTCAGGTTTGCCGCATCTGCAATAACTACTATCAGGTCGGGACGGTCTGCATTATTGCGGTTCAGCAGCACTTCGTAGGTTACCCGCTCATCTTCACTTTTAGGATACAGGCTATATGTACCCGGCAGGTCTATTATTTGTGCGGTAAGTGAATCGGATATGCGCGATGTGCCAGTTTTCTTATCAACCGTAACACCGGGAAAATTGCCCACTTTCTGGTTAAGCCCCGTCAACGAGTTGAACAAGGAGCTTTTACCACTGTTTGGGTTGCCTACTAATGCTATGGTATAAGCGCTGCGCATTTATATAAGAGCGCAAAGTTACCAATACATTGTGGCAGATACTACAATATGGTAATAAGCAAAATGTATTTTTCCCGATTATGTAATTATTTCAGCAAGCTGATGGTACCTTTTAGTATGATGGGTACATTATTAGACTCAGCTGTATATTCTATTATATAAATATATGTTCCCTGTTCTGCGAACAACCCTGTTTCAGTACCTGTCCATTGTTGTCGCACATCCCTTGCTTCAAAAACCTGTTCGCCCCATCGGTTAAATATTCTTATATGATATGATTTGATAGGGCAGTCTTGTATTACTACAAATTTATCATTTACCCCATCTCCGTTGGGCGTAAATGCATTCGGCACATGTATACATTTGTCGCAGGGCAAAAACTTTACCCTCGTAGAGTCTATGTATAAACCACATTCATTGCTTACAGATACTTTAAACAATCCCTCCCTTGTTGGTTTCACACAACAAGCTGTAGAACCGTTGCTCCATAAGTACTTTACACCCGGGTATTCTTTCCCTATAAATATGGGATTGTAAGAACACATTTCGCTGTTGTTGTCCAATTCTTTTTTTGGCTGATACCGTATATCGATATTCATAGGTACTTTTTCACTCTCACATTTTCCTATCTTTTGAGTTACGTATAATATAGTCTTGTCAACATCTTTGGTGTAAACAAACGGCTGAACAGGACTGCCTATTTTTGATTGTGCATCAGTGTACCAATGCAGGTTTTGCCCTGAAGCATTACGTAATATCGGAGCCATGGTAAGCTGGCATAGAATGGTATCTCTTACTACAGGTGCAGGTGTTGGCCCCTGGATATATATCCGTACCGTATCAATGTAGCTACCGCAGGCATTCGTTACTTTCAGCCAATAGGTGCCGGGATTATTTACAGTAATCTGAGGTGTAACTGCGCCCGTACTCCAGCTAAAACTGCCATATTGAATATTAGGTATGATAGTTACCGGTTGGTTGTTGCAATCAATTAATTCTTTCCCGAGGTCCAGCTTGCTTTCTGCAATGTATTTTACAAAGAAGGTATCTATATAAACTGCGCAGCCCGCTACCGTTTTACACCAGTATGTTCCGTCAGCTGTTACAGTTACTTGTTGGGTGCTGGCACCGGTACTCCATTCATAGTTTGCATCAGTCAAAGTACTTTCCAGTGTCATAGGTAGTTTTGCCCTGTCGCAATACACAGAATCGAATTTTCTGTAAAATGTATCTGCGGGGGTAATCATATAAACACTTACATCATCAATATATACATAAGACCTGTAATCGAGCGAGGCATTGGGCGTTGGCGGATACGCCTGTATATGAGTTGGCTTCGTTCCTGTATTATCAAACCGTCCAATGGTAATCCATTGTTCACCTCCGGCGGCAGTATATATATCTGTCACTTTTATCCATGTGGCGGTATCGGTCAGGTAATTACCCGGTTTGTTTTTAACATGGTAGGGAACTGATAAAGAGTTGCCGCTGCTACTGATACGTGTTGGGGAGAAATGTGCACCTACTTCATCAACTGCCATATAATTGTATGCCAATGCAGCAGTAATAGTAGGGTTTACAAAAAATGTGACGCAGTATTTCCTGCCGGCAATCATAGGGGTAGATAGCTTTGTTTGTACGTACTCACCAAATCGCAATCCGGAGTTTCGTTCTTCCCAAAGTATGATGCCTGCATATGCATTGCCACCATGAGCAGGCTGGTGTCCGAAAGTAACTTCCGGTACATGAACCCCGGAATTTGGTGCAGCACAACTATTGCAATAATCAGGTGTAGTTGATGCCGCAGCACTCAGCCAATCTTTTACAGTAGGGGAAGACGTAAAATCTATTCCTGAAATACCGGTGGGGCACTGATAATAATCCTCAAAGCCGGGGTTGGAAACAAGGTTTTGAGCATGTAACGGGTATGCAAATACTAAGGCAAATAGCAGCCCTATACATAGCAGTATGCATTTTTTATACAATGTAGTGTCCGTTTACAACAAGATAGACGGTTTAAAACCGAAAACTGTTGGTAAATAGCTGGATTATTAACTATTAATAAAAAAACCGGCACGTATAACGCGCCGGTCAATCTATCCGCAATCTATGAAAACCCTTCTTATTACAAGAACGGTTTAAGCACATAAATAGTGTGTAATGAAATTGTAAAACCTTTATCAGAAAGTTTCTTCTATCAGGTAGTGGTTCCTGTCTGCTGCACTGCGACTTACAAGCTCTCCGAGAAAGCCTGCCAGGAAAAACTGTGTACCGATAACCATCGTCGTCAATGCCAGATAGAATGTAACCCTGTTGGTAAGGCCAAAGTCTGCACCTTCTACCAGCCTGCTGATAATCAGGTATATGGTTGATGCGAAACCTATCATGAAGGCAATGGTACCCAGCAAACCGAAGAAGTGCATAGGTTTTTTGCCAAAACGGCTGATGAATTGAATAGACAACAAATCGAGGAAGCCATTGATAAAACGTTCCCAGCCAAATTTTGAAACACCGTATTTGCGTGCGCGGTGTACTACTACTTTTTCGCCAATCTTGCGGAAGCCCGCACTCTTGGCAAGTACCGGTATAAAACGGTGCATCTCGCCATACACCTCAATGCTTTTCACTACTTTTTTATTATAAGCCTTCAGGCCGCAGTTCATATCATGCAGCTTGATGCCAGATACCCAGCGGTTCACGCCATTGTATAACTTGGAAGGAAGGTTCTTCGTAATCGCATTATCGTGGCGTACTTTTTTCCAACCACTTACCAAATCAAAACCATCTGCTGTTATCATACGATACAGTTCAGGAATTTCGTCGGGGCTATCCTGCAGGTCGGCATCCATAGTTATCACTACATTGCCTTTTGCAGCTTTAAAACCTTCATTCAGTGCGGCACTTTTACCATAGTTGCGCTGAAATTTGATACCATGAACGGCACTATAGTCTCTCGACAAGCGTTTAATAACATCCCAGCTGCTATCTGTACTGCCATCGTCAATCAGTATCACCTCGTGGATGTAGCCCATTTCGGTACACACACGTTCTATCCAGTCCACCAGTTCCGGTAGCGACTCTTCTTCGTTATATAGCGGTATGACGATTGATATATCGGGCATGGGATTATTGAACCTGTTTTTTGCGGCTGATAACCAGTGCGAATATAAATCCTAAAATACTATAACGCACAATATCCACCATTAGCCCGGTAAAGAAATTAACAAAAGAGAATGAGGCATTCCTGCTTTGCGTGTATTGCTGTTCTAGTTTTTTCAACTGTTCTGCAGAGTTCGGGTAGCTTTTAAGGTATTGAGTTTGGCCTTTATATATGCTGTCGGCAATGCTGCTATCGGCATACATCCATACCTGCTCATAAGTGTAGGAAAGAAAAATACCTATCACGATAGTTAAAAACACACCCTGAAATATATTCTTTAAAATTGCATTTGCACCAAGCCGCTTTTTTTGCATCAGGCCCGACAATACAATAACAATAATGCCAAGTGCCAGTGAGATGAAGAAAATTATATAACTGGCTTTAAAATCCTCCAACAGGTAATTGAACTGTATAGTGCTGCAGGTAATTTTAACAGCAGCCAGTATCAAACCCATCATTACAGGGATTATATATTTCCCTTTACCTTCCTGTATAGTATCCAAAGCCTATATTTATTTATTATTTATTGTGGTTGCTGCATATGTTCAGGCAACGCACCTTTCTTCTTAGGTATAGCAGCAGCTATTAATGATAGTACAGCACCAGCAAACAGTATGCCTGCTAATGAACCGAATATCATTGTCACAGCCCAATACTTATCAGTTGCATCAAGTACCATTTGTGCCTGTTCTTCAGGGGTGTCTTTAGATTCAAAATCAGAAGCCATTTTCGATAGTACTTCATCCTTCAGTTCAGGAAATGCAAAAGTCACAACTGCCCCCCAAACTGTAGAAAATGCGGCAATAATCAATACTGCTTTAAAGCAGCTTCCGTAAATATTGCTATAAGTAACATAATTATTATTTGCCTTAGCATAAGCATTAGCATTGAGGATAAGCCCGATAAGTATAATAACATACATCAGATATTGCATACCCGATTCCATGTCAACTTTCATGGTCAGCATCAATGCGCTGAACACTATTGTGGCTATGCCCGTTACCAGGCCATAAGTAACATGTGTTTGTTTCAGTTTCATAGTTATTCGTTTATGTGAACTTGTTTATTATTAATGATGCCTACCACTTTCCCGTTTAACTCAGTACCTATAAATGGATTATTGGCAGATGCAGATTGCATTTTCCCTGATTTGCTGCTACCCGATGTGGTATATAGTGTCATGTCTGCCATAGCACCTTTCTCAATATTAGTATCACCTAACCCGAAAATATTACGCGCGGCGGTAAATATTTCTGCAATGCGTTCTTCGCCTGCAGCCTGTAGTACCAGATTATAAGCTATCTCCTGCACGTTCATGCCATCTGCGGCATATTCATATTCTTTTGTTTTCGCATCCCATTCCTGCGGGCGATGGTGAGATGCTATACAGTCTATCGTACCATCTTTCAACCCTTTCAGCAATGCTTTTCTGTCGGCCTCGCTGCGTATCGGAGGCATTACTTTGTACATGCTGCTGTACCCGCCAAGTGCAGTATCATTCAGCAATAAGTGGTATGGGGTAACGGAACAGGTAATGTTCAATCCTTCTTTTTTTGCCCTGCGCACCATATCCACGCCTTCGGCAGTAGAGATACCGGTTACATGCAGGCAAGAGCCTGTATAACGTAGCAATTCAATATCGCGATACAGCAATATTGTTTCTGATAAAGATGGTATGCCGGCCATGCCCAGCCTTACAGATTCAGGCCCCTCATGCATCAGCCCGCCTGCTGCCAGTGCAGCATCTACAGGTATTTGCACCAATATACCATTGAAGGCTTTTACATATTCCAAAGCCTTCAGCATCAGCTGCGGATTTTGCACCGGCTTCCATCCGTCTGTAAATGCCACAGCACCATGCGAGTGCATATCCAGCATCTCTGCCAGGTTCTTTCCTTCAGTATCTTGTGTAATAGCACCAAGCGGATGCAGGTTCACTACATTGCCTGCTGCTTTTTGTATTACAGATTGTACTATAGATTTTGTGCTGACAGCCGGGTTTGTATTAGGTGCAGTTAACACATGTGTATAACCACCGGCAGCAGCGGCTTTCAGGCCGCTTTGTATTGTTTCCTTATGCTCATATCCCGGCTCGCGATAGTCTGCAAGTATATCTACCCATCCTGTACTTACACATAGTCCTTCTGCTTTTATAACGGTATCCGCTTTCGCATTGATAGAAGATGCAATATCTTTTATTACACCATCTTCAATTAATATATCTACTACCTGATTGTGGAATCCCGACCTCTTGTCTGTAACTTTTGCTTGTTGGATGAGCACTTGCATACGTGGCTATTGAGCAGCAACTTGTTTGCGAAAACCGCCTGCCAGTAAATATGTTTCGGCAGCCAGCATTAACACGGCTAAAATAGCACAAACTTTCCAAAGCGGGAAACTACTGAGGGCAGAACTATGGTTGGCACTGCTTATTTCGGCAGTACTCAGCCAATATATATTATCTCCGTCCCATTGATTTTTCAAATCGCCGATGGCCCATGTGTTCAGGACAGACTCGTCTCTGTTATTGTTCATTGCCACCAAAGCCGTATCGCTGCCTGGCGCACTGATGGTGTAAAAACCTGCCTGCTGCACTGCCATATCCGGAAAAACATCCAGTCCCTTGCCACCCGGGCGTTGTGGTGGTATGGCATCTATACCGTTTCCGTATATGTGTACCATATTGCGTTCGCCCGTACCTTCAAACGGAATGAAAGCCACCTGCTGTTTGCCCAGTGTCAGCGCATACATATCGCCGCCACGGCTTTGCATCGCCATCTGGTACAGGAAGGGCACAAAGAAATAGCTACCCGCAAAATTGCCCGACTGCATATCTGCCGCTACTGCACTGATGTACAGGCTGCCTTTTGACGGTATGTATTTTGCCAGCATCGGGTCGCCACTGCGGAAGCTGAGCACCGCCTGCTGATTGGCAGACAAACCCGCATCTATCTTATAGTGCCAGTTGGCAACCGGTAATTGTATGTTTTCCGGTATGCGTTCAAACATATCGCGTACCAAATCGCTGCCCTGTTGCAGGCTGGTAGCAGGCTGAGAAGCCGTATCTATGCCTGTTATCTTAATATCTGCTATCTGTTGCAGTCCCTCATTCAGCGCCGTTACATCGCTGCCACGTGCGGGGAAGATGCAGATGCTTTGCCCCTGCTGTAGTGCATTGGCAATAGCCTTGCCCATAGCTGCATCCATACGGGTGATGCCGTTGAGGATAACCAGATTGTACTGCTGCCAGTCATTTACATTTTGGTTGATGCCCGATTGGGTAAGCTGAAAACCATTGTAGGCACGGAAAGCAGCTTGTATATATGGGTTAGGCTGTCCTTCATTCATTACCAGTACATTCAGGTTTGGGGCACTGCGTGCGCTGATGCGGAATGTATCATCAAACCTGACAGAAGCATCGTTGATGGTGAGTACCATACGCTGCCAGTTGGCATCGTTTACAGAAAAGCTGAGGGTATCGGCACTTTCGTTTTTGTCGTTGAAATGCAGTGCAGAAGCACTTTTTACCTGTCCGTTGATGGTGAGTTGCAATACAGGATTTTCTTTCGGTGCATCGCCCGCTATGCGGCTGTGCACTATCAGCCTGTTTTGTATGCCGCTTTGCAATACAGGAGCGTCCATGTAAGCCGTGTCTATAAACACATTGCCCGCAGCGCTTGCCTGTACCGGCACGCCGTAGAAATGTATGTTGCGCAGCAGGTTCTTATCTGCCTTGGCAGGAAACCCACTCTGCTGAAAATCTGAATAATAATATACATCTGCCGCAGCAAAAGATTCGCTTTGCATAATGCTGTTGACCGTTGCCAATGTCTTGTCTGCTGGCTTGCTGTTGGCGCTGATGTCTATCGTGTTCAGCAATGTCAGTACTTTATCTGCCGGCAGTGGTTGATAGCTTACAGGTTTATCATTTGTCAGCAGCAGGAAGCGTGTGCCTGCTGCTGCGTGGCGTATCTGCTCACGTGCTGCATCACGTGCTGTTTCAAACAGGGTACGCGCGCCTTTCTTTACACTCATACTGCCCGAGTTATCCAGATAGATAACCTGCAGCCTGTTGGTCGTATCTTTATTATTGCCTGCAAAAAATGGTTGTGCAAATGCCAGCACCATAGCTGCAAGGAATATCAGGCGCAGTGCCAGCAGCCATTTATATTTCAGTTGTGATTGTTTCTGCGATTTCAGCTGTATACTTTTAAGAAAACGGGTATGCGGAAACATAACCGTCTTGTACCTGCGCAGGTTGAACAGGTGTATCAGTACAGGTATAGCCAACGTTAGCCCAGCCAGCAGAAATAAGGGATAGAGAAAACTCACGTATCAAATATAAGGTTAATGAGCTGATTAGCTGATGTGATGATTAGCTAATGAAATGATAAAATCTTATTTAGTATATGTTCTGATATTAGTACTCATCACTTTCCCTACATATTACCCATCCCTGTTGATTATACAGCTTTAACTTGTTTTTGTAGAACTGTTAGTATATGGGTGTACTGTTAAGATTTTTTAGTCTTTCCATTTCAAACCATGAGGAACTTTGGGAGTACCTTTAGTATATATATCAACATATAATTTCACATACACTTTTCCATTTTTGGTTACCAGTGTATAGCAATCAAGCATCCCTCCAGACCATTTACCTTTTTTTGAATTTTCTTCTGCCCTTTTTTTGTGCTGTTCTTCGGTATATCTGGGGTCACGTATAGATGTACGGTTTGATAAAAGTATTAGTTTTTTATTATTTGGCGTCCTTAAATTGGTAAAAAAATCATATGTATTTGAAACGTTTATAATTGGATTATCGCTTGCAAAAGTCAATGGGTTTAAAGGGCTATAACCATAGGTGCTATCTGTACTATATTCCGGCCTATAATATTGTTGCCCAGACGCAAAGTTTGATATTAGAATAAAGGTTATAAGCAATATATTTTTCATAAAGGTTAATGCATTATTTCAGCTAAAATATACAGAAATATTGTTCTCAATAAATCTCGATAAGCATAGGCAGGCGTTTTTATATATTTTTGCACCCTTATGTTGACAGCTAACGAAATACGCCAGCAGTATTTAGACTTTTTCCGCAGCAAGGGACACGCTATTGTGCCATCTGCACCTATTGTTGTTAAAAACGATCCTACCCTCCTGTTTACCAATGCAGGTATGAACCAGTTTAAGGATTACTTCCTCGGCAACAAGCAGGCGCCTGATGCTCGTGTGGCAGATACACAAAAATGTTTGCGCGTTAGCGGTAAGCACAACGATCTGGAAGAAGTGGGCGTAGATACCTACCACCATACCATGTTCGAGATGCTGGGCAACTGGAGCTTTGGCGACTACTTCAAAAAAGAAGCTATTGAGTGGAGCTGGGAGTTGCTGACGGATGTATATAAAATACCTAAAGACAAACTATACGTTACAGTATTTGGCGGCGATGAAAAGGAAGGCTTGCCGATGGATAAGGAAGCATACGACTTCTGGAAGCAATACATTGCAGAAGACCGCATACTGATGGGCAACAAGAAGGACAACTTCTGGGAGATGGGCGATACAGGCCCTTGTGGCCCGTGCAGCGAAATACATGTTGATTGCCGCACAGAAGAAGAGCGCAAAGCAGTTGATGGTAAGACACTGGTAAACAACGACCACCCGCAGGTTATCGAGATATGGAACAATGTGTTCATGCAGTTCAACCGTTTGAAAGATGGTAGCCTGCAGGAGCTGCCTGCACAGCACGTAGATACAGGTATGGGCCTTGAGCGTCTGGTACGTGTACTGCAAGGCAAGCAGAGCAACTACGATACAGATTTGTTCACTGGTACCATTGCAGAGATTGAAAAAATAACGGGTAAGAAATACGGCTACACAGATAGCAAACAGGATATTGCTTTCCGTGTACTGAGCGACCATATACGTGCTATCGGCTTTACGATAGCAGATGGCCAGTTACCGAGCAATACAGGCGCGGGTTATGTTATACGCCGCATATTGCGCAGGGCTGCAAGGTATTATTATTCTTACCTCGACTACAAGCAACCATTACTGGCACAACTGATGCCGGTACTCGCAAAGCAGTTTGAAAATGTATTTCCTGAACTGCACAAACAGATAGACCTTGTTTGCAAAGTAGTGAAGGAAGAAGAAGAAGCTTTCCTGCGTACGCTTGATAAAGGCCTGAAGAAAATTGATGATATCGTAAAAGAAACAAACGCGCAAAACAGCAAAACCATCAATGGTAAAGCCGCGTTTGAATTGTACGATACCTACGGCTTCCCGATAGATTTGACTCGCCTGATAGGACAGGAAAATAATCTGAATGTGGATGAAGCTGCATTTGAAGCTGAAATGCAACAGCAGAAGGACCGCAGCCGCGCAGCTACTGCATTGGATACTGAAGATTGGGTAGTGGTAAAAGATGGTGGTTGTAGTTTTATTGGTTACGACAGCCTCGAAATACAAGCAGCTATACTGAAGTATCGCAAAGTAAAAGCAAAGGGTAAAGAAAGCTATCAACTGGTGCTGGATACAACACCTTTCTATGCAGAAAGTGGTGGCCAGGTGGGCGATACAGGTACACTTGTTTTCCCTAACGAGGTAATACACATCGTAGATACCAAGAAAGAGAACGACCTTATCATTCACTTTGCAGAAGAGCTGCCATCAAACCCTGCTGCAAGTGCAGTAGCTAAAGTAGATGCAGAGCGTCGTGGTGCCGTTACTATTCACCATAGTGCTACACACTTGCTGCACGCGGCATTGCGTACAGTGTTGGGTACACACGTTGCACAAAAAGGTTCTCTGGTAAATGAAGAACACCTGCGTTTCGACTTCTCGCACTTCTCTAAAGTATCGGAAGAAGAAATTGCGCAGATAGAAACTATCGTTAACCAGAAGATACGCGAAAACGTACCTGTTGTAATAAAAGAAATGGCTAAAGACGAAGCAGTAGCAATGGGTGCTATGGCATTGTTTGGCGAAAAATATGGCGACAAAGTACGCGTGGTAGTAATGGACCCTAACTATTCAATAGAATTGTGTGGTGGTACACACGTTGGTAGTACAGGCCAGTTGGGTTTCTTTAAACTAAAACACGAAAGCGCTGTAGCAGCAGGCGTACGCCGAATAGAAGCTGTAAGCGGGAAAGCTGCAGAAGACTATGTAAACGAGCACCTGCATACGCTGCATAATATCAACACTGCATTGAAGCATCCGAAAGATGTGCTGAAAGCAATTGAAAAAATGCAGGAAGAAAAAGCACAACTGGAAAAACATGTAGAGTCTTTAGAAGCGCGCCAACTGGTAGCTATCCGCAACGAGGTATTGACCAAAGATGAAATCATCAATCAGGTAACATTTGTGGGTGATATTGTAGAAGTTGGCACAGCTGATATGCTGAAAAAACTCTGCTTTGATGTGAAGCACCACCTGAACGACCATGTGGTAGTACTATGTGCTAATATTGATGGCAAACCATTTGTAGCAGTTGGTGTGGCAGATAGCGTAGTGGCTGCAAAAGGATTGGATGCAGGCAAAATCATAAAAGAACATATTGCACCACTCATCAAAGGCGGTGGCGGCGGACAGAAAACACTGGCTACTGCCGGTGGCCAGGACGTGAGCGGGCTGAAAGCCGTAATAGACAAGGTGAAATCTTTATTATAATATGAAAAACGCAGGCTTAAAACCTGCGTTTTTAGTTATTCTTAGGTTATCCACAGCCCTATTGCAGATAGGCTTAAACGATTATCTTTGTTTCCTTAACATTTACAGAAAATGCGTTTTATCGTAACATCAACGGCACTGCTGAAAAACCTGCAACAGATAGGCGGGGTTATCAGTGCCAATACAGTATTATCAGTGTTGGAAGATTTCCTTTTTGAACTGAAAGGGAATACGCTTACGCTTACAGCCACCGACCTGGAAACCATGATGCGTGTACAGATGGATGTAAACGATGCGCAAGGCGATGGCCGCATTTGTATCCCTTCAAAAATTCTGACAGATTATTTGAAGAACCTGCCGGAGCAACCAATCACGTTCAACGTAAACCTGCAAGACCTTTCTATCGAAATGTCGAGCGATGTAGGTAAGTATAAAATAGGTGGTGAAAAAGCGGACGACTTCCCTAAAGAACCGGCACCGGGAGAAACTACAAGTTTCAATATGCCATCTATCGCATTGATAGAAAGCATCAACAATACATTGTTTGCTGTAAGTAACGATACACTGCGGCCTGCTATGACGGGTGTGTACTTTGAGCTTGGAAAAAAAGGTATCACATTCGTATCTACAGATGCGCACCGTTTGGTACAGTATGGCAAAACAGATATTGTTTGCCCTGCACAGGAAGGTTTTGTAGTGCCTAAAAAACCATTGCAACAACTGAAAGCTACATTACCTGCAGACGATACACAACTGCAGGTATCATACAACAGCAGCCACTTGTTTGTAACAAGCAACAAGCTGAGTATGAGCTGTCGTCTGATAGATGCGAAATTCCCTGATTATAAAGCGGTAATACCTAAAGACAATCCGTACAAGCTCACAATCAGCCGTGCAGATTTTGTAAGTGCTTTGCGTCGTGTGAGCATCTTCTCAAATAAAACAACCAATCAGGTAGTACTGGAAATAAAAGGTAATTCACTGGAGTTGAGTGCACAGGATATCGACTTCTCTTACGAGGGTAAAGAAACACTTAACTGTCAGTACAGTGGTGAGGATATGAAGATAGCTTTCAATGCAAAGCTGATGGTAGAAATGCTGAACAATATGACAGGCAACGATATTCAACTGGAACTCAGCACACCTACACGTGCAGGTATCTTCCGTCCGATGGAAAAAGCGGATAACGAAGAAGTGCTGATGCTGTTGATGCCGTTGATGGTAGGAGTATAATAGAAATCTGGATTTTAATACAAAGGGCTGCAATTGCAGCCCTTTACTATTTCAGTAAGATATAAGTATCAATATCCTTCTTCGTTATCTTTTTGTCGGAGAGGATAACAAGGCGTTCTACAACATTTCGCAGCTCACGAATATTACCCGTCCAGTTATACTTCTGCAAAGCATCCAGTGCGGCATCGTCAATTTCCTTTACAGGTTGTTTGTACTCATCGCAGATGTCTTGCAGAAAATGTTTTACCAGCATAGGTATGTCATCTTTGCGGTCGTTCAGCGATGGTACATGTATCAGTATTACACTCAGGCGGTGATACAAGTCCAGGCGGAATTTCTTTTCTTCCACTTCCTGCATCAGGTCTTTATTGGTAGCAGCTATTACACGCACATCTACTTTTATTTCTTTATCACCACCTACGCGTGTTATTTTACCTTCCTGCAATGCGCGCAATACTTTTGCCTGTGCATCGTGGCTCATATCACCTATTTCATCAAGAAACAAAGTGCCGCCACTAGCTTGTTCAAACTTGCCTATGCGTTGTTTTATGGCAGAAGTAAAAGAGCCTTTTTCGTGCCCGAAGAGTTCGCTTTCTATCAGCTCCGATGGTATGGCTGCGCAGTTTACTTCTACCAGCGGGCCGTTGGTTCGTGTACTCAGTTCGTGTATCCTGCGGGCCACCATTTCTTTACCAACACCGTTTTCGCCGGTCACCAGTACACGCGCATCGGTTGGTGCTACTTTAGTGATAGTATCTTTTATCTTCCGGATACCTTCGCTTTCGCCAATCATCTCTGCTCCCCGGCTGATGCGTTTGCGCAGTTGTTTAGTTTCAGTCACCAGGCTTTTCTTATCCATCGCATTGCGTATGGTAATGAGCAGCCTGTTCAGGTCTGGTGGTTTTGATATGAAGTCGAATGCGCCTTTCTTCACAGCTTCTACAGCGGTTTCAATATTCCCATGGCCCGATATCATTATGAATGGTATATCAGGTTTTTCCTCGCGCGATTGCATTAATACTTCCATGCCATCCATCTTCGGCATTTTAATATCGCAGAGTATACAGTCGTAATTATGCTCTTTTATTTTTTTGATGCCTTCAGCCCCATCGGCTGCTTCATCAATTGTAAAGCCTTCAAAACTCAGTATTTCTCCAAGCGTTCTGCGGATGGCTTTTTCATCGTCTATTATCAGTATCGTTTGAGACATATATTATTTTACTTCTTCACCGTTTTTATACTTTACGGCAGATGATTTTCCTTTCTCGTCATATAGTTTCCAGCTACCTTCTTTTTCGTCATCTTCATATTTTCCTTCAGCTTTCAATTCACCGTTTTCGTAAAACTCACGCCAGTTTCCGTTCTTCTTATTTTTCTTAAACCTGCCCATTTCGCTTACTTTCTGGTTTTTGTAGTAAGAAATAGATTCACCGTCAATTTCCCCGTTCACGTATTCATACTCTACTGCTTTACCGCCTTCCTGGTAATACCAGGTGGTTTTGCCATCGCGCAGGTCATTTACATAGCTGCCTTCTTCTTCTTTCAGCCCTGTTTTGTACCACTTAGTGTATTTGCCATGCTTCTGCCCTTCAGAGTAATAGGTTTCTTCATAAATAGGGCCGCGAATATGGTAGGTACGGCGTGGGCCTTCAAGCTTGCCATCTTTGTAATGCTCTACATAATCTACCTGTCCTTCTGATATAATGCCTGTAGTAACACCGTCTTTTACGCCGTTTTTATAGCTTGTCATTGTTCTCGGGTAGCCACTGTCCCAATACATCAGCCACACACCTTCCCTGCTTTTATTGTGTGTATGCCCTTCCTCTGTAACAATATTGTTTTGTCTTATCTGCCAAAACTCCCACCCGTTTGCATCTTTTCTTTTAAGGGTGTCAATGGTTTGTGCGCCTGCTTCAAATGTTATAAATGTGCCGATGCCGGCTATAAATAATCTGAAAAACTGCTTTGTACTCATAATCGTAGCCAAGTTAATAATTAATTGTTTTTACTGTTTGGCTATTAAGACAGTATTAACGTTATCAATAGTTGTATAGGCACGCAAATTTGTCAGTCTTTAACTATTGGTCGTACATTTGCTCATATTGATGTACGTACATTAATTATCAAATCTAAAAAGGACAACTATGGCAAATACAATTTTTCATCCGGCAAACGAAAGAGGCCATGCCGACCACGGCTGGCTTAATGCCCACCATTCATTCAGCTTTGCAGGCTATCACGACCCGTCAAAAATCCATTTTGGTGCATTGAGGGTGTTGAATGACGATATCGTTTCAGAAGGGATGGGCTTTGGCAAGCACCCGCACGATAATATGGAAATCATAACCGTGATACTGGATGGCGCATTGGAGCATAAAGACAGTATGGGGCATACGCAGGCGATACATCCGAACGAAGTACAGGTGATGAGTGCGGGTACGGGCGTATTCCATAGCGAATACAACCATAACAGGGATAAAAAAGTAAACCTGCTGCAACTATGGATTTTTCCGAATAAGAAAAATGTGGAACCGCGCTACGGGCAAACAGTATTTGCACCCGAAGAAAGGGTGAATCAACTGCAAATGCTGGTATCGCCGATAGAAAATAACGACCCGGGTTTGAAAATCCACCAGAATGCATGGATATACCGTACCACACTGCAGGCAGGTAAAACCATCGAACACAAGTTGCATAACGAAAACAATGGTGTGTATGTCTTCAACATTAATGGCAGCATAACAGCTAACGGTCAGGAACTGAACCGTCGCGATGCGGCAGGCATCAGCCTGGTTGATGTGCTGACACTAAACGCAACTACTGATAGCGATGTATTGCTGGTGGAAGTACCGATGCGTTTTTAATAATATAGACAAACAGGCTTTGTTGTATATTTAGTATATGGAACGAACCTGCAGCATTACGGGTGCTATTGTTACAGATAAAGATGGTGTGATGTGGATGCAATTGCGCCCTGCATTACAGGCATTTGTAAAAACAATACACGATGGTATAGATGCAGGTTCGTTTATTTCTTACAAGGCACTTAATGAGATACT
Organism: Flavipsychrobacter sp.; assembly: GCA_016786615.1. Taxonomy (GTDB): domain Bacteria; phylum Bacteroidota; class Bacteroidia; order Chitinophagales; family Chitinophagaceae; genus Polluticoccus. The sequence continues at coordinate 99,052 of JAEUVX010000009.1, forward strand.
CCATGCTTATGTAGCCAACCTTACCGCTCAGGAAACAAAGGCGCACGAGGTATTGATGGAGAATGTGCAGCAGCAGTATGAGCTTGATGAAACATTGCAGCCTATTGATGCACACCTGAAAGAAAAACCGATAACATTCGGCGAACGATTGTCGGACAGGATTGCAGATTTTGGCGGTAGCTGGCGATTCATCATCATGTTCCTCAGTTTTCTGGTAGTATGGATGCTGATAAATACTTTCTACCTGATGAACAAGGGCTTCGACCCCTACCCGTATATACTGCTGAACCTGATGCTATCTTGCGTAGCTGCATTGCAGGCACCCGTTATTATGATGAGCCAGAACCGTCAGGAAGATAAAGACCGCGAGCGCGCCGAGTACGATTTTAAAGTGAATATAAAAGCAGAAACAGAAATACAACTGTTGCATAAAAAACTGGACCACCTGCTGCTGCATCAGCACCGCAATATGATAGAACTGTTTCAGCTGCACCTGGACCTGACAGAACAGGTACAGCAACGTATCGATACTCTTAAAAAAGAAGACAATGAGCGAACATAAAGACATCACAAAACACTATACCAACGGAGAGATAACCATAGTTTGGAAACCAAACCAATGCATACACAGCAGGCTATGCTGGACGGGTTTGGCAGAAGTTTTCAATCCGCGCGAACGCCCGTGGATAAAGATGGATACTGCCACTACTGCAAGTATAATCGCGCAGGTAGATAAATGTCCCTCAGGCGCACTCAGTTATTTCCGTAATGAAGATAAACAGGAAAATAAAAATCCTGAAGTAGAGGTAGATACGATTGTAGAAGTATCTGCCAACGGTCCGCTGTTGGTATATGGCAACATCACCATCAAAAACAAAAATGGCGAAGAAGTAAAGAAAAATAAAGTAACCGCACTGTGCCGCTGCGGTGCATCGGGCAACAAACCATACTGCGATGGTACACATGTGAAAATCGGATTTAAAGACGAGTAGGATTTTGAATATTACAGAAACGATTGAAAGATTGAAGCTGCGCTTGCAACAACCGCTCCCCGGGATTGCAGCGCAAAACAATATGGCTGCACGCGTGCGAGAGCTGCCAAGTGTAATACCCGACAGCGCAAAACAGAGTGCTGTGCTTGCATTATTGTTTCCTAAAAACGATACACTGAACCTGCTGTTGATAAAACGTGTAACAGACGGTAAACCACACAGCGGGCAAATAAGTTTCCCGGGTGGCAGAAAAGACATTACGGACAGAGACCTTTCCTTCACGGCACTGCGCGAGACGAATGAAGAAGTAGGCATTGCGCCTGATAAAATAGAATTGTTGGGAGAGCTTACATCGTTGTATATACCTGTCAGCTATTCCAACGTCCACCCGTTTATAGGGTACTCACCCGAACCGCAACAATATATTGTAAGCCCCAACGAAGTGCAGTACACATTGGAAGTGCCGCTGCACGATTTCTTTGCACCCGAAAGAAAGATTGTTACACATATCACCCCGGAAGCATTCCCCGATATTACACTCAAAGCACCTGCCTACCTATGGGATGATAACCACATTGTATGGGGTGCAACCGCAATGATGATAGCCGAACTGGAAGCAGTGATGGGAGATCTATAGCTTCTTACTGAAAGCGAGAAACAGGTTTAATACTACAACAAAGCAAACTAAAATCAGTGCGTAATATTTGCGCATAGCAAAAGCGTTATCTATTGGTTTAGTCTTTTGAGACGGATGGGTATTAGTTAGGACACGTTGTATTTTAAGGTTAATTCCTTCACTAAAGGAGCTGCTATCAATTATTATTGTTTTGTCTGAATACCTAAAAATTACTTTGTATTCACCGTAGTCGGAAAGTAGTGTGAAGATGGCCGAATCACCTTTAGTGTTTAGTTGGTTACTTATTCCTTTGTAAGATGATTTTAAATACAAGCTATCGACATATTCAAATAAAAATGGACCATTAACATTGCCTGTCAAACTATTAATATGATAAAACGAATCGACAGTTATGAACACAAAATGATTATTCCGTTTTTCATCATCCACTGTTCTGTACATCTTGTTATTCGAGAATAATACCTTATTTGTATCCCGATCGGATACTCTATGATGTCTTTTATAGAAATAATATGTATCATTTTGATAGTAAAAGCTCAGTCTTGGCAGTTCTGGAGTATAATATTCAATGTCAAAATATTTTCTACCTAAAGTTTTTGTAACTGAACTATCAATATTCTGAGTAAGTCTGTTTGTTTCATTTTGACTAATTGAGTGTATAATGTCAAAGTTGCCAAATAGAGAAGTATGGGTGAAATCGTAATTACTTCGTACTTCTTTATAAAAAATAGTTCCACTTTTTGCTAAAATTGGTATTTGATGTTTCAGTATTAAAGCATCGTTATTTAATGCGTATAAGAGTAAACTAATACACTCTTTTATATCAATATGGTTGGTGTTTATGTTAATAGTAACTGCATCTTTAGTATGGTAATGTGCTTTTCTATTTTCATCATGAATGAATAAATGTTTGTCGATGCCTAAAAAGTATTTTGGATTGATTGCAAAAAGACAATCACTAATGTAACTGTTATACATCTGTACGTTAACTCTTAGATATTTATTGCAATGATTATTACTGTTATACTCTTTGAGTACTTCATTTAGTATAAGAATCTTGGAAAGATCACCATCACTAAGATGAGTGTATGGAGAAGCGCAAAAAACAGTATTTTCTAATGCGAATATTGCATAATAGTCAACAGACGCTTTTGTTTTAAAAGCTAACAACAAACACAGAAATAATATACCCAGTCTCTTCAGCATAAAAAAAGCTGCATATACATGCAGCTTAATAAATATAACGAAAAGGTTTAAAATCTATTGCACTACCCTCATTTCGTGAGATTATTCCGCTTCGTTACATGAGAAGATTGCTTCGTGCCTCGCAATGACGCACTGATACAAAATTCCCCTCCTGTTTTTAGGAGGGGCGATTGGCGGAGATATGCGAAGCATATCGTTGACAATCGGGGTGGTTGGCTCGCGCAAAGCAACAACTTTCATTTCGCGAAGTTGCCACACTATCGCTCTCCCCGAAGTATCGGGATGTACCACATTGACGAAAAGAGAAAGAACAGCACCATCATGTGCGCAGCACTGACCACGCTAAATGCGTATTCCCCACAATAACAGCGTATAGCTAACCCTAAAATATGCGGAGCATTGGTTTTAGGGGGTCCTTTTTCTTTCTCTCTTTCTTTTTGGACAAGCAAAAAGAAAGAGAAAGCTGAGAATTGCACTAAAGCCAAAAGAAAGAAAGGAAGCGCAGGCAAGTGTGTGGCAAAAGGTTCGCGAAAAGAAAATGTTTTTGGCTGGATTATTCTGCTACATGAGAAAGTTACTTCGCCATTGCTCACGATGACGTTTTTTATTATACTATAATTATTGTATTTTTGTAATAATAAAACCTGTCACCAAATGAACCTGAAACAATACCGGTTTATAACCGAGTACCTGAAATGGGGCGATGCCGCGCTGGCATATAAAAACGCCTACAATTGCAAAAGCGATAATTACCGCGCTGTGGAAAGCGCCGCCAACCGCCTGCTGAACATCCCCGAAATTGCCGAAGCAATAGAAGAAGCCGAAGCACGCCTGCGCGCCGAGGCGGAAGCAACGGTAAAAGCAAAACTGACAAGCGAACTGCTTACCATACAACGCAAACGCGAAATACTGGCACGGATTGCCGAGGGTAATATTTATATAGAACAGCAATACAAAGGCAGGGACTGCAAAACCTGCACACAAATGGTAAAACCCACCATCAACCAGATGCTCAAAGCCATCGACCTCGATAGCCGCCTTGCGGGCGATTACCCCACCCCCAAACAAATGACAGTAGTCCACACCGTACAACCCGCAAATGCATCACCTGCCACCAGCAAGCAAACGGAAGCAACCGCAGACATGCAACACAGTAAAGAAAAACATCACATAAGCCATGCCGGGCTGCGAAAACTGCTATCTACCCCTGTAAGGCAGCAAAAAGAAGTATTGGTGGAATAATTGCAACAATCTGCAACAAATTCATCGATTATAGATATTATACATGTCGATATTTCCTCTTTTATCGAAGCACGAAATACCCTAACTTTGCCGCTCATGAGTTCTTCTATCGTTTTCAACGAATCAATCCCCGGAGAAAAGAAAAAAATCATTGTATTGGGGTCTGGCCCGAACCGCATCGGTCAGGGCATAGAGTTTGACTATTGCTGCACACACGGCCTGCTGGCTGTTAAGGAAAGTGGTTATGAAGCCATTATGGTGAATTGTAACCCCGAAACAGTATCTACAGACTTTGATATTGCAGATAAATTATATTTCGAACCTGTGTATTGGGAGCACCTTTGGGAAATCATCGAGCATGAGCAACCTTATGGTGTAATCGTGCAGCTGGGCGGACAAACAGCGTTGAAACTGGCAAAACGCCTGCATGAAAAAGGCGTTCGCATCATCGGTACATCTTTCGATGATATGGATATTGCCGAAGACCGCGGCCGCTTCAGCGACCTGCTGAAAGAACTGAACATCCCTTACCCACGCTATGGTACGGCATTTACTACAGACGAGGCTATGGAAGTAGCCAACGAAGTAGGCTATCCGGTACTGGTGCGTCCGTCTTATGTATTGGGTGGACAGAGGATGCGTATCGTTATCAATGACGACGAACTTGAAAAAAGCGTACTGAGCCTGCTGAAGCACCTTCCGGGCAATAAAATATTGATAGACCATTTCCTCGACCGTTGTCAGGAAGCCGAAGTAGATGCTATCTGCGATGGCGAAGAAGTACATATCATGGGCATTATGGAGCACATAGAGCCTGCAGGTATCCATAGTGGCGATAGCCACGCCCTGCTGCCATGCTTCAACCTGGGCCAGCTGATTGTGGACGAAATGGCTGATATAGCTAAGCGTATAGCACTGAAGCTGAATGTGAAAGGCCTCATCAACATACAGTTTGCCATCAAAGACGGTAAAGTATATGTGATAGAAGCCAACCCGCGTGCCAGCCGTACTACGCCGTTCATAGCAAAAGCTTATGGTATCCCTTACCTCAATATTGCTACAAAAGTGATGCTGGGCGAAAAGAAACTGAAAGACTTCAAGATGGAAAAGAATCTGGAAGGCTTTGCTGTGAAAGAACCGATATTCAGCTTCAACAAATTCCCGAATGTAAACAAGGAGCTGGGCCCTGAAATGAAGAGCACCGGCGAGGCTATCCGCTTTATCAAAGACCTGCGCGACCCATGGTTCCGCCAGCTTTATAAAGAGAGGAGCATGCACCTGAGCAAGTAATATATAGTACTGCTATGTATTAGTGCCGCAAAATGCAAACATGAAGAAAAAAGCTATTGTACTATCCCTGTTTTTGCTTCAATGTTATTGTGTTACAGGAGGCCGTACGGTATTCGGCATGGATGGCAATCCCGTTGTGTTATTGCTCAGCTCGCTGTTCATTGCCATTTTATTCATATCACTGCTAAGAAAAGGCAAGCTGGAAACCGGCTCTTACAAATCTGACCCGGGCAAAAAGGCTATAGGTTTCGCAGCAGGTGTGGCGGCAATAGGTATTTGCATACCGGCATTCAGCAACCTGCTAAGTGCATACCCCAATCCGGGAGAGATATCAGATGTACTGCCGCAGATAGATGCACTGTACACTCGCTATGCATCAGGCAAGTTTCCATACTACCCGCTCGAAGAGTTTGACTGGAAACCATATCCTGTATATATGCCGCTCAATTGGCTCCCGTTAGCTATCAGCTATTATCTGAAAACAGATATCCGCTGGACAGGCATCATTGCAATGGCGATAGCCAATGGTATATGGGGCATATTCTTATGGCAAAGAGATGCAACGCTTGTTACCAAACTCATATCACTACTCATGCCTGCTATTATTATATTATCGTTCATAGGTTTTTCAGGTATGGATATCGCAGTGTCTCTTGAAACACTGATTGCAGCCTATTATATCATATTAGCTATTGGTATCGCCAATAATAACCTGCTGCTGATAACTATTGGTTTGATATTATGCCTGCTATCCAGATACACCATGGTTTTCTGGTTGCCGTTATTTGGTATCATTGGCTTTCAGCAGATGGCTCTCAAAAAAAACATCATCATGTGGTTGTCTGTATTGGCAGCCATACTGGTTATATATATTATACCCTTCTACCTGAAAGACCCATCCATACTGCAACAAGGTATTGCATACCACAACAAATGCGCTGTATCAGAATGGACAGGGCATGGCAATCCACCCATTGCATATATATTCTCTGCAGGCATTTACTTAGGTTCTTATTTCAAAACAATATTACCCGGAGACAATGCTACTCAGGTATTCATAATGCGGTCGATACAAGGGTTACTGATGGCCGTTCTTAATGTATGGGGTATATGGTATTATCGAAAACACAATGGCATGTATTACCCTTACTATCTTGTTGTAATGTTATACCTCTTTGTATTACTGTTCTACCTGTTTTCACCAATGCTATTTAAATACTATCATATAGTTACCCTGTCATTATCTGCAGTATTATGCAGTATAATGATTACACAATACCAACCCGAACCATCAATAAAATAGGATTATGCAACTGAACTGGCGACTGAAGGCTTTCACTGAACTGAGCAATTACGAACTGTACGAAATACTGAAGCTGCGCAGCAAAGTGTTTGTAGTAGAGCAGAACTGTGTATTTCAGGATATGGATGATAAAGACACTAAGTGCCTGCACTTGATGGGGTTTGCAGACAATGCGCTGGTTGCATACAGCAGGCTTGTACCTTCGGGCGTATCATACAAAGAGGTGTCAATAGGGCGCGTGGTGACGGACCCCGACTATCGCGCAAAGGGTTTGGGAAAAGAACTGATGCAGTTATCCATCGAAAAGATTGAAGAGGCCTTCGGTAAGCACCCAATACGTATAGGGGCACAATTATATTTGAAGGATTTTTACGAGAGCTTTGGTTTTAATATAAATAGTGCAGAATATATAGAAGACGGAATACCACACATTGAAATGTTGCGGTAATAAATATGCTTTAAAAATTGATAATCAAGGGTTTTAACGCTTATACCTTTGCGGCGCTAAAACAAACCAAATGCAAAAACACTTGATTATCGGCTTAGGATTATTGGGCTGCAGCCTGTCTTCCTCTGCACAGCAAGCACTTGACTCCATCATCATCCGCGAAAACAGGATACAAGCAGGTTTCGGAAAACAGAACCGCAATATGCAGGTACTTGACCGCAAACAAATTGCTACACTGCCTGTAAAATCTACCGGCGAACTGCTGGCCTACATTGCAGGTGCAGACTTCCGCCAGCGTGGCCCGAACGGGGCACAAGCAGACATCAGTATTGACGGTAGCACATTCGACCAGGTACTGGTATTGGTAAACGGTGTAAAAATTAGCGACCCGCAAACAGGGCACCACACACTGAACCTGCCGATACCTATCTCATCTATCGAACAAATAGAAGTACTGCGCGGCCCTGCTGCTATGGTATATGGTGTGAATGCACTTGCTGGTGCCATCAATATTGTTACCCGCATGCCCCAACAAAATGAAGTAAGCGCACAGGTATATGCCGGCAGCAATATGCAAACGGATACAGCAAGTGGTGATACCTACTACGGCTGGGGTGCACAGGCATCTGCATCTTTTGCAGGTAAAAAGCAAGGGCACATACTTTCCGTAGCACACGACGAAGGAAACGGCTACAGGTATAATACCGCTTTCAAAACAACGCGCCTCTTCTACCAGAACAAGATAGAACTGAACAGCAAGAACAGCATCGAAGCGATGGGTGGTTACATCCACAACGAATTTGGCGCGAATGGATTTTATGCAGCACCAGTTGATGCAAACGCTACTGAAACAGTGCAGACTGCATTGGGTAGCATTGCATACACACTGAAGCCGAACAGCAAACTGATGATACGCCCGCGTGTAAGCTATCGTTACAACAACGATGACTATATCTTCATACGCCAGAACCCTGCTTTCTATCACAACATACACGAAACAAACGTGATGACAGGTGAGATACAAAGCAGCTATACCATGCGCAAAGGCACAGCAGGACTTGGTGTTGAGTATCGTAATGAAGACATCAACAGCACTAACCTTGGTAAGCGCAACCGTAACAACACAGGCATCTTTGCAGAGTATAAGCACTACTTCAACGACAAGCTGAATGCAGGACTTGGTGTATATGCCAACTACAACAGCGACTATGGCTGGCAGGCTTTCCCGGGTATTGATGCGGGCTACCGCTTCCTGCCACGATGGAAGGTATTTGCCAATGCAAGCATGGGGCAGCGCCTGCCTACGTATACCGACCTGTACTATAAAGGGCCTACTAACACCGGCAATGCCAACCTGAAACCTGAAAATGCACAGTATGCAGAAGGTGGTGTACAATACAGCGGCAACCTGTTGTTTACAAGGGGTGCTTACTTCTACAAAAACAACAACCAGTTTATTGATTGGGTACGAGCTACAACACTTGACCCATGGCAGCCACAAAACTTCCAGTCTGTTAATACCAATGGTATCAGCGGACAGGTGGTGTACCAGTTGAGCAAACATTTAGCAATGAGCGATACATACGTCATCAACCTGAATGCAAACTATACCTACCTGAGCCCTGTGATAGATGCACCTAACAACGCGCTTTCGAAATACATAATCGAAGCATTGCGCCATCAGGCAGTAGCATCTGTACGCAGTACGTTGTGGAGCAAACTGCAGGTGAATGCAAACGTGCGCTACCAATACCGCATCAATGCAAACGACTATACGCTTGTAGATGCACGTGTGGCATACCGCATCAAACAGTTCAACATCTATGCGGATGTGAACAATATACTGGATACTAAGTATCGCGAGATTGGTGTAGTGCAACTACCCGGCAGGTGGTACACAGTTGGTGTGCAATTCAACACAGCTTATTAATATTACAAACGCCGGATGATACCGGCGTTTTTTTATTATATAAACACATTGCCCTTGTGCCATAATAAAAACTGATACATACTTAATCTTAAATCACTCAACTTTAGTACTTCTATAAAAAAGAACATATGGACAAACCATTTAAATTTTTAGGATTGGGCTTTCTTTTCGCATTGCTTTCATTAAGTATCCCTTCAATATTCGGTGAGGCATTCAACACGGAGATGACCAGAAATACCATGCTTGTAATGTATACATTAGGTGTACTGGCAATAACTGTCAATATGTTTATATACACTCAAAAACTAAGAACGGCCAACGCTGTAAAAAACAAATAGTACCTTTGCAAAAATCATTTTGAGATGAAACGTTTTGCAACTGTTATAATAGCAACAATGATGCTGGCATCTTGTGGTAACGCACCTGAAGGTGAAACCAAAATAGAGATGCCGCAACAAGAACCTGCACCAACAACGGAAACTGCCGCAGCTCCAGCAGGCAAGATAGACCCTGTATGCGAAATGGTAAAAGACAGTACGTGGACCGAATATACAGTGTACAATAACGACACCGTTTGGTTTTGCAGTGATGTATGTAAAGGGGTATTTGCTAAGAACCCCGAGAAATATGCTGCTAAAGCACATTAATATTATAGAGAGGCGTAATGCCTCTCTTTTTCTTATATACATATAGGGTAAGCCTACTGCTTTTACCCTAACTTTACCCCGTTTATAAAATCATTTTATTTATGATAAAGGAAAGGCATCCGCAGGATACGCATGTTATCATGTCGGAGTTAGTACTGCCAAACGATACCAACACACTGGGCAACCTGATGGGTGGCCGACTGATGCACTGGATGGATATTGCCGCAGCTATAGCAGCACAGAAACATTGTAACTGCCCGGTAGTAACCGCTTCTGTTGATAATGTATCCTTCAACAACCCCATAAAACTGGGCAACCTGCTGACTATAGAAGCCAAACTTACACGCGCCTTCAATACATCTATGGAAGTGTACCTGAAAGTGTGGGGCGAAGATTTATCGGCGCAATACAAATACCTGACCAACGAAGCGTACCTTACCTTCGTAGCGCTTGACCCGCATGGCAAGCCACGCAAAGTGCCTGAAATAATACCACAGACAGAAGAAGAGAAAAAAATGTTTGACGGTGCACTGCGCCGCCGCCAGCTGCGCCTTGTTTTAGGTGGCAGAATGAAAGCACAGGATGCAGACGAACTGCGTGCTTTGTTTGTAAAAGACTAATATTGATGATGACTTTAGACAGAAAGACACCACCCGCTATACACGATGCGATAGAATTTGATTATGTATTACCTGCCATCAACGAGCAGAAGCTGAGCAACGGTATACCATTCTATTGGCTGAATGCGGGTGTGCAGGATGTAGTGGAAATTAACTGGATATTCCCTGCAGGTGTGTGGTATGAAGAAAAGCAAGCCACATCGCAGGCGGTAGCAGGGCTATTGAAAAACGGAACAAGCAAACGTACCGCACACCAGATAAACGAAGCACTGGAGTTTTATGGTGCCAGCCTGAAGGTAGGGCCGGGGAACGACCATAGCACCGTAACACTGCATGCACTTACCAAGCACCTGCCACAGTTATTGCCCATCGTATTTGAGGTACTTACAGATGCTGTCTTTCCGCAGGCAGAACTGGATATATATAAACAGAACAGCCTGCAACGCCTGGTGGTAAGCCTGCGCCAGTGCGACTTTGTAGCTAACCAGCGCATAGATGCCGTACTCTTTGGCGAAGCACATCCGTATGGGCGTTATACCAAAAAAGAAACTATTGAAAACATTAATCGCGAAGACCTGCTTGCTTTTTACAAAAAGCATTTCGACCTCGGTGGTGTAAAGATTTTCATGGCAGGAAAATTTGGCAGTGATGCGTTGAAAAACATTGATGATGTATTTGGTACTGTTGCAGTAACGACTACCAATCACGATGCTAAAACATTTGACATAGTACAGGCTGCTGAAAAAAAGCAGCATATCATAAATGATGCAGATGGTGTGCAGGGTGCTATACGCATCGCACGCCTTTTCCCCAACCGCCACCACGAAGACTTTGCACCAATGGTGGTGCTGAACACATTGTTCGGTGGTTACTTCGGCTCGAGGCTGATGAGCAACATACGTGAAGAGAAGGGCTATACTTACGGCATCTATAGCGGGTTATCGCCCTTCGCACATTCGGGCGAACTGACGATACAGACAGAAGTTGGGAGGGATGTGGTAGAGCCTGCCATCAAAGAGATATACCACGAAATGGAATTGCTGCGCAATGAATTGGCAGATGATGAAGAACTGTTGCTCGTGAAGAATTACCTGCTGGGCAATTTGCTGGGCGACCTTGATGGCCCGTTCTCTATACTGCAACGCTGGCGTACATTGATACTGAACGGCATGACAATAGAAAACTTCAACCGTAATATCCGTATCTACAAAACCATTACTGCACAGGAACTACAGGTACTGGCACAGAAATATTTAGATGCTAAAGACTATCATGAGATAGTGGTGATATAAAATAATAAAGGGCTGCAATCGCAGCCCTTTATTATTTATGTAGTAATTATCCTTTTTTGAATCTTTCGAAGAAAGCTTTATCGAGTGCCTCGCGATGGCTCGGGTGCGCTATACTGATGAGTAGCTTGGCTCGTTGTTCCATGTTTTTGCCATAGAGGTTTACTGTACCATATTCCGTTACCACATAATGCACATGCCCGCGTGTAGTTACCACACCTGCACCTTGTTTCAGGAAAGGTACAATGCGCGATATGCCTTTGCTCGTTACAGATGGTAATGCTATGATGGGTTTGCCACCATCGGATAATGAAGCGCCACGCATAAAATCCATCTGCCCGCCGATGCCCGAATATTGATACGTGCCGATAGAGTCTGCACATACTTGTCCTGTAAGGTCTATTTCTAATGCACTATTTATAGCAGCTACTTTGGGGTTCTTACGGATAACTGCCGTATCGTTTACAAAAGCCACATCCATAAATACCACATTGGGATTATCATTCACAAAATCGTACACTTTACGCGTACCGATGGTGAAGGTTGTAACGATATTACCACGCCTTACTTTTTTATGTTCGTTAGTGATGATGCCATTTTCTACCAATGGTATCAACCCATCTGAAAACATTTCGGTATGTACACCCAGCCCTTTGTGATTGGTAAGTGATTGCAGCACTGCATCGGGTATGGTACCGATACCCATTTGCAGCGTTGCACCATCTTCTATCAGCTCCGCTACGTTCTTACCTATCTGTAGTGATACCGCATCTACCTTGCATCCATAATCAACTTCGGGCAGTGGCGACTCATCCCAGATGGCGGCAGTGAATTTTGATATGTGCACATGCCCCTCGCCGTGTGTACGCGGCATGTTGGGGTTTACCTGCGCTATCACCTTACCTGCAACTTTTACGGCAGTCAGTGCAGCATCTACAGATGTGCCCAGTGTACAGTATCCATGGCTATCGGGTGGCGATACCTGTATCAGTGCCACATCAATAGGCAGGATGCCTGATTTGAAAAGTCGTGGTATCTCGCTCAGGAAAACAGGCACATAATCGCCGTAAGGGCTGTTAACCCAATCGCGCACATTGGCCGATACGAATAATGAATTGAGATAAAAACTATCGCTTACGCCGGGTTGTTTCCATTCAATGTCGCCGATGGTACTGATGGCTACCAACTCAACATTTTGCAGCTGCCCTTTTCTTGCCAGCATGGCATTGACCAGTGTAATAGGTGTAGCCGCACTGCCATGAATAAAGACACGTGTGTTGCTTTGTATATGGTTTACCGCTTCGGCTGCGGAAGTATATTGTAAGTGCATAACAGCACAAAAGTATTGCACGGCGTGATAGTAGCAACTGATTATTATCAGCTTTTGTAAACTGCACGACAGGTTTATATAATGATAATACGACCTTTACAAAACATTAACGCTTGTTGAAAACCGCAGTAATGAACCAATCGTTTATAAAACAGTTATTAATAAAGTAAATTGCTATGAGGTATTTAAGTTTGATATTAACAGTCTGCACCCTGCTGACAGGCAGCTGCACCAACGCACAAAAAAACAATGCTATGAACGAAGAACATAAAAACAATCCTCACTACTCGCGTACCGATAACAAAAAACTGAGTGTGAGCAATGCCGAATGGAAAAAGATACTGCCCAAAGAGGTATATGCCATTGGCCGGGAAGCCGAAACGGAATGGGCATTTACCGGTAAGTATTGGAATACCGAATCGAAAGGCATGTATTACTGCGCAGTGTGCGGCAACCCGTTGTTCCGTTCGGATGCAAAGTTTGCAAGTAGTTGCGGATGGCCAAGTTTTTATGAATCATCGGGCGACAAGAGTGTAACATATAAGGATGATAATTCGCATGGCATGGTACGCACAGAAGTAAACTGCTGGCGTTGCGACTCGCACCTCGGGCATATTTTTGACGACGGCCCCGCACCAACCTACAAGCGTTTCTGTATGAATTCGGCAGTGCTGGAGTTTGAACCGGATGAAAAAGAGTAGAAAGTATAAAGTAGTTAGTATAAAGTGTGAGACTTTTAATGAAAACCGTTTGTCTTATTTGGCAGGCGGTTTCTTATTTTTACCACATATAGCATCACAATGACTAAGAAAGAACGGTACGCATTTATCATAGACTGGTTTCAGAAAAATATGCCGGAGGCAGAAACGGAACTGCATTATGAAAATCCGTACCAGCTTTTAGTTGCTGTAATACTATCTGCACAGTGTACTGATAAGCGGGTGAATATTGTAACCCCGCCACTCTTCGAGGCTTTTCCAACACCCGAAACACTGGCGCAGGCAAGCTTTGAAGAAGTGGAGCCTTTTATACGCAGCGTAACATTTGCCAATAACAAGACCAAGCACTTGATAGGTATGGCAAAGATGTTGGTAGAAAACTTCGGTGGCGAAGTACCTGATACTGTAGAAGAATTGGTGAAGCTACCTGGCGTAGGCAGAAAGACAGCTAACGTAATAACATCAGTTATTTATGAGCAACCCAATATGGCTGTTGACACGCACGTATTCCGTGTATCGGCAAGGATAGGGTTGACGACAAATGCAAAGAATGTATTGCAGAGCGAGAAGCAACTGATAGCCAACATACCGCAGGAGCTGATACATAAAGCGCACCATTGGCTGATACTGCATGGCCGCTATACATGCGTAGCCCGCAGGCCAAAATGCGAACGCTGCGGGCTGACGAGTATCTGTAAGTATTATAAAAGCGATATGCAGTATATCGTAGAGAAAGCTTAGTGAGCACCGGGGGCTGCGGGTGTCAGTATCTCCTTCCATGCCGGCGTAAAAGTCTTCATGTAATCTTCGTACTTGGTATTTTTATAAACGCCTTCTCCCAAAAATTTAAGTATGCCTTCCATTTCGGGTACCGGATGATAACCGGGTATTGGTGCAGGGTTTTGAAAATTTTCTTCCATGAATATGCTTGTAGGATAAGACATTTGTCCGCCCATCAGTTGCACTGCCAGTCCGTTGGCTTTGTACTCGGGCATAAAGCCCCATTTCTTACCTGCAAATGCAAAACTATCCTGCCTCTCCGCATCAAACTTGATAGCGTAGTATTTAGTATTAATGTACTTGATAACCTCAGGGTGTGAGAATACTTTTTTGTCTAAGACTTTGCACCATCCGCACCACTCTGTATAAACATCAATCCATACTTTGCGTGGTTCTTTCTGCATTCGTTTTTCAGCCTCGTCAAAACTTATCCAATCTATTTCGTTTTTCTTTGGTGTCTTTTCCGTCTTCTTGTTTTTATCGGTAGCCATTGCCACGTTGCCAGCCGTCATCAACACGATAAATAGTAACAATATACGTTTCATTACATGCTATTTTAAGAAAGCTAATTTACGACTAATTCTAGGTAGCTTTGTTAATATCTTGTGATAATTATATATAAAGACATTATATGAAAATAGCGGTGGCTATAACGGGTGCAAGTGGTTCGGTATATGCAAAAGTTTTGCTCGATAGCCTGATGCATTTACAACAACAGGTTAAAGAAACAGGGGTAGTATGGAGTGATAATGCACGTACTGTATGGCAACATGAATTGGGTAACGAAGATTATAATAACTATCCGTTTAAGATTTGGAATAAAAATGATTTCATGGCGCCGTTTGCATCGGGCAGCGCAGGGTATGATGCACTCATCATCTGCCCGTGTAGTATGGGTACGGCTGGGCGTATAGCAGGCGGCATCAGCAACGACCTGATAACACGCGCAGCAGATGTGATGCTGAAAGAACGCAGGAAGCTGATATGCGTAGTGCGCGAAACACCGTACAATCTCGTACACCTGCGCAACATGACAACGATAACGGAAGCAGGTGGTATCATTTGCCCGGCTACACCATCGTTTTACAGCAAACCGCAAAGCATAGAAGAAGTGGCGTACACAGTGATACACCGTGTGCTGCAGCTGGCCGGTATAAATGCAGACGGATATCGCTGGGGTAGTTAGTTGATTTGTTGAATAGTTGATTAGTTTTAATAAGATTTTACATTATAAATGGAATACGCTAAATCGTTAGCACGCTTACGGACTATTATGGATGAACTCAGGGAGAATTGCCCCTGGGATAAGAAGCAGACTATACAGAGCCTGCGCCCGCAAACTATTGAAGAAACCTACGAACTGGCAGATGCTATTGCCGAAGAAGACTGGCAAGGGCTGAAAGAAGAGTTGGGTGATTTGCTGCTGCACATCGTCTTCTACAGCAAAATAGGTGCAGAGCGTGGCGAGTTTACGCTGGATGATGTGATAGAAGGTGTGTGTAACAAATTGGTGAGCCGCCACCCGCATATATATAGCAGCGTTGTTGTAAATGACGAAGAAGAAGTAAAACAAAACTGGGAGAAGCTGAAACTGAAGGAAGGCAAAAAATCTATCCTCAGCGGGCTGCCGCAATCTATACCTGCTATCATGAAAGCGCTGCAATTGCAAAACAAAACAAAGCAGGTAGGTTTTGAGTGGGACCATATAGACCAGGTGAAGGAAAAAGTAGATGAAGAAATAGGCGAACTGTACGAAGCAGTAGCTGAAGGTGTACAGGAAAAAATAGAAGAAGAGTTTGGCGATGTATTGTTTGCATTGGTAAACTATGCGCGCTTTGCGAAGGTGGACCCCGAGATGGCATTGGAAAAAACGAATAAAAAATTCATCCGCCGCTTTCAGCAAATAGAAGCAATGGCTGCTGAAGAAGGCAAGCTGCTGCACGACATGACACTGGCAGAGATGGATGCATTGTGGAACCAGGTAAAAGCAATGGAAAGACAATAAAGTGTTCAGGCGTTATCCATACTGGGGTTGGCTGATAACAGGCATAGCACTATGGTGCTTTGCAGGTATCCGGTATTACAACCATAGCAAGGAAATAGCACCTGCAGGCATGGCATATTCAATACAGGAAGACCTGCAAACAAAAGAAAAGCAGTTCTCTCAGTTGCTGAATGATGTTGCATTAATTGACAGGTTGTTTAAAGACTCGCTGACAAACGATGATATTGCCAAACTGATAAAACAGCCCTACTACCTCTATGCCTATAAAAATGATACGCTATCTTTCTGGAATACGAATAAAATATTAGCTGACTGCATCAGCACCAATGGCAATGAGAAAGAACGCCTGCTTTATAACGAGAAAGGGGTATTCATCATAAAATGTCACAGGATAAAAAACAATGGCAAACACCTCACAGCCCTGTTCCCGGTGATGTATCAATATCCTTTTGAGAATAAATACCTTGCTACAGAATTTGCAGCGGGTAATTACATACCTGCCACCACAAGGATACATAGTACAGCAATTAAGGGTGGCTATTCTATAAAAGGTATAGATGGCAGCGAGTTGTTTTATGTGAAGTTTAATACCGCAAACCTGCCGCAATGGATACCCGATATACCGATGCTGATGTTGCTGATAGCGGCATTGCTCACTACTATTGCATGGCTGCAGCTGCTGAGTATCAATATCTCCAGAAAGCGTTCCAATATACTTGGCCTTATTGTAACTGTTATTGTTATAATCGGGGTGAGATTCCTGACATATATATACGGCTTCCCTTTTAACCTCGATAACCTTCCCATATTCTCTCCGCTGATATATGCAACCAGTACACTACACCCTTCGTTAGGAGACCTGTTGCTGAACTCTCTTTGTTTCCTTTGGATAATAGCATACATCATCGGCAATATTGAAATTGATGATATAGATTTCGGTGGATTTAATAAACCAATACGCTACACATCAGCTATCATACTCAGCCTCGTCATCATCACATTCGCATTTACGTTTATCAACATGATAAACAGCCTGGTGGTTGACTCTGCGATTTCTTTTGATGTGAGTAATTTCTACAGTATCAATAAGTTCACTATTTATGGGCTTATTACCATCGGTATTATCACCATCAGTTGTTGTTTGCTGATATATTTTCTGAACCTCGTTTTCAGAAGACTGATTTCAAAGCAAGGCATAAAGTACCTGTTAATAGGCGCAACTGGCATTGTTGTTATTATACTGAGTGATGTGACAAGGACGGGCAACCTCTCCTATTTTTTACTTGGATGGTTGTTATTATTCATCATGCTGCTGGATATTAAGAGCCTTGCATATACCAATGATGTGCTGGCTCCGCACATGATATTCTGGGCATTTTTTGTTTGTCTGTTTTGCACAGCAGTACTTCAATACTTCAACGATATTAAAGAAAAAGAAAGCAGACAGCGTTTTGCAGACGCCGTTGCCCAGCAAAGAGATTATCCGCTGGAAGATTTTTTATTCAGAAACCTTTCTGAAACCATACAGAACGACCACACGTTGCTTGCATTCTTGCAAAGCCCTACTAATGAAGGCAGGAAACAACTGAATGAACGATTCGAAATGTTGTACTTCGGTTCGCAACTGAATAAATACCAATCGCAGATATTGCTGTATGACAATGCCGGAAGAAGCTTATATAATAACGATACGCTGAGCTTTGCATCTGTAAAAAAACAAAAACTCAACGCCGAGCCAACTACAGACAGCAACCTGTATTACAAAGAGTATGCACAGGACGGGCACTATTATCTTGGCAATATCACTTTGCATGATAAAGACAGCAATATTGCCGGTTACATGTTTCTTGACCTTACAGTAAAAGAATCGACAGGCGAAACTGTTTATCCGGAACTGCTGCAGCCACGCACACTGAAAACAAATCTCGACAATGCTAATTATTCTTATGCAGTATATGCCAATAACAAACTGCTGACACAAACAAATGATTATACATTCCCGATATTTTATAATGAGAAAATTCCGGGCGATTACAAATTTGTAACCAGGAATAATAAAAGTGAGCTATGGTACAAGGCCGATAGCAACAAAGTAGTAGTAGTAGTACATAATCAGAAATTGTGGCTGGAGAGCATTACACTGTTTTCTTACTTATTCGGCATACAGGTATTGGTGGCCATACTGATTGTAATCTACAAATCAACCATCTCATATCTTGCAAAACCAAAACGCAACGCCAAGCTTATCAACTTTACCCTGCGCCGCAGGATACATTTTTCGATGCTGAGTATTGTATTGATTTCATTCCTGATAATAGGAATGGTAACGATTGTATATTTCACCTTTCAATACAAACAAAACACACGCGAAAAGTTATTGAGTGTAATGCAGGTAGTAGACCGTTCTGTAACACAATACCTTGACAGGGAAAATGCCATGTCAGACCCGCTGGCTTTCAACCGCATTACCAACACTTCAAATTTTAAATACTTCATCACCAATCTTGCAAACGCCCAAAAAACAGATATTAACGTATTCAACGCAAGCGGGATATTAAATGTAACATCGCAGGATAATATTTATGATCGTGCTTTGCTGGCAAGAATCATGCGGCAGGATGCATACCACGCGTTGTCGTTCAATAAAGAATCGCTGCTGATGCAGGATGAAAATATCGGCAAGTTATCGCACCTGAGTTGTTATGTACCTGTACGCGACGAGGCAGGTGTGATTATGGGCTATATCAATATACCATATTTCGCTTCGCAAAAAGAGCTGAGTTACCAGATATCTAATATACTGGTAGCGTTGATAAACCTGTACGCATTCGTATTCCTGCTGTCGGGTATGATAACGGTATTTATTACAAGGTGGATAACACGCAGTTTCAATATTGTGATAGAACGATTTGAAAAACTGAACCTCAGCGAAAACGAACTGATAGAATGGCCTTATGAAGATGAGATAGGGTTGCTGGTTCAGGAATATAATAAGATGGTGAAGAAGGTGGAAGAGAATGCCATTATGATGGCGCAAAATGAAAGGGAAACAGCCTGGCGCGAAATGGCTAAGCAGGTAGCACATGAAATCAAAAACCCGCTGACACCTATGAAACTGAACATTCAGTACCTGCAACAGGCGCTGAAGAATAATTATGAAAATGTAAGAGAGCTTACCGTCAAAGTATCCGAATCGCTGATAGAACAGATAGATAACCTTTCATACATCGCATCAGAGTTTTCGAATTTTGCAAAGATGCCGGAAGCGATGCCGGAGCATATTGAAATAAACGACCTGATAGAAAAAGTAGCAGAACTATACCTGAATGAAAGTGAAGTACGGGTAGAGATTGTAAAATCTGCTAACCCTATTAATATATATGCAGACCGCAGCCAGTTGCTGCGTGTATTTACCAACCTGCTGCAAAATGCAGTACAATCAATACCTGAAGACAGGGAAGGCATGGTGAGTATCGGTATAAAACCACAAGGCCATGATGTAGTGATTGCATTTTCGGACAATGGTACGGGTATAGATGCAGAAATTGTAGATAAAATATTCCAACCATATTTTACAACCAAGACATCGGGCACCGGGCTGGGGCTTGCTATGACAAGAAAGATTATAGAATTCTGGAAAGGTAAAATATGGTTTGATACAACGGAAGGTAAAGGAACTACATTCTATATCAAGATGCCGATAGTTGACGAGGCATAATTACCAAACCTGCACTTCGCGTTCCAACTCAATATGAAATTTGTCGTGGACAGTTTTTACGATATTATCGGATAAGTCCCATACAGCACCACCGGTAGCACTGCCATAGTTTACCAATACCAATGCCTGCTTTTCGTGTACACCCGTATCGCCCGCACGGAAGCCCTTCCAGCCACATTGTTCTATCAGCCAGCCGGCAGGTACTTTTACCATTGTATCGCTGACAGGATAAGAAGGTATATCGTGGAACGATGCTTTCAGGTTATCATACTGCTCTAAAGAGATTGTCGGATTTTTGAAGAAGCTGCCTGCGTTGCCAATCTCTCGTGGGTTGGGCAACTTACTGCTGCGGATAGCAATAACAGCATCAGCAATGGCAGCAATAGATACTTCCTCAATATCCATCTTTTTAAGCTCCTGCTCTATGGCACCGTAAGACGTATTGAATTCAGGTGTTTTATTGAGCCTGAAAGTAACTGAGGTGATAAATACCTTGTCTTTCAATTGGTGCTTGAAAATACTATCACGATACCCGAATGCACACTCACTGTTATAATACGGTACTTCCCGTTTCATTTCCCAATGCCATGCAGTAACATGGTCTATCACATTTTTTACCTCTACACCGTAAGCCCCTATATTTTGTATGGGCGCTGCACCTACCGTACCGGGTATCAGTGCAAGGTTTTCTACACCAGCCCAATTATTGGCAATGGCATACATCACAAAATCGTGCCACACCTCGCCTGCACCTGCAGTTACCCATACATAGTCATCATCTTCTTTTACCTTCTCAATGCCTTTTATCCTGTTGTGCAGTACAATACCATGCAGCGATTGGGTAAGCAATACATTGCTGCCACCACCCAATATAAAACGCTTTGCAGGCAATGATGCATCAGCAGCAATTGCTGCCAGTTGTGTAGGGTTTGTTATCTCTGTATAATAATCGGTATGAACATCCATACCGAATGTATTGAAAGGCTTGAGCGAAATGTCTTGCAGTATTTGCATCGGCACAAAAATAGAATGCTAAACGGACTTCTTTTCAAATTTCTCTCCCCGAAAACGGATACCCAAGCCGGGAGCATTGCTGATGCGTATCACGCCATTATCATACAGCAACCCATCGGCCACATCTTCCTTCAGCAGCAGCGGGCCATCAGCATCTACTTCGTCCAGCAATGGCAGCAGGTGTGCTATTGCCGCACTACCAATGGTATTTTCGTTCATAGAGCCTATCATCACTTTCATACCCAGTTTGCGGCCTTCGGTTATCATACGCAGTGCAGGTGTAATGCCCCCGCATTTGGTGAGTTTTATGTTGATGCCGTCAAAAGCACCCGCACACTTTGCGACATCCTCCTCTTCTACACAGCTTTCATCTGCAAACAGTGGTAGCGGGCTAATGGCTTTCAGTTCTTTCATTTCTTCCCATGCTGTTTTGGAAAGGGGCTGCTCTACCATATCTACACCAAGCGCTTGCAAATCAGGCAATATGCGTTTGGCATCATCCAGCGAAAATGCCTCATTGGCATCTACCCTGAAGCGTGCATCGCTGGAAGCGCGCAAGGCACGTACCAAATCCACATCATCGGGCGAGCGCATTTTTATCTTATATATAGGCCAGGGATGTGCCTGCATTTTGGCAATCATATTTTCGGCAGTATCTACACCAAGCGTATAGTCAGTAAGTGGCGCTTTCCAGGGAAGTCGCAATAATTGATATAATGGCTGACGACGCAATTGTGCAAACAAATCCCAACCTGCAATATCCAATGCGGCAATCAGGAAGTTGTGCCCCGGCATCAGGTGGTGCAGAAAATGCCAGAAACGTTGCGGGTCTGTCAGTGCATAACGCTCTATTTCCCTGCGTTTTTCCTCAAGTACTGCTGCCATGCTGTCAACCGATACATCATAATAATGTATAGCAGGTGCCTCTCCATGTCCGCGCAACTGCCCGAGCCCTAATTGTACCACCAAAGTGGGCTGGTGTGTCTTTGTACCTTTATTGGTCGTAAACGGGTATTGGAAAGCCAGTTCGAACGGATATGAACGCAATTGCAACATTCGATAAAATTGCGACTATTTTTGCACACGAAGAACATTGTTATGCCAAAGATTCCTAAGTGGGTATTTGTACTGATTGCCATATTACATTTATCTGCCGCGCGTGTAGATATGATGGATATTGATGCTACACAATATGCGGAGATGAGCCGAGAGATGGCAGCCAGCGGTAGCTACCTGCAACTATACGACAGGGGCATCGACTACCTGGATAAACCGCCGATGCTATTCTGGGTGAGCTCGCTGAGCATGAAGGTATTTGGTGTAAATAATTTCGGCTACAAACTGCCATCAGTATTATTTGCATTGCTGGCAATCTATTCGGTGTATCGGCTGGCGAGATTGCTGTATAACGACAATACTGCCCGTATGGCTGCACTGATACTCGGTACCTGCCAGGGTATGTTTCTGATGACCAATGATGTGCGTACCGATACTATACTGATGAGCTGTGTAATAACATCGCTGTGGATGATAAAAGAAGCGGAGATACAACGCAAGTGGTATTGGGTGCTGGGTGGCACTGCTGCTATTGCTGCAGGTATGATGACCAAAGGGCCTATTGCATTGCTTGTACCCATGTTTTGTTTTGGCAGCGATTGGGTATTGAAACGTAAATGGAAACAAATCTTCAGTCCGTACCATCTGGTAGATGCTGCACTCATTGCCATCTTCCTGATACCGATGAGTATAGGTCTGTATCAGCAGTTTGATATGCACCCTGAGAAAACAGTGAATGGTTTGCAAAACGTGAGTGGATTGCGATTCTTCTACTGGTCGCAAAGCTTCGGGCGGATAACAGGCGAAAGCCCGTGGGATAACGGTGCGCCTTTCGAGTTTTTGTTTGTAGGTATGTTCTGGGCCTTCCTGCCGTGGATGTTTTTATTTGTACCTGCATTGGTAATGCGACTGGTAGAGGTGGTGAAACAAAAATTCAAGCTGCAACCACAGCAGGAGTTTATAACAACAGGTGGTTTTGTACTGGCGTACCTGGCACTGGGCTCTTCTAAATATCAATTGCCGCACTACATATTTGTGGTGTTTCCGCTGGCGGCTATTATGGTGGCGAAACTGATAGCAGATTTTGCGGATGGTAAATACGCAGGGCTGTTTAAAGTTATGAAGCCTTTTCAATGGGTAGCATCTGTGCTGATAATGATAGCATCATTGCTCACGCTGGTGATTGTTTTTCCTGTAGGTATTACGGGCATACTGGTATGGATGCTGGCATTCAGCGTGTGGCTGTTTGTAGCTATGCACAAAAGAATACAGGCTAAGATGTTTTGGGTGAGTGCCACAGCAATTATGCTTGCTAACATATTTATTACACATCACTTCTACTACAACCTGCTGAAATACCAGCTTGGCAGTACTGTTGGCAGGTATATGAAAACACATAAGATTGCAACGGACACACTCGCATTGCATCAACTTGACCATCCACTGAATGCACTGCATTTCTATGCAGACAGGCTGATAACACTGGATACCGTTATACAGCAGGGGGGGTATGTACTGGCATCTGAGAGTGGTATAGAAGGGATTAAGCAGCAACAGCTACCCCATGACATATTGCTGGAAGGGGATTATTTTAAAGTAACAGAATTAACACCGGATTTCCTGAATGCCCGTACAAGACATAAGGCTACAGAGAAGTATTATTTTATAAGAATGAAATAAAATAGGCGGGTGATTCACCCGCCTATTAGTTTGTTGTAAGCTGTTATTATTTAAACTGGCGGAAGTAGTAGGTAACACCATCTTCTTCCATTATCAGTTCGTTGTCTGCACATTTAATAACGGTAAACTGGCGTTTGTCTTTACCATCCAGATACACTATCTGGTTTGCATAAGTTTCTACCATCCAAGATGGTGCATTGTCTGCATCTTTCGTAGCAAAGAAAGCACCCCACTTACCATCTTTCTGCGATGGGTAGAAATCTACCATCTTCAACTGGCGGCTGTAGTCTATAGCATCTACTTTATTGGCACTGGTACGCTTATATACAGACCAGTGGCCTGCCATCTGTTGTACAGTTTTTACGGGTGCAAATACTTCCTGGCGTTTTGCTTCGGGCGTATTCACAACCGGTTTGTAGCTTTCCAGTTCGTAAATACCACCATCATCTTTCAGCACCATTTTATTGGCATTGCGGGAAACAATGGTGAAATAGCGCATACCTATATCCAGCGCATTGGCTTCCAGCTTGTAAGTACCCCTGTAAATAAAGCCCCCTGCTTTTTGCCAGATGTATTCATTTCCGCCGGGCAGGAATTCCATTTTTATAGTATCCTTATACTCTATTACTTCGTTACTGATGTTTTTGCGCGATACTTCGCGCCAGTTGCCCGACAACTTGTTTTTATCTGCCGCAAAAGATAGTACGGGTATCAAAACAGATGCGAGGATTAGAAATTTTCTCATGACCTTTGTTTTAGCGTTTGGATAGTTCAAAAATATTCAAAAAATTGTAATCATTATACTTAATAAGATGGCAGGCAATACACTTAATATATCGCTGATACAGGCAGACATCGTTTGGGAAGACAAAGCTGCGAACCTTGCGCAGTATGAACGCTATATTAATGATATACAGGAAAAGAAAGAAGTGGTGATACTGCCCGAGATGTTCAGCACAGGGTTTACTATGAATACCACCACACTCGGCGAGAGAATGGATGGCCCTACCGTGCAATGGATGAAGCACATGGCTAAACAACACCGCTGCATACTAACGGGCAGCCTGATAATAGAAGAAAATGGCAATTATTACAACCGACTGCTGTGGGTGCAGCCCGATGGTGTGGTAGGACATTACGACAAACGCCACTTGTTTGCCTATGGCGATGAGCACAACCATTACACATCCGGCACTAAAAGACTGATAGCCAGTGTGAAGGGTTTTCGTATTTGCCTGATGGTATGTTATGATTTGCGTTTCCCGGTTTGGGCAAGAAACCTGGATGACGCTTATGACGTACTGGTATATGTTGCCAACTGGCCAGAACGTCGCAGCCTGGCATGGAAAACCCTGCTGCAGGCAAGAGCCATTGAAAACCAGTGCTATACAGTAGGTGTAAACCGTGTGGGCAGCGATTTCAAAGGACTGACCTACAGCGGAGACAGCAGCGTATTCGGACCGCTGGGCGAAACGCTATGGCAGGAAAGTAATAACGTAGCAATACAAACCATTACGCTGGAAAAAGATGTCATTACAAAAACACGCGAACAGTTGCCGTTTTTGAATGATGCGGATAAGTTTGTTATCTTAGATTGAGCTAATTAATAATATATGAAGCTAAATGTACTGATAGTTATAGTTGTAGCAACCATATTCAGCTCATGTAACAAGGTTGTAGAAAAAGACCCCTGTGCGCAATATTTGCCGCCGATACCTTTATCTCCGGATTTTATTTTGGTAGATAAGAATACAGGCGAGGAACTCTACAAGGTAATGTCGCTTGACAAATACATAAGCGGGAGCCAACCTTGTAATAATAATAAACTATCTGTACTGAATGAGATTGCTAAAAACCCAGGCGACAGCATTTATCGCAATTACTTCAGCTTCAGCCATGTGCGCTTTAATGTAGGGTACGATGCCGGTGCCTGCCATACAATATATATGACCATAAACGGCACTGACACTGATACACTTGAGTTTACCGGCAACGTAACAGCCATACAGGAGCCATGTTATACCCGATACGATTTTAATATTGAAAAGCTGAAGTATAACGGTACCGAGGTAGCACCAACTATTGTTGCGGGCGCTGCACCATATCCCAAATACTACATATTAAGAAAGTAATTCCCCCTCATATTTCGTAGTTTTGCGCCCACATTACAGGAAAGAATCATGTGGCATCGCATCGCAGCATTTATTATTAAGTTTCGCATCACTCTATTGGTAACGCTGCTGGCAGCTACTTGCGTTATGGGCTATTTTGCCAGCAAGGTAGAATTGAGCTACGAGTTCACCAACGCTATCCCTACGGACAACCCTAAGTATAAGGACTATCAGAACTTCCGCAAGCAATTTGGTGAGGATGGCAATATGATGGTGATTGGTGTGCAGACCGATAAATTCTTCAATCAGGATTTCTTTACAGATTATGCCACACTGGTAAAAAGCCTCGAAAAAGTAAAAGCAGTAGAAAATGTACTGAGCATACCCGGTGCCATCAACCTTGAAAAAGATACTACTACAGGACAGCTGAAAGTGGTGAAACTGGTAACTGATAGTACGCTCGGTGATGTTGCAGGCATCAGGGATGCGTTTCATAATCTTCCATTCTATAAAGGATTTCTATACAACCCCGAAACAGGTGCATACCTGATGGCACTGCGTATTGACAAGCAGGTGCTGAACAGTAAAAATCGCGCAGGTGTTGTAAATGAAATACTGAAACTGAGCGATGCATTCGGTAAGAAGCATGGTATAGAAATGCACTACAGCGGCCTGCCACTGATACGCACCATGATGGCAGGACAGGTGCAGAGCGAAATGAACCTGTTCCTGATATTGTCATTTGTGCTTACGGCAGTTATCCTTGCATTGTTCTTCCGTTCTTTTATGGCAGTGCTGGCAAGTATGCTGGTAGTAGCCGCAGGTGTGGTATGGTCGTTAGGTACTGTAGTATTATTGGGTTATAAAATAACGCTGCTGATAGCACTGATACCACCACTGATAGTGGTGATAGGCATACCTAACTGTGTGTACCTGCTGAACAAATACCACGCAGAGTACAACAAACACCAGAACAAAGCCAAGGGCCTGCTGCGCATGGTTGACAGGATGGGTATCGTTACGCTGTTTACAAACATCACAGCAGCTATAGGTTTCGGTGTATTCTTCTTTACAAAGAGTGCCATACTGAAAGAATTTGGTTTGGTTGCGGGTATCAATATCATGGCGATATTTTTGATTTCGCTGATATTCATCCCGGCGCTGTTCAGCTTTCTGCCTCCACCCAAAAGCCGTCACACCAGCTATCTGGAAAGTGGTTGGATGTCTCGTCTCTTAGATACAATTACGAATTGGGTTTTCGGACACAGAATGTGGATATACGCTGCAACGATAGTAATATGTGCGGTGAGTGTGATGGGCATGATGCGACTGAACTCGGTTGGGCATATTGTTGATGACTTGCCGAAAGAAGCCAAAGTGTACCAGGACCTGATGTTCTTTGAAAAGAATTTTCGTGGTGTGATGCCGCTGGAGATAGTGATAGACACACGTAAGAAAAATGGTGCAGTTGGTTTGCCTGTATTGCAGAAGATGGATGAGCTGACAACCTACCTGAAACAATATCCTGAAATTGGTCACTCGCTGGCGCTGACAGAAGGTGTGAAGTTTGCAAGACAGGCATACTACGATGGCGACAGCAGCAGCTATGCTGTGCCTAATATGTTTGATGCCGCTTTTATACAACCATACCTGCGTGGTGGTGCCGGTGATAAAAAAGGCATGTTCAACAAACTGCTGAGTGCGTTTATGGACAGCACCAAACAGAAAACACGCATCAGTATCAATATGGCTGACGTGGGTTCCAAACGCCTGCCGGTATTGCTGGACAGTATTCGCCCTAAAACACTGGAACTGTTCGATACATCAAAATACGATGTCACATTCACGGGTACAAGCATTGTATTCTTAGAAGGTAGCAAGTTTATCATCAACAGCTTGCGCGATAGTTTGATACTTGCATTCATCATGATATTCGGCTGTATGATTGCGCTGTTCCGTTCTTGGAGGATATTACTGATATCAATGGTTATCAATATTGTTCCGCTACTGATAACAGCAGGCATTATGGGCTGGATGGGTATTCCTATCAAACCGTCAACAGTGCTTGTGTTTAGTGTGGCGCTTGGTATAACTATTGACGTAACCATACGCTTCCTCGTAAACTTCAAACAAGAGCTTGCACATCATGATGATGATATTGCCGCAACCGTAAAGCGTACGATACACGATACGGGACTGAGCATCATCTATACATCGCTGATACTGGTTGCAGGTTTTGGTGTGTTTGCATTATCACAGTTCGATGGTACAAAATCATTGGGCTACCTGACATCGCTGACGCTGTTGCTGGCAATGGTTACCAACCTGACACTGCAACCCGCACTGCTGCTATGGATGGATAAAGCACTACGTAAAAATAAGAGTGCTGATTTCCTGAGGGATGATGATGAGGAACCCTCAAACCCCTAAAATAATTTGCAAGCGCCCCTGATGAAGGGGCACTTTTGTTTTTTGTTTGTTGTGAAGAACACCAAGAAAGGCAGAACCTCGCGAAATGCAAGCTGTTGCTTTGCACGAGCCAATCGCCCCTCCTAAAAACAGGAGGGGAATTTATTTTAATTACTAAGAGGAATATTTAACCTGCAAGGTTGCTGAAGAAGTTGAAGCTATTGCCTTCTTCGTATGGTGGTTTGTATGAAACCTTGTCTTTTGATATTGTGTACGGAACGTAAACATTGCTGCTGCAGCCATCTATCATATCAAGGCGTATTTCTATACAGTCGGTGTTCTCATTCGTATCATCGTCTGTTACTATTACATCCTGACAAATACACACAGCTATAAAATCATATTCGGGATGCAGCTCATCAAAAGTTTCTTCCAACTCCCTCACTATTTCTGCGTTGGTCAGGTCGTCTTCTCCTTCATCATCGGGCATTACATCTACAAAGGTTTCATCTTCTCTGATAACGCCCAGCGCAAACGGAAAGAACTCGCCATATTCTTCCATAATTTTTGCTGCAATTGTTTTACAGTCTTTAATCAGTTTGTTTTTGATGTACTCGCTCATATTATCAGCAGTTACTTAGGATTTTTAGTATAACAAAGCTATAGTATAGATCTGTTTTTAGGCTGATTTAAAAATGAAGTAAAAGTAAAGGGGCTCATCGCCCCTTTATTCTTAGTCTATCAGTACATTACCTGTCATTTCCTTTGGTATGGGTATGCCCATGTAGTGTAGTATAGTTGGGGCTATATCGCCCAGCTTGCCGGGGCGTACAGAGCCTTTGTAATCGTTGCTGATGATGAACAGCGGTACAGGGTTCAGCGTGTGTGCTGTGTTTACGGTGCCGTCTTCGTTTATCATATAGTCGCTGTTGCCGTGGTCTGCCGTCAGGAATACGCAATAGCCTTTTTCCAGCGCCAGCGGTACAATGCGCGATACACAATTATCTACCGTCTCCACTGCTTTTATGGCTGCTTCCCACACACCAGTATGGCCCACCATATCGGCATTGGCAAAGTTGAGGCAAATAAAATCTGCTGTTTGGTTTTCTATCTCGGGCAGTATAGCATCTGTCAGGTCTATGGCGCTCATCTGTGGTTTCAGATCGTAGGTTGCCACGTCCTTTGGCGATGGTTTCAGTATTCTGCTTTCACCTTCAAAAGGATGCTCGCGCCCGCCGCTGAAGAAGAAGGTAACGTGCGGGTATTTTTCTGTTTCGGCAATGCGTATCTGTTTTTTGCCGTTGTCTGCCAGTACCTCGCCCAGTGTATTGTTCAGGTTATCGTTATAGAATATTACATCTACGTTGTGGTAGGTCTTGTCATACTCCGTCATGGTAACATAGTGCAGGTGCAGCGGGTGCATATCCAGTTCGGGGAATTCCTGTTGCGAAAGTGCCTGTGTTATTTCGCGGCAGCGGTCTGTACGGAAGTTGAAACATATCACCACATCGCCATCCTGTATGGTAGCCAGCGGATTGCCATCATTGTCGGTAGCAATGATGGGTTTTATAAACTCATCGGTAGTACCTGCGTTATAAGATGCCTCTATGCTGCCCAGTACATCCTGTGTTTTTTCGCCAGTGCCGTGTACCAGTGCATCGTATGCCAGTTTTACACGCTCCCAGCGGTGGTCGCGGTCCATAGCATAATACCTGCCTGTAACGGAAGCAATGAAACCACCTGATATTACGAGGTGTTGCTGCAGGTCTTTCAGATAGTCGTAGCCGCCTTTGGGGTCGGTATCGCGACCATCGGTAAATGCATGGATGGCAACGCGCTGCACATTGTGCTTGCTTGCCAGTGTGCAGATAGCCTTCAGGTGGTTGATGTGCGAGTGTACGCCGCCATCACTTACCAGCCCTATCAGGTGCAGGGTCTTATTATTATACTTGGCACTGTCCAATGCCTTTTGGAAAATCAGGTTGTTGGCAAGGTCACCATCGCGTACAGCAACATTAATGCGTTGCAATTCCTGATACACGATGCGCCCTGCTCCGAGGTTAAGGTGGCCTACTTCGCTATTGCCCATTTGCCCCTCGGGCAGGCCAACGGCTTCGCCGCAGGTAATAAGCTCAGTATTCGGGTATTGATTGTATAAAGACTTAACGAACGGAACATTGGCATTGGCTATGGCATCGGCAGCGGGTACCTGTCCGTGTCCCCAACCGTCCATAATAATAAGCATTGCTTTCTTTGACATGGGTGCAAAATTACGAAAATATTGAGGGGGAGTAATTTTTAGGGTTTTGTAATGAGTTGGTTATTAACTATCAATTATAATGAATGTGACAATTTTCTATTTATAGTTGTATGTAAAAAAATATCTATTTGCTTAAAATAATAGTTGATATTTAATAGTGTTTTGCCTATCTTTAGTAGCTTTTTAACCCAAAAGTTAAAATTTTGACAAGTTTGGCAGGTTTTTTGATGTGGATAACTTGTTAAACAGGAACTGAAGGAGTTTGCCGATGAAGAAATTTTACAAACGAACTATTTTAACCATACTGTCCTCTTTTATAATGCTTGCCGCAGCTAATGCACAGGCGCTTGAGGATGTGACTAATGGTATACGCAATAGTAATGTAACTGCGGTAGCGAAGTTTTTCGATAATAACGTAGTCATTACTATCAGCAATAATCAATCTATATACAGCAAGGCACAGGCAGAAATAGTGCTGAAAGATTTCTTTGCAAAAAACCAGGTTAAAGATTTTACGGTAAAACAAGGTGGCCCATCGGGGCAGAATGCCAAGTATGCTGTAGGTACACTGCAAACAACGAACGGAATTTATCAGGTATATCTTGTAATGAAGCTGAAAGATGAAGCTTATGTATTGCGAGAGATAAGGTTTGAAAAATAAGAAATTGAAAACGCCCCTTTATCAGGGGCGTTTTCAATTTCTTAAAGCGTCATTGCGAGGCACGAAGCAATCTCACGAAATAAGTGAGGTACATTGTAGGTGAAAACACTGATAATGGAAAAGGAATCATGGCTGATAAATCAATCTTACATTATATGTTTTATTGTCTGTAGTTACAAAGCGGGCTATATACACACCTGAATTTAACTTATCCGGCAGGTTCATGTTTGTTATACCTTGTACAATTTCAAAATTTGCGATAAGCCTGCCGTCATAGCTATATATGTATAGTTTGCCGGAAGCAATACTGCTAATATTGAAATTTCCTGTGGTAGGGTTGGGATAGATATCAATAGGTACTTCTTCTTTTAATGAAATCTCTTTTACTGTTGTTGGTGCACAACCAGGCACAATACAACCATTACTATCTACCCGAACTATCCACATATCCTGTGTTCTTGGTTGGATGCTATTATCTGTATGGCTTCCTGTAAATACAAAACCCCCGTCCGGCAATTCAGCAGCATCTACCAGATACCCGTCAAATGCAGCATCTATAATATAGTAGTTGTCCCATAGAACAAACCCATTTTTATTCATACGCGCTGCCCAACCAAAATACCCCCCCGCACTATCTATGATTTGTGCAGATCCCATCATTATATAACCACTATCTGATGTTTGCTCTACAGAGAATATCCATCTATGAGAACCCCCTAATACAGGTTGAAATACTTTAGTTGATGTGAACTGAAAATCAGTGTCTATACGTGCAAAATATGGTGGAAAATTATAAGGATGTTCTAAAGGAGTAGAATATATATAATCTATCTGTCCCCAGTGAAAATAACCGCCATTCTTATCTTCAAATATATTACCACCTCCGTTTAATGCTCCACCTGCATACCCTGATGTGTAGATATCATATTTCTTAATAGCACCATTGCTGCTGTCTGCAAGTATGAACAATGGACGGTATTTATAGAAAGCATCCTGGCCTAGAGTAGCTAACTCAAGACAGTGTATTCCAATCAATATGTCACCATCCTTTGTCAACTGAACACTATTTATTTCACAGTCGTTGGCATTAGTGTATTCCTTCTCCCAAAGTATTTCTCCTTTTGAATTAGTTCTGTAAAGCAATCCTTTGTAATTTGTTTTATTAGTGTGCACTGCATTTCGGCCACCAGCTACCAGATACCCACTGTCAGGCATTAAATAACAATCATAGATTATTTCTTTGTACTTGGATGAGTCAGTATACAGTTTTGTAAAAACAGTATCCCCAAGGCTATCCAAAACAGCAAGACCTGACCGAAAGTAAGAGCCATAATCAGGGTTTGGTTGTGGTGATACCACAGTTAGTGGTATGAGATATCTATTGTTTCGTATCTTTTTTTGCCGACCCCCAGTCCCGGGATAAGAACCTGCCGCCAACTGCCTGTAGACTTCTTTTTTTTGGGACACTGTATTGCCATCTGCTGATATGATATTCGCTGTTATGCCAGATTGATTATTATTAAAGTCTTGCCCCAAAATAAAATAGCTGCCGTCAGTTTGCAGGAAAATCGTGTGCCCCCAATCGTTGGTGGTATCAAAGTCATAGAGTTTATTAACGTATGACTGCGCATTCAGATCTTGTGCAGCTATCATCTTTAGCAGCATCGAAAATATCAGTATTTGTATTTTGCTCATCATGGCTGATGTATAAAACTGATATTGTAGATTTTTATTGTATGAATTTATCTCATTATGCTATACAAACTTTATTACTGATATCAGTTAAAACTAAAAGCCCCGGCATTCCCGGGGCTTTTAGTTTTAGAGGTTAATCGTTTTGCCTTTGGGGTATTTTACCGTGAAGGCTATTTTCTTTTTCGCTGTTTCGTTTGGTTTTACACTCAGTACCCATTTCACTTCGCCGGTTGTTTCTTCAAGTGTGCCGCCATCTGTATCGGTGTCTTCTATCACAATGTCTTTATCGCTGCTGATGGGTAGTTGCTCCAGCAGGGTTATGTTGACAGCTTCTTTGCGGGTATTGCGGATAGTTATATTGTATGCAAAAGTTTCTTTTACATTCGTACCGATAGTCTTCACGCTGCGCAGTTCTTTATCGCGTTCGCGGCGGATGATGATTTTCTTATCACGCCCCAGTGATATATTCATGGTGTCTTTGGTATTGCGCATATCTATATAGCCTTGGCCTACATAACTACCCTCGTAGAAGATGTTGGTTGTGGCAGGTATCAGGTTAAGGTCTTCCCAGTTGGTAATCTGTGCCTGCAGGAATGCATCTCTGTCCATTTTAGGTACGGCAAAGTAGCGGTAGCTAGCGGGCAGTTCGTAACTTTTCACAGAAACGAGATGAGCCTGTCCGTCAGTTGGTATGGTATATGGCAGGTCTATATCAAAAGTAGTGCTGACGCCGCTGTTATTGGTTTGCACGTAGTTATCTATACTACCTTGTGCTAAATTAACACCTCTATTTCCATACACCCTTATTCCATCAATAATGTATGCTGTACCACCCTCTCTTGCACCACCCAGCGACATGTTATTTGCGGGGGCATTTTTCTTGTTCAGATATCCTTCTCCATAAGCAATAGGGTTGTAGAATGATAGATACCAAGGCTGCAGTGCAGGGGCTTGCGCACCCTCGCTTGGGTTGCCGGTAGATAATGAGATTTTTATTTTATCCCATTTCACACCGCTGTTCTGGTACACATTGGCTTTGTAAAAAAGCTTTACGGGATTTTTCAGGTCTTCTACGCGCAGGTCGTAAGATGGTGACCAGCCCGCATTGGGTACTACATAAGATATATTTACGTCTGAAGATGTAGCGCGTGGTGCGTAAAACTTAACAAGCAACTGACCGCCCGGCTGAAAATCTTTTTTCTTTTCTTCTTCCAGTTGCATACGCAGCAACGCAAGGCGTTCGTCTGTTTTCTTCAGCGTGGCATTCAGTTTGTCTTTTTCTGCCAGCAGACCTGAGAGGCGTGTTTTTATCAGGTCGAGCATTTTGGTAAGCTCTGCAACAGACAAACCACTTTGTGAGCCCGATACTTGTTTGTTCTGAGAAAGAACAGCTATCTGCTCGTTGGTAACGGCGAGCATATTGTTGGTGCCGGCGCGTCCGTTTTCTATAATATCTATACTATCCTGTATGGCGCGTGCTTGCGGAGAAAGTATCTGCGCTACCAGAAAATTGTTCTGGAAGGTAGCAGATTGTATCACCACGCCGTTATCGGCACCTATGTTCAGGCTTTGCTGATTTACATTGCCCGCTATATTGGTAAAGAGAATTTCAGATTCGCCCTGTGGCAGATTGATTTTTGTACTGCTGCTGAGCTCGGCACCGTTCAGGAATATTGTCGCGTGTTTTATATCAACGCTTTGGCGTGTCTGTGCCCACATGTTATAGCCTGTTGCCAAAAGGAAACCGGCCATCAATACGTACTTTCGGTATAGCATAAGTCTTCGTTTTTATGGTATTATGGTGCAAGTAACACCGATATTCCATAAAAACGAAGCAGGAAAGTCATCGTACTATCCTGATTTTAGCAAAGTTTAACATTATCTTCTTCTGCCCGTGGCCGCCACCAAACTCTATGGTTGCAATACGGTTGTTAGCGCCGCCCTCCAATGCTTTTATTTCGCCGAAGCCAAACTTCAGGTGTTCCACATTCATGCCTATCTGCATTTCCATAGGGTCGTCTGCTTTGAAGTCGGTAGATGGGGTGTGTGAAGCAGCAGCAGGTTTCTGCAGTTTTTCCGCCAGTTTTTTGAGGGATGGTGTGCGGTCGAAATTCTGGTTGAGCGTATTGCCCCATGCATTGACAGAACCCTGCGCACGATTGCTCATGCCTGTGAAAGTACGGTCGAGGTATTGTTCCGGAATTTCTTCAATAAAGCGGCTGGGTTCGTTTTGTACCAGGCTGCCAAAGCGATAACGGCTGTTGGCATAGGTAACCCACAGTCGGTCTTTAGCGCGTGTGATGGCAACATAAAACAAGCGACGTTCTTCTTCAAGGTCGTTGCGGTCGTAAAGGCTCATTGCACTTGGAAAAAGGTTTTCTTCCAATCCTACATTGAACACACATGGAAACTCCAAGCCTTTTGCAGCATGTATGGTCATCAGTTTTACGACATCCTGATTTTCATCGTTGTTGGTATCTGCATCGGTAAGTAATGTAATCTGTTGTAGATAACTACCGAGCGATTTATCGCGAAGCTCACCTTCTTCATCCGGTGTTTCGGTAAACTCTTTGATAGAGTTCAGGAGTTCCTGTACGTTTTCGTAACGTGCAAGGCCTTCCACAGATTTATCATTATACAACTCGTGAACAAGGCCTGTGTGTTTACCCACAGCAAAAGCTACATCGTAGGCGTTTTGTTTTTCGAGCATTATCTGGAAGCTCCTTACCATAGTGGTAAACTGCTCTATTGCAGATGCGGCAGCGCCTTTCAGCCCGCAGGCTTCGGGATGGTGCAGCATTTCCCAGAATGTTTTCTGGTGTTCGTTAGCCGCTATCAATACACGCTCTATACTGGTTTTGCCAATACCACGTGCAGGATAGTTGATAATACGCTTGATGTTTTCCTCATCCTGCTGATTGACGATGATACGCAGGTAAGAAAGGAAATCCTTTACTTCCTTGCGTTGATAGAAAGATATACCACCGTATAGTTTGTATGCAATATTCATACGGCGCAGGCTTTCCTCGAAAGAACGGCTCTGTGCATTGGTACGGTACAGTATGGCAAAGTCTTTATTATGGTAATGATTGCGCAGTTTCATTTCGGTAATGGCATCGGCCACAAAGCGGCCTTCGTCATTATCGGTAAGAGTACGCACCAGTATTATTTTCTCACCCTCGCTATTATCTGTCCACAGGTTTTTGGGTATCTGGTTTTTATTGTTCGATATTATCTTGTTGGCTACGTTCAGTATCGATTGTGTACTGCGGTAGTTCTGTTCCAGCTTCACCACTTTCACATCTTCATAGTCGTCCTGAAACTGCAGGATGTTTTGTACCGTAGCACCACGGAAGGAGTAGATGCTCTGTGCATCATCGCCCACCACGCAAATATTTTCGTGCACGGCACCCAGCATTTTTATAATCTGGTACTGTGCTACGTTGGTATCCTGATACTCATCTATCAGTATATACTGAAAGCGGTGCTGGTATTTTGCCAGTACTTCGGGGAAGCGCACCAGCAGTTCGTACATCTTAAACAGCAGGTCGTCGAAATCCATCGCACCATTGCGGAAGCATTTGATGGCATACTGTTCATATATCTCACCCATCAGCGGGCGGTTGCTGCGGGCATCTTCCTGTTGTATATGGTTATCCTGTTTGTAATGGTATGGGTTCAGCAAGCTGTTTTTAGCAGCAGATATACGGTTGTACACATAAGCGGGCTTGTAATGCTTATCGTCAAGGTTCATGCCACTGATGATGCCTTTCAGTAACGATTTAGCATCATCGGTATCGTATATGGTAAAGTTATTGGGGTAGCCCAGTTTATTAGCCTCTGCACGTAGTATGCGTGCAAATACTGAGTGGAACGTACCGATGTACAGGTTGCGCGCCTCGGTATTGCCCAGTATTTTTTCAATACGTTCTTTCATTTCGGCAGCAGCCTTATTGGTAAAGGTGAGCGCCAGTATATTGAATGCATCCACACCGTGATGCATGAGGTGTGCTATACGTGTAGTAAGTACTTTGGTTTTGCCACTGCCTGCCCCCGCTACAATCATCAGCGGGCCATTAATATGTTCTACCGCCTCGCGTTGTTGTTCATTCAGCCCTTTCAGGTATTCTTGCATGGTTGCAAAGCTAATTGATTATTCGTTTTGGAATAAACGAGAATCAATTCAAATATTTCCTTTTTATAGATACTATTTTCAGTTTCACGCTATCATATATCAAACCGCCAAAAAGTACCGATGCGGCGAGCAATAATATATAAGAGCCGAATTGTAAATATCCGAAACCACCGGACAGGCAGCCAATAAAAAAGAACCCTATTATGGCACTGCGCAATTTGATAGATGATTGTAACCTGGCTACCTGTTCCGTCTTTTTATAAAAAAATAACTGCGATAGTTCGATACCCAAATCGGTAAACAAGCCTGTAAGGTGTGTAGTGCGGACTACGGAACCGGAAATACTTGTTACTAACGCATTTTGCATGCCCATAGCAAATAATAATGCATAGGCTATCGTGTGCGGGTTATTTAGTATTGTAGTATTGCTCTGCAAGCCTATACCGGTAATAATTACGATTTCCAGCAGGATAGGTATTACATATTTATAACGTTCTTTAATCTTATATATGTATTCTACCAGAAAGCCTGATACAAATGCACCGATAAAAAAGAACAGGATATATAAAAGGTACTGAACCGCTTGTGATATATTGCTATTTACAAGCTCGTCTGCAAAAAACGCAAAGTGTCCTGTAAGATTAGTAGTAAGTGTATGTACTGCAAAGAAACCGGCAACATTCACAACCCCTGCAACAAATGATAATAATGAAGCGAGTTTAAGATTGTGTATGAAAGTACGGCTTTTGCCCTCGTGCCTGAACATAGGCTTTGTATTGCTCTATAAAGATAGTATTAATAAAATGCTATGCCATTACATTGATTTAAATGCAATGATGTTAAAGAAAAATAAAAATCATTGTGTGGTATTAGGTTAATATTACAGCAGGATTAAATTTGCGTTCTACTATTATGATGCGTTTCCAACATATATCTCACCTTTTTGCACTGGGGCTGATACCCGTGCTCGTGGTGCTGTTTG
This sequence comes from Flavipsychrobacter sp., assembly GCA_016786615.1. Classification (GTDB taxonomy): domain Bacteria; phylum Bacteroidota; class Bacteroidia; order Chitinophagales; family Chitinophagaceae; genus Polluticoccus. The sequence continues at coordinate 137,211 of JAEUVX010000009.1, forward strand.
TATGGGTACTATATTGGCGAAAAGAAAAAATAAAGAAGCTTGGTGATGAACGCCTGATACAAACCCAGCTGATGGGCAGGATACCCGGGCGTGCTGCGTTGAAGTTTGTATTATATGCAGCTGCACTTACCACCATCATAATTGGATGGGCAAATCTGCAGAAAGCCGGTAAGGCAGCAAAAGTGCAGCGCAGGGGTATAGATGTAGTCGTAGCGCTGGATGTGAGTAAGAGTATGCTGGCACAGGATATACAACCCGACAGGCTGACACGTGCCAAGCAATTAGTGATGCGCATGATGGATAAGATGCAGAATGACAGGGTGGCATTGGTAGTATTTGCAGGCAGAGCCTATCTGCAGGTGCCGCTGACGGTTGACTATAGTGCTATGAAGATGATGCTGCAGAATGTAACACCTGATATAGTACCAACACAAGGTACTGTTATCAGCGAAGCAGTGGATATGGCCATGAATTCATTCTCTCAGAAAGAACGCAAATACAAATCGTTGATAATAATAAGTGATGGCGAAGACCATGATGAGAATGCAGTATCGAAAATAAAAGAAGCAGCAGGTACAGGGGTAATAGTTCATACCGTTGGTATTGGTTCTCCACAGGGTAGTACTATATATGACCCTGCCACAAAAGGAGTGAAGATGGATGAGAACGGCAACCCTGTTATCAGTAAGCTGAATGAAGAAGCATTGCAACTGATGGCTGCAGCAGGTAACGGTACTTATTCGCAGTTGCGCAATACCGATGAGGTGGCTAATAAATTATCAGCATCTATAGATGATATGGAGCAGAAGAACCTGGGTGCAGATGTATATACAGACTATAGCAGCTACTTCCAATACTTTTTACTGGCAGGTTTTGTATTGCTGCTGATAGAGTGGCTGATACCAAACGCAAATATGAAAACCAAAACTGCATGAGGCTGTATTATTTCATATTGACACTGTTGGCTGTTGCATGTACGCATACCACCCGCGCCCAGTTTAAAAATCTGGTGAAAGATGGTAATAAGCTGTACGAGCAGAAGAAATATAAAGAAGCATCTGAAGCCTATATGAAGGCTTTGCAAAAAAATCCCACATATACCCCCGGTGCATTTAACCTGGGAAATGCCTTGTACCAGCAGAAACAATACGATGGTACACGTAAGCTGATGGAGCAGGTAGTGAAGATGGATAGCACACGCACCGGCAAGGCCGCTGCCGACTATAATATTGGTAATACATACATGGCAGAACAGAAATGGGAAGAAGCCATTGAAGCATATAAAAAGACATTGCGCAACAATCCGCAGGATGCAGATGCGAAGTATAACCTGAGTTACGCACAGCAAATGCTTAAAAAGAATGGCAGCGGCGGAAAGAATAATAAGGATAATAAAGACAATAAGAACAAAGACAAACAACAAGACCAACAGAATAAGGATAACAAAGAAGACGATAAGAATAAAGACAAACAACAACAAGATCAGCAGGACAAAGACAAGAAGGACGACAAAAAAGAAGAACAGGATAAGCGCCCGCAACCACAGCAAAGTAAGCTAAGTGAAAAGCAGGCAGAGCAATTGCTGAATGCATTGCAACAAGAAGAAAAGAAGTTGCAGGACAAACATAAAAAAGCAAAAGGAACTCCTGTGAAGGTTGAGAAAGATTGGTGATGTTTTCAAATCCGAAAATGCTAATTTCTAAATCCTAATTGTGCTGTTGTTGATTGCATATTGTTGAATAGAAATTGTAGTAACTGCATATACACATCACATCATCTTCATCATTCGGATAATTTACTTTTACTTGTTACTTTCTACTTTTTACTAAACGAGGTTGTACACAACTTATCAACACAGGAAATTTTTTTTAAAAATAATTGCAATAAATTTTTTTAGTAGAGAAATTTCTTTTTAATATTGTGTTAAGGATTGTACTTACTAACCCATCCTTATAAAAGCCCGGAGGTCCACAACACCTGCCGGGTTTTTTCTTTTCTTTTTGAAAGCCTTTGCTGCAGCAGTTTTCAGCCGATGATAAAAATGAGTAAACAACAGTACTATATTTTTTACAAGCCCTACATGGTAATGTCGCAGTTTTCGCCCGAAGGTGAAAAACAGACACTGGCACATTATTTATCGCATTTAGCAAAAGATATTTACCCTGTCGGCAGATTGGATTATGATAGTGAAGGTTTGCTATTGCTTACAAATGATACCATACTAACCCACAGATTGCTTGAACCAAAGTTTGCGCATAAGCGTACCTATTGGGTACAGGTAGATGGTGATGCAAGTGATGAAGCGATAGCACAACTTTGTAATGGTGTAATCATCAACAACAACGGAAAGGATTATAAAACGAAACCTGCTATTGCGAAAAAAATAAATGAGCCTGAAGTAACGGAAAGAAATCCGCCGATACGATACAGAAAAAATATTCCTACCAGTTGGATATCACTAACACTAACGGAAGGTAAAAACAGACAAGTAAGAAAGATGACAGCAAAAGTTGGTTTCCCTACATTGCGATTGATACGTTACAGCATCGGAAAAGTTACTATCGAAAATATGCAACCCGGAAAATGTATAGAAGTTGATAAAAACATTGTTCAAAAATTGCTGGCAAACTGATAGCGGTAATTATTGGAATTTGTGTGGATAAATATGAAGCATTGTATATATCAACAACCTGCATTTTGCGTTACATTGTAATAAAGTATAGAGGTAATGATAAAAATGTTTTTCCTGTCTGTCTGGATGTTGATATCAGGCATTAAAAAATATGATATTCAAGATACTGTTAATACGAAGCGGCCATTGAAAAAGTAATAATCAAGCCTGTTTGTATTAAAAATGCCTTAAATCGTGTCATTTAACGGTTTATTTCTGCTATAATGGTATAGATAATATGGCTATTACAAAGCGTTGGTTATTTTTGCAGCGTTAATCTTATTTCCTTTTTTATGTTTAATCTGATATTGTTTGGCCCTCCGGGAAGTGGAAAGGGTACACAATCTGCCAACATTCTGGACACCTACAAATTGCAACACATCTCTACAGGAGATCTGCTGCGTGATGAAGTAAGCCGCCAGACACCACTGGGTGTAGAGGCAAAGAAGTATATGGACCAAGGTATGCTGGTGCCGGATGAAGTAGTGATAGGTATGATAAGCAGCAAAATAGATGAGAACCCGCAGGCACGTGGTTTTATCTTTGATGGTTTTCCGCGTACAAAGGCACAGGCAGAGGCGCTTGATAAACTGCTGGAATTTAAAAATACTGAAATACACCTGTTGCTTGCATTAGAAGTGCCTGAAGAAGAACTGGTGAAACGCCTTGTGAATCGTGGTATTACATCGGGCCGCAGCGATGATAATGAAGAAGTGATTGCAAAGCGCATCAAAGAATACTACGAAAAAACAGAGGCAGTGGCAGGGCATTATCATACCTTTGGCAAACTGGAACGCCTGAAAGGTGATGGTTCTATAGAAGAAACGTTCAAACTAATCTCTAAAGAGATAGATAAATATCTGCAACCCGCATAGTGGAGAAAGCCAATTTTGTTGATTATATAAGAGTATTCTGCCGTTCCGGTAAAGGAGGAGCGGGCAGTCGCCATTTCGCGCGAACCAAATTCAACCCGAAAGCAGGGCCTGACGGTGGTGACGGCGGACGTGGAGGCCACATCATTCTGCGTGGCAACGAACAGCTATGGACGTTGTTGCACCTGCGCTACCATAAAAACATACTGGCACAGGATGGTGAGAAAGGAAGTAAGAACAACTGCACCGGAAAAGATGGTGAAGACATTATTATAGAAGTACCCCTGGGTACCGTAGCCATGGACGAGGAAACCGGTGAGACAGAAATAGAGATTCTGCATCACGGTGAGGAGAAGATATGGGTACGTGGCGGACGTGGTGGTTTGGGCAACAGCAATTTTGCAACACCTACCAACCAGGCACCGGACTATGCACAGCCCGGTGAAGAAGGCATAGAAGGCTGGAAGTATCTGGAGCTGAAAATACTGGCAGACGTAGGTTTGGTAGGCTTCCCGAATGCGGGTAAATCTACACTGTTATCTACAGTGAGTGCTGCAAAACCAAAGATTGCAGATTATGCATTTACCACACTGACACCCCAACTGGGTATAGTACCGTACAGAGATAATAAATCCTTCTGTATGGCCGACCTGCCGGGTATTATAGAAGGTGCTGCAGAAGGTAAAGGATTGGGACATCGTTTCCTGCGCCATATAGAGCGCAACTCTGTGCTACTGTTTCTGATACCTGCTGACAGTGCTGACCATGCAAAGGAATTTGGCATATTGTATAACGAACTGGAGCAGTACAATCCTGAACTGCTGCACAAGAAAATGATAATAGCCATCAGCAAAAGCGATATGCTGGACGATGAGTTGAAAGAAGCGATTGCAGCAACATTACCGAAAGACATTCCGCACCTTTTTATTGCATCTGTATCAAACCAGGGTATTACTGAACTGAAAGACACATTGTGGAAAGCGTTGACAGAAGAATAGTAATGAAAACGGTATCTCCCGAAGAGCTGAACGCATGGATGAAAGATAATACATCATTCATGCTGATAGACGTACGCGAGGGATGGGAGCGTGAAGCATACAATATAGGAGGTGAACACATACCACTTGGCGATGTGATGCTTCGCAGAAATGAAATACCTTTTGACAAGCCTGTAGTTATCTATTGCGAGAAAGGTATACGCAGCTCCATCATTATACAAAGGCTGGAAGGCATAGGTTTTAATAACCTGTATAACCTGAGTGGTGGTATGAGCGGGTGGAAAAAGAGTTTCGGCTTATCTTAATAATTCCAAAGTACTTCCTGTATTTGTTACAGACAACTTGTGCTGCATACCAAGTGTGAGCGTGAAGTTTACATCCTGATGCCCGCAAGGGAAATTGAAACAAACAGGATAGTCGTATTCTTTTACCTTATCCCATATTATCTCATCAATCGTTTGTCCGAATGGGCGCTCGGTATCTTGCATATCTGTAAAGCTACCGACGATAAGCCCCGCCAGTTTATCGAATTTTCCTGCACGTTTCAGGTTCAGCATCAGGCGGTCTATATTGTATAGATGCTCGCCAATATCTTCTATAAATAAGATTTTGCCATCGGTATCAACTTCAGAAACAGAACCCGTAAGGTGAGCAAGTATTGCCAGATTGCCACCCGTTAATATTCCTTCTGTAGCACCTTTTCTGTTGAATGAAGACGAAGGTGCAGTATAGTTGAGTTCTCTGCCAGCAATGGCATCGAAGAAGTTTTTGATATGGTCAGTATCGATAGTTTCGGGTTTGAAAGCACCGCACATAGGGCTATGCATGGTAGCAATACCCGGTGTATTGTGTATGTGATTGTGCAGCACGGTGATATCGCTAAAGCCACAAATCCATTTTGGTTTTTGTTTGAAACGTGAAAAATCGAGCCTATCGATAATGCGGCTCATGCCATAGCCACCACGCCCCATTAGAATGGCATCTATACTGTCATCGTCCAGCATGCACTGCAGGTCTTGCAGGCGCGCATCGTCATTGCCCGAGAAATAATGAAACTCCGAACCAACAGTACTGCCAACTACTACTTTATAGCCAATGCTTTGCAGATACTCTACGGCAAACTTTATACGATCTGCAGAAACATAACCCGCAGGGCATGTAATACCAATAGTAGAACCTTGTGTGAGGTAAGGAGGGTGTATCATTGATGTATTTATAATGCTATGTAAATATAATCCTCTCTGATTTCTGCAGGATAGGTTTTTAGTTTGTAGCCTTCGCCGCTTGTGTTGCGTCCGTTAGCAGGGTCGAAGCGGTATTTGTGCAAGGGGCATACAACGCGTCCCTGTGCATCCAGCCAGCCATCGCAAAAGCGTGCACCTGCATGCGGGCAGGTAGCGGAGAATGCAAAGACAGCATTGCCTTTGCGCAATAAACATACTTGCTTATCGCCCACCAGAAAATCCTGCATTTTGCCTTCCTCAAGAGCAGAAAATAAAATGCCTTCAACCAAATACCATGTATACAACATACTATCTTTTCGCTGCAAAAAAGTCTTTCATCAACTGTGCGCACTCATCTGCAAGGATGCCATGCACCAGTTCTGTTTTAGGATGGAAGGGAGAATTATCGCCCGTGATGCGTGCGTAGCCATTCTTAATATCGCTGGCCCCAAACACCACACGGCCTATCTTGCTCCAGTACAATGCACCGCTGCACATAAGGCATGGCTCAAGTGTTACATACAGTGTAGCATCGGGCAGGTATTTGCTACCCAGCTGATTGAATGCTGCTGTAAGGGCTATCATCTCGGCATGTGCAGTGCTGTCGTTCAGTTGCTCTACCTGGTTGTGCCCGCGCGATATGATTTTTGTACCCCATGTTACAACTGCACCCACAGGTATTTCGCCGGCATCGAATGCCAGCTTTGCCTGTCGTAGTGCTTCGCGCATAAAATATTCGTCGTCAAACATCATTCTTTATTCTTTGTATCCATTATAATGGTAACCGGCCCGTCGTTTACCAATGCCACTTTCATATCTGCACCAAAAGTACCGGTAGCTACCGGTTTTTCTATTGCCTGCGATAGCGTTTTGATAAAATACTCGTACAGCGGTATGGCTTGTTCGGGGCGGGCCGCTTTAATAAAAGACGGGCGATTGCCTTTTTTGTAAGAAGCATGCAGGGTAAACTGGCTTACTACCAGCACCTCTCCATCTGCTTCTTTCAGGCTCTTATTCATCAGCCCAGCATCGTCGGCAAAGACACGCAGCTGCGCTATTTTTCCGCAGAGCCATTCCGCATCTTCTTCGGTATCTGCAGCCTCTATACCCAGTAATACCATAAAACCTATGCCTATAGCAGATTTCATGTCTCCATTGATGGCGACACTGGCTGTAGAAACACGTTGTATAACGGCACGCATATTGCGAAACTAAGGAGTTTGTGGCAATAGAGCTAACTTTGCAAAGCTTCTGCAACGGAGCATTGTATACATGTATAATATAAACGAAACGATAGTAGCACTTGCCACACCACCGGGTGTGGGTGCGATAGGTGTGATAAGGCTAAGTGGTGATAAAGCTATTGAGATAACGGATAAAATCTTTAAAGGAAAGAAACTGGTGAATCAGCCATCGCATACACTGCATTTTGGTAAAATAATGCAGAGCGAAAAAGCGCTGGACGAAGTAGTGGTGAGCCTGTACAAAGCACCGAAAAGCTATACGGGTGAAGATGTGGTAGAGATAAGCGGGCACGGCAGCCAATATATACTGGAGCAAATCATCAACCTGTGCATTGCCAATGGTGCGCACATGGCAAAAGCGGGTGAGTTTACCCAACGTGCATTTCTGAATGGCAAGCTGGACCTTGCGCAGGCAGAAGCAGTGGCAGATTTGATTGCATCACAATCCGGTGCGGCACAGCAGGCGGCTATGCATAATCTGCGTGGCGGATTCAGCGAAGAGCTGAAGCTGATGCGCGAACAACTGATACAGTTCAGTGCGTTGATAGAACTGGAGCTGGACTTTAGTCAGGAGGATGTGGAGTTTGCAGACCGTACACAGTTTTACCAACTAATAAATAATATAGATGCAACAGCGGGCAGGCTCGCAGATTCATTCCGACTGGGGAATGTGATACGCAATGGTGTAAGTGTGGCGATAATTGGCAAGCCAAATGCAGGTAAGAGTACGCTACTGAATGCATTGCTGAATGAAGAGCGTGCGATAGTGAGTGATATTGCAGGCACTACTCGTGATACTATTGAAGAAACACTGAATATAAACGGTATTCTCTTCCGACTGATAGATACAGCAGGTATACGAGAGCATACAAGTGATGTGATAGAAAGCATAGGTGTGCAACGCAGTATGGATACTATGAAACGTGCAGATGTAGTAGTATACCTGTACGATGTAAACAATACTAATGCAGAAGAAATAGCCGAACAAGTAGAATTGTTCAAAAATGAAAATATTAATTACCTGTTGGTAGCCAATAAAACAGATACATATACAGGTAGCACAGAAGACGGTGCCATCTACATATCTGCCAAAAACAAAGAGAATGTAAATGCACTGAAACAGGCATTGTACAATCTGGTGATAGAGGGGGAGATAAATACGGAAGGCACCATCATTACCAATGCAAGACACCACGCTTCGCTACAGGAAGTGCTGAAATCTGTTGCAGATATACGAGCGGGGCTTGACAATCATATAGCCAGTGATTTGATAGCTCTCGACATCCGCCGTTGCCTCTTCTACCTCGGTGAGATAACAGGTGAAGTAACAACAGAAGATAAGCTGGATTATATTTTTAGTAAGTTCTGTATCGGAAAGTAAATGACACTACATAAATAAGCCCCGCAATCGCGGGGCTTTTATATTTATGCTCTTACTTCGTTCAGAAATTCATCGAGGTGCTCTACCTCTACGTGGTCCATTACCACTATTTTGTACCAGTTTGGTTCGCCATCGTGTGTGTCGGGTACAAGACCAAACTGATGCGCGACAGATGCATCTATATGTTTTGCACGAATGGTTACGATATTCATATTGGGATAACGATAGTATTCAAAACCTATTTCGCTTAGTTGTTTGCACAGCCAGTCTGTACGATACAGCAGTTTGTTTATTTTCTCGAACCAACCGTGCGGGCCGTAGGTCATCAGTATCATCCAGATGGCAACGGCATTGGCACCTGAGCGGCTGCCACTTAGTGTGATGTCCATACCATTTACATACTGTGCCTCTTTGGTGTACACATAGTTTATCATCCCCTTGCGAGAAATGAATATACCTGTACCATAAGGAGCCTGCAGCATCTTGTGTGCATCTAATGTAACTGATGATACATGCGGGTTGGCAAAGTTGACAGTAGATTCGGGATGAGCGGTAGGATAGATAAAACCACCAAATGCACCATCCAGGTGCAGTTTGAAAGGCAGGTTGTGTTTTTGAAGGTGTGTTACATATACATCCGGATTATCTACACTACCAAACATAGTAGTAGCCATGTTTGATATGACTATGAAATATTTTATGCCGTCAGCCTTTGCTTGTTCGAGCGTTTTATCCAGTTCCGCAGGTATTATTTCGCGGGTGTTATCATCTACAGGCACACTGTACCATTTCATGTGCAGCAGGTTAGATGCTTTAGCTATAGAATAGTGTGTGTCTTCTGAACCCAGCAGTGCTATCTCGTTATAAAAAGCATTATGCTCCTGTTCAAAATAATTGCGGTATATCCATGCAGCCTGTATATTGGCTTCTGTGCCACCTGCTGCCACATAGCCATCGCAGGTGTGTGGTTTTGCTTTCAGTATATCTACAGCCAGTAGTTCTATTACTTCACGTTCCAGTTCCTGTGTTCCTTTAAAGAAATCTTCAGAGTCGCCCAGTGTGTGGCAGCCAATGTGGTTTGGGTTTTGTACGTATGTACGTAATAATGGGGCATCTTTTAAAAACGGTGCCTGTTCGTAGAATACTGTACTATCTAACCTGGATGCAGGTACGCCCAGAGATATCTTTTGTTTATAGTCGATATTTTGGCTGAGTGCCTCCGTAATCCTTGCATCCTGTTCAGCAACAGACAGTTTTACCCAGTACTTCATTTTCATAACAAAACCGTGTTTTTGTAAAGCGCCGCAAAGTTAGGGCATTTGTTTATAACACAAGGCTACTATTGGCTAATAACAATCATCTGCAGAGCTGATATTCGTCATATTTTGAGAGGGTGGTATCCTGATACTTTTGTACTATCAAAAATTGTGTTTATGAAAATCGAACAGATATATACAGGTTGCCTTGCTCAGGGGGCATATTATATAACATCAGGCAATGAAGCTGTAATAATAGACCCGCTGCGCGAAATACAACCCTATATTGACAGGGCGAGGAAAGACGGCGTAACCATTAAGTATGTATTTGAAACACATTTTCATGCAGATTTTGTGTCGGGGCATTTAGATATTGCGAAAGCTACAGGTGCTACTATCGTGTACGGGCCAACTGCACAACCGTCTTTTGATGCTTATGTGGCCAAAGACGGAGAGTTGTTTATTGTAGGTGATATTGCATTTAAGGTATTGCACACACCGGGTCATACTATGGAAAGCTGCTGCTATCTGTTGAAAGATGAAACAGGTAAGGATGTTGCATTATTTTCGGGAGATACTTTGTTTCTGGGAGATGTAGGCAGGCCGGATCTTGCTCAAAAAGCTGCTAACATGACAATGGAACAGCTGGCAGGATTGCTTTATACATCGCTGAGAACCCAAATAATGCCATTAAATGATGATATCATAGTTTATCCTGCACATGGTGCGGGCAGCGCATGTGGCAAAAATATGAGCAGCGATACACAAGATACATTAGGCCATCAGAAGGCAACCAATTATGCACTGCGTGCAGATATGACTGCAGAAGAATTTGTAAAAGAAGTAACTACCGGGTTGATGACTCCGCCGCAATATTTTCCATACAATGTGATGATGAATAAAACGGGCTACAATAGTATTACGGATGTTTTGCAACAAGGTACCCGAGCTTTGTCAGTAGCAGCTTTTGAAGCTGCACAGGCTGAAACGGAAGCATTGATACTGGACACAAGGAGTGAAACTGAATTTGTAAACGGTTTTATTCCCGGTTCAATTAATATAGGTTTGAATGGCAGCTTTGCACCATGGGCAGGGGCTTTAATTACCGATATAAAACACCCGATAATTTTTATTGCAGACGAAGGGAAAGAACAGGAAGTGGTGACAAGGCTGGCAAGGGTTGGTTATGACAACTGTATAGGATACCTGCAAGGAGGAGTTGAAGCATGGAAGGCAGCAGGTAAAGAACTGCACACGATATCATCAATTACTGCAGATGAGTTGGCAGATGCACTGGAACAACATCCAACCATAATGCTGCTGGATGTAAGAAAGAAAAGCGAATACGACGCAGAGCATATTATTGGTGCTGAAAACCTGCCGCTTGATAATATAAACTCGGAAATGAGCCGAGTTGACAGGGATACTACCTATTATGTACATTGCGCAGGGGGCTACCGGTCTGTAATATTTATATCAATTATGATGGCAAGGGGCTACAAAAATCTGGTAAATGTAAAAAGCGGTTTTAAGGCGTTAAAAGAGTGTAACAGGTTCAATATCAGCAAGTATCACGCGCCGATTACCATGTTATAACTTATAAGAGAAAGGTGTTTTTTATGTCTTATAAAGTTTTTTAACTTTGTAAGACATAACTATACCTACATTGGCTGATAAGTTAAAAAGTGGTTTTAGCGCAGAATGCGAAAATTGTGGTGCTCGCCACAAATCAATTTTCTGCCATTTAGAGATGGAGGAGCTGGCTCTTTTTAATGATAGCAAATCCTGCATGTCATTTAAGAAAGGGCAAATCATTTTTAATGAAGGTGGCCACCCGTTGGGTATATTCTGTGTAAACAGTGGAAAGGTAAAGCTCTCTCATAGCGGGCAAGACGGCAAAGAGCAGATAATACACATGGGTAAAGAGGGCGATGTATTAGGTTACAGGGCCTTATTGAGTTCTGAAAGGTATAATGCTACAGCCGTAGCACTGGATGATACAAATATTTGTTTTGTACCACGTGATACTTTTTTTCAAGTACTTAAGTCCAGCCACGGACTTTCTTTAGAAATCATAAAACTATTGGCAAGTGAGCTTCGCAGGGCAGTAAACACCATTACAGACCTTGCACAAAAACCGGTACGCGAACGTACCGCGGAAGCTTTGTTATTCCTGAAAGAAACTTATGGTTTTGAAGAAGACGGCGCTACTATTAATGTAGTGTTGAGCAGAGAAGATATTGCGAATCTTGTAGGTACTGCTACAGAAACAGCTATCCGCCTTTTGTCTGAATTCAAAAATGATAAAATTGTTGAATTCATCGGGAAGAAAATCAAGATTCTTGATATGGCCAAACTGGTGAAAACAGCTAACATACTTTATTAATTCTACTCCCGAAAACATGACAAAAATCATGTTTTCATACAGCTACTATCATATTCTAAGCATTGGTACCATTTTACCTTCGTAGAAAGGTGAACCATGGCTAAGATTTTGTTTTCTGAATACCGGCACAATGACTTGAAAAGTCTTGTGAATAAGTTGAACGTTGACTATTACAGCGTGTTGGCTGGTATGTGCAATACTGCAACAACGCTTGTAGAAGGCCTGGAGCAACAAGAGCCTAATCAGTCAACGGTATTGTACATGAGCCTCAGTAAGAAATTACTGGAGCAAGTGAAAGATCTCATCACACTACGAACCGAAATGTTACTGCCATACGCTGTGGAATTGCATACTAAAGAGGTGGAAGGGCACGATTGCAGTACATGCGAAGGTGGGTGTAGTTTCAAGCATTCTACACAGTTGATAGGTTTGAAAGAGTCTCACCAGAAAATAAAGGAAATTCTGTACAGGCTGCAAATGGTGGCTTTGCCACTATATACGGAAATGGAATACCCGACTGAGTATAAGGTGTTGCGAAATGAAATGATGCTGATAGATACAGCACTTACAGAATTGTTTTACATCGAAGAGGCAAGCCTGATACCAAAGATAATGGAAGCCCAAAAGAATATTCATGCCTACAACTGAGCAAGAACGCAGCACGATTATTATAAATAAACCTGTTAAGCATGCGGCAACAAGGTGTTACCACTGCGGTACAGATTGCATAACAAACAGCATCGCAATAGAAGAAAAGGTTTTTTGTTGCGAGGGCTGCAAGCTTGTGTATGAAATACTAAATGAAAACGGGCTGTGCGATTACTATAAATTACAATCTCATCCGGGGCTCGCACAAATAAAACCTGCACGAAACGATAAGTTTTCTTACCTGGATAATGAAGATATAGCCAATCGCTTGTACAAGTTTACGGACGGTAATAATACCATGGTGACGTTTTACATACCGGGTGTACACTGTGCATCGTGTATGTGGTTGCTGGAGCATATGAATAAGCTGGATGCAGGTATAACCGAGAGCAGGCTGAATTTTACAAGCAAGGAAGTAACCATCCGGTTTCAACAAGAAAAAATAAGTATTCGTAAAATTGTAGAACTGCTTACTACCATAGGTTACGAACCATACATCAGCCTGGATGATGCAGAGCAGAAGAAAACAAGAAACTACAATAAACAGCTGATATACAAACTGGGTGTTGCAGGTTTTTGCTTTGGTAATATTATGCTGATGAGCTTCCCGGAATATTTATCGTTTGATAGGGGTATTGAACATGAATATGCTTTTTTATTCAGGATATTAAACCTCGTCTTGGCACTGCCGGTTTTCTTTTATAGCGCATCAGAATTCTTCAGCTCTGCATGGGCGGGGCTCAAGCAAAAAATATTGAATATAGATGCGCCGATAGTGCTGGCACTAATTATAACTTTTGCACGCAGCGTGTACGAAATTGCTACCAATACCGGAAGCGGATACCTTGATAGCATGAGTGGTATTGTGTTTTTTATGCTGGTAGGCAGGGTAGTGCAGGAACGTACGTATAAATCGATATCATTTCACAGAGATTATAAGTCATACTTCCCTATTGCAGTAAATGTTGTGACAAAGGATGGTACCGTATCTAAAAACCTGCAAGACCTGCAAGAGAAAGATATTGTAGAGCTGCACAATGATGAAATAATACCGGCAGATGCCATAGTGCTGAAAGGAAATGCACGCATTGATTATAGTTTTGTGACTGGAGAGAGTGAACCTGTAATGATAGAAACAGGCAAGCAGGTTTATGCAGGTGGTAAACAAACAGGAGAGAAAATAACTATACAGATTATTAAACCGGTAGCAGGCAGCTACCTGACATCGCTGTGGAATCATCACTCATTTACTAAAAATAAAATTGAAAAGAATAACCGCGATAGTATCATACACGTAATGAGTAAGTATTTTACTATTGTCCTGTTTATACTCGCTGCAGCTACTGCCGTCTTTTGGTGGATGAATGACCCTTCGAAAATTTTGCCAAGTGTATCGGCAATGTTAATAGTCGCTTGCCCTTGTGCATTATTGCTGGCAGCCACATATACTAATGGTAACCTGCTGCGTTTGCTGAGTAATAACGGACTGTATCTGCGCGATGCTACTGTGATAGAACAGGTGGGTGATATAAACCATATTGTATTTGACAAGACGGGTACGCTGACACAGGGAGCCAAACAATTCAGAACAACCGGACACCAGCTTACAGAAACAGAAAAATCGTGGGTTTATAATATTGCATCACATAGCAAACACCCATATAGTAAAGCGCTGGTATCGTATCTGGGTGTTTACCCGCTTACTACATCAGAAAAATGGCAGGAACATACGGGTAAGGGATTGTATGCTGAATTGGCAGGTAATGTAATAAAAATAGGCTCTGCAGCATTTACCGGTGTTGAAACTGAGAACGATAATAATAAACCGGCATTATACATCCAGATTAATGATAAGATTACAGCATTCTATATTACTACCGAATTCCGGGACGATATTCCTCAAATAATACCTGTATTAAGAGATAGTTACGAATTATCACTATTGTCGGGCGATAATGACAGGCAACGTGAGCGCCTGCAGGGTTTATTTGGTACGAGCAGCAAACTCCTGTTTGCACAAAAGCCGATTGACAAACTGCAATACATTGAAAACCTTCAGAAGAATAGTAAAAAAGTATTGATGATGGGTGATGGGCTTAATGATGCCGGTGCCTTGCAACAAAGTAATGTAGGCATTACCCTTGCGGATGATATCAATAACTTTACACCATCCTGCGATGCGATTCTGGATGCTAAAAAGTTTGGGAAATTCCCTTCCTTACTGAAGTTGGCACATGCAGGGCGTTACATTATTTACTTCAGTTTTGTTATTTCTGTTCTATACAACATAGTCGGGCTTAGCATATCTATGCAGGGTAAAATGAGCCCTATGATAGCAGCAATTCTAATGCCCCTCAGCACATTGAGTATTGTGTTGATAACTACGGGTTTAGGAAGCTTGGTAGCAAAGCGTTTACACCTCTCTATAAAAGCATAATACTATCTCTGACAAAAACATGACAACAATCATGTTTTTGCGTGAGCGTTATCATAGCATACCGCATGGTGTGGTGGTAGTTTTGATTATTCAAACTCAACTACCCGATATGAGTGCACTTTATGTTCTGGTTCTGGCAAGTATTACAGTTGCTGCCTTTTTTCTATTAGCATTTATATGGAGCGTACGTTCCAACCAATATGAGGATAAACAAGGTGCTGCCATGCGAATGCTGCATGATGATGAAGTAAATACAATCAACCAATAATTGAAATTTCTTAAACAACACAATACATGAGTAACACACTGCAAACTGACAAATTCTTTTACGATAATAAAATCGTAAAATGGTTTGCTTACGCTACAATCCTTTGGGGGCTGGTGGGCATGCTGGTAGGTGTGCTGGCGGCATTCCAGTTAGTCTTCCCGATTCTTAACTTTAATACAGCCGAAACAACCTTCGGACGTGTAAGGCCTGTACACACCAATGCGGTGATTTTCGCATTTGTGGGTAATGGTATTTTCATGGGTGTTTATTATTCGCTGCAAAGGCTGTTGAAAGCCCGTATGTTCAGTGATTTTCTGAGTAAACTCCACTTCTGGGGCTGGCAGCTCATTATCGTATTGGCAGCGGTATCTCTGCTTGCAGGTTACACTACCGGTAAAGAATATGCAGAACTTGAATGGCCGATTGATATCCTGATTACCCTGATTTGGGTAGTATTCGGTGTCAATATGTTCGGTACCATCATCAAACGCCGCGAACGTCACTTGTATGTTGCTATCTGGTTTTATATCGCAACATTCGTAACCGTTGCAATGCTGCATATTGTTAACTCTTGGGAAATACCTTTCAGCGCATTTAAATCTTACTCCTGGTATGCAGGTGTGCAGGATGCATTGGTACAATGGTGGTACGGGCACAACGCGGTAGCGTTCTTCCTTACTACACCTTATCTGGGTATCATGTATTACTTCCTGCCAAAGATTGCCAACCGTCCTGTTTACTCCTACAGGCTTTCAATTATACACTTCTGGGCACTGATATTCATTTATATATGGGCAGGCCCTCACCATTTATTATATACTGCATTGCCTGACTGGGCACAGTCACTCGGTGTTGTGTTTTCTGTAATGCTGATTGCTCCATCTTGGGGTGGTATGCTGAATGGTTTACTGACACTGCGTGGTGCATGGGATAAAGTACGTGAAGATGTAGTGTTGAAATTCCTTGTGGTTGCTGTTACCGCATACGGTATGGCAACTTTTGAAGGCCCGATGCTGAGCTTGAAAAATGTAAATGCAATCAGCCACTTTACAGACTGGACTATTGCACACGTACACGTAGGTGCATTGGGTTGGAACGGCTTCCTGACATTCGGTGTACTGTACTGGTTGATACCAAGAATATTCAAAACAAACCTGTATTCTCAGAAAATGGCTAACTGGCACTTCTGGATAGGTACATTGGGTATAGTATTCTATGCTGTTCCTATGTATTGGGCAGGTTTCATGCAAAGCCTTGCGTGGAAAGAGTTTACACCTGAAGGCCAATTGAAATACCAATTCATGGAAACGGTTACACAAATGCGTCCTTTCTTCATGATGCGTGGTATTGGTGGTACACTGTATCTGGTTGGTGCTATTATGATGACTTACAACCTGATTAAAACAGTACGCCTAGGTAAAGCAGAAAATGATGAAGCAGCAGAAGCAGCACCATTGGCAAAAGAGTATGTAGAACATGGCAGCAGCCACTGGCACCGCTGGATAGAACGCCGTCCTGTACAATTAATGGTTTTGAGCTTAGTGGTAGTAGCATTAGGCGGCCTGATTGAAATTGTACCAACGTTCATGATTAAATCGAACATCCCAACTATCACAAGTGTGAAACCATATACTCCGCTTGAGTTGCAGGGACGTGATATATACGTACGTGAGGGTTGCTACACTTGTCACAGCCAGATGGTTCGTCCGTTCCGTAGCGAGGTAGCCCGTTATGGCGAATACTCAAAAGCAGGTGAATTTATTTACGATCACCCATTCCAATGGGGTAGTAAACGTACCGGCCCCGATTTGGCACGTGTAGGTGGTAAATATCCTGACAGCTGGCACTTCAACCATATGTACGAACCATCAAGCATGTCTCCGGGTTCTATTATGCCGGCCTATGTTTGGTTGTTTGAAAAAGACATCGACACTGCTATTACTCCTGCAAAAATCAGGGCTATGCAAACACTGGGAGTGCCATATGAAGAAGGCTACGACCGGAAAGCAAATGCAGACCTGATGACACAGGCTGAAAAGATAAAAGGCAGCCTTGCTAAGGATAATATACAGGTGAAGAGCAGTAAAGAAATCGTGGCATTGATAGCTTATCTGCAACGTATAGGTACAGACATCAAGCTGGAACAGAAAACAGCAACGATCAATTAATTACTAAACACGTAAAAACTGATAACAATGAAATTCAGGCATTATTTAGAGAGCATTACAGATGTGGGTATATACCCGATGGTATCGCTCTTCATATTCTTCGTGTTTTTTTCCTTGCTGGCTGTATGGGCTTTCAAAGCAAATAAAAGCTACATCAACACGATTAAAAATATTCCTCTGGGAAACGATAACGATAATAAATAAAATTATAAAACGCACAATCATGCGCATACGTTTTAATAAATATGTATCCCTCGCAATGCTTGCATTACTGGCACCTGCAATGGTACAGGCTGCAGATGCTGCTACCGCCCCCGCAGGGAACAAATTCAACGCCATACTAATAGGTTTGGTAAGCCTTACATTGATATTGCTTTTCGCAGTACTGGTGTTGGGCAATACGCTCAGGCAACTGGGGTATGTATATCGTGATAAAATGCGTGCTGAGCGTAAAGGAGGACTTGTGAAATCTGTCGCACTATTGATTGGCCTCGGGCTGACATCAATCGCAGCGAATGCGGAGGAAGCAGCAGCGGTATCGTCAGCACCTGCATATATCAGTGGGATACCTGCATCCGATTTTTACACATTAATGGGTATCATTGCGTTGGAGTTATTGGTAATAATATCAATGGTGTTCCTTATCCGCACTATGGTACGCCTAATAAGTGCCGACCCTGAGAAAGCAGCAGTAGCTGAAAAAGTAGTGAAAGTAAATTTCTGGGACAGGTTCAATAAAGTAGTGCCGATAGAGAAAGAAGCAGACATCATGCTAGACCATGACTACGATGGCATTAAAGAACTGGACAACAGTTTGCCTCCATGGTGGAAGTATGGTTTCTATCTCACAATCGTAACAGGTGTAATATACCTTTGGTATTATCACGCAGGTGGCAATGGACCTAGTTCTTATGATGAATTTGTAGCGGAAGTACAGGCAGGTGAAGAAGCAAAAGCTGCATACCTTGCAAAGAGTGCGAATAACGTAGACGAGAATACAGTAAAAATGCTGGATGCTGCCGGTATAGCTGCCGGTGGTGTATTGTTTGAGCAAATGTGTGCTGCTTGCCATGCTAAAGATGGTGGTGGCGGTGTAGGTCCAAACCTTTGTGATGAATATTGGCTGCATGGTGGCAGTGTACAGGATATTTTCAAAACCATTAAATATGGCTGGCCTGATAAGGGTATGAAGAGCTGGAAGGACGATTACTCTCCGAACCAGATTGCACAGATAACCAGTTATGTGAAATCATTGCAAGGAAGTAAACCCGCAGCACCAAAAGACAAACAAGGAGAATTGTTTATAGAAGGTGGTGCAGCACCAGCAGACTCTGCCTCGACGGTGGCAGATACGGCAAAGGCTGTAGCAATGAAATAGAGGCATACTAACTAAAACATAATCAGCATGAGTGGCAGTAATGTGGAAGGTGGCTCGTTCAGAGATAAAGTAGCTACGGTAGATAAACAGGGTAAACGGATATGGATATTTCCGCAAAAACCTAAAGGTAAATTGTACAATGCGCGTACGTTGCTCAGTGTGTTTTACCTGTTAGTGCTTTTCATGCTTCCGTTTATTAAATACAAAGGGCATCCTTTATTTCTTATTAATATCCTTGAAAGAAAATTTATCCTGTTTGGCCAGATATTCTGGCCACAGGATTTTTTCATTTTCGGATTGGGGATGGTCATATTTATCATCTTTATCGCCCTGTTTACTGTAGTATTCGGCCGCATATTCTGCGGATGGGTTTGCCCGCAAACAATATTTATGGAACTCGTTTTCCGTAAAATAGAATACTGGATAGAAGGCGATGCAGCAGAACAACGCATACTGAAAAAACAAGCATGGAACGGCGATAAGATTTTCAAAAGAGTGATGAAGTGGACGGTGTTTTGGGCCATCAGTTTTTTGATTGCAAATACTTTTCTTGCATATATTATCGGCATTGATGAATTACGCACTATTGTATCGGAACCTGTAAGTAAACACTTTGGCGGGTTTGTAGCCATAGTAATATTTACAACAGTGTTCTTTTTCGTTTTCTCGTGGATGCGCGAGCAGGTGTGTACGGTCGTTTGTCCGTATGGACGTATGCAAGGTGTGTTGCTTGATAAAAACTCTATTGTAGTCACCTATGACCATGTGAGAGGTGAACCGCGGGGTAAGTATAAGAAGAATGAAGACCGTTCTCTGGGTGATTGTATTGACTGTAATCAGTGTGTGAAAGTATGCCCTACAGGTATTGATATTCGCCACGGTACACAGTTGGAATGTACTAACTGTACAGCATGTATAGATGCGTGTGACAAGATGATGGATGCTGTTAATCTTCCTACAGGATTGATACGCTATGCTTCAGAAAACAATATCTCTCAGAAACAGCCGTACAGGTTTACTGGCAGGATGAAAGCATATACTGCTGTAATGCTGTTGCTACTGGCAGTAGAAGTGTTCTTATTGACAAGCCGAACAGATGTAGGGATAACAATACTCCGTACACCCGGTCAGTTATACCAGGAGCAGCCAAATAATCAATTCAGTAATTTATACAATTACAAATTCCTGAATAAAACATACCAGAATAAGGTTTTGGAATTGAAACCTGAAGATTTCAATGGCACTATAAAACTTGTAGGGGAAGAACAACTGAAAGTGCCCAAAGAAAGTGCAGCATCAGGTTCTATGTTCATCTACATTGATAAAAAAGATATCAACCAAAGGAAAACAAAACTGAAAATAGGTGTGTATGAAAATGGCAAAAAAATCAGCACAATCAATACATCATTTTTAGGACCATTCGGCGCTAACTAAAACATAATCAAATGAGTACAATTAAAATAAATTGGGGGGCAAAAATAGCACTGTTATACGGCGGCTTTGTAGCACTGATAGTAATACTGGTGGCAGGTAGTATGCGACAGGATTTTGACCTGGTAGCCCCCGATTATTATAGTCAGGAAATAAAATATCAACAGGTGATAGATGCCGGTAAAAATCAGTCAGAGTTATCTGCGCCGGTTTCAGTATCTGCTAATGAAACTACAGTCAGCATAGATTTTCCGACGGAGTTTACAAATAAGGCAATAAGCGGAACGGTACAGTTTTATTCACCGGTTAATTCAGCCTGGGATAAGACAGTGAAAATAAATACTGCTGATAACAGCATGACAGTACCCAGAAGTGAGTTACAAGCAACAACTTATACTATCAAAATGAACTGGGAATCTGATGGTAAAAAATACTACCAGGAAACGTCGTTAAAACTTCGCTGAGATGAGCACTTTCACACTTTCTATGGCATTGCTTATGGGGCTGACAGGCAGCCTGCATTGTGCGGGTATGTGTGGCCCCATTGTATGGGTAATGCCATTTGGCATGATGAGCGGGTTTAAAAAGTGGTTGGGAATAGCTCTGTATCATATTGCACGCATAAGCGTATACGCCGGTATGGCATTGGTGCTACATTCTTTCAAAAATCTGTTTCAGCCTCAGTGGCAGCAGTATGTATCTATAGCCTTAGGGCTGATATTACTGATAACTGGCTTTATTTCTTTTATACCCAACAACAAAATAAAAGTATCGTTGCCATGGGCAGGCTTTGTAAAAACCCGGCTTGGCAAGTTTATAGGTAATCCTTCTTTGTTCAGTCTTACAATGGCAGGTTTGCTGAATGGTTTGTTGCCTTGTGGTTTGGAGTATATGGCATTATCATCTACCGTAACTGCACCAACACCTGCAGAAGCGGCCGTTCTAATGTACGCGTTTGGGCTCGGTACGGTACCGATGATGGTTGGGATTACAATATTGAAAAACAAAGCAGGATTTCTGCGGTTCAATCATGTACGCAAACTGGTGCCTGTAATGATGTTTGTATTCGGTGCACTTTTTGTGGTACGTGGCATGAACCTCGGCATACCATATCTAAGCCCAAAAGTGGAGATAGAACAAAATGAAATAAAAGCAAGCTGCTGCCATAAAAAATGATTGCACTATGCGGATATTTGCAGGCATACTGATATTCTTACATGGGATTATTGCTGCATTTTGCGGCATTATATTGATGAGAGATGTAAGCGGTAGCGAAATAGGCTTGCAGGTATCGTTATTAGACAATAGCCCGTTTTCAGATTATTTTTATCCCGGTCTGATACTATACACGATTTTAGGATTGGGTAGTATGCTGACAGGTATTTGCTGCTTTTTCAACATTAAGCATTTTCCTTTGATGCTGATAGCGGTAGGCAGTGGCATTATTATCTGGATTATTACACAAATGATAATGATACAGTTGCAATTTAATTTGCAATATGTAATAGGCAGTATTGGTTTGATAACACTGATACTTGGGGTAGTATTACATCGCAGAGCTAACACATAAATCAGCAGGGTACCCTGTTTCGTTAAATAGCTGTACCTTCATGCCAATAGAGGAACTGATATTATTATGTTTTCTAAGTTGTTTGGAAGAAAAAAAGAAGCACCCGGGCTAAAGTACGCACCCAATAATCCGAATGGTTATGGTAATTGGTCTTTTTTAGGTACAGATATGCACTCGCATATGATACCAGGTGTAGATGATGGTGCACAAACAATAGAAGATAGCATTGCATTGATACAGCGATTGCAATCGATGGGATACAGAAGTGCAATCACCACCCCCCACATTAAGTACGACCATTATCCGAATAACAGTATCAATATTCAAGCGGGCCTGCATACATTACAACAAGCATTACATGAGCACAATATCAATTTCCCGATAAGAGCTGCAGCGGAATATTATATTGATGACCACTTTATGCAGCTACTAGAAGCAGGAGACCTAATGCCGATTGTAGATAATCAGGTGTTGGTTGAAATCTCTTTTATGTTTGAACCGATACGTTTTGAAGATATTATTTTCAGAATACAAACTAAAGGCTACAAACCAATATTGGCGCACCCTGAACGCTATGCATACTATCATGGAAATATAGAGGCATACAGGGATTTGAGAGATAAAGGCTGTTATCTGCAATTAAATGTGTTATCACTATCGGGCTACTACGGACGGAGTGTGAAGATAGCAGCAGAACAAATATTATCTGCAGGACTGTATGATTATTGTGGTACAGATATGCACCATATCAAACATGCGGATAACCTGCATGGCATGTTGCAAACAGGTGTTATGCCCATACTGCAGCAGTATCCTTTCATGAATTCAAGGTTGCAGTTATTGTAAACGTTTTGTTATCCGGATGTTTTTAATGCGTTAATAACGCATAATACTTATATGCTGTACTTCCCGGTAGTTATATTTGCTATTCACAAAACTACGTTCACCCGAATAAGAAACACAAGTTTACACTATGTCAAAAACGATACTGGTAACAGGTGGTGCAGGCTATATAGGCTCTGTACTTACAAGGCAATTATTAGATAAAGGCTATCAGGTAAGGGTTATGGATAACCTGATGTATGGTGGAGAGCCAATCATAGACCTGCTGAATCTCCCGAATTTCGAATTTGTAAAAGGTGATATCCGCAATGAAGCGGATGTGCGTGTTGCAATGAAAGGGATTGACTGTGTTGCACACCTTGCTTCAATAGTAGGTGACCCGGCATGTGCCAAACAACCGGAACTGGCAAAGTCTACAAACCTCGAAGGCAGTAAGATGCTATACACTATTGCCAATGAAATGGGTGCCTCAAAATTTGTATTTGCATCTACCTGCAGCAACTATGGAAAGATGGCTGATCCTGAAGCGTTTGTAACTGAAGAGTCAGAAACAGCACCTGTATCGTTGTATGCTGAAACAAAAGTAGCTGTAGAACAATTCCTGCTTTCACAGCCTAAGACAAATAATTGTAAGCCTACCTGCCTACGTTTTTCTACAGTATATGGTTTGTCATTGCGTCCTCGCTTTGATTTGACAGTGAATGAATTTGCGAAAGAGCTGGCACTCGGCAGGGAACTGGTAATATTTGGCGAACAGTTCTGGCGCCCTTACTGCCATGTGTACGATCTGGCACGCTCTGTTGTTACTGTAATAGAAGCAGCAGCTGAAATAGTTTCTTTCGATGTATTTAATGTTGGCGATACGTCTGAAAACTATCAGAAGAAAATGATAGTTGATGAGGTGATGAAGTTTATACCGGATGCAAAAATAAAGTATGTATCTAAAAACGAAGACCCACGTGACTATCGTGTAAATTTTGATAAGATAAAAAACAAACTTGGTTTTGAGTTGATGTTTAAAGTGCCGGATGGTATAGCACAGATAAAGAAAGTGCTTGATGATGGCTTTATCTTAAATCCTGACGATAATAAATACAAAAATGTATAACGATACTATCCGATTCATCAGAGAAACATTCAAAGAGCCGGAGGCTTTTATTCCGTTGCATGCACCATACTTTGGTGGCAATGAAAAGAAGTATTTGCTCGACACCATCGATTCTACATTTGTTTCTTCAGTTGGTGCTTATGTGAACCAATTTGAAGAAATGATGCAGGAGATAACAGGAGCGAAATATGCTATCGCAACTACCAATGGTACCACTGCATTGCACCTGGCACTGATTGTTTCCGGCGTTAAACGAGATGAAGAAGTCATAACGCAGCCGCTCACTTTCGTAGCAACTGCTAATGCGATAACACATGCACAAGGCATACCTGTTTTTGTAGATGTAGATAAAGATACGATGGGCCTTTCGCCTAAAGCACTGGAAGACTTTCTTGCAGCAAATGCAGAAGTGAAAGACGGTAAGTGCATTAATAAGACTACAGGCAGGCGAATAGCAGCTTGTGTGCCAATGCATACATTTGGCTTCCCTTGCAGGATAGATGATATTGCTGCTGTATGTAAACGCTACAACATAGCATTGCTAGAAGATGCAGCAGAGTCTTTAGGTACATATTATAAGGGGCAACACACAGGCAATTTCGGATTAGTAGCTGCATTCAGCTTCAACGGTAATAAGACTGTAACATGTGGTGGTGGTGGTGCTATCATCACCAACGATGAAAAGTTGGCACAGCATGCCAAACATTTATCTACCACAGCTAAGATACCACACCCGTATGAGTTTGTACATGATGAGGTAGGCTACAACTATCGTATGCCAAACCTGAATGCCGCAGTAGCCTGTGCACAACTTGAACAACTACCAATTATCCTTGATAATAAACGTGAGCTGGCAGATACGTACAAGAACTATTTTGCAGACATTGATATACAGTTTGTAACCGAAGCTGTAGATGGCAAAGCCAACTATTGGTTGAATACTGTAGTATTGAAAGACCTTGATGCTCGCGATGCTTTTCTGAAAGCAACAAACGATAGCAAGGTAATGACGCGTCCTATCTGGAAGCTGATGAATAAGCTCAAGATGTATGAGCATTGCCAATGCGGGCCATTAGAAAACGCGCAATGGCTGGAGGACAGAGTGGTTAATATCCCCAGTAGCTACAGACCTTAATTTTTCAAAACGTTTACAAGAAACCCTTGTAAACGTTTTGTTATCAGCTTGTTTACTTCTTGTTATTCCATTCTGAATATTTTGTTACGGTGTGTGTGCCGTAGTATCTTTAAAACATATCCACTGCACGTAAGTGTTATGCACTTTGAAGCAGGTATATTATGGTTGTATTCGCATATAATCATGGGTATCTTTATTACAAAAAATAAACACACACAATGACAAGCAACATTGAAAGGCACGTCATATTCGGGCATCAATCGGTAAGGGATGCTTTTATCAAACTGGAAGACCTGAAGGTTGACCCGATACTTATCGTAGCGGATGAAAACATGAAGCTGTTAGGTTCGCTGACAGACGGCGACTTGCGTAGGGGCTTCATAAATGGGTTGACGATTATAAATCACACCATTAAAGATTACATTCAACCAGATCCGCTTTTCATATACCAGGATGAACTTTACAAAGCAGATATCAGTTCGCTGCGCAATCTCAACTTCCTTGTAATACCGATTGTAAACAGGAATATGGTAATAACCGGTGTGCTTAATCTGACGCAGGTACAAACCATACTACCGGTAGATGTTGTGATAATGGCAGGTGGGCGTGGGCAAAGGCTTATGCCACTAACCGAGCATACACCAAAGCCAATGTTGCCGGTGGGTTTTAAGCCTATACTGGAACATAATGTTGACAGGCTTGTAAAATTCGGCATCAAAAATATATGTATCAGCGTCAATTATCTGGCAGATGCTATTATCAGCTATTTTGGTGATGGCAGTAGTAAGGGAATTTCTATAAAGTACGTTTTTGAAGATAAGCCGATGGGTACTATGGGTTCAGTAAAACTTTGTAGCCAATTAACCCACGATTATATACTAGTGATGAACTCTGATCTGTTGACAACAATAGATTATGAAGCATTTTACCAGACATTTATTAAGAGTGGTGCGGATATGGCAGTGGCAACCACAGGCTATCAGGTAGATGTACCCTATGGTGTATTGGAGGTTTCATCCAACAACTTTGTGAACTCTCTGAAAGAAAAACCACGCTATACATACTACTCCAATGCCGGCATCTACCTTATAAAAAGGCAATTGTTGACCATGATACCCGATAATGAGTTTTATAATGTGACTGATTTGATGGATGCGCTGATTAAATATGGTAAATCAATAATATCATTCCCGATATTAGGTTATTGGTTAGATATTGGGAAGCCTGAGGATTATGCAAAAGCTCAGGAAGATGTTAAGTATATTAATCTGACTTAATATTTAAATTGGTTTGATTAGAATACCATGAAAACAATTACAGGGCTTGCATTTTTTATAAGAATGAGTAACTTTATTACTCGTTCTTGTGTTGAGCCTGTGGCTGACAATGGCGAAGCCATGTCGTTACAAGTTAAAGTTCTTTAGATAGTACCGGTTTTTAAGTATGCTGGAAACGTTAATATCATCCCGAACAAGGATAAAGTTGTTGCTGAGGTTGTTTTTGAACCCCGGCACCACTGCCTATTTGCGTGGTCTCGCTGATGAGTTTGATGAAAGTACTAACTCTATACGTGTAGAATTGAACCGCTTTGAAGATGCAGGCATGATTGTATCTGAAAGCAGGGGCAATAAAAAAATGTATAAAGCAAATGACAGACATCCGTTGTTTGGCGACTTGCGAAGCATATTGATGAAGTATATAGGTATAGACAGGGTGATAGAAGTGGTAATAGACAGAATGGGTAAAGTGGATAGATTATATCTGACAGGAGATTATGCAAAAGGTAAGGATTCGGGAATAATAGATTTGGTGCTGGTGGGTGATATTGATAAGGAATACCTTGTGAAGATGGTGAGCAAAGCGGAAAAATTAATAGACAGAAAAGTCAGGTTTTTGACATACGACAGTACAGAATGGAATAACTACCAACACAGTATGAACGGAGCAGGAAAAGAAAAATACCTGCTATTGTGGGAGAATAAATAATAGAAAAATGCCTTGGTACGTATTACATACTAAACCGCGAAACGAAAAGAAAGTAACAAAACTGCTGGAACAGAAAGGCGTGAACGTTTATTGTCCGTTACGAGAAGAAATAAGACAATGGAGTGACAGGAAGAAGAAAGTAGCAGAGCCGGTTTTTAAATCGTACATATTTGTTTACATGGACGATTACAAAGAAGAGAATGTAAAAGTGTTGATGACGAATGGTGCAGTGCGTTTTTTGTGGTGGGTAGGCAAGCCGGGTGTAGTGCGTGATGAAGAGATACAAGCTATCAAAGACTTTCTGGAAAACTATAAAAATGCTGAAATAACAGTTGAATATAAGCCAGGTGAAATAGTAGAAGTGAAAGAGGGGCCATTTAAAGAAAATAAAGGTGAACTGATACAGGTGCGTGGCAATATTGCGGTGATACACATCAAAGCATTGGGCTTTAGCATGAAGGCACAAATACCTGTACAGTCAATAACAAGTGCAAAGTAAAGAGTATGGAACTGAAGAATTCAAAAGTATTGGTGATAGGCGGTGCAGGCTTTATTGGCGGCTTTGTGGTAAGGGAATTGCTGAAGCATGATGTGAAAGAAGTAATCATATACGACAACTTCACACGTGGTAAGTATGAGAACATAAATGATTGCCTGCAAGACCCGCGTTGTACTGTTTATCCATTCGGTGGCGATATACGTGAGCTGGATGTACTGGATAAAGCGATGGAAGGTGCAGACTATGTGTTCCACCTGGCGGCAATGTGGTTGCTGCATTGCAAAGATTTTCCACGTACAGCATTTGATGTGAATGTTGGTGGCACATTCAATGTGTTGGAAGCATGTGTGAAGCATAAAGTAAAAAAATTGGTTTACTCATCATCGGCATCTGTATATGGCGATGCAGTAGAAGTGCCAATGACAGAAAGCCATCCGTTCAACAATAAGAATTTCTACGGGGCAACTAAGATTTCGGGCGAGGCTATGTGCACAGCCTTCAACGACAGGTATGGATTGAAAGTAGTAGGATTGCGCTATATGAATGTATATGGACCCGGGCAGGACCAGCACGCAGTGTATAGTGGTGTAGTGCCTATTATGCTGAATAAGATAGATGCAAATGAACAACCGACAATTAACGGTGATGGCTCGCAGGCATACGATTTTATTTATGTAGAAGACGTAGCACGTTGTAATGTACAGGCGGTATTGAGCGATGTGGAATATGGGTTCTACAATGTAGGTACAGAAGTACAGACTACTATAAAAGAGTTGTGCGATACGATACTGAAACTGAAAGAATCGAATCTGGAAGTAATATACAAACCGTATAGTGCAGACGATGCACGTGCTCTTGTGCAAAACAGGATAGGCTCTCGTGAGAAAGCAGAAAACGAACTTGGCTTTAAATATAAATACTCGCTGGAAGAAGGGTTGATGAAGTTGATAGAATGGAGAGATAAAGTTTTGGGAACAGCATAAACTACATACCATGGCAGAAACACTAAAAAGAAATATACCTATATCGTTGCCCAGCATGGGGCAGGAAGAATGGGAAGCAATGAAAGAGCCCATCTTCAGCGGGTGGATAACACAAGGACCTAAAGTAGCACAGTTTGAAAAACTGTTTGCTGAAAGGCATGGTGTGAAATACGCACTGGCAGTGTCTAATTGTACAACGGCACTGCATCTTGCATTGGTAGCACTTGGTGTTGGTGTGGGCGATGAGGTAATTGTACCCGCTTTCACATGGGTATCTACAGCAAATGCTGTAATGTACTGCGGTGCAAAACCTGTGTTTATAGATATAGACCCTGTGACGTTTAATATAGATGTAAATCAACTGAGGGCAAAGATTACAGCAAAGACAAAAGCTATTATACCTGTACACCTTTTCGGTTTGTGTGCAGATGTAGATAAGATAAAGGAAATAGCACCTGAACTGAAGATAGTAGAAGATGGAGCCTGTGCCGCAGGTGCTGCACTAAACGGTACAGCCGCAGGTGCATTAGGCGATATAGGTTGTTTCTCCTTCCACCCGCGCAAATCTGTAACAACAGGCGAAGGTGGTATGCTGACAACAAACGATGATGCACTGGCAGAGAAACTGAATTGCCTGCGTAATCATGGCGCATCTATATCTGAAGAGCAAAGGCATAAAGGCCCACGCCCGTATATATTGCCTGAGTTTGATATGGTGGGATATAACTACCGTATGACAGATCTGCAAGGTGCATTGGGTGTTGTGCAGATACAAAAGCTTGATACTTTCATCAACGAAAGGCAGCAGTGGGCAAACTACTACAACGAACAACTGAAAGACATTGAATGGCTGCGCACACCTGTGTACGATGCCAAGTACAAACATGGCTGGCAGTCTTATGTTTTGTTTATAGACGAAGCAAAAGCACCAATGAGCAGGAATGATATGATGGAATATCTGCAACAGCAAGGTGTCAGCACGCGTCCGGGTACACACGCTGTACACATGTTGGGATATTATGCCAATACATTCGGCATACAACCACAAGACTATCCCGGCGCATACGCTGCAAATGAATATTCAATGTCTATTCCTTTACACAATAAAATGACAGCAGACGATTTCGAATACATCGTAACACTGCTGAAAGGGCTCTAACATGTGCGGCATAGCCGGTATATATAATCTGAATCGTCAGTCTGTAGAAAAGCAGCACTTGCAGCGTATGGCAGATGTGCTTGCACATCGTGGCCCTGATAGCGATGGCGTTTATGTTGACGGGCAGATAGGCCTTGCACATCGCAGGCTGGCAATACTTGATACATCATCGCTTGGTGCACAACCCATGGCATCTAAAAACGATGAATGGGTGATCGTGTTTAACGGATGCATTTACAATTTCAAAGAGCTGAGAGAAGAGCTGCAACAACAGGGCTATTCTTTTGTATCGAGAACAGATACCGAAGTAATAGCTGAAGGACTGAGTGCTTACGGCCCTGATTTCTTTCAGCGACTGAATGGTATGTTTGCCATAGCAGCATGGAATAAAAAACAACAGTGCCTGTACATGAGCCGGGACAGGTTTGGCATTAAGCCCCTGTATTACTGGTTCAATGGCAGAACACTTGTTTTCGGTTCAGAAATAAAAGCCATCATTACGCATCCTGATTATAAAATGGGTGTAGACTATGCTGCGCTCAATCAATATTTTTCTTTCCAGAACGTATTTTCTTACAACACTTTATTTCAGGGAGTAACCATGTTGCCACCTGCAAATACAGTCGTAATAATTGCAGACAGCACTTATGTAAAACACCACTCTTGGTGGGACTATGATTTTACAAAGGCTGATAACAGCATGGGTTTTGAAGATGCTGTACAGCTTACAAAATCTGCCTTCGAAACTTCTGTACACAGACAGATGGTAGCAGATGTTCCCGTTGGTAGTTATTTAAGTGGTGGTATGGATTCGGGTTCTGTTACGGCTATCGCATCATCGCATACAGACAGGCTTACTACATTTACCGCTGGCTTTGACATGAGTGAGGTGACTGGTGTAGAAGCCAACTATGACGAACGCAGAGATGCGGAGTTAATGGCCAACTATTTCAAGACTGAGCATTACGAACAAGTGATTAATGCGGGAGATTTAAGCTGGTCGTTGCCGCGAGTTATATACCATCTGGAAGATTTGCGTGTGGGTATGTGTTATCCCAACTACTACATTAGCCGTCTTGCATCTAAGTTTGTAAAAGTATGTTTGCAAGGTACGGGTGGAGATGAATTGTTTGGTGGCTACCCATGGCGTTATTACAGCGTATATCAGTCGCTGGATCAAAAAGCGTTTTTTGATAATTACTACAGCTTCTGGCAAAGGTTAGTATCAGATAACGATAAGCAGAAATTATTTACGGCTGATACATTCAGCAAGATTGATATTGCGGAACCAAGAGAAGTATTTGAGCGTGTATTCACTTTCAACGACAAGCTGCAATACGATACACCCGAACATCATATTGAAAACAGCCTGTACTTCGAGATAAAGACTTTCTTGCCGGGCTTGCTATTAGTAGGCGATAAATTATCTATGGCTAACGGACTGGAAGAGCGTTTCCCTTTTATGGATAACGACCTTGTGGATATGGCTATGAAGATACCGGTAAAGCACAAACTGGGTAATCTGGAAATGATGAAGCGTGTGAATGAGAATGACACACTCAACGAAAAGAAACGCGCGTACAAAGAATATGATGACGGGAAGAATGTATTGCGCAAAGCAATGATGAGCTTTCTGCCGGAGAAAATAATCAACAGAAAGAAACAAGGCTTCTCCGCGCCAGACGAAAGCTGGTATCGTGGAGAGAATGCACAATATATAAAAGACCTGCTACTGGGTAAGAAAGCCGTTAGTGCAGATTTTATCAATCCCGAATACATCGAGTTCATCATAAAGGAACATACCGAAAAGAAAATCAATCACCGTTTGTTGCTTTGGTCTTTCCTCAGCTTTGAATGGTGGTGCCGTATATACCTCAACAATGAAAAAGTATATTAATACTATACTGAAGCGTCTGTTCGCCGCAAAGCGAAACAAGATGAAGAAGCAATACAACCGTGTATTGCCTGTAAACGAATTGTTTACAGACCGTTGGGAAAAAGCAAAGTATCTGGGCTTTGGCGAGGGTACAAGTGTATATGATAGCTGTACTGTTTTCGGAGATGTGAGAGTCGGAAACAATACATGGATAGGACCCTATACTATACTGGATGGAACGGGCGGATTATCGATAGGTTCTAATTGCTCAATAAGTGCAGGTGTGCATATATATACGCACAATACAGTGAAGTGGGCTTTGAGTGGTGGTAAAGAGAAATATGAATACAGTGCGGTATCGATTGGGGATAGTTGTTTTATTGGCCCGCAGAGTATGATACAAAATAGTGTAACGATAGGTAAACATTGCGTAGTTGCAGCAAACAGTTTTGTGAACCGCGATATAAATGATTTTGCAATAGTAGCAGGCAACCCTGCAAAGCAGATAGGAGAGGTGTTGATAGATGCAGATGGTAAACCTGAATTAAAGTATTATTAAGCATGGCAGAAATGAAGATTTGCAGCAGATGTATATATGATGAACGTGTTCCGAACATTGTGTTTGACGAACAAGGTGTATGCAACTACTGCAAAACAATGGACCAGTTGCAGGATGAATACAAGACGGGAACACAGGAAGGCATCAATGCTTTTCTGGAAATAGTAGAGCAGATAAAGAAAGATGGTGAGGGTAAACCGTATGATTGTGTGATAGGTGTAAGTGGCGGTACAGACTCATCGTACATGGTTCATATGGCGGTGAAGGAATGGGGATTACGCCCTTTGGCAGTACACTATGATAATACATGGAATACAGCCATCGCGACACAGAATATTTTTAAAATATTGGGTAAGCTGAATGTTGACCTTGATACTTATGTAATAGACAATAAAGAATCGAACGATGTCTTTAAGGCATTCCTGAAAGCAGGTGTGCCTGAACTGGATGGTCCGACAGATATAGCGCTTGCAGAAGTGCTGTATCGTGCAGCAAGCAAGTTCGGCATTAAGTATGTGCTTGAAGGGCACTCGTATAAAGCAGAAGGTATTTCGCCGCTGGGTATTATGTATGTGGATGGTAAATACATCAGCGACATACACAAGCGTTTTGGCACCATGAAGATGAAAACATTTCCGAACATGCCACTAACTGCATTTCTGAAATGGATCATCTTTAAAAAGATAAAAAAGATACGCCCGTTCTGGTATATACCATATAACAAAGCAGAGGCACGAGCCATGCTGGAAAAAGAATACAACTGGGAATACTACGGCGGCCACCATCTTGAAAACAGGATGACTGCTTTCCACCACAGTGTATATCATCCGCAACGTTTTAAATTAGACCAACGCAATAACAGCCTTTCTGCAGCAGTACGTTCAGGAGATATGAAACGTGAAGATGCAATAGCAGAATACGCAAAACCACCACATATAGAAGAAGACCTGATACCTTTCTTTAAGAAAAGGCTAGAGTTGAGCGATGCAGAATATGATGCATTGATGACAGCTCCGAAAAAATTCTTTTGGGATTATAAAACTTATAAAAAAACATTCGAACGTATGAGGCCGCTTTTTTACATGCTCTATAAATCGAGCCTTGTACCTAAGAGCTTCTACCTGAAATATTGTTTTCCATTGGATATAGAGAAACTGAAAAAGCAACAAGCATGATAACGATAGTAAACTATGGCATGGGAAACCTTGCATCTGTACAAAACATGCTGAAACGTATAGGTGCCGCTTGCGAGATAACAGGCGACCTTGAGAGAATTGCCAATGCTAAAAAAATACTGTTGCCTGGTGTAGGTGCATTTGATGCTGCTGTACAACAAATAGATAAAGCAGGATTGAGGGAAGTGCTGAACAAAAAAGCATTGGAAGAAAAAGTACCTGTGTTGGGTATTTGCCTCGGTATGCAATTGCTTACACAATCAAGCGAGGAGGGTGTGCTGAAAGGATTGGGATGGATACCTGCTAAAACTGTGAAGTTCAACTTTCCGCAACCAACAGACCTGAAAGTGCCACACATGGGTTGGAATGAAATAAAGATTGTGAATCATTGTGCACTGGTAGGTGACCTGCCAACGGAACCACGTTTTTATTTTGTACACTCTTACCATGCAAAAGCAGAGGACGATAAATATGTGATAGCCCGTACGCATTACGGTTACGATTTCGACTCTATGCTGACGAATGGTGATAATATAGTGGGTGCACAGTTTCATCCGGAAAAAAGCCACAAGTTTGGTATGAAACTGCTGACTAACTTCTCGAAAATGTAATGAGAGTAGCACTTATTGGCAATATGAATAACAACTACTTCTCGCTGATGCGTTATCTGCGCGATGCAGGTGTAGATGCGGAATTGTTACTATTTGCCGATGAGATAAACCACTTCCTGCCAGAGAATGATACTTGGGATATTGAAAAGTGGAAGCCGTACATCAAACAAACGAAAATAAACGGCGGTGCACTGGGACAGTACTTTAAAATGTCTGCCGCAGATATTCGCAGAGAATTTGAGGGTTACGATTACTATATAGGTTGTGGTTTTACACCTGCTTATTTTTATAAAGCTGGCATGAAGCTCGATTTGTTTACACCTTATTGTGTAGGTATAGAGTACACTTACCGTATTACCAAAACAAAGCCTGTTCATTATCTGAAAGAAAAGATAGAAGCATACTATCAGATAAAAGGACTGAAACATAATACCAAAGTAGTAGGAACAATAGACGAAGAGAGCAGAATAAAAGCAGAAAAGATTGGTGTTAAAACACAATCGCTGCCTTTGCTCATGATCTATAATAAAGAACAGACAAAGGGAGATGACGAATTTCTCTCCGCGACTATTCAAAAATTCAATCAGCATTACCCCGTTGTTTTCAGCCATGTTTCCCATTTTCCAAAAGGAAGCAGAACGTGGGAGATAAAACGGAATGACATACTCATAAAAGGCTTTGCAGATTTTGCAAAGCAGACAGATACCAATCCGTTACTGGTATTATTCAGCTATGGAGATGCAGTAAAAGAATCTATAGCACTGATAGCAGAACTTGGCATAACTGATAAAGTAATGTGGGTGCCTGTAATGAGCCGTAAGAAAATAATGCGCCTGCTGGAACATGTGCATTTTGGAGGGGGAGAATTTGGTGGTGCTGTGTGGGGGGGTACGGGTTGGGAGTTTATGGCCAAGGGTGTACCATTCTTTCAGTATGTAGATATGCAAGATGCTGTATTTGAAGCAAATACAGGGATGAAGATGCCCGCATTTTTCAATACAAACAGCAGTGCTGAGATTGCAAGACTGTTACAGGAGTACAGTGCAGATATAACAAGGCTGACAGCCAAGGGGCACGAACTGCAAGTATGGTTCAACAAAGAAGCCGGTCAGGAACTGGCAAATGCCTACATAGATATCCTGAAATCTTAGTTAACAGAGGGTTATCAGGCATTATACCTATATAATAATTAACATAGCATAACTATCTTTAAAGTTTAGATAATTGCATTAATGCAGGATAATATTGAGCCGATGTTTGCAGATAGCAGGCAAACAAATAATATAAACTTAGAAAAGCTGATATCAAGATTGGTCAATTATTGGCCCTCTATACTTATATCAGTATTAGTGGCATTATTGTTTGCTTTTGGTTATTTAAGATATGTAACACCACAATACCTTATCAAAGCGAGAGTGCTTGTTAAGAGTGAAAAAACCCAGGCACCGAATGGTGCATTATTAGAAGAGTTGGGAATGGCCCCGGCAGCAAGCAATGTAGAAAACGAAGTAGAGATATTCAAGAGCCGCATTTTGATGCAACGGGTAGTGGAGGATATGGATCTTCATATACAATATTTTATTCCCGGGGCAGTAAAAACGACAAGTCTGTATAATGATATACCATTTACTATTATACCTGTATTACCAGATAGCAGCATTAAAACATATCAGCAATACACGGTAAATATTGTGAATAATATATTCACAATCAGGTATAATGATACATCATTAAAAGCTGTATCCGGAGATACTGTAGTGTTACCACAAGGCAGATTTATTTTGAAGGGTAACCTTACAGATGGGACTTATAATGACGTTGATGAGTTTCTTGTAACAATAAGCCCGGTGGAAGGAATAGCAGATAGTTATTTGGGTTCATTGGTAGTAGAGTTAATAAACAGGCAGATAAATATTATCAACTTATCGTTAAGGGATGTAATTGCGAATAGAGGTGAAGATGTATTATCTAAATTAATTGAGGTTTATCAACTGGCAAATGTTGATGATAAAAACGAAGTTGCAAACGGGACTATCAGTTTTATCGAAGACAGGTTGAATCTGGTAACAGGCGAATTAGGTACGGTTGAGAGATCAATAGAACATTTTAAAAGCACAAATAAGATAACAGACGTAGAAGCACAATCAAAACTGTTGCTTGATAATACAGGTAATAATCTGCAGGAACTAACTCAAAAAGAAATCCAGCTGAGGGTATTAGAATCATTAGAAAAGTACATTCAGGACAATAATAATATCCGCCGAATAATGCCTGCAACCCTGATTGGAGAAGATGTAACATTGGTAGGGATTGTAAGCGACTATAACAATCTGCAGCTACAGCGTCAAAAGCTAATGTTGACTTATACCGAGAATAGCCCTTATGTGAAGAATGTTGACATTCAATTAGAAGACCTGAGACAAGGGATGAAGAACTATATCACTTCACTAAGAAGGGGGTATCAGGTTACGGTAAATGAATTGAGAGCACGTGCCGGTATAATAGAAAATGACATCAGGCAAGTGCCGTCAAAAGAAAGACAGTATCTTGAATTTGCCAGACAACAACATATAAAACAGGAGCTTTACTTATTTCTGTTGAAGAAACGGGAAGAGACTGCCATATCGAAATCTGCTACAGTTTCGAACCTTAAGATTGTCGATCCATCAAGAAATACAGGAGCGCCGGTATTTCCTGTTCGTACTCGAATATACCTTATGGCATTTGTGGTAGGATTGATAGTGCCCGGTATCAGGATTGTTATAAAAGAATTGTTCAATAACAGGGTATCATCTAAAGCTGATATTGAATCGGGAACTAATATGCCGATACTAGCTGAAATAGCATCTGTTGCAGATGGACAATCAATAGTAGTACGAAAAGACAGCAAGACTATAGTAGCAGAGCAGTTCAGGGCATTGCGTACCAACATACAGTTTATGCTTACAGATGAAACGGAGAAAGTGGTAATGATTACATCAAGTATGAGTGGTGAGGGTAAATCTTTTATATCCATAAACCTTGCAAGTGCTATCGCTTTGTCCGGTAAAAAAGTTTTACTGATTGAACTGGATTTGAGAAAACCAAAGATTGCACAGCATTTGCAACTGAATAACCAACATGGTTTTTCTACCTATGCAATTGGTAAGGATGCTATTGATGCGATTATCATACCATCAGGAGTAACAGATGGGTTTGATATTATAGCATCGGGCCCTATACCGCCAAATCCGGCAGAGCTCATCATGTTGCCTAAAACGCAACAATTAATTAATGAATTGAAACAGAAATACGATTATATATTACTTGATACTGCACCTGTAGGGCTTGTTACAGATGCACAATTATTGAGTCCCTATTCAGATGCAGTTATATATCTGCTCAGGCAAGGATATACATATAAACAGCAGTTGAAAGCTGCGGATACATTATATAAGTCGGGTAAAATGAAAAGAATGGGGTTGGTAGTGAACGATGTTGAAATTAATAAGGGTAGTGAGTATGGATATGGCAAATATGGTTCGGGGTATTATGATGATGAGGTAGGCACATCTGGGTTCAATGTAAATAAGTTTATCAAACGTAAATAAATATATATTAACAACTAAATCATGAGTCACTCTAAACAACGAATTGCAGTAATAGGATTGGGTTATGTGGGTATGCCGTTAGCGGTAGAATTTGCAAAGTATTTCCCGGTAGTAGGGTTTGATATTAACGCGAAGAGAATTGAAGAACTGCAGAATCACCAGGACCATACATTGGAAGTAGATACAAAGGCACTGAAAGAAGTTATAGTGCAATCGAAACCGGAAGAGAAGGGGCTGCTATGTTCTAATAAACTGGAGGATATTTCCGACTGCAATTTTTATATCGTAACTGTACCAACGCCTGTTGATAAATATAATCGCCCAGACCTGACACCATTGTATAAGGCAAGCGAAACTGTGGGTAAAGTATTGAAGCAAGGAGATGTAGTAATATACGAATCTACTGTTTACCCCGGTGTAACGGAGGAAGAATGTGTGCCTGTCCTGGAAAAAGTATCGGGGCTAAAATTTAATAAGGATTTCTACTGTGGTTATTCACCTGAACGAATCAACCCGGGCGATAAGCAACACACAGTTACCAAAATCAAAAAAGTTACATCAGGTTCTACACCGGAAATTGCCGATGCTGTAGATAAATTATATGGCTCAATTATTACAGCTGGTACGCATAAGGCTAGCAGTATAAAAGTTGCTGAAGCAGCGAAAGTTATTGAAAATGCACAGCGCGATATCAATATCGCATTCGTGAATGAATTGGCGAAGATATTTAATCGTATGGGTATTGATACGCACGATGTATTGGAAGCCGCAGGTACCAAGTGGAATTTTCTGAAATTTAAACCCGGATTGGTTGGTGGCCACTGTATAGGTGTTGACCCATATTATCTTGCACAAAAAGCACAGGAAGTAGGATATAATCCTGAAATTATTCTGGCTGGCCGCAGGATGAATGATGGTATGGGTGGATATATTGCTAATGAGGTAGTGAAAATGATGATTAAACGTAACCTCACAATCAAGAATTCAAACATCCTGATGTTAGGTGTAACATTTAAAGAAAATTGTCCTGACGTAAGAAATACAAGGGTAGTAGATATTATTGCCGAATTAAGGTCTTATGATATCAATCTTACTGTATATGATCCTTGGGCTAATCCTGCTGAAGTAAAACATGAATATGGTATTGATACCACGAATGATAAACCGGTTGGTAAATTTGATGCAGTAGTATTGGCTGTAGCACATGATGAGTTTATAGAGAAGGATTGGAAATCATATTTGAACGATGACGGTATTATTTACGACGTAAAGGGTTGTTTAGATAAAGCACTTGTAGATCATAGGTTGTAATTATTATGCAATATTTCGCACACCATACAGCGGTAATTGATGACGGATGTGAGATAGGCGAAGGCACAAAAGTCTGGCACTTTTCTCACATTATGCCAGATTGTAAAATTGGCAAAGGTTGCAATATCGGACAGAACGTTGTGATAAGTCCTGAAGTAGTTTTAGGTAATAATGTTAAGATACAGAACAATGTATCATTATATACCGGAGTAACTTGCGATGATGATGTGTTTCTTGGCCCATCTTGTGTTTTCACTAATGTTATAAATCCGCGGAGTGCTGTAAACAGGCGAAACCAATATGCAAAAACGCATGTAGGTAAGGGAGCTACTATAGGCGCTAATGCAACCATAGTTTGCGGACATGATATTGGTGCGTATGCTTTTATAGGTGCCGGTGCAGTAATAACAAAAGATGTACCACCATACGCTTTAGTCGTAGGGAATCCTGCAAGACAAATGGGCTGGATGAGCGAGTATGGGCATAAGCTGAATTTTGATAAGGCAGGTAAAGCCACATGCCCGGAAAGCAATGAACAATACACATTAGTGAATGGTAGTGTTTCCAAACAATAATTATTATTTCTGATATTTTACAGCTTCGGTAAATGCCGAAGCTGTTTCTGTTTTCTATAAAGCGCCTGTATGGGTGTAGCTAAACAAGTAGGAAAAGGTTTCGTAAGTTATTTATGGCGCAATGTGTTGGAAAAAATCATGGGCCTGATAGCTATGGTTTTTTTGGCAAGAGAGCTGACGCCTTATGATTTCGGGTTAGTTAGTATTACCGAAGTATTACTCTATCTCATATCAGTATTTGGCACTACCGGTCTGGCTGAGTTTTTATTGGCTTACAGAAAGGATGATACTGATGAAATTTTTAAAGCAGCGTTTTGGTTTAACATCATAATCACGGCAGTTATAGGTATTCTGTTTCTATGTTGTGTACCATTGTGGTCTGTATGGCAGCACGATGAAAGGATTATTAATATTGGTGGTTTAATAGTTGGTGTATTTATATTTTCGCAATTACAGACAATACCTAAAACATGGTTGAGTAAAAACCTGCAATTTGATAAACAGGTAAAAGTACAGGCACCGTTTATTGTATTGATACCATTAGCCAAGATTGCTGCTGTATTTGCTGGTTGGGGTGTGTATAGTTTGATTATACCTACACTGGTATTTCAGCCAATACTAACCTACCTTTTATACAAGAGTACTTCCATTTCATTAAGCTTTCAATTATATACCAATCGCTGGAAAGAGATTTATCATTTTACCAAACACCTGATAGGCGCAACCATATTCACACGCATTACCGATTATGGAGATAAACTGATACTGGCTCGTTTTGTAGGTATAGATAAATTGGGGATTTACAATATTGCATTTCAACTGGCCGAGTTATTTACAGGCCAGTTGACACAAGTGTCGAATAATGTGTTATCGTCGGTATTGCCAAAATATGTGGATGATAAAGAAAAGTTTTATCG
This sequence comes from Flavipsychrobacter sp., assembly GCA_016786615.1. Classification (GTDB taxonomy): domain Bacteria; phylum Bacteroidota; class Bacteroidia; order Chitinophagales; family Chitinophagaceae; genus Polluticoccus. The sequence continues at coordinate 177,469 of JAEUVX010000009.1, forward strand.
TCATTATATAAGTTTCCTGAAAGCGTTCTCATTTATAATTCTACCAGTATTGGCAATTATGTTTATCGCAGCAAAACCTATCATATTATTATTGTATGGCCCTAAATGGATAGAAGCAGTATTGCCGCTGCAGATTTTAACAATCTCTGCAGCATTTAAAGCATTGTCCAGTTCTTATGGTTGTGTAATGAATTCTTTCCATCAGAATAAGAAGAGCTTTTTTGTGACAGCAGTATATGGGCCTGTACACCTTGCTGCATCTGCTTTTGGTGCTATGTTTGGCTTAGCCGGGTTGGCTATAGCAGTTACTGTCGTAAAAATTGTATTTATCAATTGGAACATTAAACAAGTTATGGATGTTGTTACAAAACCTTTTGTCAGATGGTACGAGGATGTGGCGCCATTTTTAATAATTAATATTCTATCAGGTGCTGTAATATATTTTATCGCATCATTGCTACCCAAAATACAACCACTAGCATTAACCATATGCATTGCTATTGGTTTTATAATATTATATATCGTATCACTCAGATTGGTATTGAAACAATCTTTGTCTGCAGTTGCAGTTACAATACATAATACGTTCCCTAAGCTGTCACCGTATTTCAATAAACTATTTTGTATATGAAGCGCATTGCCTTAGTAGGCAATATGAACAATAATTTTTTTGCCATTACCCGTTATCTGAGAGATAATGGATATGAGGCACATCTGTTTTACAGATTGGCTATGGAGCATTTTCAGCCAATAGCGGATAGCTATGACAATGCATTTCAATCTTATTGCCATCAGGTTGACTGGTTAGATAATTGTTTCCATAATGTTGATACAAATAAAGTGAAGCAAGCATTAAGCGGGTTCGATTTCTATATCGGACAAGGCGAGGAGGCCGCAGTTGCAGGTAAATGCGGTATTAACATGGATGTATATTACCCTTATGGTTCAGATGTATATAAATACGCTAAGTTGCCGCAGAGATATAGTTTAAGGAGCAGATTGAAGTCTTTGGTAAGCAATTCAAATAACAGGCCATCTTATAAGCAGATGCAGGAAGGCACTATGGCGAAATACCTGAAAGGTGCTATAGTACAAGCAAAGTATATCCTTGCAGATTCCACTAACGAAGCTTTTGAAACCGAATTGAGAATGCTGGGTTGCAATGGCGTTTACAGGAATGTGCCAATGCCATTTGTGTATTATCCTGAATATCAGAAATTGTTTGATGGCTATATTCCCGAAAGTGGTATTGTACCTGTAATAGATAATATCAGAAATAAACACGACTTCATATTATTATACCATGGCAGGCAGGAATGGGCAACATACCATAATAAGTTTACAGGAAAGAACACAAATCATCTAATAGAAGGATTTGCCTCTTATATAAAAGAGCAACCAATATCTAAAGCATGTTTAGTGATGCTGGAATATGGATCGGATGTAGAACATTCAAAAAGATTAATAGAAGAACTCGGTATAGAACAACATGTGTACTGGTTGCCGAAAATGTATAGAAAGGAACTGATGTATGTGGTAAAACACGCAGATGTGTGTTGTGGTGAATTTGCACATAGTTTTCTCACATTCGGTACAGTGATAGAAGCAATGTTGATGAAAAAGCCGGTAATAACTTATCGTGAAGATGATTACTATACTGCCACATATCCTGAGCTCTATCCTTGTTATAATGCAAAGCAACCGAATGAAATAAAGATTGCAATCCAGCAAGCTATAGAAAATACAAACGAAAGAAAAGATAAGGGTAACCAAGCCTACGAATGGGTAATGAAATATTTTATTCAGAACCCGTTAAATGAATTATTGAATATCATTGAAAGCAAATAATGATTAAGAAGGTTAGAGTACTTTTTACTATACCGAACTTTATAACTGCCGGTAGCGGCAGAGAGATGATGAACATTATAGACAGGTTAGATAAAAACTTGTTTGAGCCATATATATGTGTGCAGCAGGAAGGCGGTGCTCTTTTTGAAGAGGCTATTATGAAGCAATACCACATCATTGTTCATGATTTTATGGTGCATAATGCTACCGGAATGATAGCGACAATAAAAGGAGCGAAAAGATTGGCTGCAGGATTTAAAAAATACAAGTTTGATATATGGCAGTCTTTTAACTGGTCGTCAGACTATTCAGAGGCATTAATAGCGAAATTTTCAGGAGCAAAGTATGTATATGTAAAGAAAAACATGAACTGGGACAGGGCAGCCTGGAAGGTGAAAAGTTTTTTGTCAAATCAAATAATTGCACGAAACACAACAATGTTCAGAGTATTTTTTGCACCACCATACCTGCGCACCAAAACTCATTTTATTCCGGGGGCAGTGGATGTTACTGTTTTCCAAGAACAACGAAATAAAACACTGCGAGTTAATTTTCATATACCTGAAGATGCATTTTTGATTTGTTGTGTTGCACAGTTGGTAAGGGTAAAAGACCAGCTAACATTGATAAAGGCAGTTGCACAAACTGATGCATACCTGATATTGGCAGGTGCTGCCCGGGATGAAGAGTACGTTTCGGAACTGCATAATCTCATTGAAACTTTCGGGCTGAAGGAAAGAGTGAAAATTGCCGGTTCTGTAAATAATATTGCCGGTTTACTAAATGCATGTGATGTATTTGTTCTGCCCACAACAAATATAGGTGGCCATGAAGAAGGAAGCCCTGTTGCACTAATAGAAGCAATGGCTGTGAAACTGCCTTGCATCGCCAGTAATGTAGCAGGCAACAGAGACTTGATACAAACAAACGAAACAGGATTATTGTTTGCCCCAAATAGTGTAGAGGAATTAGTAGCATGTATTAATAAATACAGAGCAGAGCCCGAGTATGTGAAAAAAATGGTAGAAAATGCATACGAATTGATAATAAACGAACATACGTTAGATATAGAGGCTGCTTCATTTTCAAAGGTTTATAAAAAGATGATGCGCATAAGATAATGAGTGCATTTTACGATATATGGATAAGTAATAAGAAGGGAAATCCTTTATACCGCCGTTTGGATAATGATGAATGGGTAGCGCAAAAAGATATACCCGATACATTCATTAGCTTACCGGGAAATGATAAGCATATACACGAGTATAATAATGGTGATGCAGCGATAATAGTAATAGGAAATTTTTATCATAGTATTGGTTTACCAGAATTACTAAATGATTGTTTAGGGTATATAGATAATGCAGGTTCATTTGATGAACCTGCAGGCCACTACATAATATTCATATACAGGAAATATGATAAGACATATCATGTATTTACAAACAGATTAGGGACGTATCATGCCTATTGGTTGAGCATTAATGGTACAAATGCAATCAGTACTTATTATACAGGGCTTGCTAAATCAGCAATAACTAAAACGCTTGATTGGGAAGGTATTACCGGTTTTATGGCAATGGGTTTTTTCCCTGGTAACACTACCTACCTGGAAGGTATATCGATATTAGAACCAGCGTCTCATTATGTTTTCAATGAACAGTTGGATATGCTGAAACATCAGCGATACTGGAATTGGCAGCATAATCCTGTGGAGCAACAAGATAAACAGTTGTTTAAAAATTTTGATTCTATATTATCAGATATTCTTACAACTGCAACGGAAGAACAAAGAGTAGCATTGCCTGTTTCAGGAGGATTAGATTCACGCACACTCGCAGGTGTTTTAGGGAGTCATCGAAATAATGCATTATCAGTATGGTCATATTCATATGGTTTTGACAAAGAATCAAAAGAGATAAAAATTGCTTCAAAAATCGCATCTGCACATAAGTTTGATTTTAACGGATATGCAGTGCCAAGATATTTGTTTGATAAAGCAGATGCTATTGCAGATTCAGTAGAACTGTTTCAATATATCGATGGCACAAGACAGGCATGTATGTTGGATGAATTGATGCATAGAGCGGATGTAGTAATAGGTGGGCATTGGGGTGATGTATGGATGGATGATATGGGGATGGACAATATGGACGAAGATACATTCTTCCAAAAAAAAGTTGTAAAAAAAGGGAGTGATTGGCTATTGAAAGAAGTATGCAAGCCACATTACCCCAGCTATGAAAATTTTCTGAAAAATTATTTTAATAATTGGACATATAATTACCGGCATATTAAGGATGTAGATTTCAGGATGAAGATTTTTAAGACTGACCAATGGTCTTTCAGGTGGACATTGCCCAGTATTAGAATGTATCAGGCTGCAGTGATGCCAGTACTACCATTTTATGATAAACGGATAGTTGACTTTTTTACTGAAATACCAACATCTGCAATCAAGAACAGGACGTTTCAAGTGGAGTACTTGAAAGCGTATCATCCAAAGCTTGCTGATATAAAATGGCAGGAGTATGATAGTAATTTATACAACTACAAAACATATAATAACAGAAATATCGGTTACAGAGTATTTAATAAAGCTAAAGCAATACTATCCGCTAAAAAACCGATCGTGAGAAACTGGGAGCTATTTTATTTAAACGAAGAAGGAAGAATAGGATTAGAGGATATATTATTGAATAACAAGCCATTCTTAAATATTGTTTCCGAAGATAAAGTAAAAGAACTATTGCATGATTTATATGAATACCCGAACGCAGCCAACGGCTATAAGGTATCAATGATGCATACATTGGCAAGGTTTATGAAAATTGTATTTGGCGGATAATGAGCAATAAGCCCAGAGTATTATTGGTTATGCATAAAGTTCCGCTTGATTCGGGATTTTTAGCTGAAAAATTCATCAGACTTTCTGAGCAGATGGATGTGCATTTATTAGTGTGGGATAAACAAGAAAATGCCGACAAGTTTATAAACAAGCATAAGCTGCATACTGCTCTGAAAAAAAACATTCATTTTGGTTATACACATTATAGCGCTATTCTTTTTATACTGCAGTGGTTAGTTTGTTTCATATCACAAACCAGATTCCGGCAATACATTATCTCAGGGGATGATAATTTAATACAGCGAATAAAATATACACTTACTTATTTACCGGTATCATTGCTACAGCCAAATATCGTTCACTTTGAATTCGGTACGATTGCACAACAAGGAGTAATAATTAAATCGTTTATAGATGCTAAATTAAGTGTCAGTTTCAGGGGCTATGATCTTAACTATGCCGGAATTGATAACTCAAAGTATTATGATAGTGTCTGGAATCAGGTTGATGGATTCCATTTTTTAGGTAATGATTTGAAGCAACGTGCTATTAGTAGAGGGTATATTCCGGATAAAATAGAAGCACTCATTCCACCTGCAATAGACACTGCATTTTTTGTGGCAAGTAACACTCATAAAAACTACGAAAAATTACAGCTAATAAGCGTTGGTAGACTGGTATGGAAGAAAGGATATGAATATGCAATACGAGCTGCTTTATTGTTAAAACGAAAAGGAATTCCTTTTGAATATAAAATTATAGGCGAAGGTAGCCACAGGCAGGCACTGGAATTTATGATTAAAGAATCCGGATTGGAAAATCAAGTATCGCTGATGGGAGAAAGAGATGCTGAAGTAATAAAGCAAGAACTGAAACAGGCACACATATTTGTTCACCCTGCTATTTCTGAAGGTTTTTCTAATGCTGTATTAGAAGCCCAGGCAATGGGGTTGCCTGTTGTATGTACAGATGCTGATGGTTTGGCGGAGAATATTGCTGACGGCGTAACGGGATTTATAGTGCATAAATGGGATGAACATGCAATAGCTACCAAACTTGAGATGCTATGGAATAATAGAGATATGATGAAGGCTATGGGTAATGCAGGGATAGGTAGGGTCCAAAACTATTTCACCATAGAAAAGCAAATAGCAGCATTTAAAGCATTTTATCAAAAACTGTACAGTGAGACAAACAGTTGATATAGTATGTATAAATAATGCTGGCAACTTCGGTTGGCAATACGGTACAGTGTATTACACAAAAGATAGTGTAGCAGATGTGTGTAATGTGATTACTATAGTGCAAAAACAATCGAAAGCTGAGTGGGTACTATTCTGGGATTACAACCTCGGCATAATCAATGAAGATTTGATTTCAACTCTAACTGAATCAAAAACAGATATATGGCATGCGGGCTTGAAAATTGGATTGACTGGCTTGCCGGATGCAATTAATTATATTAATCCTGCTTGGATTTATAATAAAGATGCAAACCCTGAAATAATTAGTTCATCATTCAGAATTGGTTTACGTGCATGCTTGATTAAAAAGGATGTATTGAAAGCTATTGCAGACTTGTCATTTGCTATATATACGTCTATAGAAATGATTGGCCTTGCAATGGGGTATGCATTGATAAAGAAGGGAGCAATCATCAGGTACCATCCCGACCTTATCAGTCAGTATTCAAGACAAACAAGTATACCAGAGATTGATGAGTGGATTTTTACGAAACAGTTTTTCTCTAAAAAATGGAGGTGGTGGGTAGCTTTTAATAAAAAGGGATTATTCAGAAATATACAATTACTTGCTCGGCTTAATGATATCAAAACATATAGCATCAGCCCGGATATTCATAATGCTCAAACTAATATTGAAGCATTATACAAAACAGTATCAGTATTGGCGCCAACACTGGACAGGTATAGCTATTTGCATAATGAACTGGATCAGATGGCGGTACAAATTATTAAACCTGTAGAGGTATTAATAACTGACCAAACGGATGAAGCTAAACGTATGCAGCTGGATGAGTCGAGGTTTCAAGGGTTGACAGTAAGGTATTTCCCGCAATCAGAAAAAGGGCAATGCATAGCTTGGAACAAATTGTTGCAGGAAGCCAAAGGGGAGTATGTTCTTTTTTTAGGAGATGATGCCGATAATATTACAGCTGGGTTTATACAGAAATTACTGAGTACTGCACAATACTTTGATGCGGACATCGTGGCATCAAATGTTATAGAAATAGGGATGCCTCCTAAACCAATAAATAAGTATTACTACATGTCAGATACTTTCCCGATAACCTTAGCAAAGCGTGATGTAATTGAAAATGCAGGTAACATGGATATGTTTTTCAACAAAAACATTCGTGCAGATTATGACTTAGCCTTAAGGTGTCATCAAAATGGAGCGTTAATGGTATTTGATTCCGCAGCAGTTATTGATCATCACAGGGCACCTGTTGGCGGGTTGAGGACATATAAAGCAAGAGCTATTACCAACAGAATTTCAAAAAATTCTATAACACGTTTTGCAGAACCCACAAGTTCAGAGATGTTTCTTGTAAAAAAACATTTTAACAAAAAGCAGTACAACAACTACATTCGAATCAAATACTTTGACCAGTTGGTAGTTAACGGAAGTGTGTTCAAAAAAGCATTGCGGGTACTTGTATTCATTTATAAACTTCCCGGTTTTATAAAACGCTACAAGAAGAACCTTGCAACAGCAAATGCAGAATTACAAAACAGAGGCTTACTGAATTACTAATATGCACTACCTGATAATTACATCAGAATTTCCTCCGGGTCCGGGTGGTATTGGTATGCATGCATATTGTATGGCTAAGGGATTGGTACATAACGGTACGAAAATAACTATAGTGTGTAGTATGGATTATACTACGGAAGCAGAGATTAGTAGTTTTCTAACTAGTCTACCTGAAAACTTAACAGTACATAGAATAAAAAGGAATGGCTTTCTTACATACATCAATAGGATTACTATCATACTATCTCTTTGCAAAGAGCATAAGTTTGACAAAGTAATATTGACAGGTAGGTTTCCTTTGTGGATAGGTATAATGCTTAAAAAAATATTCGGAGAAAAAATCAGGACTGAAGCTATAATTCATGGCTCTGAAATAAAAATCGGGAATAGTCTCACACAATATTTAACGCGGCAAGCAATAATGATAGCTGATAAATGTCATGCAGTTTCAGCATATACTAAGGCGTTAATACAGGATAAGAATATTTCAAGAGATATAAATGTTCTACCCAATGGGTTGGATATATCCAGCTGGAGCGATGTAGATGTGGTCGTACCATTTGAATGGAAAGGATATCCAAAATTACTTACAGTAGGAAGCATTACACAACGTAAGGGGCAACATAATATTATTAGGTCTTTACAAAGGATAATAGAAAAGTACCCTGAAGTACACTATTACATAGCAGGTAAAGATGACAATAAAAGTGAATTAACAGACTTGATAAATAGATTGAAGTTGCAGAATAACATAAGTATTCTTGGGAAGTTGAGTGAAAAGGATTTGAAGCGTGCATATAAATCAGCAGATGTTTTTTGTATGCTGAGCGAGGCCACCAAAGATGGAGATGTAGAAGGTTTTGGTATTGCGGTACTTGAGGCAAATATTTATGGATTAGCAGCAATAGGTAGTAGTAATACTGGGTTGGAAGATGCGATACAGGATGATAAGACAGGATATTTGGTTAATGCCCACGATGCAACAGCTGTATTGAGTTCAATAGATAAATTATTGGGTAAGGATAAAAAAATACTCTCTGAAAATTGCAAATCCTGGGCAATGAAGCATGATTGGAATATACTCTCAAGAGCGTTGATGTGAGGATTCTAGTTATATCACATACGGAACACTATACGGATGCCAATGGCACAACTGTGGGATGGGGCCCAACTGTAAAAGAGCTTGATGCTTTAGCAGATGCATTTGGGGAAGTAGTACATATAGCATGCTTGCACAACAGTACTGCCCCGGCAAGTGCTATCCCATACAACGGTAATGTTAGGTTTGTGCCGATAAAACCATTTGGTGGGAAAGGGATACTCAATAAATTATCAATTTTGATATCGGCGTTTACCAACATGCGTATCATTCGTAGAGAGATGATGAATGCCGATGTATTTCAATTCAGGGCACCAACATCAATCGGGTTATATCTTATTCCGTATTTGTCTTTTTTTTCTTCTAAGAAAGGCTGGTACAAATATGCGGGCAACTGGGTACAAAAAAATGGACCAATATCTTACAGGCTGCAAAAATGGATGCTGCTCAGTCTGCAAAACAGAAATATTACAATCAATGGTAGTTGGGATAACCAACCATTGAAATGTATTTCATTTGAAAATCCCTGTATTACAAATGAAGAACGGATTGAGGGTTTAAATACAACGCAACAGAGGATGTTTACAAAACCAGCCAGGCTATGTTTTGTTGGCAGATTGGATGCAGAAAAAGGGATTGATGATATACTACAGGCAATAAATGACTACCCTGATAAAAATGCATTTAGTGGATTGGATATCGTTGGTGATGGTGCTGAGATGGAGGAATTGAAGTTTAAAACAAAAGATATCTGCATACCCATTACTTTTCATGGATCACTAAGTAGAGAAAAGATTATTTCTATTTATAAGAATGCGGATTTCATATTGCTGCCAAGTAAGTCTGAAGGATTTCCTAAGGTAATAGCGGAAGCTGCAAATTATGGCTGCATACCAATTGTTTCTGATGTTTCGGCAATAGGACAGTATGTTAACACTACAAATGGTTTTTTATGGAAGCCTTATGAAAGAACATTTTCAGATTTTTTCAGAGATACTCCTTTCAACAATAATAATGTGTTGAAAGGAGTATCTCTGAATGCATATTATATGGCTGCGGGTTTTACGTATGATGCATACATTCGTAAACTGCGTAAATATATTTTAGTTGAACAATAATTATGAGACATATTATGCAACTCACACCTCCTTTTTGCAGGTACTGATATTATTGTTATTGGGTATTGTATCTGTAAACTACCCAATAGTTGTTTCTGCAGTATGGCTGTGTGTAATATTATATAGTGTTTATGGTTTGTTGGTAAACGATAGCAGGTGGTTGTGGTATGGGGTTGTAGCATCGCCCGGGTTGGAAGTATGGGGACGTATGAGCAGGGCACCATTGCTGCCGCATGAAATGGGTAAGTATTATTTAGTGCTGGTTTTAGTTCTATTATTAATACAACATACCAAACGATACTCTGCAAGACCATTGCATTATATGGGAGGAGTACTGATGCTGGTATTACTGCCAAGCATCATCGTTGGACTTGGTAATTTTGAATTGGAGGCATGGGTTCTGAACGTGTTTGGTATTATTGAACTTGCATTGTTATTAATATTTGTGTCTCGCGAAAGATGGGATATTAATAAATTCTGCAGAGTTATACAGTTTGGCTTGATGCCTGTTATTCCTGTCCTGGTGTATTTGATTATTAAAACACCGGATTTCGATAAAATAAACTTTGCCCTAAGCTCAAACTTTAAAACATCAGGAGGTTTTGGTAGCAACCAGGTATCAACAGTGTTGGGTATGGGGATGTTATTTACTATGCTTTTACTGATATTGAAAAGGCCATTTTTCAGTATCAGATGGGTAAACTATATTTTGCTTATAGTTTTGTTATTCCGGGGGTTTCTGACTTTTTCAAGGGGTGGCATGATAGCCGCCATTATCGGTGTAATCATTACTTTCCTACCGGTAGCCCTGTCAAGCTTGAAAGCTTTCTTCAGGTTTACTTTTATACTGATACTGTTCAGCGGATTGAGCGCGATAATATTTTTAAAGGTTAACGACCTCACAAACAACCAACTTATGCTTCGCTATAAGGGCGAAACAATAGGTACGCTCACAGGAACCAAGAAACGTTCTTTGAATACAATAACATCCGGCAGGGTAGATATTGCCGAAACAGATTGGAAAATGTTTAAAGATAATGTTGTGTTTGGTGCAGGTCCTGGAATGTCGAAAGAACTACGGACGCAATATGGTTTCAAAGCTATTGCGTCGCATACAGAATACACCCGCCTGCTTAGCGAGCACGGACTTGGAGGTATTGCAGCTATTATTATCCTGATCTTGTTCCCGGTATGGTGGGTCAATCAGCAAAGAAGGCTATTATGGAGAGCAGTCTCGTCAGCCTTATTCGTATTTGCCCTGTTAACTGCAGCTCATTCTGCGATGAGAACAAATACTACGATAGTATGCTATCTGCTTGCTGCTATGCCTGTCGTATATGTATATAGAAAAACTAAGCTTGAATAATAAAGTTATCATAGTAGGCTTATTCAGCAATCCTAAAACAGCTCCTGTAACACAGGCATCTGTATTGGCCTCGTTGTTATCGAAAAATGGATATACAGTCATAACTACTTCCGGCTTCATCAACAAATGGCTAAGGTTAGTAGATATAATCCGGAGTATGTTGTTGAATGCTGGCAGATATAATGTAGCTATTGTTCAGTTCTATTCAGGGAATAGCTTTATATGGCAATATATTGCTGCATTTATCACAAAATTATTGGGTAAAGACTTAGTGTTTACGGTGCATGGTGGCGGAGTGCCTGAAAAGCTAAAATCGAAAAGCAGCAGCAGATACTTACAATTACTGAAAAAAGCAGATTTAATAACGGTGCCGTCGAAGTATTTGCAAAATGAGTTGACAGAGTTTGGACTGAAGACAATATTGATAGAAAATATTATTGATTTAAAGCAGTACCCATTTCAGGACAAGAAAGCAGTAGGCCCCAGATTATTATGGATGCGTGCATTTAGTGATATATATAATCCGCTGATGGCGGTAAGGGTTGTAAATGCACTCAGAAATAAATATCCGGAAGTAAAGATGATAATGGGTGGCCCGGATTTAGGGATGCTATCTGCTACCAAACAACTGATACATGAATTAACATTAGGGAATAATATTGAATTGATAGGCTTTATGGACATGGAGATGAAGCAACAATATGCTTCGGTCTGCGATATTTATATTTCAACCAACAAGATTGATAATGCTCCTGTAACATTTCTTGAAATGTGGGCAATGGGATTACCGGTAGTGAGTACAAATGTTGGTGGCGTACCATATTTAGTTGAAAATAAACAAACCGGTATTATAGTGAATGATGATGACTATAACCAAATGGCTGAAGCTATTCAGTCATTAATAGAAAATAAAGAGAATACTTTAACTATCATAAAAAATGCAAAAATTAAAGTAGCGTTATATGATGAAGCTCCTGTGCTGCAAAAATGGGCTGCTGTGTTGAATACTATTTCTATCTGATGTCGTTCTTCGATAATATATATCGCCATTCGCCTGTATGGTTGCAGAATATACTTGTAAGTATATATGGTTTGCAATGGAACAGGAGGAGATTTGGCGGGGTGTTTGAAAAAGAAATCAATAACTACAGGAATCGGGAAAAATACGCGCTGCATCAGTGGAAGCATTATAGTAATGAGCAATTGATTAAGATATTGCTTCATGCTTTTAATCATGTAGCATATTATAATGCACAATGGAGCTCATTGGGTTGGGATGAAGAAACGCTGAAATCAGTAACAATCGATACCATTCACCTGCTGCCATTTCTTGAAAAAGAAACTTTACGAAAATATGGTACAACAACATTATTGTCTGATATAAGGGAACAAAATGGAACGTTTTTTCATTCGAGTGGAACAACCGGTACGCCAACCTCAATACTTTTTTCAGAAGCTATGCATCAAAGATGGAGTGCGGCTTATGAAGTGAGGGTAAGAAATTGGGCAGGTGTTGACAGGAGTATGAGCAGGGCTATGATTGGAGGCAGACGTGTAGTGCCGGAAGCAAATGCGAAACCGCCTTATTACAGATATAACAGCTTTGAAAAACAAGTCTATTTTTCTGCATACCATATATCACCAAGTACTGTAGTGGACTATGCAAAAGTATTGCGAAAGTATAAACCTGATTATATGGTAGGCTACGCTATGAGTAACTACTTTTTGGCAAGGTTTATAAAAGAACAAGGGTTAGCTGTGCCTAAAATGAAAGCTGTTATTACATCCAGCGAAAAACTAACACAAGAGATGCGGAATGTTTTTGAAGATGTATATCGATGTAAAACCTATGATGGTTGGAGTGGTGTTGAAGCATGTGGTCTTGTAAGTGAATGTGAAAAAGGAGGGCTGCATATAAGCCCTGATGTTGGGTTGATAGAAATACTCAATGAAAAGGGACAGCCGGCACAACCCGGTGACATAGGTGAGGTTGTTTGCACAGGGTTTATAAATTATGATCAGCCATTAATCCGCTATAGAATAGGAGACTATATGCGATTGAGTGATAAGACATGTACCTGTGGCAGGCAGATGCAGTTGATAGATGAAATAATAGGAAGAATAGAAGATGTAGTAATAGGAAAAGACGGAAGGGAGATAGTACGATTTCATGGTATTTTTTTAGGTATTGATAAAATAATAAAAGGACAGATTATACAGGAATCTTTAAATGCTATTATAATAAATTTAGAAACAGACACTCAATTATCTGAAAACGAAAAAGAAATATTAACCAAACGGATATATTCTCAACTTGGTGAAGTAAATGTTCAGATTTTTGAGATGAAAAAGATACCTTGCGGGCAAAATGGGAAATTCAGAGCGGTAATTTCTAAAGTAAAAAGGATAAACCTATAGATGACCAAAGTATTAACTGTAATAGGCACTCGCCCCCAGTTTATAAAAGCAGCGGCGGTATCAAGAGCCATTAATGAACATGGCGGAATAAAAGAAGTGTTGTTGCACACCGGGCAGCATTACGATGATGTAATGTCGGATATCTTTTTCCGAGAAATGGAAATACCTAAGCCTGACTATCATTTTAGCATTAATACCAGTACACATGCTACAATGACTGCGCAAATGCTGGAAGGTATAGAACAAGCAATCATAAAAGAAAAACCTGATACTATTTTGGTGTATGGTGATACTAACTCTACATTGGCAGGAGCTTTAGCAGCTTCAAAGCTACACATGCCTGTTGCGCACGTAGAGGCAGGACTGCGTAGCTTTAATATGGACATGCCTGAAGAAGTAAACCGTATTTTAACGGATAGGGTTAGCGCACAGCTGTTTTGTCCCACAGAGGCTGCTATGCAAAACCTGAAAAATGAAGGATTGGCAACATCTGATAAAACTGTCGTGAATACAGGAGATGTGATGTATGATGCGGCATTGTATTATGCAAAACAGATTGCACAACGTTCGACCATACTGCAGCAATTAAATTTAATACAAGATAGGTACTTGCTTGTTACGGTACATAGGGCAGAAAACACGGATGATAAAGACAGGCTCGGAAAAATTGTACATGCCATCAATACTTTATCAAAACAATACACTGTTGTATTGCCATTGCATCCACGTACTAAAAAAATGCTCGAACAATATCACCTGCAACTTAACTGTATGGTGATAGACCCTGTTGGGTATTTCGATATGCTGTCTTTATTGCAAAACTGTCATTTGGTGCTTACAGATAGTGGCGGCTTGCAAAAAGAAGCATACTTCTTTCATAAATACTGTATTACATTGCGCGACCAGACAGAGTGGGTAGAGCTAACCCTTTCCGGCTGCAGTACCATTACGGGTGCTGATGAAACAAAAATATTGAATGCTGTTGCAGATATGTATGACAAACCTTTCAGGAATGGCAGCATATTTTATGGAGATGGCCATGCGGCTGCAATCATCACAAAACATCTGGCTTCTTTATAGTGCCAAGCGTATTAATCCTTACACAATATTATCCGCCGGAAACAGGTGCTCCGCAAAACAGGCTTAGTAGTCTGGCAAAGCATCTGCAACTATTAGGTATGGAAGTAGCAGTATTAACTGCTATGCCCAATTATCCTGCTATGAAGATACAGGAAGGATACGATGGCAAGTGGTATGTAAAGGACGAGAAGGACAATGTCGTCATACACCGTTCATGGATATTTGTACGTAAGAGTAATAGTATTGTACTCAGATTGCTGAATTATTTCTCTTTTGTTTTCAGTTCAATGATTACAGGCTTGTTTAAAGTAAAGAAGTATGATATAGTAATTTGCGAATCTCCCCCGTTATTTTTAGGTATTACTGCGTTAGTATTTAAATTATTCAGGAAGTCGAAGCTGGTATTTAATGTTTCAGATTTATGGCCGGAAAGCGCAGAGAAACTTGGGCTTGTAAAGAATAAGCTATTTTTAAAATTGGCGTATTGGCTGGAGGCTCTGTTATACAAACAAGCAGCGTTAGTTAGCGGCCAAACACAAGGTATAGTAAAAAGTATCAATCATAGGTTTCAGGATGTTAAGACATTCTGGTTGCCTAACGGTACTGATGCAGATCAATATAATGTTAATAATATAGTACATAATTGGCGGAGTGTAAACGGATATAATGCTGATGATTTTATAGTATTATATGCAGGAATATTAGGTCATGCTCAGGCATTGGAAGTTATACTGAATGCCGCAACACTATTAAAAACGGAGGATAAGATAAAGTTTGTATTGGTAGGAGATGGACCACAGAAAGAATTTTTACACCAGTTGAAGGAATCATTGCAATTGATTAATGTTTCTTTTTTCTCTAATCAACCGCAAAAGAGTATGCCTGATGTTATATATGCTGCGGATACAGCTGTTGTACCTTTAAAAAACATACCACTGTTCAAAGGGGCAATCCCATCTAAAATATTTGAAAATCTGGCTTTCGGTAAACCAATATTATTAGGGGTTGATGGAGAAGCGAGAGATTTATTTATAGATGAAGGTAAATGCGGATTATATTTTACTCCCGAAAATGAGCAGGAGCTGGCAGCAAACATTGTGAAACTGAAAAATGACAAACTATTGCGTGAAGAACTGGGTAATAACGGAATTGTTTACGTGAACGATAAGTTTGACAGGAGAAAGATTGCCGTATCATTTTACAATCAATTATCTGCATTATAGTTGAAAGCAGCACTGCTGAATGATATTATAGAATGGGATGTCAATAATTGGTCGCAAGCGCTGAAGATATGGCAACCTGCTATCGATAAATTGCCTCGAACAGCTAAGGTATTGGCTATTGGTGAGCGTAATGGTGGTTTAACATTATGGTTGGCATTACAAGGGTTTACTGTATTGTGCACCGATAGAAACGGTGTGACTGAAAACGCGAAAATGCTACATGCCAAATACGGGGTAACGACTAATATTAGCTATGCAAATCTTGACATAGTTAACGATACCCCTTCGACCGCACAATATGATTTAATCATTATGAAATCTGTACTTGGTGGCCTGAAGGAACAGTATAATAAAGCTGAAAGCCGAACAAGAGTAGCCAGGCAAAAAGCAATAAATAATATATATACGATGCTACAGCCGGGAGGAGTATTGCTGACGGCTGATAATCTTCAAGGTAGTTACCTGTTAAAAACATTCAGAGAGCTGAAGGGCAAAAACAGGCAATGGTACTATTTCAACATGCAAGAGCTTAAAACATTATTTATACATTTTTCAAGAACGGATGTATATACTTTTGGCATAATTCCTACCCGATTTTCGAAGCCGTTACTCAATCGGCTTGCTTACGCTTTGAACAAAATCTTGAAGCGGTTTTTCCCCCAAGGCTCCAGTTACATATCTGTTACAATAGCATCTAAGTGATATTGTGATGCATAAGTGAAATAATTTTCTGATATTGCTGCCTTAATTCTTATGCAGAAAATAAGGTTTGCGGTAATTGGTTACGGACACATCGGTAAACGCCATGCAGCTATGATACAGCAACATGGTGAATGCGAACTTGTTGCAGTTTGTGATACTAACATTGCTGTTAAAGAAACGATACCGGAGAGTGTTAGTTATTTTGAAACAATTGATACTTACCTGCAATCCGGCATCAAAGCTGATGTAATAACCATTGCAACACCAAATGGACTGCATGCTTCTCAGGCATTGAAAGCAATAAAGGCAGGGCATCATGTAGTGGTGGAAAAGCCAATGGGACTGCATAAAAAAGAGTGTGAAGAAGTAATACATACTGCACTTACGCAGGCAAAACAATTGTTTTGTGTTATGCAAAACAGGTACTCTCCACCATCAGAATGGCTGAAGGAGATAGTTAGCAATGGTGTATTGGGTGATGTATATATGGTTCAGGTGAATTGTTACTGGAACCGAGACGAACGTTATTACAAAGCTGGGTCGTGGCATGGTACAAAAGAGTTGGACGGGGGGACATTATTTACTCAATTCAGCCATTTTATAGACTTGCTATATTGGGTATTTGGTGATATCGAGGATATTAAAGCTAACTTTTCAAGCTTCAATCATCAACACTTAACAACATTCGAAGACTCTGGTGTTGTAAATTTCAGGTTTGTAAAAGGTGGTATGGGAAGTATTAATTTTTCTACATCTGTTTGGGATAAAAACCTGGAAAGCAGTATGACTGTAATTGGCTCAAATGGCAGTATAAAGGTTGGGGGGCAGTATATGGACAAGGTGGAATATTGCCATATAAGAGACTACACTATGCCTGAACTGAAACCCACAAACCCGCCAAATGATTACGGACCATATAAAGGTAGTGCAGCCAATCATCATTATGTAATACAGAATGTAGCTGATGTATTGAATGGCAGGGCATCCATTACTACCAATGCACTTGAAGGGCTTAAAGTGGTAGATATAATAGAAAGAATATACGATTGCAAAAACAAATAAAGTGAACATTCCTTTTTCACCTCCATATATTGATAAAGATGTGCTTGATGAAGTGATGGATACACTTCAGTCTGGTTGGATTACTACAGGCCCTAAGGTGAAGGCGCTCGAAAAACTGTCTGCTGATATCTCAGGAGTACAGCATGCACTTTGTGTAAATTCATGGACATCGGGTGCAATGCTTGTTTTGAAATGGCTTGGGGTAAAAGAAGGCGATGAAGTGATAGTTCCTGCATATACCTATGCTGCAACTGCATTGGCAGTAATACACTCAGGTGCTAAACCTGTGATGGTAGATGTGCTGGATGATTTTACCATTGACCCGAAAAAAATAAAAGCAGCTATAACTGCTAACACAAAAGCAGTGATAACTGTAGATATAGCGGGATGGCCATGCGATTATGATGTGATAAAGAATGTATTATTCGGTGATGATGTTAAAGAAGTATTTACACCGGCTAATGATGTACAACAACAACTTGGCAGGCCACTATTGATAGCGGATGCCGCACATTCTTTCGGTGCTATTTATAAAAGCAGGCAATCATCATTGGCAGCAGATGTAACAGTATTTTCTTTACATGCTGTAAAAAACATAACTACCGCTGAGGGAGGTGTTATCGCTCTAAATCTGCAACAGCCTTTTGACAACGGAGTAGTTTATAATTGGATGCGCCTGAATGCAATGAACGGGCAAACAGCAGATGCATTTACCAAAACACAAAAAGGCAACTGGCGATATGATATAGTAAGTGATGGTTTGAAGGTAAATCTTACCGATGTATGTGCAGCCATTGGGTTGGCGCAAATGCGTAAATACAAATCAAAATTATTGCCTGACAGAAGGCGTATTTTCGAACATTACAATCGTTTTTTTGCTGATAAAAACTGGGCAATATTACCACCTGCAATCAGCGACGAAAGAGAGTCGTCATATCACTTATACCTGTTACGTATTAATGATATAACTGAAGCCCAAAGGGATAAAATCATTCAACTTGTAGCAGAAGTAGGGGCTGCGACTAATGTACATTTCGTACCTATGCCTATGCTTACATTGTTTAAAAATATGGGGTATGATATAAAGGATTACCCTATAGCTTTTAATAATTATCATAACGAAATTTCACTACCTATATATTCCCAATTAACCGATGAACAATGTACTTTTATAGAAGAACAAATAGAGAAGGCTTATAGAGCCGTAGTGAAATGACCCGTTTATTTGATATACTGATAGCACTTGTAAGCCTTATTATTTTCAGTCCTTTATTTATACTATTGGCACTTTGGATTAAAGTTGATTCGATAGGGCCTGTTTTTTATAAACAAAAACGTGTCGGCAGGTTTGGGAAAGAGTTTTACCTGTACAAATTCCGCTCGATGCATATCGATGCTGATAAGGCTGGCTTACTGACTTTTGGCAATACTGATAAACGTATTACAAAGTCGGGGGTATTTATGCGCAGATATAAGTTGGATGAATTACCACAGTTATTAAATGTATTAGTTGGTAAGATGAGCATGGTTGGCCCACGTCCCGAGGTGAAGAAATACACAAACCTGTATACAGATAATCAAAAAATAGTATTAAACGTCCGTCCGGGAATTACAGATTTTGCTTCAGTGACTTACTATAATGAAAATAGCATACTGGAACAGCAATCCAACCCCGAACAATATTATATTGACATTATAATGCCTGATAAGATAAGGCTGAATCTGGTATATATAAATAATCCTACGGTGCTTAATTATTTCAGGATAATATTCCTGACAGTAAAAACAGCTTTGAAAAAATAAGAAGCTTATTGCTTCGATTTAATGGACTCGTAAGTAAGGTTATTACTCACAAATTCAGGTACCAGCTCTTTCATAATACCTACTGTTTCCAATGTATAGTGCCTTTGTGCGCTTGCTATTAGTTTATCTACTTTATCCTTAATAGCAGTATAGTCATATTCAGGCACTTTTGCTATCATTATTTTATCATGATAGGTTGGTACTACATTCTCGCTATTGTTTAGCAATTCTTCGTACAGTTTTTCCCCGGGTCTCAGTCCTGTATATACAATCTTTATATCCACTTCGGGTTCTTTACCTGCCAGGCGAATAATCTTCCTTGCCAGGTCAACGATCTTTACAGGCTCTCCCATATCAAATACAAATATCTCACTACCCTGCCCCATAACACCGGCTTCAATTACAAGCTGGCATGCTTCGGGTATTGTCATGAAATATCTGGTAATTTCTGGGTGAGTGACAGTGATAGGCCCGCCCTTCTCCAGTTGTTTCTTGAATATTGGAATTACCGAACCATTAGAACCCAGTACATTACCAAAGCGCGTGGTTACAAATTTTGTAAGTTTATTATCATGCGGTAAGGCTATGTTATTATTCAGTAAATGCTTGTAGTAGCTCTGTGTGAATATCTCCGCAATGCGTTTAGAAGCTCCCATTATATTCGTAGGGTTTACTGCCTTGTCGGTAGACACCATTACAAACTTTTCTACTCCGTTAGTTACAGACAGTTCGGCAAGCATTTTTGTTCCGAACACATTATTCAATATGGCAACCGAAGGGTTGTCTTCCATTAATGGCACATGCTTATATGCTGCAGCATGAAAAACAACTTCAGGATTATATATCTCGAAAAGGTGTTCCATTCTCACTCGGTCGCATATATCGCCGATATATGGTTTGAAATTAGCACCCGGATGCGATTCACGTAATTCCAACACAATATTGTGCATAGGTGTTTCTGCATTATCGCACATGATAATGAGAGCGGGCTTGTATTTTAGTAATTGCCTGACCAACTCACTGCCGATAGAACCGGCAGCACCTGTTACCAATACTTTTTTACCTTTTAATTCGAAGTGAATTTTTTCGTTATCAATTCGGATCACTTCACGTTCCAGCAGATCTTCGATATTAATGTCTTTCAGTGTTTCAGTATCAATTTTACCATCAAGCCACTGCTGAACCGGTGGCACTTGTTGCACTTTGATGCCTAATTGAAGACATTTATCAACCAGGTAATTCAGTTTATCCTTTGGTATGTTTTTATTGGCAATAATTAACAGCTCAACATTGTCGTTCTTCAATTTCTCGAAAGATGCATCATCGCTATTGTATATAGGTATGCCTTCCATAAGCTTACCGGTTTTACCCAGTACATCGTCTATGAAAGCTACAACCTGCAAGTTGCTGCTTGGGAAGTCATTGATTACCTTTTTGGTTTGCTGGCCATTTTCACTGGCATCATATACTGCAGCCTTTACCTTATTGCGGTCAATATTATGCTGCTGATAGTATTTGAATATATACCGTACTAAAAGCCTGTACGTTATAAGTGTAAAGTTGGTGATGAAAAAGTTAATAACTACAACAGATATAGGGAAGAGAAATATGCCTGATGATGATTGTGTAACTATGAAATTTATTGAAAAGTAGAAAACAGAAGCTATAGAGTTAACTACTAACAACCTGAATGTATCCTCAATATTGGTATATCGTATTATACCTGCGTAGCTCTTTACTAAATAGAACAACACGGTATTAAGGCCTAAGGATAAACCTAATATGAGTGACATATCATATCTGGCAACATCCTCAAGATTGAAATTAAAGCGTAGTAAAAAGGAAAAGAATAAACATAACTGAACGCAAATCAAGTCTAATATAAATATTAACCATCTTGGTAAAATGCGTATCCTGTAATGCATAGAAACTTGTTATCTAAATGTAATGTATGTGTATTTACATTACAATACCGGCAATAGTATTTGTTGAGCAAATGTAATAAACAAATATGGCAATGCTGAGGTATGGCCTTATTTTATTATAATTATTTTAAATACATGTTGCCGAAACTGTGTAGAAACCTATCGGGCTATCCATATTTCAGGGTTTAGTTTTATGGTGTTTTTCCAAATCTGGAAGTTCAGAATACTTTCGCCCTCATCGTTCATATTAACCGTACCGATTTGTTGCTTTGTCTGCACTTTCTGCCCGTTCTGAACAAAAGTTTTTGCAAGGTGCATATATACTGTATAGTATGCGCCATGGTTTATCATCACATTCCACTCTTTTCCATCCACAGAAAATACCTTTGCAGTACCTTCAAATACTGCTCTTGCAGATGCGCCATGTGCAGTACTGATATCGATACCATAATTCTCCATCTCTACTTTCTGTGCCACTGCATGGCGATACTTACCAAATCCTTGTGAGATAAATCCTTTTTCTACAGGCCATGGCAATCTGCCACGATTGCTTTCGAAATTATTCGACAATGCATTAGCTTCAGGTGTCAGCGAGTAGTCGTAATTTTTTGGAACTACTGCTTTAGGCGTCGCAGTTGCTACAGTATTATTAGTTGTTGTTTTTGGTGCGGTTACATTATTTGTTGCAGGCCTGTTACCATTAGGTTGAGACGGTTGATTATTAGTGTTTGTAACGGGTTTATTAGCAGGGTTACCACCGGCTGCAGCCAACATGGATGCTTTTTTGGCTTCTTCCTGTCTCCTTCGTTCTTCTTCAGCACGTTTTCTGGCTTCTTCTTCAGCCTTTTTACGTTGAATTTCCATTTCGCGGCGTATTATATCATTTACCGCCTTATCCAATTGCCGAGCTGTACGTTTGTCTTTATCTATCTGAGACATTAACTGCTTTTCACGCCCTTTCAATTCCTTTACTACAGCATTGGTTTCATTGGTTTCTTTTTGTATTTCCAGTTTTTGTTTTTCTTCTGTACTCAGCAGCATATCTTTTTCAGATTTTTCCGCATTAAGCACATCAATTTTCTTAACGATTACGCCCTGTGTTACCCGAATTTTATCTGCTTGTTGTTTACGGTAGTCGCGGTATTTTTTTAAATACTTTACTCTGCGTAATGCTTCATTAAAATCTTTTGAAGAAAATAAAAATGCCAGCATGTCATAAGAGCCGCGGCTACGATAGGCATATCTTACTGATTGTGCATATCGCATTTTTAATACTTCAAGGTTTTGCTTCAGGCGGGAAACCTCGTTGGTAGATGTTTGTATATTATTATTAATCTGACCTATCTCTTCGTTAATATTTCGTATCAGCCTTTGCCTTTCTGCCAGTTTGTTTTGCAGGGCCCGAAGCTGCCCCATTGTAGCATTCTTATCTTTTTTAGTTGCTTCTAATTGTGCTTCGGTCTGCTTTATAGACTCAATAATGCTCTGCCTGCGTTTTACAAGATCATCACGGGTAGGCTGTTGCGCACCCGCTAATATTGGAAAGAAAATAACTAAGAGTATTACGATAAAGCGCATCAAAAAAAACAGGGCCTTTTGCTAAAGCAACAAAAATAACCAAATATCGTAGCCTTACGAATCATATTCAATGTTTTAAGATGATTTTAGCCTTTTTTATTATAAAACCGTCGCTTTCACTTTTTTATATTTTCTTTGTTTCCAAATAACAGGGTATGCTATACTCAATGACAGGTTTTGGCCGTGCAGAGGCTACAATAAGCGGCAGGCAAGTAGTGGTAGAGATGAAATCGCTCAATGGCAAGCAGTTTGATATTGTAACCAAACTACCGCCAATTTTGAGGTCTTACGAACTCGATATTCGCAATATGCTGAATGGGATATTGATGCGCGGCACAATAGACCTTACTATTGCCATAAAACAGGATGGGGCTACAAAACCTATGATTGTAAATACAGGTCTTGCAAAGTTTTATTATCAAAGCATGAAACAGATAGCAGATGACTTGCATATACCTGAAGAAAATATATTAGCAACGCTGATGCGTATGCCCGAGGTAGTAGCAGCAGACCAGGATGTTATTGCTGAAGAAGAATGGGCACAGCTTAAAATAGTTATAGAGACCGCTGCAAAACATTTGATGGCTCATAGAAAAAATGAGGGTAATGCTTTGCATAAAGATTTGCATAGTCGCATACAGAATATCGAGGCATTGCTGCAGGACGTAATACCATTGGAGACACAAAGAACTGAAAAAATCAGGGGCAGGATTATGCAATCATTGCAAGATATGGTTGGTGCTGAAAATATGGATCCTAACAGGTTTGAGCAGGAAATGATATATTATCTTGAACGTATAGATATATCTGAAGAAAAAACACGTTTGAAACAGCACTGTATCTACTTTCATGAAACTGTAGAAAAACAAGGTATATCCAAAGGAAAGATTCTGGGCTTTATATTGCAGGAAGTTGGTAGAGAAATAAATACTCTGGGTTCAAAAGCAAATAATGCTGAAATTCAGCAAATAGTCATCAATATGAAAGATGAACTGGAAAAAGCAAAGGAACAGGTTTTGAATATATTATAATACGAAAGTCAAATATCAGCTAATACTATTACATAATACATGTTTCGTCTATATTTTATCGTACTGTTGGTTGCTACACTTGCATTAAACGGATGTATTTCATCTCCCTTATATCAAAAGGAATATACGATACCGCAAAATGCATGGGATTACAATTTTAAGCCATCATTCAAATTTGAAGTGACAGATACGAATGCACGTTACAATATTTTCTTTCTTGTAAGGCATACAGAAACATACCCGAATTCGAATATTTGGATATGGGTTTATACCAAACAACCGGGAGATACAGTTTTTCAAAAAACAAGGCTTGAGATTCCATTGGCTGAGCCGGGAGGTAAATGGATGGGCAGAGGTATGGGTGCTATATGGGAACAACGGATGCCTATTTCTAACGATGGAGATACCGTTATGTTGCGCAAAAAAGGCACTTGGGAAATACGTTTTGAGCAGAATATGCGCGTAAATCCGTTACCCGAAGTGCTGCAGGTAGGTTTGCGTGTAGAAAAGCATCCGCTTCGTAACTTTAGTACACAATAAAAGCAGATGCGTTTTTTTACAACCGTACATTTATTATTACTTGCATATATAGTGGCAGCATTGCTGTTTTGGGGTTTCAGCTTGAATGATAAAAGCAGGGAAATATATAATCAGGGCATTGTAATTCTGAAAACCGAGGTTGATAGTACGCTATATCCTGAAATGTATAATACAAGGGTGCAGCAATTGCAATCAGAACTTGATACACGCAAAAAGCAATATATCGGTGAGGGTTCTACATTTTTACTCGTAATATTAATAGGGGCAGCTGTAGTATATAGCTCTTTCAGGCGTAGCATACGATTGTCTAAACAACAGAACAATTTTATGTTGTCTGTGACGCATGAGCTAAAATCGCCCATCGCCGCTATGAAGTTAAATCTTCAGACGCTGGAGCGACATAAATTAGATGAGGAGAAAAAATCGCTTCTGGTAGAAAGATGTGTAAAAGAAGCTAACAGGCTAAATGATTTGTGTAATAATATGCTGATAGCTTCGCAGATGGAGGGGCGGCAGTATATACCTGCAAGAGAACAAATACAGTTTGATGAATTGGTAAACAGCAGCTTCAAAGATTATGCAGTGAGGTATGCAGGGCGTTTTATAGAAAGGGATATTGATGTGTGTATGTTGCACGGAGACAGGCTATTATTACAAATGGCAATCAATAACCTGCTGGAAAATGCTGTAAAATATACACCTGCTGATAAACCTGTAACTGTCAGTCTGATTCTGAAAAACAATAATGTACACCTTCAAATAGCGGATAATGGCCCCGGCATACCGGATAGTGAAAAAAGTAAAGTGTTCAACAAGTTTTATCGTATAGGCAACGAAGAAACACGTAAAACAAAAGGTACCGGCCTCGGCCTGTATCTTACAGCAAAGATTGTTAGGCAACACAAGGGAAAGATTACAATTACTGATAATCAGCCATCAGGTTGTGTTTTTGAAATCGTATTGCCAGTATCAGTCTGATTATCAGATAATTTATTCCATTTAAAAGTTTTACGGTGATGTTCGCACATGCCGAACTCGTGTAGCTTTGCCAAATGTTTAGCCGTACCATAACCTTTATTATCCTTCCACCCGTACTGCGGATATGCAGCATCAAGCTTCAGCATGTATTCATCCCTGTGTGTTTTGGCAAGTATGCTGGCTGCGGCAATGGCTGCGTATTTGGCATCACCCCCCACGATACATTGGTGCGGAATACCAAGATATGGGCTAAATCTGTTCCCGTCAATCAACAATAATTCCGGTTTGGTATGTAACTTTTCGACGGCTAAGTGCATAGCTTTAAAAGAAGCATTCAGGATGTTGATTACATCAATTTCATGCTCACTTATTTGAGCAACAGCCCAGGATATTGCTTCTTTTTCTATTACAGGACGTAATACGTCGCGGTCTGGTTCAGATAGTTTCTTGCTGTCATTCAGTAACGGGTGATAAAATGCTTCGGGCAGTATTACAGCAGCAGCAAATACAGGCCCTGCAAGACAGCCTCTCCCAGCTTCATCGCAGCCTGCTTCAGTAAGTCCTTGTTGATAAAATTGTTTTAATGTAATGCTGCCGCCCATCCGGTAAAAGTAGCAAGTATATATAAAAAAATAAGAGCCCTATAAAGGGCCCTTCTGTATAAGGGATAAGAGAGAGACTAATTAAAGCTGCGTAGCAGTGTAAACTACATCTACAGTATAAGTACCTGCAGGGTAAGCAAAACCCGGTGTAGCTTCATACATTACACTGAATGTTTGGTTACCACCGTTGTTACAGTTTGTCAACAGGTTTGCAGCTGTTGATGACAGACCAGCAAAACCACTGAATGAACCTGCGATAGCACCACCTGTACCGTTTGCACTTACTTTAAGAGCAAGAACACCGGAAACAGGCATTACAGGAGCAGGAGTAGTAGAACCTGTATAAGAGAAGTTTGTTGCATTTGTTTTTACAGTAACATCGAATTTTTTATTTGAACGTACTTTCAAACCTTGTGCTGCTGACTGAACACCGTTTGCATAATCGTTAACTGTGTTGAAAGCCAGATTAACTGCTGCACCTGTTGCGCTGTTATTACCTGTGAAAGTTAATTCGATAGCGTTGCTCAGGTTCAGGTTAACTGTTTGAGTAGCAGTAGAAGAAGCGTTTTGTGCTTTAGCTGCGAAACCTGTGATACCCAGAGCGATGATTGCGATTACCTTTTTCATTTTAATTTGTTTGTTGTTTGATTATTTGATTAATGTTTGTTTGTCCGTTATTGTGATACAAAGATGGGGGTACCGGCAAGGCATTACGAAATATTAAGCGCCTGTTAACTCCAGCTTTACAACTGGTTAACAAGCGCTTAACAAATAAAAATATTCTGAAAAATATAGTGTGTAGAAGATGTAATGTTATTCTACAGTAGAAGTAGCAGCTTTTGTAGCTTGAGAAAGATCGCGGATAAGCATAGGGTCTCTTTCAATAGCATTGCCAACAACTATAATATTGGCGCCGGCACGACAATTTTCGTACACCTTTTCAGGAGTATGAATACCACCACCAACAAAAAGAGGTATATCTATGCGGCTGCTGACTGTATGTATCATTTCTTTACTGATAGGGTTTTTAGCACCACTACCTGCATCCATGTATATGATGTGTTTACCTTGCAACTCGCCCGCCCATGCTGTACAAAGTGCGATGTCAGGTTTATTTGCAGGTATCGGAGCTGCATGGCTCATGTAGGATACAGTGGTAGGCATACCACCATCAATTACCATATAACCTGTTGATATAACCTCCAACCCGCTTGCTTTTACTGCAGGTGCAGAAACAACATGCTGGCCAATTAATAATTCAGAGTTACGACCTGATATCAGCGACAGGTATAAAAGTGCATCGGCGTATGGTGTTACTTGCGCCGGGCTGCCCGGGAATAGAATAACCGGTATATCACTTTCTGCTTTAAAACGTTGGATACAGGCTTCGAGATTGTCAGCTACTACAAGACTCCCCCCCATCAAAACATAGTCAACAGCAGCGTCATTGCATAATTGTGCCATGTATTTCATATCTGCAGGAGCTACTTTATCGGGGTCTATTAATACAGCAAAGCCACTACGGTTTTGCCGTTTCATAGTAATGAGATCCTGATATATTTTTCCTGTAGCCATAAACAAATACCGAGCAACGACACAAAAATGCGTAATTAATCGCTTTTATGCCACAAAAACTTTCAATAAAGGAATGAATTGTTATTTCTTTAAAGCATCCCTGATTTCCATCAGCAACTTATCTGTAGATGAAGGCTCTGCCGGTGCAGCCGGAGCTTCTTCCTGTTTCTTTTGCATACGGGTCATAGCACGTACAACCAGAAATATACAAAAAGCTATAATAAGGAAGTCTACAATGGTTTGTATAAAATGTCCGTATGCAAATACGTTAGCACCCGCTTCTTTAGCCTGAGACAATGAGTTGTAAACATCGCCGTCTTTAGCAGCTTTTAGCACCATAAACTTATCGTCAAATTTCTGTCCGCCGGTAGCCATGCCTATTATCGGCATTAAAATATCATCCACCATAGCTGTAACGATTTTGCCAAATGCACCACCTATTACCACACCCACTGCAAGGTCAATAACATTGCCACGCATGGCAAAAGCTTTGAAATCCTGAAAAAAGCCCATATGTATAGATTTTTCTTAAAGCTAATAATTATTAACTGAAACGGAAATATCCAACATCGAAACAGCATATGGTAACAAACGTATAATCAACTATATATTTTACTGATACTGGGTATAGATACAAAATATACATGGGAAACGTTTTTTATAAAAAACGTTTCCATAGTTTTGCCCCCGATTATGGAACCACTAACTAAAATACTCAGTGCGTCCGCGGAATTGTTCAGGCAATACGGCTTTAAAACAATTACGATGGATGATATAGCGAGAAGAGCGGGTATTTCGAAAAAGACCCTGTATCAGCACTTTGCTAATAAAAACGAGGTAGTAAACGAGTCTATTACATGGTTTCAATGCCATGTATCAGATAATTGCCTGTCGATAATGACATCTGCCGAAAATGCGATTGAAGGTATGGTACGTGTTATGGGCATGTTTGACCAGGTATTAGCGAATATGAATCCATTGGGCATGTTGGAACTGGAGCGATATTACCCCGATGCATTTAAGAAGTTTAAATCAAACATGCTGGAAAAGGATATTGAGGCTATCAAAAACAATATTATTTGGGGGATGCAGGAAGGTTTGTATAGAGATGGATTAAATGCAGATTTTATGGCACGCTACCGTATGGAGATATCTATGCTGGTGCTGCACCCCAACCTGATGATTAATACCCGCAACGATCTGCAGTTTGTTATGCATGAAGTAAGCGAACACTTTTTGTATGGCATTATGACACCCAAAGGGGAAAAACTATACCAGAAATATAAAGAACAATACTTAAAGCAAGTTTCTAAATTATGAGACGATTGATATCTAAAACCACGTTAGCACTATGCCTGTTGCCACTCGCCATGTACGGGCAAACAGAAGTATCGCAGGAAGCGGTAGCACTGAGCCTTGAAGATGCTATGAAATATGCTGTAAAGCATAATGTAAGTGCAAAAAATGCAAGATTGGATGTAAAAAAGCAAAGAGCTATTAATGCAGAAGTTACAGGTATAGCATTGCCAAATATTAAAGCAGAAGGTCAGTATACTGATTTCCTGAACCCACAGAAATCATTCATTCCTGGAGATTTCGTAGGTATGCCAGGTATATTTATTCCTGTACAGTTCACACCAAAGTATGGTGTAACAGCAAGTGGCTCTGCTTCTCAGATATTGTTTGATGGTAGCGTAATGGTTGCTTTGCAGGCACGTAACGGATTGATGAAGCTATACGAACAAAGTGCAACGCTGAGCGAAGAAAACATTCGTTATGAAGTTCAAAAATCATACTATGCGTTTATCATTTCTAAAAAGCAATACCAAGCTATTGCTAACAACATGCAAAACTTACGTAGGGTTGCATTTGAGATGAAAACAATGTATGAGACAGGTATGATTGAGAAAATTGAAGTAGATCGTATCAATGTGCAATTAAACAACCTGATATCTGACAGTCTGCGTTTAGGTGCGTTAATAGATGTTACAGAGCAAATGCTGAAATACAACATGGGTATGGATATTGCCCAGCAAATTGTACTGACCGATACAGTTGTAGATAGCAAAATAGCAGATGCAGCAAGTATGGTGTTAAGTACAGAAGCTGATTATGATGATCGTACTGAGTATAACCTCATGAATACGCAACTGAAGCTAAATCAATATAATCTTAAAAGACATCGTTTATCTGGCTTGCCAACTTTAGCAGCATTTGCTAGTGTAGGTTACAACTATTCTACGAACGAATTTAACGAGGTGTTCAGTTTCTATAATAACTATCAGTTTTATTCTCTGTGGGGCTTAAAACTCTCAGTGCCATTGTTTGATGGTATGCAACGTATAAACAGGGTAAAACAAGCCAAGATTACTGTTAAACAAACAGAGAATAACATGGAAGGTTTGAAAAGAGCTATTGATTTACAAACAGCATCTTCAAAAACGAATCTTAAAAATGCATTGTTGAGCTTGGATAATCAACAGCAAAACATGAAACTGGCAGAAAATGTTTTAGACATAGCAAATAAGAAGTATAAAGCAGGTGTAGGGAGTAATCTGGAGATTGTAGAAGCACAGTCAGACTTGGTACTATCTCAGACAAACTATTTCAATGCTATGATGAATGTAATTAACGCAAAGTCGGATTTGCAAAAAGCAACAGGACAATTTAAAAAATAGAACAACCATTTAATCAACTCATTATAAAATATATAGCATGAAACGCTCACTCTATTTATTATTAATATCAACAACAATACTGGCTGCGTGCGGTGGTGATGATAAAAGTGCCCAAGGCGAAGCTGAACTGGTGAAGCTTAAAAAAGAACGCGCTACACTTGATGAAAAGATTGCAAAGCTGGAACTGGAAGTAAATAAAAACAAACCGGGTAAGGCAACTGCAGTATCGGTAATGGTAGCAACGCCACAACAGTTCAACTCATTTGTAGAAGTGCAGGCAAATGTAAATGGCGACCAGAATGTATTGGCAACGCCACAGGCACCGGGAACTATACAAAAAGTATTGGTACACGCCGGGCAAAAAGTAAGCAAGGGCCAAACTTTAGCAATACTTGAGGCAGGAGCTGTTGAACAGCAGATAAAAGCTGCTGATGCACAGTTAGTTTTAGCAAAACAAGTATATGAAAAGACGCAAAAGCTTTGGGCTCAGAATATCGGGTCAGAAGTGCAATACTTAACCACCAAAGCTACATACGAGGCAGCGTCTAAAAATAAAGAGGCATTGATTGCCCAGCGCGGTATGTACTCAATAAAATCACCAATAAGTGGTACGGTAGATGCGGTAAATATTAAAGAGGGAGATGTAGCTTCTCCGGGTATGGTTGGTATCCGTGTAGTAAACTTCGATGCCCTGAAAATACAGGCAAATCTTGGCGAGAACTATCTGGGTAAGGTAAAAGAAGGTAATCCTGTCAATCTGATTTTTGCAGATACAAAAGATACAATCAAGTCAAAACTTACTTATGTGTCAAAGTCTGTAGATCCTGTATCACGCGCATTTCAGGTAGAGATAAGGCTTGGAAGTAATAACAAGCTATATCCTAACATGAGCTGTAAAATGCAGATAGCAAACTATCAAAACAGTAAAGCATTAGTGGTGCCTGTATCTGTAATACAAAATACTGCCGAAGGTGAACTGATGTACATAGCAGACGGTAATAAAGCAAAAGCAGTCATCGTAAAATCTGGCCGCAACTCAAATGGATTGGTAGAAATACTGGAGGGTTTGAAGGAAGGTGACAGGGTTATCACAGCTGGTTATGCCGAACTTGACAACGGCGACCTGATAAACGTAGAATAATACATTACACTCACCAAGCGAAAAAATATTTCAATGAAAGACGTAGTCAAAAAGTTTAACCCGTCGAGTTGGTTTATTGATAACCGAACTGCGGTATATATACTTACCATCATCATTACCCTTACAGGTTTGATGGCGTATAATAACCTGCCGAAAGAACAGTTTCCGGAGATAAAAATGCCGCAGATAATTGTACAGACAATCTACCCGGGCACATCTCCTGAAAACATGGAGAATCTTGTTACCAAGCCAATTGAAAAACAAGTGAAAAACCTGACGGGGGTAAAAAAAGTTACCAGCAACTCGTTTCAGGATTTCTCTGTGGTAATGATTGAGTTCAACACTGATGTAGAAGTTGATAAAGCAAAACAAGATGTAAAAGATGCGGTAGATAAGGCTCGCGTAGACCTGCCACAGAATCTTCCGAATGAACCGGAGGTAAATGATATCAATTTCTCTGAGTTCCCGATTTTGTATGTAAATATCTCCGGTAATTATGACCTGAACAGGCTGAAGAAATATGCAGACCGTGTAAAGGATAATATAGAGGAGATGAAGCAGATAAAGCGTGTTGACATGGTCGGCGCTTTAGAGAGGGAAATACAGATAAATGTAGATATGTATCGTATGGCTGCAGCAGGTTTCACGTTTGGTGATATCGAAAATGCAGTAGCTTATGAAAACATCACATCTACACCCGGTCAGGTATCTATGAGCAATCAGAAAAGGATATTGACTGTAAGAAATGAGTTCAAAAGTGCAGAACAGATTGGAAACCTCATAGTTAAAAACCAATATGGTAAAGCACTTTATCTGAAAGATATAGCAGATGTTTTAGACAATTTTGAAGAACAGGAAAGCTACGCGCGTCTGGATAATAAAAATGTTATCACGCTCAATATCATCAAGGCAAAAGGTGAAAACCTGATTGAGGCATCAGACAATATTATGAAGCTGGTGGAGGAAATGAAACACAGTGAATTGCCGAAAGACCTGGATATTGTTATTACGGGAGACCAGTCTGACCAGACACGTCATACGCTTGAAGATTTGATTAATACAATCATCATCGGCTTTATATTGGTTACTGTTATCCTCATGTTCTTTATGGGTGTTACCAATGCATTGTTCGTGGCTATGTCGGTACCGCTTTCGTGTGCAATAGCATTTATGTTCATGCCCACTATCGATTTTACACTGAACATGATTGTGCTATTCTCGTTCCTGCTGGCATTAGGTATTGTGGTGGATGACGCGATTGTAGTAATAGAAAATACGCACAGGATATATGATAATGGTAAGATGGATATTAAGAAGGCAGCCAAGATGGCAACCAGCGAGGTATTCCTGCCTGTATTATCAGGTACCGTTACAACATTGATGCCCTTCATACCATTAGCCTTCTGGGATGGTGTTATCGGTTCATTCATGTTCTTCCTGCCCGTAACGTTGATTATTACATTGCTGGCATCGCTATTAGTGGCCTATATCATCAACCCGGTATTTGCTGTAGATTTTATGAAGCCGCATAAGCCAAATGATGATGGCAAACGCAAATGGAGCAAGAAAGACAAAGTGGTGATGATAATATTCCTTTCTGTAGCGGCATTGTTCTATATAGCACAGTCATGGGGTATGGCAAATTTTGTTGTATTTATTTACCTGTTTGTACTGTTAGAGAAATTTGTTTTTGAAAAATGGATACATAGTTTCCAGAACAAAGTATGGCCTGCATTTCAGGCATGGTATGCAAAATGGCTGAAACGTGCATTGAACCGCCCTTGGGCTACAATGGGCATTACGGTAGCCATATTAGTATTCTCAATGGTATTGATGGGTATTCGTAGTCCTAAAGTAGTATTCTTCCCGAGTGGAGAACCCAACTTCGCATATGTATATCTGAATATGCCGGTTGGTACTGACCAGGCGTATACCAATCATGTATTGATGCAATTAGAAGAGCGCGTGAATAAAGCACTGGACATAGATCATGCAAAGGGCAAGAAAAATCCGATTGTAAAATCTGTAATAGCTAACGTAACAGTTGGTGCGGTAGATCCTACAAGTGGTGAAGTAGGTAATTTCCCTAACAAGGGTAGGATAACTGTAGCTTTTGTGAAGTTTGCTGAAAGGGATGGCAAATCAACTGCTGAATATCTCGAGCGTATCCGTGCATCTGTAAAAGGTGTTCCGGGTGCAGAGGTTACGGTAGATAAAGAACAAGGTGGCCCGCCATTGCCTAAGCCTGTATTAATTGAGATTAAAGGTGATAACCTTGATTCATTGATTGCAACTTCTGAAAAGCTGAAGAAGTATTTGTCTAAAAAACAAATACCGGGTGTAGAGGAATTACGCAGCGATTTCCAGAGCGATAAACCTGAAATTGTATTCGATCTCGATCGTGAAAGAATGAATAACGAGGGTATATCTACCGGGCAGGTAGTAATGAACCTGCGTACTGCGGTATTTGGTAAAGAAATATCTCGCTTCCGCGATGCGAATGATGACTACCCTATTACACTGCGCCTGAAGAAAGATCAGCGTGAGGACATAGATGCGGTGCGTAATATGCCAATGGTATTCCGTGATATGGGTATGGGTGGACAGATTCGCCAGGTACCGGTAAGTGCATTTGCTGATATCAAATATGGTAATACATACGGTGGTATCAAACGTAAAGATCAGAAACGTATCATTTCATTGTCGTCAAACGTTATTACAGGCTTTAACGAAAATGAAGTAGTGGCTGCTGTACAGCGTGAGCTTAATAACTTCCAGGCACCAACGGGCATACTGATAAAAATGGGTGGACAGCAAGAAGAACAGGCTGAAACAATGGGCTTTCTGGGTAATGCCATGCTGATATCAATAGGGCTTATATTCCTTGTATTGATAATACAGTTCAATTCGTTCAGCCGTACAGTTATTATTATGACGGAGATTGTGTTCAGTATATTCGGTGTATTCTTAGGTACCGGTATATTCAAAAACGACTTCTCAATTGTAATGAGTGGTATTGGTATAGTAGCATTGGCTGGTATTGTGGTGCGAAATGGTATATTGCTCGTAGAGTTTATGGATTTGATGTTGAAAGATGGTATGGAGCCATATGATGCGATAGTTGAAGCTGGCCGTACCCGCATGACACCGGTATTGCTTACAGCAACGGCCGCTATACTTGGCCTGATACCACTTGGTGTTGGCCTGAACATAGACTTTGCTTCTTTCTTCAGCACACTAAATCCGCACATCTATTTTGGTGGCGATAGTGTAGCATTCTGGGGCCCGTTAGCATGGACAATGATTTATGGTCTTAGTTTCGCTACGTTCCTTACGTTGATAATAGTACCTGTAATGATGTTGTTGAGTTTCCGCTTCAAAGCACGTATAAAACGTTGGAGAGAGAAAGCTGCAATAGCAATGGAGGAAAAATAATATTGGATTGACAGACTGGTATAATGAATCGATGGATTGGTAAAAAGGGCGCTATATAGCGCCCTTTTTGTTACATATAGTTGTTTCAATCCATTTGTTTGTCTGAAAACACATATATGTTCTGTATTTTTGAAGCCTGAACGAAAGGATATGCTAGATACCCCAACAAAAAATACAGCAATGTTTGAAAAAGAAAAGAAATCAGCTCTGGATGCTATATCTCAGGCACAATTCATTGCATTTGCACCCTATATATTTCAGGCATCAGTAATACTAAGAGATAGCGGGATACTAAATAAAGTACAGGATTCGCGTAGCAATGGTATTACTCTTGATGAAATAGCTTCATCTGTAGATATGAGCCGATATGGTATCCGGATATTGTTGGAAGCAGGATTGGGTATTGGGTTGGTGTTGAGAAAAGATGATAAATTTCTACTCTCTAAAACAGGCCACTTTTTCCTGAATGACCCGATGACAAAAGTGAATACAGATTTCATGCGCGATGTTTGTTATGATGGTGCACAGGATTTGGAATCTTCTATAAAGGAAAGTAAACCAAATGGCTTGAGGCATTTGGGTAACTGGGAAACAATTTATCAGGGGCTTTCAATATTGCCCGAACCAGCTAAAACAAGTTGGTTCAATTTCGACCATTATTATTCAGATAATGCATTCCCGGAAGCATTACCAATGGTATTTGCACGCAACCCTAAAAAGGTAATGGATATTGGTGCAAATACAGGTAAGTTCACGCTGGCGTGTCTTGAGTATAATAATGAAGTGGAAGTTGGCTTGGTTGACTTGCAGGTACAGCTGAACGTAGCAAAGCAGAATATTGAAGCTGCCGGTTATGGTAACAGGGTGCAGTACCACGAAAGAAATGTGCTGCATAGTGATTCTGAATTACCTGCAGGTTATGATGTTATCTGGATGAGCCAGTTTTTAGATTGCTTTGCAGATAATGAAATCATATTCATTCTGGAAAAATGCCATAGAGCATTGGGTGAAAATGGCCGTGTGTATATTAATGAAACATTCTGGGACAGGCAACGTTTCGAAGCATCTGCCTTTAGCCTTCAAATGACATCATTATATTTTACTACGATGGCAAACGGCAATAGCCAGATGTATGATAGTAAGGTATTTATGCAGCTGATTGATAAAGCAGGTTTTGAAGTAGTTGCAGATACTGATAATATAGGCCTGAGCCACACTATATTAGAATTGAAGAAAAAATGATTTATATCATAACCCCATAGGTATTGCAATACTAATTTTAACACAAAACTTTTATAACGCTCCCCCCTTTATGAGTATACAAAAGCAAGTGGATGTATTAGTAATAGGTGCCGGACCCTCCGGTACTATAGCTGCATCCATCGTCAAGCAAGCAGGTCTGTCAGTACAGATTGTAGAAAAAATGGTATTTCCGCGTTTTGTAATTGGCGAAAGCCTGTTGCCGCGCTGTATGGAAGCATTGGAAGAAGCAAAATTTTTGGATGCTGTTAAAGCTAAAGGCTTTCAGCAAAAGGATGGTGCCAAGTTTGTATTAAATGGTGAGGTCTGCGATTTTACATTTGCACAACAACATACCGATGGATGGCGTTGGACATGGCAGGTGCCTCGTGCAGATTTTGATATGACCCTTGCAGATGAATGTGTGAAAATGGGTATTCCAGTTCATTACGAAACAGAAGTAACGGACATCAAAATTGATGATAATGGCCATTCTGTAACCACTATTAAAACTGTTGATGGTGCAGAACAAACCATCAACGCTAAATTCATTATTGATGGTAGCGGCTACGGCAGGGTGATACCTCGTCTGTTTGGTTTAGATAAGCCTTCAACACAGTATCCCCGCAAAACGCTTTTCTGCCATATGACAGACCCTAAGCGTAGCGAAGCGGTAGAACCAAACCGCATTACGGTGTATGTTCATAATATGAAAACATGGATATGGGTAATTCCGTTTTCTAATGGAAATACATCTGTAGGTTATGTTGGCGACCCTGAGTTTTTCGATAAATTCCCGGGTAATCCTGAGGAACAATTCCGTGCATTGATAATGGCACAGCCTGAATTGGCAGTTCGTTTCGGAGAGTCTGATATGATTTGGGAACCGCGTACACTGCAAAGCTGGAGCGCTACTACAGATACATTCTATGGTAATGGTTTTGTGTTGACAGGCAACGTTACGGAATTCCTCGACCCGATTTTCTCATCGGGCGTTACATTGGCATCGGTATCTGCGCAGTTGGCTGCAAATATGGTAGTTCGTCACTTTAAAGGAGAACAACTGGATTGGGAAAATGACTATATGAAGAAAATGATGCAGGGTGTAGATGTATTCCGTACTTATGTCAATAGCTGGTATGACGGCTCACTGTT
The DNA here is from genome assembly GCA_016786615.1 of Flavipsychrobacter sp. Taxonomy (GTDB): domain Bacteria; phylum Bacteroidota; class Bacteroidia; order Chitinophagales; family Chitinophagaceae; genus Polluticoccus. The sequence goes on from JAEUVX010000009.1 coordinate 214,688, forward strand.
CAATATATTCTTTGCTGAAAACCGCAGCCCCGAAATCATGGCACAAATATGTTCGGTACTGGCGGGATATGTATGGGATGATACAAACCCGTTTGTAAAAAGCCATGAGAAAAACGTACGTACTTTAGCTCGTTATCTGGCAACAACCAAACTAACATCATAAACTAAATACATTGCAAGCATCTATCCGTAATTGGGTACATATCAGTAAATATTCGGTGATAAAGGACGCAAGTCCTTTATTGTCGTTTAATGAACCGGCAGACAGTAATGCACCTGAAACAGTGTATCGTGGGTTGCAATACAACTACGTCAAGTTCTTTAAAATGGACCTGCTAAGCAAATGGGCATGGTTAGGAGCTGAAACATTATTGAAGCAAGGAGAAAACTTTGTTTACGATGGAATAGACAAAACTAAAATTGCCATTGTACTGCAAACCAATCACGGTTGTCTGGATGTAGATAAGAAATACAGCGATAGTCTGACAACAATTGCCAGCCCGGCTTTGTTTGTATATACACTTCCAAACATTATGCTCGGTGAAATATGCATCAGGCATGGATTTAAAGGGGAGCAGGCTTGCCTGGTGAATGATGGGTTTGATGTAAAAGAAATGGAATTCTGGGTGAATGACCTGCTGCAAAACAGAGGTATGGAAGCATGTCTTTGTGGTTGGGTAGATGCAACTGCAGACAACCATGACGTTTGCATGTATTGGGTAACAAAAGAAAATGGATCAATAAAATTTGCTGCCGACACTATGCAGCAGTTGTATAACAAATAATGAAACAGGTTGCATACATAGTAAATACTGGTATTATTACAGCAATAGGTAATGATACAGCAGCTTGTCTGGATGCTTTGCTGCATGGCCGTACAGGTGTAAGTAAGGCTGAATACCTGAAAACACACTGGAGTGAAGAATTCCCGGTTGCTGAAGTAAAAGCAAGCAATAAAGCATTGGCAACAATAGCCGGGGTTGATGCAAAATGGCCACGCACGGCGATACTAAGTGCTATTGCAGTAAAAGAAGCATGGCAACCATTTGCAGAGAAGTTGAGAGGATTGAAAGTTGGCTTCTTTTCTGCTACCACAGTTGGAGGTATGGACCTTACTGAAAATGTTTACAAGGCGTTTAAAGAAGATAGTTCATCTGTAGATTTCAACAGCATAAAGAACCATGAATGTGGTGCAATAACAGAATTGGTAGCCAATCATTTTGGTATCAATGATTTTGTAACCACCATCAGCACTGCATGTTCTTCTTCTGCTAATAGTATAATGATGGCCGCGCAGATGATTGGTAATGGTATGCTGGATGTTGCCATAGCAGGCGGTGCGGATAGCCTTTCAAAATTTACACTCAATGGGTTTAATACCCTGATGATACTTGATAAACAAGCTTGTCAGCCGTTTGATAATAACAGGCGTGGATTAAATCTTGGTGAGGGTGCAGGCTATCTTTTGTTGATGAGCGAAAAAGCAATGCAGCAGTGTGGTGCAACAGCTTCATGTGTTGTTAGCGGTTATGCAAATGCAAATGATGCATATCATCAAACAGCATCATCTCCTGACGGTACAGGCAACAAACTGGCTATGGGTAATGCATTGAAAGTTGCTAATCTGCTACCGGCAGATATCAACTACATAAATCTGCATGGTACAGGTACAGCAAATAATGATAGCTCTGAAGGCAAGGCCATCGAGGTACTGTTTGATGGTAAGGTGCCAGCATCATCATCTACAAAAGCATACACCGGTCACACCTTAGGTGCAGCAGCAGGTGTAGAGGCTGTATTCAGTGTGTTGAGTATAAAAGAAGGTATTGTATATCCGAATCTTCGCTGGGAAACACAAATGGAAGATGTTAGTTTCAAACCTGTAACGGAATTAAAGACGAGATTAGATATTCGTCATGTGTTGTCAAATTCATTCGGGTTTGGCGGCAATTGTTCATCGCTTGTATTCAGTAAATGCTTGGTATGGAATTGTATATAACAGGGACGGGTATAGTTAGCTGCGCAGGCAATAGCGGCGATGCTGATTTTCTTAAAGAATCACAATCATACGATACGGACAGGTTGCTTTGCGTAGAACCAAACTATACAGCATATATACCACCTATGCAGTTGCGCCGCATGAGCAAGGCAGTGCGTATCGGTATTGGAGCATCAAAAATGTGTATGGCATCAGCAGGTATTGAAAAGCCTGATGCTATTTCTGTTGGTACGGCAATGGGTTGCCTTACTGATACGGAAGTCTTCCTGAACAAAATGATAACACAGGAAGAGCAAATGCTTACCCCTACTGCTTTTATCCAGTCAACACACAATACCGTTAGCGGACAGATAGCATTACTGGCAGGTTGTTACGGTCACAATCTTACGTTTGTACAACGTGGCCATTCTTTTGAACATGCTGTCATCAATACACAATTATATCTTTCTGATAACCCGCATCAGCAAATGCTGGTAGGTGGTATAGACGAGTTGACTGATGGTAGTGTTGAAGCGTTAAAAATTGGTGGTATCAACAGAAAAGAAAACAGTACACCTGCCGATGTGTTGAACGGTAACACACAAGGTGCAGTAGCAGGAGAGGGTGCAGCGTTTTTTATCATGACAGATGATAAGCCGATCAAACCTGCTGTATGTATAAAAGATGTGTATGCATTTACTGAAAAGGATATTGTAACTGCAGCACAGAAATTGACAGCTTATGTCAATAGTCAATCTCTAAATATTGATGCTGTATTGCTGGGGCAGAGCGGTGATGAAAAATCAAATGCTTTTTATGAGTCATTACGTTCGGGCATATTCAGTAACAAACCACAATACATATTCAAGCATTTGTGTGGAGAGTATGCTACGGCATCTGCATTTGCACTGGGTATACTTTCAAATGCAATCACAAAAGGCGAAGCATTGCCATCTCATTGTGCATTAAACAACGAAGCTGTAGCTTTGAAAAATGTACTGTTGGTAAATCACTATATGCATTACTACAGCTGCTGGGTGTTGCAGGTAGCTTAACCATATAGTTCCAGATGGATGGACTTTTTATCGTAGCCCATAGCCAGTAGTTTTTGCTTGGCTTCATCAACCATCATCTTCCAGCCACATAGCATAAAGTGCGCAGGTGGTGTTCCTGCACATAGTTGTTCATATACGCTATGCACATAACCCTTGTGGTAGCCATCTATAGTTTCTCTTGATAAGGCAGGGTGATATGTAAAATTTGGCATTGCTGCTTCAAGGGTGCGCATTTCATCTTCATACAATAAATCCCCTTTGTAACGTGTCCCGAATATCAGGTGCAATTTATGATGCGCAAGGTTATTTTTTTTGATATGGTTCACCATACTGCGAAATGGTGCAATACCTGTACCAGTGCATATCATAAATATATCGTGGTCTATCTCCTCTGGCAAAGTAAACACCCCTTGCGGGCCACGTAATACCAGTTCACTTCCTTCTTTTACTTCATTGAAGAAGTAAGTGGTGCCTAAACCTCCTTCCAGATACACAATGACAAGTTCTATTACGTTGCTTCCGTCGGGCGATGATGCGATGCTGTAACTGCGCCAGCGTTTGTTGCGTTGTTCGTGTATCGGCAGATCAAGGGTTACAAATTGCCCGGGCTTGAAGTCAAATACAGGTGTTTCGGGAAGTTCAATCCAATAGCGGCGTGTATTTTCTGTAGCTTGTTCTACACGTTGTACTATGCCTTTTTGCCATTGAGGAATCATAATATAAAGTTATAATAAATAATGGCTGATGTTACTACACAAACAGCTTATTTCTTTACCTCTTTGTCTGCAGAGTCTATTCGCGGGATTACAGGGTTCTTCATCCATAGCCTGTAATGATAGCGAACCCACATATTCAGTTCCAGTTCTGTTGCGTTACGGGCATAATCATATTCCATCGGGTAAGCGTTCATAAAATGTCCGAGGCTATCTCCCGTTAATCCTGTAAGCTTGCTGACCAATTCAGGTGTGTAACGTGTATCGATGAATTTTTCGCCTTCCCATTTAATAAAGTTGCGTTGAAATTCCAGTCGAGAACGGCTCTTTTTTGAAATTCTATCTGCTATAAATGATACCGGGCTCATTACAGAGTTTGTGCGTTGCCATGCCAGTGTACGTTTGTAGGTCGAACGTCGCCTCAAAGAATCGAGCTGGTATGGAGTATATTTAGGCCTGAGAATAAACTCATTAAGTTCATAGCTCAGTATTGGCAGCGCTACTTTTATACCATTTTTTATTAGTTCGGCTGTAATGTATTTACGTTGTTCTTTATAGCCAACCATACTGAATACAAGTTGTTGCCCTTCTTCGACATTTATTGTAAAAGCGCCAAACTGGTTGGTATATACCGTTTGCTGGGTAGATACATTAATAACGCTTACAGGATACAAAGACTGTCCCGTTTGCGCCTCAGTAACTATGCCTGAAATAGTTTGCGCATAGGTTGTGCTATAGATAAGTAAGAAATATATAAGTAAAAACTGCCTCACGTATTGTAAAGGTAATTACCGATTGCCTATAACAAAGCCACCGGAAGCTATTTGACAATACTTTAAGAAATTACAGGCGCATTAAGCATTATCGGTTTCTACATTGCGGCAATATTGGTTATTTTCGCCATCTAAATTGTTTAATAAATGTCTAGTCCTTCGTTTTACACTCGCATACAAAAAGAACTACAGGAAATACAGGAAGCAGGTTTGTTCAAAAACGAACGCATCATAGCATCTGAACAAGGTGCAGAAATAACAGTGAATGGCCAACAAGTCCTGAATTTCTGTGCCAACAACTATTTGGGGCTTTCTTCTCATCCGAAAGTGATTGAAGCTGCTCATAAAACAATTGACAGCCGTGGTTATGGTATGAGTTCCGTTCGTTTTATATGCGGTACGCAGGATATTCATAAAGAACTCGAAGCAAAGCTGTCTAAATTTCTGGGTGCAGAAGATACGATACTATATGTAGCTTGTTTCGATGCAAATGGTGGTGTGTTTGAACCATTGCTGGGTGAGCAGGATGTAATAATATCTGATGAACTTAATCATGCTTCTATCATTGATGGTGTACGCCTGTGTAAAGCACAACGTGCGCGTTACAAGCACAATGATATGGCAGAACTGGAAGCACAGCTGCAGGCATTTGCAGGTGCACGTACACGCCTGATAGTTACCGATTCTGTATTCTCAATGGATGGTACTATTGCACAGCTCGATAAAATATGTGACCTCGCTGATAAATACGATGCAATCATCATGATTGACGAAAGCCACTCATCGGGCTTTATGGGCAAAACAGGGCGTGGTGTCCACGAGCTTTGCGGTGTGATGGATAGGATAGACATCATCACAGGTACGCTTGGTAAAGCATTGGGTGGTGCATCAGGTGGCTTCACGAGCGGTAAAAAAGAAATCGTTGATATGCTGCGTCAGCGCAGCCGTCCGTACCTGTTTAGTAATACGGTAGCACCTGCTGTAGTAGGCGCATCAATAGCTGTGCTGGATATGCTGAGTGAAACAACTGAACTGCGTGATAAGCTGGAAGAGAACACAATGTACTTCCGTGAGAAAATGACGGCTGCGGGTTTCGATATCAAACCGGGTACACACCCGATATGTCCCGTAATGTTGTATGATGCAGTACTGGCACAAAAATTTGCTGCACGTATGCTGGAAGAAGGTATTTATGTAATCGGTTTCTTCTACCCGGTAGTAGCAAAAGGACAGGCGCGTATCCGTACACAGATATCTGCTGCTCACAGCCGCGAACACTTGGATAAAGCTATAGCAGCATTTACAAAAGTGGGTAAAGAACTGGGAGTGATTAAATAGCTAGTAGAATAATAGTATAGCTATATTAATGATAAAGGCGTAGATTATTCTACGCCTTTGTTTATATAGTCAATCAATTCGTTGATGTCGTTATTGGTAAGGTGTGGCATTGGTGGCATAGGACTCTTATTATTTTCTTCATACACCTGTTTTGCCCTGGCATCACCAAGTGTAATCATCTCATTTGAGTTGCGGATAAATTTACCAATGCGTGCAGTGTCGTTACCCCAACGCTGCATACAACCTGCCAGTGCTGGCCCTATCGCTTTTTCATTTATTTTATGGCATTGCATACAATTGGCAACAAATATAGCTTTGCCTTTACTCATCCCCGGATGATTAGGCTCTTCCTTTTTGTCTTGTTGGTTGTCACCGCCACATGCTGCCAGTGCAATGATGCTGAATAATGATATTGATTTCAGTTTCATAATTATTACAAAAAATAACCCCTGCGGGTTGCAGGGGCTAAATTAATTATTTACTCAATGAACTCACACTATGGAATAATCGTTTCCAGCGGAGCTTGAAGAGGCTTTCTTTGTGGCTCAGCCATACAAATGATGCTTTACCTACTATATGGTCTTCCGGTACAAAACCCCAGTAGCGGGAGTCTAGCGAATTGTGGCGGTTATCTCCCATCATCCAATAGTAGTCCATTTTAAAGGTATAGCTGGTAACTTCCTGCCCGTTGATGAATATTTTACCATCGCGTTCTTCCAGCTTATTGCCTTCGTAGTTGAAAATTATGCGACGATAGAACGATATGTTTTGTGCGTTCAATGCTACTGTAGCTCCTTTTTTAGGAACTATAAATGGCCCGAAATTGTCAACATTCCATTTGTAGTTGGCAGTGTCCTGTGGGTAAGTCCACTCGCCGGGATTGGTTGACGACATACCGGGCTTTTGTGTGTAGTGTTGTACAGCCAGTACGCCGGGTTGTTTTTTCATTTTCTCTACATCTTCATTCTCCAGACTGAACATGAATATATTTTGCCCCACTTGTTGGCCTTGTTCTATATCGTTTTCCTCCATAAACTCTTCCGATATATACTGGCCATTGGTTTGTACAGCATAGGTGCTTTTCGCATGCGGGAAAACCTCAGCAGGTTTATCATTTACATATATCACACCGTTTCGTTGTTCCAGCTTATCGCCGGGGATGCCCATACAACGTTTGATGTAGTTTTCTTTTTTATCTATCGGGCGTGTAATGATGGTATTCGCGCCTACAACAGCATTGCGGCCATACATACGGCATAGCTGATAATAGTCCTGGTCAGGTGCTTCAGCTACAACCGTATCGCCATTAGGAAAGTTGAATACAACTACATCATAACGCTCTACTTTGCCAAAACCCGGCCACCTATGGTAGCCCCATTTCACTGCTTCGCTATAAGATTTACCACCGGTCAGCGGCATAGTGTTATGTACCAGTGGCACAGCCAGCGGTGTCATGGGTGTACGCGGGCCGTATGCCATTTTACTTACAAACAGGTAATCGTTTACCAATAAGCTACCTTCCATAGAGCCAGTAGGGATGGTATAGGCTTCAATGAAAAAAGTACGGATGATGGTTGCTGCCACAACTGCAAATACCAGTGCGTCAATCCATTCGCGCCACCATACTTTTTTCTTTTTGTTTTCGTCTTTCTTTTTCCAGAATGCTAATCGCATGAGGTGTATGTATTATGTGGCAACAAAACTAAGAACTTCCACTACATTTTAAAGAATAATACATAACGCTTTAAGAAATCTTTACAATAAAAATATTTAACACGTATTGCTGTGATTTTTTAAGGGTTTTTGATACGCAATAAGATTAATATTAAACGAAATACGCTTTACTGATATTCATTCTTCTCTTGTTCTAGCATTTTGAGTAAATTGCCCGTCTAATAATAATAATACAGTAATGGCACGTTCGGTTACCATATTAGGTGCAGGTTTGGTGGGCTCTCTATTAGCAGTATTGATGCGCAAACGCGGATACGAAGTAACGGTGTATGAACGCCGACCGGATATGCGCAAAGCTTCCATGAGTGCAGGCAAGTCCATTAATCTGGCAATGAGTGCGCGTGGATGGAAAGCACTGGACATGGCAGGCCTGAGAAAAGATATTGAAGACCTTGCCATACCGATGACAGGCAGGTTCCTGCATCAACCTGATGGGGCAGGTGTGTTTCAGCAATATGGTAAAAACAACGAAGCCATTTATTCTGTTAGCCGTGGCGAGTTGAATAAGAAACTGATGACGCTTGCCGAAGAGGTAGGTGCCACAATTCATTTTGATCATCGTTGTAATAAGGTAGATGTACCTGCAAACCGTGTATATCTGGAAGATGCAAATGGTACTGAGAAAATAGTTGATGCTGATTTGCTGTTTGGTTCTGATGGTGCATTCTCTTCACTGCGCAACAGCTACCAGTTTATGGACAGGGCAAACCTGACACAACATTATATAGAACATGGCTATAAAGAACTGTGCATACCCCCGGATGAAAACGGTAATCTGCGCATGGAGAAAAATGCCTTGCACATCTGGCCACGCAAAAACTTTATGCTGATTGCATTACCCAATACAGATGGTACATTTACTTGTACATTGTTCCTTTCGTTTGAGGGTGAGATATCATTTGAAAAACTGAAAACAGAAGCGGATGTAAAAGCATTCTTCAACGAGCATTTCCCCGATGCAGTACCGATGATGCCTACATTGGTTGAAGATTTCTTCGGCAATCCTACATCTTCATTGGTTACTATTCGTGTATCACCATGGCACTATACAGATAAGAGTGCACTGATAGGTGATGCAGCACATGCTATTGTACCTTTCTACGGACAGGGTATGAATGCGGGCTTTGAAGACTGTACGGTATTAGCTACTTTGATGGATAAATACGGTAGTGACTGGACAACGATACTAAGTGAATATGACCGTATGCGCAAACCAAACGGTGATGCTGTACTGGATTTGGCATTGATGAACTTCATCGAAATGCGCGATAAAGTAGCAGAACCATCATTCCTGGAACGTAAAAAAATTGAAAAGGAACTGGGCAAGCGTTATCCTGAAAAATTTGTATCGGTTTACGAAATGGTGTCTTTTACACATATTCCATATAATACGGCATGGAGTTGTATTCAGTCACAGGATAGGTTATTGGGAACAATAATGGCAGCAGGAGATTTCTTTAATAATATTAACGATAATGGTTTCTGCAATCAATTGGATAGCTGGATCAGTGAATATCACCAAGAAGTAAAACAACTGGATTTCGGTCATGAAGCCTGAGAAGCGTTGGACACTGAAGCCTGCCGAACAGGACACGATAAATAATATAGTCAAAGCCCTGAATATACACCCTGCTTTGTGCCGCATACTGGCACTGCGGGGCATCAAAGATTTTAATTCATCAAAGGCTTTTTTTCGTCCCGAATTATCGCATCTGCATGATCCATACCTGATGAAGGGTATGGAGAAAGCTGTGCAACGCATCAGCGAAGCTATAGAGTGGAATGAACGCGTGTTGATATATGGTGACTATGATGTGGATGGAACCACATCTGTTGCTGTAGTATATTCTTTTCTGCGAAAGCAATATAAAGGGCAACTGGAATATTACATACCACACCGCTATCGCGAAGGTTATGGTGTATCAAAAGAAGGTATTGAATATGCACATGCCAATGGTTTCTCTTTACTGATAACATTAGATTGTGGTATCAAGTCTGCGGAACTGATTGCTTATGCGCAATCGTTGGGTATAGATGTGATTGTTTGCGACCACCATACACCCGATGATATATTACCACCCGCTCTGGCGATACTGAATCCTAAACAGGAAGATTGTCTATACCCTTATAAAGAGTTAAGCGGTTGTGGTATTGGTTTCAAATTGATAACTGCATTGGCACTCAAATGGAATCTGCCCAACGAGGATGTCTTTCAATATTTAGACCTCGTTGCAACTAGTATAGCTGCGGACATTGTGCCGATAGATGGTGAAAACCGCATACTGGCTTTTTATGGTGTAAAGAAAGTAAATGAAAATCCGTCTCTAGGTATCAAAGTGCTAAAAGAGATGGCAGGTGTTACACGTACATTGTCTGTTGCCGATTTGGTATTTGTTATAGGTCCTCGCGTGAATGCCGCAGGCCGTATGGATGATGCACGCAAAGCAGTTGAACTGTTTATAGAACCCGACCCTGAAAAAATACAGGCACTTGCCGATGCATTACAATCTGATAATACAGACCGAAAAGAAGTAGATAAGAATATTACCGAAGAAGCACTGGCAATGATACAGGGTGATGATACAATGACCGCAAGAAAATCAACGGTATTGTATCAGGAACACTGGCATAAAGGTGTGGTAGGCATAGTAGCATCGAGGCTGATAGACTACTACTATCGCCCCACTATAGTGCTAACACTATCCAACGATAAAGTAACCGGCTCAGCACGCTCTGTTAGCGGGTTTAATATTTATGAAGCTATACATGCGTGTAGAGATTTGCTGGAAAACTACGGTGGCCACTTCTACGCTGCAGGTATGACTATGCACCCCGATAATGTACATCAGTTTGTAGAGAAATTTGAGGAAGTAGTATCGCAATCTATTCCACCGGAATTGCTGATACCCGAAATAGAAATTGATGCAGAGATATTACTGTCAGACATTAAGCCTGCATTCTATAACATCATCAAACAATTTGAGCCGTTCGGGCCTACCAACCTGCGCCCTGTATTTATTACCAAGCGGGTGTACGATTATCAGGGACATAGCCGGATAGTAAAGGAGCAGCACATAAAGTTTGTAGTGCATCAGCATAAAGGTGTGATAGTAGATGGTATTGGCTTCAATATGGCCGATAAATTTGAGGTAGTGCAGCGTGGTGCTTTCGATATAGTTTATACTATCGACGAAAATGAATTTAATGGCAATACCAAACTACAGATGAAAGTAGTTGATATCAGGCCGAGTATATAATTTACAAGCATTGTTATAAATAAATAAAGAGGAGCAAATGCTCCTCTTTATTTATTTATAAATCATCTTTTAACAGGAATTATGAGATGATGCTGATGTCGAAGTTTACTAATTCTACAAACTCATCAATACGAGCATCTATTTCTTCCTGTTTCAGTTCTTTCAAACGGTTAGGGCCAAATTTTTCGACACAGAAAGAAGCCATTGCAGAACCTACAATGATACCTGTTTTCATATTCTCGAAAGATATATCCTTGGTACGGGAAATATGGCCTATGAAACCACCCGCGAATGTATCACCAGCGCCTGTCGGGTCAAATACCTCTTCCAGTGGCAGTGCAGGTGCAAAGAATACTTGCTTTCCGTGGAAGAGCAACGCACCGTGTTCTCCTTTCTTGATGATGAGGAACTTCGGTCCCATTGCTTGTATTTTCTTAGCTGCTTTTACCAAAGAAAATTCACCACTCAGCTGGCGGGCTTCACTGTCATTTACCATCAGTACATCCACCATGCTGATAGCTTGTTTCAGTTCATCAAGTGCTATTTCCATCCAGAAGTTCATCGTATCCATGATGATGAGCTTCGGGCGTTTTTGCAGTTGATTAATAACACTTATCTGCACAGCAGGTGCCAGGTTGCCCAGCATCAGGAATTCACAATCCTGATAGCTTGCAGGCAGTTGCGGGTTAAACTGTCCCAGAACGTTCAGTTCAGTAACAAGCGTATCGCGTGTATTCATATCCATATGATAGCGGCCACTCCAGAAGAAGCTCTTGCCGTCTTTCACTACTTCTACACCTTCCATATCTACACCACGCGCAGTCAGTGCATCCATTTCATCCTGCGGAAAATCGCCACCTACAATAGATACTTGTTTGATAGGTTGTGTAAAGTTTGAAGCCGCCCATGCAGCATACGTTGCAGAGCCACCTATTATACGGTCTACCTTACCAAATGGAGTTTCCAGTGCGTCAAAGGCCATAGAGCCTACTATCATTAAAGACATATTCAGATTTTTTTGCGGCACAAAGGTAACGTTCCATTTGATAATTTGATGAATTGTTTAAAGCGGTTTCCCCTTTAGCGGGTTAGGGGGTTTTGCTTAACTTAGCTGATATGAAGGCAATGCTTTTCGCAGCGGGGCTTGGTACTCGTCTGAAACCTTTTACGGATAAACACCCCAAAGCACTGGCAGAGGTCAATGGTAAAACCCTGCTGGAGCTGAACATACGCTACCTGCAACGCTTTGGTATAGAAGATGTAATCGTAAACGTACACCACTTTGCCGACCAGATAGAACAGGTTATTAATGATAATAGCGGCTTTGGCAGTTGGGTAACGATATCGGACGAGCGCGATGAAGTACTGGAAACAGGCGGTGGGCTAAAGAAAGCGGCACCCTATTTTGAGCATGAAGAGCATTTTGTGATTATGAATGTAGATGTGCTGACCAATCTTGATTTGGGTAAAATGATAGAAGCACATACTGCAAGCGATGCGATGGCAACACTGGCTGTTATGCAGCGTGAATCCTCCCGTCAGCTATTGTTTGATGAACACCTCATACTTTGCGGATGGACGAACAATAATACAGGCGAACAAAAGATAGTGCGCGAAGTATTAGAGATACAACCGTTTGCATTCAGTGGTATACAGGTGCTCAGCAACCGTATGCTGGATATTCCTTTCAAAGGCAAATTCTCCATTATAGACCTGTATCTGCATCACGCCCGCGAAAACATTATCCGTGGTTACAACCATACAGGCAATGTATTTATAGACGTTGGCAAACCTGAAAGCTTAGAGAAAGCGGCTTATTTGTTTGAGTAATTATCCCTTTGCCCAATCCCAAAGCGGATCAATTTCAGTTTCTGGAATTAAGTCATTTATTTTAAGTAGAGGTTTAAGAGGTATTTTTATTCTCTTGTAGTCAAACTTTTTGTGCCTATATAATATCGCTAAGTTTGGTTTTACTCTTTTGGTATAAGAGCTCTTTCTTTCTCTTAGCACGTAATGATCACTGTTTCCCGTAATAAGGTCAATATCGGTAACATATAGATCCGAATAAGGCACTTGATAAACATTACTCGTTGCGCCAATAATATACCAATCATTATTCTGGAATCTAACAGTATACAATAATTCGCACCTTAAAGTGCCGCCCGTCATTAGACTTATTGTTAAGCAGTTTTTTTTAACTCCGATTTTTCTGAATGGATCTGAACCCTGAATACCCCAGTTACATGAACCGAATATTACAGAAGTAGTGATGCTTAGCTTGTACTGCTTATTTCTTTCAGCAAAAAAAATCATAATTTGTTTTGGGTAGTACACGCTATCACCAAAACAAACAGTATCCGTTTTTAATATTATCGAATCTTTAGCACGTACCACTAATGCAAAGTCCAACAAGCCATCGTTGTTGAAGTCAGTTTGTGCTGAATCTATTATAATATAGCTTTTTGGGATTAAATCAGTTATTGTAGTTGGAACTGCATAGGTGCGATTCCAACTACAATACATTAATAGCAGTATAATGAAGTATTTACCCATATTTATTTACACACCCATCTCCACCAATCTCTCCTTCACAAAGCTGCCAAGCTCTGCTACATAGGCCGGTGAAAAATCGAAGCGGATGCCTGCTGTTGCATACAGTTCTTTCAGTGTTTTGGTATAGCCAAGTGCCAGTGCTGCTTTGTAGTTTTCCAAAGCCTGCTCTTTATTCTCACGATATTGCCTCCACATAGCTATTGCACCCAATTGTGCTATACCGTATTCTATATAGTAGAATGGTACTTCGTACAGGTGCAGTTGCTTCTGCCAGAAGTAAGCACGGTATTCTTCAAAACCAGTCCAGTCTGTAACACCTGTGCTGAACTCTGCAAGGATTTTCATCCATTCAGTTTCACGCTGTTCATTGGTATGCCCCGGATTGGTATACAGCCAGTGTTGGTATTTATCTATCGTAGCTATCCAAGGCAGCACGCTTATCACACGTTCCAGTTCTTCTATCTGTGCACGTTGCAGTTCGTCTTTATCGCTGAAGAATATATCCCAGTGTTCCATAGAGAAGAGCTCCATGCTCATGCTTGCCAGTTCTGCAATCTCCATCGGGTATTCTTTAAAAGAAGACAACGGCAGGCTGTGCGACAGGAAAGAATGCACAGCGTGTCCGCCTTCGTGCATCATTGTTATCACATCATTCACCGTACCAGCGGCATTCATAAATATGAAAGGCACGCCTGTTTCTGCCAGTGGGCAGTTGTAGCCACCCGGTGCTTTTCCTACACGGCTCTCCAGGTCCATACGCTTCATATCCGTCATGGTATTCAGGCAGCCGCTGAAGTAGTTGCCCAGTTTACCGAATACAGCTATTGCTTTATCAGATAATTCCTTACCCGTTTCAAACGGGTGCAGTGGTTCAGTACCTATTGGTTCAGCGTCACCATCCCACGGGCGCATCACATCGAGGCCCAGTTTTTTCTTACGGCGTTCTACCAGCATTTTGTGCAGGGGTAGTATATGTTCGCGCACCGCATCATGAAATGCAAAGCAATCTACAGGTGTATAGTCGAATCTTCCAAGTTCGCGGAATTTATAATCTCTGTAATTATCAAACCCTGCATTCACTGCTACCTGTTGTCTTTTCTCCAGCAGTTTATTAAACAGTGTATTCAGCTCATCTTTATCCTGCAGACGGCGTGCTGCTATTTTATTGAAGATAGCTTCACGCAATTCCCTATCAGGGTTTTGCAGAAAGCGAGCGGCTTGTTGCAGTGTATATTCTTTACCTTCATGTTCTATCGTCATCTTGCCCGATATCACACCGTATTGCTGTGCCAGTAAACTCATTTCAGCTTGTATCGGTACATTCTCTTCACGATACAGTGTCACTGCATTACGAACACTGCGCAGATAAGGATAGTATTGTGCTTCGTCCAGTTCTTTGATGAAAGGTGATGCCAGCATTTTTTTATTCAGCTCAAAGAAGTATGGTTTCATCTTCGGTTCTATCTCCATACAGAAATAGGTAAATGCATCTTCATATTCTTTATTGGTAGTATCGCATGTCATGTTTATTTGTCGCCAGCATGCGTCTTCACTTATTACTGCTTCCAGTTCGCTGATGTTGTGCAACCAGTTTTCAAGCGCTTCTTTACTGTTTATTTCTGTTGTTGTCAGTTTATCAAAGTAGGGTTGCAATGCATCCCATGTTGTCAGTTTAAAATCTTCAGGTAAAAAAGTCCTTTTTATCTTTTCTATTCTCGTGAATACTTCACTCATCTTCTTTTGATATTTAATACTGCAAAATACATCGTCCACGGCACATAAAAAGTGAATTATATTTTTGAAAATATGTTAGGAATAGTTAATTTATATTTTACAAATAATATATGTTAATAATATTTTTATGTATAAATATTTAAATTAATTTTCATTGATTATAAATGTAAATATATTTAATAAGAAGCCAATATACTGCAAATCAGTAAATAGCAGTTAATGTTTAATGTGTACAGATTTTAATATTTAAAAAACTTATAAGCGTTTAACAGAAATCCATTTTTTTACTCTCGGAGAGATTACTACATTTGTATCAAGTTGTGAATTTAATGGGTTAGTAAGTAAGAGCCGCGGATTCTTCCGATGGCTCTTTTTCTTTTCATTTATCTTTAGCCTGCCATGGCAAAAATCAAATCAGCTTTCTTCTGTCAGCAATGTGGTTACGAATCTCCCAAGTGGGCAGGCAAATGTCCGTCTTGCGGTTCGTGGAATTCTTTTGTGGAAGAAGTAATACAACGAGACGAAAAACAAAAACCAATTTCCGGTTGGGAAGAAGAGAGTAAAGAACAACGCAAAGCACATAAGCTGGATGAACTGGAGATACAAAAAGAAATTCGGCTCAATACACCCGATGCAGAATTGAATCGTGTATTAGGTGGTGGCCTTGTTCCGGGTTCTGTTATTCTTGTAGCCGGCGAACCGGGTATTGGTAAGTCAACTTTGTTTTTACAATGTGCCCTGCAATGGAAAAATCTTACAACACTTTATATTTCGGGAGAGGAGAGTGCACAGCAAATAAAACTGCGTGCAGATAGGGTAGGCATCACCAATCCGAATTTGTATTTGCTGACTGCTACCAATACAGCCACTATTTTTCAAGAGGTAAAAAAAGTACGCCCGCAATTAATAATTATTGACTCCATACAAACACTGGAATCTCCGCATATAGAAAGTGCAGCGGGCAGCGTATCGCAGGTGCGTGAGTGTGCAGCAGAGTTGCAACACTTTGCAAAAGCATCCAACATCCCCATCTTTATAATAGGACACATTACTAAAGACGGTGCCATTGCCGGTCCGAAGGTGCTGGAGCATATGGTAGATACCGTATTGCAGTTTGAGGGCGACAGGCATTATGCTTACCGCATACTGCGTACCATTAAAAACCGTTTCGGTAGTACATCAGAACTGGGTATCTACGAGATGGTACAAAACGGTATGCGCCCTGTCAGCAATCCGTCAGAGATATTATTGTCGCAGCACGATGAGCCGCTGAGTGGTATAGCCATAGCCAGTACTATGGAAGGTGCGCGCCCGCTGATGATAGAAGTGCAGGCGTTGGCATCGCAGGCCGTGTATGGTACACCGCAACGTACGGTGAGTGGTTTGGATTTGCGCAGATTGCAATTGCTTTTGGCAGTGTTGGAAAAACGTGGAGGCTTCCATTTCGGTACCAAAGATGTGTTTGTAAACATAGCAGGCGGATTGAAGATAGAAGACCCTAGCATAGAACTTGCAGTGGTATGTGCATTGCTATCATCTTACGAAGACAAAGCGCTGCCAAGTAATGTATGCCTGGTGGGTGAGATTGGTTTATCGGGAGAGATACGTGCAGTGAACCGTATAGACCAGCGCATAGCCGAGGCAGATAAACTGGGTATGGATGTAATATTTATACCAAAG
The DNA here is from genome assembly GCA_016786615.1 of Flavipsychrobacter sp. GTDB lineage: Bacteria > Bacteroidota > Bacteroidia > Chitinophagales > Chitinophagaceae > Polluticoccus. Next base: position 231,503 of record JAEUVX010000009.1, read on the forward strand.
GCAAATGCCAAAGGCCTCGATACCAAGAACTATAAGATAGAAATAAAGACAGTGAACAAAGTAGAGGACGTTTATAGAATGTTGTTTTAATGAAGATAATTTGTGAGCTTTTCAGATAACATAAAAGATTTGGGCAACGGCTTCACACACCTCTTTTACCCGCGCCTCTGCGAGGGTTGCAGTAAACCATTGCTGGCAGAGGAAGAAGTGCTTTGCCTTAATTGCAATGTTTTCAATCTGCCACGTACCGCCTATCACCATATTGCAGAAAACGAAACTTTCATGCGTTTTGTCGGGCGCGTACCTGTGGTAAGGGCTACATCTTTTGCTTACTTTACTACAGATGGGTTATTACAACACCTGCTGCATCAACTTAAGTACAACGATAAAAAAGAAGTAGGCACCTATCTGGGTAAGCAACTTGGTTACGATTTGCAGCAGCTCAACTGGCACAAAGGGATAGATTATATAATACCTGTACCCCTGCATCCCGAAAAAGAAGCACAACGGGGCTACAACCAAACCCAACTGATAGCAGAGGGAATAGGCGAAGTTTTGGAACTACCGGTTATTAAAGACCTCCTCTACCGTACCCGCCATACCGAAAGCCAGACGCAAAAGACCCGCGAAGAGCGTATTAACAACATGGCAGGCGCATTTGCGGTAAAAAGTACTTCTCTTTATGAGGGCAAACACTTCCTGCTCATAGATGATGTGCTCACAACCGGTGCCACCCTCGAATCCTGCTCGCAGGCATTGCTCACAATCCCTTCTGTAAGTATCAGCATTGCAACCATTGGTGTTGCCAACTAAAATTTAACACCTTATTGCATATTAGCATTATAAGAGGTATCTTAATGGCAATTTTTAATAGTTCAGCCTATTACAATTATTACAAATCAATCTTGTATGAAGAAACAATTTTTATTAATGGGCTCTTTGCTGCTGTCTACTGCAATGGCGTACGGAGCTGCATTTCAGCTAAACCTGCAAGGGGTTAGGCAGTTGGCACAAGGTGGTACAGGTACTGCAGTACCTTGGGATGCCGCTACCATTTTCTACAATCCCGGCGGCCTTAGCGCGCTGAAGCATGTACAGGCTTACGGCAGTGTGCAGTTTTTGTCGGCAAATACCCGCTATGTGGAAACACCTACCGGTACATACAGTGCAGACAGCAAGCCTAAAACATATACTCCGTTCAATTTCTATATTGGCGGTCCTGTACGTTACAAAAGCAAGCTGAGCCTTGGTTTGGGTATATATACTCCGTTTGGTACAGGTATTAAATGGGATGATAACTGGCGTGGTCGCTATGTTATTCAGGATATACAATTGCAAAGTATATTCTTCCAGCCGACAGCCAGTTATCGTATCAATGATATCATCTCTGTTGGCGCAGGTTTTGTAATTGCTACAGGTAATGTAAAAATTCAAAAAGCAATACCGTTGCAAAATATGAATGGCCAGGATGGTATGGCTGAACTGAAAGGTAATGCAAGTGGCTTTGGTTATAACGTGGGTGTACATCTGCGTGCTACCGATAACCTGCAGTTTGGTATCAGCTACCGATCAGGTGTAAAAATGAAAGTAAAAAGAGGGTATGCAAGCTTTACGGTGCCTACATCACTTTCAGGTTCTTTCCCGTACACAGCATTCAAATCAGACCTGAACCTGCCGCAGGTTGTGTCTGTAGGTGTTGGTATCAAAGCAACGGAAAGGCTGAGCATACAGGCTGATGCGAACTTCGTTGGATGGAGCAGCTACGATAGCCTGATATTTGATTATGAAAACAATACAGCTTCATTGTCAGATACTCGTTCGCCACGCCGCTACCAGAATACTGTTATCCTAAGATTAGGTGGTAGCTATGCTATCAGTCAGAAATTCACTGCTATGTTGGGTGGTGCTTATGATCCTTCTCCGATACGTGATGGTTACCTGTCTCCGGATTTGCCGGACAATGACCATGTTATGGTAACAGGCGGCCTTACTTTCAAGCCAAATAAGAAACTCTGTATTATGGGTGTATTTGAATATGTGTTTACACCTAAGCGCGATGGCTCATTTGATGAAGCAAACTTCGGTGGCCGTTATCAAACTAAAATCATTAATCCGGGCTTAGGTATCAGTTACGATTTCTAATTCATCCATTAAAAAATTACTACAATGAAGAAAGTATATATACTCGGTTTAATGGGCCTGTTGATGGCATCATGTAAGCCAAATATTGAACCTGAAAAACCTTCGAGTGGAGAAGGTATTGATTTCAGCAGCTATGTTGCAGTAGGTAACTCTCTTACTGCCGGTTATGCTGATGGTAGCTTGTACAAAAGCGGCCAGAAAAATTCATACCCTGCTATACTTGCCGAACAATTGAAGGTAGTAGGCGGTGGTCAGTTCAGGCTTCCGTTGCTTCCGGGCGAATATGGTTACCCGGGTGCAAAGCTCATGCTTACTGTACGAAAAGGCTTGTGCGATACTGCTGCCGGCTTGTCTCCATTCCCATATACAGGGGCATTAGATTCTGCAGGTAGCAGTAATAATATATTCAATAGCGACGGTCCATTCAATAATATGGGTATTCCGGGCATTCGTTGTATCGATTATCTGGTGCCGGGTTATGGTGCATTGAATCCGTACGCAAGGCGTATGTTTGTTAATCCTGCAGGCTCAAGGCCGGTAGATGAAATGGTAGTTGCAAAACCTACATTCTTCACATTATGGATTGGCAGCAACGATGTATTGGGTTATGCTATGGCTGGTGGAGATCAGGCAGCACCTGCCCCTGGCGGGACTAATCAGATATCTAATGTAGATATTTTCAATGCTGCTTATGATACTGTATTAAGTACAATGAAGCGCAAAGGTGCGCAAGGCGTTTTGATAAATATTCCTGATATTACATCAAGCCCGTTCTTCACAGCAATACCTGCAAAGGGTTTGTTATTGTCTAAAAAAGATGTGAACAACCTGAACGATTTGTACAATCCGCTGGGTGGTTGGATACGTTTTGAAGAAGGGTACAACTATTTTGTAATTGAAGATAGCACTGCACCTAACAAGTTCAGGCATATTAAAGATGGTGAATACATTTTGCTGAGCACTCCGCAAGATTCTCTGAAGTGTAAAGGTTGGGGTACTTTGAAACCAATTCCTGCAAGATATGTACTGACTGCAGGCGAGGTGCTGAAAATTCAGACAGCTACCTATGCTTTCAACAATATCATTGCACTGATGGCTCGCAGAGAAAATCTGGCAGTAGTTGATGTTAACAGTTACCTGAAAACATTGCAGAAAGGTGTGCTGTTTAACGGCTCTACATTCAATACAAGTTTTGTAAGCGGTGGTGCATTTTCATTAGATGGCCTTCACCTTACTCCGCGTGGTGCAGCGCTTGTGGCTAATCAGATTATCACTACAATTAACACTAAGTACAGAGCTACAATACCAATGATAGACGTTAATAAATATAACGGCGTATTGTTCCCATAAAGAGGGTATAGATGATATAAATGAAAATGGGTGGTATCATTACCACCCATTTTTTTTTTGTGTTACTGATTTTGTGAAGGCCGGTATAGTGCATCACTCGCGCCTATTACCTGTATCACTTGCCTGAACCTGTTTCTCGGATTTTCGTAGAATGGTATTATTCGTTCATCTATATACACGTTTTCCAGCGTACGTATATTGCGCAATCCTGCGGGCATTCGTAATGCACCGCACCGTACTACATCCAGTTCCTGCAGTTTAGTGCATTTTTCAAGTGATTCAGGTAAATGATGTAATCTGTTATAGTTCAGGTACAGAAATTTCAGATTGGTAAGTACACCGATATTTTCGGGTATGGTATCCAGATAATTATTACTCGCATCAAGAAAATCAAGTTTGCTAAGATTGCATATTTCAACTGGCAGTTTCTTTAATTGATTCCCATTAACACGCAGCGTAGTGAGGGAACTGAGATTATGAATTAATGGGTTAATTTCTGTAAGCCTGTTACCGGTAAGGGCTAAAATATGTAATGAAGGAAAGAAGAAAACAGAGTCGGATAATACTTCTATCTCGTTATAGCTTAGTGATAACTCCTGTAAATTATGTAATCGATGTATTGCATCAGGTACTTCTTTGATTCTGTTCCTGAATAATATCAACCGTTTCAGTTTATTGCATTTGAAGAGGGATGGTGGTAGCGCAGTAATTTTATTATTACTGAGGTTCAGCTCCTCAAGCCGGGGAAACTGGTCAAGTATATCCGGTATTTCTTCCAGTCCGCGAAAAGTAATTTGTATTGATGTAACAATATGCTTGTCCTCAAGTGCATCTTCCCAGCTTTTATAAGACTTTGCATAAACATTGCATGTCATCAGTATTGATAAAGCAATACCTAATATAGCTTTTACCATAAAAATGTTTTTACCTATCAAAAAAAGCAAACAGCTATTTACCACTTAGTTGCTGATACTCATTGTTGCTCATCATTTTGTAATGGGTAGGTATTCTGAATACTGCATTTTCCACAGGTGTAGCAATTACTTTTTTTGCTGTAAAATGTATTGCTATGCCGTCATCATTGTAATTAGTAAAAGATAACAATAATGGTTTTATACCGGGAAAGTTATCAAATACAATATAACCGTTTAGCCACTCGTCAGAATAGAATATATCGGTCGTCTTCCCATCTTTGTATGTAATAATAGATGCTTTTGCATTTACTCCGGCAATCTCTTTGTCATTTTTTACTTCTTTAATACTATAGCCTTCATACTTTGCTCTCCGTTTCTGCAATTGCAGCAAGTCCAGTTCAATAGCAATATGCTTGCTGCCTATTTTTTTCAATGAGTGCACACTGTTGGTGCTGTAGTTATATAGTAATGTGCTTTTATATCCATTTTCAAGTATCAGGTCTTCTTTTACTTGTGTTCCTTTGACAGTTATGGTATAAGAGCCTTTGTATTGCACCAATCCTTCTTGGTTGGCAGGAGGGTCTATTGCTATTTCATACTCAATCACACCCTCGCTGAATACTTGTTGTGCGAGGCCGAATTTGCAGAATGCAGACAGGATTAGTATAAGTAGAATTGAACGCATGGGATATATTCTCAGTACTAATTTACGAATATTAAAACACTAGTCTTGCATAAAAAAATACGGCCTGAAATTTTCAGGCCGTATTAAATAATATTAAAAGTACGCTTATTGTTTATTGAATTTTCTGGTAGCCACCACATGGCCTTGGTTATCCATCAGGCGGATGAGGTAAATGCCGGATGGGACATTAGCCACATTCATATTTGCACTTGTGCCGGATACTTTATAAACACTAACCATTTTGCCAATCAGGTTGTAGATGCCGATAGTTTTCACTTCATTCATACCAGTGAAAACAACATTTACATCATCACCTGCTGGGTTAGGATATACTACGATATTATCCGCATTTTTAGTAGCAGTATTGCTGATACCCGTTGTCCATTTATTCATTATAAATGTAGCAGTGTCTTTATTTGAACCTTGACTCAATTCCACTGAAACATAGTAAGGACCAAAAGTAGTAGCAGACGCTATGGCATTAGTATAAGAAATGTAGAAAGGCATATTGCCGGCTGCAGGTATATCAAATGTTGTTTGAGTAACTGCACCGCTTAATATACTGTTATCATAACAAAGCTTGTTATCACAAAGACCGAAATTAACGTACCATGTATTACTGCCTGTAGTAGGGATGTTATGAGAAAGTATTTTCCAATCTACTTGTATAGTACCGCCCGATGTATTTGTGAGCGTATTTGTAACTTTCAAGCCATAGTCGGATGCTACACCTTTAGCAGTATCTTTTGCTAAAGTAAACTGGGCATTTGCTTCGTTGCTGGCACCAATGCATAATATTACAGACAGGCTAAGTATAAGTTTCTTCATTTTACTCAATTTTACAGTAGCAAGTTAAATAAATATTGGAATTAATCCAATTGAAATATTTGCAAACTTGTTAAAATTACACAAGCCAGACTTTGAGTACCCAAATTTCGTACATTGCTATATTAAGTCTGAATGAAAATATCATATATAATATATGAAAAGAATATTTAAATCATCGAAGGGTTTCATCGCCGGATTTGCACTTGCTGCAACCGCATCTCTATTCATCTATAGTCATAAGGCAGACTCTTATTTCGAAATATCTAAAAATCTAGATATATACACATCTATATTTAAAGAGCTTAACTCATACTATGTTGATCCCATTGAACCTGGTAAGATGATTAAAACAGGTATCGATGCTATGTTAGCTAACCTTGACCCATATACTAATTATATAACCGAATCTGATATCGAAGAATTTGAATTTCAGACAACAGGAAAATACGGTGGCATCGGAGCTAATATGAGGAAAAAGGATGATAAAGTGTTTGTGAGCGATGTATATGAATACAGCCCGGCAGCAACTGCAGGGCTGAAACCCGGTGATGAGGTAATATCTATAGATAATCAACCATTGAAAACAAAAACAATGGAAGATATCAGCCAGCTTTTAAAAGGTTCTCCGGGTACACAGTTATCTATGTTGGTGAAAGATGGTATAACAGGTATTGAATCTGTAAAAAAACTAAGCAGGAGTGAGATTGAACTATCAAGTGTGCCATATGCTGGTTTGCTGGGTACAAACAAAAATATCGCATACGTACATCTTACACAGTTTACACCTGCTTGCAGCCGTATTATCAGGTCAACCCTTGATAGCCTTAAAAAAGTACAACCAAACCTTGCTTCGGTTGTACTAGATTTAAGAAATAACCCCGGTGGCTTGCTGAATGAAGCTGTAGCCATCTGTAACTTATTTGTTGACAGGGGCCAATTGGTTGTAAGTACTAAAGGGAAATTGCCGGAATTTTCTGAGGATTTCAAAACACAAGGTGCAGTATGGGATGATAAAATACCCGTTGCTGTGCTTCTTAACAGTTCTTCAGCATCAGCATCTGAAGTAGTTGCGGGTACACTGCAAGACCTTGACAGGGCAGTAGTAATCGGAGAGCGTTCTTATGGGAAAGGCCTCGTACAGGTTACGAAACCTGTAGGCTATAATGCACGTTTGAAACTGACAACAGCCAAATATTATACCCCAAGTGGCAGGTGCATACAGGCAATAGATTATGGTAATCGCAATCCGGACGGTAGTGTAGGCTTTATACCCGATTCGTTGAAGAAAGAATATAAAACCAAAGGGGGCAGGCGTGTATTCAGTGGTGGTGGTGTAGATCCTGATATCATGGTTCCTAATCAGGATATCAGTAAGCTCGCTATAACGTTATACATCAAAAACTATTTCTTCGATTATGCAACGCAGTATGTGAAGGAACATAAAACTATCGCACCCGCTGGCAGTTTCTCACTTACAGATGCAGATTATCAACAGTTTGCCAAATGGCTTGATAACAAAGACTACTCATACAAAACAGAAACAGAAATAGCACTAGACTCCCTGAAGCAAATTGCGATGAGGGATAAGGTATTTGATGGATTTAAAACAGAATACATAGCGTTACAGCAAAAAGCATCGCATGATAAGAAACTGGATTTGCAAAAGAATAAAGCAGAAGTAATGCGCTTACTGCAAAACGAAATAGTTACCAGATATTATTATCAGCGCGGCCGTATAGAAAACGGGTTGAAATCAGATGAAGATTTCAACAAAGCACTGAGCATACTGGCACAACCTGCACAATACCAGGCGTTGCTATCACCTAAAAAATGATGAAGATTTGAACCGCCTTTATATCTTTGTTTCTATCAATCGTTTTACATGGAGCCATTAATCGACTTTAGTTATCTCAACGAATTATCCGGAGGAGACTCCAAGTATTTATACGAACTGCTGGATATTTTTCTAAGTACTACCCCGGATGGCCTGGTAAAGCTGGAACAATTAATTCGTGAAACGGATGATTGGGATGCTACATACAAGCAAGCCCATTTTCTGAAATCAAGTGTAGGTATCGTTAAAATACGCGACCTGCATGGTTGGTTGCTTCGCATCGAAGAGTTGGGAAGAAAGCAGGAAGGCAGGGCAGAGATTGAAAAGCTGATTACGAATATCATGACAACGTTCGGCGAAGCGCATCCTGTACTGATTGCCGAAAGAGATAAGCATAAAAAAGCTGCCGGTATTGAAGAATAATGATGTCTGAGGGCTACAATTCATGTATTAGTTGGATGGAGCAGCATATGCTTGCATGTCCTTCAAAAAAACTGATGTATATAGATTGCCCCGGCTGTGGCCTGCAACGTGGCAGCCTCGAATTGCTGAAAGGTAATTTCCATGCATCATGGCAAGTATATCCACCTGCAGTATTTATCATTGCAACGATGTTATTATTATGCGTACATCTCATTTTTAAGTTGAAATATGGCGCTGCAATTGTCAAATATTTATATATTGTAACAGCTATTGTGATATTGGTAAACTATATCTCTAAATTTTTCTCAAACCAACTGATATGACTGAAAACAATTACGCTGAACAACAACAACTGAACCAGCCGCAAATAGCACTGCCTAATGCAACTGCGGTATTAGTATTGGGTATCATTTCAATATTGCTATGTTGCTGCTATGGTGGTGGGCTTGTTACATCTATTATAGCATTGGTATTAGCAAGCAAGGATACCAATCGTTATGTAGCTAACCCTGCTATGTACACACAAGGATCTTATAGTAATCTGAAAGCAGGCAAGATATGTGCTATTATAGCTCTTGTACTCTCATTAATGACAATTGCGTTTTATGCTTGGTTCATCATGGCAATCGGGATAGAAAATTTAGGAGATCCTGAGGCTACGCGTGAGGCACTGGAAGGGATGTTTAAATAAGCTCAATCTAACAACATGATAAAGAAGCCCCTCGTTTTTGCGAGGGGCTTTCTGTTTGTATTACAATCAAATCCCTTTCTCATTATATACCACCAAAACGTAGGCCGATTGTAAAGGGACGTTGGTCTAAACCTGTACTATGTAATGGTGTTACCTGGTAGCTTGCAAATATGCGGAAGTAGTCATCCAATCCTATTTCGCCCGTTACACAAGCATTGAAATCGTTGAAGTTAAATTCATCGCGGTTCTTTTGTTTGCCGCGTTCAGCAGATATTTGTTTGTTCCAGGATGCAATGCGGTAGCCACCTGTTACACCTACACCATATACAAGCCATGCTTTTTCTGCCAGTTTGGTTTTGAAGGTGAATTGTAATGGTACACTCAGATAGGTAAGGCCTATTTTGTTTTTACTGAATCCGATAGAGTCCATCACTACCATAGGTACAGTTTCGTTTTTGTAGCTGATGTTCTTTGTGTAGCGGAAGTTGTACATCTGCAAACCGATACCGGTTGACAGGTATATCTTTTGTTTCTTGCCGTTTTGCAACCTTATTTTAGCCATCAGCGGGTACACATTCACATTCCACGATTTGCCTGTACGCATACTGAACAGGTTTTCGTTCTGCAGGTTTTGTGGTACTTGCAGGAAGGCCTTCGCTTCAGCACTGTTATAGTTGGTATTGTCAATTATAGAGTTGATGCCGATATCAACCATACCCACGCTGATGTCAAAATTTTTCTCAGGCTTTTCTTCTACCTTCTTGTCATTCACAGTAATGCCATCTGAGCCTATTTTGATGGTAGTGGTTTTCTTTTCTTTCTTTTCTCCGTCTTGTGCATTGGCGCTAAGGCTCAGTACAGTAGCTGCCATCAGGCAATATATAAGTTTCATGTTCTGTTGTTTTTAAAGTTTTACTACGAATATTTCCTTGTTACCGATTTTGAATGTTACATCTGTGTCTTTAAAGTTGTCTGTTACTTTTTCTACTCTTTTTGTTACAGCGTTTGCAATCATGCTGGCACCTTCTCTTTTTTGTTTGCTGATGGGCAGTATATCCAGTAAGCGCCTTTTTTGTTTTTGTGGTTCGTTGCTTATTTCTTCTGTTGGTGCTGATGCTATTGGTTCTGTGCTATTTGGTTTTTCTGTTTGCTGTGCTATAAGTTCTTTCGCAGGTGCTTCTTCGGGTTTGTATACGGGTTGTGGTGCAAGTACTGTTTTTTCTTCTTTCGCAATTTTTATTTCTTCTGCAGTTTTTTCTTCAATTATAGTCTTAGGCTTCCTGCTATCATCTCTCAACTTTCTACTTTCTGCTCCCGACTTACTACTCGCTAAATTGTTTTCATGGTTAACAGGACCTGTCGGATTTGAATGGAGCTCTTCTGTAGTGGCTTCCTTTTCTTTATTATTATTGATTACAGGTATTGTTGTTGGTGTTGTCTGCGTATTGGTTGCAGGCATATCGGTAGTAGCTACTACAGGGCTCTCTGTAGTATCATTTCCCTGCCTGAAGATGGTTACTGCAAAAAGTAATACTGCCGCCGCCGCTGCATACATCCACCATGTGCGCATACCTATGGTGCGTCCGCCTGCCGGTGGTGTTTTCATCAGCTGTTCTTTGTTGGCATATAGCATAGCGGTATCAGGTACCAGTTTGGTAGCAGCGTATGCCTCCAGCTCTTTACGAAGCTCCGGGTTGGCATCAACAAAGTCCATCAGGGCTTTTGTTTCTGCCTCGTTCAGCTCTCCGTCTGCGTACATCATCATGTACTCCTCATAATTCTCCAGGTTCACCATAGCTTTATATTACGTTTTCAACACTTACTAAATAATCCTTCAGCACTTTGCGGGCACGGTGCAGGTACACTTTTACCTGGCTTTCGTTCAGTCCCGTTATTTGTCCTATCTCCTCGTAGTTGTAGCCTTCATAGTCCTTCAGGAGTACCAGTGCCCTTGCCTGTTCGTCGAGTTTGGTCAGTGCACGTTCCAAAACCCGTTTCAGGTCGCTTTGCCCCTGTATTACGCTGCGGTTATCATCTATTTCTTCTTTGTAGCTTACCCTGCTCTGTTTCCTGTAGTTGTCAACCGATTGGTTGTACGCAACCTGGAAAAGGAAAGCTTTTGCCTTGGCGGGTGCCACATTCTCTCTTTTCTGCCACAATACTTCGAAGCTGTTCTGTACTACATCCCTCGCGTCCTCCTCGTTGCCTGTGCATTTACAGGCAAAGCGGAAAAGTGCATCAGCCCACTCTTTAACGCAATTATTGTAATCTTTAAGCTCCATTCCTAAGTATATAGCTCTGGCAACAAAAATGTTACAGATTTTTCAAAAAAACTTTAGTCCCCCGTAAAGATTGTACCTTTGCAGCTTATCATATTGAATAAAACTGAATAATGAGGAATAATCCATCTTCCGGCAAAGGTAGGGACGGCGATAAAAAAGGCTTTGAAAAAAGAGGTACTGGCAAACCGGCAGGAGGCTTCAAAAAACCTGCTGGCAGGGATAAACGTGATGACGAGGCAGGCCCTAAAAGGAGTTTTGACCGTGATGATAGGAGCAAACGCTCATTTTCTAAAGACCGAGCAGACCATCCGAAGCGCAGTTTTAGCAGAGACGGCGACGACCGCCCGAAGCGCAGCTTCAGCCGTGACGGGGATGACAAACCAAAGCGCAGCTTCGACAAACCTTTCAATAAAGACCGCAAATTTGACAATGACCGCCCCAAGCGTTCATTTGATAAAGATGGCGACCGTCCGAAACGTTCTTTCAACAAAGACGGCGACGACCGCCCGAAGCGCAGTTTCAGCCGCGATGGAGAAGATAAACCGAAACGCAGCTTCGATAAGCCATATAATAAAGACCGCAAATTTGACAGTGATCGCCCCAAGCGTTCATTCGATAAAGATGGCGACCGTCCGAAACGTTCATTCAACAAAGACGGAGACGACCGTCCAAAGCGCAGTTTCAGCCGCGATGGCGAGGACAAACCAAAGCGCAGTAGTTTCGAAAAGTCCCCGTATAACAAAGACCGAAAATTTGATAATGACCGTCCGAAGCGTTCATTCGATAAGGATGGAGACGACCGCCCGAAACGCAGTTTTGACAAGGATAAAAGCTTTGATAAAGATGCAAAAGGTGGCAAATTCAAAAAGGATGACCGCCCGGAAAGCAAAAAGAAGTTTTCGGAACGCAATGTTTTTAAAGAAGATAAAGCTGCCCGCCCTGTAGAAGATTATGAAAAGAACTTCGTAACACCGAAGGAATTCGAAAAATCGCTTGGCGAGGGTAAAAAACTGACTATAAAGAAAGGGGAACGTGCTGAAGATTTTGATAAACCATTCCCGCTGGGCTCCCGCAAAGTAAGTGGCCCGTTCCGTAAAAACGATGCGGAGAAATTTGAAAAATCCAAGAAAGAATACCACGAGAAGAAAACTACGAGAAAACGACGCAGCGATGAGGAAGAAGTAGCTGAAGACCCGAAAGAAATGACACTGAACAAGTACATATCGCACAGCGGTACTTGCAGCAGGCGCGAGGCGGCGGATATGGTGAAGAAAGGAAAGGTAAAAGTAAACGGCGAGCTGATGCTGGACCCCGGTTATCGTGTATTGGAGTTTGACGAAGTAACGATAGCTGGTAAAAAGCTGACACCACAGCGCAACCGTGTTTACCTGTTGCTGAACAAACCTAAAGGATACATCACTACTACAGACGATCCGCAGGGACGTGATACTGTAATGGATTTGTTGCATGGTGCAGAGTTCGACAGGCTATACCCTGTAGGCAGGCTGGATAGAAACACAACTGGCTTGTTGCTGCTTACCAATGATGGCGACCTTGCACAGAAACTATCGCACCCAAGCTACGAGACAAAGAAAGTATATCAGGTAACGCTGGATAAGCCACTGATGAAGAAAGATTTTGAAGCAATACTGGCTGGCCTTGAACTGGAAGACGGCCCGGTACAGGTAGATGCACTTTCTTACCTCGACGAAAAAAACGAACTGGGTATAGAAATACACAGCGGTCGCAACCGCATCGTTCGCCGCATATTCGAAAGCCTTGGTTATGCAGTAGAAAAGCTGGATCGTGTAATGTATGCAGGGCTTACCAAGAAAAACCTGCCACGTGGCAAATGGCGACTGCTGGAAGAAAAAGAAGTAATACTGCTGAAACACTTTAAAATATAACAGCGTGCTGCTTACAGCATCTAAGATACATGACGGCATACACTGGTTGCCCGAAGGCTCAGTAATAGAAACAGCAACGGACGGCACTATAGTAGCCATACACGAGGCTGATAAACAAAACGAAGCAACACACTACGAAGGCATACTGGCTCCGGGCTTTGTAAACGTACACTGCCATCTGGAGTTATCGCATATGAAAGGCATCATACCCGAGCATACGGGGCTGGTGCCTTTTCTGCAACAGGTGATGCAACATCGCTTTGGCTTTACAGACGAACAAAAGACAGAGGCACGCCAGCAGGCGTTCAGCGAAATGCTGGATAACGGTATAGTAGCCGTGGGCGACATCTGTAATACCAACGATACATTACCGGAACGTGCAAGTGGCAAGATGCATTTTCACAGTTTTACAGAGGCTATCGGCTTTAACGAAATGCCAGTAAAGCAGTTTGGATATGCAGTAAAAACCTACGATGCATTTGTTGCGCAGGATAGCGATACACATATTCTTAATCAAAGCATTGTACCACATGCACCCTACTCGGTATCGTATGCACTCTTTAGGCTGATAGACCAGCACAATCCTGAAAGCATTATATCCATCCACAATCAGGAAACACGTGCGGAGGATGAGTTTTATAAAAGCAAAGAAGGAGAGATACACACTTTACTCAGTGGTTTGGGTATAGACGATACATTCTTTCACCCGAGTGGCAAGTCTTCCCTGCAAACCTATATGCGTTGGATGGCGCCTACGCACCGCCTTGTGCTGATACACAATACTTATACTACAGAGGCAGACATTACTGCTGTGCAGCGCCTGTTGCCCGATGTATATTGGTGCCTGTGCCCCAATGCCAATATGTATATAGAAAATCGCCTGCCCGACATCAACCTACTGCTGCGCGATGCCAACAATATATGCATAGGTACAGACAGCCTGTCGTCCAATCATCAACTGAGCATCATGGCAGAGCTGCAAACCATCAAAAAACAATACCCGAATATAGACTGGAGCACCCTGCTGCGCTGGGCTACATGGAATGGTGCACGTGCGCTGCAAATGCAACACACAATAGGCAAAATAGAAGAAGGCAAAACACCCGGCATAGTACAGATAACTGATATAGATGGTGGGGCAATTGTGAAGCGGATTGTTTAGTGCATCTAATAATTTTAAAAAGGATTTGAAGAAAGTATTTCTGTTTTCAAATCCTTTGGAATATTTACCCATTCTGTTTTCTCAGTAAGTTTTAGTAGATAACCATAGTCTAAGGCTGTTGCTATGATATGGTTGTACCATTTGAGATATGTCCAATCTCTTGGTTTAGGAGAGTATAGGATTTTCTTAGTATTATCCCAATGAACTTCAACTGCAGATCTGTAAATGTATAAGAATTGAGATGTTGAAGGCTTAATATATAATCGCTCTTCATTGTCGATACCTATTTCAATTATCTTATCGGATTTCATATTTAGATTAAAACTTTACCTAATCATTTGCAACGGCAGCGGATATGTCCACCATATACTGCTTTTGCCGCCTGTATAATAAGCGGGATATATAAAGCATAGTATCAAAGCATACCATAGCAGTTTATGCAGCATTTCTTTTTCGCTGTATTTGTTTATCAGGTGCAGTGCAATAAATACTACCGGGAAAATATACACCACACTGCGTGTAATATCTACTACACTAAGCCCGAGTATTAATATAAGGCTGCTTATACCGATGTATTTCAGCAATTCCATATAACGCTTATGGTTGTATAGCAGCAATCCTCCCATTATTACCAATAGCCACAATCCTTCCAACGCACTCCATATACCTATGGGTATGTTGTTTATCTGATTGAGTAGTACACCCAAGCCTACGCCTTTTGTGTCAGTATGCAGTCCGTATGTAGTACTAAGCACGTACCGCACCGCTATATAGCCAATCCATGCAAGGTATATGCTTAGTAATTGTTTACTGAATATCTTTTTAAAGAAGGCAGGTTCATCGTTTTTTACAACAAAGTACAGCCATACCAATGCAGATGCTATCAGCCCACGCTCATCGCACCATGCACTCAGGAAGATAAAGATTGCAGTCACCCAGTAATACCTCGAAAGCATAGCACTCAGCAAAAAGCATATCGCCAATCCATCGAACATAGTGCCGCGTAATTCTGTAAACGAGCATTTGCCAAAATATATCAATGCACTGCACAGACCAACAATAAATGCCTGTTGTCTGTCTTGTAATATGTTATTTGCCAGCTTCAGCACAAGGTAGAAATTAAGCAAGCCGACAATGCCAAGCAATATCAATACACCTGTAATGTTCAAATGCAGATAATGTACTACTAATGGCAGTACCAACCTGAAGCTGAGTTTGGCAGCATGGGTGCCGTCGGCATAGCTGCCATTTGCAAAGGGGTTGGCTGCTTTTTCAAACAAAGGCTCCCATTCTTTTGCATTCATATCTCCGTAACTGGGAAAGGAAAAGAACATGGCAACAGCCACCAGCAGCAATGCAGACAGTAGTAACCAATATTGGTTAGCAGTTATACTTTCAATAGCCTTATATACCCTTGTATTGAATTGCATGGCAGGTTAAGGTACAAAAGAAAACGGCTCGGTAAAACACCAAGCCGTCCTGTTTTATTATTGTTCAATATTTATTTAATCGGTTCGTCTGCAGCAAGGTTAAACTCCCTGGTTACTTCCGTATTCATACCTTCTACTTTATTGCCGTCTTTGTCTGTCAGCGTCAGCGTTATGCTTGGTTTGCCAAGTGGCACATTCTTCAGCATATACGGCTTCCATGCTTTCATTACAAAAGTAGTGTCCACGCTGTTTGCCTTCAGTTGTGCTTTTATGTTCAGTGTACTGTCGTTCAGTTGTCCGTTCCATACATAGAAATCAAGCAGCAGGTTGTCGGTGTTTTTCTTGCCTATGTAATCTCCCTTCGGCCTGCTGTAGAATACCATAGGTGCAGTTGGTGCTTCCAGTTTCTGCATCTTTGCATTGCCATCTATTTTGAAGTGCAGCAAAGCAGATGCGCCTTTGGTCTTGATAGACTCGTGATAAGAACGAGCAAGGAATACCAACAGGTAATGCTCACTGTTCTTAGGCAATACTACACTGTGTTTAGGTTCGTATAGGGCAGCATAGGGTTTATTGTCCAGTATAAAATGTATATGCTGCCCCTGGTCAGAGTTGTTACACATTTTATTGTCAGCGTCAGATGTCTGGTTCTTCAGTTCATAGTTCTTTACATTGAAGGTAAACTCCAGCTTTACTGAATCTGTACCTAGTGCAGTTGTTTTCACTTCGCCAATGCCCAGTTGTGCATCGGGAAATTCAGGAGAAGCAGAGAAGTCAGCCAATTCTACTGCAGGTATATCAGCAGCAACAGCAGTATCGTTTATAGCTGCTCCATCACCTGTATTTTCATCCCCGCACGACGCCATCAGTAAAGATGCACCTGTCAGTAATGTTATTAATGCTTTCATATATGCGATGCTTTAATTTTTCCCAAAGCTAAGGGCTAATTTTTAGAAAAATTTTAAGTATTTGATATTTCTGAACGATTACATTTGTCATCTGAAAAATCCACAGAACAATGCTTACTACAGCTGAGATACTAAAGCGTGTAAGACATATTGAGATTAAAACCCGCGGGTTGAGCAATCACATCTTTGCAGGAGAATACCACTCCGCATTCAAAGGGCGTGGTATGTCCTTTAGCGAAGTACGTGAATATACCCCGGGGGATGATGTGAAATTTATAGACTGGAACGTGACTGCCCGTTTCTCTCATCCGTTTGTAAAAGTATTTGAAGAGGAGCGTGAACTGATTGTAATGCTGCTGGTAGATGTGAGTGGCAGCTCATTATTCGGCACCAGTCAGCGATTGAAACGAGAACTTATTACAGAGGTGAGTGCTGTGCTTTCTTTTTCGGCTGCTACCAACAACGATAAAGTAGGTGTTATCTTCTTTAGCGATAAGGTGGAGAAATTCATCCCGCCGAAAAAAGGCCGAAGCCATATCCTGCGCATCATACGTGAGCTGATTGCTTTGGAACCTGAACAGAAAGCAGGCACGAATATCAAAGTGGCTTTAGAGTATCTGAACCAGGTACAGAAGAAGAAGAGCATAACTTTCCTGATGAGTGATTTCATCAGCGAACCATACGAACAACAATTGCAACTTACAGCACGCAAGCACGATCTGGTAGGTATGCAGATATATGACAAACACGATCGGGAACTGCCACAGGCAGGGTTGGTGCAGCTAATGGATGCAGAAAGCGGCACACTGCAGTGGATTGATACGGACGATAAATCTGTACGTGTACAATATGCTAACAGCTTCGACCAGCACCAGAAATACTGCGTACAGGCATTTCGCAAAAGCGGTGCGCAACTACTGGATATACGTACTGATGCAGACTATGTGAAATCGCTGCAAACTTTCTTTAAAGCAAGGTAAAGCATGATGGCAAGGATATTTACATACTATATATTATTACTCTTATTGCTTACGGGCACTACCATATACGCACAGGAAGAAAAGGTGGGTGCACGTATTGATGCTGCACAGATAATGGTTGGCGACCAGACGAGGTTGTTTGTAGAAGCTCAGCACAATCCTAATACAAGCAAGCTGCAATGGGCAGTATTACCTGATACATTCAACGGGCTGGAAATTGTAGAAAAAGGAAAGATAGATACTGTCAGGAAAGGCAATCTTGTTACCTACAAGCAACGCCTGCTCATCACTGGTTTTGATTCGGGTATGCACGAAGTGCCGCGTTTCATCTTTACAGTATTACCCGGCAATGGTACACCATATACATTGCAGACAGATTCATTCCCGATACTGGTACAAACAGTAGCAGTGGATACTACACAGGCATTCAAAGGTATCAAGGGTATCATGCAGGTAAAATCCACATGGCTGGATTATATATGGTACATTATCGGAGGGGTTATACTTATTATACTGATAGCTGTTGTTACTACTTATTTTATACGTAATAAGAAGACCGCAATGCCGGTAATATTGCCGCAAGTACCAAAAGAAACACCTAATGAAAAAGCCACACGCCTGCTTAATGAATTGGAACAACAAAAGCTTTGGGAGAACAATCAGCCTAAGGAGTATCATACGCAACTGGTAGATATACTCAGGTCTTATATTGAAGAGCGCTTTGGTGTGAATGTAATGGAACTGACATCAGACGAGATACTGCACAAAGTAGCATTGAATAAGGAAATGACATCGCACAGAATGTTGTTATCTAACATATTCTATATTGCCGACCTTGCCAAGTTTGCAAAGGCGCAACCTACGCCGCAAGAGCACTTGTCTGCAATGGAGTATGCAAAACAGTTTGTTGTGGCTACAAAGCCTGTAATAGTTGCTGAACCTCAAAACTCTGCTGTGTAATGAATGCGCTATTAGACTTTAAACACCTGAGCTTTGCGCATCCGCTGTACTTCGGTTTGCTGCTGCTGATACCCTTTATGATATGGTGGCAGCAACGCAACAAGGCTACAGATAATCCTGCTATACGTCTTACTACATTGGCAGGTATTACAAGGGTTAAGCCAACATGGCGTGTACGGTTTCGTCCTGCATTGTTTGGATTGCGTGTCATCGCATTGATAGCATTGACCGTTGCATTAGCGCGCCCGCAATCAAGCAACACGACAGAGAATATTGATAGCGAAGGTGTTGATATAGTTTTATCAATAGATGTATCGGGTAGTATGCTGGCTGAAGACCTGCAGCCTAATCGTATAGAAGCTGCTAAGAAAGTCGCACTCAACTTTGTTGACCAACGCCCGACTGACAGGCTGGGGCTGGTTATCTTTTCCGGTGAGAGCTTTACCCAATGCCCGATAACGATAGACCACAATGTACTGAAGGAGCAGCTTAGCAATATAAAGAGCGGTATGCTGCAAGATGGTACAGCTATTGGCATGGGCCTTGCTACGGGGGTCGACAGGCTGCGATATGCAAAGGGCAAGAGCAGGGTGCTGATATTGCTGACAGATGGTGTAAACAATACGGGGCTTATAGACCCGATGACGGCACTTGAAATTGCCAAGAGCTATAAAGTACGCGTATATACCATAGGTGTGGGTAGTATGGGGCAGGCACCCTATCCTGTACAAACACCGTTTGGCATACAGAAACAAATGATGCCTGTGCAGATAGACGAACCACTGATGCGTAAGATAGCAACTGAAACAGGCGGCAAGTATTATCGCGCTACAAACAATGCGTCTTTAGCATCTATATACAAAGACATTGACAAACTTGAAAAGACCAAAGTGGAAATAAGCTCGTATAAGCATTATGCAGAGTTGTTTTTTCCTTTTGCTTTGATAGCTATTATGTGTTTATTGCTTGAGGTGGTGTTGCGTTATACAGTTTTCAGGAGTGTTACTTAAGTGCTTCCTTCTCTTTCTGTAACTGAAACATTTTATCCCTTAGCCTTGCAGCTTCCATAAAGTCAAGTTCTTTGGCTGCTTTCTCCATGTCCTTTTTCGTTTTTGCTATCAGTTTTTCAAGCTGTGCAATATTCTTGTATTCTACTTCATCTTCAGCAGCTATCGGTGCTAACTCTTCGTGTATGGCGTATTTGTTGTTTTCGTCATAGCCTTTTATCTCCAGAACTGATGTTTGTTTGAAGACCTCTTCTTTCGATTTAATAACCGTACGTGGTGTAATGCCATGTTCCAAATTGTAGGCTATTTGCTTATCTCTGCGGCGGCTGGTTTCGTCAATGGTTTTTTGCATACTGTCTGTTACCTTATCGGCATAGAAGATAACAAGGCCATCGGCATTACGTGCGGCACGCCCTGCCATCTGTGTCAGCGAGCGTACATTGCGCAGGAAGCCCTCTTTGTCTGCATCCAGTATTGCCATCAACGATACTTCAGGAAGGTCGAGCCCTTCCCTAAGTAGGTTTACACCTACCAGTACATCTATATTGCCTAAACGCAAATCGCGGAGTATTTCTACACGCTCCAATGTATCTACCTCGCTGTGTATATAACGGCTGTTGATATTGATACGCTTCAGGTACTTATCCATCTCTTCGGCCATACGCTTGGTGAGGGTTGTTACCAATACACGGTCACCTTTTTTGATGCGTTTGTCTATTTCATCCAGTAGGTCGTCTATCTGGTTGATACTCGGGCGTATCTCTATCGGCGGGTCTAACAGGCCTGTAGGGCGAACTACTTGTTCTACTACTACACCACCTGTTTGTTCCAGTTCATAATCTCCCGGTGTGGCACTTACAAACACTACCTGATTCAGCATTCCTTCAAACTCATGAAAGTTGAGCGGGCGATTGTCCAATGCACTGGGCAGGCGGAAGCCGAAATCAACAAGGTTTAATTTACGGCTGCGGTCGCCGCCATACATACCACTCACCTGTGGTATGGTTACGTGGCTCTCGTCTATCACCAGCAGGTAATCATCAGGGAAATAGTCTATGAGGCAGAACGGGCGTGTACCGGGCTTTCGACGGTCGAGGAAGCGAGAGTAGTTTTCGATTCCGCTGCAATAGCCAAGTTCCTGTATCATCTCCAGATCGTAGTTGACACGTTCTTTGATACGCTGTGCTTCTATATGTTTACCTATGCTTTTAAAGTATTCGTGTTGTTTGTTCATCTCATCCTGTATTTCATGGATGATTTGTACCATCTGGTCGCGTGGGGCAAGGTACAGGTTGGCAGGGAAGATGGCTGCGTTCTGCATGGTACCGATGCGTTTGCCGGTATCTACTTCAAAGCTTTCTATCTCTTCTACTTCATCGCCAAAGAAGGTAATACGATAGCCATAATCTACGTACGGCAGGTTGATGTCAACCGTATCGCCCTGTACGCGGAATGTACCTCTTGTAAACTCTCCCTGGCTGCGCATATACAGTGCATTCACCAAGCGGTGCAGAAACTGATTGCGCCCTATATTATCACCACGATTGAGGCGTATGATACCAGCTGCATAATCAGTAGGATTACCCATACCATAGATGCAGCTTACAGATGCCACCACTATAATATCTCTGCGGCCACTGAGAAGGCTGCTGGTAGCACGCAGGCGCAGCTTTTCCAGTTCTTCGTTGATACTGAGGTCTTTTTCGATGTAAGTATCTGATGTAGGTATATATGCTTCGGGCTGATAGTAGTCGTAATAGCTTACGAAATACTCTACCGCATTATCAGGAAAGAATTGCTTGAATTCGCCATATAGCTGCGCTACCAACGTTTTGTTGTGTGTCAATACCAATGTAGGCTTCTGCACTTCCTGTATTACATTGGCCATAGTAAACGTCTTACCACTGCCGGTTACACCCAGCAGTGTCTGAAACGTTTCGCCTTCGTTGATGCCTTTTACCAATTCTGCAATGGCAGTGGGCTGGTCTCCGGCAGGCTGATATGGACGATTGATGGTAAACATGCTTTTTCTAGTAGTAAGTATTGAGTATTAATTAGAAAGACTCCGGATTTCAAATGTAGGATTTTAAGAGGGTAGGTTGGTTGTTGATTTTATCTATATGTTGATAGTTTTTGATAGTGTTTGTACAGTTTTCAGTTGTTGCAACAAAGCAATGGTTGATAATCAATGAATTTGCGAGATGAATTGTTGCATTTTGTTGCAGTTGTAACAATGGTAGGTTACACTTGTTTCGGGTTGTTTTCATGGTAAATTTATTATTACAAATATACGTTAAAAAGTAAAAAATTATTAATTACCTTGATTTTAGAGTTTGATATTTGATTGCTGGGTATAACTCTTCATTGGTAAAACCCTTAATTTTGAAACTGTGTGCAACAATGTTGCAGGTAAAACTGATATGGCAAACGCTCAGAAACTGATAGATTATTTCCGGAAAATAATGTCGCTGACTGCATACGAAGCACAGGTGATTGCAGACAGTATTCGCACGCGTACATATCAAAAAGGTGACTTGTTGCTGAAAGAGGGGCAAATAGCTACGGAGTGTTATTTTGTATTAAAGGGCTGTGTGCGCCAGTATTATATGATAGATGGTGAAGAGAAAACGAGTAATTTTTTTACTGAAGAACAATGGGTGGTTTCGTTGCACAGTTTTTCACAAGGATTGCCGGCAGACCATTACCTGGAATGTATAGAAGACACGATACTGGTAGTTGGCAATGAAGAACGTGAAGAGGAAATGTACCGGGCGAACAGTAAGTTTGAAACCATATCGCGGATGGTACTTGAAAAAATAATGAGTGAGCAACAGGCTTTACAGGCAAGGTATGTAACCGATACGCCTGAACAAAGATACCTGCACTTGCTGGATAACAATCCCGCACTGGTACAGCGCGTACCTCTATATCAGCTTGCCAGTTATATAGGGGTGAAACCGGAATCGCTCAGCAGGATAAGAAAACGCATTGCAGACAGGAATAAAATTAAGCGGGCATAATACGTGCCGGTACACGATGCAGCCCTTTTACCATCAACCATATACCCAATACCAACTCAAACAATCCGCCGGGCGCAGATAATAAGATACCATACGGATAGCCTGAAAGTTCCAGCATACAGCCGATACCAAGCAACGAGTACCCAGCGATGCCCCATGCAGATAACCACTTAGGTATAAGACTGCTTTTGTACAACAACCTGCTGCACACAATTCCGCCAATGCCTAATGATAGCATCCCCGTTTGATACATGAGGTAGTTCAGCTTTTTAGCAATACTTGTAAGTGTTTCAACAGGTATTGCAGTATCTGAAGGAGCATAATAAGGAAGTAATAAGAATACCATGCCAATCATCAGCAGGATGCCTTCTGTAATACGAAAAGCAAGATAGGCCAATGCACCAGCTTTACTTTGTGCTGCAAGCATGGGGTATAACAATGCTGCAATAGCCATGGCAGATAATGAATTAGCTATCAGCAGCAGCCCGCCAATTGCGGCTTGTTTAGTAAGCAATGCATCGCCCGTCATATAGAGCATCATAACTAGCACAAAGAGTGCGCCCGCACAACGGATGTTTTTATTGTTTTCCATTGGTGCAAAATTATGTTCAGTACAGGTGGGATTACTTGACAATTGTTAAGAACTGTGTTTGTTCAAGCGAGGACGCTTGAACGGGAGGGCTTTTAGAAGTATTTAAAAAGGCTTAGCAAACGCTAAGCCTTTTTAATCTACCCACCCGCAAGCAATACTTGCCATGCTTTGTGAACATCGCCCTCGTCGAGGAGCTCTTTTGCATAGAGGTGTAGTGCGGTAGTAAGTGTTGATTCGTCGTTGCTGTTGTCTCGCAGTATATGTGTCAGCCTATCGTCGTAGAGTACAGTATCTACTACTGGAATGGCTGTGCTGTTGCCCAGCAGGCCGATGTTATTGCCTGTAAGCACTTTGCTGTTGCGTATGCTTTCAGGAAGGTTATCAAAGCCGATACCTAATTGTGTATTGGGTTTTGGTACTTCAAACACCGCATTCCCCGATGCGCGGCAATAATAGTCGCCACCCATACGTGCTACAAGGTCTATTTTGTGCGGGTCTATCTTACCTGCTTCGTTTAGTACCTCGTCGTTGATGTGCATACACAGCACCTCGCAGATGATGAGGTTGCCGGCGCCGCCTTCGTTGCCTGTTTCTATAACCTGTGTTACTTTACATTCCAGTTGTGCAGGCGATTCCTTAACGCGGTATGCATTTACCATATCGCCCTTTACCGGGGTGAAGCCACTTTTAGTAAATTCACTCACACCTTTCGGGTACTCGCAGCTGGCAAGGCTCATTTGTTGCACCATATTGTAGCTTACTACGTTTATCACTACTTCTTTGGTTTCGTAAATATTTTCGAGCGTGTGCTTGATGGTATTATCGCGTACACGGCGTGCGGGCGAAAACACCAATACAGGCGGCTTGCTGCCGAATACATTGAAAAAGCTGAATGGCGAAAGATTGGCATTGCCATCCTTATCTACCGTACTTGCAAAACATATGGGGCGTGGCGCGATAGCACCTAATAAATATGCGTGTAAATCTGCGGTCTTAATTTCTCCGGGTACAATCTTCATAGGTGCAAAATAAGGGAGTAAAACGGAAATATAGCCGAATTTGTTAGGGTATGACAGGGTATAAAAAAAGCGGCGAGTTAAAAAACACGCCGCAATTGCCGTTTACCTATGTTTACTCCTATGCTCTTAACATTTATTAAGAAGCTGATGTAAAAATAATATGCCGTTTTGCTGAATAAAACTTTAAAAAGACGAAACGGTAAGAATAACAGATGAACTTGAATACTAATTATATAAGAATTGACTAATTAACTAATGGTTAATAGTCAATGGAATACTCACGCTTGTTTTATCCCATTTAATAATCAATGCCTTTTTATTAATCTGGTACAGTAGTTTTTCCTGCACTTTATTCAGCGATTGCACAGGCACTGCAGCTTTCAACACATCTTTGTCTTTATGCTTATCATATTCGTAAGCACCCCACTGGCCCAATTGTTTGTTCAGTATTATGAGCCATTCTTTTTCCGCAGGGATAACGAAGAATGTATAAGTGCCTGTATCTACGGGTACACCAGCCAATGTTGCCGGCTTACGGAATTTGATTTCTGTAGCCTCGTTGGCACCTGCGCGCCATACCTGTCCGTAGGGTACCAGCTCGCCGAAGATAACACGGTTGCGCTTAGATGGCTGACCATAGGATATGGTTATGTGTTTGGTTTTTACATAAGCACGCGGGCTGAGCAATGGAGTTTGTTGCTGTTGTTCCTGTGCATGTGTTGTATAGCAGGTGGCCAATAACAGCAGTAATGCGATAATTTGTTTCATATACCCTTGCAAAATAAAGCAAACGGTATTTGCAGCAAAAAATAAAGCCCCGGTTTACGTGGCTTATTACATATATATAGTAAGATTAATCTACCAGTTCGTATTTACGGATGTAGAGTTCCAGCCCCGGTTTGTCGATTGTAATATAAGTGGTACGTTCGCCGAACAGGTTGATGATATGGTCGTCCTGTAACTTTTGAGACAGGGTAGCGCGTGCTATATAGATACCCGGTTTCACATTGTAAGCCGTGAAAATAGCATTGTCGTTATCAGTAGTTTTTTTGGCCGGAATAATTTCTTTGCCGTTTACATTGTGCAGGGTGACAATTGTTTTAGCGAAGCCTTTGTTGAGGATATTATCCTTCTCATCATCGGACATGCCGCTATTATCGAGTTTTACCTCAATTTCCACATCAATGATTTCGCCATCTTTCTTTTTCTGTACAATGGTGGCGTTCAATTCCCCGTTTTGGTCAACAGTCATAGCTTCTACCGCTTCTATTTGCGATACATTGGCTGTAACAGGTATTTGCTGTGAAGAATATGCGACTGCAGGTTGCATATCTCCTTCATCATTGCCCGGTAGCACAAGGTGTTTCAGTTTGTCAAGGAAATTCATGAACCTGCCTGCAAAGAAACCTGCAATGAACGCGAATACGATAATACCCTGCCCGAGATTGGTACTGAGCGTTGTATTGTTATTGAAGTAATTGTATGCCAGCAGGATGACTACCGTAAGAAACGGAGCATAGAAAAACTTGGCGAGCTGGTACATGATTTCTTTATTATCGAAACCGCGTTTATTATTGCGGCGCAATGCATTGCCTGTGGCAAATAATACACTGCAAACCACACCTATCACTACCCAAAACACCACTTCGGCATAAATAAGCGGCCCTGCCAGCCAGAAGTAAGAACGTACTTTCAGCTTATAGTCTGCCAGAAAAATGCCTACATCCTGTTGTGCGAATGTGCTGAGGTATTGCTTGAGAGATTGTAATTGTTCGGGGGATACTTTGCCGTCAAACTCACTATTGACATATAGCAATACTTTCTCAGCACGACAATTAATATCGCAGCCAAGCGTGTTGAGTGCATTCACCTCATTTTGAGATACAGCTACATTGGATACGGAACTATCAATGAAATTTGCAGGTTGTGGAGATTCCTGCACGGTAATATTTGACTGACTGGTAAGTATGCGGTTGATATGACGAACCTGCTGATTGCTGAAAGTCGCATATTCGTAGCCCTGAATGCCATAATCTGAGTGGGTAGCAAAATAAATACCCGCCCAGGAAGCAATAAATATAATAAGGAAAGAGAACCACTTGCCGATAGTCCAGTATTCGGCATGCAGTATTGCGGTTTTGCCCCTTTCGCCTGTGTTAAACTCCATTTTGTTTGTTTAAGAGATAGTCAGTTGTTTACTGAATGTTCTCTTATACTCTCTATATGTCCTGTCTCCATACTTCCGAAAAGCTAAGCCTGCGGAAGGATAAACAAAGATAGCATTAAATACGAAACCAGTTCTATGCTTTACGAAAATGGTTAATGTTTAACGGGCTAATAACAAAAAGGGTGCAGCAAGCACAAAGTAGGAATGTTTATAACATGTGTATTTCATTGTAAGCTAACATTCACATAAGATTTATGTAACAATTATATGGGTAACTTTAGTATAACTAAAATATATGCCTATGTTATGGCGCACCTTTAGTGGAGAAACATTGAAACTGCCCGTGAAAAGCGCTGTTGAAAACACGATAATACGGGAGACGAATGCAGGCTGGAAGCTGAAAGTATGTATTGGCACAGACTCGCAGGTACGCGGTGGCGAAACGGAGTTTGCTACTGTTATCGTTTTCCTGCGCGAAAAGCATGGCGGCTTTATGTACATCTGCAATGAAAAAACGAGGCAGCAGTACAGCATCAAAGAGCGTATGCTGGTAGAAGTAGCCAAGAGCATTGAGATAGCTTATGAGCTGTGCGACCTTTTCAACAAGTATGATGTGGACATGGAGGTACATGCCGACATTAATACGAATCCCCAGTTCAAGAGCAACGAAGCCCTCCGTGAGGCTATGGGCTACATACTGGGTATGGGTTTTGCATTTAAAGCAAAACCAGAAGCGTTTGCCAGCAGTTGTTGTGCAGATAAGATAGTGAACTGACAACAGCATTTCCTACCATTGATTGTATGGCGATGGCATCGCCAAGGGGAAGTATCCCCGTTACCCCAAACCATTAACCACAGGTTTAAAAACGGCCGGATTAATACTTTTTAATCATCTGAAATGCCTAATTCAGCCACATTTTGACGTATATGTGTGCTAAAAATATTACATTTACTATAACAGTTTACGGGGTATTTAACAGGTGTTTTAAAATGGAAAAGTTATTCCGCTCTATTATTATATTTTCTTTATTGCCGCTTGCCGTTTTTGCAAAAACAGGTAATACAACGCTGGAGTTTGTTGCCAATAAAGGCCAGTGGGATGGACCTTTTTTGTATAAAAGCCTGTCGGGGGCGGGTATAATATACCTGGAACCGAAGGGGGTAACGTATCAACTGGAAGCGGTAGAAAACAGCACGAGAATACATGGCGTGAAAGAAGGGCATTTACCTGCGCCACAAGTATTGCGTTTTCATACCTATAAAGTGCATTTTGAAAATGCGCTGCAGGCAGAAGTAAGTGAAAGTAAACAGCAGCCACATTACTACAATTACTTTCTGGGCAATGATAAGAACAAATGGAAGAGTGGCATTCACCCAAGCCATGTAGTGGATTACAGGGGCATATATAAAAACATTGACCTGCATATAGCATCTGCAGACGCTGATTTGAAATATGACTTTATAGTACATGCAGGCGGTAATGCGGAAGACATAAAGCTAAGGTTTGAGGGAACGGCCGGATTGAGTTTAGAAAACGGTAACCTGCATGTAAAAACATCTGTAGGCACGCTTAAGGAACTGAAACCGTACGCGTATCAATATATAGATAATGAAAAAGTGGAGGTTGCCTGTAAGTACAGGCTGAGTGGCGATATCGTGAGTTATGTCTTCCCGAAAGGATATAATGATGCCTATACATTGGTGATAGACCCAACGGTAGTGTTTTCAACTTATACCGGCTCTACTGCCGATAATTTTGGTTTTACAGCAACGTATGATGATGCAGGTAATTTCTATGCCGGCGGTATAACAAGTGGTAATGGATATCCGACATCAACCGGTGCTTATGATGTTAGCTATAACGGTGGGGGTACTTGTGGAGGAAATGCTTTCAGTTATGATATGACTATTACCAAATTCAACCCTACAGGCACATCTATAGTGTATTCGACATACATAGGTGGTGGTGAAAATGACCAGCCACATAGTATGATAGTTGATGGTAACGGAGACCTTGTAATATCGGGGCGTACATGCTCTATCAACTACCCTACTACTGGTGGGGCATACAGTACCAATAACAGTGGCGGTTCAGACATAATAGTAACAACATTTAATCCAACCGGTACTGCACTAATAGGTTCTACATATATTGGTGGTTCTGCGGATGACGGGATGAACATATCCGGCAATTTCGGGGTATTCAACACGTCATTAAAACACAGTTATGGTGATGATTCGAGGAGTGAAGTAATTGTAGATAACAACAATAACGTTTATGTCGCCAGTTGTACAAAATCAGCCAATTTCCCGGTGGTAAGTCCTCATCAGGGTTCACTGCAAGGTGCACAGGATGGCGTAATTGTGAAGTTAAATCCAACACTTACAACACTGTTGTGGAGTACGTTTATAGGTGGTAATGATAACGATGCGGCATATGCTCTGACATTAAACCGCAGCCAGTCATCATTATACGTATCAGGAGGTACGGCAAGTAATAATTTCCCATCAACGTCGGGCACATTCAGCAGTAGTTATAATGGCGGTATTGCTGATGGATTTATACTGAAATTCCAGAATAGCGGAGCTTATCCGTTGTTGAGAGGTACTTTTATCGGTGGTGCCAGCTACGACCAGTCTTATGGTGTACAGACAGATACCAAAGGCTTTGTTTACGCTATGGGGCAGTCTTTGGGGAATGGTGTAAGTGTGTTTAATGCGACCTATTCCAATCCAAACTCCAGTCAATTTGTAATAAAACTTGATAGTAACCTGAACACGCGGATATATTCTACAGTATTTGGTTCGGGAAATTCAGGTTCGGTAAATATTACGCCAACAGCATTCTTAGTTGATACGTGTGAGAATGTATATATATCTGGTTGGGGAGGTACATTAGCAGGTTCCGGAGGTAGTACTTCGGGCATGCCCACCAATCTTGGTACACCTGCCCCCGCATTGCTGACCAATACTACAACCGGTGAAGATTTTTACTTCATTGTTTTGCAAAAGAATGCATCCGCATTGTTATTCGGAGCTTTTTTTGGCAGTAGCAGTAAAGGGGATCATGTGGATGGAGGTACTAGCCGTTTTGATAAAAACGGTGTAATCTATCAGGCAATGTGCGGAGACTGTGGGGGAAATCCGAAAAACTCGGTACCAACTACAGCAGGCGCATACAGTACTACAAATGGTAATGCTAACTGTAACCTTGTAGCATTGAAAATAGCTATGAACCTTGGTTCGGTAGATGCAAAATTCTCCATCACGCCACCAAAATTATGCGTTGGTGAGAGTGTTACATTTACAAATTCATCTTCAAATGCTACTAATTATGAGTGGAGTTTTGGTGATGGATCGCCTACTTTTTCAGGGATGACACCACCTCCTAAAACATATAATACTGCAGGTAATTATACTATAAGACTGATTGTCACTAACCCTAATGCTTGTTTTACCAGCGATACTGCCTATGTAGTAGTACAGGTAAGTGATAGTAAGATTGATGCAGGTTTTACTGCGACGGTTATAGATACCTGCGCACCATATACAGCATCATTTACCAATACATCTACCCATACAAGTGTACCTGCGGCAGGTACTGTATATACATGGGATTTCGGTGATGGCACTACACATACAGGTACAACACCGCCGAACAAAAATTATTCAAAGTCGGGTACTTATACCATAAAGCTGACCATGGCAAATGCAGGAGCATGTAACGACCCGGATACCGCTTTGCAAACCATCAGCTTTAAAAATGATTCGGTAAAAGCAGCTTTTGATGTGCCGGAGCTGAATTGTGTTTCCGATTCATTCAGGGTAACAAACAGGGCTGTAAATGCACTGACTTATTTGTGGAACTTCGGCGATGGTAAAACATCAACGGGTGTTGCGCCATCTCATAAATTTGATACGGTCGGTACCTTTAAAGTAACGATGTATGCTTTTAATCCTACTACCTGCAACAGGGTAGATTCTCAGACGAGATATATAACATTAAATCCATCGCCCGAAGCAGACTTCAGCTATACACCGGTAGTGCCGGAGGTAAACGTACCTTATTATTTCACTAACAAATCGAAAGGTGCGGTAGAGTATTTCTGGAATTTTGGTGATGGCGCAAGCTCTACGGTCATTAATCCTGAGCATACATACAAACGATCTGGCAGCTATTCTGTATGCCTGGTAGCTATGAATAAAGAAGGATGTACTGATACTGTATGTAAGCCATTGCTGGCAGATGTGCAGCCGTTGGCAGATATACCGAATGCCTTCAGCCCGAACGGTGATGGCAAAAATGACGTGCTGTATGTAAGAGGCTATGGTATTGAAACAATGAACCTGCGTATATACAACCGTTGGGGTGAAAAAGTATTTGAGTCTAATGATGTTGACTATGGATGGGATGGCACTGCAGGTGGTAAGCCGCAAGAGATAGAGGCATATGCATTTGTACTGAATGTGACTTTTACAGATGGCACTACATTCAATAAAAAGGGAAATATTACTTTGTTAAGGTGATAGTATGAAGAAAGTTGTTTTTTTGACATTAAGTATTATAAGCAGTATTGCGGGTATGAAGGTATCTGCACAAGGTTTGCATTTCTCGCAGTTTTATAATGCGCCATTATTGCTGAATCCTGCGAATACTGCATTGATGAGTGTGGATGATTATAGAGTTGGGGTCAACTACCGTAGCCAATGGTCTAATGTACCTGTACCGTACAATACATTTTCTGCATACGGCGATTGCCAGTTGTTTTCGAATGCCGAAGGTACCAACTGGATGGGTATGGGTGCCGTATTTTATAATGATGTTGCAGGTGATGGCAATCTGAAGTTGACAAGAGGTGATTTCTCATTGGCATACCATGTGCAAACAGGTACCAGCTTTATGATTTCAGCCGGTTTGTCTGCAGCATATGCCACACGCAGCGTAGATTATAATAAGCTGACATTTGATATGCAGTGGGACAGGTTTAAGTTTGATAAAAACCTGCCAAACGGAGAACAGATAAACATAATACAAACCAATTTTTTTGATGTAGGTGGTGGGGTTAATTTTTCTTTTTTCCCAAATGAGGCCGTATTTATAAAACTGGGCGGCAGCGTAGCGCATATCAATCAGCCGACAGAAACGTTTTACAACCAGACCAATAAAATGGGCATACGCCCGATGATAAGCCTTGACGGCACGTTTTTGCTTGAAAACAACATCAGCCTGAGCCCTGCTGTATATTATACATCTCAACGCGGAGCGCAGGAGATAGTTGCAGGCACATTAGTAGGTGCGACGGTATATGACAAGGGTAAAACAAATATCAGTGTGATAGCAGGCGGGCACTATCGTGTAAGCGATGCAGTGATAGCCTCTCTGGGTATGCAATTCGGTTCTTTGAGGATACTCAGCAGTTACGATTATACTACCTCTTCAATGACATCGGGAACTAAGATTGGCGGGGCTTTCGAGTTTTCCATCATGTATCAGGGACAATACGGAGAAAGGGTGCGTACTGCCAAGAATATGAACTGCCCGCGTTTTTAATTAACAAAACATTTGTTATGAATAACGACACCACTTATTACTTTTGGTGTCAATACAACATATCCGTATGGAAAACGAAAAATTTAAAGTGCTGTTGGTAGAAGATGATACCAACTTCGGACAAGTACTGAAAAACTACCTTGAACTGAATGACTTTGTAGTAGAACTGGCTAGGGATGGTATACTGGGCTTAGCAGCATTCCGCCGCGAAAAATATGACATATGCCTGCTGGACGTGATGATGCCGAATATGGATGGCTTCACGCTGGCTGAAGAGATACGTAATGTAGATCCGGATATTCCTTTGTTCTTCCTGAGTGCCAAGAGCATGAAAGAAGATATCCTGAACGGCTACAAACTGGGTGCGGATGATTATATCACTAAACCTTTTGACAGTGAAGTATTGCTGCATAAGATAAAAGCCATCCTGAAACGCAACCAGGAGCTGCAGGAAAAACAACATTCACAGGTAGAGTTTATTGTAGGCCGTTACCAGTTCAACAGCAAGCTACGTACGCTGCAGTTTGATGGTGGTGAGCCACAGACGCTTTCTCCGAAAGAAAATGAACTGTTGCTGATGCTGTGTGAATACAAGAATGACTTGTTGCCACGCGATGCAGCGTTGAAACGCATCTGGGGTAGCGATACCTACTTCAACGGTCGTAGTATGGACGTATACATTGCCAAGCTACGTAAATACCTAAAAGAAGACAGTACTGTGGAAATAGTAAACATTCACGGTAACGGCTTCCGCCTGGTGGTACCGGAATAATCAGATTATTTTCATGTTTTATATATAGGTGGCTTTTTGCCACCTATTTTATTTTAAGGCATACTGTTTAATCGTGGTTACTGTTCTTTTATTACTTTTACGCCCTCATGAAGCATTTACCCAATCTGCTGACCTTAGCTAATTTGTTTTTTGGCTGTATAGCCATTGCATTTACGCTCAATTCTCAGCCTTTTTTGTCTGTAGTAAATGGTGCCGAATACTGGATAATAGGTACTGAACAGGCTTATTGGGGCAGCATTTTTATATTTGCCGCAGCTGTATGCGATATGCTGGATGGTGCTGCTGCAAGGGCTTTGAAAGTGTTTTCGCCAATAGGTAAAGACTTGGATTCGCTGGCAGATGTAGTGTCATTTGGTGTAGCACCATCGATGATGCTATTTAAAATGTTGTGGGCATCTTACATGATGGATGCCGACGCAATGGATGTAAGTATGCTTGTAATGAGCCCGGCTTTTCTGGTAGCATGTTTTGGCGCACTGAGGCTGGCAAGATTCAATATTACGAGTACAGAACAAAAATCTTCATTTATAGGAATGCCGATACCCGCGGTTGGGGTGTTCGTAGCATTTTTGCCGCTAATTAACTGGTACAATCCTATGGGCTTAGGGCTGCTATTGCTGAATAAATGGGTGATATACCTGATAATAGCATTGCTCTGCTGGCTGATGGTGTCAAAAATCCGGTTTATCAAATTTATGCCTGCCCGTTGGCAGCCTGCGTATTACTGGCCGCAAGCCGTAATAATAGTTGCAGCTCTTGCATCAATACCAATGCTGCATGTGGCGGCTTTGCCATTTGCATTCATTCTATACATACTTTTGTCTTTTATTTACAAACCGAAAGAAGCATAAAACAACATACAAATGAAATATACTGCTCATATCAACGTAATGCCTTTGAAAGAATTGCTGGACCCGCAGGGTAAAGCAGTAAACAACAGCCTGCACAACCTCGGATTGACAGAAGTACAGGATGTACGCATAGGCAAGCATATAACATTGCATGTAGAAGCAGCCGACAAAGCATCTGCAGAGAATGCTGTGAAAGATGCATGCAGCAAACTACTGGCAAATCCGGTAATGGAGTCTTACGAATTCAGCATTACAGAAGGATAATACAGTTATGCGCCTGTACCTTGTACCATCTCCTATAGGTAACCTCGGCGATATAACGTACCGTGCAGTGGAGGTATTGAAAAATGCGGACGTCATTCTTTGTGAAGATACACGTACCAGCAGCGTACTGCTGAAGCACTACGGCATACAAAAGCCACTGACCCCCTATCATCAGCACAATGAACATAAAATTGTAACTCATCTTGTAGATCAGATGCAGGCAGGCAAAACCTTTGCATTGATAACAGATGCAGGTACACCGGGTATTTCAGATCCCGGTTTTCTGCTTTTGAGGGAATGTATCAAGAACGATATACCAGTGGAATGCTTACCGGGTGCTACGGCTTTTGTACCCGCATTGGTACAGAGCGGCATACCCAGCAACAGATTTGCTTTCGAGGGCTTTCTGCCATTGAAGAAGGGCAGGCATACTATGCTCACCAAGCTGGCAGAAGAAGAGCGTACTATAATACTCTATGAATCACCCCACAGGCTTGCAAAAGCCTTGAAAGAACTGGCTGAATACCTTGGGGCAGACAGGCAGGCAGCAGTATGCAGGGAGCTTACCAAAATGTTTGAAGAAACGAGGAAAGGCACACTGGGAGAATTGGCAACACATTATGAAACACATGCTCCCAAAGGAGAAATAGTGCTTGTAATAGCCGGGAAAGAGTAAATAATCATAATATATACAATTATGCTTTCAATGAACCTGAGCGGCAAAACCGCATTAATAGCAGGCAGTACACAGGGTATAGGCTTTGCAAGTGCGCAGGCATTGGCAGAACTGGGTGCTAATTGTGTGCTGATAGCCCGAAATGAAGAAGCGTTAAAACTGGCAATAGCTAAGCTGGATGCATCTAAAGGGCAGCAACACAGATACCTTGTAGCAGATTTCAGCAACCCTTTAAACGTAGAGGCTGCTGTAAGCGGCTATGTGCAGAACAATACCATTCATATACTGGTAAACAATAGCGGAGGCCCTGCTGCAGGTATGATAGCGGATGCCAAGCCTGAACAGTTTTTGGCTGCATTCAATCAGCACCTGATATGCAACCATATCATTACATCGCTGGTAAGCCCGGGAATGAAGGTTGCAGGTTATGGCCGCATTATCAATATTATATCTACATCGGTAAAAATACCGCTGAAGGGATTGGGAGTATCTAATACTATACGTGGTGCAGTGGCAAGTTGGGCTAAAACGATGGCGAACGAATTAGCTCCGTTTGGTATAACTGTGAACAATGTATTGCCCGGCGCAACGGCTACAGCAAGGCTTGAGAATATTATTAATAATAAATCGAGCAAAACAGGTATTGCGTTGGACGAAGTAGAAAAAGAAATGCTGGAAGAAATACCTGCAAAACGATTTGGTCAGCCGGAAGAAATAGCTGCAATGGTAGCTTTTCTGGCATCGCCGGCTGCTGGTTATGTAAACGGAACCAGTATACCTGTTGATGGCGGACGAACAGGCAGCATTTAATTGATAGCAAGGCTTTATTAGATTGGATTATTTTAATTGTGTACTGTTTTTGATATAGTAAGCATTAAAATCAGATTAAACGGACGAAGTGTTTATGCTGACTTTTTGGTGACAATAACAAATTGTCACAAATAAAATATCCTCTGAAACCCTTGCCAGTATTGAAAAACATTTTTTAACAAATGTGTATAAACTTTCGTCATTGTGTTGTAATTTCGCCCACGCTTTGTCTAAAAGGAACGTTAATTTTAAAAAAATCATTCCTAGTGTCAGAATTTATTAAGCCGATGGTCCGGAGTATTGCCCAAGGCATGATTGCTTTGGTGTTTACGCTGTTCGTATTTAACCTACCTGCTATAGCCGCGCCCGATGGTAAGGCTCTTTTTCAATCCAATTGTGCCAGCTGTCACAACCCGCTGAAGGATGCGACAGGCCCTGCGCTGAAAGGCGTGGATGCACGCGTGCCAAGCAAAGAATGGTTGCATAAATGGATTAAGAACTCAGCAGCGTTGATATCGAGCGGCGACAAGTATGCAAATGATTTGTATGCTAAGTGGAACAAAACAGCAATGACTGCGTTCCCTAACCTCTCTGATGAAGAGATTGACGCTATTGTTACTTATGTAAACTCAGTAGAGCCGCCAACAGCTAAGAAAGATGATGCGGCTCCTGCAGCTGGTGCTGAAGCATCAGCAGGCAGCAACTGGATCTACAGCATGGTTACGCTCATCCTGTTGGCGCTGGCATTCATACTGTGGCGTGTAAACAGTGGCCTGAAGCGTGTAGCTAATGAAAAAGACGGCGTTCCGAACGTAAAAGAAATTCCTTTCTACCGTAATAAAGTAGTAATAGCCATGACGGTTATTCTGGCCTTCATCTTTGCGGGCTATTGGATAACAAATGGTGCTGTAGAACTGGGCCGCCAGCAAAACTACATGCCTGAGCAACCGATATTCTATTCTCACAAAGTACACGCTGGTATTAATCAGGTAAACTGTTTGTATTGCCACGCAGGTGCAGAGAAGAGCAAGCATGCGATGGTGCCATCTACCAACGTATGTATGAACTGTCATAAGCAAATTAACGAGTACACAGGTGCTGAAGAGCATCCGTTGGTAACTGCTGAAGGCAAGACAATAGACGGTACTGCTGAAATTCAGAAATTGTACAAGTACGCCGGTTGGGATCCTGCTAAGAAAGAATACATCCGTGATGAAAACGGTAATATTAAAGCAACTCCAATCCAATGGGTTAAAATACACAACCTGCCGGACCATGTTTACTTCAACCACTCTCAGCACGTAGCAGTTGGTAAAGTACAGTGTCAGCAGTGTCACGGCCCGGTACAGGAAATGGATGAGGTTTATCAATTCTCTCCATTATCAATGGGCTGGTGTATCAACTGTCACCGTCAGACGGAAGTACAGTTTACAAACAATAACTATTATTCAATATTTGAAAAATACCATAACGAATTGAAGTCTGGCAAACGCACAGGTGTAACCGTAGAAGATATCGGTGGCATTGAGTGTCAAAAATGTCACTATTAATAGTTAAGCGTATTATCAAGTAATAAAAATTATTCGGAAACAATTTATACCGGATTGAACCGTATGAGTCAAAAACAATATTGGAAGGGTCTTGAAGAGCTGAACGATACAACAGCTCATAAAGAAGCAGTAGAAAACGAGTTTAAAGAGCCGTTGCCCTTTGATATGGGTGGCAACCTGCTTGACGCGACTACTCCCCGCCGCGACTTTTTGAAATATCTGGGTTTCAGCACCGTTGCTGCTACATTGGCTGCAAGTTGCGAAATGCCTGTACGTAAGGTAATTCCTTATGCAATAAAACCGGAAGACATTGTACCGGGTGTAGCTAACTACTACGCCTCTACTTTCGTTGACGGTGGTGAATATTGTGCTGTAGTTATTAAAACACGTGATGGCCGTCCTATCAAACTGGAAGGTAACACGCTGTCTCCCGTAACACAGGGCTCTACCACAGCACGTGTTCAAGCTGCTGTATTGAACCTGTATGATAAAGCGCGCCTGCGCCAGCCAATGGCAGAAGGTAAAGAAGCAACTTTTGAAGCTATAGACCGTAGCGTGAAAGATGCAATGGCAAGCAATACAAAAGCGGTTTACCTGCTTACGTCAACTATCCTGAGCCCGACAACTAAAGAAGTAATCAGCCAGTTCTTAGCAAAATATCCTACAGCAAAACACGTAACGTATGATGCAATATCATACAGCGGTATGCTGCAGGCAAACGAAGCAAGCTACGGCAAGCGTGCGTTGCCATCTTATCATTTCGATAAGGCGCAAACAATCGTTGGTCTGGGTGCAGACTTCCTGGGTACATGGTTGTCTCCTGCTGAGTTTTCTAAGCAATATGCACAAGGCCGCAAAGTGAGTGCTAAAAACCTGAATATGTCTAAGCACTATCAGGTAGAAGCAAACCACACTATTACAGGTGCTGCTGCAGATGACCGTGCTACTTGCAAACCATCTCAGATGGGTGCAATAGCTGTAGCGCTTTACAATGCTGTAACAACCGGTGCAGCACCATCATTGTCAAGCAAAAAACTGAATCAACTCGTAACCAAAGCTGCAGCCGACCTGAAAAAAGGTAACGGCATGGTAGTTTGCGGTGTTAACGATGTAAATATCCAGACAGTAGTAAATGCCATCAACGCTGCTATCGGTGCTAATGGTACTACTATCAACTGGGCAGTTACCAGCAATTATAAAGCAGGTATCGACGCGGATATGGAAGCCCTTGCCGAAGCAATGGGTAAAGGTGAAGTTGGCGCTATTTTTATGCAGGATGTAAACCCTGTATATGATTATTACAACGGAAAGAAATTTGCCGAAGCGTTAAAGAACGTAGCTGTTAGCGTATCATTCGCAGAACGTATGGACGAGACAGCGCAAGCATGTAAATATGTAGTTCCTGATAATCACTGGTTGGAAAGCTGGGGTGATGCAGAACCTAAAACAGGTTATTATAGCCTGATGCAACCGGGTATTGCACCGTTGTTCAAAACACGTGCATTCCAGGATAGCTTGCTTGTATGGGCAGGAGCCGCTACTACTTACGGCGATATGTGGAAGAACTACTGGACAACCAAACTGGGTGGCCAGAGCAACTTTGACAAAGCGCTGCAAGACGGTGTTGTAAACCCTGCCGGTGATATGCCAATGGGCGGCGCAGCATTCAGTGGTAATGCAAGTGCAGCTGTAGCAGCAATACAAGCAGCTAAGCCTGTTAGCGGAATGGAACTGGTAGTGTATGAAAAAGTAGCTATAGGTAAAGGTGGTGCATGGAGTAACAACCCATGGTTGCTGGAAATGCCTGACCCGATAACAAAAGCTACCTGGGACAACTACGCGTGTGTATCTCCAAAGAAAGCATTTGAACTGGGTGCAGAACTGACAAGCATCACAGAGGTTGTGAATGCTAAGAAAGTACTTGAAATAACAGCAAACGGGCAAACAATAAAACTGCCATTGGTAGTTGTGCCCGGTATGAATAATGATGTAGTAGCAATAGCTGTAGGTTTTGGCCGTGATGCTAAAGTAGGCCGTGCTGCTGCAACAGGTAAGGATAAATTCGGTAAAGAAATAGGTGGTAAAAACGCTTATCCTTTTGTAAGCTACAACGGACAGACTTTTGCATACAGCACAGGTGTAACCATTAAGCCTACAGAAGAAACACACGATGTAGCGATAACACAAACACACCATAGCTACGAAGCACGCCCGATAGTACGTGAGTACACTTTGGCAGAATTTACAAAGAACCCGAACGCATTGCTGGAAGCACGTAATGCGGAGATAGGACACTATACTACATTGCCTTGGGAAGAGCATGGTGAACATGCCGCTGCAGGACATGGTGAAGAAAAAGCACACAACGAAGTAGATGTTGCTACAGCAGCAGCAGCAGCAATAGTTGTTGACGAAGAAGGCTATCGTAAAAACGGTACTTTATATCCTGAATTTGAATCTCCGGGTATCCACTGGGGTATGTCAATAGACCTTACTGCTTGTACCGGTTGCGGTGCATGTGTAATGGGCTGTCAGGCTGAAAATAAT
The DNA here is from genome assembly GCA_016786615.1 of Flavipsychrobacter sp. Classification (GTDB taxonomy): domain Bacteria; phylum Bacteroidota; class Bacteroidia; order Chitinophagales; family Chitinophagaceae; genus Polluticoccus. The sequence goes on from JAEUVX010000009.1 coordinate 270,846, forward strand.
ATATCTGTAGTTGGTAAAACACACGTACTGAAGTCTCAGGAAATGCACTGGTTGCGTATCGACCGTTACTTCAGTGGTATGCCTGATGATCCGGATACTATCCAGACTATCTTCCAACCGATGATGTGTCAGCATTGCGACAACGCACCTTGCGAAAACGTATGTCCGGTGTCTGCAACCAACCACAGCAGCGAAGGTTTGAACCAAATGGCTTACAACCGTTGTATCGGTACTAAATACTGTGCAAACAACTGTCCTTACAAAGTACGTCACTTCAACTGGATGGATTGGAACGGTGCTGATTGCTTTGACGATAACCTGTATGAAGACTACCGTCGTGATGATATGAACGATGACCTGACACGTATGGTACTGAACCCTGACGTAACAGTTCGTAGCCGTGGTGTAATGGAAAAATGTAGCTTCTGCGTACAACGTTTGCAAGAAGCGAAACTGGAAGCGAAGAAAGCAGGTGAACCAATGAAAGACGGTGCTGCAAAAACAGCTTGTCAGCAGGCTTGTGCTTCAGACTGTATCGTATTCGGTAACGTAAATGACCCGAACAGCGAAATAGCTAAACTGAGGAAAGACAATAAAGAGCGCGTATTCTATGTGCTGGAGCAAATACATACATTGCCAAACGTAAACTACTTGTCGAAAATCCGTAATACGGATGTGATAGTAGGTGGCAATGAAGCTACAGACGGCTTATTGAAAGCACACATATAATAGGAAGCTAAAGAATAAAACAAGAAGCGGAAGAGCAATACGGACGCTTCAACAGAAATAAAAACAAAGAACTTTTTACTAATAAGGCGCTATGCATTTAAAGTACGAATCGTTTGTACGGGAACCGCTGGTAGATGGTGATAAAACATATCACCAAGTAACAGAAGATATAATCAGCCCTATTGAAAAGAAACCGGGCCGCATGTGGTATGTTGGTTTCTTCTTCTCGGCTACACTGTTACTATTAGGTGTTTTCTCTGTGTTTTGGGAAGTTTATTACGGTATCGGTGTATGGGGTATCAACCGTACTGTAGGTTGGGGTTGGGATATCACCAACTTCGTATGGTGGGTAGGTATCGGTCACGCAGGTACACTTATCTCGGCAATCCTATTATTGTTCCGTCAGGGATGGAGGACAGGTGTAAACCGTGCTGCGGAAGCGATGACAATCTTCGCGGTAATGTGCGCAGGCCAGTTCCCGATATTCCACATGGGTCGTGTATGGGATGGTTTCTTTGTACTGCCTTACCCGAACGGACGCGGACCATTATGGCCTAACTTTAACTCAGCACTTCTTTGGGACGTATTCGCAATCTCTACATACTTCACTGTATCATTATTATTCTGGTACTCAGGTCTGATACCTGACTTTGCAACTGTACGCGACCGTGCTAAAACAAAATTGCGTAAACGCCTATATGGTCTGGCATCATTCGGCTGGACAGGTACTGCTAAAAACTGGCAGCGCCACGAGGCACTTTCTTTAGTGCTTGCAGGTTTAAGTACGCCACTGGTACTTTCAGTACACACAATCGTATCTTTTGACTTTGCTACTTCAGTAATACCTGGTTGGCACACAACCATCTTCCCGCCATACTTCGTTGCAGGTGCGATTTTCTCAGGTTTTGCGATGGTACAAACCCTTTTGATAGTATGTCGTAAAATATTGGGTCTTGAGGATTACATCACTATCGGTCACCTGGAAGCGATGAATAAAGTAATCGTACTTACCGGTTCTATAGTGGGTGTTGCATACCTTACAGAGTTATTCATGTCTTGGTACAGTGGTGTGTTATATGAACAAGATGCGTTCAAATGGCGTATCCTTGGACCATACTGGTGGAGCTACTGGGCGATGATGACTTGTAACGTGGTATCGCCTCAGTTATTCTGGTTCAAGAAGCTGCGTCGTAATGTACCGTTCACTTTCATAATGTCTATCGTGGTGAACATCGGTATGTGGTTCGAGCGTTTCGTAATCATCGTTACTTCATTATATCGCGATTACCTGCCGGGTAGCTGGACATATTATAGCCCGACATGGCCTGAAATAGGTTTCTATCTTGGTACATTCGGATTATTCTTTACATGCTTCTTCCTGTTTGCTAAATACTTCCCTGTTATTGCAGTTGCGGAAATCAAATTCGTACTGAAAACATCAGGTGATAATTACAAGAAGAAAATGGAAACTATTGATGCGAAGAGTACGGAAGAGTTTAAACATGAACTGGACCACGCTCACCATTAATTTGAAATTTGACTTTTAACTTTTGAATTGAACTATAAATGGCTATAAAGAAATTTGCAGTTGCTTGTTATGACGATGAGGAAGTGCTGTTTCCCGCGGTAAAAAAAGTACGCAACAGTGGTTATAAGCTGCATGATGTGTACACTCCGTTTCCGGTGCATGGTCTTGACCAGGCATTGGGTTTGAAAGAAACAGACCTTCACGTAGCTGGTTTCATATATGGTATCACAGGTACCAGCACTGCGGTAGGTTTTATGTCGTGGATATTCTGCAGCGATTGGCCTATCAATTTTGGCGGTAAACCACACTGGTCTCTGCCGGCTTTCATACCTATCACTTTCGAGTTGACGGTATTGTTCGCAGCAGTAGGTATGGTACTTACATTCTGCTATCTGAACCAGATAATGCCCGGTGTTAAGAAGCACGTTTTCCATCCGCGTCAGACAGATGATTTGTTTGTAGTAGCGTTGGAAATCAACGAACACACCAACGAGCAGGAAGTAATTAACTTTCTGAAATCTACAGGTGCTGTTGAAACATCAGTACAAGTAGCTGAGTCGGATTGGTGGTTCGGACGTTGGGATAAAAAAGAACCATACGAACTGGCATAATTGGTTGAATAGTTAATTTGGTGAGAAGGTAATAGCGAGTGATATTGAATTTTGACTTTTTGAATTTTATAATATTTATGAACAAAACCAAAAGCATAGTAGTAGCGAGCCTGATTGCGGGGTTGGGACTGGTGTCTTGTACCGAAAATGGCAGCAAGCATCGCAACCCGGGTAAAATCTACGCTCCGGATATGACCTACTCTCGTGCTTATGATGCGTACACTGCAAACCCGAATTTTGCAGACGGACAATCTAGCCGTTTACCGGTATCAGGTGCAGTAGCTATGGGTCACGAATTACCTGATCATATGGTAGAGGGTGACACAAATGCGTATAAAGCATTTACTACCAACCTGCGTTTCAACGAAGCAGAATTGGCAGAAGGTAAGCGTTTGTTCAATATCTATTGTGGTATTTGCCATGGCAATAACCTTGATGGTCAAGGTCCGTTGTATGCAAGCGGTAAGTTTGCAGCTATGCCTGCCAATCTGAAAGATGCTAAGTACCTGCACATGACGCCGGGCACTATGTATGCAGCTATTAAGTTTGGTAAAAATGCAATGGGTGCTTACGCAAGCCAGCTGGATGTAAAACAACGTTGGATGGTAATCGCATATATCAAGAAAGTTCAGTCAGAAAACGGTGGTGATGCATTTACTTTCGGTGCATCGAACACTCCGGCTGCACCTGCTGCGGATACTGCAAAAGCTGTAGCAACTACTGAAACTGCTAAACATTAATAGGAAACACAAGTAATAAGTAAACGTACTTCTAATAAGATATTACAATGACAGAACGTTTTGAGATACCGGCACGATTAAAAAATACCAGCCTTGCACTGATAGCTGTAGGTTTACTGGTATTGATACTGGGCGGTGTAACAATGTTGAGCGGAGACCACCACGATAAAACCCGCTTTTGGTTAGTACTGTTGCAAAACAGTGTGTTCTTTTTGCTGATAACAGTTGCAAGTGTATTTATACAAGCAGCAGCTTCATTGGCGCAAGGTGGCTGGATAGTAGCTTACAAAAGGGTGCCGGAAGCTATTGGCGCCAATGTATGGGTATTTGGTATCATAGCAGCAGCTATACTGATATTTATTGCTACAGGTTTCAGTGTTGATGGACACAATCCGATTTATCACTGGGTTCATCCTGAAGGTGACAAAATACTGGAAGGCAAGTCTGCATTTCTGAACACTAAAATGTTCATTATAGCTACAATAGTTACCATTGCATTGTGGTCTTTCTTCGGACGTAAATTCCGTGCGCTTTCAATAGCTCAGGAATCTGCTCCTAAAAACAGTACTAAAATATACTGGACAATGTTCAAATGGTCTGCAGCATTTTTGCTGGTGTATGCGCTTACACAAATGAGCACTACACCATGGTTGTGGATTATGAGCATCGATGCACACTGGTATTCAACTATGTTCAGCTGGTACACATTTGCCAGTGCATTTGTGAGCGGTATGTCTGTAATCCTGTTGTTTGTTGTATTCCTGAAAAACAATGGCAATCTGGAGCTTGTTACTAAAGAGCATATACACGATTTAGGTAAATTCATGTTTGCATTCAGTGTATTCTGGACTTATGTATGGTTTGCACAATACATGCTGATATGGTATAGTAACATACCGGAAGAAACTACGTATTTCAAAATGCGCCAGCATGGTCCTTATGGCCTGATATGGTACTCAGTATTTATTATCAACTTCATTATGCCGATATTGATACTGATGGCACGCCCAAGCAAGCGTAACTATTTCACGGTAACGTTTATGGCACTGGTAATCATATTCGGCCACTGGTTGGATTTCTTTATCATGACAATGCCTGGTCCATTAGGTAAACATTGGCAACTTGGCTGGTACGAGCTGGGTATCTTTATGGGCTTTGCAGGTCTGTTGATATTCACAGTATCTAAAACACTTACCAAATCATCATTAGTTCCGGCTAATCATCCATTGCTGAAAGAAGCAATGCTGCACCAGAGCTAATTGAAAACAAGAATAAAAAAGAGTATAAACTAATTACAGTAAATACAAGCATAACTGACCATGTCGGGACTTATATCAATACTATTAACAGGGCTGGTATTTGTTATCATATACCAGATAGCAAAAGCTAGTGAGTATGCTACCATTTTGCGTGGCGAAGAAAAGATTAATGCACGGGTTAACCGTACCATGGCAATACTGCTTGTGGCATTCTTCTTACTTGGGTTGTATGGTATATGGGTATGCCATGAAGCCCTGATAGATAAAATGCTGCCTGTATCAGCTTCTGAACATGGTGTGGAGTACGATAGGATGTTCCTTGTTACACTTGCAGTGACAGGTATTGTATTCCTCATTACGCAAACAATACTTTTCTGGTTTGCTTACCGCTACCAGTCTACTGAAAAACGTACATCGTTTTTCTATGCACACAACAATAAACTGGAATTGGTTTGGACTACAATCCCCGCAATAGCAATGGCTGTGCTGGTTGCAATTGGTTTGCGCAACTGGATGAATATGACATCTGCAGCACCAAAAGAAGCAATGGTGGTAGAAGTAGTAGGTAAACAATTCAACTGGATTGTTCGTTATCCCGGTAAGGATGGTGTAATGGGTAAAAGGGATTTCAGGAAGATAAATGATGCAAATAACGTATTGGGCCTTGACTGGAATGATAAGGACAATATGGATGATGTTGTGGCACAGAATGGTGAACTGCACCTTGTTGTGAATAAGCCTGTAAGCATACTAATTGGTTCGAGGGACGTAATACATGATGTTGGCTTACCTCACTTCCGTATGAAGATGGATGCTGTACCGGGTATCGTAACAACAATCTGGTTCACTCCGACAATCACTACTACTAAAATGAAAGAAATCACCGGTAACAAAGATTTCGTTTATGAAATATCTTGTGACCAGATGTGTGGTAAAGGCCACTACTCTATGAGGGGTACTGTTATAGTAGAAACTCAGGCAGAGTACGATGCATGGATGGCTAAACAACAAAGCTATTATGCATCAAACAATGCAGCTCCTGCTGCTGCACCAGCTGCAGAAGGTACTGCACCGGAACAGAAAACTGATAGTGTTAAAGCAATAACGATGAAGTAATCGTTCTGTTTGAATTACAGAACATATAAAAGTGCAAAAAATGAGCGACGTTATCATTCAAGGAACTAATGTAGCGCACACACACGATGCGCATGGCGGGCATCATGGTCACGAACACCATGAGCAGCACTTCATAACGAAGTATATATTCAGCCAAGACCATAAGGTAATTGCCAAACAGTTTCTTATTACAGGTATTATATGGGCTATTATTGGAGCCCTCATGTCTGTATTCTTCCGTTTACAATTAGGTTTCCCTAACGAAACCTTCCCGATAATGGAGACTTTCCTGGGTGAGTGGGCGAAAGGTGGCAAACTGAATCCTGAATTCTATTATGCATTGGTTACAATGCACGGAACAATATTAGTGTTCTTCGTATTGACTGCGGGTCTGAGTGGTACGTTTGCGAACCTCTTAATACCTCTGCAGATAGGTGCACGTGATATGGCATCGCCATTTATGAATATGCTGTCTTATTGGTTCTTCTTTATATCAAGTGTATTCATGTTTGTATCATTGTTTGTACAAACAGGACCTGCATCAGGTGGTTGGACAACATACCCTCCGCTGAGTGCACTGAAAGAAGCATCTATGGGTTCCGGTATCGGTATGGATCTGTGGCTTATCAGTATGGCATTATTCGTTGTGTCTTCACTGCTTGGTGGCCTTAACTATATCTCTACTATCCTGAATATGCGTACGAAAGGCATGACCATGACACGCATGCCGCTGACAATATGGGCATTATTCTTTACAGCTGTGTTGGGTGTATTGTCTTTCCCTGTATTGTTCTCAGGTTTCGTTCTGTTGATATTTGACCGCAATTTTGGTACAAGCTTCTACTTATCAGAAATATTTATTGGTGGTAAAGCGTTGCCACATGTTGGTGGTTCTGCTATCCTGTATCAGCACTTGTTCTGGTTCCTTGGTCACCCAGAGGTGTATATCATCATGCTTCCGGGTATGGGTATGGCTTCAGAGGTACTTTCAAATCACAGCCGTAAACCGATATTTGGTTATACTGCGATGATTATATCATTGATAGGTATTACGGTACTTGCCTTCCTGGTATGGGCGCACCACATGTTTGTAACAGGTATGAGTCCGTTCCTTGGTTCAATATTCGTATTATTAACCCTGTTGATTGCGGTACCATCTGCGGTAAAAGTATTTAACTGGCTGACAACTATATGGAAAGGTAATATACGTTTTACTGTTCCTATGATGTTCGCTATAGGTTTCGTATCACTGTTCATCTCGGGTGGTCTTACAGGTTTGTTCCTTGGTAACTCTGCACTGGATATCCACCTGCACGATACTTACTTCGTTGTGGCTCACTTCCACATAGTAATGGGTGTATCTGCATTCTTTGGTATGTTCGCAGGTATCTACCATTGGTTCCCTAAAATGTTTGGCCGTTTCATGAACAACACTTTGGGTTATATCCACTTCTTCATAACATTGGCAGGCGCATATCTTATCTTCTGGCCTATGCATTACGAAGGTATCGCCGGTATGCCACGCCGTTATTATGATTACAGTGCCTGGGAATCATTCAAGCAGTTTGAAAGCCTGAACAGCTTTATAAGCATCGCAGCAATACTTGTATTCTTTGCGCAGTTGATATTCGTGGTTAACTTTTTCGTAAGTATCTTCCGCGGACGTAAAGTAATGGTTCAAAACCCATGGGGTTCTCCTACACTGGAATGGACTACGCCAATCAATCCGGGACACGGAAACTGGGAAGGTGATATTCCTGAAGTGTACCGTTGGCCATACGATTACAAAGATGATGGTAATGGTAATGACTTCATCCCGCAGACAGCACCGCTGAAACCGGGAGAATCAGAAGGAGCACACTAATATTATCAATATACTTTAAAAGCCTCGTTATTTAACGAGGCTTTTTTCATTCGTTGAATGAAACATGCCATTCGTTCAATCAGAAATGCCATTCGTCAAATGCCTGATTGCTGATTGCAGTATTTGAACGTACTTTATGTTATCCTATTTAACCCGAAGCAATCGATACAGGTTGTACTATAAACCCCAGAGCGCTTGTAAACCCAGCCGATACGCCGGCCCCTATAATTCCTTAGTTTGGTAACTGTCCCCGCAGTTACCATTTTTGTTTTTAGTATATTGATGCCATGAAACGAATACTATTAGTAGCCTTTTTGTGCTATTGCACGGCAGCTAATGCCCGGGAAGATAAAGCAAGAATAGTTGCAGTATTAAGCAGCCAATCCGAAGCATGGAACAGAGGGAGTATAGAAGATTATATGCAAGGGTATTGGAATAACGACAGCCTTGTGTTTGTAGGCAAAAGTGGCCCTACCTACGGGTACAGGCGCACACTCGAAAACTATAAGAAATCGTATAGCGATACTACAAAAATGGGCAAGCTGTATTTTGATATACTACAGGTAAAGGCATTAAGTAAAGAATGCTATTTTGTTTTGGGTAAATGGTCGCTAAAGCGTACAATCGGTGATGTAGGCGGGTATTTTACATTGATATTCAGGAAGATAAACGGTGAGTGGAAGATAGTGGCAGACCACAGCAGTTAACATAATATTATTAGTATGTATTTATTTTTAAAACAGTCGTAAATACATTAAATATTCGCCATCTTTGTATCCCCATTCAATAATTGAAACAGAAGTACAGAATTAGTGCCTTATTGATTGCGTAGTATTAGATTATTTTACCCCGTTTTTTCTCACATCTAAATACATGCAACATGAAAAACATCCCCATTTTGTTACGAAGGAGTCTTGCCTTCTTGCTATTCAGCACGCTCATTTTTTGTTCCGACGATGCTTATGCCAGCCACTTCAGGTATGGTAATATAACTTGGGAACGCGTTGTTGGTAATCCATACCAGATACGGTTTAAGGTATCTCAGGCATGGAGAAGATCATTTTTTGGCGGAGCACCAGGTGTTGGTTCTACAGTCAATGGCGGCACATTGAACACAGGCGTAAGTAATCAAACTATCGCCTTGTTGGTTACATCAGTTAACACTACTGAAGACTGGCTCTATGGAGAATTTACGTATGTTCAGACTTATCCATCAACAACGGCAACGTATACTGCCCAATTTGGAAATTGCTGCAGGATTAGCCCTCCTGCGCTGATGAATAATGCTGACGGTAACTTTGCGGTATCTACTATTGTAACTGTTGGTAATGGCAATGACGCCCCTGTTTCTTCTGTTCCCCCATTTGTAAGTATGCCGGTTAATACAACTGCGGCAACATATCAGATACCGGCAAATGACCCGAATGGTGACGCATTGACATTTTCACTGGCGCCAAATGGTTCTTTCGGTGCTGGTACGGTGCAGCCTGCCGGTGTCAGCATCAGTTCTTCAGGTTTGCTAACGTTTAATACTACAGGTCTGATAGTAGGAAGGTTTTACAATGTGGTGGTGTTTGTAACTGATAGCAAAGGTGCCAGGATTCAATTGGATCTGATGTTGCGTATTACAAACCCGTCTACCCCACCTACTTTCGACTATGCTGTAACACCAGGCAATAGTGCTAATTTCATCATACAACCAGGACAAACACTTGCTTTCAACGTAAAAGCACAAGATGGTGATGTGGGTGATGTTGTATTGTTGAATGCTGTTGGTGTGCCTCCGGGTGCATCATTCACTTCTGGTAGTGGCAATCCGGTTACACGTTCATTCTCATGGACGCCAACAGCCGGGAATGTTGGTACGCACCAGATAAACTTCATAGCTCAGGATAATGCCTCTATACAAACAAACACTATAGTAAACATAGTAGTATCGATGAAACCGCAGTTTGCGCCGCCATCACCTGGTAACAGAAGTACATTCTGTTATACACCGGGTAGCTCTATTAGCGAAGTGTTTTACGCAACAGATCCTGATACTGCAGACAGGGTAGTGTTGAATGCAATTTCAGGTGTAGCTTCCGGAATGTCTTTCACTCCGACAGTACCTACAGCAGCAGCTAATCCTGTACAGACAACAATGAGCTGGACACCAGCTTCGTCTGAATGGGGACAGCACGATCTGGTAATGCGTGCCACAGATAATTATAGCGAAATGAGCTTTGATACTGTAACGTACCTGATTAATAACCCACCAACATTTACTACTACACAGGGAAATACTACGATTACCGCCGGTCAGTTATTCAGCTATACTTTCGGTACTGCAGATGCTAACGCTTCTGAGGGTGATGAAGTCGAGCTGGAAAGCGCAACACTGCCTTCATGGTTGTCTGTTGTAGACAATAACGATGGTACATGGACTATTAGTGGTATACCAGCGCTTGCAGATAGTGGCGATCATTTTGTCAATATCGAAATTGAAGATCAGATAAATCACATCAATGGTACACATTGTGGTAATGCAGTTCAGAACTTTACGATAACTGTTATTCCATGTAATGTAATCTTGTCGAAGTCTGTTACGGATGTGTTATGCAACGGAGCTGCTACCGGCGCAATTGACATAACAGCCATGAATGTTACAGCACCTGTTACATACCAATGGAGCAATAGCGCAACTACAGAAGATATAGTAGGTATCCCTGCGGGTACTTATACATTTGCGCTTACAGATGCTAATGGTTGTACTGCATATGATACAGCAACTGTAAGTGAACCTGCAACAGCTGTAAGTGGTACGATTGCTGTAAGTCCGGTTGTTACAATTCCTGGTCATACTCCATACACAATTTACATTGGCTATGGACCACAGTCTGTAACATTGTCTGCAACAGCTGCTGGAGGTACATCAGGTTATACTTATAGTTGGAGCCCATCTGCTACAGTTGCAAATCCTACCTCTGCTATTACTTCAGTAGCACCAACTACAACAACAACTTATGTTGTAACTATTACGGATGCAAACGGTTGTATTTCAACAGTAAGCAGAACTATTAACGTTGTAGATGCAAGGTGTGGTAACAACAACGACAAAGTGCTTGTATGTCATTACCCTCAGGGTAATAATGGCAATCCACAATCAATTTGTATATCAAGTAGTGCAGTTGCCACCCATCTGGCACATGGTTGTAAAGTAGGCTTCTGCCCTCAGGCTAAGTTTGGCAATGAAGAAAACAATGCTGAAATAATGATGTCAGCGGATAAAATCGCTATATACCCTAATCCGTCAACTGGTATAGTTGCCATAGAGTTGCCTGATGGTGTAACTGCTGACAAGGTAATTGTAATGGACATTGCAGGAAAAGTAATCAATGCAAAGGAGAATGCGACTGGGAAGACAATCTTTGATTTGAACAAGGTAGCAAAAGGTATCTATTTTGTACAGGTGAGTTATAGCGGTGAAATATTCCGTACGAAGATATCAATACAATAATCACGGTAATTAAAATAGTAGTAAACAGAAAAGGCAACCATTTAGGTTGCCTTTTCTGTTTATAGAAAATGTTATTATTATTTACCCATTATAGCCAAAAACTCTTCGTTGTTGCGGGTGCCTTTCATTTGTTTCATCAGGAAGTTCATAGCCTCGTCAGTGTTCATATCTGCAATATGATTGCGGAGTATCCACATTTTGTTAAGCACGTCTTTTTCCAGCAGCAAATCGTCGCGGCGGGTAGATGATGATGTGATATCGATAGCAGGGAAGATGCGCTTGTTGGCCAGTTTGCGGTCCAATTGCAATTCCATATTACCCGTACCTTTAAATTCTTCAAAGATTACCTCATCCATCTTAGAGCCTGTATCTATCAATGCAGTAGCCAGTATGGTCAGCGAACCGCCGTTTTCTATTTTACGTGCCGCACCAAAGAATTGTTTTGGTTTCTGCATAGCGTTTGCTTCCACACCACCACTCAGTACTTTACCACTTGCAGGTGCTACGGTATTGTGCGCACGTGCCAGGCGTGTTATAGAGTCGAGCAGGATAACCACATCGTGGCCTACTTCTACTAAGCGTTTTGCTTTTTGCAAGGCAATGGTAGAAACTTTTACGTGTTTATCAGCAGGTTCGTCAAAAGTAGATGCTATCACCTCTGCACGTACGCTGCGTTGCATATCTGTTACCTCTTCCGGGCGTTCATCCACCAGTACTATCATCAGATAGCATTCAGGGTGGTTGGCAGCTATTGCATTGGCCACTTCCTTCAGCAACATGGTTTTACCCGTCTTCGGCTGTGCCACTATCAGGCCACGCTGTCCTTTACCAATTGGTGTAAAGAGGTCCATAATGCGGGTACCGTAGTTATTGGCAGTGCTTACAAGGTTCAGTTTCTCGAACGGGAAGAGTGGTGTAAGATAATCGAACGGAACGCGGTCGCGTATTTCGTCAGGAAGTTTACCGTTGATGGTTTCAACTTTCAGGAGGGCAAAGTATTTCTCGCCTTCTTTTGGCGGGCGCACCGTACCACGTACGGTATCACCTGTTTTCAGCCCGAATAGTTTTATCTGCGATGGAGATACATACACATCATCCGGAGAAGAGAGATAGTTATAATCGCTGCTGCGCAGGAATCCGTAACCATCAGGCATCATCTCCAGCACACCTTCGCTGAATACCACACCGTCAAATTCTACATTGAAGTTTGACTGCGGAGCCTCGCGGCGTTGATGCGGCCTTTGTTGCAGCTGATGCGGATGTTGATGCTGACGTTCTTCTGTTGCTTCAGCTACCGTTTCCTGAGGGGGTTGTATTTCAGCTTCTGTAGTATCGGGCATGGTAATACCTGATTCAGCTACAGAAGGGTTTGTTGGTTTTGCAGGTACAGGAGCCGTATGTGCCTGTTGTGGTACTTCTGCTTGTTCAACTGCTTCTGTTCTGGGTTTGCGAACACGGCGTTTTTTGTCATCGCCATTAGTTTCGGCTGCTGCCGCTATAGCAGGTTCTTGTGCAGCTGCTTCTTCAGTTTTAGGTTTGCGGGTACGGCGTTTTTTTTCTTCGCCTGCACCTTCTGATTGATTCATAGCTTGTTGATCCAATATCTTATAGATTAATGTTTGTTTGTCTAACGAGCGTGGGTTGCTGATTTTCATACTTTCAGCCAAATCCACCAACTCCGGAACGAGCATGTCGTTCAGATGTGCAATGTCGTACTGCATGCTAATGTTATTTCTTCAATGTGGTTTTGTGTTCTCAATTGTCCACTAATTCTAAAAACAATCCCTTTTTAATTCGCTTAATCCGTTGTTAATAGTCGGAGTAATAAAGAAATGGGAAAAGATTCAGTTTACTGAATGATAAAGAATGGAACGAACGTCCTTATATGCAAGTTTACAAATGTTTTGATTAAAAAACCAAAAAATGTAGGTTTTTTTAATGATTCTGCAGCAGATAAGCATTTGCCATACGTTGTATGGTGTCTTTGATAGGTGTGTACCGGAAATGCGGTAGGTAGTTGAATAATTTGGAATTATTATAAAAATTCTGCTTTTGTGCTGTACGAGCAGTTTCTTTTGTTATAGTAATTGGCTTTCCTGTGATGGAATGTTTCAACATTTCCCAGCGCCATACCAGCTCTGTCATCCATTTTGATGCTTTGATGCGTGGTGGCTTTTTACCAAGCGCACCTGCCATAAGCGTGAAGATATCGAGATAGCTGTGGTTGCCTTCGCAAAGTATAAAACGCTCTCCGCTAATGTCAGACTGCATTAACTGATAAGTAATATTGGCCACATCTTGCACATCAACCCATCCATTAATGCCTTGTGTATAAAAAGGGAATTCTTTAGCCACTACTTTCATCAGCCGGGCAGAGCCATCATCCCATTTAGTACCTTCTCCTAAAATAATGCCGGGGTTTACGATAACGGTATCAATACCCTCTGCATTGGCCCGCCAAACCTCCAGTTCCGCATTGTGCTTGCTGTATGAGTAAACGGAATTGTATTCGCTTTCTTCCCACTGTTCTTCCTCCGTTATCTCTTTGTTACCCTCACTTCGCCCTAATGACGCGATAGAACTTATGTATGCGATTTTTCGAATACCCTGCTCTATTGCCTGGTTGACAATATTCACAGTGCTTTCTATATTAAAATGCTGCATTTTTTCTTTGTCCTTCGGATGAAAGGATACGATAGCCGCACAATGATAAACCTCTTGCACATTCTGCATGGCGGTTTCTACATCATATATATCCAGCAAGTCATATCGCTCCCAGCTTACGTTTGGCAAGGTTGTCAGTTTTTCATCAGGCGGATTGCTATTGTACAATGCACGTATAGTATGCCCCTGTGCAGATAGCAATTTTACCAGATGGCTTCCCAAAAAACCACTTGCGCCGGTTACGAGTATGATATTTGAAGCGGATGCCAAAATGGAAAAGTAAAAAGCCAAAATTCAAGTTGTTGTTTGAATTTTGGCTTCTGAATTATAGAGATTGAAATTGTTTCAGAAAGCGGATATCGTTTTGCGAATAAAGACGCAAATCGTTTACCTGGTATTTTATTTGTGTGATACGCTCTACGCCCATACCGAATGCAAAACCTGTATACACTTCGGGGTCTATACCAAAGTTGCGCAGCATATTAGGATGCACCATGCCACAACCCAATATCTCTACCCACCCTGTATGCTTACAAAGGCTGCAACCGCTACCGCCACATACGGTACAGGATATATCCATTTCTGCACTCGGCTCTGTGAACGGGAAATATGATGGACGGAAACGGACTTTGGTATCTGCACCAAACATCTCAGTGACAAAATAGTAAAGTGTTTGTTTCAGGTCGGCAAAGGATACGTTCTTGTCTATATACAAACCCTCGCACTGGTGGAAAAAGCAGTGAGCGCGGGCAGATATGGTTTCGTTGCGGTAAACACGGCCCGGGCATATAACACGTACCGGCAGATTGCCCTGTTCCATAATGCGTGCCTGAACCGATGAAGTATGTGTACGCAATACCCAATCCGGATTTTGAGAAACATAGAATGTATCCTGCATGTCGCGGGCAGGGTGGTGTTCCGGCATATTCAGCGATGTGAAGTTGTGCCAGTCATCTTCTATTTCCGGGCCTGTAGCTACGCTAAAGCCAATTTTTTCGAATATGGAAACGATTTCGTTTTCTACCATTCGCAATGGATGGCGTGTACCTGATGGCAAGGATGTACCCGGAAGGGTAATATCAATACCATCAGCCTTTTTGCTGCCGCCCGATTGCAGATGAGCAAACTCCTCGTATTTAGATTCAGCAAGCTGCTTGAAAGTATTCAATAGTTGCCCTGCTTCTTTCTTTTGTTCTACAGGCACGTTTTTCATTTCTCCGAAGATGGATTTAACGATACCCTTAGTGCCAAGAAATTTGATACGGTAGTTTTCCAGCTCCGGAGCATCTGCCGGGTTGAAGGCATTTATTTCCTGTTCGTGTTGTTTTATTAATTCCTGTAAGGATTGCATGGGTGCAAAGATAGCAACTTAGTCGTAAGTCATAAGTAGTAAGTATTAAGTTCATGGTAATATATTGATGGGGGGTGCCAATTGGGGTATGGTTGTAGATTTCGTTCACTTCCGCGTCTGTAATGGCTATGCAGCCATGTGTCCAGTCTGTAATGCGATGGGCAGCACCTATGTACCCTTTTCCGTTCTTTAGCCCGTGTATTTTCACGCTGCCACCCGGCGATTTGCCATTTTTCGCGGCATAAGCTCTGTCTGCGGCATTTGGGTAAGAGATACCCAGGTTTTTGTGGTAGTCGCTAAAGGGATTCTTATCGTTGATAAAATAGAGTCCTTCAGGCGTTTTTTTGTCGCCCTCAAAATGTTTGTGCCCAACCGGGTTTTCTCCAAGAGCTATTTTATAGGTTTTCAATAAATGTGCATTATTGTATACCTGTAGTTTCCGTTGCGATTTCAGGACTACTATGCTATCGATTTGAAAATTGACAGTAACAACTTTTTTGCCATTGCAAGCAGCGCAAATTATGGCAAATAATATGGTGTAGATAATCTTGTGCATTTGTATTTTACTATCAGAAACAATAGTGCAGGAAATCCATAAAAACAGAAATGTTAAAGTGCTATTTGATTCAGTAATCTCTTATGGCAATATATTGGCTAATAAAAGTGTGCTAAAATGGAAATAGAAATATGACTAATTTAGAACCGAATGAAATACCTGAAAGGCAATAATGCAATATTGCAGATAATAGCCTTGTGCATTATATCTCGCATCCCAATGCTTACATCTCCCAATATGGTGTTGGATGGGGATGAAAGTATCGTAGGATTGATGGCAAAACATTTGTTTGAAGGGAAAGAATTGCCAATATACTTCTACGGGCAGCGCTATGGATTAACAATCATTGAAGAATTATTCATCCTTCCTTTTTATGTTTTTTTAGGCGTTACAGGATTGGCGGTAAAGCTTGGGGTATTGAGTTTATGGACTATAGGCGTGATTTTTTTCTACAAAACCTGTGAAGCGTTAAATAAAAAAAATGTTTTCATACCGTTGCTGCTTACTCTGCTGCTTATTATCTGCCCTGCGTGGACAGAATGGTCGATGAAGGCGAGGGGGGGCTATGTTACTGCATTCACGCTGTCGGCTGTTACCACATATTTACTCTGTATAGAAAGGAAACGCGGATTAGTATTTTACACGCTCATAGGGCTGTTGTTGGTATTGGTATATGAGAGCATGTCTTTGTGGATGCCATTCTTGGTGCTGCTCACTATATATAAACTTGCTAAAGAATTTAGCTTTTCGAAGATAGTGGCGTTGTGTGCAAGTATAGTATTGTTACTGGTATGCCTGCGGCTTTATAAAACAACTCTATACGACTTCCATCAGTTTGACCCCATACTACCTGCCGGTGAGTGGTTAAATAATGTTTCGCGCATACCTGCGTTCTTGTACCATTCTTTGCATGGGTATCATTATTTTTTCACTTCGTATGAGCCGGGTATTTTTCAGGTTGTTTTTGCGGCAATATTCTTTATCATCACATTTTTTGCAATAGCATTGGGGTTAGTGCTGTCTGTGAGAAAAAAGGCAATCGATTTTCATCTTTTAGTATTTACAATACCAATTATCGGCAGCCTGTTAATAACAATTGTTGCGCCATACACCAATTTCAGGTTTTTGCTTCCGGTAACAGCCGCAGTGTTATTATTAGTACAACTGTTATTGAACAGACTAAGATTGTCAGCATTGTATATGATACCGGCTTGTGTTATTATTGTCTCCGGTAGTATTTCTCTGTTCACTTTCAGAAATTTCAAGTTCACCGTAATGAACGAGGACAATATCACCGAAGTAGCACAATACCTGAAAAGCAGGAATATACGTTATGTATATAGTCAGCATATATATCTTGCATGGCAATTGATATTTTATTCAGAAGAAGATATAATATGCCGAGATGTCTCGAAGTTGGGCAGGGTGCCGCAGTATCATTTGATGATAGACAATGCACTTAAAGATGGTAAAAAAACAGCATTGATAGGTGTAAAGGATGACTATTTCGGGCTGGATATAAAAGATCCCGTATTTATAGACCTGATATACATCAAAGAGGATATGCCAATTGAACAATTGGCGCAAAACTTTGCCATACAATATACCAGATAAAGCAGATTTTACTCATATTGTTAAGATTTACAGAAGTCATAAAACTACTGGTGCTTTTTGGTTAAATTGTGTATCTAAAAGCATGGATTATGAACAGGGCTATTCGTAAGGTAGCGGTAGTAGGTAGTGGTGTTATGGGCAGCCGTATTGCCTGTCATTTTGCAGGTATCGGCATAGAGGTGTTGTTACTGGATATTGTGCCGTTTGAACTGAATGCTGCAGAACAGGCAAAGGGATTAACATTGGAGAGTAAACAGGTACGCAACCGCATCGTAAACGATGCGCTGCAAGCCACGCTGAAGGGCAAGCCCAGTGCCGTATACACAAAAGATGTAGCCAATAAGATACAGATAGGGAACCTTGACGATGACATCAGCAAACTGGCTGATTGCGACTGGATAATTGAGGCTGTGATAGAAAGGTTGGACATCAAACAAAAAGTATTTGAAAAAATAGAGCAGCACCGCAAACAGGGCACGCTGATTACCACCAATACATCGGGCATACCGATACATATGATGAGTGAAGGAAGAAGTGAAGATTTTCGGAAGCACTTCTGCGGTACACACTTCTTCAATCCGCCACGCTACCTGCGCCTGTTAGAGATAATTCCAGCACCGGACACAAAACAGGATGTGATAGATTTCCTGATGTTGTATGGCGATAAGCATCTGGGTAAGACCACAGTGCTTTGTAAAGACACCCCTGCGTTTATTGCCAATCGTGTGGGTGTGTTTGGTTTTATGGCTGTATTCCATGCTATGCAACAGTTGGATATGTCGGTGGATGAAATTGATATACTGACAGGCACTGTAATGGGCAGGCCAAAATCTGCAACATTCCGTACGGGTGATGTAGTAGGGCTGGATACGCTGGTACATGTTGCCAAAGCATTGCCACAAAATGTGCCGAATGACGAGGCTAAAGATATTTTTATACTGCCTGCCTTTCTCGAAAAAATGGTAGCGAACAAATGGCTGGGAGATAAAACAGGGCAAGGATTTTACAAGAAAGTAAAAGAAGAAGGTGGCAAGTCGGAGATACTGACGCTGGACCTGAAAACAATGGAGTATGTCCCGAAGGTGAAAACAAAATTCGCCACATTGGAAACTGCCAAGCCGATAGACGACCTTGCACAAAGGCTGAAGGCACTATATGCAGGGCAAGATAAAGCAGGTGAGTTCTACAGGTTGTTTCACCATATGCTGTTTGCATACGCAAGCAATCGCATTCCTGAAATAGCAGACGAGTTATACAAGATAGATGATGCACTGAAAGCAGGCTTTGGTTGGGAGATTGGTGCATTTGAAAGTTGGGATGTGCTGGGTGTGGCAAAGGTTACAGAGCAGATGAAAGCTGCTGGCATACAACCTGCTGCATGGGTAAATGATATGCTGGCTGCCGGCAATGCCACATTCTACAAAACAGAAAACGGACAGCGTAAGTATTATGATGTTAGCACAAAAGCATACAAGGCAATACCTGGAGAAGGTACATTCATATTGCTGGAGCACATGGATGAAAAAGTAGTTTGGAAAAGCAGTGCTTGTAAGTTGTATGATATAGGTGATGGTGTTGTGGCATTGAGGTGGAATACCAAGATGAATAGCATTGGCGGCGAGGTATTGGAAGCAGTACAGAAATCTGTAGCTATTGCAGAAGAAAAATTCAATGGGCTTGTGATTGCTAACGGCGGTGCCAACTTCAGCGCGGGTGCTAATGTTGGGTTGATATTTATGTTTGCCGCAGAGCAGGAGTATGATGAGTTGGATATGGCAATACGTCAGTTTCAGAATACAACCATGAGGTTGCGCTATAGCAGTGTGCCGGTAGTTGTTGCACCACATGGTATGACATTGGGTGGTGGTTGCGAAATGTGTCTGCACGCAGACGCGGTACAGGCTGCTGCTGAAAGTTATATAGGTCTTGTAGAACTTGGTGTTGGGTTGATACCCGGCGGCGGTGGTACCAAAGAAATGGTAGTGCGTGCAAGTGACAGGAATATAAAAGAAGATATAGAACTGAACTATCTGCAACAATTGTTCATAAATATAGGTACTGCAAAAGTATCTACATCTGCACATGAAGCATATGAACTTGCTATTCTTCGAAAAGGAACAGATGGTATATCCATCAATCCGGACAGGCGCATAGCAGATGCAAAACGCAAGGCGCTGATGCTGCATGAACAGGGCTATACACAACCTGTAATGCGCAACGATATTAAAGTGCAGGGAAGAAGCGGCCTCGGGCCAATACTAGCAGGTGTACATGGTATGTGGAGAGGAAAGTATGTAAGCGATTACGATAAATTTATAGCAGAAAAGCTGGCGTATGTAATGTGTGGCGGCGACTTGAGTGCGCCAACTATGGTAAGTGAGCAATACTTGCTGGACTTGGAACGTGAAGCGTTTTTGAGCCTATGTGGCCAAAGAAAAACACTGGAGCGTTTACAAAGCATATTACAAACGGGCAAACCCCTCAGAAATTAAATACTCAAAATTGAGAACGTATATCCTATACATCGTGTTTTTGATGTGCTGCATTAGTAATGCAACTGCACAAAGTGTGCAGCAAATAGAGCAAGATATACTTGCGCATTTACAACATATACAATACTGGCGTTTTGAATATGCTGCGGAGGATACCAGTTTTTCAGGTGAAGTAAATCAGGAAGATTCTATTAGAAATGCAAATAAGCTTTTGCTGGATTATCTGGTGAATACAGGGAAGAATAAACCTGAAATGTTGAAGGCTGATTTGAAAATGCCGGAGAACAGCGATTTTAAGATTGTGAACAGTGATGACAGGAAATTTCGGATATATTGCTGGGACGTGCAGGCAGGATTGCAAAACCATTATTATAATGTGGTAGCACAGTACGAAGCTAATAATGAGACCGGTACTTCAATTATTAACCAGGTTCCTGATAATATAACAGATGCTACACCAACCGGGGCAAACTATGTAAGTGTTTATGCAGTCAGCGGTAATGGGGGTAAGAAATATTACATGCCTTTTTATTCAAACCTCGGAGTGAATGTTACAAAAGGTATTGCAGCTTATGCAATTGATGGCGGATTGAATAGAGTTAACCTATATCGTGTTGGAGATAAGATGATGGACGCCATTGAGTATCATTATGATCAGAGTGCGAATTATGATTTTAAAAAAATGAAAGAACGCTACACTATCCATATTGAAAAGCAAAAGTTGTATGTACCCGTCATGGATGGGCTACAGGTAACGGGGAAATGGTTGGTGTATTCATGGAACGGAGAACAGTTTGTATCTGATAAGAATGAGAACTAAGAAAATGGCAAAAAGGATTGTATCTGTAATAGTATTGATTTTGATTATGAACGGGATGTATGCGCAAACAGACCCGTTGATACAGGCTCGTACATTTACAGAGAAGAAAGAGTATGAAAAAGCTACAGAAATATATAGAAAGTTATATGACAGAAACCCTGCCGATATTGATATATACAATGAATATCTGGAGCTGTTGCTGACTGTTAAAGATTATAAAGACGCTGAGAAGGTAATTGAAACACAAAAACAAGTAAGGTTGAATTACCCTATTCCGTTTATAGATGCAGGTAGGGTGTTGCTGGCAGCAGGGAAAGATAAAAAAGCAACAGAGCAGTTTGAAGAGGCAATTGCAAGATTGAACGGGGATGACAACTGGACAAGGCAGGTAGCAAATAAATTCTCTGAAATAGGGAATGATGACTATGCAATCAGGACGTATGAGCGTGCAAGAGAACAACTACGCACCACTTATTTATATGCAGGCTCATTATCGAGGTTGTATGCTAAAAAAGGAGAAATTGAAAAAGCCATTATTGTGATGCTGGACGGCGGACAGCCATATATGGTAAATGCATCGGATGATACAAAAGCAGGATTGCTGGAAGTATTGGGAACTGACCCTAAGAAATTGCAGGCTGGTCAAAAAGCAATAATTAAAAAGATAAATGAGCAACCTGATAATTCTTATTATTCAGATTTGCTTACATGGCTATACACACAAAAAGATGACTGGGATGGTGCATTGATGCAGGCTATTGCACTGGATGAAAGATTGAAAGAGCAAGGTGAACGGATAATGGATTTTGCACGTTATGCCGTAAAGGCGGAACAATATGAGATAGCAGTGAAAGCATACGATGAAGTGAGGGGTATGGGTAAGGAGATGCCGTATTATACGGTTGCAAATAATGAGAGGCTGGGCGCATTGTTTGCAGCCTTACAAAAAAATGTAACTTATACTAAAGAGGATGTGACGGTGCTCATCAAACAGTACGATGACTTTTTCAACCAGTCACCTCAATATTATGCAAGCGATGCAGTTCGCGATTATGCAAAATTACAAGCACAGTATAACGACAGCCCTGAAAACGGAATCGAAATCCTGAAGAAGGCTTTGGAACAATCCGGCATCAGCAAGTTTCTGAAAGGGCAATGTAAGTTGCAATTAGGGGATTACTATATATTGCGTGGCGATATTTGGGAGTCATCATTACTATACAGTCAGGTTGATAAAGATTTCAGAGAAGACATTTTGGGAGAAGAAGCCCGATTCAGGAATGCTAAATTGGCATATTACCGAGGCGATTTTGATTGGGCGCAAGGACAACTAACAGTACTGAAGGCATCTACAGCCGAGTTGATAGCAAATGATGCGTTGTATCTTTCTATTCTTATTACAGAAA
The DNA here is from genome assembly GCA_016786615.1 of Flavipsychrobacter sp. Classification (GTDB taxonomy): domain Bacteria; phylum Bacteroidota; class Bacteroidia; order Chitinophagales; family Chitinophagaceae; genus Polluticoccus. Next base: position 293,095 of record JAEUVX010000009.1, read on the forward strand.
ACCTGACGCCTGATAGTAATTATATACCGCTTCGCAGGTTTGCATATGCTGATTTGTTATTGTTTCAAAACAAAGATAAAGAAGCGGATGCGTTACTGGATAGTATTGTTACACATTACCCGGAGCACCCTTTGTTGGATGATATATTGCTGCAAAAAGCAAAACTTGCCCAAAAGTACAGAGACTATAATAAGGCATTAAGCTACCTTACAATCATACATGATAAGTATGGGAAAGATGTGTTAGGGGATGATGCTGTATATAGGATGGCAGATATCTACGAACGCTTCATGAGTAAACCTGATGAGGCAAAAAAACACTACGAAATGCTGATAGTCGAATACCCGGGCAGCACATATATTCAAACAGCCCGCAACAGGCTTAGCGCATTGCAACAGGGTGTGGCTATCCCGTAATAGATATGAAAAGGTGGCCACTACAGGAAGCTTATTTTTGGGAACGAGCACCGTTCTTTCGTTTGTTGTTTCCATTAATTGCCGGCATCGTATTGTATGGTTATACAAGTGCCGGTAATCATATTGCTTCACTAGCATTATTGGGTGTTTCATCCGTATTGTTTTTAGTTACGTCTTTTCTGAAATCGCAATCATGTTTATTTAAGTATCTGCGTTTCGGTTCCCTGCATCTGGCATTAATAGCTGCATCATGGCTATTGTGTTATTTTAATGATATCAGGAATGATGAGCGATGGTTTGCTTCGAAGAAGAGCGATGCATATGTAGCGAGGATTCAAAAGCTGCCGGAAGAAAAAGATAAAACATGGAAACTGGAGGTAGATGTAATAAAAACGATAGAAGGAGAGGTTACGACAGGGAAGGCATTAGTGTATGTGTATAAAAACAAAATACCGCTCGTATTCGGACAGGGGGATATAATAATGCTGCCGGATAAATGGCAGGAGATAAAGACAAGTGGCAATCCTTTTGAGTTTGATTATGCAGCATACTGCAACAGAAATAATATTTATTATCAGCAGTTTCTTTCTGGTGATGATATTGTGTTGCATCATAAGGCTTTGCCTGATGATATATCATTAGTACAGCGTCTGCATAACTATACCTTAAGCCAATTGGATGCCTATATACATGATGATAAAGTACTTGGGCTGATGCAGGCAATGTTAATAGGGGATGAGGCAAATTTAGATAGTGATTTAAGACAAGCATATTCTGAAACCGGCATTATTCATATAGTAGCTATATCAGGTTCACACATCACCATCTTTTTTCTTGTTATTACATTTTTACTCGGCTGGATAAAGCATAGAAAATGGAACTGGATAAAATACATCGCAGCCATACCGCTGATTTGGCTGTATGTGATTATGAGTGGTGCCCCGCCAAGTGCTGTTCGTGCGGCATTAATGTTTTCGATATTGGGCATAGGCTTCGCATTGGATAAACAATCGCATAGCCTGAACCATCTTTTTGCAACTGCATTTATATTGTTGTGTGCAGAGCCTATGTGGTTATATGCAATAGGATTTCAGTTGTCGTTTATAGCAGTATTGTCATTAGTGCTGTTTTACAGGCCGATATACAAAATATATGTTCCTGTAAATAAAGTGTTGAGGCTATTATGGTCTGTAGTTGTTGCAAGCATAGCTGCTGAAATATTAGTAGCACCTTTAGTTATTTACTATTTTCATCTGTTCCCTTTGTTGTTTATTGTTGCCAATGTAGCAGCATATGTGTTTATGGGGCTTGCATTAATAGGTGGCATGTTGCTTGTAGTGCTTAACGCATTCAAGCCAATAGCAACATTCATTGCCGTCTGTATTGAATATCCGGTAAAATGGTTTAATGAGCTGGTATATATAATGCAGGATAATAATCCGGTGTCATTTGGTTACTTGTATATCGATATGAAAGAATTGCTGTGTTTATATCTGCTGATAGCAGGAGCAGCAATCTATTTATTGAAACAAAAGAAATCAGGCATGTATGTGAGCCTGACCGCAACAATTGTATTGCTGGTTATGCTGAATGTTAATGAATGGGATGCTTTGCATCAGCAAAGATTGATAGTTTATAATATTAATAAAGTAAATCACATAGAGCTGATACAGGGGAAAAAGCATATCGTTTTGCACACCGATACAATGGTTGATGCCCGGAAGAAAAACTATGTACTGAAACCTGTGCATACGGCTTATAATGCATGGATACCCGGTGAGCATTATTATTCGCAGGTACTGAATATTTCAGGTAAAAAGGTGCTGATTTTAAACAAACCTCTAATACAACAGGCAGATGTCTTCCCTGTTGATTATGTAATAATTAATTACAACGCGGGTGTTTCAGATATGCATAAGATACAGCAAGTATTTAAACCACAACAGATAGTATTGGGCAGTAGTGTCCCTCGTTATCTGGTAGATGACTGGATTGCTGCTGCCCGGGAAGGCAAAACGAGCTTATGGACTGTTTCGGGAATGGGGGCATTTATATTATAAGTTTACGCCCTGTTTTGCCTATCTTTGCGGCTCATTTTCATACTCGTTAATTTTTTTACATGAATCGCAGCATCAAATCGGCACTGATATCTGTTTTTTACAAAGATGGTTTGGAACCAATTGTCCGTAAACTGAATGAATTAGGTGTAACAATCTATTCTACAGGAGGTACTCAAACCTTTGTTGAAAATCTTGGTATTCCATGTGTTCCGGTTGAAGATGTAACAAGTTATCCATCTATACTCGGCGGGCGTGTAAAAACTCTGCACCCGAAAGTATTTGGCGGTATCCTTGCACGACGCGATTTTGAAGATGATCAAAAACACGTTCAGGAGTATGAAATTCCTTTGCTGGACCTGGTGATAGTTGATTTGTACCCTTTTGAAGAAACAGTACGCACTACAACCGACGAAAAGGCGATCATCGAAAAAATAGATATAGGCGGAGTCTCTCTGATACGCGCTGCAGGTAAGAACCATAAAGATGTATGTATAGTTGCTTCTCGTCATCAGTATGGCGAATTGCTGGAGCTATTGAATACTAAGAATGGTGAGACAAGTCTTGAAGACCGTAGAAAAATGGCAGCTGCTGCATTTGTTGAATGTGCGCATTATGATGTAGCAATTGCTGATTATTTTGTAAAGGGTACGGATACAACAGAGTTCCAGATGGCTGTTGCTAACAAACAATCATTACGTTATGGTGAAAATCCGCATCAGCCTGCTGCTTTTTATGGTAATATCGATGCACTGTTCAGCAAACTGAATGGTAAGGAACTTTCGTACAACAATCTGGTGGATGTAGATGCTGCGTGTCAGATAATCGCTGAATTTTCAAACCCTGCTTTTGCTGTTATAAAACATACAAATGTATGTGGCGTTGCAGAACGTAGTGATGTGGATGCAGCTTGGGAAGCTGCTTTGGCAGGCGACCCTGAAAGCGCTTTTGGTGGTGTATTAGTAACCAATCAAACCATAAGCCTTGCAGTAGCACAAAAGATAAATGAACTGTTTTTCGAGATATTGATAGCTCCGGCTTTTGAAGAAGATGCATTAGCCTTATTGAAAGGGAAGAAGAACCGTATACTATTGCAACAGAAAGCATCGTTCTATCCTGAAAGGGAATACAAGCGTATATTGAATGGTGTGCTGGTGCAGGATGCGGATAAAACAAATTTTGCTGACTGGACAGAAGCCGGTGCACGTAATACTACAGAAGCAGAAAAGCAAGACCTCATTTTTGCCAATATCATCTGTAAGCACCTGAAGTCAAATGCGATTGCATTAGTTAAAAACAAGCAACTGGTTGGTAAAGGTTGCGGACAAACGAGCCGTATTGACGCATTGCGCCAGTCTCTTGAAAAAGCAAATCAATTTGGTTTCGACCTGAATGGGGCAGTGCTGGCATCAGATGCTTTCTTCCCGTTTGATGACTGTGCACGTATGGCAAAAGAAGCCGGTATCAATGCGCTGATTCAGCCGGGTGGCTCTGTAAGAGATAACGATACCATACAATATTGCAAAGACAATAATATGGCATTGGTGATGACAGGTGTACGCCATTTTAAACACTAATTCTTATATTCACGGTCTATGGTATCTATTCTCATAGACGACGATTTGTTGTTACGTTCGTATCAACTGGAAGATGCTGCGGAATTGTTTCGTACTATTGATGCATCGCGTCAGCACCTTCGTCCTTGGTTGGTGTGGGTTGATAGTACAACCAAAGTAGAGCATTCGCAATATTTCATTCAGTCGTCATTGTATCAGCAGCAGCATAAGGATGGGCTTGCGTTAGGTATATTTTATAAACGTAAACTGATTGGCGGTATAGGAATGCACCATTGGGACCATGTACTGGAAAAGGCCCAGCTTGGGTATTGGATAAGTAAGGATTTTGAGGGGAAAGGATTATTGTCGGCTTGTATGGAGCGGTTTATTGATTTCCTGTTTGATAAAGCAGGGCTTAATAAGATAGAAATACACTTTATAACTGCTAACAAGCGTAGTGCTGTGATTGCTGAACGCCAAGGTTTCAAAGTAGAAGGGATTATACGGGATAGCTATATTTTAAATGGCATGTTTACCGATTTGGTCGTCACCGGCCTTCTTAAAAAAGAATGGAAAGAAAAGCATAAATAAAGCCCCGATTTTCGGGGCTTTATTTATTTAAGATGGTGTATTCAGTTTCTCCCAAATTTCAGGGATACGCTTCACCCAATTCAGTTCTTTCATTTTTGTTTTAGCATCTTCAACAGGGCTGCCAAAGTATATTTTGCCACCTTCTATGGTTTGTGCTACACCACTTTGTGCATATACGATAGCTCCTTTGCCTATGGTCAGGTCTTTGCTTACACCTACCTGTCCCCATAGTATTACCTCATCTTCTATGATGGCTTTGCCACCAACACCTACCTGCGCTGCAAACAGGCAGTTTTTGCCGATTACTGCACCATGGCCTATGTGTATATGATTATCAAATTTTGTACCCATGCCTATGATGGTATCGCCGCTCACGCCTTTATCAATTGTGCAGCAGGCACCAATTTCTACATTGTCTTCAATTATTACACGTCCGCAGCTTTCCAGTTTGTCATATTGTGCAGCTCGCTCTTTTCTGCGTTTGAAGTAAAAGGCATCTGCACCTATTACTGTATTTGCATGTATAATGACATTGTCACCAATCTCACAGTAGTCGTAGATAACTACATTACCATGTATCAGGCAATTCTTTCCAATTTTCACATAATTACCTACTACAACACCAGGTTGCAAGTGTGTGCCTTCTCCTATAAGTGCAGTATCACTAATGTTTTTATCAGATAAAATAAACTCACGGAAATGAGTGGCAATTTTTACATACGCGCTGAAAGGGTCGTTGCATACCAAAAGTGTTTTGCCTTCGGGGCAATCAACTTCTTTATTGATGATAATAACTGTAGCGGCAGAATGCAGGCACTTGCTGTAGTATTTCTCAAAATCTACAAAAGATATATCACCTGTTTCTACTTTATGTATTTCATTGATGCCGGTAGCCAGTTGTTCAGTATTGCCCACCAGTTTCGCATCAATAAATTCGGCGAGCCATTGTACCGAAATCCCTTTGTCAAACTTCATACCCGTAAAAGTTTGTGCAAAAGTACGATAAGCCGATTTCATTATTGCAGCAAGTTTTCAGACCTTTAGTTATCAAACTGCTCAATTGGGATACATTAACCTGAATGGTAAAATAATACAGGCGGAAAATGGCGGAATCGCCCCTGATAACAGGGCATTCCGTTATGGGTATGGATTGTTTGAAACAATGCTTGTAAGGGAAGGTGTAATACAATTAGCAACATATCATTGGGAGCGATTGTTTGCAGGGCTGCATGCTTTGTATTTTGATGTTCCGAAGCTGATGACTGCAAAATGGCTTGAGGAAGAAGTGTTGCGGACTGTTAAGAAGAATAAACTGGATATGTTGTGCAGGGTGCGCCTGCAATTGTATGCAGACGGCGGTAGCATGTTTGACGGGAATAGCAGGCATCCTGAGTATATTATTGAGTGTTACCCGTTGGAGGAACATATTATAGCGCCGAATGAAACAGGCCTGATATTAGGTATGGCAGAAGGCTTGCAAAAAGCGAATGATAGCACTGCAAACTACAAGACTACGAATGCCTTGCTATACATGCTTGGTGCACAACAAGCGAAGCAACAGAGGTGGAATGATGCCCTTATTCTGAACACAGCAGGTAATATCATTGAAACCACTATTGCCAATATCTTCTGGATAAAAGATGGTATTGTAAACACACCACCATTATCAGAAGGCTGTGTTGCAGGTGTGATGCGCAGGCATATTATGATGGTTACAGATGTAACAGAAACACCGCTGACAAAGGAGATATTGGCAAATGCAGATTGTGTATTTCTTACAAATGCAATCCGAAACATAAAGTGGGTAGCATCAATCGGAGATAATACATATTCAAAAAATGCTGTAATTGCTTTGCTGAATAAGTTATAGCATATCAAATCATCACATCATCCGTCACATTGAGTAACTTTGTTGCCTTATGAGTAATAAAGTTCGTGTTCGTTTTGCGCCCAGCCCTACCGGTGGTTTGCACCTTGGTGGTGTGCGTACTGTTTTATACAATTATTTATTTGCAAAGCATCATGGTGGCGAGTTTGTGTTGCGTATAGAAGATACTGACCAGACACGCTATGTAGAGGGCGCAGAGCAATATATTTACGATTGCCTTAGCTGGTGCGGACTGGAGCCTGATGAAAGTCCGCTGAAAGGCGGCCCTCATGCACCTTATCGCCAGAGCGAGCGTAAAGCATCTTATTTCCAATATGCAAAACAACTGGTAGATGCAGGCTATGCCTACTATGCTTTTGATACGCCTGAAGAGCTGGAGGCAATGCGCGCAAGCCTGAAAACGGAAGCCAATCCTACACCGCAGTACGACGGCAAAGTGCGTATGCAAATGCGCAATTCTGAGGCATTGGGAATGGAAGCATCTCAAAAACTGATAGATGCAGGTACGCCATATGTAGTACGTATAAAAATGCCGCAGGATGAACAAGTGGTGTTTACAGATATGATACGTGGCGAGGTACATTTTGATACCAATCTGGTAGATGATAAAGTATTATTGAAAGCAGATGGTATGCCTACATACCACCTTGCGGTGGTTGTAGATGATTACATGATGGGTATTACACATGCTTTCCGTGGCGAAGAATGGCTGCCGAGTGCCCCTGTACATATATTGCTTTGGAAATATCTGGGCTGGGTTGATAAAATGCCTGAATGGGCACACTTGCCACTGATATTGAAACCCGATGGACATGGTAAACTCAGCAAACGCGATGGAGAGCGGTTGGGTTTCCCTGTATTCGCAATGAACTGGAAAGACCCTAAAACAGGTGATTTAACGCAAGGTTTCCGTGAACGTGGCTTCCTGCCCGAAGCATTTATCAATATCCTGGTAATGCTGGGCTGGAATGACGGTACAGAGCAGGAGATTTTTTCAATGGAAGAATTGATACAAAAATTCTCTATCAGCCGGGTACATAAGGGCGGTGCCAAGTTTGACTATGAAAAGGCTAAATGGTATAACCATCAGTACATACAACGCAAGACAGATGCAGAACTGGTAGCATTAGCCAAGCCATATATAGCTGCGCATGGTGTTGATACAACAGATGCATACCTCGAAAAAGTTGTGGCACTGATAAAAGAACGCTGCACACTGTTACCAGATTTTTGGGAACAAGGGCACTTTTTCTTTAAAACCCCTGAAATAACAGAAATAGCTGCTATAAAAGATAAATGGAACGAGCAGAAGAAAGCATTTTTTGAAAGTTGGGCGAATAGCTTTGACAGTATTACAGACTGGACGCATGATGCTATAGAAGCAAGCTTTAATGATGCTATGACTGCCAACGGGCTGAAAAAAGGAGATGTATTGCTGCCGCTGCGTATAATGCTGGTAGGTGGTAAATATGGGCCGGGTGTCTTTAATATTGCAGAAATGATTGGGGCAAATGAGACTGCTGAAAGGATTAAGAATGCGATTAATATCCTTTAAATAACCTGATTAAGTAATCAATAAAAAAGGAGGCAATTGCCTCCTTTTTTATTGAAAAGTTTATTGAAATTATTGCAGAACAATTTTCTGTGTTTGTTTGCCACTTGCAGAAGCAACTTCCAGAATGTAAGTGCCTGCAGTCAGGTTGTACAATGCAGTTTTGAATTGCATTGTGTGCGCACCCTGCACATCGTAGCTTGAATATGGAGTAGCTACTTTCTGGCCAGCCATATTGTACACATTCATTGTAACAGTTTCTGTAACAGGTGTATTGTATTCTACATTTATTACATCACCAAGTCTTGCAGGGCTAGGATATACGTTCAGTACATTCAGCGTATTGCTAACTTCGTTAATGCCTGTTTTGAAGAAAGTACCCAGTTTCAGCATTTCTGCATTGATGATTTCTTTTTGTGTTGTCACAGTAGCACCATCATAAGCAACATAAGCTACAACCCTCAGGTTTTTCTTTACCCATGTAGGGTCAAGCGTAAATGTTACTTTCTTAGTGTATTTAGTACCTACAACCGGTGTAGCCGGTATTACACCGCCATAGCCCCATGTAGTACCCAATGTTTTGCGCAGTACATTATTGTGCACATATTTATCTGCTGCGTATGTAAGCGGGCTTTTACCACCTTTAGGGCCACCTGAATAATTTATCTGTTGCAAAGCGCCATCGGCTTTGATGCTGTCTTCAAGAATCATGAAGTTTACCTTTAGAGGAATACCCGCAGTAGGTGCAGCTGTAAATTGTACAACGATATCGGCTTCGTAAGTATCGCCACCTTTATCAACGCGCTTATCAATGCTTACAGACGCAATTGCAGGTTTAGCTTTCTGCACACCGAATGCAGCATTCCACGAACCCCTATTCATAGCTACAGTAGTGTTTGAACCATACTTAACAAAGTCAACAGACCCTGAAGGGTAGCCCCCAGGTGCTGCAGCATCATCTAATGCATCACCTTCTGCTGTTTTAAGCGGGCTGCTTGCTGGTGTGTATGAACCTGTATGAATTTGTATAGGGATAAATGTAGTGGGGTTAGAGGCTAATATACCTTCAAGCACTACAGTACCATCTGTACAAAACTGGCAGTTAACACCGGTGTAATCGTGCAGGATAACTTTTTTTGTTTGCGCATTTGCACTGAAAGCAGCCAGCGCAAATGAGGCGAGTAATAGTTTTTTCATATTAGTTGTAGTTTTTAAAAATTATTGAGTGTTTACGAATTTAAAGATTTTTCAGATAAACAAGTAATTTTTTTTAATGAAACTTTAATATTGTCATAATTTGTATGTGTTTTGATTTTAGTCAATAATAAGACTATTCATTAAAAGCATAATTTTGCGCCCGATATGGCAAACGACAATAAGCTGCAAAGCATTATAGCACATTGTAAGGAATACGGATTTATCTTCCAGAGTAGCGAAATATACGACGGCCTGGGCGCGGTATATGATTATGGACAATATGGGGTGGAATTGAAAAGAAACATTCGCGATTACTGGTGGAACAGTATGACGCGTATGCACGATAATATTGTAGGTATAGATGCGGCAATCTTCATGCACCCTACAGTATGGAAGGCAAGCGGCCACGTTGACAACTTCAGCGACCCGATGATAGATAACAAGGATAGCAAAAAACGTTATCGTGTCGATCACCTGATAGAAGCGCATGCGGAGACATTGGGAGCAGAACAGGCGGAAGTGCTGATTAAGAAAATGGAGCAACTGCTGGAAGCTGATGATTTTGCAGGGCTTAAAACATTAATTGAAGAGAATAAGATAAAATGTAGTGTAAGTGGTACGGCAAACTGGACAGATGTACGCCAGTTCAACCTTATGTTTGCTACAGAAATGGGTGCTGTAGCATCTGACAACCCTGAAGATAATAAAGTGTACCTGCGCCCCGAAACGGCACAAGGTATATTCGTAAACTTCCTGAATGTGCAGAAAACAGGCAGGATGAAGATACCATTCGGTATTGCACAAACAGGTAAGGCATTTCGTAATGAGATAGTAGCACGTGGCTTTATATTCCGTATGCGCGAATTTGAGCAGATGGAAATGCAGTTTTTTGTAAAACCCGGTACACAGAAGGAATGGTACGAATACTGGAAGGAAGCGCGTATGAAATGGCATAGCAGTTTAGGTATTCCGGCAGAGCGTTACCGCTTTCACGACCATGTAAAGCTGGCACACTATGCAGATGCTGCCTGCGATATTGAATACGATTTTCCGATGGGTTTTAAAGAAGTAGAAGGCATACACAGCCGTACAGATTTTGACCTGAAAAGCCATCAGGAGTATAGTGGTAAAAAACTCACGTATTTCGATACAGAAATCAATCAGCACTATGTACCCTATGTTGTAGAAACCTCAATAGGGTTGGACCGTACTGTGATGATGATACTAAGTGAGGCATACCAGGAGGAAGACCTGAGTACAGCAGAAAAGCAGGATAGCCGTGTGGTATTGAAATTTCCGGCTATGCTGGCACCTATAAAACTGGCTATACTGCCGTTGACTAAAAAAGATGGTATGCCGGAGATAGCCAAGCAGCTTATGGATGAGTGCCGTCCGTACTTTAAATGTTTTTACGAGGAGAAAGACTCAATCGGTAAAAGATACAGAAGGCAGGATGCTATTGGTACCCCATTCTGCGTAACGATAGATGGCCAGACAAAAGAAGACCAGACTGTAACAATCAGGTACAGAGATTCTATGACACAGGAAAGGGTACCGCTTGCAGAAGTGAGGAATATTGTGATGAAAGCAACACAAATGTTTTAAATAAAATCTACAAGCCGTCGCTAGACGGCTTTTTATATGCTTCAGGAAGAAGAAATATTAAAACAGGAGCTTGAAAAGCAATGGGGGTTGATGCTCCCGGAAACAATATCTGAACAAGAGATTATTGAAAAACTTTCTTTGCAGATAGCTGTTATTGCAGAAAAAGGCCCTGATGCTTTTTTTCAGTTGATGTACAGGCTGGATATTCCTGAAAAGCAATTGAACAGAACTATGTATGATAAAGAAGTAGCCAAAGAGATAGCAAAACTGGTATACAGCAGGCAATTGCAAAAAATACGGAGCAGGGCCTTTTATAAAGGCAAATCGATGAATGACGAAGATATTAGTTGGTGATTATTATGTAATTTTAAGCTAATGAACAGAATAACAATTTACACACTGGTATTTGTATTGTTGCATCTTGCTTCGTGTACTAAAAAGCCCGATCCTGCTTCTGATGTGACTGTAAGCACGGCTAAGGTTAATATAAAAATTGAAAATAGGGCAGGGAATCAAATACTGAAGTTGAATGATGTATGGTATAAAAACGAGAATGGAGACTCATTACAGGTATCAGTATTCAACTACTTTATTTCAAACATAAAACTGATAAGAGAAGATGGATACATATACTCAGAAAATGAAAGTTACCATTTGGTGAGAGAAGATAACGCTGCAACAAAATCATTTACAATTCAAAATATTCCTCCCGGAAATTATAAGACAATCAGTTTTTTAATTGGAGTAGATAGTACACGTAACGTATCTGGCGCACAGACAGGAGATCTGGACCCCAATACCGGGATGTTTTGGGATTGGAATACAGGTTACATAATGGCAAAGCTTGAAGGCAAATCTCCTGCGAGTTCAGGCGGTATGGTACTATATCATCTTGGTGGTTACAGTGGTGCGGGTAATGCTATCAGAACAGTAACCTTTAACAGGGATATTTCATTTTCTGTAAAAGAGGTGAAAACTATACACTTTAATGCAGATGTGTTAGAGTGGTTTAAGACGCCGACAACAATTAAAATAAAGGAGATAGATGTAGTGTCGGGAACAAGTACAAAAATAATTGCCGATAATTACATGGACATGTTTTCAATAGACCATATAGATTAAGTATGACAAGAAAGATTGTAAAAAGTATTTTATTTCTTCTCAGCAGTACTGCTGTTATAGTGGCTTGCAAGCCCGACCCTAGTTTCGAACCGGTGGTTGAAGCGCCGCTGGAGTTTAAAGTACCGCAGGGCTGGCCGCAACCGTTTTATAATTACAGTAATAACACACTTAAAAAAGAGGGCTTTGCATTAGGCCGAAAACTGTTTTATGATCCTAAATTATCAAGAGATAATACAGTTTCGTGCGGTAGCTGCCACCAGCAGTTTTCTGCATTCGCGCAGATAGACCATCCTGTAAGTCATGGTGTTGACGACTTGCTTGGAAACAGAAACTCCCCCGCACTGTTCAACCTCAACTGGCATACCAGCTTCTTTTGGGATGGTGGGGTAAACCATATAGAAAACCAGCCGATTGCACCGATACAGAATCCGGTGGAGATGGATTTGCAGATGGCTGATTTGGTTAAAAAACTACAGGCAGATGCAACCTATCGCAGTATGTTCAAGTCTGCATTCGGCGATGAAACGGTAACTTCTCAAAGAATTGCAAAAGCTTTTGCACAATTCATGGGTATGATGGTGTCGGACAATGCCAAATTCGATAAATATAAACGAGGAGAAGCTGGTGGTGCAATGACACCGCAGGAACTGGATGGATATGAAGTATATAAACAAAATTGTGCAGCTTGTCATACCGAGCCATTATTTACAGATTTCTCATACAGAAATAACGGCTTGCCACCAACAAGTGTAAATGATAGCGGTAGGGCACATATCACATTACTGAGTACTGATTTGTACAAGTTTAAAATACCATCTTTGCGAAACCTGAAGTACACATGGCCATATATGCACGATGGCAGGTTTAATACAATAGATCAGGTACTAAACCACTATGCGACAGGTATATTGCAATCTCCGACATTAGATATTAAGTTGGGTAGCGGGATAATATTGACTGAAAAGCAACGCGATGATTTGAAAGCGTTTTTGAATACCCTTAATGACGAGGCGTTTATTGCAAATACAATATTTGCTGAGGTGAAATAGGTTTATTACAAAGAGTATTAAAAAAAAGACCTTGATTATTCAAGGTCTTTTTTAATGTCTATCAGTTCTACTATTTCATAAAACTTTTTAACCGGAAAGGTGTTGCAGATTTCACCTTCTCCGTCTCTGTTTAGTTTAACTTTTACCTTAAGCCCATCATGATGATAGGCGCTGGGTATGTAACGAGGACGAACTAATGAGCCATCGCTATCCATTTTCAGCATATAGCCACAACCACTTTTAGCAATGTCGCCGGTATCCACAATTGTGGCTTTTTCCATGTTTTTATCCTTTTTACATGCAACCACAAAAACAGCTAACATCACAAAAGTGCCTATTAAGTATTTACGCATCATGACAGTCGTTTGATACAAATTTGGCTATGAAAATACTAAAAACTTTTAAAGGTGCAATCATGCCGTAAACTTATATCCGATACCCCGTACAGAATGAAAGTGTCTGGGGTTACGGCTGTCTTTCTCGAAATACTTACGGAAATTGAGTATAAAGTTGTCTATAGTACGTGTAGTAGGGTACACATTATAGCCCCAAACTACCTGCAAAATATGCTCCCTTGATACTACCTGCCCTTCATGCTCAATCAGCAATTTCAGTAATGCAGCCTCTTTTTTGCTTAGTTCCTGTGGTTTGCCCGCAACGTCAATACATTCATGTGCTGCAAAATCAACTTTGCATCCATCAAATTCATATATGTCGGTTACGGATTGGGGGGCTTTAATTTTCTTATCCTTAACTATCAGTTTATCAACACGTAACAGCAATTCTTCAAGATTGAATGGCTTGGTCATATAATCGTCGCCACCTTTTTTAAGTCCTTCCACCCTGTCTGCCCCTGTATTTCTGGCAGAAAGAAATAGGATGGGTACATTATTATGCTGTGTACGTATTGTTTCGCAAACCGTAATACCATCCATATCCGGCAGCATTATGTCGAGCAGTATCAGGTCAAAGTGTTCATTCTTTACCATTTTAATAACAGCCGGGCCATTATCTGCAGTAGTTACTTCGTATCCCTCCAGTTCCAGGTTCAGTTTCAGTGCGTCCCTTAAGCTTTCCTCATCTTCAACCACCAAAAGGGAGGCCTTGGTTTCTTTAGTAGTCATATTGGTCTGTTTTTCTTGATATAAAAATAATGACAATTAGTGCCTTATGACAATAGTTGGTAGAGATATGGTAATTACATGACAATCCGAAAATCTGTTTGGTTCATTACTGAAAATTCTTACCTTTGCCACCCGTTTAGCGGGTGTGGTGAAATTGGTAGACACGCTAGACTTAGGATCTAGTGCTGCGAGGCTTGGGGGTTCGAGTCCCTCCACCCGCACAAAAAACGACAACAGCCGATACCAAAGTATCGGCTTTTTTTAAAAACATTTTAAAATATAAATAAACTATGGCTACGGTAACGCGCGAAAACATCGGCACGCTGCACGAGAAAATAACCGTAAAACTGGGTAAAGACGATTATATGCCGTCTTTCGAAAAGTCTTTGAAGCAATATGCAAAGACTGCCAATGTACCGGGCTTCCGTAAAGGGAATGTACCTGCCGGTATGGTAAAGAAAATGTATGGCCAATCTATCTTCAGCGACGAAGTATTACGTGCTGCAGGTGGCAAGCTGGAAGAATATCTGCAAAACGAAAAGGTTGCCATTTTTGCGCAGCCAATGGTTATACCAAATGAAAAACCACTATCGTTGGATATGAACAATCCTGCCGATGTGGATTTCGCATTTGAAGTAGGTATTAAGCCTGATTTTGAAATAACACCAATTAAGAAGAAAGCTGCGCTTACAAAGTATAAAATAGCTATCTCTGATAAAATGGTGGAAGATGAGATAGAGCGTATCACAAAACGTTACGGAAATGCTGAAACACAGCCGGAAGTAGCTACAAAAGATGATATCATCTACTCTAAATACGAATTGTGCGATGCTGATGGCAATGTATTGCCGGAGTCTCAAATGGTTGAGGATACCGTTTTGCTGGAAAAATTGCCTGTAAAACTGCAGGGAATGCTGATGGGGAAAAAGAATGAGGAATCATTCGTTATCCGCCCTGCTGATATCTGTACAGAAGAAGAATTGGCAGGCTTCATGAAAGACCCGCTGAAACAAGGCACAGAAGCTGCAAACAACTATTACAAATTCACACTGACACGTGTAGCGAAATTGATTCCTCGTGAGCTGAACGAAGAATTGTTTGCGCAGATATTCCCGAACGATGAAATAAAAGATACGGCTGCTTTCAAAGAGCGCCTGCGTGCAGAACTGAGCAAGGAATATGATCGTGTAAGCCGTGAACGCCTGCACAACGAAATATATGAACTGCTGGTACACCAGACACCATTTGAATTGCCTGTTCCTTTCCTGAAGCGTTGGCTGAAAGAAGGTGGTGACAAACCAAAGTCTGTGGCAGAAGTAGAGAATGAATTTGGTGGCTTCGACCATCAATTGCGTTGGACATTGGTGTCTGACAAACTGATACTTGATAATGCTATTTCTGTAAGCATTGAAGAAGTAAAAGAACATATCAAGGCACAGGTACTGGGTTATTTTGGTATGGGTGCAGATGGCGATGCGCCATGGTTGGAGAGTTATATGCAGAAGGTATTGAAGGATAATAAGACAATGGATGAAACCTATCGTCGTCTGTTGTTCGATAAATTGTTCTTATTCCTTGAAACTCAGTTTGATGTAACTGAAAAAGAGGTAGCAGAAGAGGAGTTCTTCAAACTGCCTGATGCACATGCAGCGCATCACCACCATCATTAATAGTTAATATTGCTGTTAAATAATATAAAATGGCTACGCAACCGCGTAGCCATTTTTGTATCTTGGTATTGTACTAAAGCTTTAAACTATGGGTATCATATCATGGGCTTTGTTTGGCCTGATAGCAGGCGCAATTGCTAAAGCATTACGCAAAGGAGATGACCCCGGTGGGTGGATAATTACAATTGTAATCGGCATCTTAGGTGCTGTAATAGGTGGATGGATAGGTACAGCACTTGGTTGGGGAGATGTAAGTGGCTTCAATTTCAGGAGTTTTACACTTGCAGTTATAGGTGCATTACTACTATTGTTTTTTGTTGGCAAAATGAGGGGTAAATAAACAGGCTGATTTCCATCAGTTTTTATGATAAGGGAATTCTTCCTTTCGTAATTTACCGTCTTGCATGCCTTCAATGTAGGCGTACACTGTAGTGTCTGATGTTTTTTGATAGACAATACGTTGAGGAAAATCGTGTGCCAGATTCTCAAAAACTACTTCAGTATCTGAGATGCTTTTTTCTTTAAAACGTATTTCTTTACCCTCATTCTGATTACTGATTGTTGGCAGGTAATACAATGTATCATCAATGGCTGTTATCCGCAGTGATTCTGTAAATACGGTATCGCCTTTCATACTAATCACATAGCTATTGCCCGACAGGTTATTTTCATCAGTTTTCGCCCATGTTTCGGTAATAGTTACTTCCAGTGTATTAATTTGCCATGAACCTGATAACCACGATAGTTTATCTATTCTGTTTACTATTATGGTATTTGCATCTGTCGTGTTTGATTTATTATCATCAAGACAAGATTGCAATAAAATAAAAAGAGAGGCGAATAGCAGTAGTCGTAGTTTCATATTATTGATTTGAGTGGAGCGCGATTTTATTTCCTTCTGTATCTGTGAATATGGCGAAATAACCCATCTCATCACCAATATGTGTTTTAGGCACTAATACGTTGCCGCCAAGTCCTGTTATTTTGTTCAGTGCTACATTCAGGTCTTCACCACCGTTAAGATACACTAATGTTCCATTTTCTGTGGGGGTGTAGCCCTCTCCGCTTACTACTGCGCCTGAAGGTCCGTCGGCAGGGAATATCCCCATTTTAGTGCCCATCATATCTACAGTGTGCAATTCTATATCAAATAACCCATTGTAAAATTGTACTGCCCTTTCAAAGTTTGTTGCCGGAATTTCGAACCAGCTTACCCAGTTTTGCATGTTATTCTTTTTCTGACAAAGGAAAACCATGCAATACATACTGCATTGTACAAATCGGACATTTATTGCAGCATCAACCCGGCCATTTCATGATTTCCTTTAAAGAATACAGATGGGGATGTAAGGCTGATTGCCTTAAACTCTTTGATAAAATGAGCCTGATCGTAATAGCCACTTTCGTATAATGCACTGGTAAGTGTAGGGTGCTTATCAGAACTGTAATAATCTAAAAATGCATGTAGCCTTACAATGCGTGCATAGTGTTTTGGTGATATTCCTATAATGTCATTAATGACACGGTTGTATTGCCTGACACCTACATTGCAATCTGCTGCCAGTGTTGCAATAGGTATATTACCATCGCTGGCAGCAAGTTTCTGTAAAGATGAGATATAAGGATTGATGCGGACAATGTGGCCTGCAGGACGAGCATTGAGCAATGATTGCAGGTAATTATCAAGTATTTTTATTCGCGAGCTGTTATCACTATTAAGTACCTGTTGATTAATCGTATTAACGGCATCACCTAATACTTCATCAGCTTCCAGATAATTATCTGTTAGCAGTTTTGCTGAAATGCCTGTAATTGCATAAAATCCCCATGGCTCAAATCGCACAGATATTATCCCGGTTTTGCCCGTAGGCATCAGATGGATGGCTTTCTTTATTTGCCCTACCACAATATTAAGTGGTTGCATCAGACTCATATCTCTTATGTTTGTCCGATATGGGTCGCCATAATGAAATATTAGCTCCATACAACCGTCTGGTAGTATTTTTTCAGGGGCTTCAGGAATGCTGTCATTTTCCAATACCCAATAGCTGCGTACATAAGGTGCTATTGCAGCATTTGGCGTGTATGTCTTGAAAAACATGTATCCTGTATTGATTGGGGTCTATACTCTTGCTCTCCAGGGCAGGTCTTCTACTTTATTGATATGCGAAATATACCGTGCTAATACAAACAGGAAGTCTGAAAGTCTGTTTAGATATCGAACTATCAATTCAGGTACCTGTTCCTGTTGTTCCTGCATGCTAACGCAAATGCGCTCTGCCCTGCGGCATACACAGCGTGCTACATGGCATGTAGATGATGCAAGCTGTCCTCCGGGCAATATGAACGAGCGCATTTCAGGAAGTACTTCATTCATCTCGTCTATGCGTTGCTCCAGCCATGTTACATCTTCATCATGCACATCAGGCAGTTTCATTTTTACTTCCTTATCAGGGTTGGTAGCGAGTACCGATCCTACAGTAAAAAGGCGATCTTGTATCTCGCGTAGCCAACCACTTATTTTTTCATTGCCGGCCATGTCATTTACCATTCCTATAAACGAGTTCAGCTCATCTACCGTGCCATATGCTTCAATGCGTATATGGTTTTTGGGCACACGTACGCCACCTATCAGGCTGGTACTGCCCTTATCTCCTGTCTTTGTGTATATTTTAAATGCCATTAGTGCTTGCTATTAATGCTGCTTCTTTTCTTTTATCTGTTTCTACCACACCATCGCGTATGCGTACTACCCGGTGCGTATAATTGGCTATATCTTCCTCGTGTGTTACCAGTATTACAGTATTGCCTTGTGCATGTATCTGGCTGAAGAGCTCCATAATTTCTACCGATGTTTTGGTGTCAAGGTTACCTGTTGGCTCATCTGCCAATATCAGCGATGGGTTATTGACAAGCGCACGGGCAATAGCCACGCGCTGGCTTTGCCCGCCTGATAGCTCATTAGGTTTATGGTGTGCCCTGTCTCCCAGCCCTACTTTATCAAGTATAGCACGCGCGCGCTCTTCTCTGTCTTTTTTACCAGCACCTGCATATATCAGGGGCATAGCTACATTTTCCCAGGCTGTGAGGCGCGGCAGCAGGTTGAATTGCTGAAACACAAAGCCTATCTCTACATTACGTACATCTGCCAGTTCATCATCTTCCATACGGCTAACATCTTTGCCGTTCAGTATGTATTGCCCGTCAGTGGGTGTATCAAGACAACCAATTATGTTCATTAAAGTTGATTTGCCCGAACCTGATGGTCCCATCAATGCGACGTATTCATTACTGGTAATAGTCAGATTGATGCCTTTTAGCACGGGTAATTCCTGTTTGCCGAGATAATAGCTTTTACGAATGTCTTTCAGGCTGATAACTTCTTTCATGTATCGGGCATATTACGCTGTGCCATTCCAAAAATACAGATAATTTTACGCATCGCTTTGTATATGGTCTGCTTTCCTAATTGTAAGATTAATATTGGTTTATATATAACGTCCAAACGTTCGGATGGCTATCATAATATCGAAACTGTTTTTTACCCGGTAATGAGGCTGAATGATGTACTGGAGTCAGTACCTGCAGATGAAACTGATATTAACCTTTATGGCAAAACTGTGGAGGGAGATAAGCATGATAATCTTGTATGGAAAGCATACGCATTGCTGAAGGCAGACTATCCTTCAATTCCGGAACTCTCCGTCCACCTGCTGAAGAATATACCTATGGGTGCGGGTATGGGTGGTGGTTCGGCAGATGGTGCTTTTATGATAAAATTGCTGAATGACTACTGCAAATTAGAGTTGACTCATGAGGTAATGATAAACTATGCACTGCAATTGGGTAGCGATTGCCCGTTTTTTATCGAAAATTCGCCGCAATATGCAACAGGAAGGGGAGAGGTGATGCAACCTGTCGGAATAGATTTATCGGCATACAGCATACAGCTCATTTGCCCGCAGGTGCACAT
The DNA here is from genome assembly GCA_016786615.1 of Flavipsychrobacter sp. GTDB lineage: Bacteria > Bacteroidota > Bacteroidia > Chitinophagales > Chitinophagaceae > Polluticoccus. The sequence goes on from JAEUVX010000009.1 coordinate 312,895, forward strand.
ATCTACTGCTGCAGCTTTTAAGATGATAACCCCGAAGCCTGCGTCCATTGACCTGCAAAAACTGCCTGAATTGCCGATAGAACAGTGGAAAGATGTGGTGAGTAATGATTTTGAAGCACCTGTATTTACTCAACATCCTGAATTGGCCTCCATAAAAGAGCAACTCTATGCTCAAGGGGCAATATATTCCTCTATGAGTGGTAGTGGCAGTACGGTTTATGGTATATTTTATAAAGACGAGAAGGCAATGATTAAGACCCTCCTACAATTCGAGGAGTATTATATCTGAATCAAATAGAAATAGCCGCTCAGTATATCTGGGCGGCTATTTTAATATAGTAAGCGGAAGTTTATTTTACTTCAGCAACCAGTTTCTTGAAGCTTTCAGGCTCGTTCATAGCCAAGTCAGCAAGTACTTTACGGTTCAGGTCTATACCTTTAGCGGCAAGTTTACCCATGAACTGAGAGTAGCTCAGACCTTCTTCGCGGCAAGCAGCATTAATACGTACTATCCACAAAGCGCGGTAATCGCGTTTTTTCAGTTTACGGCCTACATATTTGTAACCAAGACCTTTTTCAAGTACGTTTTTGGCTACTGTATATACGTTTTTACGTTTGCCGTAGAAACCTTTAGCTTGTTTCAGTATTTTCTTCCTTCTCGCGCGAGATGCAACCGCATTTACCGAACGTGGCATATCTTAATGTGTTAATTCGTTTAATTAATAATGTTTAATTAGCGCAGGCACAACATGCGTTTAACCAGATTCTGATTTGCAGGATGTACAAATGCAGCCTGGCGCAGATGGCGTTTGCGCGTTTTTGATTTCTTCGTCAGCAAGTGGCTTTTAAAAGCTTTATACCTGCGTATCTTGCCTGTACCAGTAACTTTGAAAGTCTTTTTAGCACGGCTGTGAGTCTTCACCTTTGGCATGGTCTCAATTTTGGGATGGCAAAGGTAACATTTTTTACAAATCAAACAAAAAAAGATAAAACTTTATTAAAAGATTGTATCCGTAGTGCCTTTGCAGCTGCAATATTAACTGTTTACGAGAAAAATAAGTGTAAGTGTGACAAATTCACCTTTTCGCCTATTTTTACGGTACATATGGCACTATTCAGATTCAGGGTTTACTGGGAAGAAGACGATTTGGTGTATCGAGACATAGAAATACGCCCGACACAGACATTTTTGGAATTTCATAAAGCAATTATAACCGCTTACGAGTTTGACGGCAAGCATGCCGCATCGTTTTTCGATAGCAATGAAAAATGGAATCGCAACAGGGAAATTAATTCTGAAGTACTTGTAAATAAGAGAGAGGCACCGGCGTTGTCTATGATGCGCACACCGGTTTCAGCTTTGGTCACTACTCCTGATCATAAATTTGTATATGAATACGACCCTGTCAAAAAATGGACGTTTCTGGTTGAATTAATAGGTGTAACAAAAGAAGTAGATTCAAGGCGTACCTATCCTTTTGTTTTGCGTAAAGAAGGTGTAGCGCCAGCGCAATATGGTGTAAAAGGAGTAAACCTCGACAAGTTGATGGAGGTTGAAGAAAAATATGACCTGGGAGCTGATGAAATGGCCGAAGGATTTGGGAATGAAGGAGAGGAAAGCGGAGAAGAAACTGGTTTTGATACCGGTGGCAGCGATAGCTTCGAGGAGTAATATTTTATATACAACTTGGCTAAAACAGCATACATAATAGCGGGCCCTACAGCGGTAGGTAAAACAGCTATTGCTATTGCACTGGCAAAGCAGCTGGGTACAGAAATAGTATCTGCAGATAGCCGTCAATGCTATAAAGAGATGTCGGTGGGTACTGCCAAACCTGACGCTGCAGAACTTGCAGCAGTTAAACACCATTTTATTGATGCATTCTCTGTAACCAATTCACTGGACGCCGCAGATTACGAAACACTGGCACTTAATTATCTGCAGGAGATATTCAGCAAACATGATAATGTTGTAGTTTGTGGTGGCACAGGTTTATACATTAAAGCATTGTGCGAAGGGTTGGATGCAATGCCACCGGTGAACGAGATTATAGTTCGTGATGTAAACAACGAGTACGAAACAAGGGGATTGCAATGGCTGCAGCATACAGTGCAGGAAGAAGACCCGGTTTTTTATAAAGAAGGCGAAATAAAAAACCCTGCAAGGTTGTTGCGTGCACTCATCTTCAAACGCTCTACAGGCGAAAGCATTATTAATTATCGTACAGGTGAAAAAAAGAAACGCGATTTCAGGATAGTGAAAGTGGGCTTGGAACTGCCACGCGAGGTGTTGAATGAACGTATCAATAATCGGGTAGATCAGATGATAGCTGATGGATTGGAGGAAGAAGTCAGAAACCTGTATCCGCTACGGCATCTTAAAAACCTGCAAACTGTAGGTTACAGCGAATTGTTTGATTATATCGAGGGGTTGTACACAATTGATGAAGCTGTAGATAAAATAAAACAGAACACCCGGCACTATGCCAAACGGCAGATGACTTGGTTCAGAAAAGACAAAACCATGAATTGGTACAATGCTGATGACCCTAAGGTAATAGATAAGATACTGGCGTTATAAATTAATCTTTACGTGCTTTCATATACTCATGCAATATATCGTCAGGCGTTCCATCTTTAGTAATCTTTCCGTCTTCCAGAAGTAATGCCCTGTTGCATAATGCTTTGATGATATTTTCATTATGGCTTATCATCACAAGAGTGATGTTTTCATTTGCAAAACGTTGTTGCATGAAGTTTATAACCTTGTCTTTAAAAAAGACATCACTACCTGAAAATACTTCATCTAATACGATAATATCGGCAGGCAGATGCAAGGCAACACTTAACGCCAGGCGAGACCTCATGCCGGTGGAGTAAAATTTTACGGGGGTGTCAATCGTTGTTATCTCGCTGAAGGTTATGATTTCTTCTACACGTTTCTGAATTTGTTTGATTGGTATGCCAAGTGCAGCACCATGCAGAAATATATACTCTCTGCCGGTAGGGTCAGGTCCCAATAAATGTGCCTGTGCAAATATGGGTATGATTTTACCTTTGACTAACAAACTACCTGAACTGGGGTCGGATATACCTGTAATTAATTGTAGTAATGTTGTTTTACCTGCTTTATTCTTGCCGACAATAGCTACCCTTTCACCATCATTTATCCTGAAGCTGATGCCTTTCAGTATCAGTTTATCTGCATCATGTGAGTTTTTGCTGAACAAAGATTTCAGAGAACCGAAAAGGTTTCTGAGGAAATACTTGCCTATGTATTTTTTATCCTTGTTGCTATAACTCTTGGTAATGTTTTTGAGCTCAATCATGCAGTGGGGAGTTATATATAATCAGCAATTTTTTTCTCGTATGCAGAGAATATGATGCAGCCTGTTATAAATACAACTAATGAAATACCCATCCCCTTTGCCAGTAAATGCCATGGGGGCTCTGCAATAAACAGTATAGAACGAAATGCCTGGATAACAGATACCATCGGGTTGAGGGTGTAGATTTTCAGCCAGCTATCAGGCACTACACCTATTTTATATACAATAGGCAGGCTGTATAATCCCATCGGCACTATAAACTTAAACATGTGTTTGATGTCTCGGTACAGAATACAAGGCACAATGAAAATCAATCCCATCCCTATTGATATCAATACTATCTGAAGAATAATAATCGGCAGCAGAAATATGTTTGTAGTTATGCCTCTTCCTGCGAGCAATACAACACAAAACAGGAATATAATGCCGACTATAAACTCCACCAGCTTCAGCATTACAAGCGACAACGGTACTATTATTCTCGGGAAACTAAGGTTCTTAATTATTTGGGGTTCCTTGGGAAATATGTCAAGCACATCCAGAAATACATCTTTGAAAAACAACCAAGGCAACATACCGCTGTATATGAACAAGAAATAATAGGTTTTGCTCACGCCGGTATCAAATGCCATCCCGAAAAAGATGGTATAAACGATGGTTGTTATCAGTGGATTGAAAATAATCCAGCCAATACCTATATATGAATGTTCGTATTTGGTTTTAATCCACTTTTTCGACAGGAGGTAAAGCAAATCTTTGTACTGAAATACCTCACTCAGATATCGGGATAAAGATATTTTACGTGGATAGACAATCATTAGCCCTGCAATTAATGTTTAAGCATCTAAGATACCGTAGTTTACAGGTATTACCAAGGCAGTGTACTATAATACCTGCTCCAGCCCATTATAGAAACTGTTTTTTTGTCTAATGTTTCCATGTAACACCATTTTATACCATTGTTATTGACGCGCATTACACGCCCATAGTTTGTCTCTTCTATAAACAGGTCGCCATTATCTAAGAGTTTAACCCGGCCTTCTGATTTTGTTGCGATATTATGGTCGATGAATATTTTATTGAATGGAGTATCAGTTTTTTTGTCAGCAAAACTGTAAGTATAAAAACTGTTATACCCTTTAGTGAGCATAAAACGTTTTTTCTCCAACCTGATGATATCATTGCCAAATACACCTATTCTATTGGAATCTATTATAGTGATGTCGTGTTGATTGCTCCAGGGGCCGGTTTGCATCCATTTAATTTTATTGGTATTCGGGTTGTAAAGCAATATGGTACTCTTGTTCCGGATGCTGATAAATACATCTCCTTGTTGCCAGTGTACAGAATTATATAATACAGGTTCTACATCGTTTGAGTGTATCGGGTCTTCTTCATACTGGCCGATACCCGTAAGCATGTACATGGCATTATTCTCGATCAGGATTGAGGCGATAGACTTTTTGAATAACACTTTTCCGGCTGCAGAAAATTTAACGATGGCGTCGTCTTTTATATTCGGGAAAAGTGTTGGGTTAAGTGTGGTAGGTGATATATAGCCGGCCGTCCAGTAATTGCCTTCAAAATCCTTCTCTATAGAATGATGATACTTTCCTGCTGTGTACCATTCCACTTCCGATGCTTTATTTAGTTTGATAAGTCCATATTCACCTTTCAATATGATACCTGCATCTGCTGTAAGTATCGGGTGTTGGGTTTTAAAGGAGATTGCTTCCAACAAGCTTGCCTCAATATCGCTCCCGTGTTTTTTGTTCAGGCTTTTCAGAACGGTTAAATCAGGTATCCATGTATGTATGGTTTGTTGTTGCTGAATGGAAAATAATTTGATAACAAATTGCTTGTACTTGTTATCATAACAAGCCATCAGCACAAATCCCGAATCTTGTGTGTTGTTTTTGATAAAGAAATTCTCGGTCTGCGCAGTCTTATTCTTTTTCCAAAGTGGAGATTTAACCTCAGTTGTTTCAAAAATAGTATTTGGCCATTCCGCCAGTTTTATAATATAGGGGCCTGATTTTCCAAGACGTGTGCCCCCATTTGATTGATGCCATACTGCCCAGCCGAATAATAAACACAATATCAGCAGCGCACTAATTATTAATAGCAGTAAATACAGGCTGATATGAATACGTTTTTTCAATTGCTGGAATTTAATAGCCTGCAAAACTATCTTTTTTGTTGTTCTAAACACTTTATACAGATATACAGAAATATTTTTTGTTAAAACAGGTACTTTGTATTGCATAGTACTATATTTTCTATAGTTTTGTGTCATAATCAGGTGAAGATGAATATTGAGAATACAGAATCGCAGATGAGAAAAGGGCTATTGGAGCTGTGTATACTGGGCATCATTCAAAAAGAAAAAGAAGCATACCCCAGTGATATACTGGAGCAACTGAAAGCTGCCAGGCTGGTAGTGTTGGAGGGTACTTTGTATCCGTTACTTACAAGGCTTAAAAATGCAGAAGTACTCACTTATCGGTGGGAAGAATCTACATCCGGCCCGCCCCGTAAGTATTATGCACTTACAGCACATGGGCAAAAATTATATGAGCAGCTAAAACAAAGCTGGGATGAACTAAGCCAGTCTGTTAATCACTTAACCACTACAATATAATATACTATGCAACGCATCATTCAGATAAACATAGCAGGTCGCATCATACCTATTGAAGAAGATGCATACCAGTTATTGAAAAACTACATTGCATCGCTTACGAAGCAGTTTGCTAAGGAAGAAGGTAAAGATGAAATCATTCAGGATATAGAGAACAGGATTGCAGAACTGTTTGCAATACGTTTGCAAACAGGGGCACCAGCTATTGATAATGCAGATGTAAAAAAAGTAATGGAGACGCTTGGCGCAGCAAACGAGCTGAACGAGCCAACTACCGGAAACTATACAAAAACAACCTACCTGCCTGCAGTATATGGTCAGCAGCAACAGGAAAATCAAAAGCAATATGACTATGTACCACCTCGTAGGTTGTACCGCAATCCGCACGATAAAATAATTGGAGGTGTTTGTAGTGGCGTAGCAAACTATTTTGATATAGACCCTGTGATAGTCCGATTGGTAATGGTTGTTTTATTCCTTACAGCAGGTATAGGTTTAGTAGCCTATATACTGGCTTGGATTATCATACCGGCAGCTAAAACCCCGGCAGATTTGGGGTTTATGACATCGGGTAGGCCAATGGATTTTGACACCATACAACGTAATATGACGGAAGAACTGCAGGATCTGAAGCGTCGTGGAGAAGATATGAGTAAAGAGTTGAGGGATTTTTTCAATAAGAAGAAATAGGTTTAGCTGCTGAAGCATTCTTACAATCTTAGGGAAGATATACCCCCGTCTATATGTAATATTTGTCCTGTTATCCAACTTGCATCATCAGACAATAGGTACATCGCCATAGAGGCAATGTCTTCTGGTTGGCCAATTCGTTTGAGAGGGTGTCGTTCCGACGCACTAGTGATTTTTGTTTCATTGTCTGTAAGCCGAAATGAAAGTGGTGTTTGCACTAAAGATGGAGCAATAACATTAACACGTATTCTAGGAGCCAGCTCTGCGGCAAGAGCCTTGGAAAAACCTTCAACAGCACCTTTTGCGGTTGCAACAGAACTGTGATAAGGCATCCCGGTGTGTACTGCTACAGTACTGAAGAGTAGAATTGATGCTGTCTCTGTATTCATTAGGTTAGGCAGATAAGCCTGAATAATTTTGATTGCTCCTATCAGATTTATCTCTAAATCATTTTGAAAGTCTTTAGGCTTTAAACTTTTAAAAGGCTTCAGGTTGATTGACCCCGGGCAATACACAATCCCGTTGAGATGTCCTTCTATGGCAATTGGGAGATCGGGGCCTGTTATGTCGAAGTGTATATGTTGGTCAATTGGAAGATCAGGCTTTGTTCTGGAAATGGATACTACCTCGTACGAGTGTGAAATCAGTTTTTTGGCCAAAGCAAAACCAATACCAGAACTGGCACCAGCAATCAAAAATCTTTTCATACTGGTATAACACCATTTTTGTACGAATGGTTGAAAAAACAAAAGCCGCCCGAAGGCGACTTAAAGCTGTGGAGAATAACGGAGTCGAACCGATGACCTTCCCAATACTTCGGGACGCTCTATCGCTCGTTATTGATAACCAGTTCAATAAACTTTCTGCTTTTCATTTTTTTGATGAAAGCCTCGCGTTGCATGGCTTCACTTCTTGTATTATACGATTCGATTTTTCTCAATTCCCATGGGCAGCCTGCTTTTGTGGATTTGTTTCTGCCATTGTTGTGCTGTGCCAGTCGTGTAGTCATATCCTCGCAACTGCCAACATAATATTTGTTGGCAGCATTGCTGAATAGTATATAAACATGAAAAGGCATAAAAAACAAAAAGCCGCCCGAAAGCGACTTAAAGCTGTGGAGAATAACGGAGTCGAACCGATGACCTCTTGCATGCCATGCAAGCGCTCTAGCCAGCTGAGCTAATTCCCCATATAGTATTTGTTAAGAACTGTTTTAAAAAATCAAATCAACCGATGACCTTCCCGATGCTTCGGGACGCTCTAGCCAGCTGAGCTAATTCCCCCTTGTGGGTTGCAAATATAGCTTTCCTGCAACCATTTGGCAAATTTCTTGTTACCTTTAGTAACAACTCAATTGTACTATGTGGAGGCAAATATTAACGTATTTCTACCTGCGTAAAAAAGACCCTAATGCACCATCAAATATCAATATCAAGTTCATGCATGGCATGAACAGAATATCCTTATTCATTTTTCTGATAGGTATTATTGTTATGTTAGTTCGCATGTTCAGAAACTAATTATCAGCCGATAATATTAATGATAAAAGCCGCTCCCGGAGCGGCTTTTATCATGCGTTGTGTTTCCTTACATACTTTGTCAGGATTACGATTACCTGCCCTTCTATTTTGCCTTCTATCTGCTCCGTATTATTTTCTACAAGGCGGATGTTTTTTACAACAGTCCCCATTTTTGCATTCAGGGTAGTGCCTTTTACATCCAACGATTTTATAAGGACTACTGTATCGCCGGTATTAAGTACAGCGCCATTGCAATCTTTATGCAGGTCAGCTGCACCATCGTTATCATGGTCTCCTGTAGCTTTTGCCCAAGCCAGTTTTTCATCATCCAGATACATCATATCCAGCGCATCAGATGCCCAGCTCTCATTTCTGAAACGGTTAAGCATACGCCAGCTTATCACTTGTACTCCCGGCACTTCGCTCCACATGCTTGTAGTGAGGCAGCCCCAGTGTTTGGCATCCAGGTCTTCTTTTTTGTCTATCTGTGCTATACATTTGTTACAGATGTAAACACTGTTATCAGCGTTACTGCTCGATTGGGGTTGTACTTCGTATACTTGCAGATTCTTATCAGACCCGCATAGTTCACATTTATTATCGCTTCGTTGCTTTAGTTGCGCATCAAGTTTCATACCCTAATGTATTTAAGGGCGCAAAGCTAATTTTTTTATTTGGCTGATTTTTATGATTTTAATCAGTGTGTTATAGCAACAATCACACTTGCAGCATTTTCTGAAGCATTACTGTCGCCAAGCAAATGCCATAATTGTGAATAGTCTTTTTTCAAAGCTGTAATGTGTTCTTTATCATAGAGAACTTTGTCCAGCTCTTTTTTCAGCATGGCTTCGTTCAGGTCTGCCTGTATCAGTTCGGTTATTACGGGCTTGTCCATGATGAGGTTCACAAGTGATATGTACTTTACTTTTATAAGCCTTTTAGCCAACCAGTAGGATATTGGGTTGCCCTTGTAACATACTACTTCAGGCACGCCAAAGAGGGCTGTCTCCAGTGTTGCAGTACCGCTGGTTACCAGTGCTGCTGTGGATTGTTTCAGCAGGTTGTAGGTTTGTCCGTTTGCAAGCAGCACGTTTTGGTTGCCGATAATGCTTGTATAAAGTTCATCAGGCTGAGAAGGGGCCTGTGCTACAATAAACTGGTGGTTGGGGTAGTGCTTCACGGCCTGCAGCATGATAGGTAGTTTCACTTTTATTTCTTGTGCCCTGCTGCCCGGTAGCAATGCTATAATAGGTTTATCTGATAATTTACTGGCAGGTGTTTTCAGTTCCTGTTCTACAACCTGTATAAGCGGATGTCCAACATAGCTGACAGCGTAGTCCCATTTTTTGTAAAAATCTACCTCAAAAGGAAGTATCACCAGCATCTTGTCAACATCACGCTTCAATTTCTTTACCCGGTTTTCCTTCCATGCCCACACCTGCGGCGATATGTAGTAAACTACTTTAATGCCCTGTTGTTTTGCCCATGCTGCAATCCGCATATTGAAACCGGGGTAGTCTATCAGTACCAATACATCGGGTTTGTATTGCGATATGTCTTTTTTGCAAAATTCGATGTTGTTAAGAATGGTTCGCAGGTGCATTAACACCTCTACAAAACCCATAAAAGCAAGTTCACGATAGTGTTTTACGAGTTCGGCACCGGCATGCTGCATTTTATCTCCACCCCAGCAGCGTATAGCTGCATCGGTATCCTTTTGCAGGATTGCTTTAATAAGGTTGCTGCCATGTAGGTCTCCACTGGCTTCGCCTGCAATAATGTAGTAACGCATATTAGTTCCAAACAAACTTTATAAGCAGCATCAATACTGCGTACAGCATCGTTGCTACAAAGATACCTCTTGCGGTTAAGTCGAGGCGTTTGTTGGTATAAAATATAAACGGGATGATATTAACCAGTATGCCAAGGCTGATGACTTTGGTAGCTTGTGTAGGCATGTGTCTCATTTCTTTAAGAAACTCAGTGAAACTTATGCCTTGAAACAAAATCAGGTACACGATGAATATGCCAATCAATGGTAGTATTGCACCTATTACAAAACCTAATAATGGAACGTTGCGTTTCATAAGACAGAAATATTACGCTAATATACAAGTGAAAAATTCATTTTTGTACATACAAGCGCGAAAGATGTACATTTGTTGTCAATTCGGTAAAACAAAAAGCATGAATTTTCACTTGAAAAACCTGCCTGAACGTACCCAAAAACCACGTAGTTACGGTTTGACAATGGTAATGGACAAGGGCATGGGACTGGATGAGGTTAAGAATTTCCTATCTGTAGCAGCACCTTATGTAGATATTGTTAAGTTTGGCTTCGGTACTGCATTTGTTACAAAAAACCTGAGAGAAAAGATTGACATCTACAAGGCTCACGATATACCTGTTTATTTTGGTGGTACATTATTTGAAGCCTTTTTGATACGAGGCCAGTTTGATGATTACCTGAATGTAATTAAAGACTTTGGGTTAAAGCATGTAGAGGTGTCTGATGGTTCTATCACAATACCACACGCTGAAAAGTGCGGATATATCGAAAAGCTGGCAAAGCATGTAACCGTATTATCTGAAGTTGGTTCTAAAGATGCGGCACATATTATCCCTCCGTATAAATGGATAGAACTGATGAAGGCTGAACTGGAATCAGGCTCTACCTATGTGATTGCAGAAGCACGCGAAGCCGGGAACGTAGGTATCTATCGTGGTACAGGCGAGGTAAGGGAAGGCCTTGTGCAGGAGATATTAACGCAAATACCGCATGAGAAAATAATATGGGAAGCACCACAAAAAGCACAGCAAGTATATTTTATGGAGCTGTTGGGTGCTAATGTGAACCTGGGTAATATTGCTCCTAATGAAATGTTGCCACTGGAGGCTATGCGTGTTGGGTTGAGGGGTGATACATTTCACCTGTACCTTGATACGAAAAATGAAATAAACGGGTAATGCCGTATTGAATATAATGCTAAAGGGTGTACATTACTGTATACCCTTTTTTTGTTACTAACCGGTATCTTTAGCGTATGGCATCTTTATATGGTTTGATAGGCTACCCGTTGTCGCATTCGTTTTCACCGGCATACTTTCATCATAAGTTTGCAAAGCAGGGTATAGATGCCATATATCAAGCATATCCCATATTGACGATTAACGATTTTCCGGCACTGCTAAATGCCAATCCATCATTAAAGGGGCTGAATGTAACGATACCTTATAAAGAACAGATATTACATTATCTGGATGAGATGGATGCAGCTGCCGAAACGATAGGCGCCGTTAACTGTATTAAGATAACAAGTGACAGGCTGATAGGTTATAATACTGACCATATAGGTTTTGCTGACAGCCTGAGGCCCTTGCTGCGCAAACAACATACCCATGCATTGGTATTAGGCACTGGTGGAGCTGCTAAGGCTGTTATGTATGCGTTGCACCAATTGGGTATTGATTGTAAAACCGTATCACGAACAAGTGGTGATATCACTTATGATAATCTTAATGATGAGATCATACAGTCGCATAGGTTGATTATTAATACTACGCCGCTTGGTATGTATCCTGATGCAAATCAATGTCCGTCATTACCATATAAAGCTATCGGGCAAGGACACTTGCTATACGATTTGATATACAACCCAGAAGAAACCCTGTTTCTGAAACAAGGTTCAGAGGCAGGTGCTGCTATTAAGAATGGTTATGAAATGCTGATACTGCAGGCTGAGGCATCCTGGCAGATTTGGAATACTACCCGATAGTATAATACACACATGTAGTAAGGAAGTTGCGTACAAAAGGTATTGCACTGATAATGCCAAACTGCTTGCGTGGTTCCCAACCGAATTTATATTTGTATATCGGGTTAATAAGGAAATGGGTTTTGTTGATAAACTTCATACCGCTGCTGCGCACTATTTTTTCAAACCTTTCTATAGTGATGCGTGTATCATAGATTTCCATCAACTCATTGACAACGCCATCTTCTTCACCTATCATTTTTACGATGCCTTTATAAATTGGTTTGGGTAGAATGTGGTACCATGGCATCATACCCAGTTTATGTTCGCAAATTTGCTGGTGGCCACCAAATGGCATATACCATGGAGGGAAACCGAAGAATATCTGTCCGCCTTGTTTCAGAAAGTTTTTAAGATAGGGGATGAACTTCTCTTGCTCAGGAATATGCTCGATAGCATCTTTCAATATTATAACATCAAAGAAGCCTTTGAAACGTTGCAGGAAATCATCATCATATACATTCTTATAAAGGAACTCAATCTTTCCCGCTGCAACTTCTTTAGAGAAGAAATTGTTAGCCAAATCTATACGCACAGGATTGAGGTCAACACCTACACAAAAAGCGCCTTTATCCATAAACGGTACTAATACCCCACCTTCACCGCAGCCTATCTCCATCACATTTACACCATTCCCTATAGGTTTTGTTTGCTCAATGAATGGCAATACATAGCTCCGGGAATTATCAACCTGTTGTTCGTAACGTACTTTATCGTCTTTGTGCTGTTTGAGCGCCAATGTGTTTACTTTTTTGGAAGGGATAAAATTAACCTTTTACTTCATTCAGCAAAGCCTGTAATATTTCGAGCTGCTTTTTGATGCTTTCGTCGTGTATTTTTTCATACAGGGAAACAATGAATTCCTGTGAAAGATTGTGTTTTGCCCCTCTTGCACCACGTGTAGCAACAATTTCACGCCAACGTTCGGGCTGATATGCTGTCATATTGCATGCTTTTTTCACTTCGCCCATACGCGCACTCAGCTCCATCCTACGGGCAATAAGGTCTATTATTTCAGCATCAAGGCTATCCATTTGCTGCCTCAATTGCTCCAATGTCATGCCCTTATTTATATCTGAGGTATGTTGTTGGCGAATTACCAGTTGCTCCAATATTTCCTTTAGTGTACCCGGAGTTACCTGTTGGGCTGCGTCGCTCCATGCCTCTTGCGGGTTGGGGTGAGTTTCTATCATCAATCCCTCAAAACCCATGTCCATCGCTTTTTGAGCGATATCTGCAACCAGTTCCCTGTTGCCGGTAATATGGCTAGGGTCGCAAAAGATGGGCAATTCCGGGTTTCGTCTTTTCAGTTCTATAGGTATAGGCCAGTTGGGCTGATTTCTGTATGCTGATACAGCCTGGTAGCTGGAGAAGCCACGATGTATAGCGGCAATATCAGTAATGCCGGCCTGCATCAGCCTTTCGATAGCCCCCTGCCACAAGTCAACATCGGGGTTAACCGGGTTCTTTACCATTACAGGGATGTTTACACCCTTCAATGCATCTGCCAAGCGTTGTACCTGAAAGGGATTCACTGTAGTGCGTGCACCAATCCATAATACATCTATATCGTGTTGCAACGCCAGTTCAATATGTTGTGGTTCAGCTACCTCAACAGTTACGGGGAGGTGGAAGGTGCTTTTAACTTCTTGCAGCCACTGCAAAGCTTCTATGCCATTGCCTTCAAAACTACCGGGACGGGTACGTGGTTTCCACACTCCTGCACGATATAACTGAACCGGCAATGCAGCAATGCCTGCTGCTACTTCCAGTACTTGTTCCCTCGTTTCAGCACTGCATGGACCCGCTATTATAAAAGGTTGTTCTCCTCTTTTGAAAAAAGACATATCGCAAAGTTACTTGTTGATTGGTTAATCGGCGGTATAGTTGATTAGTTTCTGTTTATATAGATATGATACAGATCTGTTGAGCCAAGTACGCTAATTAACTAATCAACTATTCAACCGACGACCTATCTTTGCGCCCATGCAACATTTGCCTGCAAAAGAAGAACTGAAAGAAGGTGCGGTACTGCTGATAGACAAACCATATAAATGGACATCATTTGATGCTGTAAATATGGTGAAGCGACTGGTAAAAGTGAAAATAGGCCATGCCGGTACGTTAGACCCGCTTGCCACCGGCCTGCTGATATGCTGCACAGGCAAGTACACTAAAAAGATAAGCGAATACCAACGACTGCCTAAAGAATATACAGGTATCATACATCTTGGCTATAGTACACCTACTTACGACCTTGAAAGTAAGCCGGAGAACCCTCAACCTTACGAGCATCTGACCGATGTGCAGATACACGAAGCCGTAAAGCAGTTTACCGGTGAAATCATGCAGGTGCCGCCAATACATTCCGCAATCAAAAAAGAGGGTGAACGCGCCTATGACCTGGCACGTGCAGGTAAAGAGATAGTATTGGAACCAAGGCCTGTAACGATTACTGAGTTTGAGATTACTAAAGTAGCACTACCGGAAGTGCATTTCAGGGTGGCGTGCAGTACAGGTACATATATACGCTCATTAGCAAATGATTTTGGTGCTGCTTTGGGCTGCGGTGGCTATCTGCAGGAACTGCGCCGTACCAAAATAGGGGAGTTTGATGTTGCGAATGCGCTTACCCCCGACCAATGGAAACTGCATTGGGGTTTCAGTGAAAGACCACCCAAAAGAGATTAGTGTTTTCTTTATGTGTTGATAGTTTTTGATAGAGTTTGTCGTGTTTTCATTTTTATAGTTGCTAAAGGGTTGATTGTCAACAATGGTATTGTTGCAGATTGTTGCTTTTTGTTGCAGTTTGCGATTTTTTGTTGTCGATATGTTTGCACTTTGTTGCCGGATGGTATGGGTTGCTACAGGTATTTTATCATAGCAAATATACGACAAAAATTATATAATATAATCACAGTTAATTTCTACTTCGTCTATTTCTGCACCATAGGTTTTATAAAAAGCAATGGCATTATTGTTCCACTTTGAAGTTTGCCAGCGTACTTTAAAGCAGTTATTGTCTTTTGCTTTTTGTACAATAGCATCCAGCAGTTTTTTGCCTATGCCTTGTTTGCGATAAGATTGTGTAACATACAGGTCATCTATATACAATGCTTTGCCGCTCCATGAATAGTAGGTGAAGAAATGGGATGCAAAGCCCAGTATTTGTTTGTCGTCAGTTTCAGCTATCAGACATTGAAACAAATCTTTATCGCGCTTTAGTTGTGCGACTGTAGTATATACTTTATCGGAACTGCCATGAAACCCGGCAAATTCCAGTAGCAAAGCGTAAACAGCTTCATAATCGTGTTCTGTTGCAGGGCGGATATTAATGTTCATTATTTAGTTTGTTTAACATCACACGTGTTGCCAGGTACATTATTTTCGCTATCCATCCGTAAGATGCATCGATTGCGGGCCTTATTTTCGTTGCGTGCAGTCATTTGCATTAATTCGGCAGTGTTAGTCATACTGTTGTAGCAAATACATGTGTATTCTTTAGTGCAGGATGTTTGGGTTATTGCGATGCATAAAAACACCAATGGCAATAATAGCTTTTTCATAAGTGGTGCGTTTTTTTGAAGATACGAATTGTTGACAGTTGCAGTAGGTTCTTTAAATGTTAAAAGCCACTCGTTTGAGTGGCTTTTAACATTAATTGAGTTATCTGTATAGTTAAACTATAGCCACATCCTTACTCACCATTTCCTTCACGGCATCAGCAATACCCTTGGCATCGTAGCCACATTCGCGGTGCAGTTCTTCCGGTTTGCCATGTTCTACAAGACGGTCAGGTATGCCCAGCATTTTTACCTCTGGTGTGTAGTTGTTTTCAGCCATAAACTCAAGGACTGCACTACCGAATCCGCCCACTACGGTACCATCTTCAACCGTAATGATTTTATTGAAGCGCCCGGCAATCTCATGCAGTAGTTTTTCGTCCAATGGCTTTGCAAAGCGCATGTCGAAATGCGCCGGATTCAACCCTTCATTGGTTAGTTCCTGACATGCTTTTACGGCAAAGTTGCCCGGGTGGCCAATAGTCAGTATCGCAACATCTTCGCCATCTTTTATCATTCGCCCGGTGCCAATTTCTATTTTCTCGAATGGAGTACGCCATTCAGGCATTACACCCTGTCCACGTGGATAGCGGATAACGAAAGGCATCGTATTTTCATCGAGTTGTGCAGTATACATCAGGTTGCGTAGTTCCGCCTCATTCATCGGGGCACTCACTATCATGTGCGGTATGCAGCGCATGAATGGAATATCGTAGCAGCCATGGTGTGTAGGTCCGTCGTCGCCTACAAGTCCTGCACGGTCGAGGCAGAAAATAACAGGCAGCTTTTGTATGGCTACGTCATGTACTACCATATCGTAGCCACGCTGCATGAAAGAACTGTAGATGTTGCAGAATACTTTCATACCACGGGTTGCCAGCCCGGCACTAACCGTTACAGCATGTTGCTCGGCAATGCCTACGTCCAATGCGCGGTCGGGCATAGCCTCCATCATATACTTCAAAGAGCAACCAGATGGCATGGCAGGGGTGATACCCATAATAGCAGGGTTCTTCTCTGCCAGTTCTATGATAGTATGTCCGAACACATCCTGATATTTAGGAGGTTCTACAACGGTAGATATTTTTTTATTGATTTTGCCTGTTACCTTATCGAAAGTGCCGGGTGCGTGCCAAAGGGTCTGGTCTTGCTCAGCAAGGTCATAACCCTTTCCTTTTACTGTTTTGATATGCAGCAGTTTCGGGCCAGGTAAATCTTTCAGGTGGTCAAGCGTTTCAACAAGCTTTAATACATTATGACCATCAACAGGGCCGAAGTAGCGCAGGTTGAGCGCCTCGAAGAGGTTGCTGGATTTTGTAACCATGCCTTTGAGGCTGGCTTCTATTTTAGAGCCGATTTTCTGAAAATCTGCAGCAGGTAATTTTCCTAAGAGTTTCCAGACATCATCGCGAAACTTATTGTAAGTATGAGATGTGGTAATGTCAGTCAGGTATTCCTTCAACGCACCAACGTTGGGGTCTATCGACATGTTATTATCGTTCAGGATAATCAGCACATTGCTGTTGCTGACACCCGCATGATTCATAGCTTCAAAAGGCAGGCCTGCAGTCATAGCCCCATCTCCTATAATTGCCACGTGCTGGCGGTGTGTTTCACCTTTCAGCTTGGAAGCTATTGCCATACCCAATGCCGCAGAGATAGATGTAGATGAATGGCCTACGCCGAATGCGTCATATTCACTTTCGCTACGCTTAGGAAAGCCACTGAGTCCACCATATTTGCGGTTGGTATGAAATACTTTGCGGCGCCCTGTAAGTATTTTGTGGCCATAGGCCTGATGCCCTACATCCCATACAAGCTGGTCGTCGGGTGTGTTCATAACATAATGCAGCGCAACGGTAAGTTCTACAACACCGAGGCTGGCGCCGAAGTGGCCGCCATGTATGCTTACACAATCTATTATGAATTGCCTCAGTTCGTTACAAACCTGTTGCAAATCAGTTTTACTCAGTTTCCTCAAATCGGCCGGGTATTCAATCCGGCTCAGCAATGGGCCTGCTGCTATTTCTTCCATCTACCGAAAACGTGGGGGATTAATCGTTCAAAAATAGGTAAAAATCCGCTATGCGATACTGTTTATAACGTTAAAAGGAAAGTAATGTTTAAATATTTGTTGATATGTTTTGAATGAATGTAATAAGTATAAGCAATTATTGCGCCAAAGCTGTGTTACCTTTGCCCTAATCTTTTTCATTAATGTTCAACCGATACTGGCGAGATTACCCCTGGTTTCTGCAATTAGTACTTTTCGGCCTGATGGCTTTCACACTGGTGTCTTTTTCAGGGTTAATACTGCATATGCTGATGCCGTCGATGACAGGCTACAGTGTTGCTACAATATTAGCCATGACAGCAGAAAGCAGCGATAAACTGAAATCTGCTTTTTTGTGGACACAAGGCATATCGTCTGTGTTTGGCTTTATGTTGCCACCGCTATTGTTCGCTTACCTAAGCCATCCGAGGGTAAAACCATATCTTGGGTTAAAAGCTCCTCAACAACCATTACATATATTACTTGCAGTCTTTATGATGCTGGGTGCTATGCCTGTGCTGATGGAACTGGCTTCTGTGCTGAAAGAGTTGATACCCGGAAGCAGGAACAATGCTGCGCAAAACCGTATCGAAGCTATTACCGAAGCTTTACTTGATATTAAAACACCTGCACAATTGGTACAGGTATTAATTGTTATGGCATTGATACCTGCTATTGGTGAAGAGTTGTTTTTCAGAGGGGTGCTGTTTCGTTTCGCACATCAACGTACTGCAAGGATTGTTTTACCAATGATTATTACCTCTGTGCTGTTTGGTGCAGTACATGGTACGCCGTTCAATTTTCTTTCAATAAGCATTGCCGGTGTATTGCTGTGTGTTATATATTACTGGAGTGGTTCTCTGCTAACAGGGATGATTGCACATTTTGTATATAACGGTACACAGATATATATATACTACCTGAGCAAAGAAAATGCAGTTATGAAAGAAATTGCTAAAACCAACCAGCTGCCTGTAAGTATAGTATTAACAGGTGCTGTGGTGTTTTTAGTTGCATTATTCGCATTTTGGAAAACAAGAAAACCCTTACCGCAAGACTGGTCGGCCAATTTCTCGAAAGAAGAATTGGCACAACAAACTGAAGCATAGCTATGGCAATGAACTGGCCTACATTTTTTACCCGCCTTGGCAGTGCAGTTGTTTTCTGTGCTGTGATGATGGCGGGATTATTATGGAACGAGTGGTCGTTTCTGGCATTGGTGGTTTTAATACAAGTACTGTGCATAAGGGAGTACTTCAGGCTGATGAAAAAGATATATCCCAAATATTACTGGCCGATGTGGCTGCAGATAGCTATGCAAATAGGTTGTTTGGGGTACTTGCTGTACTACTCAGCATTGTTCGGGGAATATGAAAGTATCATGCTATCGGCCATTATGCTACCACAATTTGTACTGATGGCTGCTGCCTTATCAATACAGAAGTCGCGCTATGCAGCGGGTTATGCATTCGCAAGTTTTTTTTACCTGTCGCTGCCCATGATACTGCTTTTGCAGATGTACATGGTGGATGATTTGCTGCCACTGATGATTATCCTGATGATATGGTGCAACGATACATTAGCGTATTTAGTAGGCTCATTCATCGGCAAGACACCACTTACCAAAATATCCCCCAAAAAAACATGGGAAGGAACTGCCGGAGGGATAATACTGACGCTTGCAAGTGTGGCTATATGGGCTTACCTCAAAGCAACAGATTACACTATCATGCAGTGGGTAGGGTTGGCATTTGTTGTAGCCATAGCGGGTACATTCGGCGATTTGCTGGAATCGAAACTGAAACGAATGGCAGATGTAAAAGACAGCGGAGCGATGATGCCGGGGCATGGTGGTGCGTTGGACAGATTTGACTCATTACTGATAGCTACGCCTTTTGCATTTATTTATGCATATCTCTTTATGATGTAAACATCCCAATATTCACAATTCTGCACTTATCTTTGCGTCATGACAATTCATCGCGAAGGATATAAGTATATACTCATTGCATCGGCATTGTGGGCTGTTATCGGGTATATAACATATAAGTATTTACTAACGGACTGGCCCATACTTTTCTGGCCTATCAATATTGCATGTTTCTTATTATGGTTTTGGGTTATTTGGTTTTTCCGCCTGCCGGAAAGAGACTTTACCTATAATGATAATTTATACATAGCCCCGGCAGATGGCAAAGTGGTAGTTATTGAAGAAACTACTGAAACTGAATACTTTAAGGATAAAAGGCTGCAGGTATCGATATTCATGTCGCCGCTGAATGTGCATGTAAACCGCAATCCCATAGGTGGAATTGTTAAATATGTGAAATATCACCCCGGCAAATACCTGGTAGCATGGCATCCGAAATCATCAACCGAAAATGAGCGTACAACAGTAGTACTGGCAAATAAACGAACTGAAATACTGATGCGTCAGATAGCAGGGGCATTGGCGCGCAGGATATGTTATTATGTAAAAGCAGACCAGCCGGTAAGGCAGAATGATGAGTTCGGGTTTATTCGTTTTGGTTCCAGAGTGGATATTTATTTCCCGATAGGTACCAAAATAGATGTTAAAATTGGTGATAATGTGAAGGGCGGGGTAACGGTTTTGGGTAGTATTGCATAAATTCGTAACTTCAATTTATTACTTAAAGCAAAAAAACAGTTGATATGAAAAAACTCACATTATTAGTTGGAGCCCTAGTGATAGCCGGTGCATCATTTGCTTGCGATGGTAAAGGTAAAGGCGACAAAGCTTGCTGTAAAAAGAGTGAAAAGAAAGAGTGTTGCAAAAAAGGTGAGAAAAAATCTTGCGACAAACACGAAACAGCAAAAACTGAAAAAACATCTACGGATAAAAAATCATAATCAGGAACTGATTGTATTGGAAATGCCCTTCGTTATGAAGGGCATTTTTATTTTCAGCATTTCATAAGACCTTTGCTGCATGGCTTTTAAGAAGATAACAGCTGCGGATATAACATATTTTAAAGCAATAGAAGGTATTACAGGTGTGTTTACCGATTCGGAAACATTGGATATATGCGCCGGCGACGAAACCGAAGATTTGCATTATCTGCCCGAAGTAGTGATACAACCTGAAACTGTAGCTGCAATAAGCAAAATAATGGCCTATTGCAATAATGAACACATACCCGTGACACCGAGAGGGGCAGGTACGGGATTGAGTGGTGGTGCATTGCCTGTATTTGGTGGTGTAGTGCTGGATATGAAACGCTTTAATAAAGTATTGAATCTAGATAAACGTAACCTGCAGGTAACAGTAGAACCGGGGATGATAACACAGGAACTACAGGACTACGTAAAGGAAGCAGGGCTGTTTTATCCGCCGGACCCGGCAAGTAAGGGCTCTTGCTTTATTGGTGGTAATGTTTCGGAAAATTCCGGTGGCCCGCGTGCTGTAAAGTATGGTGTGGTGAAAGACTATGTACTGAACCTGGAAATGGTATTGCCAAGCGGAGAGGTGATATGGACAGGTGCTAATGTGTTGAAGAATGCAACAGGGTATAATCTGACGCAGCTGATTGTAGGTAGTGAGGGTACTTTAGGTATTATTACGAAAATAGTATTGCGATTGATACCTGCGGTAAAACATGACATGCTGATGCTGGTACCTTTCAGAAAAGCAGTAGAGGCATGTGAGGCTGTGAATGCCATTTTTATGGCAGGATTCACACCATCTGCAATGGAGTTTATGGAACGCGATGCACTGGAGTGGTCGATGAAATATACACATGCAACTGGAGTAGCCCTGCCGGATGATATTGAAGCGCATTTGCTGATAGAGGTTGATGGAAATGATATGGATGTATTGTATAAAGACATGGAAGCCATTGCAGGTATAGTACAGCAATTTGATATTGATGAAGTGCTGTTTGCTGATACACATGAACAAAAGCAAATGCTCTGGACACTGCGCAGAAAAGTAGGGGAAGCGGTAAAAAGCAATTCGATATATAAAGAAGAAGATACTGTAGTGCCAAGAGCAGAGCTGCCGGAGCTATTAAGTATTATTAAGCGATTGGGCAAAGAGTATGGCTTTCAGTCGGTATGTTACGGACATGCAGGTGATGGTAACCTGCATGTAAATATTGTAAAGGGGGATATGAGTGATGATGACTGGAATAATAAACTGACGGAGGGAATACGTAAGCTGTTTACTGAAGTAGTACGATTGGGCGGCACTATATCGGGTGAACATGGAATAGGTTTGGTGCAAAAGGGATATATGGACATTGCATTCAATAACACACAGTTAAAGCTGATGAAAGCAATAAAACGCATATTTGACCCCGCTGGAATTCTGAACCCCGGAAAGATATTCGCAGATTGAATGACATGAATTTTACAAATGCTTAACCCGCAATAAATGAGGGTTTCAATACGTTTTTACCCTAACTTCGTAAGACAACATCTTTTATTATGAAACAGATAGCGCTCGCCATATTGTTTTGTTTAGGTATCAATGCAGCATTTGCGCAGGATGATGTGCCGATGTACAGCAGTACGGGAAAGCCTGTGAAAGATGGTAAAGTAGCAAATCGGAAAGATGGTGGTTTTGATGCAAGCCGCATCATATTCGGAGGTGGTTTTGGTTTTGGTTTCGGTAATGTGACGAATATTAATGTAGCACCATTAGTAGGGTATCGTATTTCTGACCGTTTTTCTGCAGGTGTTGGTATGGGATATCAGTACATGAGGGTAAAAAATTATTTCTCGGTATTTGATGCAAGTAGCAATACTGTGTATAAACCATTTACTGCAAACATATATTCTCCGAGTGTATGGATGCGTTATGTACTCTGGAACAATATTTTTGCGCACGTGGAGTACGAACATAATTTCATGTCGTTCAAGGAATACTATAATAATTATACAGTAAGTACAGATATATTAAGCAGGGATGTGAAGTATAATGCACCTTCATTGTTAGTTGGTGGTGGTATTCGTCAACCATTGTCAGATAGGGTTTCTATCATATTTCAGGGATTGTATGATGTAATTCAGGACGAGAAGAGTCCTTATAAGGGTACAATAGCGTTTCGTTTCGGTATTGTAGCAGGGTTTTAATTATACTTTCCGAGGGTTGATAAGCTGCACGCATAAGTGTAGCGACATTCAACAAATCAATAAAAAGTGGCTATTTTCACGCCATGAGTTCTGCATTATTGCTATCTATTGTTTTGGGGTATTTTGCCTTGCTGCTCGGCATTGCGTTTTATACTTCACGTCATTCCAATAACGAATCTTTTTTCATAGGCAACCGCAACAGTAAGTGGTGGGTGGTGGCTTTTGGCATGATAGGCACATCCCTGTCGGGCATGACTTTTATATCAGTGCCGGGAACGGTTGGGAAAGTGGGGTTTGATTACTTCCAGGTAGTAATAGGTTATTGGTTAGGTTATTTTGCAGTAGCCTACATCTTGCTGCCCATTTATTACAAAATGCAGCTTACCTCTATCTATACTTATCTGGAAAGGAGATTAGGTGTTACATCTTACAAAACCGGTGCGTTGTTCTTTATCATATCCCGCACACTTGGCGCAACGCTACGACTATACCTTGTAATAAAAGTGCTTGAGAAATTTGTGCTGGAAGATATGGGAATCTCTTTTGAGGTAACAGCTGTGGTAATACTGGCATTGATTCTGCTCTATACTTACAGGGGTGGTGTGAAAACTATTGTGTGGACAGATACATTGCAGACAACCTTTATGATACTGGCTTTACTGGTGTGTGTGGTATATATCATGAATTCATTGCATCTGGATTTCGGCAGTACCTGGCAGGCAATGAAGGCGCAGGGATATACCAGGCTGGTGGGTACGGATGCGATGGCTCCTAACTTCTTTCTGAAGCAGGTATTGGGTGGTGCATTTATCACAATTGCAATGACAGGGCTTGACCAGGAAATGATGCAGAAAAATATCAGTGTAAGCAATCTGAAAGATTCGCAGAAGAATATGATAACGTTTTGCTTCACACTGCTGGTAGCTAATTTTATCTTCCTGCTATTGGGTGGCTTGCTTTATCTGTATGCAAACGCAAATGGTATTACAGCAGCGGGAGATGATATATTTCCTACGATAGCAGTACAAAGCGGCTTGCCATTTTTTATAACAGTATGTTTTATGATAGGCCTTGTGTCTGCATTGTTCCCGAGTGCAGATGGTGCGTTGACGGCACTTACCTCTTCTTTCTGTATTGATATACTGGGTTTGAAGCGCAGAACAGATTGGGATGAGAAACAACAATCGCGTGTAAGATTGATTGTACATAATGCATTTGCAGTGATATTCCTTGCTTGTGTGTTTTTCTTCCGCGAAGTGGATAATGGCTCACTGATACAGATATTGCTGGTAGTAGCAGGCTACACATACGGGCCGTTACTGGCATTATTTTCATTCGGGATACTTACAAAGCGGGGTGTGCACCATGCAAGCGTACCGGTAATATGCGTGATAGCCCCTGTATTGTGTTATATACTGAAACAACATGACAAAGAATGGTTGGGCGGTTATGCAATAGGAACCGAACTATTGATAATTAATGCAGCATTGACCTTTACCCTCCTGTTCTTGTTTTCGAACAAAAACGGAACGAACGTACTAAAAGAGGCATAACTATGAAAGATAAACTGACGAATATAAAACTACGCGACTGGACAGAAACCCGCGCACACAGCAGCTGGCAGGTGTTTAAAATAATGGCAGAATTTGTGCAGGGGTTTGAAACCATGGCCAAGATAGGACCTTGTATATCCATCTTTGGCTCTGCACGTACCAAGCCGGGCCATAAGTATTATGAGATGACGGTGGAAGTGGCTAAAAGATTGGCAGAAGAAGGGTTTGGAATTATTACCGGCGGAGGCCCGGGCATTATGGAAGCTGGTAATAAAGGTGCAAACATGGCAGGCGGGCGTTCTGTCGGGTTGAATATAGAATTGCCTTTCGAGCAGCATGGCAATCCTTACATAGATGCAGATAAGTCAATGAATTTTGATTACTTCTTTGTAAGAAAAGTAATGTTTGCCAAATACTCTCAGGGCTTTATTATGATGCCGGGCGGTTGGGGTACGATGGATGAGTTTTTTGAAGTGGCAACGTTAATACAAACGAAAAAATTCACTCAGACACCCATGATATGTATGGGCTCTGCATACTGGAAAGGCTTGATTCAATGGATGCGGGAAAGTATGCTGGATGGTGAAGGGTATATCAGTCCCGGAGACCTGGATATGATTAAAATATTTGATACTGCGGATGAAGTTGTAAATTATCTGCACGAGTTTTATTCTCATAATAAACTACAACCTAATTTCTGATGACTCAGGTATTGTTGCCGGTTGAGATTGATAAATATGCGGAAACATACACCTCTGCAGAAAATGAAGCATTGGCAGCCCTTAACAGGGAAACGCATATTAAAGTGGAGTTGCCAGTAATGTTGTCGGGCAAACTGCAGGGTGGATTGTTGCAAATGATAAGCCATATGGTGAAACCGCGTATAGTGTTGGAAATAGGCACTTATACAGGCTATTCAGCCATTTGTCTGGCGCAGGGATTAGTGGCAGGCGGGCATCTGCATACAATAGATATAAATGAAGAGTTGCAAGACATGTGTTTTCGTTACTTTTGTAAAGCAGGATTAGAGCATAAAATAACCCAACATATAGGTAAGGCTGCGGAGATAATACCTGACATCAATGAACAGTTCGATTTAGTGTTCATTGATGCCGATAAACAAAACTATCACTTGTATTACGATATGGTATTTGACAAAGTACCTGTCGGCGGCTTTATATTAGCAGACAATGTATTGTATAATGGCGAAGTAGTGTTGCCGGAGACAGAGCAGAGCAGGAATGCAAAGTCTATGCACGCATTTAATGAAAAAGTAAAAGCCGACAAACGAGTAGAACATGTATTGCTGCCTGTAAGGGATGGCATTATGATGGTAAGAAAAATTGAAAATTGATTACTAACGTATTTGAATAAGTGTATGAGAAAAGGTTTACTCAGTTGTGTGTTTGCAGCTATGGGCATGTATGCCAATGCTCAGGGCAAGGCATATGAAGAAAGGGCTAAGCAGTATATTGAACAATATAAACACCTGGCAGTAGCAGAGCAGAAACGTAGCGGGATACCTGCGGCCGTAACATTGGCGCAGGGAATACATGAAACCAGCGCAGGGAATAGCGAACTGGCTACTATGGCAAATAACCACTTCGGCATCAAGTGTAAAAAAGAATGGAAAGGTGAAACCTTTGCACACACAGATGACGCTCCGAATGAATGTTTCAGGAAGTATAGCAGGGCCGAGGAGTCGTATAAAGACCACTCTGACTACCTGATGAAAAGTCCGAGGTATGCAGAGCTTTTTAAATTATCTACCACAGACTATGCAGCATGGGCAGTGGGCCTGAAACGCTGCGGATATGCTACCAATCCGCGTTATGCGCAGATGCTCATAAAAATTGTAGAAGACTACAAATTGCAGGAGTATACGTATGCAGCACTGAATAATGTTGATATAAACGAAGTATCTCCGGAGAGGAAGGCAGAAGTGGTACCTGAAGAAGATGCAAGAGGTATGTCTGCATCAGTTAAAAAACCTGTGAAAGAAGTAATTGTTGCCCCTGAAGTTGTTCGTACACCGGCAGTAGTTGCACCAGTGGCAGCATCTGTACCTGCTACGGCAGCGATACCTGCACCAGCCATCGAAGACCCGCTTGCTGTAACAATGGAGGATATTGCTGCAGTACCGGAACTGCCTGTTGCAGAAACAACAACTAATGTATTCAAACCTGCTTACGGGCAAATGGTTCGTGTAAACGGATTGAAAGCAATATTTGCGCGCAAAGGTGATACGCCGCTTGAGTATGCATATAAAACAAGTATCCGCTACCAGAAGCTATTAGAGCTGAATGAGATAGATGAACGCCCTTTGCCGCATGATATGTACCTGTACCTGGAGCGAAAAAACACAAAGGGTGTTCGCCCGACACACATTGTGAAATCAGGTGAAACAACATTTGGTATTGCACAAGCAGAAGGTATGCAGGTAAAAAGCCTGATGGACATGAACATGCTGCAGCCCGGTGAAGAGCCTTATCCCGGTACGATACTTGAATTGCAAAAATACAGGGTATCGAAACCGGTAGTTGTAATTAAAAAGAAAGCTGCTCCTGTAGTATATACAAAGCCCACAGCGTATCCGCAGGTTGTTGCAACACCAAATGCTGCAACAGTCCCAACTACAAAAGTTGTAAAACAATCGAATAATATTGTAGTAACTGAAAATATAGAACAGCCTGTTTTTAACACTAGCCAAGCTGCAACAATACAGGAACATCAACCGACACCGGTTGTTGCCGAAATAGAGACACCTGCTGTGAAAGACACTGTATCAATAGAAGTTGTAAAAGAAGCACCTGTGGCAGATGCTGTAAATAAACCTGTAGCAGTGGTTGAACCCGCTGTGGTGCAAGCACCTTTGAAAGACACAGCGGCTGTAGTGAATGCTATACCTGAAAATGTTGCTGTTATCGATGCTCCTGCTAAACAACACGAAGTGCAGGCAGAAGTAAAGCAATTACCGATAGATGCTGTTGAGCCGGTAGCTGCAATAAATAAGCAAACGACATTGCCTACAGTTCAGCCTGTTGTTACAGCAAAGACAGTAGATGTACCTGTAATAGAAGAAGAACCTAAAGACGAGCTTGACAGGCTGAAACGTAAATTTGACAAAGTAGTATATGCTAAGGATAACGTAAGGACTGCACCGCCTGTAGTACAAACTGTTGCGGTAACCCCTCCCAAAACTGATACCATTAAAGCTGCTGTAAAAGAACCCGTAAAGCCGCTGGAAGCCTCTGTGCAAATACAACCATCAAACGATGCTACTAAGTATCATCTGGTGAAAAGAGGTGAAACAGGCTTTGCAATTGCAAAGAAATACGGAATAACGGTGAAGCAGCTGAATGACTGGAATAGCTTGAACTTTGGTGCTATACAGGAAGGGCAGAAGCTACGCGTAAAACCATAAAGCAATGACGGTAGTGCATGTACAGGACAAGCGTTTTGAAACCTACATTGGTAGTGTTGAAATAAATAAACGTGTAGCCGCATTGGCCGCACAACTGAATACAGATTATGTAGGTTTGAATCCTCTATTATTGGGCATACTCAACGGCTCCTTCATCTTTGCTGCAGATTTGTTCAGGAATATCACCGTACCTGCAGAGATATCATTTATCAAACTTGCTTCTTATAAGGGGACTACATCTACCGGCAACGTAATTACTGCTATAGGGCTCGAAGAAAATATTGCAGGTCGGCACGTCATTATTGTTGAAGACATTATTGATACAGGGAGAACGTTGCATAGCTTTTTGCCACAGGTAATGCTGCAACAGCCGGCATCATTAAAAATTGCTTGTTTCTTATCAAAACCTGATGCAAGAGAGTATCAGGTAGATGCAGACTATATCGGGTTTGAGATTCCGAACAACTTTGTTGTAGGATACGGGCTTGATTATGACGGGCAGGGGCGTAACCTTCCTGATTTATATACACTCTGTACCGATTAGTAGAAAATAGTATCTGGCATATCCGTAACGATACCGGCTTGATGGGCTTTGCGGAATAATATCTGGATGGCATTGCTCCCTTCTTCGCCAAGGTCTGTGGTATATTCATTCACGTACAGGTCTATATGCTTACGCATTACATCTTCTTCCATCTCCTGCGCATTGCATTGTACAAAAGAAGAAAGTTGCGGGTAGTTTTTCCATGAATATGCGAGGCTCTCTTTCATAATGGAATCTACTGCTGTTGCCAATTCACTGCCTGATTCTCTTTTTATTACAATGCCACCGAGTGGTATGGCCGCATTCATTTCATTTTCCCACCAGTCGCCAAGGTCTATAAGTTTTACAAGGCCTTTTTGAGCATAGGTGAAGCGGCTTTCGTGGATGATTAGACCTGCATCAAATTTGTCTTCAAGCACTGCCTGTTCTATTTCATTGAAAAGAAGTTCAGTTTTATTTTTTGCTTCAGGGATTGCCAGCGAAAGTAAGAGATTGGCAGTTGTATTAGTACCTGGGATTGCTATACTGAAATCCGCAGCCATTGCAAGGTTTAGTTGCTGCTTGGCTATCAGCAGCGGGCCTACTCCTTTTCCCAATGCGCTACCGCTGTGTAAAAGAGCATATTTATCTACCGTATGCAGGAAGGTGTTGTAGCTTAATTTGGTAATATCCAGCTTGCCTGCCATCGCCCATTGATTCAGTGTTTCTACATCTTCCATTACATAGTCGAAAGACAAACCTTTTGTGTCAATCTTGCCATTAACCATTGCGTCAAATATAAAAGTATCGTTTGGGCAAGGGCTGAAACCGAGCGTTAATTTCATAAGATGATAAAATTACAACAGATAAACTGAAACGGCTGTTATACGGATATAATGGTTGTGTATAATGCGTTTATCTACCTGGCAAAAAAGAAAATTACTTTATCTTTGCACTCCCCAAAAAGAGTCATTGCTCTTTTTAACGGTTCGGGAAGTGGCGCAGCCCGGTAGCGCACTTGGATGGGGTTCAAGGGGTCGCAAGTTCGAATCTTGTCTTCCCGACCATAACAAAGGCTACTCAACTGAGTAGCCTTTGTTTATAAAAAAGTATCCAAAATTAATTAGTGCAAATCTGCAGCAATAAGCCTCAAAAATTCAGAGCGTGTTTCATTTTTTTCAAACTGTCCGCTAAAGGCTGATGTAGTAGTAATGCTGTTTTGTTTTTGTACACCTCGCATCATCATACACAGGTGTTTGGCTTCTATTACCACAGCCACGCCAAGCGGGTTTAATGTTTCCTGTATAGCGTCGAGTATCTGGTGCGTAAGGCGTTCCTGCACCTGCAAGCGACGCGAAAAGCAATCCACGACACGCGCCAGTTTGCTGAGTCCGGTTATATATCCGTTTGGTATGTAAGCTATATGTGCTTTCCCGAAAAATGGCAGCATGTGGTGTTCGCACATAGAATATAGCTCTATGTCTTTTACGATTACCATCTCGCTGTATGATTCCTGAAATTTTGCGGCGTTCAATATCGCTTTAGCATCCATGTCATACCCTTGCGTCAGGTATTGCATAGCTTTGGCAACACGTTCAGGTGTTTTAAGTATGCCATCACGATTGGGGTCTTCTCCCAACTGCTCTATAGTGGAGCGATAATTTTCTATCAGTTTGGCCGTAACGGCTTCGTCGTAATGTTCCGTTTTATTGTAAGACACGCGCGGTTAGTTCATTGATTAACAATTACCCGAAATACTCGACGTATATACGTGGTGTTTCTACCAGTTTAATGGAATGCATTGCTGCGCCGTTTTTTTCAATATGCGGCTTCAACTCGTCCCATATAGCCATTGCAAAATTTTCAGCACTGGTAAATTTACCTTTCATAAAGTCTACATCAAGGTTCAGATTCCTGTGGTCAACTCTTTCAACAATTACGTCTTTAATAAGTTCGCCCAATGTTTTGGCATTGAAAATAAAGCCAGTATCAGGGTGTGGAGTGCCTTTGACTGTAACATGCAACTCATAGTTGTGACCATGCCAGTTGGCGTTGGCACATTTGCCAAACACTTCAATATTCTTTTCTTCGCTCCAATGTTCGTTATAAAGCCTGTGGGCGGCATTAAAATGCTCCACACGTGTCAGGTAAACCATTTCAGATAATTATATGCTGCAAAATTAGCTTTAGATAACGGTTTCGACAAAAAGTAGTTATTTGCAGTATGAAGATACTGCTGATAGCAGCCACAGAGGCTGAAATAGCCCCATTGACAGAATATATAGCACACAATGGGACGGTGGTTGACGAGGGGTTGTATGATATTGGAGGGGCAACTATTTCAGTTTGTATAACAGGGGTTGGCGTTGTAGCCACGACGTATGCGCTTACCCGAAAGCTGAGAAATAGTTATGATATTGTGATACAGGCAGGTGTCGGGGGGGCTTTCCATAGTGATATTGGGTTAGGGGATGTTGTGATTGTGGAAACAGAGCAGTTTGCAGATTTAGGGGCGGAAGACCACGATGATTTTATAAATATTTTTGAACTGGGGCTGATTGCAAAAGATGTCCCACCGTTTTCGGGCACATATCTTAAAATGGCTGATAATCGCTGGTTACAGGGGTTGGCGTTGAAAAAAGTAAGAGGTGTAACAGTAAGTACCGTGTCCGGGAACGAGAAGACTATCGGCAGAATAAGAAAAGCATTTGATGCGGATGTAGAAAGTATGGAAGGGGCTGCATTTCACTATGTATGTCTATGCGAGGGGGTGCCTTTTATACAGATAAGGGCGATATCGAACTACGTTGAGCCAAGAGATAAATCAAAATGGCAGATGGGAAAAGCTATAAATAACCTGAATGAGGTACTGAAAACCTTTATAGACAGCCTTCAATAGACTGATAACAGGGTGCAATGTTGAAAACTGCTATGGTTATTAACAGTTTAAAGCCCTGAAATTTGGATAGTACTTTATGTTGTATATATTTGTCTCCGTACAATAACTAATAAACTAAAAAACAAGAACAGTGGCGTACGAAAACAAAAATTTCGGAGAAAACCGTAACAGTGAGAGCTTGTTCAGCAAGCGTATTAAAGCAGGAAAGCGCAGGACATATTTCTTTGATGTGCGCTCTACTCGTGGAAACGATTATTTCATCACTATCACAGAAAGCAAAAAGCGTTTTGATGATAATGGTTATGACAGGCATAAAATGTTTTTGTACAAAGAAGACTTCAACAAGTTTTTGAACGCATTAACGGAAACTGTTAATTATGTAAAAACAGACCTGATGCCGGATTTTGACTTTGATGCGTATAATCATGACCAGGAAAATGAAGAAGGTGCTGTAGTAGCAGCTTCTGAAATGAGCGAAGGTATTGATAACAGTACCAGCGTTGAAGATTGGAAAATGTAATTGTATTAATCTGAAATAATTATATAAAGCCGGATTTGTCCGGCTTTATTGTTATATCGGTAGTTGCAAAAAAACGTTCTGTAATCAAATATTGAAGGTGCCCATAAAAAATGGGTTAAAAAACTATAGGTAAACCGGAAATTTGATTAATTTAACGCTTGCGATAAGTTATAAACTAATAAATAATATATTTAGGATAGTATTCTGAAAAATCTGCCGTATGAAAAAATTGCTATTATTCACGCTATTGATAGGTATTAAAGCACAGGCACAGGAGTTTGAAGGTGGCGTAGGTGGTGGTTTCAGTATCAATGGACAACCCACAGATAATATGATTTATAAGGGAGACCAATCTCTTATGAACTACTCTGCCAATATGAGGCTTTTGTACACTACAAAAAACCTGTGGCAGATTGGGTTAGAAGGCCATCTGCATGAGCTTTCTTCAAAATCTTCTAAAAAATACGGTGGTTTTATAAACGGTCCGTTGCTGATAGATTCTTTAGGCGGCGATGATAAAAAACTGGTATATGCCAAGCATACAGTCAATATTATGGCTGTTATCAATAAGCGTTTCGATTTTAACGAAGGAGCGAGTTATGCATATATCGGAGCAGCTGTAGGGTATGGTTTTGCCCGAAATAATGCTCATAAATATGATGCTAATGAGTCTTACAATGGCCCTGACGGTGGCCGTGGTGTGGCTTTTGGCGCTCAGCTCGGATATGCTGCTAACGTTTCATCAAACATTGGTATATACCTAGAAGCGGCAATGAGGTATTATAATTTCGACTATAAAGATGCGGGTGCTCCTCAGATATGGGTAAATCCGCAGGTATTGAAGTATAGTATTATGGCATTCCCTGTAACATTTGGTTTACGCTATACATTCCATAAAATACCGGGAAGCTCTTACGGTACTTACAATAAAACCAACAGGCGTTTCTATGAAAACAAACGCTATAATAAAGGTAAATATTAACAGCAACCTTATTTATATAAAAGAAGAGGCGTACATATTGTACGCCTCTTCTTTTATTATATCTCTGATAATTACAGGGTTAACAGATACATTGACGATATAGATATTACTTAGTACCCACCAGATGCATTTAATCAATACATAGCTATTATGAAGCCCATACAGGCAATAAAAAAGCCCCGCAATAACGAGGCTTTTTATTGTTAATGCTGTAAATCAAATTATCTGAACAATGTGAAAGTAATAGCTATTAGAGATACGATAGTTGCTGTAAGAGATATAAATCTATCCCTCGATGTATCTGTTGTTCCTGTGCGTGCTTTTGCAGGAAGTGGTTCTGCATATACAACATCACCACTTTTCAAGTAGTAGTATGGCGACTTGAAAAGGTCTGTATTATTAAAATTAAATCGAATGAATTTTTTAACGCCGTCCTCAGTACGGATTAAAAGGACATTATTTCTACGTGCTGTAATGTTCAGGTCTCCTGCAAGGCTGATTGCATCAATGATGCTGGTTTTTTCATCGCTGATAGGGTACCTGCCGGGCCTTAGTACATCGCCTAAAACATTAATGTAGAAATTCAAAAACCTCACATTCACAATCGGATCAACGTAATATTTTGATGCAAGCTCCCTGATTTGTTCTTTTGCCTGAATAGAGGTCATTCCTTCTACCTTTATCCTGCCAACCAGTGGTACTTCAATCATGCCGTTTTTGTCAACTACATAGCTGTTTTTCTTTTCATTAGTGGCGTTTGCTACATCTGCAGAATTTTTATTATCTGTAGTTTGTACGGTTATATTCAGCAGATCATTTATTTGAATTACAGGTTCAACAAATTTATGTTCTGAAATACTGATGGTATTAGTGACTGAATCCGGGATGTTTTTAAAGTATTTAACGCCTTTTGCGCTGGAACATGATGATAATATTACAGGTATCAATATTGATATACATATTATCTCTAAAATTGTTTTTTTCTTGGACGAAAAGACAAATTGCATTTTTAGGAATTTTAACCAAAAGTAGTCTAATTTACAGAGTTAGCAAAGCTGGCAGACAATGTAGGATAATATAAGACTTTTAAGCTTTTCGATAATTCGATTATAGCCTGTGGGACTGAATTTTAGTCCGTTCTTATTTATTTTTTAGGTAACACTGGCAGGTTGGGATGTGAAGTATTTTTAAAGTACTTTTGCCGCCAATGAAAGGTTGTATTTATTATCTTTCATCATAAATTGAAGCAGCACAAAGGACTACAAATTTTCATGTTGTTTATTGTAATGTGTTGTTAATTAGTATTTATATTTCATTATAGATGGATAATAACTTCTCTGTTAAAGGCAAGCAAGATACTGATGCGGGAATTTTTAATGTAAGGTGGATGTTAACCACGTTATTGGGTACGTGGCCATGGTTTGCTGCTAGTATAGCCATTTCATTAATTATTGCCAACCTATACTTGCGATATAGCACACCGGTATATAAGATAGGATGTGAAATATTATTAGGTGAAGGCTCAAATAAATCATCGAAGAATGATGAGATGATTTTGGAAGGCTTGGGTCTGACAACAAAAAATAATGACATCAATAATATCATCAGGGTTATTAAAAGTAAACCTGTGATGGAAAAAGTCGTTCAGCGTTTAAGGTTGAACCTGCAGTATTTTGAGTATGGTAATGTAAAGACTACAAAATTTTATAAAGACAATCCATTTATTGTAACACTACCGGAAGAAGTACTTGTCAATTTTGTGGGTAGTAAGTCTTACAAAGTGGTATTTGATAATGACAAGGTTACAATATCAGATGAAAAGAATAGCTATAAAGGTAAAGTAGGTAAAATAATAAAGTTGTCGATAGGCGATGCAATAGTTGAAAGAAATGGTCAGTTCCCTATAAAGAATAATGTTAAGTATGCTTTTACAATAACAGATATAAGTTCTATAGCGGCTGCTTATGCCGGTGGGTTGGATGTAAATAAGCCTGATAAAACTGCAAGCTATGTAAACCTTGCTATACTGGATGAGTTGCCGGAAAGGGCAAAAGACATATTAGATACATTAGTAACTGTATATGGCGAAAAAAATATCGAAGACAGAAACAGAATAGCGAACAGCACTATTGACTTCATCACTGAAAGGCTGGATAGGGTAAATGAAGAATTAACAGGCTGGGAAAAGAAAATAGAGTTCTTTAAAAAGAGTAACAAGCTTACGGGTGATGTAGCTGAACAGTCGAGGATGCTGGTTGATAATACCGGTGAAAACTATAAAAAGCTCTATGAAAAAGAAGTAGAGTTAGAGTTAATAAATTCATTAGAGCGGTATATAAAAAGTTCAGAGAATAGCGAACGTATAGTGCCGGCAAGCTTATTAGTTAATAACTCAATGCTTTCCGGTATACTGGAAAAATATAATGACCTTTTGCTGGAAAAAGAGCAGCTGATATCTTCAAAAACTGAAACACACCCGGAAGTAATACGTGTAAAAAGGCAGCTGACTGTTTTAAGAGAAGACTTAAATAACAGTGTGCTTACAGCTAAGAAAAGTTTGCAGGTTGTGTTAGGTGAATTAAAGAGACAAGGTGGTAATATTGATGCACAGATAAGAGAAGTTCCAAAGACTGAAAGAATTTTTCTAGATTACTCGCGAAAACAACATATTATGGAAGAGCTCTTCCTGTACTTGTTGAAGAAAAGGGAAGAGACACAAGTAGCAAAATCATCTACCGTAGCGAACGTTACTGTAATAAACTCTGCAGAAAACT
The DNA here is from genome assembly GCA_016786615.1 of Flavipsychrobacter sp. GTDB lineage: Bacteria > Bacteroidota > Bacteroidia > Chitinophagales > Chitinophagaceae > Polluticoccus. The sequence goes on from JAEUVX010000009.1 coordinate 348,275, forward strand.
TTGGTGCTATAAAGCCTAATAAGTCGCGTATTAAAAGCACCGCAATGCTGATTGGCTTTTTGATACCTGTAGTAATCTTGCTGATGAGGCGTATGCTTAATACAAGAATTATTACAAAGGCAGATATAAGTTCAAATTCTGAAATTCCGGTTATTGGTGAGATAGGGCATAGTGATAATGAAATGACCTTGGCGGTTAAAAATAACAGCCACTCTGTTGTTGCTGAACAATTCAGGGCACTACGAACGAACATCCAGTTTTTATTGCCTGATAAAACTGACAAAGTAATACTGCTGACATCCAGTATGAGTGGTGAGGGTAAATCATTTGTAGCGGTGAACCTTGCGAATACATTTGCTATATCCGGTAAAAAAGTAGTGTTGCTTGAATTTGACCTCAGGAAACCGAAGATTTCAAAACACCTTGGATTAAATAACTCGGTTGGTATCTCTACTTATGCTGTCGGGCAAAATGAAATTAACCAGATAATTCTTCCATCAGGCGTAGAGGATAATTTGTTTGTTATACCATCAGGCCCTATCCCTCCAAACCCTTCAGAGCTTATTATGCTCAACAGGATAGACGAGATGTTTAAATACCTCGAAGAAAATTTTGACTATATATTGATAGATACCGCACCTGTTGGCTTGGTAACAGATGCACTGCTGCTGAATAGATTTGCAGGTGCAACATTGTATATAGTAAGGCAAGGCTACACCTTCAAGCAGCAAATACAGATATCAAACGAGCTGTATGAGAGCAAGAAAATGAAGCGCTTGAGTTTTGTGATTAATGACGTTGTATATAAACGTGGTTACAGCTATGGTTATGGTTATGGCTACGAGGCTGGTTATGGCTATGGCTACGGTTATGGTTATGGTAATGGCTACGGCTATGGAAAATACTCAAGCGGGTATTTCAGTGAGGATGCAAACGATCAGTCGCGGATACAAAAAGTAATAAACAGACTTAGAAAAATTGTACCGTTCGGAAAGAAGTAATCCACAATTGATATTTTTTCATAGACCCTAAAATTAAATAAAGCCTACAAGCTATATCCCTATCAGTGATGCCATGTCATTTGTGACTGACAGTGGCGAAGCCATGGAATATTTATGTTTTCTTCTGAAAATAAATGTGTAGAATAGCAGGTATCGTTAATAAGCAATCTGAAAGCATATTAGCTGATACGCTGATGATGCGTGATGCCATGTCTCATGGTGGTCCGGATGATGCAGGGATATACCATGACAGCGATAATGGAGTTTGCCTTGGGCATCGCAGGTTGTCTATAATAGACCTTAGTGATGCAGGCCACCAGCCGATGCACGATGATGCAGATGCATTGACAATAGTATTCAATGGTGAAATATATAATTACAGAGAACTACAAACAGAGTTAAAAGCTGCCGGATTTGTATTTAAAACCAATTCTGATACAGAGGTAATAATAAAAGCATACAGGCATTGGGGCGATAAGTGTTTTAGCAAAATGAAGGGGATGTTTGCTATCGCTCTTTATAATAAGTCTACGTGCGAATTGTTGTTGGTGCGTGATAGCAGTGGTATAAAGCCATTGTATTATTACCTTGATGATGAGAGCCTGTACTTCGCGTCTGAAATAAAAGCGCTTAAAAAAATTGAGAAATTAAATCATGAGTCTGAAGTTTGGAAAATAGCTTTCCTGACTTTTGGCTTCTTACCTGAGCCATTCACTACGCTACAAAATGTAGTGCCATTAGCTAAAGGGATAATGCTTACCATCGATGTTGCGGGTATGCGCATAACAAAGCAGGAAATGTTTTGTTATGAAGACTATTCTTCAAAAATTGAAAAATATGAGGATGCAGTAATCGCATTAAAGGATGTGCTTAGTAGTGCGGTTGACAGGCATATGATTGCCGACGCACCTATAGGTTTGTTTCTCAGTGGTGGTATCGATAGCAGCCTGTTGTCTTTAATTGCACATAATACAGGGCATAAAGACTTGCATACGCTATCAATCGTATTTGATGATGCTGTGTATTCAGAAGAACAGTATCAAAAAATAATTGCTCAGAAAATTAATTCCGATCATAAAAGCTACAGGCTGACTAAAGAGCTCTTTACAGATGCACTTCCTGATATATTCAGAGCTATGGATCAGCCAACTACAGATGGGGTGAACACATACTTCATCTGTAAGTTCGCAAAAGAAGCAGGGCTGAAGGCAGTGCTTTCCGGTTTGGGGGCAGATGAATTATTTGGTGGGTATGCATCTTTCAAAAGAGAGCAATTAATAAGAAAGGTTCGTAAAGTTCCTGCAACATTATTGCAGGCAGCGGCATATCTGCCAAAAGATAAGCAGCGAAAAATTTCCTTCCTGTCAAGGAAAGATAGTGTGGGAGACTACTTGTTCCACAGAGGGTATTTTAGTATCCGGGAAACAGCAACAATACTCAATGCAAGTAGTAAGTATGTTGCAGAAACACTAGAGAATATTCAACTGCCGGGCTGGGTAGATAAATTGCAATATGGTAATAAGGTGTCCTATCTGGAGCGTAACATCTATATGCAATCCCAGCTTTTGAAAGATACTGATATGATGAGCATGTGGCACGGTATTGAAGTGCGTGTGCCATTCCTTGATGTAGAGTTGATAGCATTGGCAAATAATATTTCTCCGGAAATAAAATATGGCAATCCACAATCAAAACATTTATTGATTGATGCGTTCAAAGATATTTTACCGGAGGAAATATGGAACAGGAAGAAACAAGGTTTTGTATTTCCTTTTCAGAAATGGATGAGTGCAAAAGAGTCTGCATTTTTTGTGCAGGCAAAACCTGAAATGGCAAACAGGTATAGCAATGGTAAAATAAACTGGAGCCGGTATTGGGCTTATATGGTAGCGGAAAACTATGCTACTGCCCATTAAACCATGAAAAACGTATTGTTTCTCAATCTGACAGCATTTTCCCAAACAGGGGGTATAGAGAAGTTTAATCGTAACTTCTTAAAAGCCTTGTATGAAACTGAAGGTGAAACCGGTATAAAGTCTGCGGCAATATCATTATACGATACCGATGCAGCGGATAAATATTATCCTAAAGCAAAGTATAGCGGCTATTCAAGAAGACGGGTGGCTTTTGTATTTAATAGTTTTTTTAAAGCGCTTAAGTATGACGTCGTTATCTTAGGACATATAAATCTATCATTAGTCGGGCTGATGATAAAAACATTCAATCCCCGCAAAAAAGTAATGCTGATTTGTCATGGCATTGAGGTTTGGAGGGAGCTGCCAGCGATACAAAAAATGTTGATTCAGAGAGTAGATAAGATACTGGCTGTAAGCACATACACAAAAGATAAAATAGTATCTCTTCATGGTATCAATGCAGATAGTGTGTCAGTATTTCATAATACCATTGATGCTTATTTTTCATTGCCTGAAAAGTTTGAAAAGAACGCAGGGCTGATGAATAGATACGGAATAGATGAGGGTGATGTTGTGTTATATACTTTATGCAGGTTGTCTTATTCAGAGCAGTATAAAGGCTACGATGAAGTATTGACAGCATTGCCGGAGATTATCAGTAAATACCCGCACGTAAAGTATATCATAGCCGGCAAATACGACGAAAGAGAAAAAAGCAGACTGGATGAAATAATATCTAAAAACAATCTTTCTGCAAATGTTGTATTTACAGGTTTTGTAAAAGATGAAGAGATAATACAACATTATCAACTGGCAGATGCTTATGTTATGCCAAGTAAAGGTGAAGGTTTCGGAATTGTTTTTATAGAAGCAATGGCGTGCGGAGTGCCGGTAATTGCCGGCAATAAAGATGGCAGCACGGATGCTATGCAGACACCCGGCTCGGGTAGGTTAGTAAATCCTGAAAGCATTGAAGAAATCGTAAGTGCAATAGAGTGGGTGATTAAGAACAAGGCTACAAGGCCTGCGGAAGCATCAAAACAATTGCAGCGCAATGTGATGCAGCGATTCGGGTTTAATAATTATAAACATAAGCTGCAAGAGCAGCTTTCATTACTATAGAAATAAAAATGGCAAAAAGGGCATTAATAACGGGTGTTACAGGTCAGGACGGTGCTTACCTGAGCGAGCTCCTTCTAAGTAAAGGGTATGAGGTTCATGGTATCAAGAGACGCAGTTCTCTTTTTAATACAGACAGGATAGACCATCTGTACGAAGACCCGCATACTGCAGGAAGAAAATTTGTACTGCATTACGGAGACCTGACTGACAGCACTAATATTATTAGAATTATCCAGGAAGTTCAACCGGACGAGATTTATAATCTTGGTGCAATGAGCCATGTGCAGGTAAGTTTTGCCACACCTGAATATACTGCTAATGCAGATGGTATAGGTACGTTGAGGATACTTGAGGCGGTAAGGCTATTGAACATGGTTGAGAAAACCAAAATTTATCAGGCATCCACTTCTGAATTGTATGGTTTGGTGCAGGAAGTACCACAGTCGGAAAGAACACCGTTTTATCCGCGCTCTCCTTATGGTGTTGCAAAACTGTACGCATACTGGATAACTGTAAACTACAGAGAGGCGTATAACATTTTCGCCAGCAATGGAATTTTGTTCAACCATGAAAGTCCGTTGAGGGGAGAAACTTTTGTAACAAGAAAAATTACGAGAGCAGTTGCGCAGATAGCATTGGGCTTGCAAGATAAACTATACATGGGCAATCTGAACGCACAAAGAGACTGGGGTCATGCGAAAGACTATGTAGATGCTATGTGGCGTATTCTGCAATTGGACAAGCCGGATGACTTTGTAATAGCAACCGGAGTTACGACATACGTACGTGATTTCATTAAAATGGCATTTGAGGAAGCAGGTATAGAAATAGAATTTAAAGGGGAAGGTGTAAATGAGATAGGTATTGTGAAATCGGCTAAAGAAGGAAGTGCTGTAAAGCCTGGCCAGGAAGTGGTATTCGTTGATCCTAAATATTTCAGGCCTACAGAAGTAGAATTGCTGATAGGTGATGCAACTAAAGCAAGGACAGTGTTGGGATGGGAACCGAAACACACATTGGCAGACATGGTAAAAGATATGGTAGCATCTGACATAAGGATATTTGAAAAAGAAAGGTTGTTGAAAGAAGCTGGGTATAATATTATTCGCAAGCACGAGTAGTTAATAGTATGAACAAAGAGAGTAAAATATATGTAGCCGGCCATAGAGGAATGGTGGGGAGTGCAATCGTAAGACGATTGCAAAAGGAAGGGTACAATAACATTATATCAAAAACATCTGCTGAACTTGATTTAAGAGTGCAGCAAGATGTTGCGGATTTTTTTGATAACAACGGACCAGAGTATGTATTCCTCGCCGCGGCGAAAGTAGGTGGGATACTTGCTAACAATGAATACAGAGGGGAGTTTTTGTACGACAACCTGATGATACAGAATAATGTTATTCATGCGGCATACAAAACCGGTGTTCAGAAGCTGATGTTTCTCGGATCGTCTTGTATTTATCCTAAAATGGCTCCGCAACCGTTAAAGGAAGAATACCTGCTGACAGGATTGTTGGAGCACACAAATGAACCGTATGCGATTGCAAAGATTGCCGGTATAAAAATGTGCGACGCTTACAGAGACCAGTACGGGTGCAATTTTATATCAGTAATGCCTACAAACCTGTATGGAGCAAATGATAATTATGATTTGCAAAAATCGCATGTACTGCCTGCGCTGCTCAGGAAATTTCATGAAGCTAAATTGAATAATCTGCCATCTGTTACAGCATGGGGAACAGGTTCGCCATTGAGAGAATTCCTGCATGCTGATGATTTGGCAGATGCTTGCGTATTTCTGATGAAGGAATTTAATGAAGCCGGTTTTGTAAATATTGGTGTAGGAGAAGATGTGAGCATTAAAGAATTGGCAAATATGGTTAAGAATATTGTGGGGTACGAAGGAGAGATAATATGGGACACGACCAAGCCTGACGGCACGCCAAGAAAATTGATGGATGTATCTAAACTGCACTCAATGGGCTGGAAGGCAGGAATAAGCCTCGAGGAAGGTATCAGAGCAGTGTATCAAAATGCATTTTAAAAACAAACGAATAATCAACATGAAATCGAAAAATAATGACGAACAGGATTTACAGTGGAGCATGGTTATAAAGCCACAAACGCGTCTGTTCGATATTAGTTTTACTGAGCTTTGGTATTATAAAGATTTGGTTTTTCTCCTTGTAAGACGTGATTTTGTTTCGTTCTACAAACAGACAGTTTTCGGACCACTCTGGTTTTTTATTCAGCCATTGTTCACAACTATGATATTTGTTTTTGTCTTTGGAAACCTTGCAAAAATTAGTACAGACGGATTGCCTCAACCACTTTTTTATATGGTAGGAGTAGTTGCGTGGAACTATTTTGCAGAATGTCTTACTAAGACGTCGACAGTCTTCAGGGATAATGCTAATGTATTTGGAAAGGTATATTTTCCACGGCTTATTATGCCTCTTAGCATTGTAATGAGTAATCTTGTTCGTTTTGGTGTCCAATTTATTCTGTTGATACTACTGATGACATACTATTGTATAGCAGAAGATTTCCAAATTAATGTGTCGATATATCTATTGTTATTTCCACTAATGATTATCTTGATGGCAGCATTAGGATTGGGTAGCGGTATGATCATATCGGCAATGACTACAAAATATAGGGATTTAAGTTTCCTTGTTTCGTTTGGTGTGCAATTATTGATGTACGCAACACCAATAATTTATCCGTTAAGTGCTGCACCAGAGAAATACAGGAATATAATATTACTAAACCCTATGTCTCCGATTATTGAGGGGATGCGGTTAGCATTATTAGGTAATGGGAACCTTTCTGCAGGGACATTGATGTATTCAATAGTGATAGTAATTGTTGTTCTTTTCACAGGTATAGTTGTGTTTAATAAGGTAGAAAAGACTTTCGTTGATACGGTATAAAATACACTCTTAAAATAACATGTCTATAGCTATAAAAGTTGAAAATTTAAGTAAAATATATCACTTGGGAGAAATTGGTACTGGTACCTTATCACGTGATATAGAGAGGTGGTGGGCATTACTACGTGGCAAGGAAGACCCATATCTAAAAATCGGTGAGACAAATGAGCGTACAACCAAGAGCGAAAGTAATATTGTTTACAGCCTTAAAGATCTCAACTTTGAAATAAAGCAAGGGGATGCTGTAGGTATTATAGGTCGTAATGGTGCTGGGAAAAGTACATTGCTTAAGATACTGTCTCGGGTTACTTCACCGAGTGTAGGGAAAATAAGTGCAAAAGGACGTGTCGCAAGCTTGCTAGAGGTAGGTACTGGCTTTCATCCAGAACTTACTGGTCTTGAAAATATATATCTCAATGGTGCAATACTTGGAATGCAAAAAAAAGAAATCGCGCGGAAACTCGAGGAGATTATTGACTTCAGTGGCATTGAACGTTATGTAGATACACCAGTGAAAAGATACAGTAGTGGTATGTATGTTCGTCTTGCATTTGCAGTTGCTGCACATCTGGAAAGTGAGATCTTGATAGTAGATGAAGTATTAGCAGTAGGCGATCTAGAGTTTCAAAATAAGTGTCTTGGTAAGATGGGGGAAGTTAGTAAGGGTGAAGGCCGAACTGTATTATTTGTAAGCCACAATATGGGGGCAATAAAAAAATTATGTAATCAATCTATTGTATTACAGAATGGCGAATTATACTATCAGGGTAATGTACAAGAAGGGGTAAAGAGTTATTTGCAATCAACTTTGCAAATACAAGAAAATTATGATGCATCTAATATTATGTATAATTCAGAATTCGATGCAGCAATAACGTGGTGCGAAGCCTCTATAATACAAAATGGTACTATCACGACAGAAGTACATAGTGATGAGTCTTTTGATGTGTGTATATCATATGAGGTAAAGGAGAACATAGTTGGGTTTAGACTATTCATCGGATTAGAGAATAATGAAGAATTGTGTCTGTTCAAAAGTTTCTTTGATGAGAAAAAACATTGGGGAACTGAGGTGGCAAAAGGAAAGTATGAAAGTGTTGTATCTATTCCTGCACATCTTTTAATGGAAGGGCGTTATTGTATAAAAGTGTACGCGACTATACACGGTTTGCGAAATATAAACCCGACAGGAGGTATACAGTTATTCTTTGATGTTTTCCAAACAGGATATATTAATAGGCTTACATACAGCGAAGATTTTAAAGGAATGTTTACTTTGCCACTTGAATGGAATTCCATTAAATTATAAATAAACAATTAGCTTGCGAATGATTAAAGGTATAAAAATTGCAGTATGGCACCCGATATTCAGGATTGTAACGAATGTCAGAAAGTGGTATGAAAATACATATATAATACCAACGTATTCTGAAAAAAGGAGTATAATACTTAAGTATAAAGAAAAGTATAATTGTATTACACTTGTTGAGACAGGAACATTTATGGGTGATACCGTTGAATGTATGAAGTCTAATTTCAGAAAAATTATTTCTATAGAATTGTCGGTTGAGCTTGCAGAAAAGGCAAAACAGCGTTTTAAGAATGATGCACATGTTTTCATTTTGCAAGGGGATAGTGGAGACGTATTAGAGCAACTGGATGAAATACAGGAACAACCAATTTTGTATTGGTTAGATGGTCATTATTCTGGTTCTTTTTTTATCGGAGATAAATTGACTAATACTGCATTGGGAAGTTTTCATACACCCATTAAGAAAGAACTTCAATCGATATTAAAGAACGGCTTAAAAAAAAATGTTATATTGATAGATGATGCTCGTCTTTTTATTGGTAAAGATGCTTATCCTACATACTTAGAATTAGTAAAATACTTGACAGATTTAGGTGTCTTACCTACGCAGGTGTCAAAACAAAGAGATATCATTAGGATTGTTGCTGAATAAACGCAAGATAAAGTTCTAAAACATTAACAATCTTGTCAATAATATGAAAATCAAAAATTTATCAAGCCGTATTCGTTGGTATTCATTTCAGAAATTTGGGATTCCGAAATTTATCGGAGAAAGAATATCTAAAAGATACATAAGTAAATTTTTACCCAAAAAACCAATAATAATTGATTGCGGTTCTCATGATGGTGGCGATTCAGTTGAGTGGGCAAATACATTAAATGGTGCAATAATTCATGCTTTTGAACCATCACCTAAGGTTTATGATAGATTAGTACAGAATGCCAAACTATATGGTAACATTAAATGTTATAAACTAGCATTAAGTGATGTAAACGGTACAGCAAAATTTTATGTTAGTGATGGAACGTCAGATGGTTCCAGTTCATTGTTAGAACCGAATGAACATTTAGTAGATCATCCAGGTGTTTATTTTAATGAGGTAATAGATGTACGAACAATTACTCTTGATGATTGGGCGTTACAAAATAATATTCAACAAGTTGACATGCTGTGGCTTGATATGCAAGGGTTTGAAATGCAAATGTTGAAGTCTTCTAAGAAAATACTACAAAATGTAAAAGTAATCCACACTGAAGTCAGTGTTAAAGATACTTATAAAGGGGTAGCGTTATATCCAGAGTTACGAGATTGGTTGAAAAGTATAGGTTTTACGATTCAATTAGAATGTATACCACAAGGTTTTGATATGGGCAATGTATTATTTGTAAGAAAATAACCACTATGACTCCAATCAAAATAAAGTTTGTAGATTTTTGGCCGGGATTTAATGAGAAAGATAACTTTTTCATAAATACGTTAAGTAGATATTACAAACTGGAGTTGTCTGATAGCCCGGATATATTGTTTTTCTCTTGTTACGGGAAGAAGAATCTGCATTATAATTGTCATAAGATTATGTATTTGGCCGAAAATCAAAGGCCGGATTTCAGAATCACTGATTTTGCCATTTCATTTGATTATCTGGATGACCCTAGGCATCTGAGGCTTCCGCTATATGTGATGTATTTTGATGAAAAATATACAGTGGAGCAGTTGCTTGAAAGAAAAACTGAAGAAACCATAGATAGGATAATAAAAGAAAAAACAGGATTCTGTTGTTTTGTTGTTTCCAATCCGAAAGCATCTACCAGAATAGATTTCTTTCACCAGCTTTCAAAGTATAAAAAGGTAGATTCAGGAGGCTCTGTATTAAATAATATAGGTGGTAAAATCGGTAGTAAACTACAGTTTGTCAAACAGTATAAGTTTACAATTGCTTTCGAGAACTCTTCATATTCAGGGTATACTACAGAAAAAGTATTGGAGCCACTTCAGGAAAATAGCATACCTATTTATTGGGGTAATCCTGACATAGGGTTTGAAATGAATACAAAGAGCTTTGTGAATTATCATGACTATGGCTCCTTTGATAAATTGATAGAAAGGGTAGTAGAAATAGATAGTAATGAAGACTTGTATAGGCAAATGCTCAGAGAGCCTTTGTTTCACAATCATCGTCCTAATGAATATTTTGATGAAAATAGATTAACTGTTTTTTTTGAAAAAATAGTACAATCAACTCAGGATGTTCCGGTATCGAAAACATTTTCATTTAAGCTTATTAAGTCTCAGATGTTACTGAAGGGGTTAAGTAAAAAGTTTGTACCATAAGAATGATAGCCTGTAAGAATTGCATATTGGATAGCAATGATGATCCTAATCTGACTATTGATGAGAATGGATATTGCAACCATTGTCATTGGTATCTGTCAGAAGCAACCATTTTTCTGAAGCAAGGTAATGAGGCAGAAACTTTATTAGCAAATACGGTCGCTAAGATTAAGGAGTATGGTAAAAATAAAAACTATGATTGCCTTATTGGGCTTAGCGGAGGAGTAGATAGTAGTTATGTCGCTTATAAAGCCAAACAGTTGGGATTAAGAGCATTGTGTGTACACTTTGATAATGGGTGGAACAGCGAATATGCTGTAATGAATATTCAGAATATAGTAAATAAGCTTGACTTCGATTTATATACTTATGTCATTAATTGGGAAGAGTTTAAAGACCTGCAAATAGCATACCTGAAGGCATCTGTTATAGATATTGAGGTGCTTACAGATCATGCTATTTATGGCACTATGTTTAAGATTGCGAAAGACAATGATATTAAATATGTACTTGGTGGGCACAATGTTGTGACGGAGGGTATACTCCCTTACCATTGGACATACAATAAGAAAGACTACATCAATATAAAGGCTATACATAAGGAGTATGGTAGCTTGAAATTGAATACCTTCCCGTTTCTGGATAGAAAAATGAAGCGGTTTATTGAAAAGTCGGGGATTGAGTTTGTCAACTATCTGAATTGGATGCCTTATGTAAAGGATGAAATAAAACAGTTGTTGCAAAAAGAGTTAGGTTGGAAGGATTACGGTGGTAAACATTATGAAAGTATCTGGACCAGATTTTATCAAGGATATATATTGCCTGTAAAGTTTGGTGTAGATAAAAGGAAGGCTCATTTGTCAACATTGATATGTTCAGGGCAAATGACAAGAGAGCAGGCACTTGAGGAGATGAAGAATCCACCCTATGAAGAATCCCAATTGAAAATCGATAAAGAGTTTGTTTTAAAAAAGCTTGAACTTACAGAGGAGGCTTTTAATACTATAATGCGTGAACCGATACGTAGTCATAGAGACTTCGAAACAGAAGGTTCTTTTTTTAATTACTACCCTGTGCTTAAGCCATTAAAACCACTTTGGAGTATGTACAAGAAAATAAGTGGTAAGGCGTAAACAAGCAATGAATAAAGTAGTTTCAATAATTACGCCAAGCTTCAATCGTGGGTATATTATTCATGAAACGGCTAAATCTATATTCAACCAAACATATCCGCATTGGGAATGGGTGATTGTTGATGATGGCAGTACAGATAATACCTGGGATATAATACAGAAATACGCTGCTGAGGATACTAGGGTTAAGATTCTGAAACGTAATCGTGAACCTAAGGGTGCTTGTGTTTGCAGAAATATTGCAATAGAAAACTGCACAGGAGAATACCTGATATTTGTAGATACGGATGACCTGATGGCAGACTATTGTTTGCAGCAACGTGTAGATGCTATGAATGACAACCCGGATTGCGACTTCGTAATCTTTCCGATGTTGTTGTTTAAAAATCAACCGGATGATTTAAAGTTGCTGTGGAATGTAGATAGTGATGTGGATGACCTGAAGAGGATATTACAAGGCAATCCTGTGTGCCAGGGAACTGGCCCTTTGTGGAAGAAATCTTCATTCAAACACATTGGTATGTGGAAAGAAGACTTGATGTTGTGGCAGGATATTGAGTTGCATATCAGAAGTCTGTTATGGCCAATGAAGTATATAAAACGATTGGATTTACGCCCTGATGTTTTTTTACGGGTGTCTGACGATAGTTTGTCGAGAGTGGGCTTCTATTCAAAATCAAAGATGAATAGTAGAATTGCAGTTTACACATTTGCATGTTACAGAATTGCAGAACTTAACAAGTTGCCGGTTTACAAGGATGCACTTCAGGTTATGGGGGCAGATATTGTTAGTAGTGTTATTAGAAGCAGGCATTTTGAACAATTGGATGATATTCTGAACTTGTGCGAGAAGTATAGCATATTTAATGACAGCGAAATAAAACTCTATAAAAGATATGCCGCTGCCACGAAAATGAGAATATACAAACTGCCATTTTTATACAACCCAATTAAAGAAAAAGCAGAACATATAGTTACTACACCTGAAAATACACTTGCAAAAATAAAATGGGAACACCCCATAGGGGTATAATATCATGATATGACAAAAGTATTAGTTACAGGAGCTGCTGGTTTTATAGGCTCACACGTTTGCGACCATTTAGTTAATAATGGTTATGAAGTTGTTGCATTAGACGATTTGTCTGGTGGCTTTGAAGACAACGTGAATCCCAAAGCTGAGTTTGTAAAAGGCTCTATAAACGATGTTGACCTGATTAACGGGTTGTTTGAAAAACACAGGTTTACTTATGTGTTTCACTTAGCAGCTTATGCGGCTGAAGGGCTGAGCCATTTTATACGTAGGTTCAATTATAACAATAACCTTATCGGAAGCATCAATCTGATAAATGCAGCAATCAATACGGGTACTGTTAAGTGTTTTGTGTTTACATCTTCTATTGCGGTGTATGGTAAAAATCAACTGCCGATGAAAGAAGATATGACACCACAACCTGAAGATCCGTATGGTATTTCTAAACTGGCTGTAGAGCAGGACTTAAAATCTGCGCATGAAATGTTCGGAATGGACTTCATTATATTCAGGCCGCACAATGTATATGGAGAACGTCAGAATATCGGTGACCCGTATCGGAATGTTGTAGGTATATTCATGAACCAGATAATGCAAGGTAAGAAGCTAAGCATTTTTGGTGATGGTATGCAAACAAGGGCATTCAGTCATATAGATGATGTAGCGCCTATCATAGCGAAAAGTGTGGAAATGCCTGAAGCGTATAATCATGTATTTAATATAGGTGCTGATACTCCGTACACAGTAAAGGAACTGGCCACTATAGTATGTGATGCATTTGATGTGCCTGAAAAGATTGATTTCCTTGAGGCAAGAAATGAAGTGGTACACGCATATTCAAACCACGATAAAGTACACAGCTATTTCGGAAGCCTGATTCATAATATCACACTTAAAGAAGGTATTGAGCGAATGGTGGAAGATGCTAAAGCGAAAGGCCCGAGGCAAGGAGAGAAGTTTAAGAATATAGAAGTAGAAAAAAATATGCCTCCTTCTTGGAGGAAGTTGATGTAATTGCTGCCGCCTTTATACTATGCATAATATTTCTGTTGTAATACCGGTAAAAAATGAAGTGTCTAAAATCAAGGCATGTATTGACGGTATTCTGAATCAAACCATAAAAGTTAAAGAAATAATAGTAATAGACTCAGGCTCTACTGATGGTACTATTGGTATTCTGAAGCAGTATCAAGCAGTAAAACTAATAGAGATACCCGGAGATGAGTTTAATCATGGAGAAACCAGGAATTTGGGTGTAAGTCATGCAACCGGTGAGTACGTTTTGCTGACAGTTGGTGATGCAAGGCCCTATAATGAATACTGGATAGAAAACATGCTGAAGGGGTTTGTTGATGAAAGTGTAGCCGGTGTATGTGGCAAACAAGTTGTTCCGCACGATACAGATAAAAATCCTGCTGAGTGGTATAGGCCAATGTCAAAAGGTAGTATTGTTAAGTTCCGCTTTACTGATGATGTATTCGAAAAATTGCCTCCCGCCGAAAAAAAACATGTATGTAGTTGGGATGATGTAACGGCAATGTATAAAAGAGATGTATTGTTGAAACTTCCATTCAGAAGAACATCTTATTCAGAGGATGCAATTTGGGCAAAAGATGCTTTACTGAATGGATATGCTATAGTGTACAATCCTGAAGCTATCGTATATCATTATCATTTGGAAAATGAGGATTTTACATTCAAACGTTCTCTGACCACATTTTATTTCAGGTATAAGCATTTTCAGTACATATATCCGCCGGTAAAAAGAAGTGTAATGGATATACTCCGTACAGCTAAAGTTATCTTTCAGTCAGAAGGCTTATCAATAGGTCAAAAGATTCATTGGTTCAGGTACAATAGCGATATATTCAGTGCCATACAAAAAGCACATATAGTATTTACAGAAGCATTAGCCAAAGGAGAGGAAGAACTTGATGCGATTCACAGTAAGTATTGTGGTAAACCGCCAATACCAAGTAAAAAATAGTAATGCCTACGGTAAGTGTTTTAATGACAGCATATAACAGGGAAGACCTGATAGCGGAGGCTATTGAAAGTGTACTTTCTTCTGTGTATGAAGACTTTGAATTAATTATTGTTGATGACTGTTCTAAAGACAGAACGGTAGAGATAGCACAGCGATATGCGGCTAAAGACAAAAGAATCAGTGTATATATAAACGAACAAAATCTCGGAGATTACAATAACAGAAATCGTGCTGCTTCTTATGCTACAGGCAAGTATATTAAGTATTCCGATTCTGATGACATTATGTATCCGCATTGTTTGCAGGTAATGGTTACCGCTATGGAAAAGTATCCTGAATCCGGGTTTGCATTATGTGCAAAGGAAGATCATCATCATACATACCCGATGTTAGTATCGGGTAAAGAAGCCTATCGCGAGCATTTCGAGGGGTTTGGACATTTTGATCGTGCGCCTGGTTCTGCAATCATAAGAAAAGATGTGTTTGATAAAGTTGGTGGCTTCAGCGGAGAAAGGATGATAGGTGATTCGGATTTATGGTTTCGTATAGCAATGTACTATCCGTTAGTAAAAATCGTTACAGGTTTGTATTGGGCAAGGCTTCATGAATCACAGGAGTCTCAAACAGCATATGCGCAAAAGCAGTATGTCGCATTGAGAAATATGATTATTGAAAGATACTTTGCACATAACGATTGCCCGTTATCGCAATCTGAAAAAAATAAATACAGGCAACAGGTAAAAAAACGTAACAGGCTTGTGCTTGTGAAGCAGTTTGCTATAAAGCTTGTCAGATAAACATTTATAGAATATAACTTATTGAAGTATGTTTGATCCAAAAAAATATTGGGATGATAGATTAGCCAATCATTATGATTTGATAGGTGTTGGCGATATTTCTCTTGGCTATAATTATAATAAGTGGAGCTATAGTGTTACCAGAAAAATCCTGAAAAAACTGTTTAGTAAGTATATAAACTCATCAGGAGATATTGCCGTGTTAGATATAGGCTCAGGTACGGGATTCGTTATAGAAATATGGCAATCTTTGGGGATGAAAGTGACTGGTATAGATATTTCCGCAACTGCGGTTAAGAATCTGTCAATAAAATTCCCTTCAAGTGCATTTTTGGAGTTTGATATTGGAAGTGGTAAACTGCCGTTGGAAGATAATAAGTTTGATTGTATAAGCGCAGCCTCTGTATTATATCATATAGTAGATGACAAAGCCTTAAGTCAGGCATTGGATAATATACACAGAATATTGAAACCCGGAGGGTACTTTATATTCTCAGACAATTTTGTTCATAATACAGAGTATAATATTACACACCAGAAATGCAGGACACTGAGTGAATATGAACAAGCATTGAAAGAAAAGGGTTTTGATATAGTCGATAGGTTGCCGAACTACGTTTTAATGAACGACCCTGTTGATGCGAAAGGCAAATTCTACCCTCGAGTATGGAGTTTGTTGACGAGGCTGTCTAAAAAATCGAAAATGTTTGATGCAATAATATGGCCTGCCCTATACCCGGTTGAACTCTTTTTAACTGCGAATATGAAAGAGTCTCCTGCGCAGGAGTTTATGATTTGTAAGGCAAAAAAATAAATGCACGTACTGATAATTCCGTCTGAAGAGTTTGTGCCGAAGCATAATCATGCTATTGGAATATTCCAATATCACCAGGCTGCAGTACTGCAAAATGCCGGATACAAAGTTGGTGCTCTTTCTATAACGCAGGAATATTCGGCGCCAATGTTGTTTAAATCGCTGTCTTATAAACTGTTGAATAAGAAAACAGGTAATAAGACAGATGAGCAGCCGTTTATGAAAGTGTTAGGGTTGCTGAATAAAAAGTTGTTCACTCCTCAGGTATTCATTGAAGAAGATAGAGTAGGTGATATAAATGTAATCAGGATTGAAGGGTTTTATTATATGCCTCCTTCTGATTACACCAATATATACGGATGGGTAAGGGCTGGGTTGCTTGCATTTAAAAAGTATATTGATAAATATGGTATGCCTGATGTAGTACATGCACACAATGCAATGTATGCGGGGATACTGGCAAAGGCCATAAAGCAACAGTATAAAGTCCCGTACATTATTACAGAGCATAGTACATTATATGCGCGAGGCATGATTAATGATAACAGGTTGAAGGAAGAGCTTCGTAAGGCATACCTGAGTGCGAAGGGAGTTTATGCTGTTAGCATCCCGTTTTGCAAACTATTAGGAGATACTTTCGGGGGCGTAAAATTTGACTACCTGCCAAATGTTTTGGACCCATACTTCGAGTCTGCATCGTATGAAGGTTCGGGGATTACGGATAGAAAAGAGTTTATATTCCTTAATATCGCAGAATTGCATCCGAAGAAAAATCACAAGCTTCTGATAGATGCTTTTGCTTTACTTAAGAAAGATGCAAAATATAGCAGTGCTAAATTGTGGGTAGCCGGTAAAGGAACTGAATACGATAACCTGAAAGAGTTAATTAAAGGCTACGGCCTTGAAAGTGATATAATCTTATTAGGCTTGCTTAATAGAGAAGATATACGCAATACTATCAAAAAATCTGATGCAATAGTATTATCAAGCGATTTTGAAACATTTGGTGTGGTATTGATTGAAGGAATGTTGTTCGGTAAGCCCGTAATATCTACAAGTTGTGGCGGGCCGGAATCGTTTGTAACTGATGCCAATGGTATTGTTGTTGAGAAGCAAGATACACAAGCATTATCTATTGCTATGCAGCAGATGATAGACCGCTATGGCTCATACAAAGCGGAAGAAATAAGAAACTATGTAATAGCAGAGTTTGGTGCAGATAGATTGGTAGAAAGACTGAATGCTGCATATAAAGCTGCGTGATGCAGTACAAGCTGAATTGAAAATGATAAATACTATAGGATACAGGCAGTGTGCGATTTCTGTGATGGATACAATAGCCGACCCGGATATTGTATTTGACGCTGATGGTGTCAGTAACTATTATCATGAGTTTAAAAAAGCCTATAGCGAGTCTGTAAAGACCGGTGAAGAAGGAGAACGATATTTACAATCAGTAGTAGAAAAAATAAAGCAAGCCGGTCAGGGTAAAGAGTATAACTGTATCATGGGCTTGAGTGGTGGTGTGGATAGTACCTATATTGCTTATCTCGCTAAAAAATATGGCCTTAAACCATTGGCTGTGCATTTTGATAATGGATGGAATAGCGAGCTGGCCGTAAAGAATATAGAAAATATTGTTGAAAAATTAGGATTCGACCTGTTTACTTATGTTATTAACTGGGATGAATTTAAAGACCTGCAAATAGCTTATTTAAAAGCATCGGTGGTGGATATTGAAGCTATTACCGACCATGCTATTTTTGCTACACTATATAGAATCGCCGGACAAAAAGATATTAAGTATATACTGAGTGGCACCAATGTGCAGACTGAAAATACATTGCCCATAAGCTGGATACACCCGAAATCAGACCATATAAATATTAAGTCCATTCACAAAGCATACGGAACTGTGAAACTAAAAACGTTCCCGTTTATGGATGCCAAAGTGAAAAGGTATTATCAGCAAATAAAAGGGGTATCGTCTGTTTCAATTCTTAATTACATTGACTATAATAAGAAGAATGTAAAAGAAACAATACAGAAAGAGCTTGGATGGAGAGATTATGGTGGTAAGCACTACGAAAGTATATGGACAAGGTTTTACCAAGGCTATATCTTACCTGAAAAGTTTAAGATAGATAAGAGGAAAGCGCATTTAAGCGATTTGATATTTTCAGGCCAGATAACGAAAGAAGAGGCATTGGCAGAATTGAAAATGCCGATATGTGACGCTGCACAGTTTGAGGCAGACTACGAATTTGTGCTGAAAAAACTAGGGTTGACGGAAGTGGAGTTTAAAGCAATCATGTCAATATCCCCACGTAGTCATTACGACTTTGATTACGAGATGCCGATAGATAAACGCTATCCTATCCTCAAGCCGATTAAGAAAATATACAGAACAATTTTTCCGCCAAAATAGTTTTCATGGCCAGAACAAGAATCATACCTGTACTATTGCTGCATAAAGGCGGTTTATATAAAACTGTAAAGTTTAAAAATCCTGTTTATGTAGGAGACCCGATTAATGCAGTTAAAATATTTAATGAAAAAGAGGCTGATGAGTTGGTCTTGTTAGATTATACCGCTTCAGCAGAAAAGCGTGATCCGGATTTTGTGAAAATTGCAGAAATAGCCGGAGAGGCATTTATGCCAATGGCATACGGTGGAGGGATAAAGAGTTTTGATACTGCAAAAAAAGTATTTGATGCCGGTTATGAAAAAGTAATACTGAATTCTGCATTGTTCGATAATTTGAACCTTGTTGATCAGATTGCTTCAGTATATGGTAGTCAAGCCATTGTTGGTTGTGTTGATTTTAAAAAACCGATGATTGGGAAGAATAAAGTGTATGCTTACTCCGGCTCAAAATCAGGTAGCTACAGCCCTGTAGAATGGGCGAAAAAACTTCAGGATAGTGGTGTGGGCGAAATTATGATAAACAGTATTGATGCTGATGGCACATGGGCAGGGTATAATTATGAAGTAATAAAAGAAGTAGCAGCAAGTGTAAGGGTGCCATTAATTGCATGTGGTGGTGCGGGCTCGTTAGATGATTTGCAGAAGGCGGTTGATAACGGTGCATCTGCTGTGGCTGCGGGCAGCATGTTCGTATTTCAGAAAAAAGGGATGGGGGTTCTGATAAACTTCCCTACTGGCAAAAACTTAGTAAAGAGTTAGTTGTGAATTTTTACCCTCAATTAAACGGGCTAAGGTTTTGCTTTATTTTTATGGTGTTATTACAACACTGGGGCCCTTTATCGCTTTATCGTGATTTTCACATGGGTGGTTTAGGTGTAGACTTGTTTTTTGTGCTTAGTGGATTTCTGATTGGTGAAATACTGTTTATAGAAAAAGAAAAAACAACAAGCAAACGTACATCGCTTAAGAATTTCTACATAAAAAGGTCATTAAGGATATTCCCGCTATACTATGCTACATTGGCTTTATACGGAGTGTTGTTCACAACAGGTGGTATCTTGCTTTGGAATCTTACCTATACAACTAACATACTGGAGTGTATAGACAAAATGAGGGTGCCAAAGGAGTTTTCACACTTATGGTCTCTTTGTGTTGAAGAACAGTTTTACCTCGTTTTCCCATTTCTTGCATTGTACGTTCCTCTGAAAAGAATAAAGCCACTATTGCTGATAACAATATGTTGCACTATCGCATTCAGGTTTATAATAACCATAGCAAAAGTACCGGATGCAGAAGTGTGGTCGCTGAGACTAATGCCGGCATCATTAGATTGTTTGTTCGCAGGGGTATTGTTAGCATATTATAAAACCTATAAACAAGACAGTCTTAAAGCTTTATTCTCAAAGAAAATCTTGGTTTATACTGTTATTATACTCAGTATGATAGCTGTGTATATAATCAGGTCAGGACAAAACCAGCTACTGAATAACACGCTTTATCGTGTAAATGCTTCTTTATTGGGTTTTGCCGCAATAGGTTTTAGTGTGATGGTTGGCTTCAGGGGAGTAGTAAAGACATTCCTTGAGAATAGTTTTATAGCATCACTTGGTAAAATATCTTATGGTATCTATATGCTGCACCCGTTTGTAGAAGAGCAGTATTACAGGTTGATAGACAATAATTGGGTGCGGAATAAACTGATTTCTTTTAACACACCCGTGGTGAGCAACAGGTATATTATTGACTTTATATCATTATTCGGAATAACTGTTATCATCGCATACACATCATTTTATTTCTTTGAATCAAGATTTTTAAAACTGAAAAAGTATTACTCATGACAAATAAGGTTCGGTTTGCTATAATCGGTTGCGGACGAATTGCACAAAGACATGCAGAGCATATTAACAAGCAAGGAGTATTGGTAGCGGCTTGTGATAATGTAAAAGAAAAGGCAGATGCAATGGCGACTACATATGGTGCTGCTGCATATTACGATGTAGATACCATGCTTGCGAATTTAAAAGACGTAGATGTAGTTTCTATTTGTTCCCCGAATGGTTTGCACGCACAGCATTCAATAAAAGCATTGAAAGCAGGTTTTCATGTTTTGTGCGAAAAGCCAATGACAACCAGTGTACACGATTGTGGTGAGATGATAAAAGCAGCAGAACAATCCAACAAACGTTTGTTTGCTATAAAGCAAAACAGGTTTAACCCTCCGGTTGCGGCAGTTAAGCAAGCAATTGATGAAGGTAAGTTTGGTAAGATATTCAGTGTTCAACTAAGTTGTTTCTGGAACAGGAATGATGATTATTATGCCAATTCGTGGAAGGGAACAAAAGATATGGATGGCGGAACGCTGTACACACAGTTTTCTCATTTTATTGATTTGTTGTACTGGCTGATTGGCGACATTAAGAATGTTCAGGCATACACAAGTAATTATGCACACAAACAAACAATAGAGTTTGAAGACACAGGCGCAATAATTGTAGAGTTTTATAACGGTGCAATCGGCACTGTTAACTATACGGTAAATAGTTATCAGAAAAATATGGAAGGCTCTCTGACGATTTTTGCAGAGAATGCAACTGTGAAGATTGGCGGGCAATATTTAAATGAGTTGGAATACCAGAACATAAAAGACTATAAAATAGAAAACCTGCCGGAAGGGAATAAGGCAAACAACTATGGTTCTTACCAGGGTTCAATGTCAAATCATGATAAAGTGTATGAAAACCTTATTAATGTACTGGTAAACAATGCAGCAATATCTACCAGTGCCTTCGAAGGTTTGAAAACTGTGGAAATAATAGATAAGATTTACTCTTCGGCAAAAAATATACAATAATGGGAGAGCCAGTATTATATCAATCCAAAATAGTTAATGTAGCATTCGGTGAGAATGTAAAAGTTGTGGAGCCGGTGAATATATACGGTTGTGCTATTGGCGATAACTGTTTTGTAGGGCCGTTTGTGGAAATACAAAAAGATGTAACCATCGGTAAGAATACAAAAGTGCAATCGCATACGTTTGTTTGCGAATTGGTAACAATCGGTGACGATTGTTTTATAGGGCACGGTGTAATGTTTATTAATGATTTGTTTGCAAAGGGTGGACCGGCTCGTGGTGATAAAATTCTTTGGAAAGAAACAAAAATCGGCAATAACGTATCGATAGGTTCTAACGCCACAATTCTGCCTGTTACTATTTGCGATAATGTAGTGATAGGTGCAGGTGCAGTAGTTACAAAAAGTATTGATAAACCCGGAGTGTATGCAGGCAACCCGGCTAAAAAGATAAAAGAGTTATAAAGATGAATATTCCATTTGTTGATTTGAAGCAACAATATCTGAGCATTAAAAAAGATATTGATACTGCTATTGAAAATGTCATTACTAACACCGCATTCATTGGCGGTAAGTATGTAAAAGAGTTTGAAGCTGCATTTGCATCATTATATGGCGTTAAGCATGTGATAGCATGTGCCAATGGTACAGACTCGTTATACATCATCATGAAAATGCTTGGTATAGGCAACGGTGATGAAGTGATTACAGTAGCGAACAGTTGGATTTCAAGCTCAGAAACAATTACACAAGCAGGTGCAAAGCCTGTTTTTGTAGATATTCATCCGGACTATTACAGTATAGATGAAGCACAACTGAAAAATGCAATAACATCAAATACAAAAGCAATCATACTCGTTCACCTGCAAGGGCAGATGGCAAATATTGAAGCAGTTGAAAATATTTGTAAAGAACATGGCATATTCCTGATTGAAGACTGTGCGCAATCACATTTTTCTGAATATAAGGGCAAAAGAGCCGGGCTCTTTGGTATAGCTGCCAGTTTTAGTTTTTATCCGGGTAAGAATCTGGGAGCGTATGGTGATGCCGGGGCTATTATAACAAATGACGATGAGCTGGCATCGAAAATGAGGATGTATGCTAATCACGGAGCACTTGTAAAACATCAGCATAAGATAGAGGGTATTAACAGCAGGCTGGATGGACTGCAAGCTTCAATACTATCAGCAAAGCTGCCTTATATTCTCAAATGGACAGAGCAACGTATAAGTAACGCTGCTTTGTACAATAAACATTTAACAGGAATTGAAGGTGTGGTATTGCCTGAAGTGAGACCGGAGTCAAAGCACACATATCACTTGTATGTAATCAGGGCTAAGAAAAGGGATGAGCTTGCTAAATATCTTAAAGATAATGGTGTAGAAACTGCGGTACATTATCCTACTATACTTCCCAATCTGGAGGCCTACTCATATTTGGGGCTGACACCTGACCAATTTCCTGTTGCTACTGCGTATCAGCAAGAAATATTGTCGTTGCCGATGTATCCTGAATTGACAGAAGAGCAGATCAAATACATTGCACAAAAACTGAAAGAATTTTATCAGAACTGATAAAGTGGATTTCAGGAATAAAAATATCCTCATTATTTCTCAACAGGATTGGGGAACCATGTTTTTGTCAAAGCACCATTACAGTGTTGAGCTTGCAAAACTTGGTAATAAGGTGTACTACATAAGTGGTCCGGATCAAAACCGAATTATGAAACCCGGTGAAGTGCAGGTAGTTGAAACATCTGTGCCCGGGGTGCTGCTTATTAGCCACAGGCTGAACTTTCCTTATATTTTCAAGTTCAAGGCAAGGAGGCTATATGACTACCTGTTGAAAAAGCATATCAAAAAAATAACTTCATTAATAGGAAGAGATTTTGATGTTGTATGGTCATTTGATTTCTCAAATACTATTCCACTAAAAGCATTTAGCGATAAAACAGTAAAAATACTGACGGCAGCAGATGACTCTGATGATATCAGTGCTGTAAAGGCAGCTGAAACTGCTGACTTGATTTTATCTGTAGCTGATGAGCTGTTAAATAAGTATAGTGGTATAAATATCCCAACACATAATATTGGACATGGGGTGGCCGCTTATTTTCTGAATGATCATATCAGCCAACAAGTAAATGAGAAGAAACAGGTAGGGCTTTCCGGTAATTTTTTACGAAAAGATATTGACCATAAAACCTTGCTTAGCATAATTAATGAACATCAGGATGTAGTATTCAATTTCTGGGGGTCTGTTGATTATGCAGAATCAAATATTTCTGCTGAAAAAAATACTGAGGTTCTTGGTTTTATAAGTGATTTAAAAGTGCGCAGCAACGTTGTACTACACGGTCAGCTTGCTCCCGAAGCATTGGCAAAAGCGTTTAAGAAAGTAGATTGTTTTCTTATTTGCTATGATGTTGAAAAGGACCAGAGTAAAGGAACTAATTATCATAAGATACTTGAATACCTGGCAAGTGGAAAAGTAGTAGTGTCTAATTATGTATCAGCATATAAACATAACCCTGAACTGGTGTTGATGCCTGATGAACGTCATAACGAAAACTTACCCATACTGTTTCGGGAGGTTTTACATAATCTGTATGCTAACAACTCAAAAGAAAAGCAGCATAACAGGGTTGATTTTGCCAGGCAGTTTACATATGCCAGCCAGATAAAAAAAATTGAAAGCCTGCTTGCTTAGTGTATGCTGAAAGGTTTCCGTGTATTAATGGTTACTAGTGTGAATATGGCTGCAAACCCACGTTGCCTGAAGGAACTGAAAACACTTGTGTCTTTTGGCGCGAATGTTACCGTTATAAAATTTGATTTCAACAACTGGAGTGTTGCATACGAAAAGGAGATAGAAGCAGAGTTGAACAGTGTTTCTTGGATTAAGTTGACAGTAGGTAGAGAGAGGATATTGCCTTGGATTACATCTACCATTATAAGTAAGTTGGCATCAACATTGTCAAAGATATTTCCTTCCAATAAAAAGCTGCTTGCTTATAAGCTCGATAAGAGAAGTTATCTTCTTAATAAACGATTACAGTCACTGCCTCCACAGTTCGATATCATTATAGGACATAATCCCGGTGTTTTTTGGCCGGTAAGTCAATATGCCGATAAGCACAACATACCATACGGTATTGATATTGAAGATTATCATGCAGGTGAAAGCGGTAAAAGTGTTGATGAATCTTCACAGATACTAATGAAAACTACATTGGCAAATGCTTCCTATATAACAGCAGCGTCACCGCAGATATTGAGCAGAGTTGTAGCAGATGTAGGAGAGAAAAACAGTACAGGAGTAGTCAATAATGTTTTCGAACTGAAGATGCAGCCATCTTATAAAGAAAACGAGATAACAGCTGATAGTCCACATTTGAAAATAGTATGGTTCTCTCAATACGTAGGATTGAATCGTGGCTTGCAGGATGTATTTAACGCTATAAATCGCATAAATCATTTTCCGGTACAATTAACGGTAATTGGAAATTGTACAGAGAGTATAAAACATTCATTGCTCTCGTGTTTAGTTACTGATAAGCATAGGGTGGAATTCGTTAATCCGATGCCTGAAAAGAAGCTTTTCGAGTTGTTGTCGGATAATCATATTGGTTTGGCATTGGAACCTGGATTCTCAATAAACAATGATATAGCACTATCTAATAAGATACTGTCATACATACTTGCAGGTAATGCGATAATCGCGTCAGATACAGAGGCGCAAGCGTACTTCATTAGCAATAACCCCGGTGTAGGTATTGTATATCAAAAAGGTAATAGCGAACAACTGGCACAGTTATTAGAACAATTATATAGTAATCAGCAAGAATTGACTGAAATGCGAAAAGCGGCTTATACCCTTGCAGCATCTGCGCTGAACTGGGAACAGGAACAGCATCTTTTTATTAAACACGTACTATTAACAATAGAACATGCAGCTTAGCCGGAATAAGGTATATGAAAATTCAGGAAACGTGGACGTTATCAATCTGGTAAAACATACCGGTGTCCGCGTGTTGGATATAGGTTGTGGCTCGGGCTCGGTAGCAAGGCAATTAACTTCGAATGGGAATATTGTAGATGGAATAACAATATCGCAATCTGAACTTGCTGAAGCAAGTAAAGTGTTAAGAAATGGGTACATCTTCAATCTTGAAGAAGGGCTGCCATCTGAAATGCCTGCTGATGAGTACGACTACATTATCTGTTCTCATGTGTTAGAGCATATTGCTTATCCGGAAAAGCTATTAGCAGATATAAAAAGGGTCTTGAAGAATGAAGGTAATTTCATAGTAGCATTGCCCAATGTTTTTTATTACAAATACAGGTGGCAATTGATGAAAGGTGAGTTTAAAGTAGCTGATGCGGGAATATGGGATTACACACACCTCAGATGGTATTCATTTAACAGTGCTAAGCAAATGCTGTTGAAGAGCGGCTTTGCAATTGATGTTGCAACTGTAACGGGAGAACTTCCATTCAGTAGTATTTTGAAATATGTATTACCTCGTAGCATAAGGAGGATGTTGTATAACGTATTGACCACAATTTCTAAAGGGTTCTTTGGGTATCAGTTGTTGTATAGCGTTAAGAATAAGAAATAGTTTGAAGAAGATACTCATTATATCACCACACTTTCCGCCATCAAATCTTGCCGCCGTTCATCGGTCTCGTTTGTTTGCACAGCACTTGCCTGAATATGGGTGGGAACCTGTTGTGTTAACTGTTGACGAAAAGTATTATGAAGAAGAGCTTGATTTTAACTTAGTAAAATTATTGCCTGAAGGATTAAGGGTTGAAAAGTGTGCCGCGTTTAATGTTACTAAACCAAGAGTTGTTGGGGATATAGGCATAAGGGCATTTTACCAATTATATAAGAAGGCAAAGTCTATAATTGTTAAAGATAAAATAGACTTTCTGTACATCCCAATCCCATCATTCTATGCTGCATTGATAGGACGCTGGTTGCATAACACGACAGGAGTGAAGTATGGTATCGACTATATAGACCCTTGGGTACATCCATTTCCTAATAGAGATAAATTGTTTTCAAGACACAGAATCAGTGAGGCTATTGCGAACTTTTTAGAGCCTATAGCAGTAAAAAATGCATCGCTGATTACTGGTGTGGCTGAAGGATATTACAATGGTGTAAGAGAACGGAATACGCATCTAAACAACACTTGTTTGTTTGGTGCCATGCCCTATGGAGGAGAGATTGCAGATCATGACGCTATAAAGACTATGGGTATTAACCCGTACGTATTTCAGAAAAATGAAAAAATACAACTTGTCTATGCAGGTGCTATGTTGCCCAAAGCATATCAGCCGTTGGAGGCTATGTTTAAAGCAATGAGCGCTAATGCTGCATTGTTCAGTAACCTCGAAATTCATTTCATAGGTACAGGCAAATCGCCTAATGACCCGAATGGATTTAATATTAAGCCATTAGCGGAAAAATACGGTTTGTGGCAGCGCGTTGTATTTGAGTATCCCAAAAGAATACCATACCTGGATGTATTAGTGCATCTTGAATCTGCAGATGGTATTTTTATTTTAGGCAGTACGGAACCTCATTATACACCGTCGAAAGTTTATCAGGGTGTTTTATCAGGTAAGCCGATTCTGGCATTGCTTCATAGTGAGTCAAGTGCGTATAAAGTGTTGAAAAATACCGGTGCAGGTACCGTCTTCCCGATATTACCCGATAGCATTGATACTATTACGAATGATTTTTTCGAATGGTATAATACATACGAAACATTCGCAAAGAAGTTTGATGCAGCCAGTGTCGATAGAAAAGTTTTTGATGCTTATAGTGCATCAAACGTTACAAAAACCTTAGCTGATTTATTGAATCAGATTGTTTGAAGATAGAGATGACTGATTTAAAATCAAAAACTAAGCTGGCGATTATTACCTCGCATCCTATACAATATAATGCACCGTGGTTTGCATTATTAGCGAAGCAACCTGCTGTTGATTTACATGTCTTTTATACATGGCAGGCCTCAGAAAACAAAGAGATTTATGATCCCGGTTTTGGTAAAACAAGAAGTTGGGACATCCCGTTGCTGGAAGGGTACAATTATACTTTTGTGAAAAATGTGTCTCATGACCAAGGTACACATCACTATAAAGGATTAGATAATCCAACGTTAATAAAACAAATAGAAGAATGGGGTGCAGAAGCTGTGCTGATAATAGGATGGCCATTTAAAAGCCATTTTGCTGCAATGCGCCACTTTAAAGGCAAAATACCTGTATTGTTCAGGGGCGACTCTACGTTGCTTGATGAAACTGGCGGACTCAAAAAAATGGTGCGCAGGATAATGCTGACCTATGTATATTCTTTTATTGATACTGCATTATATGTTGGCAGCAATAATAAGGCATATTTTCTTGCCCATGGGCTAAAGGAGAAGGAATTGGTTTTCTGTCCGCATGCTATAGATAACGATAGGTTCAGCAATGCTGATGATGAAAGAAATAAAGAAGCGATAAGTCAGAGAAATAAATTGGGTATTGGCAGTAATGATTTTGTTGTGCTGTTTGCAGGTAAATTAGAACATAAGAAGAATCCTGAATATATTATCCGTTTATCAAAACTGCTAACTGATTCGAAATATAAGTTTGTAATTGTTGGTAATGGTCCGATGGAAGAAGAAGTTAAGTCTAAGGCAGGAACTGACAAGCGGATTGTGTTTGTTGACTTTCAGAACCAGCAAAATATGCCGGTAGTATATCGTATGGCAACAGTTTTTATTTTGCCATCAAAAGGGCCCGGAGAAACATGGGGTTTAGCGCTGAATGAAGCTATGGCTTGTAAACGACCTGTGGTAGCGACAGACAAAACCGGTGGAGCAATAGACCTTATTAATGAGAATGGTATAATCATCAATCCTCATGATGTTTCAACTGTTGCAACATATTTAAGCACGTTAGCAGCAGATGCGAGCAAACTAAAAACAGCAGGAGAAAAATCCTTCGAAATAATACAGCGTTTCAGTTTTAATGGTATCGTTAGTGGTATCTGCGAAGCACTAGATTCTTATAAAAGTCATGCCATCCATTAGTATAATATTGCCTGTTTACAATGGTATGGCATATTTGCACCATGCTATAAACAGTGTGCTGGAACAATCCTACACCGATTTTGAATTTCTGATACTTGATGATTGCTCTACTGATGATAGTTGGAAGTATATATGCGGAATAAAGGATGGTAGGGTAAAAACTTTCAGAAACGATACGAATAAAGGACTTTTTTACAATCTTAACTTTCTTATAAACAACAGTAATGCAAACCTCATAAAATTATGGTCTCAGGATGATATTATGAGGCCGAATGCCATTGAAGAAATTGTATCGTTTCATAAACGCAATGCTCAGATAGGCTTTAGCTACACAGCAGTGGATTATATTGATGGTAATGGCACTGAAAGTATCAATAAGAAAATTGACAACACCCCTGAAATTATAGACCGGCTAACACATGCTGAAATCTGTTTTTATACAGGCTCAATTGCCGGAAACATTGCGAATGTTACACTAAACAAAGCGGCTTTGGATAAAGTAGGCTTATTTAATGAAAACATGATAATAAGCGGTGATTTTGATATGTGGGTAAGGATAGCCGAGTTTTTTGAGATAGGGTACGTTAAAAAACCATTAGTCTTACTTCGTAATCATGATGGGCAACTGAGCAGGCAAACAAAATATTATATAAGGCATATAGAAGAAGATGCACATGCATTCAGAAAGCTTTTCTCTTATATATCGCCGGAAGCTCAGAAGAGTGGTAAAACTATTTTAAGAAATAACAAGCTGATGTTTTATACGGCATTAATGCTGCATTCATTAAAGGGTTTTAAAATAAAGGATGTACTTAAATACTGGAAAGCAATCAGCAACCTCGACAACCCGATGGTATTGCTTGTACATTTCTTTTATAAAAGAGTGATAAATAAAAAGACTGATACAAAGTATAAGGTAGCTTAGGAGTGAATAACAGAAAAATCATATTAGACAAAGTACAGATAGACCAGTTCGTCATATTCCCGTTCATACTGTATAGTTTCTTTTCGCAGTATATGTGGATAACCATAGTAGCAGGGATCTCATTCTATATTATACTATCCAGTTTATGGGTTAAATATCTGCCGCCAATGCTTACATACCTGTTTCTCTATCAGTGGATACAGGTTTTTGGTGGGGTATTATATTCAGATTATATGGGTATTCCGTTTGATGAACTCTTTACAAGTAAAGACGCCGATGGCCTGTTTATTGCTACGTTTATTCAAATGGCGGTAATGGTGCTGTTCATGGCCAATATTTTTAAACCAACTGTTTTTTCGGGTTTGGAAATCATGAAGGAGGCAGCGTCAAAGCTGGATACTAAAAAAGTACTCACAGTTTATGGTGTGTTCAGCCTGGTATTCCCTACTCTGATAGCTTTAACATATTCAAATCCATCCTTAAATCAATTGGTGCAGTCTTTTGCAGTATTAAGAAAGGTATCGTTGATAATGCTCATATTCTTGTTGTTACTGCAAAAGACAAAATTCAATAACCTGATAATTATACTGCTGGTTGTAGAGTTCGGCTTAGGGTTCGTATCGTATTTTTCAAGCTTTAAAGAGATTATCTATTTCTTTGTATTTACATATTTTACTGTCAAGCCAAATTTTAAGTCTCGCCAGGTAATGCGTGTAGCTCCTGTGGGGCTGGCTTTGGTATTCTTCATGGTATTCTGGTCTAGTATTAAAGGGGGTTACAGGCAATATCTCAACCAAGGTAGTGGCCAGCAGCAGATAGCGGTTTCTACCTATGATGCATTAAATTACCTCGGAGATAAAACAACAAATTATTCTGTCGATTCATTAAAAACAGGTTCAGAAGTATTATTGAACAGGATACAGTACATGCACCAGTACTCTACAGTATATGGCCGTGTGCCATCAATAATTGCGCATACAAATGGTGATAATGTATGGAGTACTATAAAGTTCCTCACAGCCCCAAGGTTCCTTACTGAAAATAAAAGTATTCTTGACCCTTCTACAAAAACATCATATTATACCGGTAAAAACTTTGCAAATGCAGAAAGGGGCACCTCAATTTCAATGGGGTATTTTTGTGATTTGTATATCGACTATGGATTGTTATTAATGATGATACCATTGTTAGTGATAACTTTTTTTATCGGTAAGGTGTCGAACTATATCATTAATTCAGATAAGTACAACCTGATTTTCAACTTTGCATTATTCATTGCAACAATACTAAGTCTCGGTACATTCGAATCGGATATAATTTTCTATTTGGGTTCTATCCGAAACTATCTTGTTTTCATGATTTTGGGTAATTACTTTATTTTCCCTTGGCTGAATAAATATATCTCAGCCCGATGAAGTTGTTTATTACCTACGAATACTTTTTGCCTGCCTACAAAGCAGGTGGGCCTGTGCAATCGCTTGCAAATCTTGTTGCAAACTACAGCCATGCAGAGATATACATCTATTGTAGGAATACAGATTTAGATGGTACAGTGCTGAATGTAAAACACGATGAATGGGTGTCGTTCAATAGTCACACAAAAGTGTTTTACGCATCAGCTAAAGCAGAAGAAACTGTGTACGATTTGCTGACAGATGTAAATCCCGATGTGGTTTTTATAAATGGCATCTTTTCTCCTTCATATAACCTCAAACCGCTGCTGTGGTCGGGAGATGCAAATAAAGTAGTATCAGCAAGAGGTATGTTGCACCCCGGCGCATTATCTCAAAAGTCGCTAAAGAAGAAAATATACCTCGCAGCATACAAGCTGCTGGGCTTACATAAGAAGTGCATCTTCCATGTTACTACACAGGAAGAAAAACAATACGTAACAGATACATTCGGTAATGGTGTGAAGGTATATGTAGCTCCCAACTTCCCGAATGTAATTGATAAGCTTTCAGCAACTCAAAAAGAACCTGGTAAGCTAAAGCTTGTTACCATAGCGCTGATAAGCCCTATGAAAAATATCAAACTGGTGCTGGAGGCTTTAAGTAAATGCAGCTCGTCTATTACATACGATATATATGGGCCTGTAAAAGATGCAGCGTACTGGCAGGAATGTCAGCAGCTGATAGCAACAATGCCAAACAATGTCTGCGCACAATATCACGGTGCGGTAACGCCCGATAAAATATTGAACACGCTCGCTGACTTTCATTGCATGATACAACCCAGTAAAAGTGAAAACTTCGGGCATGCTATATACGAAGCGCTTGCAGCAGGGAAGCCAGTTATCACAAGCCATTACACGCCGTGGAATAAACTGGAAGAGGCTAATGCGGGTTTTAATGTAGATATTAATAACATACAGTCAATTGTAGATGCCATCGAAAAAATGGCATCGCTCGATAACGCGGCATATGCAGCGAGCAGTAGTGCAACCGGACAGTATGCTAAGAAAAGTATAGATGTTGCATCGGTAAGGAAAGACTACGATGCAATGTTTTTAAGTAAATAAACAATAGAGCATAATGATAATTTTAGGTATTAATGCCTACCACGCAGACTCAAGCGCTGCTATCCTGAAAGATGGTGAACTGATTGCTGCATCTGAAGAAGAAAGGTTTACACGGGTAAAGCACTGGGCAGGGTTTCCTGAAAAAGCGATTCTGTTTTGCCTGAAAGAATTAGGCATCACCATCAACGAGGTTGACCATATTGCCATTGGTCGCGACCCGAAAGCTAAGTTTGACAAGAAGATGCTGTATTTGCTTAAAAATCCTGGTGGTGGTTTTAAGACTGTCATGAACAGGTTGAGCAATACAAAGAAAGTAGCATCACTGGAACAGGAGCTGTCTCGCATCACAGGTGTAGATGCTGCATTAATCAAACCAAAGATTCATAACGTAGAGCATCACCGTAGTCACCTGGCATCTGCATTTTTTGCAAGCCCATATGATGAGGCCGCATTGTTGTCTATAGATGGTTCGGGCGATTTTACCAGTACTATGATAGCTATTGGTAAAGGCAATAAAATTGAAGTAATTGATTCTGTAGATTTTCCTGTATCGGTTGGTACATTCTATACTGCATTCACTCAATATCTCGGTTTCCCGCATTATGGTGATGAGTACAAAGTAATGGGTCTTGCACCGTATGGCGAACCGAAGTACGTTGATAAGATAAGAGATGTAATCAAGTTTACAGAAGACGGGCTGTTTACATGGAATCAGAAATATTTCAAATCTGCCAAAGATGTGGTAGTTACTTATGGTGATGACCACATCCCGTTTGTTGGTAGTTTGTTCGCGCCATATTTTGAAGAGAAGTTTGGTAAAGCTCGTGGCAAAGGCGATGAACTTACACAGTATCACAAAGACATCGCTGCATCCGTACAGCGTTTTACAGAAGAGCTGATATTCCACATTGTGAATCATCTGCAAAAACGTACAGGTTTGAAGAACCTTTGTATAGCAGGTGGTGTGGCGCAGAACTCTGTAGCGAATGGCAAGATACTGGCAAACTCAGGTTTCGAAAACCTGTATATACCATCTGCAGGACATGATGCCGGTATCTCAATGGGTTCTGCATTTTATGTGTACAATCAGGTATTGAATCAACCACGTGCTAAAGCTGTTTACTCTGCTTACACTGGTAGTAAATTCAGCAACGAAGAAATTGAAGCATTCCTGAAAGAACGCAATATCACTTATAAGCGTCTGGATGATGCTGCATTGTACGATTATGTGTCTGACAGGTTGGTGAATGCAGGTGTGATAGGTTGGTTTCAGGGACGGGCAGAGTTTGGCCCGCGTGCACTGGGTGGCAGGTCTATACTTGCAGACCCGCGCCGTACTGACGCCAAAGATTTGCTGAATGCAAAAATCAAACGTCGCGAAAGTTTCCGCCCGTTTGCACCATCTATATTGAAGGAGTTTGTGCCGGAATACTTTGAATATACAGAGAATGTGCCGTTCATGGAAAAAGTATTCCCGATAAAAAAAGAAAAGCATATTGCTATACCTGCCGTTACACACGTAGATGGTACAGGTCGTTTGCAGAGTGTAGATAAAGTAGTATCGCCACGTTATTATGGATTGATAGATGCTTTCCGTCAGAAGACCGGTGTGCCGATATTGTTGAATACATCTTTCAACGAAAACGAACCGATTGTAAATACGCCTGCCGAAGCATTGGACTGTTTCCTGCGTACGAAGATGGATATGCTGGTGCTTGAAAACTGTGTTGTAGAAAGATAAGTGAAGATTGTATTTGTAAACCAGACAGCCAACTACCTGTTTGCAGACATCATCACGGCGTTTGCAAGCAAAATGCCCGATGCGCAGATAGAAGCATGGTATGGTAGTTTCGATTATGATGTAACGAAATTGCCTGCTAATATTACTACACACGTAGGGCCTGTGTACGATAGAACAAGTTTCTCACGCAGGTTCCGTACATGGACGAAGTTTTATTTCTGGATGCGCAACAAGGTGAAGCAGGAAGATATTGCAAACACAAAATTCTTCTTTGTTTCAAACCCACCTCTGTTTGTCTTCCTTCCACGATTGCAGAAAATGAAGTTTGCTACACTGATATATGATTTGTATCCTGATGTACTCACAGGCTTCCGTAAGAATGCGTTGCTGAATAATGTAGCAAACTATTGGGCAAAGAAGAACAGGAAAGTGCTGCCATCTGCACAAAAGATATTTACGCTCGGTACAGGGTTAAAAACTGCTATCGAAAAATACCTGCCAATTACAGAAATAGATAAAGTACAAGTAGTCCCCATTTGGAATAAACAGGTTGAAACAACGAATGCTTCAACCAGAGATTTCAGAAAGGAATGGGGACTGGGAGATAAGAAAATTATTCTCTATTCCGGCAATATAGGTCTTACACACCCGCTTGAATATCTTGTAGAGATAGCAAAGAAATTACAGTCACATACTGATTGGGCAGTTGTGGTAGTGGGTAACGATAGTAAAAAAGTAAAGTTGAAAGACTTGGCAATTGGACTTGATAACATTCAGTTTCATGCACCAGTTCCATTTGCAGACTTGTCGCAGTTGTTGTCAATTGCAACATGGGGTTATGTAACGCTCGATACAAGTGCTACAAATAATTCCGTACCAAGCAAAACATATAACCTGCTGGCAGTAGGTAGTCCGCTGCTTGCAATGGTAAACAGTTCTTCTGAAATAGCATCACTAATAGATACATACAATGTCGGCATCTCTTTCAAAGAAGATGAGATAGATGCTGCACTGGAAAAGCTGCTGAGCATAGATGCTGCGCAGTACAATCAACTCAAACGGAATGCAGTGGATTGTTCAAAGCATTTCACCAAAGCAATGGCAGATAATATTGTAGAAAGCCTCAGCTGGCATGTATAGGCAATTTTTCAAACCATTGTTAGATAAGCTCATCGCGCTGATAGGATTCGTTGTCCTGTCCCCGTTGTTTCTGCTTGCAACGGTATTGCTGTTCATTGCCAATCAAGGCAAGCCGTTTTTCTTTCAACCACGTCCCGGCAA
Organism: Flavipsychrobacter sp.; assembly: GCA_016786615.1. Taxonomy (GTDB): domain Bacteria; phylum Bacteroidota; class Bacteroidia; order Chitinophagales; family Chitinophagaceae; genus Polluticoccus. The sequence continues at coordinate 383,499 of JAEUVX010000009.1, forward strand.
GAGTGGCAGAATATTTCGCATCATCAAGTTCAAGACAATGAATGATGCAAAAGGTGCAGATGGACAATTATTGCCTGATGAAAAGCGCCTTACAGTAGTTGGGAAAATTGTGCGTAAAACATCTATAGACGAAATACCGCAATTGCTCAATGTACTGATTGGAGATATGAGCCTGATAGGTCCGCGGCCGCTATTAGCAGAGTACTTGCCGTTGTATAACGAACGCCAGCGTCGCAGGCATGAGGTGAAGCCTGGTATTACGGGATGGGCACAGGTTAATGGTCGTAATTCTATATCTTGGGAAGAGAAATTTGAACTCGATGTGTATTATGTAGATAATATATCGTTCCTGCTCGATGTGAAGATATTGTTGATGACAATAGTGAATGTATTTCGTGGTAATGGCATCAGCCAGGAAGGTGCGGCAACAATGGAAAAATTTAAAGGAACACCAAAGCAACAGGCATCATGATATTATTCGGCGCAAGTGGTCATGGTAAGGTTATAATAGATATACTGGAACTGAACGGTATAGATGATATTGCCATCTGGGACGATAATGCCACATCTCCTGTCTGGGATTACGAAACATCTAAGCCTAGTATAGCTACATTAGCAGATGAGCCGATTATCATTTCTATTGGTAGCAATGAAGCCCGCAAAAAAGTGGTGGAGCGCTTGCCTGTTGATGCAAATTATATCGTTGCTATTCACCCGCAGGCTGTATTGGCAAGAACAGTGAATATTGATAATGGTACCGTCATTATGGGTGGTGTGGTTATCAACCCTGATACAAAAATTGGTAAGCATTGCATCATTAATACAAATGCATCTGTAGATCACGATTGTGTAATTGGTAACTATGTACACATCTCTCCCAATGTGGCGCTGTGTGGAAATATAGAAATTGGTGAAGGCACACATATAGGTGCGGGCACAGTAGTAATACCCGGAAAAAAAATAGGTAAGTGGTGTGTGATAGGTGCCGGTAGTGTAATAATAGAAGATGTTCCTGATTACAGTACAGTAGTAGGTAATCCGGGACGTGTCATTAAAAATTCAAAGAAAGATTAGCGATACATGAATCCGAAAATCTGGCTTTCATCGCCACATATGGGTGGCACTGAATTGAACTACATCCATGAGGCGTTCGATACTAATTGGGTAGCCCCGCTTGGTCCCAATGTCGATAACTTTGAAAAAGACATTACAGCATACCTGAAAGAAGATGTGCATGTTGCGGCACTTAGCTCAGGTACAGCCGCACTGCATCTTGCATTGGTATTGGCAGGTGTGCAGGCAGGCGATGAAGTTATTTGCCAGAGCATGACTTTCTCTGCGTCAGCAAATCCCATAGCGTATTTAGGTGCTACTCCTGTATTTGTTGATAGTGAGGCGGATACATGGAATATGTCGCCTGCATTGCTGGAACAGGCAATTCAGGACAGAATTGCAAAAGGCAAAACACCAAAAGCAATCATACCTGTACACTTGTATGGTATGCCTGCAAAAATGAAAGAGATACAAGCCATAGCAGATAAGTATAGCATCATAGTCATAGAAGATGCTGCTGAGGCTTTAGGCTCTCATGCAGATGGTAAGATGTGTGGTACTTACGGTGTTATCAGTGCATTGTCTTTCAATGGCAATAAAATCATTACCACATCGGGTGGTGGTGCATTGGTGGCACATAGCAAAGAGCTGGCACAGAAAGCTACCTTCCTTGCAACACAGGCGCGCGATGCTGCTCCGCATTACGAACACTCGCACATTGGCTACAACTACCGCATGAGCAATATCTGCGCAGGTATAGGACGCGGACAAATGGAAGTACTGGCCAACCGTGTAGCACAACGCAGAGCGATATACAACAGGTACTACGACAAAATGAAAAACCTGAAGGGTATATCTTTTGTAGATGAACCTGCAGGCTATTTCAGCAACAGATGGCTTACTACTATTTTGATAGACCCGGCAAGTGGCATCACAAGAGAAACACTCAGACTGGCTTTCGAGCAGGATAACATAGAATCCCGCCCATTGTGGAAGCCAATGCACCTGCAGCCGATATTTGCCGATGCACCTTTCTATGGCGACGGTACTTCAGAAAGGTTATTCCGCGATGGGCTTTGTTTGCCTTCAGGCTCCAATCTTACAGATGCTGATTTCGAACGCATATTCAAAGTGATAGATACTGTATTCGCATAGCAGATACTCACACATAAAAAGAGAAGCCCCGTTCTGATGAACGGGGCTTCTTCGTTATAAAGGAGTTTTGATTATGCCTGATTAGCTGGCTTTTTCATGATAGCATATATTTCTATCGCAAAGCCAATAAGTATCAGCAGTGGTGCAATAGTAATGCGTGTAGTGCTGTACACTTCTTCGTAATTAAACTTGTTAGGGTCTTCACTTTTACCGCCCGACATCAGCAGGAAGCCGATGAGTATCACAACAACACCGCCAATCATCCACATATAATTACTCTTGTCAAACAAGAAAGTCTGATTGCCTTTCGGGGTTAAATCTTTAGTGGTTTTAGTTGTAGCCATAGATTACAATATTATGAAACAATTTTAATAAAGGTCGTCAACATGCATTTTTAAATATTTCACTACAGACCTGTGCGTGCTGAGGAATGAAATCAGTATGCCAAGTATTATCATACCAAGTATCAATACTGTCAGCAATCCGGGTTCGCGTAACGCTTTGATAGGAGGAAACTGGCTTTCCGCAAAAGAGATTACTATCCATAACCCAACAGCCGATATCGCACCGCTTATCAGTCCGTTCAGTATAGCTCGTTTGTCAAACGGGCGGGATATAAAATAGCGGGTAGCACCCACCATCTGCATCGTTTTTATCAGGAAGCGGTTGCTGAACATTGCCAACCTGACTGTGTTGTCAATCAGTATTGCCACAACTACAAAAAGAAGCAGCGAAATAGCACCCAGTATCAATCCTATCTTTCTGAAGTTGCTGTTGATATTATCTACTATTGTATTCGGGTATGCTACGTCCCTTGCAACGTTGCTTTGCATCGCAAACTGTTTGATTTTTGTGAGACTATCTTTATTTACATACTCCGAATGCAGGTTCAGTGTAATAGATGCATACAGCGGGTTGAAGTCAAGCAGCTCTGTAAATTCTTCTCCGCCTTCTTCAAAAAATTTCTTAGCAGCCTCTTCTTTGGTAATAATATCAGATTTGCGTGTAAAGGGTTGATTATCCAGAATTGCTTTCAGCTTCTGGATATTCTCTTCACGTGTATTGTCATGGAGTATTACCTCTACTTGTATATCTTCTTTAAATACGCGGCTCAGTGCACGCCCGTTTATCATCAGCCAGCCAAGGTTGCCCAGCAGGAATAATACCAGTGAGATGCCGATGATGGCATATATATAAGATGGTTTTGCTTTTTTTACGGCAGACATTCAGTTTCCTTATCGCTCAAAAATAAAAAAATAAGGCAGAAAACGGGGGGTAGTTCTGCATTTTGATATGTATTTAACAATTTCATTTATGTATCAGCGTTATATAGCAAACCAACATTTGTCTATTTTAGCCAACGAATCAATCAACACATGCAGGATTTAACCCATTTCTTTGCCGACAGGCATTTTATTGAAACCAAACCAACCGGTACATACCAGCCAATGCAGTTGGGAGCCAATATACAATTTGCTACGCAAGACAATTTTGATTGGGATGATGCCGAGATTGTTATCATAGGTTGTGGCGAACAACGTGGCGAATCGGATGAGGCAGATTACAGTGACGGGCCTAATGCTATAAGAGAAGAGCTGTATAAAATGTTTTCGTGGCACCCGGCAGTAAAAATTACCGATGCCGGTAACATACTGGAAGGTGCAAGTATCGGCGATTCGCGCGCGGCATTGCGTACAGTGCTGCATGAACTGCAACAGGCAGGTAAGACAGTAATCGTTTTAGGAGGCTCGCACGACCTTACATTGCAACAATACGAAGCGTTTAAAAAATCGGAAGTGATGATTAACGCAACGGTTGCAGATATGCTCATAGACCTTGATGAGAGCGAAGCGGTAACATCGAACAGTTTTCTGATGGATATGCTCACGGGGCAGCCAAATTTTATTACACATTACAGCCATATAGGTTTTCAGAGCTATTATGTACACCCGCGCATGCTCGAAACATTAGATAAACTGCGTTTCGACTTCTTCCGTTTGGGTAAAGTACGCGAACATTTTGAAGATGTAGAACCTGTGTTGCGTAATAGCAACCTTTTCAGCTTCGATATGTCTGCCGTAAGGTATAGCGATGCGCCTGTGAATGTAAACGGTTCTCCGAATGGCTTTACGGGAGATGAAGCTTGTATATTGACGCGTTATGCCGGTATGGGTACCAATCTCAGCTCATTTGGTATTTATGGCTACAATCCCACGCACGATGTTCATAGCATGACTGCCAAACTGATTTCGCAAATGATATGGTACTTTATTGACGGGTATCTGGTGCGTAAAGCTGAAGCAAACCTGACAGACCACGATGAGTTTATATCATTCCATGTAGCATTTACCGAAAACGAAACTGTATTCTTAAAGAGCAAGCGTACCAACCGTTGGTGGATGAAGTTGCCTAATGGTACTTATGTGCCTTGTTCTTATAACGACTATATAGCTGCCAGTAACGATGAGATACCCGAACGCTGGCTGCGCGAACAGGAACGCCTTATCTGATAGTATTTGATACAAATAACGTAATTTTGCATACACAACCATCCGCTTAGCGGGTGGTTTTTGTTTCTGAACTGATGATTGAGAATAAGAACATTATTAAAAACGAGGAGAAAGCTGTGCTTGTAGGTTTGGTGCATAAAACACAAACCGAACCACAGACGATGGAGTATTTGGCAGAACTGGCATTTCTTGCAGAAACTGCCGGAGCCGAAACTGTGAAGTGGTTTATACAAAAACTACCACACCCCGATAGCAAAACATTTGTGGGCAAAGGAAAGATTGAAGAGATAAAGGAATATGTAAGGGCAAAGGGTGTGAACCTGGTAATATTCGATGACGAGCTTACAGGCTCTCAGATAGGTAATATCACGGATGCACTTGGTGTGAAAGTGATTGACCGAAGCGACCTTATTCTCGATATATTTGCCCGCCGTGCCAAAACAGCACAAGCAAAAGTGCAGGTGGAGCTTGCACAGTATCAATACATATTGCCGCGCCTGCGTGGTATGTGGAAGCACCTGGAGCGTCAGGGTGGTGGTATCGGTTCGCGCGGGCCGGGTGAAACAGAGATTGAAACGGACCGTCGTATCGTAAAAGATAAGATTTCCTTGCTGCGCCGCCGCCTTGGCGAGATAGACAAGCAGGCTGCTACACAAAGGCAGGAACGTGGTACGTATATACGCGTAGCATTAGTTGGCTATACCAACGTTGGTAAAAGCACACTGATGACACTGCTTACAAAGTCGGAAGTATTTGCCGAGAATAAACTGTTTGCCACGCTCGATACTACAACACGCAAAGTAGTGTATGAGCAAACGCCATTTCTGCTGAGCGATACGGTAGGCTTTATACGCAAGCTGCCACACCACCTTGTTGAGAGCTTTAAAAGTACGCTGGATGAGGTGCGCGAAGCTGATTGCCTGCTGCATGTAGTCGATATATCACACCCTGCATACGAAGACCAGATGGGGGTTGTGAATAAGACCTTGCAGGAAATAGGAGCTTTTGATAAGCCCATCGTTACCATCTTTAATAAAATGGATTTGTATGAAGAACGGGTTTTCGACCAATGGCTGGATAGCGAAGTGAAAGAAGACCTGCTGCGTCAATTAAAATCGCGTTGGGAACACGAAACAGGAGAACGTTGTGTATTCATATCAGCTACCGAACGCAGGAATATTGATGCTTTGCGCCAAACGATACTTGATAAGGTAAAAGAGCTGTATGCTATACGTTACCCATACCTCACACAGTTTTATTGATAGTAATAAATGTTGTATATTTGCTATGGATACTTATGTCATTAAGTAGGCCGTAGCTCTTTGACATCATCTTGATAATCGCCCTTATTTTTGTTAAGCGAATATATTATTATTGTTATCCTATCATTTTCATATTTAGCCGTTGGTTAAAGAATAAGATAGAATATAATTGATAGTATGGCTACAATAAAAGTGCAACAAAATGCAACATTTTACCTCCGAAGGCTTATCTGTCAGGTATTTACACAGTGTATTTTTGTATAACAAATAACGGTTACAGAAAAACCGTAACCGTTTGTAACCGTTTTTTAGATGCAAGCCTACTCTTGCAGTAAAAATCATATATCACAAAACTGCTATTCCTTTTCGCGAAAAAATGTTTTAACTTTCTGTGCAACAATATTTTAAAACCCCAAATTCAGCCATAATGAAGCAGACATCCAGAGAGTTGTTGGTTACAACCAAGGTGGCGCAAAATTGGCAGGGCGATTTCGATCAGAAAGTAGAAGAACTTATTGCTGTAGTGAATAAAGTAGATACGGAAGAACACGTACAGCATGCTTCTGAAACGATGGACGTTTACCGCTCAAAAAGCAGTGCCAAAAAATCGAGACGAAAAAAGGCAGACCCATGTGGCCGCCCATTCGAATTTCTTGTATTTCGTAACTGAGTTTTTAATCCAACGCTCTATTCAGAAAATCTACTAGAGGTTTCATTTCGGTAAATAACTTTATCACTTTAGAAACAGCTGTTTTTGAGGTGTAGTCCTTATCATCCATCGGGATGCTTACTATCAGGCTCTTCATTTTCAGAAATTCAATTGCGGGGTTATCTGCCGTATAGCCCTGTGGGATTTTTTTCAACTGCTCTCCCTCCCATTTATTGAATAGTTTCTTAAAGCTGGTTTTATTTATGATTGCCTTAAACTCGTCAAAGTTATAATCAAGCTCTTGCCTTACTTTTTTCAGGACTGGAGCTTCGGGCATCCACATACCACCTGCAAGGAAAGATTTGCCACCGGGTTGTAAATGCATATAAAAACCGGCATCAGCTGCTTTTTTGCCTGCCCTGCTGAAGTATGCCCCGAAATTTGCTTTATAAGGCGTTTTGTCTTTTGAAAAGCGAACATCTCTGAATATCCTGAATATGGCATCCTTAGCTTTATATTCAGCCATTCTGGGTTCTAGTTTTGTCAGTTCGGTATGTACTGCGGTTACAAATGTTTCATAATCGGCTTTGGCGGCTTCATAATGGTTACGGTTTTTATCAAACCATTCCTTATTGTTGTTCTTTTCCAGCTTCTTCAGAAAGTCGATGGTAGTTGGTTGTAACATGCAGAGTTGTTAAGATTTATTGAAATGATGTAAGCCATTACGAATATAAAACATATTGCCATTAGCTTTGAAGAACGGATAACAAACCTATGTTAAATGCCACATTACTGAAGGCGTTTACATACCTTTGAGCTTCTTAAAGAATACATATAATAATATATTAATTAAATGACGCGTTTAGCCATATTAGGATCAACAGGATCTATCGGTACACAGGCTTTAGAGGTTGTGGCTGCGCACCCCGAATTGTTTGAAGTAGAAATACTGACCGCGCACAGCAACAGCGCTTTATTGATAGAACAGGCTCGCAAATTCAACCCCAATGCAGTAGTTGTAACAAATGCTGAAAGCTATGAAGCTGTAAAATATGCCCTCTCAAACCTGCCTGTAAAAGTGTTCTCAGGTGCAGATGCGCTGAATGATGTAGTGCAGTGGGATACTGTAGATACCGTACTTACTGCTATCGTAGGCTTCGCAGGCCTATCATCTACTTTAGCTGCAGTAAACGCCGGTAAAACTATCGCCCTTGCTAATAAAGAAACCCTTGTAGTAGCTGGTGATATAGTAATGAAAGCTGCCGCAGAAAAGGGTGCCCGCATAATACCGGTGGATAGCGAACACTCAGCTATTTTTCAGTGCCTGGTAGGTGAAGCATGGAACAAAATTGAGAAGATAGTACTAACAGCTAGCGGCGGACCATTCTTAGGTAAAAAGACAAATTACCTACTGAATGTAAAAGCAAGCCATGCCTTGCAGCACCCCAACTGGACAATGGGGGCAAAGATTACTATTGACAGCGCTACACTGATGAACAAAGGGCTGGAAATGATAGAAGCAAAGTGGCTTTTCGGGCTGAAAAATGAGCAGATAGAAGTAATCGTGCATCCGCAGTCTATTATACATTCATTAGTACAGTTTACAGATGGCTCTATGAAGGCGCAGCTTGGCTTACCGGATATGAAGCTGCCGATACAATATGCACTCGCTTTCCCGCAACGTATTCATAACGATTTTAAACGTTTTGATTTCAGGGATTACGGCAAGTTTACCTTTGAACAACCAGACCTGAAAACATTCCGCAATCTGGCATTGGCTATGGATGCCATGCAAAAAGGAGGAAATATGCCTTGTATAATGAATGCAGCCAATGAAGTTGTGGTACAATCATTCCTTAACAACAGGGTCAGCTTTATAGAAATGAGCGATATCATTGAAAACGTAATGAATAAAGTATCGTTTACAGATAATGCTACATTAGATGATTATCGTCAATCTGATAAGCATGCCAGAGCTTATGCAACAGAATTGGTAAAACACAGCCAACTATCACACTAAATATTATTTTTGCACATCATGTTATTGAACTCAATGCTATTAATGTCGGGTGGAGCTGTACAGGCGCTTCAATTGTTAGCCGCTTTATCCCTGCTCATATTATTACACGAATTCGGGCACTATTTTTTCGCACGACTTTTTAAAACGAGGGTCGAGAAGTTTTATCTCTTTTTCGATTTCCTGTTCCCCTTTCCGGGCTTACTCAATTTCTCTTTGTTCAAGAAGAAGAAAGGTGATACAGAGTATGGTTTAGGCTGGTTTCCGTTGGGCGGATATGTAAAGATAGCAGGTATGGTAGATGAAAGCATGGACAAAGAAGCCATGAAACAACCACCACAGCCCTGGGAGTACCGTTCTAAAAAAGCATGGCAGCGCCTGTTCATCATGTTGGGTGGTATCATAATGAATGTACTTGTTGCGATAGGTATCTACGCGTTGATATTCGGTATATGGGGAGAAGAGTACCTGCCAACTCAGAACGCAAAATATGGTGTGATGGTTGATAGCCTGGGCGAAAGCATTGGCCTCAAAAATGGTGATAAAATATTAGCTGTAGATGGTAAAACTGTAGACAGGTTTAATAAAATAGTACCCGAACTGATATTTAACGAAGCTAAGGTGCTGAACATTGAGCGGAACGGTGTGGGGATGGATATCAGCATACCACAAGGTACTATACGCAAAATCATTAAGGCACAACGCAGTACATTCTTACAACCACGTACACCATTAGTTGTAGCACAAGTATCTGAAAAGAGCGCTGCTTCTGATATGGGCTTACAAAGTAAGGATAGTGTGATAGCAGTAAATGGTGCGCCGATTGCATTCTATGACGAATTTGAAAAAATCAAACGTGCATCAGCCGGTATGCCGATTGCATTAACGGTTGTGCGCAATGGTCAGACAGTTGTATTAAATGGTAAAGTGCCTGATACAAAAATTCTGGGTTTTGCACCTGAAACGGCAGCAACATTCTTTACACTTGATAAGGTGACATATAACCCGATTACAGCAATCGGGAAAGGGTTTACATTCACTTTCGACCAGATAGGAAACTACTGGCGCCAGTTGAAAATGATATTCACATCTTCAGAAATTAAGGCTTCTGAAAGTGTTGGTGGTATTGTAAGCTTCGGTAAAATGTTCCCTGCAGAGTTTGATTGGCAGAGCTTCTTGATGCTCACAGCGTTTGTATCTATCATACTTGCGGTAATGAACTTATTGCCTGTACCGGGCCTTGATGGTGGTTATGTAATCTTCCTGCTGTTTGAAATGATAACCGGCAAACAAGTGAATGAGAAGATAATGGAACGTGCTACTACAGTAGGTTTAATCCTGCTGCTGGCGCTGATGGTATATGCAAACGGGCTGGATATCTTCAGATTGTTCTCTAAATAGTAAATGAACTTAATACTATAAAGAAAAGCGGGGCAATTGCCCCGCTTTTTTAATTCATTGATATTTTGGCTGCTTCTTTTTTCATTGCCTGTTCCCATCTCCATGCTGTGTCCATCATATCGTCGAGGCTGTATTTAATGTCCCAGTCGAGCAGTGCTCGTGCCTTTGCATTGTTTGCATACACTTCTACCACATCACCCGGGCGGCGTGGCCCAAGTTTGTAATGCAGTTTTTCACCCGATACTTTTTCAAATGCATGTATTAGCTCCAGTACCGTAACACCATTGCCCGAGCCAAGATTGAAAACATCGCAATTAGTACTATTGTTGCCTTCCAATGTGTATTGCAATGCTTTTGTATGTGCATTGGCAATATCCATTACGTGTATATAATCCCGTACGCAAGAGCCATCGCGGGTAGGATAGTCTGTGCCGAATACCTGCATTTCATTGCGTTTGCCGATAGCTGTTTGGGTGATTACAGGTACCAGATTTTCCGGCTTTTCCTGCAACTCGCCAATATGTACTGTAGGGTGTGCCCCCACGGGATTGAAATAGCGCAGTAGTGTGACGTTAAAGTCAGGATTTTGTTTTGCCAGGTCTCTGCATATAGCCTCGCCTATTTGTTTGGTACGTGCATACGGAGATTCAGGTTCTACTAATGGTGCTGTTTCTTCAACAGGTAGTTTCTGTGCATTGCCATAAACAGAGCATGATGATGAAAACACGAAATGGTTCACCTTATAGGTTTGTGCGCATTTCAAAATGTTTACCAATGAATCCAGGTTGTTTCTGTAATACTTCAGTGGCTCATTAACAGACTCGGGTACAGACTTAAATGCTGCAAAGTGTATGATGCCGGCAATATCCGGGTTTTCAATAAAGATGGTTTCTGTATCATCTGCATCGCAAAGGTTCACCTTGTAATTTTTCACAGACTTCCCGACTATTTTTTCGATGCCATGCAGCATACGCAAAGAACCATGGGATAAGTCGTCTACAGATATTACCTCAAAGCCGTTTGCTATCAGGTCTACTATTGTATGCCCGCCAATATATCCGCAACCGCCGGTCACTAATATTTTCTTCATCAAAGGGGGATGTTTGTCTTACAAATATACCGTATTATTTCACCTGCTGCATTTCTACCAGCTTTTTGTACAGGCCGTTTTTGCCAATCAAATCATTGTGTGTGCCTCGTTCTGTTATCCTGCCTTTGTCCAGCACGATGATTTCATCTGCATGTTGTACGGTAGATAACCTGTGTGCAATAACAATACAGGTACGGTTTTTCATTAACATATTGATGGCATCCTGTACCATGCGTTCACTTTCAGTATCAAGTGAAGATGTGGCTTCGTCCAGTATGAGTATTGGCGGATTTTTTAATACCGCACGTGCAATGGTGACACGTTGACGTTCTCCGCCACTGAGCCTTGCACCCCTGTCGCCTACTACTGTTTCATATCCGTCTTTCTTATGAAGGATGAAATTATGAGCGTTGGCAATTTTGGCGGCTTCCTGTACTTGCTCTAGCGAGGCACCACCTGTACCCAGGGTTATATTGTTATAGATAGTATCGTTGAATAATATTGGTTCCTGGCTAACCACTCCCATTTGCTTACGCAGGTCGAATAGTTTGTAGTTCTTTACATTGACACCGTCTATCAGAATTTCACCGGCCGTTACATCATGAAAACGGGGGATAAGGTCGGCAAGTGTGGATTTGCCCGCTCCGGAAGAACCTACCAATGCAATCGTTTTACCTTTTTCTATAGTCAGGTTAATATTGTCCAGTATTATTTTGTCTCCATAAGCAAAGCGAACATTTTTCAATTCAATCGATTTCTCAAAAGAGTTGATAGCTTTTGGTGCGGGTATTTCAGTTATAGTATTGTCTGTGTTCAATAGATGCTCAATGCGCTCTAATGCAGCTGCGCCTTTTTGTACGTTGTTCAGTGCAGAAGATAGGTTTTTAATTGGGTTGATAATCATGTAGAACAGGCCTATATAGGTAAGGAAAAAAGGTCCTGTTAATGATGATTGCCCCGAAAAAATAAGTTTGCCACCATACCATAATATCATACAAACAACGATTACACCCATTGTTTCAGAAAGTGGGGAGCCTAACTCTTTTTTACGCGATATCTGATTGCGGATTCTGAATAGAGTATTGTTTGTTTCTCTGAACTTCAATTGCTGATGGCGTTCTGCATTAAAGGCTTTTACAACCCTCATGCCAGCGATTGTTTCGTCAATGATACCAAGTATTGCTCCAAGATGTTCCTGTGCAAGGTTGGAAGGTTTCTTTAATGATTTGCCTATTCTGCCGATTACAAAACCTGCTATGGGCAGGAATAGTATAAGGAATACGGTGAGTTGAGGACTGATGAGCACCATTGATACCAATACAAAAATGATGGTCAGGGGTTCTCTTATGAATGTCTCAAGAACATTCATAATTGACATTTCTATCTCATTGATGTCATTTGTCATGCGCGATATCAAATCAGCTTTCTTCTCTTCTGTAAAGAAGCCTATCGGTAGCGATAAAATCTTTGTGAACATTTCATCGCGCAGCTTTCGGAGTACAGCAAATCTGATAGGGTTCAGTATATTAAATGAAAGGTAAATGAATAGGTTTTTTAGAATTGTAAAAACAACAACAACTATTACTATGTATGTAAGCGAAGTGAGCTTGTCGTGTTTGTTTACAAAATCATTAATCCATTGCGTTATATACCCGACTACATTCAGGTTGCTTGCGACAGGTTTCGAGCCGGAGGGATTAGTAGCTGTGCCTGCACCAAACAGTACTTGCAATACCGGTGCAAGCATCGAAAATGAAAACAAGCCAAACAATACCGCCAACAGTGTTGTGATGCAGAATTGACCTACCTGTAGCTTAAAATCTTTGAGGTATCTGAGTAGCTTGACCGCTTTTTTCATTTTATGTTATTCAATGGTATAAGACACTGTGCCGTCTTTTTCATCCTTTAGTGTAATGCCTGCTTCTGACAGTTTATTTCGTATCTGGTCGGATGTAGCAAAATCCTTACGGGTGCGTGCGTCTTTTCTTATTTCTATCAATAGCGATAATACCTGATCAATCTTATTGCTTTGCTGTGCTTGCAGTGCTTGTAGGCCAAGGATATCTTCCAGATAGGTTTTGAATGTTGTTGACAATAAAGCGAAAGTTGTTGCGCTTAGTGCATTCATGGCAACTTGTCCGCCTTTCATGCCATTAATCACAGGTGCCATTTCAAACAGATTGGCAATTACTTTTGCAGTATTCACGTCGTCATTCATAAAGTCGTCGCACTCATGGCACCATGTTGTTACCTGAGCATCCAATGCATTGTCGCCTGCTTTATCATTGCCCGGATGAGCAAGTTTTTTCAATACTTCGTATGCCTCCCACAGGCGGCGTAATGCTTTTTCAGAACCTTGCAGTGCTTCGTTCGAGAAGTCGAGCGTGCTGCGGTAGTGCGTTTGCAAAATATAGAAGCGTACCACCATCGGGTGATAGGCTTGTTCCAGTATCGGGTGGTTGCCACTGAATAATTCAGTCAGCTTTATCACATTGTTGTACGATTTACCCATCTTCTTGCCGTTGATGGTAATCATATTGTTGTGCATCCAGTATCGTACAGGCGGGTGGTCGTGTGCTATGGTTGATTGTGCTATCTCACTTTCATGATGCGGGAATTGCAAGTCCATGCCACCACCATGTATATCAAACGTTTCGCCCAGGTATTTGCGGCTCATGGCAGAGCACTCAATATGCCATCCCGGAAAACCCTCTCCCCATGGACTGTTCCAGCGCATGATGTGTTCAGGTGGTGCGCTCTTCCACAGCGCGAAGTCTGTTTTGTTGCGCTTCTCATCCTGTCCTTCCAATTCGCGGGTTGTTTCAAGCAGGTCATCCAAAATGCGTCCGGATAATTTTCCGTAAGGATATTTTTCGGCGTACTTTTTTACATCAAAATAGACAGAGCCATTTACCTCGTAAGCATATCCTTTTGCTATGATTTTCTGAATCATATCTATCTGCTCTATGATATGCCCTGTAGCAGCAGGTTCAATACTTGGGTCCAGATTGTTGAACAGGCGCATGCCCCAATGGAAGAGTCCGGTGTATTTATGCACCAGTTCCATAGGCTCCAGTTTTTCCAGTTGTGCTTTGCCGGCTATTTTATCTTCTGCTTCGCGGCCTTCTTCTTCAAAGTGGCCTGCGTCGGTAATGTTGCGTACATAACGTACTTTATAGCCGAGGTATTGCAGGTAACGGTTCACTACATCGAAAGTGATGTAGGGACGCGCATGCCCTAAATGAGATTCGCCGGATACAGTAGGGCCGCAAACATACAAACCTACGTGCCCCGGGGTAATAGACTCAAACTTTTCCTTTTCTCTGGTATATGAATTATATATATGAAACTCAGACATAGTATAAAATAAGCGCAAAAATAAGGCTTTACTTGCCAGCCTTACGTATTATTTCAAAATTGGCAATAACAGGCCGGTGGTCGGATAGCTCTGTATGCGGGCATTCGAGACCGACGATTTTCAGTACTGTAGGGTCGTAAAAAATATGGTCGATACGCAAAGTTGGCAGTATCTGGCTGTAGGTACGCCCGAAGAGTCTTCCTTTATCTACAAAAGCATCATTGAGCGTACCACGTATTTTGGTATATGTATAAGAGCCCGGCAAATCATTGAAATCGCCGCATACTATTACAGGATAGGGGCTTTGGGCAATAATAGCGGCTGTTTTGTCAGCCTCTTCGGCTCGTTTTACGAAAGCGTAGTTGAACTTCCAGACGAAACTACGTGTAAGGCCTAGGCTGTTAGCCAATGCAGAGCTGTTTTGCTTTACGTATTCTATATATGCCTTCTCATCATCGCTGAGGCCGAATGTACTCAGGTGTACGAAGAACATTCGGACTGTGTCTCCGCCAGGCAGTGCCACATCTCCTTGCAGTAAAAAAGTGTATTCTGCTAACTGATGTGCTACGTAGTTGTGGAAGGGGTAGCGGGAATATGCTGCAGTACCTAAAAAAATGGTAGTGCCTAATGTATTATCATAATGGAAACGATAATCAACATATTTACCGTCGGAGATTATCTTTTTTCCATAAGGTTTCAGCGGGTCTGTTTTAGGTACTGAATATTCGGGCAGGCACATAATGTCTGCATCGTTCGCTTTCAGATAATTGAGTATTTCTTTTTCAAATACTTTATCGCGTGGTACTTTAAATATGCCCATTCCATGAACATTCCATGTCATGATGCGGATACGGTCGGGTGATTTGCCCATATCGTTATTGCCGTAGTTGAAACCGAATATGGTAAATATGAGTTTGTAACAAACCACCAGCACAACAGCAGATAAAAGAGAACGCAGTTTTTTGGAGGTAAACAACCAGATGAATACAAAGAATACATTGGCCAGTACTGCAAATGGCGTGGTAAGTGTAAGCAGTGCTATGTGTTTTACCTCAACCGGGCTGGTAGTGGCTGCGTATGCACAAAGGCCAAGCCATATCACACTGCCTATATTCAGCAATAGCAGTGTGTAACTCAATAGCCTTCGTATAAATCCCGGTTGTCTATTTTTCAATGTTATGTGGGAGTTATGGGTTATTATCTTTGCTTGCTTTCATCAGGATGTCTTTTTCCTCATCTGTAAGCGAGTTATATCCTTTCTGATTTATTTTATCCAGTATATCATCTATGCGCTTCTGATTACCCGGTTTTGCATTATAACCACCAAGTGCTTCATTGCGTTTTTTACTGTTTTTTTCACGTATCCTGTCTGCATCCGGTTCTGTAAGTGTGTTCATTTTATCGAACATGTTATATATCCACATGCCGGGTTGCTTGCCGTTTTTCAGCAATACCATATAAGTGAAGCCGGTAAGCGCACCACCTGCCAACATAAACAGGGAAGGTGTGTGCATGTTTATATTAACCAGCATCAGCGCGAAGAATATGATAGCCAATACTACAATTGGTATGCTGAATGTAGGTGCCAGGTAGAACCTATATGATGGAGACAGTGTAATAACTGCCACAGCTACACCAACAACGCCTGCATGTGCCCCTATTAAAAAGCCTGCTGTGCCTATTCCCGGTATCAGTTGGCTGAGCTCATAAAATATACCACCGATAACGAGGCTATATACAAACAAAGGTATTAGTTGTTTATACCCCACCAGAGATTGTAAAACAGAACCGAAACCATACAGCCAGACCATATTGGTGAAAAGTACCCAAAAACCGTCGTGTGTCCAGCCGTAAGTAAATATGGTCCAGAGTTTTGTTGAAAATGCTTTGACAGCAGGTAGTGCTACATAGGGTGTAAAGTTTGTCTCGAAATATGCAGGGGTGAAACCAACAACCAGAAGTATTACACGTATCAGGTGATAGGTAATAAAGCCGGTAGCAGATGCAACGATAATCTGCAATACTGCATTCTGGCTGTAACCGGGTATGGATGATAAAGGAGAACGTTTGCGTGTAGTGTTCATAATAATCTTTTATTACTTAGAAGAAGTTCCTCCTGTTTTGTTTATTCCATATTTTCAGAATGATGAAGCCTACTACCATGCCGCCAAGGTGTGCAAAGTGTGCTACATTATCGCCGGCAGAATTCTGGATGCCTGCATATAGCTCAAACAGCGCATAAGCGGCAACTACATATTTTGCCTTGATTGGTACAAGGAAGTACAGATATAATAATGTGTTTGGAAACAGGTAGCCAAATGCAAACAGGATACCAAACACGGCACCTGATGCACCTACTGTAGCTTCATCGTAGATGCCGGGGATGTATTGTCCCGTTGGCCTGTAGTTGAGCCCATGCAGGTATTGATTGACTGCGGATATAGATTCATTTGCCAAATCCTGCGAAGGAGAACTGCTCCAAACTTTTGCTATTTCGTATAACTGCATACTAAGCGGGTTGCCGCTTAGTTTTACACGTTGGTTAAGAAACAGGTTGAACTGGTCGAGTGTCGGGTTTTGCTGATAATGGGTGAATGCCTGCTCTATCACTTTATACTCGTAAGCCAGTACGCCCATGTGCAGTGCAGCAGCACCTAATCCGCAGACTATATAGAAAGTAAGGAAACGCTTTGGCCCCCAAACATTTTCCAATATGCTGCCAAACATCCATAGGGCGAACATATTTGAAAACAAGTGCATGATTGTCAGGTTTACATCGTTGTAACTACCATGCAAAAACATGTGCGTGAAGTACTGCCAGGGTTTGAAATAAGTTGATTTCCAATAGTGCAGGCCCAGATAATCTGACAGGTCTATCCCAAACCTGCCGAGCACAAACTGTGCAAATGCCATGATGGAATTGATGATAATTAAATTCTTAACTATCGTAGGAAGTATCTGAAAGCGCCCCGGCCTGAATTCGGTCATTTTTTAGTGTTTCGTCTTAGTGATAATATTCAATTATCACGCCTGATAAATAATGCTGCCAAAATTACACGTTAAAGCGTTCTTTAGCCTCAAATTACAAATCTTAATATTATAAAGTGTTGTGAAAAGAAATTGAATCAGGCTTTATGGGCCTGTAAGAGGGATAATACTCCTTCTTTTTGTAATATACGATAGCCTATACGGTCATTGGAGATGCCTTTTTTCAATTCGTATGTGAAATGAAATTGTTCATCGCCTGCCATTTGTGTTGTGAAGTATGCAAAATTAATAGAAGTGTTGCTGCTGAAATGCTGTGCTACCTCGTGCAGGTGTGTAGATAATATCATCAGGTGGTGCGGATGGTTCAATAATCCTTCAATAACAGCTTTGGTGCATTCATAAGCATCGTGTACGTTAGTGCCTTTAAATAGTTCGTCCATCAAAACCAGGAGTGCACCTTTTTGTTGCAACTGTTGTGCAGTAAGCTTCATACGCAGTACCTCAGCGAAAAAATAGCTTTCACCTTTTATCAGGTTATCTTCCACATGCATATTGGTAATAACACTTTGCAGAAAACTGATACGCATTGCAGATGCCGGTACCCCCATACCCAGATGCGCCAATAATGCGCCAACGCCTAAAGCACGCATAAAAGTGGTTTTGCCACTCATGTTGGCACCTGTAAGTATCAGAAAGTTTTGATTGTCTTTCAGTGAAATGGTATATGGTATTGGTTGCTGTAAAAGCGGGTGGGACAGTGCTTGTACGTCAAGTACAGAAGATGTTGGGGGCAATAATTCAGGGAAGTTCCAGTTGTGCAGTAAGGTAGCACGTGCCATAGATTGCCATGCATCGATGCGTGAATAGTGCAATACCAGGCGCAGGATATTATGTTTCATTTCGCGCCTTACTTTGAAGTTGAGTAAGGCAAGGTCACGATAAGGGGTGTCTTTATTTAATTGCAGCAATTCTTCCGTCAGCCTGTGTTTAGTTTCCTGTTCTGCCAGCTCAAGTTCTCTTCGCAGCATTTGCGGCAAGTCGGTTCGTTCCAGCAACTGTGTCAGTTGTTTGCAGCCTTTCAGGAAATCTGCAATATGCGACAACGAAAATTGTGTGAAAAAGTATTCGTTCTTATTAAGCCATTTTTGCAGGTATCGGCCTAATATCAGGTTGATGCCAGCGGGTGGAGACGCTTGTCCGTCTGCAGCGTCAAAAAACTTATCAATCATCACCAATGTGCCGTTAGTAATGACAGCAGGCCATACCTCAGTATTCTTTGTAAAGAATTTTACGACGTCCTGCATTTGCTGTAAATGCTCGTAGCTTTCAGGTGGAGAAATGATGTGCTTTCGCAGCATATCTTTACCTGCTTGTGTGGTAGTATGTGCCAATAATCCGAAAATGCTACCATTGTCATCGGCAGCAAAAACAGAGAGGTCTTTGAGTGTGGTTTTATCGCTTTGCATTATCTGTCAAAACGCAGCCTCTGCCCGCGTACGTTGTCATTTATGCGGTCATCCTCATAAGCCACGTCACCATTTACCAATGTGTATTTTATTGTAGCAGGAAAGCTGTGCCCCTCAAACGGAGACCAACCACATTTGTACAGTATATTCTCTTTAGTAACGGTGTATGGCATATTCATATCAACCAGTACAAGGTCTGCCCAATAGCCTTCGCGGATATATCCGCGTTCTGCTATCTGGAAGCAGATAGCAGGTGTGTGGCTCATTTTCTCAACTACTTTTTCAATAGATATTTTTCCTTGCTTAGCATATTGCAGCATCAGTTGCAGTGAGTGTTGTACCAAAGGAACACCTGATGGAGCCTGTGCAAATGGTTGTTGTTTTTCTTCCCATGTATGCGGGGCATGGTCTGTGGCAATAATATCCAGCCTGTCGTCCAATAATGCTTCCCAAAGGGCAGCTTTATTCTCCGCTGCTTTGATAGCGGGATTACATTTTATCAGATTGCCGTATTGTGCATAGTCATCTGCTGTAAAGTGCAGGTGGTGTACACATACTTCTGACGTTATGCGTTTGTCTGCAAGTGGCAGCATATTTGTAAACAACTGTAGTTCCTTTGCTGTGGATATATGCAGTATATGCAGGCGCGTGTCGTGTTGTTTTGCCAGTTGTACGGCTGAGAAAGAACTTTCGAAACAAGCGTTTACATCACGTATCAGCGGATGGAAAGATGCATTATCTGCATCCGGATATTTTTCTTTGTTCGCTTTTATCACACGCTCGTCTTCGCAGTGTGTGGTAATGAGCAATTCACATTCCGCAAATAGTTTATTTAATGTCAGGTAATTATCTACGAGCATATTACCTGTACTGCTACCCATAAAAATCTTAACGCCACAGATGTCTTTTTTCTTAGCGTTTGTTCTCAATACCTCGTCAGCATTGTCATTAGCAACACCCATGAAGAATGAATAGTTGGCAACAGATGTATTGGCAGCGATTGTGTATTTATCTTCCAGTAATTCCTGTGTCAGTGCAGCGGGGTTGGTATTTGGCATCTCCATAAAAGAAGTAACACCACCTGCTACTGCGGCACGTGCCTCACTTGCTATGTTGGCTTTGTGCGTCAGGCCGGGCTCGCGAAAGTGTACCTGGTCGTCAATAGCGCCCGGTAACAGATATAATCCTTCAGCATTAATTTCTCTGCAATCGCCGTTGGGTTGTATGCTATCAGCTATTTTTTCAATACGTCCGTTTTTAATCAAAACATCTTTGATGCTCTGCTTTCCTTCATTCACTATTGTTGCATTCTTTATTAAAACCGAAGCCATAAATAACCGATAAACTGAATTATAAATATATTTTTGTGGCAAGTTAGCGCATACGCTTATAGAAAACATATTCTATGTACAAAAAAGCAGCATTATTAACATTATCACTTGCATTTACTGCCATATCATCAAAGGCACAAACAACCTATCTGCAACTGAACCAGGAGGACTATCATTTGCTAGACAGGTTGGAGACACGTTCCGGGCAATTGTCCGATAACTTATTCATGTTTGTAAAGCCGGTATCGCGTAAAAGCGCAGTAGAGTTTTTGCAAATGCAACGCAGAGAATCGCGTATCAGCGGGCTGAGTGAGATAGATAAATATAATGTTGCACATGCCATATCTGTAAGCGGAGAATGGGCACTGGAACAAAACGGAGCTTTGGACTCCAAACGTCCGATACTAAAGACGTTTTATAAAAAGCAGCCGGACCTGATATATGTAAACAACGATAACTTTTTCCTGTCTGCCAACCCTATCATTACAGCGCATGGTATGTACGAGCAGAATAATACAAACGGTACACTCTTTACAAGCAGCCGCGGTTTGGAAGCAAGGGGATTAGTAGCAAAGAAAGTAGGCTTCTATACTATGTTTACCGATAATCAGGAAAGTATGCCATCATTTGCCGCACAATGGACGGATAGTGCAGATGCAGTACCCGGCAATGATTTTTATACAAAGAAAGGTACCGGCAAATACGATTACCTGACAGCAAGAGGTTATATAGACTTTGCCGCAGTTAAAGACCATATTAATGTAACCTTCGGTTATGACAGGCATTTTCTGGGTGATGGTATGCGCAGCCTGTTCCTCAGCGATTTTTCAGGAGGTGCAACATTCCTGAGGCTGAATACAAGAGTATGGAAACTGAATTATCAAAACCTGTATATGGAACTCACACCGCAGTACACACGTGGTGCGGACAGGGAGTTGCCACACAAATATGCTACAATGCACCACCTCAGCATCAATGCAACAAAGTGGCTGAATGTAGGCATATTTGAAGGCGTGATATTTGACCGCAGAGACAGGTATGAATTCAGCTATATGGTGCCGATTATATTGTACCGCCAGATAGAGCGCTCTTTAGGAAGCCCTGATAACGTTGTATTGGGTTTCAATTTCAAAGCAATAGCTGCCAAGCACCTGCAGTTATATGGCCAGTTGTTGTTAGACGAGTTTACGTCTAAGGAATTGGTGGCAGGTAATGGTTATTGGGCAAACAAATTCGGGATACAATTAGGCGGTAAATATTTTGATGCATTTACTGTTAAGAACCTCGACCTGCAGGGAGAGATAAATATCGTTCGCCCATATACATATACCCACTTCGATAGTACTGCAAACTATACACACTATAACCAGCCGTTAGCACATCCGCTTGGTGCCAGTTTTGCAGAGGTATTGGGTACTATAAGGTATCAGCCGGTTAAGAATCTTTATATAGCTGTTAAAGGTATGTACTACAATAAAGGTGTAGATACAGGCGGGGTTAATTATGGTGGTAATATTTTTAAAGATTATGATACACGCCCGAGTGGCTATGGCGTAACACTGATTAATGGTGTAAAAGTACAGTGTGCTTCTGTGAATCTGAACCTTGCTTATGAGCTTAAGGAAAATTTATTCATAGACCTCGGAGCAACACACCGCAGGTATGCATACGAATCAGGTATATTGCCATCTACATCTACTACATATATCTATGGCGGCTTCAGGTTGAACTTCAACCGGAGGGAGTATGATTTTTATTAATCGATAGTATTAGAAAACTACCGGCAGATTATGTTGCTTGTGGTAATCGATAATTGGTTGATACGGGCCAAATTTATGTTGCTCCTCAGTAAAAGGATCGGCATAAGGGCCTAAATCATAATCTATAGGTTTCACTTTGATATTAGGATAACTTGGTGCATCTTCTTTTTTAGGGCGTGGGTGTATCCTGTCATCAACAACAAAAGCTGAAACATCGATAGCCTCAATATCTGTAAGGAATGGCTTATCCCAACTGGCCTTCAGGTGCGGCATATTGGCCTTTACAAACCTTGCCATTTTCAGTACCCGATGCATACTGGAACCACACTCAAATGCAAGGTTTCCCCAAAGTGGCGGATATATGTACGTGCTTGAGTCTCCATTAAATTGTCCTTCTCCGTTTTTGCCATGACAACTGGCACAGTGAGTAGCATATACCAGTGCGCCCTTATCCGGGTCTGCAGCGCGTGACGGATATTCCAGTTCCAGTGCAGCATCACCCTTTACGTGGCTGCCTATGGGTACAGAGGAAGATAACCACCTCATGTATGAAACTATAGCAATCATTTCTTTGCTATCGAGCGGCATGGGTATGCCGTTGTGTGGCCGTTCGATACAATTATTTACACGTTCAGGTAGCGCCATTACTTTATTTTCTCTGCCCCTGAACTGCGGATACCTTGCATGTGTGCTATAGAAGTTGAGCCCGAATGGTACTGTGCCTGCTTTTAAGTGGCAATTAGAGCAATTCATTTTATTGCCTAGGTATTTACCCTTTGTTCCTTCTGGCCCGATATAGTATGCAGTATTAATCAACAACTCCTTGCCATAGCGTACCATATCACCAAACTCATCATGCGGTATTGTGCCGGTATCGGGTGGTGTAAACAAAGAATCAGTAAGTGTTGCTTGCGGTTCTTTGACACTGTTATTGCAGGCAATACATGTAATTATTATTGTTAGGGTAAGTAGTATGAATGATTTAGATTTACAAATACTAAGTTTTAGCTCCATGTTGAAAAAAATACTGTTCTTATTAGCTATTGTAATTGTAAATGTAACGAATGCACAGGTAAAACCCCTTAATGGCAGTACGCTAAATTACCGCATAATAGGTTTTCAGGTTCCGCAAAATGTTAAAGCGGCAACATATACCCTGCAAATTGCATTTGACTCAGTAGCTAAAGCAGATGAGTTTGAAAGACGCACCATTATTGAACAAAAGTCCTCATCAAACAAGATTATTGAAACAGTACCGACATTTAATATGTTGTACACCTGGCGTGTTGTTTGTAAGGATAAGGCCGGTAAGATAGTCTCTAAAACACCGTTGTATTACTTCAGAACAGGATATATCAAATACATAGATACAACTGTATACAAAATGGCAGTGTATAATAATACTAAAGCAGTAAAAGATATGTATATGATGCTTGATAACTGTGGAGTAATGTATGATATGAATGGTGTGCCTGTATGGTACCTGCCTGTGATACCGGACAGGGACAGTACCAATAACAAAAACCATATGATGCGCGATCTGAAGCCTACTGGCCACGGTACTATAACTGCATTATTTGAGCATGGGATTTACGAATTTGATTATGATGGCAATGTACTATGGAGAGGGCCGCTTAATGGTACAAAAATCAGTGAAGAAATACAGACGTATCATCATGAGTTTACAAGGCTTACTAATGGGAACTATTTAGTAGCAGGAAATGAAGAAATTGAATTAGAAGTATTGCAGGGAGCGGATAACAGGGAAAGAATTGATACGCAACAAACGATTCAGAGAGATGGCAAGCGATATAGAAAAGTAGCGAGTGGTACCATACTTGAATACGATAAAACAGGTAAGCTGTTATGGAGCTGGAAATCATCATCTGTATTTAATAAAGAAACAATAAATGCTGATGCCGGTAACAGGATGATGAGGCTTGGAACACACCTGAACAGTGTGTATATGGATGAGCAAAACAAAGTAGTATATGTCGGTTTCAGAAATATCAGCAAGATTGTGAAACTTGAATATCCGACCGGGAAAATACTGGATGTATTTGAAGGGAAAATACCCATAATGAGGCAAGGTGCAGATATGAGCAAGATAGCGACTGACCCCTTCAGTTGTCAACATTCTTGCCGTAAGGAATACGGGATGCTGTATGTGTTTAATAACAATACTATGAGAGACCCTAATTCATCATCTGTAGCAGAAATATATCAGGAACCGGATACTACGGGTAAAGGATTAAAAAAAATATGGTATTTCGACTGCAACATAGACAGAAACACAACACCCGGCTCGCCGGTAGGGGGTAGTATATATGCAATTAATGATACTACGGTGTTGATATGTATGGGGCAGGCAGGCCGTATTCTTATTGTTGATAAAAATAAAAATGTTCTCTGGAATGGTTTTCAGAAGTTTAACAAAGGAGAGGATGCTTGGGTAAACTTACCGCAATACAGGGTAAGCTATGTAGATAAAAAACATTTGTATAAATTATTATTCAAATAAATAGCGAGATACGGTTTAAGATTTTTTATAACTTTTTTTGTAAAAGTTAATAAAAATGTAAAAAATAATCCTATATTAGTACTACTTACGCTGCAAAAAATTGAACTATTATGACATTTAGTTTCTACAAATGGTTTAAAAACCTATCTCTAGTATTTGCGTTTGCATTTGCCTCAAATGCTGCACAGGCGCAATATTGTAACACCGGCTTGTATACAACTGCCTGTTTTTGGGGTGATCAGATTGAAGCATTTGCTACAACTGGGGGTACTACCAATATCAGTAACTGGTATTCAGGTTGCGGAAACAGTTCCGGCTACACTTATTACTCTACTCAAACAGTAACAATTGCTGCCGGGGGTACTGTAGGCATTTCAATATTAAATAACTATTACTATGGTCAATACTATAAGGTATGGGTTGACTTTAATGGTGATGGTGATTTTTATGATTCAGGAGAACAATTGTATTCAGCGTACTTAAACTATTACGCGTTTGTATCAAGCAGCTTTGTTGTGCCTAATGGTACAACACCTGGTACAAAGCGTTTAAGGGTTAGGTGCTCGTACTACGGTACAAGCTCAATGGACCCATGTGCACAGGAAACCTACGGTGAAGTTGAAGATTACAACTTAGTTGTTACAGGTTCTGCAGCATGTAGTGGTACACCGGCTCCGGGAAATACAATCAGCACAGCAAACCCTGTATGTGCGGGTACAAGTTTTACATTGTCACTGCAGAATACAACTTCAGGTTCAGGTGTTAGCTATCAATGGCAATCTTCACCTAATAATACTACATGGACAAATGTTTCAGGTGCTACAGCCAACACATTATCTACTACACAAACTGCTTCAACTTATTACAGGTGTGCAGTAACATGTAGCAGCAATACAGGTTTTTCAAATTCATTGCAGGTAACAATGAACAATTTCCTTAACTGTTATTGTGTTGCCGGTAACTCAAATGGTTGTGGTTTTAGTGATGTTATAACGAATGTAACTTTCGGCACTATAAATAATACTACAGGTTGTACAGCAACACCTGCGTACATAGATTATGGTGGTAGTGTTGCAGCACCGAATATTACAATAGGAGCAACTACACCTATAAGTGTAACTGTTGGGCCTGGCGGTACAGAAAGAGTTGCAGCTTGGATTGATTATAACCAGAACGGAATTTTTGAAACAACAGAATATACATCTATAGGTTCCGGTAATGGCGTAACGATTTCTAATAATATTACTGTGCCTGGTACCGCATTGCCTGGTACAACAAAAATGAGAGTGCGTGTAAGATATAATACAACAATTGCCAGCAATGAAGCTTGTTCTACATTCTCGTATGGCGAAACGGAAGACTATAATCTGAACATGATTTGTGTATCTCCGACTATTACGGCTCATCCTGCAAGTACATCATTCTGTTCCGGTGCTAATACATCATTTACAGCAACTGCAACAGGTAGTGCTATTTCTTATCAATGGCAGGTAAATACCGGTAGTGGTTATACTAATATAGCAAATGGTGGTGTTTATGGTGGTGCAACTGCATCAACACTTTCGTTGACGGCACCTCCTGCATCATTTAGCGGATATACTTATCGTTGTGTTGCAACTGCAGCTTGTAATTCAGCTACAGCTACAACCAGTGATGCAACTTTGACTATCGCAGCAACAACCGCTGTGACGGCACCTCCAACAAATACGACTGTATGTCCGGGAGCGAATACAACGTTGACAGTTGGTGCAGTAGGGTCTAGCCTGACATACCAATGGCAGATAGGCACACCAAGCGGAGGTGCATATTACAACCTTACA
>JAEUVX010000013.1 GCA_016786615.1 Flavipsychrobacter sp.
TGTTCACCTCTTCCCTTTCCGAACAGAGAAGTTAAGCCCCTCATGGCCGATGGTACTGCACCACAATGCGGGAGAGTAGGTAGCTGCCATATTTATTATAAACGCCTCGTCTTATCGACGGGGCGTTTTCTTTTATACCAAATCTGAGATATTCTTCTCAGCTCATTTTAGTATTCTATAGATAATGCTGTTTATTTGCAGCATGAAGGAATGGTATCAACTTGATTCTGATGAAGTATTACAATTGCTCAGTTCCGACATCTCTGGACTGAATACTTCGCAAGTTGACATAACAAGGAAGAATGTAGGAGCAAATATCCTTACAACGCAAAAAAAGCGTACACGTTTTTCTATACTTCTGGACCAGTTTAAAGACTTTATGATTGTAGTTCTGATACTGGCCGCAATCATATCTTTTCTTGTTGGCGAACAAACCGATGCGTTTATCATAATCGCTATTATTCTTGCAAATGCTGTAATGGGATTTGTACAGGAATATAATGCTGAAGAATCTATCAATCTGTTGAAAAAGATGGCTGCACATCAAGCTATCGTCAGGAGGAATGGTAGTATTCAAATAATTGATGCATCAGAATTAGTGCCGGGCGATATCATATTACTTGAAGCAGGTAATATTGTACCTGCTGATGCCCGTTTATTGGAAGTGCACGGACTAAAAACAGAAGAAGCAGCCCTAACAGGTGAAAGCGATGCAATTATTAAACTATCTGCTCCAATACCGGATGATAACCTATTGCCTGCAGACCAACTGAATATGTTGTTCAAAGGAACTATTGTTAGTAATGGTAGTGGAGTAGCTATAGTTACTGCGATTGGTATGAAAACAGAGATGGGTAAAATTGCAGGCTTGCTAGAAAGTGAACCTACACAATCGCCTTTACAGCACAAGCTTTCAAAGTTTAGTAAACAGCTGGCAGTAATTGTCCTTGTTATATGCAGTATCGTTTTTCTGTATGGGCTTTACAGAGGGGAAACTGTTATGAGTATTTTTTTGACATCATTATCCCTCGCAGTTGCAGCATTGCCGGAAGCGCTACCTGCTGTCATAACAATAGCATTAGCAAGAGGAGCAAGGCGTATGATGAAAACAAATGCATTAGTACGCAAGTTATCAGCGGTAGAAACGCTGGGGTCGGTAACTTATATATGCAGTGATAAAACAGGAACACTCACGCAAAATAAAATGACTGTTGATAAGTGGCAAAGCACCGATGAAAACTTGCTGCTATATGCAATGGTTATGAATAATGAAGTGAAAGTAAATGATGATGGTGAGCATATTGGCGATTCTACAGAAATTGCAATGGTTCGGTTTGCTGAAAGTAGAGGTGTGTCTAGAGATAGAGCACTTGAAGTAATGCCCGTCCTGTCGGTACTGCCATTTGATTCGGATAGGATGATGATGAGCACTGTACACAAAATTGATGGGAAACATATTGTTATAGTAAAAGGAGCCCCTGTAAAAATAGCTGAGTGCTTGTCGGAAGATAATACTGAAAAAGAAAAGTGGCTGAAGTTAAATAGAGAATGGGCTTCTAATGGTCAGCGTATTCTATTTTTTGCATACAAGTATCTGGATACATTACCTGAACAAATAGATGAGACTATAGAGAAGGAATTGAAAATATTAGGAGTTGTCGGGATGATAGATCCCCCCAGGAAAGAAGTAGCACAAGCTATTGAAGAATGTAAAACGGCGGGTATAAAAATCGTAATGATAACAGGAGACCAACCTGCAACAGCAGGAGCAATCGCGAGTGCATTAAATATAGCAGATGAGAACACCGAGGTGGTGACCGGTGTAATGTTGAATACAATCACAGAGGAGCAATTGTCTGACTTAGTAGCTACTACAAGCGTGTATGCAAGGGTGAGCCCTGAACAGAAACTGAAAATTGTAAGAGCTTTACAGCAAAGAAATGAATTCGTAGCCATGACAGGAGATGGTGTGAATGATGCACCATCGCTAAAGCAAGCAAATATTGGTGTGGCAATGGGTATAACCGGTACTGATGTTGCCAAGGATGCATCGCACATGATACTGCTCGATGATAATTTTGCTACGATAGTAAAAGCAGTAAAAGAGGGTAGGGCTATATATGAGAATATCAGGAAGTTTATATTGTATGTATTGTCTTGTAATCTTGGGGAGATTCTAACTATCTTTTTTGCACCCATGCTAGGTTTGGCAATTCCACTACTGCCTATACATATACTATGGATAAACCTGGTAACAGATGGGCTGCCCGGCCTTGCAATAGCATCTGAGAGAGCAGAGCATAATATCATGAAGCAGCCCCCAAGAAGCCCGAAAGAAAATTTGTTTACAAGACACATTAGCCAGCAGATAATTATTACGGGTATTATTTTAGCAATAGCTTCGTTAGGAATACAATTGTGGGCTGACAATCAGGGTTATTCGTTAATTGTACAACAGACATTGGTGTTTACCGTATTGTGTTTTGCGCAACTGGGTAATGCGTTATCCATACGTTCTGCATATCAACCGATATTTAAGACTTCGTTGTTGAAGAACCCTTTATTAATAACAGCAGTATTACTTACTGTAGGGTTGCATATAGTGTTGTTGTATATCCCGATTGTAAGTGATGTATTTAAAACAGCGGCACTGAACTATAATATGGTTATAGCAGTCTTGTTTACGGCATTGATGAGCCTTGTTGCTATTGAAATAATTAAACTGTTGATATACAAACTTGTTTATAGTAAAACGCTGAAAGTAAATGTATTACAATAGTAGCATCGTATGTAGTAAGTGTCTGTGGTTTAAAATTTATTCTTTTTCCTGAAGTCACCACGTTTCCATGCTTCAAAAAATTCAGCCCAGGACAATGGGTTGAAAACATTGCTGGGTTTTTGTTGTCCGTAATAGACAGCATTTTGTGATTGTATTTGCTGGTAGTTAGCCTGATTTTCACGGCCATCTTTCGGTAGTGTATATGCAAGTGCGCGTAGCATCAATGCATTTGTATTGCGGCGGGCAATTTCATATTTATCATCGGGGATGTTCCAGTGTTTGAAAGCATAATCAAACTGTTCTTTGGATGGCAGCGGACGGATGATGGTTTCCGGAAGATAGAAGGTGTCCTGAACCATTAGCTGTATCAACGAAAAATAATGCCCTTTGATGTCTTTAGGTATTACATATTCTTTTGTACGAAAACCTATCTCAGAAAACTGCAATGTATCACCCTTGTAAACAACTATAGAAAACACCCCTTTGTCACTTGATTCTACACCACGGTTTTTGTTTTTTACAATAACCAATACATTTGATATAGCTCGCAAACTATCGGCAGTCATAGTGACGCCATTAATCTGTATGATGTTTTCGTAAGGATCTTGTGCAGACACCTTTAGTGCTGAAATAAGACAACAAACAGATAATATTATAAGGCTTCTGAAATAAGCAGTCATACTAACCAAAGTTACATTTCTTTAATTGCATAGATATATATTAGTCCAATCTATATGCAATGGTGGTATCAGTATTATTTTTTACAAAGAAAGCCGCTTTGACGTATTTTTGCACACTCCACATCCACTATTAACAAAGGTTTAGTATGATAACGAAAGAAGCGGTAATAAAGGCGTTGAGCAATGTACAGGAACCCGATCTGGGCAAGGACCTTGTGACGCTGAATATGGTACAGGATATAGAAATTGATGGCAAAAATGTGACATTCACAGTCGTGCTAACAACACCTGCTTGTCCGCTGAAAGAGATGATTGAAAAAGCATGTGTCAATGCTATTCATATTCTTGTTGATAAAGAAGCAGTTGTGAAAGTAAACATGACTGCCAATGTAGGGTCAAACCGCAAAGACAATAAAGCAGTATTATCCGGTGTGAAGAATATAATCATGGTTGCATCGGGCAAGGGTGGTGTAGGTAAATCTACTGTATCTGTAAACCTTGCACTGGGCTTAGCACAGGAAGGAGCTAAAGTAGGTCTGCTGGATGCAGATATATATGGCCCATCTATTCCGATAATGCTGGGTATGCGCGATGAGCGCCCGAAGATGATGGACGTGAATGGCAAAGGCATGATTGTTCCTATAGAGCGTTTTGGTATCAAGGCAATGTCTATCGGTTTGCTGGTAGATGAGAAGCAGGCAGTGATATGGCGTGGTCCTATGGCCAGTTCTGCCTTAAAGCAGTTTATTACAGATGTTTATTGGGGTGATTTGGATTACTTAGTGATAGACCTTCCGCCGGGTACGGGTGATGTGCATCTTACATTGGTGCAAGCTGTACCTGTTACGGGGGCAGTAATAGTATCTACTCCGCAAGCTGTAGCTGCTGCAGATGCTAAGAAAGCTATCATGATGTTCAAGCAGCCAAATATCAATATACCGATACTGGGCATCGTTGAGAACATGGCATACTTTACACCCGCTGAGCTGCCGGAGAATAAATACTATATATTCGGCAAAGGTGGTGCACAACAAATGGCTGAACAGTTTGAACTGCCATTCCTTGGTGAAGTACCATTGGTGCAAAGCATTCGTGAGGGTGGCGACAGGGGAATACCGGCAATACTTGATGATGAATCACTGACTCAAGAGATATTTACCAGCCTTACGCAAAAAATTGCGAGGAATATTTCAATCCGCAATGCTGACCTTGAACCAACCAAAGTAGTAGAGATTACACATTATTAATCAGGAAAATTATACCGTACACCGTTAGCTTCGATGTACTCTCTGATGCGTTGAATAATAATATCGTTATTTTGTAAACGGGCTATGATAATGACGTCGTAGCCCGTTCCTTTATACGCTGCTAATGCTTCTGTGGGGTTATTATTTGCGTTGTATGATTCAAGGAAAATTTCGCAATCTTCTCTGCTAAAAGGAGATATAGCAACGTGCTCTACTTCGCAACTGAGTGCTTCATCTGTATGTATTATCAGTTCCGTTCCTTCAAGGTCTTCAAAGTCTTCACGTATTTCCTCTGCCTGTTCCAGTGTTAATTCAGATAGATTGCTCATGGTGCAAATCTAAGCATTAAACGGTCTGTTTTTCTTTTGATGGGATAAGTAAACCGATGATAACAACCAGCAGCGCACCTATTACATTTAACCATAAAAAGGATATGATATCTGCTATGTAGATAGCAACTACAATCAATTCGGTTATCAGCGCAGCGATAAAGACTGAATTTCCTTTTACTCGTTTCACATAAAACGCAACAAGAAAGATACCTAAGATAGTGCCATAGAAAAGCGAACCGAGAATATTTACAGCCTCTATCAAAGATCCCATACGTGTAGCAAACATAGCTACAGCAATACAGAAAATTCCCCACGCAAGTGTGTGCCACCTGCCAAGGCTCAGTTGTTTTGCTTCGCTTATTGGTTCTTTATTATTTAGTAGTTGAATATCTATTAATGAAGAAGAAGCAAGCGAATTAATAGCTGCAGATATTGATCCCCACGATGCAAGGAATATTACCGCGAAAAGCAATCCTACCAATCCTTTCGGGAGATTGTGTTTTACGAAGTAGAGAAATATATAGTTGGTATCGCTGCTGTCTTTGCTATGTCCATAGCGTGTTATTCTGTTTTTTACAGTATCTCTGATAGATTGTATGGCGGCTTGTGTTTCTTTAAATTCCTGTAGTGTAGTTGTGCGGTTTAAATTTTGCTTTCTCTCTTCCGCAAGCTTTGTAGCTTGCAGTTCGTAGCTATTATGTAATAGCTTGTATTGTTGTTCAAGTGCTGTTACTTCTTGATGGCTGGCTGTTTTGTAAGATGTGTATGCACTATCATTAAAATAGAGTGGTGCAGGCTTATAGCTATACAATGCAAATAATAATGCGCCGATAAGCAATATCCCAAACTGCATAGGTATCTTAACAATACCGTTCATTAATAAACCCCTCCTGCTTTCAGATGTGTCTTTTGCGGTAATGTACCTGCCTACCTGGCTTTGGTCTGTGCCAAAGTAAGAGAGTGCTAAAAAGAAGCCACCGATAATACCGCTCCATATATTGTATTTATCCTTCCAGCTAAAGTCTGTTGTTATCACATTCAGCTTACCAGATTTGCCTGCTACGTACAAGGCATCGCCCATGCTGATTCCTTGTGGCATGTCTGCGACAATCAGGTAGCCCGCAATTGCAATAGCTGAAAGTATGATTAGAAATTGTAACTTCTGTGTATGTGCTACAGCTTTGGCTCCACCACTATATGTATAAATAATCAGTAACCCGCCGGTAATGATGTTGGTTAAATAAATATTCCACCCCATGATAGATGACAAAATAATAGACGGGGCATAAATACTGATACCGGTTGATAAACCCCTTGATAGCAGAAACAATACTGATGTCAGCACTCTTGTCTTTCTGTCAAACCTTGTTTCGAGATATTCATAAGCAGTATATACATTCAGCTTTTGAAAAATTGGGATGAATGTGATACTGATTACAACCATAGCAATAGGCAACCCAAAATAGTATTGCACAAAGCGCATACCATCCGTATATGCCTGCCCCGGTGCTGACAGAAATGTAATAGCACTGGCCTGTGTTGCCATGATGCCCAAGAGGACTACATACCAAGGCATATTCTTGTCTGCAAGCAGGTAGGTTTTGCTACCATGCTGTTCACGCCCCTTATATACACCATATGCAATGATGCCAGTCAGCGTTGCAAATAATATTACCCAGTCGAGTATGCTCATTGCCAGTATCTGGTAAAGAGGTAATAGCCAACAATCTGTATCAGCAATATCAACAATACTATTGTGTACCGCAAGTTCCAGTTATGTTGGTTGTTGTTTTTCAATACGATATTATTTTCCTGTATTCAGCATGTTTATCAGTAAACGGATAGCTCCTTTGTTGCCGGCCGGTAACTGTCTGAAGAATGCTAATGAAGTATAAATATAGTGCCCTTTACCACGTTGTGTATACAGTGTGCAACCATCCAATGGTTTTTCCCCTGCATCGTTCATGCGGAATAATGGTTTGTATTTATCATCCCATTTGGCAGGAAAATATAGCCCACGTTCCTGTACCCAGCCTTCAAAGTCATCATTTGTTATTTTGTTCGGAGTGTTAAGTATTTTATGTTTCGGGTCTAGCAGTGCTATAGATGCATCTTCCTCTGTCACGCGTTGGCTGGATAGTGTTATTGGATATGGACCGATGTTTGTTGTCGCCATATCCTGCAATGTATTGTATTGCATTACCAGCGTCCCACCATTGTTTACGTATTGGTTCAGTACATGCATCCAGTAGTTCATACGCTTTTCGGTATTTATGACACGTACACCTGTCAGTACTGCATCATACTTTTTAAGTTTCTCAACAGTAATATCCTGTTCGCTAAGTATATCTACCTGCAGTCCTGTAAGCCTTAATACCTCCGCAACATTATCGCCTGCGCCATTTATATATGCAATGCGTTTTACTGTACTCTTCCAATTGCTGCGAAGCACTTTTGCATATGCAGGTGTAAAGTATTGTAAGGTTGGAAGGTGTTCGTATTTAATAATGTTCTGTTTTCTGTCGCACAGCCCATTGCTTGTTTGCAGGTTTGCCAACAAGTAGAAATCATCTTTTGTATATGCCGCAACTTGTTTGCTGCTGAACGTTGCATGAATAGTAGTATCGATACCTTTTCGCAGATTCAATCCTTTTGCCTCGTACACCATATCCTTACTGTAAACTACAAGGCTTGCATTCGCTATGTCTTTGTTCGGATGAATACGCACAGCTGCATT
This sequence comes from Flavipsychrobacter sp., assembly GCA_016786615.1. Taxonomy (GTDB): domain Bacteria; phylum Bacteroidota; class Bacteroidia; order Chitinophagales; family Chitinophagaceae; genus Polluticoccus. The sequence continues at coordinate 7,776 of JAEUVX010000013.1, forward strand.
TACACTGCCATCATTATTTGCTACAATTAATCCTGCTGTAAAATCTACAGACGCATCGGGTACAATGCGCAGTTGCTCTATCACATCGCCATGCGTAGGGTCTAGCTTTTTGAAAGATAGTGGAGCCTGCATTGTAAAATCTTTACCATCAATATTGATGCTGAGTGTGGCATACAAACCGTTTGGCGTAGTAGGATAGCCAATCAATGTGTCGTTAGGTACTTTGAAATGCCCATTGTCGTTCTTACCATCTATCAGCCAGTATGGTTCTGTATAAGCAGCATCTTCCGGTATCCTTATTTTTCTTTCAAAGCTATACAGGCTGTCTTTGCCCAAGCGCATATTTGCACTGCTATCTGTTTGCAGCCATTTTATGTTGTTCAGCTTCACCGGTACATCTGTACGTGCTATAATGCGCAGCGTAAATGCCAGTACCTCTCCGCGTGTAGCCTCTGCTTGTTTGGTATATACTTCAGCCATCAGGCCACTGCAATGCAGTATCAAAGCATCCAGCTCCTTCAGTTTTTGTGTACGCCAGTAATTATTTTTTACTGTTTCAATCTCTTCGCGTACAGCCAGCAATTTCCTTAATGATTTTTCAGGATGATTAAAATCAAATCCTTTCAGTATCGCGTCGATATGTTCACCAATCTCTGGTCTGTTTACACGTCCCCATGTAATATCTATGCCATCAAACAAAGATGCACTCAAGCTATCGCCTGCCACAAGTTTAAAGTATTCTGTCTGCACACCCGGTGTGCTTGGTGTGCCTGCGCCCTGGCTGCGGTGTATGCTGCGGCTGATGCCTGCCAGCTCGCCATAACCCATACCTATTGCAGGACTGTATTGCCCTACGGGTAGTTTAAACTGGTCTTCAGATGTTGTGTTCCTATCTCCAAAGCGGAAAGAGTTGAACAATACACGTTTTGGTTTCCATACCTTGTAATATTTCAACTGTTCAGGATACATGCTCTTATCACCACTTACTTTATAAGCTTCCTCTGCAAGTATTGCCGATGCAGCGTGCTGTCCATGTCCCGCATTCGCATTTGGCGGAAAGCGGCATATTACCACATCGGGTCTGAATTTGCGATATATCCACACCACATCTTTTGTAAGCAAGCCTTTGTCCCAATGCTTAAATGTTTCATCGTAGTTTTTAGAAAAACCAAAGTCTATTGCGCGGGTAAAGTATTGTCCTGCACCATCCATCTTGCGTGCTTCAAGCAGCTCGTGTGTGCGTATCAGTCCAAGCGCAGCGCCTTGCTCATTGCCAAGTATATTCTGCCCACCATCACCACGCGTCAGCGATAGGTATGCTGTATTCAGGTGTTGGTCATTCACCAGCCAAGCCAGCAGACGTGTATTCTCATCATCTGGGTGTGCAGCAAGGTATAGTACATTGGCAAGGTTCTTTAGTTGCGCTATCTCGTGGTATATCTGTGCAGACGATGCAGGGCGTACTTGTTGTGCCTGTGAGTATAGAGTGGTTGCAGCAAGTGTGGTTAATGCAATCAGTTTTTTCATAATGGTATTTGAAAGAGAAACCCACAGTAAAACTTTACTGTGGGTTTTCTAAATTACTGAATAGTTGCCTGTAATAGTTTGTACAGGGTGTTAAGATTTTTTATAAGAGTTGATCAGCTTTGTCATGTTGTTTACATACTCAGCTTCAAAAGCTGAACCTTTAGCAACTTCCATTGCTTTGTTAGCAGCACTGATAGCATCTTCTTTCTTGCCCATTTTCTGAGCAATGCGTGCTTTCAGGCTCCACATCCAGAAAGCTTTAGGATTAGCTTCCAATGCTTTATCAACATACACAGTTGCTCTATCGAGGTTCTGGTTTGTTTCAAAATAGTAGTTAGCTGCCTGGAAGTATGGGATATTCGGGTTGTTGATAGCTTTATCGATAGATGCGTTCAGGCGTTCTTCGTTGTTAGCTTTAACAGGTATTACGATTTTAGTTTTTTCCCAACTCAGTTCAATATTACAAGTGCTGTAAGTGATATTGCCGATGTTGATAGTAAACGTCTGAACGTTTTTATCCAATGCTTTTGGTGCAATTTTAAAACGTGCTACGTCATCTGCTTTGTCATAACCCGCATTGCCCCAGTTGCCTACACCTTTGTTCAGTATGATTTCCCATTCTGTTGCACCGGGTATAGTATATATTGCATACTCACCAGCTTTCACAGCTTGTCCGCCAATAGCTACATCTTCACCAAATTTTACTTTGGTAGCAGAGTTGGCACCTGTGCGCCATACATTGCCGAAAGCAACTAATTCGCCGAATACTTTGCGTCCGCGCATAGACGGGCGGCTGTAAGATATTTCGATATTTGAAGTAGAGAACTCCTGTGTCAGTTTTGACGTCGGGCTCAATGCAGGCAATTTCAAATCTTGTGCATATACACCGGCAGACAGTAAAGCTGATAATAATAAAAATGAGAAACGTTTCATATGTATGATTTTTTACAGAGTGCTAAAAGTACGACTTTAATGTAGGTACAAAAAAGATATTCTCTATAGGGCATTAAAGACAAACATATCTCTGTAAATAAGTACGTTACTTTGCCACTCAAAACATAGAAAATGAGCCATACAGTCAATCTTGCCATACAGGTATTGCCAACACATATGCCACAACCCGAAGCATACGCAGTAGTAGATGCAGCTATAGATTGCATAAAAGCATCGGGCATGGAATACCTAGTATGCCCTTTTGAAACGGTAATAGAAGGCCCGTACGAGCAAGTAATGCAGCTGGTAGATGATATACAAACGGCTTGTAATAAAGCAGGTGCACAATCATTATTAATTAATATGAAACTACAACGCAGCTTTGTAAAAGATATAGCAATTGACGATAAGATAGGTAAGTACAAATAATGCCATTAAATTTGCAGCCCAATCTGTTTTAATATGAATCGTGCGCAGCTTGTCAGCGAGATAAAAAGAAAGAAATCTGTATTGTGTGTTGGTTTGGATACAGACCTGAAAAAAGTGCCTGTGCACCTGTTTGCAGACGAAGATCCGGTATTTGCCTTCAATAAAGCTATTATCGATGCTACTAAAGACTATACAGTAGCTTATAAAATCAATACAGCATTCTACGAAGCACAAGGCTTGAAAGGTTGGATAAGCCTTGAAAAGACTTTGAAATACATACCTAAAGATATTTTCACCATTGCGGATGCAAAGCGTGGCGATATCGGCAATACTGCAGAGCAATACGCGCATACATTCTTTAAAACATATCCTTTCGATAGTGTAACCGTTGCCCCGTACATGGGCAAAGACAGCGTACAGCCTTTTATGCAGTTCGATGGCCATTGGGCTATTGTGTTGGGGCTTACTTCTAATGCAGGTAGTGCAGACTTCCAACTGCAGCCAAGCGGCGATGAGCTGATGTACGAACGTGTACTGAAAACAGTAGCAAGCTGGGGCACACCCGAAAACCTGATGTTTGTAATAGGTGCTACCCGAAAAGAACAATTGCAACACGTACGCCAAATGTTACCCGACCATTTCTTCCTGATACCGGGTGTTGGTGCACAGGGTGGCGATGTGCCTACTGTATGCGAAAACGCGCTGAACAAAGATGGTGGTATTCTTATCAATGTATCTCGTGCCGTGATATTTGCCAGCAGTGGCGAAGACTTTGCGGTGAAAGCAGGTGAGGCTGCTAAAGATTATCAGCAACAAATGGCTGCTTATTTGTAATTTGATGGTAGCATAATACACCATCACGATGCAGGAAAAACTATTGCAGTTTATCTGGCAATACAGCCTTTATAATCCGTCACAACTACAAACCACAAATGGTGAACCAATAACTGTTGTTCACCCCGGCAGGTATAATACCAATGCAGGCCCCGATTTTCTGGAAGCCAAAGTAAGGGTAGGAGATACCCTGCTGGCGGGCCATGTAGAATTGCATGTAAATAACAGCGACTGGCTAAAGCATGGTCATCAGCACGACGAAGCTTACCGCAATGTGATACTGCATGTAGTTTACAATCATGATAGTGATACTGGTCCAGCGCATACACCTGTTTTAGAACTGCGAAAATATATTATGCCAAATGTGGTGCAGCAATACAATGCACTCATGGCACAGGTACAGCCAATACCTTGTGCATCCCAATTGCAACAGGTAAAAGATATCACTAAAGAAAGTTGGCTGACGAGAATACTGGCAGAACGCTGGGAAGAAAAGCAAGTCTTGTGGCAAGAGCTATTAGATAAAAGTGCGGGCGATTGGCGCAATGTGCTCTATTGGCGTATGGCTGCCAACTTCGGCTTTAAACTGAATGCTGATGTGTTTCTTGAATTGGCACTGTCTATTCCACACAATGTATTTGCAAAAGGCGGCACGCTCTTGCAGATTGAAGCAGTCCTATTTGGGCAGGCGGGTATGCTGGATGCAGATTTTGGAGATGAATACCCGAATTCGCTAAAGAAAGAATACCAATACCTGAAGCAGAAATACCAGTTAACACCATTGCCTGCACACCGTTGGAAATACCTGCGGCTTCGCCCGGCCAATTTTCCGACTATCCGCATTGCACAGTTTGCAGCATTGGTGCATAAGTCTTTCCATCTGTTTTCTCAGATTGTAGAAACGAATACGGTAAAAGAGATAATACCACTTCTGGATGTAACAGCAAGTGAATATTGGGATACACATTACAGATTTGATGAACCGTCAGATACACCTGCACCAAAACATCTCGGCAAGTCATCCATTCAGAATATCATCATCAATACCATAGCGCCTATTCGTTATCTGTATGCACAGGCGCATGGTACAGACAAGCAGCAAGAACTTGCATTACAATTGCTGGATGAACTGCCTGCAGAAAAGAACCACATCATAGAACAATACAACACCATTAGCTGGAAAGCAATAAACGCCGCACAAGGGCAGGCGTTTATTCAATTATATAATAACTATTGCGGCAAAAAGCGCTGCCTTGAATGTGCAGTAGGTTTAAGCTTGCTCAAATCAACCCCAGACAAATGATATTGTTTCTTTCAGGTCGGGGTGCAGGCTTTTAGCTACCGGGCATGTAACAGCCGCACGCTCCAGTATCAGCCTTTCTTTTTCAGAATAAGTTTTGCCTGCGGGCATTATGATATTCACTTTTATCTCGCCAATACGCCTCGGGTCGCTTGCCATTATTTTCTCTACCTCACATTCCGTTCCGTCAATATTAATATCGTGTGTGTCGCCTGCAATGCCCATTGTAGTAACGATACATGCTGCCAGGGCAGTAGCTACAAGGTCGGTTGGCGAAAAACGCTCACCTTTACCCCGGTTATCCGTTGGTGCATCTGTTTCTATTACCGAGCCCGAACGCAGATGGGTGGCTTCTGTTCTTAAATTACCTGTATATAGCACTTTAGACGTCATGTATCGTTTTTTGTGTTAAATTTACGATGTATCGTTCATAGAACACCAATATGAAAGGAATAATAACAGGCACATTATGCATATCAGCATTGCTGATATCTCAACAGTCTATGGCACAGGGTAGTGGTGCTAATAGCCTGAATATTAATAGTTTTACTCCACCAACCAAGTCGAAGCCGGTAGTAAAAAAGATAAAGCCATTACGCAAAGAGTTCAGTATTGGTTTAAGGCTTAATTCAGACGGATGGGGTGTTTTTGTGGATAAGGGTTGGGTGAAAAGCCAGGACAGGCAAAGCGATTTGTTCTATGATACACGTGTTTTTCAAGTAGAGCTTGCAGAAAAGCACCATCCTAAAGAGATAAAACGGACTAATACATTAGGTTCTTTTGCTACAGAAAACCCAACACCTTTTGTATTTGGTAAGGTGAATAATTTCTATGCGTTAAAATTGGGGTATGGCAACCGTAAAATGATAGCCGGTAAGCCTGAATCCGGTACCGTATCCGTTCATTGGGTATATCTCGGAGGTTTGTCTTTGGGGCTGTTAAAGCCATATTATATCAACATTGTAGCTCCTGGAACATCTGCAAAAGAGACTATTAAATACTCAGAAGCTACTAAAAATGACTTTTTGTACCAGAATGGTATAGTAGGTGCAGCAGGCTTTTCTAAAGGTATAGGTGAAGTAAATATCGTTCCGGGTATCCATGCTAAAACTGCACTGCACTTTGATTTTGCTGCCAGCAGGCATAGCAAACTGGCTATAGAAACAGGCATTAATATTGAATATTATACAGGTAAAGTGATGATTATGGCCAATCAGGCAGATAAATCATTTTTTACTAATGTATATGCATCTATTCAATTTGGCAGACGCAAGTAGGTGTTGTAATTTGCATCGTTTTTAGTCTCCTGCCTATAAAGGTGGGTTAATAAATGAGGTTCAGACCATTATGAAGGAATTACCGGTTATCAGTACTGCTGCAAATAATACAGAAACAAGGGTGAAAAAGCCAAACTGGCTGAGGGTAAAGCTTCCTACAGGGGAGGGTTATCGCCATGTACGTGGCCTTGTTGATACACACAAGCTGCATACAATTTGCGAAAGCGGTAATTGCCCGAATATGGGCGAGTGTTGGGGGGAAGGTACTGCTACCTTTATGATATTAGGTAATATCTGTACACGCTCTTGTGGTTTTTGTGCGGTAGCTACAGGCCGTCCTGAACCTGTTGATTGGGATGAACCGCAGCGAGTAGCAGAGGCTATACACCTGATGAGTGTAAAACATGCAGTAATTACTTCTGTTGACCGTGATGAGTTGAAGGATGGAGGCTCTATTATATGGGCAAATACGATTAAAGCAGTACGTGCTTTAAATCCTGATACTACACTGGAAACACTGATACCCGACTTTAAAGGCGATTGGGAAAACCTGCAACGCATTATAGATGTAGCTCCTGAAGTTGTTTCTCATAATATGGAAACAGTAGAGAGCATGACGCGCAAAGTGCGCATACAGGCCAAATACCATCGCAGCCTTGAAGTATTGCGCCGCCTGAAAGATGGTGGGATGCGTACTAAAAGTGGCCTGATGCTGGGCATTGGTGAGCAGCCTGAAGAAATATTGCAAACTATGCGCCACCTTGCTGATAATGGTTTGGATGTACTTACATTAGGGCAATACCTGCAACCAACACCTAAGCACCTTCCTGTTATTCGTTTTGTGCATCCCGATGAGTTTGCATACTATCGTGAAGAGGGTTACAAAATGGGCTTCGATTATGTAGAAAGCGGCCCGTTAGTACGCTCGTCTTATCACAGCGAACGCCATGTGATAAAAGGTGAGGGACGCAATAAATGGGAAGCGGAGAAGTCAGTCCTCTAAACGCTCCCAGTCGTAGCCTTTGTACTTTATTTCAACGGTTCTGGTGCCTATGATTCTACTTTTAAAATACCTGTTCTCAAAATAGGAGGATAGCGATATTTTATCATTTCCATAATAAACTTGGTACTTACTGCACAGTTTCAAAAAGTCCTGAGCTTTAATCGTGAACAATGGTATAAGGTTTTCATGCTTTTTATCTTTTGAGTGACATAGTTGAAACCATATGTAATTACGTTTCCCTTGGTTTGTTTGTTCATCAATACTCCAATCTTCTTCTATAATGATATCCTCAATGTTTAAGATTTGTCTTTTGTGTGTGGAGTCGAAAGTGAAATGAAGTAATTGAGATACAGCCGTATCATCCAGCTTTTTATACTTGCCTTTAGTGTCAGAGTATATTGGTAAGCTATCATAAATAAGGGCGTTATTTATGATGTCTGTAATTGTAAATTGAGAACCTTTTTCATTAATTACTACAAGTAAGTCGGTGTTTGATGTATCGCTGATATTTATTAATCGTTCAACGCGTTTTTTGAATGATACGTCCGGTTCAGAAAAGCTACTTTTTTGAGCGAAACTATCGTAACTAAGAAATGCTGAGATGAGGGTAATCAGGAGTATTCTCATGTAATGTTTATTTCTTGTACGTCTTCTTTGCGTCTTTATATGCTTCGGTTATTAGCTTTTTCAATACAGAAGTATCTACATCATCCAGTTTGTTGATATAAATACAGGCTTTGCTTGTTTTGTATTTGCCAAGTTTGTTGAAAAGGCTTTCATACTTGTCAAAATTTTGTGTGATGTATAAAGTGAGGTTCTGTTTTCGTGGAGAAAAACCTATAAGACACATATCAGCCTCGTGTCCGCTATCATATTTGTAATGGTATTCGTCAAAGCCTATGATACTTGTTCCCCACATTTTTGGTTCATACCCGGTAGCTTCCTGCATCATTTGCGTAATGGCAATCGCATCATTGCGTTTACGTTCTTCGGGTATGGCATTCAAAAATGCCATTACATCGCCATCATGTTTTTTTGTTTTTATTTCTGCCATAGCAAATGAGGAGATTATTCCTATGGCAAATTATGAAATTAAAATAAACGGTAGCCCAATGCTATTCCTGAATATTGCATTTTTACTGTAGATGCTTTATTGTCGGGGTTTGCCCTGATGTCGTAGAGGCTGCTTTCATGAAATATCAGGAAGCTATATCGCTCTTTATATAAAAAGCGCAATTGCAATTTCAGTGCAATGTCGAGTGCGTTTACATCGTAAGAGTTCATGGTTGGGCTGTATTTAGATGGTGTAAACCACCCTTTTACAATATATGTTTTGCCCTTTTCATCAACCAGTTCGTTGTTTTTATAATTTTTATAATTAAACCGCATATTGCCGGCAAGAAAGAAATTATAATTTATACCACCGTCTATCCATGCCTGCAATTTGTCATCACTGTATGCTTTTACCGATAGCATCAGGGGTATGGATATATAGTGCATTCTGAACATCGTCAGGTAATACGATTTGTCTTTCCCGAATGTCTCCTTTTGTACTGTATTGTACCCGCGAAGTGTGTACTGCACGCCTGTTTGTAAAGCAATATTTTTTGTTACAGGTACAGCAACTGATAAGCCTGCATTCGGACGTAAAATCGGGAGATATTTTTCTGTGTTTTTTGCATCAGCATACGATAATCCGGCACCAATGGTTGCATCGAGGTTTATCTGGGCAAATAATACCAATGGTAAAAATGATAAGGATAATATGGTGATGATTCGAATGAACATATTGCGTAGTACAAGTTATACATACTTACGCATGTGCCATAGTTAAAGTTTTATGAATGCATCTGTTTGATAGATATTTAACACATCTGTGACATTGAGATTAACTATCGGTAATAAAGCTGCTCCTTAGTTCGCAAAAACCATACGATTTGTTTGTATCGGCTTGCCGTCTATCACCAGTGTGTATCCATAGGTTCCGGTTGCATTATACCCATGTTCATAAATCACTTCATTAATACCTGGCTGCAAGTTTACAGGCAATCGTTTAATGATGCGTCCTTGTATGTCTGTGATGTTGATGTACGCTTCTTTATATTGAATATTACTATTTACTTTAACTGAAATCATTGTTTTCTCATCGAATGGATTAGGTACGTTTTGCAGCAATTCTATATTCCTGTGTGTATTTGTCTGGTTTTGTACCGATAGCTTGCCCATCTGTTCTGCGGAGAATAAACTTTCAATATTGTTATTGTCAACAGCGGCAACGCTTACTATATAATTTGCCTGAGGCATATTAGCAATAGTACATTTGTTTGTATTGAAGGTATAAACACTGTCCCAATCGTTTCCTGTAGTACGAATAGCTACTCTGTATTTACTATAGTTTGCCGGGTCTGTAATGCTGATGCTGAGGTCTGTAGCTTGTTGGCCGGCAATGGTGGTGAAGTTGAATGTTGGCGTTTTTACACCTTGTGCTGCCATAGCTGCTGCATTCCCGTTTATTACTGCATTTCTTGCCAGATAATTCAGGTTTACAAACAGGCTGTCAATAATAGTATCCGCGTTTGTGTCCACCCCGAGGATATCATCCGATGTATGTTGCCTGTCATCATATCCGGGTGCGGTTACGTTGGCATCGCCATGCTCGTTGGCAGATGTAAAACGCATTGCTGCAAAACCATTTCTTCTGAAAGGGATGTGGTCGCCACCGCGGCCGGTCCTGTCTTCGTCCGTCATAATGTGTATACCCATTGGTACCGCTGCTGCAGGCAGTAGCATTTCTTTATATTCCAGTTTTATATAACGTGCCAGCTGTTTGTGCATAGAATTAAAACCCCCGAATGAAAATAGCCTTACGTGTGTGCTGTCTATTTCATTAAACCCCGGGCAGCTTGGCGGAGAAGATGTTTTACCGCACATTACACCGCCAATTACATCATTATTCAAAACAGCTTTTATTTTGATGCCTTTAGCTACGGCATAGTCGGCAATTGCTTCAGCGCCTACAAGCCCTTGCTCTTCACCTATTGTGGTTATAAAGACGATGGTGTTTTTGAAAGTGTATTTGCTCATTACCCTTGCCAGTTCCATTACAAGTGCTGTACCACTGCCATTATCTTCCATGCCTTCGGCAATACAGGCAGTATCGCATAGTACCGCACATCGGCTGTCCATGTGTCCTTCGATAATGATAATGGATTTATCGCTGGTGTCGCTCCCTGGTAAAACTGCCATTACATTGCGATGTTGGGTAATATTACATACGTTCAGGTCGAACTGCAGGTAGCTAACGACTAACCTGTTTTCATTTTGTGAACTGAATTGCTGAAACTTATCGAAAACCCATCTGCGTGCCGCTCCAATACCTTTTGAAGCGGATAAGGTATCTGAGCCCGTATTGCGGTTTTGAAATATTCGTAATCCTTCAAGGTAGGATAATAATGAATCTGTAGATATACGGTTATTAATGTCAGTACTGATGATTGCAGGGTCGGAAATTATAGTGCTTGCAGAATATATTGCCGGGTTGTAGCTGCCAAGCATTATTTGCTCAGCGGCAGTATTGGTGTTGAGCATGCTTGTTTGAGCAAGTGCATTTACAGCAATTGTAATGCATAAGACAATTGTGGAATACAGCTTTTTCATAATCTGCAATTTGGGTATTTGTAAATTATGCAAAAAAATATAGATATGGTAATGTTTCTGCTAAGCCTGTGCCCTTGGTAAGGATATGTGGAATACAGTTTGCTCGTTTGGAACGCTTTCAAACCATATGCTGCCATTTTGCAGTTCAATATAGTCTTTGCATAATACCAACCCTAGCCCAATGCCTTTTTCATTATTGGTGCCGTATGTAGAGCGTATTTTAAGAGAGAAGATTTCTTTTTGTTGCTCCAGGGGTATGCCTTTGCCGCTATCGCTGATAGATATGATGACTTCCTTGTCGGTTTGTATAGTGTCAACAGTTATTTTGCCAAATGTAGGGGTGAATTTTATCGCATTGTTCAACAAATTGCGGACTACTAATTGCACCATATCCTCATCACAAATGGCCGATGCGGTTTTGCTGATGTTATTCGTAAAACTTATGTCTTTCTGAGATGCTATAGCGTGCTGTGTATTTATTGTACCTGCAAGTATATTGAACAAGTTTTGTTCCCTGAGTTTTGCGTGTACACCCTCCATTTGTGTTTTAGACCAGGATAGGAGGTTAAACAACAGGTCTGAAGTGTTTTTTGTGAGTGTCAGTAATTCTTTTTCTGCTACTGCTTTTTCCTGCGCATCCAACAGGTCTGAAGACAAGAGCTCCATATAACTTTGTATTGTGTTCAGCGGGCTACGCAAGTCATGTGATACAATGGAGAAGAGTTTGTTTTTTTCACTATTTACTTTCTCTAATTCTTTATTGTGAGCTTCAATGGCATGAGCCTTGTCAGTCGCAGATTTTTTCTCGTAGTCGTAGTTGGCCCTGATAAAATCTAATGCAAAGAATGAAAACAGGAGCATTGTAACATAAGTAACTATAAAATCTGTAACACGTGCACCTTCTCCAAGATAAGAATAATGAGCAGATTCAGGATTAAAGAAACTAATTATTAATAAAGATGCCCCCGTTACAATGTGCAATGCCGTCCAAACCGGATAAGTCTTTCTTGAAAAGATTGCTATCAAAAAGGTGTATGTGAGAAAAAAAGCTAATAGTGTAGGGCCATTAATACCTGAATTATAGAAATAATTTAAGATGAGAAAGGCGTAGGAACTTCCTGCAAATATAATACGGCTGATATTGAACCTTTGCTTGAATCGAGATAAATAATACAGGTATGAAAGCTCAATGAGTAACCCTAATATTATTAATAAGACATAGAGTGGATAGTTGAGAAAATAGTTGAACAATAAGGAGGGTAACAACGCAAAGAATGCCGTTGTACATATTACATTAAACATCCTGTTTTCGAGCGAAAACGCTGAATGATGTCCGGTAATTAATCTGAATATGTTCTTTATCCTCTTTTTCAATGGCTTATCCTGATATGAGCCGTTCAATCCGGATATGCAAAGTACAAAATATATTTCTGGTTTAACAGGTGTATCACTACTGTTATTTCTCTCCGAGAATACCTGATGGCCTGATGCGTCTGCGCTTTTTTAATTTAAAGCCTTCTACACCATATTTGTTGATATGAGCTATGGCTTCTTCTACTGAGTCAGTATAGAGAAATAAATCTGTGTCTGTTCCTGAAATGGTTTTGTTTTTTACCATACCCTGTATATGTGCATATAGGTCTTTATGGTATTCTTTGCCCATAAGTACTACAGGGAATTTTTGAAACTTACCTGTTTGTATCAATGTGATGGCTTCAAAAAATTCGTCCAGTGTACCATAACCACCGGGCATAACAACAAATCCGTATGAGTATTTACTCAATATTGTTTTGCGTACAAAGAAATAATCAAAATCTACCCAATGGTCGAGGTATGGATTGGGTTTCTGTTCATGTGGTAATACAATATTACAGCCTATAGATATACCCCCCGCTTCCTGTGCCCCTCTGTTAGCAGCCTCCATAATACCTGGGCCACCACCTGTCATTACTGTAAACCCCAGACCTACTAATTCCCGTCCTATGTCTCTTGCTTGCTGATAGTATGGATGATCTTCTTTGAAACGTGCTGAACCGAAAACTGTTACACACGGGCCGAGAAAGTGCAGTTTTCGAAAGCCGTGGATGAACTGGCGCATTACTTTCAATAAAAATGTAAATTCTTTCCATCTTGATTGCGGGCCTTCCAGAAAGACTGCTTCTTTTGCTGAGCCGATGGGGGTAAACTGTTTCCCGTTTATATTATTTGTATCACCCATAAATAACAAATCCTTGCAACTAAGTTACAAGGATTTGTTATTTAACACCTGTGCCATTCTACCCAAGCAGCATATTTTACCATTGAACGGTCAAATAATCTGCATAACCTGTAGTCCCCGCCATCACTATATAACCCACTTTGCTGCCATACAGGTTTTGTGCTGCTATCTCAAATAGTTTTGTACCGTTTACATATCCTATCCAATAATCGCCATCTTGCTCAAATTCTATATTGTTCCAGCCATTTACAATCGCGCTGTTGTATTGCCAGTCTATCATCGTCTTGACTGGTGTATTGGCATTACCTTCTTTGTACAGGGCAAAATATCCCTGGTCATCTAAGAAAAGCGAGTAGCCGTAATCATTGTTCGATACACCGAATACAAGCCCCATCGCATAGTTTGATTGTATACGTGTCTGTATCAGGAAGTTTCGGTTAGCGTTCAATCCTGTTGATACCGCTACCGTATTTGTACCATCATTCACCGGATTGTAAACATATTTTAATTGCCCGTTTACCACTTTCACATACGCATCATTTGACAGGTCGCTGAACGACCAGTTATGCGCATCATAATCAAAATTATCATCAAATATGTTCTGATAACCTACGGGTGTAGTGGGGGTAGTATTATAATATTCATTCTTCACGCATGATGAAAGAAATACCACGCCGGCTAAAATCAATCCTATGTATTGTAAGCGTTTCATATTGTTCAGTTGCTTATCAGGTATAAGGCAACAAGTATGCCTGTTTGCGTGCCATTCTGATTGTCGCTCCGCCATTTAACAAGCTTATAACATACCTTCGCGTAAATAAGCAATCATGCAAAACCCGCGTACAGCAATATATTGGAAGGAAAAATTACAGTTGATAAGCCATGTGGAAGGAGGTGCTTTTAAGGAAACATATCGTGCCGGTTTAACATTTTCTCAACAGGTACTCACCCCGGAACACAAAGGCAATCGTAATGCTGCTACCGGTATATATTTCCTGCTAGAGTATGGAGAGTTTTCTGCATTTCACCGCATTGCTTCTGATGAGATGTGGCATCATTATGATGGTACATCATTGTATATATACGAAATAACTGTTGATGGCGAATTACTGATTCATAAACTGGGCTTGAATATAGAAAGCGGAGAGCAGCCTCAGATAGTAATACCTGCCGGTAGTTGGTTTGCATCGCGGGTGGAGGTACATGGTGGGTATTGTCTTTGTGGTTGTACAGTATCGCCGGGTTTTGATTTTGCCGATTTTGAACTGGCAGAAAAAAGCGTGTTGCAGCAACAATACCCGCAACACGCTGAAATAATATCACAACTTACCCGTTAGTCTTTACTGCTGCCTTTAAATTGGTGGTGTGTTTCCTTAAACAATACATTAAATGTTGTAAGCGATCCGTATATGGCAGTCACATACTGTTGCAGGTCTACTTTTTCTTCATCTGTAAGTGTTTTATGAGCGTTGATTTTCTGTTCAATCAAACGTAGCCTGTCGCGCACCATTACTATTTTATGGAAGAAGGTTTCTATTGGTACTTCTTTTTCCTGCAAACCTGTTTCTCCGGGTTTAAGTATCATTATACCATTGTTCCACTTATTTCCCATTGGTACAAGTTGCATTTCGTGCAGGCGGCGTTCCAGTATATTATCCAATGCCTGTTCTATATCTGCAAGTGTTAAACCACTTGTAGCGGTGTCACTACCACCTTCTGTTGCCTGCAATACTTTCAGTTCATAGTCTTTATTAATACTCTTGGTGCCATTCTGAGATTTAAACCAGATAGTATAAGTTTCACTTGCAACATCAACTATTACACCTTTGCCAAAATGAGGGTGCTCTACTCTTGAGCCGATTCCTAAATTCGTTTCCATACGCTAATATACTAATTACAGTGCTATCACTGATTTTCAATTCGTTGTTTCGTTACCGGTTAACGGCTCGTTAATCAATTGCAAATTTGTAGTTCACGAACTTCCTTTTCTGTGTTATCAGCTCACTAACAAGAGGTTAAAAACCATGATTTGCTTGCATAAAGGATGGGCTGTATTGCATATTTGCAGCACTATAATACAAACCAATCGTTTACCACTTAAAAAACTAAAAAATGAAAAAACACATTATGCTGACAGCAGTTTTCGTTACGATGACTGTAGCAGCAATCGCACAGACTGCAAGTAATTGTGTGCCTGTAGATGGCGGCCTGAGTTTATTGGTTGCAGCAGGTATTGCAGGTTACAGCGCAAAGAAAGTTGCTGAAAAGAAAAAACAATCTAAGGATAATACTCAAATCAAAGAGAAATAGTTGAGTATGGTTGCACAAACAACCAGGTTATACCGGGAGCTACCTCAAAGTGTCAGGCACTTCCTTGTTAAGACAGCTCTGTTACTTTCAGGTTGGCTCGCGGTATATCACCTGCTTTTAAAACCGTTTCGTTTCCCCGATAAGTATCTTACAAATATCGTAATCGATGGTACAGTGTACTTACTTCAATTACTTGGTTTTGATACCGTAAGCAAAGGGCAATGGGTATATATCAATAATGAGTTTTCTGTAGGCATTGCTGACCAGTGCAACGGGCTTGAATTGATGGTGTTGTTCATCGGCTTTTTATTAGCGATTGGGGGTACTGTCAAATCGAAGCTGTTGTATATGCTTAATGGTGTTATACTGATTTTTGTCCTCAACGTTGTGCGTTGCACAGCCCTTGCATATATGACTCATATTAATGCGCCGCTAATTGATTTTGCGCACCATTACGCGTTCAAATTGGTTATATACGCGGTGATATTTATGATGTGGTATCTGTATAGTCAAAAAGAAAAAAAGTATAGCTAACCGTTGCTGCGAAGAGCAGTGAAAATAGACCTTGTTACAAAAATCAATAGTGTTCCTGCGCTTAATATCAGTGCAGTCCATACCGGCAATCCAGGGGAATCGGGTAGTGATATATTCATTGATATCAGGCGCGTTGAGGCTATGTCCTGTATGGTGGTAGCAACAATTGCCGACATGCCTAATGCAATGATGATCAGCGGTACAAAGCGCCTGAGCATAAACATGGCAAGATAGCGGGGGCTGTATCCCATTAACAGCAGAAGCGATAGAGATTGCTTTGCTTTAGCAATGGTCAATTCTATAAAGAGGATGAATACCAACGTACCTATACCCATCAGTAGTATAGCCAGCAGTCCTGTGCCGGATGCTACCGTTTCTACAACACTGCGCATACGGTTCCATCTCAGTTGTTCGCTATTGGTGGTATAGTCGTTTTTACTCAGAAACTCCGCAAAACGTTTGTCGCTCGGGTCATTTACCTTTAGTATTAGGCGCGATGGTGCAATGGGTATTGTAGGGGCAAATGTTTTATTGCCGTATTCTATAAATGATTGCGGTACAAGTACAGAGCTGATACGGTCACTGAAACCGATTACACGTCCTGTATAGTGTTCTGTATAACCTCCCTTCCCGATAGTAAGGTCGAAGGCTAAAGCTTGTATGGTTGCCTGTGATAATTGCGGCATGTTCTGGCTTAAAGCAAAGCCGTAATTATACATGTTCAGAAAGTCGGAAGATAGTATAATGGGTACTTGAGTGTTGCCGGGCTCCCAACTCCATCCGAAAGGGCGTTTGTCCATAAACCTGTCTGGTACGGCTTCCAGAAACATATCTGTAGCAAACCCGTTGGCTATGCTCAGTGATGCATAAACAGGAAACCTGTTCGATATCAGCATACCTACATCCTCCACCTGCGGTGCGGCAGCAACAGCCTCAATTTGCCTTGGTGTAAACAACGAGGCATTTTTTTTGCCCATCATTTCATTGGTTACATTTTTACCTATGGTGAGGAATGTACTGCCGAGGCTATCGTTATTGACGCTGCCGTTTAATATCAGGCTGAAGTTCCACCATATCATAACCGCTACCAGCAGTAGTGTGGTGCCGGCAAATAGCGCAAGCAGTGATATCCACAACCGGTTGTTGCTGCGGTGGCGTAGCAGTAGCTTGCTTACCAGTTTCGATTGTTTCAGTGGTTTCACAGCAGCAGTTTTCGGGTGTAGGTGAAGTAATTATTGTCATCAAGGTCGGCAAGTAATATGCCTGCTTTATTCATTTCCGCTACTTCGTTGATCAGTGCTATGGCTCGTTGCCTGTTGGCATGGTCCAGATGGCTGAAGGGTTCATCCATAATCAGCCATTCAAAAGGTTGTAACAGTGCGCGTACTATTGCAACACGTTGTTGCTCGCCATAAGATAATTTGCTTGCAGTGCTATCCATTTTGTGTTTGATGCCAAGCCTGTCCATCCATTTTTCAGCGTCGTATTCACTCACCGTATTCGTAAGCCTGCGTTTTACCTCCAGGTTTTCCCATGTTGTGAGTTCGGGGAAAAGCCGCATGTCTTGAAATATTACACTTACAGCAGAAGCCCTGAGTTGCGATAATTGTTCCGTGTTTATTTCGTGCATTTTAAATGCACTCCAGTGTATCTTCCCTTCATAGTCGTTGCGAAGCCCGTAAAGGAAATGTATAAGTGTGGTTTTTCCGGTACCGGAAGGCGCTTGTATAAATATCCTTTCACCACTGTTGAAAGTCAGTTTCTGATTCCATACCCGCGAGTTGTACTCGCTTATCCTATCCTTCATGGGTATGGGTACTATATGTTCTATGCTCAGGCGCATTACTTGAAAATCAGACGCTAATTTCTAAATCCTAAGCAAATTCTAAAAAATACAGACAAATACCTAATCCCTGAAAAAATGATTAAATTTAGGTATGATAACACGCCTATTTGATTTTGTCGCAAAACGGGTGTCGGAAGAACCCGAAGCAGTAATGCTTGCCGGTAAAGAAAACGGTGCGTATCGCACGTATAGTTGCCGCGAATGTTGGGATATAGCTGCTAAACTATGCGGCGGATTGTTGTCATTAGGCATAAAGAACGATGTGCTGGAACCTGAGCAGCAGGAGAAAGTAGCACTTATATCACCCAACCGCCCCGAATGGCTGATTACAGACCTTGCAGTGCAGCAAACAGGTGCAGTTTTAACGCCATTATACCCAACCATCAGTGCTCATGACCTTGTATATGTACTGAACGAGGCAGAAGTTCGCATCCTGTTTATAGCTAATGCAGATATGTATGAACGCTTTAAGGATGCGTTTAAGCAAGTTCCTACACTACAACATGTGTTTTCGTATGATGAAATACCCGGCGTAAAAAACTGGAAAGAACTGGTAAATAAAAACCTGCAGCCTGATAATAGCATTATAAACAGGATAACGGGCGATACACTCGCTACCATTATCTATACATCGGGTACAACCGGCAACCCTAAAGGGGTAATGCTGAAACATGATAATATTGTGAGTAATGTGCTGGACTGTGAATGTGAGTTTTGGTTCGCGATTAAAGGTGACAGGGCATTGAGCTTTTTGCCACTCAATCATATTTTCGAGAAGATGGTAAGTTATATATACCTGAACGCCGGTGTATCTATCTATTATGCCGAGAGTATGGATACTATTGGTGAGAACCTGAAAGAAGTGAAGCCGATTGTATTCACCACAGTGCCACGCCTGTTGGAGAAAGTATATGAAAAAATACTTGCCAAAGGTCTTGACCTCAAAGGCATCAAACGTGCATTATTCTTCTGGGCGTTGAATCTTGGTTTTAAATATGATAATGTAAACCAGGGTAGTGCATGGTACCGTTTGCAATTGTGGCTTGCCAATAAACTGATATTTAAAAAATGGCGCGAAGCGCTTGGTGGTAATGTAAAAGCCATCGTTACTGGTGCCGCCGCTTGTCAGCAACGCCTGATACGAGTGTTTACATCGGCAAATGTTACTATAATGGAAGGCTACGGGCTTACGGAAACATCGCCTGTGATATCGGTAAATAAGTTTAAAAGCGAAGACCGCAGAGTAGGCTCTGTGGGGCCTGTAATACAAAATGTGCAGGTGCGTTTTGCTGAAGACGGTGAGATATTATGCAAAGGGCGCAATGTAATGATAGGTTATTACAAGAACCCTCAGCTGACGGCTGAAACATTTGATGCCGAAGGTTGGTTTAAAACAGGTGATATCGGTGAATTGGTGGATGGACGTTTCCTGAAAATAACAGACCGTAAAAAAGAAATATTTAAAACTGCAGGTGGTAAATATGTTGCGCCGCAGGTGGTGGAAAATAAAATGAAGGAAAGCACATTTGTTGAGCAGATAATGGTGATAGGCAGCGGGCGCAAATTTGTAAGCGCACTGATAGTGCCTGCATTTGTGCATGTGCGAAAATACCTGAAAGACCATGATATGCAGGCACCTGATAGCAACGAGGCTTTGATAAAACTGCCTGAAGTAACAGACCTAATTCAAAAACAGTTAGATAAATTCAACCCGCTATTCAGCCATCCTGAACAGATAAAGAAATTTGCACTGCTCCCCAACGAGTGGACAATTGATGGCGGTGAAATGACGCCAACCATTAAACTAAAGCGCAAAGTCATAGAGCAGAAATACGCGAATGTGATAGAGGGTATTTATGGAGAGTAAGTTTGTTGCGATTCATTCTTATAGACACATGGGTAATGATATTAAGAGTATTGCAGCTTCATTTCCTAATGAATATGAATTAGGGATATTAGATGTGAAGTTACAACTGAGTGAGTTTTCTGTATTTGAAAAAGGCATTTATCCGGAAAACATGGATGCCAAATGGATTGTCTTTATTCTTGATGAGGTAATATATTTTGTAAGAAGTTGGACGAAGTATGTAACGTATAAGATTTTTTATGAAATACAGGATGATGGTGTATTGTTAAAGTATTGCTATGTAAGTAGAAATAGAGCCCAGTATAATAGCATCGGAATTGATAATGACGTGAAAGTATTGAAACGCTTATTAAGAGCAATGTTCAATAGAGAAAGTATTTATGAATATCCTGAAATGCAGTTGCCTGAAATTAAGCGTACAATGGAAAGTATCCCATTAATTGAACTGTATATTAAATCAATAGGTCATTCTACAATTAAAATAATAAAAGCCGTACATGACTTTAGCGATATATCAGGTGTATATGATGAGCTTAAGAAAATTGTTGATTCCTTAGATGATCAGTCAGAGCTTATTTCACTATATCTTCAGCATAGAGATACTCGAAAAGCAATGACATTCTATTATGATTTGAGCGGAGAGTTATTATTGGCAAGTGTCTATCATAATTGATTAGATATCAGTCCACTATCACCCATTCATCACCCTCACAGTCTTTTCTCCTTTAGCAGTCATCTTACCAACAGGTTCTATAAAGCCGTCTAATCCGTTTGCACTAAATAAAGCCATTATCTCATCCACACTTTCTGGTGCTACACTTATCAACAATCCGCCATTGGTTTGCGGGTCGGGTAGTATGCTGAATGCCTGCATTACATCTACACCTGCCTCAAAACCTACCTGTGCGCTATAGCTGTTCCAGTTGCGGTAAGTAGCATCGGGTACTATGCGTTGTGCAAGGTATTCTTTTGCACCATCCAATATTTGCAGTTTGTTATAATACACCTCTGCGCCAAGCCCGCTGCCATCAGCCATTTCTATTAGGTGCCCCAGCAGCCCGAAGCCTGTTACATCCGTCATAGCATGTAAACCTTTTATCTTGCCAAGTGCTTCGCCAATGGTATTCAGCTTCGCCATCTGCTTTGTCATTACGGTTTGCAGTTCAGGCGTCAGTACTCCACGCTTTTGTGCGGTAGATAATATACCTACCCCCAATGGCTTTGTAAGAAATAATACATCCCCCTCTTTGGCGGTATTGTTTTGTTTCAGGTTTTCTATCGGCACTATGCCCGTCACTGCCAACCCGAAGATTGGCTCTGTGCTATCTATGCTGTGCCCGCCTGCAAGTGGTATGCCTGCTGCATCGCAAGTAGCCCTGCCACCTGCAATCAGTTGCTGTGCAAGTTCTGCGGGTAGTTTCTCTACCGGCCATCCAAGTATAGCTATGGCTACTAATGGCTTGCCACCCATAGCATACACATCGCTGATGGCGTTGGCTGCGGCTATTCTTCCAAAATCAAAAGCATCATCCACTATCGGCATAAAAAAGTCAGTAGTGGAAATCAACGCAGTGCCATTGCCCAGGTCATATACAGCAGCATCATCTTTACTGGCATTGCCTACTAACAGTTTCGCGTCGTTTACTGTTGTTGTCTGTCCCTTCAATATCTGCTCCAGCACAGCAGGGGCTATTTTGCAGCCACATCCCGCACCGTGAGAATATTGTGTCAGTTTTATATCGTTGGTAGTATTATCCATGTTGTCTTATTGTATTAGTAAGCAGTATGGCATTGTTTGCAGCATCAACACTGTTGCATGATATTTTGTGTATAGTGTCCGGTGCTCTTTCCAGCAGCCCTTTGTTATACTGCTTGTCGTAGTACTTCAATAGTATTTCAAAACAGTCTTTAATATTGTCTTCCAGCAGGTGGTTAACGGCTGTCTTTGTTTCCAGTGGTCCCAGTCTTTTTTGTATGCGGATGATGGCGTTCACCAGCTTCTCTTTGTCTTTCCTGCCATAGTCTGCCACAATGTATTGCAGCCTTTCTTCAAATGGTACTTCCAGAAAATATACTTGCGATGCCCGCATTTGTTTCCACAATTCGTGCGGGATATTTACATGCCCTATGCGTTGGCTTTCATCTTCCAGCCATATTATTTCCCATTCATGTTGCACCAGTTGCAGTGCCAGTTTGTTTTCAAACATTTCCTGCGATGGGGCAGCGACTCCCTCCATTGCCCCAAATGCCGAGCCTCTGTGGCTTGCAATAGCTTCAAGGTCTATGATGCTGCCATTCATTTTGTGCAACACTTCTGTTTTCCCCGAGCCTGTGTAACCACCTATAACACGAAACGTATGTTGTTTTGTAAATTGTGTCAGCACTTTTGTACGGAATGCTTTATAACCGCCCACAAGTGTATATACTTTAAAGCCATACAAATCCAGCAGCCATGCAACTCCTGCACTGCGCATGCCACCTCGCCAGCAATGTACCAGCACTGTTTTATCGGTTTTCTCTTGCAGCCACGCTTCCACCTGTTCTACCATAGTGCGCATTTTAGTGCCATAGTAGTCCAGTCCTATCTTTATAGCATCTTCTCTGCTTTGTTGTTTGTAGGTAGTGCCCACAACTTTTCTTTCCTCATCGCTGAATAATGGCAGGTTCAATGCACCGGGTATGTGCGCATGGTTGTATTCGCCCGGGCTGCGTACGTCTATTACAGTGTGTTCTTTTGCCAGTTGCAGAAAATCGTCTATTGCCAGCTTCTGTATTGCCATTGCGTCAAAGTTATAAAACTTACGATGGTAAATTCACCCATATATCACCCTATTACCAATCTAAGATTGTAATACCTTCAGGCAGATAAAATTTTTCACTATGACTGATAACAATAATGCTCAGGTAGAGAATGTAACGAAGAAAAAGCCTTGGGTAACGGTTGTGTTATTGCTGGCCTCAGTTTACCTTGTTATTGAAATTGCCAAATCGGGTTACTCTTTTGGCCAATGGCTGCATAGGGTATTCAATTAATAGTTGAAAGTGTTATTAATGGATAGTAATGCTAACCTGCAGAACGCGAAATCGTCAGTTCATTTTCTACCTTACGTTTCACCCAGTCTTTATATTGTACGCGGTTCAGCTTACTGTCTATCCACACAGGTACATTAAACATGCTGAACACTATTTGTTGCACAGTATCGTTGGCTGTTATGGCAAGGCTTGTCTGCAATTCCTTAAAGTTTTCCTGCAGGGTGCGGAAGCTTTTAGTAGGATAAGTTTTATGTAATGTATGCAGAATAGCTTTTTCGAAAGGCAATGGTTTTTCGTGACGGTAGAAATAAGAATAGGTGTTTTTGTATTGAATGTCGAACAGGTAATCGTCTTTATGCTCAAAGCATATCAGCAGTAAAAATAAGTGTGCGAAAGAGTAATGTTCAGGGCGTGTATCATCATTAAATAGCAGCGTAGCGTTCTTTACATAGTGGAAAGCGTTTTCATAATCCTGTAGTACAAAACAACTGATGCCCAATGATAAACGCAGCGTACGTTGCAAGTCGGTATTGATGTATTGCTCCCAACCGGATATGTGATCCTTCATTACTTTTACCAACACGCTTACTTTGTCGTAGTCGGCCAGTTTATTATAAACCCTGTTAAGTGCCAGATGGCGGATTGTTTCAAAATAAGCCCTGTGAGCAGCACCTTTTATTAGTTTATTGCCGCTATGTTGCATTACGTCTATTACATGCTGGTAGTCTTTGGCAAGTATAGCGGTATAGTAAAAAATATATAATACTTCCATGTAGTTTTCGCAGTCATGGGCAATAAAGTGTTCGTTGCTCTGCCATGCATGTATATTGGCATAGGCATAACTGTAGGATGCGGGGTCATTATTCAGGTATCCAAGAGTCGCTTTCGTCATTCTGTAATAATGCAGATGCCAGAAGGATGCAGACTGAGGTTCTTTTTGTAACAGCGGGTTTTGTAAAAGTGTATTGATAATCTTTTTGTCTTCCTTGTCTTGCCTGAAGTGTGTTTTCCTCCTAAGCAGCAATGCATGGAAACTTAGTTCCTGTAGTTGTAGTATGCGGAGATGCTCATCAGCAGATATACTATCTTTTTCATACTCTTGCATCAGTGCTTTTTGCGACGCTTTGGGATTGCTGTACAACTGCAGCCTGCGATACTCTTCTTTCAGCATTTGTATCAGGGGGTGCAATTCATATTTATCAGCCTCTTTGATGGCATGTTCCCATATCTTCAACGCCGCTTTATACAAACCTTTATCTCTGAATATCTTTACCAGCGATAACTGCTGAAAAATGCGTGCGTTGGTATTTTCATGATTGTTTATGTATAGCAATGCATCGCACAATTGCTCGTAAAGGTAGTTTTTGGTGTATGATATGTTTTTAATACTCAGCGTGGGCGAAAGCTGCTTTAATAGCTTGGCTTCATCATACGATGTTTGTTTGCTGATTACATCAAATACCTTTAAGTACAGTGGCTCATTGCCTTGCAATGTATAGGCTTTCACATAGTCTCGACGGAAGAATAATTTTTCCTGAGCCGACAGACTGTGTATAAGCGTCCATATGTTGTTTGATGGTGCAGCCACTATTTTTCTATCCTTGTTTGGGGTTGTAAGCCCAAAAGTGAAAACTTGTGTTTCTATATGTTAATCCGCTACCGGTAAGGTTTTAGCCTTTGATAATGTTTGCTTTCAGCGGCTAATACGCCCAAAAGTTACAGATTATTTCAACCAGCTGCAAGTATGTGCAAGGTAGTTTTACACCGTGAATCGATACACACAATAATTCTAAAACATTTTTAAAAGGTATTAACATGAAAAAAGCATTCATTATGCTGTGTTTAGGAGTCGCTTCGCATACATTGTATGCACAGTCGATGTCCAGGCAGGTAGTGGCCTCAGCAGGGCATCATGCTACCAACAGCTCCGGCTCATTGAGTAGTACCGTTGGCGAAATCGTAATCAACACAGCAACATCCGGTACGTTTCTGCTGACACAGGGCTTTCAGCAGCCAGATGCCAATCCTACAGGCATTAATAAAACAAATGGTATAGAGGTGAGTTATAGCTTATACCCCAATCCTGCGAGTGATGTAATCACATTGTCGTTAAAGGCTTCGGCGGGGATATCAGTTAACTTTTACATCTACGATGCTGCAGGCAGGTTGATACAACAACTTGAGAAAGCAGTAATGAACGAGAGTAGCTATACGCACAGCTTCAATATCGCATCCTGCAGTGCAGGTAATTACTACCTGAAGATTGTAAATCAATCAGCATCTGAAGTGAAAACAATTCCATTTACTAAACATTAATTCATTCAACAATATTTACTCCAATAATAAAAATTATAGTTATGAAAAACATTGTCAAATCAACCATATTGATAGCGATATACTCTCTGTTTTCTATCGCAGCTTTTGCACAAACACCGGCAAGCTTTAATTATCAGGCAGTACTGAGAAATGCTTCAGGTGCATTACTTGCAAATCAGAATGTAGGTGTACGTATGAGCCTTATTAACGGTACAGCATCCGGCACTACAGTTTTGTATGCTGAAACACGTACTGTAATGACAACAGCACAAGGCTTGCTGAATATTCAGGTTGGTGATGGGGCTGCATCATCTACAACCGGTGATATTACTACTATCAATTGGCTGGATAGCAATAAGTTTATGAAAGTGGAAATAGACCCTGCAGGCGGCAGCAGCTATACCGATTTCGGTACTACACAATTACTGAGTGTTCCATACGCAAGCCACTCAAAACAAACATCTGCTATCATGACCTATGGTGCGGGTACCAGCAATGCCGATAAAATGGTTATTCAGCATTCTCCTGCTTACCCATCATGGGGTTTACAATATAGCGACCCTGCGGATAATTTTAATTTCATTGCTTCCGGTGCAACAGTTATGCAGGTAGCATTGGGTAGCCAAAAGGTGAATGTTGGCGCAGTAAGCAATACAAGCGGTGTGATGAATGTTGCCAGCACTGCTGCCAGTACACCGGCATTGAACGTAGATGGTGCTATAAAAGCAAGTGGTACAAATAAGTTTGCCTTTATACATACCAAAACAGCCTTGAACGCATCAGGTTCAAATGGTACTGTTATCGATAATCCATTGATAAACGGAGACCCGAATGCCATATTGATTGTTACACATAACCTTGGTGCCAGTGGTATTCAATATCATAATACACCGATTGGTGTGTATTATGATGGTGCTGCAAGCAAATGGTTAATCTTTACCGAAAATGTAAGTGCTATACCTAATGGCATGGCATACAATGTGATTGCTATTAAATAATATGTTTACCCCTATTCTTTGAAATAACAAAGGCATACAGAAATGTATGCCTTTGCTTTTGTAGTCATGATATTTTTAGCTGTTCATTGCACCTATAAAGCCACCCATAATAGCGAATATGAATATTAATGCATAAAGGGCAATTACAATTATCATCAGTACGCCCATATACACAAACATATTTTTCTTATAGTTGATAGCTTTATTAAACAATTCAGTATCAGCATTTGCAAGTGCGGGTTTTATCAATACAGAATATTTGTATAATGCATATGTAGGATAAAAATACAAGGCAGCCATCAGCAAGTATAATAATGTAAGGCCGATACTGCCCATGGCGCCCATTGCAGAGCCTCCCATAGCCGTTGCCATAATAGAACCCATAAAGAGGCCTAATAGCACCATGAGACCGAGTATTACAAAGCCTACTATAGCAAGAAATTTTGTCCACCTTGTCATTTCCAGATAAATGGCTTTACCTGTTTCATCTATTGTTATTTGGTTGTTTGTGTCGATATAATTTTCCATAGTTTTTATTTCCTGCAAATATTAAATAAATACTCAAAAAAATAAAGGTGCAGTTATAGCACCTTTATAATGTCCGTATATAAATATTGTATTAGTAAGCCCTTGCAAATAATACGCGTTGTGCAGATGGGTTGCCTGTCAATACGCATGTGCCTGCTTCCTGTTCGTTATTCAATGGTATGCATCGTATAGTCGCTTTTGTCAGCTCTTTTATCTTGTCTTCTGTTTCGGCTGTACCATCCCAATGTGCAGCAACAAAACCACCTTTATCATCCAGTGTTTTTACGAAATCATCCCAGTTGTCAACTTTTGTGATGCTTTCGTTTCGGAACTTCAGCGCCTTGTTATACATGTTGCTTTGTATTTCATCCAGCAGATTGGTTACATGTGCAATCAATCCATCCAGCGAAACAGATTCTTTTGTTTTTTCATCCCTGCGCGCTACTTCTGCAACATTGTTTTCCAGGTCGCGTGCACCCAATGCTATACGTACCGGCACACCGCGTAATTCATGTTCTGCAAATTTCCATCCCGGGCGGGTAGTGTCGTCATTGTCAAATTTCACCCTGATGCCTTGTGAACGTAGTTCTTTTACCAACGCGTTTGCTTTGTCATCTATGCGTTGCCTTGCTTCAGCATCTTTGTTGTAGATAGGTACTATCACTACTTGCAGCGGTGCAATGCGTGGAGGCATTACAAGCCCTTCATCATCGCTGTGTGCCATTATCAATGCACCTATCAGTCGGGTAGATACACCCCATGATGTAGCCCAAACGTATTCGATGTTATTATTCTTATCAGCAAATTTTACATCAAAGGCTTTCGCAAAGTTTTGCCCCAGGAAGTGAGAAGTGCCTGCCTGCAATGCTTTACCGTCTTGCATCAATGCCTCAATACAATAAGTATCTTCAGCACCTGCAAAACGTTCACTGGCAGTTTTTACGCCTTTTATTACAGGCATAGCCATGTATTCTTCTGCAAACTTTGCATATACATCCAGCATCTGTACAGTTTCGGCAACAGCTTCTTCTTTAGTAGCATGCGCGGTGTGCCCTTCCTGCCACAGAAACTCTGCTGTACGCAAAAACAGGCGTGTACGCATTTCCCAACGCACTACGTTTGCCCATTGGTTTACCAGTATCGGCAGGTCGCGGTAAGATTGTATCCAGCCTTTGTATGTACTCCAGATGATGGTTTCAGACGTAGGGCGTACTATCAGTTCTTCTTCAAGTTTGGCTTCAGGGTCAACAATTACGCCACCACCATTCGGGTCGTTCTTCAGGCGGTAGTGTGTTACCACTGCACACTCTTTTGCAAAGCCTTCAACGTGCGATGCTTCTTTGCTCAGGTAGCTTTTGGGTATGAATAAAGGGAAGTATGCGTTCTGGTGTCCTGTTTCTTTAAACATGCGGTCCAGTACGTCGCGCATATTTTCCCACAGTGCAAATCCATAAGGTTTTATTACCATGCACCCGCGCACGTCTGAGTGTTCAGCCAATCCGCCCTTCAGCACAAGGTCATTATACCACTGCGAGTAATCCTGTTTACGAGATGTTAAATTATCTGCCATATATGTTTTGGCACACTTTTCGTTGCCTTTTTAGTGCCGCAAATGTACTAATTTCACTAAGCAAAATCATATTAAGATGAAACGCTTTCTTTTAACAG
Organism: Flavipsychrobacter sp.; assembly: GCA_016786615.1. GTDB lineage: Bacteria > Bacteroidota > Bacteroidia > Chitinophagales > Chitinophagaceae > Polluticoccus. The sequence continues at coordinate 36,054 of JAEUVX010000013.1, forward strand.
GGCTTGTATTGATGAGTATGGCAGGTGCTACGGTGTATGCACAGCAGTACGATGATGATATATACACTACTAGCAGGGATGCACGACGCAAAGCCAAAGCAGAGAAAAAAGCAGAGGAAGAGTACCGCAAACAGCAGGAAGAAGAAGCTGCTGCACGCAAATCTGTAGAAGAAGAAAACGGGACATACAACGATAGCCGTTACGGCAATTCATCGAATGATTCATATATAGATTACGACGATGACTCTTATTATTCCAATCGTTTCCAACGTTTCGGTTATGGTTCATTCTACAACCCGTATTGGGGTTACGACCCTTGGTACAATCCATATTGGGGTTGGGGCCCGGGTTGGGGATGGGGTTATCAGCCGGGTTGGTCTGTAGGTGTTGGCTGGGGCGGCCCATACTGGTCGTCTTACTGGGGATGGAATAACTGGTATGGTTACTCCGGCTTCAACTGCTGGGGTGGCGGCTGGGGCTATGGTGGCTGGGGCTACGGTGGCTGGGGTGGTGGTTACTACAACGGATACTGGGATGGTTATTACTCCGGCTTATACAACGGTGGTGGTTTCCGCAATACTACTTACGGGCCACGTACATCATTCAATAGAAATTACAGCAATGTAAGAGCTAACAGCGGCTTGAGGCAAGCTGTAAACGCACCTAATAGTCAGCAACGCATGACCAGAGGGGCAGGCAATACCATACGTAGTGCTGAACCGGTAAGAAGTACACCGGCAACTACACCAAGAGGAAGCAGGTTGCCTGAAAACAATGGGGCAAATACGACACCGCGTGGTATAGAAACAGAGCGCCCTGCCGGCAGAAGCAACAGGTATAATAGTGGCAATACTGCTAACCCTGCAGAAGCAAGGCCTGTAGAAAATAACAGGGGCAGGTTTGAGGAGCCACGTTATAATGAAAGGCAACCTCAGCCTCAACAAATAGAGCAGCGCAATGCAGAGCCTCGTCAATACGAGCAGAATAATTCTCAGCCTCGTCAATACGAACAACGGAACGTGCAGCCACAACAACGCTATGAACAGCCAAGGCAGCAGCAATATTCTCAGCCAAGCTACAATGCACCATCCCGCAGCTACGAAAACCGTGGTGGAGGAAATTCTGGTGGTGGCGGTGGTAGCCGGGGTGGTAGCTCAGGCGGTGGTGGTAGCCGCAGCGGTGGTTTTGGTGGCGGCGGCGGACGCAGATAATAAGATTTTATAAGGTGGCAAAATGCCACCTTTGTTTTTCTGATTCGTTAAAACGTTCTTAATTATAACAATATCCTGTACTTTGCTTTTAACATTGGTATAGCATTTGTTTGCAGATATTTGTTATACATTAATTAAACATTCACAATTATAAATTGTCTTTTATTCAAATAAGAAATCTGCTTTTATGAATATCCGCAGTTATTTAGCCGCCAGTACATTACTCCTTACATACACAGCATGCAATAGCGTTTATGCACAAGATGAAACAGACGCTTTGCGATTCTCTTACCTGCAGCCACAAGGTACTGCACGCTCTATGGGTATAGGTGGTGCTTTAGGTGCCTTAGGGGGCGATTTTACATCACTCAGTGTCAATCCCGCAGGTCTGGGTGTGTACAGGCGTTCTGAATTTACTTTTACACCATCGCTGAAGCTGAACAGTGCAACGGGTACTTATCAGGGGCAAGCAATGGATGATAATATCACACGCTTTAATATTAATAATCTGGGCGTAGTATTTACAAGTTCGCAAAAAGGACAGCGTTACGAGCGCAGCAAATGGAAATCTACTTCATTCGGGTTTGGTATCAACCGCCTTGCAGACTTCAGCAGCAATGCCAGTTATGGCGGGTTTAATAATACCAGCAGTGGTTCGGAGGTGTTTTCAATAGATGCCAATCAATATCCGCAGGATGTAAACAACAGTAATGCAGCAGGAACACCTGCATACCTCGGTTACCAAAGCTATTTGTTAGATACATTTAACGGTTCATACATTCCTGTAGTAGATTATCAGGCAGGAACCAACCAGTTGCGTACCATTACGCAGAAAGGTGGCATATCTGAACTGGCTGTATCATTAGGTGGCAATTATGAAGAGAAACTGATGATGGGTGCAACAATTGGCATACCGGTAGTACGTTATATCCGCGAGATAAACTACGAGGAAAAAGATGCTACCAACAATCCCAACAACTTCTTCGAGAGCTTCAAATATTCAGAGTCGCTTACTACACGTGGTAGTGGTGTCAATCTGAAACTTGGTTTTATCTATAAGCCGGTTGAGGCATTGCGCATCGGTGCATCTATACATACACCTACATACATGAGCCTGAAGGATGAACTGAACAAGAACATCGTTACCAATACTGAAAACTTTAAAAATGTCTTAGGTGTAGGTGGCAGCCCTGTGACACGTGTAGATGCTCCGCTGAATGTGTATGAATACAGCCTGGTAACACCTTGGCGAACCGTATTGAGCGCAGCAGGTATCTTTGGCAAATATGGCTTCCTGAGTGTGGACTATGAATATGTAAACTATGCTTCATCTCGCTTCATCTTCGATGCACAGGACCGTTCATTACAGTCAAGCATCAACCAGACAATTAAGAATACATACAAAGGGGCATCAAACCTGAGGGTAGGGCTTGAAGGCAGGATAGATATGATATCTGTGCGCGTAGGCTTTGGCTACTACGGCAGTCCTTATAAAACTTATGCCGTTAATGCCGACAGGCTGGAATTTTCCGCAGGGCTTGGTTTTCGTACCGATAGCTGGTTTATTGATTTAGGCTTTATAAACAGCAGCAGCCAGATGCAGGAACAACCATATTCATTGGACCCTACAGCACCGGGTTATGCAAACGTAATAGTGCCTACGGCTACTATCAAAAACAACTTTAATAATGCGGCACTCACATTTGGTGTCAAGTTTTAATACTTACTGAATTTTATTGTACAGGGCCGCAATATTATTGCGGCTCTTTTGTTATTGACTATAGCCCTTAATGCGTATTTTTATATACTGCGTTTTGCCTATGCGTTTTTCAGCAGCTCTGATACTGTTATTGTTGTTGCCTGTACACATGATGTATGCAAAAGGCAGGCACAAGGGCAAGTGGTATGGCTATGCCGAAACAGGGGTGATGAAAGAAGTGGATTATTTTGAGTCTTATCAACTGGCATTACACGCAGGTGCAGAATATAGTGCTAATCCGTTACGGTCTTTTGGCTGCGAATTGTATCTCTGGCAATTTATTGAGAAAGATATCAATTCTACCGGTGTCGGGCTGAGGCCTGTTATCAGGCATTATATGTGGCGTGCTGCAATGTACAATATTTTTCTTGAGGTAAAAGGTGGTGTGATACTGATGACACCCGCTTTTCCGTATGGTGGTACGCAGTTTAACTTTACCCTTACCGGAGGCTTGGGCGGAGACATATACCTTACAGAACGTGCAAAGCTGCTGATTACTGCTAAATACAATCACCTTTCTAACTGGAATATTACCGGCGAATTCAATAACCCATCGTGGGATGGCATAGGGCTAACCTGCGGACTGATGTGGCGGATACGTTAATCAGATAGCTGTTACTCCCATCAGTTCCATATCTGTTGCTGCTGTTGCTTGAAGATTGCCTTGTCTGAAGTGCTGATGACAACTATGGTGAACAAGCCGAGAACTATCAGCAGTGCGGCTTCCATATAAGATGTAAGCATCGTGGCGTTGACAATAGACTTGCTGCTGCGCCTGATGTTATTTCCTTCTCCTGCCTGTATGCTGCTAAGTGCATTCAGCGATGCTATGGTGTTATTAAAATCCTTATCGGGGGTAGATTGTATACTGATGGGTACAAGCTGTGTATATGGCGTAGTGTGCGTGTTGTAGCGTGCAAGGTTTTGTTTGAAAGCCTGCCATTCCTGTTGCTCCGGCAGGGTCAGGAAAGTCTTTTCGTAGCTGTGTATAATGCTTGCTATTGCTGCATCGTGCATTTGTTGCATCGTTGTATATTCCCGGATGCTATATTGGTTTTTATGCTCTGCGAGCAGGCGCTTTTCGTACAGGTGATTGCTGATATTGTATATATAGGTTGCGGGCATCAGCCTGTCTTTGTAGATAGATGATAAACTGTGCTCCATACGTGCAAAATCATTTCTGTAAGAGATATGCCCCAGTAGTATGATTACCAGTATGGCACATAAGCCCGCCGCAGCTTTTGCTTTGTTGGCAACACCGTAAGCCCATTTCATAAACAACCGTTTTTCGGGTACATCTTAAAGTTACGCATTATTATGTTGGGTACTCCGTTGATGGTAACAATTAAATGCCTGTCGATTGAAATAAAAAAGCTGCGACAAGAGGGGTGCCGCAGCACAGTCATACCAATAGGGGCAAATATATTAATATGGTTATCAGTTATCTATATCAGATATAGTTGTGAAAATCCGGTGGCATCACATACCACTGTCCTGATAAGGGGGGGTATCACTGCGCGGCAAAAATAGATGGTTGTACTACACTCAGGAATACCCATAGGTGGGTATTTTTTCTTCTTGCTATATCATATTAAATGCTTGTGCGAATTGTATTAATTCATAGTTATTATCAACATTTATTTTCTTCTTAATGTTTCGCCTGTGTGTTTTCACCGTGTCTTCAGACAAGAATAGTGTTTCTGCAATTTCTGCCGATGTTTTATCCTTTGCAGTCAGGGTAAGTATTTCTTTTTCGCGTTTGGTAAGCGATGCATACAGGTGGTTGTTCTGATGCAGAAAACTATTTTCCTGCAGCAGGCGTTCCAGCTTGGCCGAGAAGTTGTGCTCCGGTGCTACCGGTATGGTAGTAACTACAGAAAGCATAGGTTTTCCTTCATCATCGCGCATGAATATTTTAATGGCGCTGAGCCAAAGTTCCCAATCTTCTTTATACAACGGGCGCACACGTTGAAAGAAAGACACTACCTCATCATCATTATTATTCTCCAGCATCTGCAATATTGCAGGTACATATTCCCGTGTTTCATCAGGGTGGAAGAAATGCTTGTGGTAATCGGCACCCATTGCCTGCAATGCAGCAATATCGGTATTCAGTAAGCGCAGGCCCCAGTTGCTCATATATACAGGTACGCCTGTTTTTATGTTGTTTATTATAGTTACTGCTGGCAGCAATTCAAAAACAGGGGCATACTCATGTATGCGCTGCTCAATCTTTTGGGTCAAGTGCATTATAAAATCAATGGGGTAGTTGAACGAAACCATTAAAGTAGTCCAATACTGTTGCAATAACAAATGAGGGGAGATAAGGATTATCAATGGGTTAATTAATAATTATCTATACATTAAATGATTGTTTGCTATACATAGCGGGCATAACACCATAGTAACTTTGCGTTAATACAAGAGGCGCAATTGCCTCTGTATAACTAAATACAAGGGTTATGAAAGCGTTATACATATTGCTGTTGTCAACAGTGTTGCTGGCATGCAATAAAAAGCAAACCGTTTCGCCCGGCCATAGTGTACACATGTGGGCAGAGGGCAGTGAAGAAGAAATACCCGTAGAATACATTGATGCAGTATGGGATTATAAAACCGGTGCGTTGCATATATATGCCGAAGGCATCAATCACGAATTGCTGAAGCTGCACCTGAGCAACATGTGTTATACAGGCACTTTTACCAATATTGGTATGGATAATGTGTACTATGCTGATGATATCGAATTCTATTCAGCGGCATTGCAGACAGGTAGCATCAGTATAGATGCAGTTACACAACAATACGCCTCGGGCAGTATGAAGGCTACATTGCTGAATGGCAACGGCCGAACAGACAGTAAAACGGTATCGTGCAGGTTTGTTATCTATAGTACGGAAGAGTAGCTCATTCCAAATATTCCATTCCAATTGGAATATGTAATTACTGAAAAATGCATTTTTTCAGTACGGTACAATTCTTTTCATGTATTACCCCTAATAAAAACTTAACATTGAAATTGTTACCTATGTTTTAAGTTTGTATTATCAAATCGTTATTGTTTACCAAAATACTTAATAAAATATGGCAGATACCGGCAAGGTAAAAGCAGCATCATCTAAGAAAGATATACAAGCTGCTATAGCAAAGAAAATTGAAGCAGCATTGGCAGATATGAAAACAGCCATCGGCGATAAGAAGTTTGTAAAGAGTGCTAAGAAAGCAGCTAAAATATTTGCAGCCGCAATGCCTAAAAAGACCAAGGCTAAAAAAGCACCTACTGCTAAAAAGAAAACACCTGCAAAGCGCAAAGCAGCAGTGAAGAAAACCATTGTGAAGAAAGCGGTAGCTGCCAAATAACTTAGAATGGTTATTATACAAATAGACAATAAATATAACGCCTCTTTTCAGGGGCGTTTTTTATTTGTGTATAGTATATGAATGAGCAGGAAATGAAACACCTATGTATTATTTTGCAGGTATGGATGCCAATGCGCAAAGATACCTGCTGTTAATCAAACTGCTCCATACCATTATATGGCTGGTGCTGGGTACTACGGTGCTTTATGTATTGTACAGTGGTATTACGGGGTGTATAACCATCTATAGCTGGTGGGCAGTAGCGGCAATAATAATAGAGGGGCTGGTGCTGATACTCTTTAAAGGTAGCTGCCCGCTGACGGTAATGGCAAGGCAATACTCAACATCCACCAAGCACAATTTTGATATCTTTCTGCCCGAGTGGCTGGCACAGTACAACAAACTGATATTTACCACACTATTTGTTATAGGCGTAGTATTGATGGTGGTACGGGTGATATAGTATTAAGAACAAAACATGCAAAAAACGACTAGTAAATATTCCATGGAATGGAATTGCTATGCCCTGGCAGCGATGGGTTGTGACAGGTATGCTTCCGACAAGTGAGTAGTATATAGTACCAGCCTGCTTTTCAGTTTTTCGTTAATGGACTGATTAGGTACTGTTTTGTTGTTTTGCAGTTCTGCCAGTTGTTGCTGTATCAATGCAGCTACTTCCTCTTTATACATGGCAATGTATTACCATTGTGTTTTCATATCCTCTGTATTTTCACAGGCAAAGTTCGCCCTGCAATATGTTGCCTGTATGACGGGTGTATGAACTTTGTGTTACGGCTAATAGACCGTAGTACCCGGGCCGAGGTTGTAGTATTCTTCATCGTTGGGCTGCCATAGCTCTATGCGGTTGCCTTCGGGGTCCATCATGTGTACAAAGCTGCCTGTAGCATCTGTTTGCACACTGTCTATCGTGTTAATGCCTTTTGCTTTCAGTTCTTTCAGCAGGGCATTCATATTACTCACCCTGTAGTTTATCATAAACTCCTTCTCAAAGTATTTGGTTGTTTCTTTAAACGGAGCCCATAGAGTAACCCCCTTTTTGGTGCTATCGCCCGCCTGCCGCCACTCGAAGTTGGTGCCGTACTGATTGCTGCGGAAACCGAGGTTGCTGTCGTACCATGCTTTCAGTGCCTTCGGATCTTTGCATTTGAAGAATACCCCGCCGATACCCGTTACCCCGTTCAGCGAAGTGTGCTCGGCTTTTTTATGGCCAACGGCATAGCCAACAATAAATGATACCGCAACAGCACAACAAAGCAGAATGGCTTTTTTCATATCTAAAATGATTTAATAAAAATGTAATATTGTTTGATGTAGTACAAAAAAACACATCAATTGATATGTATTCGGCAAAGATTTATATACTTTTACCCCAAAATATATAATACCTATAACGTTATGAGAAAATTACTCTTTGCCCTAATGATGGCAGCAACGCCCGCTATGGCACAAATCAATCTTAGTTCGGGGCTGAATGCCTACTACAAATTTTCGGGAAACTTCAGAGATAGCAGCGGCAAAGGGCATCATGGTACTGCCCAAAATGGCGTAAACTTTACCAAAGACAGGTGGGGAAACGCTAACAGTGCTGCAAATTTCGATGGTGTGGATGACTGGGTATCTATTGCATCAACCGGCAATATTACGGCTAAGTCGAAACTTACCATGTGTTTTCATTATAAAAGCACCAGCACCAACGGGCAGGTGCTGCTATCTAAAAGCGAATTTTACAACAATGCACCGAACAGGCAATTTCAGGTGGGTATCAATTACAAAACGTGGGGTGGCGATGGTGTTATGCTTTCTACAGACCACGACCTGAGCTGTTCGAATGTTACCTTCAGCCATTATTCTTTTTCGAAAGCGGTATTAGATACCAACTGGCACTGTGTTATTGTCAGTTTCGATTCCAGCTACAAAAAGATATATGTAGATGGTATATTACTTGCCAGAGATACTGTAAAATTAACGGCTAATAATTTTTCGCTGGATAGTTGCAGCGGCGATTTGCTGAAGCTTGGCGTGTGGTGGGATTATGACCCGCAGTGGTTCAAAGGACAGATGGATGAGATACGTATTTATAAACGTATCCTGAACCCTGAGGAGCTGGATTCTGTATGTAAGCAAATAAAGACAGTTCCTGTGGATACAAACACAAGCATTGAAAATATAACGGCTCAGAACACGTATGATATATACCCCAATCCTGCAAAAGACGTCTTGTATCTTGAATCTGAAACAGGGCAGGATGTATATATAACTATAACAGATGTGGCAGGAAGTGTAATGCAGCGACACAAAGCAAGCGGCACTAAAATATCGCTGCCTGTTAGCGAGTTGCATACCGGTGTATATATTTTAACCATCAGCAACGATGAAGGCATTCCGCTATCTGTAAAACGGTTTTACAAAAGTGAATAGCCACTGATATAGATTTTTTGAAACCTGCTCAAAGTGTTCCTGTCAATAGATTGGAACACTTTGTGTTTTTGGAACAGCGTAGCCAAATAAAAGCTGTCATTTTTTTACAACAAAAGAGTACATGCCTCCACCCGAAGAAACAGGCTTTTGGGTTTGTCCGTCAACGATAGCGGATATTGCGGAAAAACTACATTCAGGGGCAGGGCGCGGTTTACCCCCACCTGCACATGCGGTATATATAAAGGAGCTGTCTTGTGGTTGAACAATATGAGATATGCGATGATGTGTAGCCGTTTTGAGTATGTAGATGCCATAATCAAAGTCGGCGGCAAGGGCTATTGTGTTTGATGACAGCGCGTATGTCCGTACCGATTCGACATGCAGGAAGCTATCGCCTTTTGTATAGCTTGTTGTGATAATACTATCCAGTTCGGGTGATGTATATCCTTGAAAAATAAGCCCTGTTTTTTCCTTTGTGCAATGAACGGTTTGGGGACAGTAATCGGAGGAATGGTTTTTATTATTACATGCAGATAGCAGGAGCGTAACGGCAAGGATTATAACACAAGGTTTCATTACAGGTATGCTTTAGCGTATCGGGTGCATTTATTGTGCCAAAACGCAAAGCCCGGCCAATGCCATCATTCCTCACTTCGCTATGCGTTCAGCATCGCAAAGAGAAATGTAAATATTACATGCCTATTGTCATGATACTGCCATCCGGTACCTGCTAATGCGGTAATGCCGATTAATATGCGTATATTACAGGGTACGAAAAGATGTTTAAGCTATTGTTAGTTATTCATTCGATCTGCAATTAGCTAATAAAACATCAAGCATGGCCATTCTTTTGATGCTTACTATACACTGGTATAGTTCGCTTTTCTTTCAATCTGTTTTCCACCACCGTTACGCTGCACATGGAGTATACTCTATGTCTCCGTTTTGGGAAAAAATGTTCTTCATAGGCTCGTTTCTTACACAAGGTACGTCTTACATCAGTGCATCTGCCTACGGCATTATGCACCGTCTGCACCATGCACATACCGATACCGAGCACGATCCCCATTCGCCTTCCAATTCATCCAATATCTTCACGCTGATGTGGCAAACGCGTAATAACTACAGAGATATCTACACCAAGAAAGCAGATGTGCCCGAGAAGTATATGCAAAATCTGCCTGTTTGGGAAAAGTTTGACCGTATAGCACACGGCTGGCTGGCAAAAACGATATGGGCTATGCTGTATATACTATTGTATGTGCAACTGGCTACACACTGGTGGATGTACCTGCTGCTGCCCGTTACACTGACGATGGGTGCCTTGCAGGGTGTGGCAGTAAACTGGTGGGCACACAAGTTTGGCTACGAAAACTATAAGATGAAGAATACATCTAAAAACATACTGCCACTCGATTTCCTGTTTTGGGGAGAGGCATATCATAACAATCACCATAAACATCCGAGCAAACCCGATAATGCCCACCGTTGGTACGAGTGGGATATGGGCTACAAAGCACTGGTGCTGTTGGAAAAACTGCGTATTGTGAAGATAAAACGCGCTGTGGTAAAACCTATCGCTTTACCGTAAAGCCAAGCAGGGTAAGCTTTATATACTCTGCACCCGGCTTGTCGAAGCTGATGAGGCGCATGTCTTTCAGTTCTGTAAGCATGGGGATGATGTATTGTTTCATCAGCTTTAGCTCTGCGGCCATGTTATCTACATTTACCATAGGCCTGGGATTGGGAGTACGGCTGCTTATTTCCTTAATTTTCCTGTACACTTCATTCGTCGTAATCATTAGTGGCAATTTGATTGAAGGTACTGAATATCCCTGTTAATATCAGGTTTATTATTTTTTTGATAAAATTTAATATGATTTTATAGATTAATGTTTTGTGTTCCATCTGTTCCGTTCCGAACAGTGGAACAGTTTGTGTTTTTGGAACAGTGAAACACATTTCTACAAACAAAAGATAAATAGCAATTTTCCGGTTGCATGGATAGGTGTTGATAATCATTGTGTTATCAAGCGGGGCTTTAGCCTGGCTTAAGTGTGGCTAAAGCAAGGAGAGGATAGAAGAGAATAGAACATAAAATAACAGTACAGCAACAGTATGGGATGGTGTGGGTTGTTTGGTGTTGTTGGTATGTTGTATTAAGATAGTATATACTCAAACCCTATTTCTCCATTGGGGAGCAATCCTGTATGTTGCCAGCCAGCCTGCTCATAAAACTTAGCAGCACGTGTGCCGGGTTCAGTACTAAGCCACAAGTTGTCTATATGTAGTTGTTTGCATCGGGCAATAACAAGCCTGTGCAACTCCCTGCCAATACCTATACGCTCGTATCCGGGGGCAATGAATAAAGCCCAGATATTTTTATCGGGTATGTCTGCAATGGCAAAGCCTGCTATTACAGTATCTGCTTCGGCTACAAAAGCTGCACCATGCGCCAGCATCCGTTCGTAATCTTGTTGGGTGATAAGTGCAGGGTTAGAGAGTTTGTTTTCTTTAACAGCACAACGCACTGTATGCATACCATCAATATCTGCAATAGCAGCCTCTCTGTAAACAATATTGTCTGTTGTTGCCAAAAACTGAATTTACGGTAAGGTAAATAATTATTAAATGTGGCTTTGCAAATCAGGAGATTTGTTGCCTGTAGCGACGTAGCCATAGACTACGGCGAGTGGGGCAATAATCTTTGGTTAACAATTAAGTATGATAGTTCTGTTATTTTCGATAGTATTAGGATGTTTTTATGTGTATTCATATTGTATGCATTAATAATCTGGTCAATTAATGTTTGTAGGTAGGAATTGATTTCTTCGTTTTGTGGTCGATTTTGAGATGTACTTTTTTTCACAATAATAATTATCGAATCTAATGCTCGTATGAGTAAGTGTTCATAGTATTCACTTGTCATTTTTAAAAGTAGTACTTCGATAATGCTGTAATAGTCATTTATTTGGTGTGGGTATAACTTTTCTGATTCAACAAGTAGCAGTATAGATTTTTCAAAGAAAACATATCCTGCTAAAGCGGTACGTTTTTCATTCTGTATTAGTGTTCTTATATTATAGCTTTCAATAGGTAAATATGCTTTTTCATAGCCTGAAAGAGAATTAATATACGCAACATATAAATCATAACAAGAGTAGTATATCATTGAGTTTAACATATACTTTTGTCCTTCTCCAATATTTGCGGTGTCAATTATTGAAGATATGTTCATTAGCATTCGTATTCCTAAATTTCGTAAAGAAGGTGTTTGGTAATTAAGTAAACGTTCTGCCAGTGGGATAAATGATGACCTAGTTACAGAATTAATTACATCCCACTTTCTTTCAATTTGAAATGAATGGTCAGAATAGTTGTTGAACAGCGAAATCTCTAGTTCAATTGGAGTGTTATATTGTAGGAGATTATTTACAAAGCTATAGTAACTCCAAAAGCATTTTTGTATAGACTCATCCTGCTTGTTATCAATACATATGTTTGTCATGAATACTAAGTGGTCTGTTAATTGCTCGATGACTTCATAGTTGCAGTTTGAACGAAGTAAGGTGTATGATATCTCGTTAGTTTGATTTATGATGTTCTCAATTATGTGATCTCTATTGTTTTTGAAACTCGCTTTTAATATAGTTTGTGCAATATCAATGTACGTTTCATTAATGTATGCTTTGTTGATTGTTATGTGATATTTGCTAATGGTTTCGTGATTTCCGTATATGAGTTGAATTGTTTTGTTCGCTAATGCGTATAGAATTAGGTTTGGGTTTTTGAAATTTCCCTGATTGATACTATGATTAATGATGTCTTTTATTATGAATAGTTCATTGTTAATGTAGAAGTCATTAATTTGATTTAGAGTTGCATTTTCAGGGATACCTTTATGTTGATTATATATTGTATCATAATCTATTTTATTAATTAAGGGTTCTAAATATGTTATTGAGCTGGACTGGCTCATTATTATTTTTGAAGAGGGATATATTGTGACTAGCAGGTAGATAAATAGAATTATTGATGAGTTGAAAAAAATATCAGTAATGTCGCTGTGATATGGTGAGAGTATTTTATTGCCAGGCAGTATTGAGGATAATAGGCTAATTACTATTGTTATTCCAGAAATAAATAGTAGTTCAATTACAATAGTATTTTTAAAGAATATGGAATTAGCATATGTGCCGAAGTTTTTCTTTATATTCTCGTAAGCAGCATTTAGAAATAATACAGAAAATCCTAACAAAGTCGCAGTTGTACTAAACACACCAATTGATATTGCTTTTGTATCTGAATATGCAATTTTAATTATTGATATGTTTGCTATTGAAGAGATTAATGTGCCCAGAAGTATTATTGCAAGAAATAGTAATCTTTGATTTGTAATCAATCCCTGTTTAGCTCTTAGGTAATATGCATTTGCGTTATTGTAGGCATTATATATACTATAGCATAACAGTTCTGTTTTAGACTTAGATATATTTTGAATTTCACATAACAAGTATTCTTTTTTATTTAATAGGTCTATAGTGCTAAAGATGTTGTCTCGATAGCATACTGTAATGATATACTTATAGTATAGTAGGAAGTTGGTAATACTACTCTTAGCCCAGTTGGGAATATCATGGAGCTTAAACCGTAGGTTTGTTATATAGGGGTATTCATTGTTTGAAATGTTGGAGCATGTTATATTATTAGCCTGTAGATTCCAATCCAAATAATTATTTATACTGTAGAGGTATTTAAGTCTTTTACCAAACTTGTATGAATGCATTAGCTCTTTGCTAAATTCGTCTACAGTGTTTATTTTATTGTTGAGAGTTTCTTCACACAAAGCAATAATTTCAACAATAGTAGATGAATTGAATTTATCGTTATTTATTACAGAGTCATACAATCTCTGTATTTCATTTTCATATTGGATCATGATGTAGAAATAGAATAATTGTTTGAAAATATAATTTTCTTGTTGATCTATGTATGTGGAAAGTTGTACATGGTGCTCTTTTTCGCTTTTTATTTGTTATCTGTATTCACATAGTCGGAAAGTCAGCCTTTGTTGTCCAAATCTTGATCGGATTCGAACCATACAGTTCCATACACTATCTTTGCACCCTATTCTTAATATTTCATGGAGTTAACAGCATTAACGGCAATCAGTCCCATAGACGGCCGCTACCGTAGCCAACTGGCATCGCTGGCGCCTTATTTCAGCGAGTTCGGCCTTATTCGTTATCGTGTACGTGTAGAGGTAGAGTATTTCCTCTTCCTTGCCGAGAAAAAGATTTTCAAGCTGCCTGCAAGCGTTAAGCCTGCCAAGCTGCGTGCCATATACGAGAATTTTACAGAAGACGATGCGCAGCAGATAAAGCTGACAGAGCGCACTACCAATCATGATGTAAAAGCGGTAGAATATTTCCTGAAAGACAAACTGAAAGCACTGGGTGCGGGCGATACGGTAGAGTGGGTACACTTTGGCCTCACATCTCAAGACGTTAACAACACGTCTATACCACTGCTGTGGAAGGAAGCGCTGGAAGAGCAATACCTGCCTGCGTTGCAGAATACTATCCTTACCCTCAAAAAAATGGCGAAGGACTGGAAGGGCATCCCCATGCTGGCACGCACACACGGTCAGCCTGCATCGCCTACCACACTGGGTAAGGAGTGGATGGTGTATGTAGAGCGTCTGGAAGGTCAGGTAATGCAACTGAGCCACGTACCGTTTGCTGCCAAGTTTGGCGGTGCTACCGGCAATTTCAACGCACACAAAGTAACCTTCCCTAAAATGGATTGGGTACGCTTTGGTAACGATTTTGTGAATAAGAAGCTGGGTCTTGAGCGTATGCAATACACTACGCAGATAGAGCACTACGATAATATTGCTGCTCAGTTCGATGCACTGAAACGCATCAACACCATCCTGATAGATTTTGCCCGCGATGTGTGGAGCTATATCAGCATGGAATACTTTAAGCAAAAAACAAAAGAAGGTGAGGTAGGTTCATCAGCAATGCCACACAAGGTGAACCCGATAGATTTTGAAAATGCAGAGGGCAACCTCGGTATTGCCAATGCAATCTACGAACACCTGAGTGCTAAGCTGCCTATCAGCCGTCTGCAGCGCGACCTTACAGACAGTACCGTACTGCGCAATGTAGGTGTACCAATGGCGCACAGCTTCCTTGCACTGCGTTCGCTGGATAAAGGCTTGGGTAAGCTGTTGCTGAACAAAGATAAAATGGCTGCCGACCTGGATAATAACTGGGCGGTATGTGCAGAGGCTATCCAGACTATCCTGCGCAGAGAAAACTATCCGCAACCATACGAGGCACTGAAAGCGCTGACACGTGGCAAGGATGGCATCAACCAAAAATCGCTGCACAAGTTTATAGACGGCCTCAAGATTAGCGCCGCACTGAAGAAAGAACTGAAAGCTATTACACCACACAATTATGTGGGGATATATTAATCGTTTTTAACCGCAAAGACGCGAAGTCGCTAATGGCTTTGCGTCTTTGTGCCTTAGCGGTTATACTATTTTGAATCAACTACCTGAAATATTACTACAGGACTTGCAACAAGTAAAGGGTTTCGATAAAGAAGCCCTTATTGCTGCGCATCAGTTGCCTGCGGTTACATCTGTCCGTCTCAATCCTAATAAAGCATCTGCTGCATTTGCAGACAATGAGCAAGTGCCCTGGTGTGCCAACGGCAGGTATCTGGCAGAGCGTCCTGTGTTTACGGTAGATCCTCTGTATCATGCAGGGGCATATTATGTGCAGGAGGCATCTTCTATGTTTCTGCATCATATACTTAGCAGTCATGTACTGGCAAGCAGTGGTTTGCGTGTCTTAGATTTATGTGCAGCACCCGGTGGCAAAAGTACATTGATAGCTTCTTTTCTTGGTGAGGACGATTTGCTGGTAAGTAATGAAGTTATCCGTACCCGTGCAACGATACTGGAAGAGAATATGACTCGTTGGGGTTATATGAATACTTGGGTAGTGAGTAACGACCCTAAAGACATTGGCAGGCTGGAATCTTATTTTGATGTGATAGTGGTAGATGCACCATGTAGTGGTTCAGGTTTGTTTCGCAAAGATGCACGCGCGCTTGATGAATGGAGCGAGGGTAATGTATTGTTGTGCAGTCAGCGCCAGCAGCGCATACTGGCAGATGTGTGGCCATCGCTCAAAGAAGATGGTATCGTTATCTATGCGACATGTAGCTACAGCCCGCAGGAAGATGAAGAGATACTGGATTGGCTCAGCGAAAACTTTGAAGTAAAAGGATTGCCCGTAGCATTGGAAGCAGAGTGGGGCGTTGTAGAAACCGTTTCATCAAAAGGAATGCATGGTTACAGGTTCAGTCCTGATAAGGTAAAAGGCGAAGGCTTTTTTATAGCAGCATTGCAAAAGAAAGAAACCACCCGCGAGCCAAAGCCACTGCGCTACAAAACACTGCAAGACAAAAAAGCACAGGAGCAAACAAAGCACCTGCTGGATACCGAGTATCTCTGCCTGCAGTTGGATAAAGACAATTATGTTGCCATCCATCCCAGCCACGAGGCCGATTATCATACATTGAAACAATTTGTATACCTCCGCAAAACAGGTGTGCAACTGGGTACACCAACACCTAAGGAGTGGCTGCCAAGTCATGACGTAGCACTAAGCATACACCGCGCTGCCACACTGCCAAAACTGGAACTGAATAAAGAGCAAGCGTTAAAGTTTCTTAAAAAAGAAGACTTCGCTCTGCCGGAGGGTACGCATAAAGGATGGATTTTGCTAACGTATAACGGATTGGGTATAGGCTGGATAAAGGCATTGGGCAATCGTTTTAATAATTATCTGCCAAAGCACTGGCGCATACGTATGGAAATCTCGGATATGGATTGGGCATAAAAATTGTATCTTGATAGGCGATAAAAGCAATTCTATGCTTCGTTTATTGATTATCGCATTACTCCTTACATTTTCTTATTCAGGTTTTGCTGCGGCAGATAGTTTGTTCATCATATCCAAGAACGATAAATGGATGATGGCACACATTGTAAAACGCGGAGAAACTATTTTCAGCATTGCCCGCCAGTATCATGTGCCTCCTGCTATGCTTGCAGACCAGAACGGACTTAATTATCAAAGCGGTCTTGCCACAGGTGCCATGATGTATGTGCCGATAGAAACATTCAACAAAGCTACCGCAACAACACCTGCCGATGGCTGGAAGCCTGTTTACTACAAAGTACGCGAAACGGATAATCTGTATCGCATCAGCAAAAATATTAACGAAGCGCAGCGCAGCATTCAGGAGTGGAACAATATGCCCGATAATACGGTAGAGAAAGGACAGGTGCTGATTGTGGCAAGGATACTCTATAGTGTAGAAGGTATTTATGCTGCAACTACGCAGCCAGAGGTGCAGCCTGATAAAAAACTGCAACCTGCAAAACCCGACTCTGTAAAAGGGCAGAAATACACAGTACAGTTTAAAGAAAAAAAGGAAACACAGAGCGATGGCAAAGTATTGACTGTGCTGTATAGAGATACTGTATGGAGCGATACACTGGGTATGTATGGCAGGCTGTATATGCAGCAGACAGGCAACGAAAAAACAGTGTTGGAAGAAAAAGGCAGTGCTGTGTTTTATGAAACACCCGGTAAGGTAAAAAGCAGGTATGGCACCGATGCTAAAAACACGCTGATATATGCATTTCATAATCTTGCCAAGCGGGGTACTATCATCAGGGTATATAATCCCGGTACCGATAAATACGTGTTTGTAAAAGTGATGGGCCCATTGCCTGAAACCAAGCAATACCACAACAGCCTGATAGGCATCGGCGAAGATGCTAAAGAGATATTGGGTGTGCTGGAGGATAAAGCATGGGTAGAATTGAAATATTTCTCAAAGTAGTTATTCACATCTTCGGGAAATAAAATAGCGCAAAAACGCCTGCTATTTTGTAGGTTGCTGCCTTATGAAGGTGCTGATTATCCGTTTTTCCTCTATCGGCGATATTGTATTGACTACACCGGTAGTGCGTTGCCTGAAGCAACAACTGCCTGATGCCGAAGTGCATTACCTGACTAAGGCATCATTCCGCAGTATAGTAGCCCACAATCCATACATCGATAAGCTGCATTATCTGGAAGATGATTTGAACATCGTCATCAGCAGGCTGAAGAAAGAACATTTCGACTATGTAATAGACCTGCATCACAACCTTCGTACCCTGCGTGTAAAGCGGGCATTGAAGGTGCAAAGCTATTCTTTTCCCAAACTGAATGTACAGAAGTGGCTGCTCACCAACCTGAAGCTGGATGTGATGCCTGACAAAAGCATCGTAGAGCGTTATATGCAAACTGTCAAGCCTTTGGGCGTACGTAATGACGGCAGGGGGCTTGATTATTTTATTCCTGAATCGGCTAATCTGAAGAATACAGATATACCAATGAGCCATTGGGCAGGATATGTAGGCTGTGTAATAGGTGGCAGTATGAATACCAAAAAGCTGCCTGTGGGAAAGTGGAAAGAGTTTGCTGCTAACACACAATACCCCATCATACTGCTTGGCGGGCCCGAGGATAGGGAAGATGGCAACAGGATAGCGGAACATGACAGGATTAAGATTTACAACGCATGTGGCAAATTCAACCTCAATGAGTCTGCATGGCTTGTGAAAAATGCAAGGGTAGTAGTAAGTAACGATACAGGGCTGATGCATGTAGCGGCAGCGTATAAAAAGCCTGTAATATCGCTGTGGGGTAATACAAGCCCCGAAATGGGTATGTTTCCGTATTATGGCAGCAATAACCTGAAGTCGAGTTACGAGCCATTATCAGTAATTATGGAAAATAAGTTGCTGAAATGCCATCCATGCAGTAAAATAGGCTACAACAAGTGTCCTAAGGGACATTTTAATTGCATGAATAATTTAAATATGAATGAATTGGCAGAAAAAGTTAATTTTTTTTGGAAAAACTCCCAACCATTGAAATCTAACTAATGTCTTTTTTGATAATACGGTCTATTGAAAGTCAGTATTTTAACGGTTGATTAATAATTATAATTTATAATAATTTTTAGCTGTTGATATTTGGATAAAAAGCAATATAGTCGTACATTGACACAATTATTTAGTAATAATAACTAAACGTTAAAAACTAAGCCGCAATATGAGAAAATTACACTCTTTTCTCCTGGTTAGTTTCGCAATTCTCAGTTTTGCGATTATGCCTAATAAGCAGGCAAAAGCATCGCACGCTGCCGGGGGCGAAATTATCTACGAATGGATAAGTGATTCCACTTATCGTATCTTCTTTAAATTCTACCGTGACTGTTCTGGTATAGCTGAAGCAGGAACTGAAACACTTTGTATCACTGATACATGTAACAGTTTCCAGCAAAGTATTACTATGCAGAAGTGGACCGGTGCACTACCGGGTGGTGGTGTTAACGGTACGCCTGTATCAGCCGGTTGTTCTGCATTCCCTAACAGGTGTCAGAGTAGTTCTTCAACCCTGCCGGGTTACCAGGAGTGGTGGTATTCCACACTCGTTACCTTGCCAAACCGATGCCGGTTTTGGCGATTCTCTGTCGGTATCAGTGCCCGAAATGGTAGTGGTAATATAGGGGGAGGTAACCTGTATATAGAAACAACATTTAACAATGACCAGTTTCAGGGCAACTCGTCCCCGTACTTCTCTATTAAACCGATACCGTATGTTTGCGTCAATCAGCCGTTCACATATAATAATGGTGCGATTGACCCGAATGGTGACTCCTTGTCAACTGACGTAATCAACCCGATGAGTGCCAGTCCTTGCGGCCCTGGTACCAATATCGGCTTAAATACAGGTTTTACACCGCCATTAAGTATTCCGGGCAATCCGTTCCATACCAATGCATCTTTCACTACTGTACCTTCTACAGGTCAGATGTCATTCACTGCAGCTCAAACAGGCCCTCAGACACTTACTACACGTGTACGTGAGTATAGAAACGGCCAGTTGATCGGTTATATCATGCGCGACATTCAGGTACAGGTATTGAATTGTACTACTGTAGCGCCTACCTTCGCTTTTGGTACTAATATTGGCGGCGGTGGTATAGGTGTTGGTGGCAGGATAGAAGGTTGTATTGGTCAGACACTAACTTTTGATTTTTCTGCGAAATCTAACGATACCAATGCGGTATTGTTATCAGAAGATAACCACGTATTTTCTATACCGGCGGCAACTGTTAACCATTATGGTCAGAAAAATGACTCTATATGGGGTACATTCTCTTGGACGCCTTCTGCATCAGATGGTAACAGGTTATTTACTTTGTTGGTAACAGTTAAAGACTCTACTTGTCTTCCTCCAGGTATCATGTTGTACTATACTGATGATATTCCTATATGGATATGGGGTGCTACAAGGGCTGTTAATGATACAAGCGTTTGTCCTAAAGAAACAGCGTATCTGACAGCAACAGGTGGTGGTAACTACTTATGGTCTGTATTGCCTGGTGGCTCACCTATTGGCAGCCTTAGCTGTACAAGCTGTACTAGCCCGATAGCTACGCCAGATCTAGTAACATCATACGTTGTGACATCTCAGTTAAACTCTTTCTGTCCTAATAATAAAGATACTGTAGTAGTAGGTGTATTACCTGGTATTGAATTCACTAAACTGTCGGATACACTTACTTGTCCTAACAACCCGGTTAAACTGGATTTGAAACCAAAACCTGGACCTGGTATTGTGTATTCTGCTAAGTGGACTCCTGCTACTTATCTGAACAATGATACATTACTTGCTCCTACTTGTACGCCAACAGCCGGTGGTGGTACCACTTATACAGTGTTGATTACATCTAACAGCAACGCATGTAAGGCAAGGGACACAGTATTTGTAGATGTTCTTACAGGCTTCCAGATTCAAAACCCTGATACGAACGTCTGCGATGGTGCAACAGTTAAAGCACGCGTAATAGGTGATACACGTTATACATATTCATGGTCTTCTGATGGATTGCCTGGTGTGTTCGATAATCCTAACAGTATGGAGCCGACTATTACACCGCAGCCATTAGGCCTTGCTACGTACACATTGAAAGCTAGCTATCCAAGCTGTCCGTTAGATAGTGCAGGTGAATTCAAAATAACAGTTGAACCTAATCCGATTGTAACGATATTAGACTCAGCAGCTATGTGTCAGAACGATACGCTTACTTTGGCAGCGTTCGTACAGCCGGCTAACTTCCCATTCGATTTACAATGGACTCCAGGTGCATCTTTGGATAACGCTAAGAAGCTGAACCCGGTATTCAAGGCACAGCAGAGTGTATTCCTAGTATTGACTGCAACCAGTCCTTTAGCTAAGTGTACTTCTGCAGATACTGCTAAAATGATAGTATTCCCTGCTCAGTTCGTTAATCCTACCGGCGATACAGCAGTATGCCCTGGTACACCGGTTCAGTTGAAAATGAATGGTAAGGCTATTAAAGGTTTCCGTTGGTCTCCTGAAATTCGTATCAGCAGCACAACTGCAGAAAATCCGATAGTAACACCGCTCACATCTCAGGTTTATACAGTATATGCTGTAGATACTAATGCTTGTTATGACACAGCATCTGTAAAAGTGGTGATAGTACCCGGTGCAAAACTGTTCATGCCTGATACTGTAAAACTATATCCTGGCGAATCATACCAAATGGATCCATCAGGTAACTGTTCATACTTCTCTTGGTTCCCGCCGATAGGCCTGTCCCGCGCAGACATCTCTAACCCAGTGGTGAAACCGGATGTAAATACACGTTATGTAGTTACAGGTATTACAGAATCAGGTTGTAGTACATCAGATTCAGTAACGGTGATAGTAGCAGCAGAAAGCGTAGTTGAATTGCCAAATGCATTCAGCCCGGGTTCTGCACCAAATGCAACATTCAAAATATTGCGCCGTGGTGATGCTACTCTGAAAAACTTCAGCATCTACAACCGTTGGGGTATGAAAGTGTTCGAAACTGCTGATATAGACAAAGGCTGGGATGGTTCGTATAACGGTGAACCTCAACCAATGGGAGTTTACATCTACACCATCGACGCTGTTAGCTCTAATGGACGCAGATTTACAAAACAAGGCAACGTAACTTTGGTTCGATAAGCCTTCTGAAATATTAATTCTGAAAACCGGCATTTTTTTGCCGGTTTTCAGGTTTTTATACCAACCAGTTCGTTTTAATATTCGTCTATATAAATATGTTAAAAACATTGTACGCTAATCTTTGTTATTAACCCGTGTTTTTAATATTTTTATATCGTTTAAAAAGCAGCATAATCATTATTAGTTATGAGTAATTTTTTCTCATTATTACGAAAGGTATCTATCACAATTGTAGTCCTGCTATCGTTGGTGTATAGTAAAACCGCCCAAGCCTGTCACTATGGTGCCGCTGATATCTATGTTACCTATATTGGCGCAGGTCAGGATGGGTGTACGGGTACAACCGATTATTCCTATGAGGTAACACTAACAATCTATCTTGCTTGTCAGGATTGTACGCTCGACTATGGTGGAACTGATAATGTTTCCGTTAGTTCTGTGAATTACGGTGGATTATTTCAATCACTGACTGTTACAGATATTAATGGTTCGACAGCACCGCCGGATACAGTTCACTCGCTGTGTCCTAATGCGGCTGACTCAAATAGCTGTCGTAATCTTGCTAATAAATTGAAATATCCTGCATTCCGCAGGCGTATATTCCGCAACACTATTACTCTGCCGAATGCTCAAACCGATTGGGTATTCCGTTGGAGCAATGGTGGCAGAAACCTGAGTAATGTTACAGGTTGCGGTAATTTGTATGTTGAAGCGTTTCTTAACAACGTAACTAAATACAACAACAGTACTCCCAGATTTACAACAATACCACTTCCTTATTTGTGTGTAAACCAGCCGGGTATATTCCTGAATGGCCCAGTTGATGTAAACGGAGACTCTATTCAGGTATATCAGCAATTCCCTTACACAGCACAGAATAGTCCTTGTGGATATGCTGCTCCTTACAGCGTTACAGACCCTGTAGGTTCTGCAGCTTCTAACCCGTACGTATTGAATCCAACAACGGGTGCTGCTACATTTACACCTACAAATACAGGTTTTTATGTATTGGCATTCAGGGCAGAAGACTTTGAAAGGGGGACAGGTGTAAAACTAAGTCACGTATTCAGAGATGTACAGATATCTGTATTACCATGTTCCGATCCTCCGCCTGCTATCGACTCTCTTACTCCGAAAATCACAGTTGATGACGGTGCTATTGTATCAGTAATAGGTGGTGGTAAAGCCATTGTTACTTGCCCGAACAATAAATTAAAATTCAGCCTTACATCTGCTACTTCAGCACCGGGGCACTTTATATACATGTATGCCAATACGGGTATCATACCGGGTTCTACCTTCAATGTTGTTGGTGCCGGTTCTGGTAGCGTAACAGGTACTTTTGATTGGACACCCGGCCCTGCTGATATTGGTGAACACTCATTAATTGTTACTTCTGCGGATTCAAGCTGTACAGTGAATCAGCCAATCGTATTGAAAAATTATACCGTTATTTATATTAAAGTAATTGGTGGATTGGATGCAGGCCCTGATTTATCAACTTGTAATATCAATCCTCCGGGACGCCAGCTTTTTGTAAAAGGTTTTGGTAACCTTGATATAGATGTTAAGTGGACAGACATTAGCGGAGGTCCTGCTAAATTCCTGAATAATGACACGCTGATTAATCCTATATCAATGGCTAATGAGCGCACACAATATGTAGTGTCTTCTCCTGATTTGAAAGCGCAATGTAAATCTCGTGATACAATGTTGGTTTATATTGATACAAGTAATACAATCGACATATTCCCGCATACAGACAATTTTGTATTATGTCGTCCTGATTATTTACAATTGGATGTTAACGTAAAAGGTAGCGGTCCTATCAGTAATATTAATTGCGGTGTTCAGATCCCTAATGCAGAGCCTCAGGATTCTGTTATGATATACGGTACACCTGCTTATGGTTCAGGGTTTGCATTCGATACTGCAGGTACTACAACTCCGGTATTAGGTAACCAGAACCAAAGTGCTAAATACCAATACCTGATACGTAAAGAAGAACTTCTGGAGTACGGTTTGCGTGCGGCAACTCTTAAGTCTCTTTCTTTTGAAACAGTTAGAAATCAAGTGCCAACTTTTGAATATGGTGAGTTCTCTATATACGTAAAGTGTACTGATAAAACAGAATTGAAAAAGAATGCAGGTTTTGAAACAGGGTTAACATTAGTGTACAAAGCTCCAGGCTCTACACAGTTCCCTGACGGATGGCACAAGTTTGATTTTGATACATACTATAGTTGGGATACTACAAAAAACCTGATTGTACAAATTTGTTTCAGTAATAATCCTACACCGATTGTGCCATGTGGCCCTTCATCAGGTCTGCCTCCGATTATCAAATTCATGCCTACAACTTATATAGGCGGTTTGGTATTATTGCCTGCTAATGCGCCACCTACAGTACCTGATGTGTGTAATGTAACGACTGATCCTAATATCAAAGAATATGTTACACGCCCTGTATTCAGGTTTAATTATACACAGGCTCCCGGTTTACCATTCGAATACAAATGGTTCCCTGGCCAGTACTTGTCAGATTCTACTGTGAAGCAACCACTTTCTTATGTATCTAAGAGTGCAAGGTATAGTGTGCAGACATTTGGTAAAAACGGTTGCATACTGCGCGATACATTAGATATATATGTGCCGGTACATGACTTCTCTGTATGGCCTAAGGATACATCCATATGCTTTGGTGAAGTAGCTCCGCTGGAAGTTCGTAAAGGTACTTACCACGAATGGTTTGAGTTTGAAAACGGTAAATTCAAATCAGCTCACGAATCTCTGAGCT
>JAEUVX010000015.1 GCA_016786615.1 Flavipsychrobacter sp.
GCGAAACCTGTGATACCCAGAGCGATGATTGCGATTACCTTTTTCATTTTAATTTGTTTGTCGTTTGATTATTTGATGAATGTTTGTTTGTCCGTTATTGTGATACAAAGATGCATCGGGAAACACCCCTTCGCCAAAAAAACAGGCCTTGTTAACCCCGGATTAGCAAGCGGCTAACAAGCTATTAACAAAAACATCGTAACTTATTGATTATCAATAAATATTAATATGGGGTAGATGTTAAGCTACCTGTATTAATTATCTGATAATTGTTTTATTTTACAATATAAAACCTACCCGATGCGTCTATTCATTATCATGTTACTATTGCTTAACACTTATGTGTATGCACAAAAGGATACATTTCGCATATACTTTCCGTTATCCGATGCAAGGCTGACAAATATGGCCAAACACACTCTTGATAGCCTGTTGTATTACGATATAATAAACAATCATAAAAAAATAGGCATCATAGGATATACTGACAATACCGGAAGTGACACTATAAACAATTTACTATCATTAAACAGGGCCAAAACAGTTGCAGATTATTTTAAAAGCATGGGCGTTCCGGAAGCATTACTTGAGATGGTGGCAGGTAAAGGAGCGATAAAAAGAAGCATTGAACAACAGAACAACCAGACAGACAGACGGGTTGATATAATTCCAGGAGGATTAATAAAAACAGATTCAAAAATAAATCATGCAAAAGCTAAAGTAATTGAAAACGATATCGAGTCTCTAGCAAAAATGGAAGCGGGAGGAGTACTGCGCTTGAACAATATCTTATTTGTTCCGGGTTCAACTTCATTTATTGATGTTAGCTACCCTATTTTGAAAGCGCTTGCCAATTCATTAAAAGCAAATCCAAATATCAAAATCAGAATAGAAGGGCATATTTGCTGTTATTCTCCCAACAGATCCAAACTGAGAACAAATAACACAAACATAGTAGTATTATCAGGTTCAAAAGAAGATGTGTATGGAATCAGATTATCGTGGGGTCGGGCAAAAGCAGTAGAAAGCTATCTGATTAGACAAGGTGTTGCAGCTAACAGGCTGAAATGTGCCGGCTTCAGTGATCAGAAACCACTATATGAAGCGGACGGTAAAACAATATTGCCAGATAAAAACCGTCGTGTGGAAATAAGGATTACGGATAAATAACTACGCTTAGTTACATTCTTCTACAAGATACCTCCAGTCTGCACTGTCAATTGCAGGTGTGTAGGTACCTGTATATTTGCCATCCAGTATTTTTGTTGCTCTTTCCTTAGAATCAGGGTGAGTAGATATCCATTCCATTGCATCAGACATACTCCCGTTCAGTTCTGCCATTTTATTAAAGAAGCCTGCAAGCGGAAGCGGATCGATACCTGCTTTTTGCACATACACTACTGCCACAGCATCCGCATCACTCTCCTGCCCTCTGTCAAATTTACCCGATGTAAGCCTGTGAATAATCTCTTTGATAAGCCCCAGATTATCACCTCCTATCATCATAACCATAGATAAACCTATCTCTCTCGCAAAGCGCTTGGCTATGTGCCCCCTCTCTATATGGCCTATTTCATGGGCTACCACACCTGCTAGCATATCGGCACTATCGCAATAAGCCACCAGTGCTGAGTTTACAATTATATGGCCTCCCGGTATAGCAAAGGCATTCACCTCCAGATCTTTAAATAGATGTATTTGTATTTCTGCAGTATCTATATTGTTTGCAAGACAAAGCCTGTTTTTCAGGTCTTGTATTATTTGTACGGAACGTACATCATTCATTTCATTCTTCTCCAACCTGTGCAGCTTCAGAAAAAGCTCACTTACCTGCTTCTGACGTTTTTGTACAAATTCATCCATTTTCAGCCACTTGGCCCACGGCATCATACTGAGCCCATACCACAGCGCCACAAACGTAATTACAGAAATTGTGCCCTTAAAAAGTATCTTATTCATAAACTATACGTGACAGGTTTTTAGGTTATCGTTTTGCGGTAAAGAAGTCTGCCAGTTCGCTCCAAAAAAAATAGGAAACGTGAATACCCTTTCTCACCCTAATAGCAGCGATAATATTTAGTGTTATCTCAATGATGTTCAGTGCAATTACAAGCACCACGTAAGCAAAATACTTGTCGGTAAAGGGTACTTGTCCTGTAAAAGCACGTATTGTCCAGGTAAGTGCAATGGAATTGACAACCATAATAGTGAGCTGAGATAACAATGCCTGCATACAATGCCAGCGTACATAGTAGGTCGATTTCCTGTTGAACAGGTAAAACGCAGCAGTAGCCAACAGGTTAATGATTGGTAAAGGCATACCCGCCATTATAACCATTACAGACATCAGATAACCATTGGAGGCTTTCTCCATTTCATCTTCACGAGGTTTGTAACGCTCAATATATTCAGGCATTACATTTTGTAGAGATTCCATATCCAGTTTATAAGCAGTAACAGAAAAATAATAAAAAGCAGTATAGGGCGCTGCTTCATTGTTTTATCGAAATTGGTATACATACCGTAAACAATTCGTTTGCCTGACATTAGGTCTATACCAATAATGACAGGCAATAAAACCAAAGCCAGCAAAGCAATATACCCCAACGGATTGGCTGACAAAGCACGCTGATAATTACCTGTTAAAATAGCTTCTACCGAATTGGTAGTACCGCATGCAGGGCAAGGATAACCAGTAACGTTTTTGATATAGCACAAAGTATGACCGTCTGTAATATGGCTATTGTAACGATTATACAATAGCCATATCCACCCGCCGATCAGTAATGACGTTGTTAACAGGTAAAATCTGCCAACGCTTGTCATAAATTATATCAAAGCCATTTGTACTTTTTGCATATTCAATTCGCGTGTACGGCCCATTATCACAAACCAGTCTATAATAGTCCATATACCTAAGCCACCACAAGTCAGGAGTTTTGCAATACCCATACCCGTTTCGCCCAGCATAAACCTGTCTATACCCAAGCCCCCGGCCAGCAATGAAATGATAATCATTATGGTAGGATCTTTGGTATTGGCTGTTTGCAATGCCAGAAACTTAGAATCGTCAGCTTGCAGCAACATATCCCTTAACATTGGAATCTGGTGAGCTTCGAAGAATTTACTGTTTGACATGATGTACATGTCTACCTTTTGTTGGTCCATAGATGAAAAGTGATGTTTGTCTAAAAATAGCATTTATTTCAAAAAAACAACAACGCTCAATAAAAACGAGGCATACATCTACACCCCAAACCTGTAGAACTATTATCGTGAATTGTAATCGACTAGCAATCTCCTGCACTTACACACTTAAACTACTACTATTGATAATGAGCAGATTATGCGGGATAATTTCTTGCTCCAAATAGCATACTCCCTATCCTAACCATGGTGCTACCCTCTTCTATGGCTGCATGATAATCGCCACTCATA
The DNA here is from genome assembly GCA_016786615.1 of Flavipsychrobacter sp. GTDB lineage: Bacteria > Bacteroidota > Bacteroidia > Chitinophagales > Chitinophagaceae > Polluticoccus. Next base: position 3,439 of record JAEUVX010000015.1, read on the forward strand.
CCCATGCTACAGGTATTGAAATAGGGTTTTGCAATAAAATATGAGGCCTTTATGTGTTTATACATATTATGTAATCTGGCAAACTCTGACCTAACCTGTTCTTCATCATCAGTGAAAGTAGCCATACCCATCAGTCCACATACTTCTACGTTTTTCAAGCTGTCCTTCTGTGCTTCATAGTACTCCATAAGCTCAGTCAAACCATTTGCATCCAAACCATGTTTGGTTACTTCATTTGCAATGTGCATTTGAAGTAACACTTTAATAGTACGATTGTGTTTAGCGGCTTGTTTATTTATTTCTTCAAGTAGTTTGAAGCTATCGACAGCATGTATCAGGTACACATAAGGAGCTATGTATTTTACTTTATTGCTTTGCAGATGTCCTATATAATGCCAACGAATATCGGCAGGCAATACTGGCTGTTTCTCTACCAGTTCCTGCACATAGTTCTCTCCAAAATCTCTTTGGCCGAGATTGTATAAATCCTGAATATCACTTGCAGGTTTGGTTTTAGAAACCGCAACCAATGTCACACCCTTTGCTGTTAATTCTTCCGTAAGCGATTGCCATACTTCTGCATTCACCATACTTGTTTAGTATTGTTCCTTTTCGTTAGGGAAATCTTTGCTCTTCACGTCTTGTATATAATGCTCGGTTGCAGTCTTTATCTGGTCGTACATATTCAGGTAACGACGAAGGAAGCGAGGAGAAAACTCTTTGTTGATGCCCAGCATATCGTGCATTACCAATACCTGGCCATCTACTCCTCCACCTGCTCCTATTCCTATGATTGGTATCTTCACCTCTTCTGCAACACGTTTGCCCAATGCAGCAGGTATCTTCTCTAATACGATAGAAAAGCAACCTGCCTCTTCCAGCAATCGTGCATTCTTTACCAATACCTCGGCCTCGGCTTCTTCCTTAGCACGCACTGCGTATGTACCGAACTTATAGATAGACTGTGGTGTTAGGCCCAAATGTCCCATAACAGGCACACCTGCACTAATAATACGCTTGATAGAATCTACTACTTCTTCCCCACCTTCCAGTTTGATAGCGTGTGCACCTGTTTCTTTCATGATGCGGATGGCAGAGTTCAGTGCTTCTTTACTATTGCCCTGATAAGTACCAAACGGTAAATCTACCACTACCAGACAACGGCTGATAGCACGTACCACGCTCTGCGCATGGTATATCATCTGGTCGAGCGTAATGGGTAGTGTGGTTTCGTGGCCAGCCATCACGTTTGATGCGCTATCGCCTACCAGCAATACATCTATGCCTGCATCATCCAGAATGCGTGCCATCGAAAAATCGTAGGCAGTAAGCATGGATATTTTCTCGCCCTGTTGTTTCATTACCAACAAGGTATTAGTAGTAACCTTCGTTATTTCTTTATGTACAGACATGATATATGTTTTATTTGACAGGGTTGAAAATGGTGTACAAAGATAGTTTTATTATATAAACACCTCTGCCGCCATAAGCCATGCTTTGTTGAAGGCCTCGCGATTGATAGGCAACACGATATTGTTCTTATCTGCCCATTGAATAATGTTCTCTGTAGCAATGTTCCCCACCAGTTCGTCTTCTGCCATCGGGCAGCCGCCTATTCCTTTCATAGCACTATCAAAACGGACACAACCACTGTTGTAAGCCGATTGCAGCTTTTCTTCCCACGTTGCAGCATTGCTATGGAAGTGCGCACCTATGTGTACATTCTTAAACTCTGGTACGAGTGTATTGAAGATATACTCAATATTATCAGGCTTTGCTACACCTACTGTATCAGACATGGCAATGGTTTTAATACCCATCTCTGCCAGTTTGCCAACCCATTTGATGGCTACTTCTGCACTATACTCATCACCATACGGATTGCCAAAACCCATAGATATATATACTACCAGTTCTTTACCATGCTGCACACAGAGGTTTTGTATCTCCTCTACCTGTTTCAGCGATTCTGCAATGGTCTTGTTGGTATTCCTTAGCTGGAAAGTTTCTGATATAGAAAAAGGGAAACCCAGATAGTGTATCTGCTCGTACCCTACTGCCTCCTCTGCACCACGTGTATTGGCTATGATGGCAAGCAGTTTTGTATTAACACCATCCAGTTGCAATTGTGGTATTACATCCTTCGTATCTGCCAGTTGTGGTATGGCTTTTGCAGAAACAAAAGAACCAAAATCCAACACATCAAAACCTACTTGCAGCAGTGTATTCAGGTATTTCACTTTTACCTCTGTAGGAATATGGTGCTTCCAACCCTGCATAGCATCGCGGGGACATTCTATAAGTGTTATGCTTTTTTGCATTGTATCAGAAATAGAATGTAAAGATAGATTTATATACTAACACAAGCAGTTATAGTAATATTTTCAAATCTTATTACGATAGCTTTACTTTGAATAGAGCTATGAAAGAACTACAGGAAATAATAAAGAATAGATTACTGACCAGAGACAGTTTTATCCTTTGCTTTGAGTTAGTACGTCAAAATGGGGATTGTCTAATCATCAAATCAGACGGCCAAAGAATTGAAAATACATACACATTAATCATAACATTTCCTGAGCAAAAAGGGAAAGAAATGTTGCGGTATGACTGTGACGACTTACTTGAAGGATTATATCAACTACTAACTAAGTATTGCCAGGCTTAAAAACTATTCCGCTATCATCTGCAGAAATAGTTGCATACCTTTCTTCTTCTCTTCATCCAGCAGATAGTGGATGTTTTCGGTATAGTAAGTATGCAGGTCGTAGTACGGGAAAGGATTTTGTGCTACTACCTCGTCTATATGCTTCAGCCCTTCTGCGTTGGCGGCATTGAAGGCTGTAATGAAATCCTGTGGTAATTGCTTATTGGCCACCCAAGCTGCAAATACAAAGGGCAATCCAGTCAGTTCTTTCCAGCCCTTAGCCAGATCGTAGATATAGTCGAAATTGGTGAGTTGTTTCAGCGCCCTGTCCCCTATTATGACACCTGCAGTAGTGCCATTTATATAGTCTATATAGTTTTCTGTTGCGGGTTTAAATTCCACTTTCTTCTTCCACAGCTTTTCCAGCAGCAGTTGTGCCAGCCTTACAGATGTACGGCTCTGGTAGTCGAGATACACGGTTTCTATCTCCTCCATCGGTACCATGCTGAATATACACACAGATGCTACATTACCATCAGCAGCTATGCAATAGTCACAAATAATGTTTGCACCGGGTATTGTAGGAATGGCAGCAACAGGCAGCAGTGCCACATCTATATCGCCACGTTGCAAAGCACCCGCTACATTGGCAGGATAATCTGCTACCAGTTCAATGCTATCCATCACTTCGCTGCGTTCAATACCATAGAGCAAAGGCTTGGTATTCAAATAACTTACAGGTGCAACTTTTATTTTGGCGCTCAACAGACTAAATTTGGGCGCAAAGATAGCACTCGCTACCCAATTCATGTCGCAACAACTAATTATTTATACTGACGGTTCTGCCCGTGGCAACCCCGGACCGGGCGGATACGGAATCGTAATGCAATGGGGACAAACACGTAAAGAGTTCTCGCAAGGCTTCCGGCTGACGACCAATAACCGTATGGAACTGATGGCTGTGGTAGAAGCACTGAAGATGCTGACACGCGACGGGCTGGATGTGGTGATATACAGCGATTCGAGCTATGTAGTGAACTCCGTAGAAAAAGGATGGGTTTTTGGCTGGGCTAAGAAGGGATGGAAAGATAAAAAGAACGTTGACCTGTGGCAGGAATACCTGAAATACCACAACAAGCACCGTGTAAAATTTGTATGGGTAAAAGGCCATGCCAACAACCCCATGAATAACCGCTGCGACGAACTGGCTACAATGGCAGCAGACAGCAGGGACTGGCTGGTAGATTTCGGGTATGAGAATGGTAATTAATTCTTTTTTCAACTACTGATATAACCACTACTATGATACATCTCAATTTCAATCCGTTTCCTGTACTGACTACCGAAAGATTGGTACTGCGCGAAATGAGTATGGATGATACAGAGCCATACTTCATCATTCGTGCAGATGAGGAGATGAATAAATACATCCCCAACCCTCGCCCTAAGAACCACGAAGAAACACAGGCTATCATAGAACGTATGATGAGCTACGCAAGAGACAACAAGAGTGTAGCATGGACTATTGCTGATAAAGAGACCAACCAGATGCTGGGCAGTATGTGTTTGTGGACTATGCAGGGCAATGATGACGGCTGGGAGGTAGGCTATGCCATCCTTACCGAACACCAAAACAAAGGGCTGATGAGCGAAGCACTGCAAGCCACCGTGAAATATGGGTTTGAAGTGATGAACCTGCCCATGATACATGCCTACACGCACAAAGACAATGCAAGCTCTAGGCACATGCTGGAGAAAAACGGTTTTGCACGCAACACAATATTAGAAGCTACACAATCAGAGATAGAAGATATGAAAGAAGAAATGCAGTATATGGTTATCTATACATTGCAGAGAGTCTAAGCAATCTTGTTTCACCGTTTCAGTAACTATACCATGAAACACGATATCATCTTTTGCTGACAACTATCTTAGTTACCGTACCTTCTGCATTCAGATAATACATACCATCGGGCAGGCCTTGCGCATCCAGTATTGTTTGCGATGTAGTGCTTATGGTTTTAATCATCTGCCCCATAGCATTTGTAAGGATGATGTTTACCAGTTTTTTATTGCCCGGTATGGATATATGAAACTGTGTGCCGATAGTTGGCACTACACTCATATCGATACGATGCAGCTTTGCAACTCCTGTAGTACTCACCTCCCTTATGCGTACACAATTAGGGTCGTTCAGGCCGTTGCCCGAACAAAACACACCGGCAATGATTCCATTGGTATTTACAAGATGTACATTATCTGTTCCCCAGTCCGATATCAGCATTCGTCCGTCGGGTAAAAAGTCTATGCCCTCGGGGTTTGTAAGCCCTGTTATAAAATTACTCTTGTAATTGCCTGCACTATCGTACCGGTGCACTTTGCCCAATGTCCAATCTGCTACAAGCATATCGCCCGTATTATCAAACCATATATTGGTAGGCCCTTGCAGTATTGCAGAGTTGATAAATACACCAAGGTCATTACCCAATGAATCGAACTTATGCACCGTACCATTAGCACCGTTTGAATAGGCTGCTACATACAGATTTTTGTTTTTATCCCATACCATCGACAAGCCTTTAGGGATGGCTTTTGATGTAAACTCATCGACAAACGCACCCTGCAAATTGAACCGTACAACTTTATCACTGTCTGCACCCCACTGCGTAACGTATATCAGGCTATCGGGCCCATAACACATTTTTGTAGGCAACGACAATATATAGCCTGTAGAAAAATTACCGAGAAAAGCGCCTGTTATACCGTCGTACCTTTTTATAGTACTATTATTAACACCTGTCACCAGCACACTGCCATCCGGGTGAAACAATATATCCTGCGGTTCGCGCAGGCCTCCTGAATTGCCCGCAATAAAATCACCGAGATAGTTGCCGTTTATATCATATTTCTGAACAGAGCTTGTATTACGGCTGTTAACCAATACCTGTATCTGCGTTTGTGCAGATAACTTGCAATCGTATAACAGGGACAAAAAGAGTAACAGTTTTTTCATAGCTATACATTTAGTATTACTTAAATATAATTGCAGCTACAGTCCATATCATAGCATTGTCGGGGTTATTTTACAATACCCTGATACTCTTTTCGTATTATGACTTTGTGATTACATTCGGGGAGTACAATCTACTCTTTCCCGTGTTTAGAGTCGTACCACACGTTAGCGAGTTTCCATTCGTGCTGTGCAGTGTAGGGTGCTGTACGTTCTTTGCAGTCGGGCAATGCACATAGCTTGCACTGGTAAGGCTGGCACGCATCGAGGTGTATGAACACTTCCAGTTGATTGGCAAAGTGTTGCTTAATCATATCTTCCAGTTGGTGTATCTCAGTATCAGCTTCTTTTACTGTGTAGTACCAGGGCAGTGTCATGTGGGCATCTATATGCAATACATCTCCGTATTGCACCACACGCATATTATGCAGGTCTATCCACTGTGCTTTGCGGTTTTGTTGCAGGTAGGCTATTACATCATTCAGCAGTTTCATATCTGCCTCGTCCATAATACCTGCAATACTGCGGCGTACCAGCTTATAACCGGTTACCAATATGATGATGGCAATAAGAATAGCTACAGCACTATCCAGCCATTGCACTTTGGTGAGCATTATCAGTGAAAGCCCCAATACTATCGCAAAGGTTGAATAAGCATCTACCCGCAGGTGTTTACCCGCACTCTCCAGTATCAGCGAGCGTTGTTTTTTGCCCTGTATCATGGCATAGGTACCAAAAGCAAAGTTGAGCAGCCCTGTAGCACCAACTATGTATATACCCACATCCAGCTTGTGCAGTGGCTTGGGGTGTATCAACTGGTCTATAGCCTCGTAGATAATCATCAGCCCTGCAATAAATATAAGCGCCCCCTCAATAGCGCTGGATACAAACTCTACCTTGCCATGTCCGTAAGGATGGTCTATATCACGTGGCTTTGCTGCCAGTATAATGCTGTATAAACCTATGAAACCCGCTATAACATTCACAGTGCTTTCCAGAGCGTCTGTCAGTACGGTAACAGAGTGTGTAAGATACCAAGCCCATAGCTTCCCTAAAAAAAGAACAACGGAGAGAATAGCTATATATCGCTGAATACGTACGGGCATGATAAGTACAAAAATAGTATGTTTTGTATTATTTCCTAAACGCTTTATTCAACACAGCACCACTCCATCCCGAAAGCCCGCCTATCAATCCGCCTAACAAAATATTTACTAGAATAAACATTGCACTGTTAGGCAAGCCTAACAACCCTGCCATGCGAGATGATAATATATGGTGGTTAGGAACATCTTTTATAAGTATCAACACAAGCCACAATAATGCCACACCTAAGAACCCTGCACCAAATGCACGCCTGCCCGGTATCTGCATACTAATCATCATGGTAGATGGCAATACGATAGCTATCCACATGCCACTCGTAAACAATGAGAAAATAGCCCCAAGCACAATAATAATAAGTGATACGATGAATGTCTGTTTCATACCTTATTTATTTTTAGGGTTGATGCTCCATGTATAGGTGGCAGCAGGTTTAGTATTCGCAGTATAGAAATTCAGTTTATAATATTCTCCCTTCACCCATTTATCAAGGAAGGTTGCATAGTACTTACTCCCCACATTGCCCGATTGCCCACCGGGATACACTCCGTATGCTTCAATATTATCTCCCATCTGTACTACCATACGCCACGATGGCCCGTGGTCTCCTTTAGCAGCATTTACGGTATTTCCCCATCCGCCAATCTTCAGGTCGGGAAAACTGAATGGTGCTAGTTTGGTAAGATGTCGTACAGATGTATTTTTGGCATGATACCATTCCAGCCGTTTTGCTTTCTTCAGTTTCGTAAGGCTATCTACACTATTGCGCAAACTATATACTACGGCATTATCTATATTACCCAGGTAAGGACTGTTTTCTTTCAGCAATTGCATCGTGCGTTCGGGCGAGGGCTTTAGCTGGTCGGGGATTTTAGCAAAACGTTTTTCCCATAATGTATTATACAGGTTCATCCACCATACCTGAAAGATGGTTGCGGCTTTGCTTTCTGCCGTCAGCCTGTAGTCCCAATCGCCCAGCATATTCAGGTATTCCCTTTCCTTGTCTGTTACTGCCGATGGTGTGATATGTGTAAGCATTACAGGCAGCACATTAGCAGCCAGCACACTGTACACATCATTCTGCAATGCAAACATATCATCTACCGTAGCAGCTTTAGTATTTCGCAACACACTGTTTATCCTCCACGAACGGAACTCGTAGAAATAACCATTGTACCAATACGGATAGGTAGTGTCCGTTACCGTTTGGTTGGCCGATGCTATATATCCCTGCGCTGGGTTGAAAGTATGCGGGTTTTCTGCAACAGGTATTTGCTGCCCCCACAGTGTGGCACTGTCGGCACCGTTCATTACATACCTGCCCTGCCCCTGCCATTTGTTGATGAACTGTCCCTGCCCCCACAATGCTATATTACCACTACGATCTGCATATATCATATTCTGTGCAGGACACAGGAAGTTGTGAATGGCTTTGGTATAATCTTCATAACTGTTACTGCGGTTCAGCAGGTAGAGTGATAGTACTTCATTACTTGGTTTATGAGCCATCCATGTCAGTGCTATCTGTTTCTTCAATCCACCCGGCCCGTGAAACTGCTCATCATATATCACAGGGCCATGTACTGTATATTTCACTTTATCTACAAAAGGCTGTTTCCCTTTTATCCTTATTGTTTCAAGCCTTGTGGTGTACACCGTTTCTTTACCAGCAAACATATAGGTATTATCTGTTGCCGGTTTGATAACGTAGTAATCCTTAACGTCGCGGTAGTTGTTGGTAAAGCCCCATGATATATTGTCGTTGAAACCGATGATAACACCCGGAGAACCCGGCAGCGATACACCATATACATTTACCCCCGGTGCTGTCATCTGTATCTCGTACCAAAGGGATGGCAGGTTCAGCCCCAGATGCGGGTCGTTGCAGAGGATAGGCTTACCGCTTTTAGTACGGCTGCCACTCACTGCCCAGTTATTACTACCCTTGCCTTCTTCTGTTACTTCAAAATCTGTTGCTGTAAAATGTGCCCATGCTATACTATCTGCCGGTGCAGCAGGTATTTTCAAACTTGGTATTGGTGCTATTGTATCTCTTGGTATTACAGGGTTTACACCGTTTAATCTTTCAGGGTACAGCGCAGCAAACTCTTCGGGGCTCAGTACATCGCGCAGCATAGTGAGTGCTATGTCTTCTGTATATCCCGTCAGGTCATCAGCCATGTATTTCAATAGCAGTGCGCTTTTCAGGTTGGTCCATGCTTCGGGTTCAAAGCCTGCCAGTTTGTATTCTAAAGGATATGTTTTGAAGCTTAAAGTATTGATATAAGCATTGATGCCTGCTGTATATGCATCGAGCATCTGCTTGCTACGCGGGTCTGCTTCCATTGCCTTCAGCGATTGCTCTGCACCATATACCATACCCTTGCGGCGTTGTGTACGGTCAAACTTCAGTGCTTTATCACCCAGCACTTCGCTAACCCTGCCTGCTGCTGCACGTGTCTGCAAGTCCATCTGCCACAGGCGGAAGTATGCATGAAGATAACCTTGCGTATAATACAGGTCATAATCATTACCTGCCTGTATATGCGGTACCAATCTTTCATCAAACGATATGGTAACACCTTCTTTCAGCCCGTCCAGTTTCAGCTTGTTGTTGAAGTTTTTATTCACAGATTCGGCACTTGCCCAGCAACCCGTTACAGGATCTAAGAGCTTGCCCAATGCAGGTACACTACCCATAGGCTTGGTCAGGAAATAGACCAGCAAGGAGGTGAATACTAATGGCAGTATGGCAATCAACTTACGCATAGCCTGAGGTTTTAACTAAAACTACTAAAACAATATGGCTATTGCAATGGCTTACTGATTATCCAGCGGGAACTCTATTTCATAAACCTTACCCGGCTTTACCGTAAGTGTATGGGCACGCAGCCATGGGTTCAGCAATTTCAGCATTTTATAACTGCTGCCATTATCCAGTGCAAACTGTGCAAGGTCTTTGATGCTGGTATCTACCGTTACGGTACGTGTCTTAATTGGTTTGAATGCTTCCTGCCCGTTGATAATATATCCATGTGCTTTGGCATTACTCAGTATCACTTTCAGTGCCAGTATGCGGAAGATATAACGGTTGGTTTCTTCGGGGAAGGCGAGGTCGTAATAATTACTTTTTTTCTGATACTCTATCTGCTTGGTGTAGCCACCCATACCGCAGTTGTAAGATGCAGCAGCAGCCGTCCAGCTATAGAACTTACCATAAGCTTCTTTCAGGTAGGCACAGGCAGCATCCGTAGCTTTTGCAGGATGGTAGCGTTCATCCACCTCATTGTTTATCTCTAAGCCATAACGCGGGCCGGTATCTTTCATAAACTGCCAGAAGCCCGAAGCGCCTACAGCAGATACCTGATTTTGCAATGCACTCTCTGCCACACACAGGTATTTAAAATCATCGGGTACACCATTGGCTTTCAGCTTCTGCTCTATCATCGGAAAGAAGCGTGTGGTAAGTTTTGTGATGTACAACGTAGTGCCGTGCATGTAATAGTTGATAATCATTTCACGCTCCAGCCTTTCCCTTACCTCCCAACGCTCTATGGGTACACGCTCATGAGCAAAAGACAATGTCTTGGGTATTTCAGGCTGATACCATTTGTATTGCAGCTTGCCATCTTCTTTTACCTGCACCGTTCCTTCATCCTTACCCGTTTCGCGAAAGGATTGCATGAAGAATGCACCGACCCCTACCGACAGGCCGATGGAAAAGTATAATATGGGTTTCAGCTTCAAGCGCATGTAATAAGTGTGATGTTATAAATATAACGATAAAACGGGGGATTGCGTGTAGAGATTTCGTTAAAAAGAAGTATAACTTAGTAAGGCAGTTACAGTGTAGCAAACTATAATCTGATTTTCACATGAGCATCCAGGACCAAATCAATAACCTCATATCCAGCCAGCCTGAAGCCAAACAGGCAGATATGCAGGTATTGCACGAGCGCATACTAAAGACACTACCGGGGTGCAGGTTGTGGTTTGATAATGGTGTAAACGAGGAAGGCAAAGTTGTTACCAACCCTACCATCGGGTATGGTTTCCAGGTGCTGAAATACAAGGATGGTAAAACGAAAGATTTCTTTCAGATTGGTATGTGTGCAAACACAACAGGCATCTCTGTGTATATATTAGGTATAGCCGATAAAAAATACCTTGCCGATACCTACGGCAAAGAAATAGGCAAAGCCAGTGTAACAGGATATTGTATCAAGTTCAAAGCACTGAAAGATATAAACATTGATGTACTGACCGCAGCTATACGGTATGGGGCTGAGGCACAGAATTAGGCTGCTTACTTCTTGCAGCAATCATCCCATTTTGCATAAGCAGTGGCATTACCCTTCACATCATCTGCATCAAAGCCTGCATCTGCAATAGCCTGCCTTATTTTTTCAGGCGATGTTTTTTCTGTATTGTAGGTTACCGTTACGGTTTTGGTCTTTTCATCTATTTCTACACGCTTTATACCTTTTGCTGCAAATGCGGCTTTTTCAATTCTCGGCGCGCAGCTCTCACACTGCTTACAATGGTCGCAATAAATAGCAGTTTTGATACTGACAGTCGCTATTTTCGATTGTGCGTAGCTAAGCTGCACAAGCAGCATTGCTGCAACAAGGTTTATATATTTTTTAAAGTGCATCATGATATTTTTAGTTGTTATAGCATATTAATCTATACTGACAACCATATATAAAATTAGTTTATTGCGCTCATAAATAAACTATCTGCGTTGCTTTCCGTCTTATTTTTGGCAAGTTATTTGGTGAATGCTTCTATCATAGATTGGAGATACCATGTTGAGATACATTTTTATATATATACTATTCTTATGGGGCGCAGCGGTGTATGCACAGGATGCTGTGCTGACACAAAACATTCGCGGGCAGGTGCTGGATGCCGAGTCTAAGAAACCCATAGAGGGTGTGGTGATACTGCTTTTGTCTGACAAGCAGAAAAATGCCATGACCGATAGCAATGGCTACTACATACTACAGGGCATACCCGTTGGCAGGCAGTCTTTCCAGTTCAGTATGGTGGGTTATGAACCACGCACGGCAAGCGAAGTACTGGTAACATCGGGCAAGGAATTGGAACTGAATATATCGCTCACAGAGAATTTTACCCGACTGAAAGAAGTAAGCGTAAGCGCCAATAAAGACCGCAACAAAGCACAGAACGAATTTGCCACCGTCAGCGCACGTTCTTTTTCGGTAGAAGAAACCAAACGCTTTGCCGCATCGGTATCAGACCCTGCACGTATGGCGCAAAACTTCATGGGCGTATCTAACAACGATGATATGGAGAATGGCATTGTGGTACGCGGCAACTCTCCCAAAGGCATACTATGGCGGCTGGAAGGTATAGAGATACCCAACCCCAATCACTTTGGCAGCCTCAGCACATCGGGCGGTGCAGTGAGTATGCTGAATGCAAGTGTACTGGGCACCAGCGATTTCTACACAGGTGCTTTTCCCGCGGAGATAGGCAATGCATTATCGGGTGCTTTCGATTTGCAGTTTCGCAATGGTAATACAGAACGCAGAGAACATACTTTTCAACTCGGTACGCTGGGTGTAGAAGCAGCGACAGAGGGGCCGTTTAAGAAAGGCGGCAAGGCATCTTATCTTGTCAACTACCGCTACTCTACCCTTACGCTGCTGCAAGGCTATTTCGATTTGGGTGGTGTGTTGCCTGCCTATCAGGATGCTTCTTTCAAACTCAATTTCCCGACAAAGAAGGCGGGTACATTTTCCGTATTCGGGCTGTGGGGCTACAACACCGCTACCAAAGACCCCGATAAAGACAGCACACTGTGGACAGACGAGAACCCCAACTTCAAACTACGGGCAGATGGTATGCTGGCAGTGGGCGGCATTACACACCAGTACTTCCTCAACAATCATGCGTATATCAAAACCATCGTATCTGCATCTTACGACGATGCCAAGACCGATGTGGACACGCTGAACCCTGCTAATAACTATACGGAGATACCTACACAAAAATCATTATCGAGCAATACCGCCATGCGCGCAACGGTGATGTATAATAACAAGATAAACAGCCGCAATACTTTTCGCGCGGGTGTTGTAGCACAGTTGCTGTCTTTCGATATAGATGAAAACCTCTTTGACCAAGGGGTGAAACAATGGAAGACATTGATAAAAAGCAATGGCAGCACCCAATACTATCAGGCATACCTGCAATGGAAAACAAGGCTGAACCAACACATAACCACTACAGGCGGCGTACACGCATCTTACTACGCGCTGAACAATAAATATAGCATAGAGCCGCGTGCATCTGTCAGTTACAATGCGGGCAAAAACACCATCACACTGGCAACAGGGCTGCACAGCAAACCCGAACATATATCTACCTACCTGTATAGCAACGCCGCACAAGGCACTGCCATCACCTACCCCAACAAAAGCCTAGACCTGCTGCGTGCCGCACACCTGGTACTTGGCTACGACAGGCCATTGCCTTTCAAAATGCGTTTTAAAACAGAGGTGTATTACCAGCACCTGTACAACATACCTGTTGAGGCCGACAGCACCAGCAGTTTCTCCATCATCAACGCAGAAAACATATACTCGCTGCTGGATACAAAGCCACTCGTCAGCACCGGCACAGGGCGCAACTATGGTATAGATATGAGCATAGAACGCCCGTTCAGCAACGGGTATTATATACTGGCTACAGGTTCGCTGTTCCGTTCGCTATACACTACCTACGCGGGGCAGGAATACAATACACTCTTTAATCGTGGCTATCAGGTAAATGTATTGGGTGGCAAAGAATGGAAGCTGAATGCAAAGGGCAAAACCATACTGGGCATCAACGGTAAATTCCTGTACAGCGGTGGCTTGCGCGAGAGTGTGATAGATGTGGCAAGTTCTATGACACAAAAGAAAACCATCTACTATGCGGGGCAATACTATACCAAACAAAGCACCCCTTATCAGCGGGTAGATGGCAGTGTGTTTATAAAATTCAACCGCAGGCGTGCTACCCACAGCATACAGTTCGATGCACAAAACATCTTCGACCGCAAGAACTATTTCTACTCATTCTTCGACAAGCGCAACGGTATTGTAAAAACCGTGTACCAAACAGGCTTTATACCCAACCTTGCGTATAGGGTTGAATTTCATTAGGGCGTAATGGTTTGAATACAATCCGGATTACTCGATAGAAAAGAAAAGCCTTGTTGGTAAATACCTTCAAGTCTTTTTCTTTTTTTGGTAAAACAATGGTAAAACATTCGGGGAGCTTCCCCCCAAAGACCCTGTTGTCACAGATTCATTTTGTATAGCCAATAGCGCACGCCAAATATCCTGTCTATTTCTTTATATACATTAAAGCCTAAGCTTTCATATATATGCCGGGCGGCATCCATTACCTCAGATGTGTGCAGACCGATAATTTTTTCTCCATTTTCCCGCGCGTTGTCTATACACATGCAAGTAAGTTTTTTTCCGATGCCCTGTCCGCGAAAATCAGGATGCACGCCTATCATTCTTATATATGACCAATCAGCAGGGTATATGTTTGTCGGGTTGCCATTACTTACCAGGAAGGCCATACCTACAATACAGCCATCTATTTCTCCTACAAAAGCGCGTGAAATACTTAAAACCTCTTTCAGCTTATTGTCATCATGCAGGCTTGCATTCAGAGTGGCCCAGCCATCCTCAGGCAGCCTTTTTTCAAATTCAGAATAGGAAGCGATTTTCAAATCACTTAATTGCTTAATGTCCTCATACGTTGCACATCTGTATGAAATGGGCTGCATATCTTGATTAATTTATGGTATTACAAAACATAACGTATAATAAGTGTGTGGGGACATGTTTAATTCTAATAAAACTAATAAATAACATTGTAGCTTATAAAAGAACTCAATCTTCTCAAATCCTCCACTAGCCGGTTCGATATAGGTACCAACGGGATCACTCATACTCAGTCATTACGAAGAACGAAGTAACATGGTAATAACATGGGGTGTTCCAGTCTTCCCTTCGGAACAAGCTACTATTTAGCAGTATTAATAAGCTGCCAGATTTGTGCATTATAATTCTCCTTAGTTATCCCGGTTAACTTCTCAAGGGTTTTATAATACTTCTCATTCCCTTTTTCAAACGGGCCTACATTCATCAATTCCCATACACCTGCAAATCCTTTTTCCTTTTCTATTTTCTGTACCAATAATGCGTTTACAATATAATCTGCAGGGTTATTGAATCCTTTTGTTTTAAAACTAACAGGTGTCTCTTTTATGTCTACCCAGTTTGTATTTTTATCACTGGCTATCTGGGCTTTAAACTCATTGAATATTTCCTGCCAGCTTAATCCCCAACTACCACCATATAGATATGCGCAGCCCTCATCTACAGGTTTATTTACTTTACTTCTTTGGATGACCAAGCTCAACCTGTCGTGCCATAAGTCGTGTGGATCGAAGTTGCTGAAATCGGCATTGTTATTACCAAGCACTATCAATTTTTTATTGCCTGAAACAGCACCCCAAACATTAGTCTTCATACCATTATAGTCAGACTTGTATTCAACACCTACAAGCCTTTGCAGTTCTATAACGTTGTCGCAACAGTAAAATTCAACAATCTTATTTTCAACCTGTAGCTTTTTATCGAAGATAGATGTGAGTTTCTTAAACTCGTTTAGTTTGGTTTTGTTTAGCTCATTTTCATAATGAATAATATTATTGCCAAATGCCTCAGTCTTCCAGTTTTTAGTGTTCATTATTAATGGCGACGAGTATATAAATGTATTACTATCGCGATGAGCCACCAGCGTGAAGCTGGCTCTTAAATAAGCTACATTGTTATCAGTGCCTATATACGATACCTGAATCAAATATCTATTGTCTTTTATAGGACTGACATTGGTTAAATATGGTTTGTAGAAAAATTCATCTTTGAATCTCCTGTCTTTTTCAATACCGGCTATCTCATCGAGCAGTATAAATGTTTCAACCTTTTGCTTTTCCAGGATAAATTTATTGTCCTCGTTTCCTTTCTGTGCCGCAGCCAGAAAAGCGTTTAGTGTAGATATAAGTAATTTGCTTTCACTACTGTCTTTTAATAAAACAATACCCGGATTTACTATTAGTGGATTGGATTGCGCATGTACAATCAGTACTGAAGAAAAGACAAATAGTACCGTGGTTAGTATCTGTTTCATTTTTTTGGGGAGTGAGTAGTTGAGAAATATTATAACTAATAGCCCCCTCATAAAATGAAAGTGCAGCTAAATGTAAATAATATGGATATCTCTTTGACGGTATAGAAAATGTTTTAACATTTCTTGTTATACGACGAAGCGCTTATTATTAGCTGCTTCATCAATACCGTGTATCAGACAGGCTTTATACCGAACTTAGCTTATAGGGTTGAGTTTCATTAGGGCGTAATGGTTTGAATACAATCCGAAATAAGCCTTCTGATTGTTGAAATTTCTATAAAAAAATGACTTATGGTCAATTTGATATGTTGAGGTGTATTTTTCAATCCTTAGATATCCCAAGTTGTGATTGCAACTCTTCAATAAGTTCTTGTTTCACAGTATCCCTTTCCAACTCAGCTTGTCTCAATTCACGATCTAATAATGCCTTACTGTTAGAAATATTGGTTTGGGCTATTTCTTCTTTTACTTGCTTTTCGATGTAGTGTTCATAGTCATTAATCCCATTAAAAGAATATTTCTGAGATTCAAAGCTTGCTTTATTATTAAAATGGTTAAAAATTTCATCGTCGAAAATTCCAATTACAGAAAACAACAGGAATAAAATCGGCCAAAAAGATTTTACTTTACTGAGAGTATTATTTGACACTAGTGACTTATTATTATTGATATGTCCAAACTCTTCATTGAACATTACACGACAATTAAACAGTTGATCATAAAATAGTAAACTATCTCTAAGATCATCCACGAATGATTCAAAACTTCTTTTAAACGATTCGTAATTAGAAATTGCACCAATAATAGCTAACGAAAACCCTACTATAAAGGAACCTTCTCTTTCAGAATAGTCTGTTAGAACTACATCATACCCACTTTTATTTGAGAAATTTTCACTAATCTTTTTTTGAATAAAATAGTATATAACCTGTCCATCATCTATAGTCTCACTTTCATCGTATTTCAGTCTTTCTCTGACTCTTCGCTTTACATTTTTTTTCAAGGAATCGTAAGACTCGTACTTTAACTCTGTTTCATCAAACTTCAGTTCAAAATGGATTTTTGTTATTTGCTTCATGTTGATTGGTATTAATAGTTATGTGTAAGCCAAACATAATATATATCAGCTATACAAACAATAGTAAGATATTTTTACTCTTACACAATCTACTAAAACCCTCTATACCCAATTCGCCTTTTGAAAGGGGATGTCGCCACGAAGTGCAGCGTAGTGGTGACAGGGTATGTTATACTCGTGCCGGTCTTGCTCGTTACGAGTGGACACACCCCTAACCCCTCTCTGAGAGGGGAAGTGTTATTGCTTGCGCTGTGTTACCCGCCACGAGCCAACCACCCCGATTGGCAACGACATGCTCCGCATATCTCCGCCAATATCCCCTCCTAAAAACAGGAGGGGAACTTTGTTTGTGTGGTTGTCCCAACTGTCCCAACTGTCCCACTGTCCCATTTGGGACAATTATGTTTTTGAGTCCTCGTCAGGATTCAAACCTGAAACCTTTTAGGTAAATACCCTACTCACGTCATTGTGTGACATCCCGATACTTCGGGGCGAGGCACGAAGCAACCTCGCGATAACATGGGGTGTCCAAAGTGTCCAAGTGTCCAACATTGGACAGTGGGACAGTTATTATAACTTGAATGTAATAGGCTGCGTCATATACATTTTCTGTGGCTTCCCATCTACTTTGCCGGGTTGCCATTCCCTAAGAAGGCGTACAACCCGCAATGCCTCTTCATCAAGCATCGGATGTGCAGATTTAATAACCGTTGCCAGAATCATATCCCCTGTATCATCTATCAGAATAGCTATCTCCACCCTTCCTGCAATATTTTTAGCAACGCAATACTCCGGGTATTCAAGATTTCTGGAAAGGAATTTCGCAACATTCAATTTACATACAGGCACTTGTATATATTGTTCGTACCTTATCTCTTTACCTTTTTCATCAAATGTTCTTCCTGTTACTGTGCCATCAGGCATGTGGTGTTCTCTTGTTTTTACAGCGCCACTTGAGTAATAACCAACCAATTGCCCTACTCTTTTACCCAAAAAATAGTTTTCAGTAAACATCAATTTACCTGACGTTCGCCTGTAATGCTTCCACTCACCTATCCTTATATTATTATAGCAAACCCCTTCCTCTTCCACACTACCATCTTCATAATAGTATTTCTGATGACCATTCATTACCAGTTCACCTTTTCGTGATGTAAATCCACTGGAAACTAATATCCCGTCTTTCTTATATAACGCATAAGGTATCAGCGTATCTGTTTCAGGGGAAAACACAACATGGAATGCAGCATCATTAACAGCGCAGCTATCGCCATCTTTATTAAGATAAATAGTGTCTTGCTGGGCGTAACCACTGATGCAAATCAGTATAGACAATAGGGTTAAAAGACGTTTCATGGTGCAAAAATAGGGCACATAATTAAGCAAAGCAATCTCACGACAACATGGGGTGTCCAAGTGTCCAACATGGGACACTTGGACACTTGGACACTTGAACACCCTGTACAATATCAGTTTTTATGTAGTGTTTCCAGTTCCATTTGTTTAAAGTCTGTTATCAGCTTCATGGCTGCTTGCAGGTGGCGTTTCACCTTTGCAGTTGTCAGGTGTATGCCGGCACTGGTATCAGTTGCCATTTTTATGTGTGTAATAATATATTCCACCAGCGGGTAGGCTTCTTCATCGTTCAGGCATTTCAGTACGGTCTTGTAGCCATAGGTATTAGGCGGGTTGTCTGCTACGCCGTTTACTACCCTGTTGAGGTGAAATAATTGTTGTTGCTGATTCCACTCTACGAGTGTGTAGTTTTTGATTTTCATGGTTATTGATTTTTTGTGATGATTGTTACGAAATAATCAGATTGTCCCACTGTCCAACATTGGACACTTGGACACCTACGCTCTTTTTCTGTATGGGCAGTATGTCTTTATCCAGTTGTGTACTGTAGATACCTTTCCCCCGCCAAACATGTGCTTTGCAATGTCGCGCACACTCCATCCTCTATCCCGCAGGTTGCAGCACTCTTCTTTTTCGTTGATGGTGCTGTTGTATTGCGTCAGGTTTGTTTTTTCTACACTCACAGGGCGTATCGGCTCTACCTCTTCAAACACTTTCAGGCTGTATTGCAGCAGCCATACGCTGATGTCAAACGCCAGTTCAAAATCTCTGTCCTGACAGGTGATGACGCCCTCGTAGGGTTGTTCATCGTCCATGCGGCGCAGCATACTCAGTATCATGGCTATGCGAAAGAAGATGTTGCCCATGCGGTGTATGGTGCCATCCAGCTTGTCGCTGATGTTGGTGCGTATATCGCGTTTGCGTTCGGCCATGGCGGCGGCAAAGCGTTGCTGCTGTGCATCGCTGAGGCGAAACTCGATGGGTTGCTGCAACAGTTCCAGTTGCTTGTACACTGCCAGCCATAGTATGCCCATATTGGTAACGATGGGTTTGCGGTTGTTGCGCATGGCAAGGAAGGGATAGAGAAACTCGTCTGTGCCCTGTAGTATGTAGTAGCAAAAGCGGCTGAAGAGGCCGTTCTCTGCTGATGGTATGAGGTCTGTAAGCTGATCGTGTGTGCCGCTGAGTACTATGCTGAATTCGGGGCTGCTGATTTCGCACTCCTCGCGGTTGGTTTTGCGCACCAGGCTCACCGTCTCGTGGTGGAAGGCTTTGCGTAGTATATCGCTGAAGTTGTTGTCGCCACTGCGCAGCATCTCTGCCAGCGAATCGCTCTCTGTCTCGAAGATGATGCCCCTGCCCTCGTTCTGTTCCATCTGCATAATGAGTGCTGCTTTGGTACTGTTGGCGGGTATAAACAGGCGCAGCATTTTGGGCTCGGCAGGTGGTGCGGGTGGTTCGGCACGCTTGCCCTGCTCGTACAGTTTGCGTTGCTGTTCGTACACATCGCGCTGCTGCAGGTAGCTGCGTTGCATGTCCTGTGCCTGCTGCCGGCGATACTGATGTATGGGTTCGCCCAGGTGTCGGCACAGGCCCAATACGCCCTTGCCCAGCCCATAGCGGCCCAATACATAGCAATACAGATTGGGGCGCAGTGCATCGCCCATGTAGTAACCAAATACATTGGGCATACAACCACTGAGCACACCGAGCGCACCTACCAGAAAGGCTTCTTTCTCTTGTTGCTCTTGCAGTGTATCCAGCGATACAGACAGGATGGCGGGTAGCGAGGTGAATACTTCGGGCAGCAGATAGCGAAAGTCTGAAACATACTGCTCGCCTGCTTGTTGGCGTTCCCGGGCTTCGTCTGTTCGTTTGCGGGCTTCTTCAAATCGTCGCTGGTTCTCTTCCAGCTCTTCATAGGATTTTTCCATTGGTGAAGGTTTTTAAGGTGATTAATTAATTTGTACAAATGTACAATAATTTTTAACATAATGATGTAAAGATGTTATCAACAGAATGTAGATATTGCTGTGGAATTGGTATGAATGATGGTGAACCGAAGCGTTGTGTATAAATTCGTATCTTCAGTATAGATTCTTAATAACATGAAAATACTGGCTATCGAAAAAGAGGTTGCAGGGGTAGATTGGAGTGCTGTAAGCAAAGACATTCTTACACAAGAGGCGCTTGATGTGTACAGGCTATACCTCTCTGCGCAGCTACGCGAACATTATTTCACCGAAAACAGGCAAGTCGTTCTTGTACTGGAATGCGATAGCAAGGCTCATGCAGCGGCATTACTGAGCAAATTGCCTTTAGTAACAAACAACCTCATCACATTCAACATCATGGAGCTGCACCCATACACAGGGTATGACAGGATAATGGAGGTGGTGTAAATATTACGGCTTTCTGTTGGATTTTATATTTACCACTATGCCTTTGGTAAGAAAATAAACGCCTGTCACGCCCGAAGCTGCGCCCAATGCATAAATACCCGGACTGGTGTTAATAAAGCTATCATCTTCATTCTGCTTGCCTGCAACCATAAGCACACCCGATGCAACCAGAAATAATGAACCCATTGCTATATGTGCTATCGATGTACGCTTCATTGTCTGCACATCTTTATATTCCTTTTTGTATGGTAAAGGCGTTTCTATATATGGCTGCATGAAGAAACCTGCAGGTAGTTGCTGTGCGGTAACAATGCTGTTAGGTTCAGGCATCTTAAGTTTAAAACTACGTGCGGCGGGTGTGTAAGGTATCAGCAGGCATTGCAGTATTGTGCAAGATACAATCAACAATTTTCGAAGAGTGGCAATATACATATAGCTAAGATAATTTATAAAACATTGCTGGTCAAGCACTACTGATATAAACTGTCTACCGTTGTGAGTGGGTAATATAGAATAGCAATATAACAACAAAGCCCCTCAATAACGAGGGGCTCTGCATATTATGTAAGATTAGTTTAAAGACTATTCTTCTTCGTCAAACTGCAGTACATCGCGGTTTGCCATCAGCAGTTCAAACTCTTCTTTAGAACCTACTACAATGTCTTCGAAGTCGCGCATACCGGTACCTGCTGGTATCAGGTTACCTGTAATAACGTTTTCTTTCAAGCCCATCAGATTATCGCTCTTACCGTTGATAGCGGCTTGAGAAAGTACCTTCGTAGTTTCCTGGAATGATGCTGCAGATATCCAGCTTTGTGTACCCAGGGACGCTTTAGTGATACCCAACAGCAATGGTGCAGATGTAGCAGGTGCCGCATCGCGGTATTCTACTATTTTCTTATCATTACGGCGCAGCATACTGTTTTCTTCACGTATTTCGCGCAGGGTAACGATTTGACCAGGATGCAGTTTGTCTGAATCGCCCGCTTCTGTTACTACTTTCTTGTCGAATATCCAGTCGTTTTCAACCATGAAGTCGAACTTATCAACTGTATCATCTTCCAGGAATTTAGTATCACCCGGGTCAACGATAGTTACTTTACGCATCATCTGGCGTACTATCACCTCGATGTGTTTA
The DNA here is from genome assembly GCA_016786615.1 of Flavipsychrobacter sp. Taxonomy (GTDB): domain Bacteria; phylum Bacteroidota; class Bacteroidia; order Chitinophagales; family Chitinophagaceae; genus Polluticoccus. Next base: position 25,396 of record JAEUVX010000015.1, read on the forward strand.
TCGTTGATTTTCACACCCTGCAAACGGTAAACCTCTTGGATTTCGTTTACCAAGTATTCCTGTACTGCGAACGGCCCTTTGATTGCAAGGATATCGCCCGGTGTTGTTGCACCGTCAGACAGTGATGTACCTGCTTTTACGAAGTCACCATCCTGCACCATGATGTGGCGCGTCAGTGGCACTAAGTATTTTTTCACCAAACCTTCGCGAGACTCAACGATGATTTCACGGTTACCACGTTTTACGTTACCGAATGTTACCACACCGTCTATCTCTGCAACGATTGCAGGATTGCTCGGGTTACGTGCTTCAAACAGTTCCGTTACACGCGGCAGACCACCGGTGATATCTCGGCTACGGCCCATCACACGTGGTATCTTAACGACTACCTGACCACTGTTTACAGCGTCGCCGTCTGATACGATGATGTGAGAACCAACCGGAAGGTTGTATGATTTTGTTTCCTTACTACCTTCTACAAGGATAGCAGGGATTTTGGTTTTGTCTTTAGTTTCGATAACCACTTTTTCACGGTGACCTGTTTGTTCGTCGGCCTCTTCGCGGAATGTGATACCCTCGATAACGTTTTCCAGAACGATTTTACCCGGAACCTCAGAAACGATAACGGCGTTGAACGGATCCCATGTACAGATAACATCACCTTTCACTACTTTCTGTCCGTTTTTCACTTTCAGATGAGAACCGTAAGGAATGTTATTTGTAATCAGCAGGCGATCGTTGGCAACATCCACAATACGCATCTCGCCCGTACGGCCGATAACTACGTTGATAGTTTCGCCTTCGTTGTCGGTATGCGTTGTTGTACGCAGGCCGTCGAACTGAACTGTACCATCAAACTTAGCAACCAATTGAGATTCGATAGCAGAAGAACCCGCAACACCACCCACGTGGAAGGTACGAAGTGTAAGCTGTGTACCCGGCTCACCAATAGACTGTGCAGCGATGATACCTACAGCATCACCCTTCTGTGTCATATAACCGGTTGCAAGGTTTTTACCATAACACTTAGAACATACACCACGACGAGCCTCACAAGTAAGTACCGAACGTATTTCTACAGTATCGATAGCACTTTCTTCAATACGCTGTGCAACGTCTTGTGTTATTTCTCCACCGGCAGATACCAGCAGTTCGTCGTTCAGCGGATCGTACACATCGTGCAATGATGTACGTCCGAGGATACGGTCGTATAATGGTTCTACGATTTCTTCATTGTCTTTCAGTGCCGAAGTAGCAATACCACGCAGTGTACCACAATCTTCTTCATTGATTACCACGTCCTGTGCAACGTCTACCAGACGACGAGTCAGATAACCCGCATCGGCTGTTTTCAGGGCGGTATCGGCAAGACCTTTACGCGCACCGTGGGTAGAGATAAAGTATTCTAATACCGACAGACCTGTTTTGAAGTTTGACAAGATCGGGTTTTCGATAATCTCTGAACCCGAAGAACCACTACGACGTGGTTTTGCCATCAGACCCCTCAAACCTGCCAGCTGTTTAACCTGTTGTTTAGAACCACGCGCACCCGAATCCAGCATCATGTAAACAGAGTTGAAACCTTGTTTATCACTCGCCATCTCGCGGATAAGTGTTTCTGTTACACGGGTATCAACGCGCGACCAGATATCGATAATCTGGTTATATCGTTCGTTGTTTGTGATAAGACCCATGTTGTAGTTTTCCCATACTTCATCCACTTCTTCCTGTGCAGAAGCAACCAATTCTTCTTTAACATCAGGAACGGTAAGGTCGTTGATATTGAACGACAAACCACCACGGAAGGCTGTACGGAAACCAAGTGTTTTTATATCATCCAGGAATTGTACCGTTTTAGGGATACCTGCATTTTTCAGGATATCACCGATGATTTCACGCAATGATTTTTTAGTCAGCAATGCGTTTACATAACCACTTTCTTTTGGTACAAACTGGTTGAACATTACACGGCCAACTGTTGTTTCAATCAGTTGTTTCTGTGTCTGTCCATCTTTATTAAGAACATCAACTTTTACTTTGATAAAAGCATGAAGGTCAACACGGCCTTCGTTATAAGCAATGATAACTTCTTCAGAGCTGTAGAATGCCATGCCTTCACCTTTTACAGGATCGTTAGGCAGGTTACGTTTACCCTTACTGATGTAGTACAGGCCAAGAACCATGTCCTGAGAAGGCAGGGTGATTGGTGTACCGTTTTGCGGGTTCAGGATGTTGTGAGAAGCCAGCATCAGCAATTGAGCCTCAAGTATAGCCGCACTGCTCAATGGTACGTGTACCGCCATCTGGTCACCATCGAAATCGGCGTTGAACGCAGAACACACGAGCGGGTGCAGTTGGATAGCTTTACCTTCAATCAACTTAGGTTGGAAAGCCTGAATTGACAAACGGTGAAGCGTTGGGGCACGGTTTAGTAAGATCGGGTGGCCTTTCAGTACATTTTCAAGGATATCCCAAACAACAGACTCTTTGCGTTCTACCAATTTCTTGGCGCTCTTCACTGTCTTTACAATACCTCTTTCTATCAGTTTGCGAATAATAAACGGCTTGAACAATTCAGCCGCCATATCTTTTGGAAGACCACACTCATGCAGTTTCATTTCAGGGCCTACCACGATAACCGAACGACCTGAATAGTCAACACGTTTACCCAACAAGTTCTGACGGAAACGGCCTTGCTTACCTTTCAGTACGTCTGAAAGTGATTTCAGCGCACGGCCACCTTCTGCTTTTACAGCGTTTGATTTACGGCTGTTATCAAACAGAGAGTCAACTGCTTCCTGAAGCATACGCTTTTCGTTACGCAGGATTACCTCAGGTGCTTTAATTTCTATCAGGCGTTTCAGACGGTTGTTACGGATAATAACACGACGATACAAATCATTCAAATCTGAAGACGCGAAACGGCCACCATCCAGTGGTACTAACGGACGCAGTTCAGGTGGTATTACCGGTATGTACTGCATAACAGTCCATTCCAGCCTGTTCTCTACCCTTGTATTTGCATCGCGGAATGCTTCAACAACACTCAGGCGTTTCAGTGCCTCTTGCTTACGTTGCTGCGATGTTTCGTTTGCAGCAGCGTTACGCAGGTCGTAAGACAATTGGTCGAGGTCTATACGGCTCAGTAAAGAGTGCACTGCCTCTGCACCCATCTTGGCGATGAACTTATTCGGATCATCATCAGACAGGTATTGGTTGTCTTTCGATACGCTGTCCAGTATCTCCAGATACTCATCTTCAGTAAGCAACTGCAGGTAAGTATTTTCTGAATCTTTAAGGTTCAGTTTCTGACGGATTAATTCATCCGCTTCACCGGCTTGTACTACTACATAACGTTCGTAGTAAACAATGCTTTCCAGTTTTTTAGAGCTGCTACCCAACAGGTAACCTATCTTGTTAGGAAGGCTCTTGAAGTACCAGATGTGAACGATAGGTACAACCAGTTTGATATGGCCCAGGCGTTCGCGACGTACTTTCTTTTCAGTTACTTCAACACCACAACGATCGCACACGATACCCTTATAACGGATACGCTTATACTTACCGCAATAGCATTCGTAATCTTTTACAGGGCCGAATATTTTCTCGCAAAACAAGCCATCACGTTCAGGCTTGTATGTACGATAGTTAATTGTTTCAGGCTTCAATACTTCACCATACGAACGATCTAATATCGTATCAGGAGAAGCAAGACTGATGGTGATCTTTCCGAATCCCGCTTTTGGGCGGTTATCCTTTTTAATAGCCATATTAAGAAAGAAGTATTTTTTTAAAAATTTTGTTGTTAATCCTTTGAGTTGTTACCGTCAAAGAATACTATTCAAATTTCAGTTCCAGACCCAGACCACGCAATTCATTCACCAATACGTTGAATGACTCAGGTATGCCCGGTTTCGGTACGTTGTCACCTTTAACGATGGCTTCATAAGTCTTAGCACGACCCATAATGTCATCCGATTTCAGTGTCAACAATTCCTGCAGGATATTAGATGCACCGTATGCTTCCAATGCCCAAACCTCCATCTCACCAAAACGCTGACCACCGAACTGTGCTTTACCACCCAATGGCTGTTGTGTGATAAGGCTGTACGGTCCGATAGAACGTGCGTGCATCTTATCATCTACCATGTGGTGCAGTTTAATCATGTAAATGATACCAACTGTTGCTTTCTGGTGGAAACGTTCACCTGTTTCACCATCGTACAGGTATGTGTGGCCGAATGTAGGCAACTGTGCATCATGAATCAGTTCATCGATTTCACTTACAGCAGCACCATCGAAGATTGGCGTAGCAAACTTCACACCCAGTTTTTCACCTGCCCATCCAAGGATAGTTTCATAAATCTGTCCGAGGTTCATACGAGAAGGTACACCAAGCGGGTTCAGTACGATATCAACAGGCGTACCATCTTCCAGGAACGGCATATCTTCATCACGTACTATTTTCGCTACGATACCTTTGTTACCGTGACGACCGGCCATCTTATCACCCACTTTCAGCTTACGCTTACTTGCCAGGTACACTTTAGCCAGTTTCAACACACCAGCAGGCAATTCATCACCTATGCTCAGGTTGAACTTCTCGCGCTTGTAACGTCCCAGTTCTTCGTTGAATTTGATGTTGTAGTTGTGCAACAGCAGGTTTATCAAATCATCAGTTGATTTATCGCCTGTCCAGTTCAACGGATTAACGTTCTGGAAGTCGATAGAACCCAATGTTTTAGAATTGAACTTACCACCCTTGCTCAGTACCAGTTCGCCGAAGTTGTTAGTGATACCTGCAGATGATTTGTCTTTCAACAAAGTCATCAGCTTGTCCATCAACAGGTTCTTCAGGTCTTCGAGATTTTTCTCGTGTACTTTTTCTATTTTTTCCAGTTGTGCTTTTTCACGAACCTTAGAATTCTTGTCCTTCTTAGCACGTTGGAATAATTGCTTATCAATTACGATACCTTCAGTACCACTTGGTGCTTTCAGAGATGCATCTTTAGCATCACCTGCTTTATCACCGAAGATAGCACGCAACAGTTTTTCTTCCGGCGTAGGGTCAGTTTCACCTTTAGGGGTGATTTTACCTATCAGGATATCGCCCTCACCTACGTGAGCACCGATGCGTATGATACCGTTTTCATCCAGGTCTTTAGTTGCTTCTTCCGATACGTTTGGTATATCCGGTGTCAGTTCTTCTTCACCCAGTTTAGTATCGCGTACTTCCAGTTCATACTCATCAATATGGATTGATGTAAACAGGTCATCACGTACTACTTTTTCATTGATTACGATGGCATCCTCGAAGTTGTAACCTTTCCAAGGCATGAACGCTACCTTCAGGTTACGTCCCAGTGCCAGTTCACCATCCTTAGTTGCATAACCCTCAGTCAGGAAGTCGCCTTCTTTCACTTTCTGCCCTACTTTCACGCATGGCCTCAGTGTGATGCTTGTACTTTGGTTGGTTTTCTTATACTTAGTAAGTGTATATACTTTCAGGTCATCTTCAAATGAAACCAAACGAGCTGTTTCATTACGGTCGTAACGAACGTGTATTTCGTTTGCATCTACATATTCAATAACACCAGTACCTTCAGCATGTATCTGTATACGTGCATCGCGTGCTGCTTTAGCCTCCAGGCCTGTACCTACGATAGGTACCTGCGGGCGGATAAGCGGAACAGCCTGACGTTGCATGTTCGATCCCATCAGCGCACGGTTGGCATCATCATGCTCAAGGAATGGAATCAGGGACGCACTCAAACCAACAATCTGGTTAGGTGCCACGTCCATGTATTCTACTTCTTCGCGATCCAGGATCGGGAAGTCACCTGTTTGACGAGATTTGATTTTATCTTCTACGAAGTTGCCTTTATCATCCAATGGAATGTTTGCCTGGGCAATTTTCGCTTCATCTTCTTCCTCCGCACTCAGGTAATGATGATGTTTCAGGTCAACTTTACCTTCTTTTACTTTACGGTATGGTGTTTCGATAAAGCCCATATCATTAATCTTAGCGTGTACGCAAAGCGTAGAGATAAGACCGATGTTCGGACCTTCCGGTGTTTCGATAGTACACAGGCGGCCATAGTGGCTGTAGTGAACGTCACGAACCTCGAAGCCCGCACGCTCACGGCTCAGACCACCGGGTCCGAGAGCAGATATACGACGCTTGTGCGTGATTTCTGAAAGCGGATTGGTTTGGTCGAGGAACTGAGACAGCTGCGATGTACCAAAGAATGAGTTGATAACTGAAGACAGTGTACGTGCATTAATCAGGTCGATTGGCGTGAACACCTCATTATCACGAACGTTCATACGCTCGCGGATAGTACGTGCCATACGTGCCAGACCAACACCAAACTGTGCAAACAACTGCTCACCTACTGTACGTACACGACGGTTGCTCAGGTGATCGATATCATCGATTTCTGCTTTACCATTTGTGAGGCGTACCAGGTATTTAATGATAGATATGATATCTTCTTTGCTCAATACTTTCGTATCAAGGTTGATATCAAGATTTAATTTCCTGTTGATTTTATAACGGCCTACTTCACCCAGGTCATAACGTTTATCACTGAAGAATAATTTTTCAATGATACCACGTGCTGTTTCGTCATCCGGCGCATCAGAACCACGCAATTGGCGGTAGATGTGCTGAACGGCTTCCAGTTCAGAGTTTGAAGTATCCTTATTTAATGTATTGTAGATGATAGAGAAATCGCCGCTCACCTCTTCTTTCTGCAGGAATACGGTAGGGATACCCATTTCCTGAATCATTGCTGCGTTATCTTCATCAAGTACATTGTCACGGTCAAGAACCACTTCATTACGCTCGATGGTTACAACCTCACCGGTATCCTCATCTACGAAGTCTTCTGTCCATGTACGCAATACACGTGCAGCCAAGCGGCGGCCAATGTGTGCGCTCAATGTTTTCTTATCAGTTTTCACTTCGTCTGCCATGCCAAACAGTTCAAGGATATCCTTATCTGTTTCGAAGCCGATAGCACGAAGCAATGTAGTTACAGGGAATTTTTTCTTACGGTCGATGTAAGCATACATGACATTGTTAATGTCTGTAGCAAACTCCATCCACGCACCTTTGAAAGGAATTACGCGCGCACTGTAGATTTTCGTACCGTTAGGGTGAACGCTCTGGCCGAAGAATACACCCGGAGAGCGGTGCAACTGAGATACAACAACACGCTCAGCACCATTGATAACGAAAGTACCACGCGGTGTCATGTATGGGATATTACCCAAAAACACATCCTGAATGATAGTTTCGAAGTCTACGTGTTCTTCATCATTACAGCTCAGTTTCAGTTTTGCTTTTAAAGGCACTGAATACGTAAGCCCACGCTCCATACACTCTTCAATGGTGTAACGTGGCGGATCGATAAAGTAATCCAGAAATTCCAGAACGAAGATGTTGCGGGTATCCGTGATAGGAAAGTTCTCCTGGAACACACGGAACAAGCCTTCGTTATCACGCTTATCAGGCGTGGTTTCGAGCTGGAAGAAATCCTTGAACGATTGCAGCTGAATGCCCAGCAGATCAGGTGTTTCAGCAACATCATGAATCTTCGCGAAGTTAACGCGGCCGGATGCAGTTCGTTTTTGTGGTATAGCCATAGTATGTTAAAAACTCCTTTTTTACAAAACAAAAATCCCCATACCGTATAGCGTTAGCTAACAGTACAGGTTCAAACTGTAACAATAAATTGATCAATAAATAAATGCACGTACGATTTCCCCAATAAAATTGGGAGTGCAAATATAGATAAGACTTATCTATTTAGCAAAAAATATTCCAAAAAAGACAGTTTTCACAAAATATTACAATTAATTATTCACATTAAACAAATAACAGCTATGTAATATTCTGATATTACTCCGTGCCAGTACGGAGGCAATTTACACCAATCATGGTATATAACAACAGAAATACCCCCTCTATATTTGCACGAATAATTATTAAAAAATCAGCAAATACGCTTCTCTTTTAAAAATCAATTTTTTATATTTGTCATCAATAAATCAAAAAATACACTTATTATGAAAAAAATCGCCCCAATCGCAGCAATCGCTTTGTTTGCAGTAGCATTCACATCTTGCAAAAAGAACTACAAATGTACTTGCTCTGTAACTGTATCAGGTGTTACTACCTCTGCAACTACAGATTTAGGTAAACAAAAGAAGAAAGATGCAGAAGCAGCATGTTCAGCTAAAGCAACTTCTGTAGCTGGTGTTTCTTACACTTGCAAATTAGATTAATCAATTCCTTAGTTATTTTTATTTGAAGAGGCGCTCACTGAGCGCCTCTTCTGCTTTTATATGCCATACAAATATTGAAATAAGTTATTTCTATACGTATAAATCAATGTATATACATTAATGTATGTACATTTGTATTATGAAACTGGAAGATGTACTTAAAACCAGCAAATTTAATGATGAGGTGCATAAGGCTACGCTGAATATATTATACACATCTTACTGGATGCGCGATAATATGAGCGCTGTGATGAAAGACATTGGCATTACGTCAGAACAATTCAATATTCTGCGGATACTGAAGGGGAAATACCCGAAAGCAATGTGTGTAAAAGATATAGCAGGCAGAATGATTGAAAAAAGCTCGAATGTGCCACGCATACTCGATAGGCTGGTGGCTAAAGAACTGGTGATGCGTACTACTTCAAAAGAAGATAAACGTGAAACCATCATCTCGCTGACAGAAACAGGGATGAAAACACTGCAAACAGCAAACGAGGCATTGGTAGAGATTAACAGGAAAACTATCGGCATTACCAACGAAGAAGCAGTAGTACTAAACCAGCTTCTGGAAAAACTAAGAAAAACAGATTAATAACTATAAAAACAATACAATTATGGCAACAAATTGGGCATTAGATGCTTCGCACTCAGAATTACAGTTTAAAGTGCGCCACATGATGATTTCGAACGTAACAGGCGAGTTTCAGAAATTCGATGCAAACGTAACAACTGAAGGTGATGATTTCGCAAGTGCAAAAATCAGCTTCACTGCTGATATCGATTCTATCACAACTAAAAATGAACAACGTGACGGGCACCTGAAGTCTGAAGATTTCTTTGATGCAGCAAACCATCCACAGCTGAAATTCGAAAGCACAGAACTAAAGAAAACAGATGACGAAAATTATAAACTACATGGTAACCTTACCATCCGTGCTACTACCCTGCCTGTTGTGCTGGATGTAGAATACGGTGGTACTATCAAAGACCCTTGGGGTAATATCCGTGCAGGCTTTGTGGTAGAAGGAAAAATAAACCGTAAAGAATATGGACTGCACTGGAGTGCCGTTACAGAAGCAGGCGGACTGGTAGTAAGTGATGATGTAAAAATACATGCAGCAGTAGAGTTTGTAAAAGCATCTTAATAAGATTAGAGGCAGGGGGTAAATGCAAAGGGTGTCACAATTGTGGCACCCTTTGTTGTATAATGGCTGATAATAATTGTAACTTTTCTTAAACAACTACGATATACTATTATGAAACTGCAGGGGAAGACCGTATTTATAACAGGCGCAAGCCGTGGAATAGGCAAAGCCATAGCACTGCGTATGGCACAGGAAGGTGCTAATATTGCAGTATTGGGTAAGTCTGTAGAAGAAAACCCTAAACTTGGTGGCACCATCTACAGTGCAGCATCAGAGATTGAGGCAGCAGGAGGAAAGGCAATAGCCATACCTTGCGACATCAGAGAGGAAGAACAGATTATCAATGCAGTAAATAAAACAGCAGAAGCTTTTGGCGGAATCGACATCCTTATAAACAATGCATCCGCCATATCGCTTACCAATACAGAGCAAACGGAAACTAAGCGTTTCGACCTGATGCACGACATCAACGTACGTGGTACATTTCTTGTTACTAAACACTGCATACCGCATCTGAAGAAAGGAAACAATCCGCATATTATTACACTTTCTCCCCCGCTCAACATGAACCCGATGTGGTTTAAAGACAATGTAGCCTATACCATAGCTAAATACAATATGAGCATGATGGCAATCGGCTGGGCTGCTGAGTTGGCTAAATACAAGATTGCCTCTAACGCCCTATGGCCTGCAACCACAATAGCTACTGCTGCTGTTAAAAACCTGCTTGGCGGAGATATGCTGATAGCACGCAGCCGTACACCGGAAATTGTAGCCGATGCAATATTCGAAATTGTCATTCAATCATCTGAAACATATACAGGACAAACACTGATTGACGAAAATGTACTGCGAAATGCAGGTATTTCAGACTTCGAAAAATATGCCATTACTCCCGGCGGCAAATTGCAAAAAGACTTATTTCTCGACTAAATTTTTAAAAACTACATACTTTGGAAACCATTCTTTCAATTAACAACATTTCAAAATCATACGGACCGATACAGGCACTTAAAAACGTATCGTTCGATGTTCCTCCGGGTTGTGTATTCGGCATACTCGGCCCGAATGGTAGTGGCAAAACTACACTCTTAGGCATATTGCTGGATGTATTAAAAGCTGACGCAGGCACATACAAGTGGATGGATTTTACCAACCCCGATGAGGCACGAAAAAAAATAGGCTCATTGCTGGAAACCCCCAACTTCTATCACTACCTGTCTGCAATGGACAACCTGAAAATAGCAGCAGCAATAAAACAACACAATAATGACGACAGGCTTAGCGTGTTGGAAACCGTGAACCTGCTGCAACGAAAAGACAGCAAGTTTCAGACCTATTCGTTGGGCATGAAACAACGCCTGGCTATAGCATCTGCACTGATGGGCAAACCACAGGTATTGGTTTTTGATGAACCTACAAACGGACTTGACCCTGCCGGTATCGCTGAAATCAGGGAACTTATACGCCAGTTGAATGCACAGGGACATACCATTATCATGGCAAGCCACCTCCTCGATGAAGTGGAAAAAGTATGTACACACGTAGCCATACTTAAAAAAGGAGACTTGTTATTAAGCGGCCCGGTAGATGAGGTATTGCGTAGCGAAGACCAGATAGAAATAAGCAGCAATGATGCACAACAATTGCTCACCATTATCAAAGCTATGCCGGGTATCAGAGATGCCAAAATCAGCATGAACACTATTACATTATCATGCGATGAAAACATATCGACAGCAAACATTAACAGGTATTGTACTGACAAGGGCATCACGCTGTCTCACCTGCTGCTGAAAAAGAAAAGCCTCGAAACCAAATTCATGGAACTTACAAACAACTAAAAACTATGCAATCATTACTATCTATAGAATGGCTTAAAGTAAAACGCTACCGTACTTTCTGGATACTTACAGGTTGTTTCGCATTGCTGCTGGCAATATGGAACTACGGCATCAGTGACGGCTTTCTGAAAATGGGTGCAGGCGATGTTAATATTCTGAGTCAGGCATATTCATTCAGCAAAGTGTGGAGCAATCTCGGCTTCTGGACAAGCATTTTCGTAGTCTTTATATCCGTACTTATCATCATACTGACCACCAACGAATACCAATACCGTACCAACAGGCAAAACGTAATAGACGGTTGGAGTCGTTTACAGTTTTATCATGCAAAATGGTTTGTTGTATTGGCATTGACTGTAGCCACAACATTATTTGTATTCCTGCTAGGACTAATATTGGGTAGCTCCAATGGCGGCTTTGGTGAATTCCCGGGCGATATCGAAAAGCTGTTTTACACTTTTTTACTCACGCTCAATTATTATAGCCTCGGGTTGTTGACTGCCATTCTTTTCAAGCGTAGTGGTATCAGCATTGGTATATTCTTCATGTACAATCTGATAATTGAAACATTACTAAAGAACCTCATCAACTGGAAGCTCGACTTTAAAGCTGGCAACTATTTGCCATTGCAATGCAGCGACGAACTACTACCCTTTCCATTGATGGACATGGCAAAAACTATGCTGAATATGAAAGACACCGCATCTATGAGCGGATATGTAATCGTGTCATTCGTATGGATAGCTGTATATTATATTATTGGTCGTAGGATTTTGATGAAAACTGATTGGTAAATTTGTTGCATGACGAATGACAACAGACCACTGATACTGATAACAAATGACGACGGTATAACTGCCCCGGGTATTCGCAGCCTTGTAGATGCTGTGAAAGACCTGGGGCAGGTTGTTGTTGTAGCACCGGACAAGCCACAATCGGGCATGGGGCATGCAATAACAATAGGTGAACCACTAAGGCTCCATAAATCAGATATATTTCAGAATGTGGAGGCATGGGAATGCAGCGGCACACCCGCAGACTGTGTAAAACTGGCACGAGATAAAATACTGCATCGCAAGGCCGACCTCTGCCTGAGCGGCATCAACCATGGGGCTAACCATTCCATCAATATCATATACAGCGGCACCATGAGTGCTGCAATGGAGGCTGCTATTGAAGGTATCCCATCAGCCGGATTATCATTATTAGACTTCAGGCACGAGGCAGATTTTACATTAGCAAAAGAAGTAGCACGTACCGTAGCACAGCGTATGCTTGCCAACCCTATGCCCGCACATACACTGCTGAACGTAAATATACCTAAACTACCACGCGAGCTATACAGGGGTATAAAGATATGCAGGCAGGCATATGCCAAATGGAATGAAGAGTTTGAGCATCGTACAGACCCGCGCGGTAAAGACTATTATTGGATGACAGGCAAATTCCTGAATATGGATGACAGGGATGATACTGACGTAAAAGCACTGGAAGAAGGATACACATCAGTAGTACCTGTAAAAATTGACTTTACAGACAATGAAATGAAAACAATCTTGGAAAACAACTGGCAATAAAATTAATATTTATCCAACGATAATAAAAAAGATACTGTCTTACACTTAAAAGACATAAAGTATCTTATGAAACACCTTAACCGTATTATTTCCTTAATCGCACTATTGACCCTGTTTAATAACAGCTACGCAAATAACATTGCCGCAGGAGATGTTATATATGAATGGCTATCCGATTCTACATACCGTGTATATGTCAACGCCTACGTTGAATGTAATGGTGTTACAGAACCAAGTTCGCTGCAGCTCTGCATTACGAACTCTTGCAGCACCACTGTAATGAATGTTACTGCAAACAAGGTTGGTACTACTGTATTACCTGCTCCATGTCCATCATATCCTACTAAATGTACACTGCCGGCATCTTCTATTCCCGGTTTCAAAGCCGTGGTTTACAGTGCTAATGTCACGCTGCCTTACCGGTGCAATGCCTGGAAATTTTCCGTAACATACAGTACCCGTTCCGCATCAGTAAATATTGCAACAGCAGCATTTTATGCCGAAGCAACACTAAATAACACAGGTTCTTATCAAGGCAACTCATCACCTTACTTTACAGAAAGGCCAATAGCATACAGCTGTTTAAATACACCATTTTCACACAATTCATCTTCTGTTGATGTTAATAACGATTCGTTAGTTACAGAAATAATTAATGTAAAAACCAGTTCAAGCTGCGGAACGTCTTCTTCTGTAACTTTAAACTCGGTTAGCCCGTCACTATCCATACCGGGGAATCCTTTTCAAACAAACAATTCAACTATAATATCTCCAAGTACAGGACAATTAAGTTTTACACCCGCTACGCTGGGAGAAAACACTTGTGCAGTACGCGTAAAAGAATATCGTGGTGGGGTCTTAATAGGCACTGTCACCCGCGACTTGAGATTTGTTGTCATGCCATGTTCTACGCTACCCTACACAATAACAGTATCTCCTTTCTTTCAACTTATCAACTGTTCTATTACCAGCGGAGGGCTTATTGCCTGCCCCGGCACAACCATGAGTTATAGTGTAATTGTGGCTGCAACGGATACTAATGCAAAACTTATAGTCAGCAGTAATTCAAACATATACGCAGGCTCTACAATGACTTATGTTAATCAAAATACTGACTCTGTTAAACTGACCTTTACATGGCCTGTTCCTCTTAGCGCTAATGGGATGATGTTTAACTTCGTATACACGGTAACGGACGTTACCTGTCTTGCACCGGGAATACCGAGATATTCATCCTATACTTTTCCATTCTGGGTTGCAAATGTTGGCGCAGGAAGTGTTGATACATTTATTTGTCAGGGTAAATCTGTAGTACTGTCCGGAGGCAACAATTGGTCTATTATTTCAGGTCCTGCAGGCAGCCTCAGTTGCACCACTTGTACCAATCCTGTTGCAACACCTACAGCAAAAACATCCTATTTATCTACCGTGCCTGCATGTCCTAATATGAGAGACACAGTAACTATAGATGTAAAACCAGTTACGGCGCCTACCATCAGCCTCAGTACAACTCCTGCTACAGGCATCAAAGCTGGCGATACAGTAACTATTACTGCCACGACGGCAAATTGTACTAACAGTGTATTCGAATGGAAAAAGAATGGCAGTATTATCAGCATTACGGGCAATACCTATACAAGCTCTGCCTTATCAAACGGGGATGTAATTTCATGCCAGTTAACATGCAACGACACTTGCCCGAACCCCAGAACACAATCGCAACAAGTAACAATGATGATTAGTTCGGGAATTGCATCTGTCATTAACCCAACAGATATTATAGTATCTCCAAATCCAAGTAATGGTATATTCCATATTAGTACACAATCCGGCAAAACAGAAAAGTACAACTTGCAGATATTCAACAATATGGGTCAGTCTGTACACGGCACACAAACCATTATATTGGGTAATGGCAACAACAAGCAAATAGACCTTAGCCATTTACCGGCAGGCATCTATACCCTCAAATTGAACGAAAAGCCATATAAAATTACCTTAACGAAGTAAATTCAATATACATTTTCAGATAAAGCGGGCACAGTCCCGCTTTATTTATTTCATTCATACTATTGTTGTAAATTTGCAATAATAAATGAACCCATTTCTCAGATGATAAAAAGCAAATCGCAATAAAAAAGCCGGGACATAATTCCCGGCTTTTAAATACACATATATTGCTATTGCTTTTGTAAGCTAATATTTTGACTACTACCAATTACAGTATTCCTGACATTAAGAATATATATACCGTTAGCAATATTTTTCACATCTATTACCATCTTTGTTTCTGTAGATTTCCACTGACCTATCTTTTCACCTAATAAATTGTATAATGTTATTTTGTCACCAACAGCTATACCTTCAATATTAATATACTCATTCACAGGGTTAGGGTATACTTTCACTAAACTCGTTGCTTCTGCATTTTTAATACCTGTCGAGAATGGATATACTACGTTAGATGATATTACATCGTATGCTGTTGATTTACTGGGAGCGCAACCACCAGGTACAACAATATCCAATCGATAAGACACTCCAGTTCCAGATGGCGTCAGTGTATAAGTAGTAACTGTAGAACCCAATGTAGCGACAGGAAGATATGGGCCACCTAAAACGCTTTCCAGCAATATCGCATTAGTAAAAGGCCTGCCTTCATATAGATTCCAATTAAGCGTTACACTACCACCTGTTCCAAGGGTAGATGTTATTAAGACAGTACGATGTGCTTTAATATTAGTATCTGTTACGGGTATTTCTGTTCCGCAAGAATCTTCTACAGCAAGTTTATATCTATAGCTTGTAGTGTTTGGAGTAGATGTAGCATCTATATATGTACTAAATACATTTGCGCCTTGCGTACCTAAAAGATTGTATACACCCGGTGTTGATGATTCCCTGTATATTTTGTATGTTTTAGCATATGATAAACCGGTCTTTTCCCAAACAACTTTATTCTTATTCGTTGCAGAGTCGCGGGTAACAATACATATTGGTGCAATTAATGGTGGTGGGCAGCTATGCCTCATTTTGGGGCTATTTATAGCATTCATTATTTCTCTATCTGCTGTTGTAGCACCATGTTTTTGTACAATACTTATCAATGATATTTTATCAATATCGTAATTAGCAGGTACTGTATATGTAAATGTCTTGGTTACAGAAGTACTTGCGGCAGGATTATTAACTGCAAACTGTCCCCAAACGCCGCCCAACATAGCACGTTGCACTTGCCTGTGTTTAAAGCCGACAATGGGATTACCTGCGCCAAAAAACATGTGTCCCGAAACATTGTTATAATAGTTTACTTGATCATAGCCTGAGCCAACACCACTTACACTGTCTTCTACAACATATACATTAAAGTGATAATCGCCGGTAAGCGATGCCAAAGCAGTACCTGTAACATTTGCCGTAATAACACGTGTAGTTTTATTTACATAGTATGTCGTTGAGACATCATATTGGGCAGTAGTGCTCAATCGCTGGTTTATGGCAGCGTTATAATACCCTCTACCTATAATGATAGTAGACCCCCCGGCAGAATTTATTGTCCTATCGATACTACCTGATGGATACCCCACTAAAGAAAAGGATTGTGCCCATGTCAATCCATCTGTAGTACCCATACTGTCAACATACCCTCCTCCTTTCATATGGTGTTGCACCACAATAGCCCTAGGATAGGCTGTTTTTACATTTTCAAGAAACATAGTATTATCAGGCTCGAATTGTACAGGTGCGGCACCGGTTGTTTCAAGCAAAACATACTTATTACCGCTGGTTGATACTGTTATTTGTGAATACGATTCTGTAGATACTACAAACATTAATAAGGATAAGTAAATCTCTTTCATAAAGGATATTTTAGGTTAAATGATTAATATGAATATAATTAGATTTTGTGGTTCAACAATCATTTATTGAAAAAATGACAAATATATTTCACTGCCTATATAATGTTTATTCGTTCTATACTAATATAAATTGTATAATAAATAAGTGTTTGACAAATTAGTATTGCTATGTATCCACAACTTGCTTGAATGCAAAGCATAGAGACTATAAAAGATAATAATGATTGCTACGATACAACAAAGCTAAACCTATAGCCATAGTTTATATTAAAAATATAAATAAAATGCAATTCCTGTTGCCATTAATAAATCAATCCCTTATTCGGCTTATCTTGCAGGCTGATTTTCTGGAATATAAGAATGGACTATAAAAGGATATTAGTAACTGCTGCATTACCATACGCTAATGGGCCTGTACACATCGGGCATCTGGCTGGCTGTTTTTTACCATCAGATATATATGTACGCTACCAAAGGGCACAAAAAAGGGATGTAAAGTTTGTATGTGGCAGCGACGAGCATGGCGTACCTATTACCATACGCGCGATGAAGGAAGGTATTACACCACAGCAAGTGGTTGATAAATACCATACAATCATCAAAGATAGTTTTGAGCAAATGGGTATCTCATTTGATATCTATTCGCGTACCAGCAATAAAACCCATCACGAAACAGCACAGGCTTTCTTCAGAAAACTGTATGATGATGGCGTGTTTGAGGAAAGAGAAAGTGAACAGTATTATGATGAGGAAGCCAAAATGTTCCTCGCAGACCGTTATATAGTGGGTACTTGCCCGGTATGCAGCAATGAAAATGCATATGGAGACCAATGTGAAAAATGCGGTTCTACCCTTTCTCCTGAACAATTAATAAATCCACGCAGCGCATTAAGTAATGCAGTACCTGTAAAACGCAATACCAAGCATTGGTACTTCCCGTTGAACAAGTATGAACAATGGTTGAATGAATGGATTGTTGAGGGCAAGAAAGACGATTGGAAATCGAATGTGTACGGACAATGTAAAAGTTGGATAGATAGCGGCCTGCACCCTCGTGCCATGACACGTGATAGTAATTGGGGGGTACCGGTACCTATAGAAGGAGCCGAAGGCAAAGTGATGTATGTGTGGTTCGATGCACCAATTGGTTATATCAGTGCGACAAAGGAACTGACACCCATGTGGAGCGATTACTGGCAAAAAGAAGATACCAAACTGGTACACTTCATTGGTAAGGACAATATCGTGTTCCACTGTATTATCTTCCCGGCTATGCTGAAGGCACATGGTGGTTTTGTATTGCCCGATAACGTGCCTGCAAACGAATTCCTGAATATTGAAGGTGATAAAGTATCAACATCGCGCAACTGGGCAGTGTGGGTACACGAATACATAAAAGACTTCCCTGAACAACAGGACGTATTGCGCTATGTACTTTGCGCAAACGCACCTGAAACAAAGGATAACGATTTTACCTGGAAGGATTTTCAGGACAGAACGAATAATGAACTGGTATCTGTATTCGGCAATTTCATCAACCGTGCATTTGTGCTGATGCACAAACTATGCGGCGGTAAAGTGCCTAAACTGCACGAAGATGTGATGGACGATGCAGACAGGGCATTGATTGCAGAAATACAAAAATCTAAAGCAGCGGTTGAAAACGCTATTGAAGGTTATAAATTCCGCGATGCACTGTACGAGGTGATAGACCTTGCCCGCAAAGGCAACAAGTACATGCAGGATAAAGAGCCGTGGATAGTTGCTAAAACACTGACCGAAAACCCAGACAACCAAAAGCTGATAGACAACTGTCTGCATATATGCCTGCAGTTGACTGCAAACCTTACCATACTGGCTAATCCTTTCCTGCCATTCACAGCCAAGAAGCTGTGCGGCATGATGAAAGTAGTTGACCGTATGCTGGAATGGGAAAATGCCGGTAAGATGAGCCTGTTGAATGTTGGTTATCCGCTGAAAGCCCCCGAACTTCTCTTCAAAAAGATTGAGGACGATGAGATAAAAGCACAGGTAGAAAAATTGCATACTAACCTTGTAAAAACAAATCAGCCACAAGTACAACAAAACGCAACAACTGAAACTGAAGAATCTGCTATACCTGCTCAAAAGCCTGAAATAACTATTGACGACTTTACGAAGATAGACTTGCGTGCAGGCACTATACTACATGCTGAAAAAGTAGAGAAAGCAGACAAGTTGCTGAAGCTGGAAATAGACCTCGGTTATGAAAAACGCACAGTGTTATCCGGTATCGCAATGCACTTCAGCCCCGAAGAAATTATCGGTAAACGTGTAACTGTTGTAGCCAACCTTGCACCACGCAAAATGAGGGGTATTGAAAGTAAAGGCATGATATTAATGGCACAAAACGAAGAAGGAAAGCTTATTTTCGTATCGCCTTTGGATGCTGCAATAAATGGCAGCGAGGTGAAATAAAACGCATCACAAATGAAAAAGAAAACACTCTGGTGGATTATTGGCGGCGGTATTGCATTAGTAATACTGCTTATCATCATTGGCAAAGCATCAGGAGATAAGGGTACTAAGGTTGCTGTAGAAAAAGCAGCAGCACACACGATCACCGAAACGGTAACTGCCAGTGGTAAAATATATCCTGAAACCGAAGTGAAAATAAGCCCCGAAGTAAGTGGCGAAATCATTGAACTGAACGTAGAAGAAGGAGACAGTGTAAATAAAGGCGAACTGATGGTACGCATCAATCCTGCTATCTATAGCTCCATCGTTACGCAATCAGAAGCAAATGTTGAAGAAACAAGGGCTCGCGCTGTAAACTCATCAGAAATGATGGAGCAGGCAAAAGCCACATTCGACCAGGCACAGGCAAACTACGACAGGAATAAAAAACTATATATCGACAAGGTAATATCTGCTATGGAATACGAGCAGGTAAAAGCCAGCTACCTGAGTGCAAAAGCAAGTTACGAAGCAGCGAAGGCAAGTGTATCAGGCGGTAAATACAGTGTAACTGCTGCTGCTGCCGGCTTATCTCAATCTCGTGAAAACCTGAAACGTACAACCATTGTTGCACCACGTTCGGGTATAGTATCGGCATTGAATGTGAAATTGGGAGAACGTGTAGTAGGAACAGCCCAAATGGCAGGTACTGAAATACTTACTATAGCCGACATGAGCCGTATAGAAGTACGTGTAGATGTCAGCGAAACAGATATTGCCAAAGTAAAAATCGGCGATACTACTATTATAGAAGCTGATGCTTATCGCAATCGTAAGTTCACAGGCATTGTATCCAAAGTAAGTGTATCAAGCAAATCTGGCACATCGCTTACAAGCACCGATCAGGTAACGAACTACACGGTTCACATCCTGATATTACCTTCAAGTTATGCAGACCTTACTGCAAATTTGCAAAGAGGCAGATTTGTATTCAAACCCGGCATGAGTGCATCTGTAGAAATACAAACACGCAAAGAAAGAAATATACTATCTGTACCGGTAAATGCTGTTACTACCCGCGACTGGGCAGACAGTGTAAAGAATAAAAAGAAAGCCGACGGCACAGTTAATGACATTCGCCAGGTAGTATTTGTGTATGATAGTAAAGATAAAAAAGTAAAAATCAGAGACGTTAAAACAGGCATACAAGACAACGAGTACATACAAGTTACGGAAGGATTGAAAGAAGGTGAAGAAGTAGTAATTGCACCTTATGGCGCTATTGCACGTACACTGAAAGATAAATCTGCAGTAAGTATAACCGACAAAGAAAAGTTGTTTGAAGTTAAGGACAAGGATGACTAATCTATAAACCAAGAAATCCTTTTCACCATATTTATTCAACATAACTACAATTGCATTGAGCGATAATATACTTGGTAAAATAGGCATCGTAGGTAATGGCAGCTGGGGTACAGCCCTTGCCAAAATACTAACAGACAACGGCACGAAAATACATTGGTGGGTTCGTAATACAAATGCGATGAACCATCTCAAAACAAGGCATCACAATCCGCAATACCTAACCTCTGTAAGATTTAACGAAGGCACTATTATACCAACCGATAACTTATCGGAAGTAGTAACAACATGTGATACACTCATCATTGCAGTACCTTCTGCATACGCACAAAATGTGTTAGAAAGTATTGACAGTAACCTGCTGAAAGGCAAAAACATTATATCTGCCATAAAAGGCATACTACCTGAAAGCAACCTGCTTTTAAACGATTATTTATCTAAATATGATTGGTTCGATCTTCAGCACTATGCTGCTATTACAGGCCCATGTCATGCAGAAGAGGTAGCGCAGGAAAGACTCTCCTACCTCACTTTCTCAGGGCTAAATGATGCACTGACAAGTGCAGTTGCAGAGGCGTTTAAAAGTCCTTACATCTTCACTACATACAACCACGATATCTGGGGGGCGCAATTTGCAGCTGTCCTGAAAAACATATATGCTATAGGAGCAGGTATGGCTCACGGGCTGGACTATGGCGATAACTTCCTGAGTGTATATATTACTAACTGCTACCGCGAAATGTATCGCTTCCTCGAGGCACACTTTGATAAAGTACATCCATCAAATGAAAGGCCGGACTTCCATACAAGTGCCTATCTGGGTGACCTGCTAGTAACATGTTATTCGCTACACAGCCGCAACCGTATGTTTGGTAACATGTTGGGCAAAGGCTACAGCGTTAAGAATGCACAACTGGAAATGAACATGGTGGCAGAAGGCTATTTTGCGGCAAGAGGTATGAATGAGATATCGAAGACGCTGCAAATAGAACATCCTATTGCCAGCAGCATTTACAATGTATTGTGGGGCAACACACCACCCGCTGAAATGTTCAGCAAGTTAGAAAAGATGTTATCTTAACTATCCGAATATTTATACAAAAATAAAGCCCCGATATACGGGGCTTTATTTTTAATTATCATTCCGGTATCTTATTTACGGATGTCCATTTCTTCAATCAGGTTGTTTGCTTTACCCATTTTCTCAATCAGGAACAGGATGAAACGTGCATCTGTACAGATTGTGCGCTTATAGTTCTTATCAAAAGCTATATCGCCGCTCATTGCTTCCCAGTTACCATCAAAAGCAATACCAATCCACTCACCATTTGCATTGATGATAGGACTACCCGAGTTACCACCTGTGATATCATTGTTTGTAATGAAACAAGTATGCAGCGTACCATCTTTATCTACGTACATTCCGTAGTCTTTCTTGTTATACAGATCTATCAATTCTTTAGGTGCATCAAACTCATCATCGTTTGGTTTGTATTTAGCAACAAATCCATCCAATGTAGTGAAATAGTCAAAATGTACTGCATCTTGTGGTTCATAGCCCAACACCTGACCGTAAGTAATACGCATCGTAGAGTTTGCATCCGGGTAAAACAATTTATCTTCATTCATTTCCATCAGGCCACGTACATATTTTTTACTCAGTTCTTTCTTTGCCTTATTGAACTTATCTACAGTTGGTTCGTAATGCTCTTTATAGTTGTTTAAAAAGCTCATACCAAACTGGCAAGCAGCATCTTTATTAATCTTTTCTATTGTTGGTTCTTTGCAGAAAGCATTAAATGCATTACTATCTATGAAGAAGTTGTTATTCATTACATAGGCTGCATAATCGTTGAAGGTTTTATCCATACCTTCTCCACCAAACTTTTTAAATATTACATTCTGATAAACATCAGGATGTTGCGCCTTAGGTATATCATTGTAGAACATTTTCAGCATTTCTGCAGTCAACTCCAATTCAGTTGATTTATCAAATGTCTTCATGATAGCTTTACGACCTTTTTTCAAATCGTTTACATGCTTTTTGATAGTATCCTGATTAGGTTCTTCCTTCCCTAATTCTTTATACAAAGCTTCTACCCCACTACCCAACTTAGATAGAGCCGGAGCACGGAAACACTCTGTATAATATGTTGCATGTTTTGCATAAGGAGCATAACCATTGTACAATTTGCCAAATTCACGTATCAACCCTTTATATTCCGGAGCTTCTTTGTATGCCCATTTGCTGAATGCTGCTTCTTTCTGAGCTTTTTCTTCTACTACTTTCAGGCGTTTCAATTGTTCTGTCTGGCCTATGAAGTACTTCCAGTAGTTAGCAATGCTTGCATAAGATGATGTTAGTTTCAGATACACAGACTTGTCTTTATCCATATGATCTTTCATAATAGCAAGACGCTTAGTACGTATCTTAACAATTGAAGGGTTTACATCTTCAATAGCCAGTTTCACACCTTCAGAAACCTCGTAACGGTTTGTGCGGCCCGGATAACCGAATATCATTGTATAGTCTCCTTCTTTAACACCGCCGATATTGATTGGCAAGTGTTTTTTAGGCTTATATGGCACGTTATCTTTAGAATATTCCGCAGGTTGGTTGTCTTTGTTTGCATATACGCGGAACATAGAGAAGTCTGCCGTATGACGCGGCCACATCCAGTTATCAGTATCGCCACCAAACTTACCTAATGATTTGGGAGGTGTACCAACAAGGCGAACGTCTGTATATTTCTTATACACCAGCAACAGGTACTGGTTGCCATTGAAGTATTCCTTCACATTTGCAACGTACTTGTCATTTTGTTCGGCTTTCTTTTCAATGGCTTTTCTTACTTCTTCCATCTTTTTAGCCAGCTTATCACCTTTCAGCTTACGTGTAGCTTTCTCTATCTGAGCTGTTACATCTTCTACACTTTCCAGGAAAATGACAGACAAGTCTTTTGCAGGCAATTCCTGGTCTTTACTATATGCCCAGAAACCATTATCAAGGTAGTTTTTCTCTACAGTACTTAATGCTGCAATGTTGCCATAACCACAATGGTGATTTGTAATGAGCAAACCGCTCGACGAAATCATTTCGCCGGTACAGCCCCCACCAAATTGTACGATAGCATCTTTAAGGCTGGCATTGTTGATATTGTAAAGGTCTTCTTTTGATAGTTTCAACCCTTTACGAACCATATCATCGTAGTTTTTGCCAATCAGCATGGGTATCCACATTCCCTCGTCGGCACGTACCTGAAACAGTGTAACGGCAGCAACGAGCGATAACAGTAATTTCTTCATCTGTTCTTTGTTATCAAGATTTATAAAAATATGAGAGCAGCAAAAATAGTAAAACCTGCGTTAGTAAATAGGGGTTATAAACAGGGGGATTTATATATAAAATAGGGTTATTCAGGCATTTCGCTCTTGTTTACTGATACAATACCTTTAGGATTAAGTATTCTGTACCAAGTAAAATCTTCATTGGCTTCAAGGCCATCGCCATACATTACCTGCGAAGCAGTGGTAATCTTCACAAATTTTTCGGTGAATAGTTTTTTAGCACTCTGATTCCAAACCAGCTCTTCCGTATTCAATTTTTCACCTTTTTTATTAACTATTACTATGCTATCGCGGATGAGGATATTCCCTTGTTTCTCATAATAACGGGCATAACGGGCTGTCAAAGTACTTTCCACATTCATACTGTCATCATAAAACTCTACCCGAATGCCCTTGCGCATATCTGTATAAGGAGGTTTCGCTACATCGTTTTTTACAAACTCTTTTGCAAACAAGCGCATCTTCATGTGCCCGTTATCGCTATAGAGTATTGTCACCTCCTCTGCTTTATCTTCCTGCTGTGCTCCTTTTGTTACAAGTGCATCTATTTCTTTAGGGTCGTTTTTACAAGCGGCAAATAGTACTAAAAACAAAATACCCGGCAATGTAACTGTCCGGGTTATTTGAGATAAACAATATTTATATTGTTTAATCATATTTACGTTTAATAAACCATTTATCGTTTAACGATATACCAAGGCCAAAGCGAACAAAATTTTCCCTCAACAGGCCATTCGCTTTTGTGCCACGGCTACCAAACTCAAATGAGGTATGGATGCGTGATACATTCTTTTTGAAAGGGAATGTAAAACCAGCTGTAACTGCGTAGTAGTCTAACTGCAGCCCCCTAAGCATTACAGCATCTGTACCATAATAGCCTCCAAGCCTGTATGTTACTCTCTGAAAATATTTTCGTGTGGCGTTAGGGTCAGGTGTATATTCACCACCAACTGCTATACGATATGCAGATGCAGCAAGTGAATCTGTCGTACCGTAATTACGGAATTGACTCCAGTTAGATGATTTGAAATCTACACCCGCCAACCAGTTCATTCCATATAGTTGAGCCCCTGCTGTATATGTCATTGGCAATACTATCGTTCCTTCTTTAGCCTCTGACCTGAAAGCTGTATCTGCTGCATAATTGTTATATGATATCCAATATTGGTCTTTTGAGCCATTCAACTTCTGACTAACAGAAACAGTACCGCCACCACGAATACCGAGTTTATCATTAAAACTATGTTCATACATTGCGCCTGCCTTCCAGTATATACCACCCAACTTTGTACGCGTATAAAAACCTGAGCTTACTAATCTTGCACTGTTATCAAGCGGCTCTAACGAACTGATATTTTCTATTGAACCGAATATATACCCGAAATTAAATCCGACACTAAAGCCCTTGTACTTACCGGCAAAGCCAATAAACCCTTCGTTAAGAGAGCCATCGCCCTGATACCCTTTTACTGCTGTCCCGAAGCTATCTACAGATACTGTGTCGTTAAGCCTGTAATAGACTCTTGACATTGGCCTGAGCCCGATAGCCATACCCATGTATTTACCAACAGGAATACCAATATTCATATATGACAATGTAGCCATACCTGTTTGGTATTTTTCATTTGCTGCTTGTACAGTTCTGGTATTTGCTTCTCCGGCAGCTTCGTATGTAGTCAGTTTCAAGGAAGCATAAGATGCCGGATTCTCCGTATTTACATTAATCTGGTGGGCAAAAGAAGAGGATATTGACCCCATTCCCTTCATCATAACGTTCATGCCATTACGCATTTCGCCAATACCAAAGCGTGAATAAGGAGAGTTCTCCTTGTTTGAGTTTTGGGCTTTTACAGAGATTGCAGACAATAACAGTATTGCAACAGAAAAACGCTTAGCGTATGTGTGGCGCATTATGCTTCAGTATTATATTTAGCCCCTTCATCAACAGGTTGGGGTCTGCAAATATCTTACTTTTAAGCTTGCCTTCAAAGAAAGGAACGTCCCCTCCAGTTAATACAGCGTTAAAATCAGAATATTGTGCAGCAAACTCACTCACAATTCCATCTATTTCAGCAGCCATACCAAATACAGTTCCGCTTCTCATACAGGTTTCAGTATCATATCCTAAAAGCAACAACTCACCTTCAGGTTTGATATCCGGTAATTTATTAGTGAAATGATGCATTGCCTGCAGGCGCATCCTCAGGCCCGGAGATATAGCACCTCCCCTGAACGTCTTATTTTTTTGAATAAAATTATATGTAATGCATGTACCAAGGCATACTACAAGATTATTATTGCCGGGGTTTGCCATATATGCAGCAACAGCTAATGCTACCCTGTCTGCCCCTAACGTTCCCGGTGAACTGTATGCGTTCATTATAGGAACAGGTGTATTATTGTTCATAACGATTACCGCACGCATGTGTTCCTTGAGCATTGGCTCTATCGATGCAGAATTGTCGGAAACAGAACAAATAATACTTTTAGCAGGTTTGTATTCTGCTATCATTTCTGTAAGCCCTTCACGAATACCATCTTCGGTAAACGCCCTTAAATCAATCAATTGGTCTTCGTTATTGAAAATAGCCGCTTTGATTCTGCTGTTTCCCCAATCAATACAAAGATTTACAGACATAATAGAAAAGTTTATTAAATAATTAAGATAGCCAAAATAATAAAAAACTATTAATAACTACTGCTTCTGCCGAATAATATCCGGCTTTTTACAAATTAAATTCTCCGGGGTTAATATGCCTGAAATGGCCGTTCATCTGTACCCTTTGCTTCATTGTTTCCAACTCCTGTATTACCGGTAGAATATTTTTCAGATGACGCCTGATGTACTCCAGCCTTTGCAACTCAGTAAATAATTGCAGCATTTCATATTCCTGTTCTTTTGACATGCCTACCAAATGTGCTATTTCATAAGAAACCATCGATGTCTTATCAGTTGGGAATTTATGCTCCACATTCAACAATGTATAGAGCCTTATAACCTCATTCATTAACAGTCTGGATAACTGCGTATCTCCCTGTTCCAGCACATTATCGGGATAAGTAACGATTGCACCGGCATATAGTTTGTCAGGTATCTGCCTTACATACTCCAACACTCTGAACACACTAACTCCCTGGGTCCTGATATCCATTTCACCGGTATCGTAGGTTTTTACTACTTCCGTAATTTCTATCAGAGTACCATGTTCTGCCGGTTTATTTCCAAAGACAGGAGGCAATCCGAAAGGCTTTTTTTCCCGAACGCATTCCGCAATCATTTGCTTGTATCGGGGTTCAAATATGTGTAAATTCAGTTTTTCGCCGGGATACACTACTAATTCCAACGGAAAAACGGGGATAAAATTGGTCATACTAAGCTATTGTTATCCTGCGTCAGTAGGGCATGTTTTTGCCAAAGCAGGAAAAACAAATATACGAATACACCATATTGAACCTCCAACATAGGTTCAATAAACATGGTTAATACTAATGAGAACCATACTACGAACAAATAAAATGTTCTGGAACTATTATATAACCATGCCAATGGCATAATAACCCAAACAGCAAACAGGAGCAGACCTATAATACCCGTTGCAAGCATTACTATGAAAAACTGATTATGAGGCAATAAACGGTATTGATCGGGAACATCTTTGAATTGCTTATCATAGCCTTTTTGCATTTCATGCTGCATATCGCCGCTACCAACACCTGTTAATGGATGTTTACTGATAATAGCACCCGCAACTTTATATGAAATCAACCTGCCGATATCGCTATACCCGGACTGCATATCCCCTTTCTTATACAAGCTGATACTATGTGTAAAATACCATACACGTTTTTCGAGTGTTGGAATATTCTTTACCGCAAGAAAAGCTACAATTACTAAAGACGCCACCAACCCTGCACCGGTAAGGAAGCTTTTTTTCAAAGCATAACGTATTGTCCACAGTAATACAAACATATACCACACAACCAAACCTGTACGTGCTGCCAGTATGTGGAGGTATATACTTAATATAACTACAGTAATTCCTACTGCCCATTTTTGCCAATTGGCATTTAGAAACACCCAAGAATATACACACCATATAATGAACAAGCTGATAGACAAGCTATAACGAATATGGTCGTTCTCGGGCAATACAGGCAATGTATGCGAATACACATACTGCTCTGCATAATATACAGGGTCGGAAATATAAAAGTGTAAGCTATAGGCAACTGTAACTAAAAAAGCTACACATCCTGTCAATGTAAATATCCGTAGCTGCTTTGCAGAAAAAGCAGGTAATAATGCAAATGCCAATGGCAGCAATAATACTGGAGCTTTTACAGTGTACCTGTTGCTCCAGTCCGCAATATCATCAGACCAAAAAAACGACACCCCATACATAGCTACCCATAAAAAACTGACTACCCACCACTTTTCTTTTAACCACCTGCATGGATGGATATTCCAAAGCACATTAACACCAAAAGCAAACGTAAAAAACGACAGCCATGCCCTTGACAAAAAGAAACTTATCAACATACCGATAGCGCACAAGAGAGCAATATTGGTTTTTGATAACAGTTTATGCTTAAGTGGATTATTTTTGTCCATCAACGGGTAATAATTACTCTATAACGGTTGTAAATCATTTTTAGTGCAGGACAAGATAACACAACTTCTGGCAGAGATACAAGCAGGCAGCTATAAAGCGTTAGCCAGAGCTATTACAATGGCTGAAAATGATTTACCCGGCTACGAGCGATTATTATACCAGCTAAAAAATACAGCTACGGCTAAAGTAATAGGCATTACTGGTCCGCCCGGTGCTGGAAAAAGCACTTTGGTAAATGCGCTATTAAACCATTGGATTAATCAGGGAAAGAAAATTGCAGTCATCGCAGTAGATCCTTCCTCCCCTTTCAATTATGGTGCTCTGCTGGGAGACCGTATCCGTATGGCAGACTTTTACAACAACCCTTCAGTATATATACGGTCCTTAGCCACAAGGGGTGCATTAGGTGGCCTTCATGCTAAAATCATAGAGATAACGGATGTTGTAAAACAAGGCCCTTTCGATTATATATTGGTAGAGACTGTAGGTGTAGGGCAAAGTGAAGTAGAAATTGCCGGGCTTGCAGATTGTACCATAGTAACACTTGTGCCCGAGGCCGGTGATGAGGTACAAACACTGAAAGCCGGCATTATGGAAATTGCAGACATATTTGTCGTAAACAAGGCAGATAGAGATAATGCAGATACCCTATATCGAAATTTGCGTATGCTGGCTCATGAACGCAGTATGGGAGCAAACGAGACACCTGTAGTTAAAACTATAGCTACTCAAAAAAGTGGTGTAGATGAATTGGCAATTGAAATAGAAAAACATCTTACAACTCATAACATTGTTCCTGAAAAAAAGCTGCAACTATTAACTGAAAAATGCTGGCAACTTATTCAACATCGCAGAATGCACGGATTTAATAAAACAAAACTATTGTCAGCATTAAAAGAAGCTGTAGGAAAACCTCATTTTAACTTATATAGTTTTACCAATAATGTTGTGGAAAATAACAGTTAATATCACGGAATTGCTTTCATATATTTACACTTAGCATCATTGTCATACAACAATTGATTGGATAACGATTACACCATATGCTGGTTGATATAATAGCAGGAAGCAGGCCGGACATTTTGCGAGTAGCATCTGTTCTTGAAGCTATCCAGCACGAACAACGCAAAGGAACCCGAATAGGATACCGATTTATCTACACCGGTAAAGATATCGACATCAACCTTGATAAAGACCTCTTTACACAACTGGAAATCAGCCGCCCTAATATATATCTTGACGTAACAGATGATACAGAAAATGCCCAGACAGCCTCTGCTATTACCAGATATGCCCGTGTATTAAAGAATAACAAACCTGATGTTATATTGCTAACAGGCCAGACGGCAACGGTTGTAGGGTGTGCTATTGCTGCACGCAGGTTACATGATATCCGCATCGGCATAATACATGCGGGTGTACGTACCGGCAACATGGAATATCCTGCGGAGATAAACAGAATTATTAGTGATTCCATAGCAGATTTTTATTTTACAGCGTCACATATTGCCAATGACAACCTACGCAGCATCGGTATTGCTGACGAAAACATCTTTCTATCCGGCAACACATACATAGATATTATTCAGAAGACAAAAAAACAATACGCTGCCCCAGAGTTATGGGACACATTATCCCTGCAACAAGACAATTATGCAGTATTGATATTGAATAAACCCTATAATACCGGAGATTCTCTACATCTGAAAAACCTGATACTTACATGTCTGAAACAGATGAAGAATACGCCAATAATAATGGTCGTAAATACAGAGACGGAGAAAGCTCTACAAAAACTTTCAATTCAGGCACATAATTTGCACATAGTAAAGCGTTTAGGATTCAGGCAGTTAGGTTTTTTGCTGCAACATGCAAAAGCAGTTTTAACAGACAGCACATCAATTCAAGAGCAATGCGCTGTATTAATGACTCCTACACTTACGTTGTATCCATATTGTGAATGTCAGGAAACTATTCAGGCAGGTACAAATAGAATGGCAGGCGACGAATTATTTGACATTGAAAATTCAATTGCGGGATTGAATAAAAACAGAAGCAAAGGAAATATTCCCTACTTATGGGACGGGAAAGCAGCAGAAAGAATATGGGAAGTATTGAAAAGATTGTAACATTAACACATATTAAAAATAAACTAATTGTTAACGCCTTAATAAAACCTTAATATTAAGATATAAGTTCTCAACTTAGCTTTAACAATTACCAGATAACTATATAATGCCGCAATTACCACCACATCTTATTTATTTGCTGACTTTTATAAGTGCTCTTATAATAAGCCTGGTGTCTATTCCGCAGATAATGCTGATTTCTGCCAAAAAGCGATTGTTTGACTTACCTGACAATGACCGAAAAATACACTTAAGGGTTGTTCCGAATCTTGGTGGCATCGGCATATTCTTCGCATTCATTACTACTTGTTCCCTGTTTTTAAACCATGATAGTTTCAGCAACTGGAATTATATCATAGCATCTTCATTAATACTATTCCTTACCGGCATTATGGATGACCTTGTGTCATTAAGCCCTTCCAAAAAATTCTTTGCGCAGTTTATCGCAGCATCTATAACTGTCTGTATTGCAGATATACGCTTATCATCATTGCACGGGATATTCGGTGTATATGACCTTACCTACTGGTACAGTATTATTTTTAGTGTTGTTGGTATTATATTCGTTATCAACGCTTTCAACCTTATAGATGGCATCGATGGGCTAGCAGGCTCTATTGGCGTACTCAGTACATTCAGCTTAGGTGTTTGCCTCGCGGCTTCCGGCAATGCCGGCGGTGCAAGCATGGCATTCAGCCTTATGGGAGCTATTGCAGGCTTTTTAAGATTCAACACTGCTCCGGCACGTATTTTCATGGGAGATACTGGTGCTTTACTGATAGGTTATATTATTTCTGTATTGTGTATCCTGTTTGCCAATTCATATAATGAACAGACCACAGTTGGGAATATCATACACAACCCCGGAGGAGCCCTTGTTGTAGGTTTATCTGTATTATTTGTACCAGTATTTGATTCATTCAGGGTATTTGCTACAAGGTTGATGCGTGGTGTATCTCCATTTAAGGCAGACCGCACACACTTACACCATTATTTACTCGATTTGGGTTTCACTCATTCTATGACAGTGGGTATATTGTTGATATCCAACATCCTGCTGATTACAGTTGCTCTAATCTTACAGGATTTCAATCCTAATTTAGGGATATTCGGCATTGTAGCCGTTTCCTTTATACTCTATGCCATACTATACTTCATGCGTAAAAAGCGTATGGAAAGTATCAAACTATTGAAGGGACAATCAAAGCCAACAATTGGTAATAGCAAAGTATCCGCTACAGGGATATATCATAATTAAGCAATTTACTGCTCTACAATAAATGAGCTGCTTTGATAGCGGTATAAAACTATATGCTTGTTTTCCTGATATAGCTTTTTGTCTGCTTTATCCTTCTTCAGTTTTATCTCGAAACGAGTGAAAGGTGCAGCTGCGTTATCACTGAATTTTTCATTGAAAATTGTGCCGTACTTATTCAGTAAATACGTGTACCAGTAAAGTGTCTCATACCCACGGAAAACCATTTCTCCGGGTTTTGAACCACCTACATCTTTTTTATACCCGTTTGCCACTGCCTGCCCTATACCGGTTGATATATCAAAATAAAAAGGGGCTGTGATATATACAGCTACTTTAGGGAAAGCATCCGGCTTTTTCAATATCCCCATACCCTTCCATGACGGCATGCCATAGACTTCAAAATTATAGTTAGGGAACCAGTCGTTTAATTGTTGTAAAAAGTTTTCTGCAAATGTTGCGTCCAATATAGCTACAACCAGCAAATTGGTTCTTGTACTATCCAAATATGGCTTTAGCTTTTCTTTAGTCGGCATCACATTGCAAAACACTTTCTTAACCATACCTTCAACAGGGTTTAGATATGCGTATGCATTACTATCTACGGGTACATTAGTACGATACAATAATAATGGTGCAATGTTTTTATATTTTTTTGAAACACTTGACATTATCCACTCACAATGGGTTTGTAAGGTTGGCTGCAGCAGAATGAAATATGGATTATTAGTGATACCCGCATCTGATGGAGACAATGCAGAAATAAAATTCTTTTTTCTGCTTGCTGCAAAATCCGATAACGTTTTTACATACACATTATTTACCGCTCCGATAATCAGATCAGATGAATCCAATTGTTTTCGCATAATCAATGCTGAAGGTGTATGAGATGCTTCGGCAACATCGTGTACGTGTACATCTACATTATACCCCATCATATTCAATGTATCAGCAGCCAGCTTAATACCTTCATAAAAATCAAGGCCATTGGTTGCTTTGTCCGGTAGCTTACCTTTAAAAACAGGTTTACCATCTTTTACCAATTCATTGAGATAAAGATGTGCGAACACATCTATCCTGTACTTAGATTTTATTTCTGATTTAGGATAATCCGGATCAGGCTTCTTAGTAGTAGTAACGGGCTTAGGCTTAGTTATTGTTTTCTTCTTTACAGGTTCTGCTTTTTTCTGCGTCTTTTTACCTCCACCAAACAATTTTTTAAAAAACTGTGCTTCTGCCCGATATGATATACCGGAGAGAAGCAGGGTAAGCAATAATAACAGATTTACAGAACGCCTCATAGTTATGTTTATTCCCATTCAATAGTCGCAGGCGGTTTCGAGCTGATATCGTAAACCACACGATTAATACCTTTTACATGATTGATAATATCATTAGACACTTTGCTAAGGAAGCTATATGGCAAATGAGCCCAATCTGCAGTCATACCATCAACAGAGGTAACTGCCCTTAATGCTACAGTATATTCATACGTACGTTCGTCACCCATTACACCTACGCTTTGTACAGGCAACAATATTGCACCTGCCTGCCATACCTGACTATATAAGCCCGAATCTCGTAGATGTTGAATATAGATAGCATCCGCCTCTTGCAGCATATGTACTTTTTCTGCACTAACTGCACCTAATACACGAATGCCCAATCCTGGTCCGGGGAAAGGATGCCTTTGCAGGAATATATCGTCAATGCCTAATTCTTTACCAATCTTCCGAACCTCATCTTTGAACAAAAAGCGCAACGGCTCTACTAAAGACATGTTCATCTTTTCTGGCAGGCCACCAACATTGTGGTGAGACTTGATAGTAACAGAGGGGCCATGTACTGATATTGATTCAATAACATCGGGGTATATTGTACCCTGACCTAAGAACGATACATCTTTTAAATGGGTTGCCTCCTCTTGAAATACATCTATAAACAGACGTCCGATTATTTTACGTTTTTTCTCCGGGTCTGTTACACCATCCAGTTCGTTATAAAACAATGTTTTGGCATCTATACCTTTTGTGTTCAACCCCAGATGTTTGTATCCATCCAGTACTTGTTCAAATTCGTTCTTGCGCAGCAATCCGTTATCAACAAATATGCAATAAAGCTTGTCGCCTATAGCACGATGAATAAGTGTAGCGGCAACCGTAGAATCTACCCCACCACTTAAGGCCATTACAACTTTCTTATCCCCTACTTCATTCTTTATCCGCTCTACTGTTTCGTGCACAAAAGAGGCAGGTGTCCAATCTGCTTCACAACCACAGATGTCTATTACAAAGTTCTTCAGCAATTGACGGCCATCAGTACTGTGTGTTACTTCCGGATGAAATTGTATTGCATACACCGGGTTGTTGGCAAAAGATGTCGGGGCTTTGTAGGCAGCAACAGGTATACTTTCCGTTTGTGCAATCACTTCAAAACCTGCAGGTAATTGCTTAATGGTATCGCTATGGCTCATCCAAACCTGAGAGCCATCGTTAATAGTAGCTAATAACGGATCATGAACAATATTCTGCAAGTGAGCACGACCGTACTCGCGATGAGTAGATTTACCAACTTCCCCACCAGACTGTTGCGCCAATAACTGTGCGCCATAGCACACCCCCAAAACCGGCAATTTATCTGCAATGGCTTTAATATCCGGCTTCGGTGCATTCGGGTCATTTACAGAAAACGGGCTACCTGAAAGAATTACACCTTTCAACGCTGCATCGTACTGTACAGGCTTGGTACATGGTTGTATTTCGCAATAAACATTTAGTTCGCGAATGCTGCGTGCTATCAGCTGTGTGTATTGCGAACCAAAATCCAGTATCAGTATCTTATTG
This sequence comes from Flavipsychrobacter sp., assembly GCA_016786615.1. Taxonomy (GTDB): domain Bacteria; phylum Bacteroidota; class Bacteroidia; order Chitinophagales; family Chitinophagaceae; genus Polluticoccus. The sequence goes on from JAEUVX010000015.1 coordinate 60,103, forward strand.
TTCATGTTGTTATTTTTAAAATTATGCCTGGCCGGTTGTTCCGCCAAAATTGAATGGAAGGTTCACAGTTTCCTGTTCTTTAATAACACCATTCTGTGCCTCAAAACGCTTTACATTTTCTACCAATGCGCGCATCAGTCGTTTTGCATGATGAGGAGTCATTACAACTCTTGATTTTACTTTTGCTTTAGGTACGTTTGGCATTACATTTACAAAATCAAATACAAACTCTGCAAATGAATGAGTAATAACAACCAGATTAGCATAAGTGCCATCAGCCATTTCTTCAGATAGTTCTATATTGAGTTGTTGTTCAGCTTGTTGATCTTCCATCTTATTAGGATATTTTAAGAATTGAGTTGCAAAATTAGCAAAAGAAAGGCAGAGGTTAAAACCAACTTTGTAATTACTGATTTTATTATAGTTTTGGCAGAGTATGAAGTATTTAATACCAATTCTTGCAATATTGCTGTTTACCGCATGTAAACCCGAAACATATACACCAAAACCGCGTGGCTATTACCTTGTAGAATTGCCCCAACACCAATATCAGCAATTTAATACAGCTTCCTTTCCATATAGCTTTGAATACCCGGTATATGGAAAAATCATAAATGACACCTCTTTTTTCGGTGAAAAACCTGAGAACCCATACTGGATTAACATTGATTTCCCTTCTGTAGGAGGACGCATATACATCAGCTATAAAGCAATAACAGCCAGCCAACCTGTGCAGCAATTGATGGATGACGCATACAAAATGACTGAAACTGTACATAATAAAAGGGCTGACTATATTGAACCTATCAACTTCCGTAATGACTCTAATAAAGTATTTGGCCTGTTTTACAATGTTGGTGGAAATGCAGCTTCAGCTTATCAGTTTTATGCAACTGACTATGAAAAACATTTTTTGCGCGGAGCACTGTATTTTGATGTAACACCCAATGCAGACTCATTAAAACCGGTAAATGAGTTTTTAAGAACTGATATAGAACATATGCTGAAGACGCTCAGGTGGAAATAATGCTTATCTAACAAGGTATTGATACATAAAATGTAGTTCCTTGTTGTGCAACACTTTCAAACCATATTGTACCTCCATGCACTTCTACAATCTGCTTGGATATAGATAAACCCAAACCAAAAGGTTGTTCGCCCGCTGTACCAAAACGTTTTGCCTCTGTAAACAAATCAAAAATTTTACTCTTCAATTCATCAGGGATACCTATACCATTGTCTTTAACAGAAAGTTGTAACCCACCTGTCACCTTCATCAATTTCACGCTGATGATGCTATCAGTTGGACTGAATTTTATGGCATTGGTAATCAGGTTCGTCACCACTCTCATTATCTTTTCTTTATTCAAAACTGCCAATACAGCCTCTTCAGTCAGATTCAATTCGATTTCCTGATTTTTTTCTGCTGCTTTAAATTTTAATAAGCCAGTAGTACTGCCAATCAAACCTTTTACATCTACTAATTCTTTCTCAATTTTTTCGGAACTAAGAGTTGCTATTTCAAGCAAATCCTTAGTAAGGCCTAATGCATTATTGCAAGAATCTTTAAGTAATAGCAAATAATCCTGCTGTTCGGCGGTTAAGTGTTCTTTATCATTTGATATCAATTCCGCTAATGCCAACGATGCATTTACAGGGCTGCGCATATCGTGTGAAACGGCCTTTAGTATTCTATCCTTTTCGTTAGCAGCATTATTCAAATCTTTTAAGACACGTTTCAATTGTTCTTTTTGATCATTAATCCTGATATTCAATTGCTTTAACTCATTATAATTTCTACTACTGATTCTCCAGTTTCTGTATAATAAGAATGAGACTACGGCAGCAAGAAACGCTACAACAATAGCTAACGCTAATAATTTAGTAGTAGATGCATCCGTTTTTTTCAGTTCATTAATCTTTGCCTCCCTTTCCATATTCGTGACCTTACTTTCCAGCTCAATATGTTCGAGGCTATTGTTACGTTGGTCTATGGTATCCTTAAGGTTAATATATTTCGTAAGATATATTACAGCTTCCCGGTTATCATTTAAAGTATTGTAATATTTAGACATTACTTTGTACCACCTGAGTTTAGGTTCCACTCTGTTAAGTTGTGCTGATATTATTGCAGCAGTATCTAACTCTGCTTTTGCTTTGTTCAACATTTGCTTATTAATATACAGGTCTGCAAGTTTTATCCTCGTGTACAAGGCATCTGTCATGTCGTATTCCGGTACATTGTTAATAGCAATACTTTGTTCATACAACTTATGTGCTTGCTCCCAGTTTCCCAATTCCTGGTATGCACTACCCATATTACCCAGAATTACGCCTTTTGCCTTATCAAGCAATAATTGCTGATCTGCTGCATATAGTTTATACCCATCATTCAGGTAATTAATTGCCTTATTATAAAATGCTAGTGCACTATCATGTTCGCCAATTTTCGCAAAGCATAAACCTATATTATCGTATATCTCCTGAGTACGGTAAAAAGAACCAAAATCATTACACGTACTTAAAAAATTTCGTGAATCATTAAAGTTTTTGATTGCTTCCTTGTATTGTGCAGAAGAATAAAAAACCTGAGCCAGTTTATGACTGTAATACCCCATCAGGCAACTGTCACCACTTGTATAAGCTTGTTGTTTTGCAATAAAATAATGCTTGTACGCATCCTTATATTTCCGAGTGTTATATAGCCAATCTGCTTTGGCATAGTTTGCTCTGATGCTGTATGTTTCATATACTTCTTGCTTCCAATCAGCATTATCTATTAATGCCAACATACTATCAGCATATATGCCAACACTATCGATTTTACCCAAACCATAATATGCATCATACTTAAACTGGTAATAATCGAATCTATCAATGTTACCAACCGTATTTGTGTTATATGCAGAATCAACATACTTAATCGCCGCTTCCTTATTACCGGACCGATACATAGACTCTGCTGTTTTCCTTATTTGTGCTAATAAAGAAGAAGGTGTATCTACAGATAGGTTATCATTATTACAGGAGAGTGTATATAGGGCTACATACAGTAGTATATTTACTTTTATCAATGGGTTCTTCGTCATATACACTGTTAATATATAAAAGGATTGATTAAATCTCATATATATTAATACGATTTTTATCTTTTATTTTCTTTGCAAAAATTGAGTGCGATTAATGAATGATTTCTTATTTTCGCTGCCCGCTGGTCCCGTAGTTCAATGGATAGAATAGAAGTTTCCTAAACTTTAGATACAAGTTCGATTCTTGTCGGGACTACTATTATTTTTAAAAGGCAATCTTTCAACTGATTGCCTTTTTCGTTTTTACAGCAATAGTTCGATTCAAAACGATTTCACCGAACAACGAGTAGATACAAGTAGTTAGAACTTAATCCGTTTGCTTGTTTTATACATCATTACCTTCCGGAAATACATCCGTTATTTTAGTTATAGCAAATCCAAATGATAGCATAATAATCTTTTATGATAGTTTTACTATCATTTAACAATTTACACCCTATGTTTGCATTACAAACCAACAAATGCAAAAGAAATCTACTAATACAATAACTAAGTTTCTGAACCTGCTGAAGTTTGAGAGGGCTGAAATATATGCCATATACATATATGCATTATTGGCAGGTATCATACAGTTGTCTTTGCCTTTAGGTATTCAGTCTATTATAAGTTTTGTATTAGGTGGTGCTATATCTACATCAATGGTTATTCTGATAATTGTTGTAATTGCAGGTGTACTTGCTGGTGGCCTTTTGAAGGTAAACCAGATGAAAATTATAGAGAAAATACAACAGCAATTATTTGTACGTTACTCTTTTCAATATGCTAATAATATTCCCAAACTCAACCTGAATGACGTAGATGATTACTACTTGCCGGAATTAACAAACCGCTTTTTCGATACTGTAACCCTTCAAAAGGGAATTGCAAAACTTTTACTGGATGTACCTGCTGCTACTATACAGATAATATTTGGTTTAATACTCCTATCATTCTACCATCCGGTATTTATCTTCTTCGGTATTTTATTACTATTCATTGTCTACATGATTTTGAGGATTACCGGCAATAAAGGTTTCCAAACAAGTATACAGGAAAGCGACTACAAATACCAAGTAGCGGCTCATTTACAAGAGCTATCTAGAGTTGTTAGAACATATAAATTCAGCAGAGATACACAATTACCGCTTACAAAGGCCGACAATCATGTCACCAAATATCTAAGCTCACGAACATCTCATTTCAAAATATTACTATTTCAATACTGGACATTGATTGTTTTCAAAGTATTGGTAACCGCGGCAATGCTGATAGTTGGTGCATTTCTGTTAGTAAATCAGCAACTGAATATTGGTCAATTCATAGCAGCAGAGATAATAATCATTATGATTATTGATTCGGTAGAGAAACTGATTATTAACCTTGACAATGTTTACGATGTACTAACATCGGTTGAAAAAATCACTAAGGTTACAGAAAAACCATTGGAAAAGAACGGTACTCTTGAAGTAACAGAGCATGGTGCATTTGCAATAAAAGCACAAAACCTAAGTTTTGGTTATTCAAATGATGCGCATGTACTCAGGAACATAAACTTCAACATCAGCGCTGGAGAAAAAATATGCCTGCAAGGTCCGTATAGCTCCGGCAAATCTTCTTTATTGAAAGTAATAAGCGGCAGCTATAAAGATTTTGAAGGTATATTAAATGTTAATGAAATATCCATACACAACTACAATATGCACTCATTAAGAGCGCGTATAGGTATATTGCTGAACATACAAGAAATCTTTAAAGGTACATTGCATGAAAACATATGTCTCGGAGACAACTCTATTTCATACAATCATCTGGACAAAATTGCCAGTATCACAGGCCTGAAATCATATATCGACAACCTGAAAGATGGCTATGAAACAGAACTGCAACCACTTGGCCAGCACCTTTCTTACAGAGTTATTAAAAAAATACTGTTGTGCAGGGCATTGATAAATAACCCATCGCTACTATTACTGGAAGAACCATGGATGGGGCTTGAGGATGAATATGCCGCTTCGATACAAAACTACATCCTTAACGAGTTGAAAGACACTACAGCAGTTGTGGTTACCAGAGACAGTAATTTCGCAGCTAAATGCAATCAAATATTTGTGATTGAAAACGGCGGACTGATAACAGTACAAAACAAAAACTGATGAAGGAGATAAAAGACACATTAGAAACACAAAACCCCGATATAGGGTTTAAGGCTTTTACTACTGTTTACAGGTCTGATAAACAAAGCAGAGTAAAATATTGGTTTTACATTATCCTGTTTGCACTCATCATAATAGTATTCTTGCCGTGGACACAGAATATACGCAGTAAAGGATACATAACTACACTAAAGCAGGAACAGCGCCCACAAGAGCTTAATTCTATCATATCTGGCAGAATAATAAAATGGTATGTAAAAGAAGGCGACTATGTAAAAGCAGGTGATACTATTGCACAACTTGGTGAGGTAAAAGATGCTTACCTGGACCCTGAACTTTTGAAACGTACTGAACAACAAATAGAAGCGAAAAAAGCGAGTATAGCATTTTACAACACAAAAATATCTGCAACTGATGCACAGTTGGGGGCTATTCAGCAGACACTGCAACTGAAGCTGAAACAACTATCAATGAAAGTCATCAGTGACAGTATGGATGTCATTGCTGCTACCAACGATATGAAAATAGCTGAAGAGCAATACCGGCGTCAACGTATTATGAGAGACAGCGGCCTGGCATCGATGGTACAACTGGAGCAGCGAAACCAATACTACCAATCTGCACTGGCAAAGAAAACAGGTGCTGAGGTCAAATTGATGAATACGAGGATTGAACTGAATCAGGTAACACAGGAGTATGCTGAAAAGATGTTCAAAGCACAAGGTGAAAGAGCATCTGCACAAAGCGATGCTGCAACAGGTGCTGCTGAAGTTGCCAAACTCGAAAATCAGTTTTCTAACTACAAAATACGTAATGGCATGTACTTCCTCATAGCACCACAAAGCGGACAGGTGGTACAGGCAAACAAATCGGGTATCAACGAAATACTGAAAGAAGGTGAAAAAATTGCGGAGATAGTACCTGATAAGATTGACTATGCTGTAGAACTATTTGTTCGCCCTCTAGATTTACCATTGCTATCAATAGGTCAGGAAGTGCGTTTTCTATTCGATGGTTATCCTGCCATTGTATTCAGCGGATGGCCGCAGGCATCTTATGGTACATTCAGCGGTAAGATTGTAGCGGTAGAGAGCTCTGTTAGCAGTAACGGCCTGTTCAGAATATTAGTAGGTGAAAATACCACCTACAAACCTTGGCCTAAAAACCTGCGTATGGGTTCGGGCGCACAAGGTATAGCCCTGTTGAAGGATGTACCTATATGGTATGAACTGTGGCGGAACATCAACGGCTTCCCGCCAGACTATTATCAAACAAACAATAAGGAGAATGACAAGGCTAAAAAATAAAATTCTTCTGCTGTTTTTATTGATTGGCTGTAGCATACAATCCTATGCAACAGATACGACCCGCTATTTATCTAAGGACGAATTTGTAAGCATTGTAAAAGCATACCACCCTGTTGTAAGGCAGGCAGATATTGGTGTGGAAAAAGCGAAGTCGCACCTATTGAAATCAAGAGGTGTTTTTGACCCTGTTGCAGAAGCTGATTTTGACAGAAAGACATTTGACAGCAAACTTTACTATAGTTATTTCAATCCACAGATTACAGTACCTACATGGTATGGCATAGATGTAAAAGCAGGTGTGGAAGAAATAATAGGTGACCGGGTTTCCAGCGAATCTACATTCGGGCAAACAGGCTATGTAGGTGTTAAGCTATCATCGAACAGTTTATTTTTTGATAGCAGAAGGGCTACGCTGCAACAGGCGAAACTATTCAGGCAGCAGTCTGTAGCCGAAAGAAGGCTGATAATAAATGATGTGATGTATGATGCCGTAAGTGCATACTGGAATTGGGTAAGAGAATACAGAAACTACAAAATCATCAGCGATGTAATAGCAGTCAACGAGGCGCGCCTGTCTTTTACGAGAACAGAATATGAACAAGGGAGCAGGCCTGCCATAGACACCACAGAAGCATTAGCCCAACTGCAGGGTTTTTATGTGCAACAGGAAGCGGCAAAACTAGCATATACCAATGCAGGGCTTTCACTATCCAACTATCTGTGGGCAGACGGTAATACACCTGTGTTATGGAACGAGTATATACTACCCGACACAAATGACATGCAGGAAATAGCTGCACCACCGCTGAACAATTTGCTGACACTTGTAGACAGGCATCCTAAAATAGAAGTACTGGCATCGAAGATTGATATACTGAAGGTTGACAAGAAATTGAAACAACAATACTTTATACCTAAACTGTCTGTAAGTGCAAACATGTTGGGCAAAGGATACAACACAGACTTTACACTCAGCCAGAGCTTTTTGGAGAACAATCATAAATTGGGTGCTACACTGAACATACCACTCTTTTACAGAGATGCGATAGGTGGGTTCAGAATGGCGAAACTGAAAGTTGCTGAGACGGAACTGGAGCAAACCAATCAACTACTACAAATTGAAAATAAGGTACGCAGTTATTACAACGAAGTATTGGCTATCCAAAAGCAAATAGAGATTTATACCGAAGTATACAAAAACAATCAAAAGCTTTTCTTTGGTGAGCAGTTTCGTTTCAATAACGGAGAAAGCTCTTTGTTCATCCTCAACTCCAGAGAAAACAAACTATTAGAGACTTCTCTCAAACTCCTTGAGTTGAAAATGAAACTCCAAAAATCTTACATAGGATTACTTTGGGCTGCAGGCCAACTCAGTTAATTATTTTTTCTTAACCGCTGTATCGAGAGTGCTGTATACTATATGATTAAGATATTTAGTCAATAGTACTACATCTTTAGCATTACCAAAATCTGTAAGTCGGGGTAGATTGTCTTTAAAATACATTTGATGGTGTGCTGTTTCTATCAACGTACTTGCAAGTGAATGTGGAAACTGAAAACCGGATTTATACTCCAAAAATATTTCAGCTATACGATGGCATAAGTCTTTGTATGGCTTGAACAGCATAGACTTATTGTCTTCTGTTACGTGCTTTGTAAGGTAAGATTTATTGCCCTCTGCAATTACAATATGGTGCAGTATATCTTTATTAATGTGCTCTAAAAAAAACTGATCTTTTTCCTGAAATGTCAACAGGTTTATTATTGTGCTTATTTTTTGTTTGCTATCCTTCAGATTATTGGTATGAAATATCAACTGATATTCCATCCACGTCCAAAACCAGGTAGTGATATACGTAAGCAGACGATGTTTATTCTCAAAATAACGATATATACTTGCCTCAGTAGTACCGACCTTTTGAGCAAGTTTTTTGAATGTAAAATCTTCGAAGCCTATTTCATGAATCATTAATATACTATACTTAATGATATTCTTTCCGAGCTCTGATGTTTCAGGGTCTCTGACAAAGAGATTAGGATTCATTTTTATCTGCAATTGTAATTCCATATTACCAAATTGAGGCAATAGCAAAATTAACACTTGTAGGTCAGTAGTAAATATAAACAAAACAAATACTCCAATAAATAATAGTATAACTATCATAATAGATAGCAATAGTATATTTGCGAAAAATATATCGATGAGAGAAGGGCTAAAAGTCGGGATACTGGGAGGTGGACAGCTTGGAGCTATGCTTATAAGACATGCTATTGACTACGGGCTAAACGTGTCTGTATTAGATCAAGACCCTGCATCACCATGTGCCAGATATTCGAGTTCATTTAAAGTAGGCGACCCGATGAGTTATGATGATGTCATATCTTTTGGTAGCAAACTTGATGTCATTACAATTGAAAAAGAGGCAGTAAATACTCAGGCATTGAGAGAGCTTGCGAAAGCAGGTATTAAAGTATACCCTTCGCCAGATGTTATAGAGCTTATTCAGGATAAATACACACAGAAGAAATACTTAGAAGATAAGGGAATTGCAGTACCTCATTTAATTCAGATCAATAATAAATCTGAGTTGGAACATCATACAGAAATGCTACCTGCTTGCCTCAAAAAATGTAAAAATGGTTATGACGGTAAGGGCGTAATGATGCTATATAACCCGACAGACATAAATAATGCTTTTGATGAACCGTGTATTCTTGAAGAATTAGTTGATATTAAGCATGAAATCTCAGTAATTGTGTGTAGGGATGCAGCAGGAGCCGTAATATGTTACGACCCGGTAATGATGGTTTTCAATAGCCAACATATGGTGCTCGACTATCAGCTTTGCCCAGCAAACATATCAGAAAAAAAAGCAACAGAAGCCATCAATCTGGCTATTAAAACGGCAGAAGCGATCAATATAGTGGGCATTCTTGCGGTAGAGATGTTCCTCACAAGTGATGATTTACTGCTTGTAAATGAGCTTGCACCAAGGCCACACAATAGCGGACATCATACGATAGAATCATGCACTACTTCTCAGTACGAGCAACTATTGCGTATATTAGTTGGCATGCCGCTGGGAGATACAAAATTGAAAAAAAGCAGTGTGATGATAAACGTGTTTGAACCAGCTGCAAACAAGAAGAACAGTATTGAAGACGCTATGAAAGCAATACTGAAAACATCTGATGTACATTTACACTGGTATGGAAAAAGTAGCGGGAAAGCTGGCAGAAAGATGGGGCATATTACGATAACAGAAGACACAGTAGAGAATGCAATTACAAAAGCAACAATAATTCGCAACATATTAAAAGACTCATATGGCCAAGAATAAAGTAGCTGTAATTATGGGCAGCATATCAGATGCTGATATTATGCAGAAAGCAGTAAGTGTGCTTGAGCAATATAAAATAGACTACGAGTTTATGGTAGTATCAGCCCACCGCAGCCCCGATTGGATGTATAAATATGCATCTGAGGCTGATAAGAAAAATATTAAAGTAATAATAGCTGGTGCGGGTGGAGCGGCTCATTTACCAGGCATGATGGCAGCACTTACTACAATACCAGTAATAGGTGTCCCTATTAAATCCTCCAATTCTTTAGATGGATGGGACTCCTTGTTATCAATAGCCCAGATGCCTAATGATATTCCCGTAGCAACGGTAGCTGTTAATGGTTCTCACAATGCCGGTGTGCTGGCAGTAGAAATATTAGCTATCGGTGATAGTAAATTAAAGAAAATGCTGGCTGAGACTAAGAAGGAAAACAACCTGAAAGTGCAAAAACAAAATGAAGAATTGAAACAAAGAAGAAAACAATAACATAGCAGAAGTTAATCCTCTAAAAAGACTCATTATCAAGATGTTCGAAATTCAACCATTTTGTTTTTGAAAGAGCGAATCCAATCATTAACATCGGGGGTTTCAGTTCTTGATTAAGATTGATATGTCCTACATTACTGTAATATCAATAATAAATCCTGCTTAAGATAGTTAGAACTAAGGGTAGTAAAGTCTACCATTAAAAGATAATAGCTGCTTTATGAAGCAGCTATTATCTTTTAACACAAAACGCTTTTCTTTATACATAAAGTATAAATAAAAAGGGCATCATACGATGCCCTTTTTATTATTTGAATTCATTACTTCAAACTGCAAGTGCCACCAACAGGCTTAGCAGCATCGTTTAAAGTTGAACACTTAGTTTCAGCATCTTTCTTAGTAGTTTTAATTGTACTTGTGCTGTTCACACTTGGATTGTTAGCATAAGTACATGTGCAAGTGTAGTCTTTCTTGCAAGAAGTGAAGGCAATAGCCATCAGAGCTACACCAGCAATTAGGATTCTTTTAGTCATAGTTTTTTTTATTTAGACGTAAATATAATTAGTATGAAATAACAAACAAAACATAACAATACATTCAAATTACACATATGTATATCATTTAGCTGTACACATTTGCTGCACTAACTTTGATATAAAGCCTAAATCGCTATTTTTGCAATCCCTCAGATAATATACTATAATATGAGCAAAATTAAAGTTGTAAATCCCGTAGTGGAGCTTGATGGCGATGAAATGACACGCATCATCTGGAAATTCATCAAAGACAAACTGATAACTCCTTACGTAGAAGTTGATATAAAGTACTACGACCTTGGTGTTGAGTACCGTGATCAAACGAACGATCAGGTAACTATTGATGCTGCAAATGCAATTAAAGAATATGGTGTAGGTATCAAATGTGCTACTATCACTCCGGATGAAGATCGAGTTAAGGAATTCAACCTGAAACAAATGTGGAAGAGCCCTAACGGCACTATCCGTAATATTCTGGATGGTACAGTATTCCGCGAACCGATTGTTATAAATAATATACCTCGTTTGGTAACTACATGGGATGCGCCTATCATTGTTGGCCGTCACGCATTCGGCGACCAATACCGCGCAACTGACTTTACAACAAAAGGAAAGGGTAAACTAACTATAAAATTTGAAGGTGAAAACGGCGAAGTGATTGAACATGAAGTCTTCAACTTCAAAGGTGATGGTGTTGCATTAGCAATGTATAATACAGATGAATCAATAAAGGGATTTGCACGTGCATGCTTCAATATGGCATTGCAAAAGAAATGGCCTTTGTACCTGTCTTCTAAAAATACCATCCTTAAAAAATACGATGGCCGTTTCAAAGATATTTTTGAAGAAATCTATCAAAACGAATTTAAAGCACAATTTGATGCAAATGGCTTGGTGTATGAACACCGCCTGATTGACGACATGGTTGCCAGCGCCCTTAAATGGAATGGCAATTTTGTATGGGCTTGTAAAAACTATGACGGTGACGTACAAAGCGATACGGTAGCCCAAGGCTTTGGGTCGCTTGGCCTGATGACTTCTGTACTGATAACACCTGATGGCAAAACAATGGAAGCAGAAGCTGCGCATGGTACTGTAACACGCCATTATCGCGAACATCAGAAAGGCCGCCCTACATCTACAAACCCTATTGCATCAATCTTCGCGTGGACTCGTGGCCTTGCATTCCGTGGCAAGCTCGATGGCAATCAGGAATTGATAGACTTCTGTAATGCGCTGGAAGCAGTATGTATTGAAACTGTTGAAAGCGGCAAGATGACTAAAGACCTTGCAGTATGTATCCATGGCAATAAAGTAAATCATGGAGAACACTACCTGTACACTGAAGAATTTTTGGATGCTTTAGACCAAAATCTCAAAACAAAACTTGGGAAATAAATATTAATTAAGTAAGCAAAGGCCGGCTCAAACCGGCCTTTTTATATATATATTCAGTTTTAAGAAAATCGGCATAAAACCTTAACTTTGCCGCTCAATAATTTAAAATTCACTAATTTATAATATCTTGGCTCAGGCTGAATATTATAGAGTGTCGAGACTCATTTATGAATGTATTTCTTACCGGTGCAACCGGACTTGTGGGTGGAGAATTGCTTGTAACACTATCCAAACGTAGCGAAGTAAATAAAATCTATTGTTTGCTGCGTTCGCAAACAGTAGAAGAAGCTGAAGCCAGACTTCAAAAGGTTTTCTGTCTGCACGATGACCACTATGATGCTAATAAAATAGTACCGGTACTTGGAAATCTTTTTGATGATAACCTTACTGAAAGCCTGAAGGAGAACAAAATACTGAACGATGTGGACGTAATACTCCACTCTGCTGCAAACACATCCTTTTCAAGGTTTAATGACGACCTGGTAGAAAAAGCCAATATCGGTGGGTTGACAAAAATATTGCAATGGGCTAAAGACTTACCTCATTTACAAACCTTTTTATATATAGGCACTGCTACAATTTGTGGCAAAGATGTAAAAGACCGTGTAATATTGGAAGACGAATCGCCGAACCTCAATGCAACACACCTTGTAAAATATACCTACACTAAAATGAAAGGTGAACTGCTGATACGCGAGCATTTACCTGAAGATAAAATACTGATTGCACGCCCTTCTATAATTATGGGAGACAGCAGGCCTATTATGCCTCGCTCTCCGGTAATACTGTGGGCTATGGCAACTATCAATCATCTGCGCCTGATACCCGTTAACGAACATGCACAGCTCGACATAATACCTGTAAACTATGCAGCTGAATCTATAGTAAAGCTATTGTTTGCAAAACGCAAACATCATGTTTACCATATATCAGCTGGCGAGAATGGCTCAACAACTGCATTGAGACTATCAAAGACATTAGAATCTTACTTTGATGAAATGCCGCCGTTCAATTTCATCAGCAAATCATTGCTGAACCAAGTAAAACATTGGACAAAAGGCAGATTGCAACCGGATAGCGAGTTATATGCCTATCGCAATTACCTTGACTACTGGAAAGAAACTTTTGAGGATAAAAGCAAACTTCGTGTATTATTCTCAGGACTCGACCCGTATCTTGATTTTATGGAACTAGGACATGTCTTTGATAATACCCGGCTTTTGGAAGATGTTGGCATTGAAAACTCCGAACCAGCCGATGTTTATATGGCAAAATCAATGAACTTTGTAGAAAAAATAGATATACTGGAAGGGGCAATAGACCCATAATAGTTATAAAAGAACAGGACAACGGGGCTACGAAAGTGCCCCGTTGTGATTTTTAACAAATAAATGATACCTATAAAACGCTAACTTCGCAACTGCTTGTTTACCTTTTACATTTAGAACATAACTATGGGTTTATTTGACAAACTCTTTAAGCGCAATAAAGAACAACAGGAACAAAAAGAAGCTCTGGATGAAGGGCTGAAAAAAACCAAAGAAGGTTTCTTTTCACGCATTACAAAAGCTATTGCCGGTAAAGATAAAGTTGATGAGGAAGTTCTTGACCAACTGGAAGAAGCACTTGTTGGTGCAGACGTAGGTATAGATACTACCGTAGCAATCATCAACAGAATAGAGGCACGTGTAGCAAAAGATAAATTTTTAGGCACATCTGAACTCAACCGAATACTACAAGAAGAAATAATGGGAATGCTAACAGCTGCCCCAAGTAATGAGTTTGAGCGTTTTGATATTCCTGCAGGTAAAAAACCATATGTAATACTGGTAGTGGGCGTGAATGGTGTAGGCAAAACAACTACAATAGGTAAACTTGCATACAACTTTAAAAAGAATGGCAAAAAAGTGGTACTGGGGGCTGCAGATACTTTCAGGGCTGCAGCGGTTGACCAGTTAACCATCTGGAGTGAGCGTGTAGGTGTTGATATAGTTAAGAAAGAAATGGGCAGCGACCCGGGCTCAGTAGCATTCGACACTGTTCAAAGTGGTATTGCCAAAGACGCTGACGTAATAATAATTGACACTGCAGGCAGATTACATAATAAGGCGTACCTGATGGACGAGTTAGGTAAAATACGCCGTGTAGTAAGTAAAAAAATGCCTGATGCCCCACACGAGGTATTATTGGTACTGGACGGCAGTACCGGACAAAACGCACTGGAACAGGCTAAGCAATTTACTGCAGCAACAGATGTTACCTCATTAGCAATTACAAAACTTGATGGCACTGCGAAAGGCGGTGTCGTACTTGCAATAGCGAACCAATTCAAAATACCTGTAAAATACATTGGCGTAGGAGAACGAATGGAAGACCTGCAAATATTCAATAAAGCGGAGTTTGTTGACAGTCTCTTCAGTCTTGAAGGGTAACCTTCTCTTTCACAGAAGCAAAAATTAATGTTACTTTATAACATTAATGAAATCATTTTTCATCATAGTAGCCATATGCCTATCGGTTATTGTATCTGCATTTTATTTCAATAATAAAATTGCGGGGCAAACAGATGAAATTGATATCATTGAGAACGGCTTTTCAAGTGCTGCGAAAATAATAAAGCCTAACAGCACCCTACTCTTTGTTGGACAGGCGGATTTAGTGCAGCTTTTTTCAATCTCCAGATTTGTATTAGCACCTGCATTGCTGCAACCATATGCTACAGATAAAAACGACACCTTAATCACTATACAAAAGAATACAAACAACGATAGTACTATCCGTAGTATTATGCAAAACAGGGAAGCAATATGGTCTGTAACAGACAGTATATATACATATATAATTAGCGTACCCAGATAATGCAAAAAACAGGTTTGTACATATTATCATGGGGGCTATTAACCGGCATAATCAGTATTCTTTACTTCTTTGGACTACTATCCGGATTACCATTCTTTATCACTTTATTTATAAGCATTGCTGCATTTATCCTTGCAATATTTCAGTTTAGAAAATTAAAGACAGAAACTACGCCGATAACTATTTTACCTAATGCGCTTATGTTATTAGCTATCTGCCTGATAGGACAGAAAGCTGTTTTATTAACAGAAAAGCACGGTGTATGGGATGCCTGGGCTATGTGGAATATGCATGCCAAATACCTTACCGATGCTGATAATTGGCTGACATTATTTAATAATACAGAAGCTGCCCATACCGATTATCCACTACTGCTACCTGCAAACATTGCTTTTTTCAATAAGCTAACTGGTGAGAATAACCTATTATTAATTACATACATTTTTCATCTTATCACTACTATTTGCATCCCTGTATTAATATTCATCCAAACTCAAAATAAAAACATACTATTTGCCGCCATTGGCCTTTTCTGGCTTAGCATAAGTGAATATTATATCACAATCGCTTCCTATCAACTTGCAGACAATCTTATTGCTTTCTTTTTGCTATGCGCTATGATAGCTGCTGACAATTGCGAGGCAGATAAAAAACATATAACTATATCCACAGCAATGTTGGGGCTATGTATGTGGACTAAAAACGAAGGCATAATGCTTTCATTGCTCTTTGTTCTGTTTTACAGAAAAGAGTTTTTTCAAAAAGCACACATCAAATACTCCCTTACTGGCTTTGCTTTACCAATTATTACATTGTTAGTTTTTAAAACTTTCTATGCCCCGTCGAATGACATTGTATCAGGGCAAGGTGATAATACTATTCAAAAACTATTAACACTGAACAGGTATGACACAATTTATACGGCAATAAAAAAACTTGTACTTGAAAACTATTATGCACTTACATGTTTAATGGCATTGCACATACTCATTAGAGTAATTACAATGCGTTTGCCCGACAAACGCATATTATTCATCTTAAGCGCATGTTGTGCATATTTTTTAGTCTATGTAATTACTCCGTTAGATTTGAATTGGCATTTATTTACTTCACTAAACAGGATAATACATCAAATAATACCAATTACAGTTTATACGTTAATAATCATCTATTCCGAGACTTTTAATTTCCGTTTCCGTACAGCATTTGCAGCAAATCCTTAACTCCTTCAGTTGCTGTTTTTTCAATAGGTATAACATTACTATACCTGTTAATTGGAGGGATATTTTTATCTATAACATACTTTGGTATACCATCAGGTACATAGTCTACCAATCCGGCTGCAGGATATACTACCAAAGACGTACCTATCAACAAGAATATATCGGCATCGTACATTATCGGGACGGCTTGTTCTATCATCGGCACCGGTTCTTCAAACCAAACAATATGAGGCCTTAGCTGAGCGCCATCATCTGCCACATCACCAAGCTTTATGTCAGTATTAATATCATAAATCAAATGCGGTGTTTTTTCGCTACGCATTTTCAATATCTCGCCATGCAGATGCATTACGTAACTGCTACCTGCCCGCTCATGCAAATCATCGATGTTTTGTGTAATAATTCTGACTTCAAAATCAGACTCAAGTGCTGCCAATGCTAAATGAGCAGCATTAGGTTGCGCGTCAAGCACACCTCTTCGACGTGTATTATAAAAGTCTAAAACTAATTGCGGATTTTTTCTCCAGGCACGCGGAGTAGCAACATCTTCAATATTGTAACCTTCCCACAGGCCATCGCTATCCCGAAAAGTTTTAAGGCCACTTTCTGCACTGATACCTGCACCGGTAAGTACAACTAACTTAGGTTTTGACATAATGATATATGCTTTACACTAAGTTAAACTAATGATACTATCCTGCGAAGTATAGTATATAAACAGGAATTGACAAAACCAATGCCGAACCCGCAATAGCAATGAATCTTTGCATGCGTTTCCTTCGATTAGAACTATGGTGTTTGTCCAGCTTACGCTGTCTGTCTGACCGTGTTCTTTTTTGTTTCATACAGTAAATATGCGATGAATACTATATAACGGAAAGTTTTTAAAACCCTTTAACCTCTGATTAACAAAAGCAAGAGATTACCCTTTCAGATGCATTAACATATCAGCGGTCATTTTATCAAGGTCAAATTCATGTTCCCAGCCCCAATCAGTACGCGCTGCACTATCATCTATACTTTGTGGCCAACCATCAGCTATTTGTTGACGAAAATCAGGTGAATAACTTATTTCAAATGAAGGTATGTGCTTTTGTATTGAAGCTGCAATCTCCTTGGGCGAAAAACTCATTGCGCTAAGATTATATGCCATACGCGATTTTATTTTATCTACCGGTGACTCCATAAGTTCAATCGTACCACGGATTGCATCATCCATATACATCATCGGCAGGTAAGTATTCTCTGACAGGAAGCTGGTATATTTACCTTGCTTCAGCGCTTCATGATATATTTCAACCGCATAGTCTGTTGTACCACCACCAGGTTCTGATTTCCAGCTAATTAAACCCGGATAACGAATACTGCGTACATCCAGCCCCCAACGCTGATTATAATACTGACACCAAAGCTCGCCTGCGTATTTACTAATACCGTAAACCGTCCTTGGCTCTACAACTGTTTTTTGAGGTGTATCCTGCTTAGGTGTAGTAGACCCAAATACAGCTATAGAACTTGGCCAATATATCTTTGTAAGTTTTTCCTGAACTGCAATGTCTAATACCTGCAGCAAACTCTGCATATTAATATCCCAAGCACGTTTAGGGTCTTTCTCGCCGGTAGCAGACAATAAAGCTGCCAACAGGTATATCTGTGTAATACCCTCTTTTTTAACAAGCTCTAAAGTAGCTGATGCGTCCATAGCATTTAACGTTACATATGGACCCTTGCCGGCTAATAATGGGTGAGCTTCTCTTATGTCACTGGCAATTACATTCGCTTCGCCATATACATTGCGTAATGCCAGTGTAAGCTCAACACCTATTTGCCCGCAGGCACCCATTATCAGTACTTTCTCTTGCTTCATTAAAGGGAATACTTATTGAAATTAATTTATAGATTGTAGTTGACGGCTTTTAATTCAGGTTATTTTCTTTTTTTATCAGCGCAATAAAATCATCAAAAAGATAGCGTGAATCATGTGGGCCGGGTGTACTTTCAGGGTGGTATTGAACTGAAAATGCCGGTTTATTTTTCATTCTTATTCCTTCTATTGAACCATCATTCAGGTTGATGTGCGTTACCTCTACCTTGTCAGAATTCTGAGCAGCCTCAGGCACAACGCCAAATCCATGATTCTGAGTAGTTATCTCACTTTTCCCTGTTATTAGGTTTTTTACAGGATGATTTAACCCCCTGTGGCCATGGTGCATTTTAAAAGTAGGAATATCATTTGCCCTTGCAAGTAATTGATGCCCCAGGCAAATACCGAACAATGGCTTATCATCTGCTACTATTTCCCTCACTGTATTTACAGCATAATCCATTGATGCCGGATCTCCGGGACCGTTACTAATAAATACACCATGTGGCTCAAACTGTTTTACAGTCGCATAGTCTGTTTTTGCAGGGAACACTTTAAGATACGCTCCCCTGTCGGCCATACATTGCAAAATATTACGCTTAACACCAAAATCCATTACAGCTATGCGTATAACAGCATCCGGATTGCCGAATGTATATGCTTCATTAGTGCTGATGATTGATGAAAGCTCCAAGCCATCCATATCCGGCACTTTTGCCAGCTCTGCCCTTAATGATTCGACGTCACTGAATTCAGTACTTATGATACAGTTCATCGCTCCTTTATTACGAACATGCTGTACAAGCGCGCGTGTATCAACATCGTAAATTGCAACTATGTTGTTTTTGATAAAATAGTTCTCCAGGCTGTCGTCTGCTGTCATCCGGCTATATCGGTGAGAAATATTTTTACATATTACTCCTTTCACCTTTACAGAGTCGCTTTCAACATCTTCTTCTTTCACACCGTAATTACCAATGTACACGGTATTCATAATAAGTGTTTGCCCTGTATATGAAGGGTCAGTAAAAACCTCTTGGTAGCCGGTCATTCCGGTATTAAAACATATCTCTCCCCCACTGGTTCCCTTTGCTCCGAAAGCCTTTCCTACAAGGAAAGTTCCATCTTCCAATAACAAATATGCAGGTGTAATTACTGATTGTGTAGCAGGCATAAAAAAACAAATTGTGCAAAGGTAACAATTTGGCAAGAATTTTACGGACTTAATACCCTATTTATTGCGCAACAATGCCTATTTGTGAATAACTTTTTGTTCTATACAATAAAAGGCACTATACGTGCCTTTTATTACCTAAATATCAATACAATTAATCTGCTAATGTCCAAACTGATGTTCGTCCAATTAGTGATATCCCAACAAATCCACGTAAATCCAGCGAATTGCCATTATGTGTTATTTTACATGAGTAGGTTTTTCCATTCTTAGGATCATATATTTTACCACCATCATATCCTTTATCTCCATCTTTCTCCAAACCGGTTAGTAATACGAGCCCGATTAGCGGGTTGTTTCTTTTCTTTGCATCCGGATTCTCTTTATCAACCTTAGGCTTTCCATTTTCCAACGGATCTTTCAACCAGACCATTTTCCCGTAAAATTTTCCATTTTTTGCTTTGTAAACCTGGATTTTGGCTGTTTTTTCCTGGTTGTACCAAACTTTTTCTATGGGGTCTGCCTGTGCATGAGCAGACATATTCACACCCAAGAAAACCAAACTGAGAATTAGAAATTTTGAGAATAATCTATGCATAACGGGTAATATTTTACTACCGAATATACATATTTTTTATAACAGTATTTTACAGGAAGTATTTAGTTTACCTTCTCAATAGATCCAATACCATTAATATCGGACTGGACTGTAGGATTGCCTTTGTAGTTAATTGAACCTGCACCATTAATAGTAGCATCTATTGATTCCGATGCCGAAACTTCTATATCACCGGCACCTGAAAGACGGGCCTTCATTTTTTTCACTTGTAAACCAAAAGCATCTACATCGCCTGCACCTGCAACATTAAAACTTGCAAAGTTCACCGAACCTGATTTTACTGTCAAATCACCTGCACCTGATACAGAGCTTTCAAATTTTTCAGTATATAACTCATCTATCTCTACATCACCCGCACCCTTTACATTCAAACTAAAAGAGCTACCGGCCAACTTACCTATAATTTTAGCATCTGCTGCTCCTTTGATAGTTAAAGCTGTTAATGCAGGCATGGTCACCTCTGCAACAATATCTTTATCTGTATAAAAAGTAATAATCCCCTCTTTAGATATATCCAACACGCCATTCTTTACTTCGCATTTTATCTTTTCAAGAAGGTTGCCGTAGCCTTTGATTGAAACTGTTGGCTGAGTAACATTGGCTATTTTTATTTCAATATCAACAGGCGCATTTACATCTATTGATGTGAAGCCATTGACAGCATAACTCTTGGTTGTTATCTGCCCCTTTCCTTCCTCAATGTTTCTTTTGCATGAAAACAACAATACAGTTGCAATCAATACAAGCAAAAAATACCCGAAACGCTTCATGCTAAACTTATTAGTTGTAAGATGTCTTATTTTTCCAACGGTTTATTGTGCCTCCACCAGATATAACCTACTGTACCTAAAATACTAAGTGGCAGCATAGCTAAATACAGGATACCACTGTTAAGGCCTCTGGCACTCTTTTCATCCAAACCTGCGGCAGTTTTGGTACACATTGCACACCCCTGAGCATTTGCCGCTTTATCAGCAGCAAATAAGAGGAAACAAACCAATACCAGCTTTTTCATCTTGTAAAGTTACAGCTTTTACTAATTAAGATTAACTATAATAAGGAGAAATCATCAGATAAACGATAACACCTGTCACACTCACGTAGAGCCACAAAGGCCAAGTATAACGTGCTAGTTTTTTATGCTTTTCGTACTCACCGGTTAACGAACGATAAGCAGTAAATAGTATAAATGGCAATATCACTGCAGCCAAAAAGATATGCGTTATCAGTATAATAAAATACACAAGCCTTATCGTGCCTTCACCACCAAATTTAGTATCACCAGACAACAAGTGATGTGCAATATATGATACAAGAAATAATACCGATAGCACTATAGCAGACATCATGATGTTTTTATGCCTTACATAGTTTTTTTGTTTAACAGCCATTAAGCCTGCAACTAACAATATCGATACAGTGGAATTTATTATCGCATTAATCAGCGCAAAAATATGGATATCAAAACCAAGGTCAGCTTCTAATTTCACCCTTGATAGTATTACTACCGCTGCAAATACTACAAAAGATACTGTAAGTATCAGCAACCTTGCCTGTTTATCATTCTTCTTAAGTACGGGAGTCAGCATAATAATGACTATTTCTTTTTCTTCTTTTGTCGTGTAAGTATTACTATATCATCAGCACAGCGTATAATATCTGCTGTATCTCTGCCATTATAATAGCCGCGTATATACCTGTTACTATCAAGCAGCACCAGCTTTTCTGAATGTATAAAATCATCCATTCCGCCTGTACCTTCTTGCATGGTTACAAACAATTGTTTGCGTGCAAAGTTGTAAATGGCTTGCCTGTCTCCTGTTAAAAACCACCAATGATCAGGATTTGCCTTATATCTGTCTGCATACTTCCTGAGTGCAGGAAATGAGTCTCGCTCAGGGTCAACAGAAATAGATATAAAATGTATGGCAGTATCCAATGTTGTCTTCTTTTTGGGGTCTTTTTTAAAAGCATCCTGAAGCATCTCCATATTATTGCTTATCTGCGGACAAACAGTTGGACAGTTTGTAAAAAAGAAGTTTACTAACACCATCTTCCCTTTCAGGTCGTTATTCAATGACACATGCTCCCCAAACTGGTTGGTAAGTATTATATCTGCTACCTGGTGGTATATGCTATCTCTATTAGCTGCATCATACCCTTCAGCTATATAGTACTTTGGGAGTTTGGGCATCTTGTCTTTCGACATGAGGTTGATAACCAACCAAAAAGATAGCGGTAACAATAATGCTACCGCTATGCCTATTAAAAATTTCGAACTTTTCGATTTTTGATTCATCACTTAATCTGAAACACTTCTTAATGCTTACCTGATAGGAAAACTGCTATTCATTTCTAACCAAAAGCCACCATCGAACAAGAAGGCAATGATAAACCAAATGAATAATACCAATGGTATCAGCACAGTTATCATAAAACTCTTTACTTCATCGCCGAGGTGCATGAAAACAGAAACGATATACCCTGCTTTCAGCAATGTAAGTGCAAGGAAAAAGAAATTGACTAGAGCACGAGGCATTGATGCACTGAAGAACATACCTACTACTACTTCAACTACTGTGATAACGAGCAGTATCCAAAACACTTTCCAGATACGGCCTACTTGTTTCTTACTTTCTGTAGATTTAATATCGGTGTGATGAGCCATAACACCCGAATATAGTTTAGACTGATCGCCTTCGTACAGGTGTTGTATATTATCGCTAGTATGATGAGCTGACATTATAATAAATATTTTAAGGTTGTGATTACAGTTTAATTCAAGTTAGTATTATAGCAGGTAGAAGCAAGTGAATACGAATACCCATACCAGATCTACAAAGTGCCAGTAAAGGCCTACTTTTTCAATCATTTCGTAATGGCCGCGCTTATCGTACGTTCCATTTACAGTATTGATTAAAGCCATAATCAATAATACCACACCGCTTGCAACGTGACCACCGTGGAAACCGGTGATTGTAAAGAAGTAATTATAAAAACTATGTGATGCTTCTAACGCTGCATTTGTATTTGCGGCAGTAATAGTACCGTGTTTAAAGAAATGTTCAAACTTATCTAACGGAGTTGCAGGATCTGTAAAAGTACCCCACAAACCACCTGTATTGTGCGCAAGGTGCGTCCATTCCCAAGCCTGACAGCTAAGGAAGGCAATACCACCTACTATAGTCCACAACAACCATTTGATAACACCCTGACGGTCTCCGTAGTGTCCGCAATGTACTGCAAGCACCATTGTTACCGAACTCATGATAAGTATGAATGTCATCAAACTCACAAACAGTAATGGCAAGTTTGCATGACCCATAAAAGGGAATGCATGGAATACACTGTTTGCATCGGGCCAAACTTCACTGAAGAAACGTTTGGTACCATAAGAAATCAGGAACGCGCTGAAAGTGAAAGCATCGGAAAGCAGGAAGAACCACATCATCATTTTTCCGTAGCTCACATTGAACGGTGAACGTCCGCCTCCCCATGTTTTTGTTTCTGCTGTTGTAGCGTGTGACATAAATTGACTGAATTACTATTTTTAATTGGTTAGTTGTGAATTGTGCGCAAATTTCGAAACAATTTTATTGATTTGCCAGAAAGAAGACAAATAAATAAATCCACAATACATCTACAAAGTGCCAATATGCACCCGCTATCTCCAAACCTGTTGCATTGTAGAGCTTTACATTTGTCCTAAAAGCCTTGAAAAATACAATAATTAATGTAATTATACCACCCAAAATATGCAAAAGGTGTAAGCCGGCAATTATAAACAAAAAAGATTCGCTTGGATTGCCATCCACCCTAATATTTTGAGCATAAAGTGTCTGAAAGCCAACATATTGCAAAACCGCAAATGAAACACCTAGTAATATAGTGGTAATCATCAGGGCCTTAAACCTCGGCATCATCCTGCTTTTAAATGCACGGATACTGAAAATCATGGTTATGCTGCTGAGAAACATTGCAATAGTTGAAACCCAGAATACAGGTGGCAGGTGATAATCAACCCAGTTACCCTGCGATTTTCGTACAATATATGCACTTGTAAGGCCTGCAAACATCATGATGATGCTGCCCATTGCTACCCACAGGGCAAATTTGTGCGGATGTATTTTTCTTCTTTCTACGTTTGGTTGCATAGTTCCTTCCATCTTTTCTTGTTTACATCTTATCAAACAACAAAGCGAGCAATACAATTGGTAAATATATAAATGATGCGAACATCACTCCTTTCGCAGACTTATAGTCATTCTTAATATAGAACCTGACTGATGCCAGAAAATATAGTATACCACATGCGATAGCTATCCACATACCTATATTGCCAGTAATACCTACTACACGCGGAATAATAGCCAATGGAATAAGCACAATACTATAGAACATGCTTTGTAAAGCAGTAAAACGAGAGGTGCGTTCCTGTGAAGGCAGCATACTGATACCCGCCTTGATATATTCGTCGTAGCCTACCCAACCAATAGCCCAATAATGCGGGAACTGCCAAAAAAACTGGATTAAAAACAATGTCCAGCCCCCTACGCCTAATTCGCCGGTAGCTGCCACCCAACCTAATAATGGTGGTAAAGCCCCCGGAATTGCACCTATTAATACAGCTACAGGATGTACGCGCTTCATTGGCGTGTAAGCAAATCCGTATAACATCAAAGATGTAAAACTGAGAAAGCCGGTAAGCGGATTGAAGAAATACCCTAGTAATAATGCGCCTCCTAAACCTGCAATAGCCGCTATGGCCCAAGCTTCGGTAGTACCCATACGCCCCTCCGGCAAAGGGCGTATCATTGTGCGTTTCATTTTAGCGTCACCTTCCTTCTCCAATATCTGGTTGATAGTATTGGCTCCTCCGGTGACCATTATACCACCAATAAACAGTATCAGTATTTTATCCCACTCGAAGCTGATACCCGGTGCCAGTAAATAACCAATAACGCTGGAAAAAACCACCATGAAGCTGAGATTAGGCTTCAGTAACTGGCTGTAATCTTTAACTTTACCGCTCAGCATAATTTGCTTCTTTGCCTTAACAGGCGCTTCCTGAAACATTAAAATTTAACAGTGGCTTAATGAAAAAAGTGGGACAAAGGTAATACAAAAAGCATCAATGCGTACATTGATGCTTTGATATTTACAAACAATATTAACTGCAATAAAAGAATTGCTACCAACTACCGCTGGCACCGCCACCACCAAAACTACCACCACCGAAACCACCAAAACCTCCTCCGCTACTGCGTCCGCCACCAAAGCTACTGCCGCCACCGCTGAAACCACCAAAACCACCGCCCCAGCCATGGTACCCCCTGCCACTCATATATGAGCCACCACCGCCGCCGCCAATCTTACTTAACACCCAGAGTATTATATAAACAATTACTATTAATAAGACAATTGCAAATACCCCCGGTTTGCTGCCTTTAGCAGGTTTATCATCTACTGTATATTCGCCTTTTGTTGCAAGTATTATGGCATCCGCTGCCTCTGTAAAACCACTATAATAAGCTGCATTTTTGAAATTGGGTACTATTTCATTTCTGATGATTCGCCCGCACATTGCATCTGTTAATGCACCTTCCAACCCATAACCAACCGATATATTTACCTTTCTATCATCTCTAGATGCTAGAATTAACACCCCATTATCTTTCCCTTTTTGTCCTACTCCCCACCTGTTACCCAGTTCAATAGCGTATTGTGCAACCTCATAAACACCAATACTTTTTACAGTTACAATCGTTATTTGTGTCGAGGAAGTTTTTTCATACTCCAGTAGCTTTGCTTCCAGTTGTGCAGTATCTGCCTCATTCAGCATACCTGCAAAATCATTTACCAGTCTGGGCGGATTAGGTTTGGCAGGAAAGTCATCATCACTTGCCCATACATTGGCTATTGCCAGGATACTGAGCAGGACAGTAAAAAGAATTCTGAATGATGATTGTATACGAGCCATTATTTACCAAATACTATTTCGTCAGGTAGTTCGTTCTTCGTTATTGTAGGGTCGTATGGAAAATGAGCTGCCATTGCATCACCCAATTCGTTTACGCAATTAGATAAGCCGACTGCTATCTCACCTTTTTTCAAATGTTCTCTCAGCTTTTCAGATGCTTTTTGCCAAAAAACAGGTCCACCTGCCTGCTCGTATATTTCCTTATCTCCTACAATGGCATATTGATGATCTTCTAATGCCAGATACACCAAAACAGCATTACGTTTTTCTGTTACATCCATACCCAACTCATGAAATAACTCCCATGCTCTATCTATAGCATCCATATAGCTGCAATTGCTTTCTACAAAGACGCGTAGTTCTCCGGTAGTTCTATTCTCAGCCTCTCGGATACAAACCACTACCTGCTCCTGATCTGCAGAAGAAAGTAGTGGCTTCTTTTTAAAGAAAGATAACATGCTGATAATTAAAATTGTACTGTTGGTGCTTTCTGTGCAGCTGCATCAGCCTCAAACATACCTTTTGTATTGAAGCCCATCATGCCGGCGAATATGTTATTCGGAAAGATACGTAGCTGTGTATTATATGACTGCACTGCATCGTTGAAGTTTTTACGCGCAACAGTAATACGGTTTTCTGTGCCTTCCAGTTGGTCCTGCAATGCCAGGAAGTTCTGATTTGCTTTAAGTTCAGGATACGCCTCCGATACTACCATCAGTCGGCCTAATGCCTGGCTCAATTCGCCTTGTGCAGATTGAAATTCACGCAGCTTCTCAGGTGTCAGATTTTCAGGATTTACCTGTATTGAAGTCGCTTTTGCACGTGCATTAATTACATCTGTTAAGGTCTTTTGTTCAAAGTTTGCAGCGCCCTTTACTGTATTCACCAGGTTCGGTACAAGGTCTGCACGGCGTTGGTATTGGTTTTGTACTTCTGCCCATTTGCTTTTGGCATTTTCGTCAAGTGTTACCAGTGATTTTTGCACGTTGCAGGTCATACAACCACCAATAAGCAATAAACCCAGCAATACGACTAATAGAAGTGTACCTTTTTTCATTGTTTACGAATTTTAACCAAAAGTAGCATTTACAAATAAATAAATGACAAGGCTTTCGGCCATTGCCATTTAACAGTCAGCAAACGTCCTGTTTCAGTCGGTAAACGAAACAATTATTTAAAATAGAACCTTGCCGACAACCCAACCATATTGTGGCTGAAAAACTCAGCTTCGCTAAGGAAATTGATTGCAGGCTTAATGTCAGCACTAAGACCTAATGGTATTTTCTTGAATACATATTCTACGCCACCTATTCCATCAACACCTAATATACCTCTATTATCATCCATATATCTACCCTCACTGCTCACATACCGCCATCCTCTATCCCATACACCGGCATGAACACCTCCACCCATAAATATTCTCCATGATGGGTCCGGGAGTATTATGTGATAAGTCAACAGCCCCACCGCATTAAAGCTTGGGCCTCCCCACCCACCATTAATGCCACCTGCATTTAGCTGCCCTTCAAAAGCAAGGTACTTATCAAAAAACAATTTTGCAGTAAAACCTCCACCGTCTGGCGTAGCACGTAGGCCCAAGCCTGCTTTTCCTCCTTTTGCAGACGCAATCTGTCCATTTAGTGCACAAACTAAAGCCATACCGAAAAACAACAATAATTTTTTCATACAATTAGTGTTTGGTTCAACTATTCAAACACAATAATGAAACCAATGTTGGAGATATTAGCCCTGTAACTTTCTTTTTTAAAGAAGTTTAACTGGTGAACACTATTTTTGCTAAAATTTTCAAAAAATACAATGCAATCATACGAAGCTACACGGGAGTTTGCTCAATCATTAGATAATACAGATACACTTTTCCCATACCGCGAAAGGTTTCGCTTTCCGCAACATGAGGATACAGATGTACATTATTTCTGCGGCAATTCCCTGGGGCTGCAACCCAAAAGTGTTAGCTACCTGATGCAGCAGGAACTGGAAGACTGGGCTCGTTATGGTGTTGAGGGCCATTTTCAGGCTCGTAACCCATGGTTTTCTTACCACCATTTGTTCACTGACAGGCTTGCAAAAATAGTAGGTGCGAAAAAGGATGAAGTTGTTGCCACAAACACACTTACAGTAAACCTGCACCTGTTAATGATATCATTTTATCGTCCTGAAGACAAGCGATACAAGATACTAATGGAAGCAGGTGCATTCCCTTCTGACCAGTATGCTGTAGAAACACAGGTTCGTATGTATGGTTACGACCCTGAAGACGCTATTATAGAAATATCTCCTAAAGAAGGTGCTCACATTATAGAAGAAGACGATATCATAAAAGCCATTGAAGACGCGGGTGATACACTTGCATTGGTGATGCTTGGAGGTGTAAACTACTACACCGGCCAGTTATTCGATATGAAACGCATTACAGAAGCAGCACATAAAGCCGGAGCTTATGCAGGCTATGATCTTGCACATGCTGTTGGGAATGTTCCTTTGCACCTGCATGATTGGGCTGTTGACTTTGCATGCTGGTGTTCTTACAAATACCTGAACTCAGGTCCGGGTGGTGTTGGCGGTATATATGTTCATGAACATCACTGCAGCAATCCTAAAATTTTCCGCCTGGGTGGCTGGTGGGGCAATGATGAAAAAGACCGCTTCAAAATGAAGAAGGGCTTTATACCACAGCACAATGCAGGAAGCTGGCAAATGAGCAATGCGCCTGTTTTTAATATGGTTGCACATAATGCTTCATTGGATATATACGATAAAGTAGGGATGGTTGCCCTGCGTGAAAAAAGCATCAATCTGACAGGTTACATGGAATGGCTGCTGAAAAGGATAACACACTTACCGTTTGTTATTATTACGCCATCACATCCTACACGCAGGGGATGTCAGTTATCATTGTTGTTCAGTGACCGAGGGCGTGAAGTATTTGATGCTTTGACAGCTAATGGTGTAGTAGCTGACTGGCGCGAGCCTAACGTGATACGTATAGCCCCTGTTCCACTATATAATACATACGAAGACTGTTACCGTTTCTATGAGATATTGATGGGGATTCAATAAGAATGATAATTATATGACAATGACGCCTAACATTTACTAAATGACGGGCGTCATTGTTATTATATTATTTAACTTATCATTAAACCTCTGCCTTATGCAAAAGTTATTTATTGCCTTTCTGTTGAATCTGGCAACAGCTTGCGTTGCATTTTCTCAAACAAAAATTGATATCCTCAGGCCTCATATTAACACATGGGCAACTACCAAAGGGATTATTACAGAACCCGTAATAGAAGTAACACCTAACGGCTTGTATGCTCAGATTGACATGACTTTCAAAATCAATGCACAGTCTACATATAGCACCAGCGATACTATGGAAGCCATTTTGTATTTTGACCTTCCCGAACATTCATTCATTCACGACTCCTGGCTATGGTTAGATGAGACAAATATCATCAAAGCAGCAATAATTGACAAAGGACGCGCGATACAGATATACGAAGGCATCGTAAAAAGAAGACGCGACCCGTCTCTGCTTATCAAAACAGGACCAACCAGCTATAAACTGAACGTATATCCATTAAAAACTACCTATCCGAGAAAAGTAAAAATTTCTTACTCTGTGCCATTTAACTGGCAGAACAACAAGGTTAATTGCGAACTACCACTTCATATTTTCGATGCATCTTTTGTAAAACCGGATATCACACTGAAGTTTAAAAAAGATGCTACATTCTCCAACCCGGTATTTACCGAAACTCACGACATCAATAATTATACAACATCTAACAGCGCATTCGAAACAGTGGTAACAATCCCCAATTTACTCTATAGCACACATAATACTGATTTTAACCTCGCATACAATATACCTGCAAACAATGGCGTATTTGTGACAACATACCAAAACACCGCAAATACAGGAACGTACCAATTGGCCGTAAATTCTACAGCACTGATGGGCAATAACGGCAGACGTATAGTTTTTGTGCTGGATGCCCCTGCAACTAATGCCATAGTAGCATTTTCTCAGGTCAAATACCAACTAAAAAGGTTTATTATCAACCACCTTGGCAACAATGATTATTTCAACATTTTTTATACAGATGGCAATTCGGTAATACAAGCGAGTAGCAATTGGATACCGGCAGATTCGTCAAATGCTATGAATTATATCAATGGGCTTCCTGCGGCTATTTCAAGTGATGCAGGACAATATGAACAGTTACTCAAAACATCATTAGCATATTGCCAAACCCAGCCTCATAACATTGCAAATACTATCATTATAAGCAATGGAAACCACCTTAAGAATCAGGCTATTGTCGATACAATGTTTAAAAACATAGATACACATCTTGGTGGCATCAAAAACAAAATTCACATAATCAATAATTGCTCTGCAGTAAATTACGTAGTCGGCACCAGCTTCACAGGCAATGAACTGCTATTTAATAAACTCTCATTAGCTTCATCAGGCAGTTATTTCGAGAATAGCTATATATACGGGATGTCCAATAATATTGATGTAAAAACTCAATTAAAATACATCATCCCCAACTTAGGCTATAGTACCACTGCATATTCTATCGGCTTACCTGTATCTGGTGGTTTTACCCACTCCGCATATGATATTAGCGGCACTAAACGATTTAACACTACAGCATATTATCTTGAAGTGGGTAAATATGTAGGCACCATCAATAATGCTAATATGAATATCCAGATACTGACAAGTTCTGGTGTGCAGGCTTACCAACCAGCTATCTCACAATATATTGCTACTGAGCAGGCATCAAAATCATGGATAAACAAACACATATTGAACCTTGAAGGCAATAATGCTAATAATATCAATACGACAGAAATTATTGATTCAAGCATTAACAACAGGGTATTGTGCAACTACACTGCGTTCCTTGCACTTGAAACGGGCGATACTATTAATGAAAGTAAAAACGAAAATACAGCTACGGCTATACCACAAACCATTACTGAAAACGAAAATACAGTAAAAGCATACCCTAACCCATTCTCTGGAAGCATCAGTATTGAATGTACATCCGGAATTGATGAAGTTGAGGTATATGACATAATGGGCAAAAAAATACATTACAGAAAGTTGGATAACCATACTCGTATATATACATGGAATGGCACGAACCAAAACAATACAGAATTACCTTCGGGTATATACATTGTAAAAATCCGATCTGGTGAGAAAATCAGCATATTACGGGTTGTAAAGCAATAAATTAAAAAAAACAGGGGGCGATGCCCCCTGTTTTTATGCATATCCCTATCTTTACCAATAAGCATGGCAGTATATTATAACACAGACGAACTGACGGCCTTCAGCAATGCAGTAATAACCATAGGCACTTTTGATGGGGTACACTTAGGGCACCATACTATTTTACAACAAGTAGTATCTCACGCAAAGGAATTAGGCGGCGAAAGTATTGTTTTAACATTCGAGCCGCATCCACGAAAATTACTCTTTCCCGATCAGCCTGTAAAAATCATAACACCTCTCGAAGAAAAGATAAAACTGATAAACAATGCAGGTATAGACCACGTATTTGTTGTGCCATTTACTAAGGAATTTGCATCACTATCTGCCGAAGCATACATAAAAGACTTTCTTGTAAAATACCTGCATCCCAAAGGAATTGTCATTGGCTATGACCACCAGTTTGGCCATGACAGAACGGGAGATATCAGACTATTAGAAACACTAAAATTTGAATCAGGCTTTGAAGTATATGAAATACCAGCAAAGCAAATTGAGGATGCTGCAGTAAGCTCTACTAAGATACGTAACGCCTTGGGCAATGGCAATATCAATGAGGCGAATCAAATGCTTGGAAGACAATACTCACTGAAGGGTAACGTAATATCGGGTTCTCAAATAGGAAGAACTATAGGATTCCCTACAGCAAATATCAAGCCATTAGATAGCGAACAAATAACACCCGGCAATGGTGTGTATGCCGTAAAAGCAATCGTTGACAATGCTCCTTATAATGGCATGATGAACATTGGCATCCGCCCTACAGTTAGTAACGAATTGAGCCTGCATCTTGAAGCACATTTATTTGACTTCAATCAGGATATTTACAATAAAGAAATAGAAATCATTTTCATTGCAAGACTTAGAGACGAACAAAGATTTTCTTCATTGAACACACTTAAAGGACAATTAGCTATTGATGCCATAAATGCGAGACAGGTATTAGGTGTGTTGTAACGCCTCAAGCCTGCCTATCATTTCTTTCAACAGTTCAGTACCATCAGTGTTGCTATCTATACCTACGGCCTTGTTACTGTATTCACCCAACAGCATCAATGCGTGTTCTACTTTTGACAATTGCCATCTGGCAGCTACTCCCATTATTTCGCGCACTTTAGATGGCCAAGTCCCCAAAGCAGCCGCCACATCTTTGTCTGGTTTACCATGCAGAAAATGAGCCTGGTATAAGCGATTGAATTGGTTATAAAAAGAACCGACAATCAGCACCATAGGTGCCACTTTAGGATTAGCAATAAAATAGGCCAGCATACGATACAGTTTATCCTTATCGCCGCTGGTTAACGCTTCCGGGAACTCAAATACATTATATTCTCTGCTGATACCAATATACTTTTGTATCAGCTCTGCTGTGAGTTGTTTTTCGTCCGGCACATTAATACGCACCTTCTCTATTTCATTAGCAATTTTTTGCAGGTCGTTTCCTAAATATGTTGCCAGTATCTGCGATTCCCTTTCTCCTACATGAAAATTAATCTCTACACCGTAATTCTGTATCCATGTCGGCACCATATCATCCTTTATTTTATCGGATGTGAAATGTATGCCCTTGTCTTTTGCAAATTTCACCAGCTTACTACGCCCATCAGCTTTTTTAAACCGATGTTCAATAAGAAATATCGTTGTAGGTGCAGGGTTTTCAAGGTATCCGGCAAGCTCTGTTAATGAACGCATTTGTGCTGCGTCTTTCAATATTACAACCTGACGCTCTGCAAACATCGGGAACCTTCGACATGCATTCACCACATCTGCCCATTCTACATCTTTACCATACAACACCATCAGGTTGAAATCACGTTCATGTGGTTCCAGTATTTTTTCCTCAAAATAATTTGTAATCATATCCAGATAATATGGTTCTTCTCCATCTATCAGATATACAGGTGCGTATTGCTTATTCTGTAAAGATTGTATCAGTTTCTTAAATTCTGCAGTCATACTATTCGTTCACGTAAACCGGTTCAGGATTGATATCAGTTATACCTTTAAGCCTTAAAAATACTCTGGCACTGGTTAACACATCCTGCATACAGTATTTGGATATTCTTTGAAGGTCTTTATCCTGCCAATACACTTGCCCGACCATGCTGCCATCCATATCATCCTTCGGCGAAGGTATCCCTAATATTTCGGCAAGCAAAGCTAAAGATGTGAAATGCTTATAGTCGCCAAACTTCCACATATCCAACGTATCATGATGCGATATTTCCCAAGGCTTTTTACCACTCAGATTCATACTATCCGGCAACTGTATGCCATTTATCAGCATTCGCCTGCATAAAAACGGGATGTCGAACTCTTTTATATTATGGCCGCAAAATTGCAGATTTGGATAGTATCCCCCAAACCTGTTTATAACCTCCTTGTAATCCTGCAACAACTGTTTTTCATCATCGTTTGCAATAGCTTTCAAGCGTAGGCTCCATTTATCTCCCTGTTGTTGCAGGCTACCTACTACAATACATACTACTTTTGCAAATTCAGAAAAAACACCTGCTTTTTCTTCAAAAAGCATAGAAGGCTCAGAATTTTCTACTATATTACTTTTAAGATATTTTGCCTTTTTTGCCCATTCGTTTTGCAAAACTTCTGTTAAACGGCCATATTCCGGCACAACAGGCACTGTTTCAATATCAAGAAATAAGATTTGTTTAAGAAACTCCATGAAAAGGGTTATTATATTTGTAACCGAAATCTAAAGTAATAATTAAACCAACATTTTTATGAGCCAGGAAATGAACAATCCAACATCTTCGACTCCGTTGCAACCTATGCAACCGCAACAGCCTAAGAAAAATAATACCTGGATATATGTTGGTATTATTGCAGCGTTGTTAGCAGGAAACATTTATTTGTTTACAAATAACAATAAGCTATCAAACAAGCTTGAAGCTTCTCAACACGAGTTTAATGCTGCTGATTCATCAAGAAGAGCAGTAGAAGCAGATTATCAGGCAGCATTGGTACGATTAGATGAATTAGTATCTAAAAACAACGTAATGGATAGCCTCATCAACGATCAGAATGGTGAGATTGCGAAATTGAAAAACCAGATTAATGCTATCGTTCGTAATGGCAATGCCACAAAAGCAGAACTGGGTAAAGCGAAAAAACTCATTGCACAACTTAACACCAAAGTCAGAACATATCAGGAACGTATTGCTGAGCTTGAATCGCAAAATGCAGACCTGACTGACCAGAATACAGTATTAACTGTAGAGCGCGACCAGGCAGTTACTGAAAATATAGGACTACAACAAAAAGCCAGATTAGGTGCTGTATTACATGCATCTAACATCAGGCTCACACCGATAGACCTTCGCAGGAATGGCAAAAAAGAAAAAGAAACCGGCAAAGCAGGTCGTGTTGATGTAATGCGTGTAACATTCGATATTGACGAAAATCGTATTGCAGAAAGCGGAACAAAGCAAATACACATACGTATTTCAGACCCTTCAGGCAACTTGCTCAGCAATGCTGCATATGGGTCGGGCGTATTGACGGATGCTGAAGGAAACGACATTAACTATACCTTGCTGAAGCAAATTGCATTGGAAACTAACAGCCCTGTGAAAGACCTGACAGCAGACTGGAAACAAGATAGCGACTATCAAAAAGGAACTTATACTATAGAACTGTATAATGACGGATACAAAATAGGAGGCGGTTCTGTAACGCTGAAATAAGCTATTCTTCAATAAATCAGACGTAATACGCAACTGCTGCATTGTCATGTTTTTGGTAACAATTTGATAATGCAGCAGTTGTTTTTAGTTCACATAAGCTGATATAATATTGTGCCGGATTTAGAAGAACATATGGAAGTATTACCAGGTAAAATATTGATAGTAGATGACGAACCGGATATAGTCGAGTTTATCAGCTACAACCTTAAGGGAAAAGGCTATCTCATCTCTACTGCAAGGGATGGCGTAGAAGCTATACGAAAAGCTAAGGACTTCCGTCCCGACCTGATATTGCTCGACATAATGATGCCGAATAAAGATGGCATACAGACTATTAAAGAGTTAAGAATGATGCCAGAGTTTGAAGAAACTGCTATCATCTTCCTGACAGCTTTAAGTGATGAAAAGTCTGAAATTGAAGGACTGAAAGTAGGTGCCGACGATTATATTGCAAAACCGATAAAACCTGAGTTGTTAGCAACTCGTATCAGAACAGCATTACGAAGGTTTCGTAAAGATGATGACCAAGATCAGAAACTTACTTTCGGTGAACTTGAAATCAACAAAACTAAATTCACTGTTTCCTATAAAGGCACTGAAATAATACTTGCAAAGAAAGAATTCGAATTACTATCATTACTGGCCTCAAAACCCGGACGTGTGTTTCTTCGAAATGAAATATTGCAACGTGTATGGGGAACTGATGTAATTGTAGGAGACCGTACCATAGATGTACACATCCGTAAAATACGCCAAAAAATAGGTATTGACCTGATAAGCACTGTAAAAGGCGTAGGTTATAAGTTCGAAATGGTGTAGTTTAGTAACTATGTCATCGGTACTTAATACCAAAAATCTCTCACCAAGGCTGCTATCTTTCATTACAGCGATGGTAATGTCTACCATCAATGCCTTGCTTAGCCTGTTGTTAAGGCCACAGTGGCAGGTAACCCTTATTGTATTTCTTATTACATTTCTGATTACATACTGGATATATTATTATACCCTGCAACGCTTCATATACAGGAAAATAAAACTGATATACAAGCTGATATACCAAACAAAAGCCACCAAAAAAGAAGAGTTTTTTTACAACAACATCCTGCCTCAAAAATCTATTGAAGAAGTTCGCGCAGATGTGGAGCGATGGGCAATTCAGAAACGTGATGAAGTGGAGATGCTACGTGCAAATGAAAAATTCAGAAAAGAGTTTTTGATGAACCTTGCACACGAATTACGCACACCTGTCTTTACTATTCAAGGATATGTAGATACATTATTGAATGGAGCTTTGGACGACCCGAATGTAAACCGTAAGTTTTTGGGTAATGCCAATAAAGGTATTGACCGTTTGGTTCAATTATTAGATGACCTTGATGAAATATCAAAACTGGAATCGGGAAGGATACCTATCATCCAGGAATCATTTGTTATTCAGGAACTTGTAAAAGATGTATTTGAAGAACTTTCTTTGAAGGCAAAAAAGAAAAACATCGAATTACTCATTAAAAAAGGCACAGAACGCCCGCTTGAAGTTTATGCTGATAAGCCTAAAATCAGGCAAGTGCTGGTAAACCTGATTGAAAATGCAATAAAATATGGCAATGAAGATGGCACTGTTACTGCAGGCTTCTACGAGGTTGATGACAACCATATATATACCGAAATATCTGATGACGGGCCGGGTATAGGTGAAGAACACCTCTCTCGTATATTCGAACGTTTTTACCGTGCAGATAGGAGCAGAAGCAGAGAAATAGGTGGTACAGGGTTAGGACTCGCTATAGTAAAACACATCATTGAAGCACACGGGCAATCTGTGACAGTACGCAGTACATTAGGTGTCGGCTCTTCCTTCGGTTTCTCATTAGAGGAAGGCAAAGAATAACAAAAATATCTATACCATTTTAGCCATTATATAAGCAGTCATATACCTGTTTTGGTTTATCTTCGCGCGCGTAATATTCCCAAAAAACAAAAAAGATGACTCCTCAGAAAATAACAATGGGTGGCAATGACCAGTTAAACATCCCTGATAATCCTATAATTCCTTTTATTGAGGGTGATGGTATAGGACCCGATGTATGGAGCGCCAGTAAAATAGTAATAGATGCCGCAGTTGAAAAAGCATACAACGGCAAACGTAAGATAGAATGGAAGGAAATGCTTGCTGGTGAAAAAGCATTTAACCAAACCGGTGAATGGCTGCCTGTTGAAACACTTGATATAGCAAAAGAATACATTGTTTCGATAAAAGGTCCGCTTACTACACCTGTAGGCGGAGGTATTCGCTCACTAAATGTAGCTATGCGTCAGGAATTAGACTTGTATGTATGTCTTCGCCCGGTGCAGTGGTTTCAAGGTGTGCCTTCTCCGGTTCGTCATCCTGAGAAAGTAGATATGGTTATCTTCCGTGAAAATACAGAAGATATTTATGCCGGTATCGAATTTAAAACAGGTACACCTGAAGCAAAAAAAATGCTTGACTTCCTGACCAATGAAATGGGAGCAGGTAAAAAGATACGCTTTCCGGAAACAACATCTTTTGGCATAAAGCCGGTATCAAAAGACGGAAGCGAAAGACTGGTACGTGCTGCTATAAAATACGCAATAGAAAACTGCAGGCCTTCCGTAGCATTGGTGCATAAGGGCAATATTATGAAGTTTACAGAAGGTGGCTTCAAAATGTGGGGATATGAGCTAGCCGAACGCGAATTTGGCGACAAGGTGTACACATGGGAACAATGGGAAAAAACGAAGAAAGAACAGGGAGAAGAAGCTGCCAATAGCGAAATGAAACTTGCCCAGGCAAGCGGCAAACTCATCATCAAGGATGTTATTGCAGATAACTTCCTGCAACAAATATTATTAGCGCCTCAAGACTATTCTGTAGTAGCAACATTAAACCTGAATGGCGACTATATTTCAGATGCATTAGCAGCGGCTGTGGGTGGCATTGGCATAGCACCGGGTGCTAATATCAATTACCTGACAGGACATGCAGTATTTGAGGCTACGCACGGCACAGCACCACGTTTTGCAAATACCAATACTATGAATCCATCATCCCTGCTGCTGAGTGGTGTAATGATGCTTGAGTATATGGGTTGGAAAGAAGCTGCAGACAGCATCACCAAAGCATTGAGCGATACTATCAAACGCAAACGTGTGACAATTGACTTCTACAACCTGATGCATGATGCAACTTTGCTGAAAACAAGCGAATTTGCATTAGAAATCGTCAAAAACTTATGATGTCTGCTATAGCAAAATACATAGACCATACAATTCTAAAAGCCACTACAACCGAACAGGACGTAGTGGTTTTGTGTAATGAAGCAATTAAGTACGGTTTTGCAGCAGTATGCATACCTCCCGTATATATTGAATATGCGAAGAAGCTATTGGTTGGTACTGACGTACAAATAGCGACTGTTATAGGCTTTCCTTTAGGCTACAACAGCATACCTGCCAAACTAACTGAGATAGACGATGCCATACAACATGGTGCGCAGGAAATAGACATTGTACATAATATTGCTGCAATAAAAAATAATCATTGGGAATACGCGGTTGCAGAGGTGAGGGCATGTACAGAATTGGTACATAGCAAAGGAGGAATTATTAAAATCATTATTGAAAGCGGCGTACTTACAGACGACGAAATTATTGCCTGCTGCAAAGCATATGCTCTTCTTGGTATAGACTTCATCAAAACATCAACCGGATTTGCAGAAACAGGGGCTACAATACATGCAGTAGAACTTATCAGAAAAAATACACCGAACACTATCGGTATAAAGGCGTCAGGTGGTATTAAAACTGTAGTATTCGCCAAAGAGCTACTTGCTGCAGGTGCTGCTAGATTAGGATGCTCAGCAAGCGTAGCTATAGTAAAAGAGGATAAAGTAGCGTAGATTAGCACCCTGAATGAAAGTGTTTATTTACAACATATTATTGTTTACCTGCATTTTAAACTGCAATCTTGCCAGCGGGCAGATAATTGTAGATGAAAACGCACAAGATGATGATGACACAACGGCCACTACAGTAGGTGTAACTTTGTATGCAGACCCAAGATTGGATGTATTGCTAAAAAAATACCGCAATGTGCAGCTTGGTGTTATACGTTCAGGGCAAGGATTCAGAGTGCAGATATATAATGGCAATGACCGGGTAAAAGCCAATCAGGTAAGAGTAGATTTCATACGCCGTTTCCCGGGCATACGTACTTATCTTACGTATGTGCAGCCTCAGTTTCGTGTAAAGGTTGGCGACTTTCGTACACGTGCTGAAGCACAAAAAATGTACGATGAAACAAGCGCAGTCTATACCCCATGCATGATAGTACCCGATATTGTTGTTATTAATACAATGAATGATGATTAACCTGATTCGCGAAAAAGCAGCAAAATATTATCCTGAAGTACAGGCGATACGCCATCATATACATTCCAACCCGGAGTTATCGTTTCAGGAATACAAAACATCAGCTTTTATTTCAGAGAAACTGACTAATTGGGGTATCGAGCATCAAACGGGAGTAGCCGGTACGGGTGTAGTTGCTTTGATAAAAGGAAAGAATCCTGAAAAGCGCTGTATTGCATTGCGTGCAGATATGGACGCATTACCTATACATGAAGCAAATGATACATCTTATCGTTCTCAAAACGATGGCGTAATGCATGCCTGCGGCCATGATGTGCACAGCAGTTGTTTGTTAGGCACAGCAAAAATATTGAGCGAACTGAAAGACGAATTTGAAGGGACGGTAAAACTGATATTTCAGCAAGGAGAAGAAAAACACCCCGGTGGTGCTAGCCTCCTGATAGCTGCAGGTGTACTGGAAAACCCAAAGCCTGAAGCAATCTACGCACTGCATGTATATCCGCATTTACCTAGCGGTACAGCAGGTTTCAGAGCAGGACAATATATGGCCAGTGCTGATGAAATATATATTACAATTGAGGGTAAAGGCGGACATGCAGCACTACCACACCAAACTATAGATCCTATAGCAACTGCAGCGCAAGTGATCGTAGCACTTCAACAAGTGGTAGCGCGCAAAGGGAATCCACTTATTCCTACCGTGCTGACTTTTGGCAAAATAGCAGGTGGGTTTGCTACAAACGTTATCCCCGACAAAGTAGAGATTCTCGGTACATTACGCACAATGGATGAGAAATGGCGTTACGAAGCTCATAAATGGATTGAAGACATCATCCACCAAACATGTGAGGCATACGGCGCAAAAGCTACAGTAGAAATACCCAAAGGCTACCCTGCTCTGTACAACGACCCGACACTTACTACCTTTGCGGAAGACTGGGCAAAAGACTATATAGGTGGTGAAAATGTACACACCTTAGATATGCGCATGGCTGCCGAAGATTTCAGTTTCTATGTACAGCATATACCCGGTTGTTTCTTCAGAATAGGTACAAACCAGAACAACGAAAAGTTTACTGCACCTGTACACAATGCAAAATTTGACATTGACGAGCAGGCAATGGAAACAGGAATTGGTTTATTTAGCTGGATTGCTGTGAATGCTTTAAATAAATAAGACTATACCCTACCCCATATTGCTGTTGCATTGCAACCACCAAAACCGGATGCAGTCTTGAGTACATATTTTATATCTGCTTGCTGCATGTCTTTTGTAACATTTAACGGAACAGAAACTCCGAGTGTATTAAAGCCTAATGACGGTATTAATTGTTGCTGACGGATACTTTCAATTATCATAGCACTTTCCAATATACCTGCAGCGCCCAATGTATGGCCTGTATATCCTTTAAAACTATGTACCGGTTTTTCGGAAAGATCACATGTATTGAACGCCTTTGCCTCCATCTCATCATTATAAGAAGTAGCAGTACCATGAGCAGAAATCATATCAATATCAGCAGCAGTAATTCCTGCCTGACTAATCGCAGCCTTAATGGCCAAGGCCAGTTCCTCTCCTGTACGAGAAGGGCCAGATATATGATTGGCATCATTTGAACTACCGCCAGCGTACAATCTGGCCAAAGCTCCATCTCCCGGTTCTGTCGTCAGCACTATTGCAGCGCCACATTCACCAAGATTAATACCTTTTCTATCATTATCAAAAGGTTTACATGGTTCATCTGCAATCGCCTGAAACGATTGGAACCCACTTAATACAAACCTCGAAAACCTGTCGCAACCTATAACTACTGCATGCTTGTGAGTGCCTTGCTGCAACCTGCGCATTGCATATACCAGTGCTAATACACCCGATACACATGCATGTGATACAACAATTGGTTTATGGTACGTGAACCCCAACGTTTTTGATATCACCTTTGCACTATTATACAATGTAAGCCTTTCGTCATCCTGCGCACCCAACCATTCTATATTGCCTTTGGTAGTCGATAATACTACAAGTGTATCAGCTACACTTAACTGTCTGTTAGAATCTGCCAGAGCTTGTTTAGCAGAAAATATTGCTAGTTGTTCAAAAGGAGAAAGCGGTATATCCGCTTTTGTATTTGCCTGAATATACTGCCACTGCAAAGCATCAATCTTTGCACCCCAAAATGGCGAGGCACTCAATGAAGCGTCATCGTATTGTCTGATGCCGCTTTTTTGCTGCTTAACTGCGTGCCAATGTGCGTTAACGTCCAATCCCAAAGATGAGATAGTATTAGTGGCTATTGCGTAAACAGGTAGCATCAATTAGTAAGCCATTTATTTTTCCAGTCAATCATAAACTGTGGTAATGTCCACATCAACTCCAGACTTTCACGCTCCATGAATACCTGCATAGAGCTACCTGTAGCTACCTGCTCATTTGTTCTTGCATCATATATGGCATAATGAAAGAGCAGCTTTGCAGCAGCACAATCTTCATAAGTTGTTTCTAAACGTATTTTATGACCGTAACGCAATATGCGTTTGTAGTTACAATCTATCTTAATGATTGGAACAACAATATCACTCCTGTAAAAATCAAGATATTTCAATCCGTATGCATTACCAAATGCTTCTCTTCCATCTTCGAAATAACGTATGAAATGACCGTGCCAAACAATACCCAATGGGTCTGCTTCGCTGAATTTTACCTCAAGTTCCGTAGTGTGAGTTAGTGTTTTTTTCAAATGGTTGTTTTATTTACTCCAGCTTTTCCAGTCCGACTTAATTGTTTTCAAAGCATTTACAAATGTCTTTGCCCAATAATTTCTGAATCCAAAACCACCGGCTTTACCTTCTACACGTTTTGTCAGCAACACAGTTTTCGATTTCATATCCACAAATGTAATCCACATAGAGCCATGTTCTCTTCCCTTACTCATACCTTCTACAAAGAACATCATGCCAATGCCGGCATTACCTTTGAAATCATATTTTTTAACAAGTGTTGTCACTTTTTGTTCATCTAGCAACTGATATTTATTACCATCACTTTCAAAAAAGTTTCCTTTCAGACTGTTGTTAGCTTTTTCTGTAATCTCTATTGCATAAGCAACTTCTGTGCGACGTACGGCATCAGCCACTTTGTATTTATCTTTTTCTACGATGAACAGGTTATTCCAAGATGGGAAATACTTATCGCGCATCTGACTGTTCGTGATTTCACCTGCATCCTGCCACTGGGATGCGTCGCCAATAAATTTCAGCTGCGAAAAATCAAGCCCTAACCATGTAATAGGTGTGTTATCATTAAACACATCTGCTTTACTTTGTGCAAATACAGTAAATGAAAGCAGCACTGCTGCCAAAACAAGTAGCTTCTTCATGACGTAAAATTTAAGATTCCTGTAAAAATATTTTCAGTTCACAATTTGCTATCTCATTACCATTATTGAACACCCTACCCTGCACGATGTGCACATTCATAACCTGCATTTTAAAACTCACTTCGGTAGTAATAGTATCACCAACAGTTGGCAAATCTAAAATATTCAATGCCTTCAATGCTCCTATAAAGCCTACCGGTACTTCTTTACCCTGCTGTTGTAAACTAAAACCTGTACCAGCTGCTGCAGTTTGTGCCATGTTCTCTACCAAACCCGGCTCGGTAAACTTGCCATCTTCAACAAACAAATGCCCTTCTCTTATAGTAAAATTAGTTTCTGATATAGTTCCGTCTGCCTTAACAATATTGTCTATCATCACAAAAGGCGGACGTTGAGGTATGTACTGCAAAATATCCTGAGCGCTCATTTCTTCCAAAAGTCAAAATAATTAAACCATTGTTCGGGGTATTGTTTCAGCATTTTTTCTACCAGTGCCGTATAATCATCCAGCATAACCTCCATCCCGGCAGTAC
The DNA here is from genome assembly GCA_016786615.1 of Flavipsychrobacter sp. Lineage (GTDB taxonomy): Bacteria > Bacteroidota > Bacteroidia > Chitinophagales > Chitinophagaceae > Polluticoccus. Next base: position 103,438 of record JAEUVX010000015.1, read on the forward strand.
CTCTGCCTTCGTAAGTTTTACTTTTAAAGGCATAAAAATGATAGTGAAAATTACTCTCTTTAAATGCAAAAACAAAGCAAACCGGTGCTTTTAGTTTAGATGCCAATATAAATGGCCCGGCAGGAAACAATGCATCTTCACCAAGAAAACTATGTGTCATTGTACGATTTCCCGGGCGATACCTGTCTGCGTGCAGGCATATCAACTCGTTGCGGTTCAATGCGGCAGACATTTCGTAGATATGAGATTGGTCTTCCCGTATATAAATAATATTAAATGAACGTTGGCTATCAAATCGCTCCATGTAGGCTTTCATTTGTTCGCCCTCGCCATCATACATTACAATATTAATTTTCGCCTGTACCCTTTTCAGTAAGTGTCCGGCTGTTTCCCAATTACCGAGATGTGCACTAACCAAAATACCACCCTTGCCATCTTTTACCAATTCTTCAATATATTCTACCCCTTCATGCGCAAAACTGAGTTCCTTGCCGTGTCCTGACAGAACAGCTATCTTATCAATAAGCGTTTGACCGAATATGACCAGATTTTTTCGAATCATCCTGCCGGCATCAGCGTTGCTATACCCTAAACGTTTTGTATATAAATAGCGCAGCGGGTTTGTTGCAGACTTTACAAACAACCTGTAATAAAGCGTAACAAAATGTAACAATGTATATGCCGGCTTGAGGCCACCGGCTTTCAGTAACCATACAAATATCCTGTAACCTAAAGGAGTACCCCGCGAGCGTCCTTGCCAGGTTTCAGTATCAGGCATTGGCAGACTGCAAACGGTTGGAAACGTAATCGTAGAAATCCTGCATTGTAGTCATAGTCTGGAAATCTTCGGGTTTCACTTTGAAACCGAAGTTTTGTTCTATAACTACTACCAGATCTATATAGTCAAGGCTATCTAAATCCAGCGTGCTTTTCAAATCTGCATTAGGTAGAATTGTAGCTTCATCCACTTCAAAATCTTCTACCATAAAAGCCTTTATGCGGCTGATTATTTCCTGCTGATCCATATTGATGTTTAGAAAAAACGTAGGGGCATTACGTTTTAAATTAATATTAACCTGATATATTAATATATAACAGTTTGCAAATTTAAGAAACTTATTCGGATTAGCAGATACTAATCAGTATTAATCAGAAATGCACCTCAATAATACTGTTCAACGGTATATTCATACCACCCTTTATTTGCAAATACTTATCAGTAACAGACCAAACTGTAGTACTGATACTTCGCGGGCCTTGAGTGGTTTCAAATGTTATCGTCGTCTTGCCCTTGAATTCGTTGCCGAGGCGGGTTGCATACTGCAGTTCTTTCTGCCAATGTTCGGTATTATCTACAAATGCAGGAACAATGGTGTAATTAGATACTTCTTCTTTTGCTATTAGGGTTGCCATCATACACTTTAATCTTTACTTAAATATACATATTTATGATAAAACAAAATACCCATATCTGATGATACGGGTATTTTTAATTCCGAAACGGCAAAAGAGGTTCTTATTGCAGTTTTACGTTAAATACAGCTTCAACATCTGTTTCGCCACCTGCTGCATCCGGTGTGGCAGCAGCCTTATCAGTTGGTTCGTGCTTCAGGGTAATGGTTACAGCACCTGTACCTGCTCCACCTGCCTTAAACTTAATTTTCTGGTTAAAGGCATTTCCATTACCATCTTTATTTCCCTCGTTGAAAGTAATTGAACCTGAACCTGCCGCAGGTACTGATTGAAACAAAAACAAATGGTCATTGCTTTCTGCCTTTACTTCCTCCGTAATATCTTCAGAAGGGGTTTTCTTTTCATTCAGCAATTGAACCTCTACATCATATTGCTTATCAGATGCCAGTACTATATCATCTTTAGTAACAATACCCTGTGTAGTACTACCGAATCCATTTTCTACTTTATAAATAAAGGTTTTATTAAACCCTTCATTATTAGTCACAGTCAACCTTAAGGTAGTAATAAGTTCCTGCTCTACAGGCGTTGGTGTTATTACTTCATCTTTTTTACATGCAATAAAAAAAACTGTAGCTATTGCTGCAATCAATGCATATTTCATCATATTATTCTTCATGCTATTTAATGTTTTTTTGATTTTAATTTTTTGATATTAATCCGTAAAAGTTGAATGGCACACGTAGTCGTAATACCACATTTGTGCCGGGTTGGTTAATAAAATACCGAAACGCATCCAGATAATCGCGGTATTGTTTATTGAGAGCATTCATCACAGTAACACTGAAATAGACAGGGTGCCCGTTTAGTATAATAGTAGTACCGGCCTCTGCATCGAGCACTATATAGTCTGCAGGCGGACGTGGATAATCTACCATATCAAAATTTGCAGGAATACGCCATTGCCTGAGTATATACCTGCCATCAATTCCCGCAAATACCTCTCTAAAGGTTTTACTGATATTGAATGTGTACTTTACCCCGGCAGATATTCTGTCCGCAGGCATTAGTATCAACCAATCATTTTGCTTTATGTCTCTTGCAAACAAGAAAGACGCTTTCAGGTGTGCTTCAAGCGGTTTAGTAATATTATACTTTACAGAAGCATCAGCACCATTCAACCATGCATTGGTCTGCTTGTAGTTGAAGCTTTTAAAGTAACCCCGTATCGTCAATACATCAGCACCGGGACTCAGGTAGATGAAATCATTAATATACTGTGTGTACAAAGAAAGTTCCACATGCAGTTTCTCAGGCACATTATAAGCTGTTTCAAAGTTCAGGCTATACGCTTTTTCCGGTTGCAGGTTTTTATCACCCAGTTCTATACGTGCCGAACCATGATGCAAGCCTGCACTGAAGAGCTCATTTGCCTGTGGTGCACGCCATGCATTGGCAAGCGTTACAGTCCATTCCCAGTTGGGTTTGACTTTATGCCGTAACCCGATAGTACCTGATGCATTACTATAATCAAAATCGTAGCGAACAATCGTTTGATTATTTCCTTCGGGATTATACACTTCATAATGCCTGTAGTCGTAACGTAGCCCTGCTTCCAGTGTAAGTTTGCGGAAACGATATCGTTCTATGATATATACAGCAACGCCGGGGCTGCGATAGTTGGGGATAAACAACCTATCCCCATCCTGCATAAAGTTCTCCTGATAAACACCATCAATACCTGCTTGTCCTGTAAAATCACCAATTGCTTTATGGTCAAAATTAAGGTTCATTGTTTGTGTATTGAGTGTCAGGTTCAGTTGTGCTTTATCGCTGTTGCTCCTTATCACATCGTACTCCTGTCTGTAGTTGTGCTGGTAGGCATATACAAGACTAAAAGCTCCGGCCCTGTTATCAGTATTCAGTTTCAGTTTCAACAGGTCGTGTTGTACCTGCTGCATCGGACGGTCAATACTGTATGTAAAGCCTGTATGAATGCGTGGTGTATCGCTATCGATAGCTGCCATCAAATCAGCCTGGTTACCGGTATGCGCACCTCGATAAACACCTAGTTGCGTATTAAAATGGCTATAGAATACCTCTGCACCAAAATGGGCTCTTTTATAAGCCACCGTTGCCGAATAGTTATTTTCTTCCGTACCGGTGTTGGCTGCCCAATAACCGGGGATGCGGTAATTACCTCCTTGTTTGAAAGTACCCTGCAACCTGACACCTAACCCCTTGATGTATTTAAACCCATGCTCTACTACTGCAGATGCAACACCCATACGATTGTTGCTGAAACCTGCAAGATTAACTTCGCCTCCCCAGCCCTGCATTGTCCTTACTGCTGATGGCTCCACCAATACCACACCACCTATTGCATCTGTACCATAACGTACACCTGAAGCACCTTTCAATACAGTGATATTGTTTGCAAGAAACGGGTCTATATTAGGTGCATGTTCTCCACCCCATTGCTGGTCTTCCTGACGGATACCATTGTTGAGAATAATAATACGATTGCCGTACAAACCATGTATAACAGGCTTAGCTATAGTTGCTCCGTTAGACAGTACAGATACACCATTTACACCTTGCAACATATCGCCCAGTGTCTTACCACTGTTAGCTGTTATATCAGCACGCTTCATAGAACTTTTGCTCTGTATAATGATTTTTGTTCGTTCATCTGCTACTACTACTTCATCCAGTTCTTTATTAATATGTGCCAAACTGAACCTGAGTATAGCATTAGCTTCCAATTTCACTTCCTTTACCAGATGTTCGTAACCTGCAGCATGAAAATGAATATGATAAGTACCTGCACAAGCATTGGCTATCTGAAACCTGCCATCTTCATCGGTTTCAAATTCACGTTTCATTTCATCTATATATACTGATACAGCAAACAGTGGTTGCAGGTTATGTGTTTCCACAACTCTGCATTCGACAGTTATATTACAACTATCCTGCGCGCCTGCATAATGCAAGCCTATACATAACCATACACCTATGGTTACTAATACACGATTCATATCGCATCTTAATAAATAACAAAATAGCCCGGCCCGATTCAGGCAAAGCTTTTACAACAACAAGTATCAGGAAAGAATAGCAGGCGGCCCGCGCAGATATGCGGTAATCGGGTTGTTATGTGTGTATGTAACAGCAATAAAGCTAGTGTAAACAGGATACACCATACGTATTGAATACAGCTTTATTACCTGTACATCATTAATGAATAATGGTAATGCGTAGCTTAGAAAACTACAGTGGTGGTGTTCAGGCTCTATAACCAGTCCGTCTTTTTCCAGGTGGCTGTGTACCGTATCCTGGTGGTCTGCAAAAATGTGTATATACTCTTTAGATGTACTGCCAAACAATAATAGTATGGCCAGCCAAGCAGTAAGAATTATATGTGAACCTCGTTTCAGCAAACTATTTTAAACAGAAATGCAAAATTACAAAAGATTATGGTTTATCTGCTACCGCAGCACCACGTGGTTTACGGCGACGGGCATCTTTATCAAAGTTGATATCATAACCAATCAAACCTATTATCTCACCATACCAGAAATTGTGTTTTATCTTACCCCCGTCTCCTACTGTCAGTACATTCAGGTAATTAGCAAAACCACCCTTTACATTCACCTCTGCAAAGAAATTGCGGAAGGGGTAATAGCGTGCTCCTCCTTCTAACCCCAATACATAACCTGCTACATGAAACTCATTATCAAGTCGTTTGCCCATCAGGTATATATCCGAACGCGGAATAACCAAACCTGCACCTGCCTTGTACAGCAAGCTGGCACGCCTGTAGTCTTTCTTTTTATGGCGCAGCAATTCGTGATGCCCTACATAGTTTATCATCCAGAAGTTGGCACCGTTGGTATGCTCTACATGCAGGTAAGTAGGATGAAGTACTGTATCCTGCCAGTTTACCTGCTGACCATTTATCTGCCCTGTAATATCGTATGGCTGATAATCTACCAATACATATTTGGTATGGTCATAGTTCAGCTCTATGGAGTGTGTTTTTTTCTTATTCAGATAGAAGCCTATACGGAAAGAGTTTTGCGGTATAGTAATATCAAGCGGATTGGTAAGAAAACCCGAAAAATCCGGTTTGTCTTTTGCCTTTACTTTATGTGCCGTAAAATTATATTTGCTGCCATTAATGAAATGCATATCGCTACGGGAATACACATCCCTATTATAGCCCCATTGCAGATACATACCCGTAAGTACAGGTTTCTTAATTAATTGTGCCTGTGTACTGATACCTCCCGACAATACTAAAGCCAATAATGCTAAACGACGCATAAATAATATTCTGAAACTTTGCAAAGCTATCGTAAAAACAAATACAAATAATTTTCTATCATAGTTTTTCGATAACACCGGCTATGCCCTGCCCGCCACCTACACAGGCCGTAACGATGCCGTATTTCTTACCAAGCCTTTCCATATCATTCAGCATCTGTATGGTCAGTTTGGCGCCACTGCACCCCAACGGGTGGCCTAATGCTATAGCACCGCCATTTATATTTACTATATCGGGGTTCAGTTCCAGTTCGCGTATCACTGCAAGAGATTGTGATGCAAATGCTTCGTTCAGTTCTATAAGATCTATCTGCCCGAGGTTCAGGCCTGTTTGCTTCAATACTTTTGGTACAGCAGCCACAGGGCCTATACCCATAATGCGTGGCTCCACACCTGCTACGGCACAGCCTGCCAGCCTGCCCCATGGCTTAAGGCCCAGTTGGTTCATCAGCCTTTCGCTCATTACTATTACAAATGCAGCACCGTCTGATGTTTGAGAAGAGTTGCCCGCCGTTACCGTACCACCCTGTGCAAACACTGCGGGTAGTTTTGCCAATGCTTCCACACTGGTATCGGCACGTGGTCCTTCATCGGTATCAACTATTATCTCGCGTTCTGCGCGTTTATTCTTTTCATTCAGGTACACTTCTTTTACAGTAATGGGTAAGATGCCTTTTTTGAAGTAACCTTCTTTGATGGCTGTTATTGCTTTCTGATGAGAGTAGTATGCAAATGCATCCTGCATATCACGTGGTACATTGAAGTCTTGTGCAACCTGCTCAGCAGTAAGCCCCATGCTCAGGTAGTAGTCTCCGTTCTCTTTTACAATATCGTAATTGGGCATCGTACGCCAACCTGCTGTTGGTACAAGGCTCATACTTTCGGTACCGCCTGCTATAATACACTCCGCCTGCCCCATCTGTATTTTTGCAGTAGCTATTGCTATGGTTTCAAGCCCCGATGCGCAATAACGATTGACTGTAACACCCGGTGCCCACTCGCCCACTGCACGGTTGGCAATGATACGCCCTACCTGCAATCCCTGTTCTGCCTCGGGTACGGCATTACCCACTATCACATCATCTATCAGTTTGGTATCCAGCTGGGGTACGCTTGCCAGTAAGCCGCGTATCACATCTACCGCCAAATCATCGGGGCGAGAATTGCGGAGTGCACCTCTTTTAGATTTACCTACTGCTGTACGGTAGCCTGCTATGATGTATGCTGATTGCATATGAAAATGCTAATTAGTTATTACTAAAGTTACCAAATATCCTGCGCAATACATTGTTAAACTATCCATAAGCGATGATGATACATGTATAAAGTGCAAGGCAGCAGAATGATGTAATTTTACAGCATGAAAAAGACAGTGGTATTAGGCGCATCTGAAAATCCATCACGTTATAGTTTTCTTGCTACAACAAAACTTGTTGCACATGGGTATCCGGTTGTTGCAATCGGCAACAAAGAGGGACAAATCGGCAACACAAATATCACCAAAGAACATCCTGCAATGGATGACGTAGATACGGTGACCCTGTACCTGAACCCTACCAACCAGAAACCTTACTACGATTATATACTATCACTGAAACCGAAGCGTGTGATATTCAACCCCGGTACGGAGAATGAAGAACTGGAAGATATGATAACGGCACAAGGTGGCAAAGCTATGGAAGCTTGTACATTGGTGTTGCTTAGCACGGGACAGTATTAAGAAAACCCGGATTTAATGGAGTAAGAGATTTACCAAGATTTTTTTGATAAACCCGTGGCAATATGGCTACGGGTTTGTTGTATCTTAGAAGTAAGATGCCGAGACCAAAGCCCATACAAATATCCATACCCAATCCTTGTACAGAGGACTGGAACAAAATGACACCTGCGGAACAAGGACGGTTTTGCAGCAGTTGCCAGAAATGTGTGATGGACTTTACAACTTTTAGCGATAAGCAGTTGTATGAATATATGCTGGCTCATAAAGAGCAAAAAATATGTGGCAGGTTTCTCGACACACAACTGAACCACCCCATACACATACCCCCACAACCACACAGCAGGCTATATAGGTATTTTATTGGTTTAGGATTGACACTGATACTTGCGCAAATACCTATAGAGGAAGCCAAAGCAAAAGCTCCATATACTTATGCTTCAATAATTAGCAGCAATTCATTACAAGAAGAAAATACCAGTGAGGATAGCATTACAATAAAAGGCAGAGTATTAGATGAAAATAAAGAGCCTCTCTATGGAGCTATTGTTCAAATTTACCAAGACACACTGGCTGTTGCTGGTACTATTACAGATAACAATGGCGAATATTCACTAACAGTTCGTCAAAATGGTATTACTAATTTGTTGTTATCAGTAAAATGTGCAAGCTATAAACCTCAAAAAATATCAGTCGCTTCAAATACTAATTCTATCAAAAACTTCAAGCTTGCACCGAACGCAACACTTGGTTTGTCAATTATTGAAATACAAAATTACAAAGTACCCTTACTCGATGAAGGCAACCGCAGGGTTATAACAAGTGATGAAATAGAGAAAATGGCACATTGATATTTACAACAGCTCATTTATATTTTTGACAATAAGTGATTTATTGCTTTTAGTATAGCTTCCTTATTCTTTGACGATGTCATCCATTGTGGCAACCTGCTTGCAAGGCTACCATTATACATTTCCCGAATATCTCTTTCCCTATGCTTTGCCTCAATAAAGTTTTTCAGAAAATCAAGGTGAGACTCATTATATGCCCATAGTATATGTCCGCCACACTCTGTCATAAGCCATAGCGGTAGTTGGAAATACGGGTCTATACCTGTCCGATGTATATTATAATATTTGTATTGCTTCATCTTACTATAACCACAGTATACACAAACTATTCTTGCATACTTACTAATATTATCATCAGCATTTACTGCATTGGTAACAATAGCTTTTTTACTACATGATGGACATACAACATATAGATTCTTATCGGTAATAAACTCACCTAAAAAGGTAACATATCCATATTTGCTTCGACGTGGATACATAATGGATTTCAGTTTTAATAACTATGCCCCATCCATAGTGCACCACTTATGCTATCGCGGCTGGCACCTGTTACACTACTCAGTACGTTTGTTTCTTCCCTCCAGCGCAGTGCGCCTATCAGTGCCATTACTACAGCTTCTTTATACATCACCGTATCGGCATCGGGCACTACTACACTCACATTGTTTTGGGCTAATGCGTGTTGCAGCTTCTCTATCAGGAAGGTATTGAAAGCACCGCCACCAGTTACCAGCATCTGCGGTTGTTCTTTATCGCTCGGGTATTTGCGTACGGCATCGCACACCTGCTCTGCTATGTGCAACACAACGGTATGCAGCATGTCCTCGGTACTATGCGCACTCTCCAGCAATGCAGGGAAGGCCATGTTTATAGCAGCCTCATTGCTCAACGATTTAGGGGCTTGCTTTGCATAATACTCATGTTTGTTCAGGTTCACCAATACATCAGTCAGCATCACACCGCTTGCAGCCATCACACCATTTTCATCATACATCTTACCTGCTTTTTCTGCCAGTGTGTTCAGCACCTGGTTGGCGGGACATACATCAAATGCCAGTGGTTTGCCTTCGTACTGTACGGTTATGTTGGCTATACCACCTATGTTCAGATGATAGTCGTAGTTGCCGAACAACAGCTTATCGCCAATGGGTACTATTGGTGCGCCCTGCCCGCCGAGTGCTACATCAAGCGCACGTAAATCACTTATAACAGGCAAGCCTGTAATGGCAGCAATAGCGGCACCATCTCCTATTTGTGTGGTAGTATAGTTGGCGGGCTCATGCAGTACAGTATGCCCGTGGCTTGCTATAAACTGCACCTGCAATTCTATCTGCTTATCTGCAATAAATTTATTAACGGCATCGCCCATATACCTGCCGTATGCGGTATGCAACCTCAGAAAATCGGGGACAGACAGTTGTTGAGCGTGTTTCAGGTTATGTGCCATATCATCTGTATAGGGAACACAGTCAGCAGCAAGCACCTGATAGCTCCATTGCCCGCGCACTTCTTCCAACTGCACGAAAGCTATATCCAATCCATCTAACGAACTGCCCGACATCAGGCCGATAACCTTATAAATCATGGGTGCGAAATTAGTTGATTAGTTCATTAGTTGAGTAGTAGCTTTTATTCTCTATAGCCCCGGATTATTGTTAATATGAACCGATTAACTGATAAACTAATCAACAAGTCAAGTAAATTTGAAGTATGTATAAAATGCCCGAGTTCACAGAAGATAATAAGCAGGCAATGCTGGACTTTATGCACGAACACCCTTTTGTAGTGCTGACAGGTTGCCACAACAACACAACGGTTGCCACACAAGTGCCCGTACTGATACACGAACACGAAGGAAAAATAGTACTACGCGGACACATTATGCGCAAGACAGACCACCACATTGCTTTTGAGGCCAACCCGCAGGTACTGGTACTATTTACAGGCCCGCAATGCTATGTGAGTGCAAGCTGGTATAACGAACGCAATATTGGCAGTACGTGGAACTATATGACCATCCACGCACGCGGCACGATACACTATAAAGATGAGGCACATTGTCTGCAATTGCTCACCGACCTTACACATAAATACGAAGACCCGCAAGCACAACCAGAACTGCTAGAATATATGAGCATGGAAAACTATGTAAAACCCATGATGAAAGCCATTGTAAGTTTCGAGATACCGCTCGACAGCATCTACCCCCTGTTCAAACTAAGCCAGAACAGGGATGAAGAGAGTTATTCACGTATAATCACAGAACTACAGGCTCGTGGCGATAGTAACAGCACCGAGATTGCCTGGGAAATGAAGAAGCGTTGGAAGTAGAATTACTCTATTACTGTTATTTTATTGTAAGGAAAATTAATAATACAATCCCAAAAGCACTACTGAAATACTTCAGTAAATTTATACAAAGCTGTATCTGCTATACTAGTACCATCATATAATACCAGATTAATACTCACTCGCCATTCACTTGTATTAATAAGTGCGCCAGTAATATTGCCTGTAGTAAGGTAGTGTGTCTTCATATTTGTGCCATTACCTGTATATTGTATACAGTTATTGTCGCGCATTTCATTGTTGGTATAATTAAAGCCCCCTAAAAAATCATCCGCCTGAAAGAGTATAATACTATAAGTATCAGGATTATTCAGCTTGCCCTCTGTTTTGCTGTGATACTTAAACACAAAGTTATTCCCCCCTATGATAGTAAAGCTGAGCAATCCGTCTGCGGATGCAGTGGTTACAATTTGTTTTTGGATTATGTACTGTCTGTAAACAGTTTTATCAGATGGCACGATGACTACATCATCGTATTTCCTACATGCCTGCAACCACAATAACAGCAGCACTGCAACTATTTTTTTCATAGTATTAACGGTTCAAGTCATAACGTATCACCGTTCCATATTATTATTGAAGATTGCATTAGCAAACAAAAAAGGCTACCTATTCGGCAGCCCTTGATGTGTGTGTTTTAATATAATGTAGCTTATGCTAATTCTTTCTTCATAGCAGCAGCCATTGTCTTGCCGATATCGGCAGGGCTCGCAACTACGTGTATGCCGCATTCAGCCATTATTTTCATTTTAGCAGCAGCTGTATCTTCTGCACCACCTACGATAGCACCTGCGTGGCCCATACGGCGTCCCGGAGGCGCTGTTTGGCCAGCGATGAAGCCTACAACAGGTTTGCGCATATTGTCTTTCAGCCAGCGTGCAGCCTCAGCTTCCATACCGCCACCTATTTCGCCTATCATAATGATGCCTTCTGTTTCAGGATCATTCATCAACAGCTCAACTGCTTCTTTAGTAGTAGTACCTATAATAGGGTCTCCACCAATACCGATAGCTGTTGTGATACCGAAACCAGCTTTTACTGCCTGGTCTGCGGCTTCGTATGTCAATGTACCGCTTTTAGAAACGATACCAATAGTACCTTTCTTGAAGATGAAGCCCGGCATGATACCCACTTTAGCCTCTTCAGCAGTAATAATACCCGGACAGTTAGGACCTATCAGGCGGCAATCTTTACCACGCAGATAGTCGCGCGCCTTAATCATATCCTGTACAGGAATACCCTCTGTAATACAGATAATAACTTTGATACCTGCATCAGCAGCTTCCATCACAGCATCAGCAGCAAAAGCCGGTGGTACAAATATGATAGATACATCTGCACCTGTTGCATTTACAGCATCCAATACAGTATTGAACACAGGACGATCTAAGTGTGTAGAACCACCTTTACCCGGTGTGATACCGCCTACTACGTTGGTACCGTATTCTATCATCTGGCTAGCATGAAAGGTACCTTCTGTACCTGTAAAGCCCTGTACTATTACTTTAGAATTTTTATTGACTAAAACAGCCATCGGAATATTGTTTTTTAGAATAACGGGGGCAAAAATAAGCTTTAATCAGCTAAATAGGTAATTATCTTATAAGTGGGTGAAAAAGCCTGCCTGTAAAGGGTTTTCATATTAATGAAATTGTCATGACAAAAATTTTCTGTTCTTTACCAACCTTTATAGCGTAATCGTCGTCTTATTTATCAGCAAGCGATAATAAATACAGTTTTTTCATACTGTATTCCACGATACTAAAGTTTGTAATGGGTAATCAATTCTAGATTTCGAAGGACGGTTTCTACCGTCCTTCTTGCATTTTATAACTCTTGCTTAAAGAATAAAATAATTACGGTTCAACTCTAACAATACACAGCATCGCTGCGTCATCTATTACGACAAGCTTTTATTCTTAACCTTAAATTTCCTTTCTTATGAAAAAGCTATTTACATTTTTTATCGTACTAACCACCTTTCTGTTCTCATCCTATCAAAGCAAAGCACAGTCATTGGATTCTGCTGGAATAAATCAATACTGTAGTCTTGATACTGCCATTATGTTCTATGGCTTTTCAGCAATCGGCATTGTACCAGGCACTACAGCCACTGTTTATTACGGAGATGGCAGCAGCACGGTTTACAGCCCGCTGACTTCAGGCCAAAAATGGGGTTCTCATAAATATGCAACCAATGGTATCTACACGGCCAAGATAATGCTGCGGGTTGGTAGCACAGATGTTGACTCTGAAGTAGTAACAATTCGCGCCTATTGCAGCCATGTTTCCTTTAGTATTTACAGGGACAATAACAGCAATTGTGTAAAAAACACCAGCGAGCCTCTTATGACAGCCTTTCCTGCAAAAATCGAAATCACGGAAAACAGTATTATAATAGATACAATAGTGGCCTATGGTATAGCTAACTTCCGTGTACAAGCGAGCACACCTTATGTATTCAAATTACTGAACACACCACTCGGCACATCTGCTACCTGCCCGTCAACAGGCCAATACAGCTTTACAACACCTGCAAGTATCAGCAATACACCATTCGCCTTCGGTATTCAATGCGGCACTACTTCGCAATACGATTTGATGGCTACCGTTACAGGCAACTTCAGGCCGGTAAGTTGGTCGCGCATCATTGTGAATGCTGCAAACCTCCAAAGCTGCGGCACACAAAGTGGTGTACTTACTCTCAACATCAGCCCTAAATATACTTACTCTACTGCTACAGTTACACCAACCAGTATTAGCGGAAATACAGTAACATGGAACCTGACAGGCCTTAATAGTTTGACTACGCAAACAATAGTTGTGCAAGTAACACCAACAACCACTGTTTCACTGGGCGATACGATATGTAATTCAGTGAGCATCACACCTACATCGGGCGATGTGAATACGGCCAATAATACAGATAGCAGGTGCAACACAGTTGTATCATCATTCGACCCTAATGCTAAAACAGTAAAACCTGAAGGCTATTTCTTCCCAGGTGACTGGTTTACATACCGAATAGATTTTGAAAACTTAGGTAACGACACGGCTTTCAACATACATATCCTTGATACCCTCTCTACACACCTCAATGAAAACTCTATAGAAATAATAAACAGCACGCACGCCATGACCCACAAACTAGTAAAGAGTGGTACGTTGAATATATTGAAGTTTGAATTCCCAGACATTATGCTACCTGATAGTAATTCAAAACTGTACAACAAGGGTTATGTCGAGTTCCGCATACGTACTAAAATAGGTATAGCCCCAAATACTACCATTTACAACAAAGCAGGTATATACTTCGACATCAACCCTGTAGTAATGACTAATGCTACTGAAAACACCTACTACTTCACCGGCATTAAACAAACACAGAAAGATGGAGATGTGAGTGTATATCCTAATCCTGCAAATGATGTACTGCACGTGAATACAGCAAGCAATAACTATATAGAAGCAGACATACTGAATACACTAGGACAGATACTCATCAGCCAACCTATACAAAGCGGTAATAATACAATAGACATGAAACAACTGCCAGCAGGCATCTACCAACTATTACTTAAAGGTAATAACGGCTCGAAGGCAATAAAAATTGAGAAATTATAACTCAGTACTGGCATCCAATAGAAAAGCCCCTTTAAACTAGGGGCTTTTTTCTTTTTATTATTTTTTCATCTCTGCTTCAGCTTCTTTACGGCTTATTTCTTTGGCCTTGTAGAAGAAGTCTGATGCGAATATAAAGTCATTTAGTAGCTGGTCGTCGCTAAAGATGATGTCTTTGCTGCTACCCTGCCATTGCTTGCGTCCTTTGTACATATAGAGTATGTTATCGCCGCTTTCCATAACGGTATTCATATCATGAGTATTCACCACAGTAGTCATGTTATACTCCAATGTTATTTCTTTTATCAGCTTATCAATAACCAGAGATGTCTGTGGGTCTAGGCCGGAATTGGGTTCATCACAAAACAGGTATTTAGGGTTCATAACTATAGCTCTGGCCAATGCCACACGTTTTTTCATGCCACCACTCAGCTCAGCAGGAAACTTCTTATTTACACCTTCAAGGTTTACACGTTGCAGCACTTCGTCCACACGCTTACGCTTTTCTGCCAATGTCATTTTGGTAAACATATCCAGCGGGAACCGGACATTGTGTTCTACATCCATACTATCAAACAAAGCACCACCCTGAAACAGCATACCTATCTGTGTACGCACATCTTTCAGTTGCCTGTCGTCCATAGTGGTCAGGTCTTTGCCTTCATAAAACACCTGCCCGGAATCGGGTTTGTACAAGCCTATCATACACTTCATCAGTACCGTCTTGCCACTACCGCTACTACCTATTATCAGATTGGTTTTGCCGGGTAGCATTGTTGTCGATACATCTTCGAGTACCACCTTATCGCCAAAAGCCTTTTTTACGTTTCTGACCTCAATCATGTGGTAAAAGTAAATAAAAGCCCTATACCAATACAGGTGGTATTGACCAATATCCTAAAAAAGGTGTGAAAATTCGTTTGTATTAATAGGCTTTTAGATTATTTTAGCTGTTATTATATACAGATTAACACGCAAACTTTCTGTTAGATGAGAATAAAATTTACCGCTTTAGCGTTGGTAGCATCGCTTGCAGCTTTTAAGGCCGATGCCCAACTAAACAGGGTGAACAAGCGTATAGAATATAACGGCAAACGCCAGAATGGCCTCAAATATCCATTGTGGCAAAGAATAGGTATCGGTTATGGTACCCATTTCCTATTCAACAGAGCGGATTTTACCTATCGTACCGTTAACCAACAGGTATATAGCACTTCGGCTGCACTTAAGTCAAGCCCGTCTATGGTAGGTTCCTTAGACATCTACCTGCCCGTATCTCACTATAGCGACCGCTCTTGCTTTGCAATCGGCATAGGTGTAAACTACATTGCATCTACACTTACGCATGATACTATTTCTCTTAGTAACACTTCATTGCAAAGAGATTTGAAAGCTGCTATCATTGGCGTACCTATCAGTCTGGAACTGAAGACAGGTGGCGACGCTGCACAAAGCAAGGCTTATGGCACTATGTTTACTATAGGTGCCGGCATACAGCCTATGTATATACAGTCTGAAGGCTTTGAATCTGAGGGTTCTAAAAGTATAGACCAGGACGCCAAAATTCTGTCATTCATCAAAGCTGAAGCCGGATTCCGGGCAGGGCTTGCGTTCAAATTACGTGCAATGGCATACATCGGTAGCCTTACACTTATTGATAAGCAGGAAACAATCATAAAAGAAGGTACTACAGAAACCATCCTTGGCTACAGGAGAACGACTTCTACAGGGCCATTGGGCTACACGCTGCAACTGATAGTAATGCCGGGTGCATTAGGCTGGAGAAAATAATACCTGATAATTCAACTATACAAGAAAGCCCCTAGATGAGGGGCTTTTATATTATCTGCTAAAAAAGATTAAACCTGAAAAACACCTGTTTTAAAATCTTTAATATCAGGATTGTGATTAGCAGCATTGATACCCTCGCTGATAACACGGCGTGTTTCAGCCGGATCTATTATCTCATCTACCCACAAACGAGCCGCTGCATAATAAGATGATGTTTGAGCAGTGTACTTATCTGTAATTACTTTCAACATTTCTTTTTCTTTCTCCGCATCTATCTCCTGCCCTTTGCTCTTCATTGCTGCAACCTGTATCTGCAATAATGTTTTAGCTGCCTGCTCGCCACCCATTACGGCTATCTTAGCATTTGGCCATGCGTAAATGAAACGAGGATCATAGGCCTTGCCACACATTGCATAATTACCTGCACCATAAGAATTACCTATCACAATAGTAATCTTAGGCACAACACTATTTGATACAGCATTCACCAACTTTGCACCATCTTTAATAATGCCACTCTGCTCGCTGCGTGTACCAACCATAAAGCCGGTAACATCTTGCAGAAATACTAATGGGATTTTCTTCTGATTGCAGTTTTGTATAAAGCGTGCTGCTTTATCTGCGCTATCGTTATAGATAACACCACCCAACTGCATTTCACCTTTACCACTCTTCACAATCTTGCGTTGATTGGCAACAATACCTACAGCCCATCCGTCAATACGAGCATACCCGCATACTATTGTTTTGCCATAATCTTCTTTAAACTGATCAAATTCTGAATTATCTACAATGCGTTCTATCACTTCTACTACATCGTAAGCCTTCGTATTATCTACTGATACCAACCCATAGATATCTTTGGGATCTTTCTTTGGCATCGAAGGTGCTATTCTGTCAAAACCTGCACGAGGTTGCTCTCCCATCTTGTCGATGATACGACGTACCTGATCCAGGCATTCCTGTTCAGTATCAAATTTATAATCTGCAATGCCGCTCACTTCGGTGTGCATTTTTGCACCACCCAAAGACTGCAGGTCTGCATCTTCACCTATCGCTGCTTTTACAAGATATGGCCCGGCCAGGAAGATAGAACCGTTACCTTCTACCATTAGTGTTTCATCGCTCATAATCGGCAGATAGGCACCACCTGCTACACAGCTACCCATTACGGCAGCTATCTGACTGATACCCATTGCGCTCATCTGTGCATTGTTGCGAAAAATGCGGCCAAAATGTTCTTTATCCGGAAATATCTCATCCTGCATAGGAAGATATACACCGGCACTATCTACTATATAAACTACCGGCAGCCTGTTCTCCATGGCTATCTCCTGCAAACGCAAGTTTTTCTTACCGGTAATAGGAAACCATGCGCCTGCTTTCACAGTATTATCATTAGCAACTATCACACACTGACGGCCATGTATATAACCCAACCCTGCAACAGTACCTGCAGCCGGGCACCCCCCATGTTCCTGATACATTTCCCATCCGGCAAATGCGCCTATTTCAGTAAATACACTGTCTTTATCAACTAAGTATGCAATACGCTCACGAGGGGTCATCTTTCCCTTTTCACGTGCTTTTTCAATCGCTTTTTTGCCACCACCGAGGCTTACCTGTGCGTGGCGTTGTTTCATCTGGCTTACTGCCAGTTTCATAGCATCTTCATTCTTGTTAAATTCAAGGTTCATTCCTTATGCCTGTTTGAGGGGGCAAAGATGCTCATAAATGAGCAAATTCTGAAATTCGTAACCATCTATGTTCTTTAATTATTAATTACATATAACATTCATTGAATTGTAAAAATCAACCCATCTCATGAATTTTACCTTAAAGTGACCTAAATTGCACAAACCCCTATGTTGCAATTATGAAATATGCGGAACAAACTGACAATAGCGGTAGTGGGCTTTTTGCTGTCATTCTTTATTCTAAATAAGGGGTATGCCACGCATACGTATGGCGGGGAATTACTTTACACACATCTTTCGGGTAATACTTACCAACTGAAACTAACCATATATGGCGATTGTGCAGGACAGGCTTACCCCACACTTATAAATGCCAAACCTATCATATTTATCTACAACAATACAGTATCTATCGATACAATCCAGATGAAGCTGGACTCGCTGAATATAAAGGAAGTGACACCGGTTTGTGCAGAACAAGCAAACAAAACGACATGCAAGGGCGGGAATATACCAGGCATTACTCAATATGATTACTATGTAGAATACACACTGCCGACTACATCCAGCAACTGGCGTTTTGTATTCAATGGCAATATGACCTCAACCTCCGCAGGCCGAACCAATGCTATTACCAATCTGAGCAATGTGGGTATTATGCACTTAGTTGCTTCGCTGAATAATATTAATGGTCAAAACTCATCACCCAGATACACCTCAGTACCTACCCCATTTTTCTGTACTCATAAGCATCAGGAATATAATCAAGGAGCGATTGATGACAATAATGATTCACTTCATTTTTCGCTAACTGCAGCATTAGTAAGTCCTGTAGCACCAGCTTTGTACAGAACAGGTTACAGTGCAACCAAACCATTATCAGTAATTGATAGCACGTTCAACTTTAATAGCGAAAACGGCCAACTGTCTTTTACACCCGATATAGCACAAACATCTGTAGTTGTAAACAAAGTAGAAGAATATATAAATGGTGTATTGGTAGGCACAAGCATGAGAGAAATGACCTGCATTGTATTTAACGACTGCTACAACACGCCACCAGAAGGCAAAATAAATAAGAATATAAAAGGAGCAGGCTTCGACAACAATACTGTTTATGTTTGTCTGGGAACTGAATTTATATCATTTGATATTGATGCCTCTGATACAGACGGAGACTCTGTCAGCATTACAACAAACAGTGCACCGTCAGGAGCCAGTGTAAGTATAAAAGATAATAATACCCGCAAACCGGTTGTGAACTTATATTGGAATACAAAGAATCAGGCATTGGGCACTTATTACTTGTATCTGAATTTAAAGGATGATGGTTGTCCGTTATCAAGCAGCCAGACGATAGCATATACTATAAAGATTGTGCCTCCATTCAGCATTTCACACGAAGTACTTTATCCTACAAATTGCTATCATAAGCAGTATATCCAATTTAATATATCTAACGGTATTGAGAAAAAAACACTCAGTATACTGAAAGGGAATGCAATTATTGCTACACATACAGATACAAGCGGAGCACCATATATCAGAGATAGTGTTGCAAAGGGAACATATATAGCCAGAGTATTTTCGCCCTATCTGCAATGCAGTGTCGACTATCCATTTGAAGTAGCCGACAGTGGCACTTATCCTATACCTCCATATTTACGCCCTGAAAGCCTATGCATTGGCGACCCGATAGTTGTGATACCAGACTATACACATGATGGCAACCCTATTACATGGTTCAGAGAAGATGGCAGTCCTGCTCACCCTACTGAAGAATACAATACCAATACGGCTCATACATACCGTTGGTTCATGACTCAAAAAGTGAGTGTATGTGAATCTGTCAAGGGAGATTTTAAAGTCATTGTAAATGATAACCCTATTGTCAAAGCACTTACTACAGGTGGTCAAAAATGTCTTGGCGATACCGTAGAACTGATTGCAACAGGTGCTGCAACTTATCAATGGCTGCCAACATACAGGGTAAAACATAAAGGGGATATTGCATATACAAGAGTGATGGAACCGGATGTATATATAGTAATCGGCAAATCGTACGAGGGATGTATCAATACAGATACTGTACTAATTAGTGGTCTGGAAGATTGCTGTACTTTTTCTTATCCAACGGCTTTCACCCCGAATGGTGATGGCATCAATGACGGATATAAACCCATCATGTATGGCAATGAAGGAGAATACCTGTTTGCAGTGTACAACAGGTGGGGGCAGCGCGTATTCATTACCAGTAACCCGCGCCAGTATTGGGATGGCACATTCAATTCGCAAAAATGCGATGTCGGAGTTTACTTCTATAAGTTCAGAGCTACATGCCTCACCGGACACAGCGAAGTAAAGGCAGGGGAATTTATGCTTGTTCGCTGATTATCAATCTTTATAAATTTTCGCATCTGTTTCACCCGTAGATTTTTTATACCCTCTGAACATACTGCGGGTATTAAATGGCATAGTAATATTTGCTTGTTTGTCAATACCTATCATCCCACCATCACCACCTAACACAGGCAGTTTTTGCATAATCATTTCATTGGCAGCATCATTCAGACTCATTCCTTTGAACTCAATTCTATCACTAACGCTTTTGGCCACTACCAATCTGATAAAATATTCGCCCCAACCTGTACAACTTACAGCACAAATATCATTTGCATAAGTACCTGCACCTATTACAGGAGCATCTCCTATTCTGCCAAATCGCTTATTACTCATACCACCTGTGCTGGTAGCAGCAGCAAGATTCCCATTTTTATCTAAGGCTACAGCACCAACAGTTCCATACTTTTCGTCATAATTATCCGGCTGCAACATAGATTTCTTTTTGCTGTTCTCTTTCTTTTCCGTTTCTTGTTTCAAAGCCCGCTGCAGCGCATCCCAACTATGGTGCGTAAAGAAATACGAAGGTTCAACAATTTCACAACCGCTTTGTTCTGCAAATTTTTCAGCACCCTTACCTGCCATCATCACATGCATGCTTTTGTCCATCACAGCACGTGCAGCAGTTACAGGGTTCTTTACGGTAGTAACGCCAGCTACTGCACCTGCTTTCATATTACTGCCATCCATTATTGCCGCATCCAGCTCATTCTTACCTTCATGCGTAAAAACAGCCCCTTTACCTGCATTGAATAAAGAGTCGTCTTCCAGTATCATTACAGCTTTTGCAACTGCATCTACTGCCGTACCACCCTTACTTAGTATATCATAACCTGCATCAATCGCTCTCTGCACCGATGCTTTATATATGGCCTGTTTTACCTCAGATAGATTACCTGCATCACCGGCACCTCCATGCACTGCAATAGCAAACAAGGCTGATGACTGCGCAAAAGATGAGAATGCTGCGGTCAACAAACCAGCACAAATGAAGATATATTTCATTTATACAAGATAGTAAATTAACCCAAATTCATTTTTTCGGGACTTATTCCCACTTAAACACCCTACCTGCTATTACATAGAGTACTACTCCCCATAAGAGCAACAACAGTATATCAACTTTCACATCCCAGAATGAAGCACCGTCGAATGCGATTTTACGCATTGCATCGTTGAGGTATGTCAGTGGCAAAGCTTTACAGAAGGGCTGCAACCACTTAGGAAAATTATCAATAGAAAAAAACGTACCTGCTAACAGGAACTGAGGCAAGGTTATCATATTTGCAAATGGTGGTATCGTAGCATCGCTTTTGGCAATACCGCTGACAATAAAACCAAAACCCATAAAAACAAGTATCGCTAAGGCACTGAGACTTATCAATTCAAGGAAAGTAATAATCCCGTTTACCAATGTATAACCAAAAACAAAATGTCCTACAGCAATAATAATAGATGCGCCTAACAACTGGAATATCATTCGTGAAATACCTTCGCTCAACACAATAAACTCTCTGCGAACTGGTGTTGCAAAAAAACGTTTCAGTACCAGTGTCTGCCGCAGGTTGAAGAATACAAAAGCAGTACCAAACACACTACCCGCAAGCAATGAAAAACCCAACTGACCCGGCAGAATAAAGTCTATCATTTTAAACTCCCTCACTTTACTCTCTTCTACCTTTATTGATGCTAACGCCATACTTCTGCTGGATATTTCAGGATCCATTGTCTGCACTACAGCATTAATAATAGCTTTTAGCTGTGGTATGGATGCCATTTGTGACGATGCGGCATGTAACAATATATTATATCGGGGCTGAATACTATCTGCATTTTGTATTATGGCTATCGTTGCAGTCAGCTCACCTTCTTTTAATTTTTTATTTATTAAAGCACTATCCCCCTTTACCCACTTCAATTCCGGTATATTACTCAATATCGCGTACAACTTGCCTGATGTATCGCTGCCGGGAGCTACAGCTACCTTAATACTGGCGTGTCCGCCACCATTGCCCAGAAAGCCGAACACCAATATAAATATTAACGGGAACGCAATACTAAATACAATAGCCGAGGGGCTTTTGAGTATCGATTGTAAACTGGCTTTGATTAGTGCACGCATAGCACGCACATTGCTGTATTGGCTCATATTGTAACGAATGGGCAAAAATACTTGTTAAAAATGAAGTACATTATATTTTATGGGGGCTAATGCTGTAAATTACAGTATCGAATATGTTTAGTAAACTATTAAAATATGTAAGCATCAGTGTGGGTATATTACTCTGCAGCGAAGTATATGCAGCTAAACTGTTTATACCTATGGATGCCGATAATCAAACCAACCACCTGAAAGCATATGGTGTAGCCTTTGCTGCATTGAAGGGGGGACTGGAAGTTGATTGGATGCTTAATTACGAAGGTGGCAGTTTCTGTATGAATGATGCTGATGAAATTGAAAAACTATGTAAAGTAAGGGGTGTCAGCTATGAAATAATCAGTGACGCAAAATACCTGAGTATTGTGGAAAAGATTGCTAACCCTGATTTTAACGCGGATATCATCAAACTGGAAAAGCCTCCTAAGATAGCTGTATATACCCCACCTGGCAAACAACCATGGGACGATGCTGTAACGATGGTGCTTACTTATGCCGAAATACCTTATGACAAAATTTACGATGACGTAGTGCTTGAAAGTAAATTACCGGAATATGATTGGCTGCACCTTCACCATGAAGATTTCAGCGGACAATATGGTAAGTTCTGGGCACAATATCAAAATGCGACCTGGTTTCAGGAAGATGTACGTAATAGTGAAGCTATGGCCAAGAAGCATGGATTCAAAAAAGTATCGCAACTGAAACTGGCTGTAGCTAAAAAGATACGTGAGTTTGTGGCAGGTGGTGGTTACCTGTTCGCTATGTGCAGTGCTACTGATACATATGATATTGCACTGAGTGCACAGCATACTGATATCTGTGATGTACCCTTTGACGGAGACCCGGCAGCGCCGGATGCACAGCAAAAACTGGACTATACACAAGCCCTGGCATTTAAGGACTTTAGAATATCTGTCAATCCTTATGAATATGAATTTTCAGACATTGACAATACACACTTCAGGCATGTAAATCCTGATGTTGACTATTTCAGCCTGTTTACATTCTCTGCGAAATTCGACCCTGTACCTACTATGTTATGTCAGAACCACACTACTACTGTTAAAGGTTTTATGGGGCAAACAACATCATTTCGTAAAGAAACCTTGAAAACCAATGTACTGGTGATGGGTGATTACAAACCTAAAAACGAAGCCCGGTATATACATGGCGAATACGGAAAAGGTACATGGACGTTTTATGGTGGTCACGACCCTGAGGATTATGAACACCAGATAGGCGACCCGCCAACAGAATTAAGCCTGCACCCCAACTCACCGGGATACAGGCTTATACTGAACAATGTATTATTTCCTGCTGCAAGAAAAAAACCGAGAAAGACCTAAATCATATAACTAAAAAACAGGGGTAGTTTTTTGCTACCCTGTTTAATTTAACGCAGTTTGTATCTAAATCCTGCATAATAGTTTGCCCCCATTATCGGCCCCCAAATCATAGATGCATCGAAGCCGACAGCATAAGGATCTTTGGCACCAACTATCGGGTCGTGCATCATGAAGTTAGTGATGTTTTCACCACCAAGATACACTTCCAGTTTATCGTTCCAAGACTTGCTGATTTGCGCATTCATCTGCCAGAAGGATGGAGAATAGCTTTCAGCAGTTACACCTGTACCATGATGATTGTGCATGGATGGCAGGCGCTTAGAACTAATCCATTGTACTGTATAATCAAACTTCCAATTGTTGCGTGTTTCATAACCAACATTAACAAATGCGCGATGTGCAGCAACTAAAGGACGTTCTTTCAAATTATTACCGTAGCTGGTACGCACATCATACCAGCGATAAGCGAGACGTAAATCAAGATTGTGTATCAGTTCGTAATCGAACTGTGTCTGCAAGCTATTTGCAAAAGATAGTCCGTTCAGATTATACATCTGCACCGTATGTGCATCTTCTACATCTACGACTACCTGGTTCTGAAAATGTGTATAGTAGTAGTCAACGCTCACTGCACCATCCCTGTAATCCATCACAAATTTTTGTGTGAAATTCACACCACTATTCCACGCCACTTCCGGGTTCAACCCGTAAGGATTAGCACTACCTGCAACACCCTGCACTATAAAGCTACGATTACTGGCCATGTAGCCCATATTCTCTGCAAATATATTAGCTGTCCGTTGTGCCCTGCCTACAGATGCCCGCAATACCGATTTTTTAAACGGCGCGTAACGCACATGCAGACGTGGTGTAGCAAATGCCCCGAATATATTATGATAGTCGCCGCGAATACCTGCTACAAGATTCAGCTTTTCAGAATGAGTATATGAATACTCCGCAAATGCACCAGGTACTATTTCGTTGCGCAGGTAGTTAGTTGTTTTGAAAGTTTCATCATAATTATCAATCAAACTACTCAACCCACCCTTTATAACGTGATTGGTATTGCCAATAATTGTTTGATATATCAGGTTTGCATAAAAACTACGTTGCGTACCGCTATAATTAGTATTGCCATACAAGGCATCCTGATTATGATACAAACCCGCTAACTGCAACCCCATGCTGGTACCCGGCTTGTTCGGAAACATCCTGCCTATTTTTGCCCATGCCTCTGCGCGTTGCGTATTGAGCTCAAATCCCCATGGCTTGCCTTTTATTTGCTCTCCCCCTTTCTCATACGCCCATTGCCCGCCGGTATTTTCAACATAAGCCCCTTTCACACCACCTTGTATTTCCCAACCTTTAGGTCCGAACCAGAACCAACGATTAGCACCTACAAATTGCTTATCTAATGGCTGATCCAGAAAACCATCACCATTCATATCCTGCTTCAACCATTGAGACTTGCCGTGTAACAGTATATTAGTTGATAGCTTCTCATTTATTTTATTGCGATACACAATATTACCTTCCGAGCGACCCTGGGAGCTCTGGTACAGGTTGAAATGCAGCTTTTCTTCTTTATCTTCAAATGGTTTACGCCATTCAACATTTATCTGTCCTGCAACACTTTCATAACCATTTACAACACTACCGGTACCCTTGCTCAACTGCATACCTTCAATAAAAGTACCCGGAGTAAATGTTAGGCCTGTAACTGCAGCTAACCCCCTTGTATCCGGTATATTTTCACGGGTTATTAAAGTGTAAGGCCCTGCAAGGCCAAGCATTTGAATTTGTTTATACCCGGTTACAGCATCTGTAAATGCAACGTCAACCGATGGTGTTGTTTCAAAACTTTCACTCAGGTTGCAACAAGCTGCTTTCAATAGCTCGCGCTGGCTGATAAGTTCGCGTTTCATCGGGTCAAGCATTGTGACCTGTGTACTTGCCCTACGATGCTTAACAGTAAACTCCTTTAGCTTTTTAGCAGTATCAGCTTTATTCGATTGGCTATCCTGTGCCGAAACATTTGCATACGACACCGCCATTATACTGCCTAAAAGCAGTTTTTTATATATCCTTTCCATACTTGAAAATCAATTTTTAATGTTCGCAAGTATTGGTTTTATACTGGCAGCACTCAGGTAGTTTACTGTAGTCTGCATCTTCAGCTTTTACCAATTCAGAGCTATGGCCTGCTTTTGCCACACTCTTCAGGATTGTTTCCACATTGACCTTAGAAGGTTTGTATACAACTGTAAGGATATGGGTTTCTTTATTCCAATCTGTCTTTTTTACGCCTTTTACAAATGCAGCTTCTTCAATACGTTTTTTGCACATACCGCAATTGCCATCAACCTTATATGTTTTTGTAACGATGTCTTTGGCATCCTGAGCCATTACACCGAAAGCTGAAAATATAATAGAGAGAATTATTATTATCTGTTTCATTTTTTACTTATTAGGTTTATCAAATACTTATCTCTGCTGCAAATCGTGGCAACAGTATCTTCATAACAAGACAAGCATTAACCGTAATAAGTAAAGCTGGAATGTAATTTGAATAAAGGTATATTTTGCCATGGCCCCGGTGGTGCATTTGGCATACAGTGTACACATTTAGCAACAACATGTAAACCAGTATTTTCAGAAAAATCAAATATTTGAAGTGGGGCTATCCATTCTACCGATGACAACTTCAGTTTGAAAAAGTCAACAATATTCTGGTCGATATTTACTTTTGCAGCTACAACTTCATCTTTACAACAGCCCTCCTCTTCTTCGGGCACATCGGTGCAGTTATCATCAGCACAACCATCGCCCTCTGCATATACCTGCCACGACTCCAGCTCATCACCACAATAATGCATATTTATCATTACCCCCGACACCGCCAGCAGGTAGATAAACATTATTGGTATGACAATCAGCTTTTTCATTAACAACACAAAGATAACCCTGTAAATGTTAATAAAACAGAAAAAGACTTATAAGATTTTGGCTGTGATTTATATTATTTTGTGGTAGCAAATCATGAAAAATCCGTTTAAAATAGGCGATATAAAGGAATACAGGCATCTTGTAACAGAAGCAGATGCTGCTAAGTTTGCCAGTGACGAGGTGCACAATGTGTATAGTACATTTGCCCTGACCCGCGATGCAGAATGGGCAGGACGGCTGTTTGTACTGGAAATGAAGGACGAAGACGAAGAAGGTATTGGTACTGCCGTTACAGTCACCCATCACTCTCCTGCACTGATGGGACAGGAAGTATTATTTACCGCAACATTGACAGAAGTAAACAAGAATGAAGTTGTAGTTGACTTTACTGCCACAGTTGGCGACCGCCTGATAAGCAGTGGCAAAACATGGCAGAAAATCCTGAAGAAAGAAAAACTGGATAAGCTATTTGAGATGCTTAGTCAATAGCTTTCTGGTGAAAATATATGTAAGGATAGGAATAATAACTGCTATGAATAAACTTATAATAACGTCTAATTCAGCGTTCTTAGCATCTATCTCATTAGATATTTCATTAGGATTGCCAAAGAGGTATTTGTTGAGATTAAAGACATCAAAAACATAGATACTGAAAAACAAGAGAGGAGCAAGCAGTGTTATACCCGCTACTAATGCTGCTTTCAACGCAAAACCCTTCGCATTAATCTTCTGCAATCTTTGATGCTCTATTACAAATACTATTGCAAAAACTAAAGCAGGATATAAGAGTATCATAAACTACTACCCTTTCAACACCTTTACTACCATTGGCACAAGCCTTTCAGCCCATATTTTATATTCCTTACCACTCGGGTGCAGGCCATCTTCGGCAAGATATGCTGGTGTTGTTCCGTTTTTGCGGGTACTATCTGTGATATCTAAGTAATGGCATTTGTGCGCCAGTGTTATATCCTTGCAGGCAGCATTGTATGCATCTATATCTTTAGCTATTTGTGCCCTGTCCCTACCCTCTGCAAATGGCGTTACACCCCAATCGGGTATTGACAGTACAAATACATTGTTTACATGTCCATTAGCATAGCTGATAGCAGTATCCAACAACTGTGTATACTCTTGTCTATAGTTATCAAGGTCTCTGCCACGGTATTGATTGTTTACACCAATCAACAATGTCACGAAACTGAATGTGTCCTGTATATTCCTTTCCTTGATAGCTGTAGCTAGTTCATCAGTCGTCCACCCTGTGGTAGCAATGATTACAGGTTCTGCAACTTTCAATCCCTGTGCATTCAGCATTGTAACTAACTGATGCGGGAAATTTTCGGCAGTAAGTACTTGTTCACCTATTGTATAGGAGTCGCCCAGAGCTATATATGAGTAAGACATTAGTTGATAAATACTGTTTTGATGTTCACGAATTCGCGAATACCAAATATACTCAATTCCCTGCCATATCCGCTTTGCTTTACACCGCCAAAAGGGAGGCGTGGATCCGAATGCACGAAGGCATTTACAAAACAGTTACCAGCCTGCAATTGTGTTGCAGCAATCTTCTCTGCCCTTGCCCTGTTTTTACTGAATATACCTGCACCTAGTCCATATATACTATCGTTTGCTAAACGTATAGCATCTGCTTCATCTTTCGCTTCTATAATAGCTGCAACAGGGCCAAACAATTCTTCATCATAAGCAGGCATACCTTTCTTTACATTCGTAAGCACTGTCGGCGGATAGTATGCACCATCATTATCAGGGATATATCCACCACACAAAAGCTTCGCACCCATGGCAATACTTTTCTGCACTTGCTCGTGCAACTGGTCGCGCAGGTCGTGGCGAGCCATCGGGCCTATCTTGTTATCCATATCCATTGGGTCGCCAAAACGTGCTGCTTCCATCTGTTGTACAAAAGCCTGTTCAAACACTTTCTTCACAGCCTTCTCAACTATAAAGCGTTTTGCTGCAACACAGCTTTGTCCGCTGTTAACCAACCTGCCATCTACTGATATTTTAACTGCAAGCTTCATATCTGCATCTTTCAACACGATATATGGGTCGCTACCACCAAGTTCTAACACTTGTTTTTTAATATGCTTTGCAGCAGCCATTGCCACTTTACTACCTGCAGATGTACTACCCGTAAATGTGATGGCAGATACCACAGGATTAGCTATCAAAGCTTCTACTCTTGATGATGGCAATAACAATGTTTGCATTAATCCCTTAGGCGCACCAGCATCTTTCACTACTTTTTCTATTGCCAATGCACAACCACTGATATTTGACGCATGTTTCAGCAACATAACATTACCCGCCATGATAGCGGGCGCCATTGCCCTGAAAACCTGCCAGTAAGGAAAATTCCATGGCATAATAGCCAGTACTGTACCAAATGGCTGAAATGATATATAACTTTTACGGGCATCTGTCTCTACTATTTCATCTTTCAGAAATGCAGGGCCTTCTTTGGCATAGAATTCAAATGTATAAGCACATTTCTCAACCTCAGCAAGGCTTTGGGCTATTGGTTTGCCCATTTCAGCAGATGCAAGCTTTGCTAATTTTTCTTTGTCTTTCCTTATTTGAGCAGCTATTTTCTTCATAACTGCACCCCTTTCCCTTAAAGAGAACTGCCTCCAATGCTCAAAAGCCTTCTGCGACTGCTTTACAGCATTATCCACTTTTTTTTCATCATATATATCATATTCGCCTAAAACCCTACCAGTAGCGGGATTTATTGAAACTAACCTATCGGACATGGGAGAGAAATCTTTGTTAACAAAATTAAAGAACCTAATCGGTACAAAAGGTTTACTATTTTTGATGCCCGTATAAATTAACAGTTGTTTCAGATATGATTATTGATAAGATAAAATTTGGTACTGACGGATGGCGCGCCATCATTGCTCAAGACTTTACAGTATATAATGTAGCCCGTGTTACGAAAGGCTTGTCTCACTGGTTGTTACAGCGTTCAGACCGCCCTACAGTTGTGTTGGGGCACGATTGTCGTTTTGGTGGTCCGTTGTTTACGGATATGGTAGCACGTGTACTGTGTGCTAACGGCATTAATGTAATAATGGCTAAAGGTTTTGTGAGCACACCCATGATATCTTTCGGTGTGCAGAAAATGGGGGCACAACAAGGTGTTATTATCACTGCATCTCACAACCCGCCAACATACAATGGCTATAAACTGAAAGGCGCACATGGCGGTCCTTCAAACCCTGCAGACATTGCTGCAGTGGAGGCTTTGATACCGGATACTGTAGATCTTCCGAAAGAAGGATTGGTGTACTGGGAGAAACAAGGATTGCTTTCTTACATCAATCTGGAAGATATGTATGTAAGCTACCTGCAAGAGAAATTTGACATTGCAGCACTAAATAAATCTCCATTCAAACTGGCATACGATGCTATGTATGGTGCAGGCCAGAGCGTTATTCGCCGCCTGTTCCCTACTGCTGTGTTAATTCACTGTGAAGATAATCCGGGCTTTATGGGGCAAGCACCTGAGCCATTAGATAAGAATCTACAAGAGCTTGCAAAAACCGTAGCTAATACTCCGGAAGTAAAAATAGGCCTTGCTACAGATGGTGATGCCGACCGTATAGGCCTGTATGATGAAGATGGTAATTTCGTAGATGCGCACCACATCATCCTGCTGCTGATACACTATCTGCACAAATACAAAGGCATGACGGGCAAAGTAGCTGTTGCATTCTCTGTAACTGACCGCGTAAAGCGCATGTGCGAAGCTTATGGATTGCCAATAGAAGTAACTGCTATCGGCTTCAAATACATCAGCGAGATAATGACCAAAGAAGATATACTGGTTGGTGGTGAAGAAAGTGGTGGTATCGCTGTAAAAGGGCACATCCCTGAGCGTGACGGCATCTATGATGGTCTAGCGCTGTACCAATTTATGAACGAAACAGGCAAAACACTGAAACAACTTTGTGAAGAAGTATATGAAGTGGTTGGCCGTTTTGTATATGAACGTAATGACCTGACACTGGAAAATGAGAAGAAAGAAGCTATCATAAAAACAGCTGCGGAAAATGGCTACAGCCAGTTTGGAAAATATACGTTCAACCGTATTGAAACAATAGACGGCATCAAGTACCATCTGGATAATGGCGGTTGGATAATGCTGCGCGCATCGGGCACAGAACCGCTGCTACGTGTATATGCAGAGGGCAACAGCAAAGAAGAAACATTGGATATACTGGAAGATGTAAAGAAGACTATACTTGCATAAAACTATAAAGGGGCTGTAAATACAGCCCCTTTTACTATTTGCCTATTCTCATCCCTTATTTCTGTACAATATCACCACGTGTAGTTTCAACTACTTTACCAACCTGTCCTATCAGTTGGTCTGAAAGACCTACTTTTTTTGCACCGATTACTAAGTCTGCTACAAACTGGTCGAAGTCTGCATTGCCAGCCTTGCCGTTCATACGCGGGTGTTTGGCAGGGTCGTGCGCGTCTTTCATGTTCAACCCTTTGTAGGTGAAGTTTTTAGCACCAGTAGCCACGCAAAAGAAATCGGTCAGGTTGGTACTCAGTTTCTGGAAACCACTCAAATTACCCGAAGTAACTTCAGCTAACAATACAGGGAAGAAGCCATTCAACTTGGGGTCTGCTGCTATTACAAATATCGTACTATCCACCACAGAGCGTATGCCGAGGCGGCCTTTCTCTATCATCTGTCCACTTGCTGACGGGTCTGCTACCATAGTTGTACCACCTAATGAATCATACAATGTCATCGTAACAGGTGTAGGAGTAGGTGTAGTAGTCATATTGTTATCATCTTTTTTACAAGACACCGCTACTACCAGTCCTAATGCAACACCAAACAAGGCTAACTTTTTCATACTTATTCTGATTTTTGGTTTAGAAAATATTTTTGAGAAATCCATAAATATGGCTTTAACATGGATCTATTCATACGGACATCCTTTCTGCATTGCGGTAGCATCAGGCATGTAACGCTCTGCTTTGTAATTGCCTACCAGTTTCAGGGCTTCGATAATGTCGTTTGCTTTTGTCTGTACAGGATAGAATGTAAACACCGCAATGTTAGTCTCAGGGTTACACAACACATGTTCTACTCCCTTTTGACTGTACAACCAATTCGTTATAACATGCGCTTCTGTAGAGTCTATATCTTGTTTAAAATCTACCCTTGCCATTACAACTCGCTCAGCATCTGTAATCTTCGGGCGTGTAACCTGATATATGTGAACAGCCAATACAGTAGATGCGCTTAGCACAACTAAACCTGAGCCAATCAATACTTTCTTCCATACAGTTTTCATATCGTATACATTTTTGTTTTAATAGCGTACGCTCAAATCCCTTATTCCGAAACATATACGACACTAGTATGACAATGGTTTTATCGTTTTCAAAAAAAAATCGGGATAGCAACTAAATGCTATCCCGATGTACCATCAACAGTATGATTATCAATGCTGTTTTGCATCCTTCAATTTATCCTGAAACACTTTTCTGAATTTATCCATCTTTGGTTTTACAACAAATACACAGTAGCCCTGACTCGGATTATCATTATAATAGTTCTGATGATAATCTTCTGCTTTATAAAACGTAGTATATGGGCTTATCACCGTAACAATCGGATCATTGAATGCATTTTCTTCATTCAATTTCTTCTTGTACTCTTCAGCTTTTTGACGTTGCTCTTCATTATGATAAAATATGGCTGAACGATATTGTGTGCCAACATCATTGCCCTGCCTGTTCAGCTGAGTAGGATCGTGCGCTACCCAAAAAGCAGCCAGCAATTCGTCATAACTTATTACTGCCGGGTCGTAATATATATTACAAGCCTCAGCATGGCCTGTTTCGCCCGTACATACCTGTTTGTAAGTAGGATTTTCAATATAGCCACCTATGTATCCAGACTCTACCTTCTCTACGCCTTTCAATTGTTGATATTGAGCTTCAACACACCAAAAGCAACCTGCAGCAAAGGTTGCCACTTCTGTTTTATGCTGCTGCGTACCCGGATTCGGATTGTTCATTTTCTTAAAAGTATTCGATTTTTCGTAATTATTGTTCTGTGCACAAGCAGTAAGTTGCATAGCAAAAGCCAGTAATGCGGAGATCTTTAGTGCCTTTATCATGATTTTTCTTTTATAATACTAAGTACGCACAAGTATAGCAAAAGGATTGCCCGGCGGGCATTTCAACCCATTATTTAACATAGCATTAGAAAATATGTAGCGAAAATGAAAAAAACTTTTTGAAAATACGCCTGCTTATATAATTTTGCGCTCGGAGAGATGGCAGAGCGGTCGAATGCGGCGGTCTTGAAAACCGTTGACTGTCAAAGGTCCGGGGGTTCGAATCCCTCTCTCTCCGCTTTTTTGAATTCATATAGAAACAAAGCCTTCAAATTGTACGATTTGGAGGCTTTGTTCATTTAAACAACCTCCAAAAGGTACATATAAACACATTCTCCCAGTGAGTAATTCGGTGAGTAACCGTCATTGGAAAAAAGACTCACTGGAAACGCCATAACTCGTTGATTATAAACATGTTCAATAAATGAACATCTTGTTTGTTAAGAACTGCAATTCGAACTTTGTTTCACCTTTAAAATGCAGTTTTATGCTTGAAAAGAGTTTTGGACTCCTCTTCTATCTGAAGAAACCAAAGAATTACAGAACCGGACCAATGCCGATCTACTATCGTATAACGGTAGATGGCATTCCAAAGGAGATTACAACGAAAAGAAAATGCCTTCCAGAAAGATGGAATGCTGACAGCCAAAGTGTCAAAGGCACAAGCGAGGAAAGTAAATCAATTAATGCCTATTTGCAGTCACTGACACGACAAGTATTTAAAGTCAAACAAAACTTACAGGATGCTAACAAACCCATTACCTCAGAACACATTAAGAATATCCTAACTGGGAAAAGCGATAGCATCAAAATGTTATTACAAATATTCCGGCATCATAATGACCAAATGGAAGCATTAGTTGGGAAAGAATTTTCAGCGGGTACACTAGAACGATATAGGACCTCTCTGGAACACACGAGGTCATTCATGAGATGGAAATATGATATTGAGGATATAGACATACAGAAGCTCAATTTTGAATTTGTATCAGAATATGAGTTTTGGCTTAAAAGCGTACGCAATTGCAATCATAATACTGCAATCAAATACATCAGCAATTTCCGCAAAATCGTCAATAGGTGTATTCGTACTGGATGGCTTTCAAGAGACCCATTCGTAGGTTTTAAGATGTCCAAAAGAGAGGTAGAACGTATTGCACTTACAGAAGACGAACTGCAATCCATTGTAAAACGTGAGTTTCAAACGCCAAGATTAAACTTAGTGCGTGACGTTTTCCTATTTGCTTGCTTCACCGGGCTTGCATATGCAGATATTCAGAAGCTAAAGAAAAGTGAAATCGGGATTGGCGTAGATGGCGAACAATGGCTATTTACAAACAGGCAAAAAACAGAAACGTCCTCACGAGTACCCTTATTGCCGATAACCAAATGCATCATTACCAGGTATCATGACCACCCTTTATGCAACAACCTTGATAAAGTGCTACCTGTACTCACAAACCAAAAGATGAATGCCTATTTAAAGGAGATAGCAGATTTGTGCGGTATTACAAAGAATCTTACTTTCCATTTAGCTCGTCATACTTTCGCAACAACGGTAACGTTAAGTAATGGTGTACCAATTGAAAGTGTGTCAAAGATGTTAGGTCATAAGAATATTCGAACAACCCAATTGTATGCAAAAGTATTAGACAGAAAGGTTAGCGATGACATGCGATTGTTGAAGGAGAAGCTTAAACAAGTCGGCTAGTCAAGGAGGTTGTTTCCAAAGGAACAACCTCTACGGTTTTAGGATGACTTCTGTCTTATTTCTAGGATCGTAGCTTGGAGCATAAGAAATGTACCCAAACGAAGCGAGTTCCGATATCACTTTGTGATACGTTACTATGCTCTTTATCTTAGCTGTTTGCATTACAATTCTTCTAGTAACAATAAACGGACTCCTACATTCATTGAGAACCCAAAGTTGGAACAAGGACATATACACACTTATATGTGCAGGTTGTATTCGTATATCTGCTTTAGCTCGGCGAATGAAATGAATGATATGTCCAACTGCCTCGTTCACTCTATACCTGATTCAAATAGTTTTTCGATTTCGTTCGCATCATAAAACCACATATTGGACAGCTTAACAGGATGGAGAATGGCTTTTATACGCAGATTTTGGAGAGTCCCGGCTGATATCTTTAGCATCGCTCTAACTTCACTTGTTCTTAGCCACTTTTTTTCTTGTATTGTGCTAGGCTGTACAAGTCGTTTGATATCTTCCAATAATTGCAATCGAAAAGCTTGTAAATATCCTTTTGTTACAATTTCAATTTCCATAATAGTGGTTTTAGTATTTTACTCATCAGAATCTTCCAACTCATCCTCTCTATCTTCTTCCTCTTTATTATCTGTGTCATCACTTGCTTCCATGTTTGTATCATCACTTTCGTATTCATCGATTGAATAGTCATCAAATGCCTGATCTAACTCTAAATCATCATCTAACTCTCTATCTCTAGAATGTTTACTGATTATTGAATTAAATTGTTCAAGTAATTTGCTTTCTTTTTCTTCTGTTTTCTGCAAATCAGAGAACTTCTCAACATCGTATCCGAATTTGGAAAAGCGATGCTTTAGTCCATTTTCAACTACACCCTGTGGCCTGCCGTTTCGCATGTAAATCTCAAATCCATCAATTGATATTTTTTGTAAGAATTCCTTTACAGAATGAGAAGTTGGATAATGGCGATCAAGACACTCTTTAATCCGATCCTTGTCTAATAAAGGCGTTCGCCGCGTATATATTTTTGGCTCGTTTATGTCTTTCGCCAATTCTCGTTTTGCCTTACCGTGTTCTGGTAAACTGTTAGATAATTGAGGGTACTTTTGCTTTTGATATTCCTGCAGTTTTTCCTTTACCTCAGCAAATTCGGATTTACTTATACGACTTGATAATCCATTAAGCTGTGTACCCGTCATTGCAATATGTAAGTGGATATGGCTTTTATCCCGATGCACTGTACCCACGTACATGTTGTTTTCACCTCTTAGTCTGATAAACTCCTTCGCCATATCAGCTAACATTGATTCTGTCACCTTATGAGAATCCGATTTGTTGAAGCTTACAATATGATGTGAAATTTCAGTCTGGTCCACCCTCTTATGTACTCGGCCAGCGTTGCATAAGTCAAACTCCTTAATGAAACCCTTTATGTCATTACTTTGAATATTGTGTTTGATAATAAAGGAATCCGTACCATAGGTTTCTTGAATCTGAATACGTCTTAGGTTATACCAGTTATCGAAATAGTAATTCCTTAAAAAATCATGAATAGGTACTCCCTCCGGCCTATTAGTCAGTACATTGGAAATGCTACGTTCCACATTTTCCGCCACAAGGTGGTTTATATCTTGCTTGGTGAAAGACACTTGAGCATTTTGCAAGTGTTTGACGTAGGACTGCTCTAATGACCCTCGCTTGTAATAACTTCTTACAGCGTCTGTCCTATGAAATGGAATATGCCTTACACGAGTTTTCTCGGGCTTAAATATATATTTGAAGATATAATTAAGGACTTTGGAGGACGAACTGTTTCCGTTCCCTTTGCCGTTTCCTTTTCGGGTGATTTCTTTCACTATCATTCGACACTGAAGTTTTCTCCCAGGTGAGCAATTATAGAGACATACAGCAATGCAGCTTCCTTAATAAACCGTGTACGGCTTAATTTGCTTTCTTTCGCCGCTTGCTCTATCAAGGCATGTTCGTTCTTTGTATAAGAAACAGTAAAGGAGTGTTCAGTTAACTTTTTGCGCTTCTTGGATTCGAGCTTTCTCATGTTCCAATACTCACGTATTGCTTTCTCAATCACATCTTGCGATTGATTAATAGCACCCGTTGATACAAGGTAACTGTACACTCCCGTTGTAATCTTAGTCCTCATCAATTGGTAATAAAGGAGGTTGAGCAATTATTGTATTGATCCTTTGATACGGCGGTATCTTAGTTCTCATGGAGAGGAGAAAATGGTTATAGAACGGATGCATTGTTGCAAGAATAGGAGGTTCAGAACCTGCGAGAATTATCGACTTATTCTTCGGTAACATCCTTATTTCGGAGGCATTTAATAATGATCTTGTTTTTTCTGTGCCTCTATCTGATGTATATGTGTACTTACCTAAAATTTCTTCAAGGTTCTTGCATGTGGCCAATGGCTGGCCACTTAAATACACTTTGCAATATGAGTTCGTTCTAATTGCATGTGCTTCAGCAGGACTAAATGCTATCTCTAACATGCGTTCATCCTGAATAATTCCAAGGCATCCAGCTTTGTACTTCCGGATATTACTCCACACAACACCTGGACTTGAAAATCGCATTGTTACCAGTTCATCACATATTGCGTAAATGTCCTTATCCGAGGATGAAGGTATTTTCGACATAATCTCATTGAATAATGTTTCGAATAACAATGCAGAATAAGAAGCGTAATAGTTAATATCATTTAAAGGAATACATATATACAAGATGGATTTTTCTTTCCTAAAGTCTGCAAAATTGAAACTATTTGTAGCAGTGCACTTTTGTAGAGCTGGGGTAGCAAACACTTTTATTGCCGCCCTTACAGTCGCCAATGTACTTTGGAGTGTTCTCTCACTAACCGCAGTCATCGCAAAGAACTTCTTAATAAGCATCTCGTCATTAGTTCTAACAATCAATTTGGCGATTCGTTTAGGATGGGAAGCAAATGTATCTATGAGCATTACAAGATTTGCCATGTTACAGTATTCTTTCGGCGCATAAAAAACCAAATATTGTATAAAGATGGCGAGTACCATTTCAGAGGAGGCACCCCAGTATGGGTCGCTCTGTGTTTCAATTCGAGAGTTTTTTATCAATAAGAAACCTAGTTTCTGAGCGTCCGTAACAACTTTTACAGATAAAAGTGGATTAAAACTATCTGAGGTATCAGAGAAGTCTATACAGTAAATTTTATATCCTTTTTTTGCTAAGTAGCCACTTGTAAATGTGTGTAATTCGCCTGAAACGTCTAAAACACACATACTCGATTTACCTCTTGTAAGTGAGATAATAGTACCTATGCAGACAGTGGCTGTTTTCCCAGAACCCGATGCCCCGATTACTAGCAAATTTTTTCTGGATAGGTCTTTCGTGATTGCTCTTAAGCCACCAGTAAGACAAAAGCCGTAGTTAAAGGGTGACATTAACTTATAAGCAGGCATAAATTCTGCCTTGTACTCTGTATCACGCTCCTCTCCAAAA
Organism: Flavipsychrobacter sp.; assembly: GCA_016786615.1. Classification (GTDB taxonomy): domain Bacteria; phylum Bacteroidota; class Bacteroidia; order Chitinophagales; family Chitinophagaceae; genus Polluticoccus. Next base: position 141,471 of record JAEUVX010000015.1, read on the forward strand.
AAATTAGTGTTACCCATTGCCTATTATTTTTTCTATAATTATTGAGAATTGGAGGAGGATAGTTCCGAGAAGGCGGGTTAAGAAGATTACTAGATAACATAATGCTAATAACCCAGCCTTCACGAACTTCCATAGAACACTAAACATCCCACCGCCACTTGATGAATGTCCCATGTGGAATCATTTTAATTGTTCAAATTGTACATAGCCTCTATATTTCATAAAAACATTTTTACCCATGACTGTAATCATTGCTGTAATTTGTTCTTCTGGTATAAGGATAAAAATGTCGACTGGTGCACTTGTGCATTCTGTATAGTATGTATCAATCTTTTCAATTAGCATCGGTACCTTTTTAGTATAATCTCGTGTGAAGGAATCTAAGTCGGATTTATCCTTTTGCACATTTCTAACCAACTTACTGCGTTTCATCCTATAGCTGAGATAGCCAAACATGTATACGATGTCTGTAGCATGTCGTATTAGCCATAAATGAAGCATGACACTAGAGATGAGCAGCCCTATTTGCCAGAAAATATCATAGTTGGAAGATGGAATTTTCATCGTATAGACTATAGCTAATGTCGATAACCCGATAAGAAGAACAATAACGAAGTAGGGTAAGTACTTATGTATTGTGTTCATAAATGCCCCATACCTTAATTGCCGTGAGGAAATGGAAGTAAAATAGCTTACACCTATTTCAATAAAAACCAGTACAGAAGGAAGAATGTATTTAAATGCATTCGGTATACCCAATGAGCAAAGTATCAGCATCGCATGGTATAGAGTTGCATAATCGAAAATCATTGTAATGCCTACAATCCCTATACGCAGAAACATGTTAAAGTGCTCCATTGCATCTTGTCGAATTGCACAATAATCCTCATTAGCTAAATCATATTGATTTAGAGTTGTATTAGAGGCTGTCAATCGGCTTTTCGCGAGTAAGCCACCTATATATTTATCAGATAGCCAGGAAATATCATTTTTAATGTCTTCAAAGAGTGACCTGATGGCATAAGAAGTCTTTTTCATACAGTAGTTATTTAGTGAGAATGAAAGAAATTGCTTGTTCAATTGATTGGAATTTGTGCGTTACTAGACTATCAATGGAAGTTTTTTCAAACTTGTTTGCATTTACTAGAATTACAGTTGCCTTATTGATTAGATGTAGACCCGACGGTGCTTCTGAATCTCGCCCGTCAGAATTGAGTATGCAGACATTATTAAATTTGTCGGCTGATGAATAGTTAAAGGTCTTGTCTGCGATTGCTAAGGCAGTTTCAATATCTGTACCAGAACGTAAAGCAGAATTACCCTCTAGAGCCAGGTACTTATTTATTCTTGCTGTGAATTTGGTAATAGCAGTCCTGCGGTTTATACAATACAATTGACTATCGGCTTTGTACTTATTTATAGCTTCTCGATATTCTGTACTGATTCCTTCGCGCTGGGTGATTTCGAATTTCAATAGTTCAGGAACTATCGGCTTTGCAAGTGTCCAAGCAGGCAAATAAAGCGGTACTAATTGTCTTGCAGATGTTTTGGCAATTATTCCAAAATCCAATTCAATGTTCCGGTCATATGCCTGGTAAAGTTGAACAAACGTTGAATCTTCAATTTTTTGTACCCCCTTTCCCTTGGTACTATTTGAGATGTCATGAAAGAAGACAAGCCGTAAAGGAGGACGCATCGTCTTGTTGGCTTCATATTCGACTTTGTACTGATTTGCTTTATTTACTGGAATAAGGAAGTAGCCCAATGCTACGATTGTGATGAGAATTACTGCTTTTTGCATTTTGTAGATCATTTAGATTGTTAACAATGACCTACAGAAAAGCCCAGTATGTAGCTTGCAACTTACATTATAATATGATATAATATATTTAATGCTCTTTGGTTCGTCAAAACCTCAGAAGCTACACCTCGGACCTATTTCCGTAGGTGGCCACGAGCACAATGTTGTTCGTGGTTTTTTGTGCGTGACCAAGTGCAATATGAAACATCATTACTCGAAAAACCTTCTAGTAAGCGTTTCATTTTTCCATTATTGCGGTTTCATTTTTCCAATAAGTAAATTCTGCTACTTTTACAGTATTCGATTATTACATTTACTTGTAATTCAATTGTATGGAACCCCGTAGACGTGAATACAACAGGGATGAAATATCCGCAATTAAAGCCCAAATAAGGTGGTACTACGAGACCTATTATCCCGATGAAAGGATTGTCGCAACAGATATTTTTTTTACCGTTCTATCTAACGAAATAAATGACTTCAGTAAAACCCCGGAAGCTGACAAAGATGCTGTATCCTCTCTATATATACGGAATTTACTCAATGATTATGTAACTCCTGAAAAGAGAGCGATAAAAAGAATGGATGCCATAGTTAATTACCTTGATTGGCTACAGGCAAACCCAACTGAAAAGAAAGTTCATACTAATCGTAAAAAAGTAATTAAGAACGATATTCCAATTCCTCAACCAAATAACGAAGAAATACCCCAACCACCAGCCAAGCCCCAAAGGGGGTTAATATACGTACTGAGTTTTGTCCTTTTACTTATTGTTGCTTTTATTGCGTTTAAAGGAAAAAATGAAAGTACCAGTAATGAGCCCATTTCACCCGGGACTGATGATACCTCAAGTGTAAATCCCTTAGATTCTACTCAAATTGCTAAAAGGCAGAAAGCGACAAATTTATTAGCTAGTGTCCTAGAACATACATATAGTGCTTATCGTCATGATAGTCTATCAATTTATGATTGTCTTGCCTTGGGAGCAGATGTCAATGCTCAAGCAAGAAATGGCCGAACAATACTTCATGTCGCAGCAATGTTGAATGATACAACTTTGGCAAAGATCGCTTTAAAGGATTCGTCAGTTAACGTTAATATCATTGACAACATGTTTCATGTTCCGCCTATATGGTATGCGGCAAGATTCAATTCATTAAACGTGGCGAAGTTGCTATTAAATCATGGAAATAACCTTTTAAATGTCCCGGGAAACGGGAAAAATACCTGGAATGCTACTGCACTTGATGTTGCAACTGATACCGCAATGATTAGGTTGCTTTCTAATCACGGAGCACTTACAGCTAAACAGTTGTCTATACCGTCCGATGGGCAATAATAATCGGCAACTTAGCACACTTTTCAATCTCAAACCTCGGAAACCCAGGAAGACATCGATTTGCAGGGCTTAACTTGTAACCTGCATAGTTTTTAACGCTTATTATTCTATTTTTACCGTATATGAACTGAGTTATATCTTCATTTTACACTAATGAAAAAGCCTACTCATCAGAAATTTATAGAAAATGCCGGTTGGGTTTTTTGTGCGATTTTAGCAGTAGGCGGACTACTAGATAGCATAAGCAATGCAATAAATTTAATCAATATTAAGGTTGCAATTATTGCAACTGTTCTAATAACAATAGGTTTTTCTATTCTCAATATAATAATTAAAGAACGTAAAATAAATTGGGTATCTAATGACGGAAAAGAATTTGTAATCACGAAAATTGGAAAGAAAATCACTTGGTCAATTTCAGGGGTAGTGCTGCTGATTTGGCTACCCATAGTGCTTAACACATTTACTCTAAACAAAAAAAACAGTGCACCTAAACAGCCCAAATCAAAAGAGCCTGAGAATGCAAAGCCTGTATTCGAGAAAAAGAGTAAATCATATAATGTTCTTGTTCTTCCATTTTATAAAGAATGTGAGTTCAATGGAATTTCATACGATATCGGTGCAGTCATTTGTAAACGGCTAAGAACTTTAAATCAATTGGATTCGCTTAATATATCTGTAGAGTTTTTGGATGATTCAATACAACTCAAGAGTATTGGTTATAAATATGCTGAAAAAATTATGCAGTACCATAATGCGGACCTAATTATCTATGGTACTTATTCTTTAAAGGAATGCGAGGGCGATGGACACAATAAAATATGTTTTAATTATGTCAGCAATATTGCTAAAGATGTAATCATCAAATCCTCTAATGTAGAATACGACATGAAAAGTTTTTCAGGAATTAACGATTTGAGGAAAGGAAAAGGACAAGAGGAAATTGATGGAATAATATATCAAATAACAGCTTGGTCATATTTCCATCACAACAAATTTGTTTCAGCAATTCAAACCTTAAAAAAAGTCCCTGATTATGAAAGTAATTTTGACGTCCTCGAAACCATTTCTTTGATTTATTCTGCGGCACAAGAAGTCGATTCAGCATTTAAAATATTATTGAGGTTGTATAAATGTATGTCGTCAAGCTAAAGTTCACTAATGCTTAGATAGTATTTCTTGATTTTTTAAAGTTAAATAAAAGTTTTTCTGTTTTCAGGTGATAGGTTTCTTTTCTGTTGCAAGTATCTGTTTCTTCTTCGTTCAAAAGTCATTTGTTTAATGCGTTCTCTTTCCTTCAGTATGGCATCACCTCTTCCATAGTACACATCAGCCGGTGTCAGATTGTTGAGTGATTCGTGATAACGCTGATGATTGTAATAATGAACAAACTGCTTTAATGCATCCTTTAGTTGTTCCGGGCAATAATAGTTATCCAGTTTGACCACATTTTTCATCGAACGATGATAGCGTTCTATTTTCCCTTGTGTCTGCGGATGCATTGGCCTGCCGTGTACCTGACTGATACCTTGCTTTTGCAGATACTCTTTGAGTTCAGATGATATATAACAGGCTCCATTGTCTGACAATAACCTTGGTTTCTGTTTACTGGCCAGTTTAGCTTCCTTAATGGCTGTCGCTACAGTGCGTTGCACATCTTCTGCTTTCATGCTCTCACAAAGCTCCCAATGCACAATAAAACGGCTGTAATCATCAAGTATGGTACTGAGGTAATACCATCCCCATCCCAGTATCTTGAAGTAGGTAAAGTCTGTTTGCCATAGCTGGTGTACAAAAGCTGTTTTATTACTGAACTCGTCCGATGCCGCAAGTAAAATATGTGCAGGTGAACTAATCAGGCCTTTTGCTTTCAATATCCGGTAAACACTGGACTCTGATATAAACACCTGCTGTTCATCAGTAAGCTTACATGAAAGCTCTCTTGATGAAAGTTGCGGATGATCTAATGCCAACTCTGCTACCAGGTTTTTCTGTTCCTGTGGGATGGTATTCCACTGCTGCCTGTTCCTCCTTGCAGAAGGCTGTAGTCCATCAATACCCTTGTCAGCATAGGCTTTATACCAGTTGTAAAAAGTACGCTTATGGATACCTAACTCCCGCAAGGTTCTGTTAACGCCTAAATCGGAGTTGTCTACCAGGTGAATAATCTCCTGTTTTTCTGATGCTGATAACCTCATGTATTTACCGTATTTAATGCTTAGTCCAGCATGGTCAAGCTTTTTTTTACGATATCATGTCGAAGCATCAGGTCTGCTACCATCTCCTTGAGCCGTTGGTTCTCTTTACGCAGGTCTGTGACTTCATCACTGGTGGCTTCTCTGGTAGTATCACCTGCAAGCCGCTTTTTACCTGCTTCCATAAATTCCTTGTTCCACTTATAGAACATGGACTGGGTAATAGTATACTTACGGCATATCTCCGCAGGTGATAGTTCGCCACGAAGGGCTTCCATGACAATCATAATTTTCTGTTCAGAGGAAAATAACCGTCTGGTCTTTCTACGGATGTCTTTGATGAAGTTCTCTGTAGATTGTTTTTTCTTCGCTTCCATACATTTTGTTTTAAATGTTAATAATGGAAACACTATCTAAAGTTAAGACCTTAATCGGTGAACATTATGATGAACCTTTACAGTATAAATTGGACTCTAATAGTGCTGATATTAATTCAGGTTTAGGTACCTCTTACATACAAAAAGGCATGGTCCTAAGAAATGGAAAGCCAAGTTTACAAAAGGACACAGGCAAAGCATTATATCATTTAACAAAAGCTATCTCACTTGATTCTTCGAATAGTCATTATTGGGCTAATTTAAGTTGTTACTACTATTACAGAGATAATATCTCAGCGGCATATTCCTCATCTTTGAAAGCACTTCAACTTGATTCTAGTATTGAACTAAATTGGCATGGAGTTGGAAGAATCTTCATGAATCTTGAGACCTATGAGCAAGCAATTCCATATTTCGAAAAGGCTGTTCAACTGAACCCAGATTTTACGCAATGCTATTTTGATTTGGCTTTTGCATATGAAGCACTCGATTTAATCCCCCAAGCTATTTACTATTACAATATCGTTGCTAGAGAAGCCCCATCTTATTATGTAGTGTATACACGAATGGCAAACATTTACTTGAGATATGGTGAATATAAAGAGGCAAAATATTTTTTCAAAAAATCTTATGAAATAGACTCTAACAACCTGAGTAATATATCTAATATGGCAATAGTATCGGCCTATCTAAAGGATTTTACAACAGGAGATAAATATATAGGCAAACTAGAAAAATTAAATCTAACTAAGAATACCTTTATTTATAGACCATTGGGAGCATACTATTTGAAATCTAAGAATATAGAAAAGGCAAAGTACTGGTTACATAAGGCTCTGAGGATAGAATCACACAATCCTGAGATACCCTATTGTTTAGCTTCTGCTTACTCCATAGAGAAAAATAAGGCACAAGCTATCAAGTATTTGATTCAAACCTCTAAGATGTCAAATGAAGTAGTCAATCACGCTAAAACCGATGTAAGTTTTCAATGGATGTGGGAAGATTCTGAGTTTAAAATGGCATTTTCAAGTTCTTCGAAATTAAGGTAAAAAGGTATTCATTCCGACAGGCAGGCAAATAGAACGCCAAACTACTACATACACTTTTTCAAAGAGTATGTAGTACCCTTACCTCCGGGCGGGTAAAGTTTGTCATTCTTTTTGCTTTCTGCCTATCTCCATTCATTGCAGCTACTCTGTCCGGTAAAACACTTCACTCATGAGCAAGCCTGCGTTTACTACATTCGCTTCAGTATTTCACAGTCCAATCGCTGCTTGTTGATGTGCTCGCCTGCGCTACCAATGTCTGCGTTACGGATTTTTGCTGCCACCCGCTACCGCTTATTTGCATGCCACGCAAAAATCCTGCACTGTGCGCCCTGGCATTAACATGCTGCTACAGGTCGCCCCATCCATTGGAACTCGCGCACTTCATTCACCACAAGGGATTCATTCCGTTTTGACGGCGAGCTTGTAACATTACAATGTTAGCTGTAGTAGGATTAGTGTCCACCGCAAAATTGCTTGTTGTCAGGAAAGCACCAATGAGGAATATTTAATTCAATATTTTGTCTCAGCTCTATTTCGTCTTGATAGGTCAGAGCCATTGGATCGTATATTACATCGATTTTTGCCTCCATAACATAAAAATCACCGAAAAGACTATCACATTTATAGCACCCAAAAGATACATAAGGTTTGTTTACTGTCTTGCTAAATCTTTCTTTGATTACTCCAAGTTTTAAATTCAAGTCCTTTCTGGTTTCAATAAACCTTTCTGCTAAAGCTATTATTTCGGGGCTATACTCAATACTGTTGGATTCCCAAAGAGCCTCTTCTGGTTTTATCTTTGCGTTACAAGAAGAATAGAATGGTGTCTCAACATAAAAAAGATGGTTTAATTCACCACATTTCCAACATACCATTTCGTAGAAGACAAGTTTGACCGTTTGCATCGAATTAGTCCTTGCAACGTCTTTGAATTGAATACTATTTGAAATGAAATTCTCAAGAAACATGCGTAAATCAATCTTTCTTCGGTCACCTAGATTCACCATTAAATCCGACCCCTCATTGTCTTCTACATAGAATACCGGTAAGTCAGGTCTCTCTTTAAGTAATTTTGGAATTGGGTGTTCAAATAGCCAACAACCAAGAATTCCGTCCCTGATATATTTGGATTGTCTCTCCAAAGTTTTCGAGAGTGATTGAGGGCTTAATTGTATCTCAAATGCAATAGGTCTTTCATTATTTGGAATAAAAACATCTGCCCTCCAACCTTGACCCTTATGCTCTTGTTTTGCTGTAATTCCTAATGCTTGGCAAGTAGAAACTATTTGCATTTGAATTCTGTCATGCTTTCTAATGTTTTCCATGTCATGCTGAGATATTTAGGTTATTCAAAAATATATGTAGATAAAATAAATAATTACTGATTTCTAAGGTTTTAAGCGTGAATTTAATGAAAATTGAACATTTGTACAATATTAGCATTGATTATTTATATTTTTGTACAAACAAACAGTACCAAACCCGTGGAATCAATGGTTAAAGCCGATATAATCAATAAGCTGCAACGAGAGGTATTCTCTATGCAGGGCTTTAAGAAACCATTGCAAAGCGAGCAGATATTTACTGGTTTAAGCTCTATAGAAAAGTCCTTTCCAAATCGCATTTTCCCCACGGGTGTTGTACATGAATTTATTAGCCATGCACAAGAAAGTAGTGCTGCAACAAATGGTTTCATTTCCGGCCTTACAGGTTGCCTGATGCAAAAGGGCGGGGTTTGTATTTGGATAGGAACACAAAGAACATTATTTCCCCCAACCTTAAAAGTTTTTGGAATAGATCCCGATAGGGTCATTTTTATAGACCTCACTCGACCCAAGGATGCTCTTTGGGCAATAGAGGAAGCATTAAAGTGTAATGCTCTTACCGCAGTTGTTGGAGAAATAAGAGAAATGACCTTTACAGAGTCCCGTAGGTTGCAATTGGCAGTAGAAGAAAGCAAGGTTACAGGTTTCATTCATCGCTTTCAGCCAAGGAATAAAAATACTGTGGCTTGTGTCACCCGGTGGCAAATAGAACCTATTGCAAGTGTACTGGAAGATAGTATGCCAGGTGTTGGAAGTCCGAGATGGAATGTGCAGTTATTAAAAGTGAGAAATGGTAAAACTGGTACATGGCAAATTGAATGGTTAGAGAATGGCTTTAGAGATATCACAATGCAAGTATTCGACTTAAGCAAAGTGCAACAACTCAAAACCGGTTCCTATGCCTAAACGTTTTGTTGCAATATGGTTCCGTCATTTATCAACCGACTGGTTTAAGCGTAAACAGCCTGAACTAAAAGAAGTGCCGTTTGTATTAGCTGCACCTGAACGTGGACGAATGGTTGTTAAAGCCGTTAGTCAGAATGCACATGAAAGAGGCATTTACCCTGAAATGGTTGTGGCTGATTGCAGGGCTATATATCCAACATTAAAGGTTATTGATGAGATACCGGGTAAAGCGGAGCAATTACTAACTGCATTAGCGGAATGGTGTTTACGCTATACTCCTGTCGCTGCTATCGACTTACCCGATGGTGTGCTTCTTGATGTAAGCGGTTGTCCTCACCTGTGGGGTGGCGAACAGGCTTACTTGAAAGATATTTTTACAAAACTTGAAGCTTACGGCTATGATGTACGCATAGCAATTGCGGACACAATAGGTGCCGCCTGGGCTTTGTCTCGTTATGGTAATAAAGCATCTATTGTTAAGTCAGGACAACAATTAGGAGCCATCTTACAATTGACACCTTCCGCATTGCGAATAGATGCAAGTATAGCAGACCGCTTAAGTAAACTAGGATTATATACGATACAGAGTTTTATAAAAATGCCGCGTTCTGCTTTACGCAGACGCTTTGGGCAATCTCTGTTGATGCGTCTTGACCAGGCATTAGGTCAGGAAATGGAAATACTTGAACCTGTAAAACCAATACAGCCATACCAAGAACGATTACCATGTCTTGAACCTATCCGTACAGCAACAGGCATTGAAATTGCCTTGAAACAATTACTTGAGAAGTTGTGCCAACGATTAGCTAAAGAAGAATTAGGACTACGAACTTGTATTTTTAAATGCTATCGAATGGATGGCAACATTCAGCAAATCGGTATCGGTACAAATAGAGCTTCGAGAAATGTAGAGCATTTGTTTAAGCTATTCGAAATCAAAATAGCAACACTTGAACCGGATTTGGGTTTTGAGGTTTTTATTTTGGAAGCACCTAAAGTGGAAACTATTTCAACAGCACAAGATGCATTATGGAATTCCGAAGGCAATCATGATCAGGTAGCTATAGCAGAACTATTAGATAAACTTGCAGGTAAAGTAAGTATGGATGCCATTCACCGTTACTTACCTGCTGAACATTACTGGCCTGAACGATCCATAACAACTGCTATTTCTCTGGAAGAAAAACCAACTACAAATTGGCGCACTGATTTACCACGACCTATCCAATTACTACCTAACCCAGAACTTATAGAAGTGACGGTTCAGCTACCAGACTATCCACCCATGTTATTTAAATACAAAGGAAAACTACATCACGTAAAGAAAGCAGATGGCCCTGAACGAATAGAACAAGAATGGTGGATAGCTCAGGACTTGTATAGAGATTATTACTGCATAGAAGATGAAACAGGCGCACGATACTGGTTATTCAGGTTAGGACATTACGCGAATGGAGAACCTAAATGGTTTATTCATGGATTTTTTGCTTAAAGAATTATGAGTTATGCAGTATACAGAATTACAAGTAACAACGAATTTTAGCTTTCTAAGAGGCGGTTCCCATCCTGATGAATTGGTGGAATATGCAGCCAATCTTGGCTATACGGAAATTGCCATTACAGATAGAAACACACTTGCTGGCATTGTGCGGGCACATGCAGCAGCTAAAGCAAAAGGAATTAGAATAATTCCTGGCTGCTGGTTGGAACTGCTAGACGGTCCAAGCCTGCTTGCATATCCAACTAATAAAGAAGCATACTCAAGACTATCGGCTTTGCTTTCAGAAGGTAATCTGAGGGCAGAAAAAGGCAAATGTTATTTATACAAGTCGGATGTATACAAATATGCCAAAGGCATTAAGTTCATTGTTGTAACTCCTTCAACACTCAATGAGACTTTTGAATTTGAGGAATCATTTAAGGTGGCTTTGCAGGAATATAAACATCATTTAGGAAACGATATATATCTTGGTGCAATCCGTTCTTATCAGGCAAATGATAACAAAAAGCTCTTCCGCCTATCTCAACTGTCTGAACAATTACATATCCCCTTAGTTGCTACTAACGATGTACATTACCATTGCCCGGAACGTAGAGAATTACAAGATATTCTGACCTGTATTCGTGAGAAATGTACTATCCACAATGCTGGCTTTAGACTATATCAAAATGCAGAACGGTATTTAAAACCTAACAAAGAAATGATACGTCTCTTTGTTCAATATCCTGATGCCATAGAACGCACTCAAGAGATCGTATCTGCATGTCAGTTTTCGTTAGACACATTGGAATACGTATATCCGGAAGAAATAACCAGTGATGGTAGAGCACCGCAAGAGGAATTAGAGCATCTCACATGGCAAGGCGCTAAAGAAAAGTTTGGAGTGCGTATCCCTCAAAAGATAAAAGAGACTATTGAAATGGAGTTGGAATTTATGGAGCGAAAGAACTACGCTGCATACTTTCTTACTGTCTATGATTTTGTTCGCTTTGCTCGTAGTAGAGATATTCTTTGTCAGGGACGTGGTTCTGCTGCAAACTCGATAGTGTGCTTTTGTTTAGGTATTACTTCTGTAGACCCTTCTAAGTTTAAAGTACTCTTTGCCCGTTTTATGTCGGATGCAAGAGATGAGCCACCCGATATTGATGTTGACTTTGAACATGAACGCAGAGAAGAAGTTATACAGTACATCTATGAGAAGTATGGACGTGATAGAGCCGCCATAGTTGCCACAGTAACGCAAGTCCATTTTAAAGGAGCTGTCCGTGATGTAGCTAAAGTGATGGGATTATCCGTAGATGCTATCAATCGCCTGTCTAGTTCTTCCTGGGAGTTTACAGATGAATGGTTTGACGGAAAGAAAATATCAAGTGAAGGATTTGACGCAAATGACAAGCATTTGCTCAAGGTCTTAGCACTCACACAACAGTATATTGGCTTTCCACGACAGCTTGGGCAACATACAGGTGGTTTTGTTATTACCCGAGGAAAGATAACAGATCTATGTCCTATTCTAAAGGCACGTATGGAGAACCGCATCAACATAGAATGGAACAAAGATGATATTGAAGCGTTAGGTTTTCTAAAAGTAGATGTGCTTGCATTAGGTATGCTTACTTGTATTCGTAAAGCTTTTGATTTGGCTAAACAGCATTATGGGTTGAATCTGACACTTGCCGAAATCAATAAACGAGAAGATCCGGCAGTATATGAAATGATAAGCCACGCTGACACGATAGGTGTATTTCAAATTGAGAGCAGAGCACAAATGTCTATGCTTCCACGACTGAAACCGAAATGTTTTTATGATTTGGTTATAGAAGTAGCCATAGTTAGACCTGGCCCAATTCAAGGTGATATGGTACATCCATATTTACGCAGAAGAAATGGAGAAGAACCCGTGGAATACCCATCTAAAGAACTGGAAAATATTTTAGGCAGGACATTAGGGGTGCCATTGTTTCAGGAACAGGCAATGGAAATAGCTATTGTTGCTGCAGGTTTTACACCTGCTGAAGCTGACCAATTACGGCGCAGTATGGCAACCTTTAAGGCTAAGGGCTTAGTAAGCCAGTTTGAAGAAAAAATGGTTAGTGGCATGACTGCCAAAGGCTATACGAAAGAATTTGCTTTACGTGTTTTTAACCAATTAAAGGGCTTTGGTAGTTACGGCTTTCCTGAAAGCCATGCTGCAAGCTTCGCTCTATTAGTGTATGTGTCTTCATGGATAAAATGCTATTACCCTGATATATTTGCAACGGCATTGCTCAACAGCTTGCCTATGGGGTTTTATCAACCTGCACAGATAGTCATTGATGCACAAAAGCATGGCGTAGAAATCCGTCCTGTAGACATAAATTTCTCCAATTGGGATAACAGGCTTGAAGATAAAATCAGTAAATATCATCCTGTTAGACTTGGTTTTAGACAGGTTAAAGGTTTGAAACAAGAAGAAATGCAGTTGTTAGTAGTTGCTAGAGAACAGCAGTTTAATACTGTTCATTCACTGTTGGACGTTGGTATTTCTATCTCAACTTTAGAAAGACTAGCTAATGCTGACGCATTTAGATCAATAGGACTTGATAGGCGACAGGCACTTTGGGAAGTAGCAGCCCTGGCAGACAGTCCAACAGGTATATACAAAGGACAAGACTCTGAAAGTTTACAGGAAGATGTGCGTTTACCTGAAATGACATTACCTGAGCATGTAATAGAAGATTATAGTTCTTTAGCGCTTTCATTAAAGGCACATCCTGTAAGTTTTGCGAGGGAGAAATTATCAATGCTAAATGTCTTATCTGCCAAAGGACTAGAAGAATATAAAGACGGCGATGTGGTTAAAGTAGCGGGGCTTGTTTTGGTACGGCAAAGGCCAGGTACTGCAAGTGGCATTGTCTTTATTACCTTAGAGGATGAAACCGGCATTGTAAACCTTGTTGTATTCAGTAAGCTATTTGAAAAATATAGAAAAGAGATTATCCATTCTCGAATGCTAATGATAGAGGGTAAACTACAGAGAGAAGGTGAAGTTACTCACGTAATTGTTAAGCGTTGCCATAATATGTCGAATTTGCTCCGTCAATTAGGTGTGACAGAGAATCAGGAACAATCAATCCAAACACTTTCAAGAGCTGATGAAAAAGACGCAGACTCTAACTCGTATAAGTATAAAGATACCCGAGTTAAAAAGGTGCTACAAATAGAGATGTTTCCATCTGGCAGGAACTTTAAATAGCTGGTGCCACATACGAATTAAACATTTTATTATTTGATTAAAATGCTTCATTAATTTTGACAGCTATATTAAAGATAACAGAAGGTCTCATATATATTTGAGATAGGAACAAATGCTCTAACCTTATGGAAACAAAAGAAATAGTCCTCCTTTTTATCGTTCTTCCTGCCATCCTTTTTACATTAGCTTTTCTCTATTTAAAAAGTAAAAAATTCTCCAAAATACCTAATGGCAATTATTCAATTTCTTTCTTTTCAAAAAGAATTGTGCTTAGTAAACATGAAATCATAATTCTCATTGTACTATTCTTATTCTTTTCATGGCTTAATATGTTTTCGCCACTGGCACTAAGTTTATTGATAGTTTTTGGCGTACTATTTACTTTTCCAATTGCCTCATTCAAACGCTACGATTCGAAAACGAATCAAGAAAACACACAAATCTTATTGAATAAACTAACTACAATTGAGAATGAAATCGAATCTGCTCGACAACATTTTGGCATATTACAAGGCGATTTAAATCAAGCTCAATTAGAGGTAGATAAAAAGCAAAAAATAAAAGAGGAGTTAGACGCAATCATATTAGAAAACAAAACTAATGCTGAAACTTGGGCTTCGATGTCGGAAGCTCAAAAGAACTTGGTTTCTCAAACTACCGTGAACGCAATTTCTCAAAAAATTCAAGGAAACTACTGGCAAGGAATGCTTTGGGGATTTTTAATAAATCTTCTTGCAACATTAACCTGGACATTAATGGGTAATCCGGGTAAAGATGATATAATAAGCAAGTTCAATACTTTAATCGAAATGATAAAGGGACAATAAAAAGCCAGCCTGTGAACAGACCTGCCCCTATAAACCCTATCACCATGAAATATCTTTACTGCCTTGTACCCTTCCAAGTACCCGGACCATCGGCATTAACGAGATTACGATAAGTTAAGTTAAGAGTTTGTTTCGAATCTTTGTTCAAACCTCCATCCAAATGTCTACCTCCCAGGTACGTATAGTTGGTATCTAAAAAGCTAAACCCACATGACTTCAAGTCGCAAACAAAGGTCAACTTATTGCCATAGCTCGTAAATGTTACATCAAGCTTTTTGTCGTTTGAATTTGCAGACACAACTACTGTATCACCATACTTTTGGTTTTTGCCGATATACGTTCCTAAAAATTCATCCTTTGACGGACACTTATATTCACAAAACTCCCCACCATAGCCATATGGGCATTCACAGTATCCAAGATTAGTATTACATGTGCCGCCATTCTGACAAGTTATTCCTTTGCACCTATCCGTATATGTACCATATTTATTAGTCTTCTTACATGACAGATACAAAACAGTAGTCGCAATAAGCATAAAGCATATAAGTGTTACTAAAAGAGCCTTGATTTTCATAGCATTTAAATTTTATTGATACAAACCTAAGTAAAAAATCATATTCTTCCCATAGGGAAGATGATATTTTTTCTTTCAGAGATACTTTGGAACAATAGAAGCACCTGATGGTAACTGCCGTAGATAAGTATGTAATTGCTAGGATCAAGGAGATGAGAATAGAGCAAGGAATAACCCAACCTGCTCTAGCCAATGCTTTGGATTTGTCCTACGGATTTATTGGTAAGATCGAGAGCGGAAAGTATGGGAAGAAGTATAGCGTAGCTCAGCTAAACGAGCTGGCAACCCTATTTGGCTGCAGTCCACGCGATTTTTTACCTGAAAGGCCACTTAAAAAGGACAAAAAATAAAGCCCGATATAGAAATATCGAGCTTTTACTAACCCATTACACAACTAACCATTAATCCTCCTTTGGTGTTTCCTCGTCTGATTCGCTTTGTACGTTCAAAATATAATCCGATGCTTTTTGTGCATGGGTTGAGGCAGACAAAATGAATCTTTTGTCATTCTTTAATTTCCATAGCCAACCTTGAATGTATGCGGCACTTTGCTCAAACTGGCTAGTAATGCCTGTATAGGACTGTAGATAACATGTGGCTATCTCAGCTACCAGTTCTTCATGTGAATACGCTTCTGAACCAAATTCAGCCATTTGCAACAGGTCTTTTCTATCAAGCCTGCTGTGATGCCCTGTACTATGCACTAGCTCATGAAAAAGTGTGGAATAGTAAGCTTCGTCACTTTCAAAGCTCTTTTGCTTAGGCATGTTAATGAAGTCTTTCAACGGATCATAATACGCTCTGTGCTCCTTGAACTTTACAATTGGACGTTTAGGCATGTTAGACACAATGTTTTCACATGTCGAAATTGAAGCCGGTATCCTGTACGGTGTACTCGGTAGCTTGTCCTCAGGTATACTTTCACATTGAGAAATGTTGAAGACTATGTAATACCGTAGTATTGGCTTCTTTTCTTTCTCATCATCTGTGCCTTCGCCTTCGCTCTTTTCAGGTCTTTTCCAGAACACAACTATATGACCGCGTTCATCTTTCTTAACCTTTCCGCCTAGTTCTTTTAATTGAGCAAACGTCAGAAAGAAGTTTTGCTCATATCCATGACAAGCGAGGAGCATTAAGTTCATGCCCCTGTACGGCCTTCTGGAAATAAGATTGCATGGAATACCAGCACTATGCCAGGGGACATGCCACGGAACCGTGCCGTTTTCAAGTTGCTCAATGATTTTCTCGGTGACAATCGCATACACATCCTTTTTTTGAACGTTGTCGTTGGAGGTGGTTGTTGTTGCTTCCATCGTTATTAATTTTTTTGTTAACGAAAATTGTTTCCTCAAGTCTAATAGCATCGAACCAAAGCGAATAGATAGTAGAATTTGCCTAAAGAGGCAATATGCAGTGATGATGCGAAGGAATGCACTCAATCAATTCAGTCAAGGTCGCTGATGCGCCCGATGGTTATACAAAAACAATCTGCATTTTCCGTTGCGGTCTGTGAAACTACCTCCACTCTCAAATAGTATTCTTTTTGTAGAAACCTTGCCTGTATTTCTAGTCGTGCTTATTGTGTGCTTACCACTGCACATGGCTTTTAAGCCGTAGTGGGTAATTACTAAATCGATTCAATATGGAAAGAAACATCAGCAAGTTTGTACGGCTTATGAAAATGAGCTGGGCAATACAGAAAAGGAAAAGAGTATCTCGCTCGAAAGCACTCATTGAAGCATGGGCAATTATCAGCAATGAAGACATTACTGTCTTCTATCTCGTGCAGCGATACAACGTACATAACAAGCCTGTTAAGCCCCAAACGCTTAATCAAATGGCATTGTTTACAAGACAATAGCAAAGAGCGCTCTACAATTTGTAGGGCGCTGCCTTTAAACGCTATTTAGATGTAGAAGGTAAGTTGCAGCAGCTACAGCTTCAAGTACCTTCATATTATGCACCTTACTGTTCATCCTTTTGTCATAAAGTGTATGAATGAAATGCGGGTGCTTAGACGCCATACATTCAGCCAAGTCCAATTTATTGGGACGCTCCTGACTACAAAAATGCTTTTTTAAGTCAGACAATGAATAGTAGTGTACCGGTATACCTCTCCTCTCAAATAATACATTTAATGAGCCAACCAGTTGAATATATGCGGAAGAAATGGGAAGCTCAGTCGGTAGTTTTATTGCTACTTGTGCAATTTCATAATTATCAATATAGCGACTAACGTACCGTAGAATTTTTTTTAGTTTCTCATCACCCCACTTTTCTGGATGTGTTTTCATTTCCCAATCCACAAGTTTATTAGCTTTAAACATTGCTAATCCAAAACTGCGAGTTCCTGGGCTAAGTCCTAAAACGATTGCCATATCCTTGTACAAGTGAAGTGTATAGTGCTCCTCGTGATTTGCGGATTTGTGATGCAGGCATCGCAAGAGTTTTAGTAAGTTTCTTCCGTAAGTATTCTTCAGAATAAGTGGCAACCATCTTACGATGAGATTGAATGCTATCCATATCATCCAGTGCATGCGCAATCTCTAATGCCAAACGTTCTTGTTCTTGTGTTAGGTTCATAGGTGTATGCCTTAAAAGGCAATGAATGTTGATAAGGTTGACCTTTTTTGAGACGTACGTTATACGTTTTATATATAAACGTTATCGTACGGTATTCTTCTGTTATGGGTCGTTAATACTACTTGCAGGAAACAATTCTTTCTCAATCTCTTTTCCTAGTTCCCAATAGAGTTCATTAGCCAGGGTTTTATATAACTTGGAAAGCTTAAGAAGGTTTTTACTGCTTGGCATCGTTACACCACTTTCCCATCGGGAGATCATAGATGTGTTAGCCAATCCCAATTTCTCTGCAACTTCTAATTGTGTAAAACCCATTAGATTGCGATACTGCCACAATCTATTTGGTATTCCTTTGCTTTCACGAGCCATGCTTTGAAAGTATCAAGTACGATATTCTTGAGGTAGTAGGTAAAATTTGCCTAAATAGGCAAGTCAATAAAAAGTATAAAAAGAAAAAATTTAACTATTCCTAAACTCGCATCTTGAAATTATTAGCTGTAAAAGTAGAATGAGCAGATGCACAAGAAGAGGGTGTATCCGACAACTTTTGTTGCCTGGGCGCTATTACCAAGAGACAAAACTATTGTTGAGCTTGTAAAGGAGTTCGGAATTGAAGCTTTTATAAATAAAAGGGCTGCCATTGAAAAAGCCAGCCCTTGCTTTAAGGTCGTGAAAGTTATGATTGTTACACTTTCTAAACGGTAGGCATGTTGAGGGGATGCTTTGTCATCTGTGAACGCAAATGTTCTGCACTGGCAGAAAGGTATATCGTTGTAGTTTTTATATCGCTATGACCCATCATTTTTGACAAACTATAAATATCACATCCACCTTCAAGCATTAGGGTTGCAAAGGTATGCCGTAGTCTGTGGACGCTAAATCTGATACCTAATGAAACGCTAAGGTCTGCTACTAATCTTCTTAAACCTTGGTCTGTATAACCGAGGTTTCGGTTATAGGAGGCAAAGAACTGAGGGCATGTCTTATGCAGCTTTTTTCTTTCGTCGAGGTATCGCTTTAAACTCTGTGCCAGAGTAAAGCTTATGGGAACTATCCTATCCTTATTTCCTTTCCCTTGGCGTACAAAAATTGAAAGGTGCTCTATATCGACATCTGTAAGGTTCAGGTTCAAGAGTTCCTGTTTTCGTAGCCCCGCATACAAGAATGTCGCTAAAATGGCATGATTTCGATAGCGCAGATATTTATGGCTGTATGAATAGTTATAGACAATTTCAAGCAACCTAAGCGAATTCTGAGTGTTTAAACACTTAGGTAATCGCTTCTCAACCTTTGGGATCTCAATTTCTTCGATAGGGTTTTTACTCATTAGCCCTTGCTTGATACACCATCGAAAAAATACGAGTAATGATACGTGGTAGACAATATAGGTTTGTGTCGACCATTTCCTTTCAATTCGTCCATGATAAAAGAACCTACGGACTTTTTCTTCCGACACTTCATTCAACTTAGACATTTCTGCAGACTTGCAGAAGAAGTTAATTACGAACTTATATCTTCTAATAGTAGATTTTGAGTACCCTTTGATAGAAAGGGAATACTCATAAAACTGGTGCGCCAGTATTTGGATATCCATACTGTTGCTATAATCCAACACTCTTTTTATGCGTCAATGAGCTGTTTAGCACAAGAACAGGTCATCAAAAGCAACTTTTTGCATCCGTTTTTGCAAAATACCCTTATACATGCTATGTTTTATGCCTGGGCCCTTAGCTTAGTTGGTAGAGCGCCTCATTTGCAATAACACGACAGGGCGCTTTTTTTATTTCACCCTTACAAACAAAGGATATTTTGACAATTTGAATGAAAAAGCAACATTCAAACCATGACCGGTTTATCAATTGGATTTTACTTAAAAAGAGTGCTGGATTTTAATAAATAATAAAATCCGACACCATAATCATGGCAGGTTTTTAAGAAAAATCAATCACTTTTGAATTCTTTGTCCAACAGCATTGTTTATTAGCTAATTTTGATACAAGAGTAAAAATGTATTAAATGGAATTAGATTATCTAAATCAATTGCTTGACAACGATGATTTTGAAGACATTTTCAAGGACTTCAATTTCGATTTACTTGATAGTCCAGATTTTAAGGAAGATGCTGTAAGAGAGGAAATTATATATCCTATACTTAAAAGCTTAGGATACAGCGCGTCAAGCGAAAACAAGATTGTGAGAAGTAAAGCCTTGAAACATCCTTTCTATTATTTTGGAACGAAACAATACAATGTGAGTATTGTACCTGATTATACTTTTGAGATAGAAGGGAAATATTACTGGATACTTGATGCTAAAAGACCGACCGAGGACATAAAAAATGGTAAAAATGTATTCCAGGCATATAGCTATGCAATGCATCCAGAAATACAAAGTGAAATCTATTGTTTATGCAATGGGAAAGAATTGGTAGTATTTAATATAAAGCAGCATACCCCATTATTTAGTTTTGAAATTAAAGACTTGAAGAATAATTGGAAAGACCTAAAGAAACACCTCCTTCCAGAATTCGTCAAAAAGCCACATCTTAAAGATTATTCCCTCGACTTAGGACTTTTTCTAATGAAAATCGGTGACTTGCAAATAGTAACTGAACCGTTACCTTTTGAAGTAAAGGATTTACACTTCATTGCGAAATTAAATGAAAGCTCTTATTCGCTTAACGATGTATTTGGGATTAAAGGTTTAGAAGATACCAAATTTGTTGCCACTTTCGATTTTGAAGAAGACCGATATAAAGAGCTGCTTAATTTACTACCTGAAAAAACTAGGATAGTAATCAGTAGAGGTTTATCAAGTCAACCGTTTAGATACCATTCTGAAAATCCTGAAGAAACTCCTGTTAGAATAATTGCTCAATTAGGAAGAAAAATATTTACGAACAGTGATGAAAGTTATTTGCCATTTGAGGTTATAAAATTTGAAAAATGGGATAACGGCATTTAGTACACAGATAGCGTGGAATTAAAACATGGCCATGATTCCAATATCTATCTATCCTTAACTTAATGATAATGATTAATGAAAGCTACTATTGGAGGAGAGAAGTTTCTAAACTATCCAGTAAAATTAAAAATCGAATTTCATACAAAAGACCTTGGACTGATGCAACACATGGCGCTTTTGAAAAAGAGGTAATGATAGGGTTTTACATGATTCGAAAACTCATCGAGGCCAATAAACTGACAAACAAAATTGTTTCTACAAAAATTGACGGTAGAAAATATAGTAATATTGGCAAGAATGTTACAATCCAAAATAATCACCGATTTCAAGAGTTTTTCGACTTAGAAAAGTCTATAGCTGCCAAATTCGATTTGACATTTTTAATCAATCAAATTATTCACAGCTATATTTTTGCTCCGAGTTTTGCTCTTGCAAAGTCTTACTTGGATCAACTCCCAGATGATAAAGAGCTTAGTAAAGATGAAATTGACGAGATGCTGAAATCCCAGGAACTTGAATTAACATCAATACTGTTTTGTTCGCGTGAAAGGAGAAATGAATTTCTTTTTGAAATTGAGATTTTAACAATCGTGGACTTATTTGAAAAGGTTGGTAGTTGTGTTGTAACTACTATTCATAGAACGTTTAACAATAAAAGGAACGATTATGATGTTTATCAAACTGATGAGGAAGTTCCAATCCCGCCTGATATTGAAGAGCTTATAAAACTTCACGAAAAGAAATAGCGACTAATTGACCAGTAAAATTATTATATTTTTATAGTGACAATTTTTGTATGTCGCTTTGCAATTCATCGGTTTCTATTGAGCGCAAGTAAGTCATAGTCATATTCAAGCTACTGTGACCTAGCAACTTTTGAATTTTTACTGCATTTACATTCTTTATCGCGAGGTTGACTGCAAATGAATGCCTGAATTGATGAAGGTGAAATTTGACTCCAGCTCTGTGACCAAGATTGTCTACCCAATGTTTTAGTCCCGGACGACTAAGCACTCTATCCCCATTTGCGGAAGCTAAGAGATATGGGGTAGTGTATTTTCGTTTGTTCCGTTCCGAAATATAATCCTTCAGATGGAATAGCAAGGTTGGATGTATGGGAATAAGTCGAAGTCTTTTTGATTTAGAGGTTGTACTCCTGACTGTTAACAATTGTCTTTCAATATCGATATCCCATAATTCCAAGGAAATAAATTCTCCTAGTCTCATACCTGTAAACTGAAGCATGCTCAGCATGAGCGTATCACGGCGAAGGATAAATTGGCTCTTGGAATGTAAAGAAACAGCAGCATAAAGTTTTTTGACTTCATTTTCATTCAACGCTTTAATATCATTGTAGGCTGGTTGTGGAGGTCGTATTCCAAGTAAAGGGTTCTTTGGAATAATTGATTTAATGGTAAGCCATTCAAAAAAAGCGTGTAGTTTACTCCAATAGGTTTTAATGCTAGATATTTTAACCCCAATTTTAATGGTCCTTCCGACTTTTCTTTCTCGTGTTTGAAGCCGTTTAAAAAACTCTGTAACCATTTCGGTACTCAACAAATCAGCAGTAGCTATCTCGGGCACTAGCATTTGAAAAAGCTGAAAAACCGCTTTATAGCCTTTTATTGTTTCGGAGCTTAATTGAGATGAGAATTGGCATTCCTTTGTATATTCTTCAAATAGTTGGTTCAGGTTCTTTTCTTGTCGCATCAACCCATTTTCTCTAATTCGGCATACTAGAGTAGTAGGCGGAATTATCCTTTTCAGGCAATGGAAGGAGTTTGACTATTCCGGCAATTTTTACCTACTTCCAGTACTTTCATTGTTCTCCTACGCTGAAAACATGGAACAGGAGAATAATCTTACACCTATAGGCATAACAAACTATAGAAATACAAATCAGAAGTTCGGAATACTCGATAAAGACCGTTTCGGTCATATCTATGTTGTAGGTAAAACAGGTGTAGGTAAAAGTACCCTGTTAAAGAGCATGGCGCTTTCAGATATCAAGCGAGGTAACGGGCTTTGTATCATTGACCCCCACGGTGACATAGCGACTGACATTCTAGACTACATACCGGAAGGCAGAATTGAGGATGTTGTGTATTTCAACCCCAAAGACTTGGCTAACCCAATCCCGTTCAATCCACTCAAAGGAATCCACCCAAATTATCATCACCTGGTTGCTTCGGGGATTATTTCAGCCTTCAAAAAGGTATGGTCTGACAGTTGGGGCCCTCGAATGGAATACATCCTCCGCTTCTCTTTGCTAACACTTCTCCATTATCCGGATGCGACCCTGTTAGACATACAACCGCTTCTTACAGATACTGGCTTTCGCACCCAGGTGCTTGCATACGTCCTAGAAGAGCATATACAGCGTTTTTGGTCGGCAGAGTTCGAGAAGTATAACCGAACCTTCCAAACCGAGGCTATAAGCCCGATATTGAACAAAATAGGGGTATTTGCAGCCAGTCTGCCACTCCGTAACACTATAGGACAGAAATGCCGTGGTTTCCGCCTGCAGGAGGTCATGGACGGCAAGAAGATACTTATTGTTAATCTCTCAAAAGGCGAGCTTGGAGAAGATACCTCAACCCTACTTGGATGTATTCTGATTACATCTATTCAATTGGCAGCTCTCCACCGGGCACGACAAGATATTAGCCAGCGAGTGCCTTTTTACCTCTACATAGACGAAATGCATTCCTTTGTAACCCTATCCTTCGCTGACATTCTTGCCGAAGCCCGTAAATATGGCTTGTCCCTTTTCCTAGCTCACCAATACATTGACCAATTAGATGAGCGCATTAGAACCGCAATATTCGGCAACGTAGGAACCCTCATTGCCTTCCGTGTCGGTGCTACAGACGCTCAATATCTGGAACAGGAATTTGAGCCTGTATTCGATAAGGAGGATTTAATTAACCTCCCCAAGTACGGAATATACATTAAGCTGATGATAGACGGGGCAACATCCAGACCTTTCAGCGCTCAGACAGTAGCCAATAATATTCTTCCCGAAAGCTCAAGAAACTCAGTTTTGGAAGCTTCAAAAAGGAAGTATGGAAGGAGCAGAATTTCCTAAGAGTTGCATTCGGGGGGTCTGGGGGTTTACCCCCAACAAGACATTTCGCCCAGGCGAAATGCAATCTTGCAAGGCGGTATTTATAATCAATCCCTATATTCATTTGAAGAGTAATACTTTCATCAGTACTTTTATTAATAATTGCATAAACCCTTAATGTACTTCGATACCCTTACATTTCCCAAATCATAAACAAAGTCATTCATGGCATTCAACGACCTCCCAATAATTGATAACCCTTCGATAAATAGTGAAAAATCGAGTATAGCTTTCAAGATACTGTTTAGCCAATCAAACGGATTTATCAGTCGTGAAGATATTCCAGACAAAGGTTGCGATTTTGACGTTGAGTTGATACTAGATGGGACGCTAGCCTCGAATTGGAGATTTGCAGTTCAGTTAAAGAGCGTTATTAATCCAACATTTATTCAAGATGGCGCTTTCATCTCATATCAATTTGAAACATCTAGATTGGGCTATCTGATTAACAGGAAGCCAGCAATGGGAATTATTGTGCTTTATTCCGTAACACAGGAAAAAATGTACTATGAATATGTCGATGTGATTTTCAATAGGTTGATGGAAGAAAAACAAAATGACACTTGGAAACAAAATGACACGGTAAGTATTAAAATTCCAGCGGCTAATGCGTTGGATAAAGAACAAATGCTGAATCTACATTCCAGATTCAAAAGAATCTTCGAAAATGCAGGAATAATGCAAGCTTCCTACGGAAGCAAGTACAATTTACCGACAGTTATCGACAATAGCGAAGAACCGACAGACTTTAATAACCCAAACCATGTCAAAAAAATGCTGAGAAGTCATGGCATAGCATTGCTCAGCTCAAATGGGTTACAAATGGTTTTAGACCTTGTAAGCCGTTTACCAATGAAAGATATAAATTCTGAAAAAGAACTTCAAATAGTTGCGGCGGTGACATATTGTGAGGCTGGAAGACACGCTGAGGCATCATATTATTTTGAAAGACTGAGACGCCGACAGGACGTTTCAGTTGAGGAAAACGAGACAGTGATATTTGCAAAGCTGAAAAATGATATGTCTCTAGGAAAAATTAGTATTGATGAATTTTCGGAGAAAATTTTGCAGTTAAGACAGGGAGCCGAGGATACAATAAATGGTATTACCCTTGATATTAATATTACCCACTTCAACTTGATAAAATTGAGGATACTTTCATCTTTCAATGAACCACCGAGTAAGATATATGATGACATTCAGACGACATTTCAAAAGATTAAAGAGGTAAATGCAGAACCTATTGTCAAAGCACAGCTTGAATCTTGGAATACAGACAACTTTTCTCAATATATCGCTCATGTCAGGGGAATATCTTATGCTGAAAACAGAGTGCGGGAGTCCATCAATCAACCACTCAGTCTGCATGAAAAAAAAGAATACATCTTAAAACTTGATCGATTGTTGAAAGACTTTTACGGACACTTGCAATCGTTGGAGCAAGCTTCCAAAGACCTAAATAATCTATTATTGTTAAGCAATGTTTATTCAGTTTACATTAGAGATTCGCTTAGTCAGGAGATTGACATGATTTCATTCTATAACGATAGGCCGATAGAAGTTCAGGGGCGAATCGCAAGGCTTAAAAAGAATCTTGGACACGCAATTTCAGCTTATAAATACTACGAGGAACAAAGCTATTTTAATGATGCTTACAACCTACTTTGTAGCGCGATAGATTTGATATATATACTTAGAGACTTTTTCGGCTCGACTGATGACCTCCAGTATAATGTGTTGAATGAAGCGAAAGAAGGCTATGAACGTGAATTTGATTTCAGTTATAATTCCCCTTTCCCAAAACTAATAAGTTCGTCGAAAAATACGGAGATTGCTCAACCCACGGTTCGTGACTACAAAGAATTTAATGATGAACAGATTGAGTTTGTATCTGGACTTGTATTAAGTTCTCTAAAGTTGCCTGAGGATAGACTAAAAAATGTAATTAATGAATTTAAAGCATATAGACTATTTTATACACGTTGCACGAACCAAGCTTTGGAGCTAATAATCTATGACCCTTTTAGGACTGAGGAAACCCGCTATTCCTATCCAACTCAATTTGTAATTCAAAGTCGCATAAGCGGGTTAAAAACACCCGCAAGTACCGACATGGAAGAATTGCTAAGATATTGGAAGCTTTAAGCAAGTAGGTAGATCGCCCGCAAGATTGCAAAGCGTATTTATCCTCCTTTAACAATTTTGTATTGGATGCTTTTTTCCTGTATATTCATAATCCACGTCATGAAAATGTATTCAAAAGTATTTAATTCAATATGCCAAATGACCTCGTAGGATATTCCAGGGCCGGTGATACCTTCCACTACCGTTGGGCAGCAAGGCGATGTTTAAGGATGGTGAATCCCAATTCGCCACTTAAGTGTATCGTGGTAGAAGGATCAAATGAAATATCAAAAGAAGGTGAATACGTTATTGATGTTAGTGAATATTACCAAGACAAATTAGGTAATAGGTCTGTCGAGTATTTCCAACTCAAGCATTCCACGCTACATGCAAACGAACCGTTTACTTTAAGTGATTTCGATAAAACTCTTTTAGGATTTGCTAAAAGGTTCAAACAACATCTTGATAAAAATGATGAATCATACAATTTACCTTGTAATTTCTCTATAGTTACTAATAGAGCAATAAGTAGTGACTTAAAAGGCAATTTCTTAGCCATCTCCAAGGGAGAATCTGCAACCAATCGTTTTAAGGAGACCTTAGAGAAATATACTAAACTAAACCCCACAGAACTTTCTGCTTTCTGTAGACTAATACAATTCGAAGACAGTGAAGGTGATTACCGTGTTCAGAAGGAAGAATTGAGATTCGAAATAGCACAACTTTTATCAGGCACGGTAGACAATACACAACTTACAACCTTAATTGCGCTGGTTGAGGAGAAGATTCTGCCTCATTCAAATCATACAATTATTCAAGAAGACGTTTTAAGACAATTTGAAGTAACTTCCATCAATGATTTATACCCAGCTCCATCGACTTGGGAACCTCCAGAAAAGATAATCGTACGCGAGCAACACAATTCTTTAAACGATAAGATAGTCAATTCGAATGATCCTATAATCATTCATGCCGCTGGTGGAGTTGGTAAATCTGTATTTTGCAAGCAATTTATAGAGGCGAGTGGAGAAAACTCTGTAGCAATAGCGTATGATTGTTTCGGAGCAGGTACATATAGAAATAGGAGCAAAACAAGACATCGTCATCGAACAGCATTAGTTCAAATAGTAAATGAACTTGCAACTAAAGGTATTTGTGACCCAATTATTCCTTTACCTCGAGATTCGGATGAAGATTTGATGAAAACCTTCATTTCAAGAATTAATAACAGTGTCGATGCTATAAAGAAAAGTGCCCCAGATGGTAAATTATTCATTTTAATTGATGCTGCTGACAATGCTGAAATGGCAGCTCATGAGTTTAATCAAAATTGTTTTGCTCATGAATTGCTGCGAGAAGTGTTGCCGAGTGATTGCAAATTAATCTTCCTATGTAGAACAGAAAGAATCGGATTGCTATCCCCGTTATCAAATGTCTTGCAATTAGAACTGTATCCATTTTCAGAAAGAGAAACGCTCCAAAATCTTCTAGAGCATTACCCGACCGCCAGTAAAGCAGACGGCAATGAATTTCATAGATTAAGTGCTGGCAATCCAAGGGTGCAAGCAAACGCTTTAGATGGCAAGTATAGCACCGTAGATGAGTTATTGCAGAGCTTAGGTCCATCGGAAACAACTGTTGAAGACCAAATAAGGCACCAACTGAATCTAGCGGTAAATAAGATAATAGATTCTGTCCCAATTGGCTTTAATGAGCATGTCACTTCTATTTGTACCGGACTAGCTTGCCTTCCCCCAAATATTTCGATTGATATATTGGCGCAAGCAGCCTCTGTTGATAGAGGAACAGTTGTCAGTTTTATAACTGATATAGGCAGGTCGCTTTGGATGTCCGATTCATCTGTACAGTTCCGGGATGAACCAACTGAAACATGGTTTCGAGAAACTTTTTCAGGTAATAAAAGCCAATATGCGAAATACATTGAAAACCTCGAATCGCTAGCAGACAAGTCAACATATGTAGCGGAAACACTTCCTCAACTCTACTTGCAAGCTGAACAGTACGAAAAGCTAATTACAATAGCACTATCCGATAACCTTTTGCCAACAAATAATCCAATTGATGCTAGGAATGTAAGAGTATACCGGTTGCAATTCGCATTCAAGGCTGCATTAAAGCTAAAAAAGTATAAAGACGCCATATTCCTTGCAATGTGTGCAGGTGAAGAAATGGCCGGAAATCTCAGGCAAATGGGACTTTTACAAGCCAATGTAGATATGCTTGTAAAACTTCAAAGCAAAGAAAGGATACAAGAATTTGCTTATAGAAAAGCGTTGGGAGGCAGCTGGGAAGGTTCCGAGAATGTTTACTCTGCTTCTCTGCTTTCCAGTATTGCCGAGTATAAAGGTGAAGCAAGAGGATATTTACGTGCTGGTCGTAATTGGTTGAGGATATACTTCTCAGAGGCTAAAAAGAACACTGACTTACTACATAAGGAGAAACTTGAGGATAGAGATTTGGTGGAATTTGCATTTGCGTACCTCAATCTGGATGGCGTCAAAGAATCATTAGAATTCTTGAATAGCATCACGCCTAAAAAATATATGTTTAGTGTGATGAGAGATTTAGCTACTAGAGTAATTGACAGTGGTGACATTAGCACAATTTGTGAGTTTTTACGCCTATGCGATTCAGACCCTTATTTTAATGTAGCTATAGTAAGTGAGTTGATGAAGGTGGGATTTAAGCCAGATGGAACCTACCTTAAAAAAACACTTAGACAATTATGTAACCCAAAATCCAGAATTGACTGCAACACCGATTATCATTATAATGACGATATAACTCCGGCTATCCTTAGCTTTTTGGAAGCATGTTTGCGGAATAAACTTTCAGGCAATCAAATTCTCAGCGTTTTAACACATTATGTCCCTACCAGGGCCTCAGACTTGATAAATAGTTATCATGAAAGATTGCCAAGAGAAATCTTTGTAAGAGGATTGGCAATTAGGGCTATTGTAACAGACAAACATGAGCTCGACTTCGAATCAATACTTCCAGAATCACTCCTTAAAGAGAAAAAAGACTATAAGAAGGAGAATGAAAAGAAGAAATATTATGAGGTAATCAACGGACTATTCCCTTGGTACCTTTTAAGATTAAAAGTTATCTCTGGTAAGAATATAGACATTGTTGATGAGGCAAAACAATCAAGCCATGCTTCACAGAAAGCAACCTCTTCTAGATATGGTGATTATGATACTTTGCCAGAGGAAATATCAAGTATTATTTGTTCAATTCTTGCAAATTTAAACGACTATTCTGAAGCCTTAATTTCTGCCTTTTATAACACATATTATGTCACTGCCGACCGAATATACTTACCTGATAGGTTAGATATCCTCCGCACGTCATATCGCCAGAAGCATCTTGATTTTCTAAAGCATCAGTTTGAATCGAAGGCATTTGAAATAATTTCTAAAAATAGAAGTGATCAAACAGAGTCAGTATCAGAAAGATATATAAAACTATCTAGAGCGGTTTCAAACGCTTCAAAAGAGGATGCAGTTATTTATTTTGACGAAGCGATCAAAATAGCTTCAAAATTTGGAGATGAAATTTCGGAGAGATGGTTAGCAATTATTGGATTAGCAAAAAAAGCCGCACAACATCAAGATGTTGGTGAACATCTTGCTTATCGCTTTATTCGTTGCGCAGAAGTAGTTGGGGAGAATGTTGAGGAGAAGCATTGGGCCAGAGAGGAAGCTATAGCAATATGTACGCGCCTATCCACTAATGCTGGAATTTCTGCTTTGAGTAGATGGAGAGAGAGGGATATAGGATATTTCGATCAGTTACTTACATCACTAATATTTGAATTGCTAAGAACAAATAAAATCAACGCATCAACTGGTTGGTCGCTGACTCGACTTATATCACGTCATGCACTTAATCCACTTGTTGACACATGCCTTGAAAAAGAGGCGAGTTTAGAAGTAAAAATGACAATTTTTAATGATGCCATAGAAATCTTAAGTAAAGAAGGATGTGATAAAAGCTATTGGTCAGAGCTACAAGAAATAGGAAGGAGCCATTCAGTTCAGAACTCTACTCTGGATTCGATTATTTCATATTATGATTCTAATACTCAAAATAAAGAACCTGCTGTACAGCAGAAAGATAGTCCTGCTAGAAAGGATAAGGAAGAGTTATGGAATGCAGTTTTTGAAGGAATTGACCTAAGTACTCTTGAAGGATTAAAAAGGGCGAAACAAAATTATAAAGCGACCAAAGAACTTTCGGAATATGGTTACTACTATAACTTTTGGGTGGAGGCAGTGCATCGTGCTGCCGGTGATAGTTTATGGGCGCTAATAGACTCATTTTTATTGTTAGACGATGGTAGCGTCTGGGAAGTAAAACAATTTTTCAACTCATTACCTAGCCACTTTAAAGATAAAATTAGCTTTAAGAACAGATGGCCGGAAATATTGCATAAAATTGGAAAACGTTATGCATTTGAAATTGCAAGCCCATACTCGTTCCCATCAATTGCTAGTGAGTTAGCAATTACTGAGGATAGAATAGTATGTATTAAAGAAGGAATTTTTGAGCGACTTTCAGAAAATAGCGATTTTAATACTGCCACAAGTTTTTTTGAATTTGTAAATCTTGCCTCTGACTTATTAAATCCTACTGAAGCTGTTGAAGCTCTTGATTACTCTTTGCATAGGTTTGAATTACATGTTGAGGATGATTTTGGTGATGGAGTATGGAATACAGCGTTGGAAGTAAATTCTACAGTTGATAAAGCAATTGGTGGCCTGATATGGTCAGCATTGGCAACACCTAGCAGAGCAGTAAGGTGGAAAGCAGCACATGTAGTACGTCAGTTAGGGACATTTAATGTAACTGGAGTTATAGAAAGTCTGATAACGTGGCTTGAAGATGACCAAGTTAAGGCATTTGGAATTAGCTCTTTCAAATTCTATAATCTACATGCAAGACTCTATCTATTAATATCCCTTGCTAGAATTGCAAAAGACTCTCCCGCATTGTTGAAAAAGTACGGCGCTGTGTTTCCAAAATATGCCCTTGAAGACCATGTACTGATTCAAAAGTATGCTAAAGAGATTGTTTTAAGAGTTGAGAACGCGTTTCCAGGAACATTTGATGTGGAGGTATATCAAAAAGTTCTTCGAGCAAATACATACGACAAGAGGATTAAGAAAATCCCATTTGATAAGTCAACTAATTCCTATTGGCATAAGAATAATTTATTAAAACCAGTAACAGATAACTACCATTTTGGGTGGGATTTTGATAACTATTGGTTCAATCCATTAGGCAGAGTTTTCGGCGTAAGTGGCAAACAGGTAGAAGAACTAGCGGAGCAAGTAATTAGATTCGAATGGAATGTTGAAGGCCCAAAGACCTATAAGGAAGATGCGAGGCACTACCTCTGGAATAGATATAGTGGAGATCGGGAAACATGGCACGACCATTTTGACTATCCTAGAGCAGACGATTTGAGTTTTTACTATTCTTATCATTCTTTATTTGTGGCAGCAGCTAAATTATTAAGCACTATGCCAGTTGTTTGTGATCGATCAGATTTATTTGACACATGGGAGGATTGGATTGACAGTCATATTGTTACCAGAAGTGACGGCCTTTGGTTATCAGACATGCGTGACCCTGTGCCATTAATTAGACCCTCCTGGGTTAACAAAAAGACTGATGATAATTGGCGAAAGCAAATAAAGAAAAGTGACTTTATTGATAACTTAATTTTAAAAAGAAGTGGAGAATCATGGATCGCCGTTTCCGGAGGCTGGAGTGAAGTAAATGACCATAGAAAGGAAACATATAGTGTTTCAACAGCATTAGTTGGCTCTAAAGCATCCAATGCTTTACTACAGGCACTCATGTCCTATTCGGATCCATATGACTATAAACTTCCTGACTATGAGGAAAGAGACAAGGAGATATCTTTCAAACCATTTGAACTGAAGGGGTGGATTATAGATTCATCCATTTCAAAAGGTATTGACCAATTTGATCCATACGGAAATGAACTAGGATATCCACCCGACGCGATTGGAGAGAAATATCTTAAGAAGCTCAACTTATTAGCAAATTCAAGTGGTAAGACTTGGAGTATAGATAAAACAAACGAAATTGTAATAAAAAGTGAGACATGGAAGAGCTTTAGGTATACTAAAGATGATGAATTTGACCAGTCTGGCAGTAGAACGGTTGCAAATTTAGAATTCCTGAAACGAGTGTGTAAACAACTTAATTGCGATATAATGTTTGATTTTGGAATAAACAGAGACTTTACGTATCGGTATCAGGGTGATAAATATGAACATTCAAAGCCCCAACATTTAATATTTATACTATCTGCAGATGGAACATTCAGAGATTCAAAAAGAAGCTACAAGATTAGGTAAGCTCTTCATAAAAGAACTTGGACTTGAGCAAACAAGCGATACTATTTCACGCTGGATGGCATTTTATCTTGCGGAAAAAATCAGCTTATGCGAAAAGCTACAGGGTCTTGAAAAAGCAAAGGCTGAAAAAGAGTGCTTTGAAATAATCTTGAATCTTTGGAAGAGAAGATGGACGTTACCATCAAATAAACGACCCTTAGAAGAATTTGCTCCAATTCTCAATTTTTTGCAGGCACTTAACCCTGAGAAAGAAAATCCACATTATTATCCCCAAATTCCGATTAAGATTAAGAAAAGTAAAAAGGACACTAAAGACCCCGTACAGACATGGCTTAATGTAGCGGCTAATATTGATAGGACTTGTAGAATATTTTTGTATGATGTTTTTCAGTTTGCCGCTGAATGTGCAAGTGATAAAGACACAAAACAATGGCTAAAATCCTCACTGCATTTGCCTAACCGTCAAGATTTCGAAACAATTCGAATTGTCTTAAAGTATCAGGACGAAGAGGAGGACGAAGAAAAACAGAATGAAGAATTAAGAAAACACAACGAGGAAAATATTAAAAAGAAGATTGACACTTTAGAACAATTTGCGAAATTCAATTTGTTTCTGCTTGAAAAATATAAAGTTGAATTGAGCTCTTTCTCTGAGAAGTAGATTTTTCGTATCTTTATTGTTGGAATTTAGTTCTTATAACAAAACGTGAGTAATTCATGAGTAGCCAATTGACGGTCTTTCTATATGATTCACATTCAAATAATTAAGAGAGTAGGTTCAGGAGCCTCTCTCTCCGCTCTAAAATTGAAAGCCTCACATTGTGGGGCTTTTTTAAATTATTAATATTGCAGCATGAAAATCACCATCGCACTACTCTTAGCCTTGCCACTATCATTTAATATTCATGCGCAAGACTGGAAAGAATATTGTATTACTGTAAAAGGAGATACATTACGTGCAGGTAGCAGTTTGGTGTTGAAAAATGTAGATAAATACAAGTTCGTCACTCCATCCAAATACTTCCCAACTAAAGACCTGATTGAACAACAGCCTATATCGAAGACAAGGTATAATGCTTACTCAAAGTACCTGCATACTCACTTAAAAGGGGATACTGTAACAATCACCCGTTTCACCAGATACAAAAGCGGTAAAAAATATACACAGGTTGCTGTATTTCAAATCCAAGACCCAAATTTAACTTTCACTGCTGTCGATTATACCATTGAAGTAAACGAAGCCATTGAAGCACAAGAAATCGAAGTAATTAGCTCTACAAAATAGAAACGCTCTGCTATCAAAAACATTTTCACCCTTGCAGGTGTTCTTCACATGCAACTCTTGTATCACCTCTTTGTAAAAAGCGTAACATTTACCGCTATTTCAAAGAACTTTTTAC
Source organism: Flavipsychrobacter sp. (assembly GCA_016786615.1). Taxonomy (GTDB): domain Bacteria; phylum Bacteroidota; class Bacteroidia; order Chitinophagales; family Chitinophagaceae; genus Polluticoccus. Next base: position 175,221 of record JAEUVX010000015.1, read on the forward strand.
TATAACAAATATACGCAATTATCAACAACCTCACATATTACCGTTGTTGATGAAGAACACCTGCAACGGCGAAAATCCGTCTGCAAATCATCAAGACTTTCAGATAAAAAGTACCGGCTGCATATACGATGATCATTTTGTCGAAGTTAATGGAAATCCTTCAGGTGAATTCAATGTATAAGCAGTAATGGCAGGCATAGACTTTAGGAAATCCAGCCTTTCACCTTCCCTGAGCGATGATATCAGATTTTGCATCATAGTACTGTTATATGCCTGGCCGTTCAGGTCTGGTATACTCATGGCCAGTTTTGTCAGGTTAAACGATGGATAGTTTGCATTCTTTGGTTTGCCAGCTTGAGATGACTATTTCGAGACTGTTTTCACGTCTCCATAATTTTGATATATCGTTCCAATTAACTACAATAACTGTTCTTTAATATTAGAATCTACAGTGGCAATACTCCGCCAACAAAGGCATTTATCGCTCCATAAACAATGTTTAATAAAGCATTTATAACATCTTGAGCAGCTACAATACCAATACCCGCTATTGTTAATAGCACATTCTTAAGAGAAAGCTCCTGCATTTTTAACCTCATATCTAATTCCTCATCGTCAATATTACCTGATAACTTTAGTTTTGCCAGAAACTCAGCACTTTCTGTGAACTTTTTGAATTCATGCTCTGCATATGGTTTGAATTGTTTCCAGGATTTACCTAATATGCTTTTGACTGCTACCGTGCAGTCTTTGATAATTTGTTGCATATCGATGTTTGTCATAGTCGTTATTTTGATTTACCATTTATTCTTAATGCCATCTGTAATTCCGTGATTGCATTGAGTGAACTGTTGACCGCATTCTGCATATCACGCTTATCGTCGCCAGTGTTATCCTTAATACCTGCTGCATGTACTTTGCGGAAGGTATACATGATTTCTGCTAGGTTCGCTATCTGCTGCTGAACCATAGTTGATTTTTTGCCTAAGTATTTACTTCTGTCCTGCAAGAGCATAATATCCAGTTCCATTTCATCGTAATAGGCTATAAAATGACTGATATTCTGATTATTCGGGTCATTGTCCTGTATAGTTCTCACCAGCCTGAAATAATGTCTGTTGAAATCACGCTTCATCTTCATAGCAGTTTCATCAATATAGGTATCATAACCTGTTATAAGGGTTACTTTACAGGATACAGCCAGAGTACAGCATACTATTATCAGCCAGCATATTATTCTTTGTCTTGTTATTTCTATTGCTGTTGCCATAGTTGATTTTTTTCACGTTTATAGTTTAAAATAATGCAGTATATGCTTGGAAAAAGATATAAAGTACAGATACTTTGATAGCCCCTCGAAGTGTACTAGTTTCTCCTTCGCTCAATTGCTAAACGAAGTTATTTCGATTTAAACGTAGGCAGACCGTAAAAAAACACAAATAAATCCCCCTATGATTTCTTTTTTATTTGAACAAAATCCCCTATTACAATATGAGGATTGTAGTACCCATAAAACATTACAGTTCCCTGATATCAGATATTCACATAGTATTGTATATTCTCCTGCTTCGGGGCCAGAAATGAATTACACCGATTCTCCAGAGCAGCGATCTATACCGGCAATCACTACATAGTGCCCGTAAACATTATCTTTTACGATTCGGACAAATACCTGATACTTTTTCAAGCAATTTTACAATATTCTCCACTGCAAGCGGAGCTTTAATTTTATGCAGCGAAAAAATAAAAATGCATTAATGCTGCATCCTAAGCATGCGGCCCAGTACCAGTAAGGCCTAATAAGCCCCCTTGCTCCCCTTATTTTTATTGTAACTATGTTATCTTCTTTGCTTGGCTGTAAATTGCCTGATGGGCAATTATTGGTACATATTTCATTGACCTTGAGTATGTATTTCCACTCCCAATTGGCTATAAACGTACTATCTGGCAGAGCATCAGTAGTTATCCTAATAAGATTCATTATCTCTATACAGATTGTGGACCTCGTTAATATACATTGGTGCAATATAACTGTCCTGTTGTACCATTTTAAGACGTCCAGTATTGAGAACTTTATATCCTTTCCAAGCTCAATCATCCATTTTTAAAAGAAACGGCATTTTGTAAATAGTAAATAATTGATAAATTTACACCCCACTATAAAACTATCAATTATTTACGCTGCATATTGCATGATGCATAAATACGCGTCAACATAACACTTAAACTATATGTAACACTGAACAATTAAGTACTGTAAAAACCTTTGAAACTGTATGGAAAACAAAAACAATGATGTGTCTAATGCTGCATCTTATTATTATATCCTTTGGGGTAGTATAGTAGTGCTTTATTCTATTGCTCAATTCTTTGCGCTGAAATATAGCATTGGCTTTTTAAAAAACTCTTCGTTACTATTTCTGATAGGGGGCATATTATCCTACTTTCATGCCAAACGAGACACCGCACCACACTCTACTATAGATAAAGCTTACTTGAAAGTATGGATTGCAATAAGTATTGGTCTGGTGCTTGTTAATACAATCGGCCCATTCTTATCTATCAAATATATTATTCCTCTGACACTTGCATTATATACAACAGGGGGGCTAATAACAGGCACTACCTCAAAATCCCTCCTATCTATTATTGGTGCAATTATCTGTGGCATCTGTACTATTGGTAGCTTCTATACAGATATGCCAATGCAGTTTCTTTTGCAGGCATTAGCTGTGGCATCTGTACATATTATACCAGGGGTCTTTCTGCTACAGAAAAAGAATTAAGCCGGATAGCCAACATCAGGTTTAAGTACATTAACTGCAAGGTTTACTGAGCCGGAAGCTACATGTTGCTGACGCAACGATAAGTATCATGCTCGTACTAAAAAAATCCAACATTACACCTCCGTTATCAGCATTTATTCAATCAATTAAATGCTAATAATACGGATGCAATGATTAGCCTTATCTATCCCTCAAAATTTATTTTGCAAGCATCGCAAACTAAACACAAAACCAATGGAAAACAATATATTTTACCTTCTCACTACTATATCCGTTTCAACCATACTGATAGTTTTTGCAATTTCAACCATCAAAAGATATGCCCAGTCAAAAAATCTGAAGAAGAATGAAAGATATATCCCCATGCATAACGCTTTAATAAACTTCAACGAACAGGAGTATTTAAAATCAAGCATTTCGAGAGAATTGCATGACAATGTAGGCCAATTACTAAGTCTTACGCAAATGAACTTGCACTACCTTAGCAAAGCAACAAACGGGGACTTCAGATACAATAAAATAACAAGGGATACAATATCAATACTGGACCAGATTTATGACAGTATTCAGCATATCAGCCACAAGCTGAACGCAGATTTTGTGAATAAATCAGGATTAATAAGTATGCTGAAGCAAGAAGCAACTTCATTGAAAATAGCCAAAAACATTTCAGTAGTACTAAATATTGATGGAAATGAATGTAGATTGAAAGAAGATGTCGAGCTTTCAATATTCAGAATTGCACAAGAGTCTCTGCGTAATATCATTAAACATGCACAAGCAACAGAAGTAATTATTTCCATGAACTATTCAGCAGATTATTTGCACATGGCAATTAAAGACAATGGAATTGGCTTTGAGATGGATAGGATAACAACTGATAATACCAGCGGTATAGGGCTTGCCAGTATGCATCATCGTGCCGCGTCAATCTGCGCTACATTGAATATTATTTCATCTCAAGATGGAACTACAATACAAATTGAGTTAGCGTCAGTGTATGCCTACAAAGCCAGTTAAGCATACCAAGCTTAATAAATTACTTTTTTGCAATAAGTAACCAGGTCTGCATCAGTCCTTTACTCTTAATTTGCATGAGCTCTCTGGCTGTAAAGACAAATAGTTTATCTGTAGCAGTTTTAAAATTGCTGGTGCAATGTATTTCTCCAGCTGCACCGGAAGACTCCATCCTGCTTGCAGTATTAACAGTATCTCCCCAAATATCATACACAAATTTTCGTTTACCCAATACCCCTCCGATTGCAGGACCACAATCTAAGCCTACGCGAAAATCTATGTGATCTCCGAAGTTTTCCCTAATTGACGTAATCATACTTTTAATTTCCAATGCCATATTTGCAGCCGCTTCTGTATGGTTTTGCATTGCAATAGGAGCACCGGCAACAGCCATATAACAATCGCCAATTGTCTTGATTTTTTCCATTTTGTACTTTCCTGCTATATCATCAAAAATTGTAAAGATTTCATTCAGCATATTTACAACTTTTTTCGGGTCGGTTTCAGAAGTATACTTAGTAAAACCTACCATATCAACAAACAAAACAGAAACCTCAGGCAGATAATCTGCGATGGGGTGTTCTTTATTTTTCAACCTTGCAGCAATTACAGTAGGCAGGATATTCAACAACAGTCGCTCAGACTTGCGTCTTTCTTTAAACAGTACTACCAGTACCAGCAAAACCAATATACCAGCAATGCTTATCAGCAATATTTGACTATTCCTTTTTTCAAGCTTCAGTTCATTAATCTGTATTTGTTTATCTTTAATATATATATCCCTTTCCGTTTCCAGATATGCAATCTTCTGAAGGTTTTTTCTGGAATATATCGAGTCCTTATACTCGTTATATCGTTTATAATACTTCAGTGCATTATTTGCATTTCCTATCAGACTTTCAGCTTCAGACAAATCTTTATAGAAATTCTGGGCTATATCTATTGCCCCTAACTTCTGAGATAGTTTTATTGATTCTTCAAGATATTGTATAGCAGTCTGTAGTGCTTGCGTTCTACCAACTGGCAGCTTAAATTTTGTAACGGAATCTTTCAATACATACAAATACAATACACCCATATTCCCTTTGCTTATCGCCAGTCCGTACAAATTATTCAACTGTTCATTTATGCTTAGTGCCTGCTTTGTATTATCAAATGCTTCGCTATAGTCTGCATTAACTGTATTTACCATTGCAATGTTCTGAATGTTCTGAGCCATTCCATATCTGTCTTGCTGTTTCTTGCACTGATCTAATGCTAGCTTGTATGCAGATAGTGCCTCACTGTATTTAGCCAGAAAAAAATACACGTTGCCCATATTGCCATATACCTGTGCAATGCCATTCGTGTCATTTATGGATTTATACAGATGCAATGCCTTCTCGCAATACGAAAGTGCTTTAGGGTCATTATTGTATGAGTATACCAACCCCAGCTTGTTATATACTGAAGCTATTTGCTCTTTATCCTCCAGCTTTTCAAATATTGCCAATGCTGCTAAAAGGTTTTCAATAGCTTTTGCATATTCAGACAAGGCAATATAGTTGATAGCAATATGCTTGTGTGCATTCGCAACTCCGTTTTCGTACGATACTTTTCTCGCTAAATCGAGCGCTTCAAAACCATACCTCAAACCAGAATCGGGCGACACACGATAATATGCGAATGACAAATCGCATAGCGCCCTAACCCTATCCTGAGCAGTTCCTGCATTCTCCACATTATTATTCAGAGAGTCGACATTAACATCTACTATCTGCTGACAATAACATATATGGAAGCAAAAAACTAAAACAATAGCGAGAAAATGTTTCATGCAAGAGTATCGTTGGTATGCGTTTGTAGCACAATATAGAAAATCCTTACAGTAAATATTTATAAACATTGGTATTCTATCTGGCAAATACGGTATGGCAAAGGTGTTGTTTCATACGTTTTACGATTGTTTAAAGTACACAATCCTACGTATATATAATCCATGAAACATGGCGATACTAACCCCTCCCAGACCTGTATCTGAATGTAGTTTTGTCATATCAACAATGAGAAATTCAGTTCAGTAAAAGTCTTATCAACTACAATTTAAAAACCAAAAACACATGGCTAATTACACAATTTTAGACAACGCAAGTGCTCAGCAAATCACTGCTAATCAATGTACACCAAATCCAAACTACCAAGCACTGAAATCAAAATTTGAGGCTGAAGGAAAAGAATTCTTCGGAGACAGAACTATAGCGCTTGTTGGTGTTGATCCAGAAAACCCTGCAAACTCTTATACTATGGTTATCAACCCTAGCTTTGTAGGTTTTAACTATGACCAAACTCCAAGTCACGAGGCAGCAAGTATCGTTAGCTATTTTTCTGAAGGTCGTAGTGTGCACCTGGCAGCTGTTGCTGTTATCAGCCACAATCCGCTGCAAATAGCAAGCATCACACTGCAAGAAATAGGCAAGACTGGTAATATCGTTAGCACACAGATTGACAGGGTGACTTTGATAAACCAAACTCCAGAACAAATAGGACAAAGCCTTTCTGTAGAACACCTGAACACTCCAAATGCGAGCGAACTGAATGCAAAAACAGGATTTGATGATATGGGTTCTATAGCTCAGTATGCATTGACTACATTGCTGAATGACAATTATGCATATGGCCTGTACCCTACAGGTGGTGTAGGTGCACTGACACAAGATGCAGTAGTAGCATCTAAGTTCTCTCAAGCTGTTAGTATGAGGGCTGGCTTACTGGATTTGGGCTGTGAAATCACAGTTTGTACTTCTACAAGCTCTAACGCTTGCTCTAGCTGTTCTTCTACTATCACTATCGAGCTGTAATAAAAAACAACCCTCTTGTTGACATTATTTAATTAAAAAACTTTTGCTGAACAAAGGCGCCCTGTAAGGCGCCTTTTTCTATTTAATAATATTCCTGAATATTCCAATAGTGATATCACTATTTATAACCCCACAAACCCTCTTGATTGTACAATTATACTGCATGCAAAGTATAGAGGTTTCTACCGGAATAGATATGCATCCAGAAATAGTTTTGCTCATCATATCAGTTATGAAATCATTCTTTAAAACCAAAAAAACAATCGTTACATGAAAGACAAAATCAGAGCAGGTAATCATTATCTGATTACCACATTATTTTATTTCTTAAATCAACACATTTCTAATCAGAAAAACACAAACACTATATGAGACTGGTGTATTACAAACCTCAGATAAATGCAAACAGCAAACTGGCAGAATATCAGGAAAACAAAGAAAGCCTGCATGCTATTTACCTAAATCTGGTAGATGGTGAACGTACTGCTGATGACATTGCCAAAATGCTATTAATAAACGGACACATGATAGGAGATATCATCACGGTAATGAATGAACTGCAGAAGTGTGGAGTAATCTCGGAAGCTCCTACCTCCGACTTGGGAATATTTGATGCTCAGGAGCTTGACAATCTGGAGAATCAACTGAATGCGCTATCAATGTTCAACTTTGATAAAAACGGTATGTTTATGCCATATTCACCAAGTTCATTAAGCCATCAGAAACGTATTAAAGAAGCCAAAATAATGGTTGTAGGTAATGGGGAAAATGCAAGGAGGTTAATCACAGAACTAACAAGACTGGGTTTGGGCGAGATACAGTATTATATATACGGTACAGAAAATGTGGTTGCGGATGAAGACAGCACCATTAAAGCCTTAGACACCGTAAGCCACGACTATACAGATATCTACATTCACAAAACTTTTAATCAGGAACTGGATACAGATATTATTTCAAGAGGCAATACTGATATCGTTGTTTATATAGAAGATGATTTTTCAGAAAAAACCGCCGTACAGATTAACGACATCTGTAGACAAAACCAAAAAGACTTTCTTCCGTTTCAAATATCTTTTCCTAAAGTTTACGTAGGCCCATTCTACATCTACAAACAAACTGCATGCTACAAGTGCTATCAGATAAGGAAAGATGCTGCTAAGATACCTTATACTCCGGCCTCTCCGAAGGCAGCTAATGCACAGCTAAATATTGTTTTTGGCGTAGACCTGCTATGCCTTGAAATCGTAAAATACTACTCATATATCACAGACATGACCACAGTAGATAATGTGTGGACATTTGATATAGTTACAGGCAAAACAAGCTATCAGCCAGTATTTAAAATACCTCGTTGCCCTATATGTGGCGTCAGCAAAATAAAACCAACAAAGAAACTATGGGAAAACATATAAACAATATACAGTTTGGAAGTAAATCATTGCTCGACCTATATGACGCGAGAACCGGCATAGTAAACTATATAGCAGAAATAAACATCAACCTATCGGATCCGGAAGTATTTGTTACTGCTGCCACAGCTTGCGATATTAAAAAAATAGGTGTGCCGGTTGACTATGGTGTAAATGGCTCAGGTGCAGGCCTTACCTGGGAAGATGCATATTATGCAGCCATAGGCGAAACAATAGAACGCTACTCTTTAGCAATCATACATCAGGAAGACCTTGTCTTTGCAACAGCAAATGAAATGAGGGCAAAAAACCTGCCTATTGTTGAGCCCAAAGAGTGGAGTCTTTTTGCCCCTTCTCAAAACATTGAACCCTATGCCCGTTTCACTGATGACACCCCTATTACGTGGGTGCTGGCCGATAGCATGACTGATTGCAAGAGCAAGTATGTACCTGCATGTTTCGTGTATTTGCCATACTATTCTCATTTTAAAGAAGAAGGAGAGTGTGTTTTGAACGCATCTTTATCTACCGGGGCTTCTTGTGCAAAATCTACTGCAGAGGCTACACTCAAGGGGCTTTGCGAGCTCATAGAGCGTGATGCTTTTATGATAATGTGGAAAAACAGCCTCTCATGTCCTAAAATTGAAATAGACAATAATTCAAGTATATACGAAGTATACAATACCAGGTTTAAACGTCCAGGGTTACAATATGATATTTACTACACTACTATGGACCTCGGAATCCATTCTTTCTTCGGCGTATTAACTGACTACAGGGGAGAATATGTTTCCAGAGTGGTTGGTGGTGCAGCCCATCCAGACCCTGAAAAAGCCATATTGAAAACATTGGTCGAATTGGTGCAAGGGCATCTGTGGAAGATATATAAAGGGCACATTGATTTTCCGCTTACCGAAGATTTTTCGAACGTCAAATCCTTTACAGACAGGATGGAACTGTACGCGTATAATGATATGACAGAAGCTTTTAAGTTTCTGCCGGATGAGGCAAGCATAACCCTCTCTCAACTAAAAGAAAGCAACAGATACAAGGCGCTTAATACAGAAGAAATATTATCGAAAGTAACAGGCGAATTCCGCCAGAAAGGTTATGATGTACTTGGGGTAAACCTTACATCTCCGGAGGCGCATGCATGCGGCGTTAATATCGTTAAAGTGCTGACACCATCTCTGGAGCTGATGGATGGCGACTATACATACCAGTATCTTGGCGGCATCAGGTGGAAAGAAGTGCCTTTTAAAGCAGGGCTGAAGAAAACTTCAGAACCAATAGTACTAAACCCATATCCTCATCCATACCCATAATCATACCGTGTATTCAAAACAATATTTTTCATCTTATAAAAAATAAATATGAACGATTTACTGAACGATGAATATTTTTCATTGAGTGAGCTCTATCATGAAAAGTCGAAAATGAGAATGGTTGACTACACTTTCTACAAATGGATTAACCATGTAAATACATCAACCCAACTCAGAGAAATAATCTCGAAGCCCAACTATAGTTTTCATGGTTATCCGTCTGTTGCACTGAAGCAGGATATTCTTGTGAACAAAGAAAAAGAAACGGTTTATGATATGTTTCTTAAAAGGCAATCAAGAAGAGAGTTTTCTGGCAAACCTTTGTCTCTTGAAGTCCTGTCAAATATATTGTTTGCCGGCGATGGCATTAACAGAAAAGACACACAAAGTGATGGTGTTGCATGGAATATGAGAACAGCACCATCGCCCGGTGGGCTATACCCTATTGATACGTATTGCATCATTCAGAATGTTGAATCTGTTGAAGCTGGCTTGTATATCTACTCACCGGTAGACAATTGTTTGTATCAAATATTTGCTGCAAGCAAAAAAGAGCTGAATGAAAGACTATACAATGCTATGAGGCCCATGCGCAAATCGGTAGATAATGCTGCAGCAACAGTATTGTTGGTTTCTAATATGATGCGAGCTAAGTTTAAGTACAAAGAGCGTGCATACAGATTTGCTCTACTGGAAACCGGACACATAGCTCAAAACATTTCTTTAGCGGTAGAAATTGAAAATGCAGGTGCTGTTTGTGTAGGTGGATATATGGATGATGAGCTGCATGCTATTTTAAATCTTGACGGGCTAGAAAATATAGTGCAATATTGCATTCTGATTGGTACCATTTAAACCCAATTCTTTATAGTTAAATTAAAAACAGTGATATAAAATGTTTTTATATGTGAACTACTGTAATATTAACTATATTTTAGCGGAAGTGGCACAAAACTGGGAGGGTATGTAGAATGAGTTTAAAATACATTGTATCGTCCAAACACGTATTAAAGATGGAAAAAGTATAAATATTCAACCGCAATGGGACGTTTATCGAGTTATCTATTGGAGTATTCTAATGTAGATCATGAAAACATATCATTAAAAGACTCTATCAAATTTTGTTATTTAGACGTTGCTCCCAAAAAAAACGCAGTATTAGAACTAAATTCATTTGCTATTCTTAATGAGTCTGTACAGGGCCTTATTGATAACTTCCTGAATGGCGTATTAAGTACAAACGATATAATATCTGAATTAAGAGAAGATATTGACATCATATTTCATTTAATCTTTGAAGAAAGATTAAGATTGAATAAGATATTAAACATTGAATCCGGCGACACAGAAATGATAGCTGGCATAAAAATCAATCTTGAAAATATCATCAATTCGTATGATAGATGGAAAGATATTCTGGATAATGACAATCTTGAAGAAATTGTAAGAACGTCTGGAGAGATTTTTGAGTGTTACAATATCTTCCTGAACAAATCAATGGATTTTCTTAACAAGAAGTATACATCGTATGCACTTGTAAGCCTGTCATTCCTGGTATTAGCATTACTGAGTAATATCCTGAAACAAGGCATTAGTTTTATTAGCAATAAAGCTCTCAGGTTTATCAGCTATTATAACCGAGCCACGAATTATGCGATTATAGACTCTTTTGCAAATATTTTAGTAATGCTTGAAAATGATAATGAAGAATTATTCCGCTCTTATACATCAAAAGACATCAGGTGGCCCGATGGCAAGTGCCTGATAATTGAAGGTGATATAAAGAAGGGCTATATTTTCAAGGTTTACAAAGAAAATGTAAACACCGGAAATGAATATGCTGGTATGGATAGTGAATTTACGCCACCCTATTCAGGGCTTGATGACATCATGTCTAAGTATGAGGGGAAAAGGCTGGTATATTTTGAAAACACTTTCAAAATATCATTTATAAAGCTGGCAATTCATAATTGCAACGTATATGCAGGTATTATTAACTCGTATATAGCAAAAATTGGCTCATCGTAGGGTTCATATTCTCCATTTTGAATTGTACTTTCAGACTTTTATCACCTCAACCACTTATTATTATGACAACAATAAAACTGTGTATTGCTGATGACCATACATTATACAGAACAGGCATCATAAATATGATGGCAGACTTTAAAGATTGTGAAATAGTTTTTGAAGCAGAAGATGGCAAAACAATTATTGAAAAAATCGGCTCATCAGACAAGACTATAGACATCTGCATTTTAGACATCAACATGCCTGGCCTGAATGGTTATCAAACACTGAAAACAATCAAGCAAAAATGGCCTGACATCAAAGTATTGATACTTTCAGCCTACAACAACATTCATGCTATTATTAAAACGCTTCGCTGTGGCACAAACGGGTATATGCTGAAGAACTGCAAACCTTCAGAACTGCATGAAGCTATATTAAAAGTTTATCACAACGGGTACTACTTCCCTGATTTTATATCAGGCAGAATGATATACTTATTAAACAACAACAGTGCTGATATACCTGTACTTACAGATGAAGAGTTGGATTTTCTGGCCTTATGCGCTACAGACCTCACTTATAAACAAATAGCAGACATTATGTGCGTAAGCCCCAGAACAATAGATAAATACAGCAAAGTATTGTTTGACAAACTAAATGTTCGTACGCGTACTGCATTAGCTACATTTGCGCTCAATATTGGGCTGGATTCCAGCATGACAAGTGCTTATAAAGTATAAGATACTTCAAATAAAAAACAAAAAATCAAACAAATGCCTGGCATAAAAGTCAGGCATTTGTTGTTACTGAAATGCATACGCTGTGACCTCTATTACTAGATGATGTAATTACATAAACATCGTAGCGATATCACATAAACATTCAATGCTTCGCAAGGTACTTTTACATAAAAAGACAATACCATGAATTGCAACACAACAATCTTTTTAGCCTTAATTGGCATACTGGGCATAGCATTGCAGGTTGGATTTAAATTATATGCGTTTAATCGTGGCCGCGCAAATAAGCACAACCTCAAAACAGAATTGATTATTATCATTCTATCGCTTATTACAGTCATCGCTACTTCGCTGGTACCATATGCTATTACCCCATTACAATTATCGGGCAAGTGGCTTGCCGTCGGGACATTTACTATTGGTTACATGACGTACAGCTTGCTCAGTAAGCTCATATCGGCCGATATAAAATAGTACCCTTAGTACACAGATAAACTCATAACAAACTAAAACCATAGCAAATAAGATGGGAAATATTGATACAATACAGGTTATGTCATACTACTTAAGAAATAGTGAGTTATATACTTTGGCATTCCTTATAGGGATGGGTATTATAGGGGTCATATTGCACAACCTTGTTAAGTTAGATGGCATTAACAGAAAAGAAGGAGGAGACATCAACCTTTTAAACTATTGGAAGCTGGAACGTTTTAGCATCGCAATTTCATTCCTTGTAATTATTGGTGCCACATTAGCATCTCACGAAATAAGTCAATTGGAGATAGCAGGTAAATGGCTTGGCCTTGGATATTTCAGCCTTGGGTACACAGCTCAGAGTGTGCTTGCAAAGTTTACCAGAAAAGCAGAAAGCTATATTAAATAAACCAGTGCATGATAGCTATAACCCTACCGGACAGTAATCTTTTTCAGCCCGGCATTCAATTCCATTTACAAACGTGCGGATATCACATTGGGAGATTATATAGAATTGTTTTTTTGTTTTTTGCCCGCGTGCATACAATGCACAAAAAAATGCCCGGCTCACCGGGCATTTTATTATTATGATGCTTTCAAAGCAAATACTTCAAGCTATCAGTGGTCTCCGTTGCGCTTCTTCAAAATACCCCCGACTGCTTCTTTAATAGGATGTGTAAATACAAATGCCATTGGGTCAATTTCATGAATAATGGCCTTCATTCTTCTTACTTCCAACCGGGTGATGATGGTAAAGATAATATCACAATCATGCTTCACATCAAAGTTAGATTTCATGAAACCTCGTTCGCCTTTGTATACAGTAAGGCCCCTGCCAAGTCTTAATACCAACTCCTGTTTTATCTGTTCACTTTTACCAGATATGATCGTTACCCCTGTATATGCCTCCAACCCTTCTATTACAAAGTCTATCGTTTTTGTAGCAATAAAATAAGTAAGCATTGCGTATAGACCAACTTCTATATTACCTAGCAATGCCATTGTTGAAAGGAATATAACAACATTCATTCCCAGGATAAGCTCTGTAATCGTAAACCCTGTTCTCTTCAGCGTATACAACGCCAATATTTCCATGCCATCTAATGAGCATCCGCCTCTTATTGCAAGGCCAATACCTAAACCAATAAAAAAACCACCGAAAACAGCTATCAATAATTTATCGTCAGTAATTAAGGGAAAACCTTCATACTGCAATGCTATAGCCAGACCAATAACCGCCAAAGTTGTTTTGATTGCAAACCCCTTGTTAACCTGAAACCAACCCATGATAATAAATGGAAGATTCGTGGCAATCATCAGTAAGCTAAGATTCCAGCTGAATTTGTGATGCAGCAATAACGATATACCCGTCACACCACCATCAACAAAGTGGTTTGGCTCCATAAAGCTCTTTATACCAAAGGCACAGAAAAATATACCTAATAAGATGTAAAGGCTATCTAGTAAAAAACTGTAATGTTTATTAGCAACAGACATGTTATTGTATTTTATTTTTAACAGCTTGCAAATTTTGTTTTTTTGCTGTATTCCTTAAAGAAATGGCAGTTTTTGTAAAATAATGATGTGCTTCTAAAAATTTAACCTGGAGTCTATTCCATTCATCTTCAGATGCGAGTATTTGCAAATTCAACAACTCTTCACAAAGCCTGTTTCCGATACTGAAGAAATCATCTCTGCCCAGATAGTCTAAATCTGCATCACAGATTATTTCGCCAAGCAGATCCGTTGGCGACTGTGGGATTTTTGTCGCCATTATTATTTCGCAAATCTTATCTATTTGATGATTGCTATACTCATATTGAGGCAAGTATTGCCTTACAATTTCACAAGATTTAAGCTCATGTTCATTATTCCCAATCAAAAAACCTGCGTCGTGATATAATGCAGCTGTCAATAATAGCAGTAAATCCTCTCCTGCTACTCCTTCTTTTCCGGCTATAATCTTTGCTGCATTATACACGTCGATAACGTGGTCAACATTATGATAAGACAACAATGTCGACAATTCTGTTTTAAGTTTATACAGAATAAAATTTTTAGAATTTTCAAATTGCACGGTAATAAGCAATAATGGTTATGCCCCTAAAATACAGGTATTTCTTTTCATAATACAGTATATACAGCTAATAATTATCTGATTATTACTACAATTGGTTATTATGATGAACCTCCTATTTATCATCATCCAAATTGACTGCACCAAGTTAATGCGGGTAAATATTTTTTTATGGTGCATTTATATTTACATAAAGATGGTTTTATCCGTTGTTATCAGGTTACTTTTTACTCCACTATCTTCTGAGTGACTCTCTGGCCAGTTCTATACATTACGCATTGTATACAATACAGTCTATAATAGCATCTGCTACTATTTTTTCACCACTCAGACGTAGCATTGCTTTACAGCTACTTGTGCTATAATAGAAGAGGGTTTACCTTGCCTATATTTGATAAAGTTTTCCGTAGGCTGACTTTCATTCACTTGTATACATTTTTTATTAAAATAACAATGGAAAAGCTATATAAAATCAAGACCCAATCGGTAAACTTTTTGCTAACTATTTACAATGTGTTACTTTAAAGAGCTCGTGAGAGAAAATAAATGGTAGGCTCTAAATTGCTATCCTGTAGAAAACGAACTCCTTTGCATATATACCATTAATAAAACTCGCAAATAGCCTTTAATGCAACTACTATATTGTTCGAAAGTTGTCCTTCTCTCTCCGCCAAATAAAAAGAGCGTCATTACGACGCTCTTTTTATTTAATTACTTTTTCTTCAAATCTTTCAGCTTTTTAGCACCATAAGCAGCCCCTGCAATGACTAATGCACTAACACCACCATCCAAGGGGACATCATCTACAACATCATCATCAAAACCAGGTCCCTGGGCATAGCTTGTCAAACACCACAGTAATATTATAAACGTATTGGCGGCAACTAATTTTATCTGTTTCATTTTTAAAGAGGATTGTTTTTAGCGTGACAGGATTATTGTTTAATCAGTTTATGCGTTGTTACCTGATTGCCCTTGCGAACATTTACCATATAAATGCCTGCGGGCATATTATGCATACGTATCACTACATTACCATTAATATTGTTTGCTTTTACTTCCGATACAATCATACCTACCATGTTTGTAACAACTACTTTTAAAGCTTCATTCGCATCTTCATAATACAATGTCACATCACCGGTTGTCGGATTGGGGGCCAATTTTACTTTTAGCTGTTGTGATTTATTATTGACTATACTGTTGGTTGGTTGGCCCTGCGTATTCAATTCAAACCGGTTTTTACCTTGTGATGCTGCATTTGTATCTACACTGAACCAATATTCATACCCGACTGTAATCTCTTCGTTTTTGCCGGTATAATTATCCTTCAAATACAGTTTGGTTCCTGCCGGCACATCAAAGTCTGTAGCTACTACTTTGTAATTCTTTTGATAGGGTGTAGTAAACCCAAGAAGAATCGTTTCATTTTCAACATACGGACGGTTATCTATTGACAAAGCACTATCATCTTTACTATAGGTGTTGAAACTCACTTCAGGATTAGGAAATTTTTGTGCATCGTCTGTTTCAGATACTGCCATAGCATTATCATCATAGTGCAGCTGCAACCTGTCCCAATAGGTGGTACTATCTTCAATGGTAAGTGTCACCCTGTTGGGGAAACTTGTTGTTTTAAACATTGTACTTACACCCGATGCCTTGTCTGCTTCTTCTATTGTTATGGTACCATTGCTGCTTATCTGAGTAACAAAAGCACCACATGTCGGAAGATTGAATGAAGATGAGCCATAACTATAGGTCGTATAACCACCTTTTGTTCCTTGCTGTGCACTCCATATATAAAAGTTTGAACCGATTCCAGCAGTTTTGCTGACAGCATCCATGTTCACTGGGCTGGCGAACGGATTACCAACCAGTGCATAGGTAGTGCCTGAACCTTTAGTAACACCTATTGATTGTGTACCCTGATTTACTGCCCCTGTCATATCCAGTGTGACAGCACTTGGAGTATATGTACCGGACGTTAACCCTTGACCGATTGCACCACGTACTAAAACACGTATCCCTTCATATTGGTCCCAACTTGAAGAAGATGCCGATGTAAAAGCTGTCCAGCCAATATCATTTGTTGTAGAGCCGTTTGCAGTGCTTACATCATACCAAAATGCAGACGGATTATTGGTTCCGGTTGTTGTAAAACCATTGGATGCACCACCACTGCCGGTAATATCTATATCATCGGTAAGAATTGATAATGCCTGAGAACTTGTAAACGGATGTGCAAAAAAACGATATGCACGACGCCCCCCGGGTATATAACGTTGTTGAATAATGTTTCCACTGATGCTACCTGCACTATTACCAATACGACCGGTATTTGTTGCATCTGAACTAAGTGTAAGCAATCCGCCGGTAGTGAGTGTAGCACCTGTGCTAACAGTTACTGTACCCGCAACTGATATAGCATTACCTGATAATGAACCTGACGATGCAAATGTGAATGTACCTGTACCGCTAAAACCATTACCATTATTAGTAACGTTTCCGTTAATTGTAGCTGTCGCACCACTATTGATGGTAAGTGCTACCCCACTATTGATAGTTAGTGCCTTACAAGTGAAGCTACCCGGTGTTGTGCTGCTGGCTATTATCGCATCGATTGTAGAACTTGGAGCACCGGCACTCCATGTGGTACCATTCCAGGTGGTACTGCTGGTAACGCTAAAACTACAACTTGATGGTAAGGTTAGTGTATTAGAATTAGATAAAGTCCAGTTAGCCGGGTCATTAATTGCACTTCGTAAAGCAGATAATGAAGATGCTGAAGCTCCTGTACAGTTATATTCACCATTATCATATTCGGTATAAGGTGTACTTGTTCCTCCTGCTAAAAATATTGCGTCTGTCCCGCTCGTGAGTACAGAAGGTTTTGTTGAGCGACTACTTGTAATAGTAAGGCAAGTGCCACAACCACCTATCCCGGAACTGGAAATCAAATCCCAATTAGTAGGGTCTGTAACAAAACTACCATTTTCAACATTTGCATGTATCCCTGTCAACAGATTGGCAGTATTGAACGTTGCTGAATTAAAAGCGAATATCTGGTCGCCGCCTGCAGACAAGATAAATGTGCCTGAAACACCTACACTGCCATTTGAAGCAGAACCACTTGTACCGGCATCTGCTATATCAACAGTTACTTCTGAAAATTGAGCCAATGAAGAACCACTAGTCCATGTTACAGTACCTTCGGCCGTTGCAGAAAAGTTGGAACCGTTATAACCCTGATCGGTAAAATAGATAGTAGTACCTGAAGTTATACCTCCACTTTTGAGAATAATAAAAGAGAAGTCATTCTTATTGTTAGTACCATCAAATGACCAATAACCTGTAAATGCAATGTCTCCAATACTAAGGGATGTCTGGCTGTAACCATTGTAACACATCCCTAAAATGGCAATAAGCGTTAATAAGAGTATTCTTTTCATAAAATTTATTGTGTTTAAAACAGTTAAGGGTTAACTAATATTTAGCTGAAACAAAGCCCTTTATTTAATCCGAATCGCAATAGTTGTACAGGCCTGATAAAGCCTGCAGCAGTGTAGACCATTGGGATTATTAATACTTTGTTGTTTTTACAGCAAACCGTCAATCCATCATTATCAATTTCAAGTATTGTCCCCGGTATTTGTTCGTGATTATTGTTATGCGCTACCGCATCAAGTATCCCAATCATATTATTATTAACAGATGTAGCAGCACCATAGTTCCATGGATTGCAAGCATTTGCAAGGGCGATAATATCTTCTGCTTCCATCTCCTGCCAATTGATTGAAACATCTTTATGACCGGGCTTTTGATAATAAACGCCATCTCTATCATCTTGTGGAAAAGCAGGTAGCGGTCTTCCGGAACGAATCATACTAATGAGTGTTTTTACCGCTTCTGCTCCAGCATAAGAAAGATTATTCATATGCATACCAAAACTATCACCGGGTTGTATTGGGACTGTCTGTTGTAATATTACCGGGCCTGTATCTATACCTGCGTCTGCATGATGCACTGTTATACCACCGGTTTTTTCTCTTTTTCTGATTTGTTCAAAAACAGGATTAACACCTCTGTAATAAGGCAATAACCCATAATGAAAATTGACAAACCCTAGTTTGGGCTTACAAAGTGCTGACTCGTGAATCTTATAAGGCCATGTCATCATCAACACTACATCCGGTGTAATATTATCAAGCCAGGTATTCATTTCATTGACAAAATCCTTATTCCCGAAAATTTTCAATTCGATACCAGTAGCCTCGGAAAAAGATGAAAGTATACCACACAACTCATGATTGTCTGATATAGTAGCTACTGCCGTCAAGACACCACTCTGTGCCATGTATTGAATAGCTGGTAATGCCACATTGTTATTACATATAACTATCGCTTTCATTATCAACTATTATGTCGTACACAGGTAGGTATTTACCCATCTTGAATATGTTTCTGTAATTGGTTTTGATCTGTGAATTTTCCATACTTCTTGCCAATAAGGCACCTCTTCCCCAATCGCAAGCATTGAAAATCCATTAGCATCTTTTACAACTTCTGCTTTGTACAATGGCCCGGGGAAATAATTTGTTTCAGGGTCATGCACAAGCTTACCTCTCGTACTTTGTATTTCAATACCAGAAAGACTTTCAGCAGCTTTACGACTATTAAATTTACTTACATTCAATGCCTCAATTACTTTAATTGCAAATTGAGCAGCATCCCATGCTAAGGCAGAAAAACAATTACCTTCCCTACCTCTTTCTTCTAAGGCTTTTAAAAACATCCTGTTAGTATCGTTATCAAGCATTCTCGACCAAGGAACTACACCCTTAATGTTGACATTTGTAAACAGAACTGTACTAAGGAAACTTTCTTCAAGCAAAAAAGGTGACGAATAAAATTTCACCTTGTCAACAATGTTACTTTTCCCAAACTCTTCAAGAAATAGTTTCCCGGTTTCTATACTTAACTGTGCAAGTATTGCATCAGGATGTTGTTGTTCTGCTGCAGCAACAATATGTTTGATATCAAACTCTTCATACTTAAACGGAGCTACATAATTATAACATATTGTACTGCCATCAGCAGTATATGTATCAACCATAGCATTGCAATTCAAGTACCCGCCATCGTAAAAACTTGTAGCGAATATTGCTTTCCGCGATCCTTCAGAAGCCGCGATATGCCCTACCAGCCTGCTACCCGAAGCGGAGTCGAGAGTTAAATGAAAGCGCAATGGAGATGCAGCCCAATTTGTAGGTATTACCGCACCGGGCTCTATTACTATCAATATTTTATTTGCAGCATTGCATAATGGTTCTATAGCTTCTGCTGCAGTATGATCGATATAAGCAACCAGTAAATCAGCATTCCCCTGTAGTAATAATTTTTCAGCTGCCTTATATACATCATCCCCAACACCACCTATACCTACACTTTCAGCAATAACCGTTGCATCACTACCATAATGTGCAATGGCTGCCTTAAAACCTTCCGTGACATCAAATCCAATACCCGGATACACAGAAGACCTTGGAAATAATAATCCTATCGTTGTTTGTTTCATTATATTATTGTGGAAGTGAAGAGAACAGATAATTAAAAATTACCTGTTCTCTGTATTTAAGTGTGTTAATTGCGAGAAGGGAATATACCTTCTGTACAAATGATATAGTTAAGTGCCAAAAATGGCTGCATATTATTTATAGGCTGACTGGCACCTGCAACACTCAGATTGGCAGTAGTCACCAGATTACCCATATACTGCCCTGCTGCGGGCGCATTACTATAGTACTGCTGTCCGTTTGCAGGTATTGATGGGAAAGATGCCTCCGGATTATCGGTATCAGAGCTATTCCCATTAACAGGTATCTGAATATTCACTTGCGCGTAGTGATTATGTGCTGCTAAATTGGCAGTAGTCATCGTATTCTGCGTGGTTCCGTTTACTTCACCTAATTCCCAGTTTGATAACCCGGGTCCCTGACCTGTACCTACCGGCACCCTGCCGCGTAAATCCGGCAAAGCGAAGGTAACCTGCCCGTCTCCACCATAAGTGGTTCCGAGTAATGCATATAAAGCTGTATTACTTGCTATAGACACTAATGATCCATCGCAATACGCCCATGATAATGGTGCAAAATTACCTGCGAATAAGGTAACCGTTGCTAAATATCCGTCCATAATATTTTTATGTTTTAGAATGTTTTAAAAAAAATGTTTATGTTCATTACTAATTCCTCGATGGGAAAATACCATACATACATATGATATAATTCATGCCAAGGCTTGGCTGTATATTATTCATAGGCACATTACTACCGGTAACACCAACTGTTGCTACTGTATGCAGTGGCCCCATATACTGACCGGAATTAGCATTATTATAAATATTCGAAGTTGCTGTTCCGAAATATGCAGCTTCAGGGTTATCGGTAGTAGAATTATTGCCATTCACTTGCATTTTCGCAGTAACTACCGCAACGTGATTATGTTGTGGCAAATTGCTGCTTAAAAGCGTATTGGTTTCTGTACCACTCATCTCGCCCTGAGTATAGTCACTTAAACCCGACCCCTGGCCCTGACCGACTACTACGCGGCCACGCAGGTCTGGCAAACCAAAAGTCACCCTTCCATCGCCACCGTACATCGTACCCAATAATGAGAAAAGAGCTGTGTTATTTGCTATTGCAACTAACTGACCTGCACAATACTGCCAGTTTCTTGGTGCAAAGTTTCCTGCGAACATGGTCACACATGCCATATATCCTTCCATAGTTATATTGTTTTATTTTTTTATAGTAATAGTTTTTATGACGATTAATTTCTGGATGGGAATACCCCCTGAACACATATTATATAGTACAGGCTTAAATATGGTTGGATATTATTAACAGGGAACCCTGAACCGGAAATACCTATCGTAGCATTAACATTCAAATTACCGGCGAATGTTCCGTTAGAGCTATCATTATATATATTAACGCCGCCCTGTGAAATGGCTGGGTATGCAGCCTCTGGGCTGTCCGTGTCAAAAGCATTACCGTTTACCGGCACTTGCGATACGATATTGAGCGCATGTGTATGTGCAGCCATTTGAGACATCGAGATAGTATTGGTTTCCGTTCCACTCATCTCTCCGAGGTCGTATACCGGCAAACCCGGTCCAGAACCGGCACCAATAGCAACACGCCCCCTAAGATCAGGCAAAGCAAATGTGGTACTTCCATTCCCGCCATAGGTAGTTCCTAATAACGAAAAAAGTGCAGTGTTTGATGCGATATTAATAATTTGTCCTTCACAGGACATCCACCACTTAGGTGCAAAATTAGCTGCCCAGGGAGTGATGTAAGCCATAGTTCCTTCCATAGTTTTTTGTTGTTTTAAATGGTTAAAGAATAGTGTATTATCTAAGTTATTGTTACGATGGGATTATACAATGTTTGAAAACCAACATTTGACAATTTATTAATATGGCTTTAAAAGTATAGATAAAAGCATTAAAAAAAACCAGTGTATACACTGGTTTTTTTTAATGAAAAATTTCTTATTGTATAAATTTCAATAACGCAACCAACACTTCATGCAGGGGAATACAACAGTATCGTCGCCAACATTACCACAACGTTCCTTTGTTAGTCCAAACCATTGCAGCAAACTGACACCAAAATATCTTCCGGCACTGAAATTTTCAATTATGTTTAATGAATCACCATGATAACCTGCATCATGAAAAACAACCTCCGGCTCAATTTCTAAATACTTTGCAGCAGCCCAGCTCCATGCAATAGCTGCCATTTCTGCTCCGCCTGCTTCCAGGTCTCCATTCACATCAGGGCTTGTAACATCTTGCCTGTGTTCAGGTAATAATACGGCAAGATGCCCTGCTTCATGCAGTAGGTCTCCGGGGCTGATAACTTTTTTCTTGTCATACACTATACATCCTTTGACAATATCAATGCCGGGTAAAAAACTATCGTGTTTCACCTCACCTGCATTACACCTTAAGCCAATACTTTCAATAAACTTAGTTATAGTTTCCAGTTGGTGATTTGCTATCATGTTATTGAATATTTAATAATGCTTCCATTTCTCTTGCCAATTGCAAAGCAGTAGGTGTACCCTGTATTTTCAACCCTTCTATAATCATCAACTGTTCATTGTGAGAAAACTTTTCTTGCTTAGGTATTCTTTTTATATCATCTGCGTTGTCAAAAATATTTTTCACCCATTCATTTACTATACAATCTATTACAAGGTGAATACGATCTGTCAACCCATTATTAGCAAGCCTATGCTTCAATTCAAAATTCATATACCAGCATTCTCCTTGTTGAGGATGCAATGGTTCTTCTTCTATAAAAAAATCAACCGATTCATTTGTACAGATTGGGATGTGCACCCTTATCTCTCCTTCTTCATAACTAAGACCGGGGTCAGTATGTTCTTTCACAACAGCACCCGAACGAAGGTTCAGCAGACGAACACTTGTCTTATCACATTGAAACGATGAAATTACTGACTTGATTACAGGACACACATCCAACAAAGGAGTGTCAGCAAATTCATTATTTGTAAACTGCTGTGCAAATGCCTGATGTACGCTGCCACCTACAGAACGGAGCGGTATTGCTTTCCACTCACCTGTATAATCTTGTGTATTATAATGAGACAGCCAGCTATCCTGTAATAAATACACCTCCTTCATCATTGCCTGCGCATCATACACGAAGGGTAGTTTTAAATATTTAATAATTGTGTTCACGGTTTGCAATCATTTATAAATCTGTCCACATGCGCATCAGGTTGCTATACACTTGCAACAGCATCAAATTATCATTTGAGGTTAAATCTTTTGAGGCAACTGACTCTTGTATTGTCTTCAGTTGATATAACAATTCTCTTTTCTCAGTTTCTTTTACTAAAGACTGCATCCACGTAACGCATGCTACACGTTCTCCTTCAGTTACAGGATTTACACAATGCAGTTTAGTCGTCGGGTAAACGACTGCATCACCTTTATTCAATTTATAGTTAACAAAGCCCGAAGGAGTATGCACAACCAATTCCCCACCCTTATAGGTGTCCGGCTCAGAAAGGAAAACGGTTATACTCAAATCCACACGTATCGTATAATCAATCGTCATTACAGGGCTATCGGTATGCCACCCATACTCCATACCGTTATTATATTTACTAATAATGGGTGGTAAAATATTTTTAGGCATTACACCACTTTGTATTAATTGATTGGTTGCAATAGCTGTAAAAACTATTTGTTGCAATTGTCGTTTATACGGATTTTCATCACGCGCTGCCTGCATGTTATTCTTAAGCTCTTTGGCAGCACCTGTGGCAGTATTTTTACCATCTTCGAAAGCTATATGTTTCAGCAACAAGTCAACCTGTTGCAATTCGGGCACTGTCAATAATTGACGGATTTCGATGATGGAGGATGGTATGTTTATCATGATGTTTCATTAATGGTGTGGTAAATATAATTATTATCTCTTGCAAAAAAACGATAGATGGTTAACAAAGAATCCTAGGAACACTGCAGTTCACCAGACAATATACCCTGTAATTTCTTCTAATACCTCCAATAAAAATCAGCAGGCTAAATAGCCTGCTGATAAATATGCATGGAGTAAACGTTGTTTTACAATCGGATTATTGCAGCATCATTAATGACACTTAAAGTATTCAAAAGGCTCTTTACATGTATTGCATTTGTACAATGCTTTGCACGCAGTTGCACCAAATCGGCTTATCAAATTTGTATCTGCCGAATCACAGTGCGGACAATGAACATGTTGTTCCGCCATAAACATATTGCCACAAGACGAGTGCATTGGAGGTGCAATACCATATTGTCGCATTTTTTCTTTCGCTGTATCATTCATCCAATCGGTAGTCCAGGCTGGACTATATACCATTGTTACTTTAACCGGGGAAATCCCCTTTTCCTGCAACAAGGCTTTTATATCAGCTTCTATTATACTCATTGCCGGACAACCTGTATATGTCGGTGTAAGAATAACTTCATACCCACTATCCGATATGATTACATCCTGAAGCATGCCCATTTCCTGTATGCTAACAACAGGTATCTCAGGGTCTGCAATTACCGATAAATAATCCAGCACCTCTTGTTTTGTATACATATGCCCTACCATTGCGCATCTGGATAAGCACGTTGCAAATATTGCATTTCACTTAGCAAATGCCCCAAATACTCGGTATGTATGCCTTGCCTGCTACCGGTTTGCATATATCCATCCTGCGGAATTTGCAATGCTCCATTATTAAACACATTAGCTATATATGCTTTCCATAGAGGGCGTATTTTATCCAAATCAATTGCGATACCCTCTGCAATCAATTTGCTGTCCACTTCATCCATCTCAAATAATTCGCCGCTAAACATCCACAAATCATCTATAGCTTTTTGTGTACGGTAATGACTTTCACCTGTACCATCACCAAGACGAATTACCCAATCTTCTGCATGCGCCAAATGATACTTCACTTCTTTCAGCGTTTTTGCTGCAATAGCAGCCAGCATCTCATCACTGCTTTTTTGCATTTCAGTATAGTAGTACTTTTCAAATACTGAAATAAATAACTGTCTTACCATTGTTACTGCAAAATCACCATTAGGTTGCTCAACAAGCAAATTGTTATAATACTGTCGCTCCGACCTTCGATAAGCCAGCATATCTTCGGTCCTGTTCAAGCCTTCTAATTCTCCTGCATATTTCAATAAGGCCTGAGACCGCCCAATCATATCCAAAGCAAAGTTGGTCAGTGCCAAATCTTCCTCTATAAATGGTGCGTTGCTGCACCATTCTGAAAGTCGCTGAGATAAAATCAAAGCGTTATCGCCCAAACGCAACGTATATTTAAATAATGCTTCCTGCTTTGTCATAATCAAATGTTTTTTGCGCCTTCAGGCATTGTATAAAATGTCGGCATCCGATAAATTTTATCATTCGAAGGATCGAATAACATATCTACATCTTCCGGGCTGGAAGCAACTATTTCGCTAGTTGGCACTACCCAGATGCTTGTGCCTTCACCACGACGGGAATATGTATCGCGTGCATTCTGTAATGCCATTTTCTTGTCTGATGCGTGGATACTACCCTGATGTATAAAATTAGCACCTGTACGTGCCTGCATAAATACTTCCCATGAATCCAGTTGTGTGTCTGTTGACATATACCTTATTAATTTAGATTAATAGATTGTTGTTCGTTTTTATTCTTATAGGCTTCAGCTGCCTCACGCACCCATGCACCTTCAGTATGCACACGTATATGGTGCTCCAGACGCTGCTTGTTACATGGCCCATCTCCGCGAATTACCCGATTGAATTCGTCCCAGTTTATCTCCCCATAATCGTAGCAGCCCTTCTGTTCATTCCACTTCAAATCAGGATCAGGTACAGTAAGCCCAATAACCTCCGCCTGCTGCACTGTTTTATCTATGAACTTCTGCCTCAATTCGTCGTTGGTATGACGCTTAATCTTCCATCTGAATGCATCTGCAGAATGCGGTGAGTCTGTATCATGAGGGCCAAACATCATGAGTGAAGGCCACCACCATCTATTCATTGCATCTTGTGCCATTTCACGTTGTTCAGCAGTGCCTTTCATCATTTGTGCCATAATCTCATACCCCTGGCGCTGGTGAAAACTCTCTTCCTTGCATATACGCACCATAGCCCTGCTATACGGAGCATAAGAAGTGCGCTGTAACGATACCTGATTTACAATAGCTGCTCCATCTACCAGCCAACCGATAGCTCCTATATCAGCCCATGTTAGCGAAGGGTAATTAAATATGTTTGAATACTTTGCCTTTCCTGTATGCAATTGTTCAATCATTTCTTTCCGGCTGATACCCAGTGTTTCTGCGGCACTGTATAAATACAACCCATGCCCACCTTCATCCTGTATTTTTGCCAGTAAAATTTGTTTAGCTCGTAAACTCGGGGCACGTGTCACCCAATTCCCTTCAGGCTGCATTCCTATTACTTCAGAATGTGCATGTTGAGACATTTGGCGTACCAAGTGTTTCCTGTAGGCTTCCGGCATCCAGTCTCTTGGTTCTACCGATTCACCCGCTTGTACTTTTTCTTCAAACTTTGCCAAAAGTGCTTCGTCTTTTGACAACTTATCTTGAATACTATCCATTATAAAAGGTTTGTATTGTTTAATGTTATAGTGTACCTCTTCTAGCCTGTTCAGCTTCTATTGATTCGAACAGTGCTTTAAAATTTCCCTTACCAAAAGACTTCGCTCCTTTACGCTGTATAATTTCAAAGAACAGCGTTGGCCTGTCCTCAACCGGCTTCGTAAAAATTTGCAGCAGGTATCCCTCTTCATCGCGATCTACCATAATACCCAAGCTCTTTAAGACTGCCATATCTTCTGCAATTTCACCAACACGCCCAGTAACAGTATCATAATAATCTCCGGGCACATGCAAAAACTCTACGCCATGTTTACGCATTTCAGATATGGTGTGAACGATGTCATCTGTTGCTACTGCAATATGCTGACAACCGGGGCCTTCATAAAAATCGAGGTATTCTTCTATCTGAGACTTTTTCAAACCATTGGCAGGTTCGTTAATCGGGAATTTTATGCGTCCGTTACCATTTGTCATCACCTTACTCATCAGCGCTGTGTATTGAGTAGAGATGTCTTTATCGTCAAATGTTACAAGATTCGCAAAACCCATAACATTAGCATAAAACTCAGCCCATTTGTTCATCCCACCCAATTCAACATTACCTACCATATGATCTATGTATTTAAGACCAATTGATGGTGGATTGTATTCAGATTTCCATTCTATATAGCCGGGCAGGAAAATACCTTTATAGTTTTTACGTTCTATAAAAATGTGTACGGTATCTCCATAAGTATGTATACCCGCTTTTACAATTTCACCATGTTCATCTTCCTCTGTTGTCGGTTCGAAATATGGCTTAGCACCTCGTTTAGTAGTTTCTTCAAATGCCTGGCGGGCATCATCTACCCACAGTGCAATTACTTTAATTCCATCGCCATGCTTTTTAATATGCTCAGATATAAGGTTATCAGATTTCAACGGTGTTGTTAGCACCAACCTTATTTTATCCTGCTGCAACACATAAGATACCCTGTCACGCAATCCTGTTTCCAAACCGGCATAAGCAAGCGACTGGAAACCAAATGCGGTTTTATAAAAATGTGCTGCCTGCTTCGCATTACCTACATATAGCTCCACATAATCGGTACCGTTAATCGGCAAAAAGTCCTGAGCTTTATCAAATATCTTTTCAAGCCCGTAGTTATAGTTTGTTACATCTTTTAATGTTGTGTTTCCCATATCAGTATTATTATATCAGTAGTGTTATGTAATTCATTATGCTTCCTCTGTAAGCCATGACTTATAGTAGTCTTTTACATCTATCTTCATTGCTTCTTCTGTTATCATCATTGGTGCAAACGGATCAATCATCACTGCCAGCTCCTGTGTTTCTTTTTGCCCGATACTCCTTTCTATAGCCCCAGGATGTGGACCATGTGGGATACCGCCCGGGTGCAATGTCAATTGCCCTTTCTTAATATTATTACGGCTCATGAAATCACCATCTACATAGTACAGAATTTCATCAGAGTCTATATTGCTATGATGATATGGCGCAGGAATCGCATCGGGATGATAATCATACAATCGAGGCACGAATGAACAAACTACGAAGCCTGCACTCTCGAATGATTGATGAATTGGCGGAGGCATGTGTATACGGCCTGTCAACGGCTCAAAATTGAAGATGGAGAATGTGTATGGATAATGATAGCCATCCCAGCCCACTACATCAAATGGGTGATACAGATACACATACGGAAATATGGTTCCTTTCTTTTTAATCAGTATGTCAAACTCACCTTTTTCATCTATTGTCTGCAGGTTTTGCGGACGTTTTATGTCCCGTTCGCAAAACGGAGAATGCTCCTGTAATTGGCCAAATTCATTGCGGTATCTTTTAGGTGTAAATACAGGGCTGAAAGATTCTACAATCAACAAACGGTTGTCCTCTGTATCAAAATTGATTTTATAAACCGTACCCCTTGGTATCAATATATAATCTCCGTATTTGAACGGCAATTGACCATACATGGTATGAACTATGCCGCTACCTTTATGCACAAACAATAATTCATCAGCATCAGCATTTTTAAAGAAATACGGTGTGGAGGCTGTAGGTGCAGCAAGTGCTATGTGTAATGAATTATTTACAAATAATACTTTACGGCTTTCCAGATAATCTTTATTCGGCTTGATGTCAAACCCGGAGAAGCTCATCGCATTCAAGCTATTTTCAACAGCAATTTCCGGTTTCACCGAATATGGCTTTCCTTTTTGCTTTACACACGTTGGCGGATGCAGGTGATATACTAAAGATGATAAACTACTAAACCCCTGTGTACCGACTAACTCTTCCTGGTACAGTTTCCCTTGAGGGTTTTTGAATACTACGTGACGTTTATCGGGTATATGTCCTAAAGAATGATAAAATGGCATGCACTATGTTTTTGAAAAACAATAGTACCAGCATTTCAAAATTCAAAATATGATAGCTATCAGTATGAAAACTGATAATTGTCAGGTATAGAACATAAAAAAAGCCCGTAAGGGCTTTATATGATGATTAAAACATTTTCCGGAAACACCTTTTCCTTTTGTGTTGGATGTGGTCGTAATTCTTCCAGTGATTGATGGCTTTTTCGTTAGTTTCAATCATACCAGTCGTTTCTACATACTCTACTCCGTATTTCTGCATTACTTTTTGCAACTCAGTAATCAGAATAGCACTAACACCTTGTGCCTGCCAGTCCGGATGAATGCCTGTCAGCAACAAATCTACCACCTTAGGCTTTTTAAGTGCCTGAGAAATGTAGTACCAACCAAATGGCAATAATTTACCTTTAGCTTTCTGCATAGCCTCACTCAACGACGGCAAGCTGATTATAAAGCCAATTAGGTTTCCATCTTTGTCTTCAACCAGCTTTACAAACTCGGGATTCAATATGTTGAAGTACTTATTTATATAAAAATGCTGGAGTTCTTCGCTCATACTTACAAAGCTGAACAAATCGCCAAATGCAGTATTCAGTAGTTTCAATACTCTTGGTGCCTGAGCTTTCATTTCAGTCCGATTATTGAAATGCAATACATTCAGACTATAACGCTTCTGAATCATATCATTCAGTTTTAACGCTTTCTCCGGAATTTCTTTTTCCAACTTTAGCCTGAACTCTACCCAGTCCATTTCTTTGCCATAACCGGCGGCTTCAAAATGTTCCTTATAATATGGCAAATGGTATTCTGATGCAATTGACGGCAAATGGTCAAAACCTTCAATCAATACCGCTTGATGGTCTAGGTTCGTAAAGCCGAGAGGGCCATGAATGCCTATCATCCCTTTTTCTTTAGCCCAAGCCTCAGCAGTATTAAGCAAAGCCTTACTCACCTCTTTATCATCCGTAAATTCTATTCTGCTTACCCTGCAAAGCTTCTCTCCAACTTTTTCATTGTATGCATGATTAACTATAGCCCCCACTCTGCCTACAACTTTATCACCATTCAATGCAATCCAAAATTTCGCTTCGCATCCATTAAACGCCGGGTTTGTAGATGCCTGCACAGCTTTCAATTCGTCAGCTTTCATCGGTGGTACCCAATGTGGGTTACTACTATACAAATCATATGGAAACTGCACAAACCTTTTCAGGTCGGCAGGTGTTAAACATTCTCTTATTGTAACTGCCATCAGATAATCTAAGATTTTTCAGGATTCAATCAGCCTACAAAATATGGCTTTTAAACTAAAAAATGTTATGAATACACTTGATGTAGTACCCATAACATTTATGATAATGCTCTTATGTAAGTATTGATTCTTAATACGGGCTTGCTATGGTGTAATATATATTGGCTCTGTAGTAATTGTATTACTGTTATTCCCGGCTTTATCTTTCACATATATATCATATGAAAGCGTATCGCCTGTTGGGTGGTCGGGCCTCAGCACAAGGAAAAGACCTGCTTCAACTTTGATCGTCACATATATCTGGGCACCTTTTTCTGCTTTGATAGCATCTGATGGTATTGCAGGGAAAAAATACTTGTTTGTCTCACCTGTGCGACTGTCTTTCAGATACACATCATGTATACCTGAATTAGGGTCATTCCCTAAATCGCCATCTCCATCGTTTAAAATTAGCTTTACAAATACAGTATCTTTGCCATTACCTGATTTTACCGTATTTGGTGATATCCCGCCATAGGTAATAGTAGGTATCACACTTTTATTATTTGCCTTCTTGCAAGATGTTGGTAACATTGCAGCAATCGCAAGTATTAAAATGCTATATAATCTCATACCTTTCAAAGTTAATTAAAAGTGTCGTACAATACTGGTAGTTATAGCTCTGATTTTTTGAATATATCTTCCGAAGCAGCATTTCATCAAAAAACGCTCGAGATTTTCAACTATCAATATCACAATAATACTATTTACAGGCAATTTTGCGATGCTTTGCATACAGATATTACATCTGTCAAGCAAATAACCGAAATACCATTCTTACCAATCTCCTTTTATAAACAACACAAAATAATAACCGGACACTTCGATACCGTTGAATTGATTTTTGAAAGCAGCGGTACAACATCTGAAAATACCAGCACCCATTATGTAGCAGATGAACAATTATATAAAACCTCACTGACCGCAGGTTTTAAACAGTTCTATGGCAATATTGAAGATTATACCATTATCGCATTATTACCATCATATATCGAACGTCCCAATGCTTCCCTGGTATATATGGCGAAAGTATTGATGAGCATCAGTAATCAACCTGATAATGGTTTTTATTTGAATGAATGGGAACAATTAGCCAATACCTTGAATAAATTAGAAGCTTCGGGTAAGAAAACCCTCTTGTTAGGCGTAACATTTGCATTACTTGATTTTGCCGAACAGTACTCCCTTTCATTAAAGAATACCATCATTATGGAAACGGGTGGAATGAAAGGCAGGCGGGAGGAATTAACAAGGAAGCAGGTACATGCAATACTCAACCACAAATTCGGCACATCTCAAATACACTCAGAGTACGGAATGACGGAACTCCTTTCTCAGGCGTACTCAACAGCTAATGGCATTTTCCTGCCGACACATACAATGAAGGTATTAATCAGAGATATTAACGACCCGCTTGATGTAAGGACAATCGGCAATGGTTGCCTGAATATTATTGACCTATCCAATATATACTCGTGCTCTTTTATCGCAACTGACGATATTGGAATTGTCCACGAAAACGGAAGTTTTGAAGTACTTGGAAGATCCGACCATTCAATACTACGTGGCTGCAATCTCATGATAGTATAAATCAGATTTGTTTGTTTTAAAAACTGCCTTATCTTTGCAGCCCTAAGTTCTTAAAACAAGGAATGCCCAGGTGGCGAAATTGGTAGACGCACTGTGTTCAGGTCGCAGCGCTCGCAAGGGTGTGATGGTTCGAATCCATTCCTGGGCACTAAAGGAGTTATCTCATGAGATAACTCCTTTTTTTATTTATACCCATCCTTACCTTTTTTATTTAAAAACATCTCATTTTTATAATTACCTTTATTTATATATATCGTTCAAGGTTAAAATTATACACATGAGATTTACCCCAAAATTACTGCTATATTTTTCCACGTTATTATTTACCGTCGAATCAAAAGGCCAGGTTATAATGGAAACTTCTTTTAGCGGAACATTTCCACCGGTCATGCCTGGAAATTACTCAATAAACAGGTCTTGGATCGTACAAGCAAGCAATGGCTCAAATTGGGTACAATCGAATGGTTCAGAAAATTATTTAAACCTCAACATCAGAGCCCACGATGCCGTATTTAACCCCCAAACGAAGACCTATAGTGGAATGATGGCACGCTACACTTCCAATAGTGCTAATTCATCCGCGGCATTGATAACAAACCTTTTTTCATTAACGGACTCAGCTATTTGCGCGAAAGCTGTTTCCATTTGGATTTACAGAGATTCGGCATTCAATACAGAAAGGTTAGATATCAGAATAACTTCTAACAACATGGTAAACGGCTCGGTTTTATTAGGCCATGTATATCCCAAAAGCACTATGACACCCGTAGTCTCGACGGGGGGATGGTATAAATATACCTTTGCCATACCGGATACTTTTAAGTCGGCTACCAGCCAGGTAATTTTTAACGGCATCAGTAGTTCCACCGGCCTTAGCAGGATATATATAGACGATGTATCGATTGAGGTTAATACTTCACCACCGGTGGTTACCTTGCTCAACCCCTACCGGGCAATTTGCCCAGGGGGAAGCACTAGCTTCAGCGTATCGGCTACTGGCTTGATGACTAACTATCAATGGCAGGTATATAACGGCAGCAACTGGGCAAACATAACAAATACAGGAATTTACAGCGGAGCGCAAACAGCAACATTGACACTTACATCTGCCACAACAGCTGTAAATAATTATAGGTACAGATGCGTTGTGAGTAACACATGTACCCCGCCAACTGTTAGTTATGCTGCCATATTATCTGTAGCTACGCGCCCATGGTACAAGGATAACGATGGTGATGGCTGGGGCAGCCCCTATACCAGTCTGATGGATTGTGTGCAACCGGCAGGGTATGTACAGAACAACATGGATTGTAATGATTCAAACTATAATAAAAGCAAGTGGAATACCGTAGGTGTCGCCGGATTTTCGGCAGGGATTGTTACATACAAAGACCTGGCAATTGATGGCTCAGGCACTCCGTACCTGGTGTACACAGATAAGACAAACAGCAATAAAGCTACTGTAAAAAAATACAATGGCAGTGCGTGGGTGACGGTAGGCAGTGCAGGGGTTTCTGCAGGAGCAGCTAAATACAACCAAATAGCTATAGACGCTACCGGTACTGTCTATGTGGTATATGCCGATAGTGCAAATAATAATAAGGCCACTGTAAAGAAATATAATGGTACTGCATGGGTAACTGTAGGTGTTGCTGGTTTATCGGCTGCCGGTGCCGAATATACAGCACTGGCTATTGATGCAAACGGCACACCATATGTTGCGTACAGGGATGCGAGCCACAATTATAAAGCTACTGTTATGAAATATAATGGCACTGTATGGGTGGCAGTAGGCACGCCAGGGTTTTCA
Source organism: Flavipsychrobacter sp. (assembly GCA_016786615.1). Classification (GTDB taxonomy): domain Bacteria; phylum Bacteroidota; class Bacteroidia; order Chitinophagales; family Chitinophagaceae; genus Polluticoccus. Next base: position 209,185 of record JAEUVX010000015.1, read on the forward strand.
ACAGGGTCATTGCCATCCCAACAAACTTATATGGGTATAGCAATCAATAAAGCAGGCCAGCCCTATGTAGTATATTCAGAAGGACAACTTAGTCAAAACACCAAAGTAGTTGTGGGGAACCAGCTTGTAGTAAAGAGATATAACGGCAGCAGTTGGGAAACTGTTGGCGGTAGCTCCTTGCAAAATACACCCACAAATTTTGCCAGCCTGGCAATTGACGGCTCCGGTGCGCCCTACATAGCCTATCTTGCCCAAGGCGGCATTGGCTATGGACCAAACCCGTTTGCTATTGTGAAGAAATTTGATAACACATCATGGAAACATGTAGGCAGTTCACATATTGATTCATTGCCAGCGTACAATGTGGCCTTTGCGGATATTACAATAAGAGAACCGGGCACCCCCTACCTGTACTACGGTTCTGGAGTAAAAAAACATGATGGGACCAATTGGGTAAAGATTGCTGATAAACCTGATTTTTACGGAATCGATGACGACAAGACAGCTTCTATAGTTATTGATGGTACGGGTATTCCTTATATAACAGGTTGTACAGTTAATGATCAGGCGATGGTTCAGAAGTTGGACGTTGAAGACCGTAAACCGGTAATAACCGTACAACCCATACCTGATACTGTTTGTGCGGGGGGCAATGCTACCTATAATGTAGTTGCAAATAACACATACCGTTACCAATGGCAGGTAAGTACTAATGGCGGCAGCACGTTTACAAATATCAGCAACAACAGTGTTTATTCAGGCGTCACTAAAGATTCATTAAAACTTACAGCCCCGCCAACAAGTTATCACAACTATAAATACAGGTGCGTACTCACAGGCACCTGCGTATTAAAAGACACTACTGCTGCAGTGGCTTTGGTTATTAACGCCTTACCTGCCGTAACAAGCCAGCCTGCAAACAAAAACATCTGTTCAGGAACTAATACATCGTTTAATATAGCAGCAAAAGGTACAAATGTCAAATACAGGTGGAAAGTAAACAGCGGCAGCGGATGGGGTAATGTACCTAATTCGGGTATTTATAGCGGCGTCACTTCCAACACCTTAAAATTAACCGGCGCAACTGTCGCATATAACGGCTACAAGTATCGTTGCCAGGTTAGCGGCACATGCACCCCGGCAGTAAACTCGAACGTAGCCACACTTACAGTCAACCCGGCGGTTGTGCTAACTACCCCAGTAATGAGCCCTAATCCTGCAGTTGCGGGACAGGCGTTAAATACGCTGTTCCTCGGATATGGCCCTTCATCTGTAACGCTCAGCAGTTCTGCTTCAGGGGGTACACCAGGTTATGCTTATAGCTGGACACCAACATCAGGTTTGCTTAGTACAACATCCGCATCTACACCGGCATTACCGACTGTTACTACAGCCTACACTCTGATCGTTACTGACACAAAAGGCTGTACTGACTCTGCTTCGTTCCTCCTAAAGGTTGTCGATGCAAGGGGGGCCAACGGCAAAGTTATTGTGTGTCATAATAACATTTCTACATCAGTAAATACAAATATGGTACCTACCCACCTAGGACATGGAGACAATCTCGGGCCTTGCGGCGCCCAAAACAAAGGAGAAACTTCCAATGGAGGTTCTGCTGTAGATGAAGAGGACAATATTTCCCTCGGCAAGTTTACCAAACTGAAAGTATATCCGAATCCTAACAACGGTAAGTTCGTAGTTGAACTTCCGGAAGATGTAGGAGGTGGAATGATTTCTGTTACTGATATGTCGGGCAGGCTGATTCAAAAAGCGGACTTGAACCGCAATGTAAAACTTGAAATTGATCTGGGTGGCGTTGCAAATGGCGTTTATATGGTACAAATGCTTAACAATAACATCATTTACAGGGCTATGGTAACTGTAAAGAATTAATCACTTAATTACTCAAAACAGAAACAAGTATAGGTTCGATGCCTTTTCTGGACACCAAGGATTTAGAAAGCCTCTTAGTTATTAGCTAAGAGGCTTTATTTTTTTAGTACATCTATCAATGCCCTGTGCTGGATAAAATCTCCAAGATTTCCCAGATACAATAATAAGCGCTCCAATCGCTTCAGTAAATGCTCGCCATCTATACGCTTTACAATACCGGGTAGCTGATACGCACTTAAGTCGGTGAATTCCCATGGGTGTACATAGAACACTATATAACCATCATGATTTAATATCCTGCGGCATAATGCCCTGTACATCCATTCCGGGAAATTCTTTAAAGCCAGCCAAAAAATCGGAATTCTTAAAACAGGAGTAACGCTTGCCGGCAATTGCAATAACCCACCTGTATTATGCAGTAGTCTCGGCCTGTCAAAATGATTATACCTGCCTGGCAGCCATGTCGGATGCAAAGAGGAATCATAAACATAACCTGCATCCAATATCTCATCAGGATATATATACTGCATTCGCGGCATACGCAGCCCTATTACATCCTGACCTGAAATCTCAGATAGCACCTGTCTTGAACTTTTTAAATCTTCAGTTTTAAAACTATTGTGGTAGAATGTATGTGAAGCAATCTCATGTTGCATGGCTAATTCCCTGATGTATGCAGGATAATGTTGTGCCCAAAAAGCTGTTGTAAATATGGTAGCTTTTACCTTGTGAGATGCCATTAGTTGTTGCAGGCTTTTCATACCCGGGTAACTAACCCGCAGTTTTTCCTCCAATGGCAATTGTTGGCCATATTCTTCAGGAATATCGAATTCCTCAAGGTCTATACTAAATAATATCTTCTTTCCGTTGTCCAACTATACGCTTTTTAAACACAATCTGAAGTAAGTTAGTAAACTCCTGCTTAAGAACTTTTATTCCGAAATCAGACAAAACGGTATCAACGGTTATACGCACGTCTAATGGTTTTATCACCATTCCTTTCACCCTCGAAGACAATAAGACAAACTCCATATCAAACAAAAAACGATTGATTGTCGTTTTCAAAAACATTGCCTTCCCATATTTATTGAACCCCTTAATGCCAGCCTGGGTATCATACACCGGCAGGCTTAAAAAATACTTGTTAAAAATCACCAACCCCCTCGATACCAACTTCCTTTTAAATGGCAATGATCCAAAATAATTACCTGTCAATCTGCTACCGGTCACAACATCTGCTCCATTTACAAGTTCTTCATACATACTATGTATGATATCAAGGCCAAATGGGAAATCATAATCTGAGTAAACACAATAATCTGTAACACTACTCTGCACTCCCTGCCTTAAAGCATACCCTTTCCCTTTATTCTCTTGATAATTTACTATTATAATATGTGGTATTTGTTCTTTTAAATAATTGATTTCTTTATCAGTGAAGTTTCTTGGCGAACCATCATTTACCAATACAAGGTTTATAAAATCTTTATTACCCGCAAAATAACGGTCAACAAGCTCTCCAAACTTTGAAACAAACTTGATTTCCCAACCAGATGCGGGATTATATAATGGTATGATGAGGTCTAATTTCATGTTTATCCGATAGCCTTTTGCTTTTGTTTTAATTGAATTGACGCATGTATAAACATATCCAGCATTACCAAAATGCAAAAAACAGTTTTCAGGTAATAGTTATATCTCAAGTCATCAAACAATGGCATCACATCTTTGGGTATTAATGTTGCAATACAGATTGTACTCCAAAACAATATAGATGATAACCTGCTACTTTCATGTGTAATATGCCACAGTATTACACCTCCCATAGCTATGATATATGTTGCCGGTTCTGATGCCCTATTAAATACGATTACCCAAATCAACAAAAATGCCAGGATATGTTCTCTTTTTCCTCCGGATAAAAAATGAATAACCATATAAGGCAGCAATACCATCATAGCGGCCACCAGTATATATGTTTCCGGAATATTCAGGTTCAGGTTCTTCATCAAACCATACACAGAATAGCTTTCAATAATTGTATCCCCGGATATGATTTCAAGCCAGTCTTTATAATATTGTATTGCTACATCCACAGGAACGAACAACAACATCAGCGCGTTTATTACTACCAGCCAGAATATTCCGTACAATATCACTTTATACCAGCTTTTATAATAAAAACACAATAGGCCTATTATACCCCCATAACCTTTTATTAAAAAGCTCAGTGTCATAAACAATGCAGCAGCAAATGGCCTGTCCTTTTCTAACATTACCCAACTGAACACCATAAAACTCAACAAAAAAGGATTGGTCTGTGTATGGGTCAGATTGTTCATGATATCGAACATAATAAGCAACAGAAAAAACTGATTCTGCTTATCACTCAAAGGCATATACTTGAAAATATAGAAACTACCTATTGCTGTTACTATTATCCATGCCAGCATTCCTGCTTTAAACGGCAACATTGCAAAAGGCATAAACAGTACCGGGAATACAGGGTTATAGTAAAAGAGATCAAAATACTCTTTCGGATAGGCAATATATAGCGGTTTTTCATCAAGGAAATGAAATACTGATTGCCTGAAAATGGTAAAGTTATTATTGTGCTCAAATATCAGTAACTGATAAAACGAGAAAAGTGTAATTAGTATATACAAAACCAGCAAAACCCTGTATTGTAATAAAAAAGACTTCACCGGCTTAAGTAGCTCCATGTATATGCTGAATATGTTGGCGGGCAAATTTACAATTTTAGGTCAAGCTATCGCATTATACCCTTGATACAATTGCCAATTAATAAAATGCGTCTTCAAAATGGACAATTTCAACTACTTCTCTACCCTTTAATATTACGCTCACTATATCGAAACGGACATTTTGGTATTGATTATTTGCTTCAAAAAAAGCAACAGCCAGTTCTTTCAGATGTGTTCTTTTTCTTTGTGTAACTGCTTCTTCCGGAAAGCCGAATTGAAAATTACGCCTTGTTTTAACCTCTACCATCACTACCATATCGCCTTTTTCAGCTATTATATCTACTTCTTTCCTCCCCCATCGCCAATTGGTATGCAATATTTTATAACCCTTTTTTAGCAAAAAGTTTTCTGCAATATGTTCGCCTTTTATACCAGTTTCCTTATGTTTGGACATCGAAAAAGAAAAACTAATGAAGCAATTGGTAGCAGACTTCCCGATTCAACTACAGGAAGCGCTGATTATAGGACAAAGTTATCGTTTCACAACAGCAAAAAAAGCCTTTAGTAATGTAGTTTTAACAGGGCTTGGTGGTAGCGGCATTGGGGGCTCCATTGTACAAAACTTTGTCTTCGACAAAATGAAAGTGCCTTTCATTGTAAACAAAGATTACTTTCTGCCTTCATTTGTCAATGCCAATACTCTTGTTATTGTATCTTCTTATTCAGGCAATACAGAAGAGACGATTGCAGCAATGCAGCAAGCAATTAAAGCAAAAGCAACAATCGTCTGCATCACTTCCGGAGGAAAAATTGCAGAAATCGCCCGAAAAAAGAAAATGGACTGCATACTGGTACCGGCAGGCATGCCACCCCGTGCATGTGTCGGGTATTCAATGACACAGGTACTATTTACTTTGCAGCATTTTGGGCTTATCAAAGATAATTTTGAAAAAGACATAAAAGCCTCCATCAAACTCATAAAAGAAGACATAAAAGACATACAGAAGAAAGCGAAAGCCCTTGCACAAAAATTAAGCGAAAAAACTCCTGTAATATATGCTGCAGCAGATTTTGAAGGTGTGGCTATACGTTTCCGCCAGCAAATAAATGAAAACAGTAAAATGCTTTGCTGGCATCACGTGATACCTGAGATGAATCATAACGAACTGGTAGGCTGGAAAGATAAAGACAGTACCAAGGCTGTTGTCATACTGCGTAACGAAGATGATTATGAACGCGTACAAACCCGCATAGAAATAAATAAAAAGGTAATCAAGAAATATACTTCAAATATCATAGAGCTATACAGCAAGGGCAAAAGCTATTGGGATAAAGTATTTTATTTCATACACCTTACAGACTGGACTTCAGTATACCTTGCAGACATACGTAATCAAGATGCCACAGAGGTAAAAGTAATAGACTTCCTCAAAGGGGAACTGTCAAAATCATAATAAGTACCGTACTCTTTACAAAGCCCTGAAAAAAAATCAGGGCTTTTTCATTTATCATTTTGCTGAAGTTTATAAATGTATTACCTTTGCCGCCCTGGCAAGTCTTATACGGCCAGCTCCTGCTGAATCCCCCAGGACAGGAATGTAGCAAGGGTGGGCGGTCGTAGCGGCGCGATGTAAGTAACTTGCCAGTTTTTTTGTTTCTTTTCTTTTTTCACTTCATTACGAATATTAATTAGCAAAAAACTGGCAACAGCGGCAGAATTATCTAAATTTGTCACTGAAATAAATATTCATGAAGTTTTTTATAGATACAGCCAATCTGGCTCAGATTAAAGAAGCACACGAACTCGGTATTCTTGACGGTGTTACTACCAACCCATCTCTGATGGCAAAGGAAGGTATTAAAGGCGAAGAAGCTATACTGAAACATTATGTTGACATCTGCAATATTGTTGACGGACCGGTTAGCGCAGAGGTAATCAGTACAGATTTTGACGGCATAATTGCGGAAGGCAAAAAATTAGCTGCACTGCACGAAAATATCGTTGTAAAAGTACCAATGATAAAAGAAGGCATCAAAGCAATCAAATGGTTTACAGACAATGGTATCCGCACCAACTGCACTTTGGTATTCTCTGCAGGTCAGGCAATATTAGCCGCTAAGGCAGGTGCTACTTATGTATCACCATTCATAGGCCGTATAGACGATGGCAACTGGGATGGCGTACAGCTTATAGAACAAATTGTAAGTATCTACAATTCACAAGGTTTCATGACAGAAGTATTAGCCGCTTCTATACGCACTCCATTACATATCGTACGTTGTGCAGAAGCTGGCGCTGATGTATGTACATGCCCACTTAGCTCTATATTGGGTTTACTGAAGCATCCTTTGACAGACTTAGGACTGGAGCAATTTCTGAAAGATGCTAAATCTCTACAGTAATCACAATATCAATATGCCTACCCCTAAACTTTAAAGTACCGAATGAGTATAAAAACAATAATTAAGTCTCTAACCGAAAAGATAAACTTATCAATAAACATAGAGCTCAATAACAAAAAGTTCATTGTACCCATAATAAAAAATATGGGGCATCTGAACAGAGCAATAAAAAATGATTGGTTCTATGCAATGCTACGTGATTTTCGATTTGATGCAGATGCAGTTTTCATCGATGTGGGAGTCAATGTAGGGCAAACATTGCTAAAGTTTAAAAGCTGCCAGAATGCTCAATACATTGGCTTTGAACCAAATCCAAGTTGTGCATATTATGTAAGCCAACTTATAAAATATAACAAATTTAATAACGTCAACATTTACCCTATAGGCCTGTCTTACGACAATCATATCGCCAAGTTTTTCACTAAAAATGATGTCGATTCTGCAGGAACCACATTAAGCGAACTAAGACCGGGTTATTATGATTCTAACAGCGTAACCTATGTACCTGTATTCGCTTTTGACAACCTGAAAATAGACAACCTGAATAGCATAGGATTAATAAAAATTGATGTTGAAGGCGGTGAACTGGAAGTATTGCAAGGCATGACAACATCTATTAAAAAATACATGCCCCCGATCGTCTGCGAGATATTGGATAGCCATACGGAAGCCAATATCCCGGAAATGCAAAAACGTGCCGACAAGCTAATCACCCTAATAAAAAGTCTCAATTACGATGTATGCCGTATTAGTTACAACAACAATGCTATAAGCCTAGAAAAAATTGATGTTGTAACCATTAAAAAGTGGACAGAAAGCAGTTGGGACCAAAATGATTATCTATTCCTGCCAGCAGGCTCAAACTATCAATCATACTTTAAATAAAAAATGTCCCGAATTCGGGACATTTTTATTAAGTGCGGCAGAGGAGATTCGAACTCCCACACCCTTTCGGGCGCTACCACCTCAAAGTAGTGCGTCTACCAGTTTCGCCACCGCCGCATTCTTTTTTTGAGGGACTGCAAATGTAAACGTAAAACTCAATATAGAGAAATGAAAATAATTAAATATTATCTTCTTAATATGATTCGGAATGTTGTCCCCTTCCCTACCTCAGACTGTTTAACGACTAAAGAACCATGATGATATTTTTCAACTATTCTTTTGGATAGTGATAGGCCTAAACCCCATCCTCTTTTTTTTGTAGTAAACCCTGGCTGGAATACTTTTTTCAATTGATGTTTCGGAATACCCTTTCCTGTGTCTGCAATATCAACATACACATACTGCTTCTGGTCATTGATAGTTACAGATATCGAACCCTTTCCATCCATAGCATCCAATGCATTCCGCATCAGGTTTTCAATTACCCAATCGAATAGCGGGCCACTGATATTAACAAGCACTTCCTGCATTTGCGATTGCAAATTGATTACAACCTTGCTTGGTGCTCGTTTCTGCATATAGTCAACCATATTTTGCATCCTGAGCACAAGGTTCTCCTCTTCCAATTGCGGCGCACTGCCAACCTTGCTGAAACGATCTGCCACCAACTTCAGCCTGTCAAGGTCCTTTTGCATTTCATTTACAGTCTCCTGATTTGCATGACTGTCTTTTAATAATTCAAGCCATCCTTCAATAGAACTGAGAGGAGTGCCCAATTGATGTGCTGTTTCTTTTGAAAGGCCAACCCATACTTGATTTTGCAATGAACGATGAGCAGATGTAAGAGCTATTAGCACAATTGTCAAAAAAAGAATAATAATCGTCAATTGTATATAGGGATAATACCTGAGCTGCGTAAGCAGATAAGATTCCCCGTAATATACATGCTGTTTACCCGCACTATGCTCAAACACGATTGGGGAATGCAAATCCTTAAACTTCAAAAGCATCTGCTTGATATAAACAGCATTCCTTTTTATCTCGTTAGTATCTAAATTAATACTACTGACAATTGTGCCCTTTTCGTCTGTAAGTATCAGTGGTATTGTTTTATTCTGGTCGATGACCATACCTGCTAACTGCAGAGCAATAGGGTCTTCTGTAGTGTTAAGTACCTTCAGCGCCTCTACAAGTTGCCCTATATTTTTCCGTTCCTCTTCCGCCAGTTTTGCTGCCAGTTGGTTCGTATAGTATAGCGATGCTCCCACTATACACATAGCAATAATTATAAGATATGTTTTCCAATTAAGATATTGGCGCATAAAGGATTTTAAAAAAACGAAATCAAGGTAAAAATATTATGATTTTGAACGAATAACTATTATTTTTGTCAGCGAAAATTACTTTCTTTTCAAATGCAACACAACCAGGAACATACTCACGACGCACATGTAGATTTAGACAACCCTGCAGATATAGAGTTGAATAAACCATCTAAATCGCGCTTTTTATTCCTGCTGTTCTTCTTCGGCATATTTATTTTTTCATGGGCCGGTTGCTATAATTTGTACGAACACAAGTACAAAAGCAATAAAGATGCCGTAGCTCCTGAAAGCTCTTTGTACGATCCTAAGTACAAATAGCCGTAGCCATCTGCAATGATTGTTTGCCAGCAAGATACCGCCGTTGTCATACTTAGCTATAATGGCAAAAAGTGGCATGAGCAGTTTTTACCACTGATAGTATCTGAATCGCATACAGGATATGACGTTATCGTTGTTGATAATGCATCAACAGACGATACTTACGAGTATTTGAAACAACAATACCCAAGTGTAAAAACTTTGCAGATAAGCATCAATCGCGGTTTTTCAAATGGATATGCAGAGGCTTTAAAACAGATACAGGCTAAATACTATATTCTGCTCAGTGCCGATTTTGAAGTAACACAAGGCTGGTATCCCCCATTATTAAGAGCTATGCAGCACTATCCTGGGCTTGCAGCTTGCCAACCCAAAATAAGATACTGGAGAGATAGGGAATATTTTGAATATGCCGGTGCGGGCGGTGGCTTTATGGACAATTTCGGCTACCTGTTTTGCAGGGGTCGCATCTTCAATACGCTTGAAAAAGATAACGGGCAATACAACGACGATATAGAAGTATTCTGGGCATCAGGCGGTTGCCTGATGGTACGCGCAGACCTGTATCACAAAACAGGCGGGCTTGACAACGACCTGTATGCACACATGGAGGAAGTTGACCTGTGCTGGCGGTTGAAAAATATGGGCTATAAAATTGGCTATATCGGCCAGTCTGTAGTATATCACGTTGGAGGAAGCGTTATCAGCTATGGCAGCCCGCAAAAACTATATTACAACTTCAGAAACAGCCTGATACTGCTTACCAAAAACGAGCGTGCGTCAAAACTGCTATGGCTATTCCCTCTCAGGCTGGTATTAGATGGTATTGCAGGCTTGCAGATGCTTGCCGGTGGAAAGTTTAAAGAAACATACACCATCATCAAAGCTCATTTTCACTTCTACGGCAGTTTGGGTAAATGGCTTAACCGCCGTAAAGAAGCTAAGAAACTTATCACCCACCGCAATAAAAGCGGTATTTATGGCAAAAGTATTGTCTGGCAATATTTTGCACTCAGAAAGCACACTTTTTCCAAGCTGAACTGGACACCTGATAAGTTGAGCTAATTATCATATTGTTTTTTACCGACAATATCCTGTCATTTACCGACATACGTTCCTTTTTTACCTAATAGCATTTCCTGTAGCTTGTCTAAGGTTATACTTTTATGCCATAAACAGGAATAGTGATGAAACATAACATACAGGATTGGAAGCAACCGCATTATCGCCGCCAACGTCACAAGGGCGATAAAGTATGGTTCGGTGCAGGTATTGCCTTGTTAGGTGTATTTCTTTTGCTCAAAAAACTGGGACTCTTTTATTTTGACTGGCATGTACTCTGGCCGATAGTGCTGATTGCAATCGGTTTGTTGATTGGTGTAAAAAAACGTTTTCAAGGGCATAGCTGGTGGATACTTGGATTAATTGGTGGCGCACACCTTGTGCCGGAGTTCATGATTGGTGATACACGCTCATCAAGCCTGATGTTGCCATTAGCCTTAATTATTGGCGGTATTGTCATGGCTTTCAACACAAGAAAAAAAAGTGTCACTTGTATGGATAACCTGCAAGTAGTAACAAGCAATGAAAACATGCTGAATATTGATGTAACATTTGCCGGGCGAAAGGAAATTGTCACTTCCAAAGACTTTAAGGGCGGGAATATTAATGCTACATTCGGCGGAGTAGAGATAAACATGGTACAAGCTGATGGCACAGGCCCAATGGTACTGAACTGCAGTGTATCATTTGGCGGAGTAGAACTGATTGTACCCTCACACTGGGAAATTCAGAATGAGATTAACCCCACCCTCGGCAGTGTGGAAGACCGCAGAGCCATGAGGATGAATACAAACACATCTGAAGAAAAAAAGGTGTTGGTTTTGAAAGGCACCTGCAACTTCGGCAGCATAGAGATAAAATCATACTAAAACATTAATAATCAACACCCGCAAAATCATTCGGGTGTTTTTAATATCCGGCAATTTATGAAAGCCTACACTGCACAAATCATCTATAGGATAAAATGCGACGGTATTACTACCGAACAATATGAAGAACAATGGCGACTGGTATTTGGTACCGATATGCGCGACGCACTATTTCAGGCGCGCGTAGTGGCTAAAGAAGAAGAAACTACCTTTGTTGACAGGCACGGGCGCACAGTAGCTTGGGAAATGATTGCTGTAAAAGATCTGCAGGAAATAGACGTAACACATGGCAGTTTGCTTTTCTCAGCAGTAAAAGAAGTAGAACCGATAGCTTCTCCATTATGGTCTGAACCGGAAACAGTAACAAGCAAAAAAACAAATACTTGGCACTAATCAACAAACATCTTCGTTGGTTACTACCCTTGCTGGCATTAATAATATGGTGTCTGGAGGCCGGTTATTTGTATTACTATGAAGGCTTGGGCTTAAACATTGCGCTTATAGACAGTTCTGTCAACATGGCAATTCTGTCCATTGCTATCTGGGGCATGTTACTGGTAGTTAATGCCTACCCTACCCGTGTTGGCGTTACACTTTACGCCTTACTTATCGGTAGTTTTTTTGCAGTCGCTTCGGGTTTCAGCACATGGATAGTATTGCGGTTGTTGTTCAAAAAGCAAGACCATTTCTATACTGATTGGTTGGCATACAGCATGCCGGTCAGGTATTTTGCAAACTGGCTGATTTGCGGATGGATAGCTACCTACAGTGCTATTGTCAAAGAAGCCGAAACAATAGAAAAGAAATTCCTGAAGCAAAATGATCTTACCAATATGCACAGGGAAGCTGAACTATACAAACTGCGCCAGCAACTACAACCACACTTCCTTTATAACAGCCTTAATTCAATCAGTGCTCTTACTATGATTGAGCCTACCAAAGCTCAGGATATGATTGGCAAACTATCAGACTTTTTGCGTACTTCCGTAAAACGGGATGGACAGGAAAGAATAAAACTCGATGAAGAATTGCAATATATTGAAGCATACCTATGTATTGAATCTGTAAGATTTGGAGACCGGCTTAAAGTTGAATACCGGAAAGACTATAACCCCCAAGCGGAAATCCCGCCATTCATTCTGCAACCTGTTATGGAAAATGCAATTAAATTCGGGCTGTATGGCAAAACCGGTGAGGTTAATATTAAAGTGAAAATCACCCAAAAGGATATGATGCTCTTCATAAGCGTAACCAATCCGTACGACAAAGACAATCAACCCACGCGTGGTACCGGTTTTGGACTCGAAGGAATCAAAAGAAGATTATATCTGCTATTTTCACGTACAGATTTATTGGAGATAAGTAAAACACAAACGGAATTTACCACTACATTAAGCATCCCTCAATCTTATGCATAAGGTAATCATTATAGACGATGAGCCACTGGCAAGGCAACTTGTAAACGCATTCCTGCAAAAGCATGAAGGCTTTGAGGTTGTTGCAGAATGCGGAGATGGTTTTGATGGATTTAAAGCTATACAGGAACATAATCCCGATTTGATATTTCTGGATGTACAGATGCCGAAACTGAATGGCTTTGAAATGCTTGAACTATTAGAGGATAAGCCGTCTGTAATATTCACTACTGCGTTTGACGAATACGCCATGAAAGCATTTGAAGCTAATGCTATTGACTATTTGTTGAAACCAATTGCAAAGGAACGATTTGATAAAGCCATTCAGAAATGGCAGACTGTAATACTATCTCAACAAAAACAAAGCTTCGAAACACTACAAGTCAATAATGTGTACGAAGGTTACCAGCACCGCATTGTTGTAAAAGATAATGGCCTGATACGTATTATACCTGCTGATGACATTTATTACATCGAAGCAAATGATGATTATATAAAGATTGTAACTAAAGATGGCAGCTACCTGAAAAAGAGTACTCTCAGCCAGGTAGAGCAGAGCCTGAACCCGCAACATTTTGTGCGTGTTCACCGCTCGTATATAATACCGATATCACAACTGGTACGAATAGAGCCTTACGAAAAAGAAAGCCACATAGCATTGCTGCAATGTGGCGCCAAAGTATCTGTCAGCAAGACTGGTATGTCTAAACTAAAAACAACGCTTGGATGGTAATTCGATTATTGCTTTCTATCTGGCATCCGCTCTAATATATATCCTGTAGCCAATCCCCCGCCCGCTGCTATTAAATGCAGTGTAAGCATTGCCGGTATATTCGTATCTAAGAACTTACTGAACTCTAAAGGATTAAATGCTCCCTTATAAATAAACAGCAGTATTATTAAAGTCCCGATAAAAGCGCTTAGAAAAAGAGATGCAATGGTAATGATTGTCCACACCATTGCATTCTGTCCTTTTTTATTAGCGAGTATTGTATTTCTGTAAGAAAACAATACTGTCAAAATGATAAATAACATTAAGATTATATATTCTTCATAAACTCACTCACACTTTCCATTACATGGCTTATCTGTGCATCGTTCAGGCCATGATGGCAAGCAAGCAGCATACCGCCGCGCATTACTTTGTCTGCTTCCGGATATCCACCTTGTGCAGCCTTATGTTCATACGCCTTAAAGCCTGGTTGACGAAGGATATTACCGGTAAACACAGTACGTGTCTGTATGTTTCTCTTTTCAAGGAATATCTGCATATCCCTGCGTATAAACGGAGCTGTATCACGCACTGTAACAGCAAATGCTAACCAGCCGGTACGGGAGTCAGGCAATTGCTTAGGCATTATAAAATGTTCTTCATATTGAGAGAAGAACTCACGCATACGACGGTAATTTTCGGTACGAGTATTAATATTATGTGCCAAATCATCCAGTTGAACATTACCAAATGCAGCACCCATTTCTGACGGCTCTATATTATAACCTGGTTCTTCAAATACAAACTTGGCATCATAAGGGATACCCTCAATCTCAACATTGAATCTATTCTCAATTTTTTCACTTTCTACAAATAATGAAGAACTGCGTCCCCAACTGCGCAACAAGCGCCCCCTGTCATATAATGCTTCCGTATTCACACAAAGCATACCACCATTACCTGCACAATTAATAATATGCGAACCATAAAAGCTGGTAGTACTCATATCTGTAAAACGTCCTGATGATGCTCCACCTATTTCAGCTCCCAGCGTATCTGCAGAATCTTCAAGTACAAACAAATTATACTTATCAGCCAACTCACGCAGCTTTTGCCAGTCAGGAAGGTTACCTATCAGGTTCGGAATAATCATCGCCTTTGTCTTTGGCGTAATCATTTCTTCTACCTTGTTTACATCTATATTGTATGTTCCTTCTTCTACATCTACAAATGCAGGCACCCAACCTTTTTTTACTATTGGTGCTACTGTAGTAGAGAACGTAAGCGTAGGTGTAATAATTTCTGAACCGGGTTCAAAATTCATCAAGTCGGCAGCAAGGTACAGTGCAGACGAACCACTGTTTACCATGATACCATATTTCTTAGCGTATAATGCTGCAACACGTTCTTCCATTTTGCGTACATGCTTACCCATTTGGGTGCTGGTACGCAGTACTTGCATAACTGCTTCTATTTCCTTTTCACCATAAACCGCTTTGCCATACGGAACGTGTATATAATCTGTTTGTAGCATATTGATAAATTAGAATGCGAATGTAATAGTAAACCTGCAAAATAATAAGTTAACAGTTTCAGAAAATGTTTGTTCATAAAAAAAGCCCCCGTATCCGGAGGCTTTTTATTAATTATAAATTATTCCTATTTAATCGGATTCCCATCCCTATCCAGTTCCACAACTTCTAAACCCAACTTATTAATGCCTTCCCAAACCTTAGCCTTATCACCTACCAGCACCATATTAACCTTATCTATAGATGGCAATGTAGCCCTCGTATATTTAGATAATTCCTGTACTGTAATATTGGTAAGGATATCATTTTGTGTTTTAGTATAGTCCGGTGGCAGGTTATAATCTATCATTCGAGAAAGAAACATCGCTTTTTGAATTAATGATTCATACTTACGTGCATCGCTTTGTACCATTGAGTTTTTTGTAAACTTCAATTCTTCATCAGTTACGCCGCCTGCTTTAAACTCTTTCCAAAGTTTCACAATATCCTGTACAGCACTATCTGTAGCTGCAGCTTTAATGCCCGCGCTGAAAGTATAAGTTCCCGTATATTTATCTCCACTGTAATTAGCACGTGCTCCATAAGTCCAACCACGATCCTCACGCAAATCAAGGTTTAAACGACAGTTAAATGCCCCACCAAATGGAAAATTCATTATAGTAGATTTGAAATATGCATCAAATGCATCGTACTTCATATTTGTAACAGCACCTATTCTGAATTCTGTTTGTGCAGCTTTAGGTACATCTACAAAATATATTTTTGATTTTTCTACTGTTGTTGCTTCTGGTAATTGAGGCAGTACAACAGGTTTATCATTCATCTTACTGATAAATGCGAGTTTATTAATCACAACATCTTTTTCAATATCCCCAACTACTATTATTTCAGCGCCATTCCTTGAAAAATAACTATCGTAATAAGCCTGTACATCGCTCAATTGTATATTATTGAGCGTTTTTTCTGTACCATATGCCGGCCAACCCAATACGTTATTATTGCCGTACAATATCTTATCGTACACAACACCTGCAATATAATTAGGACGAACCATTGCAGTTTTTATACCCTCAATACTTCTTTTCTTAATATTAGCAAATGCCTCTTCTGTAAACTTCGGATTGAGTAACCTTTCTTCAAGTAATGCAATTGTTTTATCTAAGTTCTTGCTCAGAGAACGTACGTTTACGTTAATGCCATCAAAATCAGCATTTACGCTAATGCTACTACCAAGTTTATCAAGTTCTACACTGAATGCTTCTGCTGTATAGTTTCTTGTATCCTCATCCATCATATCTGCGAACATCGATGTGATACCAGCCTTATCAGGTGTTTTCATTTCTAATACCCTGCCGCCGTCAAAGTGCATCAAAATACTTACTACAGGTATTTCATCAGATTTTGCTCCGACAAGCTTCATATTACCCGGTAAATCTTCTTTCCAGAAATTCGGGGCATTTACAACCGGGCTCGGGCCATTAGCCGGTATTTTACTCCTGTCAAAATTATCTTTAGCCTTATTATACTTCAGGCCTGCATATCCATAATCAGGGGCTTTGTATGCAGGGTCTTTTTTAGCTTCGTAGTTGTCACTTTCAGCTTTATTGTTTTCTTCTCCTTTAGTCAGCACACTTACAGTCAATGCGTTTTGTCCTTTAATGTACTTGTTATAAACACGCACTACATCTTCCTTAGTAACAGTAGTATACTTTTTCAATTCTTTACCTACATAGTTTGCATCTCCTTTAAAAGTATAATACGCAGCTAATTGAGATACCTTACGCGATACATTCTCCAAACCGTTAATTGTTGCAGCTTCTGCACTATTTCTGAATTTTTCAATATCCTCGTCTGTTACGCCGCGTTTCTCAAATTCCGCAAGCCCGTCTCTCACCATCTTTTCCATATCTGCCAGTTTCTGGCCAGGGAAAGGTGTAACTGCCAAAGTAAACTCTCCTGCCAATTCACTTGTACTATTGTATGCTGATATATTTGATGCCTTCTGTGTTTTAATCAGATTTCTATACAGAATAGAGTTTTTACCCTGCCCTATTATTTCTGCAAGGCAGTCTAGCGCTGCTTCATCATCATTGTAAGATGGCACTGTAGGGAATACAATACGCAATGTTGGTGTTTTGGCATAATTATCCATCATAGATACATACCTGTTTTTTTCCAGCTTAACAGCAGGAACCTTAACAGGTTTCACTTCCGGGCCTTTAGGTATAGAACCGAAATATTTTTCTACCATTTTCACAACATCTTCAGTTCTCACATCTCCACCAACCGTCACTACAGCATTATTAGGGCCGTACCAACGCAGGAAGAAGTTTTTCAGGTCGTTTGCATTCACTGCGTTCAAATCTTCTATATAACCAATAGTCAGCCATGAATAAGGGTGGCCATACGGGTACAGGTTTTTAGATGTAAACTCGCCAACCAAACCATAAGGCCTGTTATCATAATTCTGTCCACGCTCATTTTTCACGGTTGCACGCTGTACTTCAAATTTCTTTTGCGTAACAGCATCCAGCAAGAAACCCATACGGTCTGCTTCAAGCCATAGCATTTTCTCCAACTGATTGCTCGGTACGGTTTCAAAATAGTTTGTACGGTCTCTGTTCGTAGTACCATTCAGGGTACCACCCGCTTCTGTTATTATTTTAAAATGCTGTTCGTCAGCTACGTTATCAGACCCCTGAAACATCATATGTTCGAAGAAGTGTGCAAAACCGGATTTACCTATTTCTTCCCGCGCACTGCCTACATGGTATGTAACATCAACATGCACTATCGGATCAGAATGGTCTTCATGTACAATCAATGTCAACCCGTTTGGCAATACATATCTTTTGTACGGTATTACCACTTCGCTGCCTTTTCTTGCTACTGTTTCTACAAGTTTAGCCTGAGCGTATGCGCCATTAACCCCTAATATGGCAATTGCGCATAACGACAATAGGATACGTTTCATATTCTACTATTGAGTTTTTGTAAATATAATCTTTAAAAATTGAGAAAGTATTATTGCTGGGTCAGTGTAAAAACAACGCCGATATTATAGCTTCCGCCATTATATCCGAAGCCGGGGTCAAGGCGTGTGTCAATATCAAAAGTATTACCGGATGTTGTAGCACCTCCCTTGTTACCCGTCTTCAACGTCTGGCTGGTTACAGACATTGGTAAAAACGTGGATGTACCGTTTCTCCTTATCCCCAGTACCGTAGACGGCATGTCTGCACTTGCCCCCATACTCATAGGCATAAAATTAGCACTCTGCGCCGTAATGCTAACCTGCCAGCTTACATTACTTTTCACGGATATTGTTGCAGCATTGTTTACTGTTATTCCGTTAAAATAATCGTTTGGAGTATTAAAGGATACAACACCTGTAAGGTTTGTAAAGTTGAGATTCAGAACAGAAAAAATATCGATATTACCTGAGGTACTTCCATTAAAAGACTTAGGCTGTGCTTTTGCCGATAATGATACCGTAAGAAATAATATGATAGCTACATACCTCATGGCTGGGTCATTGTAAATAATATTACAAAATTGTAATGCCCTAATGGATACGTATATCCAGGCGCCTTTAAAATCAGGTTATAGTAATAACTAAACACACTGTTGGAGCTCAATTGCTGAAAAAGCAGCTGGTTTGTTGTTGTCAGTGTTATCGGGTTGGTATTTATGCCATTGGCCCTGTTAGAATTTGTTGAAGTATAATCTAGTTGTATTGGATAGGTAGTTGTACTAAAGCCGGGAGGGCCGATGAACGAACTTATCTTTGCATACACTCCGCAACTATTATTTCTAGACCTGACACGTACCGTAAGGGCACCACTTATCGTCTGGTCATTTTCAAGGTCAGATGGGTCATTACAAGTAAAATTAAGCCCTGTATTAGTATTGACTTCCAAATAGTTATTACTGTTTTGGGCATAGATTGACCCTGCGGAAAGAAGCAACAGGTATGTTAGTAAAAATAACCGCATTTATTGCAAGTTAAATGATTGTTTGCTTTGCATTGTAAAGTAAAAATAGTTTTTTTGCGTAACTATTAATACATATATGAGGCGATATTGCTTTCCCATCGTATTCGCAGCATTAATGTTTTGCCTGCCAAACTTTGTATCGGCACAGAACTTAGGTGCTTACCCCACAACTCTCGACTTCAGGCTAGGCGCCGGACAAGGTGAGTCTCAGGTCATTAATATTTCCAACGGTTCTCCTAAAAAAGTACAATTCAGGGTGTATTTAAATGACTGGGTACGCGATAGTACAGGCGGTCACATATACTACAAGGCCGATACTTTATCACGTTCATGCGCAAAATGGGTGACTCCTGACAAGAATTTCATAGAATTGGAACCCGGGCAATTCGCGCAACTAACCGTAAAGTTGCAAATGCCCGAAGACCCGAATACCGTAAAAGAGATGAAATGGGCAATGCTGTTTATTGAAACAGTGGAAGAAGCAAATGCTGCAAAAAACAATGCAACACAAGCCAGTGTAAGAAACTTGCTAAGACTTGGTGTACACATATACCAAACACCACCAACACTTACTAATAAAGAAGTAAAAGTATTAGACCTTGTACCATCAACTGAATCGGTTAATACTTACAATCTTATTTGCCAGAATACAGGTGATGTAATGCTGGAATGTAAATCTTACCTGGAATTATCATCAATGACTGACGGCAGTAAAACAAAACTCGACCCGAT
Organism: Flavipsychrobacter sp.; assembly: GCA_016786615.1. Taxonomy (GTDB): domain Bacteria; phylum Bacteroidota; class Bacteroidia; order Chitinophagales; family Chitinophagaceae; genus Polluticoccus. The sequence goes on from JAEUVX010000015.1 coordinate 229,031, forward strand.
TGAATATCCAATGTTTCCGGGGCAAAAACGATACATTTCTTTTGAACTACCTAAAAACCTTACAAAAGGTAAATATTCTGTTCTTGCTGTAGCAGATGGTGGCGAAGACATGTCTTTGGAGGCTATCGAAAGCCAGGTTGAGGTTAAGTAAATTTTCATCTATCTTCTATATAAAACAACAGAGCCAACTTGTAAGTTGGCTCTGTTGTTTTATATAAATGCTATGATTAACTAAATCAATACAATCTTGAAAAAGTTGAAGTACAAGTATCATCAACCGTAAACCCTTTTATACGATAGCCTATTATCATAATATTATCATCGTATGTACCCGTACCATTAATAGTTACACCATTCACTGTTTGAGATGGAATATCAAGTGTTTTATTAGCAACATTAAGATTCGCATACACCATATTGCTCCATACACCACTCCAGAACCCTTTGATATTAATACGATTTTTAACGCCTTCAACCGGTACTACATCTACAGTATCTCCTACCGCTCCGGATGGTGTACACATACCCCCTTCATTAAACTGTCCCTCAAGCCCGACTGCAGCATTACTATATGGCAATATGGTAATGTTCATTTGTTTCTCTGTAAACCCTGAAGTTTTACTCGAACCCCTCACAGTAATTTTATAAGTCCCTTCTTTCGCCCTTAATGCCTTAATGGTTAACGTCGTATTAAATGAAGGCATACTTATCGACGGGGAAAATGTAGCTGTAACGCCTTGTGGCAAGCCTACAACAGTCATCATCACATCTTCTATTTTACCTTCCTGACGATTGATAAACAAGGTAAGTTGTGCCTGACCGATGCGTTCCATTGAAACATCTTTTACACCTTGAATGATGTACTTCAAATCTCCATAATCAGGCTCGTAATATGGTTCCGGCGTTGGGCTGGGCTTACTACACCCACCCAAAATGATAACAGCAAGGCTTACAAGTATCAAACTGTACCTACCTACAGTAGTAACAACACGTATCATCCTACTAAGATACACAATGTTGTGTTTTATACATCAAATATAGAAATCAAAAAAAACTGTATAAACTAATGGTTTATAAGTACCGAACGCATTGATATGGAACCTGCATCCATCTTATCGTTAAAGTAACTCACAGAATCTTTATTGTCCCTCAACCCCAGCGAATATATTAATGGCAGATAATGTTCGTTGGTAGGTACTGCCAATCTTGCAATTGTACCCAGCTTATCATATTTCAAAACACTATCATGGTCTCCCTTATCAATAAATCCTTTTATCTTTTCATCAAATTCATAAGCCCAATCAAACCTTGTTTTATTGTCAAAATCTATCATACCCAGATTGTGTACAATATTTCCACTACCAATTACTAAAACACCTTTCCTACGCAATTCTTTAAGCTGCTGAGCCAGTTCATAATGATATTGTGGTGGCTTGCTATAGTCGATGCTCATTTGCAAAACGGGTATATCTGCTTTAGGATACATAGGCAATAACACAGACCATGTTCCGTGGTCGAGCCCCCATTGATAATCATCTTTTACGTCTGTAGTTTTCACTACAAGGCCTACCTGTTTTGCAAGTTCCGGAGAACCGGGTGCAGGATACTGTTGTTCAAACAACTCTCTGGGAAAACCACCAAAATCATGTATGGTTTTTGGTTGTTCCATTGCAGTTACATAAGTACCATTCGTCAACCAATGTGCAGATACGGATAGGATAGCCTTGGGTTTAGGTAATTCCCGCCCCAATTTTTGCCAGTTTTTTGTAAACTCATTTTGCATGATGGCATTCATAGGGTTACCATGGCCTACAAACATTGCAGGCATTATATCTGTATGCGGCTGCTCGTCAGCCCATGATTTAAGTGCTTGAAGTTTCATCGCTACCGGTGCAAATACAGTTGCAGCCCCCAGTTTTAAAAATGTATTCCTTTTCATTTTATCTCCTCTACTTTCAAAGTTACCATCAGTTTTATTGCCGGTGCATCAACTTTCCTTATACCAATATATGTATGTACATCAATTGATTCGGGCAATAAAAAAACGGGTATAAAAACCCGTAATTAATATAACAACAACTATTTCCCTAATCTCTTACTATCTGCACTACTCATTGTATTAATCCTTAAGCCTGTATCATGCGCCCCTTGATATCTCGGAGAATCGGGATTGGCCGGATCTACAGGCCCATATTTTACAGGTGCCTCACCATTCAAATTAGTTGAATCAATAGGAGTACTGCTGACTCTATTTTCAGGATTACTGCCACACGATGTTATAATTACTGCTAATGTTGCTATTGCAACCAAGGTTATCTTTTTCATAAACAATGGTTTTAATGGTTAAACAATAGATTATATCATGTAATCATCCCGTCATATCATAAAAATATGCAGACAAGCGGCAGATACGTCAGAATTCGTGTTAAAGAATATATAGCACTCTGTTAATATAAAATCAACATAATTCTACAGCTCTAATTACCAGCAGATTATTTATATCAAAAGAAAAATTCTATATTAGGATTATAAAGTACGGCTTATGGATAACGCTATAACCATACAGCAAAAGGCGAAAGTATGGCTTGATAATGGCTTGAATGATCAGCAGATTGAGGCTGAATTAGTAGCTGCGGGTACAGACCAGCGTCACCTACCCGACATGCTGAAAGAAATAAAAAAGCTGCGCAATGCCAGGAAAACAGCGAATGGCCTGATATATATATTAATTGGTGCAGTGGTATGCTTATTAAGCTGCATACTTACAATGACATCATCTTACTCTAATGGTAACTTCAACTTAATACTCTACGGTTTTACTACCGTTGGAATCATTTTAGTATTTATAGGGTTAATGAAAATATTCAACTAAACCGGCTTCAAAAAAAGCAGGCTATTAATAGCCTGCCTGTAATATATATTCAATCTCCTGAATTAAAATCCGCAAACACAACTTGTGTTATAGCTATCAGTATATACTCGTCTTGCATTGCTTCCGTCTTCATTCACTCCGTTAACAGATACGTTAGAACTGATAATAACTTTTACAAACGGATAATCCGGAGTGATTTTATCCAGAGTTATCTTTGTTAGCTTCACACAGTTTACAATTCCGTTATTTGCATTCATATAATTTTCAATCAAACTCTGCCCGGAGGTAGCAGTAGTATATTCACCATTGCCAGAAAGCCCGCTCGGCGGAAACTCACAAGACGGAGGACAAACACCCGAACTACTCTGTCTGTAAACCTGCCCTGCTATAGTTCTGAATGCATCATCTGCCGGAACAACTACATAATTATATGAGCCATCTGTGCCCATTGCAACATACACTTTTATGTTTTTAGCACCATTATGAAACATATAATTTATCACTGCCGCATCAATAAGAAAACCATTAACAGCCGGGCCTAAGGCATTTGCCTGAAATGAGAAGAGCATGCCCAATAGGCATAGCGTGCCTGCAATTTTAGAACGTAGATACTTCATAGAGGATTATTTTATAATTAGAGATAAAGTAAATATATAAATTAGTATTTAATACAACCAATATATTACGATATTTTTTTAATATATTGTTGCTTAATATATCCTCTATGATACGCAACATATTCGGTGTCTTGCTTACGGCACTGTTTGTGGTTATTTTGCCTCCTTTTGCTTGTGCTGATATCGGCAAGCTTTGGAATAAATACAGTACTGCCTCATCTGCTGCAAATAAGGTAGGTTTGTTAATTGATATTGCCACGATACTACATGAAACAAATGAAACAAAGCAGCAAGACAGCCTGCTGGAACTGGCTATTGAAACTGCAACAATGAGTGGCAGTGATACACTATCAATGTTTGCTTACAAACACTTTTTCTTATTACACAACTATAATATACACGACAAAGAGCAATCGCAGGAATATGCTACAAACATGCTATCGCTTGCAAAATCAAAAAACGACAATGAATGGTATTATCATGCCCTTGTTGCACAATCCAAAGTTTCTATGGCATCGGGCAATACCAAAGAAGCAATAGACAATATCACCAAAGCCTATTACTATGTAGGGCTTACCCAAAATGATACTTTTAAAACAGAATGTTTTTTGCACTGGGGTAAGTGCCTGGAGCTAACCAACAACAAACTCGATGCATTTCGCAACTACCTCAATGCCCTTACACTTGCGCAAGAGCTGCAAAACTATTCGGAGATTTTTAATTGTTATGACCACCTCTCCTACTTCTACTTGCTGATAGGCAACTACCCGCAAGCACGCGACTATAGAATAAAACAGATAGCCCTGCTGCCCAAACTGGGCATTACAGACTCTCCCTCTATCAACAAAATACACGCAGACCTTGCCGAGAATTACTACTATAACAAAGAACCCAACAACGCCGAAAAAATAACCTACCGACTGGTAACCTACGCCAAAGCGCACAACGATACCACGCTGCTGAAAGAAGTAATAGGCAACCACAGCACCTACCTGATACAAAACGGGCTGTTCAACGAACTGGCAGATTTTTATACCAAAAAGTTTCCTGAAGAGTTAGCTGTTATGCATCGCAAAGACACTATATCCTACTACCGTGTGATGGCGTATGTGTACGAAAACAGAGGCATCAAAGACAGTGCAATGTATATGTATGCAAAGGCCGATGATATGGTATGGGAAAAAGCAGCCCATATTAAATTCTTTCTTTCCAACTTCGAGAAACGCTATGCACAATTTCTGCTGCGCAATGGCAACATATTGCTGGCAACACAAAAAATGGAGCAGGCATTTATCGCAGCTAAAGATGCAGCCTACCTGCCCTATATGATAGAAACCAGTCAATACCTCGACTCATTATACTACACTGCAGGAAATGTGCAAAAAGCTTATCAATACACTAAGCTAAACAAACAATATACGGAAGACCAGCAAGCAGTAACAAGGCAAGATGCCATGTTGCAAATGGAAATAGATAATGAAACGAAACAAAGGCAAATAATAGCCGAGCATGCGCAAAAACAAACAGCACGCAGGCACAACCTGCAATACATGGGTATTGTTATAGGCATAGTACTTTGCTTCATCATGCTTACCATGCTGGGCTCTTTCAAAGTACCGAAGATTATCATCAAATCGCTGGGCTTCTTTTCATTCATATTCTTCTTCGAGTTCATCATACTGCTGGCCGACCATAAAATAATGGAGATAACCCACCACGAACCGTGGAAGATGCTGGGTATCAAAATACTCATCATCAGTTTCCTGCTACCATTCCATCATTGGATAGAACATAAAGTAATACACTACCTGATAGAGCACAAACTGGTTGACACCAATAGATTTTCATTGCGTGGCCTGTTTGGCAAGAAGCAAAATACAGGTACACAACCCAAACAGGAACATTAATGAATCCAAAAAACAATTGGTAATGTCTGATACATTTTAATAGGGATACCATCTATTTGTGCAGGTTTCCATTGTGGCATTTCTTTTATTAGTCGTATTGCTTCCTGATCACATTGTGGATCCAAGCTTTGAATAATTGTGACATCTTCTACACGCCCATAAATATTTACACTAAATCCTATTATAACTTTACCTTCAATTTTAGCATCAATAGCTTCAGGTGGATATTTAAGATTAGCACCAATATAGGTCATTACATCCCCTTCAAACTCAGGAAGTGTTTTTATTGGGAAATATGGTATTTCTTCCCCTTGTTCATCAAAGCAAATCCCGGCTATTAACTTACCATATTTGTAATTTTCACGACGCTTGAGCCTACCATTCATATAATAAGTTTTCTGTTCTCCATCTATCGTATCATCACTGAAATAAAGCTCTAACCACTTTAACTCGGTTCCTGGATGATAAACCAGAAACTGCCCCTCTTTACGACCTTGAAAATAGTTTGAAACTGCATTTACCTTCCCTTCCATGTCATATTCCACCATATAACCGTCCAACATATTGTTTTTGTAAGGTTCTTCTCGATTCAACTTTTCTGTACCCGCATGATAACGTTTCCATTTGCCCGAACGCCCGTATTCGTTAATAGAACCTTCTAATACTTTCTTTCTGGAGACTGAATCAAAATATACTGCGTATCCCTTGGTTTTGTTGTAGTTAATAATACCAGATAATGAATCACTATCACTATAGTACACTCTGCAAGTATCAATAGGTTTGCCGTATTCATAGAAGCCTGAATATTTGGTCTTCTTGTTTTTACCAAAGACTACATATGGACCATGAAGCAACCCATTCTGATAAGACTCTATACTTTGCGTTTCGTTTGTTACAGGATTATAATATTTCCAATATCCATCTTTTTTATCATTCAAAAAATTTCCCTCTGCTATTTTACTACTCAACACAGAGTCGTAGTATGTACTATAACCATTTAACTTTCCATTTCTAAAGTCTAACGCCCTATTTATTTTACCCGTTCTGCTATAATATAGCCATGTTCCAAACCGATAGATAGCTTTATCATTGTAGTGATAATAACTCCCTTCCATTATCACATTGCTATCTGTATTAAAGTATGTATTATAACTTTCCAGCCCATTATTTGTATATTCTTCAATCATCGACAACTTGCCATTTTCATAATACCTCCATGTGCCTGTTTTACGTCCACGGTTATATTCCCCTTTAACAACTTTATGTTGATAAAACCCTATCCCATGTCCATGTAATGTATCTGATAATGAAGGTTTATTCCTCTTGTGTATATCATTTGAGAATATAAAAGACCCTTTATACATTGGAGAATCTGACATATAATAATACTCCGTATAGTAGTAGTTTATATTATTATTGTCAATTCTGACAGGTATTCTGTAATAATCACTGTATTTCCTTTTTACTACCTCACCAGTTTGCAAAAAATAAACGGTATCGCTATAATTATTTTTACCGTGACATATAATCGATACACACGAAAAAAGAATAAAAACTATTGGTTTATACAGTTTGAACATTAATATGCTTTCTTATTTTCTGTTTGCAAAAATATAATGAGTATATTAATCTATAGCATTTCTCTTCCTCAATACGTTTAAATACTTCAAAGTCAACAACTTATAGTCCAAATAAGATTACAGCTCAACACATTCAATATTTTTAGTATTATTTTTTGTCAATTAATTGATATCCCTTACCTTTGCCGTCCAATTCTCAATATTGCTCTTATAATGACGGTATTTGGGAGAATAGGCCGCTGAAAAAAGCGGTAATTCGTTAAAACCAAAAAGAAAGGAAAATGGCTAAAGAAATCACTGGCTATGTAAAGCTGCAATGTAAAGGCGGCCAAGCCAATCCGGCACCACCAATCGGCCCTGCACTGGGTTCTAAGGGTGTCAACATTATGGAATTCTGCAAGCAGTTCAATGCTCGCACACAAGACAAAATGGGTAAAGTATTACCTGTTCTTCTCACAGTTTTTGCAGACAAATCATTCGAATTTGTTATCAAAACGCCTCCTGCTGCCGTTCAATTGATGGAAGCGGCTAAGATTCAGAAAGGTTCTAAAGAATCTAACCGTAACAAAGTAGGTAAAGTAACCTGGGCACAAGTAGAAGAAATCGCTAAAGACAAAATGGCTGATCTTAACTGCTTCACGCTTGAAAGCGCTATGAAAATGGTTGCCGGTACAGCACGCAGCATGGGTCTTAATGTTGATGGCGCTGCTCCTTGGGCAAATTAATCCATTGCTTCACCTTACTTAAATCATTGCAACAATGGCAACAATTACTAAAAAAAGAAAAGCTGTAGAAGCTAAAATTGATAAAAACAAAGAATACACGCTGAATGATGCTGCTGCGTTGGTAAAATCTATCAACACAACAAAATTTGACAGCTCTGTAGACGTACACATCCGCCTGGGTGTAGACCCTAAGAAAGCTGATCAGGCTATCCGCGGTACAGTAAGCCTGCCACACGGTACAGGTAAAACTAAACGTGTATTGGTACTTTGTACTCCTGACAAAGAAGCTGAAGCAAAAGCTGCCGGTGCTGACTTTGTAGGCCTGGATGAATTCGTTCAGAAAATTGAAAGCGGCTGGACTGATATCGATGTAATCATCGCTACACCGGCTGTAATGCCTAAAATAGGTAAACTGGGTAAAGTATTAGGCCCTCGTAACCTGATGCCAAACCCTAAAACAGGTACAGTTACTAATGACGTAGCTGCTGCTGTAAACGACGTTAAAGGTGGTAAAATAGCTTTTAAGATAGACAAAGCCGGTATCATACATGCTTCCATCGGCCGTGTATCTTTTGAACCTGCGAAGATAGCCGAAAACGCTCAGGAACTGATAAACACACTGGTACGTATGAAGCCCGCAACGGCTAAAGGTACTTACCTGAAAGGTATCAGCATGGCTTCTACCATGAGTCCGGGTATCGCAATCGATACTAAAAGCGTATCATAATTAAGCGTGAACGAAAAAGGTAATTTTTATCCTTAAAAAAACATTTGAAATGACACCAGCTCAAAAACAAGAAGTAATTGAAGTATTGAAAGAGAAATTCTCTCAGTACAACAACTTCTACATAACAGATACAGAAAGCCTTAACGCAGGCCAGACAAGTACCCTGCGCAGGCATTGCTTTGATAAGCAAGTGGAAATGACGGTGGCTAAAAACACCCTCATCCGCAAAGCTTTGGAAAGCCTTGACAGCGAAAAATATGCAGGCATCATCGATTCTCTGCACAACGTTACAGCTTTGATGTTCAGCGAAAGCCCTAAAGAACCGGCTTTGATCATCAGCTCTTTCCGCAAAGCAAACAACGGTGAAAAACCACTGTTAAAGGCAGCTTTCATCAACGGCGACATCTTCGTTGGCGACAACCAGCTGACTGCACTTACAAACATCAAGACGAAGAACGAGCTTATCGGCGAAGTTATCGGCTTGTTGCAATCTCCTGCAAAACGCGTTATCGCAGCATTGCTGCATAATGCAGAAAAAGGTGGCGAAGCAACTGCAACAGAAGCTGCTGCACCTGAGGCTCCGGCTGCTGAAGCACCACAAGCTCCTGAAGCTCCGGCTACAGATGCTCCTGCTGCTGACGCACCAGCTGCAGAATAATTACCTTGCCGGGTATAAAACGGCACAATAACATTGGCTTCCAAGTCGTACTATAACACAAACAATTTTTTAAAACATTTAAAAAGATAATAAAATGGCAGACGTTAAAGCATTAGCCGAATCATTAGTTAACCTGACTGTTAAAGAAGTTCAGGAACTGGCTGACGTATTGAAAGCAGATTACGGTATAGAACCAGCAGCAGCAGCAGTAGTAGTAAGCGCTGGTGGCGACGGCGGTGGTGCAGCAGCAGCAGAAAAAACATCTTTCGATGTTATCCTGAAAGCAGCAGGCCCTAACAAACTGAACGTTGTTAAAGCGGTTAAAGACCTTACTGGCCTTGGCTTGAAAGAAGCTAAAGAACTGGTAGATGGCGCTCCTAAAACTGTAAAAGAAGGCGTTAGCAAAGGTGAAGCTGAAGATCTGAAAGCTAAACTGGCTGAAGCAGGTGCTGAAGTTGAAATAGCTTAATCTATACTTCATAGTTATTATAAAGCTACCCTCAATGGGTAGCTTTATTTTTTGTAATTTGCTGTAGGAAAATAACACCTCATGAAAGACTTCTTAAGTAATATAACGGATAAGGTAACCGAAGCCAAAGATGCTGTTGCCGACAGTCTGAGCCTTGATAAACTAACAGAAAAACTTGGTAGCTTAACGGATGCTGCCAAAGAAAAAACAATCAATACTGCTAACGAAGTTATCGGCCTTACTCCCGTTATTGAGGAAATAGGTTTTAAAACGACGGGCATCTCTGTAACCATGGGCTTGCCTCCGGATATAACTTTTCATTTCATGAAGACAACAGACGTATCCCCTGAACGCAGAAAAGAAATCTTAGACCAGAATAAAGACAAGGCCCTTCTGGGCACTATCGTTAAAATGCTGGTAGCTACTGATGAATATCGTGATAAACTGAAACTCGGCTCTTTCAAATTCAGCAATATCGATATCTGCATCGGCCTTACACCCGGCATGACTATACAACTGGTGCCTCAATCCTGATACACTGATACTCATTATAAATAATGCAAAAGCCCCGAAGAATCGGGGCTTCTCTGTTTTATTCATCAATCCTCATTTTCTTATTCTTTTTCAAACACTCCACGCCATACCAACGCAGCCAATACCCCACCAACAATTGGTGCTACTATAAATAACCACAACTGCTGCATTGCCTTACCTCCTGCAAATATTGCCGGCCCGAAACTGCGTGCCGGATTTACAGATGTGCCTGTTATAGGTATAGCTACCAAATGTATCAGCACCAATGTAAGGCCTATTGCCAAGCCTGCCATAGTACTGTTTCCCCATTTAGATGTTGTTGCAAATATTACAAAGAGGAATAAAAACGTAAGCACTGCCTCTACAATAAACGCAGACTGCATACTATAGGCCCCTAAATAACCCTCACCCCAGCCATTTGACCCAAGTGCCCACTCGCCCATTGAAAAGCCCGGCATGCCACCTTGAATAGCGTACAAAGTACCCGCTGCAGCTGTTGCTCCTAAAAACTGTGAAATAATATATCCTACTGCCTCTCCTATGCTCATCTTACCACCAACAACCATGGATATTGTAATGGCAGGATTGATATGGCAACCACTGATAGGCCCGATTGCATAAGCCATTACTACTACTGCTACCCCAAATGCTAATGAAATACCTAACAATCCGATGCCCGCCGGCCCTGTAGCTGATATGCCTGATACTACTGCTGCACCACATCCAAACAACACCAAACAAAATGTACCGATAAATTCGGCAAGGTTCTTTTTCATATTGCAAAGTTTTAGTTGATATCTAAAGTATCACTAAACTAATGCAAATACAATCTGTTAATAATATATTAATCCACAATAAGAAATAGTTCTACACCGAATAGTTAACCCTCCAGGTATCTGATTGCAGCCTCAAGGCATCGTTCACCATCAATAGCAGCACTTACAATACCACCTGCATAGCCGGCACCTTCGGCACAGGGATACAAACCTTTGATTTGTGTATGTTGTAAGGTCTCTTTATCGCGTGGTATTCGAACGGGCGAACTGGTACGCGATTCCGTTGCAACAAGTATTGCCTCATTGGTAAAATAGCCACGCATCTTTTTCCCGAAATCAATTACCGCTTTACGAAGCGCCTCGTTTACTTCTTTAGGCAACACATCTTTTATAGCAGCACTGTGTACACCCGGCAGGTAAGAACAATCCGGTAATGCAGATGAAACTTTATTGTCTGTAAAATCGCCCATACGCTGTGCAGGAGCTACTAATTTTCCTCCACCTATTTTATATGCCTGCCGCTCTACCATCTCCTGATAGTGCATACCGGCCAGTGGACCTGTAAACCCATACTTTGCAAAGTCTTTTTCATCTACAGATACTACCGTGCCAGAATTGGCATACGGATTATTACGTTTAGACGGCGACCAACCATTTACTACCACTTCACCATGGTCGGTAGCAGCGGGCGCAATGATACCACCCGGGCACATACAGAAAGAAAATACACCTCTGCCATACTCTTGTGCTACTACACTGTAACTTGCTGCAGGCAAATGTTCATCTCTTACTTTACAATGATACTGTGCCTGGTCTATTATCAACTGCGGATGCTCCACACGTACGCCTAATGCAAATGGTTTGGATTCTACTTCAATGCCTTTATTGTGCAAAAGCGTAAATATATCTCTTGCAGAGTGTCCGGTTGCAAGTATTACTATCCTTGTATCAATGGTAGTACCATCTGCCGTTTTTACTGCTTTGATACTATCTTTTTCAAGAACTATATCTGTCAGCTTCTTACCAAACAGCACTTCACCTCCACATTCAATAATGGCCTCCCGCATTGCAGTAATAATATGTGGTAGTTTATTGGTGCCTATATGCGGATGTGCCTCGTACAGTATATTATCGTCTGCACCAAAATGGCGAAATAGCTGCAGAATACGTTGTACGTTGCCACGCTTGGTACTGCGTGTATAAAGCTTACCATCGCTGTATGTACCTGCCCCACCTTCACCAAAACAATAGTTCGATTCAGGATTCACAACACCTTCTTTATTCATGGCTGCCAAATCCCTGCGCCTGCTGCGTACGTCTTTACCACGCTCCAGTACTATCGGCTTATACCCAAGATTTATGGCTCTTATAGCAGCGAACAAACCTGCGGGCCCTGCACCAACGATTACTATATGAGGCTTGTTAGTTACATTTTGCAGTTCAGGGTCAAAAGCAGCTAACGGCTGTACAGCCTCATTAATAAATACCTGCAATTGCAATATTACACTTGGCTGTTTGCCCCTTGCGTCTATCGACTTTTTGATGATGTGATAGCCAGTGATTGATTGTTTATCAACGCCGGCCTCTTCTGCAATATAACGATTGATGCTGCCCTCTGCAGCTTCGTGCGGTAATACCGAAACGGAAATTTGTTTTATCATACGCGTTAGGTTTTTATCCTAAAAGCCTGATAAACAAAGGGATGTTGCAACATCCCTTTGTTTATTATTTAGTACTGTTTTTATACTTCTCTTTTACTTTATCAAGATGGTCTATAAACTTCTGAACGTTAGGGTCGTAACCATACCCTTCATCTGCCAGTTTATTCCCGTTTTCATCTATATAAAAATAGAATGGTTGTGAATTGGCTCCAAATTGTGATGCCTGCAGGTCTTCATTTCTATCTCCCACTGTCACTACATCAGCACCCAATATCTTAGAGTAATACTGCTGTTCTTTGGGTAAATCTTTTTTATCGTAATCGCAATACAGTGATGCAACGATAAAATCTTCTTTCAGGCGTTTTGCAACCTCCGGTTTACTCCATACCTGTGCTTCCATCTTACGACAGTTTACACAGTTGATACCTGTAAAGTCGAGCATGATTGGCTTCTTTAAAATCTTTGCTGCAGCCAATGCTTCTTCATATTCAAAATATGTAACCAAGCCCAGGTTTTTCACCACAGGTGGTTCGTAAATACGCATTTCTTCTACATACTTTACAGGAGCTGCAGCACCGTTTGCTGTTGTTGTATGGGTTGCAGTACCTGTTCCACCACCTTCGCTCAATACAAAATCCTGTGTACCCATTGGTGGCACAAACTGGCTCATACCATTAAGTGGTGCTCCCCACATGCCCGGCACCAGGTACACAGCAAATGAGAACATCGTAATGGCAAGAAATAACCTGAATAATCCTACATACTCCTGCCCGTATAAATTTTTTGGAGGAGCATCGTCATGAGACAGTTTCAATTTACCTAACAGATATATACCTAACAGCACAGATAGCACTATCCATATAGCTATGAATATTTCCCTGTCAAGCAAACGCCAGCCCATGGCGAGGTCTGCATTCGAAAGGAATTTTAATGCCAGCATCAGTTCTATAAAACCAAGTGTTACTTTCACCTGGTTCATCCATCCGCCACCTGTAGCCATTTTATTGAGCATCCCGGGGAATATGGCAAATAATGCAAACGGCAATGCCAACCCTACCGAGAAGCCAAACATACCTATTGCTGGGCCTACAAGGCCACCCTTACTTGTAAGTACCAATAACGGACCAACAATAGGGCCTGTACATGAGAAAGAAACAATAACAAGCGTAAGCGCCATAAAGAAGATACCGCCGAAGCTGCTCATACCTGCTTTCGAGTCTGTCTTGCTTGTCCACGATGATGGTAAAGTAATTTCGAATGCACCTAAGAAAGAGATGCCGAATATTACAAAAATGGCAAAAAAGAAAAGGTTTGCTATCCAGTTTGTAGAAAGGTTATTTAACGCGTTGGCACCAAATGTTGCAGATATCAATACACCTAACAGTGTAAATATGATAATGATTGAAAGCGAATAATAAATAGCATTTCGGATACCTTCTGCACGGCTCTTACTTCTTTTAGTAAAGAAACTAACCGTGATAGGAATCATGGAATACACACATGGCGTAAGTACTGCCAGCAGGCCACCACCTAATGCAGCAAAGAACAGCCATAGTAAAGATTTTTGTTCGCCTTGCTTATTGCCTCCGTCTTTATCTCCACTGCCTGCACCTGTTGCAGGAACTATCTCAGTTTTTTTTTGTGTATCTGCGGGTGCAGCTACAGCAGTATCTTCTGTTGATGCAACTACAGGGTTTGGCAATTCAGGGTCATTCACCTCTACACTGAATTTCTTTGTTTTAGGAGGCAGGCATCCCTGGTCGTTACAAGTCATGTATTCATACTTACCTGTAATCTTACCATTTGTATCCACAGTAACGGGTACTATGTAATCTACATTTTTATAATAGTGAACCGTACCGATATCTTCTATCGTTTCGTCAATCTTCTTACCTTTTTCAGTAACCTTACCACTTGCTTTATAGCGTGTAGATTTATCTAAACGAAAATCCGGCGGCAGGAAACTACCATCTCCACCAGGGTCTAATGAATAGATATGCCAATCATTTTTTACATCAACATGAAAAACCAGGTCATACTGGTTACCTTTTTTCTTTTTAGCAGTGATAGTCCATGCAGTAGGGTCTTCTATCATTTGCGCAAAGACAGGAGATACTACTAATAAGCTGAAAATACTCAGCAAGACAAACCTCAATCTGGTAATCATGTTTTATGCTTTACGAGTAAAGAAACGTAGTTCGTTCCGTACGTTGGGTAACAAATGTTACTTTAAGAAAATTTTATGTTAGTTCATTTTAGCAAATGCCTCCAATATAGCCCTGCCATCTACGTTATGCAGTTCATTGCTACAGGCACGTTCCGGGTGAGGCATCATACCAAATACGTTGCGGCCTTCGTTACAGATACCTGCAATATTGTTTGTTGTACCGTTAGGATTTGAATTGATATGCACTTCGCCGTTTTCATCACAATAACGGAAAACGATTTGGTTATTGGCAGTCAGCTTTGCTATTGTAGCTGCATCTGCTACATAACGCCCTTCACCATGTGCTACCGGTATTTTCAGTGCTTTTGCACCCGCACTTTTACCTACAAAATTTGTGTCAGTTTCAGCTTTGATGTACACATTTTTGCATGTAAATTTCTGATGGTCGTTCAATAGCAAACCACCCGGCAACAAACCAGACTCGCACAGTATCTGGAAACCGTTACAAACACCCAATACTTTACCACCCTTATTGGCAAACTTTATCACTTCTTCCATCAGCGGGCTGAAACGTGCCAATGCACCGCAACGCAGATAATCGCCGTAAGAAAAACCACCCGGCAATACAATACAGTCTTCTGTATTGAAAGCACTCAGGTCGTTGTCTTTATGCCACAGCATCACTACTTCCTGTTTCAAATCATCCTGTAAAGCATGCATCATATCCCTATCGCAGTTCGAGCCCGGGAAAACAACAATTCCGAATTTCATTATTTGTAGTTAATATTTTAGTTAGTTGACCGTCAATTGGCAAAACACCAAAAGCAGCAGGGAAAAATAAAACGCAAAATTACTAAACCATTTAGTTTTTTCAACCATAAGTGCAGGTGTTACTATAACACTTATTGCCGGCATAACCACAACCCATATACTTTTTTCTGTTATATCTGTTCCGACACATACCAAAATGGATAGAAAAAATGTGGTTGCAATGGTTGTCCACATACGGCGGATATATACGCCTCCCCTTATCAACCACTCCTGCAAAGCATAGATTCCCATAACAAACAGCACCAATATAGCTACAATGGTACCGAATACATAAAGCGGGTCTTTAATATTACCGGGCAATGACAATCCTATATGTGGCATATATCGCATGGTATCCAGCTTATCGAACAGGAATAAAGTACCTGCATACAGGTACACAGGTGTCAGAAAACCAATAATAGCAACTGCCCATTCGCCGGGGTTAAAACTCCTGAGTAATAACAAAGCCGCAAAAATCACGAAAAAATAAGCCACCGCCTGAAAATGTAGTAATGCTGCCACGCAAAATAAAAAGCCGGCATTGTACACCTGCATCCTTGGCTTATTAGTATGATGAAAGCCGAGCAATAAATCTATTCCGCCGATAATGCACCAGTTCAGTAATAGTACCTCACTGAAATAGGTAAACTCAGGTAATAATGACGTAAATACTATGTATAAAAATGCAGTTGTATAATTAGGTTTACCTGCCAGATGGTGATTTACAAATACACTGTTCAGGTAGATTGCCTGTGCAAATATCATCAGTGCGGCAAACATAGTATATGCAAATGCATTACCACGAAGCACGAAGCTCAATGTATTAACTACGGCCTGAAACAATACATGATGCTCCGGCACAAAAGGCACAGCAGGGCTACCTAACGCCTGCAACTTTGCAATAAGTGTGAAAATCAGTAATATAATAACAGTGTAAGGGCTGTTATTGCGAATTAATTGGAGCACTCAGCTTATTTTGGGCTAAAATACAATTTTGGCAAAGCAGATTTGCCTTTTCCTTAAACATGGCACAACAATTTCTCTGGCAGCTACCTGTTTTGCCTGTCGGGGCATCCAGTCAGCATCGTCATTACTCCTGGCAGTAGTCAACGCCTGAATTGATATTTTTCCATCCCCATCGAGGCTGGCAAGCTGCACCCGTGAACGGGTTGTATTGAAATCATTGAATAAAAATCCCAACGCGCCGCCGGTATTTACCATAGCAAATGATGAAAACATCCCGCCATCTTCCTGAGAGTATTGGTCTTTCCTCACAAACGAACGCCATTGGCGTTGCCCGTCAGCATCATAAGACATAGCAATAATATCCCTGTAGTTATACTCTCTTACCGATGCTCCCATTGTAGGATAGTAAAATGAGTAATAACCAAAGCCCGGAGAATAGCTGTTCCTTGTAGTTACAAAATAGTCTTCTGCTATCAATACAAAGCCGCCATCATTTTTCACTATCAGGTTGCGTACCTGATAGTCGCTGAAGGCACGCTTTTTATTTTTATCACTTGCTAAAGCATTATCGTTAAATGCAATGAATTTTGCCGGTTCATAACTACCGGTTTTCAGATTGTAATATGCATACAGCACACCTTCATAAAAGCCATTCTTTTTATCGGAGTAAAAGCCTGCTATGTACACTTTATCATTTGTATTATCCAGCTTCATGTATGTACCTGCAGCATACATAGCATTCAGCGGAAGCTCTTTAGCGGTAAACCTGCGCTCATCCTGTGGCAATACAAGCAAGAACAACTGGTCGGCATAGCTACGGCTACCCGTAGGGGTATATGCAGACATGTAGAAAGTGCCATCATTATGCAGCAACCCCTCTCCTACTTCCACATCGTTTTCGGCAGTAAAAGAAGTATGGCATTTACTTAATACTGATAGCTGGTCATCCAGCCACGTACAGTCGGCATTTACAACATTACCCTTGGTTGATGCCTCATATACAATTATCCTTTTTTTATCCTCCGATACTGCCATTCGGAAGTAACTCCTCGCATTACCGAAGAAGGGCTGCTTGGCTGCATCTATTACAACAGGGCGTTTTTGCAGCAGGCCCTTATCATTCAGCAAAGCGGCATATTGCGTCAGCTTTCCTCCTTCTGCAGACTGATAAAAGACAATCATATGGTCTGTGAATGTTACAAACTTTGTATCATATACTTTGCCCGAAAAGAAATCCAGCACAACGGTTGCAGTTTTTTCCATGTTGTCATCATAAGCATCCAGATAATATCCGTTCGCGTTGCTGCGATATATATATTGCAGCCCGTTTATCTTCCCTGCAATGGCATAGTCGCCTGCACGCCAGTCGTAATTTTCATAGGGTGTATAGAATACCTCCTGTGCGTAGGTAGTTTGCAGCGCAAGAACAATAAATGCTGCCAGAACTTTCAACATTTTCATATACCCAAATGTAGCAGGTAATATTGACAAAAACAGGTTAAAAAATCAATCAAGGAAACGATGCTGCTGTTCTTTGGCAGGCACCATACATGTATCTTTCTTACCAAACCATTTGTACCTGTTTTTCGCTACGAAGTTGTAAACAGCATCTCTGATAAATCGGGGTATTACTAATAGTATAACAGCAAGTTTATAAATACCACCAAACAAAATAAGTGTATGTAATGCGGCATCCGATTGTACGTATATCTTATCCTTATGCCATAGTAATATACTATCCGGCACAATGGTATGCTTTTCTCTATACCTATGCAGTATTTGTTCTCCTGCTCTGGATTGTAAGGACGCGAACCTGAAAACCTCTTTTTTGTCTTTTCGTATCACATACTGCACACTGGCATTACACAGGTTGCATACCCCATCAAAGTATAGTATCGGATTGTTTGTAGTGTCCATTACCGTTGTGAGGAATCCGGTGGAGGTATTGTAAGCCTGTAAGCATCCACTATAGAATCTGCTTTTGCCTTCACTTCTATAGACATACGGCGGTCAAGGTCTTCTTCGGCCTGCCTGTTCAGCTCATCCATTCTTGTTGCAATAATAGAGTCGGCCTTTGCTACTATTTCCTTTTTAGTCATCACCCGTTCTTCCTTCTTACAAGCAGCCATACCTGCAACCAGCAGCATACCCGTTATTATAATTGCGCCTTTCATCAACTAACTATTTATCAACACACAAAGGTATTATAATATGCAGCTTAAAAAATGCTGAAAATGACAATCCGCAGCTTATAAAAACACATTATTTTTCAAATATTTAAGGGTTTATTGTACCAATTGTACCATTTGAAGCAGGAATTGCGGAAATTTACATAGAACCCATGCGGCCGTACGGTATATACATATTAATTTTCCTATCCCTTTTGGCTAACAGCAATAAGAGCTATGCCCAGCCAAAAGGCAATGACACTATTTTGCTGGGGGGTATTGTAGTAGGTGCCGATACATTTGCCATGGTTTATCTTGATGATTTTGAAAAAACAGGTAAACTACCCCGCCACCTTGCACGCAAACGCGCTGCTTACGACAGGCTCAGGTATAATATCTACAAGGTTTATCCTTATGCCATTATAGCCGCAGAGGTACTGAAGGATGTTGATGTAAACCTTGACAAATACCAAAACGATAAAAAGAAACGCAAAGAATACCTGAAAACAATTGAAAAAGAACTGAATAAACGCTTTAAAGGCGAACTTGAAGAGTTGACCATTACCCAGGGGCAGCTGCTGGTAAAGCTCATAAACAGGCAAACCGGCAAAAACTGTTATAGCATTATCAGAGAATTGAAAGGCGGTTTTTCTGCCGTGGTATGGCAATCCGTAGCATTAATATTCAGCAATAACCTGAAGCGGGAATACGACCCTTATGACCGCGATAAAGAAATTGAGGCTATAGTTGCCGACCTCGAGGCTAATTATTACTATAAATATAAGTATCAGCGCCAGAATGCACTGATGCACGCCAAACGAAAAACCTGATATTGTTTTTACATGGTTGTATAAATTGTCATGATGATAGTATTCTATCTATATTAATACCTTTGCAACCTAATAATTCAACACGTAGTGAAACTTCATCTTTTAGGTATTGCAGTACACCCCGATGATATAGAGCTGAGTGCCGCAGGCACACTCATCAAACACGCCCGAATGGGGCAAAAAGTGGGCATTATAGACCTTACAAGAGGGGAACTTGGCACACGCGGCACACCCGAACTAAGGCTTGAAGAAGCTGCTGATGCTGCCCGGATAATGGGCATGGCAGTACGCGAAAATCTGGGTATGCGCGATGGCTTTCTTACAAATGACGAAGCGCACCAGATGCTGCTCATACAATACATACGCAAATACCGACCCGAAATAGTGATTGCAAATGCTATAGCAGACCGCCACCCCGACCACGGCAAGGCAGGCAAACTGATTGCTGACGCATGTTTCCTTTCAGGATTGAGGAAAATAGAAACTACCCTTGACGGCACACCGCAAACAGCATGGCGCCCCAAAAGGGTGTATCATATGATACAGGACCGTTTTACAGAACCTAGCTTTATAGTGGATGTAAGCGATACCCATGCAACCAAAATGGAGGCAATAAAGGCATATAAAAGCCAGTTTCACGACCCCAACTCATCCGAACCACTTACCTATATATCTCGCGGGGGGTTTCTTGAAAGTATCGAAGCACGGGCTATGCTGCTTGGCAAACGTATAGGCGTACAGTACGGAGAGGGCTTTGTAAGCGAAAACGTACCCGGTGTAGCTGATTTAGATAGCCTGAAACTGCCTGAATTGGCATAATTTTCAGCGACAGGATAGGAAAACAACGTTTTTTGAAATTATTTTTTCGATTTTGTCTTTTTAGTTTTGATTTTTTACTACCTTTGCAGTCCTAAATTTAAAAAGAATGGCACGCGTTTGTCAGGTAACAGGCAGAAAACCCGTAACAGGTCACAAAATATCTTTTTCTAACAAGAAGGCAAAGCGTCGCTTCCTGCCTAACTTGCAGACTAAGCGTTTCTTCCTTGCAGAAGAAGACCGTTGGGTTACATTAAAATTGACTACAGATGCTATCCGCACAATTAACAAAAACGGTCTGTTGACTGTTGTTAAAGAACTGCGCGCACAAGGTCAGAAAATCTAATTGTAAAGTAAGTAAAGTAATAAACGCACATAGCAATGGCTAAAAAAGGAAACCGCGTTCAGGTAATATTGGAATGCACAGAGCATAAAAACAGCGGTATGCCCGGCACAAGCCGTTATATTACCTCTAAAAACAAAAAGAACACTCCGGAGCGTATAGAGTTGAAGAAATACAACGATATACTGAAGAAAGTGACTGTTCACAAAGAAATTAAATAATCTTATTTAAAATATTTTTGAGTTATGGCAAAAGCAGCTAAAACCGCGATTAAGAAAGACCCGAAGCTGGCAGCGGAAGCTAAAAACTATACTAAAGTGATTAAAGCTGTACGCAGCCCGAAATCTGGCTCTTATACTTTTAAGGAGCAAATGATGCACAAGGATAAAGTAAAAGACTTCCTTGCTGCAAAATAACACAGCCTCTATAGACTAAGACTTATCAAGTTCTTATAGCCTTAGTACTTATTTACCATACTTTAAAGCCGCTCATACCGAGCGGCTTTAGTTATTTCAAATATATGCCCACAGGCATTATGATTGGAGGACTGAAATACTCAACTCCCTGCAAACGGTGTTCCGAATATACCAACAGCAAGCTCTGCCCAAATAAGAAAGAACACTATCAGTACTGCCGCACACAATGCAAATCGGTGTCGTAAAGCTTTTACTTTCCTCAGCACAAGCTCGCATATCACCCCGGCACCAAACAGCAGCACACCGATAATCAAAAAGTCAAAACCACTCCAATTCACCTCATCAGTAAATTGCATAGCTACCAGTGGTGTAATTAATATCAGGCTTGCAGTGATAAGTATGCCGAGAAGCCTGTTGTTTTTACTATTATCAGATTGACTGTGCATCGTTTTACTTTTTTAAGAAGTTAATAAATGATATTCTCTATTGTTTTTTACTCGTGTTATACCAATCTATCTTACGAGAGTAGTACATGATAATGGCCAGTATTACAAACAAACCAATACTGCCGAATAAGAGTGCATAATCTTCAAGTTGTATCAGTATGAATATGTACGTATATAACCCACCCAATGCAAATATGAATCCTGCAGCTATCTTGAATGTTTTGAAAATGCCCCATACATAAGATCCGATAAGAGAAACAGTTGCTACAGCGGCTATAAAATATGCAGGGTTAAAGCCTGTATATTCTGAAATAGAGAGTAATAATGTGTAGAAGATACATAATGCCAGCCCTACCAGTATATACTGCAACGGGTGCACTTGTTTCTTTTGCAGTATCTCTATAAAAAAGAAAACAGTAAATGTCAGCGCAATGAAGAGTATAGCATATTTCACACTGCGGTCGGTTTTTGCATACCCGTCAGCCGGTTGAATCAATTTCACGCCAAAAGCAGATTTTTCTACTTCGTAAGTATTGCCCGATGGCCAACATTGCGGATAGTTTCTCGATACCTGCAATATCTTCCAATGTGCGTTAAAGCCATCTGCTGAAATTACTGCGGGCTTATCGGGCAGGTATTGCCCGTCAAATGCCGGTGATTTCCATGCAGATTTCAGGTTCACTTCAGTAGTTTTCCCTACGGGGGTAAAGTAAAGCCTTGACGAACCTTTCAACTTTATCCGAACATTAAATGATGCCTTTCCGGCGGAGTCAAAAGCTACCGAAGTATTCAACCCCGATGATATTACCCCTGAATTGATAACACCTGCCTCCATCGTCTTTTTTGTATTACCCCAGTTCAATACCACTTCTTCTTCCAAACCCCTGGCATCGTTCAGCCCCAACACAAGCTTACTCTGCTCCCACATTATATCCTGCGGGGCAATATTCCATCTCTGCACCTCAGACGGGTTGAACGAACCACTCAATTCAATATCCGAACGATAGAGCATTACGGTATAAAGGCTTCTGCGCCTCACCTCGGGGATGGCATTGCCGTTAATCAACAGGCTTTCCGGCAACAGGTTCAGGTACATTGTTTTTGCTATTGTTGCGCTCCCCTGCTGCACATATACTTTATATGGCACAATCACTATCGGCCCGATAATGGTTTGCTCACCCGCCCATTTACTGCTCACTTCTTTTACCACTTCCGCCTGTCGCTCTTGCCGCTCCGATACAAGGTTCGATACAATAGCTGCGGGTATCAGCATCAGCAATATCAGAAAGCCGATAAGAAACCCTTTCAGCAGGGTCTTGTTTCTTTCATAAAATCCCGGGATGTTTTCTGTGTTCGTTTCCATATTAATTTTTATTTTTAAAAAGTACTTTGCATTTCAAAGCTTAAAGAGCAAAAAAATATCAACCCAATCCGCTGATAATTTTTTCAAGTGCCTTCAAGTGGCTCTTGAAAGCAGTCTCCCCTACTTTAGTTATTGTGTATGTTGTATTCGTTTTTTTACCAATAAACCCTTTCTGCACTTTTATGTAATTATTCTCTTCAAGTGTTTTCAGGTGCGTGGCAAGGTTTCCGTCCGTAACATCAAGCAATGTCTTGAGCTCGTTGAAGTTAATTGTTTCATTAACCATCAACGCACTCATAATGCCTATCCGTATGCGGCTGTCAAAAAGTTTATTTAGTTGTTCAATCACCTGCAAACCTTGATTTTACTTACTGTCATATTTCTTCCACATTATTATTCCGTACAGGATATGCAATACCCCGAATCCGATTGTCCATAAAACTAATCCGTATCCCCTGATAAATAAACAAATGCAGCCTAATACCACTTCTGCAATACCTAAATACTTGATATCAGATAAGGTGTATTTACTGCCATTTATCAATGCCATGCCATAAAATGTAAGGCATATCGGAGCTATATATAATTCCAGTCCATGCCATAAAAAGGCAAATGCAAACACCCCTCCGGTAGCCAATGGGATAGCTAATTCAACTAACATTCGTTTGGAAGTGCCATTCCATAATGGAATACCATCTCTAATAGCTTTCCGCTTCGTAAAATAATACCCTCCGGCAAGTGCTACCAGCAATACGCCTAATGCCAGAAATACCAACTTCAACAGGATATGCTTGTATTCACCCTCAGTTGCTGCAAATGACTGATTGTTCGGGTATGCCATTCTGTAAGTTGAGGGTATTTGCTGCAACCACATTTTTGCTATAGCTGCACCTATTAGTGCTGTTCCACCCGCCCATACACCACTCCATCCGCTAAGCGACAGAAATCTGCTGGAGCGTTCCATGATACCATGTATGTCTTTGAGCGTTTGTAAAGGCTCAACTTTATCATCTTGCATATAAAGCACTTTGAAATACAAAGTAAATATAAGTAAACCAATATAACAAAGAATTAAATCCTAAAATTTTCTAAACAACCAATTAGCTAACTTTATAGTTACAAGCTATAAGACATGAAACACGCACTATTGGTAATACTCATATGTATCAGCATTAATACAACATATGCGCAGGTAGACCTTAGCCGCGACCCGGGGAAGCCCGCAGTGCCATCTAAAAAGAGCAATGCACAGCTACTGAAGGAATCTCAGCAACCAGCACAAACACAAGTTGCAGATAGTATTAATCCCAATAACTACAAGGCAAATGGTATCGTAACATCGCCCAATGGCAAGCAATATGGCGATAACGGACAACTGAATCAGCAATCACAACAGTACAATATTGGCAATGGTGGCACAAAAGCAACCAATACCATTAACTACGATAATGCTGGTAAAGTACAGGGAAGCAGTACTACTATTGAGTTTGGTAAAAAGAAGAAGAAATAGGCTCTATTGAAAAAAAGGCTCCTGATATCATTGGCCATACTATTTGTAGCTTCGCTAAACTATATGCTGAAGTACCTGCTGGCATATATTGTATTTGGCGTAGAAGAATACAATAAAATACCGGCAGATACCCGAAACATACTGATACAGTCACTGATATTTCTTATCAGCATAGTTACAACATGGGCTTTGTGTTCTTTTTCTATGGGTAAAGCTACTATCGCTCTAGGCTTAAACAAGCCTGTACTTCAGACGATGCTGTGGGCATTATTATGTGCTTCGCCTATGCTCATAGGTGGTATTATATCACTGGGGCTTAACAATAGTATAGCCATCAAAGATATCCTGTTTGCATCCGTTTGGGCAGGCGTTTTCGAAGAGCTTGTATTCAGGGCATTTATTACAGGCTTATTGGTGCGCCTTGCAGGCTGGCATATCATTCCGGCGATACTGATATCATCACTTATTTTTGGCTGGGGGCATATTTATCAGGCAGATAGTGCAGCGGAGGCAATAACCATATTTCTGGTTACCGGCAGTGCAGGCATCGGTTTTGCAGTGTTTTACTGGTTGTGGAAATGGAATATCTGGTTCCCCATGTTCATGCATATCTTTATGAACCTCTCTTTTGTTATAACCAATATGGGAACCAATGTATTACTCAACAATTCAGGCAATATATACCGTATAATAACGATTGTTTCAGCTATAATCCTGACTATAGTATTGATGCGTAAAAGGACTTTACCGGATTTTAATACAGGTACTAAGTGATTTTTTCTTAAATTGAGTTAATATCAAAACCCGGTTTTATGAAAAAACTATCAATTCTGTTATTATCAGTACTCAGCTTTTCGTTCAATGCGAAAGCAGAAAAGATAAAATTGATTATCGATGCTGCACACGGCGGCAAGGATGCTGGGGCTAAAGCAGCAAACGGAGAAACAGAAAGCCAGTTATGCCTTGCTTTCGCAGAAGCATTACAGGAACATGCTGCAAAAAATAATATAGAAGTTGTGATGGTACGTACTGCAGATGAATATGTATCACTGGAGCAAAGGAATACATACAAGCCTGAACCGGGCGTGAAATCATACTTTGTTTCATTCCATATGAATAGTGAAAATACCCATTCTGCTCGCGGCGCCCAGATAATATATTACAGCAAAAGCCCGCAGGCAGGTGCATCAAGAAGAGTGGCGGAAAAGCTGGTAAATGGCTTTAACATGATAAATGACATTGGCACTACCCTTTCAGACAAAGGCAGCGCTTTGGTTATTAAGAATAGCGAAATCCCTGCTGTAATTATCGAACCGGGCTATATCAGCAACGAACAAGACCTGAGGAAGCTAAAAGACAAAGGCATACAACAGGAAGTAGCAATGCTTGTTGTGAAAGCTGTAACAGAATAATCCCAACTATATGATATTGGAAGCTGTCTTGATAGGCAGCTTCTTTTGTTTTAAGAAGAACCCTTATTTTTATACCTGAAAAGGATATATACAACGATATGAAAAGAATAGTAGCCGTATTATTAACATTATTGATAGCTACATCTGCAGCTTATAGCCAAAAGGTAAAGCTGATAATAGATGCAGGACATGGAGGAAAAGACTTTGGCGCTAAAAACAAAGCCGGAGATAAAGAGAGCGACCTGTGCCTGCTGATGGCAGAGGCACTTGAAAAGTATGCTGCAGAAAACAATATGGAAACGCAGATGACACGTACTAAAAAAGACCAAAACCTGACACATGAACAACGCAGCGGCTTTAAAGTAGATAAAAACTATAAAACCTACTACATATCGTTGCACATGGATAAGGACAAAAACACATCTGTAAGAGGCAATAAACTGTACTACTGCACCAAAGCGGTAAATGCAGGCATCGCAAAGCAATTAGCAGATAAAATAGGCAAAGGACTGGAGAAGCTAAATGGCAACCAGTCGAGAACTGAAGATAAAGACGCTATAATACTGACAAGGAACACCATTCCGTCAATAATGATATACTATGGCCACGTTACTAATCCGCAAGATGTAAAGCTTGCCAAAGACCCCGCGTTTCAAAAAGAAGTATCACTGTTAATCATCCGCAGCATACTGGAAACAAGGTATTAATACCCCGTATTGACAGAAAACAAAGAATCAGACAAATAGAACGTAAAAAGTAAAGGTGCCATATGGCACCTTTACTTGTATTGTACTTACAAATAGTCTATTTATCAAACCAGCATAGTCACCGGATTCTCAAGATGCGTTTTCAGTGTTTGCAGGAAGCGCGCACCTACGGCGCCATCTACTACCCTGTGGTCGCAGCTAAGCGTCAGTTTCAGCAGATTGCGTACTACTACCTGATTGTTTTCTGCAACAGGTGTAGGTACTATATTACCTACTGCCAGTATGCAGCTATCAGGCGGATTGATGATGGCAGTAAACTCATCTATACCCATCATACCTAGGTTAGATATAGTGAAGGTATTACCCGTAAACTCCTGTGGTTGCAGTTTCTTGGTCTTAGCCTTATCTGCCAGTTCTTTAGCATCAGCAGCTATCTGCGATAGTGACTTCTGATCTGCAAACTTAACAACAGGTACTATCAGGCCGTCTTCTATAGCTACAGCAGTACCTATGTGTATGTGCTGGTTGTGGCGTATGAAGTCGCCCATCCAGCTGCTGTTAACATCAGGATGCTGGCGCAGTGCCATAGCACATGCTTTTATTATCAGGTCGTTGAATGATACTTTAACAGGCGATACATCGTTGATAGCTTTGCGGGCTTCCATCGCCTTATCCATCGTTACCGTTATACGCAAATAGAAATGCGGAGCGGTAAACATACTATCACTCAGACGTTGCGCTATCACCTTACGCATTTGCGAAAGCGGCTTATCTGTATAGCCTTCCTGCCCTACAGGTGCGGCTTGTATATAGCTTGCAGCAGCTTTAGGTGCAGCAGCAGGTGCAGTACCCGGTTGATAATTATCAATATCGCGTTTGATGATGCGGCCATTATCGCCACTACCACGCAATGCGTTTACATCTATACCCTTACCTTCTGCCAGCTTTTTAGCCAGCGGAGATATCTTAACCCTTTCATCGCTATTGCTATGAGATGCAGCAGGAGCTACGGCAGCTACAGGAGCAGCAGCTTGTGCAGGAGCAGCACTTGTTGCAGTTTGCGGAGCAGCAGGTGCCTCATTGAGATAAGGTGCTACATCTGTACCCGCTTTACCTACAATAGCTATAATATCATTAACCTTGGCAGCTTCCCCTTCTTTAACACCTGTATATAGCAACACACCATCCACATAAGGCATCACTTCCATAGTGGCCTTATCTGTTTCCACTTCAGCCATTACATCATCACTCTTAATCTTATCACCCACTTTCTTGTGCCATGCTACAATCTTCCCTTCTTTCATGGTATCACTCAGCAATGGCATACGTATTACGGTAGCATCGCCGGGATTCGGTGCAGGTGTTGCAGCTTTCGGAGCCTCAGCAGCAGGTGCCGGTGCAGCCGAAGCGGCAGGCGCTGCCTGTACAGGAGCACTATCCAGCAATGCTTTATAATCTTCTCCTTCTTTGCCTATGATGGCTATAATATCATTTACTTTAGCAGCCTTTCCCTTCTCTACACCTACGTACAGCAGTGTTCCATCTACATATGGCATAACTTCCATAGTAGCCTTGTCAGTTTCTACTTCGGCTAGCACATCGTCACTTTTTACCTTATCCCCTACTTTTTTGTGCCATTCCGCTATCACCCCTTCCTTCATCGTATCGCTCAGCAACGGCATTCGTATCGCTTCGGCCATAAGTTGTGTCTTAGTTATTGGTTTTTGAGTGTCAAAAGTAACACAAATGTTGGTTTGTTTCAGCACTGCTATGCCTTAATTATTGGCAAAACAGGTGTTTATATTATCAATTAATCAATACTTTTAATAAATCCTGCTAACCCCACTCTATTTGCAGGTTCAGTCCGTTGCAGAGTTTGCCAAGCGCAGGGTTCTTTTTTATCATCTCTTCCAGCATTTCGGGCTTGCTGGGTATGCGCGGGCCGGTTTCCTTTATCTCCATGTCTTTGCGCAGTTCTACCCTTACCCGAAGCGGGTTTTCAGACTCTTTGCGGAACAGTTCTATTAACGTATGCCTTTCCCCGTTGGCAGCAGATTCTATCATTTCATCCTTACAGAGAATCCTTACCTCATCGGGGGCATGAAACTCCATATCCATCATCGTCAGCTGGCTACGCAGCGAGCTGCGGGTAAGCGGGATGCTGTCTTTATACATCTGCCAGATTGATGCAACCAATTCAGCCGTCACCTCTTTACGGGCTATTTGCTGCTTACTTAACTCCTGGTCTATAACAGCATCCAGGTCTATGAAACTCTTGTTGATGCGGCGGGCTGTAGTAGTAGCCTCCGGCGGTGGTGGTGCAAATATGGGATTTACACTCGGGGGTTGTGGCTGCATTGGTGCGGCGGGCTGTGGTGCAGGCTTAGGCTGCATAACAGGTTCCGGCTCGGCAACAATGCTGGCAGGCAGCACATCGTGCGCTGGCGGTGCCAGTTCTATTACTTTGGGTTGTTCTGCTACGTGTATTTGTGTTGCAGGTTGAGGGGCTATTGTTGCAGTTTGTGTTACAGGTGCAACAAAACCTACCCCATCAGAGTTTTTTTTTACATCATCGGCTGTTGCCGATGTTACCTGCAATACGTAGCACAGCCTTATCAGGCACATTTCTACATGCAGGCGCTTGTTGGTAGCGTTCTTATAATTGATCTCGCTGTCGTTTACCACATTCAATGCAGAAATGATAAATGACGGCGGTGTCTGGTTGGCTTTTTCGTGAAACACAGGCTTATGGTCTGCGGGTACATCCAGCAGTTTGGCCATACGCGGGTCTTTGCACAGCAAAAGATTGCGCAGGTGTTCTGCCATCCCTTCCAGTATCACATCACCCTCAAAACCACGTTCCAATGCACTATCTAATTGCAGCAGCGTACCGCTTACATCCTGACTCAGTATATGGTCTGTTAGCTTGAAGTAGTAATCGGCATCGAGCAGGTTGAGGTGCTCCATCGTGCTCTGGTAGGTGAGCATACCGTTGGTAAAGCTTACTATCCTATCCAACATACTCAACGCATCGCGCATACAGCCTTCGCTCTTCTGTGCTATAACGTGCAGGCCCGCCTCTTGCGCTATTACCCCTTCTTTGGTAGCGATACCATGCAAGTGCGCTACTATGTCGTTGGTAGTAATCCGTTTGAAGTCGAATATCTGGCAACGGCTGAGGATGGTTGGCAGTATCTTATGCTTTTCTGTAGTGGCAAGTATGAAGATGGCATACGGTGGCGGTTCTTCCAGCGTCTTCAGAAAGGCGTTGAAGGCCGCAGCACTCAGCATGTGAACCTCATCTATGATGTATATCTTGTATTTACCCTGCTGCGGTGCAAAACGTACCTGATCTGTCAGGTTACGAATATCATCTACCGAGTTGTTGCTGGCAGCATCCAGCTCAAATACGTTGAACGATGTATTGTTGCTGAAGCTCTGGCAGGTAGCACAGGTACCGCAGGCTTCAATATCAGCCGTCGGGTTTTCGCAATTGATGGTCTTTGCCAATATACGGGCGCAGGTAGTTTTGCCCACACCACGCGGACCGCAGAACAGATATGCATGCGCCAGATGATTGTGGCGAATGGCATTTTTGAGCGTAGTGGTAATATGCTCCTGCCCTACAACCGTATCAAAGGTTTGGGGGCGGTATTTACGGGCCGATACTATATACTGGTCTGACATCTCTTATTAAGTCAAAAGTAACGAGTAGAAAGAAGAAAGAAAAATCGGGTTACCCCCTAAATCCCCTAAAGGGGACTTCGTGTTAATAACCTTAAGTTATGGCTGAATAATGTTGGCTCCGCATGGTAAGTTTTCATATCTGTTGATAGTTTTTGATAGTGTTTCGGTAGTTTTTGAGGAAATGGTTACAAACGGTTACGGTTTCCCGTAAATCCTCTGAAGGGGACTTTTGTGTTTTGTTGCAATTTGTTGCAGATTTTTCACTTTGCGAATTTTGTTGCCGGTATTTTTTAACCGCAAAGACGCCGAGGCGCAAAGGTGTTTTTATAGTGGTTCATGGTGTGGTTTTTCTATTACAAATTTACGTAAAAAGTATTAATTTCATATAAACATGATATTACCATGAAACTTTCACCCACAGAAATAGAACAATTTTTCGATGACCATTTACCATATAAAATCACTCAATTAAAAACACATCATTGTTATAAAAAGTATCTCAATGAAAAACTATCAGGGACTCCTCTAGCTAGAAAATATGAAATTTGTGCAATTGAAATAAGCTTTGTTGCTGGTAGACTATTTATGGACTTTTTAGGTTTAGGTCTAGATAAAAAAGATAAAAAGCTAGTTGAAAAAAGGCCTTACAAAACAGATGATATTACAGTTATAGATTTAGGGGGAAAATGGATTGATGTTAATTCGCTAACAGAAGAACAAAAAAACACTTTAGCAATATTCTATCATAGAGGAAATAAAGGTTCAGCTCATCTAACTTGGGAGAAACGAGAAAAAGATGGTTGGGAAACATTAGACGATGGAGTAGAAATTATAACCAGTCTTTTGAAAACACATTTATACGACATAGTTGGCAAGCCTATGAAAGAAAAATAGACCTGCTATTTCCTATTGCAATCTATCATTTACAAAAACAGGTGGACAAGAATGTCCACCTGTTACCAACCCCTGAAAATACCCTATTCCTTTATAAACTTCACAACCCGTTTATCTGTGCCATCTATGGCGAGTAGATAATTCCCGGGCAGCAAACAAAACCGCTCTATAGCGCTGCTTTGTTAACTGTAGTTGCTATTAATACTTTTCAATATCAACATATTCCCCCCTATTCCCCCCTCCTTTTTCTCCTTTCTTTCATTATCTTGTTTAGCACTAAAATAAGGGCAATGAAAAAACGGTTTCTTCCATTACTTGTTTTCGCATCTATTGTATGTATATCATTTACAGGCGGCGATGACGAAAAAGTGTATCTGAAAACCATTACCAAAATAAAACAGGAAGGCTTTAATAATTCTAAAGCCATGAGTACGCTGTTTCAGCTAACAGATGTAATAGGCCCGCGTATGACGGGCTCTACAGGTATGAAGAAAGCCGAAGCATGGGCAAAACAGCAGTTAGAAGACTGGGGATTGCAAAATGTACAGATAGAGCGCTGGGGTACTTTTGGCAAGGGTTGGGAAACACAGCATTGTTATGTAGCTATGACAGCACCCTACTATCAGCAACTGATAGCCGTACCTAAGGCATGGACGCCAAGCAGCAACGGCACTATAAAAGCAGATGCCATTGTGGTGAATATTGAAACAGTTGCGGATATGGCACAATACGACGGCAAACTGGAAGGTAAAATCGTTGTGAAAGCTACCAATCAACTGGCTATGCCCAACTTCAGCGCAGATGCTAAAAGACTGAGCGACGAAGATCTTTGCCATCTGGAAGAAGACCCGCATGTGGCTAAAGGTGTGGACGAAAAATCTGTTCCGGCTACCAACAGAACCGTACGTGCATCCCGACAGGCAATAGACAGTTTTCTGTATTCGCAAAAAGCAGCTGCCGTACTTAGCTGTGTGCGCCGCAGTACGATGGGTACCGTATTTACCAGCAACGGCGCTAGCCGCGCATGGGATGCCAAACCTGTACTGCCCGAACTGGAAATGGGCATAGAACACCTGAACCGAATAGAACGCCTGCTGAAAGACAAAAAGAAAGTATCGCTGGAACTGAATGTGCAAAACACATTCCTGATGAATGACAGTACAGAGTATAATGTGATTGCCGAAATACCGGGCACCGACCTTGCCGATGAAGTGGTGATGCTGGGTGCTCACATGGACTCGTGGCATGGCAGCACAGGCACTACCGATAATGGTACAGGTACAGTGATATGTATGGAGGCTGTGCGTATACTGAAAGCCATTGGCGTAAAACCACGCCGCACGATACGCATTGCACTATGGAGTGGTGAGGAGCAAGGTTTACTTGGCTCTAACGGGTATGTAAAGAAGCACATCGGCGACAGGAAGACTATGAAGCTGAAACCGGAGCATGGTAAAATTGCTGCTTACTACAACCTTGATAATGGTGCCGGTAAAATACGTGGTATCTACGCACAGGGCAATGATGCAGTAGTGCCTATATTCCGTGCATGGCTGGCACCGTTCAAAGACCTTGCTGCCAATACTGTAACCAACCGCAACACAGGCTCTACCGACCATATACCATTTGATGCGATTGGTGTACCGGGTTTTCAGTTTATACAAGATCCGCTGGAATATGGCAGCCGCACACACCATACCAATATGGACAGCTACGACCGTGTGAATGAGAACGACCTGATGCAGGCATCTATCATCATGGCATCGATGGTGTACCACACTGCCATGCGCGATGAAATGCTGCCACGCAAACCACTACCGAAGAAACAGGAAGAAAAGAAATAACGAACTAAATAATAACAGGGGCTCATGGAGCCCCTGTTTGCTTTCATTGCGATAGTGATAATGATATTATCGCTTGGCTCCTATCAGGTTGCCCTGTATAGACCATGCAAAATCCAGTTTTAATGTGCCTTTAAATGTCGGGCTGTTCAAATCTATGTATGTATCTCCCAAATAACCCGGCCCTGTAGTTACAGAAGCAGGTGCAAAATTTGCATTCGCGTGGCATGTCATACAGTTGGTCAGCACACCATAGTTGTTTACTACTTTCTGTCCGTTAGTAACTACTATTGCAGAATTACCCAAAACACTCGGGTCGAAACCAGCCTCGAGGTACGGATTGAAAGCATAGATAGATGTACCTATGTTATTGCCCCCAGTTAGTGGTTGATTTGGGTTGATAAATGTATATGCCTGAGACATTGCATAGTGGCGCTCTGCACCTTTCAATTCTTTAGGGCGCATAGCAGCTATAGCAGCCGAGCTTGGTGCTGGCGGGTTATCGGGGTTCGGAGCCCACCAATAAGTCTGCCATGTCCAGCGTGTGATTTCTTTACTTGTAACGTGCATAGCAACCAATATAGCTATATCGCCTTCTTTAGCCTGCATATTGAAGTTGGCTTTCAGTTCTGCAGCCGTTTGCTTATCCAGTTTGAAGTGTACAAAATCGTTCAGGCTATAAGTAGTTTGCGGTGTGCGATGTGTACCACCCGAATCTACACTGCCGTTGCCCTTACCACCATTTTTAGGGTCAACATATACATAACCCGGCCAGCTACCTTCGCCATAGGCCTGTGGTGTAGCAGGCAAGCCTGTCCATACATTCAGCTTATAATATCCGCCACCTGCCTGCAATGTATCTTCTGTAATGATTTCAAATACTGGTTTCAAAGTCATACCCGTATTAGGGAACTGTGGTATTTCCGTTTGTCCCGCATCCAGCATTGATTGCAGAATCAGCGAATCGAACAATTTATTCTGAACAGCAAATTGTGCTGCGCTCGGGTCGTATTTAACAAAACCCACTACGCGCTGGTCATCTTCCGGATTACCCGTTACACCTGCTTTCAGGCGTGCTTTTTTTGCATGCAAAAACTGGTTCGGAGAGCTGAGTTTGCCCCTTGACGTTTTTACATTTTCCATCAGCAGGTTCTTCGATTCATCGGCAAGTATCAATGCCTGCATATCCTGTGGGGTGAGCCATGTTTCGAATACGCGCAGCTCTTGCCCTTCATATCTTTGTCCAGACGCCATGTTCAGCGATGTCCAGATACCCCATCCGTGCAATGCGATAGAATCATCATTATTGTTGTTAATCCAGTTATTGATAACCAGAGAATCTTCGGGATATGTATAGCCCTGAATTTTGGGATCAGGCAATGGTACCGGTTTGATTGTACCTCCTGATGAGGAGCTTGCAACAGCCTCTTCTGTTGGCTTGTCCTGGTTGTTGCATTGCACAAAGGCAACCGTAGCCGCCGCGCATAGCAGTGTAATGGCGATTTGTTTTTTCATTGGTTGTGTTGTTTTAGTATAATGGTGAATGTATTCTGCTCTATAGTTACATATTTCGCTGTTTCAACACAGGGAATGAGGACATGGGACGAAAGTAAAAACATTATCCATAAAAAAAACCAGTGTTAACACTGGTTTTTAAGAAATTATCAGAAAAATCATACTGAGCAACCTATTTCGAAGCAAAAAACAGCAGCTTTTTTCTGCGCAGTATTATTATAATATACCACACCACTAATGCCAACAACCATACAGGCCATGCTGTTACAAAAACAATCAATAACCCCTTTGAAAACTGCCAGCCATCGTACGCTGCTATTTGCAAACGTGTACCAAACGGAACTACAGCAGCATGATTTACATCTGCTACCACCTGTACATCTACCATTTCAGGCTGATATAATTCTACCTGCAGGGTTGCATAATTCACGTCATCCAGTATTTGCAGGTTGGCTATGCGACGGTCTGTTACCGTGTCTGCTTTTGCAGCGTTGATATGCGTTTGTCGGGGGTTATCCCTGATGCCACCTTTCTTTTTATCAGCCACTACAGGTGGTGCTACACCGGCCGCTTCGTTCTTCATAGCATTTGATAGGTATTGCAATGTAACATCATGCCGTTGCCTTGTGCGGTTATCAATAAAGGATGCCAGCATCGGCACCTGCCTGATGACAGTATCTAAATAGATGGCAGGCACACGTAAAGTAAGGTGAGCAGTAGTAGTATAAGAGCGTACATGCTTTTGAGAGTCTGTTTTGTAACGTACCGACTGCGTGGCATCTATATCATTTTCCATACGGCTGTCTGCTACAAGTCCGCCAAGTGTATTAACCATCTTTTCGAGTGTGTCAACAGCTTTGTAAACATTGTTTACACGGCAACGTATATCGGCTGTATGAATGATTTTTCGAGATGGTGAATTGATAGCGGTAAGGTCTTCAGACATTATAACAGAGTCGGCAGATGAGATGTAAGATTCAGCGTTATTTTCGCAGGAAGCCATCAGTGCCAATGGCACCAACAGCAATAGTTTATTGTATCGCATAAGCTACAGGTTTTTATAAAGATTGATACCTGTGTATGCTAAAAGGTAACTGGCTATAATCGCCAAAACTCTGTTAAAGAAAAAACTGCATTATATGCCCTCTATTTTGTAGTTTCAGAGAAAGTATTTTTGTGCGCCTGTACCTGCTACCATTAGTATATCTTTTACTGTTGCCATTTGCAATGGCTGCACAAGGATATAGAAGCTCATTAGACGATTTTTACCTGGCAGAAGGTATTGATGGGGGAAAATTCTTCAAACGGTTATCAATAGCAGTTGGGAAACAATATATACCGGGCGAAATAAAATTTCAGTTTAATGGATTTGTTGACACCGTATTCAGAGATATAAAACAGGAAGATAACCTGAAAAGCAAAGAGTCTTATGCTGTGCATGTAGGTTCCTATTTCCCTATAACATTGGTATCGGACAACAGTATGCTGGTATTAAATATTGAACTGTATGCATCTGTAACCAAACTAAGCTACGATTCCATTGCCATCACAGCTCGTAAAAACATTATGATTCCTTATGAAACATACAGAGCAGGTATGCCGGTAAGTATTGAATACCGTATAGGCGGAGATGTACTTTTGAACAAAAGCAGCAAAACAATAATAGGCATCGGTGGCGGGCTGTGTCCTCAAATAATTAAATCTGACGACTACAATAAACAGATACCAATACTCATCACACCATTTATAAAAGGCGAGTTAGGTTTCTTTGCAGGATTGGCATTTAAAGTTCGGGCAATGTATTATTGGGGAACCTATCACTATGGTATAACAGAAGAGTACGGACTGTTTGATACACCCAACAACTACACGAAAGCGGAATTCAACGGTGCATCCGGTTTCAGCATTTCCCTTGTAGCTATGCCGTTTTCTTTTTTGTGGAACAAGAACTAAAAAATACGGTTCGGGATATCGTATTTATTGCACAACTCCGATGCCTTGGCATTGAAAGCATTGTTGTAATAAGCAGGCAGTTGTGTGGCATCAGCAAACAGTTGGTGGTATCTGTCTAACAAATGCGGATAATGTTTTTCTATAGCACGTAGCACAAGCGTTTTACTATCGGCAGTACCATTGCCGAATAAAGTAATAGTAGCCGGAAAAACATAACGGGCTGCCGCTTCTTTAAATGTTTTAAACATCAAATCTAAATGTGCTGCCGTATCGCTGATATAAGGTAGTAATGGCATCATACTAACGCCTGTGTACAAACCTGTAGCTGCAATATTGCGCATTGTTTCTACCCTTATTGAAGGTGGTGTTGCACCGGGTTCGAATATGGAAGCAATAGCATCATCAACAGTTGAAAAAGAAAACGTAACAAGGGTTTTGTGTAATAATTTTCCGGTAAGGTCAACCGGCAGGATTGCATTTTCATTAATCTGCTGCAGCAAATCAATATCGCGTACCACCAAGTCCGACTTCGTAATAATATGCACAGGAAACCTGTATTTCAGTATCAATTCCAACATTTGCCTTGTCAACCGGTACTCGCTTTCAAAATGCAGGTAGGGGTCAGTTGCCGATGACATAACAATTATTCCATACTGCCCTTTCTTTGCCCTATTGAATAACTGCTTGTCTAACAGTTCCAGTGCATTTTCTTTTATCGCAAGCTTTTCTTCCATGTGTATACCATACTTGCTGCCACGTATATAGCAATACAGACAATTGAACGAACAACCACTGTATGCATTAATAGTATAGTCGTCGAGAAACCAGGGGTCTCGCCTCTTGGTTTTGTTCAATATTGATTTAACCTGTATGACGTTTGGCATATTTATCGGTACGGCCAAGGCCAATTTTCACTTTAGTACGGAACCATTGACGGGTAGTACCCGCGTCTATTTTATCGCGGTACTGTTCAATTATTTCGGGATGGAATTTTGCACAAGTTTTAGCAGCCCAGCCAATCCCCTTCTTCGTATGAAAATCAGTAGTACCGGCTAAAGACAGCAGAAGTTGAAACAATGCATCCACATACTGTTTTTGCAGGCCTTTTTTAACAGCGTAATGCCCAGCAACACCTATTGAGCGAACAATCCATTTATCGGGGTGCGCTGCAAAGTTTTGTAACACTGGCAAAGTACTTTTAGGTGAGGTAAGCAAGGCATACCCTAAAACGCGCTCGCCAATAATATCGCATACATACCACTGATTGCCCGCTACAATATATTCAACAGCCTTATCAATAGATTGATTGAAATATTGCGGCAACCTGTTTTGCAATATTTTACCTGCCAGTACATTACCTCCCAATTCGTGCAGGGCTATCGTTTTATCAAGGAATGGGATGTGCTCTTTGTCCGGAAGCGTTTTGAAAATAGTATCTGCAGCATGTTCCAGCAAAGGGAAGCGGATTTTTTTATGCAATACCGAAGATTGTATTGCTGCTACAAAATTATTTAAGCCGATACTATGCGCAGGCACAGCATCGGCTATCAGTTTATTAACAGTTGCTTTACTTGTAATAATTTCCATCCGTTAAAGTTTTCAGGATTGTAAAACGGACGGCCTATGATTACAGGCGATTGTACTTGTCGTCGCTATCGTTGCTATTGCTGTTGTTATCATTGCGACGAGAACCATACGTATTGAATGGATCTCTATGACCACCGCCGCCACCTTGCGGACGATTGCCACCACCTGTATAACGCTGGCCACCGCCACCCTGACGATTGCCACCACCACCACTGTAGCGGTCGCCTCCACGGTCACCACCTCCGCCACTGTAGCGGTCGCCACCGCCATTGTAACGGTCGCCGCCACCAAAGCGATTGCCACCACCACCGCCCATGCGGCCACGATTGCCACCACCACCATATCCGCCACCACGCTGCGGGCCACCAGGACCAGCTTTAGGTTTTGCTTCTTTTACAGATATTACCTGACCCTCAAAGTAAGTCATATCTATATTATCGATTGCATCGAAAGCATGGAATTTATCAGCCATTTCCACAAAACCGAAACCCTTAGACAATCCCGTTTCATTATCCCGGATAACTTTTACCGATATAATTTCACCGAATTCAGAAAATATTTTTTCAAGAGACTGTTCGGTGGTTGACGGGTTTAGATTTCCAATAAATAAATTCATAAAATAAATTGAGAATACAAATATAATACATTGCAAGCGGTCATTACAGCATTTTTGGTGAATATTATCTAAAAAACACTATATTTAATTAATTGGTTTTAATATGAAAAAATATGCTCCTTTCATAGCGCTCCTGATAATAATTGCCATGGTTACCGAAAGCTGTGGTGGCACCAATAAACCGCCAAGAAGCAGCGGACATAAAACTTTCAGGTCGAGCAAACGTGGCCGCTGATGTGCAGAGGCTGGCAACTGCCTGAAAATAACCTATTTTTGAGCAGGCAGTAATGAAAAACAAGAACAGAGGCAGGATAGGTACGGTTACGACAATCGCATTGATTGTTGCAGGAATAGTTGTTTATAACAAATACCTGCGAAGCAAACCCAATGAATATATTGCCTTTTACAATACAGTAAAAGGGCTACAGGCATCATCACCTGTACTTATTAAAGGTGTACGCGTAGGAAAGATAAAATCTATAGAAATACTACCCGATGGTATAGTGAAAGTGACCATGTTGCTGAATGACGAATTACAAATACCTGACAGTTCGAAAGCCATGCTGATGTCGGCTGGTGTATTGAGTGATAAAACAATCAGTATAGTACTTGCGGATAATGACCACTACATGCTGCCCGGCGATACTTTATTGTCTGAAATGGACAATAGCACTATGAATGCATCTGCCCAGGTAGCTCCGTTTACTGAAACTGCAAAATACTTGTTGTATAGTACCGATACCACGCTGCGTGATATCAATCACCAACTGCAAAACGGGCTGATGAAGAGCTTTGTACTGCCACTTGCAGACTTTGAAAAAAGTATGCATAAATACGAAGGCCTGTCTGCAAGCTACAATAGCAAAGGCGACAGTATTGCCAAGACCATTAACAGTATAAGTAACAGCACTGCGAATATGGCTAAGGACAGCAGGAGTTGGGGTAAAAGCATCAGCAATATACAGACGCAAACCAAAGAACTTGCAGATAAGGATATGCGTCAGCAACTGAGCAGTATCAGAAGTAATATTAAAAAACTGAACACTACCGTAACAGATGTAACAAAACCAGGTGGCGATGTACATAAACTGGCTATAGACAAAGCAACTTATACAAGTGCTGCGCTACAACTGGATACCGCCAACCAAAGTATGAAAGAACTAAAAGAGAACCCTCCGGGTTTCAGCATACTAGGCAAAAGCAAGAAGAAGAAATGATTAATTAATGAGGTACATCAACCTCAGCGAAAATAAGGTATTCGTTTGCCTGCCGCTACCGTCGCTAAACCAGTAAGGTATTTTATCCGCATCACGGATGCTGG
The DNA here is from genome assembly GCA_016786615.1 of Flavipsychrobacter sp. Lineage (GTDB taxonomy): Bacteria > Bacteroidota > Bacteroidia > Chitinophagales > Chitinophagaceae > Polluticoccus. The sequence goes on from JAEUVX010000015.1 coordinate 268,925, forward strand.
CCATTGAGTGCTGGTATCGCAAGCCGAGGAACCATCCTTTATAAAACTGCATATTGGCATTCAGCACGAGGCTTACATCCTCTCTGACAAACGCATTTTTATCCGGCGAAAATGTAATGGGCTGGTCTGTAAACACTTCCTCACTCGATTTTATCAACCCAGCATAAGCACCTCCTACCCCTATACTCCACTTGTCATTCAGTAAAAAATGTAATACCAACGGAAGCTCCAGATAATTGAGGTTGACCTTATAGCTTTCTACAAACGTCCCCACGTAATACGAATCGAAAACACGAACACCACGACAACCTTTTTGAGTATAAAGCAACTCTACAGATGCGTGCAAACGGGATAATAACCGTACATAAATGGTACCTCCTGCATTGAAGCCAACCTTACGATACCCATCATAAATATCACCATTCAGGGCAGAAAAGTTCAGACCTCCTATTGCCCCGCCATAAAATTTTTTATCCTTATTGTTTTCAAAAAAGCCCCTGCCCTGTGCAACACACTGTATGCTTACTATCACCAACAGGTATAATATGGCAATAGCATGTTTCATAAGCAGTTATTAATTAAACAGGTACATTAATCTGAAAGTGACAACATTATTGTATTGCTCGGTACGCCCAAAGCCCGGTGGTGTAGTACCGCGCACGCTTACCAAAGAGTATTGGAAACGGCCAGTAACATAAAACTTACCTGCAATTTTCACATTGGCACTCAGAACCATACAATAGTCGCTTTTACGAAAAGGATAATCCTCAGATTTCAGGTTCTGTGGCGGGTCTGTATCAAATACCTCCGACTGATTGATGAGCCTGCTGTATGAAAAGCCGGCACCAAAATGGTCGCCACGAGCATCGAAATAATATAACTGTATCGGCAGGTCTACATAATTCAATATAGCCTTGTAGCTGATAATAGAAAATGACTGATTGCTGGATGCTTTCACAACATTACTGCGGCTACCTTTGCGGGTATATAACATCTCCAGTCCTGCACCTATCTCGTTGCTGAACATGGTATATACACCTGCACCTGCATTAATGCCTGCTTTGCTATAACCGGCATAATTATCGCCGTCTATCTGTGTGAAGTTTCCACCCGCTGAAACCATACCACGGAATAAACGCGGGTCTTCTACATAATAATTGCTTTGGGCGCTTGCCACCCAACTACCTAAAAGAAGTATAATCGTATTTAATAACCTGTTCATACTTTTAAAACTTTCTGCCCTCGGTTGTTTCAATATTATGTCTTAATGATTCGCTCACCGGTACCTTTATATTATTCTTAAAATCGAAAACCACAATAACATCTTCTGCTTCAGCGGCAATTTCACCTTTGTCGTTCAAGATACGATGATGAATACCAAAGCTGGTATTTTTTATAAAATTAACGGATGCCTGTACTATGATATTGCCGGGATAAAATAACGGCTTTATAAACCTGCAACTTGTTGACAATAACATAGGCCCGATACCGGTATCGTCAAAAGACTGCCTGAAACCGCAAACTTCCCAATAATTAACCCTGGATGCCTGTATATACTTGAAATAAGAAACGTTATTAATATGCCCGAACATGTCCATCTCACTCCAATCGAGCCTCAATGCCAGTTCAACAGGTTTGTTATTCATATTAATACAGCTTATTACATCATTAATGCTAATACTTCTGCCCGAAGAGATATACCAATCTTACAACATACAGGTTATTAAATTGCTTTGCACGAGAGAAATCGTAGTTAACATCGGTACGTATCGGTGCCAGCGAGTATTGATACCTGACATTAAAAAAAAGGCCTTTAACCAACCTCAGGTTAAACCCTACCAACAGGTTAACATCTGCCCTTCTGAAGGGATAGCCCGATATATTAACAGTATCGTCATATTTAGGATTGTTAGTAGTAAGGGACTCTTTTAAAGATACTAACTGAGAATAAGATAAGCCGACACCAATATGGCTTTTACGCTTATCCATTATATGTATCATAATAGGTATTTCGGCATAGTCCAGCGATATACCGTATTGCCTGATTTCTATTTCTTTGGTAAGATTTGCCAGTTGCGCTTTATGCCCCCTACTGCCTTTCTGAGAATACAGGATTTCAAGGCTGCCTGCAAAACGTTGCCCAAAACGGGTATATACAATACCACCTACATTTAACCCTGTTTTATAATACCCTGCATAATCATCCCCATCGACCTGGCAAAAATTGGCACCTACAACCGGGCCACCATAAAATGTATTCTCCTGCTCTACATAATAACTTTGTGCATATATATGGGTTGCTGTGAACAGAAAACTAACTAATGCCAATAATAATCCCCTGAATTTTCTAATTTTAGCCATCGAAACCAGCATTGCAAGAATGAGCTTCAAATATACGGCAAACACCCTTAAAAAACTGGAACAGCTTTTTGAAGAAGCCAAATACGTTATACGATACGAAAAGGGTACTTTCAACTCGGGCTACTGTATTTTGGAGGACAGGCGCGTTGCGGTAATCAACAAATTTCTGAGTGTTGAAGGACGCATTAACGCCCTGATAGAAATACTACCAACCATCAGCGTAAACGAGGATGAACTGAGCGGTGAAATGCAGAAATGGTACAAGCAACTGAAAGAAGTACCTGGCAAAGCAGAAGATATACCACAAAGCGAAACAGAACTCTAAACCGTGAAAATTACATTTTTAGGTACCGGTACATCGCAGGGGGTTCCATTTATTGGCTGTGATTGTGCTGTTTGCACATCGCCCGATAAACGCAATGACAGGTTGCGTACTTCTGTATTAATAGAAACACCTGAAGCAACAGTTGTAATAGATAGCGGCCCTGACTTCCGTCAGCAGATGTTGCGATACAAAGTGAGGAAACTAGATGCAATCGTTTTTACGCATGGCCATAAAGACCATGTGGCTGGTATGGATGATGTCAGGGCATACAATTTTCACGATGGGAAAGCCATGCAAGTATACGCCAACCTGAACACACAGGAAGTATTGAAACGGGAATTTCAATATGTGTTTCAAAACCTGAATTACCCGGGCATACCACAAGTAGATTTAAATACAATTGATGGCTATAACTCATTTTCAATCAATGGATTAGAGTTTACACCAATTCGAGTGTTACACTATAAAATGGAGGTGTTAGGCTTCCGCATCGGCGATTTTACTTACATCACAGATGCAAACTACATAGAACTTGAAGAAATAAACAAAGTAAAAGGAAGTAAAGCGTTGGTTTTAAATGCTTTGAGATATCAGGAACATCCATCACACTTTACGCTTCCGCAAGCTATTGATGTAGCCCATGCTATCAATGCAGATAATACTTATTTCACCCATATAAGCCATCAATTGGGACTGCACGATGCAGTGGAAGATACCCTACCCGAAGGCATGCACCTTGCTTACGACGGGCTGACACTGGAACTATAAATACAAATCTATTATATACTTAACTTTACCGCATATACAATTTATATGAGAAGCATATTAACAACCCTACTGATTGCAACTACTATCGGCACTGCAAACGCACAATATGAAAACACAACTATTAAGGCAGGTATGAAGGCTCCGGAAATAACCATGAACGGTGTGGATGATAAACCCATGAAACTATCAGAAATATATAAAAAACGAGTGGTACTGATAGACTTCTGGGCATCGTGGTGCGGACCATGCCGCAGGGCAAACCCAAGGTTGGTAGCATTATATAACAAATACAAAAACGAAAAAATTAAGGGTGCTAAAAAGGGGTTTGAGATAGTAAGCGTATCGCTGGATAAAGACAAAGACCCATGGATAAAAGCCATTGCGAAAGACAGCCTATACTGGCAATACCACATGAGCGACCTGAAAGGATGGAAGTCTGTAGTATCTGAAACCTACGGTATAGGCTTTATACCCCAGGCATGTCTTGTGGGGCCCGATGGCAAGATAATAGCAGTATATACATTTGCAGAGCAGGCTGAGGCAGACCTTGAAAAGCTGACAAAGGAAGGATACAAGAAAGGAAATTAGAATATATCTTAATGTATAGTATTAAAAATGAATTATTTGATAAATAACATCATTATTACTATCTTTGCACACTCTAAATAAAAGCGGCATGGCAAAATCCATGCATTAAAACATACATATAATGAAAAAAGGAATACATCCGGAAAGCTATCGTTTAGTTGTTTTCAAAGACATGACTAACGATTATACTTTCGTTACACGCTCTACAGCAGCTACTAAAGAAACTATTGTTTGGGAAGATGGTAATGAGTATCCATTGGTAAAAGTGGAGATTTCTAATACATCTCACCCTTTCTACACAGGTAAGTCAATGTTTGTGGATACAGCAGGCCGTATCGACAAATTCAAAAAACGTTACGAAAAGAAAAAGTAATAACGTTATATCATATTTGCATTACGCACGAAAAATCCCGACTTTTGTCGGGATTTTTTGATTATGCAGGTCATCCTCTTCGATACATCCGTACGCAATAGTTTACTACCATTTACCCATACCCGCCCGGTGGCAGATATACGATGTGGTATTTTGACAATGCGCGAACGTTGGGAGCGATTCCTCAGCAAACCAACAAGTACACTTACCGTACCATACTTACAACATGTATTTCCGCATGAAAGCGGAGAAGATAACCTTTACATAAACGGAGCTGTATTTGCCAACCCCGGCATTGCAGATGCCATATCATCTTTAGCAATCGGCGAAAAGCTGGTAAAAGATGAATTGGTAATAGCACTTAGAACACAAAAAACAATCAATACTACTGAAGATATTGCTTATCAGAATATCGCCAAGACATACGAAGGCAATGTAGCATCGCTTAAAAATGTCTGGGACATATTTTCGATAAACGGAGAGGCAATAAAGGGCGACTTCAAGTTGCTTACCTACAATAAAACCAGTGTCTCTATGCCGGATGATATCATTGTAAAAGGCAGCGAGAACATATTTATTGAAGAAGGTGCTGTAATAAATGCAGGCTGCATTATTAATGCAACAACAGGACCGGTGTATATAGGTAAAGATGCTGAAATACTTGAGGGCTGTATGCTGAGAGGCCCTATAGCACTGTGCGAACATGGCGTAATAAAAATGGGAGCCAAAGTGTATGGCGATACCACAATCGGGCCGGGATGCAAAGTAGGTGGAGAGATAAGTAATGTTGTATTTTTTGCCAACAGCAACAAAGGGCATGACGGCTACCTTGGCAATGCAGTGATAGGAGAATGGTGCAACCTTGGCGCAGACACTAATTGCAGCAACCTGAAGAACAACTATGATGAAGTGAAAATATGGGATGAACACTCCAATAAATCGGTGAAAACAGGACTTACCTTCTGCGGGCTTATTATGGGCGACCATTCTAAATGTGGAATCAATACAATGTTCAATACAGGTACTGTAGTGGGTGTATCATCCAACATATTCGGTGCAGGCTTTCCCGAAAAATTCATTCCCTCATTTTGCTGGGGTGGCAGCGATGGCATGACTACATATAGCTTTGAAAGAGCCATAGACACTGCCGGCCGCATGATGGCACGCCGCAACAAACAACTGACAACTACTGAAAAAGATATGTATCAATACATATTCAACAATACTACAATCCAAAGAGATTTATTTGCAAAATAAAAACAACATAAAAATTAACCAACCAAAAATGCGTAAGAAAATTGTAGCCGGAAACTGGAAAATGAATATGAACCTTGATGAGGGCCATGCACTTGTAGCCGGCATCTTGAAAGGATTACCCGAATTGAATGCAGATAAACAAGTAGTGATTGCCCCACCCTTCATCAACATACAACACACGTTTTACCAAATAGAAGATGTAGACTATGTGCATGTAGCAGCACAAAACTGCAGTACAGAAAATGCAGGTGCATATACTGGCGAGGTATCTGCACACATGATACAACACGCAGGCGCATCTTATGTTATCATTGGCCACTCTGAACGCCGCGAATACTATAATGAAACAGATGCTATGCTGGCACAAAAAACAGATACTGCTCTGGACAACGGATTGAAAGTTATTTTTTGCTGCGGCGAACCATTATCTGTTCGCGATGCGGGTACAGAAAATGATTATGTAGAAGCACAACTGAAAGCAGGTTTATTTCATCTGCACAAACACCAGCTGGCAAACATAGTAGTAGCATACGAACCGATTTGGGCTATTGGCACAGGACGCACAGCCAGCAGCCAGCAAGCACAGGATATGCATGCACATATACGCAGTGTATTTGCAGCACAATACGGACAGGCAATAGCAGATGGCCTGACTATATTATACGGCGGAAGCTGCAAACCATCGAACGCAGCAGAGCTGTTTGCATGTGCAGATGTTGACGGCGGATTAATTGGCGGCGCTTCATTAAAAGCTGAAGAATTCTTAGGTATTATAGATGCTATGATGCAGGCGTAGAAAAAAAGGCAAAGATTTTTTTGCAGGAAAATAAAATGCTCTTATCTTTGCAATCCCAAACGGGAAATGCCGCGTTGGTCAATCGGCTAAGACGCCTCCCTTTCACGGAGGAATGACGGGTTCGACTCCCGTACGTGGTACGAAAAAAGGCAACTATAACAGTTGCCTTTTTTTATTGTTCCTTAGTTATTTTTGCAGCACAATGGCCTCGTAGTACAATGGATAGTATAAGAGTTTCCGAAGCTCCAGATTCAGGTTCGATTCCTGACGAGGCTACACTACTTCCCAAAAGGCAATCTTTCAACTGATTGCCTTTTTCGTCTTCGCTGCAAACGCTTGCCTGTACAGCGATTTCACCGAACAACGCGTTGATTCGAGTGGTTAGAACTTGATCCGTTTGCTTGTCATACATCATCCCCTCCGGAAATACCAGATACTGTAATCGTTGTTTCTCATAGTAATCCGCTACAACCCACATCTGGCGCAGATGTTGCGCATAATCCAATCCCCTTTCAACGGCTTTTTCAAGGTTAGAACTCAAATCACTGCTCTGGTCAATTTCCTGCCGGATTTTTTCCAGTTGATCACCATAAAGACTTGCGTATTTCCAGTACTGCTCCTGTGTGATTTCACCCAGTACAAAGCGTTCTTCTATCTTGTCCAACTGGCCCTTAATTTCTGACAGCCGCTTACGTCTGCTTTTTTTATCGTCTTCTTCAACTGCTAGTTTTGTCTTCAGTTTTTCTATCAGTATTTCACGCAGTCGGTTTTTGTATTTTTCATCGTATTGAAAATGACTTATGAGTTCTTCAAATTTCCCATTCAGTTTTTTGGCGGACACACTTAGTTTGCTGCCTGCTTGTATTGATTTGTAGTAGTACAATTGTTTCTTCTTATTCAAATACCCAGTCAACGGACTGCCACTGATGGCATCGCGCATGAATAGCTTTAATGGGAGCTCAGATTTTTCCCGCTGCTTTTTAATTCCTGCTCTGGGGTTTTCAAGGCTGATTTTGTTTGCCTTCAGAAATGTATCTTCATCTATCAGAGCAGGATGTTTCCCTTTGAATATTTCACCGGGAAAATGGGCTACAGATATATACCCGCAATAAAATGGATTGGCTAAAATCCATGCTATGTGGCGAATATTTATCTTCAACCCTAGCAGTTTCAATTTATCGATAATCTGCTGGTTAGTATATTTCCCGGAGGCTTTCCACAAAAATGCTTTTTTCAGCTTTTGGCCGTCTTCGTTAATTATGTATACGTGTTTATCTGCTGTGGTATTTTTGTTGATGTTCGTGTATCCGCGAGGAGCGCCAAATGTCCAGTATCCCTGTTTTAGCAGGGATTTGGTTCCGGCTATGCATTTATCCTTTCGCATGTCATTATCCAGTTTGCTCATCAACATATACAGGTGTTGCTGGAAACTTCCTGCGGGGGTGGATGTGTCTATTTCCTGGGTGACGGCTATAATTGTTACGCCTAGTTTATTGAGATTGTCAATCAGGTATAAACTATTCGTTCCAGATCTCGAAAAGCGATCATAGCTGTATACCAGGATTTTTGATATGGTTTTGTCTTTTTTGATGTCATCGAGCATTTGCTTGAATTCTTTACGCTCGTCGGTCTTAGCGGACTCATAGGTGCCGCCATACATCTTTTTGATAGTATAACCTTGTTTTCGGGCGAAATCTACAATACGTTCTTCCTGCCATTTCAGGGAGTTCCCGTTATCCATCTGCTCTTTTGATGATACTCTGTTGTAAGCATAGCAATGGTTACCGCTTCTGGCGGTAACCATTGTGCTTTTCTTGCTGAATTTCCCTTTGAACAGTTCTTCAAATTGTTCGTTACGCATGTTTACTCGTTTTCAAGTAGTGCTACCAGAATTTCTGCCAGCATTTCTAGTTGTTGTTCAATTTCCTGGTCAATATTACCGCCTTCCTGTTGATCACTGTCCGGCGGCAAGGTATTTTCCCCTTTCATTGTTCCAATGATTGGGAGAGCCAACGGGTTCGTTCCGCAGGGCTTTCGTATTTATATTGTGGCTGAGTGCTTCAGCTCGATATGTTGTAGTTTATAATTTCAATATTTCTGTTTGTTCAAAGTACTGTACTTCTCCGTTACGGGTTTTAACAGCCAGATCACAGTATTTTCCTTTTTTTCGTATGCTTCGGACTTCTTTTTCAAGTTCTTCAATTTTCATGGCTCGTTTTATCCATATTAGCGGTCTGCCGTTTTCACTGACTCGAAGAGTCACTTCTTTTACTTGCCCATCCTGGAACATGGTTTTAAGTTGATTAACGGAGTCTTCTGACAGTCTGTGGTTGAGAGGCATTGGGTTCGAAAAATACGTATGGGTGCCAGACAGGTCAGCTATTATCTTTTTGATATTTACAAATACAACGGATTCTGTATTCAGCAGATCCATAAAATCCATTACGCCGGCAATCGGATCAACTATTAGCTGATTTAAGTTAACTATGTCGAATTTACCTTTGCCATTTGCGTAAAACACATAATTACCTCTGGTTAGCATGATGGCATATAGCACGCATGAAAACAACGAAAACTGTATTTGCTCCAGTGCTGCTTTTGTGTTTCCTTTTATTTGTACTTTGCCGTCCTTGATGAGCTGTTTTTCATGGGCTATCTGAATCGTTTCCGGTGACAGCATATCAAGATTATCAACTGGCTTTGAAAAGAACTGCTCGATAAAGTCCGTCGAAAAAAATGCTTCTTTTATTTCATGGAGTTTATCGAGGCCTAAGCCTACTTGTCTGAACTCCATCAGCATTTTCAGCCAGCATAGTTCAATAAAGCTGAATCGACCCCAGGTTTTGTTTTGTCCCTTTGTTGATGGCTGTCCTGCGTAAGGAAGGAGGCCATGTTTTTTCCAGCTATACAGGGTTTTGCGGTCCAGTCCTATCCCTGCGTCGGTAAGGGTAAGGTTCCTTGCAGAAAATGACTCAAAATCCTTACCAAAGCCTTCCATATCTTCACGTAAACGGGTTCCAATTGTCTCCATCGTGAAGTTGATGACTTGTGATTCCAGTATATTTACATTTTGTCTACTCATTTAGACAAAAATAATCTATTGGATTATTATAACCAAATAGTCTTTTTTCTGTTCATGTGTATGTGAAGAGTTATGGCATGATCTATTGTTGTTTTTTGCGTTGCTTTTTGGGCTGATCGAAGAATTTGCTGATTTCATCCATACGGTACTCTTCACCGTTTACAATCGCTCCGTTTACTGTGAATGCCTCTATTCTTCCTTTTCGGTATTTACCTGTCTCTTTACCTTTATACATAACGATATCTCCCAGCAGAAAGCCGTTTCTGTATTCCTGGGGATTGCGTTCTTTTACGGCTGTGGTTGTTCCTATGCCTGCGGTCGAAAATGTTTCACGGGTGCCGTTCTGATAATACACGACCAGAACGTCATTTTTAGGCACGCTGCGCAAGGGACTCAGGCTATCGGTATATGGTTTGTATTTAATATCTGTTTGGGTAATCTCAATGACTTTGGAGGTGATGGTTTCACTGTTTTTCTTTACGATAATGTCCTGAGCATGACAGGTAGTGTTGATTATGAGTGTGCATATAATTGCTAATTGTTTCATTCGATTATTTTTTTTCAGTATTGAATTAATTGTTTTCGTCTGTTGCTGATATTGTAGCTCTGGAATTATTTGTGTTGTTCACCGGGTGATTATGGGTTAAAATCATAAACAATGTCATGGTTGTTTTTTAAACTAACGGCATCGAAACCGGCTTTAGATTTACAGGAGACTTTATTCGCATGATAAATACGGAAGGCATTTTGCTTGTCGATACAGAATTCATATCTGCTACCCCAGCTCCTGCGTCTTGCAACTAGTTTTGTGGACGTGCCGTGCACGTAAACGATTCCTTCCGAATTGCTATAATTCATCACCGGGATGCTGGCCTGATTGTATTTAGGTATTTTATACCATCCTACGCTTGTCCAGGACAGGTCTTTTTCCTGATACATATAGGATACCGATAAATCGTCGCTTGTGTTATTCCTGAGTACGAGATTGCATCGCATAAAAGTTTGTGAATACGATTGTTGCATGATGAATACACTACTTACAATAGCTAGGATACGTTTCATACGTTCTTAAATTTATTGTGAACAAAAAAATAGCGTAACTGAAATTCTGATGCTATTCAAGGCTTACCACAGCCTATCCAACGCAAAAGACACAGTTACGCCTTGTTGGCGTACTACATCCATTGAGTTGCGTTGGATTTTAATTGTGGTAATTTAGAATAGCAACATCTATGTTTATAATACTTACTTCTTTATATATGGCTCTTATTCGATAATAAAATGATTTTTGTTATACCAAAAGTAATACTATTTGTTGCTTTATCAATATGATTTGTACAGCATGAGAGAATCATCGGGACATGCACTTGCTGTTATTATAAAAAACAACGGTATAGGTCACGCATTTGAAGATGGATGACGCCAATAATAATTTCGCATCAATGTATGTCGTCAAGCTAAAGTTCACTAATGCTTAGATAGTATTTCTTGATTTTTTAAAGTTAAATAAAAGTTTTTCTGTTTTCAGGTGATAGGTTTCTTTTCTGTTGCA
>JAEUVX010000002.1 GCA_016786615.1 Flavipsychrobacter sp.
GGAAGTAAACAAGGCACTGTTATTGAGTGTATAGGGTACTACGAAAGTATCACCCGCACATATCATACTATCCGTGTACAGGTTGTTGATGCCGGAGGCTGCTTTCACTACTACTGAATCGTAGTAGTAGTAGGCAGCACCGGTGCCTGTAAATGACATACTACTACCTGGCATAAATTTGCCAATAACAATATTATCATAAGCAGAATCTGCAGTGAAGTATTGTGTTACCCTTACCCAGTTTTGTGTGTCAGCCAGAATACCATAACTGGCATAGCTAACCTGTGGAACAAGAGATGTAACTGTACCTGAGGTACCAGTAAGAGTCGCAGTTGGCCCATTGTCGTAAAACAAAATACCCAGACAATTACAAGCACTTTGCGAGTTATTAGATCTGTTAACAGACATAGATACTTCGTAAGTAGTACCTATAAGCATTGGTGTTATTGGTGCAGTAATATATTCAGTGTAAGAATCCGGAAAACCGGTTGAAGTATAGGCGTATCCACCCATATAGGCATTGCCACTTGCAGCATGTTGATATCCGAAAAGATTCGCAGGCACACTTACTGTAGTTGCAGCACAACCATTTAAATAATCGGACGTGGCAACATGGTATTGGCGCCATGGTGGAGCTAAAGTAACCTGGCTGGCAGTAGTCGGACAAGTCGTATATGTTTCAAAATCACCATTTGGTACCAGGTTTTGTGCATTTGCACAAATAGTTACCAGTAGCATGAACATGCTCAAAATATTTTTCATAAGACTGTATCTGCGAAATATAGTGGCTAAAGTTAATATTAATCAAATGGCAGTTTATTAAAGCCCTATTAAAAAAGCGGCTCATTGCCGCTTTTTTAACTTCAAGTTATTTGCCTTTGTACGTAAGCCCCATATTGTGGAGCATAAAGGCCCATTTATCGGCGTGTTCCTGAATTATCATTGCCGTTGGTTTGCCCGCACCATGCCCTGCTTTTGTTTCAATACGTATCAGCATCGGTTTAGCAGTTGTTTCTCTCTGAACCGCCTGCATAGCTGCAGCAAATTTAAACGAATGCGCAGGCACTACCCTGTCATCATGGTCTGCTGTCATAATCATAGTAGCAGGATAAGCAGTACCCGGTTTTGCATTATGAACAGGTGAATATTTCAATAGATATTCAAACATTTCTTTACTATCATCAGCAGTACCATAATCGTATGACCATCCGGCACCGGCTGTAAACTTGTGATAACGCAACATATCCAGTACGCCAACCGCAGGAAATGCTACAGCATATAAATCAGGGCGTTGTGTGATGCAGGCACCTACCAATAGTCCGCCGTTGCTGCCACCTGATATTGCCAAGTATTCGCTTGATGTATATTTTTCTGCAATAAGGTATTCCGCAGCAGCAATAAAATCATCAAATACATTTTGCTTTTTTGTCTTTATGCCACCGTTATGCCATTCATCGCCATACTCGCCACCACCACGTAAATTGGCAACTGCATACACACCACCATTCTCCATAAATACAAGGTTGCTGATACTGAAAGAAGGTGTAAGGCTGACATTGAAACCACCATAACCATATAACATGGTTGCATTCTTACCATTTTTCAACATGCCTTTTTTGTATGTGATAATCATAGGCACTTTCGTACCATCTTTAGAGGTATAAAAAACCTGCTTGCTTTCATACAATGAAGGATCAAACTTTACCCCCGGTTTTTTATACAATGTTGATTTGCCTGTTGCTATGTCATACTTAAAAATCGTAGTAGGATAAACATAAGAAGTATAGCTGTAATACAGTTCTTTCTCCTCTTTTTTACCACCAAAACCACCTGCAGAACCAAGGCCGGGCAACTGTATAGTACGTTCCTGTTTGCCATCGAGGCTGTATTGATACACCTGAGAAACAGCGTCTTTCAGATACTGCGCGAAAAACTTTCTGCCACAGGTACTTACAGTTAGCGGAAATTTAGTTTCAGGAATTACATCTGTCCATGTTGTTATATCTTTATTATCCGCATTGGTAACTATAAGTTTCCTGTTTGGAGCATTCAGGTTGGTAAGTATATACAGCTTTCCGTTTTCGGCATATACCACATCGTGCTCGTTTTCAAAACCTGTGATGATTGCCTCAATCCTCGAGTCTTTTTTTGAAAGGTCTTTAATATAAAGCTCATTACCATAAGTAGCATTTGCGGCTGATATGATAAGATACTGCTGGTCTTCAGTAACACCGCCGCCTACATACCTGCGTGGCTGTGCATCTCCACCAAACACTAATACATCCGCGCTTTGCGGAGTACCCATTTTGTGATAATACAATTTATGGTTCTGTGTCATACCAGAGAGTTGGCTACCAGCCTTGGGCTTGTCGTAGCTGCTGTAGTAGAAGCCATCATTGCCATACCATGAAAGCCCGCTGAACTTAACATCCATCAGGGTATCACCAATCTGTTTTTTTGTCTTTGTATCCAGCACTATTACCTTGCGCCAGTCGCTGCCACCCTCAGAAATCTGGAAAGCACACATTGAACCATCTTTGGTAAAATCTATCCCTGCAAGCGATGTTGTTCCGTCTTTCGAAAAATCATTCGGGTTCAGAAATACCTCTGCCACACCATTGGCTGACTGCCTGTATAATACAGACTGATTTTGCAGTCCGTCATTTTTATAATAATAAGTATATCCGCCTTCTTTAAACGGAGCGCCGTATTTTTCATAATTCCATAATTCCGTAAGGCGTGCTTTTATTTTGTCGCGAAACTTAATGCTATCGAGATAAGCATTGGTTGTTGTATTCTGGCGTTTAACCCAGTCTTTGGTTTCTTCAGACATATCATCTTCCAACCAACGATAGGGGTCTTTAACAGTAGTACCGAAAAAAGTATCGGCTACCGTACCTTTTTTAGTTTCCGGATATTTATCGGCCGATATGCCCGCATTATACGCTTTTGCCACTGACAATGCAGTAACCTGAGCCTGAGTTTTCTGTACCATGAAAATAACAGAGAAGAAAATCAAATACTTTTTCATATTTATCAAATAGTATATGGTTGTAAGATAATACAGTTAATCGATATGAAAATCCCCATATCCGTTCACCCTATCCAATATTACATGCATGATTAACAAACCTTATAATAATTTATGGAATATGGTTGTTATTTTTGTAGCTTATATTAAAGTACATCTTATCTGAAACGGCTGCTAAAAATATTGCGTAATACTATCCTGATTATCATTGGGTTAGTAATATGCACTATTCTATCCTTAAACTTCACACCAGTTCAAAATTTCGTTGTAACGAAAGCAACGCAGATTTTAGGAAATAAGCTTGGCACAAAAGTAGCCATACAGCATGTGAGGATAGATTTCCTGAACCATGTATTAATACAGGGATTATACATCGAAGACAAATCTCAGGATACACTGGCATACATAGGTGAAGCGAGGGTACGTATTACAGATTGGTTTTTCTTGAAAAAAGGTACCCCTGTGCTGAAATACGCCGGACTGAAAAATACATACGCACACCTGTACCGCACAAAAACCAGCGAAGACTGGAACTACCAGTTTATCATAGATGCATTTGACACAGGGCCTTCTACCAAGAAAAAGAAAAAAGGCGGTAACGATTTTGAGATAGACCTTAAAAAGGTAGAACTGGAAAATGTCCGCTTTCACATGGATGATGCATGGGTGGGCAGTGATATGGATTTTGATGTAGGGGATGCACTAATAGATGCGGAGGAAATAAACTTCAAGGAAAAGCTCATAGACCTGAACAAAATCAGTTTCGGGGAAGTAGCCATCGTTATGCGCGACTATGATGGCGGACGCCCTCCCCGCCCAAAGAAACCAAAAATCAAAACAATTGACACTACGGCATTTAATAAAGACAACTGGAAGATAGTATTAAACTCGTTGCAGTTAGAGGATTGCTACTTTGGCATGGAAATGAGTGAACGCGCACCATCTGCCAATGAGTTTGACACAGACCATATGCGCATCAGCAATATAAATATTGATGCGGAGGAATTAAGTATTACAGGCGATACGTTAAAGGCGAAACTCAACAACCTGAGTGCAAAAGAACGTTGCGGGTTGATTGTAAAACAATTCAAGGGTGATGTAACGGTATCTCCTAATGCCAGTATTGTAAAGAAACTATTGCTTGAAACAAACCATAGCAAATTGCAACGCTATTATGCAATGCACTATACCCGTTTTCCTGACTTCGAAGACTATATAAATAAAGTGCGCATGGTAGCGAAACTGGATGATTCGTACCTAGATGTGAAAGACGTAGCCTACTTTGCACCTGTTTTAAGGCAGTACCCATCCGTTATACAATTATCTGGTAAAATAGATGGTACAGTAGCAGATATTACAGGTAAGAACCTGTATATATCAGACGGTATTTCTACCGTAAAAGGCAACCTGCGGATGAAAGGGTTACCTGATATTGAAAAGACTTTCATTGATTACCAGAACGGTGAACTGTATACAAATGCAAAAGGCATATTCCGCTATGCACCCGATTTGAAGAACAATAATGATATTGCAATCGACCAATTAACGAATGTATCTTTTAAAGGAAACTTCACAGGTTATATCAACAATTTTGCTTGTACCGGCATATTGGCTACTAACCTTGGTACGATACAGAGCGATGTGAAAATGAAAATACCTGATGGCAAAAACAGCAATGCCATTTATAGTGGTACCATTTCAGCAGACAACTTCAATATCGGAGCCCTGCTGAAACAAAGCACATTAGGTACAGTTACATTCAACACAAAAGTAGATGGCAATTCGTTTGACCCTGCAATTGCCCTTATCAATGTAGATGCATCTGTAAAACACATTGATTTTAACGGGTACAGGTATCAAAACATAACGCTTGACGGCGCGGTAGAAAAGAATAAATTCGGCGGCAATCTATTAATAGACGACCCAAACCTTGCATTAGCATTTTATGGCAACATTGACCTGAGCCAAAAGCTTGTACGCATCAATGCCAAAGCCAATTTGCTAAAAAGCAATTTTGCAGCATTGAACCTGTTGAAGGATAGCATTACTGCCACAGCCGATTTCGACCTTGACTGTGTTGGCAGCAGTATCGATAATTTCTCGGGCTATGCAAAGCTATATAACATCAATATGGTACGCAGCGGGCACAGGCTGGATATAGATTCAGTATATGTAAACGCATCAGAAGACGATGGACAAAAACTGATAGTAATAGAAAGTAATGCCCTTACTGCACGTATAAAGGGGCAATATGAATTGAGCAAGCTTCCCTACTCTTTCCAATATTATTTATCGGGGTATTTGCCAAACTACATCAACAAGCCTACGCAAGAAGCACCACCACAGGATATCAGTTTCAATATAGTAACAAAAGAGATAGACAGTCTTTTAGGTATTGTTATCCCTAAAATAAAAGGCTTCAGCGGAGCTACTATTGACGGGAAGCTCAATACATCAAGCCAGCAACTACAGCTGAATGCGTTAGTACCTTACGGAGAAGTGAATGGTATAATTTTGAGAGATGTCAGCATTAACGGGACAGGAGATTTTAACAAACTGGCAGTAGATGCTAAAACACAACGCATTGTAATTGGCGACAGTATATTATCCGGCGCATTGGAAGTAAACACTACACTTGCCAATAATGACCTGAACTTCAGAATAGCAACTACATCTGCAGATAAGTATGGAACAGCAACATTGAAAGGAACTGCACACACAAGCAGCGACTCTGTTTGGCTGAACCTGCAACCATCGGAACTATACCTTAACGACACTAAATGGGATATACCTACGGCTTCACTACTTTATAGCAGTAACTATTTATTCATTAATAAATTTGAGCTGAGCTCCGGAATACAAAGCATCAACGTATATTCTAAAAACAGTTTCAGCAACGGCAGTACACCTCCGGTATTTGCAGACATCAAAAACATTGACGTATCGCAAATAGGCAACCTGATAGGATTCTCAGATTATCAGCTTGACGGACGTATTAATGGCGAACTGAAAGTTGAAGACCTGTTTGGGAACATGCTCATAACAAGCAACATCAGGGCAACGGATGTAAAAATTGGCACTGATACATTAGGCAACATCATAGTAGCAGGAGGTTATGATGCAGCGAAACAAAAAATACACCTTGATAATACCAGTGGTGTATATCGTGGCAATGCATCTATCACTGCATCCGGCGACATGTCTTTTGACAGCACCAGTAAAGAACCACTGAATGGGAAAATACAATTCAACAGTACGCCTATGTCGTGGTTAAATCCTGTATTGGCAGGGTTTGTAAGTAAAATCAGCGGTACTATCAATGGAGAAATCACTATTGGCGGCAGTGCGGTAAAACCTGACGTTGACGGATCGCTTAAGCTTATGGATGCTGCTATGCGTATTGACTTCCTTGGCACTTATTATAACATACCTGCTGCTACTATCGCAATCAACAATACTAAGATAGACCTCGGTAAAATAACCTTATATGATGTTTATAAAAACACAGCAACATTGTCGGGGCAAATAAAACATGACCGCTTTCAAAAAATGAATCTTGGTATCAATATGACTTCGAAAAAGTTTGAAGTGATTAACCTTGAAGAATCTGAAAGTGAATTATTTTACGGGAACCTTATAGCCAGTATTAAATCCTTATCCGTATCAGGAGATTTAGATAAAATTATATCAATCAACATACTTGGCGCTACCCCGGTTGAAAAATCACATCTGTACCTGCCACTGAGCAGCAGCAGTGGATTAGGCACATATAACTATGTTACCTTCAAAAGCTACGGCACAGAACAACAGATAAAAAAGAAAAGCAGCAGCAAATTATCAATCAGTATAGAAGCATTGGTAAAAGACCTGTGCGAAGTAAGCCTTGTAATGGACCCTGCAACAGGTGATGCCATCAACGCCAGTGGAAACGGTACACTACGCATAGAAATGCCCGCAGGTAATGATATGCGTATGAGCGGTGTTTATACCATCAAAGAGGGCGACTATACATTCACCCTAAAACAACTGGCTTTCAAACGAAACTTCAAACTGAACAGCGGCAGTAAGATATACTTCAACGGACCTATTGATAATACACAACTTGAAGTAACAGGTAAATACACTACAAAAGCAAGGTTATTTGACCTGCTGAATAACAATGAGAAAAAACTTATAGAAAATAATGACAGAGAGCTGGAAGAAGCAAGAGTGACGCAAGATGTAAACATCCTGTTGTTTATGAAAGGGTCGATGGGTACGCCGAGGCTTACGTTCCAGTTAGAGCTTCCCAACAGTGGCAGTGTAGGTACTGTTGGTTACAACAAACTGATGTACCTGAACCAAAACGACAGGGAATTGAATAATCAGGTTGCGTCATTATTACTTATCAATACATTTATACCGGATGACGGTGGACTAGGCAATATCAGTGGAGGAGCTGTATCAGGTGGCATCAGCAATATCAGCCAGATGCTTTCCGGCCAGGTATCTTCTCAACTTACCAATGTATTGAATAAACTAACAGGAGATGAAAGCCTGAGCATCGACTTTAAGTATAAGAGTTATAGCCTGAATGAAAAAGGAACTGATGCTTCAAGCCGTAACGAAGTATCACTCGGAGTAAAGAAAAACCTGTTCCGCAATCTTGTAAACGACAGGCTGACACTGGAAGTAGGTAGCTCTTACGACTGGGGCAAACCGACATCAAACAGGAGCGCAAGCAACTTCAACCCTGTGGGTGATTTCCGTTTACAATACCAGTTTCGCGAAGGAGGCAACCTGAGAGGTTATATATTCCGTACCAATAACTACGACGTAGTAGATAATCGAAACATAGCACGTGGCGGTGTGGGTATTAACTGGCACAAATCATTTAATGCCTTAGGCGAATTCTTCAGAGGCCGAAACTATTTCATAAAGAAACAACAGGAGGAAGCTGAACTGCAACGACAGGAAGACTCTACAAGAGAAAGTTTACAAAATCAAACAAGGGGTACACAACCATAAGCTGCAACTCATGCAAGCTCCATAAGATATGCCTCTAATGTTTTTGCTACGCTATCCCAGCTAAAACACGACTGCATTACATGTATGCCTTTAGCACCTGTATCTTCGCGCAGTGATTGATTGTTTAATAACTCAATTACACTATTGGCAAAAGCCTGTGGTTCTGTTTGCATGATTGCCCCCTCCCCGCTTTCAATACCCAAGCCCTTAAAACCGATATTAGAACATACCACGGGCACACCCATTGCCATTGCTTCCAGTACTTTATTTTGCGTACCCGCACCAAACCTTAGCGGAGCAACAACCACACTGGCCTGATTATATACTGCTGCAAGGTCTTTGATAAAACCTGTCACCTTTACACTATCACTTGCCAAATCCTGTACTTTTTTTACCGGTCTTTGTCCTGCAATAATAAACTGCACCTGCGGATGATATTGCTGAATAAGCGGTAACACATCTTGTACAAAATACTGCACCGCATCTACATTGGGGGCATAGTCCATATTGCCTGTAAACAACA
The DNA here is from genome assembly GCA_016786615.1 of Flavipsychrobacter sp. Taxonomy (GTDB): domain Bacteria; phylum Bacteroidota; class Bacteroidia; order Chitinophagales; family Chitinophagaceae; genus Polluticoccus. The sequence goes on from JAEUVX010000002.1 coordinate 8,562, forward strand.
ATGTATGATTGTGGCTATAATCATGCCCACCTGCTTTGAAAGTATCTAAATCTACTCCATTGGGCAGCAACTTGATATTATCTATTTTATGTTTGTCCTTTAAATAAGCTAAATCTTCAGCAGAACAAACTAAGGACATGTTGTATTGCTGCATTATCCTTTCATACTGCAATACACGCTTTTGTTCTATCGTTTCGAATAGTTTCAGGAATGGATTTTTCTGTGCTTTCATTCTCCGCTCCCAGTACAAAGAAAAAGCATCCGGCATATCCAATATACGAGGCAGTTCTTTATGTGCAGCAAGATAAGGGCTCATACGCAAGTGCTGCACATGTATTGCATCAAACTTATCTGCCTGTAATACTTCAGTAAGTTTTTGCTGCATGGCAGCCGATTTGAAATACAATACTTGCAGTGGTGTTTTATCCCACAATGCAGACAAGCAATTGGCAGCAGAGCGCCATTTAGGAAGATATATGAAATGTACTTTGGTAAATATTTTTTCCAGTTCGGCTTTGTAAGTAAGGTCTTCTTCTGTTTGCGCAAATGTGAGCAAATGTAATTCATGAGATTTCGACAACCTTTTTGCGAGGTTATAAATCTTCAGTTTATCGCCCCTGTATGGAGGATATGGTACACGATTGGCAAAAAAGAGAAACTTCAAAACGGCGTTGCAGTTTTGTGCAAAATACTATTTTAATATTTCGTGTCCCAGTTTGTCGCGTTTTGTTTGCAGGTAAAACTCGTTATGCGGATTGGGTGCTATCTCAATAGCAACATTATCTACTATCTCTAAACCATAACCCAATAACCCTGCACGCTTGCGTGGATTATTGCTCATCAGGCGTATTTTTGAAACACCCATGTATCGCAATATCTGTGCACCAACACCGTAATCGCGTTGGTCGTTTTTAAACCCTAATGCAAGATTAGCTTCTACAGTGTCTTTACCTTCTTCCTGTAGTTTATATGCTTTCAGTTTGTTCAAAAGGCCTATTCCCCTGCCTTCCTGATTCATATATATTACTAACCCTTTACCTTCAGCCTCTACCATTTCCATGGCTTTTTGCAGTTGGTCGCCGCAATCGCAACGTAGCGAATGAAGGATATCACCCGTAAAGCAAGAACTATGCACACGTACCAATACAGGTTCATCTTTAGTCCAATCACCTTTCTTCAATGCCAGATGTTGTTCACCGGTATTTGTCTGACGGAATGCTATTAATTCAAAATTGCCATGCTTGGTAGGCATTTGTACACGCACTTCTTCTTCTATCAGGCTTTCAGTGCGTAGGCGGTATTCAATCAGGTCTTTTATCGAAATTATTTTAAGGTCGAATTTCTTAGCTATCTCCAGCAATTCGGGCAGGCGTGCCATGGTACCATCATCATTCATGATTTCCACTAATACACCTGCAGGTTCGAAACCTGCAAGACGTGCTAAATCAACTGTAGCCTCGGTATGTCCAGAACGGCGCAAAACACCTTCACTCCTTGCCCTTAAAGGGAAAATATGGCCCGGGCGGCCTAAATCTTCCGGTTTTGTGTTTGGGTCTATCAAAGCCTGTACCGTTTTAGCACGGTCATGTGCAGATATACCTGTAGTACAACCATGCCCTATCAAATCAACAGATACAGTAAACGGTGTCTGATGCAATACTGTGTTGTTCTGTACCATCAGGTTCAGGTTCAGTTCTGCGCAACGCTCTTCTGTTATAGGTGCACATATCAAACCACGTCCGTGTTTTGACATGAAATTGATTATTTCGGGAGTAACATTGTGCGCGGCAGTAACAAAATCACCTTCATTCTCACGGTCCTCGTCGTCAACAACAATCAATAATTTGCCATTACGGAGGTCTTCCAGCGCTGATTCAATAGTATCTAACATATAATTATTTCAAGTGTACCTGATATCTTAAACAAAATATCAAGATGCAAAGTTACAATGTATTGCATGTAAATAGCGTATATAGCTATCAATAATGATAATGAAATAGACGAAACGGTAAAAATCTATACCCGAAACTGATACATATTATAAGGCTTTTATCTATCGGCCAACATATTTAACAATCTATCAGACAAGGCTCGAGCCAGATGGTCGGAACTATATAAATCCCTGATTAATAAGCCGGCTTTTTGTGCAATACCTCCGGCGTCTGTTTTATTATCAACAGCCCATTTTATTGTTTCTGCAAATTGCAGGGGTGTATCGGCTAATAAATAGTGAATGCCGGGAACAGCATCAATACCCTGCATACCTATTGAAGTACTTATTACCAATTTTTCGGTTGCCATCGCTTCTAATATCTTTACCCTGATACCACCACCTGAACGTAAAGGAACAATGAGAATCTTCTTATCCGCAATAAATGCCTTTGCATCGGCTACCTCGCCCATACAATGCATCCCGTCTGCATTGTATGCATTAAAACTATCAGGCATGTTTCTGCCTGCAAAATAAAAATTGAATTCAGGTACTGTTTTATGAATGAACGGCCATACCTCATTTACGAACCATTCTATTGCATCCTGATTTGGCAGCCAATCCATAGCGCCGATATGATAACCATTCCATGTTTCGTTATCAGACTTCTGAACATCATTAATATTGATACCGAATGGTGTAGTTTGTATTTGTTTCGGACTGATTGAACTACGTACTACAAGTGCATCAGTTTCTGTAATAGGTATCAGCAAATCATACGCCTGCCATACCTGTTTTTCATATACTTTAATACGGCCAGATAAATTGTTCAGGTACCATTTTTTAACAGGGTTACTGACTGCTTCGGCCATTCGCTGCCATACCTGCCACTCAATATTGTGTAACCGTAATGATAGCAAAGCATCAGTCGCCTTGCGTATTGCAGGTATATAACCAGACATAAATACGCTTTCTACCTGTATTACATCAGGACTGAAAGATGTGATTGCATTTAAAATTGCAGACTGAAAAACAGGCAACTGAAAACGGGTAGCATGGTTGGGCAACGAGCTAAATAAGAGGTTTTTCAATGCCCCAAATACGGACACATCGTTGTTCACCTCTATTGTTTCAAACTTGTATATATCCTTATACAAGCCCGATAAAACATCTCCGCCCAGGTAATGCCTGCTGGTATTCATGGACAACAGGTAAACCTGCCAGCCCTGAGATTGATACCCTTGAACCATTGCATGTGTAGCCATATTGCCACCATCATTCAGTGGGTACGGTACACGATTGGTCAATATCAATATGCGTTTTGCCGGCATAATGCGAATTACCAAAATAAAACGCAACTTTAAAACGTTTATTTTTACACCATTGTGCAGAAAGCAGTATTTTACCTGCATACACGATGAAAAAAGCCACCAGAATAGTTTTTACTGTTACAAACGACCTTAATTACGACCAGCGTATGATACGTATCTGTACTACACTGGCAGCAGCAGGTTATGATGTAACACTGGTAGGTTTTCTGAGAAAAGACAGCAAACCATTAATTGACAGACCGTACAAGCAAAAACGATTACCCATCATTGCAGAACAAGGCAAACTGATGTATGCAGATTTCTGGCTGAAACTTTTCTTCTTTCTATTATTCCACCCTGTGGATATAATCTGCTGTATAGACTTAGACACTATACTACCTGTATATGTTGCATCAATAATCAGGCGCAAAAAACGTGTGCATGATGCACATGAATTATTTGTTGAACTGAAAGAAGTTATATCAAGACCATCTATAAGTAAAATGTGGAACGCCATTGCAAATTTTGCAATCCCACGTTTCCCGAATGGCTATACCGTTGGCAAAGGAATTGTAACCGAACTGAAAATACGTTATGGTGTTGACTATGCATTAGTCAGAAATATCACCGTCCTGAAGCCTGTAACTATACCTGAAAAGAAGAAGAAATACATATTATACCAAGGCGCTGTAAATGTAGGCAGAAGGTTTGAAGAACTTATACCTGCAATGCAGTATGTAGATGCCCCCTTAATAATATGCGGTGGCGGCAATTTCTTTGAAGAAACGAAAGCATTGATACAACAATACGGACTGGAGCATAAGATAACGCTGAAGGGGTACATTCCTCCGGAAGAACTGAAACAATATACTATCAATGCATGGGCCGGCATTACCCTGTTTGAAGAAACCAGCCTGAGCAACCGTTTATCGCTTGCAAATCGTTTCTTTGATTACATGCACAATGGTGTCCCTCAACTATGCATCAGATACGAAGAGTATGAGCAAGTGAATGTAGAATATGAAGTAGCATCCCTGATTGACAACCCTACCCCTGAACGTATAGCAGAGGCACTGAATAAACTGTTGCAAGATGAAGCTTATCATCTACGGCTACAAAACAATTGCCTGAAAGCCAGAGAAAAATATTGCTGGCAGGAAGAAGCCAAAACTTTGCTTAATTTTTATAATAAACTTGCAGAAGCATAAAATACATATCATATCATTTGACATTCCGTATCCGCCAGACTATGGCGGAGCAATAGATGTGTACTATAAAGTAAAAGCATTACATGATGCCGGTGCCGAGATATACCTGCATTGCTTTGCCTATGGCAGGCAGCCTGGTGATATGTTGGAAAAGTTATTCAAACAAGTTTGGTATTATCCTCGCAAAAAAGGCATAGCCGGACTATCTCCATACTTACCATACATCGTATATTCTCGCAGAGGTGACGAATTATTACAACGGCTTATTGACATTGATGCCCCTATACTATTTGAAGGGATACACAGCACTTATTACATCAATCATCCTAAACTATCGGACAGAATAAAAGCAGTACGTGCTCATAACATTGAGGGTGAATACTATAAGCAGTTAGCTAATAAAGAACCTAATTTACTAAAACGTATTTACTACCATACTGAAGCTGCATTAGCCAAACGATATGAGCACTCTCTGACCAATGCAAATGTATGGATGCCATTATCAATGGCAGATGAGGAATATTTCAGAAAGATATATCCTAATGCTGAACATCAATTCATTGCACCATTTCATCCATACAATAATATAGAAAGCATTGCAGGCAATGGAAATTACTGCCTCTATCATGGAAATTTATCTCACCCGGAGAATATTGAAGCTGCTTTATTTCTTATTGAGGTGTTTAATGATATAAACATCCCATTTACCATAGCAGGGCGCAATCCTTCACAGAGTATTATTAATGCATGTAAGGCGAACAATTATTGTACTCTTATTGCGAACCCAGACCAAACTGTGATGCAACAACTGATAAGTGATGCACACATACATGTGCTGCCAACATTTCAAGAAAGTGGCATGAAATTAAAGTTGCTGTATGCACTCTTCAATGGCAGACATATACTGGTTAATAAACAGATGCTTTATGGAACGGGGCTTGATGAACTATGTACTATAGCAACCACTGTAGCTGATTTCAAAAGCATGATAACCCAATTAATGCAAAAAACGTTCTCTCCTGCTGATATTGAGAAAAGAACGTTCTTATTGAAGAAGCATTATAATAATACTGATAATGCAGCGAAGATACTTACATTGCTGCAGGGGTAATTTCACGAATACCTCCATGCTCTATACGAACCACGCGAGCCGGATATTTTTGAATAATACCATAATCGTGTGTAGCCATAATAAATGCTGTATGATAATCTCTGCAGATATTAAATAACAACTGCATTATCTCATCTGTTGTATCCGGGTCCAGGTTACCTGTAGGTTCGTCAGCGATTATCAGCTTCGGGTTATTCAATAAGGCACGTGCTATATCCACACGTTGCTGCTCTCCGCCAGACATTTCATAAGGCATTTTAAACCCTTTACCCTTCAGGCCTACTTTATTCAATACATTCTCTATCTTTTCTTTCATCAGGGCTTTATCCTTCCACCCTGTTGCAGTTAATACAAACTCCAGATTATCATGTACATTTCTATCAGTAAGCAGGCGAAAATCCTGGAATACGATACCCAGGTTACGACGCAATAAAGGTACTGTTTGCCAAGTAAGGCCTTTTAAGTCAAACCCGGCAACACTGCCCTCACCTTCCTTCAAATACAAATCTCCGTATAATGTCTTCAACAGGCTAGATTTTCCACTGCCTGTTTTACCAATCATGTATACGAACTCACCCTTGCCTACTTCAAAGTTTACATTATTAAGGATAAGGCTTTTACCCTGATATATATTCCCGTTTCTTATTGAAACGATATTTGAATCATTCATTCGCAGTATTCGCTTTACAACAAAAATAACAGTTAAATCCAGTATGTAATCATAAAATTACAAAAATGCGTAAGCCCCTTTAATAAGGGGCTTACGCAAAATATTCAGGAACTGAAATATGATTAATTCACAACCAGTTTTTCTGTTTTAGATTGTGTACCGGAAAGAACATTTACTATGTAAACACCCCTTGCAGGAAGTGCATTAGCAGGAATTTCTATCTGGCTAACTTTTGAGTTCAATGTTTGCTGAGTACGATAAACTACTTTACCTGTAATATCAGTAACTGTAACATTAGCTACTGTACCTGCCATATCCCTTACCACAACAAATGCATTGCTGGTAGTTGGGTTTGGCATTACCGCAATAGTAGCACCATTACCTACCAGTGTGTTGATACCAGCAGGGAAAGAGCTGATGTTAATACGGTCGATATAATAATGATTACCTACACCCAGATTAAAGAATGTTGAGTTATCAGAGAATGGTTTATACCTGAAACGGAAATAAACAGTTGACTGACGTGCATCTTCAGGAATTGACATACTCTTAAGATCCCAATCATTGGCAGACAATGGCTGGAATGCAATAGTCTGAGTACCTTTCATCAATTGAGCTTTAGTCAACACTGACATTGTTTTCCAAGTACCACCACAATCTGTAGAATATGCTATCTCCATAGAATCCTTCATGTAGTTTACATTGGTTGTACGCCACATACCAGCAGACATAAAGTTCAGGTTACACTCACCACCTTTCATACCACTTAAATCAAATGCAGGAGTGAAGAAATCATCAACATCACCACCAAGTTTTACACCTGTAGTAGGATGTAATATCGCAGGAGCACCTACAAAACCACCAGGATAGGTACGATAATCATAGCCTTTGTAAACAATACTGGTGTTATCATAATAACCTGAAGATTTTGTCACTTCCCATTTATAATCATTATCATAATAGTTGAATATAGGCCATTTTTCAAGCTCGGCAGCATCATTAAACTCCTGATAGAAGCCTGCACTTGCAGGATTAATTTTAGTACTGTTATCAGCAGCATAAACAGATTTACGCTCGATAGTAGTATCACCTGAATTGTTACCTGTAGCTTTCATTGTAATAGTAACCCAACCCGGTGTAGAGAATTTAGTACTGATTATACTGTTAAGTGTACCACCTGAAGAAGATATAGCTGCAGGGTTTGCACCATTAGAGAAAGACCATTCTACAGCCGTAACTGTATCCCTCCAGCTTCTGTTTCTGAAGTTGAACAGTTTTACGTTATCAGCACACAAAAAGTATGTACCCTCGTTTGTAACACCGTTCCTCTCAATAGAAAAATCAGGGACAGGTTTTAAATCTTTACGATAATTAGTAATTGTTGTATCACCTACACCTGTTGCCTGTTGTGTAGTAGTTGTAATCAAATTATTCCTGTTAGCTACAGAATTATTCAAGGTATTGCGCATACGCATTACCTGCTGTTTAGTAAACATGTTTACGCAGTTTGAATAATCCATGATATTCTGTGTATTCGTTGTATCAGGATAGTTTTGTGTTACTTGTACTACTTTTAATGAATCTTTATCATAATACGAATATGTTTTCTTATAACCAGAAGCACAGTTTGTATCGTATAAAGGACATGTACTGAAGTGGCCTTTTGTTGGCGGAGTATCGTCCACTTCATCATCACCACAAGATGCACCTACTTCTGCACCACTGTTATTCCATGGGTGGTATAGGTTCAGATAGTGACCAACTTCGTGTTCGATAGTTTTATCACCACCTACCAGATAGTCGCTACCAGAAATAACACCATCATTGAATGGGTTACCTGCAGCACCTGCCGGTAATGTAGCATATGCAAGTATTGTACCACTTGCCGGAGAACGGCCAATCCTTCTGATTACCCAAATGTTCAGGTAACGTTCGGGAGCCCAAAGGTCCATTTTAGCCTGATCATCACCACCGTTAGTAAGGTAAGACCTGCGACGTGTGATACCAATTGTAGCATTACCTGCCGGGTCTCTCTGCGCTAAACGGAATTCGATATTCGCTTTACCTACATAGCTTTTAAACGGAGCAATCACATTTGATAAATCTGCATTTTGTGCAGCATATACCGTATTGAGGTTGCTGATCATCTGAAATATGGTATTATCCGCTACATAGTCTGAAGTACCATAATCGTGTATGACGTGTACAACAACCGGGATAATAACTTTTTTACCCACTACAGAATCATACTCCTTTGTTTTGTCCTTGTCGAAATTCGCATTATCGGATGTTGTTTTGGCATACGCGTTGCCACCTTTCCATGCAAGGTCCAAAGCATCCTGAATTTCCTGGATGTGAGGGTATAGTTTTTTCAGCTCAGCATGTGCCTCATCAGTACCACATTTTTGAGCGTTGGCATTAACTCCCAGTGTGAATAATGCCGACAATAACAAAATAGACTTTTTTATCATTTGTATATTATTATTATGCGAATAAATGATTGTTCCAAAGATAGCTATTCCTGTTAAAAAATTGCAAAGTTTTTGTCACAGTAGTCTTATAATTCTGTCATATAATGCCAATTGAAAACCATTTTGACATTGGGATTACAGTATTCACATAACTTATATATTTAAGGCTGGTATATTGTTTTCACAACACACAAGCCTTAAATATAATTGTAAAAAAAAGCGAATTACCTGACAAGTACTACCTGCCCTTTTTTCTCAATATTCTTACCATCGCTACATATATATTTAATATAGTAATGGTAGGTACCTATATCCTGAGGTACACCCTTGTAGTAACCATCCCAGCCATCCTCTTCCCTATTGGTTTGGAAAACCTTTTCTCCCCACCTGTTTACAACTATGAAATTTTTGATGAAATGATGCCCCGGCGTAATAATCCTGAACTTATCATTTCTTCCGTCACCATTAGGAGAAAAAGCATCCGGCATACTTATATCGCAACAGGCATCCGCATCAATAAACACACTATCAGCAGCATTACATCCGTAAATATTATTCACATTTACTTTTACAAAGCCTGAACCTGTTACTATCGCATCTGCTTTATTATATTCTGCATTATAGTATGCATTATTGCTGCGCCATTCGTACAAATGATTTTCAAAACCAACTGCAGATAATTTAATAGTATCACCTGAGCATATTTCCGTCTTACTTACCCAATCTATTTTTGCTATCGGATTCTCATATATATACGTTGTATCGTAAAAAAGAGGAGATGTACATCCGTTAGCAGAGGTAAGTTTTAACGAAACAATTTTCCGTCCTAAGCTATTCCACTTTATGATTTTGCCTTCATTTTTCATTTTACCGACTACCGTAGCACCAGCCCAGTTCCATTCATACACGCAGTTATCTACTTTTTTAGGCATCACAATAGTTTCCTCTCCGTAACACAATGGATTTTCCAAACCAAAATGTACTTCCGGTACCGGTTTTACATGAATATATACACTGTCGTAACCATTGCATATATCTGTTGTAACTTTTAGTTTGATGAGTTTTCTGCCATCAGACGTCCATTTAATAGTATATGGCCCGCTGCTATCTCCCGCTGCTATTGTTCCTCCATCAAAACTCCAGTAATACATAGAAGGCTCCGTTCTTAAGGTGTTTTCAGAAACATTGAGACTATCGTACGCACACAAGGTGTCTTTATCTGTAATAATGTTCACTTTAACCTCCGGCAAAACCCTGACCTCAATTGTATCCCTGTTACCCTCACAGCCATTTGTACCCGTCTGACTGACATACCAATAATAAGTACCTGCTACTGCAGATGAAGGTATCGGTACGGTATAAGACATTGTGCCTCCGACAGGAGTAGTGTACCATTTTAAATTTCTGCCGCTTGCCTGCAACTCTGCTGTTGGCTCAAACTGGCAATATTTTACAGGGCTCACTACAGTAGGCAATGGCGGCTTGGCATTAATGAATACTTTAATAGGCACTCTGGCACTTTCACAACCATTTGCCGTTTGGCTGACATACCAAGTGGTAGAGCCCGGTATATTTGTTGGTGGTGTAGGTGCAGTGCTGCTGCCTACTCCGCCAAATGGTGTAGTGTACCATCTTAAATTATTACCAACTGCTGATAACGGAGAAGCAGCGGCATCCTGACAATAATTAATAAGTAACGCTCCTACCTGTGGTGGCATTGGTATTACATTTACATATACTGCCAGACTGCCCGGTAACGAACTGCAACCATTGACAGTTGCTACTACAGAATATACCCCTGAATGAATAGGAGCAGAACCCAGAATTGCCTGATACTGACCTGTACCTGTAAATGAATTAGGCCCTGTCCATGCATAGTTAGCACCAATTATGGCCGATGCATATAAATTGAGTGTTGAACCTTCACAAACAGGTGAATTGCTTGTCACTACAGGGGTAGGTGGCGTAGGATAAACAACTACATTGGTTGACGCTGGCAATGAAACACAATTATTTTTTGTTGCAGTAAGATAATAAGTACCTGCTTGCGACGGCAGTGCACCAGTTATTACCGGGTTTTGCACAGTTGAAGTAAACGATGCCGGGCCTACCCACGACCATGTTACACCAGACGAATCGCTGCTGCCATACAGGTTTATCACCCCTCCCTCACAAATAGGAGTACTGTTGCCGGCTGTAACTGTTGGCGGATTAGGATCATTAAGCGTTACAGGCCCAATAAAATTGGATACACAATTATTAATTGTAACCCTGATATTATCATAAGTACCTGCAGTGAGGCTGGTAATTACAATTCTGCCGCTTAGATTGGCAACCATCATAATTGTAGGTTGCACAATATTATTCTTAGAATAATCGATATTATATATCAAAGTTGCAGTAAGGCCTGAAAGAGTAATAGAGCCGTTAGAGCCTAAACATGTTGTAGGGTTTGATTTACCATACAATGATATGGTTGGGGGTATCGGATCTGTAAGTGTTACGTCCGGTAATGGGTCAGACGAACAGCCATTAGCTGCAACAACCCTGATATCTGAATAAACACCTGCTGTAAGGCCAGCAAGCACAACCGAACCAATTATAGAAGATGTTGTGCTGACATTAGGTTGAGGTACACCATTTTTTAAATAAGTAATTGTAAACGGCGAATTGGCTATCAACCCGCTGATGATAATACTACCATTAGAGCCTAAACATGTAGTAGGATTGCTTACAGCAAAATTGGATATAACAGGAGCAGGCAATGCATATACCGTTACATTAGTTGAGCCTGCTAAAGACACACAACCGTTTACCGTAACAGTAACACTATATATACCCGAATATGATGGCTGAGCATTTGTCCTTACCGGGTTTTGAACATTATTTGTGAACCCTCCGGGGCCTGTCCAGCTATAGGTTGCATTCAATACTGTATCTGTTGTCAGTAAGAGTGTATTGCCTGTACAGATAGGCCCGTTGTTTCTGGCTACAGGAGTTGTTGGTGTCGGGTGAACAATAACGCTTGTGGTATCCGGAGCGGATATACAATTATTGAGTGTAGCAGTTACTATATAATTTCCAGAGTTTGCAGGAACTGCCCCTGTAATTACCGGGTTCTGTGCGCTGCTGCTATAGCTGCCCGGTCCTGTCCATGAATAAGTAACACCGGGTACAGATGTTGCAAACAGATTAATATTATACCCTTCGCAAATAGGGCTGTTATTGGTTGCACTCACTGTAGGAGGGGTCGGGTCTGTAAGTGTAACCGGCCCGACAATATTTGAAATACAGTTATTAATTGTAGCCGTTATGTTTGCATACACACCAGCAGTTAAATTACTTATTGTAACACGACCTGTAGCAGAAGCAGTCAGGGTCAATATAGCCTGTGGTGTACTGTTTTTAGTATAGCTGATTGTATAAGTGTTACCGGATACCAGACCGGTTATTACTATATAACCCTCATTACCCAAACATGTCGTCGGATCTGCGGAATCGGCAAGTGCAATTACAGGTGGTGTCGGGTCAACAAGGAAGTACGGACCAACACTGTTGGAGATACAATTGTTTATGGTAACCGTTATATTATTGTAGATACCCGCCGACAACCCTGTTATCACTACTCTGCCAAAAGAATTTGCAGTAAGGTTTAGTGTTGGTTGCGAAACAGAACCTTTGGTATAGTTAACAGCATAGGTGCTACCATTTATCAACCCTGAAATAGTAATAGTGCCTTCTGTACCAAGACAAGTAGTAGGATTTGTAAACGTCGCTGTAATCAAAGGTGGAGTCGGATCTACCAGTGTTATTGGCACAATCGTATCTGAAGTACAAATATTCAGTGTTGCTGTAATTTGAGCATAAACACCAGCAGACAAACCAGACATCAGAATACTACCATTAGCTGCAGCGGTAAGCGATAACGCAATTTGAGCAACACCATTTTTAGTATAATTGATAGTGTACGTGGTATTAGGCTTCATCCCTTTCAAAGTAATAGACCCTTCATTACCACTACATGTAATAGGATGCGTATAAGAGAAACTATCAATTGAAGGCACATGGTATATCACTACAGTTGTAGTATCAGGTATAGACGGACAACCATTTACATACGCTGTAACTATATAATCACCATTGTTTGGTGTATCAATACTGGTAATTGAAGGATTTTGTAGTGTAGCCGTATAACTAAGCGGGCCAGTCCAAACATAATTTGCATTCGTGACATTAGATGCTGTCAATAACAATGTACTTCCTGCACACAGTGGGCCATTATTTCCGGCAACCGGAGTAGCTGGTGTAGGCCTTACTAATACAGTTGTTGTTGCCGGGAGTGACGGGCAATTATTTTTAGTAGCAACTGCTGTGTACAACCCTGAATGTGAAGGCTGACCATTTAATATAATCGGGCTTTGCAATGTTGATGTATATCCACCCGGGCCTGTCCATGACCATGCAACACCTAATGAATCACTTACTGCAAACAGCTTAATAGTATCCCCCTGACAAATTGGTGTATTATTATTTACAGATATAACAGGTGCGCTCGGATGATTAAGACCTATAACTGCTGGTATTGTGTCAGAAGTACAATTATTAAGCATTGCATTAATCCCTGAATACAAACCCATACCAAGCCCGCCGATTACCACACTGCCATTGCCCGCGGAGGTTAATGATACTGTAGGTTGTACAGCACCGTTCTTTTTATAATTGATAGTATAAGTAGTGTTTGGCTTCATGCCCTTGAGGGTGATGCTGCCATCTGTACCCAAGCAAGTAGTAGGATGCGAAAATGCATAGCTATCTATTGACGGCACATGATAAATGATAGCCAATGTGGTATCCGGTAATGACACACAACCATTGAGCGTTACCGTTACTATATAATTACCGCTGTTTGGCGTATCTGCATTTACAATGCTCGGGTTCTGCAATACAGAAGTAAAGCTTAACGGACCTGTCCAACTATAATTGCCTCCAACTAGTGTATCGGAAGTAAGCAATAGCGTGCTACCGGTACAAATCGGGCTATTATTATTAGCTACAGGAGTAGCAGGTGTTGGTTTTACTAAAACTACAGTCGTGTCAGGTATTGATGTACAATTATTTTTAGTAGCTGTTAAGATATAGTTGCCCGAATTTGTCGGGATAGCATTTACTATTACAGGATTTTGCTGAGCAGATGAAAAACTTAACGGACCAGTCCAAGACCATACTACCCCAGAGGAATCGCTTGTTGCAAATAGCTTAACAGTATCTCCCTGACAAATGGGTGTATTATTTGTAGCATTTATTACCGGGGCTAATGGGTCTGATAAAATCAATGGAGCAGTAGTATCCGAGGTACATCCGTTTAATGCTGCAGTAATCCTTGAATAAACGCCTGCACTTAAATTAGACATTACTACCTTACCATTTGCGTCGGCAGTTATGAATAATACTGTTTGTGCGACTCCATTTTTTCTATGGTTGACAGAATATGAAGTATTAGGCTTCAGCCCCCATAATGTAATACTACCATTTGTTGCAGCACAAGCATTCGGGTGAATAATAGTTGCACTATCTATGTGCGGCACGTGATACACGGTTACTAATACAGTGTCTGGAATCGACAGGCAACCATTGATGTGAGCTGTAACAATATAATTACCGGTATGAGGTGTATCTACATTAGCTATAGACGGATTTTGTATCAATGAAACAAAACTCAATGGCCCGAACCAGGAATATGTTGCACCCGGAACTGTACTTGCTGTTAATAACAATGTATTACCCGTACACAACGGGCTATTGCTACTTGCAATAGGTGTTCCCGGTCTTGGTTTAACCAATACCTGAACTGTATCTTGCAGTGACGTACAATTGTTTTTAGTTGCCGTTACACTGTAAATACCTGAATTGGCAGGTGTGGCTCCTGCAATAAATGGATTTTGAGATGTGGACGAAAAAGACGCCGGACCAGTCCACTGCCAAGTAACCCCGACAGAATCTGAAGTAGCAAACAATTTCAACGTATCGCCTTCGCATATCGGTGTATTACTACTGGCAACAGGCGATGGAGCAACAGGATTATTCAATACAACAGTAGCAGCATTATCCGAGGTACATCCTAATGATGTGATATTAATTTCGGAATATATACCTGCAGTCAATGGCGATATTGTAATGGTACCTGTACTACCGGAGTTTGCAGTTACCGCAGTCTGCCAGATATTATTCTTCTTATAATTAACTGTGTAATTAATATTTGTTGTAAGCCCTATTAAGGTAATGCTGCCATTTGTACCGCCGCAAGTTGTAGGGTTTACAAATGTTGTACCGCCAATAACCGGTTTAGGATTGATAACAACTGTAGTTGTTGGTGTGGTTGTAGAATTACAGCCATTAGATGTTGTAAAAACGGAATAAACGCCTGCATTTACCAATTGCACATTAGAGATACCCGGGTTCTGCAACATAGATGAAAAACCATTAGGCCCCGACCATGTGTAAGTTGCACCTGCTATTGTAGTTGCCGATAAGTTTAACGAACTGCCTGTACATAGTGGCCCGTTATTCGATAACACGGGGGCTGCAGGCCTTGCATTAACAACTACTGATACTGTATCGGGTAAAGACAGACAACTATTCTTTGTTGCAGTCAGTATATAATTACCCGACATTGCAGTTGTAGCATTAAGCCTTACAGGATTCTGAACAGATGATGTATAGCCGGAAGGCCCGCTCCATGCCCAGGTAACACCAGAAGAATCGCTGGCACCAAATAGTTTCAATGTATCACCTTCACAAACAGGGCTGTTACTTGTTGCATTCACAATCGGAGCAGCAGGATTAAGCAGTAAAATCGGAGCAATAGTATCAGACCTGCACGTAGATGTACGAAGGGTAATCTGCGAATATGTACCTGCACCTAACCCGCCAAAAACTACAACACCTGAAGAAGATGAGGTAACAGAAACCGGCGTTTGCACAACTGCATTCTTTTCATACTCGAGTGTGTAACCTGTACTATTAGACAATCCGTTTAAAGTAATAGTACCATTTGTGGCACCACATGCGGTAGGATGTGTATAACTATAAGAACTGATTACAGGCTTGAGATTAACAACAACATTTGTATTAGACGGTAAAGAATTACAACCATCAAACGTAGATACTACAGTATATGTACCTGCATTCAATAATTGCACATTCGTAATACTCGGATTTTGAGTAGATGAAGTAAAACTATTAGGGCCAGTCCATGCGTATGTGGCACCCGCAGTAGAACTTGCTGTCAGGTTTAATGTTGAACCTGTACATAACGGGCCATTATTAGCCACCACCGGCAAAGTGGGCCTTGGCTTTATAAACACATTAGTAGTATCCGGCAATGACGCGCATCCGCTTTTTGTAGATGTTAGTATATAGTTGCCGGAATTGGCAGCAGGTGCATTTGCCAGTAATGGATTTTGCAATGTTGAATTAAAACCATTCGGGCCAGTCCACCTATATCCATAACCCGAAAGTGCTGTCGTTGCAAACAGCTTCAAAGTATCTCCCTCACAAATTGGAGTCAGCCCGGTTGCAGAGAGTGTATCATTCTGGATGTTCACTACATTAATAGTAACCGTATCACTATTCTTACTGCAATATTGTGTTGAGCTATTGACGACCTGATATTGTGTATTTATCGTTGGCTTTGCTACGGGTTGCTTACATGATGTACAACTCAAAGATGTAATAGGGGAACCACCCGGTAATACTGACCATGTAAAACTAGAACCACCTACAGCAAGAAGCATTACCGAATCTCTGTAACATATAGTAGTGTCTTTTATGATATCCGTAATCGGCCATATATAAATTGGCAGTACAAAAGTTTGGGCTACTATCACACCGGGACTAACACAGGTTGAATCTTTAGCAGTAACAGAAAAAATCCTGAGCCCGGTATCCAATGTACCCGGCACCCATGAGAAACACCCGCGGACTGAGTCTGTTCTTTGCCCGACGTACGAAACTGTAGAGCCGGGCGTTGCTGAAGCTGAGTTATCTGATGCTACTATAATTGCGGCAGTGTCTGTTGATTTTAAATCGAAACAAAAACCTAATGGTACACCCGCACATGCCTCTACTCGTCCGTTTACATAAGTTCCCCCGGTTATGGTACTTGACACAGTATTCACAATAGGAGCAGTAACACTACAGTTTATTACCTGCACCTGAATATCACGCATAACAGTCCCTATCTGCACACCATTTCTGTATTCTTTAATTCGCACAGTCAGTGTACTAGCACCTGTAAGTGTAGGTGTAAATGTCAATTGGCCTGTAGCTACATTTATACCGAAGCTGTTATTAGTTTGAAGAGGGTTGGTAGTTAAATTATATGTTGGTGAACCTGTTGCGAATGTGAGGTTTGATGTAGTTGGCGGACAACTGCCATTTGTTTGTTGCGGCATTACCAACTCAAACGATAATGAATCTGAATTCGGATCAACCCCACCGTTGTTATATGTATAGGGTTGATTAATACAAATTGACGGTACTGGCTTAACCGAAAAATATGGTGAGGAGTTACCCTGTGCTACAAGGTTATTCAATGTCGCTTCAGCATAAAATACTGTACTTGCAGCATTTACAAGATTAATACTCGTATTTCTGTTAGAAATGGCAACACTAAACCTCCAGAAATTACACCTTGATGGTAATGTTACTGTATTAGCATACCACCATTCCCTGTAACCGGGAACTGCAGAAGTAGTGTTTGTACATTTTGTACCTGTACCTGGACAACCCAATGTTACAGGAGAACCATTCAATGTACTATCGGGTAATTTTGTAATTTTTGTGAGTGTTATGGTACCGCCCTGACCATTACAGGTATTTCTATAACACAGGGGGATATTCGCAGGCTCTGCCGCTCCTGAACAATCCCTGTAAAATTTAAAAAACACCCTGTAAGTAGAATCGCTAACCCATTGATATGCAATCTCGCCACCGGCAGCATGTGTTGCGTATGACTTATTCGGGGTGTATAGGAATAGCATCGTAGCAATAATAACTACGATCCTATGGAGTACGTTTTTGCTTGTACACAACATGTTCGGCAATCTTTTACTATATAAAGACGTATAAATATACCATTTTGCAGGCGTTTGTTAAAGTTTTTAACACCTTATATAGCAAAGATTTCATATAACAGGCAAGCTTTTGAACTTGCAATAACTATTAGTTAACAAAGTTGCCGCGATTTATACTTTATTAAGCCTTTCAACAGAACAAATACATAAATACAGCTATGTATTAATTGCCGATTTAAACCATGAAAATAACAATACGAACAATGCCGTACAGGTAAATACACCCCGTATTACTATCATCTTTAACCAGCTAATTTGTAATAAACGCCAATCTGCTCCACCCTCATCAGGGTAATTAAGGAAAGCTTTATTTATAGGTATGTTGAATTTTACAGCAAGAACCACATCGGTTACAATGAGTACCGTTGCGATAGTTGTAATAATAAACAATCTCCAATCCGCACTTTTTGCAGATAGCACCATAATTGCAAAACCAATAATAATGGCAGCGTAATAAAGTATTTGCAACCTTGTGCCTATTACCAAATCCACAGCTTTTCTTTGTTCTGCAAATGTTGGAACTGATACATTTCTCAGGGCTTCGGCACCTGCAAGAAAATAAAACATGCCCTGTGATGCAAGGATGATAAATACAATTAGTTGTACAACTCTTAATTTTTCTGTGATCATATATTTAATTTCAGGTCGCAAAACTGAGATTGCTTTACAATAGAATTCTTGATGGGAATCAATAATTTCTAAACAAATAATATGAATACAGACTCTTTGCGCGCAGTTTTATCTCAGTCGGTAAATATGGACGATGAAGCATGGGATGCTTCACTACACTTGTTTAAACCTAAAACACTTAATAAAAAAGAACATTTTTTGAAACAAGGTGAAACATGCAAGCACATAGGGTTTATTGTATCGGGGTATGTAAGGCTATACTACGATATAGGAGACACTGAAATAACAAAAGACTTCAACACTGAACATACATTTTGCGGGTCGTACGCCAGTTTCATCAGTGAGAAACCTTCGCATTTTAATGTTGTAGCAATGGAGCCACTTGAATTACTAATCATTAATCGCAATAACCTGATTTTGCTGACAGAGCAGTATATGGCATGGCAAAAATTTCTGCGTATCGCTATGGAACGAATGTTTATCACGAAAGAAAACAGGGAAGCATTTTTCCTTACAACGACACCTGAAGAAAGGTATTCAATTCTATTATCAGAAACCCCTGAATGGGTTAATAGGATTCCGCTCAAATACCTGGCATCCTACCTTGGAATGACTGCAGAAACGCTCAGCAGAATAAGGGCAAAGAAATAGCTCAAAAAAGAATAGCCGCTCTTATTCAGAACGGCTATCGATTCGTGCCCCGGGCGGGACTTGAACCCGCACACGCATTGCTGCATACAGGATTTTAAGTCCTGTAAAAAATGGTGTCACCTGTATTCACATGGCTTGAAAGTATTGATTTTACTGAATTGTTGAAAAATAAAGACTCAATAAAATGCAGCAAAAACAGGCAAATGTTGTAGTATTGTTGTAGGATAAATTTTGCTACAACATGGCGAACGTAAAAATAATACTTCGCAAAGAAGTTAAGAAAGACGGTACTTCCCCACTTGCTATTCGTATTACGAAGGATAGAAAATCTTCTTATATTTATCTCGAATATAGCATCAAGGAATCTGATTGGGATAAAGAGAACCAACGTGTGCGAAAATCTCACGTAAATTCTGCACGGCTAAACAACTATCTCATAAAAAAAAGAGCGGAAGCTGTAGACAGTTCCATCGATGTTGAATCAACAAAAAAAACAGCCAGTGCAAAAAACATTAGGCAGAAAATAAAGCCTACAACAGGGGGAACTGTTTTTGAACAGGCAGATTTGTATATCCGACGGCTGGAAGAAGATGGAAAATATAATCAGTACAGTGCTGGAAAACCGAGAGTAAAGCATCTAAAGGCATATCTTAAAACTGATATTGCGTTCCAGGATTTCACCATTCAGATGATTGAACGGTTCAAGGCATGGTTAAAATCTACATATAAAATGTCGGAAAGAACGGCAGTTAACCACTTGGTCATTCTGCGGTCTATATTCAGCCAGGCAATAAAGGAGGGCGCTTGTGAAGAAAAATACTACCCTTTCGGCAAAGGAAAAATTAAAATCAAGTTTCCTGACTCAACAAAAATAGGACTCACAATTGAAGACATCGCTAACCTTGAAGCTGTCAAATTAGAACAACCGGCGAACCATGCACGTAATCTTTGGCTGTTGTCGTTTTATTTTGCCGGGATGCGGATTTCCGATGTCTTGCTTCTCAAATGGTCTGACTTTCAAGATGGGCGGCTGTATTATACAATGGGTAAGAATGATAAAGGTGGCTCATTAAAAATTCCTGACAAGGCAATTGCCATTCTCAAACAATATGAGCATTTAAAAGAAAAGAAAACCGATTTGGTTTTTCCTGATTTGAAAGGTATTAATCTTCAAAATAGGTTTGAAACACAAAAACGCATTGCTAGTCGAACTAATACCATCGATCAACTCTTACGTGATGATGTTTCTGTTGCTGCTAAAGTAGATAAGAAATTGACCATGCATATTGCCCGGCATACCTTCGGGAATCTGTCAGGAGATAAGATACCTATTCAAATGCTTCAAAAGTTATATCGCCACTCGTCTATTACAACTACCATCGGCTACCAGGCAAACTTCATTCATAAGGATGTTGATGATGCGTTGAATAGCGTCGTGGGGTGACACTATACTTTTAAGTGTTCTTTCAAGTCTTTTACTTTATCGATAGCATCCTTCAACTCCGCCCTATGTAAAGGGTTATCAGAGTGGTGCGAGGCGGGGTTCAATATTCGGTCTAAAATCTCGTCGATGTCTTCAAGGACTTTCTCCTTAATTAGGTTTTTGCCAGACATTTCAACAAAAAGGTTAAGCATATATCTCTTATATGAGTTGAGCCGTGCAATTTCTCCGGGTAATAATGTCGCATCACTTTCAAAATCTGTTGTGATTTTTCTTACTTTTTCGATATCCCAATCTTTAATAAAGGTTCTTTTAAATTTAGCGTAGTTCTCGGCCACAACCAGGTTATAAGCCTCGCTTATTTTTTGTTTAAGGCTAACAAAGCCTCTCGCAGTATTCTTCATTTCAGGATCGACAAAAGAAGCCAGAATAGCTTCGGCCTCCAACCTGAGATTGTTACCAGCGTTTTCAAACTCATTTTGTTCAAAATTCTTTATGGCTGTTTGTAACGGTGTAAGATTTTCCTGGACGCTGGGGGCTTTGTTCTGATTTTCGTCCCTGTGGAAATCAAAATACACCCAATCTTCATCATTTGTATTGCGTCGAATTAGATTAAAAAAGCCCTTATCATGCGTTAATATAAATTTCTGAAACTGGTCAAAAAACCGTAAGTCTTCTTTCTCCTCTTTGTTCAAAAAGAGCCGAACGATATCCATTCGATTTGATAAATCTAAGCTAATCAACATATCGTCAAGAACCAGAATTTTGAACTTTGATTCAGCAAGCGGTCGAGTTCTAAGGGCTCCGATACGCACCCCAATCGCAATGCGTGTAAGTTGGGCTTCATTCAAGAAAGATTGGACGCGTTCAAGCCTGTGCCAGTTTCCAACTTTGTTTTCGTCATACAACTCGACATCAAGTTTGATTTGCAACTGATCATGTCTATATCCCTGTTTTTGCACGTCCCATATTCTCGCTCTCACAAGTTCGAAAGTGAACTTTTTTGCAAACTTTAGAGAAATTCGTACGACATCCTTACCGTCAAAAAAGTGATCCTTTAAAAATGCGTTAGCGTTGGTTGTTATCTCATCCAACAAATTTTGAATTTTATCATTTAGATTACCGAGCTGCGTTTCATAATTACTGCGCCTTCCAGAAGATACAGCGTATCCCCTCGGAGTTTTGGGAATATCGGTGGTAGGCTTAACTATAATATCATCGAGCCAATTCTGCGTACCGTCTGTCAAGAACGGGAAAATATCGCGTTCAAAAACAGGCCATAAATTGACCTCCTCCTTATGTGATGCGCGGTAAAAATTATGCAGTAGCTTATAATTGATGAAATCACTGGATAGATTCAACTCCTGAATAAGAGTGTCTGTTGATTTATTTGTATTGATGGTACCATGTGAGATTGTATAGACGTCCTCCTTACTTGTTTCTTCATCAATGGCAATCAATTTCAAAAATGAATCGTCTGTTTCCGGTAGAAATACATTTCTTAGCGTCTGATGGGTGGCCGTGTCAGAAGTAACATAGTTTTTAAAGTATTTTTGTATTTCATCATTCTTCTTTATACTACTTTGAAGCAGTGTATAAAGTGCCCAAAAGAACGAAGATTTTCCCGAACCGTTGTTCCCGTAAACTAAAACGTTCTTCCTATTTATTGGAAACACTTCTTCTTTCTGAAATGCTTTGAAATTCTGTATTCTAATTTCTTTTATGCGCTTCATATCGTTTCAAGAATTGTTTTTAGTATTTCAGGGCTTCTGACAGAAAATAGTTTAATGCGGTCGCGAACTTTATTGTCTGGGCTTGACCATTTCGCATGAAGATAATTAGCAAGTAAACCCAAATTGTCAAAATCTTCGCTGGAAAGACTCCTTTGGGTGTTTTCGACGTCAGATTTAACAAATTCAAAAATGTTTATTTCCTCTTCGAACATGTGCTCGCCAAAGTAAAGCTCAAAAAACAAACCGTTAGCAACTTCATCAAAGAGCTGGAACTTAGAAGAACCTGCAGTCGCTGACAAAAGACCGTGAAAAATTCTAAAGAGGTCCTCATACTCAGGTCCAGGCTTTTTTATAAACGTGCTTTTTAGATTGGGAGCAGAGTACAGCAAATAACCACCTGCCATTCGTAGTCCATCAAAAAAGCAGCTAAATACAAAATGAAATAGTTTCGAATTAACCCAGACTGCTACATACTCCGGGCGAAAGCCCTTTTTAAACGAGTGAATACAATTTGTGTTGATTGAAGCATATTCGCCATTCTTGTCATAAAAGGCTTCAAGCTTTAATGCAATTTTAGCAACTATAATTTTAGGACTACGGTAGAGCTTAAGTCGTTGCTGGGAAACGCGCTTTATGTCTTCGCGCAAATATGGCATCAGATACGTTTCGCCTTTGTCGGTTAGCTTTTCCTTGCCCCATAGCGGAAGATAGCTGTCAATCGTGCCCGTATTGACTAGTTTAAGTCCTGATTCTTCATTTATCAGCTTGTGGTAGTCATCTGCCTCCTTAGCTGTGGAGGTTGCATTTATTACGCCGCAATCTGATAAGGGCACAGCCTGGGTGAGCATCCTTTTTACAATGCTGATTTTGCTATTTAGAAGGAAGCCCCATATTTTTCCAGGCAATAGTTCTAAATCTGCAACATCGTTAAACCAAGAATCGACCACCGAGAACTTTTTGTCGAACTTCTTAACCTCTATAAAATCGTTCAACGCATCCCTACGGGCAATAAGAGTGACAATCGGGTAAGTTGATGCAGCCTCAAAAACCTGTACGGAAGAAAAATCAGAGATTGATCTGATAGAATATTCACGATGAATGAATTCTCTGAGCGCTTCACCGTAGCTTGCGGACAAAAACCTATTAGGCGTAATGTAACAAAGAGATCCGTCACGGCTGAGAGCTTTAAGACCAAATTCAATGAAAAGAATATAGATATCAATAGTACCTTTTGCAGACTCGTACCCTTCTTTTAGCTTTTCATATTTATCACCAAGCTTCTTTTTTAATTCATTGGCATTAATATATGGTGGGTTACCGATGACGATATCGAAACCTTCAGTTACATCAAACATCCACTCACCATCGAAGAACACAGAGGAGGCGTTTTGATCGTACGGGTCCCAGCCAGATAGCTTTTCCGCTGTGTCAGTAGCCCAACCTGCCTTCTGGAGTTCAACCGCTATGCCTGCACGCAGCTCCTGGTCAAGCTGTCGATACTTGAGCTTGGTTTCTTTGCTTTTGGCACTAAATAGCTTATGTCGAACAGCTTTTAGCTTAGCCTCTAGCACCTTTACTTCGTCAGTTTCATATAAGCTTAACTGAACATCGGGCTTTTCTATCCCTATAAGTGTATTCGCTGCAACAAATTTGGTCTCAAGGTTCGGTAATGGACGGATACCAAAGTTCGGCTTATTGCTGTCAACCTTCTGTTCCACTACCAAGGAAATAAAAAACCGCAGCTTTGAAATTTGCGTCGCTATTGGCTGAATATCGACTCCGTATATGCAGTTCTCTATTAAAAACAATTTACGTGCATAGTCAGGATCATTAATACTCTGGTCAAATGCCTCATTGATTTCGAGCAGTCGTTCCGTACGAGCATCCTTGTTTTCTATTTCGAACGCAGCTTTCGACTCTTGTTCAGCTTTCTTTAGTTGTACGTCTTTCCAAATTTTATTATCCGGGTCGAGTTTTTGCAAAACATGAACCATTTTCTGCAAAGCCCCCATAGGAAAGGCGCCCGAGCCACAAGCTGGATCAAGAATTGTACATTCACTCAAAGCCTTTATGATTTCATGTTTTATCTCGCGAGTGTCGCCGAACGGTACCCGCTTATCAAATGAAGTCAAAACGCGCAAATCGTTCTCTAAATTATTCGCATCGAGGCCGGTTTGCGAAAGCCGCTTTTTAAGAAAAGCGATAAGGCTTTCATCAACCATGTAGTTAACAATCTCACGCGGGGTATAATAAGACCCCGTTTGTTTGCGAGCAGTACTTTTGGTTTCAGGGTTGTAACTCGCTAGCAGATTTTCAAATACCTTTCCCAAAAGTTCGGGGTCTAAGGCAACATCTTCTTCAATTGGCGTGTTCTCGGTTATCGTAAACTTATAGGACTTAAGAATGTTAATAAGCCCTTTAACTGCGGCATTCTTGTACTTTTTATCTGCAATCCCGACGATGTCGCTCAGGTCTGCATGTTCCTCTAGTCCAAAGAACAGATAATCAGGGACAATTAGCTGCTCACCCTTTATCATTTGGTCCGAGAAGCCATCAATGTAAACATTGTTGAATTTGTCGTCCAAACATTCAAAGAGGCCACCATTCAAGAACGGCACAGTACTGTTTAATTTCTCCAGGAATTTCTCTGGCTGTTTAAAGTACTGCCTGTAGCGCATGAGATAGTCAATTCCTCTATGCGTCCCGTACCCTTCACCGCGGAAATCACGTTTCCGCTTGTCCAGATTGTCACTCTCAATTGGACAGTTCAAGGTGGCAAAAAACAAATTCTGCAATATTGCTTTATAGTAGACACTGTGTTTGTTCGAATCCTTAAACATCCCTTCGTCATGAAAAGGAGATATTTCTTTAAGAATATCTTTCTGCAATGTGTCTAACTCAAACAGGTCTTCAGGAATTAATTTCTTTTCTTTAATAAACCAAACAAATAGCAAACGTGTCAGCAATCGAATAACATTAGTCGCATTGTGTTCGTGTACTAAGTCGTCCAGTTTCATCTTTTTTACAAAAGCATCATGCGATGTTGGAGCACCTGGAAAACTAACATTTTGAATTGCCCAAAAGTACCATGACGATAGCTCTTGATAGAACTTCTTATTCAGGACATTGACACTAAAGACTTGCTGCCAGTATTCGTATAGTTTTGAAAACGAATTAATCTTCAAGCTCCCGGAAGTTGGAATCTTTAATCCAGACAAAATCCTTTCGTGACCGGAATGTGGCTGATCGACATCAACATCTCTGAGCAATGTGACCTTTCCAGCCTTTTCACCCTCCCTCCATTCTTGCCTATACTTCAGACGTTCTGTATTCGCAAAAGCTATGTAGTGTTCATACTTAAAAACCACGATAACCGGCGTATAATAAAATTCGCGATTAAATGATCTTGCTATTTCTGCAAGTTGAGCGCGTGTCGGAAGCAGCCCATTCGCACGTGCCTTTAGGGTAATGCCAAAAATCAGTATGCCGTCGTAGTCTGATTTAATCTGTTCAATATGAAGGCTTGTTCCACCACTAAAGGCGCTGTCATCCACCATCCCGACAAAGTACACGTCGTCAATTAATGCAAAGGCATCGCTTTCCTTATAGGTATCTTTAAGTATTTCCTGAACAGTAGTAGAGTCTTGGGTAACGTAATTGACAGGCACGTTTAGATCGCTAAAGAACATTTTTAGCGCTTCAACAAAATTGCTCTGCTTAAAAGCCGAAAGTCTCATATTCTAAACCGTTACTAAAAACCAAGTTATTAAATCAAAGTTGCCAATTTGAAATTTCTCTTCAACAGACTTATTCTCACGTATTCGAGAAACCGCACCTTTGTCACCCTTTCTAAGTTTTGACAGGATGTCTTTGGCTTCAAAGCCCATTGTCTTTTTCGTTGAGCCATCCTCAAGCGCATGCTCTTCTGATATTTGGCGATTAAGCCATCCCTGAATAGCAGAGGCAAGTTTCTGTATAGCAATTGGGTCTCCCTTATCAATCTCATCAGGAATAAAGCGCTGCTCACCCTTATGGTTCGCCAAGGCATCTAATACGTCTTTTTGATTAAGCAATACCTGTTTGCCATTGGTATCTATATACACTAAATCGAAGATTTGATACTTGTGATCCTTGGCTTTTGGTGGCTTTGTTGGATAGCCAAGTAAAGCAATAAGCCCGTTCGCGCTGCATAATTCATTACTTGTTTGAAAACCCGTATAAACGGCGTTAGGCATTTTCAAATATTTGTCTTTGTCCCGGTTAAGTTCGTCCATTAAATCCTGGCGGTACTGCTCCAAAGACAAGTTGTCAAATCCAAATGTCTCTTCACCTTCTAAATCGTCAAATGTTAACTGCATTTGCTCCAGCATGCGGTTCTTCATCCGTTGGTCTAGCGATTCATCACGAACCATTTCCTGGAATGTATCAGAAAAATCATGGTCAACCTCGGCACCGGCAAGTTTCATCGCTGCCATTCGATGTTCAATCCGGCCTTGAAGGTTCAGATAAGAATTGATATTGTTTGAGGGCCAAAAATTGATTCCGAATATTTGCTTGTTAGGGCTGCCAAGTCGATCAATTCGCCCCATACGTTGGATTATTCGGACCGGGTTCCAATGAATATCGTAGTTAATCACCATATCCGCATCCTGTAGATTCTGCCCTTCACTCAAGGCATCAGTAGCTATGAGTATGTCAAATGGATTTTGCAATTTTTCTAACACCTTTGGATGCTTCTCTGCAATCCATTCCAGCCATTCCTGATAGCCATCCAAGCCCTTGTTACTAGTCTTAAAATCCCACTCACACTCCCTGAATAGTTTTGTGTAAGGAGCAAAACGTTCGAGAATAGGCTCAAAGTTGTTCGTCTCCTCTTTTGAATCACTCGTTAGTGAACCTGAACCAGATACCATCGCTAACTTATCGAACCCTCTCGATTTTAACTGAGTGAACAAATATTGAGCGGTGTCACGGTAGACTGTAAAAATTACGACCTTCGGATTATTATTGTTAGCCCCAAGGTTTCTTTTTTTATTAATTTCTTTAATTAAAGTCTGAACCTTATCGTCCTCAGAACGTAGATTTCCAGGCCTGATAAGTTCTGCGTTTATTTTGCTTTCGAATTTCTGCAGATTGACAAAAATATTGTCCAATGCGTCCAAGTCTCTTTTAAGATCCCTTTTAAAAATATCCAGATTGCCTGCGGCGTCTATTTCCAAAAGTTGAATTTTTCGCTTTTTGCCTAGTGTTAAATCAACCAAATCATCCTGAAAATCGTCGTCCTCAAATAGGTCTGAATTCTCGTTTGTTGAAAGACTAGTTGGTCGTCCATCCTGATAGACTTTGATTTTATCAAGGGCATCTTGATGGTGGTCTTTAATCTTCTTAACAGTCGCATAGAATGAATACCAAGAAGACTCCAACCTCTTTACCATTAAGATGTAAATCATTTTTACAAGAAAGCGGTCCCTTTGCCGTTCATCATGTAAGACATCGTGATCGGCCAGACTTTCATCATTCAAGTAAAAGGATGGCTGATAAGCTGATAACATCGGAGGGAAATGGTCGAATAATTCTTCGAACGATTCAAAGTTTCCCAATTGGCTCGGTGTAACAAAAAGATTTACTGGTTTTGACTTGACTGGAAATGAAAGATTAGATTGCTCTCCCTCAATCATTTTCCGGGTCCTTGCAACAATCAGTGAGTCTGTCAGCGTGAAAAAATTCGCAGGTAATTTTTTGATGAAGTCGCCGATTTGAGGTGAAGGCTGTTCACGCCAGTCGTTGAATGCCTTTTGTGCAGTTCTAAAGGAATAATCAATGTTTTTAACACCTAAAGTTTCATCAAAAGCTTTAGCGTCGCCCTTTGCAATCAATTTGAACTGATTGCGAATGTCGTTAAGTGAATTGTTTATTGGTGTAGCAGAAAGTAAGAGCACTTTTACGTCGTCGTTCTTCTTCAGAATTTCATCGAGCAAGAACTTGTACCGGTTCGACTTGTCGTTTCTCAGGTTATGGCTCTCATCTATCACTACAAGCTTTGGCTTATAGTTTGTAAATGATTTATCCGCCCGGTCAAAATACTTTTCGAGCCGCTCATTATTCATATCGGTATGAAAACGGAGAAAAAAATCGAATTGATCCTTTTCGAATTTTGAACCGTGGTGCTTTAGGTAGCGTCTCCAATTATGCTCCAACTTCTTAGGACACAAAAGAATGATTTCGCGACCTTGTAACTGAAAGAACTTAATTACGGCTAGAGCACTCCACGTCTTGCCAAGGCCAACGGCGTCTGCCAGTATCGCGCCATTATACTTCTGGAGCATACGGATAAGGCTCAATACACCTTTCTTTTGAAACTCATACAGAGAATTGTAGACAACCGAATTTTCTAACCGGCCTATTTGACGATTGAACTCAGGATCGTTTTCGGCATCCAACAGTTGCCCACCAAACAGTTCAAACAACACTTTGTAATAGAGCTCACGAGGGGTATACTTAACGAATATCCGTTCTATTTCCTCAATCAGATATTGCTTAAAGTCAATTTTTCGCTTTGTACCATCGTTACTGACGATGGTCTTTTCTTTATGGGCCTGTGGTCGTCGCCATAAATTCTCAAACCAGTCTACAAGCTCTTTATATTGGCTGTTGTTTCCCGTTTCAGCAATATTGAGTTCAACGTTACTTGTTGATTTCAGTCCAATGCCTGCTTCGGTCAAATTCGAACTACCGGTGACGAAGTACTTATTTCTGTCGTCATTTTTTTCCGGAGTGAATAAGTAACATTTAGCATGACAGAAGTTTGGTTCGAGAGTTTTAGCTGTAACTTTATCTTGTTTCAAAAAACGCACGGCCTCCTGTGAAAGGTGGCTTAACTTCAATGCAGCTTCAATGCTGATATTTTCGTTCAGTAAATCTAAAGGACGGCTTTCTTCGCTGTCGATATTAACTATATCACCTAATACAAGCCTGATTTCTGATATCTTGTCATTTACCTCTTTTGATAGCCAGGCAAGAGCACCTACCGTAAAATACCCCGTAACAATATCTATTTTCCCGGCCTCGGTGTAAGAAGAAATCCATTCGTGTACTTTAAGATTATCATTTTCATTATCTATTAACATCGAAGCGCCCGATTAGGTGTTTTTAAAAGGATGATTTAATTCCATCTTTTGATTACGCACAAATATAGCAATACAGAATAATTAACTCTTTGTAATAGAGATTCATTTACTCGCTCTAATATTTCAATGCTGCTGTAAACGGTAGGTAAAAGACTATCCCGCTTTTTGCTCAATACCAAATCAAATCCATAGTTAATTAGTGCTTGTTATTTGCCCTTTTCATTCGGTTTGCGAAGCGGGAGGACGAATGCAACCTGGTAACTCAGGTTGGACATGAGGATGGGAGTGAGTAAACGGAATGCCAGTACATTATTCGTCAAATAATCCAAGAGGGGTAAGGCGATAGCCTTTTGCCTCTTGCAATTGAGAGCTTGATTTGCGTTCAAAAGCCATCGTTTTACGACAATATAATCAATTTTTTATGTCGCAATATTGAATTACGACATAAAATGTGCTTTAATTGTCGTTATTGTGTCGTAATTTGCAATTATATGTCGTAATAGTTAATTCATGAAAATAAGCAACGAAATCATAAAACAGGAGTTAGAAGCTATTGAGAACGCACTGCTCCAATTAAGGGACGGGGCAACGATAGATGATATTCGGTCTGCTTCAGGACTTGAAATAGAGCTACGCACCTTGCAAAGACGGTTAGCGGCGCTTGAAGAGAAGGGAATAATTACCAGTACGGGTAAAACAAAGAAAAAGCTATACTTCCATTCCCAAATAAGAAAACAAGTCGAAGTTCACGAGGTTAAATCTGATTTACTGCCCTTGTCAAAAAAGAGCAGAGAAATCCAAGCCGTAGTTTCGCAACCGATACAAAAACGTAAACCAGTAGGTTATAACCGGGATTTTCTTGTGCAATACCGTCCCAATCGGGATAGTTATCTCACAAAAAAAGAATTGGACAATCTTGCGAAAATCGGCACGACCAACAACCCTGACCAGCCTGCCGGAACGTATGCCAAGGAAATACTAAACAGGTTACTGATTGATCTGTCCTGGAACTCCAGCCGTCTTGAGGGCAATACATACTCGTTGCTCGACACACAAAGGCTCATATCCTTCGGCGAGTCTGCGAATGACAAATCTGCCACCGAGGCACAAATGATATTAAACCACAAGGACGCTATCGAATTCCTTGTGCAATCTGATGAGAATATCGGATTTAATCGTTACACGATTTTAAACCTCCATGCGCTGCTATCAAACAACCTGCTGCCGGACCCGGCTGCCTCAGGGCGACTGCGCACTCATGGCGTAGGTATTCATCAATCCGTGTACGAGCCGCTGGCCGTTCCGCAGCAAATCGAAGAGTTTTTTGAACTCATTCTTGATAAAGCCTCACAGATAGAAGACCCGTTTGAGCAGGCATTTTTTGTTATGGTGCAACTGCCCTACCTGCAACCCTTCGATGATGTGAACAAGCGCGTATCAAGGCTTGCGGCAAATATCTCCTTCAACCGTCACAACCTTGCTCCGCTTTCATTTATTGACGTGCCCGGCGATTTATACATTCAGGGTATGATTGGCGTTTACGAGTTAGGGAGGATTGATTTATTAAAGGACGTATTTCTGTGGGCTTATGAACGTTCAGCGGCACGCTATGCTGCTGTACGCCAGTCTCTTGGCGAACCCGACCCGTTCCGGCTTAAATACAGGGAACAAATGCGCAGCCTCATAGCTCATATAGTGTCCGGGGGATTATCGCCTAAAGAAGCCATAGTCGAAATCAAAGAAGATACTCAACAAATACCAATAAATGATCAGAGCCAATTTATGGAAGCCGTTGAAACAGAACTGTTGGCATTGCATGAGGGGAATTTTGCCAGATACCGTATTACACCAGCCGAATTCAAGAAATGGTCTGCCATTTGGCAGGCCAAGTAGCGGTTTAAATAATCCTAAAATGTACTTATAGTGCATTTTTAGACGCTGAATAAACCCATGAGTATTTTTTTTACGGCATTAAAGCTAATAACAGCGAAGCACTAAAAGCTAATTTTGACAAATCCTACAATCAAGCAGGCGGCAACTTTATAATTCGGTATATTTGAATTGTATAAAGAATTTTCATGGTGATAGGGTTTATAGGGGCTGACCTGTTCTCGGGTCGGCTTTTTATTTTTTGCCCCATCAAATTTGTTCATATGCAAACCAACGTCTGTCTGTGAACGATTATTCCCCTCACCGATATTTTTAAAGAACTACTTACCCCTCCCCCAATCTTGCGCCAGCAAAAGCATTTCATTAAAATCATTTTCGCTCTGCATTCCCGTAAGACCAAGTAAAGCTGTTCAAAGATAAACGTTGGTTTACCCGTGAACAGTCGTTGAATGCAAAGGCTTAAACCCTTGCAGTAAAAACGGCTACGGATGAAGAAAGCGATAGCGTATTACCGGGTATCAACAAAGCGACAAGGACATAGTGGATTGGGCCTTGATGCACAAAAGAAAGTCATCAAGGACTTTGCAGATGCGCATGGCTATATCGTTGTTCGTGAGTTCGTTGAGATTGAAAGCGGCAAGAAGAATAATCGGGCAAAGCTTATACAGGCTTTGGAGATGTGCGCAACAGAGGATGCAACGCTCCTGGTTGCCAACATTGACCGGCTAAGCCGGAACCTCGCTTTTGTTGCGGGGCTGATGGATGCACGAACGGATTTTATTGCGGTTGACGATCCTCATGCGTCTGAATTGATAACCCATATCAAAGCAGCGATAGCGCAGGACGAGCGAAAACGGATAAGCGCAAGGACTATTGCCGCATTGCAGGCGGCCAAGGCTAAAGGTGTGGAGCTGGGCTATAATGGCAGATACGTGCTTTCGCAAAAGAACAAAGACCAAGCGATGCAATTTGCCCAAACCATGAAGCCGGTTATCGAGAAGTTGAAGAGCAGGGGGATAACCAGCATCAGGAAAATAGCAAAGGAACTCAACAGGTTAAAAGTACCCACCTATCAGAATGACGGCAGCAAATGGCATGTTAATTCCGTGCATAAGCTGCTCCAGAGAATAAAGGAACAAGAATAGTTAACGTATTAACATTCAGAATATGCAGCCAAACTTGATAAAACAGGTGGGATATGATAAAGTTCCCCACGAAACTAGAAGGATTACGCTCATGCGTGGTGGATTAAAAGCAATAGCAGTCGGCGCTCTCGCAACGGTCTTTACCGTAGCGAACGATGTACGCGCGTTTGCACAGGCTGGTCCTAATCCAGGGGATAATCCGAAGAGCGGCACTAAAACAGAATATGTTGTAAACGGCAAAGAATACCCCGATGCCGGAGTTGCGGGATTAGCAAATTCAGAAGGCGGCAATTCAATGAGCGTCGTTGTTTTTCGAGGGAAACAGGATTTCGACAGATCTGAAGAACAGTTAAAAGCGCTCTATGAGAAGTACATGTCAAAGCAGGGTGTGAATGGCAAATGCTTTGTCGAAACCTTTGAAAAAAACGCCTATACGATGTATATGCTGTATGTTAACGGCAACTCGGCTACACCTAATGCAATGAGTGGGGATCAGTTCATCGAACTGTTCCCTAAAATGATTGCGAAACAGAAAGAAACATCTTCTAAAGTGGCCGCGGTTGATGGGCTTTCTTACGCTAAGTAATTAGCTAGGCGCAAAAGATATCGGCTTCATTGTCGTTGTGGTAACCATATTCTCAGGCTCATCGTCTGCAAACAAGTCACTGGCCTTAGAACTGGAAACAGATTCAACTTTATCTTTTCTGGCTTCGTCTGTCATAGACACTTTGTCAGGATTCTCAATGCGGAATTTCGTTACGGTAGCATAATCGTACTTCTCGATCGTTTCGCGTGATTGACGTTCAACCTCTGCATGATCAATCAGACCTTTCTTTTGTCTGTTAAGAATATCTTGTAATTCTGTATTAAGCGCACGAGCTTTGGCATCCTCGTTATTTACGTCGTCTAAGAATTCCTGCTTCTTCTCATCCGAGGCGTTCTCGATACCTTCGCCTTTCTGAGCAAGATCATCACAGGTGTTCTTATGGCCTTTCAAAGATTTAACGACCATTTCCTGTGTCTTGATTGATTTCTCAAGCTGTTGCTCAGTCGGCATAGCGGGAAGTTCTTTATTGATGATTGCCAATATCAAAGCGTCATCATCAACATTTTCTGCGCCTGTCTTCTTTTGCCAGCGTTCCACCACTCGTTTTAGATTAGGGTCTTTGATCTGGCCGTTTTCATCACGCTCTATAACACCGCCGTCTTCCAGCAATGCCTTGGCTGCGTCCATCGCGCGGCGCTCAGCCAAAATTTCTTTGAGTTCCTGAAGGTATTTCTCAGCCTGGCTCAACGTCCTGTCAATATCACGCCCCAAATCGGCAAGAGTTGATTTGGCGTTGCGAAGCATCGTCATCCAGTCATTGAACGAACGTTCCTTCTTACGCTTCTTTTCCTCCTCGGCTTTAGTCTCAATCGGCGCTGCGTTTGTCACTATTAGACCCGCCCGTTCAGCACGTCCGTCCTGGTTTAAATTAAAAAGGACTGTTTCGTTTTCCCGTTGCGCTTCGCGCAGAATAATGTCTTCGGGATTGATTGGCTCTGCGCCATTGTCCTGCAAAAGCTGCGGAGTAACCGGCGCCTGCCCTACGGCAGGCACGTTGGCCTTTGGATTAAATAAGGCTGTTAAATTCATGTCCCTTAGTCCCTGTTTATTGTGCATCTGCGTTCTGCGGCAGACAGTATCATTCTACGTGGCGTGGTTTTACAGACAGTGAATTTTGCCATCAATTTAGCTCAAATTATATCTATTTCGACGCTGGCAAAATGGAGAATGTCTTTATAAATCAATGTGATAGAAAAGCGGCGGTACATGCGCAAACGGAGGGCTATAGAATTTTTTTTCATTCCCTGTAAAATAGTTCCATGCCATTTGAGGAAACGAAGCCTGAAAACCCTAAAATTGACAAAACACGACGTGTTCCACTCACCGAAGAGATAGTCGGGCAAATAAAGGCGGAAATATTGAGAACCGGAATTGGCGTATCCCCGCTTCTCGAACAAGAGGCAGAGAACTGCCCTCCTGGTTTAAACGCGGCAATCGTCTATAATTGGCTGCGTAGCAGAAACAGAAAAATAACCACCGCTCGTGAAGACTACCTGAAATTCTTGCTTTCCGCATGGAATCAATATTCCGATGCGCCGTTTGTCATTGATAAACAGATTAAGGAACGACATGCTCGTACAGCTTTATCGCGGGATATCATCCGAAAACTGCAAGCTGAAATGTCGCGGACTGGCATTCATATTACTTCTCTGCTTAAAATGGAGGGCGAAAGATGCCCCGATGGCCTGAGTGCCGAAACCATATACATGTGGTTTAAAGGCCCTGAAAGCGGTATTAAAAACGCGCGGACTGATTATCTTGAATTTGTCCTTCACGCCTTTCAAAGTTATCCGAACAAGGAAACCAGGAATAGACAAACCGATAGCAACGGTCCAACCTACGTTCCTGTTACCAGGCATATCGTTGCCTCTATCCTTGCCCACCAAAGACGCACCGGCATTTCTCCGC
Organism: Flavipsychrobacter sp.; assembly: GCA_016786615.1. Lineage (GTDB taxonomy): Bacteria > Bacteroidota > Bacteroidia > Chitinophagales > Chitinophagaceae > Polluticoccus. Next base: position 43,528 of record JAEUVX010000002.1, read on the forward strand.
CGAAGCTTTTAAGGACACAAGACAACATCCCGGAAGGACTTACTGTAAAAGAGATAGCAAATTGGCTGAATGCTAAGGACAATCCCAAAGTCGCATTAAAACCTCATGTGGAGTATATTCTTAATCGCTATCAAGCATTGCCCAACTTAGCAAACGTTAAGCACGCGCAGCCTAGGGACAACACTAATACTCAGATGACCGGGGGCAATACAAACAAAGCACCTTCCAAAGAAAAAAGACTTTCAAAGAAAGCTAAAACAGCAGAGCGCAATGACCTGCGATATCGAACTTATGTTGATATTTCGGAGAAAGACTTAACTGCGCTTAGGTTTCATCGCACCAGCAAACTACTTCCGGGTAAAATCTTCACATTGTCCCAGGTACGACCACCATCGGGGTTGAACGCATATATGGTCAGTCGATGGTTAAATGAAAGCACGAAGCGGGCTGACCCCGAGCATTTAAGCTGGGTGTTAAAGCAATGCGATTCTTATCAAATGGCAAACCGTTCCAAGGCATAAAAGCGCTCCTCTCCCATTGTGTGATGAGAAGAGGGAAAGGAGCGCCCATTCCGCGGTCATAAACAGGGGGATTGCGGAATTAACCTGGAGTTTCTTTTGGTAGGCCGTATATCTTTTGCAAACGTTTATTCAAAAGGTTGTTGTGCTTAATAAATATCCTGGCTGCGGACATTTTTATAGCGTCTGATAAATGGCCTGGTACCAGCAGCAATTTTTCCGCCTGTCGAAACTCAGCGGCAATGTCATTAGCGATGTACCCGATGTAAATTTCAGCAGTTTCTACGAGGATGTTATCCAGCCGGGATTCAGTCTGTTTAAGCCAGAGACGGTCGATAACGTCTTGTGCACGTTCTATCGCCTTCTGCTCTCTTGCTTGAGTTCTTTTATTCCTGTTCATTTTACCCCACACAGTTCATTACTCAGTAATTCATAACGATGCACAGATAACAATACAATGTATGCACCTGTCAAATAAAATCTTTACTCAATCACGTTCTTCGTGTATTCGGTAATAAATAATGCACAATAAGGTATTAATTTATGAAAATAACCCGCCACGCGTTTAAAGCCGCAAGAGCCCTTCTTGACCTGGAGCAAAAAGATATTGAAATCGCTACTGGTATTCCCCGCCAGCGTATATCAAGCTTTGAAACAGGGAACATAGAAATTGGAAAGAAGACGTATGATACATTGCGGCTTTTCTTTGAAAGCAGGGGAATTGAGTTTCTTGAACATGAGGGCGTGCGCAAAAAGCCTGAACTTCAATACACGATACTAAATGGCACCCAAGGATTCCGTGCTTTAATGGATGAGGTGTATGAGTCGGCAAGGAACAGCGATGGACGCATAGAAATCATGAACGGGCAGCCGGAGCTGTTCTTAAAATGGCTGGGGGAAGAATGGTATTCAAACCATGCAGCACGGATGGAAGCATTAAAGGCCAAAATCAACTTCCGTATCATCACCAATGAAAAGCAAAAAAAGCTGATTGCAAAGAAGTTTGCTACCTACCGTCATATCAACAATGAAATATTCAATACTCAAACGATTTATATCTACGACGAGTCAGTCGCATTTTTCACGTTCACCAATGATGATGTGACCATTATTGTGATGAGGCAGCCCAACCTGATAAAAACTCTAAGAATGATGTTTGATTTGGTTTGGGAGCAAGCGAAGTGAGCTATACAAAAATTCACCTAAAACTGGAAGAGAAGAATTTTAAACCTGCCCCCTGGGGTGCGATCAGCGAGGAGCAGGCAAACTACGATAGATTTTATGAGCTGATGAAACGTGTAGGCGAAGGCTCCAACTGGCACAGGCGGAAGATGTTTAATGAAGCCGCTTCAATCAACCGACTAAAAGAGTTGTTCATTAAGCCAGGTGCTCATTTATGGGTGTTCAGGCAAGGTGAAAATGACGTGGGTTTTTGCCAGGCGGCTAATGTAGAAGACCTATCAACGCTGTTTAACAAGCAATCGGGCGTGGGCGAAATATTCAAGATTGGTATGTTCCCGGAATATGTCGGAAAAGGTTTGGCAGCAGGCTATGTCTCCTCCGTTGTCTGGGAGTTATTTAAAGAATTTCAAACAATATACCTGAATACAAGGGATACGAATTCAGTCAACTCTGTTCCATTTTACGAACGGTTAGGTTTTGAGGTGCTGAATAAGCAGGTATGCCCTGACGATTACGTTTCTTTATAATTATTCTTAAATTGCAATATGGAAGTGATTTGTCTTGAAGATAAAGCGTTTTATGTGCTCATCGAGGAGGTATTCCAACGCCTCCAGGAAAAGAATAGTCAGAAGCGCGAAAGGTGGGTAGATACGGATGAAGCCATGCAAATCCTGAAAATAAAATCAAAAACCACACTGCAACAGCTCCGAGATGAAGGAAAGATTGTTTTCTCCCAGCCTCAAAAAAGAATAATTCTCTACGATAGGGACTCTCTTGAAAAATATATCGAAGCACACAGCCACAAAACTTTTTAAGGATGGAAGACAAAGAATATATCGATTGGTTTAATAAGGGGTACTCACTATCGGCGTATAAACCTGAGCTTGCTAAGGCTATTCGAGAGGCTATGCGAAACGAAACTTCAGATAAAGCGCAAGGATTTATTGAGGGTGCTAAGCAATACGAAACAGAAATAACAGCCGAAAAATCCCGGATTAAGAGGCATCAAAATTACAAGCTACCTGCAGCCAATTCTAAGCAAGAACCAACTAAAGATAAAATTCAAAAAGAAAAATAGCTATTTATAAGATAGCTCAGGTGGATTGTAGCTTTGTGTAACTCTTATATTCTCGTATTGCAACGTTTTCAAAACCAATTTTACTTCTTCACTTGATATGATGGGTAATGCTGCCATCATTTTGTCAACTACTTCCAATGGTAAATGTTCATGAAAAGACACTCCCATATCCTCACCTGGGCGTTCATACACTTCTTTATAGAAACCAACCGTATTTTCAACACTCCATTGAAACTGAAATACGAGCCTGAAAATAGCTTCTGTCATAAATTCATTGTAGGGTCTGTCCTCTGCCGTTTCAGGCCTTATTCTGTCGAGCAATTCAATAATTAAAGCCAGAGCGTTTCCTGGCGGTTCATAATTAATATCATCAGCGATGTGCATGTTCTCATACCCCTACTATTTAATGGACATAACTATACGATGAATCCATGTATCCGTCAAGGTTTTTTGGCAAATTATCTTTAAGTTCAGATATGAGGTCCGATTTTAACGATGAGTCCTGTTCATCCCATTCTTTAAAGAAATCATCTTTAAAGTAAATCATTTTAACTAAGCGATTGTTTCGCAGTTCCTTAATTGTTTTAGAGATCAAGTCGGGTTTACATACTACAATTACATGTTTGCAATAAGCCAGGGCAAGGCCTAACTGGATATGACTAAAACTTAACTTATTCACTTCCGTCAAAATAATAATAAAGAACCTTTTTGTTCTCAGCTTTTTAAGATTGGCCAGGGGATTGGGCCTTTCATTTTCATCAAAGATCTTATCGGTTGTAAAGGTTACTTTTCCCTGAAAGCACTTTCCCAAATCATCAACCACTCGCGCTAAAGTTTCATCATTCATACTACTATTTGAAGATGCAACCATCGCTTCCGGAACAGATTTCTCTAAGAAATTGGATCTCTTATTGTCGAAACGATTGTGACTATCAATTTTTGCCTGAAGTTTATCTAAAGTATCTACGTTTTGAAAAACCTGCTGGTAGTTGTAATTTTTAAGTGAGAAAAAATTCTTTATTGTAGGATGAATAAGATTAAATTCATCTTGGTTATTGACAAAAGAAAAAACGCCTTTGGTTTTTGGCCTTTCACCCGGCATAATTTTTTCAAATAGTAAATCTCCCATTGCTATTCTGCTATTTTCGTACGTGCAGTATTGGCCCACCATGATTTCCTGAGTTCTCCCCATGCAATGTACCTTTATGTGTAGCCGTCTGCCTTTTTCATCACTTTCGAGATTAAAAGTTGTTATCCCGTTACTCATGTCATTGTCTGGTATATACCTGCCATTATAATCAACGCTTGAATCCTGGCTTGTATTTGTCAACAGAACCTTATTTTCTTTATTTATTGTCAAAGTTCCTCTTCCGATTAAAGGTTCATTTTTATCCTTACCATCTCTGAAATATAAGAAATAGATATTCCAGGAACAGGCGGAGAGATCATTCTTGGAAGAAGCGTAAGGATTATTTGGCAGTGCGAGGAATGCCTCAATTTCGCTTTTAATGGAATTCGCATGTTCGATCTCTTTTCTGAATTCAATTAGCCAGTTCTGTGCTATCTCGGGGCTGAATCGTTCATCAACATGAGAGGAACATATCCTTTCCAGGCTCGCAATTATTCCATAAATAGTAGTTCTTCCTACCCCTGGTTTTGAAGGTTTTCCTTCTCGTCGCTTCCAATCATGAATCGTTAAGTTGATACTCTCTTCGTGTTTCTTTATTTCTTTCAAAATATAGTCACGAGCATCTTCTAATGCTTTTTCAGGGCCATCTTCATTTATGATGTCACTATGATACTCATCTTCGTTCAATACAATATCATTATTGTCTTCGTCTTTAGATAAAGCGGATGATTTAGGATGGAAGAACTTCAAACAGATTTTCGCATCTTCAATTAATTCTAATATCTGTTTTACTGTCTCTGGAGAAGTTGCCATAAACTATTTTATTCATACAAGGTAATTTTTTTCCCGAATCCAACCGAATTCAACCGGAAAATCAATCCAAAGATTGGAAAAATAATATTCCGACCGTAACAGACTTAATACAGCTAACCCGTTTATAATCCTATCAATCAACTTATTACAAAATTTTTTCGTTGGCATTTAGGCTCCATATTTGGATTACTCATCAGATAAAATCAAAAGCAAAATAGAATGAAAAAAACTTTACAAAAGCCGGAGCCTCTACCCGTTAAAGTCATTGACCTGACAGAGTATCAGGACAGCATTAAACATCTTCAGCAAAGTGCTGATAAATTCGAAATCAAAGCCAGGACCTGTGCTTTGAGCGGTAATATTCTCGCCAACACCGTCCATGAAGTCGATACTGTTTGTGATGCCCTGAAATCACATATACAGGCTGGTATAGCCCTAGAGATATCACAACTAAAAGAGGATGAGCGAGCACTCTGCGAAAGCCTGAATACCACTTACGAAGATGTCGTAAAGCATTTCAGAGACCGGTTAGCCCCGGCTAAAGAACAAGAACTTATCAAGGTCAGGGAGAACACAACTGATAAGGTTCCTGCTATTGATAAGGAGTTAATTGAACTGAAATTGCAGGAGGCAGAAGAACAAGCCAGGTTCGACTTTATTGTTGTAAATAAATACCACAGGCAACCTCCAAAGAAATCCATTTACGACCACAAATCCCTGTACCTGGTGATACTTGTCCTTTTCGGCATTATTGAGTGGAAACTCAGCCGGGACGCTTTTGCCAGTTACGGAGGGTTTGACCGGGCGGCAGCGGCATTCTTCTCTGTTGTAATGGGTGCAACGATGAGCCTTTGCACGCACATGTTTGGAAAAGCGTGTTACGAAAAGAACAGAACCGGACAAATTGCATTTGGCATTGTTGGGGCAATCATCTGTATTACCATCATTTTATTACGCACTAAAACTATTCAATAATGAACGGTCAGTTTATTCTTCTAAACGCATCTGCGCATTGGCTGCTTCCTGTAGCAATGAACCTTGTATTTGTATCCCTGGCTACCGCAATGGCCTATCTCCGCTCTAAACACAGCCCCTACTTCAGCAAAGTAGAAAGTCTGGCGAAAATCAGAAAAAAAATTGCACTGCAAGAAAAGAGCAAGGATGAAAAGAACAAACATTTCAGGGATGAGCAGATAAGGATTAACGCCGAGTTGGCACAACAATCGGAAGATGCAGCAACGGAAACAACCAAAACTGCCCAGGCCTCCCTATGCAACACACGTAAATCCATAGCAAGCCTGGAGGTGCAATCCCAAGCCTTGCTGGGCAAAGTTGATTTTACACGTGAAGTAATAACAGCAAGGCTTAGGAGCGCGTTTGCTGATTCCGCAAATAGAAAAGGAAATATAGGATTAAAAGGTCTCATGTCGGTCATGCTGTTGGTGTTGACCATAGTGAGTTGCAGCAGTACCCAGCCAGTAGTTCACAAAAAAGCATCGCTCATAGATGTATCTGGAAGCATGGTTTTGAAAGCACAAGCTGAGGACATAGCTGATTTCATCTTGGGCGAGACATTCAAAACTACAGAAGTATATGAGGACGGTATAGAACTATCTATTTCTCTCATCGGCAATCAGTCACAAAGCCGGAAAGTGTGTTTTAATTTACCTGCAGTATCATCCTATTGGTCTGTTGACGAACATCAACGAAAGGAAGAGGTTATAAAATTTTACAATGATGTTGTAGCCTCCATCAAATCAGTAATAGCAGACACAGTAAAGAAACCGGCTACCTATATAAACCGTTCTATAGCTCATATCCTGGACGGGTGGGACCATAATACACATGGTGAACTGTTCATTTATTCAGATATGCTGGAAGACAATCCTTATAGTGTTTCATTTCGAGACTATATGACTGGTTCTGATCCAAGCCTGCTGAAACATTATGACGAAATATCAACGCAGTTCAAAAAGGATGCTCCTTACACACTCGCCAACATGGATGTATATATTATCTACCTGCCAACAAGTGATGATGAGCTATTCAGGCATTGCAGGCAATTCTGGGCGCGTTTCATTACTGACCTGGGAGGACAGACAACATTTGTTTCAAATATTGACCATTCATTAACAGGAGAATAATTAAAGTAAAAACACAAAAAAAATACACAATGAGCATAGCTAGAACTATTAAGCGCTACCTGGCCGGAAAAACCAAACTAGAGCAAACACTATCAACAGTCCTATGCCGGCTTGGTCCTTATGGAGATACATTTACGGTTCGGGAAGCTTGTCAGGGACTACTTTGTTTCGGGGAAATCGGCAGTGGAAAAAGCTGTTTAATGAACTCTTTATTTCTGGAATCTTTCCTGCGTTGCGGCATGAATGGAATAATAAGTGTCGTGAAATCCGGGGAAGGAGCTGAGATTGCCAGGATTGCAAAAGCCTGCGGCCGGGAGAAAGATCTGATCGTGTTCAACGAAGAAACCAATCTGTCATTTTCGCTACTGGAATATGTATTGAACCGGAAAGATAGCAGCGCAAAGGAGATAACGAACTTATCCAACCTGCTGATGCGTATTTACCGCATTACAAAAAGTTACCGTGAAAACAGCCAGACAGGAAGCAACGACCACTATTGGGAGGATAGTCTGGAATCACTGATACAATTCATCATCCAATTGCTCATCCTTGCCAAAGAACCTGTAAACATCATTAATATGCAGCAAGTCATTTTAGACCTGCTGACGGAAGATGAACTTAAACGATATAACACTATATGGGCTGATTTAAACAACCCTCATATCCCCGCAGAGCGCCAGGATGAAATATGGACGGACTACATGAAGTGGGCGAATAGCAATGCTTTTCTACGCGCCTTCCAGAAAGTTAATGAAAGAAATGATTTGGCTGAAGATGAAATGCAAATGCTCAAACAGGTTGGCGATTTCTTTCTTAAAATTTTTCCCAAACTCAGCGAAAAGACCACGTCAGTCATTGTCCAAAGTTTTATAACGCTGACCCAGCCTTTTCAGTCGGGTATGCTCCGTAAACACTTCACCGAAGGTGTCAGTGATGAACTTCGCCCGGAAAATTGTTTTGAAAACAATAAGATCATTATAATAGATTTCCCTGTTAAATCGTGGGGTTTACCTGGCATTTACGCAGCTTCAATTTGTAAAGAGGCGTTCCAGTTAGCAGCAGAAAGAAGAATTATTGATGATGACTCAGCGGGCAAGGCATCGTTTATCTGGATAGACGAAGCTCATCATCTGCTGACTAATAATGATACCAGTTTCCAGCTAACTGCAAGATCAAAGAATATCGCTTGTGTCTATATAACCCAGACATTGCCCTCCATTAAAGCTACCCTCGGAGAAAGTGCCGGTCAGGAAAGGGTCAAAAGCCTGGTGTCCAATCTGGGATTAAAAATTTTTCTCGCTAATTCCTGCACGGATACTAACTCCTGGGCAAGCAAATTGATCGGCCAATACAGAGCGGAAACGGTGTCGTCTGTTATCGGAGGTGACAGATCAGGTAGCCGCACCTACAGCGAAACTTTGAGAGACATCGTTCCGCCTGAAGAATTTGCAAAGCTTAGGACAGGAGGACCACCCCAATACAAGATAGAAGCGATCATGTTTAAAGCAGGAAAAAAATGGAAATCGGGAGAGAACTTTAACAGGGTAATATTCGATCAAAAAATTAAACGTTAACGTCAAAACTAAAAATATGTACGTTCAAAAAGACCATCACATTCGCGTCGCCCCGTTATATGGTGACGGAGAAATTTTGTTGTCCCTGGCTCAATCCAAGTTTTGGTCGAGCCTGATGAACAAGAACGAGAAATCATGGCTCATATTGGTCAGGGAATTATTCAGGATTAAATTCGCTATACTGGCCTTCTTGACGGGAGCCATTTTTCGTTATGGTTATGGTAGCCGGACTATTGGTTTTATCCTTTCCATTTTATCTACGCTAATGTTGATAGGATATAACAGTACCTACCTTTTCTGGGTCGCTAAACCATTTTTCCCTTTTACAGCAGCCTTCTTTATCCCTTTTGTTGATCTGAAATTTTGGCAGGAACTGGTAGTGACGGATATTCATTCAACTGGCTTGTTTTACTACACATGCCTGTTTGCAGCAGTATCGCTGTTCCATAGTCTGTCCATTTATTTAGGGTTTGGTAATAGCAACGACCCTACTAAAAGAGGCAATAGCATCATCTACATGCTGTTCTTCAGATACACAAGGGTTCCAGAGTATCTTGTCCAGGGCATCATGGAGCCAGTTATAATCGGTATAACCGCACTGTTGTGCTGGCATATACTGGACGATAAGCACTTTTCGATATTCCTGATTATATCCGGTTCAAGCCTTTTTATGCAGGAAACTTTAGATAAAGCCAACCTGATAAAACACCGTGTTGCCCGATGACTACATTGGCTCTTCCAACCCGTTGCGCTAACCAGTGCGTGATGTCTGTAACAAACACTTTAAATAAATTAACACATGATTTTATTGACAAAATTCCCATCCTATGATAGGAATATATCCCTCAGCAAAAATCAAAATCCGTCAGCATTTAATGCTTCAGCAAGAGCCAGAAAATGAGTTCTTGTCAGCTTAAAGCTTTTAGTAACCATACATTAAATATGGATATAACAAATCAAAATGCATGTTAGGAATAACGAAAAGTCCACCGCCTGTAGCACTCACAAATTACTTGGTGAACAACCTGCAGAAAGATGACTACTATTTCTCCGGCGAGCCAGTTACTGCCATTTGGGCAGGAAAGGCGGCAAAACATTTAGGCTTATCTGGTGAGGTTAATAAAAAGGATTTTTCATCTGTCGCCAAGGGTATTCATCCTGTTACGGGGAAAAGTTTTATCCTTCGAGACGATGACAAACGCAGGACTGGTCAGGAGTTCTGCTTTTCTGCTCCAAAATCTACATCGCTAATCTATGCAATTACAAAAGACCAGGAAATACTGTCGGCTCATCGGGCAGGTGTAGCCGCTGCGATGTCAGCGATTGAAGAAGATATGCACACAAAAAACAGGGTATCAGGCCACATAGAATACGAACGGACTGGTAACCTGGTCTATGCGAGTTTTGATCACTTCACGACTCGCCCGAACAAAGAAATACTTGACGGCAAGAAGATATATGTTCCCGACTGCCAACTGCACAGTCACGCAGTCGTGTTCAACGTTACATACAGTCCGCTACGGCAAAGACTACAAAGTATAGAAACATTTCATATCCATTCCCAGGCGAACTACTATGAGGCAATCTATCATGCGACATTCAGCCGGATATTAGCGGAAAAGGGCTATCCCATTCAAAGGACCGCAGAACGTTGGGAAATTGCCGGAGTCAGTAGAACAGTAATTGAGAAATTCAGCAGGCGGACGCAACACATAGAACAAGTAGCAAGGGAAAAGGGCATTACTAACGCGAAGATAAAGGGTGAGCTAGGAGCCAAGACAAGGGTGAATAAGAACAAAAGCGTTGCTGAAAAGGACCTATACCACTTATGGGAGCAACGGCTAACAGCAAAGGAACTTTTCCAGTTAAGGTCTGTAAAAGGGACCGCCAACCTGCAAATTGCTCAAACCATCACACCTGAAGAAGCGATCGAGCGCTCCCTTAATAATTTCCTGGAGCGAAAATCTGTCGTTGCAGAAAAAAGAGTGATGGGTGATGCCCTGGCACTAGGCTATGGCATATTGCTTCCTGAGCAAGTTAAAAAAGCAATGGCAGAAAGAAGCGACATTTTATCCGCCACGCAGCAGACCATTAAATACATCACAACCAAGCAGTCTGTTCGGCTTGAAGACAAACTTTTGGAAATAGCTGTTGAGGGTAAAGGTACTCTGCCACCCCTACACCCCAACTATTCGATCAGGCAGGAGTTTTTGAGCGAGGAACAGAAAGAAGCTGTGCAAACGCTGCTTAATTCCAGGGATTTTGTAACAGTACTGGAAGGGGCTGCCGGTACAGGTAAAAGCAGCCTGCTTTCTGAAATCCAGTTTGCCGCAAACCAAGCAGGGAAAGAAATAGTCGCGACAGCACCATCCGCTAATGCGAGTAGGTCTGTTTTGAGAGAGAAGGGGTTTTCGGACAGCGACACCATAGCCACGCTATTGCAGAATACTGACCTACAGGAAAAGTTGAAAAACAACATTTTGGTGTTGGACGAAGCAAGCCTGGTGGGAAACAAAACAATGCTTGAAGTCCTGAAATTGGCTAAAGAAAAAAACGCCCGTGTTATCCTATCCGGTGATGCCAAGCAACATGCTTCCGTGGAAGCAGGTGACGCTTTGAGACTTTTGCAGGAACGTGGACAATTAAAAACCGCTACGGTCAGGACTGTCATACGCCAGCAGAAAAACCATGCTTACCGTGACGCAATACAGTCCCTTGCTGTAGGCCAGACTTTGAAGGCGTTCAATCAACTTGACAGGATGAATGCCGTTGTTGAAATCGAAGACACTGAAAAACGAGAGACCAGGATCGCTAGCGACTATGTCACTTCATTAAGATCCGGAAGATCTGCGTCAGTAGTAGCGCCAACTCATGCGGAAGGGCGTTCCATTACCGATGCTATCCGGCAAAAGCTGAAGAAAGAGAAAATCATTACGGGGAAGGAACGAAGCTTTGAGACGCTGCGGAGCCTTTCCATGACGGAAGTGCAAAAACAGGATATTGCGCAATACGAAACGGGAATGCAAATTCGTTTCCACCAGAATATACCTGGAGGTTTTAAAGCCGGGCAAAATTTCAAAATAATAAAGGACGAAAAGACAGGGCAATGTAAACTTCATTCCGATGCGGACAACAAAGCATACCCGTTGCCAGTAGAGCACGCCGCAAAATTTGAAGTATTCAGGGAACAGCAAACCAAAATAGCCAAAGGTGACCTGATTGGTATCCGCGTAAATGGAAAAACGATTGAAGGCAGCCGGATACATAACCAGCAAACCTATACCGTCCGGGGATTTACAAAGAATGGCGATATACAGTTATCAAATGGGAAGACACTGGACAGAAACTTCCGTCATTTTTCCCATGCCCATGTAATAACGAGTTACGCCTCCCAGGGCAAAGATGTTGATGATGTATTCCTTGCACAAGGTTCCCTGTCTATACCCGGTACAAACATGCAGCAATTTTATGTTGCCGCATCCAGAGGCCGCGAACGCTGCACTATTTACTGTGATGATAAAGCAGAACTAAAAAAGGCCATTATGCGCAGCGCTGACCGCATGACGGCAAAAGAAGTAGCGGACCAACATCATCATCGGGTAAGCCGGGCGAACAGGCTGAAATATTACTTACAAGAGATAAAACGAAATTATGAAAAGACAATTTCCAGAGAACCTGAGCCAGGCATTTCAAGGCAGGGAAGGTCTATCGAAAGAGAATAATAATGATAACACCAAGCCTTATTACGCGGCAGAAACCGGCACTGCCTTTATAAAAAGGTTCAAGCTGATTTTACGAACGGGGAAGGTTGTTAGTATCCCATACGCCTTTCTGCCTGTTATTACCCTCACGGCAGAAAAGGATCTGATTATCAGTACGCATGACCTTGAGATTTTTATCAGGGGCAGGAAGCTTCATAAAATATCTGAAGCATTGAGCGAAGAACGGGTTGTTTGGATCAGGGAGAGCAACACAAGTATAGACACCGGGGATGATGACGTTTACGTGTCGGATATTTTAATCAAAGGGGAATGGATACAATAGCTCATTATTTAGGATTTCCCGCCTTGCACAACTGCAAAAGGCAGGAACAGGTAAGCACGGGCAAAGGTATCAATACACAAAGGCGTTGCTTCGGGATTGCCGATGCGTTGTTGATGCAGCATAGAGCTTATGAGCAGGTGTGCGGTTTCCAGGCCGGGGCTATCATAATACCGGTCCGCTACTTCGGCTTTGAAAACACGGAGGCGGTACCGGTCGTAACGCGAGAGGTAGTCCACGATCATGTTGTACGCATCTTCCACCTCATCAGGATAGGCTTCCCTGATAAACTCATACGAGTGTTTGGCACGTTCCTGGTTATCCCTGTAATCCGTGAAGATCGCCATTTTCCCTCCCTGAAAGATATATTCTATCATACATTTTTTAACGCTTAAAATCAAGGTTTATGGATGGTAAACCAACGCCGGACAAGGAACAGTCCAAGAGCATCACAGAGGAGCAACTACACAAAAAGCTGGATACCTACGAACAATTAGCTGATAAACCGGAAGACAAATTCAGCATCATGCGTTTCAGGAATAATTATATGGAACTGAAACAAAAAGCGGATGCTATTAATGGTATTCAGCGGGAACATTTTCAGCAGGGCGTCCAAAAGGGTATCCACCAGGATAAAGACATCGACAAACAACTACAGGCTGAGCAATACAGGGAGCAAACATTGAGAAAAGGAACACTGGAAAAAGCAAAAAGTCATTACCAGCAGAATTACAGCCTGACGGTTACTTTTACTGAATCCAGCATTCCGAAGGGAAAAAATAAGCCCCTGGACAAAGGTAAATAAGCAATATTTGCAACTGTTCAGGAAGTCATTCAAAAGAGATTTAATTGTGCTTGTTCCGCCTGGAGCTTTTGCCAGTCGGCACCAAGAGCTGCTTCATTTAACAGGGTAATTACAAATTCAGTAACCAGTCCAAATTCCGCGACCAGCGGTTCTGCAATAAATTGGGATTTATAGCCGGTGGATGTAATCGGTAACGGCCTGTCAGCTTTGATCCCGATGTGCGCCAACGCATAGCCGTTGAATTCCATATATGCCTTGGAATAGTCGGGATTGTATTCAATTTCTATCGGGATGTTGTTCCAGGTGATGCTGTAGCGCATAATTATCCTTTCTGTTGGTTGAAAGTGGTGAGGAAGAAGGCGGGGCTATCGCCCCGCCCGGATATATTTAACTGTCAATGTGTTCACTGTCAGCTTGACTTTCCAGGAGTACCAGTTTCATGTTCGGAAAATTGATTCCAATACGACCTGTTTTAGTTTTAAAGATGAATGCACCTCCTACTTCATTCCAGAAATCAGGTTTGTCTTTCTGGCTGGTGACGTTGTAAACGGTATAGTTCGGCTTATTGCTCATATTCAGCTCCTTTTGTTGTTCAGTCCGCAACCAATGCGGTCTTCATGGGATTGCCAATCTGAGCAGCGACAAGAACGGTTTTGCATAGGATTTTGTTTCGCGATGGAATACCGCTATAGCGGCACCGGAAAACTCCGTCATTGCAAAACGGTTCGGCTGCTCAAAAATCCCAAGCTAAAAGACTGCTTTGGTTTCAGCGTGATTTAAAGGAACTTGAATATGCAATGGCTTCGCAGCATATCGTACCTGATACGAGTATTAGGCATACTTATGGAATGCGATAGGCAATTTTATTGAGCCATTTAAATTTGGTTTCCAGTTTGTGACCGCGACCGTACTTAGGGCCGCTCACCTGATGTCCCATTAAATTATGGATGATTTCTTCCGGTGCCTCAATATCCCGCAGCCTGTCTTTAAACGTGTGCCTCAAGGAATAGATACTGTGCTGGGGTGTCGGTCTTAAAGCATGTTCCGTCAGAAATTTATTAGTGCGGGTTGAGAAAACGTCGGGGTTCCCACGTTGTAAAAATCCTTTAGGAGACTGCCTGAACGCATCCAGAGCAGCGCCGACCAGTGGAATTTGCCTTTCTGATGTTGAGGTTTTCAAGCTGTAACCTTCCCGTGGTTTGATCCAAATAAACGGAATATCCGTATCCAAAAATATTTCATCTTCCGTCAAACCAAATATCTCTGATGGACGTGCGCCGGTATCCGCAAGGGCAAAAACCACCAACCTGTCTCTTTCATTTAACTGGCCTAAACTTTGCAGCAAAACATCCTGGACATATTTTGCATCAAATGCCGGTCTTGAAATTATTTCTGATTTGAACTTAGCCTTTGAGAATATCAAATCAATGTCTATATCCACTTCGTTGTGAAAGGCGGTAGTCTGCAAAATGTCTTTAATCTGCTGTAGCTGTTTGTTGGCTGTTGACGGACTATGGCCATTGACGATTTTAGGCCGCCACATATTTTTAAATGCCAGAACGTCAGTTTTGGTTATATCAGCCAGATACTTATCACCCACGACTTCAATAAAACTTAAAAAAGCTGCCCGCCTCGGATTTTTCCATTTCGATATTTTAAAAGGCGTTTTATTCACCAGCCTGTCAACTGTTAAATCCCAGTATTGCTTTTCACAGTCTGACAATTTGAGCGTGGGTCTATCTACTCCCCCAATTACAGCCTCCATAATTTCAGGTGTATCCAGTCCCGTTTCCGCTACCCTGTTTATAACCTCTTCAAGAGGAGCTTCGGCCAGCTCATAGGAAGTTTTATAAGCAAACCCATAAGCCTTGGCGAGTTTTACCGCAGACTTGTATTTGGAATTCGCTTCGTCCGGCTTCCCCGTCTTGATAAGCGATCTCCAGAAAGCGTCTATATGTTCATTGTAAATATGGGCCTTGCTAAGAGCGGCATTCAGCTCTTTTGTTTTCAGGGCAATTTTGACTTCTTTTCTTTTATCCAGATGCGCCACATAGGATGGCACTCTGCGTCTGAAATAATACCAATCCCCGATTTTAAAAATGTATTTCAGCAAATTTCAATTCCCGGTTTGTGTTCCAAAACGTGTACTGAATAGTGTACCATTTTGTGTACAAAAAGGGAAGATAATTTTTACAGATAATCGAAGGCAGACTGAATTTTATTAACTAAGTCAGCGCATTAGTCGAATATGGATTTAGATTTTTTGAGGGGAAAGTGGTGGCCGGGGGCAGCGCAACCCTATAAAAACGAGTTTGCCAACCTATTGAATTACCTGATATTTTTAAATTATCATAAGTCATGGTGGTCATTTTGTGTACCGATTTGTGTATCAATTTGTGTACTAATTTCCAATGCCTTTTGAAACAACTTCTCTTGCGCTTCACGTATGGCAATCTCTTTTTCCAGCCGTTCGAAAATCGGCAAATATCTTATACCATATTTAGCAACAATACGGGCACATTTATCCCTGGCCTTCTTAATCTCGCTTAGTTTAATCTCGGTCATAATGCGCCTCACTTATTCGGGCTGTAAGCTGTTTAAATACTCAACGGCCCGCGCTGCCTCAGCAGATGCCCTGAATATAAATTTCGTGTCATTGCGCAATGCGGCAAGCCAGCTTTTGATATAAGCCGCGTGGTTATGCGGAGCCTGGGCGATGTTGAATTGAGCACACAGAAAAGCGCTGCCAAGTTCTGCGACTAATTCCTCCTGCGCATATTTTTGCCGTTCGGCACCATTCTTTGCCTTATCCCTGTTTAGGCGGTGAGGGGCACCTGACCAGTGTACAAGCTCATGGAAGAGTGTGCTGACATACCCTTCTGTGGCCGTTGAACGTTCGGTTGGAATAAAAAATATCGGATCGGGTAACTGAATATAATCCCCGGTAGGGTTATAATAAGCCTGGTTTCTGCCGTTATCACGAATATCCGCTCCAGTGTTTGCGCAGAACTTATCTATCGCCTCTACCGGGGTTACAAGGCTGTTGGCATTCGGAGCGGGATTTTCGTCGTGTTCATACCCATCCACCTGGCTGGCATTGAATACTGTATATAGCCGCAGCATCGGAATTTTTGAGGTTTCTTCTTCCCCTTGTTCATTCTCTTCGGATTTAAGCAGGGTTTTATAAAAGACCACTTGAGAGCCGCGCTCATTCTTACGTACTTTTGCGCCCTTACTCTGCCACTGCTTGAAGCTAGCCCATTGATTTGAGCGGAAAGCCTTCTCCTGCTGATAGAACCACAAGAAAGGAATATTAACTCCCTGGTAGTAGTTCCCGGTTACCGGGTTATAAGGAATGCCCTGTGCTGCCAAATCTGCAAAAGGGGCTTGCCAGTCTTTAACGTTGACTTCTTCCAGCAAGCTGATGATTTTGTCGGTAATGGATTTGTAAATGTCGGTTTTAGCCTTGATGTTCTGCTCAATATTCATTTTAAGAATCTCCGTCAGGAAAGGGGTTGCACATGCAACCCGATGGAAGCCCTAAAAAAACAGGGGATGTAGGCTGCAATCCTTGGGGTATCACCCGGCCTGCACAAACGAAGTGCGGAAGGTTGGGGAAAAACGGATTGTGGCCTGAAGGGGCAACGCCCCTTAAAAATTTTAAACTGCCGGAAATATTTCCAGGATCAGGTGACGACCATTTCTGGCGCTCATTTTAGTATAGCGTTGGGAGCCCTATAAGTGGTCGCCACCTTTACCCGTAAATGGAAAAGCTATGAATGAGTGGCTGCCGGAAGCGGGGCATATTCAATCGTTTCCGCGATGACAGACGCTTCATTCTTTTTTGTAGCCTGACCATCCACTACAGCATCAAAGCTGCGATAAGAAAGAGAGCCAGTCAGTTTAATCCGCGTCCCTTTGCTCAGCTTCTGAGCAGTCTCAATCAGGCTGCTATTAAAAACTAAGACCTGGTTCCAGACAGTTGGCTTGTTTTGCCAATTTCCATCCTTATCCTTATAGCGGTCCTGGGTTGCCAAAGAAAAAGCAACGAAGGGGCGTTTTTCGTGCGCGATAAATTTAGGTTCAGCCCCCAGGTTGCCTATTAAAAGAACATGGTTATTCGCAGTCATTAAGATACTCCTTGTTAATTGTGGGATGGTGTCGATGAGGAGAAGCAGGTATTATGCGGCTGCTAGATGCATGGTGCGTTTGGGTTCCGCCCATTTCACTTCGGTGCGGGTATTGGAAGGGAAAGGCTCTTTGGTGAGGATAAAGCCCAGCCTGTCGTCATAATGGTATCCGCTGTAAAGCCAGACCCCGCCGTCATAACCGATAACCAGTGTCCAAACACAGGCGGGATCATGGCAGCGGACAAACCCGAGTTCTTCGCCTTCAGGTGCGAAACAAATATCGTCCTTACTGGCAAGATCACTAAATGGGTTCTTGATTATCGTGTAGTTTGTGGTAAACTCATTCCTATTCATTTGAATGTAGCGCTTTTCTATCATCTGTTTTCCTTTGCAGAGGTGAATTGAGAAGAGATAAACCTGCATTCCACAGGGGCGTTCTCACGAACGTCCCTGTTTCATTTCAGGTTCATACCCATAAATAAATTGCAGGATTATAGCTATTTGATGGCGGGAATCGGGACGTGCTTGGTCATGAAGTTTTTCCTTTTAATTTTGCAGAGGTTTAGAAGTCGGGGAATAAATACCATCCGACCAAAAAAGTCAATGACGTGTATGAACGTATGCAGCTTATTAAGCAGCATTGGTTTGCCAAAATAGCTATCAAGCCAGCGAGAACTAAGATTTCAGCAGTAAAGAACGAACGTAAAAAAACTCCGAGGATTAACCCCAGAGTTTCCTACCACTCAATGCCGTTGCTGCTAAATTTTGAAATTCAGGATTTCATCGTCTAAAGCAGAAACTTTATCACCAAGCGTAGCTTCCAGATAACCCTTGAGCATGGATACCAGGTTTGAATTGCCGGTTTGAAATTTATGACCCTGGCTGTCTTGTACCATCAGGACGCAGCTATCATCAGCGCCGAAGTTAAAAGTGCGCAGATTATTGAGCGTTTCAAGTGTACGATGACGCTTACCAGTGAGCGACCGCAGTTCTTCAACCTTTTGTATCCTGTCTTCGATGCTCGGCTTTACAGCCTCAGTTGGTTTCGCAGTCTGTTGCGGCTGAGGTACTTGCACAGGCGCTTTTACATCAGGCATTCCCGGCTTTGCAATTCCATTCTGTTGTCCATTTTTCAACTTGTTATTCATAAATTTTTTCTGTTTGTGCCTGCCTGCAAGTGCTGGCCTTTCAACGTGCAGACAGGCTGTTAATAATAAATTCCCGGAATAAGCTTTAATCCAGGCAAGGAATCAGCCGAAGACACCTGTTGCCACAATGGAGGAACTCGCAGAGGCAAATCCATTGTGGTTTATTTCACAACAGGTTCAAGGCTACCTTAGCCGCAGATTAATAGCTGTATGAGGGGAATATCAGAAGAGACAGCCAACTGAAAAAATGCCTGCACGACACACGCAGACAGCAGAATAAGTAGTAAAATGAATAAAGAATTAAACCTAACTGCTCAAGGCAGGATGATTCCAGCTGCTTTGTGATTACAAAGAATAAATACTTGCTAGGAAGTCTTTTAAGTCAAGCGGCTTGTGTTCAATTAATGTAGATAATGTATTATCAGCATAATCAAATTCGCCGTCTCTCATAGAAGCTGCAATGCTAGTAAGCATTTCAGCAACCTCAACAGGAATACCATGTTGTAGCATGCCATTATTCAAATCGTTCAAAGGGATATCAATATAAGTTATAGGTTTTTTTACAATGGATGTTAACATTCCCGCAATATCATTGAACGAATAGGTAGCAGAGGATGTAATATTATAAACTTTGTTACGATGGGCAGAGGGATCGGCGAGTACGTTTGCATTTGCTTCGGCCATATCTGCGCGAAGGGCAAAATTTATTTTAGCATCTCCCGCACTATAAAACACCTGACCACTGTCCCTAAAATCACCTAAGATCATGGGCAAAAAATCACTGTAATAAGTATTGCGCATAATCGTGTAATCGATGCCCGAGTTTTCAATATCGGCTTCTGTATTGACATGGTCTAATCCTGCAGCGAATTTTGTGTTTGGGCTTGCCTTTAAAATACTGCTGTACACAATGTGCCGTACACCAGCCTCTTTTGCCGCATTAATTGCATTAGCATGTTGCTGATAGCGGTCCTTTACTGAGCTGGCGGAAACAAGCATCAATGTATCTATGCCTTTCATGGCTGATGCTAGTGATTGAGAATTGAAATAATCCCCTAAAGCAATTTCAATTCCTTTCTCTTTTAACGTTATACCCTTTTCTTCGCTACGTACTAAAGCTCTTATGTTTTCGGCCGGTATTTTTTTCAAAAGAAAATTGATGGTTGCTGCACCTAAATTACCATTGGCACCGGTAACTAATATCATTGTATTTTATTTTTGATAAGTAAAATTACCTGAATTTGATTTATATTCGTTGCCGGTTTACTTTTGTAAACTAAGTTTACTATTCGTTTAATGACAGTATCATTAGTAAAACATGGCTTATAAGCGACCTGCTATTAAAAAAAAGGAATGTGGTCAATATATGCTTCCTCTTCGTGATGCACTTAATGTTCTGAATGGAAAATGGAAGATTATAATATTGCTGGCATTGTCAGTGAAAGAGTACAGATTTAAAGAACTGCAAAATGAAATTCATGGAATCGCCGGCAAGATGCTGTCTAAAGAGTTAAAGGAATTAGTGCAAAATGACTTAGTAAAGCGAACTGTTCATGACACAATGCCAATCTCTATTGTGTATAGCATAACCGCTTATGGAAGGTCTTTGGAAAATGTTATTGAAGAATTACGAAAATGGGGCATTAAGCACAGGAACCGAATGATAAAGTAAGATATAGAAGAGTTATTAGACAATTTGAACCTTTTTTAGCCAAAATAGCTAGATTGTGAATTACTCGCAGAACAAAGAATTGTTTGTTAACAAAATTTATTTTAAAGTCTTGCTATGGATTATACGGAACTTTCGCACTTCGAAGGTAAGGAACCTGAAGTGAAAGACATATACATCAAAATAATGAAGGGAATTCATGAATTTGGTGCGGTAAAAATTGAACCTAAAAAAACAAGTATTCACTTGTGTAACCGTTTCGGCTTTGCAGGCATTTACACGCGCAAAAATTATATTAATTTAGAACTTCATCTTAGCAGAAAGCTCAATAGTGACCGGGTGACGAAAGTAGAGCAGGCATCCGCTAATCGCTTTCATCATACAATTAAGTTGTCTGCAGTAAGTGATGTAGATAAGGAACTTTTAACATGGCTTCAGGAAGCGTACGACTTAAAAAAATAGTATAACTAGCATTCCACAAGTAGTTATTCCGGTCTTCAAAAAGGCCTGAAGAAGTTTTTACACGAAATTACTGCAATAGAGAAATTAGACCAGCTCTGTGATATTGGACATTTTGTTTGCAAATTAAAGATTGCAGCTATGCGCCACCTAAATAGCTATCTGGATTGAATTGGCGCTTTTTTAAATCTTCCCCAGGCAACAAAACCGGCAGCCAGGCCAAGGGCTAAATTCAAACCTACTATATTAACCTCATCCTGGGATACATGATAAACGATAGCCAAGATCATAACGGTTGCCAATCCTACTGCTGCTATAGGGCTAAGTTTGGGCTTTATTCTTACAATACTGGGCAAAACAAGACCAATCCCACCCAATAACTCACAAACGCCAATAAAACGAACTAAACCTTCTGGTATCTGCGCTGTCCAGGGAAGTGTTTTAGACAATTCAGCAATCGGCTGAGATGACTTCATAATGCCTGCCATAACGAAAATTGCGCCTAATCCTATTTGCAATATCCATAATGCAATATGTAATCCTTTAGGTCTGCTAGTTTGTTGTGTCATACCGGTTCAGATTTTTTTGTGAAACACAAGGTATGTAGCTTTGCTAACTTATTGATAGTACTATCCTGAAAGTTAGTAGTAACCTTTTGGTTAGTTAATGGAATCAACAACAATTATGAAAGTAGTAAATAAAGACATTAAGCAATCTGGTTGTCAAGCTAGTTTAGCGGCAGTTGGAGATGCGCTGTATGCAATTGGCGGTAAATGGAAGCTTCCAATAATTGTCGCTTTGTCGCATAGCGATAAGCGATTCAACGAGTTACAACGTTATGTCGAAGGTATTTCAGCAAAGGTGCTTTCAAATGAACTTAAGGATCTTGAAATGAACGGATTCATTAATAGAAATATTGATACCGGCTTTCCAGTTGCGGTCAGATATGAACTCACAAGCTATAGTCACACCTTGCAAAATGTTCTTCATGCATTAAGTGATTGGGGTGAAATGCACAGGGAGAAAATCATGAAAAATAAATAATTGGTTCAATATCCATATTCCCTTGAGAAGTGCTCATAACAAGATAGTCAATGTGTACGGGGCAAAATCTTGTAGCACTATCTTCAGCAAATGAAAAATAAAAACGTTACCGCCAATGCGAATAAAATCCCCAAAAGTATCATTTTCCAGGCTTGTAATTTATCCTCTCGGAGATATTCTTTTTCTTCAACAGTGCTCACTTTGCCAATTTCATTGAAGTTGAAAATCCCTTTTAGTCCAAAAGCCACACAAAATTTAAAAACCCACTGTTGAAAGCTTATTGCAAATGATGCGGCCGGAAAAAACAACAACATACGCCAGTATGGGTGCAAATCAAAAAAATAAGCCACTAATACAAATGACAAACACAGGGCAAAACTGAAGAGTGCAGCATTTCTCCGTCGTTCGATTTCTTTTTTACCGATGTTGCAAATACCTGGCATATAATCATTCTCAGAAGGGTCTGAATGCTGGTCGTCGAAACCTGACATTAAAACAAGCGTTACGTGAGTCATTTTTATCTAATTTTCTTGTGAGAAATAATTCAAGTCGAAGCAACTAAATCCAAACAGCAAAGATCATCAATGTATCGATCTATACTCACCATGCCCATTATTGCTTACTTCATATTCTTCAATCATAAGGTCTTCTATAGACACATTCTTCTTACGTTTATTCATCCTATTTACAAGACGGTCGAAAATGGCGTACATTATTGGTACAATGACGAGCGTTAAAAAAAGTGAGCTTATTAATCCTCCTATAATAACCCATGCAAGCCCATTCTTCCATTCAGCGCCGGCACCTGTAGCCATAGCGATAGGAAGCATACCGAAAACCATTGCTAACGTGGTCATCAATATAGGTCGCAAACGGGCATGGTTGGCATCGATAAGCGCCTGATATGTTGAAACTCCTTCTTTTTTTCGTTGATTGGTAAAGTCCACAAGAATAATGGCATTTTTTGCAACAAGTCCGATAAGCATTATCAATCCTAATATTGTAAAAAGATTAAGAGTATTATTGCTTAATGCCAAAGCTACAAGTGATCCTATAACCGCAAGCGGAATAGAAAAAAGCACTACAAAAGGGTAAACAAAATTGTCATATAGAGCCACCAGGATGAGATACACCAGTACTACCGCAGCCAGCAGTGCTATCCCCAATGTGCCAAAGCCATCCTGCTGCATTTCGATACTTCCGCTCCAGAGATAATTGACACCTGCGGGCTTGCTCATTTCGGCCAGCTTATCGCCCCATTCAGTTGCTACATCGCCGCTCGGACGGCCTACAGATTGAGCGTTAATGGTTACTGACGTACTCTTATCTCGGCGTTCCAGCATGCTCGGACCAGACCCTTCAATGACATTTGCAAATTGAAGCAATTTGATTTGCTGCCCTTTATTGTTTAAAAAGGTGAGATTGCGCACATCGTCAATGTTTTGGCGGTTGAAACTGCCGTACCTGATATTTATGTCATATTCATACTCACCCTTGCGGAACTTACCATCGGTATTTCCACTAAAAGCTGTTTGCATGGTAGCACCAACACTGGCAACTGATAGGCCTAAGGCAGCCATTTTATCACGATCCATTTCGACCTTGATTTCGGGGTTGCCAGCTTCCACTGTAAGCTTAACTTCTGTTGCACCTTTTATACGTTGCAACTCAGTCATCGCCCTTTCGGCAAACCGCATAATGCTGTCGAACTCCGAGCCATAAATTACCAGAGAAATCGGTGCGCGCTCTGCAGTCCCCATGATACTCACGGGCGTAGTGGCGATTTTCGCACCTACCAACTTGTCTTGTAATTCTCTTTTGATTTTTGCAGCATAGACAGAGGCATCTTCCTGTCGCTCTGTCTTGGGAATCATTTGCACAGTAATTTCTGAAACGTAGGCAGGCGACTGCGTTCCGAAGAAACCATCGCTTGAGCTACCTACAGTGGTGATAATGCGTGTTACCTCTTTTTTCCCCTGTAAATGAGCTTCGGCGATCTGGGTATATTTATTTGTGTGCTCTATAGAAGCATCCTTAGGTAATTCGACTTTAACTATGAACTCGCCCCGGTCGCCAGTGGCAAAGAACTCCCCACCGATAAATCCACCTGCAATTAGCAGAAATGAACTTAAAAACAGAACCAGTACAATGGCGAGGGTAGTTTTCTTGTGAGCAAGTGTCCATTTCAGTAGTCCGGTAATCCAATCGGTAAACCGCTCCAGTCCGCTTTCGAAAGCCAGTATCATGCGTCCGAAAAAAGTCCGGTCGGTTACCCGTTCTAATTTCCCAAACCTTGAAGACAGCCAGGGCACTAGCGTAAACGAGGCAAGCAGTGAAAGCAAGGTTGCTATAGATACCGTGATGCAAAACTCTTTCAGAATTCGCGCAGCAATACCGGAACTCAAAGCGATAGGTATGAATACCACGACAATCACCAATGTGATAGATAAAACCGTAAACCCGATTTCCTTAGTCCCATCGTAGGCTGCCCGTACGCGGTTTTTACCCATTTCCATGTGCCGATAGATGTTTTCCAGCACAACGATGGCATCATCAACCAGAATACCCACTACCAATGAGAGGCCAAGCAGGGACATCAGGTTCAATGAAAATCCCATAAGAGAGATGCCGATAAAGGTTGCGATGAGCGATGCTGGAATTGATATCATTACAATAATAGAATTCCTTATGCTATGCAGAAAGAACAGCATCACAAAAGCCACCAGCACGATAGCGAGTATGAGGTCGAAGATTACCGCATTTGCCGACTCAAGCGTATATTCCGACTTATCGTTTACTACGTCTGCGCGAAACTTGATGCCGGCATAATCCCTAGACATCATTTTCTCAAGGCGCTCCCGCACTTTCTCGCTAACGTCCACCGCGTTGGCATCCGTCTGCTTCATTATGGAAAAAGCAAGCGTGTTTTGCTGATTTACCCGTGCAATTTTTTCAACGTCTTTTTGCCCTTCCTGCACATCAGCAACTTCAGCAAGCCTTACCTGCGTAGCGCTGCCTGGATTGTCGAGCACAACCAAATTGCGCAGTTCGTCAATGTTTTTGAATTTACCGCTGAGGCGAATAAGTATATCATGCTCCCGTGTCTGTACGCTACCGGTAGGAAAATCAAGATTGGAACTAAGTATTGCGTTCTGAACCTGCATCAAAGACAATCCATAGCCCTCCAGCTTTTTCGGGTCGATGTTCACCTGTATCTCACGTTCCCGTCCGCCAATAATGTCAATACGTGCTACACCGTCCACCCGCGAAAGTTCCGGAGCAATCCGATTGTCTATTACATCAAAGAAGTCTGCATCGTTCAAATTGGAAGTTGTAGCGACAGTCATTATCGGCAAGTCGTCTAAGGATAACTTCGCTAAAGATGGCGGGTCTACATCGTCTGGAAGATTGCGCAGGATCGCATTGATTTTTCTTTGAGCGTCGTTGAGGGCATAATCGATATCTGCGTCATCATAGAACGTGATGGTTATAACTGAAATGCTTTCAAATGACTTAGCCTCAAGCTTTTTTACATTTTCCATGGAGGCCACCGCGGCTTCAATCTCCTTAGTGACCGATGTTTCGACTTCGCTGGGCGAAGCGCCCGGATATATGGTTGTGACCAGCAATACAGGCGGGCTGAACTTTGGAAGCAACTCATAGTTGAGGGAAGTATAGCTCAATAATCCCCCTAATGTCAAAATAGTATATAAAACGATAATCAGCGCAGGGCGCTTTATCGACACTTCGGCGATCTTCATTCAATTAAATTTTTCTTTGTTTGCAACTATTGCCTGTTTACTGATACTGTAGCACCGTCCTGAAGATTTATCTGCCCGCTGATGATTACAACATCACCCTCTGACAGTCCGGCAATCACTTCTACCCGGTCGCCGAAAATTCTGCCAGGAGTAATCTTTTTGAGCATTGCCCTGTTGTTCTGTACAACATAAACTTCCCCTGCATTTACGCCGCCGATAAAGGCAGAACGCGGAATTGCAAGCCCGGAGTTATTTTCCAGTTTGCCCTGCGGGCGGAATGTTGCGGTACCGTACATCCCGGCTCGAAGCGCATTGTCGGGCGTATTGACTAATGTCACATCTACTGGAAAATTCAGGGCTTCGTCAGCCTTTACTGCTATGAACTTAACGGTTCCATAAAATGTTTTGTCTGGCATTGCGGTAGCTTTAACCTCTACCTTGTCACCGATTTTAATCGTTCCTACGTGGCTTTCGTCAACCGCCACACGCAGGTTCAATGTTGAGATGTTCACGATTTCAAAGAGTGGAGTTCCAATTCCCACGAAAGAGCCAGGCTCTATGAGTCGCTTGTTTACTACACCGCTAATATTTGATTTTACGAACGCATCGTTATACCGGAGCTGCGTCTGGTTGAGCCTGCTCTCAGCATTCTTTAGCGCAAGACGCGCCTGATCCAATTGCTGCTGGGTCACGCCGCCGGTCTTATAGGCATTTTCAAAGCGTTCTTTGTCCTTCACAGCGTTATTGTACGCAGCTTGAGCGTTTTCCAAATCAACATTCGCAGCCTCTGCTTTGATTACGGCTAATTCTTGCCCAGGACGTACATAGTCACCTTCATCCACCGAAACACGTAGCACGCGTCCAGCCGTCTCCGAAGAGAAATCTACCCGCTTGTCGGCAAGAAAATTTCCGTTAGCTGAAAACTCCGATCTTACAGACTCGCGGATTACAGGCGCTGTGCTGACCGCCACACTTGTGGTTTGCTGCGACACAACAGCCATTTTTTGCTGATTTGCCTTCTTATTACGTGATAATACTATCCCTATTACTGCTAAAACTGCCACACTGACTGCAATAAGGATGATTACTCTTTTTGAATTCTTCTTTTGTGCCATTTACAAATGATATTGTGGTTCTGCGTTGTTTAATTTTATTGAAGTATTGATCGAAGTGCCCCCTTAGACTTGAGCAGCTTGATTTCCGCAAGGCGATAGTTTAATAAGGTCGTCAAATAATTTGTCTGCGCATCGGTCAATCCGTTTTCTGCAGACAGCAAATCCGCCAGCGTTGCAAGCCCGTAGTTATAATTAGCAATTGTATTCTGATAAACATCCTCGGCGAGCTTTACATTTTGCTGCTGCGTTTTGAGCAAAGCCAGATTATTATTAATCTGCAATACTGCATTTTCATAATCCAGATTCATTGCTTGCTGCGTTTGAGAAATATCTTCACCGAGTTTAGCCAGGGCTATATCCGCCTGGTGAATACGAGATCGTGTCGCCATTCCGTTAAAGAGCGGAACTCTCAGGTTCAAGCCGAATGTGGCAACATCAAACCAATTGAAATTTCTTTTTTCGGCTTTAAAGGGAAATTCATTACCAAGTCCCTGATAGGAATAGTTCCCTGACAGAGACAATGTCGGATAATACTCGGCTTTATAGGACTCGCGCTGCAATTCTAACAGCCTTTTCTGAGACTGAAGCAACCGGAACTCTGTTCTGCTAAGATAGTCATCCGGGTTATGGTCCATAACAGAAGGCTTGATACTGTGCACATCTACATTCTCAAATGTAATGGGTTGATTTATTGGAATGCCCGCCAGAAATTTCAGTTGGTTTTCAGAAATGGAAATGCCATTGACTATTTGTTGTCTTCTTGCCTCCAGATTCGTGGCGCTTACAGAAACTCTGTCCACATCGATTTTTTTTACCAAGCCGTTCTTTAACTGGCTTTGAAGTATATTCAATAATTCGCGGGTATTTTCAATTGTAGAGTCAAGAGCAATGAGCTGCTGTTGCTGCAATATCAGTCCGTAGTAGCCTGTTGCCACTTGCTCAATAATTCCCTCCTCAGTCAGTTGCGCATTAATCCTGTAAAACTCTCTTGTGGTTGTTGCCGCCTTCAATCCTGTAAGCACTCCTTGGTTGAACAGAGCCTGGCTGAAAGAAACACCCGCATTTGAATTCCATTTTTGTCCAAGGGCTACAAGGATGGTTGTACCAGGCTGCCCGAAAAAATCGCCCGGTAGAGCGCTTTGCTGTAATAGAGGATTATAGTTTAGTCCTGCGGAACCGCTGATTTGAGGCAATGCAGCGGAGCGTACTTCATTTATACGGTACGTAGTGTTTTCGATGTCCAGCCTGGCTTTTCGCGCGGTTTGATTGCTAGCCAATGCATATTTGATTAATTCTGGCAGGGAAATGATTGAGTCCTGCATCGTTTGTGCGTCGGCTTTTGTAAAAAATATTAAAACGAAAGCCGTGATCGACCAAGTTCTTCTACATATCATGTACCTATAAATCAATTTTGTAAGAAATGTCATTGAAATCTAAATATTGGTTTATCAGTATGTGCCCCTTTACCGTTGAAATCCCATAGAGATATTGCAGCAGAAGCTGCCGGTGAATATGTTTCATACCAAATTGTTCGGGAGGTAGAATAAGCGGATCTATGGCTATTTGAATTTGCTCCAGATGTAGTCTTGAAATAACTTCCGGATCAATGTTAGCGCGGTACAATCCTTGTATTATTCCTTTATCCAAATTTTCCCGGATTTTCAGAAGTACAAAATTCAATTTGTAATCCTTGAACATTTGCCATGATTCAGGATAATAGCGTTGCATATCAAATATGATCCGGGGATGCATTTTTTCAAAAAGCATACTGAATTTGTCCATTAACCTGACTACTTCGTCGACAGCATCTACGGCTTGTGAAGCCATGTTTTCATACTCCTGATGATGCCTGTCGAGAAAGCGTTGTGTTATTGTTTCCACAATATCTTTCTTGTTCTGATAATTCTCGTACAGCGTTTTTTTTGACATTCCTAATTCGCGACTGATGTCATCCATAGTCACGTTTTTAAGTCCAAACTTAAAAAACAGGTCCTTGGCCGCTAACAATATGCGTTCATTATTATCCATCATCAAAGCCGTGGCAAAAATAAAAAAACTTTCGGAGTTTTAAAAGTTTTTTCGATCGTCCAAAATTGAGATATATTTAATTAAAATAAGAAGTTCACGTAATGGATTTCTTTTCCGCCCGGTACTCCCTTTTTGCAGAGTCAGCAAGTTCGTTCAACCTTATTAAAAAATAGCGGTCTTTGCCGAAATGGTGTGTAACTATATATAAGAGGACGCCTAATCCTGCTATAAGAACATAGCCAATAAGACGTTTATTGGCTGCCAAAACGGCGTTTAGCTGTATGCTTTTAATATTAGAAGTTACCAACTGCTGAGGTAAAGTCACCCCATCATAATAAATAGCCAGGTTTCCTAAACTTTCAATCTGAAATTGATATTGCAGCCAGGAAAATATAGCTGAGAATATACCGATGGTAACAAAAGTTCGCCAAACCATTACAATACCTATTGCCGCAAGCATTTCTCCTATTTGAAGATTGTCTAATGTATAAAACCAGGCTGAGATAAATAAGGAACACATCCCGAAACCTTTGAAAAACATGGGCAGATACCAACGTTCGTAATTTAATTCGGGAACCATATAAAAATACATCAATAAGCAGTAAAGCATCATCGAAGAAAAGCCTGAGAAAATATAATACTTAATGGGCTTTTTTGCTTTGAACCAGTTATACGCAAATATTCCAGCTATAACAAAGCCAGGCAGCATCATCATATTTAGCTTACCATTGTGAATTGGATCGTAGTTCAGTATCCCGGTGGTATAAATACTCTGAACAGAGCTCAATGCCATGAACATACCCAGCATCAATAGCATAACCATTCCATGCTTTACATTATTCCTTTTAAATATGTTGAACGATAGAAAGGGATACTTCAAAATTTTCTGACGATAATACAAAATGACAAATGTTGTAATCGTAAAGATACCCGCAAATATTATTTTGCTAGAATTAAACCAATCTTGTTGTTTGCCAAAAGATAACACATATGCCAGAGCGGTGAAACACAGTATAAAAAGTATTCCACTTAGCCAATCGATATAATACAAAGGCACGGGTTTATCAAAATGCTTATTGTGCATAAATATCAGAGCCACTACAGTGAGTACAACGCAAATAAGTCCGCTTTGAAAATAGATATATTCCCAACCTTGATAGCTGGCCTCTTTGGTGAGTAAGTAGCCACCCACCTGAGAGATTCCCAAAATAAACGGGTAGAACATTGCATAAAATTTTCCCCTGTTGCCGTCGGGATTCAATATCATCATAACCGGCAGCATGAATTCTATCAGTGCCATCATCTTGAAAAAATTCATCAAAATCGATACTAGAACGATAACTATTGGATTTTCCGTGGTAGCTATAATAAAATTAAATAAAGCAACAAGCAGGAGAATAAAAATTACCTTATCCTTGATTTTGAATGCCAGTTTTACCCGGAAAGCAACAGGCATTGCCGCACCCATACCTACCGTGCCTGCAAAATTGGCCCACATAAAATATTCCGCCATCTGCCCTGTTTCCCCGACCATATAGGAAAGATTTCCGACATATATAGAGCTCATCGGGAACAGAAGAATAATAAAAACTAGTATGAGCAGTAATTGCACGATTTTCGGTACCCAGTCTGCAAAAAGTCCCTTATTGTATTTTTCAGTTAAGCTCATATCAATTTTTGATGCGTACTATCATATTCATGCCGGCTTTCAGCTTCTCCAGATCTTCTTTCTTATTTTTTGGAGTAAATTCTATCCTGACAGGAATTCTTTGCTGAACTTTGATAAAATTTCCAGATGCATTATCTGTAGGAACATTAGAATACCTGGCTCCAGTAGCTCCTGAAATTGCAGTGACCTTGCCTTCAAATTCGCTGCCGGCAAGTGCATCAGCTTTCATGGAAACGAGCGTGCCAATTTTTACGTAAGGCATTTGTTTCTCCAATAGATTAGCAGTCACCCACCGCGGTTCGGAAACGATTGTAGCGACTTGTTGTCCTGCCTGTAACAATTGTCCCTCATTGATCATTCTTCTTGCCATTACACCATCGTTAGGGGCGGTAACTGTGCAATAAGACAAGTTGAGCTTTGCCATTTCCAAAGCTGCTTTTGTCCTTTTTATTTCCGCATCATTTATTTGCAGCCTAGTTTTTACTTCTATTGTGGAAAGACTTGCGGATTTTTTTTGATTCACTAAGGCTTCATATGCTGCCTCCTGAGCATCATACTCAGTTTTTATCTGGTCATACTGCTGTTTGGTCACCGCCTCTGCCTTGAGGAGATTTGCATATCTTTTCAGGTTTTGCTCCGCGTTCCACAACCTGGCTTTTGCTCCTGCAAGATTGGCCTCCAAAACACTGATATTATTGGTAGCTGTATTGACGCTGGACCCGGTAGTATTTTTTTGTGCCAAAGCGTTGGAATAGGCCGCCTCTGCCTGGTTTAACTGGGTTAGAATTTCCCGATTGTCAAGGATCATCAAGGTATCGCCTCTCCTTACAGGCTGATGTTCAATGAATCGTATTTCTTTAATGTAGGCTGATACCCTGCTGTTGATAGGGTTGATATATTCTTCTACCTGAGCATTTTCTGTATAGTCATTGTCGCCGATGTGGAGGTAGCTTTTTACTATATACAGGCAAATACCCAGCAGTATTAGGATTACGGCGATATTGGAAAAATAAGTTCTATTCTTATTTTTCTTTTTATCGTTATTGTCGCGATTTCTGGGAGTTTCTATTTTCATTCCTGCTCTCGGATTTGCAGGTTTTTGCGCTTCCTCAGGATGGTTTTCATTTTCCTGATTTTGGTCAGGCCTTTTATTTTCTTGAACGCTCATTATAGATTTTTATAAAGTTCCGGTAGCTTTAATTAGATTATAATATTGGAAACGTATATTGATCAGTGCATTTTCATAATCAATATCGGCTTGCAGTTTTTGGTTTTGCGCGTCTGTCATTTCTGCTTGAACAGCCAATTGATTCAGGTATTTAGAGTCTATTATTTTATAATTTTCGTCAGCCAAACGCTTTGCTTCTTTAGCTATTATTTCTTGAGCGATCGCTTCATGGTATTTTACAAAACCCGCATATATTGCAGTACTCAGATTTTGCTGTGTAAGAAACAATGCCTCGCCGGCCTGTTTTTTTAACAGCTCGCCAGTTTTTACGCGCTGCCTAGTCTTGTACAGATTGTCAATATTATAAGAAAGCGACACCCCCACCTGCCAGGCATTAAGATATATGTCCCTCGCCGGGAAGGAATTCATAAGTGGCCTTTGCATATTGTAACCACCAACTGCGGAAAGACCTGGATAAAATTCAGTTTTAGTAAGTGCTATATTTTTTTCGGCTAGTTCAATATTTTTTTCTCCAGCTTTTAAAATTGGGTTTTGTGAAGCGGAGAGCTGATAGTAATAATCTAACGGATAATGCTCATTTTCAATAGCAGACTTATCAGTTGGCTCTAATCTGGTCCCTTCTGGTAAACCGAGAGCTATATTGATCTGATAGTTAACAATGCTTCGATTGTTATTCGCTGTAAGTAGCGCTTGGTCCAGATTTTGAATTGCGAGCTCAGCGCGGATTACCTCATTTCGCGTAACCATATCCTGTTCGTAAAATTTCCCGACGTTTTTCAAACGTTCCCGGGCTAAGGTTTTATTGTTTTCCAAAACTCTAATTTGATTATCTATTCGGATCAAATCCAGATAATTGGAAACCACCAGGAATTTTATATTTTGTATGTCTTTTTTAAGATCAAGTTCCGACAATTGCGTTCTGAGATTTGCTAATTCGATGCTTTTTTTAATAAGTCCACCCTTGAATAATAGCTGTCCGGCTTGCAGGGCAAAACTGTTACCAAAATTAGGAATATCGATATCTGATTTATCTTTGAAGTCTTTGTCCAAAGTAAAAACATCTCCCATGTAAAACGCTGAACCCGAAAAGGTAAGTGCAGGAATTTTTTGTAAACCTGCAACCTTTTCCTGCTGGTCATTAATAGCAACTGCACTCCTGGAAATAGCAAGCTGGGGATGATTTCTTAAGGACAGGTCCATTACTTCGATGAGGGAAATATATTTTTTGTCCTGGGCATTTACGGTATTACTTAAAAAGAGAGTAACAACATAAAAGAATGATTTTAAATTGCGATACATATTATTTTAGAAGTGAGATCGTTGATTTAATGATATTTGGCACCAGCACATCCCTTATATACCGGTCAAAACTGTCATCCGTACCAGGCTCAGCAATATTGGAATAATATCTTCTGTTCAATATAAAATTGATATAAGGACCAATTATAAAAGCCTGAATAACACTTATTGTCGGTGTAAGGCGAAATAAACCTTCAGCTATTCCTGAGGCAATTATTTTTTGAAGTATTGCTTCATTATGTTGTTTAACAGTATAATAGGTTTCGCCACTAAAAACCCTCTGTTTTATAACTAACTCGGAATGCAATAAATTATAAAACGCAGTATTTTGTATAAATTTCTCAATCAAATTTTTAATAAAGATCTCAAGATTTTGTTCCGAGTTATTATTATTAAATATTATATCTTTTTCGTATAGTTTTATTACTCCAAGCTTATCCTTTATTATCTCCTCAAGTAAATGTTCTTTGGAGCCAAAGTAATAGGATATCATAGCAATATTGATATTCGACGCTTGAGCAATCTGACGGATTGATGTGGCCTCAAATCCTCTTTCCGAAAAAAGAATCAGGCTCTTATCTTTAATCAACTCCCTTTTATCCTCCTTATGTGTCATGAGAATAATTTTTTGCAAAGTTACAAAATATAATTAAACGATTAATTAATTTTACGATAAAAAATCACAGAAAGCTTATCAGTCAGAATTTTTAAGGAACCTGATAAACATTTCTGTAAAAACTGCAATTGCAGCAAAAACCTCTGAACAATCGGAAGACCGGAAATATAGAGGGCTTTTTAAATTATTTAAAAAAAGGACAGTGAAGTGATTAATCTTATCTTTATGTTTTTCGCTAAACTCGCCGCTATTTATACCATCTGAAATAATAATATTGATCATTTGATATTCACTAGCTTTATATTTTTCTTTCAATTGGCGCACAATTGGCATGTACGACCGAAAGTCAGAATCATCCTTTAGTATTTGCAAAAAGACATCCTTTTGATCTTCAATATGTGCGGTCACAAGGTGGGCTACAAGTTTTAGCTTGCTTTCTGACGTTGATAATAAGGCGATTTCCTTGTTAATCTGTTCAATCCAGGCTTGTCTTTCCCGGACAAGAACTGCTTCAATAATCTCTTCCTTCGTCGTAAAATAATAATAAAGGCTGCTTTTGCCTTTACCAACTGCTTTTGCGATGTCCTCTATGGTTGTTTTTGAAATGCCGTAATTTAGGAAAAGTTGTTTAGCTGCCAATATAATTTGCTGATAATTATCTCTTTTCGCCATAATTAAGTATTGGTTGCAACTAACTTTGCAATAGTCCTTTTCACAACTGTAAATTTTAATAAAATATTAAAAAAGCCAATGCCAGCACCAGCACAAATAATCCCTGCGATTACATCAAGTAGATAATGGTGGCTGGTATAAATTGCAGCAAACCAAATACCCGCTGAAATAATCAGGAATATCAAATTTACGTTTTTCAAACCAATCCTGATGCCGTAATAAAGTACCAGCAGTGGATAAGACGAATGTAAAGATGGCATTGCGGCAAATACATTGGAACTTTTAGCGTATAATGCATCGAATACGTGAACGCCAAAAAAATGATCAAATCTTGCTAAGCCGGCAGTATTGCCCGGGGTACTAGCATAAAATGTAAACCCGTTTAGTTGTACGTACCATGGCGGGGCTGCGGGATATAAATAATATACCAAAAAACCAATCAGGTTGGTGACAAGAAATGTAAGAGCAAAATGGTAGAATTCAACGGGCTTTTGGAAAAATAAGTACGCAGCAAAAATAAGAGGTACAGGAACCCACATGAGGTAAAAAAACCCAGAAATAATATCCAAAAATGAGTTTTGATATAAATGGCAGTATTCATTTGGAGTAAGAATGGTACCGTTAGCAGATATACCAAACAAACTTTTTTCCACACAGTAGAGGTCTGCTATATGAACGTTGCTAAAACTATAATTTGGGTAGGCCTTCATGTAGTCGAAAATCACCCAATACAGGATGAAAATCGAAAAGCCTGATACAAATTTTCGGGTTTTAAAAGAGGCGAAATACAGGCTGTTTATAAGAACCGTCAAAAACAACTGTTCCGGTTTAAACCCAATAAGCAGATAAGACAGCGATAAATAGCTTATTGTCAAGGCAGCCATCGCAACCAAATATTTAGGGCTATATAGACTCTTGGTTTTCAATTTAGCCGTATTTAGTGTTGGTATTTGTCTTAGTAGTTTTCATTGTCTTACCGCGGTTGCTCCTGGCAACCCTGGAATGAACCGATAACTCTTTATCAAAAAGAAACCTGAATAACAGACCTGTGTATGAAGTATGGTAACCTAATGAGTCATAATATGAAGTTGCGATTCGTTTAATATGCGGCAATTTATTCCAGGGGATCGATGGAAAATCATGATGTTCATTGTGGTAGCCCACATTTAAATTCACGGTATTTAGTGCCCCATAATAACTTTTGGTTTCCTGATGTGGTCCATGGGTTAAATAATGCTCCTGTATCCAGCGGGCGCCTAGCGGATGAAGACCGATGGAAAAGAAAAAGCTCAGTACAAGAAATAGAATGGCTTTCCAGCCTAAGAGCACCGCTATTGCAGCTAAAAAACAGAATTGAACGATCCAGTTGACCAGCGTCCACCCATCAAAGATTTTTATTTCTTTAGTGAGACGCAAAGGCCGTAGTAATTGGAAAACAGGATAAAAAAGCAACCATAGTGCTTTCCCAAATGTTGAGTTATCAATCAATCGCGCTTCCCACCTAAAGGGCATATCCGCATCCAGTTCCTCCACTCCTTGATAGGAATGGTGCTTAAGATGGTATTTTTGAAACGAAACGGAACTTGGAAAAACAAGCGGTAGATTGGCTATGATGCCTGATAGAGTGTTGAGCGTTCTATCCTTGAACAACAGGTTATGCGCACACTCATGAATGCAAACAAACAAGGTGTGGCAGGCAAAGGCACCTATACAATAAGAAAGAACGGTGATCAACCACCAGGGACCATCCTTTAGTAGTATGGCCAATGTAAGCTGAACAGACACACAAAAAATAATGATCAGAAAAGTATAGGGGTTTCTTCCGATCAGCTTTCTGATTTCCGGATGTTGGTTTATAATCTCCTTTGTACGCTTTTTATGTGGTTCGGGCTCATCCGACCACATGAACCCTTTGTTACTTACTTCCTTGTTCATCGCTTAGCATTTAATTACTTTATTTATCTGAATGAAAGATCTTGTCCCACAGTACCGAGCTCACACCGAAGCGCTTGGACGCGTCCTGGTAGTGATGCAGCATGTGATTTCTTTTCAGTCCTTTGAAAAACCTGGTCCTGAAATTAAAATGGTGAAGGGCATAATGGCTCATATCATAGATCAAATAACCGGTTACGAAGCCGGGAAAAAAGGTGTTGAATATTACCGGGTTAAATAAGAATTTGAAAATAAAATAAAAGGCAAAAGCCAGTGGGAGGCTGACGGATGGCGGCATTACTAACCTTTTCACGTCGTTTGGGTAACTATGATGCACGCCATGAAATATGAAGTGGATCCTCTCGTAAAGTTTACTTTTCGGTGTAAAGTGAAAAACGAATCTGTGTAATACGTATTCAACAAAAGACCACACAATTATGCCCAAGAAAAAGCAAATAAAAATCACATGGGCTTTTGTGTGCAGAACAAAAATGCTTTTGGCAATAAAATAAAAGACAACAGGTATATAGATAAACAGAGGAACAGTATAATGGACTTTGGAGCAGGCTTCGAGAAAAGGATTTCGAAACATCCGGACGGACTCACTTGAATTTGAAATGTAATTTTTAGGCATATTTTATGGTTTAATTCTTTCGATAACTGTAGCTCCGGTAGTCGCATCATTTCCTTTCAATTCAATATAGACTACATTTGGATACCAGAAAGTGCCCCCGTTTATCTTAATATAAATACGCTGTAGTATTGCATCCGTCCCCTTGATTTTCGTGAACACTCGGAATTGGCCGTCTGTCCCTTTTTTAAGTAGCAACGGAAAGCTGTCGTACGAAACGAAACGCAATTCATAGCGATCTTTATCTGTTTTTTTTGTAGTTAGCCCATACGCAAATTTCCGTTGGATAAAATTAAGTTCCCTGTGCTCTCCCTTGTCAGCGTAGCGAATCCAAAAGATATGAACCGGGTTATTGTCTTGCAAAACACCATTCTTGATATTCAGCGAATAGACTATAGTGTTTGTATTAGGTGTCCGCTGCACATAAAAAAGAAGGTTCTCGATACCGAAAGGGGTAGGCATTGAGTCCTGCTCTTCTATCGGATTGGCTTCTGCCTTCATTAACGAAAGAAAAGCTATGGTAAATGTCCAAAAAAATTGCCGGCCCATAATTCTATTTTTTTTGCAATGCTATTTTCGCATCCCGCAAACGTCTTATAGCAGTAATGTTTGTGAGTACCGCCATAATGCTAATGGGGAACGTAAAGACTGAGATTGTTTCAAAAACATGAAAAGGAATATGCTCAATATATAGCTTATAACTGCCGCCTATTACAGAACTGACAATACCGCAGGCAATTGCTGATACCCCTATTAAAACCACACGTTCCGGACGCTGCATTAGTCCGCCCTTACATTCGACACCAAGACTTTCTGCCCTTGCTCTGGTATAACTCACCATCATCGATCCAATTAATGCAACGAAAGCAAAAAGCGAACTCAGGAAATAATGATGTGCCACCAGGTAATAGCAGATTCCTAAAAAAGTAAATAGTTCACTGTAACGGTCCAACACCGAATCATACAACGCACCAAATGTTGAAGACATATTTCCCAGCCGCGCAACCTGACCGTCCAGCATATCGAATAAACCAGCAAATAAAACCAAGGCTCCTGCCCATCCCACATAAGACAGATCTCCACGGTTTCCTATTTCCGCGCCCTTAATAAAAATAATCGCCACGCCAATATTTAATATTAGCCCTATAGTTGTCACAGCATTGGGCGTCAGTCCAATCCTTATCAAAAATCGAACAAAAGGAGTGATGATTTTATAAATCCCAACTTGTAACCTGTCCCGTGTTTTTTTTGAACTCATGCATTATTAGTTGATCAATTAAAAGTCAAACTTAAATCTCATACGCAACCCCAGGCCTGATACATGAGGATTGTCGAGGTAGGTAAACCTTTTTACCAAGTCTACCCGGAAAAAATTCAAAATATTTCCTATCCCGACACTCCCTTCAATGTACGGGTTTTCTTCTAGAGAATAGGTTGCCTGCCTCCCATCTGAGTAGGTCGGAAATGTCAGAAGTGATTTATTATTTGCGGGCAGATTTTCAGCTCGAATGCCACCATATAAGACTTTGAGATTGACAAACTCTCGAAGCCTTGTCTTTTTTATGATCGGGATCTTATTAAATATGAAACCATTGAAACAATGGTCTATGACAAGGCTGGCATAGTGATCACTGACAAATTCCAGAAAATTCATCAGATTATAAGATTGTAACTGCAATGAATACGTTTGATTTGCCCTGTGTATGGCCAAGAGAGGAAAAGGCACAGTTCCTAAAACGGTTCCCCCTTCCAGTACCACGTCGCTATAGCCCAATTGCGACAGGTATAGACGCTTATAAATGTTAGCGGTGATATTCTGATAATTGGACTGTCCATTAAGAAACCCTTTCAAGCCTGCTATTCCGCGCAGTGTAAAAATCGGATAGCGGTTGGGCATTGGTATACGGTAGAGTTTACCCTGGTAAAATTCTTCATTGGGCGCCCAACGTAATTCAACTACGAGTTCCGAAGTAGTGAGATCAGGCACTATTTCGGGACTGTTTGGGATGTTAGATTCCCGAGTATATTTGAGCTGACCAGCAGGTTCTTGTTGCCAGTTCTTATATCCTAACCGTACAGAAAAATGGTTGCGCAGCTCGTGCAGGTAATCTATGACATATATTTTGTTGTACAACCATTTGTCATTAACACCACGCTTAATAGAAAGGAGTACATTGTCCTCCTGAACAAACTGTAGTTCCTGCCCCGGAATTTTTGTGTCTTCCTGATAATTGGCTCTCAAAACCCTGGACGGAAATTCAAAAATTGAGCGGTGGGTGAAAGAATATGATCCGCCTAAATAATACTTCCACTTTCTGTCTTTAAATCCATGGGCAGCGTACGTTTCCAAAGTTATTCGCTTGCTCAGGTTTGGTGTAGTCCGCCCACCTAGCCGCAGTCGAAAACCTTCTACTGGATTGTAGCTGTAAAAAGTATTTGCTGGACCAATTTCAACGTATGGAGAGGCGTGTTTATAACCTGCAAGTAACAAAGTGGCAATTTCGGCAACTCGCTTAAATGATTTTGAGTTGGTGAGGCTTTCAATATTGGAATAGGTTCGCTGCTCTGCTACCGTGAGCGAATCATGACGGGCTGTGTTCCAGAAATCATCGGTTCTGGTCGTAGCATTTTGCTCTACCACTTCAGCGTCATCATTATAAAATTTATCCGGATGCGGTTCATTTATGGCAAGGTCCCGGAGCGATACCACCCTTTTTCCATAAATTCCTCCCGTACGTTTTTCAGATAGTCCAAAATCAGTCTTTAATTCAGATCTAATAAGGTGATATTTCCAGTCGTTAGCCCTTACAAAGTCTAGGTTGATGTCGAGATCTCTTACCCAGTTGAGGTTAATGTTTCTATTAACCGTCATGGTCACCTTTTGAACGGCGTAACGCCCATCGATTGTGATGTACATTCTGCCTTGAAAAAGCATATCCGTCTTATTGCGTGGATAAAAGCTCAAACCCACGAGTTTCGTGTTGTTTTCTTCAATAGTGTCTACAATGAAGAACTGATAGAATGTAGGTGCTAAAGTGGCAATAGGACTCAGGAACTGATTGGTCATTACAGTAATATTATTATCATAGATATCAATATCCTGGTAAATATGCTTCAGATAAGTATTTAGTCCGGCATTATCAAGGTATTCTCCAAAGTTTACTTTTTTCTCGCCTTTGATAATTCGTTTAGTCTTATTTCCTTTTTTGCGATAATAGTTTTGGGTAATTCGCTCCTCCAGGTAAATGGGCATCAGGGCTTTGTCGGGAAGGGTTGTAGTATCTATATTGTCGACCATAAACTTGAACGACCGGAACAATCTATTCCGCTTTAGCTTCTCAGGTGTGTTTTGCAAGGCAAGTTCTATTTTCTCATAGCTTTCATACTCCACATAATCGTTGCTCTCGCTTCTGTTTTCCGCTTTGTGTGCTACCACTTGCCTAATAAGTTCAACAGCAGGATTGTCCTTGTTGCGGTACCTTACCTTTGGCGGCTTTACTACAACTTCATTCAAACTGTGCTCTTCTTCCACTAAGGAGACTTCTAC
Source organism: Flavipsychrobacter sp. (assembly GCA_016786615.1). GTDB lineage: Bacteria > Bacteroidota > Bacteroidia > Chitinophagales > Chitinophagaceae > Polluticoccus. The sequence continues at coordinate 83,721 of JAEUVX010000002.1, forward strand.
TGTCTGTTCACCTTCCGGGCGAATTTTTAAAACAACGGAGCGATGCCCTATCGATGAGATTTTGATTTTATTTTGCTGGTTAGGGCTTTCTATTTCAAAATATCCTTTCTCATTAGTGGTGGTTCCGATCGATGTTTCCGGAAAGAAAACATTTACAAACTCAATTGGAGTTTTTGTTTTGCTATCTTTCACATATCCTTTTACTTTGGTTTGTGCCAATGCATTGAAGCTGAAAAGAAATAAAAGAGATAAAAACAAGCCTCCCGAAACGCTATACCTTATTGAATACATACCTTTTCTGAAAAAAATAATTATAAAGCACTCCTACCATCAGAGAAACTGCAAGCTTGGATAGGATGTAGTCAACGTGAAGTTTTATCGCCAGGATATACATACCGACTGCGTTAAGCAGCAGGTTGCCCAGCCATACAAGAATGTACTTCAAACCCTGATATAAACTACTTTCCCCTTTTGCCGTAAATACCCAGTTTCGGCCAAGTGAAAAATTAATGACACCGCCAAAAACATTTCCAGTCACAGTAGCCGGTACTGGCTGAATATGCATAAGCTCCACACATAATACGGTGGTTATAAAATCGCAAGCTGTGGCAATTAAAGATGCTGCCTGCGCTTTGATGAAAGCAACTACGCTATTAGCTTTTGGCTTACCAATATCCACATTATAATATTTGAATAGACCCCAGAAAGTATATCATCCGCCATCACGCCCCATCCGCCGGGCAACCGCTCCGTCCTGTTAATTAAAAGTGGTTTTACGATATCAAAAAATCTGAACAGCACGAAAGCGGCCAACACGATCGGGATATTAAAGGACAAACCCAGGAGCGCCACCAACATTCCCGCAACTTCATCAATTACTACCTTTTTACTGTCTTTCCCCCAAAGAGGTTCCACTTTGTAAGAACTCCAGACACCGGCAGCAGTTACTCCCAAAAGAAGCAATAGTTGCCAAAACAAAGCGTTGCCCCAAATGGCAAACATCGCCCCCCATATCAGTATTGCAAAGGCTGAGGCAATTGTTCCGCCACCCTTGCCTATATAACCAATCCCAAAACAGCTTGCGACCAAGCAATGCAACCTCCTCATAATGACTCCACCAACTGCTGGTAATAGTCCAGGCCGAGATGCGTGATCATATCCTCACCCATCATATGGCGCAGCGTATTTTGAAGCTTCATCAATTGTTTGAAAATATCATGTTCCGACCTCAATCCTTCGAGAGTTTGTGGTGATTTAAAATAAAATGAAAGCCATTCCTGAATACCGCACATGCCGGCTCGTGCAGCCAGATCCATGAACAAAGCTAGATCAAGCACGATTGGAGCCGCCAGGATGGAGTCCCTGCACAGAAAATTTATCTTGATCTGCATTGGATATCCCATCCATCCGAAGATGTCTATATTATCCCAGCTTTCTTTGTTATCGCCGTGTGGAGGATAATAGTTGATCCTGACCTTGTGATACAGGTCGCCATACAATTCCGGATTAAGGTCGGGTTGCAAAATATCTTGCAGCACACTGAGCTTAGACACTTCCTTTGTTTTAAAATTATCAGGATCGTCCAAAACAAGTCCGTCCCGGTTGCCCAGTATATTTGAGGAGAACCAACCTTTGACGCCGAGTGCCCGCGCGTGCAGTCCAGGTGCAAGAATGGTCTTCATCAAGGTTTGGCCGGTTTTAAAGTCTTTTCCTGCTATAGGTACCTGCATTATTTTCGCAAATTGCACAAGCGCCGGAATATCGCAGGTCAGGTTGGGGGCGCCATTCGCAAAAGGCACACCCATTTTTATGGCTGCATAAGCATAGATCATGCTGGGTGATATGCGTGGATCATCGTTGTGCAACGCTGTCTCGAAGTGTTCGAGTGAATCATACACCTCGCAATGCTCAATGTACTTTTCGGTGGATGCACACCAGATCATCACCAGCCGGCTACAGCCATTCTTTTCCTTGAAGTCGCGGATATCTTCCATCAAAGCAAAAGCCTGGTCGTATTTATGAGTAGCTTTTTTCACATGGTTGCCGCTGATGTTCTTTACATACTCTTTGTCAAAAACGGCTTTCATGGGTTTGATGGCTTCAAGTTCCTCCTTTACGGTGTCCAACTGGTGCCGGTCAATCACCTTGGCATTTACCGCAGACTGATATACATTGTCTTCGTAAACGTCCCAGCCGCCGAATACGATATCTTCCAGTGAGGTAAGAGACACAAAGTCTTTTATACGGGGGTTTCTGTTTTCAGTACGCTTTCCCAGCCTGATATTTCCCATTTGCGTAAGGGAGCCAACAGGATGCGCTAATCCCTTCTTTATTGTTTCCACTCCTGCTATTAGGGTAGTAGCCACTGCTCCGAGACCAGGGATCAACACACCTAGTTTTCCATCGGCATTTTTAATCTGATGTTCCATATATTTTTTTTAAAGCCAGTTATTTTTTTTATACCATTGTACCGTCTCCACAATTCCAGAATAAAGGTTATATTTTGGCTCAAAGCCAAGCTGGGTGCGAACGCGGTCTATACTGCAATGCCAGTTTTGGGCAGTAAGTTCTGCGATCTTTTCCCTGTTAAATGTGGGGGCTTTATCATTATTCTTGTACAGTTGTTCCAATGCTGCTGCGATGATACGCGCAATACTCATCGGAAAATGTATTCTTAAAGCCTTACTTCCCAATTCCCTTTTGATTGATGCTGACAACTCATATTTATCGTATCTGCCGCCATCTGATAGATTGTAAATTCCGGATATGTCCGTATGTAGGGCTTGAATGACAACTGATGCAACATCATCTGCATGAATAAAACTCAACCATTGTTTGCCTCTCCCAATATAAGGCTCGATCCTCCTGGCCAATGTTTTAAACAGTATAAACAAGTCTTTCTCACGCGGGCCATAGACGGCTGTTGGTCGCAAAATAATCTGTTGTGGCAAGGGTATTTCCCCGATATATTGCTCAGCGAGTAACTTACTTTTGCCATAGGCAGTTACAGGCGAAGGTCGCTTATCCTCTGTGATTGGGTGTTCATCGTCATATCCTATAGGACCTAACGCGGCAAGGCTGCTCAGGAATACAAATTTACTTACGCCGCTTTCACAGGATGCCCTGGCTAAGTGCCGGGTATAAGTAGCATTTACTCTATTATATTCGTTGCTATTCTTGGCGCGTGTTATACCCGCTGCATGCACAATATAATCTATCCGCTCATCAAGGAGCATTTTTTTCAGCATCCTTTCATCTTCATATTCCGGATGAACAAAGCGCAGGGGCAAGCCACGCAAATGCCCCACATCGCTGGATGCTCTTGTCGCCGCCACTACTTTATATCCCTCAATGATACATCTCGTCAAAAGATGGTAACCGATGAATCCATTTGCGCCTGTAATCAATACTCTTTTATTCACACCAATGCTTTTTCGTAAATTCTATAAGTTTTATAGGGGACGGCATTTATGCTTGTCAGCGCCTTATTCATCAGGTAGTTGTCCTCTAAAATCCAAGAGGCCTCAGCCTTCGTTATTTTTTTATTCAGACAGTTTTGGATGATTCTTCCGTAAAGCACAGTTTCAATTCCCAACTTTCTATAGCCTTCAAGGACACCCAATGCTAAGACACGTATACCATCAATTGATTTGCGGCGGGTCAGCAATTTAAAGAACCCGGTGGGAAGAAGCCTTCCTCTATCAATTGATCGAAGTACCTGATTTATATCAGGTATACAAAGGGAGAACCCAACTGCTTTGCCATTATGTTCAGCCAATACGCAGAACTCTGGATCAAGAATTAGTTTCAGGTCTTTCGCCATGTGCTCAAACTCTTCAACTGTCATCGGCACGAACCCAAGATTTTTATCCCAGGCCTGATTGTAAATAACCTGTAGTGATCGGACTTCCTCTCGGAAATTTTTTAACTCCACTTTTCTAAACACAATATCCTTATTTTTCAGCCTTTGCTCTAACACAGGCATTAACACAAGAGGTTTGTCGTTGTATAAAGCTGCATCAATATTGTATGCAATCAAATCTACCTTTTTGCTATAGCCAAACCGTTCCGTAATGGTACTGTAGTATGGCTTGTTGTAAGGCATCATTACCACAGGTGGCTTCACAAACCCGTTAACCAGCATGCCGCAGGTTTCATTTGTAGAAAAATTCACCGGTCCTATGGAAGTACGTGCACCTTTGCCTGCGAGCCACTTTTCAGCACTGGTAAAAAGTGCGTCGGCTACCAGATGATCTTCCACTGTATCAAAAAAGCCAAAGAAACCATCATTCGCTTGATTGAACTGGTTATGATTTCTATTTAATATAGCCGCTATCCGCCCTCGTATTAAACCGTTTTGATATGCAAGGAACAATTGTGTTTGCGAATGATTGTGAAAAGGATGTTTCCCAGGAGTTAATAAATCACGTTGCGCGATAAATAACTCAGGCACATAGTTGTCATCGTATTTGTATAGTTCGTGAGGAAAATCAATGAACGCCTTAAGCATTTGTCGATTTGAAACCTGCCTTACTTGAATCATGCTTTTCCGTTTAAGACTACTTTTTCGAAAAACAATGAATTATATGCCTTTGATAGCTTTTCAATTGCCTCTTCTATTTGACTAAAAGTATGAGAAGCCATCAATGAAAACCGAATAAGTGTATCTTCAGCGGGCACGGCCGGAGCAACAACGGGATTTACAAAAACACCATTTTCCTGGAGCATTTTAGTAATAAGAAAAGTTTTTTCGTTGTCGCGTATATAAATAGGAATAATGGGTGTTCCGGTAGGGCCAATATCAAAACCTTCGCTTTTCAGAAGATTGCTAGCGTATTTGGTATTTTTCCAGAGATTTTCCAAATGTTCCGGTTCCTGCTGGATGATCTCCAGTGCTTTCAACACTGTTGCAACCGAAGCAGGGGTCATGCTTGCGCTAAAAATAAGTGCACGCGCATTGTGCTTGATGTACTCTATTGTCGCCTTGTCGGAGGCGATGAACCCACCCAATGAAGCAAAGGATTTGCTGAAAGTTCCCATTACTAAATCGACGTCACCTGACATTTGAAAATAATCTGCGGTGCCGGAACCTTTCTCACCTATTACTCCTAATCCGTGAGCATCGTCCACCATAATATTACAGCCGTATTTCTTAGCCAGTCCGACGATTGCAGGCAAATTGGCAATATCTCCCTCCATACTGAAGACCCCGTCGGTAGCTATGAGCTTTACACTTTCTGCTGGTAGATTTTTTATTTTGTTTTCGAGATCGAGCATATCATTATGCTTGTATTTCAAAACCTTGGCAAAAGAAAGTCTCGCCCCGTCTATGAGTGAGGCATGATCATATTCATCAAGAATAAGATAATCATTCCGGCCTACGATTGAAGAAAGGACACCCAGATTCACCTGAAAACCTGTGCTGAATACTACTGCATCATCTTTTTTAACATACTGAGCCAGCCGCTCTTCTAATTCTAAATGGATATCCAATGTCCCATTTAAAAACCTGGAACCTGCACATCCCGTTCCATATTTCTCAATTGCTGCATTCGCAGCTTCTTTCAATCTAATATCGTTTGTTAATCCCAGGTAGGAATTTGATCCAAACATCAATGTCTGAAGCCCATTGATATATACTATGGTATCCTGAGCCGAAGTAATTGGTCGGAAATAAGGATAATATCCCGCATCTCTCGCTTCCTGTGCAGCTTTGTAAAGCAATACCTTACGTTGCAGGTTATTTGACATTAAAAAAGATCGTTTTTTGAATTTTAGAACAGAATTGATTAAAGTTCAAAATTAGAGAAAAAAATCAAAATGCAAATTTTAATCAGTTTTTCATTTATCTAAAAAATGCAGGCTGCGCTTACCGATTACTCCTCATAATCAAAAACATTATATACGGGAAAATCGAACAGATTTCGTTAAACCAAACTTGACTTTGTTAATAAGCCTGCTTATTATATATAGGAGTATTAAATGGAGATCGGATGGATACAAAGCAGGCCTCATATGAAACAATGGGATTTATCTTGAACGATGTTGCGCGAATTTGGAGGCGCGCGTTCAATCGACGCGTCCAGGGCCTTGGATTGACGCAGGCGCAGTGGCAGGCACTGGCGCATATCTCTCTTAATCAAGGAATGCGCCAATCCCAGCTCGCCGATATCATGGAAATTCAACCCATCAGCGCAGCGCGATTAATCGACCGCATGGAAGCAGCCGGGTGGATATACCGAAAGCGAGACCCGAATGACCGCCGCGCTATCAATCTTTATCCCACCAGAAAAGCGGAGCCTATCTTGACTAAGATGCAGGCTTATGCGTCAGATTTACGCCCCTTCGCCCTCGATGGCCTGTCTGAAAAAGATCAAAATACGCTTCGGCGGATGCTTTTAACGATCAAAAAAAATCTCGTAAAAGAGGAATGTGGAAACAAATGAGCGGAAATGAAAAATTGCCAAAGAGAAAGCTTTCGCGGCGTGGATTAATGGCTGGCGGTATAGCCGTCGTTTTCGTCGTAAGCACTTTTTTTTATCTGACTGCAGGGCGTTACATTTATACCGATAACGCCTACGTCAAATCCGCAAAAATACTTGTCACGCCACAGGTGACCGGAGAAATCCTCTCTGTTTATGTTGCCGACAATCAACTGGTGAAGGCCGGTGATACCATCTTCGATATCGATCCAAATGACTATCAGATTTCGGTTGATGAGGCACAGGCAGACCTGGAAATTTCCTATGTAGACATCGAACAAATAAAGGCGCAATACCGCCAGAAGCGGGAAGATCTTTCGCGGGCACAGGTTGATGTTGATTTCGCGAAGGATGAATATAATCGCCGCGTTGATCTGGCAGAAAGCGGCGGGGTTTCGCAAACCGAGTTTAAAGAGACAAAACGCAAGCGAGATGCTGCTGAAAAAACGGCTGCTGTTTTAACCCATGAGGTCAACGGCATTTTAGTGGCGCTTGACAACAACCCCGATCTGGATCCGAAAGATCACCCACATTACCGTAGGGCCCTGGCAAAATTGAAAGATGCACAATTAAATCTTCAACGAACGAAAGTCAAAGCAGCTACTGACGGTATTATCGGCACCGCGCCGCATGTGGGCGACTACGCGAAGGCAGGAGTTCCGGCCCTTAATCTCGTGGGCAGCAAGGATATATGGATTGAGGCGAATTACAAAGAAACGGAACTCACCGAAGTGAAACCAGGTCAGCTTGTCACCATTGAGGTCGACACCTATCCGGGCAGAAAATGGTCCGGGCGGGTCGAAAGCATAAGTCCAGCCAGTGGATCGGAATTCTCCGTTCTTCCGGCGCAAAACGCCACCGGAAACTGGGTGAAGGTTGTCCAGCGCATCGCTGTTAGAATAGCCGTTGATGAAAAATCGAAAGCATTCCCGTTGCGCGTAGGCATGAGCGCTCATGTCACCATTGACATAGGACATTATCCGCACATGCTGTTTCATACTGCCTACACGCCGGATCAGTAAACCATGGACTTGGGCGTTCAAAAGCGAATGATTACCGCGTCCATTATGCTTGCGACCATCATGCAGGCATTAGATACGACCATCGCCAATGTTGCCCTGCCGCACATGCAAGGCGCATTGAACGCCTCGCAGGAACAGGCGACATGGATTTTGACCTCCTACATCGTCGCAGCCGCTATCATGACTGCGCCTGTGGGGATTCTCGCTGCCAAATTGGGACGGAAACGCTTATTCATGTTAAGCGTGGCAGGATTTACTATTGCTTCAATCTTATGCGGAGCCGCGACAGGCTTGATCGAAATGGTCGTTTTCCGTCTGTTGCAGGGCGTGTTTGGTGCAGCGCTAGTGCCCCTTTCCCAATCCGTTCTGCTCGATATCAACCCTCGCGAAAAGCATGGACAGGCAATGGCCACATGGGGCATCGGGGTGATGCTGGGACCGATTTTAGGGCCGACCTTAGGCGGATGGCTAACCGAATATTATAACTGGCGGTGGGTGTTTTACATCAACGTGCCTATAGGCATAGTGGCTCTTGCAGGCATGTGGTTTTTCCTGCCGGAAACGGAAAAGACGCAAGGCCGCAAGTTCGATGCCTTCGGCTTTGTGCTTTTAAGCCTTGCTATCGGCTTGATCCAGATGATGTTGGATCGCGGTCAGAGCCAGGACTGGTTTTCATCAACAGAGATTATTTTCGAAGGCGTATTGGGCGGAATGGCATTATACCTCTTTGTCATTCATATCGTGACTGCGAAAGAGCATCCGTTCCTCGATCCAGCGATGTTTAAGGACCGCAATTACGCCGTCAGCCTTGTCTTGATGTTTGTGGTTGGAATTATTCTGCTCTCAAGCATGGCACTTCTACCGCCATTCCTTCAAAGCCTGATGGGTTACCCTGTATTTCTGACTGGGGTGGTGCTTGCGCCGCGTGGCGTTGGTGTGATGATTGCCATGATAATTGTCGGACGCCTGGTACAAAAAGTGGATCCCCGGTGGTTGATCCTGTCAGGCCTGCTTTTAACTGCGTTTTCCCTTTATGAAATGAGTCTTTTCACGACCTCAATGCCGACCTCCCGCCTTGTCTACACAGGCGCAATTCAGGGCTTTGGCATGGGCTTCGTGTTCGTTCCCTTAAGTACACTGGCGTATGCGACGCTTACCCCGCACTACCGCAACGATGCTACCGCCATTTTCAGCCTTGTCAGAAATATCGGCAGCAGTGTAGGGATTTCCGTCGTGATCGCGCTTCTTGCGATTAATACCCAAATCAACCATGAAGAAATTGCCTCCACGCTTTTGCCGTTTGGAAATTCTGCAGGGGCGCTTTCGGCCTTTACTGCTGGATTGGAGGGCAGGCACGGTATAGCAGCCCTTGAAATGCTAAACGGGGAAGTCACCAGACAGGCCGCCATAATTTCCTATCTGAATGATTTTGTCCTGATGATGTATGTCGTTCTGGCCTCCGTGCCCATGCTCTTTCTTTTAAGAAAGCGCAAGCAAGAAGAAAACCGCCATGAAGTCATAGATGAAATCGCAACTGCAATAGAATAGAAGCGAATATGAACAATTCTCTAAGAATAAAATCTATTAATTTAATCCTGTTTGCGTCTCTGTTATCGGGATGTGCGATGATACCGGATTATTCACGCCCGGCTTACGAGGGTTCCGCAGACTGGGCGAGGGTTCCCGGCTATGAGAAGCCTTTAGGAGAAAAAATCAGCTCTGGCTTGGGATGGAGAGAGTTTTTTTCATCGCCGGAACTGGCTGCGGTTATTGAAACAGCTCTTAACAATAACAAGGACATCAAGACTGCTACTTTGAATATTGAGGAAGCCCGCGCCCTGTTCCGTATCCGCCGGGCCGATCTGTTGCCAAGCATCAGGGCCACCGGCGAAGGCAACTTCTCAGAAGAATCCGATGAAAGCTTTTTGCCTGGCCAGTCGCATAAAACAGAAATCTATGACGCCTATGTGGGCATCACTTCTTATGAGATTGACTTGTTCGGCAAAATCCGGAGCCGGAACGAGGCTGCTATAAACGAGTACCTCAGCATCAAAGAGAATTACGCGGTCGTCCGCAATGCGTTGATCGGCGAAACCGCGAATGCTTACTTACAATTGCTGGCGGATCAAAAGCTGTTGTTATTAACGCAAAAAACCCTCGTAACCCAAAAACGCGCCCATGATATTCTCGTGCAGAACCTTGAAAAAGGCGTTGGCACGGAACAGGACGTGGCCCGCACTGCAACCGCTATGGAGACTGCTCAAGTCAACCTGCATCAATATGCGCGCCTTGTCGCGCAGGACAAGAATGCTTTGTTTTTATTGATGGGCGTGGGGCAGGACACGCAATCACTATCTGAAACAACGCTTGATGACATTAAATTGACAGAAAACCTTTCCCCAGGCCTTCCATCGGACATTTTGCTGGCACGGCCCGACATCCGGCAGGCGGAGTATGGTCTTCTTGCACGCAATGCGGATATCGGCGCAGCCCGCGCGGCCTTCTTTCCGAGCGTCACTCTCACGGGAAGCCTTGGCTTTGCCAGCAGCGATTTAGGAAACCTTTTTTCCAACGGGGCAACCGGTGCGTGGTCGTTTCTGCCGCGCCTGACTATTCCCATCTTTGAAGACGGCCGCGCGGAAGCCAACCTGGATGTCGCCGAAATACGAAAGGAAAAGGCGATCATAAATTACGAGAAAGCCATCCAGACTGCTTTCAGGGAAGTATCAGATGAACTTGCCGCCAAAGCTACGCTTGACAAACAGCTTCAATCTCAACGGCGTCTCGTCGCGGCGGCGCAAAAGGTCTATAATATCTCGAAGGCACGATATGATTCAGGTATCGATAATTTCCTGAGTGTCCTCGATGCTCAACGCGAACTTTACAGCGCTCAGCAAAATGAAATTCATATTGAACGTCAACATCTAATTAATCTTGTTTATCTCTACAAAGTTTTAGGCGGTGGCGACGTGCAGTAGCTAGGAACCTTATTAAAGATTGGAAAAGTTGTCCTGTTTGAGCCAATTGGCTTACAGTATTAATATGAACACTTGTCACTAGAAATTCGATAACAATTAAACTAAATCGAAAATTGTTCGACCTATGTTCGACCTGGAGTACATCAAAATTATGAATTCCTGCATAAAATAAATAAAAAAGCCGCTCACATAAGTTCAGTCAAAGCGGACAAAAGACATAAGAGCGATTTAATAATTATCCTGGCACGAGATCAATAAAATAATGGATAAGTGAAATTGGGTGGCCGTTGATTCTTAAATTGTTTGACGTGCATCTTCCAGTATTTTCTACCAGTTGAATTGCTGAAAGCTTTTCATCTGATGATTTCCAGTTGATTTTGACGTCTTCATTCTCAGCCGCACACTTAGTAATCCATCCATTTATCTTTTCTACCCAATGCGCAGCCGTCTTTGCCTGAATATATCCAAACATACCCGAAGAGCCTAGATGCCCAGCATGAAAATTTCTTTTGAAACGCTCAATACCACCGCGTTCTCCATAGACATACTCGCTATTATTTGAGGTGTCAGAAAGTCTTTTAGCTTCAAACTCAAATATTGTCTGGCTAGGTCTGGAAGGGTTTAGGATTACAACTCCAATGTCGCTTTCCTTAGTTGACATTTCTTGAGACGGATTTTTAATAAAAGAAAATTTATACGGTATGTATCCTTCACTATCGTCGCTTAGCCAGCTATTAAAATAGTTCGCCAAATGCATCGAAATAAAGTTCTCCCTTTCTGATATTTGACTTCCAAAATAATAATTGCTGAAGCCAGAAATTCTTTTCTCAATAAACGAAAGTAATACTGAGACAGCGTGATTGGCCGGGGCAGTTAATGCGGCGTTACCAACGATGCTATGAGTATGATTTTGGTGTCTGAGCATTAAAAACCGGCTTTAATGTAATCAGCAAAAGATTCATCCGCATCACGAAGAGCTGTAGATTGAAGCCAATACCTTAATTGCTTGGGTTTGGATAAAACAATTGAATCTTTGCTGTAGAATTTAAGTATGCGTTGAATATGCAGATGTGATTTCTTTTTATGTGCATCAGGTATTAGATGCTGAAGATATTGTTCTAAATCAGCGTTTTTCTCCTCAGTGCTTGTTATTTTATCAGACGAGTATTCAAAATGAAGTGCATAATAATTACCGGCATCTAGAATTTTGAATAATTGAAACTGTCGTCCTTCAGTTTGATATATGCTATTAAGTGTCTTTGTAAACACCTTAGAAAAATTTTTCAATTCAGGCTCGCTTACATCTCCATATAACTTAGTCTTGTTGTCAGAATTTAATTGATACTTAAGAACATCAGAAATTAAAATCCGCTCTGCTTGGGAAATATTAATTTCTGAAATTTCCTCCGGGTACGGAACTCTCATCAGATCCTCCTTAAGCAAAGCAGTGGCTCTATTGACCAGCACCTGACTACTTGTGCACGCAATATAAAATCTGAGCAAATCATTATTTTCAATTAGATAGTCATACAGTTTCACAAGGTTCTCTTTGTCCTTCTTGGGGGCATGAATACCAATTATCTTATCTCTGAACACAACATATCTATCAGAATACTGGACTAATAAATTTTGTTTACCGATGTTAGCCTTCAATAGAATATGAGGAGGAGAATATAATTTGGAATTTTTAGCTCTATGGAATTTTGTCACTTCACATTTATGAACCAATTTCCAATCAATCCCGTTCTCAGAAAACGCCTCAGTAGGCAAATAATCTCTTCCAGTAATGTAGTCGGCAGGCTGGCCCTTTTCGCTTTCTTGAAAACCTTCTCCAACTACCCAACCACTGTTTTCTTTTTCCTCAAGATATGATTGCAATGTCCTTAATTTTGATAGACGTTCAACAAGTGCACCAATTCTACCACCTCCAATAAAATCAGCTTTCCAAATAAACGGATTGGTTAAAGCTGTTTCCTTAGAGATAAAATGAAAGTCATAGTGATCTAGTTCTAAGAATATCTTCTTTGTGTTGGGTATAGAGTCTTTAACAGTAATGTGAGCAATTGGACTATTATCTGGAGGTGTGTTTTGCACAAATACAGCAGCAGTAGCTACATTTGCACTTCCCCATAGAACATTACCAAGCTTCGTAAAATCAATTACTTGAAGTAAATTATAGTTAGCAAACACTTCTTTTATAAAGCTATTATCATCCTGATAAAGCAGGGGTGCAGAAGGTTGAATTAAACACAACAACCCACTTGGTTTCAGAAGTTTTATACCCTCTGCTAAGAACATTAATGCAATATTATGATCTGGTATTTTAATTGAAGGTTCGTACTGATATGATTCCTTCAATAATAATTTATATTTCCCGTTGGCAATTCCCCCTGGTGGATTAAATGGAGGATTTCCTATAACAAGGGAAAAATCCGTCGGAGGCTCATTGGATAAAAATTCAAAGAAGTCCTTCTCTATAACATTGCGATGGTTAAGATTCTCAAACCTCAATTTCGTCCAAATAGTTTTGGGGTCCAACTCGTCCAATAATGCTAACGCAAGGCTAAATATTGCAAGCCTAACTGCATCACCCTGAACATCAATACCGTAGATTGAATTGACCAACAGTGCCTTTAGGGTGTCTTCATTCGGTTTTTCTAAAACCCCTGTTTCTAACCATTTTGAATACCGCCACCACTGAATAGTACGTTTATATGCTTTTACGAGGAAAATTCCCGAGCCGCAGCTTATATCAATTATTTTAAAATCTTTTTGCGGGGCTTTAATAGGCATGCACTCATCAATCAGAGTGCTCGCAATCATATCAGGTGTGTAAACAGTGTCCTTTTTCCCTTTACCAAGCAACTCTTCATATACCGAGCTTATAAGTTCAACTGGTAAATGAGAAAATGAATATAGCCGCCATAAAACATATTGGTCATTCTTGCTATTACCATCTAAATAGTCAGCAAGTTTTTTGACTTTTGCATTGCCTATAGCTAAACGCTCCTTTTTTTCGTCGATCTTACTCCACTCAAATATTTTGCCGTTAAAATTTTGAGAGAGTTTATCTAATAAATCCAGGAGCTGGCCTTTGCGAATTACTTCACAAAAATTATTACATCCGAAATGATTTTTGAAAAATGTTTTTGCAAAATATCCATTGCCGCTTTCTTCATCTCTTTCCTCAAGATATTTTATTAATAAACACTGTACCAGTAGCTTTAAAGCAACATGCGAATTCAGATTTGAAGTAATTTGGAAATCTTCATAAACTCTTTTCAGCCCGTCTATTAGTTCTTTGTATGCTGAAGAAGTAAACTGAAAATGACCTTGATTTTTCTTTTCCTCCCAAAATAATCCGCTATCGAAATCTTTAGCCGAAAACTGTTCCAATATTCTTCCTGCAAGGACTATAGTTTCAATGGGTGTTGTGGTTATATCATCCCCTTGAATTTTCACTTTTTCTCTCGCATCAAATATCTTTACCTGATCTTTTTCGACAAAAATGAAAATAGGAATATAGCATCCACTCCAAACCTTTATATGAATGTCTGCCTCTCTTCCATTTAAGATGCCATTGGTATTATCATAAATATAAACCTGGGGAATAGATTCGCGTCCGTCCTCAAAATATCGAAAGTACACTGCGTCAGCTTGGAACTCCTTTGCTGTTTCCAAAGCAAACATTTCGTGGGGGGACATGTTTGTAGAGTTCGATCTATATTCGGACACAAACACAACGCCGCTCTCATTACCTTTCTTAATGGTAAAATCCAACGAGGCTATATTATTTTTAAAAGTTGACTGTGCCATTTTTTCTTCTACAAACTCTATATCGATTCAAGGGTAAAAATATATTTTATGATACAAGAACCTATACAATTCATAACTAAATATCTCAATATGCCGTATTTAAGCATTGACCTTTTTTAGTATCCTTTTCAAATCCATTTTTACATCTCTAATCTCTTCATATACCTGGTGTATAGAGTGATCCCCGATTGTAGGTACCCCATCGCTGATAAAACAATTGTATTTCCATATTTCCAATATGTCTGAGACGAGTACCTCGAATTGGTGGTAAATTGGATTTAATGAGCTTAATAACAGGCGACGCTCATCCTTCATTTTATTCTCAACCTGTTTGAACACAATTCCCTCATTTTTTGTAATCACTATACAAAGCTCACCGTTTTTAAGTGATAACCAATCGTCAACATATTCTCCAATCACTAGTGATCCTTCAGGGATAGGAAGCATAGAATCTCCTTCTGTTGGGAACATCCTATATTTTTTGTCTTTTGGTAAATGTGGAAGGTCAAAGACAGGTAATTGGGAAATAAAATCAGGATCGGCATATCCCTTCAAATAGCCAGCTTTCGCTTTAATAGGGACGTATTCAATCTTCTCTTCATTTTGAGATGTTACTGTCGTAACAATAATCCTTAAATCAGTTCCAGACATTTTGCCTCCTTCAAACAGCGCAAATTTCTGTTCTGACAAAGCAGAAAGATCAATTTTCAGCAACCCATCCACAGAGATTAGAAAAAACTCTGAAAGCACATTTAAATCCACCATAGATGGATTCTTTGTATGTCCGATTTCGTACGCCGCAATTTTTGCGCGTGTCATGCCTAAGTTGGTGGAGAGTTCCTCCTGACTGAGGCCTTTCCGTTCTCGAAGGAATTTGACATTAGATGCAAAATGAAAATTGTTTGTCGGCTTCATTGCTACTAATAGAAACAATCAAATGTTACGTTCAGCAACAAATGTAAATACACTTTTTCTAACAACCAACGATCTTTGGAAATTTAGTTAGGACAAACTGCAAGGAGTTATTTGTTGTAGTATTGTTGTAGGAAATAAAAAAGCCGACTCTTTCGAATCGGCTGTAACTCGTGCCCCAGACGGGAATCGAACCCGTACTCGCATTGCTGCAAACAGGATTTTAAGTCCTGCGCGTCTACCAATTCCACCACCAGGGCTTCAGCATACCGGTAGATGTGTATGCAAAAAAAATTCCAAACCGTAGAGGCTTGGAATCCTTAGAGCGGAAGACGAGACTCGAACCCGCGACCCTCACCTTGGCAAGGTGATGCTCTACCAACTGAGCTACTTCCGCATTTGTTTTAAGAACTTTGGGAGTGCAAAGATAGGGGACAGAAGCTAATATCCAAACAGTTTTTTAAAGATTTTTTTCCTTAAACTGTTTCCACTCTATGAAATGCAAGACTGTCAAATCACACCAAAATATTTTTGATAAATAGACTTAGAAAAAATCATCACTTACCTTTGATGACGGAAGATGAATCAACTAATATCGCTTGTAAAAAAAGACCTGCTTATTGAGTGGCGGCAAAAACATACACTATTCGGCGTATTGCTGTATGTAGGTGCCACTGTATTTGCAGTGTATATTATGACCGGCCAACCGGAAGTAAAAGTATGGAATGCACTTTTCTGGATAACACAATTATTTGTGGCTGTAAACTCCGTAGCTAAGAGTTTTTTGCAAGAACATCCCAATCGTTTCCGTTATTATTTCACTGTGGTAAAACCATCAACATTTTTATTAGCAAAGATGCTTTACAGCATTGTATTAATGTTGGGCATCAGCCTTATCAGTTTATTGCTGTTTACTATAATGCTGGGTAATCCATTGAGCCAAACTGCAGTATTTATCGGGGTAACTGCAGCAGGTAGCATCAGCTTGTCGGCCGTATTTACATTTCTGTCTGCAATAGCTGCACGGGCACAGCAAAATGCGGCACTGATGGCAATACTCGGTTTCCCATTAGTTATTCCCGTATTAATGATGCTCAGCAACCTTGCACTGTCAGCTATTTCGCCAGTTTATCAGGAAGGCTGGTGGCTATTAATGCTTGTATTGCTGGCATTAAGTATGCTGGTCATTATATTAGGGTTAATTCTATTTCCTTTTTTATGGCAGGAGTAAAACTGTAAACAAAAGCTTGCGGGGACAATTATTCTCTTACATTTGCGGAAATTTATACGTCACTTATGCGTAGCAATTGGTGGAAAGTACTCTGTGTCATCCTGCTGGCTTATGCCATCATAGGAGGCTTATTATTACCTGTACCGGCTCGCCATATTCTCAACGAAACAGTCCGCAATCTATACTTCCACGTACCTATGTGGTTTGGCATGATGTTGCTTTTCGGTATTTCATTCTACCACTCATTAATGTACTTGCGCAAGCAGGACCTCAACTATGATATAAAAGCAGTAGCGTTTCTTAAAATCGGTGTACTTTTCAGTTGCCTCGGTATGGTTACTGGGATGGAATGGGCTAAATACACATGGGGAGAACCATGGAGTAATGACCCTAAACAATTGGCAACTGCCATTTGTATGCTCAGCTATTTCGCTTACCTGATACTACGCGGCGGTATAAAAGACGAAGAAAAACGTGCTAAGATAGCTGCTGTCTATAACGTATTTGCCTTTGCATTGATGATACCACTACTGTTTGTGTTACCCCGAATGGTAGATTCACTGCATCCCGGCAACGGTGGCAATCCAGGCTTTAATGCGTATGACCTTGATAGCCGTATGCGTATGGTTTTCTACCCTGCTGTTATCGGCTGGTTTTTACTAGGTTACTGGATCAGTACAATCCATGTCCGTATCAACCAGATTAACCTTAAAAGAGAAAATACTTTTTAATACACCTTTTCAAATGAAAAAAGTATCTATATCAATATTAATGCTGCTGATAAGCCTTTGCGCTACAGCCCAGGAGAATGCTCCGGAAATGGCTGATAAGTTCAGAGCTGACGGCAAAATATACGTTGTGGTTTTAGTATTAGCCACTATCTTTGCGGGGATTATTGCGTACTTGGTACGTCTTGAACGCAAAATCAGTAAACTGGAAAAAGAAAAATAATATCATCCTATTTATTTAATAATTAAACATCAATATGGCAGAAACAGCTACCGGCACAGCCCCAAAGCATTACAGCTTCTTTCAGGGTGTTGAACGCAACTTCGACAAAGCCGCCAAGTACACAAGATTTGAAAAAGGTATACTGGAGCAAATCAAAGCTTGTAACTCTATTTACCAAATGAAATTCCCGGTTCGCATAGGGGAAAAAATTGAGGTAATTGAAGCATACCGTGTACAACACTCGCATCACAAACTTCCATGTAAAGGTGGTATCCGCTACAGCATGGATGTAAATCAGGATGAAGTAATGGCACTGGCCGCATTGATGACTTATAAATGTGCTATCGTTAACGTACCATTCGGTGGCGGTAAAGGTGGTATCAAAATCAATCCTAAGAACTACACAACTTTCGAACTGGAGAAAATAACACGTCGTTATGCTTCAGAACTGGTAAAGAAAAACTTTATTGGCCCCGGCATTGACGTACCTGCTCCAGACTATGGTACAGGCGCCCGCGAAATGAGCTGGATTGTTGATACATACGCATCATTGAAACCGGGCGAAGTAGATGCAATGGGTTGTGTTACAGGTAAACCGGTAAGCCAGGGTGGCGTACGCGGACGTACTGAAGCTACAGGTCTGGGCGTATTCTACGGTATCCGCGAATTATGTAATGTAAAAGAAGACATGGACCGTCTTGGCCTTACTACAGGCGTTAAAGACAAACGTGTTATTGTGCAAGGATTGGGCAACGTAGGTTACCACGCTGCGAAATTCTTCTTCGAAGGTGGTTCTAAAATTGTTGGCCTTGCAGAATACGAAGGTGGTATATACAATGCAAACGGCCTTGACCTGGAAGCAGTAGTAGCTCACCGCAAAGCAACAGGTTCTATCCTGGGCTTCCCTGGTGCTACAGACTTCAAAAACGGTTTTGACGTTATTGAACAAGATTGCGATATCCTGATTCCTGCTGCACTGGAAAACGTTGTGAATGCAGACAATGCAGACCGCATAAAAGCTAAGATAATAGGTGAAGGTGCTAATGGCCCGCTGACTCCTGAAGCTGACGAAATATTGCTGGCGAAAGGCGTTATGATCGTTCCAGATATGTACCTGAATGCAGGTGGTGTTACAGTATCTTACTTCGAATGGTTGAAAAACTTGAGCCACGTGCGTTATGGCCGTATGGAAAAACGCTTTAGCGAAAATCAGAACACAAGCATACTGGAAACAGTAGAAGGCCTGACCGGTAAAAAAGTATCTGACATCGAACGCAAGCAACTGCTGCATGGCCCTGATGAAGTAGATCTTGTTTACTCTGGCCTTGAAGATACAATGATTGGTTCTTTCCACGAGATACGCGATACTATGCGCGAGCACAACATGAATGACATGCGTACTGCTGCCTTCATCGTTGCCATCAACAAAGTAGGTGTTGCTTATGAAGAACTGGGTATCTTCCCATAGTAGATAACAATTTCATTCTATATAGAAATGCCCCTGAATATTCAGGGGCATTTTATTTTGATAGTAATAGAGTGTGATTACTCTTTTATAAATATTGCCGATGTCATAGCCACATGACACAACATAGTATAAGCCAATATGGCTCTGCTATGCATTTTTTTCATTCGTTATCGTTTTATATATAAAACTATACAATCGGCAATATGAATAAGTGTAGCAATTCACGAATGGCCTACCTGAATTCATGAAAGTAGCTTTAAGTCCATACCATCATTAATTGCCCACTCGTATTTCTTTCAGCATATCTTCTAAATCCGATTTCTTTTCTTTAGACACAGGAACTGAAATCTTGTTATCCATTATCAGTAAACTCTCTCCTTTATTGTATTTGGTCACAAAATTGAAATTAACAACAAATGACCTGTGCGGCCGATAGAAATGCTTACGTGCACTTAATACGTCTTCAAAAAATTTCAATTTTTTACTTACAAGTATTTTAGAACCATTGCGAAGCCACACATGCGTATATGCTCCATCTGCTTCTAACATAATAATATCCGGCACTTCAATAAACAACAGTCCATCTGATACCGGCAATGCAATACGTGTAAAGTCATTTGAGTTTTGATTCTCTTTAAATAGCTCTACCCGCTTCTGCATATTTGCAGCATGCAGTTTCTGATTTACTTTCTCAAGTGCATTATTCAGTTGGTCAATATTAACAGGTTTCAGTAAATAGTCTATCGCAGAAACTTCGAATGCTTTTATGGCATATTCGCTATAAGCAGTAATGAATATAATCTCAAAATCTACTTCTTTTATAAAGTCGAGCAATTCAAAGCCATTGTAACCTGGCATCTCAATATCCAACAATACCAATTGCGGGTTGGTTTTATGTATCAGCTTTACACCATCAGGTATATTTGCGGCTTCTCCCAAACAATCAACATCAGGACAATACTGTTCTAAAATACTTCTTAAAGCCCGCCTTGCCGGCTCTTCATCATCAATGATTATAGTCTTTATTTTTCCCATAGTTTGAATCTATAACAGTTCTGTAGGCAAGTGCAGCACCACCATAGTACCTGCCGGCATTTGCTCTGTACCTAAATCAATTATTTGTAAATCAATCTTTCCATTATAATATTTAGTCAACAATTCAAGCCGTTTTTTTGTAGCATTTACTGCAAAACTCTTATGCATTTTTGGCCTGCGCTTGTTTATCTCCCCCGCTTTTTTTCTACCAACCCCATTATCGGTAATAGTACAGACCAACTCTCGCTGCACCTGTTTCAGTTCAAACTGAATACTCAATCTTTTATCTCCCTCCTTATGGAGCAATCCGTGTTTTAGTGCATTTTCAACAAAAGGCTGTATTACCATAGCGGGTATAGTTAACTCATCTTTATCAGCTACGCCAATAGTTGTGATAGTATATTCAAATTGTTTTCCAAATCTCAATTTTTCGAGCTCCAGGTACAGGCTCAATATATCTAATTCTTCCTGCAGAGACAACTTGTCATTACCCGATGCTTCTAATACTTTTCGCATCAGTGTACTGAATTTGCTGAAGTATATATTCGCATTCCGGATATCATTCTGTAATACAAGATCCTGAATTGAGTTCAACGCATTATATACAAAATGCGGATTCATCTGCGCTTTTAATGCTGCCAATTGCGATGATTGTATCTCCTGCTCCAATATATTACGCTTGTTAATTGCCCTGATTCTCAAAAAGAAAATACCGGATACAATTGCAATTATGCCAATAGCTATTATTATATAAAACCACCACTCACTCCAGAATGGTTTTGATACATGTACTTTTATTTCAGCAATATTCTGCGACACACCACCATCCTCATTATATGCCTTCACCATAAATACATAATCTCCCGGAGGCAGTGAGGTAAAACGTGCATAGTCTGTATTATAGCCATTCTCTGTCCATGCTGTATCCAGCCCTTTCATCAGGTAGCTATAAGTATATTGATGTTTATGAGTAAACCCTTTTGTACCAAAGTGTATAATCAGTTTATTCTGGTCATACTTCAGATTTAACTGACTTGCCAGCTGCCAGGCTTCGTCATTAACCAATAACCTTGTGATATGTATTTGCGGCTTGATACTATTCACGGTTCTCATATCAGCAGGGAATGTAATCAACCCTTTATTTGTTGCCAGGTAAACAACATTATCTGCAACATATATCTGCCGTGTTTCTATGTTTGGTAGCCCGTCATGCCAGTCAATATAACTAACATCATTAGTCTTGGAGTTGATAATATTAAAGCCCTTTTCAGTTGCAACCCACACCAATGAGTCCTTACAATATATTGCCCTTACATTACTACCATTCAGCTTATCATTTCCGGATATATTACTAATAATTTCTGCATTGCTTACCTGCATAAGCCCGTTTGCTACTGTACCTATCCACAAATTCCCTTTATTATCAGTTTCCAAAGCAGTAGCATATACTTTCTTCCCTCCATACAGCAATTCATGTTCCCTGTTCAGGCTATCGTAATAGTATGTACCATCAGAGTATCCTATCCACTTCAACATATCGGAGGTGGTATATGCTACATAACGAGCCGATTTATGTTTCAGAATATATGTACTATCTACATAGTTTCCCCTAAGCAACATCCACCCGGCATTTTGTATAGATGCAAACAATATTTTTCCTCTTTCAGCAAAACATGCATCCCGGAGTCCCCCACGAACAATAGTTGACGTCCGTCCAAAATCAGCTTCATAGTAGGAGGTAATGCCTTGTGCAACTATATACTTGGTTTCAGATGTATCGGCAATTATTTTACGCACCATAGATACTGCCTGACTTGGGCTTACAGGGTGAGAAACTTTACCATCCCGCAGCATATCTACCACACCATTGAAGTAGCCAAGCAAAATATCTTTTCGCCTGTTGATGTACATCGATGTAATATTATCCGACGATATACCTGCCGACAACTGATTATACAACCATATATCAATATTGGGAACTATATACATGCCATTATCCAGCGAAGTGAACCAGTAATTGTTTTCACTATCACGCATCACGTTTGATATATCTGCCTCTTTAAAAAAGCGCAAACCTTTGTACTTCAAATTCAAATCAGCATCTACACAAACAGCACCTTCCTGTGTGCATAGCCATATAGCATCGCCAACTGCACTAACCGTAAATATGCGACTGCCTGCCAATACAGAAGGGATTTGTTTCTGTATGATGAGTGAATCATTTCTGATTTCAGACAGATAATACAGCCTTTCAGGGTTTACTTCGGTAAACATGATTAACCTGTTGCCGAAGTAAAAAATGAAATTGCGATTGGGCGCTATGCGTGGTGTTAATGCCGGTGCATTTGTTTTTTCAATCTTCGTAAACCTTCCGTTTGATAAACGAGTAATGCCATAGCCTATTACTGATACGTAAATACTACCATCACGCGCATATAGCATATTAGATGCAAGAGCGTTCTTTTTATTATCGGGATAATACCACCGTTTTATCTTACCCGTAGTAATGTTATAATGTGCTATACCTCCTACTATCGTATAATAAACGCCGTTATCACCAATAGCATTTTCAGGAAACGTAGGATATTCTTTAGACACATCGACAGCAATCTTCAACGAATCGCCAGCTATATAAAATATCTGCCCATTGAAGTTCTTGCACCACATACGTCCTTGTGCATCTTCCTTCAGGTCTGATATACTCTTGCCATTCTGCCCTGCGCATGTGTACTGCTTCACCTGTTTCCCATCGTAGCGAAAAACGCCTTCATTACCTGCTATCCATATATAGCCTGCTTTATCCTGGCGGATGCTATACACTTCGCTACCTATTATATTTTCTGTTTCTTTTGGCTGGTAGAAATAAGGATGCTGCGCCTTTGCACACCAGCACAGGCACAACAATGAAAACAACATCCATTGCCGGAAAAACATATACCAAGGTACAGGTTTGCGAGATTTCTTAATAGCTATTCTTCACGAACGGTCTATTTCAATTCACGAAATCAAATCAATAGTTGGGGATGGTGCTTCTATCTGCTTTTTGCAGGTAGCTGCTGAACTTGTTGAGATTAGAGAATATACCGCACATGTACTCCGGAAACTTATTGAGGTTC
Organism: Flavipsychrobacter sp.; assembly: GCA_016786615.1. Lineage (GTDB taxonomy): Bacteria > Bacteroidota > Bacteroidia > Chitinophagales > Chitinophagaceae > Polluticoccus. The sequence continues at coordinate 106,732 of JAEUVX010000002.1, forward strand.
TGATATTTCAGCACATTTATCATCAGAGTATTGTTATCGCTCCTCAATGCAATACTTGTTCCCAAATCTTTGTCTGCATCGGCAAGCATATCACGAACGATGGCCTCCCACACATAACCACTGAAAGCATAATGATACTTGTCGAAATATGGCTTGTAGCGTTTTATAACCCTGATATCATTCAGATTTATTACAAAATCGTAGAGACGGTATTCTTTATCTGAACTGAGCGGAAAACACTGCCCTGCTTCCCAAGCCCCAAGCGATGCTAATGAAACGCTATCAGATTTAGCTGCAGGCATTTTAACTACAGATTTTACAGGTTTTGTAATCTGGCTCTTTTTTGCAGTTTGTGCCTTCACACCTGCCGAAAGCAGGCATAAAACGAGAATTGACGCTATTTTTTTCATATCCTGATGCTATAAACTAACTCCTACCTCTATACAAAGTAAAAATACAGCTATATTTTCATCAATAACATCATCAATCATCTATTAATGAAAATTCATTATATATATTCATTTAGCAAACCAGTTATATTTTTCACTTTCTATTATGTCGCATTTTCGGTAACTTCGCGACGTCTTTTTAACCTCTAACAATTCAAAAATATAGTTTAAGCAATGGCTTTTGATCTTGATCTTATCCAGCGTGTTTACAGCGAATTGCCTGGCAAAGTTGCCGCAGCTCGCACACTGTTGGGTCGTCCGCTTACATTGGCAGAAAAAATATTGTATGCTCACTCTTACGAGAAAGCAACACAAGCGTATACACGTGGTAAAGACTACGTAAACTTTGCACCAGATCGCGTAGCGATGCAGGATGCTACCGCACAGATGGCATTGTTACAGTTTATGACATGTGGTCGTGCAAAAGTTGCTGTACCAAGTTCGGTACACTGCGACCACCTGATACAAGCCAAAGTAGGTGCTACACAAGATCTTGCAACTGCCAATGATGTAAACAAAGAAGTTTACGACTTCCTTTCTTCAATATCAGACAAGTACGGTATTGGTTTCTGGAAAGCCGGTGCTGGAATCATTCACCAGGTAGTGTTGGAAAACTATGCTTTCCCTGGCGGTATGATGATTGGTACAGATAGCCACACACCAAACGCAGGTGGTTTGGGTATGATAGCTATCGGTGTTGGTGGTGCTGACGCCGTAGACGTTATGGCAGGCCTGCCTTGGGAGCTGAAAATGCCTAAACTGATAGGTGTGAAGCTGACAGGCAAAATGAATGGCTGGACTAGCGCTAAAGACATCATCCTGAAAGTAGCAGGTATCCTGACTGTAAAAGGTGGTACTGGTGCTATTGTTGAATACTTTGGTGAAGGTGCTGATAGCCTCAGTGCTACAGGTAAAGGTACTATCTGTAACATGGGTGCTGAAATAGGTGCTACGTGCTCTTTGTTTGCATACGATGAGAAAATGGCTGACTACCTGCGTGGTACTGCACGTGCTGATATAGCAGAACTGGCAAATGGTGTTAAAGAGCACCTGCGCCCGGATGCTGAAGTGTATGCAGACCCTGCTAAATTCTACGATCAACTGATTGAAATAAACCTGGATGAACTGGAACCATATGTAAACGGTCCTTTCACTCCGGATCTGGCTACACCTATCAGCAAAATGGCTGAAGTAGCTAAAGAAAACGGCTGGCCTGAAGATGTAGAAGTTGCACTGATTGGTTCTTGTACCAACTCTTCTTACGAAGATATTTCTCGCGCTGCTTCTATTGCAGAAGATGCAATGGCGAAAGGTCTGAAAGCTAAGAGCGAATACACTATCACACCTGGTTCTGAAATGGTTCGTTTCACTATCGAGCGTGATGGTTTCCTGAAAACTTTTGACAAAATGGGTGGTGTTGTATTGGCTAACGCTTGCGGACCTTGTATCGGTCAGTGGGCTCGCCACATCGACGATCCTAATCGTAAGAATACAATCGTTACTTCTTTCAACCGCAACTTTGCTAAGCGTAATGATGGTTATGCATCTACACACGCATTCGTTGCTTCTCCTGAAATCGTTACTGCATTCGCTATCGCGGGTAAGCTGACTTTCAACCCACTGAAAGACAAGCTGATCAACGAAAAAGGTGAAGAAGTAATGCTGGATGAACCAAAAGGCTTTGAACTGCCTGCTAAAGGCTTTGCTGTAGAAGATGCAGGTTATCAAGCGCCTGCTGAAGATGGTAGCAAAGTAGAAGTGAAAGTAAATCCTGAAAGCGCTCGCCTGCAACTGCTGGCACCATTCTCTGCTTGGGAAGGTACTAACCTGCACGGTCTGAAGCTGCTGATTAAAGCATTCGGTAAATGTACTACTGACCACATCTCTATGGCAGGTCCGTGGTTGAAATTCCGTGGCCACCTGGACAATATCTCTAACAACATGTTGATTGGTGCTGTAAATGCTTTCAACAACGAAACTAACAAGGTTAAAAACCAACTGACAGGCGAATACGGTGAAGTACCTGCAGTACAACGCGCATACAAAGCACAAAGCATTGGCAGCGTAGTAGTAGGTGACGAAAACTATGGTGAAGGTAGCTCTCGCGAACACGCGGCTATGGAGCCACGCCACTTGGGTGTACGCGCTATCGTTGTTAAGAGCTTCGCTCGTATCCACGAAACAAACCTGAAGAAACAAGGTATGCTGGCGCTTACTTTCAATGACAAAGCAGACTACGATAAAATACAGGAAGATGACAACATCGACATCCTGGGTCTGACTGACTTCAAAGAAGGCACACCACTGACTATGATTCTGAAACACAGTGACGGCAGCGTTGACGAAATTATGCTGAACCACACTTACAATGCTCAACAGATTGAATGGTTCAAAGCTGGTGGTGCATTGAATGTTATCCGTGCAGAATTTGCTAAGTAATCAATACTAAGCACATAATATAAAAGCCACATCTTCGGATGTGGCTTTTTCTTTCTTTTATTAATTCAGCTTGTTTATCCTTCCATCAAATCTCTGATAGCAACAGATGCCACACAAGCACCAAATGTTGCGGGCAGATAAGAGATAGTACCATAGGCAGACTTCTTAAAGTTGCTACCATCTGTCAGCATCAGCGATTCCTTTATCGGGTCTTCCGGAGAGAAAACCACTTTGATGCCTTTACGGATATTTGACTCTTTCAGCTTCTTGCGTATCTGCTGTGCAAACGGGCAATTGTATGTTTTAGAAATATCTACTACACGCAGTTGTGTAGGATCCAACTTGGCACCTGCCCCCATAGAGCTAACAATACGCAATCCTTTTTCGTAAGCTGCTTTTATGAAAGTTATTTTCGGTGTGATGCTATCGATAGCCTCTACCACATAATCGTATTGTGTATCTAAAACCTCAGCAACTTTTTCAGGGGTAATGAATTCTTTAATGCTACGCAGCTTCAATTCTGGATTGATTGCCAATAGACGTTCAGCCATAATATCAGCCTTCGATTGCCCGTGTGTAGTTGCCAATGCAGGCAATTGCCTGTTGCGGTTGCTTGGGTCTACGATATCGCCATCAACTATCGTCATCTGCCCCACCCCTGCGCGACAAACAAACTCTGCGGCAAAAGAACCTACACCACCCATGCCTACAACCAATACATGCGAGTTGATGAGCTTATTCAGTTTTTCTTTACCAATCAGCAATTCTGTACGCGAGAGCCAGCTAGTATCTTTCATATATTAAAAACAGCTTGAAAGTTTTTTTGAAGCTGCAAAATAAGGGCATCTATTCCGGTTTTCCTTATATCGGCAGCTTTTTCATATATCTGCCCGATATTTATTGCTGCGTCGTCGGTTTCCAGAAAGAACATATTTTCAGGGCAGGCCGCTAGAGCTACTAAGGCTGGTGAAGACGCCTTTAGCAATGCAGCCCCGAAAGACAGGTAATATCCGTTGTCCAGTATCCGTTGTGCAACCTGTACATTCTTGTTGAATCCGTGAAAGATAACAGGCACTGTTACCTTTTCCTGTTTCAATATCATTAACACTTCATCGTATGCTCGAACGCAGTGAATAATCAATGGCTTATTCAATCTACCCGCCAATTGTATCTGTGCGCGGAATGCCTTTTCCTGCAGTGTCCAATCTGTCTCCGTCACCTTATCAAGCCCGCATTCGCCTATGGCTATGACATTTGGCAGGGTTACAAACTGTTCCAACTGTGCTATCTCCATGTCAAAACCGGCGTCAGCGATATGCCATGGGTGCAGGCCAAGCGAACATAATCCTGCCCCTTCAGCTTTTTCAAAAGCCTGATACCTGTTTGTAATAAACAGGCCCTCCCCAGCGTTATGGTGGGTATGTATGTCTATATAATCAGTCAATTGACACGAATATAACAATACGGCTTATTAACGTACATCGATTTTTAGTAATTTTACAGCAGTCATTATGAAGCCACTGTACGATATAAAGAACTTTATTGAATGGAAAGCCTTTGGCGTTTGTTCGGCTATAGGCGAAAAATTAGGCGTAGCGACATCGCGCATACGCCTATGGTTCATTTATATTTCTTTCCTGACACTAGGTTCGCCACTCATAGTTTATATGATACTTGCGTTTTGGATGAACATGAAAAACTACATCCTGATGCGCAGGCGCAACCCTATTAAGTGGCTATGATTATTCTTCCTCTTCTTCACGTTCGCGCTCTTCACGGCGTTGTTTACGCTTTTCTTCACGCTCCTTTTTAAGCTTTGCTTTCTCTTCAGCACGTTCTTCACGCTCTTGTTCTTCAGCTTCTTCCTGTGCTAACCGTTCACGTTCCTCTTTGTCCAATCTTTCTTTTTCTTTTTTAGCTTCCCGTTCTTCACGCGCTAATTGTAATTTATATTCTCGCTCTTCTTCAGCTCGTCGTGCTGCTTCTGTTGCTTCCTGTTCTTTTTGCTGTTGAATTTTTTCCTTGCGTTTACGCTCCGCGTCAGCCTTCATTTCAGCCTCTACCTGTGCTTCAATTACTTTTTGTCTGGCTGCTTTTTCCATCTTTTCTGTTTCACGCTCTTTTCTGCGTGCTGCTTCTTCAGCCGCAAGGCGTTCTTCTTCTGCCTTCTCCTCTGCTATGCGGGCTTGCTCCCTTGCTTCTTTTTCCTTTCTTTTTTCTTCAGCTGCAGCTGCTTTTCTGGCGGCACCATCAGCCTCTGCTGCTTCTTTAGCAGCTCTTTCAGCAGCAATTCTTGCCTCTTTTTCAGCTTTCTCAGCAGATTCTTTCTCTTCACGCGCTGCTTTCTCTGTCGCTTCTTTTTCGGCCTTCAATTGTTTTTCTGCTGCTTTTTGTTTTTCCTTATCAATCTTATCAAGGCTTACACGTTTTTGTTCTTTCCCTTCATCATCACAAAAAACAAGATTCTTTACAAAAGCATTTTTAGGAATTGCTGCAACTAAAATCGGTTTTGAGAAATAATCATTTTTATTCCCTTCCATTTTTATACAATGAATCTTCATATCCGTCTCATCTTCTATCTCTACTTTCTTTATCGACAGGTATGTTTCCATCCTCGTTTGCGGGGCAGCGAGTGCAACGATGTAATAATTCGCAAAATCCGGTGATACAATAGTATTATTCATTGTTTTGGCAACACCGAAAGTGTTATCAAACTCATCCTGATCCTGTATCCATATATATGTAAGGTCCTTTTTAGAAATACCTTCTTCTGATTTCAGGAAATAGTTTTGCAATTCTTTATAATCTACACGCTTTACCTGCGCACTTGCAGTTAACGACAATGCAATACCTGCTATGAACAATAACTTTTTCATGTATGCTTATTTGTTAATATTGAATGAGCGATTGACAATGTACTAAAAACTATCCGAAAGGCAAAGCTACTCTACTACCACGTTGGCCAATCGCTTTAGTCGTTTACCATCATAAAAGTTAATAACACTTATACCGGTATACTTTGGTATTAATGCAACTTTTATAGGATATACGTCATAAGTTAGTTTGTGTTTCCCCTCAAACACTTTGGTATATACCTCAATAAAAGAACCCGCCTTCATGGATACATTATTTATATTAATCTTAGCATCCCATTTCGTTTTAGGCATAACCAATACTATCATCCATTCTTTACTGAAATCAGGCGTATCGGGCCTGTTCGTTTCACCAAACAATTTCTTAAAATCCTTACGAGATGTTGCAACAAAAGCATTAACCCCATCATTAAGCGGTGTAGTGCCATAATAGTAGTAATCGTGTAAAAAACGTACAGGCACAGGTTGTGGTTGTGCACCTACCAATAGTGGCAATAGCAAAAACATGACAAAAATCACCTGCTTCATAGGCTTAAAAATACCAATTTGAGTTAACTTTGCACCGCAAATCATTATTTAACCTCAAAAGAAAAGGAAGGGACACAATGCCAGTGTTACACAACCGTATCTCGAACGAGGAACTGAAACAGCGTATGCTGGCGGAAACAGAATTCCGCAAGACAGTTTCCTTTTACAAGTATTTCAACATCGAAAATCCGCAGCAGTTTCGCGACGATATGTGGATTGCCTTTGAAAAGCTGAAAGTTTTCGGACGTATTTATATTGCCAAAGAAGGCATCAACGGACAGGTAAGTGTGCCTGAAAGTAATTATGATGCATTCAGAGATGCACTATACGCCTCTGCACCTGAGCTGAACGGCATACGTATGAATATTGCTGTAGACGATGACGGAAAATCTTTCTGGGTACTGCGCATGAAAGTGCGTGAAAAAGTAGTAGCTGATGGTATCGATGACCCAAACTTCGACCCTGCGAAAACGGGCAAATACCTGAAAGCAAAAGAATACAATGAGCTTTCCGAACAACCGGACACCATCATTGTAGACATGCGCAACCACTACGAGTATGAAGTGGGGCATTTTGAAAACGCAATAGAAGTACCATCTGATACCTTCCGCGAACAACTGCCGATGGCAGTTGACATGCTGAAAGGTAACGAGGACAAAAACATCATCATGTATTGCACAGGCGGTATACGCTGCGAGAAAGCAAGTGCTTACATGCTGCATAATGGTTTCAAAAATGTATTCCACGTAGAGGGAGGCATAATCGAATACGCGCGCAAGGCTAAAGAAGAAGGACTTCCTCTTAAATTTAAAGGCAAGAACTTTGTGTTTGATGAGCGTCTGGGCGAACGCATTACAGACGATGTATTGTCTCAATGCCATACCTGCGGCAAACCATGCGATGTGCATACCAATTGCAAGAACGATGGTTGCCACCTGTTGTTTATACAGTGCGAAGAATGTGCTAAGGAATTGGAAGGTTGTTGCAGTATAGATTGTAAAACAGAACACAACCTGCCTGAAGAAGAGCAACGTATACACCGTGCAGGCAGAGAAAACGGACAAAAGATTTTCAACAAATCGAAAGACCATCCGCTACGTAAGCACCGCGAGCAATGGCAACAGGAAAGAGAAGCTAAAGCATAAAAGAAAGTCGCTCCATAACGGGGCGACTTTCTTTTGCAAAACAATTACAATAAGTTTTGTGGGATACACTCGGTAGTGGCGTTTTACTAATAAACGAACTACTATGGACGCAAAAACATTATCACAAGCCGACTACCTCGACATCTTGTTCGATAACCGTAACAAAAAATATGGTAGCTATGAATTGCGCAAGCATTATGACAACCGCGCCACAAAAGCACTGCTATATGTATTCAGCCTTTGTTTTGTATTGGGTGGATATGCATTGATGCATAAAGAAGAAACTGCTACAGTACTCGCTACTATTGCAAACAAACCTATAGAATGTAGTTGGCATATAGTTGACCTGCCCAAACCCAAGGTAGAACAACCTGCACCTGTAGCTCCTGCAGTTAAACCAACTGTTGCCAACCCTATTGCTAAAGTAGTGCCAGACGACAAGGTGATAGACCAACCTAAAACAGTTGATGATTTGAAAGGGAAAGAGAGTGGCAAGGTAGATGTAGTTGGCAGTAATGATGGCACAATACCTGCGACATCTAAGAATACAAATACAACCGGCACAGGAACTAATACTGAAACAAACGAAATACGTAGCTATAGTGAGGTACTCCCATCATTTGATGGAGATATGATAAAGTACATGCAACAAAATCTGCGATACCCTGCATTGGCAAGAGAAAACGGTATTGAAGGTCGTGTATATGTTCAGTTTGTGGTAAATGAAGATGGGACTGTTGGCAATGCCGTTATTAAAAGAGGTATAGGTGGGGGATGCAATGAGGAAGCAATAAGAGTAGTTATGAACATGCCCAAATGGAAACCCGGCATGCAAAATGGCCGCCCTGTAAAAGTATACTACACACTTCCTATTACATTCATGTTGCAGTAGGAGTTCAAAAGGTTGCAGTTATGTACTGCAACCTTTTGTAAATTGCATCTCCCGATGCTGCAAATAGAACTACAAGGCGAAACCATTTGCCTGCTTCCTGAAAAAGCAATTTACTGGCCTGCTCAAAAAGCCATTATTGTTGCAGACCTGCATTGGGGCAAAACAGGTCATTTCAGAAAACACGGCATAGCCATCCCCGTCAACACACAAGTAAATGACGAAATAAGACTGGCTGGCATCGTTCAGCAATACAAGGCAGAACGATTGATTGTTGCAGGCGATTTATTTCATAGTGTGCACAATAACGAAGTAGAAAGTTTCGGCCATTGGCGTGATTCTCACCCCGATTTGCAGATAGACCTCGTAATCGGCAATCATGACATCCTTGATAGAACATTATATACTAAATGGAATATTAATCTACATCAAGAGGTGCTGAGTATCGCCCCGTTTACCATCAGTCATGATGATATAGATGATGCAGCAGAATTTATTCTACACGGCCATGTGCACCCGTCTGTAAAGCTGGTACAGAACAGACACATGGGCATCAAACTACCCTGCTTTTGCCAAACAGCAAACAGGATGCTACTGCCGGCCTTCGGAGATTTTACAGGCTCAAAACAACAGGAAATCGAAGCCCACCAACACATATATGTAATTACCGAAACTGAAGTCATCCAATGGAAATAAATTAAGGGTTTTTAGTAAGTTTGCACCTTAACTTAAAAATTCATGCAGCCTTCGGTTTTCGACTTAGTACAGCAAATGGGTCACGAACAGGTAGTTTTCTGCCACGACCCTCATTCAGGCCTCAATGCAATTATTGCAATCCATAACACTACGCTTGGCCCTGCTTTGGGTGGTACACGTTTGTGGAACTATGGCAGCCATCAGGATGCGGTAGTAGATGCACTACGCCTTAGCCGTGGTATGACATATAAGGCTGCCATCAGCGGCCTTAACCTGGGTGGTGGTAAAGCCGTTATCATTGGCGATGCTGCTACTGTAAAGTCCGAAGGTTTATGGCGCCGTTATGGCAAGTTTGTAAACAGCCTGAACGGCAAATACATAACTGCCGAAGACGTTAACACGTCTGCACGCGATATGGAATACATATCTCTGGAAACAGAACACGTAACAGGCGTTCCTGAATATATGGGCGGCAGCGGCGATCCTTCTCCTTTTACTGCATACGGTGTTTTCATAGGCATGAAAGCATCTGCTAAAAAAGTATGGGGTAATGATAGCCTGAGCGGCAAAAAAGTACTGGTACAGGGTGTAGGCCACGTTGGTCAGTATCTGGTAGGTCATCTGATAGAAGAAGGTGCTAAGGTTTATATATCAGACATCAACGAAACGAAGATTAAAGAAACGGTTGATAAATTCCGCAGTGTGGAAGTAGTAGCTGGCGATAAAATCTTTGATATGGAAATGGACGTTTACGCTCCGTGTGCTCTGGGTGCTACTGTCAATACAGAAAGCATTGCCAAAATGAAATGCCCTATCATAGCAGGTGCGGCAAACAACCAGCTTGCTGATGAGAATGTACACGGCCCTATGCTGGTACAGAAAGGCATCGTATATGCGCCCGACTTCCTGATTAATGCCGGTGGTTTGATAAACGTTGGCGCTGAGCTGGATGGCTACAACCGTGAACGTGTAATGGGCAACGTAGAAAAAATCTATGACCGTACGCTGGAAATCTATAAACTGTCTGAGGCTGAAAATATACACGCACAGGCGGCAGCTATGAAGCTGGCAGAAAAACGCCTTGCAGATATTGCTAATGTGAAGTCAAGACTATAGTCGCATCATAATTTTTTTATAAATGCCTCCTTCGGGAGGCATTTCTTATTTACTTTTGCATTCCATTTCGGCGTAACCGAACAATTTTTACAAAATCCCATTATTAGTATATGTCAACATTAAATCTTCCTAAACAGACTAACTTTTACAAAGGCAAAGTTCGCGATGTGTACACAATCGCCGACAAGTATATGGTAATGAAAGTGAGCGACCGTATCTCAGCGTTCGACGTAGTGCTGCCTCGCCCTATACCATACAAAGGTCAGGTGCTGAACCAGATTGCTGCTCAGTTTCTGGATGCTACTAAAGACATCGTACCCAACTGGATGATTAGTGTACCGCTACCAAACGTTACTATCGGTCACAAATGCGAAACATACCCTGTTGAAATGGTAGTTCGCGGTTTCCTGACTGGCCATGCTTGGCGCACCTACAAAAGCGGCAAACGCGAACTGTGTGGTGTACCACTGCCTGAAGGCATGAAAGAAAACGATCGCTTCCCTACTCCAATCCTGACACCAACTACAAAGGCTCACGAAGGACACGATGAAGACATCAGCCGCGAAGAAATCATCAGCAGTGGACTGGTATCTAAAGAAGAATACGAACAACTTGAAAAATATACACTGGCACTTTTCGAACGCGGTCAGCAAATTGCGAACGAACGTGGCCTGATACTGGTTGATACTAAATATGAATTCGGCAACCTGAATGGCACTATCTACCTGATAGACGAAATACACACACCGGATTCTTCTCGTTATTTCTACCTCGAGGGTTACGAAGCACGCCAGGCAAATGGCGAAGCACAGAAACAACTATCAAAAGAGTTCGTTCGCGAATGGTTGATGGAAAATGGCTTCCAGGGCAAAGATGGCCAGCAGGTTCCTGAAATGACTGACGAAGTTATCAAAGGCATCTCTGAACGTTACATAGAGTTGTATGAACACGTAACAGGTAAGAAATTTACGAAAGAAGATGTGAGCGAAGCAGACGAAGTAAAACGTATTGAAGAGGAACTGGCTAAGCTGGGTGTTTAATCTCTTCTTGTAGGGAAACACATTTTTTTGACTATTTGAATTTTAGATTATGTCTGCAACGACAAAGAGAGTAATACATGCCCCAAAAGGCAATCAACTGAATTGCAAAAACTGGGTGAGCGAAGCTGCCTACCGTATGCTGCAAAATAACCTGGATCCTGAAGTGGCAGAACGCCCTGAAGACCTAGTTGTGTATGGTGGTATTGGGAAAGCTGCCCGCAACTGGGAAAGCTTTGATAAAATACTGGAACTGCTGAAAGGCCTGAACGAAGACGAAACCCTGCTGGTACAATCCGGTAAGCCTGTAGGCGTACTGCGTTCTCATAAAGATGCACCACGTGTTATCATCGCAAACTCAAACCTTGTTGGCCGATGGGCTACGTGGGAACATTTCCGCGAACTGGAAGCAAAAGGCCTGATGATGTATGGCCAGATGACTGCCGGTAGCTGGATATATATCGGCTCTCAGGGTATTGTGCAGGGTACGTACGAAACATACCTGTCACTTGCAAATATGCACTATGGTGGTACACTGAAAGGCACACTGAACGTAACTGCCGGCCTTGGTGGTATGGGTGGCGCTCAGCCGCTTGCCATTACCATGAACGAAGGTGTATGTCTTGCAGCAGAGGTTGAAGAATGGCGTATGCAGAAACGTATTGAAACACGTTATCTCGATAAATACTCTCACAACATTGACGAGGCTATAGACTGGGCATTGGAAGCTAAAGCTAACAAAGAAGCTGTGTCTATAGGTGTATGTTGTAACGTGGTGGATCTGCTGCAAAGACTGATAGACCGCAACATAACACCTGATACACTTACAGACCAGACATCTGCACACGATGAGCTGATTGGTTATTTCCCTGAAGGACTGACTGTAGAAGAAGCAAATGCTTTACGCACAGCCAATCCTGAAGAATATATGTCTCGCTCGCTGGATACAATGGCACACCATGTACGCCAGATGCTGGAGCTGCAAAAACGTGGCGCTATTACTTTTGACTATGGTAATAACCTACGCGGACAAGCACACGATAAACGTGGTGTAAAAGACGCGTTCGATTTCCCGGGCTTTGTACCTGCATATATCCGCCCACTGTTCTGCGAGGGCAAAGGCCCTTTCCGTTGGGTAGCACTGAGTGGCGATCCTGAAGATATCTATACGACAGACAAAGCGTTGATGGAACTGTTTCCTGAAAATAAAGGCCTGCAACGTTGGCTGACTATGGCGAAAGAAAAAATCGCATTCCAAGGCCTGCCTGCACGTATATGCTGGCTGGGTATGGGCGAACGTGAAAAAGCTGGTTTGCTCTTCAACGAACTGGTGCGCACCGGCAAGGTTAAGGCACCAATCGTTATTGGCCGCGACCACCTGGACTGTGGTTCTGTAGCATCTCCAAACCGCGAAACAGAAGCTATGAAAGATGGCAGTGATGCAGTTGCAGACTGGCCTATCCTGAATGCGCTGATAAATACTGCAGGTGGTGCAAGTTGGGTGTCTTTCCATCATGGTGGTGGTGTAGGTATGGGCTATTCACTGCACGCAGGTATGGTGATAGTGGCTGACGGTACACAGGATGCAGAAGAACGACTGCGCCGCGTATTGCACAACGACCCTGCAATGGGTGTGTTGCGCCATACAGATGCAGGTTATGAACTTGCACAGGAAAATGCAGATAAATTCGGGCTCAACATCTGGTAGTTGCTTCCGTTAAATAATTATAAAAAACCGTAGGAGTTAGAATACTTCTACGGTTTTTTCTTTGGGCTTCGTTATATTTGAAATTATGTACAGAATAGGACAAGGAATAGATTTTCATCAAATGGCAGAAGGCCGTGAGCTATGGCTGGGAGGTGTAAAAATACCCCATACAAAAGGTGCAGTTGGGCACTCTGATGCAGACGTGTTGCTGCATGCTATTTGCGATGCTATGCTGGGCGCACTATGCCTTGGCGATATAGGCAAACACTTCCCGGATACCGACCCGGCGTATAAAGGGATAGACAGCAAGGTATTACTGCGCCGTTGCTACAACCTGATACGCGAAAAAGGATATTGGCTTGTAAACATTGACAGCACGTTATTATTACAGGCACCCAAAATCAGCCCATATGTACCACAGATGCAAAGTGCAATAGCTAACCTTCTACACATATCAATAGATGATGTTTCTATAAAAGCGACAACTACAGAGCATCTTAGCTTTATAGGTCGTGAGGAAGGTGTTGTTGCTACTGCAAACGTCTTGTTGCAGAAATATTAATATTTCTTAGAATTAATTCTACATAAGGCCAATAGCCATTGACTTATTGAAGGTTATCAGTTATATTTAATAAATATCAATTGATAACCTTTTTTAATTTTTATCGGGATGGATACTAACAAGAAGTATGTGGCATTGGTAACAGGCGGCACGGGTGGACTCGGGACAGCCATTTGTAAAAGGCTTGCTGACGATGGTTTTCATGTGGTTGCTAACTATAGCAACAAAGAAAAAGCCATGAAGTGGCAGGAGAAAATGACAGCCGAAGGTTATAAAGCAGATATGTACCAGGCAGATGTTTGCGACTATGATGCAGTAGGCAATATGGTGCAACATATAGAATCAGAAATAGGTCCTATAGATGTACTGGTCAATAATGCCGGCATCACCCGCGATGGACAGTTCCGTAAAATGACACTTGAACATTGGGATGCTGTTCTCAAAACAAATCTGTACAGCGTATTCAATTGCGCACGCCATGTTATCAACCAGATGATAGAACGCAACTACGGTCGCATCATCAACATATCTTCTGTAAACGGTCAACGTGGCCAGTTCGGCCAAGCCAACTATTCTGCAGCCAAAGCAGGTATGCACGGCTTCACCAAAACACTGGCTATGGAAGTAGCCAAGAAAGGCATCACAGTCAACACTATCTCTCCAGGTTATATTGCAACAGATATGGTAATGGCAGTAGCAGAAGAGCATCGTAACAAAATCATTGCAGAAATACCTGTGGGGCGTATGGGTGGCACGGAAGAGATAGCTCACCTTGTTTCTTTCCTCGCATCAAAAGACACCAGCTTCATAACCGGTGCCAACTATGCCATCAACGGCGGGCAACACGTGTATTAATATACTTCACAATACAAAAACAAAAAGGCGAGGGATAACCCGCGCCTTTTTATTCATTATACCCAAGTGCTATACTACACCATTTTTTACGTGTCTTTTAGCTGTGTGAGCCATATCTTCAGCTTGATCCAGCAAATCAATCAACCTGTATTTCATATCGTCAGTTAGTCCGTCGATATTCTTATTCAAGTATGTCTTCAGGTCTTCAATGTTCCCATTTGCTTTACCCAATAGTTTACCGAATCTATTCTTCAGCTTATCTGCCTGATCCGTAATATCATTTCTCAATTCTTTTCCTTTGCGAGGAGCCAGCAACAGGCCCACAGCAATCCCGGCTGCGGCACCTAGTAATAATTTCGCGTTTCCGTTCATAACATGTGTTTTTAAAAGGTAAATGAATGTTTTAAAATCCTACAATCAGTATTATCCAATACTTCGTCTGAAGCATTATGAAATTACATTCATAATCAGCCTCAATTGCCATAAATACTGTTAAAACACGTTATGCTTTTATTTATTTTAACAGTTGAGCAAAATCCATAAATCACAAATAGTTGGCGTACATTTGCAGCTCGTTTTTAGCGCATATGCAACACATTAGAAATTTCTGTATTATAGCCCATATCGACCATGGTAAAAGTACCTTGGCCGACAGGCTGCTTGAGCATACCAAAACAATATCTGACCGCGATATGCAGGCTCAGGTATTGGACGATATGGATCTGGAGCGAGAGAAAGGTATTACCATCAAGAGCCATGCTATACAGATGGACTATACGCATACTGATGGCAAGAAATATGCAATAAACCTGATTGATACCCCCGGCCACGTAGACTTTTCTTACGAGGTATCTCGCGCACTGGCTGCATGCGAAGGAGCCCTGTTGCTGGTAGATGCTTCACAAGGCATACAGGCACAAACTATATCAAACCTTTATCTGGCACTGGAAAACGATCTGGAAATCATTCCTGTTATCAACAAGATAGATATGGATGGTGCTAAGATTCCTGAAGTTACAGACCAGATTGTTGACCTGATAGGCTGCAAACCTGAAGATATTATTTTGGCGAGTGGTAAAAGCGGTATCGGTATCGAAGATATTATGACTGCTATCATCGACCGTATACCTGCACCGAAAGGCGATCCTGAAGCTCCGTTGCAGGCGCTCATTTTCGATAGCGTGTTCAACTCTTTCCGTGGTATCATCGCATACTACCGTGTACTGAACGGCAGCATAAAAAAAGGTGAAAAAGTAAAATTCGTACATACTGGCAATGAATACTTTGCCGATGAGGTAGGTGTATTGCGTCTGGGCCTTGAGCCTCGCAAGGAGGTAAAAACAGGCGACGTAGGTTATATCATCACTGGTATCAAAAATGCCAAAGATGTAAAAGTGGGTGATACGGTTACTACATCTGTAAACCCTACTACTGAAATCGTAAAAGGTTTTGAAGAGGTGAAGCCGATGGTATTTGCCGGTATCTTCCCTGTAGAAACAGACGATTTTGAAGAACTGCGCGACTGTATGGAGAAACTGCAGTTGAACGATGCCTCTCTGACATTTGAACCTGAAACATCGCAGGCACTTGGTTTTGGTTTCCGTTGTGGCTTCCTTGGTATGCTGCACATGGAAATCATTCAGGAACGCCTGGAACGTGAGTTTAACCAAACGGTTATCACTACAGTACCAAACGTTAGCTTCAAAGCATATACTACACGCGAACCTGAAGTTGCTATCATTGTAAACAACCCTACCGAAATGCCTGACCCCAGCAGGCTGGACAGGATTGAAGAACCATTTATCCGTGCACAAATCATTACCCTACCCGACTATATAGGCAATATCATGAGCCTGTGTCTTGGCAAGCGTGGTATACTGATAAACCAACACTACCTGACACCAACGCGTGTTGAGTTGATATTTGAACTGCCATTGGCAGAAATCGTGTTCGACTTCTACGATAAGCTGAAGTCTTCCACACGTGGCTATGCATCGTTCGACTATCAACCGCTTGACTACCGCGAAAGTGATATCATTAAAATGGACATCCTGCTGAATGCAGAAAAAGTGGATGCCCTGAGTGCATTGATACACCGCAGCCGTGCACAGGACTTTGGCCGCAAATTGTGTGCTAAACTGAAAGAACTGTTGCCACGCCAACAATTCATGATTGCTATACAGGCAGCCGTTGGTGCAAAAATCATTGCCCGCGAAACCATCTCAGCCATGCGCAAAGACGTTACCGCAAAATGTTATGGTGGTGACATCAGCCGTAAGCGCAAACTGTTAGAGAAACAGAAAGAAGGTAAGAAACGTATGCGCCAGATTGGTAGCGTAGATATACCTCAGGAAGCGTTCCTTGCAGTATTGAAACTGGACGAATAGTATTTTCAATATTACATAAATAATAAAGCCACCTATATGGTGGCTTTATTATTTAATCTTCTATACAGTCATATTAATCCCTCTTTCCACCAAACAAACGCAGCAGCATCAGGAAAAGGTTAATAAAATCAAGATACAGGCTCAATGCACCCATTATAGCCAGCTTGCGGGTATCGCTTGCAGGAGTACCTTCAAACTCTACACCTTCACCAATACGTTTCAGTTTTTGTACATCGTAAGCGGTAAGACCGGTAAACACTGCAACACCTACAATGCTGATGATATAGCCCATAGTATCGCTACCCATGAACATATTAATGAGCGATGCAATAACAATACCTATTAACCCCATAGTAAGAATGCGGCCAAAGCTCGTAAGGTCTTTATCTGTAGTGTAGCCCATCACAGCCATTATACCAAACATCAGTGATGCCGCTGCAAAACATCCTATAACAGAACTGGCAGTATAAATAAGCAATATAAAACTAAGACTGATACCCGTTACAGCTGCATATGCAATAAAAAACAACGTAAGTGCAGTAGCTGATAATCTGTTGAATGCAAAAGACATTGTAAGTACAAATGCCAGCGGAGCAAACATTACTATCCAGCCAAGCATATTTAACCCACCTGTAGCTTCATTAACTAACGACAATAGCAATGATGGTGTTGTTGCAAAAGCGAATGCGCATATAGCAGATATTGCTAATGCAGCAAACATCCATAAGAATACATTTGCCATAAATTTCTTAGCAATCGTGCGTTTGCCACTACCAACTACTGTATAGTCTGCAAAATTGATAGGTGTGTTACGTTCTTCCATTATTCACTTTTTGATTATACTGTAAAGTAACACAAAAATCAGTTAACACAAATGTAAAAGCCGATGCTTTCGCATCGGCGGTACGCTTAGTAATACAATACCCCCCTACCATATTATTCATTCAATAATTTGCTTACATCTTCCTTCAAACGCTCCATTTCAAGCTGTATCGTACCATTATATATTCCTCTCAAATGTCTTTCTTTATCTACCAACAATACATGTTCTGTGTGCAAAAACTCAGTAGAATCTGCATTTAACCCTATTTCTTCTTCTGCAAAATAAGACCTGCGTGCAAGCGTGTATATAGCCGTCTTATCTCCAGTCAGAAATTGCCATTGCTTACCATCAATCCCATTATGCCCCGCATACTCTCTAAGTTTAGCAACACTATCTATCTCAGGTGTTACTGAATGTGACAATATAACAATACCACTATTACCCTTAAATGCATCTGCCACCTGTTTCAGATTCTTTGTCATAGCTGGGCATACTTTAGGACATTTAGTGAAAAAGAAGTTTGACACCCATATTTTCCCACTCAAAGACTTATCGGATACAATTTCTCCATCCTGATTAACAAAACTGAAACCTGCTATTTTATGCAAAGTATCTTTCCCATTGCTATACCATATAGGCGAGAAGTCCGGCGTATGATAATATGGTACTTCTACTTTTTTATCTGCACATCCTGCATGGCTAATGCCCAACACTATCAGCCCAAACAGAAACACAGTTTTTAACACCTGTAAGTCCATATTTTCTACCGTTAATAAATTGATAGTTCATTCTTATTTTACCATTATCCCAATACATGCGTTGCCAACCATCTTCTTGTCCGTTCTTATAATTAAAATCTTTGCATATCCCCCCGGTTGCAAACCATTCTTTTACGTTGCCTTCGTACACATCATTTTCAAAATGGTATATAAATTTAGGTAGTCCATTCTCAAACCAACCTTTGTGTATGCCTACCTTTCTATTTTGTTTATAAAACCTTATTTCTTTTTGTTTCCCGTTTGAATACCATTCCTTACTTATGCCATCCTGTCTGCCATCTTTGTAACCAGAAGTGTACATAGTATCTCCTGACGGGTATAAATCATACACGATACCACTCACCACTTTACCATCGCAATAAGTAACACCAGCCTTTGTGTTAATCCGGGAATTACCTGCATCAACATATACTGTCGGCACATTTTCATTATACCTGCATGCAATCAGTAATAAACTACTGAGTAACAGTACCTGCCGTACCATAGAAACCATCACCATTCAGATAGGGGTTTTCTGTAGTGAAATGATAGTGGTAAATACCATCCGGATAATCTGCTGTTGCAGTTGTATGTCCATGATATACATCCAAATCTGCATTAGTTATAGTCTTACCATTTTCAATTGGTCCATATACAGGGAACCCATCCAGCAAAAATCCTATCAGTGCATCTTTACCTTTATTCGCAGTCAGGTACGTTGGCTCTATATGATAGTGATACTGTCCTTGTTGTTGAGGGTGACCGTTATATTGGTCAAAACTGTTTATTTCATTCGTTAATGGTGCTTGCATAGCAGCATACTGATTAAAAAGCGGCACCCCATTAAGGCTTACACCAATCGGCCCTCCGGGAGTGGCAGCATGATTACCCGCAACTTTTGGATTCTTAGGGATGCGAAATGTAAGATTGGATTGAGCAATACGATTAGGGTTCAGATTAAAACTTCCGTTAGTACCATTATACGCCTCATATTTTTCACTGGCCCAAGTAGTACCAAGATAATACGGAGATTTATGATCAGGCAAGCTGTTTACCTTTATCACAACGTAATCGCCATCTATATACATATCTGTTGCACCGTATATCTTTTTATATACAGAGGGTATTCCCGATGGATCGGTGGTTGTATTATTATTAGTAGTACTTGGTGTAGTATCTTCCTTTTTGCACCCTGTAACAAGGGCTACTGCCAGTACAGAAATAATAACGAATGTCTTTTTCATATAGTACATTTTAGTTGTTCTGTATCATTAGACGCTGATTTCAAAAAAATCCTTCGCAGCTACAATAAAAAAATCAGGTCGCATCACAAGATAAAGATGAATTTAATGACGCAGCGGCGGCGGTCCAAAACGTTGCGCAATTGCTTCTATAAACTCATCATATAGTTTATGCTGCTCAGGTTTTAGTATAGTTTTCAAATCGCGAAAATGATTGAAATTTACTATTTCACGTTGTTTCGCATTTGCTACTATCAAATGCATAAAGCTGTCAACCAATACACTATCAACTGTTTGTTTATGCAGCTGCTTATACAAAGCGTCATGCAGATTTTTACTTTCTTCCCTTATGATACGGGTATCTTGCTGATGCCGATGCTTTAATTCTTCAAACTTGATCTGTTGTTCGTCATCAAGCTGCAGGCTTTTTATGATGAAGTCTGCAGGTTCCTTTCTTCTTTCATGTTCTCCCTCGATTTCTTTTTTACCAATCCATAAATAACCCAGCGTACAGAAATTCAATAATAGCAGTGTTATAATAATTACCTTATAGAATATATCTTTTCTCATAACCCAAGCCCGTTTTTTTCGTTAGTAATATCATAGTACTGTACAATAGAAGATAACGCATCCTGATGCCGCCACCTTATATCCTTTATTAATGCTATCACATTTACTATAACCAACAACACTATACTGGCAGCTGCTGCAGAGAATGTAGATAGCGGGATAGTACGCCCTTTCGTAAAAGGCACTTCTATCCTCCGCTCTATTTTCTGATAAAGACTATCAACAGGGTACGCTCTGCCTGCCTCATCCATACTGTTGAGTATATCTTCAACCCATTTGTTTTCGTCATTCTGCTTCATAATCAGTATATTTTAGACGTTTTCTAGTTTAGAATCCTTCTTTTGAATTGTAATAATTTGATAAAATCTTTCGCAAATTGGTTTTAGCCCGTTGCATCAGCGACTCTACGGCCTTTTCGCCTATATCCATTATCTGCGCTATTTCCCGTTGGCTCAAGCCTTCTATCTGTTTCAAAATAAAAGCCGTTTGTTGATTTTCAGGTAATTGCCTGATAGTGCTGAACAATATTGCAGCACGTTCTCTGTTTTCAGCCACTGCTCCGGGATGCTCAAAATGCGGTTTGTCATGTATCATCCCACCGGTATCTCTGCTAAATATGCTCGAGATAAATGAAAAACGCTTCTGCCTGTTGTTATACCTGATTCTGTCAAGGCACTTGTTAACTGTTATGCGATATATCCAAGTCGATACGCTTGCTTCACCTTTGTAATTTCGTGCAGCATAATGTACTTCAACAAACACATCTTGTGTTATTTCTTCTGCATCGCTTGCTTGTTGCAGATAAGATATGCAAGTATTGTAAACCCGGTCCTTAAACATTACATACAGTTGTCTGAAAGCGTTTTTATCGCCATCAGACACCAGTTGCATTATTTCTTCTGCCTGCATGTTTTAGTATAAATTTTACAATATATAAAATACTGTTTCAAACATAGAAACGCAGGAATAAGTATTTTCGTTTGTAAATCTTAAGAATAACATTGTGATAAAGAGAATATTTCAGACATTAATATTGATAACCTTTGCCCTGCAATTATCAGCGCAGGATGCGCGCATCATCAAACTAAGGCCCAACAAAAAGCTATACAAACCGCATAATTATTATATCACTGCTATAATAGATGACAGAGATGGAAAAAACAATATCGGGACCATGCGGGCAGGGCTTACTAACAAGACTGTTTCAATTAATCTGGACGGAGGAGCCGCTAAAGCAATAGAAACTTTTATTAACAATAGCATCGAACAAAACATACAACTTGATGCGCTGGAAATGCATATCACACAACTTCAGGTTTCCGAAAAAAACGTTGGCACACTACAACAGGCAGACCTGACATATGGTGTTGCATTTTACCAAAACGGCAACAAGCTAATTGAATACACAGGCTCCGGTTATATACAAACAGGTTTTGATGCAAGTGCTTATATTGAAAAACTGATAAAAAACAATATAGAACGCAGCCTCAGGGATTTTGACAACTGGTATACCAAAACTGAAGGTGATGCAGGTGTACAATCAACTGTGCGTTTTTCTCAATCCGGCGATGATAAAGACCTTATTTATTATAATAAAAACAAGAAACTACAACTAAGTGACTTTGAAAGCGAGCCGGATGATATGAGCAAAGGTGCTGCGGCAACATATAGTGGAATCAGTATGAAATACTCTCATGAAAGAAAGGGCCGAACCATAAAACTGGATGTAATGCTGTACGTGTATTTCGACAAGTCGAAGTCTTGGTGTAAAGAGGCAGGTAAATCTGCCAAAACACTCAACCACGAACAACTACACTTTGATATTACTGCATTAAATGCATGTCGTCTTGCAGAAAAGATAATGTCATACAATTTCAACACAGAAAATTATACTTCAGAATTGGAAGCATTATTGAAAGAAACTGATAAAGAAGGAGCTGCATTACAAAATAAATATGACAAAGAAACCAATCATGGTATCAAACAAGACATCCAGAAACAATGGAACGATACTATAAGGGATGAATTGAATACCGTAAACTGTTACTAAACACCCCGATTTAACAGAGCTTTATATATTATATATTTATTAACCCCATAGCTTTGATTTGTTAATAATACAATACTATGCGCAACAACCACGAAATTGATTACCGCATCTTTGGCGAAGAGATGCAATACGTTGAAGTAGAACTTGATCCTCAGGAAACAGCTGTTGCAGAAGCAGGCAGTTTTATGATGATGGATGATGGTGTACAAATGGAGACCATCTTCGGTGATGGCAATCAGCAAAACCAGGGGCTGATGGGCAAACTCTTTTCTGCCGGCAAACGCTTGCTGACAGGAGAAAGCCTGTTTATGACCACATACACAAATATCGGGCAAGGGAAAAAAAGGGTTTCATTCGCTTCGCCCTATCCCGGCAAGATTATACCGCTTGATTTGCAAGCACTTGGGGGTAAGGTTACGTGTCAGAAGGACGCATTTCTTTGCGCTGCAAAGGGGGTAGCTATAGGCATCGAGTTTCAGAAAAAATTGGGTACAGGCTTATTCGGCGGCGAGGGCTTTATCATGCAAAAACTTGAAGGCGATGGCATGGCGTTTGTACATGCCGGAGGCCACGTTATGCAACGCGAACTGCAACCCGGTGAGGTTTTGAAAATAGATACAGGTTGTGTAGTTGCTTTCACGCGCAGTATAGATTATGATATACAGTTTGTAGGTGGTATCAAAAACACATTGTTTGGCGGCGAAGGTGTTTTCTTCGCTACACTACGAGGGCCCGGCACAGTATGGATACAAACACTACCAATTAGCAGATTGGCTGGCCGCATACTTGCATATGGCACTTACAAACGCAAAGAAGAAGGCAGTATCCTCGGTGGCATTGGCAATATGATAGATGGCGATGGTTGGTAATACACGATATATTCTGTAAAAACAAAGCAGCATAATAATGCTGCTTTATTTTTATCCCAAAGCAGCTACTTGCGTTGCATCCCGGTGTTTCTTCTTTATCGATTCTCCGATAGGAGTAGGATTACCATCATCATCTATGCGTACGAAAGTGATAGATGTTGTACACACTACAGTTTCTTCGCTACTATACAGATTATACTTACGCACATCAATATTCAGCGTGATAGATGTGCTGCCTAAATGAGCTACCTCTCCATATACACGTATGTGGTTACCTGTCTTAATTGGTTTTTTAAATAGCAACTCCCCTACCCGCAAAGTCACCATATTAGGTGTGTGACAATACTCTGTAGCAAACGCTGCAGCGGCCTCATCTATCCATGCCATTAATATACCGCCAAACATATTGCCGTGTATCCCAATATCTTTGCCCATGCATATCTTTTTGTTTATCAGTTTCATTGTCCTTTGTTTTAGTATATAGCCATAAAAAAGCCCCTCGGGGTACCGAAGGGCTATATGATAAATATTATAATGCTGTTTGATTACAATAATGCATACACACCCTTCCCGTTATTCGGTTTACACCAATGGTTGGTATGTTTATACATCATTTTCATTATGCAATATTACAATGATTTACACCACATCAACAAAACAATTTTCAACTCATATATTCAACCCATTGATTTTTCTGCGCAGCGGTTGTTCCAGATATGTATAGCATATCGTCGAAACAAT
This sequence comes from Flavipsychrobacter sp., assembly GCA_016786615.1. Lineage (GTDB taxonomy): Bacteria > Bacteroidota > Bacteroidia > Chitinophagales > Chitinophagaceae > Polluticoccus. The sequence goes on from JAEUVX010000002.1 coordinate 130,468, forward strand.
AATTAATACAACAAAAAAGAACCAGAAAAATGCCCCACCCTCTAAATGAAAATATTTCGCATTCAGCTTTGCTGTAAAATAGTTTACAGGCATTTGCAGTATATATATACCATAGCTTATTTCACCCAACCAAACTAATGGCCTAGCGTTTAGTACCGTTTTGCTTTTAACCGCAATTCCTATTATCAGTAATAAAAACAATGGCGATAATAAACCATTATGCTTACTATACGGCAAATACAGGAGGCTTAGAATTATCAATACCAGTACACCCAACACATGAAGATTGATATTTCTTGCAACAATAAGATTCATAAAATAACACCCTGTCATGCCAAGTACAAACGCATTCAAATGTCCGATTGGATTATAGTAAATCAATTCATGCCACCACATATCGCCGCTTATATTTCTGTCGACAAGGAAAAGATGTATTGTTTGCGACAACACAAAAAACAAAACGGAACCGAATACAAACCTTCTTTGATTTATTTTATACAACCACAATAAAAACGGGAACAAAAGATAAAAGCAAAACTCAACAGACAACGACCAACCGGGACTGTTTACAGACAATGTAAATCCCGGAAAATATGCTTGTAAAAAAAACAGGTTGAGTATCAGTTTCATGGTCAATCCCGTTTCCTGCAATGCTATAGGAATTGATAACAGTATTGCAAGCCAATACAATGGACCGATTCTCGCCAATCTTCTTTTCACAAAATCAACATATAGTATTTGCTGATTGAAATACGTATAACACATGATAAATCCCGATAGTGTAAAGAAGTAACTTACCGCCATATTCCCTTTTGCAAAAAAAGGCTGCAATTCGCTGAACGGGAATACATTTAAACCGAAGTGAAATATTACAATCATCAACGCGGCAAAGCCGCGCGTCGCAGTGAGACCATTCAGGTGCTTTTCATTCATCTATGTTATTTGTTTTTGCCGCTGCCAAAATCTATACGGTAGTAAAATAACGGCAAAAAGCCCAATTGATAGTTTTTTACAAATGGATAAGCCCCCTGTGCGGCAAGGTCAGCGTTATACGTAAGCGACAATATGTTCTTAATCCCAAAGATATTTACAAGGTCAACAGCCAGCTCATGTGTAAATTTTTGAGCATTAATACGAATACCGAACTTCATATCTGCCCTGAAGTAATCAGGGAATTTCAAGGTATTCCGTTGAGATTCTATTACAACCAAATCGCCCAAGGCATTAGATGCAGTGATATCAGGAGGGGAATACAGCCTGCCTCCGGCGTATGTAACTTTCACACCTGTAAGCAACACACTATTCTTCCCTATTCTGGGCTCATAGCCTGCAAGCAGATTTGATGCAAACCGGGTATTATAATCAGTATTACGATATACACCATCATTACCTATTGCCTTAGAATCAAATACAGAACCCGTAACCAATACATAAAAATTCTTGTCAAAACTCTTCTCAATCGTTAGTTCGATGCCATAGTTATAGCCTGCACCGTTATTGACTAAAGCCCCCGGAAAGACACGAGAAAAAGATGCGCCTTGATTCAATCCTGAAAATGAAGACCCTGTTATGTTTTCAATAGGCACGTTAAAAAGATATTGATAATACAATTCTGTACGCACCCTCATCACTTTCGAAAATATGTGTTCATACCCTGCAACCATATGATGGCTACGGGTAAACCCTACATTATAGTTGTGCATTGTATTCCGGGTATTTTGCGGCAGGTGTGCATAGTACTGATACAGTTGCTGTATCTGACTATGCAATCCATACCCCGCTGTCAATACACCTGACGAAGACACCCTCCATCGCATACCAATACGGGGTTCAATTACACCATCTTGATTATGTGTCAGGTATTGTCCGTGTACTCCCGCAATTAATGTTAGGGCATCTGTAGGCCGGTACTTGTACTGCAGGTAAGCCTGCATCAGGTCAGTTCCTCCTTTATAGTTTATCCTGTGCTGCCAGTCTTGCCTTGTTGGCGGATACTGGCGGCTGCTATCAACCATATTTACCTGATAGTAATTATTAACGATACCGATTTTAAGTACAGACCTTGCAGAGAGTTTTTTATTAAGATACCAATGTGCAGTTGTAGTTTTTGTATTAAATGTGTAGCCCAATACATGTTTCAATGAATCTACCTTATGATCGGCATTCCGAAACACCTTATCATGATGCGAACCAATTTCATTCACACTTTGTGCCACAACTATTTTTGTATACGTGCTTTTATTTATCAGGTGGTGAAATGAAACGCCTGCAATACCTGTGTTTGAGTAAAAATATTGGTCCCTGTCACTCTCCCCATACAACTCTTCAGGCTGTTCTGTCAGCTTACTAACTATGAGGTCTATTTTGCTGAGCCCGCCAATTCCAAACAATGACAGATTGGACTTCTTCCCTATCGGGAAGTTCAATTTCAATGCAGCATCCTGATAGTTGGGTACTGAGTTGGTACCGATTTTTATATTCAGCCCCTCAAAAAGCTTAAGTGTAGAATATCTGTAGGTAAATAAATAAGATGCCCCCGATTTTTTAGACAAGGGGCCTTCGGCCGCCAACTCAGTACCTAAAAAGCCTATCTGTCCTGTCAGTTCATGTCGTTTATTATTACCATTACGCATCTTCAGGTCAAAAACACCTGCAGTAGAATTGCCATATTCTGCAGGAAAAGCACCTGTAAAAAAATCGCTGTTTGCCAATGTTTTATTATTCAGCATACTCACCGGGCCACCGGTAGTACCCGGTACCGCAAAGTGATTGGGGTTAGGTATATCAACATCTTCCAACCTCCAAAGTACACCTTGCGGAGAGTTTCCCCTGATAATAATATCATTCCTTGAATCATCAGCGCCCTGTACGCCTGCAAAGTTCGATGCCATACGTGCAGGGTCTGCCCTGCTTCCCGCATATCTTTCTGTTTCTTGTACATCAAATGTCTTGGCGCTTACTATTGCCATCTCATTGACACGTTCTTTTCTTGCTTTCACTTCTACCTCCTGCATGTTAGATGCAGACTCCTCCATTTCGATATTCAGCAACACCTCCTTAGCAGAAGTAATCAATATATTAGTTAATGTTACCGGCTGATAACCAACATTATTGATAACTATCGTATGTTTCCCTGCCGGTACATTCGTCAGTATATAATTACCACTCTCATCCGATACTGTGCCGATTGCCGGATTTAAACTACTTACTGATACCACTGCATTAATCAAAGGATTTTTTGTTTCCTTGTCAACTATTACCCCTCTTACAGATTGGGTGTATTGTGCATCCGCACTGGCAAACAAACACATTAATAACAATATGGCATATAGTTTATTCATAATATAATGTCTAAAACAAGATACTAATATAAGAATCACATTACAACAGCGTACTTAACATAATGATAATCAAAGAGATTAAAATTTGATAAACACACATGTATATTCGAAAAATAATTTTAACTTTTCATTAAACCATTTGGTTAGTAATCAGTCAATTAAACAAATAAAACATTACGGTTATGGGAAAAGTAAACCGTCGCGAATTTTTAGAAGACGTAATTGCTAAACGTGAAGAACAAACTGTAGGAAATACAAGAGACTTAGCATACGAGAAATACGCGAACAAGGAAATACCAAAAGGGTTACAAAAAACAACATCAACCCTATCTCCCTATACAGGCCCTTGGACAGAAGCTCATGCCATACACCTGCTCCGCCGTACCACATTTGGCGTAAAACCAGCTGAAGTACAAACACTTATGGGGATGACTATGAGCCAGGCTGTTGATACACTATTAAACATATCAACCACAGCGCCCGCTCCGCCTGTTAATAATTACCAGGCAGTAGTTCCCGACCCTACCGTTCCGTTAGGACAACCATGGGTAACAGCGCCGTATGATAGCAATACAGTCGGGCAACGTTATTATTCATTCAAATCCTGGTGGACAAGCCTGATGATTAATCAGGACATGAGTATTCTTGAAAAAATGACCCTGTTCTGGCACAACCACTTTGCTACAGAAGTATTGACAGTTGGAGATGCAAGGAAATCATATAAACTGAATGCCATGTTTCGTGCAAATGCACTCGGCAATTTCAAGACTTTGGTGAAAAATGTGACATTAGACCCATCAATGCTGGTGTATCTGAACGGATACCTGAATACAAAAACAGCCCCCGATGAAAACTATGGCAGAGAACTACAGGAATTATTTACTATAGGCAAAGGCTTTACTCCGATATATGACGAGGATGACATCAAAGCAGCTGCAAAAGCCCTTACAGGATGGAGAGTTAACAATACTACAATAACCAGTTATTTTGATTCTACAAGGCATGATACGACTAACAAGGTATTCACTTCATTCTATAATAATTATGTAGTTGTAGGCAAATCAGGAGCAAGCGGTGCTACAGAAGTAGATGACCTGATTTACATGATATTTAATAAGCAGGAAACAGCACTGCATATATGCCGTAAACTCTACCGTTATTTTGTTTATTACATTATAGATAGCACCACAGAGGCTAATATTATCGTACCAATGGCTCAGACATTGGTTGCTAATAATTACGATATCAAACCTGTGCTTAAAGAGCTGCTTAAGAGCGACCATTTTTACGATGTAAATAGTATGTCATGCTATATCCGTACTCCGCTCGACTACTTGATAGGCATGTTCAGAACCATGAAAATTGATATTCCTGCCACATTATCTGTAGATAAAAAGTACGCTATCTGGAATTACGTCCGTAGCTACGGTAGTTCATTAGCTATGGACTTGGGCGACCCGCCAAATGTTTCCGGTTGGCCGGCTTATTATCAGGAACCTGATTATTATGAAACATGGATTAACTCAAATACACTGCCGAAGCGAATGTCATTTGCCGACATGATGCTAAATTCCGGATTTTCTGCCGGTACCGGTACAGTTATTAAAATCAATCCGATAGAGTTTGCTAAGCTATGTCCGAATGTAGGAGACCCAAATGCCCTGATTGATTTTTGTGTGCAACATTTGCTGGGCCTAGGTTTAACCACCAGTACCAAAAATGCGATTAAAGTTGCGGAACTGCTCAGCGGACAAACTTCAGATTATTATTGGACGACTGCATGGACAAACTATGTGTCGAACCCCAATACGACCAATACCAATACTGTAACTACCCGGCTGAAAAGTATGCTGTCAGAACTATTACGTTTACCTGAGCACCATTTGTGTTAATCAACAATTCTAACAATTAAAAAAACTGCAAACATGAAGCGCAGAGATTTTTTAAAAGCTACTCCGGCCGCCAGCCTGGCGTTTATGATAAACGGGTTACCAATCAGTACGTATGCAAGCCATCCGTTATTGGAAGCTCTTGCAAAACAAACTGCTGTTACCGGCAGGGTATTGGTGATGATACAACTGAATGGTGGTAATGACGGGCTTAACATGGTAATACCAATAGATAAGTATAGTGAATTATCTAACGCCCGTTCTAATGTGATGATACCTCAAAACAAGGTATTGTCGCTTGCGAATACAAACCTTACAGGCTTACACCCATCTATGACCGGCATCAAGGATTTGTATGCCAATAACATGGTCAATATTACACAAGCTGTAAGTTATCCCAATCCGAACTTTTCTCACTTCAGGGCTACGGATATCTGGTTCAGTGGTTCAGACGCTAATCAATATGTAAATACAGGTTGGATAGGCCGTTATCTGGATCATGAATACCCCGGCTACCCGAATGGCTACCCAAGCTCTGGTATGCCCGATCCTTTGGCTATACAAATCGGTTCCGGTGTGTCAATGGTATTGCAGGGAGATAATGTAAATATGGGGATGGCCATATCAAATATCAATAGCTTCTACAATATCGTAAACAGTTATGTTGATCCTGCGCCGGCTACACCGGCAGGACACGAGCTTACATTCATTCGCTATATAGTACAACAAACTGAAACGTATAATAAAGTGATAAAAGACGCCGCTGCCAAAGCAACCAATCTTTCATCGCTATACCCTACTAACAATTCACTGGCAGACCAGTTGAAAATTGTAGCCCGCTTAATTGCAGGTGGATTAAAAACCCCTATATACATAGTAAGCCTTGGTGGATTCGACACCCACTCCGACCAGGTAGATGCAAGTGACCATACAATTGGCTCTCATGCTACACTTATGCAAAAACTGTCTGAGGCTGTCTATGCATTCTTTGATGATGCAAAGCTTCTGGATATTCAAAGCCGTGTAGCTGCAATGACAATGAGCGAATTCGGACGACGCATCAAATCAAATGCAAGCGGCGGTACCGATCACGGTTCGGCAGCACCTGTAATGGTTTTCAGCCCGCATGTAAACCCGGGGTTGATTGGTACTAACCCTGTACTGCCTGCAAATGCAAATGTGGGCGATAATATTCCGATGCAAAACGACTACAGGTCTGTATATGCAGCGGTACTGGCAGACTGGTTCCAGTTAGATATCAACGATGTTAACAGCATCCTGATGGATACATTCCCTGTATTGCCAATATTCAGAAACACCAATAATATTAAGAATACTGAAGAGCAAGGAAGCATTGATATATTGGAACAGAACTATCCTAACCCATTCAGCAATACAACATCCTTCAGGTTCAATTCCGACGGAGGCGATGTGCGTATCCAGATATTTGATGCTACAGGGCGTGTGGTACGAACAGTTACCAATCAACAATACGACCGTGGCGCACATGAAATTACTATTGAGCGTGGCAGCTTAGCACCGGGCCAGTACTTCCTTACTCTAGTAAACGGCAACAACAAAGCAACAAGAAGAATGACTATCATAAACTGATAGCTTCAAAAAGACAAATAAAAAAAGACACCTTGCATAGGTGTCTTTTTTTATTTGTACCATTCAATATTTATTTACCGTCGCCTATTATAGTACTGTTGTAAATTACTTTTGCAACTTCAGCTATTATACCTTCCCCATATTCCATATCACCAGTTATATCATGCACGTACACAGCCAATGCAATATGCTGTCCATTAGGTAGCGTTACAATACCAATATCGTTAACAGCAAGTGTTTTACCATCTACCGTATTGCTGCTGCCTGTTTTATGCGCCACAACTGTACCTTCAGGCAATAATCCCTTAATGCGCTTTGTACCACCTGTAGTACGTTCCATGATACTACGCAATGTATCTGTAGATGTTTTGCTCATCAGCTCTCCCTTATAAAACTTCACCATCAGTTTTGCCATGTCCTGTGGTGTGCACCATGTTCCATTCATGTTGTTGAAATCAACATACGGGCGTCCTTCCATAGGAGTAACACTGATATCATTGAGGCCTGTACTTTTTATGTACACTTCTATTTGTTTTGCACCTCCTAAATGCCTTGTAAAACCACAGAAGCTGATATTATCACTCACATGCGTCATATACTCCAACAGCTTATGCACACTCATGCTTGTTGCACCATGCAGGTCTTTCACCAATGTACTATTAGTACCAATTGTAAGTTCATCTTTTAAAAGTGTAAAGGGTTTATTCAATGCCATCTTACCACTATCCACCTGCTTCATGATCATGATAGCAACCGGAAACTTAATGGTACTCTGCGGAGGCACATGGTCTGTTGCATTGTAGTAAAATGTATCACCTGTTTCTACACTGATACTCGCCACTGCAATCTTTGCTTTTACAGACTTTGCAATGCTATCTAAGGCTTTTCTTAGCATTATCTTTTTATCTGCAATATTTGAGCTTTCTTCTTTTGATGTTTGTTGGTCTGCACAACCAATACAGAACAATAAGAGTACAGTAATTAACTTACGCATAAGGCGTTTTTTATTCTATAAAACTATTAAAGTGAGACCAGATATTCTATTCTTATATTTACCTGATATATTGGTTACCCCATATTGTAACCCATTCATTAATAAAGAACATGCTTAGAATTGTAGAGAAACTATTACTTATTACTACTGTCATTACACTGTTAGTCAGAAACTATTCTGAAGCAGATAGCATGTATTTCACTCTTTCCTTACTTACACTTTGTTGTTTATATGGATGGTTGGGGTTTCTAATATTTACTGGAGTCCGTCTTCGTTCGGTTTTTAAACAAGTAGCCTATTCGCATCTAAAAACAGCTGATATTATAATTGCAGCTATTGCAGGTGTATCAATCAGCATGTTAATAATCGGAATATTATTCAAAGCCCAGTATTGGCCGGGAGCTACACCCAATCTTGCCGGTGGCATTACATGTGTTACTGCTATTACAATTATCTCGATAATACGTCTAAAATCAAATAAAGTAATATACACAGCTATATTAACTCGCACTATACCTATGATTGCACTAGCAGTCATATTATATAATATGCCTTTAAGTATGCGTATGAATTTATTCAAAGTACACAACACAAAAGTCAAAGTATCAATCTTAAATGATACCACATTAAAATAAAGAAGGCTCCTTTGGAGGAGCCTTCTTTATTTTATAATTAACACTCATTATAAGTGTATCGCCTCACCAAGTGCTACTTCAATAGCATCTTTTACAGCTTCGCTCATTGTTGGGTGAGGGAAGATAGTATCCAGTTGCTCAGCCCATGTAGTTTCCAGCTTGCGTGCTGTAACTGTTTCAGCTATTATTTCTGTCACGTTAGCACCTATCATGTGTGTACCCAGCCATTCGCCGTATTTCGCGTCGAATACTACTTTCACAAAACCTTCATTAGCACCTGCAGCACTTGCTTTGCCCGATGCTGAGAATGGGAATTTACCCACTTTCACTTCGTAGCCTGCTTCTTTAGCCTGTTTTTCTGTCATACCAACAGAAGCAATTTCAGGAGAGCAGTATGTACAACCCGGTACGTTACCGTAATCCAGTGGTTCCGGTACGTGGTGGTATTTACCTTCTTTATTTGCGATGGCTTCTATGCATATTACTGCTTCTTTCATCGCAACGTGTGCCAGTGCCTGCCCCGGAACGATATCACCGATAGCATATACACCCGCAACATTTGTGTTATAGTATTTATCTACAGTTACTTTATCTTTTTCTGTTTTGATGCCCAGTGTTTCCAAACCGATGTTTTCTATGTTTGATGAAACACCTACAGCGCTCAGTACTACATCTGCTTCCAGTTGCACAGTACCATCGGCTGTTTTTACGGTAGCTACCACACCTGCACCTTTAGCTTCTACTTTTTCTACAGAAGCATTGGTCATAATGGTCATACCTTTCTTCTTGTACACTTTTTCCAGTTCTTTAGATATATCTTCATCTTCAACCGGTACTATGCGAGGCATAAACTCTACAATCGTCACTTTTGTGCCAAGGCTGTTATATACATAAGCAAACTCAACACCAATAGCGCCGCTACCTACAACTATCATAGATTTTGGTTGTGTTGGCATGTTCATTGCTTCGCGATAGCCAATTATTTTTTTACCATCTATCGGCAGGTTTGGCAGTTGGCGTGCACGGCCACCTGTAGCCAGTATCACATGCTTAGCTGCGTATGCTGTTGTTTTACCATCTGCACCTGTTACTTCTACTTCTTTCTTAGCATTCAGTTTGCCCATTCCCATCAGTACCTCTATCTTGTTCTTCTTCATCAGAAACTGGATACCCTTGCTCATTTTATCAGCAACACCACGGCTACGCTTGATAACGGCATTAAAGTCTGCTTTAGATTCACCCGCTATTATACCATAATCCTGTGCATGGCTGATATATTCTAATACCTGCGCAGACTTAATCAAAGCCTTTGTAGGTATACAACCCCAGTTCAGGCATATACCACCCAAACTTTCTTTTTCAACGATTGCAGTTTTATAACCTAATTGAGAGGCACGGATTGCGGCTACATAACCACCTGGACCACTACCTACTACTATTACATCATACGCCATAAAGCAAATATTTTAAAATATTAAAATGTATTCAGGAAATTGAACGGACAAATGTAGGTAATTAATGGTATAGTTAAAAGGGAAAAGGCATCAGCACAACATATATGTACTATGATTGTATTTATAACTACAGCATACTACCGAAGCGGCAATTGGCAACTATACTTAGTAATACGGAAACAGGTACTTCGTATTAATGAAGCACCTGTTTTGAAGTAATATTCGGATTAAAAAACTATTACGCTTCTTTTTTCTTACCATTACCCATTGTATATATATACAATAAAGTATGTATTGCAGCAAAACCCAAAGAGAAGTAATACAATCCTGTATCGTCAACCGCAGGATCATTATGATGCAAAATGGCAACAATTATCAAAGTAGCTACCATACCCAACCCGGTAAATGATACTGTTTTGTAACTGCGGTTGGTAAACACCCCTTTGTTCAGGTGGCTATTTTTCATACCATAAAACAAGTACATATCAAAACCTACCATCATCCATGCTACCAATCGTATCCACGTATCTAATGGCAGGAATACCATCATGAATAAACATGTTGCAATACCCAGAATAGGTACTAACGGTACCAGCGGAGTACGGAAAGCACGAGGCGCTTCCGGCATTTTCTTACGCATCACTATTACCCCGATACATACCAGTATAAATGCGAATAAAGTACCGATGCTTGTCATCTCTCCAACTACATTAGCAGGCACAAATGCCGCAAAAATGCTGACAAACAACATGAACAGGAAGTTGTTGCGCGCCGGTGTACGGAATTTAGGGTGTACTTCCGAAAACACTTTAGGTATCAAACCATCGCGGCTCATTGAGAAGAAGACACGAGATTGTCCCATCAACATTACCATAATAACAGATGAATACCCTGCTAATATTGCCACAATGATTGCTTTGTTCAACCATGGATAATCCGGTTTAACAATACCATCCGATCCGGCAGTACCCATATGGTCTATTGCAACCGCTACAGGTGCAATACCATCCTTACCTGCAAACTCAGTATAATTAGCCACACCCGTCATTACATGCGCAAAGAGTATGTATAATATCGTACAGATAAATAATGATAACAAAATACCTATCGGCATATCTCGCTTAGGATTCTTCGACTCCTGGGCGGCAGTAGATACCGCGTCAAAACCAATGTAAGCAAAAAACACAATAGCCGCAGCACGTACGATACCACTGAAACCAAATTCGCCGAACGTACCTGTATTATCAGGTATATATGGTGTATAATTTTCCGGGTGGATATATTGCCAGCCGAGTGCTATAAAGATTAAAACAACCGCTACTTTAAGTGTTACTATCAGTCCATTAAAAAAAGCAGATTCTTTAGTACCCCTCATCAGCAATAGCGACATCAGTATAATAATAAATACAGCAGGTACATTCATTATTCCTCCTTCAAAAGGAGAAGATGTGAATTCAGGCCCAAGGTTTATGCCAAAATATTGAAGGAATTTCACCAGATACCGAGACCAACTGATAGCTACAGTGGCAGAGCCTACTGCGTATTCCAATACAAGGTCCCAACCTATTATCCAGGCAAGGAACTCTCCCATTGTCGCATAGCTGTAAGTATAAGCACTACCGGCAATTGGTATCATAGAAGCAAACTCAGCATAACACAAACCTGCGAAAGCACAACCCAATGCAGCAACGATGAATGAAATGGTAATAGCCGGCCCTGCATTAGTTGCCGCCGCACCACCGGTAATTGAAAACAACCCCGCACCAATGATAGCACCGATACCTAAAGCCACCAATGCAGGTGCTGTTAATGTTTTCTTCAGGCCCTTTTCCGATTCTGATGCTTCGGCAAGTAGCTGGTTGAATGGTTTTCTTATAAATAAACCCATAATATAGTCAGATATGCTTTCAAACCTATAAAGAAAATGTTGTTTGTACAAATGCAGCGCCTTAATATGGAACAATTATGATAAATGTTATAGAAAATTAAATCTTGCTGTGTAGTTTTTATCAAAGCTAATTTTGCAGTAGGTTTGAAGGATGTTTCGGTTTATTGCTACTGCCTGTATATTATTTATTTATTCCAATAGCTGGGCTCAGCCTACACTACCCGATTTAGCAGGTTCTACTTCAAAGGGTATTAATATTATCAGTTGGAATTGCCAGTACGATGGCATTAAATCAATTGCTGTACAACGCTCTTCAGATAGTGTCTATAATTTTGTAACACTTGGTTTGGTAAAAAACCTGAAGAAAGGGCCACAAGCATATATTGATGGCCACCCTAAACCAGGCAGAAACTGGTATCGCCTGTACATTGTATTCAATTCAGACCTGACATGGTACAGCAACCGTTTCAAGTTAGATGTTGATAGCATGGACATCATCAATGCGAAAGTGATTGCACCTAATGATTCACTGCAAAAGCTCACGGCAAACATTAAAATACAGGAAGAAAGCCCGAAACAAACAACCGATGCTACTACAGAACAAACACAAGCACCTGCTCCAACAGTTCATCATATAACACTTGATATACCTGATGATGCAACCGAACAGGGAATATCATATATAAAGTCTCAGTACATTTATACCAACCCGTTCACGGGTCATATAAACATAGACATACCTGAATACAGAAGACATTTATACTCTATCAATTTTCTTAACACTGAGGATAAACGGGTACTGGAGATAGAGCGGGTAACAGAACCTATGATTATCATAGATAAAAGAAACTTTCAGAAAAAAGGTATCTATAAGTTTGAACTGATGCAGGACCGTAAAATACTGGAAACAGGATTCATTACTATTTATTAACCCTCATCTTCCATATCATAATGAGATGACTGTTGCGCCATACGGGTCCATTCAGGCCCCAGACGCAGGTTATTACCCATATATATCTTCATCATACTCACCATTTCTTCTGCATCCCATGAATATACACCTATAGCAAAACGTACTGCATACCCCTGATAATTAAAATACAGATTCCCTTCATCGTGAATATTCTGTATTAATTGTTCCTGGGTTTCAAAACCAAAATAATCATAACATTGCCCTTTCAGCGGATGGTCTGTTTTTTGCATCTTGCCTGCATAGTGTATCGCTCCCATATCCTGCCATTCGTACCTTCTTATTTTTCGTTTGAATGGTGTTGCATTGACAATCATCAGGTATTCCTCATCAAGCCATACTTCTTCCCTGAAGAACATCCTTGAGAAAAAACGATATGCTGCCAAAGCATATAAAAATGCAGACCCGATACCTGCAATCAGATGCAGCACACTATGCATTATAGGAAGAGATTGTATGAGGAAGACAGTAGCCATACCTGATGTGAGCAGAAACTCACCCCAATACAATGCTTTGATACGAGGTGCTGCCCTGTCTCCCAGCACTACATGCAGGTGGTCACTTCCCCAGTTATATTGTATTTTGTCGGGCATGGTATCTATTCTATAAAAAACAGATAACTAATTTAATGAATTTTAATGACACTTACATTACTATATCATTAACTATTTCACATTCAAAGACAGATGCAAAAGCTTCCAGTAGTTTTCTTTTTACATCTGCTTCATCTACGTTGCCACCAAGTTCTTTTTGCATAGATGTCACTTGTTTATCGCTAATACCACAAGGAACGATATAATCAAAGAAACGCAAATCCGTATTCACATTCAGCGCAAAGCCGTGCATGGTTATCCATCTGCTGCTACGCACTCCCATTGCACATATTTTCCTCGCTTTTGCCGGGTTATCCGGTTCTATCCATACACCAGTAGCACCGGGCAATCTATCTGCTACAATGCCGTAGTGTGCAATCGTACGGATAATTACCTCCTCAAGGTTGCGCATGTACTTCCCTAAATCTGTATAAAACTGTTCAAGATCCAGTATCGGATACCCTACTATCTGTCCCGGGCCATGGTAAGTAATATCTCCTCCCCTGTTTGTCTTATAAAACGTTGCGCCGAGCTGCGCCAGCCTGCTATCATTTACCAGCAGGTTTTCTATATGGCCACTTTTACCCAATGTATATACATGAGGGTGCGTACAAAAAAGTAAATAGTTCTTTATTCCGATGTCGGCAGGGCGTTCAGCATCAGGTGTATTATACCATGCCGCTTTGATATCAAGGCCTTCTTTCATCAGTACTTCCTGTTCCTGCCAGGCCTGTTCGTACCCTATCACGCCTTTCTCTGCAAAGTATATTTTCTTCATATAAACAATCGGCTGCAATTTACGTTTTAACAGGATAAATCCCCCACATAATGCCCTGTATACCAGCATTTCATTAGCTTTTTATTAACGCCAAATCAGTTACATTTGTTATAATAGCTTAATTTAACTGAGGATTATGTTACGTTTCATGAAGAATAAGATTTTAATACCCCTTTTAGTGATGTCGGCCCTGGCAGCGTTTTTTTCATTCAGGTACACGGGCGATGCAAATAGCGTAGATGACAAAAGGAAGCTTGTTATTAAAACCGTATTGAAGGCGATATCCCAAAACCACTACTCACCCAGGCAAATGGATGATTCGTTTTCATCTGCAGCATTCAATAAAATATTGAATGCTATGGACTACGACAAGCGTGTACTTACACAAAACGACATTAACAGCTTTAAAAAATACGAATTCATCTTAGATGACGGAGAGGGAGAAAATGTGGTTTCGTTTTTCAACGATTTCAATACCATTTACAAAAAACGTATTGACGAAGCAGAGGCATACTATAACAATGCCTTAAAAAAACCGGTAAACTTCAATACTGAAGAAACTATCAACCTCAACGGAGAAAAAATACCTTTTGCAACAGATGCAAACGAGCTGCAAAGACGTTGGGACACTTACATCAAATACCGTATGCTTGCCAAGTATGTAGAAATTAAAGATGATCAGAAAAAGCGTATCGAAAAGAAAGACACTACCTTAAAGATGGTTTATACAAACCAGCAAATAGATTCTGTTTCACGTGTTTCAATTAAAAAGAATCTGGATTTCTATTTCAAAAGAATGCGTAAGCTGAAAGATGATGACCGCTTTACATTCTTTGTAAATAGCATGGCAGGCACACATGACCCGCATACAGACTTCTTTCCACCGGTTGATAAAGCATTATTTGACGAACAAATGTCGGGTACATTTTTCGGTATTGGTGCACAACTTCGCGATGAAGATAGCAAAGTAAAAATCGTACAGATAATCCCCGGCAGCCCTTGCTGGAAACAAGGAGAACTGAAAGCAGGTGACGAGATTTTGAAAGTAGCTCAAGGCACAGCCGAACCTGTTGATGTGCAAGGTTATGACATAGATGATGTTGTAAAAATCATACGTGGGCCACGAGGCACTGAAGTGCGCCTGACTGTAAGGCAGGTAAGCGGCGCGATAAAAGTTATCCCAATTATACGCGGCATAGTAGAAAAAGAAGAAACATTTGCCAAATCTGCCATCATCAATAGCGGCAAAGACAAAATAGGATATATATACCTTCCGGAGTTTTATGCTGATTTCCAACAGATAAACGGACGCAGATGTGCCGAAGATGTTGCAATAGAAGTTGCAAAACTTAAAAATGCAGATGTCAACGCTATAATATTAGACCTTCGCGGCAACGGTGGCGGCTCTTTGAATGATGTGGTTAGTATGGGTGGATTATTTATTGACAAAGGGCCGATTGTACAAGTAAAAACAAATGGCAATAATGCTACTCAGTTAGATGACCCGCAGTCAGGCACACTATATGATGGGCCTCTGGCTATAATGGTAAATGTTGCAAGTGCTTCTGCATCAGAAATACTCGCTGCTGCAATGCAAGACTACAAACGTGCGGTAATCGTTGGCTCGACAACATTTGGTAAAGGCACCGTTCAAAAAGTCATCTCAATGGACGAATACAATAGTTGGCTGGCGAGCATAGCAGCCGGCAAACGTATTGTTTCGCCCGACACAATAGGCTCTTTGAAGCTGACAATCCAAAAGTTCTATCGTATCAATGGTGGCTCAACACAGCTGAAAGGTGTAACACCTGACATTATACTTCCTGATGCCTATGAACATATTGACATTGGTGAACGTCGCGACAAAGCTGCAATGAAATGGGATGAAATACCTGCTGTAAAATATAACGTCTCTGAGAATCCGCTGAATATTAAAGAACTCGCAGCCCGCAGTAAAAAACGTGTGGAAACAAATCCGTCGTTCGGATTAATAAAAGAAAGCGCTGAACGCATTAAAAAACTGGAAAGCGATAATATCGTTTCTTTGAATGAAACACAATATCGCAAAGAACAGGAAGAAGCTAATACCGTCAGTAAACGAATGGAGGAACTGGAAAAGAAATTGACAACACTTAATATCAGTAACCTGCAAGAAGATTTGGCTAAAATCAATATCGACAGTAGCAATATAAAGAAAAATGAAGATTGGCTGAAGGCATTGAAAAAAGATATCCATCTGTCAGAAACAGTAAATATCGTCAACGATATGATAAAATCTGACATGAGGGTAAATCTTGGCACAGGCATGAGATAATCTCTCTTTCAACCAATAATAAAAAGAGGCTACACTACAGGAGTAGCCTCTTTTTATTAACTTTGAGGCGTTTTAAAAATTACATAGTGTCTGTTTACATCCCTAAATACTTATTAACGATGTGCATTACCCTGTTGATATACACAACCGGCTACACACAATCCGTAACAGATACCCTCAACAAAGACTATGTAAAAACTGACAGTACATTCGCAGTAGTTGACCCCATTGCAAAAACCGACACAACAAATACTGAAGTAAAAAAACTGAAAAAGAAATTTGAACCCAACCCCAAAAAATCGGGCATGTATTCTGCTATACTACCTGGTAGCGGGCAGTTTTATAATCGCCAATACTGGAAGATACCTGTGATATATGCAGGCGTAGCAGCTACAGGTTACTTTCTAAGTTTTAATATCAGTAACTATCAGAAATACCGCAACGCCTATTATGCGCGTATAGATAATGACCCCAATACGATAGATACCGATAACGATACTAAAAGATACACAACCGAAAACCTGAAAACACTGAAAGATGAATACCGTAAATGGGCAGATATGACGGTATTATTGGCCTCACTTGGTTACACAATACAGGTAATAGATGCAATAGCTGCCGCTCACCTCAAAAACTTCGATATATCACGCGATATATCATTGCGTTTTCAGCCGATAGCACAACCAAACTATATAGGTATGGGACTCGCTGTCAACTTTAAATAAGCACTTATACAGAGTTTCGGAATCTGCAAGTTTTATTTACCATCCTACTCGCGTAACTTTGCAGTATGCTGCACAGCAAACCGAAAGACGATAATTATTTACATAAAGGATTACGCAGAGATTTAGTTCAGATACTCCGCGACAAAGGCATTACTGACGAACGAGTATTGGAAGCTATAAACAGCATACCACGCCATTTCTTCCTCGACCCTGCTTTTGAACGCATTGCTTACGAAGACCGTGCATTCCCGATTACTGCCAATCAGACAATATCGCAACCATACACAGTAGCCTATCAATCGCAACTGCTGGAAATAAAGAAGTTTGACAAAGTATTAGAGATTGGTACAGGCAGTGCTTATCAGGCATGTGTACTGGCAGAAATGGGTGCAATGGTGTATAGCATTGAACGCCAGAAAGCACTCTACGATTTTGTAGGTGGTTTCTTTTTCATCAAAAACTATCCGAACATCAAACGCTTTTACGGCGATGGTTTTCAGGGCTTGCCTACTTATGGTCCTTTCGATAAAGTGATAGTAACGGCAGCAGCACCTTTTATACCACCCAAGCTGATAGAACAATTAAAACCGGGCGGTATTGCAGTAATACCTGTTGGCGATGATAACGGGCAAAAGATGATGCGCATATCCAAAGACGCAGCAGGTAATGTAAAAGAAGAAACACTTGGCGACTTTAGCTTTGTACCAATGTTGGAGGGGAAGAATAAATGAGTTAGTATTCAGAATGCCACACTATAAATCATATGAAATCCTTGAACATCTCCCTACTTACGGGCCGATGCATGTTTCGATTACTGATTCCAATGAACCATTTTATTCGGCAGGGTTTGCAGTTCGCTTTTTCAAAAGTGATGGCACTGATTGGGTAGGTAATTTTAAAGAAGGTTGGGGAAAACTAAGGACTGTAATTGAACTACCCGACAGCAATAACTTATTTGTAATTGCGTGTGGAATATGCTATGTAATGAACCCAAATGAAACTACCCCAATTGACACATTTGGCGTTGGGTTCAATAACCTATTATTTATTCCCAATAGAGGACTGGTATTATATGATGATAATTGTCTTGAAGTACTATACAACAATGGAACAAGAGCACCTATAAGCAGTAATTATTGGGATGGAATAAAAGACGTTGTAATAGATGGGAATATTTTAAAAGGAACAACCTGCGACTATACAGATGTGTGGACACCTTTTGAATATAATATTGACACAAATGAACTGAAGACCATCGGAGGAGTATGGCATTACCCAAACAACGTAAAACCAAAATTTTGCTGGAAATTCTGGAAATAACTACAAGCCTCTCACAGCTTTCAGATTCCGCTGCACCCCACTCCATTTACTACGCTTCATGGGCGAGTTTTTAAATGCTTTCTTAAAAGCATCTTCGCTCATAGTTTCCCATTCAGCAAGCGATAAATTCAGTACTTCGGGTATGGGTTTGAAATGTGCTTCTGTACTAGGTTTCGAGAATCTGTTCCATGGGCATACATCCTGGCATACATCACATCCAAACATCCACCCATCCATCTTGCCTTCAAATCCTTGCGGCATAAGTGCATCTTTCAATTCTATAGTCAAGTAAGAAATACACTTACTGCCGTCTACAATAGTCGGCGATACAATCGCTTCCGTCGGGCAGGCATCTATACACTTTCTGCAAGTACCACAATAGTCTGTACTGAATGGTGCATCTGGTTCTAAATCTAAATCAGTAATAAGCGTAGCTATAAAAAAGAAAGAGCCCGAATGTTTCGTAAGCAGATTGCCATTCTTGCCAACCCAGCCAAGCCCACTGCGTACCGCCCAACTACGTTCCAACACAGGCGCACTGTCTACAAAACCACGGCCATCTACATCGCCAATATTTGCTTTTATAAACGCAAGCAGGTTGTTCAGCTTCTCCCGTATCACATAGTGGTAGTCTGTGCCATATGCATACTTCGCAATCTTTGGTGCATC
This sequence comes from Flavipsychrobacter sp., assembly GCA_016786615.1. Classification (GTDB taxonomy): domain Bacteria; phylum Bacteroidota; class Bacteroidia; order Chitinophagales; family Chitinophagaceae; genus Polluticoccus. The sequence continues at coordinate 149,649 of JAEUVX010000002.1, forward strand.
GGCCTGTTGTTGCTGTTCAGGAAAATAATTGAGTAATAAAGTAATCACAGACTTTGCACCCGGCACCAGTTTGCGTGGGTCGGTCCGCAGGTCAAAATGATTTCCCATGTACTGCATCGTACCATGAAAGCCATTTTTCAGCCAGCTTTCAAGCCTGCGTGCATCATCATCCAATTGCACAGCCATAGCCATACCACAGGCATCAAAACCTAACCTGCGGGCTTCTTCTTTTATCAGAATGCTATGTTGTGCCGATTGCATTAATTGCTTTTTACCTCTACACCTCTAATTTCCGAAAGCTTTGCGATATATGCATCTGCGTGTGGCTTAGGTATGCCTGCGTGCACCACACAAAACAGTTGCAGGTCTTGCATATACACTGTTGCCTCACACTGACGCAGCAGGTACATTACCTCTCCCATTACAGGATAGTCAAACTGTATCTCTACGCGCTGCTCTATCCATTTCTCAATCAGCACCGCCTGTTGCAGTGCATCTTGTGTAGCTGTTTTGTAGGCGTTTATCAAGCCAGGCACGCCCAATAGCGTACCGCCAAAATAACGAACCACTACCACCAACACATTGGTAATACCCGCACTATCTATCTGCCCCAGTATGGGCTTGCCTGCACTGCCCGATGGCTCACCATCATCGTTGGCACGGTATTGCAACCCGTCTGTACCTATCCTGTATGCATAGCAATGATGCACTGCCTTAGGGTGCTCCTTCTTCAGTAATTGCAGCTTTGCCTTTACATCTTCAGCACTGCTTACAGGATATGCATATGCCAGAAACTTACTACCCCTGTCTTTAAACTCGGCAGTAGTAGCTCCTACAGGTGTTTTGTATTTAAAATTATCAGCCATTAACCCAAGCTATCAATACTATAGACACAATAGCAAGCAGCAAACCTATGATGCGTTGCTTTGTCAGTTTCTCTTTCAAAAATAATAATGCTGCCAATGTACTCAGCAATACAATACCAATATTATTCAGTGCAATAGCAATACTGCTCTGCATGCTTTTATCATTCAACATACGTATCAGGTAGTAAATGGAAAAATAATTGGGCACACCCAATACAATACCAGCTACAATATTCCTGTAGTGCAGTTGTATCTTTTTCATCGCTGCAAGTATGATTACCAGCACCACCCCAATGCTTGCTGCAACAGCGAATACGTGTATGGGGAATACTGCCTGTTGCCTCACATCCTGCAGGTGATGATGCTCCACATATTTTGTGATTGAATCCAGCGTACCGCTAAACAGGAATAGCAATGCAGGTAGCAACATGCCATGCTTAGCACTGTGCTCATCCTTATTATTAACAGACAAATACACCGCAGGAAAAGCCAATGCTATACCTACAATATTAATAACACTCAATCGCTCTCCATACAACACAACTGCAGCCACCACAGGTATCACCAGCGATAACTTATTAGCTACCGAAGCAGTAGCCACACCATAGTTGCGTGTGCAGTATGCTATAAAATTAAAGAGGCTGATGTACATCACACCCATTGCCAATGCCCATCCAAACCACGGCTGCGTAGCACTTTCAGCTACTACAGGAAACTCTCCAAGAAACAGGCTACCCGTCACGACACACGTAATATAATTGACCACGATAGCCTGCAGTGTATCAACTTTGTATTTCGGAAAAAGCTTAAAGAGAATAAACAGTGCTGCATTCAGCAGTACTGTCAACAAGAGAAACATCATAATCCCATACCCTCCGCATAAGGATATTTGCTATCGCTGTTTACATATACGTGCAGCATATCTTCTGCAAGAGAGGTTTCAAATGCTTCCGCTGTATTGGTAAGCACAGGCGCAGCAATACCATGTTCTATTACTTTATCACCTATTATCACTCTTGCTTCATCCCACAGTCCTTTTGCAATAAATGTATGCAGCAATTTCGCACCACCCTCTACTATCAGCGATTGCACTTTAGCATCATACAATCGTTGCAGTATATTTTCTAGTAGATGCTCATCAAATTCCAGCTTTATGTATTGCAGGTTATCGCCCTGCTCATCTTTCTTATCATTCACCACCCATGTATCTGTTTCCCTTTTAAAGAGTTTCAGATTAGTTGGCAATATCAGCGAACGGTCAATAACAATGCGTAGGGGGTTCTTCCCTTCCCACAATCTCGATGTCAGTTGCGGGTCATCGGCCAATGCAGTATTCGTACCCACGATAATAGCATCTTCTTCCGTACGCCATTTATGTACTATACTGCTGCTATATACATTACTTATCTGGTAACGCCTGTTGCCATACGGTGCAAATATGCCGTTGGCAGACCGTGCCCATTTCAGGATAATATATGGGCGCTTATGTTCCTGCACACAGAAGAACCTGCGGTTCAGCCATCTCCCTTCTTTGTCCAATATACCTGTAGTGGTTGCAATATTATTATCGTGCAGTATCTGCATACCACGTCCGCCTACTTTTTCAAACGGGTCTGGGTTACATACTATCACTTCTTTTACACGCTCTTTCACCAGCCTCTCTGCACATGGTGGTGTTTTGCCATGATGCGCACATGGCTCCAGGCTCACATACATCATGCTTTCGGGTATCAGTTGTTTATCTATATCTGCTACGCTTTCTATACAGTTCACTTCAGCATGTGCCTTACCATATTCCTTATGCCACCCCTCACCTATTATGCGCCCATTATGCACCAATACAGCACCTACCATCGGGTTTGGCGACACATAGCCTTTACCCAGTTGAGCAAGCTCTAAACAGCGGCGTATGTATTGCTCATGCATCATCATGCAAATATATCAAATTAGTTGCCCTTTAGGGTTTCGGTTATCTTTGCAGGATGTTTACATACAGCACGGCTTATTACGATTTGAAGAATGCATTGCAACCACTGTACGAAGAAGGAGAAGCCACTGCTATTGCACATGCTATATTAGAACATATAACCGGTGCAGACAAACTTGAAAGACTTACGGAAAAAGACAAACCCCTGACTGCCATACAACAACAACAGTATATAATTACCAAAGAGCTGCTGCTGAAAGCAACCCCCGTACAATATATTATTGGCAAGACTTGGTTTCTCGGACGAGAGTTTATGGTAAACGATAGCGTACTGATACCACGCCCTGAAACAGAAGAACTGGTTGATTGGATTGTAAAAGATAATGCAGGCAAATCTCCTTCAATCATTGATATTGGTACAGGTAGCGGCTGCATTGCAGTTTCGCTGAAATTGGACCTGCCACAAGCAACCGTAACAGCCTGCGATGTAAGCAGTGGTGCATTACTGGTTGCTCGTATGAATGCAAGCAATCTGGATGCTGATCTGGAAGTAAAACATATCGACTTTCTCAACCCGGAGCAGGTGGATACTTTAGGCAGGTACGATATCATAGCATCCAATCCGCCCTACATACCCGAATCAGATAAAAGCACTATACATGCCAATGTGCTGGAACATGAACCCCATGTTGCGCTTTTCGTCCCTACAGATGATGCCTTATTATTTTACCGCATTATAGCAGACTTCGGGCTTACAAACCTGAATGACAACGGACTGGTGTATTGCGAACTTGACAGGGATTATGCACTGCAAACAAAAGACTTGTTCGAGTCAAAAGGATATATTAACGTAGAAGTAAGAAACGACATGGCAGGCAATACCCGTATGCTGAAGGCTCTGCTCAAAAAATAAGTCCTGCCACGAGGGCAGGACTCAGTTATTAAACACTACAACAAACTATTTTAATTAAGCTTTCTTGCTTTTGCTTTTTGTTTTCTCTTCACCTTCTTCAGCAACTTCTGTTAAATCCAGCATTTTTTCCAACTGGCGAACTTGCTTCTTCAGGTCATAGATAGTTTTGTACATTTCATCCATTTCGCTACGTGTAGCTACAGGGATAGCAACCATCATTTTTTCCATTTGTGCTTCTACGTCTTTGCGAAGTTTCATTTGCATCGCGCTAACTTCTGCCATCAGCTTGCTATACTCTTCGCTTTCAAACAAAGAAACATATACTTTATCGCTGATGTTCAACCACTCTTGGTATACAGCCATCATGTTGCTGATCTCTTCACCTTTCTCAACTTTAGCAGCAATGTTTTCAGCCAGGCTATCCATTACTTTCACACCCTGGTTGTATATCAGGTATTGCATTTCTGCATTCTTGATATTATAAACCATCATGCGGTTTGCGATGTCATTCCATTCCATCATAGATTTAGTATGTTGGTTAGGAGTCATCATTTTAGTGATAGGCGACATAGCATTGTTCAGGTTGCTGTACATAGTATTGTAACCATTCAGCATACCGCTGAACAAATCAGATGTGTTAGGCATCATATTGTTTATCATGCCACGCACTTGCTGATAGTTGCCCATACCCATTTGGTTCATCTGGCCCATACCTTTCTGCATCATGTCAGTCATGTTCTGCATGTACTGGCGGCTTTGCTCAGGCATAAAACCAAAATATTTATCCATCAGGTCTTTATACATAGCAGGGTTCATATACTGCTTGTACATTTCTGTATTGAATGTTTTTTCCTGGATAGACTTCATGAAAGGCATCCACATTTCAGCAAAACGACTGAAACCTTCTGTTACGTTTACCATATTGCGGTAAGCATCCTGTGTAGTACCATTCTGCATGTTCTTTTGCATATCAGCAAAAGTATTGTTCAGCATACCATAATATTGGTTGAAAATAGAAGTCCAGTTTTCAGAAGCCTTCTTCATACCGTCCATGCTGAATGGATTATTGTTCTGAAACTGATTTTGAAACTGGTTCATTGTATTGTTCCAGTTGTTCATCATGTTCATACCGTTCATCCAGTTGTTCCAGTTTGCAGTTTGTGAGTTCCATATGTTGCTGAACTGTTCCATTGGGTTAGCAGCAGTAGCTTGTTGCTGTTGTGTGCTATTCTTCATGTAGTCCATGTTCATTTCCCACATTTGCTTAGCCCAGCCCATTTGTGTGTTGAACCAGTTTTGATAGAACTCGTTCATCTTAGCCATATTATCTTGTGCGTTAGCAGTAGCTGTGCTTGCTTTTTCTGTAGTTGTAGAAAAAACAGACTTCTGACCATCCAGCCAGTTTTTATACCACTCGCTACCTTTAGCCATTGTATCATTTACCATTGCATTACCGTTGGCAAGCTTTTTCGTGTTTTCCACTACTGTGTCAACAGCTTGTTTCTGTGCGTCCAGTACGCTCTCTACAAAGTTTTTGCTGTCTTGGTTAGCCATAGTTTAAGTTTTATACTTATTTAAAATATTGTTTCGTAATTTATACTGCGCAAAAGAAAAACTCCTATATTAGCAATCCGTTACCTCATCATTATTCTTTCTTCACCTTTTTTCCGGAGGTCCTTTTGGCGCCGCAAAGGTAGGCAATTCCTATTAAAAAAATGTACATTTCAGTGGAAAATATCCCCTGAATTAATTCTACACGCTGTGGATTTCGTCCCAAATCAGCCACTCTAAAGGATATTGGCTAATTGTTAATATTTTATTTTTATTGAAATTATCACCCTTTTTTCAAATTTCTACTATCTTAAGAAGGTAAAAACGACATTATTATGCTAAAAGTAGGAGACGAGTTCCGCCACAAGTTCAGTTACACACAAGACGATGTAGATACGTATGCACGCGTTAGCGGTGACGTAAATCCGCTGCACATTGATGCAGAAGCAGGCAAAGCAAGTATGTTTGGCCGCAACATTATACATGGATTCCTCGGTGCCAGTGTTTTCACGAAAATATTCGGTGCACTGTGGTATGCAGACGGACATGTTTATATGAGCCAGAGTATGAAGTGGATGAAACCAATGTTTGTAGATACAGAATACGAAGCGGTAATAACTGTAAAAGAAATCTATGCAGATAAAAACCGCATACTGTACGACTGCGCCGTATATGAAGTAAGCACAGGTGACAAAACCATAGCCGGTGAAGCGCTGCTGTTGAACAAGAAGCAGTATGTGTGGTAGTTAGGCGTTAGGCGTAAGTCATAAGGCATTAGTATAAAGCACCTCAATTGGGGTGCTTTATTTATTTGAATTTATTACTTTTAATATACCTCTAAAAACGCATCAATATGAAAAAGATTACCCTATATCTATCGATTGTAATAGTACTTTTGTCATGTAGTCCGTACAAGAAAATTACTAACACAACACTCCCTGATCCTTTTAAGTTTACATTAGTTGATTCGATTCCCCAAACAAAGAACCAATTATATGTAAAAGCTAATTCCTGGATGGCAAAAACACTCAATTCAGCTAAAGAGGTCATTCAAATGCAGGATAAAGAAGCTGGGAAACTGATAGGCAAGGCTGTAATTCAAGTCAATGGCCCCATAAATGGATTCGGCCAACCATTAGGCTATGATTATGTATATTATACAATAAGTATTGATGTAAAAGATGGCAAATACAGGTGTGTTTTGTCTGATTTTTATCATGAGGGGGGCACTCATACCGAAGGTAAGGCAGTTAAACAATCAACGTCTTACGGTAGCCTTGACAATAAATCGGTTCCATCAGAAATAATGTTTAGTATGCCAAATAGGTGGGATGGAATTAAATCTACAGCAATGACAAGAAGTCAAAATCTACTTGAAGATTTTAAAAAGAAAATGAAGGATAAAAATACTGATGATTTTTAATGCCTCCCGTTCAAGCATCCTCGCTTGGTTTCCCGTCATGTCTCCGGAACGGGATACGGCGTATATAAAAACAACAAACTGCCGTGTCCTTTACAGAGACACGGCAGCAAAATAATTATTCAACCTACCAATTATTTTATCTCACCCACCATATCTTCCGGCTTCACCCATTCGTCAAATTGTTCAGACGTTACATAACCCAGATCCATTGCTGTTTGTTTCAGCGTTTTACCTTGTTTGTGTGCAGTCTGTGCTATTTCAGCAGCTTTATAGTAGCCTATCTTTGTGTTCAGCGATGTTACCAGCATCAGCGAGTTGTGCAGGTTAGCATCAATGTTTGCCTGTATTGGTTCAATACCTTCCGCACATTTATCGTTGAATGATACACAACCATCACCTATCAGGCGTGCACTGTGCAGGAAGTTGAATATCATAACAGGTTTGAACACGTTCAGTTCAAAATGACCGTTAGAACCACCAATGCTGATAGCAACATCATTGCCCATTACCTGTGCAGCAATCATTGTCAATGCTTCACACTGTGTAGGGTTTACTTTACCCGGCATGATAGATGAACCCGGTTCGTTATCAGGAATAAATATTTCACCGATACCGCAACGTGGGCCGGAGCTCAGCATACGGATGTCGTTAGCTATTTTCATCAGACTAACGGCAACTGTTTTCAGTGCACCATGTGCTTCCACGATAGCATCGTGCGCAGCCAGGCTTTCAAATTTATTTTCAGCAGTAACGAAAGGCAGTCCCGTCAGTTTAGCAATATTACCTGCTACATGCTCCGCATATCCTTTTGGTGTGTTGATACCTGTACCAACTGCAGTACCACCCAGCGCCAGTTCGCTCAGGTGAGCAAGTGTATTATTGATAGCACGCAGACCGTGGTCCAGTTGCGATACATAGCCGCTTATTTCCTGTCCCAGTGTCAGCGGGGTTGCATCCATAAAGTGCGTACGGCCAATCTTTACGATGTGCATGAACTCTTTCGCTTTCCTGTCCAGTGTATCGCGCAGTTTTTTTATGCCCGGTATTGTTACATCTATCAGCATCTTGTATGCTGCAATGTGCATTGCTGTAGGGAAAGTATCGTTTGAAGATTGTGATTTATTTACATCATCGTTCGGGTGAACGAATTTGTCTTTATCTGTCAGTTGGCCACCATTGATAACGTGCGCGCGGTAAGCTACTACTTCATTCACGTTCATGTTCGATTGTGTACCCGAACCTGTTTGCCATACTACCAGCGGAAACTCATTATCCAGTTTACCTTCCAGTATTTCATCACACACCTGTCCTATCAGTGCAGATTTTTCTGCAGCCAGTACACCCAAATCTGTATTGGTAAGTGCCGCAGCTTTTTTCAGGTAGGCAAATGCACGGATGATTTCCTTTGGCATCTTGTTGATGTCCTGTGCAATTTTGAAATTGTCGATAGAACGCTGTGTTTGCGCGCCGAAATAAGCATTAACGGGTACTTTTACTTCACCCATCGTGTCTTTCTCAATACGGTATTCCATTATCTGAAGATATTTGTTAGAAGAATGATAATTATTTGCGGTGCAAAGGTATTAAATGCATAGTTATAGGAAAGTGCATATTATTTATTTTAATTTTGCACATCGTGAAGCAAGGTATCATCATAGCTACATTAGCATTAGCCGTAATATTAGGGTTCTCTTTCAGCAAAACACCGCAGAAGATTACCAAAGAACGCCTCGGCGAAATGCTGTTTTTCGACCCCATCCTGTCTGAAGACAGCAGCATCAGTTGTGCATCCTGCCACAAACCTGCATTTGCATTCGCAGACACATCCGCTTTCAGCAAAGGTGTACATGGCCGCCTTGGCAACCGTAACACACCAAGCGCCATGAATGTCAGCGCCCGCGATTTCTTGTTCTGGGACGGTCGCGCATCCTCTTTAGAACAACAGGCACTGGGGCCTATCGAAAACCCGGTAGAGATGAACCTGAAACTCACAGAAGCTATCAAGCGCTTGAATCGCAGCAAAAAATACCGACACCTGTTTTACAGTATTTATAAAACTGCTCCTACAACCAAAACACTGGCAGCTGCTATTGCAGCCTACGAACGTACACTGGAAACATCTGCCACGCCCAACGACCGCTGGATGAATGACGAGCCCAATGGCATGACGGAACAACAAGTGCGTGGCAGGGATTTGTTTCGTGTAAAAGCCAAATGTTTTGAATGCCACTTCTCCCCCGATTTCACAGGCGATGAGTTCCGCAGTATTGGATTATTCAATGGTACTACGCACAAAGATTCGGGTAGGTATAATGTAACCAAAAACACTGCCGACATCGGCAAGATGAAAGTACCCGGCCTGCGCAACGTAGCTATGACAGCACCGTATATGCACGATGGTAGCTTCAAGACACTGCGGGAGGTGATAGACTATTACGACAACCCGCATGCCACAATGCCCGATGGCATTAACAGAGATTCTGTACTCAGCCAGCCGCTGGGGCTAACAGAACAGGACAAGCAAGACCTTGAAGCCTTCCTGCATGCACTTACCGACGACAGGTTTACTAAAAAGAAATAAGAACTGATATTCGCAAACAAGAAGTTCCTGCAGGGGATTTAGGGGTTTAATGACTTGACACAAACTTCAATCCTATTATAGATGCTATCAGTGTGAATATGAAAAACAACCGCCAGAATGTTGCGGGCTCTTTAAAGAATACAATCCCCATAATTACAGTACCTACCGCACCAATACCCGTCCACACTGCATAGGCAGTACCCATTGGCAATGTTTGGGTAGCCTTGTACAGCAAATACATGCTCAGGCTCAGCGATACAAAGAAGCCAACTATCCACATAGTAGCATCACTACCGGTAGCTTCTTTTGCTTTGCTCAGGCAAAAAGTAAACCCTACTTCAAACAAACCTGCAATAATCAGTATCAGCCAGTTCATATTTGTCAGTTTTCAAAATCAAAGTTGATATTTATTCCTGTAGCAACAAATCCAAAAACCAGAAACCTGTATTCCATTTATCTGCATCGTTTTGTGCAGGTGTATAATCTTTATATACTGTCTCTCCTTTTTGTATAGCTATCGGCGCTTTAAAATAAGGTGCGTTATATACATAAGTATGAAACTCCCCATTCTCCCCGCAAGGGTCTACCCCATCCGGCAGGTCGTTCAGGAAACTGTTATCTATAGTTCTTCCCAAAAACTCTTTTCCCAGAAACTTTTCATTCACGCATATCACCATTGCCTGTATGCCCGTTTGTTCCAATACAGCAATCATCTTGCGCGTGTCTTGCTTCCATAGTGGGAAGACAGCATCGAAACCTACAGTAGCCAATTGCTGCTCACGATATTGCTTCAGGTCTTCCAGAAATATATCGCCGAATGCAGCCGTAATAATGCCTTCTTCTTTAAGCTCAGTAAGCGTTTGCTGCATAGCATTCTTATAGGTACTGTCATCAGGTGCGGCAGGCAGGTATATCTTTCTGCTCTTCACTCCCATAGCCTGCGCCTGTGCATCCAGCAATTGTTCGCGGACGCCATGCATTACTATCCTGTCGTGTTCATTATTCACGGTAGTAAGCAGGCAATCTACATGGTAGATGCCTCCCTGTTGCAATACATGGTAGGCAAGCGCAGCATCTTTGCCGCTGCTCCAGTTCAGTACTGTTTTTATCTTATCCATTTCTGCGCAAATGAACGTATTTTACACACAAGAAAAAACAAATAATGCCATACGCAGTTATAACAGGTGCTACACAAGGTATTGGCAAAGCCATTGCCGATAAGTTTCTATCTCATGGTTTTGATATTGCTATATGCGCAAGAAGCACTGCCGACCTTGATGTCGTAACGAAAGCATGGTCGGTACAGTACCCCGATAGAAAAGTACTGGCTATTACTGCCAACCTTGCAGACAAAACCGCTTGTCTTGATTTTGCGGCACAGCTACTAAACAATACCTCTTCAATAGACGCACTGATAAATAATGCCGGCACTTACTTTCCCGGCACTTTGGCTGATGAGCCAGACGGACAATTGGAACAATTAATGAACCTGAATCTTTACAGTGCTTATCACATCACCCGTAGGTTATTACCTTGCATGAAAAAACAAAGCAGTGGCCATATATTCAATATGTGCTCTGTTGCCAGCCACAAAGCATACCCTAATGGTGGCGCTTACAGCATCACCAAGTATGCTATGCTGGGGTTTTCAGAAAACCTACGTGAAGAGCTTAAAACCTCAAATATTAAAGTAACATCAATATCTCCGGGAGCCGTTTACAGCCGTTCCTGGGAAGGGAGCGGTGTTCCGGAAAGCCGCATTATGAAAGCTACAGACGTTGCCGATATGATATGGGCCGCTTATAATCTATCAGTTGCTGCCTGTGTTGAAACCATCATTGTACGTCCGCAACTCGGCGATTTATAACGGTATTTTAACAGTGCTTTCACAGTTTCTTATAACCGACAAGAGGGGCTAACCTATATTTTTGTACTACCCCAAATGATACGCATAAATAATATGTGGCGATACTGTATTCTTGGCTTACTGGCAATGGTAGGTTGCGATATTGCATTAGCACAAAATGTTGTTTTTACCGCGCAGGCAGCATCCGATAAAATTGGCACACAAGACCAGATGGAACTGCACTACACCATTCAAAATGCAAATGATTTGCAAACCCTGATGCCACCTGCCAATCTCACTAAAGACTTTATTGTTACACAAGGGCCTTTTTCTTCAACATTCTCAAATACATCTATTGTCAACGGTAAGGCATCCAGCACACAGGGAATCAATGTTACGTATGTAATACAACCACGCAAAGCAGGAAACTATACTTTAGGCCCGGCAACTGCCAAAGACGCAGCAGGCCATACATACCAATCTAATAACGTAAGCATACAAGTGGTAAACGGTTCTGTGGCTCAAAGGCAACAACAAAGACAAGACCCCTTTGGCGACGACTGGGACGACCCGTTTGCCGCCATGCATCGCCGCAGGCAACAACAAATGCAGGCACTCCGCCAGCAACAACAGCAACAGTCACAACCTGCCGAAGATGCCAAAGTAAATCTTGATAAAGACCTCTTCATACGCGTTACGGTAGATAAAGAAAAAGTGCATGTCGGTGAGCAGATTACAGCCAGTTACAAACTGTATTCTCGCATACCTATGAATTGTGCCATCTCCAAGCTGCCATCATTAAATGGATTTTGGACACAGGATTTTGAAATGCCCAAAGGCAACATGAAACCCGAGGAAGAAATCATTGATGGTAAAAAGTATCAGGTTTTCACACTGAAAAAATCAGCACTCTTCCCTCAACAGGCAGGAACATTGGAATTAGACCCTGCTGAAGCCGATGGTATTGCACGCATTGTTCAGCAAACAAGGCAACGCAATCCTTATGCAGGCATGTTCGACGACCCGTTTTTCCAGAACGCTTTCGGTAGCCTGATGATGGATGACCCTTTCTTTAATGACGATTTTTTTGGTGGCATGGCATATAAAGATGTGAAAGTGCATCTGAAAAGCAAGCCTGTTAAAATAACTGTAAACCCGCTACCCGAAGCAGGCAAACCTGCTGACTATACAGGTGCTGTCGGCAAATTTACCATTACAAGCAATATTGATAAAACAAGCCTGACAACAGATGATGTTGCCAATCTGAAGCTCACCATCACCGGTAGTGGCAACCTGAAGCTGATTGAAGCCCCAAAACTGAACCTGCCAAACGGGCTCTCTTATCTGGACCCTGTAACTATCGACACCATTACGGGCAGAACGACTACTATCAGTGGTTCTAAAATCATTACATACCCTATCACACCCAACAATGCAGGTGAATATACAATACCGCCAACAGTATTCACATTCTACAATACTCAAACCGGCGAATATGTAACACTGAATACAGAAGCTATAAAGCTGAATGTGAAACAAGGAAAAAGCGGAGGCGCAAACACTAATATCGCCATATCAGACATACATAATATCAACACAAAACCACTCAACGATATCAGCTTCAATAGTAGCCCTTTGTTATTTACAGCAGGCTACTGGTCGCTGTATGCTACTCCATTACTGGCATTTATAGGTATTGCATTCTGGCGCCGCAGAGAAGATGAATTGTCTAAAGACACAGTATTGCTGAAAAACAGGCGTGCTAACAAGATAGCCCTCAAGCGCCTTGCAACAGCACAAAAACATTTAGCATCAAAACAGGAAAAAGCTTTCTACGAAGAAATATCAAAAGCGATATGGCTTTACCTCAGCGACAAACTGAATATTCCGCTTTCTGCTCTTTCTCATGAAATGGCAAACGAAGCCATGAGCCGCAAACATGTACCTGCCGACCTCATGACGCGCACCCAACGCATTGTTACCGACTGCGAAACGGCCCTCTATGCAGGTTATAGTGGTATGCAGCAAATGAACAATACTTACAACGAAGCAATAGATATTATCAGTAAATTGGAAGATTGTTTTAAGAAATGAGATTTATAGTTATCCTTGTTTGTTTGCTACTATCATCTGCTGCTATCCGTGCGTCAGATAACTATGGGTTATATTGGCAAAAAGCCAATACTGCCTACAAGCAAAAAAACTACGACAGCGCTGCTCATTATTACGAGAAGATAGCCAATGCAAAAACTACCGACTATGAAGTGTACTACAACCTAGGCAATACATATTATAAGCTCAATCGGATAGGCTTCGCAATTCTTAATTATCAGAAAGCATTACACCTGAACCCATCCGATAAAAACATACAAGACAACCTGCTGCTGGCTCAAAGCCGTATTCCCAACCGTATTACAGAGGTGCAGGATATATTCTTCGTCCGTTGGTGGAAGTCTGTAACAGCTGCATCTGTGTCAAACACATGGGCTATCGTCAGCCTCATATTATTCTTGCTTCTGATAGGCTATGCTATACTCAGCAGGCTGGGCAAAGCACCATTCCCGCTTCCGTTTCAAGCAAGAGCCGGTGGATGGTCAATACTTATACTGCTTGTTATTATATCATTTGTTGCAGCTATGCGCAAGGCCGATAGCAACATTGCGGTAGTAATGGGAAATACTAATATGATGGACAAACCCGGTTCGGGAAAATCACAAAACATCCCGGAGGGTACTACCATACACCTTACAGGCAACGATGCCAAAGGCAACTGGCATGAGGTGACACTACCCGATGGCAAAACCGGCTGGATGCAAAAAACTGACTTTATTGAAATCTGATACTAAAAACGGGCTTTTTTTCGTTGGTTTGTACTATGGCTTATCTTATTAAAACGCCATGGTGGCTCAGCCGCTTTTTCTACTGTCATCTCAACTGGAAGATGCCGCAGGAAGCAAAGCCGTCTGTTTATCTCACTTTCGACGACGGTCCCCACCCAACCATTACACCCTTTGTACTGGAACAACTACAGCAGTACGACGCTAAAGCCACTTTCTTTTGCATAGGTAAAAACGTTGCTCAACATACTGATATATATAAACGTACAATAGCCGAAGGGCATACTGTTGGCAATCACACGCACAACCACATGAACGGATGGTTTACGAAAACAGAAACTTATCTGCAAAATACAGAGCAGGCTGCCAAACTTATTAAAAGCAAACTGTTCCGCCCGCCATACGGGCGCATCAAAAGAAGCCAGGCAAACAGGCTGATGCGCCAAAAACCTTTTTACAATATATATATGTGGGATGTGCTAAGTGCTGACTTCGACACAACACTTGCCCCGGAACAATGCCTCGCCAATGTGCTGGGCAATATTGAACCTGGCTCTATTGTAGTATTTCACGATAGCGAAAAAGCATGGGACAGGATGAGCTTTGCCCTACCTAAGGTACTCGCATATTGCAAAGAAAAAGGCTGGGATATGAAGGCCTTGCCACAACAATAATTATATCATGTATATAGATACACATACACATCTTTATGAAGAGCAATTGAATATTGATGAACGGGAAATGATACAGCGTGCTATTGATGCAGGCGTTAGTAAAATGTATATGCCCAATTGCGATAGCACGACCATTGATGCGATGATGCGTATTGCAGGCACATGGCCTGCAAACTGCTACCCCATGATGGGACTGCACCCATGTTATGTAAAAGATAATTACAAAGACGAACTGGCTATCGTTACAGACTGGTTAGCAAAAGAAAAATTTTATGCTATTGGAGAAATTGGGCTCGACTATTATTGGGACCTTACACATACCGCACAACAAAAAGAAGCATTTGCATACCAGATAGACCTTGCCCTGCAATACAACCTGCCGATTGTGATACACAGCCGCGAATCTACACAAGACTGTATAGACATGGTACGCAGCAAACAAAACGGCAAGCTGAATGGTATCTTCCACTGTTTCGGCGGCACCATTGAAGAGGCCAAACAAATCATTGACCTTGGTTTCTGCATGGGTATTGGCGGTGTAGTAACATTCAAGAAAAGCAATCTGCCCGATGTTATAAAAGAAGTGGGCCTCAGCAATATAGTGCTGGAAACAGATGCGCCATATCTTGCCCCCATGCCATACCGTGGCAAGCGCAACGAGAGTGCTTATGTACCGCTGATAGCAGAAAAAATAGGTGATGCCATGCAGATTAGCAAAGAAGAAATAGCGCGCATTACTACCGCCAACGCAGAAAAACTATTCGGTGTCTGATTTTTAGTTAGATTTGCAGCCCTTACGGAGAGATGCTCGAGTGGTTTAAGAGGCACGCCTGGAAAGTGTGTGTACCTGTCAAAGGGTACCGAGGGTTCGAATCCCTCTTTCTCCGCATCTTGGTATTCAAAATTGTTTAAAAGCCTTCAAATGTACTGTTTGAAGGCTTTTTCATTTTTTAAAATGAGCCATTTTATTCATAAACACTCATATTCTCAGTGAGTTTTTAGTGAGTAAATGGTTTCCCTGAAATTTACTCACTGAACATACTGTAAAACACTCATTATCAACATGTTCGAATTTCGAACATCTTGTTTTGAAAGAACTGCATCAGGAACTTTGTTAACCTTTTAAATGCAGTATTTATGCTGAAATCAAATCTGAATGTTTTGTTCTACCTGAAAAAGCCAAAAGGCTACCGATCAGGTACTTTGCCTATCTATGTACTGATAGGTGTTGATAGCATATCCAAAGAAATCTCTACGAAATGGAATTGTGAACCTAAAAAATGGCATACACAATTTCAAAAAGCAATGGGCTCGTCCGAAGATGTTCGAACGTTAAATACTGATATTGCCAAACTGCTCAGTAAGATATACGCAGCCGAAGAAGCACTTCGAAAAAATGATGCTATCGTTACTGCGGATGCCATTAAGCAAATAATCTCAGGAAAATCTCCTGCCAATCACTTGCTCTTGGGCATTTTCAAAAAGCATAATGAAAATATGTTTGCGCTAATCGGGAAAGACTACGCCAAAGGTACGTTTGAACGCTATGAGACGTCACTGCAACACACCAGGGCTTTTATTAAATACAAATATGGTACTGACGATATTGATATCAAAAAACTCAATTTCGACTTTATCTCCGGTTACGAGTTCTGGTTAAAAACGGTAAGAAACTGCAATCACAATACTACCATGAAATATCTCGCCAATTTTCGGAAAATTATAAACAGTTGTATCAGGCATGGATGGTTATCCAAAGACCCTTTTGTAGGTTTTAAGATGACTAAAAAAGAGGTGATAAAAGTCATTCTTACTGATGAAGAACTAAAAACAATTCGGGGAAAATCTTTCTGCACACCAAGATTAAATCATGTGCGGGATATATTTATCTTCTGCTATATAAACCTGTTTGTTCTTCTTTCAAAACTCATCACTTAATATGTTTACATTCCTTTAATATCGTATCACCTCTGTCTCAAAAAACGTCGGCAATCTCAGCTGTGTGGTAATTTATAATAAAAGCGGTAGTATAGTGTTAAACAAATTCTTTCATCATCTTCGTTGGTTACTCAAGCTGCAGATAATTATTCAGTTTGACAATATCTTTTTTGAAAACAAAAAACTCATTCTCGTTCAAGTATGTGGGGCATTACATACCTATATTTGTCTCAATAATACCTCTTAGAGTTTACTAAGTTCACGATTTACAACTAAACCGTTATCATTTTATACAATCTATATAACTTACTGAATTCAACCAATACTGTTTCTTCAATATTCTCTTCAGAAACATCCGAATCATTAGGATGATAAAGTAGTCAGTGTAATTATCTTTTAGAATAATATCCACAAAACCATCTAAAGTACTCGTATTAATATCACTTTGAGGAATCTTGTTTAGGCTTATCCAATAAGAATCCCCTAATTCTAAAAAGTATTCATAGAACAACAAACGATATCTTTCATCTGTTAGATGAGAACGCCCAACTTTATCATTATGTTGAGGAGTTCTAGCTTTGATATAATGATGCTCCATTCCAAAATCTTCGACATGCCAGTGAAACTTTACCTGGAACTAATGGTCTCTGTCAGTACGAATTCATTTTACCTGAATGGGGACACTATCTAAAGTTAGACCCTTTTCAGTCCACATAACGCTGACTATTTACAAGAATAGTTGCAAAAAAGTATCAAAATCACGAGCAAATTCTTATATAGAATAATATTACACCACACCGATTTACTTTGTATATTTTTGCATCATACCATCCTATCCTATCCTATTTATACAAGAAATAGAAACTATGGGTCAAAAAATCTTCATCAAAAATATGGTCTGCGATCGCTGCAAGCAGGCTGTGACGACACAGATCAGCAAATCGGGTATTAAAGTACTTGATGTGGATTTGGGCTATGCAGAAGTAGAGCCCGTTGAAATTGACCCGGTTGTCTTTGATGAAATTAGTGCCAATCTCAAATCAATTGGCTTTGAGCTGATAGACGATAAGAAACAAAAGACAGTAGAGCGGATTAAGAATGTAATCGTCGATATGGTCCATTATATGGATGAGCCGCTAGCAATCAAGCAAAGTGAGTACATTTCGTCAAAACTCAGTTATGACTATAACTACCTCAGTAAATTATTTTCTGAACTAGAAAATATTACAATCGAGCAATACATTATCAATCAAAAAATTGAGCGTGTTAAGGAGCTACTGACGTACGGCGAATTGAATATAAATGAAATCGCCTTTAAACTAGGCTATAGTAGTGTGCAGCACCTATCTCAGCAATTCAAAAAAATCACAGGCTTGACACCTTCAGGTTATAAGCAGCAAAATGCTCATCCGAGAAAGCCTCTTGACCGCATCTGATATAATAATATAAATCTTATTCAGAATAATGTAACAAGCCTACATACTGTTTGTTGGACATTTGCTCTTACAAAACAGTAAGTGTATGGAGGTGACATATAACATAAAAGGGATGGTTTGTGACCGTTGTATCTCTGCCGTACAACAAGCACTCTTCGCCATTGGTCATCAGGTAACCAGAATATACTTAGGAGAAGTTTCAATAAAAACCGAAGGAGTACAGCCTGATACTTCCACAATAGAGTCTGCGCTCAGCTCTTTGGGGCTAAGTATACTAGAAGATAAACAAGCCAAGATTATCAAACAGGTAAAAGACGTTGTTGCCAACGTTTATAGTGGAGATTTTGACTTTCCATACACATTCAGGCTATCTGCCTTATTGCAAGAACAATTGCGTAAAGATTACGATGCTATCAGTGCTATGTTCTCTGCTGCAGAAGGAATTACGTTGGAAAGCTACGCTATCAACTATCGCATGAATAAGGTCAAAGAGTTTTTAGAACACACAGATAGTACACTCAGCGACATTGCTTTCAGACTAGGGTTTAATAGTGCTGCTCATTTGTCGAAACAGTTTAAAGATATGACAGGCTTAACTACAGGTCACTATAAACTCATCAAACAAAAGAAGGTGTACGCTTAATAAAAATGCCAAAAATACCAGACATGAATAATGATAAAATAATTAAAGCGACATTCCCGGTGTTGGACATGACATGTGCAGCTTGTGCTGTAAGTGTAGAGTCAATGTTGACATCTCTGGATGGTGTAACAAAAGCTAGTGTGAATTTTGCCAATCAGGATGCTTTGGTTGAGTATGATACAACAAAAGTAACTCCTGAAGCACTGCGCAAAACCGTTCAGTCGATAGGCTACGATTTGATTATAGACATATCGAATCAGGACGTATTGAAAGAAGAGGCTTACAACAAACATTACAGTGCGCTAAAGCATCGCACCATTTGGGCAACAATACTATCGTTTCCGATAGTTGTGATAGGCATGTTTTTTATGGATATGCCATATGCAAACTGGATAATGATGGTGTTGGCTACGCCGGTAATATTCTATTTTGGCAGGAGCTTTTTTATAAATGCAGTAAAACAGGCAAAAAACGGAAAGGCTAATATGGATACACTGGTGGCATTAAGCACAGGTATTGCATATGTTTTTAGTTTATTCAACACATTGTTTCCTGAATTCTGGCATAGGCAAGGATTACATGCGCACGTTTATTTTGAAGCAGCCGCTGTAGTTATTGCTTTTATTTCTTTGGGAAAGCTGCTGGAAGAAAAGGCTAAATCCAATACATCATCTGCAATTAAGAAACTAATTGGACTGCAACCAAAAACAGTAAGGATGCTGGTGAATAATGTTGAAGTAGAAAAGCCAATCTCTGATGTTGTTGTGGGAGATATTGTCATAGTAAGGCCTGGAGAAAAAATACCTGTTGACGGAAAGGTTATGAATGGCCACTCTTATGTAGATGAAAGCATGATAAGTGGAGAATCTATTCCTGTACAAAAGAAACAGGATGATAAGGTATATACAGGTACTATAAATCAAAAAGGTAGTTTTCAGTTTGTAGCAGAAAAAATAGGCTCGGATACATTATTGTCTCAGATCATTAAAATGGTGCAAGAGGCACAAGGCAGCAAAGCTCCTGTGCAAAAAGTTGTAGATAAAGTAGCTGGTATATTTGTCCCTGTTGTCATTGGCATATCTATCCTCACATTTATTGTATGGATGTTATTTGGTGGTGATGCAGCATTTACTCATGCACTGCTGACATCTGTTACTGTATTGGTAATAGCCTGTCCTTGTGCACTTGGTTTAGCCACTCCCACTGCAATAATGGTAGGCATTGGTAAGGGAGCCGAATTAGGAATACTGATTAAGGATGCAGAAAGTCTTGAGATAGGACATAAGGTAAATGCCATAGTACTTGATAAGACAGGCACAATAACGGAAGGTCATCCTGAAGTAACAGACATTCTATGGGCAGCCCGTGCAGACGATGAACAACTAAAGCAAGTGTTGTATGCTATGGAGGCTAAGTCTGAGCACCCACTTGCAGACGCTGTAGTGCGTTACTTCCAGTTGCAGAATACCACTAAAGCAGACATAGATACATTTGAAAGCATAACCGGCATGGGGGTAGTAGCAACACAAAGTGAAATGCGGTATTATGCAGGTAGCAGTAAAATGATGAAAGATGGCATAAAATCAATAGATGCCAAATTGCAAACGCAGGCAACACAGTGGCAAGAAGAGGCGAAAACTGTTATTTGGTTTTGGAATGATGATGGAGCCTTGGCGATTGTTGCAATTGCCGATAAGGTGAAAGCAACATCTGCAGCTGCAGTAAAAAAGCTGCATAATCTGGGCATTGAAGTTTATATGCTTACCGGAGATAATAGTCAGACAGCAAAAGTGATAGCAGAACAGGTTGGAATCAATCATTATCATGCAGAAACTTTGCCATCCGATAAAGCTGTTTTCATAAAGGAATTACAATCTAAGGGGAAAATAGTAGCCATGGTAGGTGATGGAATTAATGATAGCCATGCACTGGCACAAGCTGATATGAGCATAGCTATGGGTAAAGGATCTGACATTGCAATAGATGTTGCGAAGATGACATTAATACATTCTGATCTCAGTACAATACCCGCAGCACTAAATCTATCCAGAAAAACAGTAAATACCATAAGACAGAATTTGTTTTGGGCATTTATCTATAACCTGATTGGTATTCCTATTGCTGCAGGCGTGCTGTATCCCATTAACGAATTTTTGCTAGACCCAATGATAGCGGGTGCTGCAATGGCGCTCAGTTCGGTCAGCGTAGTAAGTAATAGCCTGAGGCTAAAATTAGCCCGATTGTAGAAAAATGCCTTACATATGTAAGGCATTTTTGTTTGCCAACATTATATAAATCACAGCCGCTATAATGTAATAAGAAGAGGTAACTGTGCAGATACTTTTGTGCCTATAAAAATAGTATTATGCACTCAAACAATTTAACTAGCAACACAGCGTACCGAAACAGGTGGAAGGCATTACTGCTACTATGTACCGCACAATTTATGGTAATCATGGATACGTCAATTATTGGCGTAGCACTACCGGCAATCAAATCTGCGCTTGGTTACAGCCAAGCCGGCTTACAATGGATCTTTAATGCGTATGTAATATTCCTTGGTGGTTTATTGCTCTTAGGGGGTAAACTCTCCGATCTTTTCGGCCCCAGGAAGATTTTCATGACAGGTTTTATGCTGCTTACAGGCGCATCCCTACTTGCAGGCATGGCTTGGTCTGAAGGAGCGTTAAATACAGGTAGAGCATTGCAGGGAATGGGCTCTGCATTGATTGCACCTGCAGCCCTGACACTTGTAATGACGATGTTTACAGACCCTAAAGAGCTTGGAAAAGCTTTGGGTCTATGGGGCGCATCCGCTGCTGCAGGCGGTTCTGCCGGGGTGTTTCTTGGCGGCGTTATTACTGAATGGATGTCATGGAGATGGGTGTTTTTTATCAATATCCCTTTGGGCCTTGCAGTACTGATGTTTAGCAAAACCTATCTGTTGCAAGGAAGTACCAGAAAAGGTAAAGTCGATGTACTGGGCGCATTATTAATTACAGCTGCATTAGTACTGATGGTATTTGCAATAGTAACTGCAGAAAACGGATTGCTAAATACTACAACAATTACTCAATTGGCTATTTCAGTAGGCTTGCTTGTTGCATTTTTGATAGTTCAAAAAAAACGAAATGAGCCACTGATCCCGTTGTCTGTATTTAAAGTGCCAAATCTATCGGCCGGCAATATTGTAATGGCCCTAATGGCAGCTGCATGGATACCACTGTGGTTTTTCCTGAATCTCTACTTGCAACAGATTCTCCGGTTATCAGCATTTAAGAGCGGTCTTGCATTATTGCCAATGACAATTGTCATTATGATACTTATGGTGGGCTTTACTGGTAAGCTGGTAGGCAAATTCGGATTTAAAAAGAATCTGATAACAGGTCTCACAGCTTTAGCTATATCCCTTTTTATGTTTAGTCAGGCTCCGGTAAACGGTTCATTTACAGGCAATCTGTTGTTACCATCATTGTTGGCTGCTATTGGCATGTCACTGGCATATATTCCCGGCACTATCGCTTCAATGTCTGGTGCAAAGCCAGAGGAAACAGGGCTCGCTTCAGGCTTAGTAAATACAAGTTATCAGATTGGTTCCGCATTGGGACTGGCCATCATTGTAGCAGTATCTAGTGCAAAGACAAAACAGGCGATGCTGGACGGAGCACAAGAGATAGTTGCGCTAAACAATGGGTTTCAGTCTGCATTTGTAGCATCTACGTTTGTGGCTATACTTTCTGCTGTACTGGCTGCAATTTTCATAAAAACGCCTCAACAGCAATAATCCCCTGTTATTAGTGTGCAAGCGCCTTATTGTATGCAGATTACGATAACGCAAAATAATATAAATCAAAGTCCGCATTATATAACAATACACATGTGGGTAGCTTGTAGTTTTGTATTGTAAATAATGGCTAATAGATGAGTCTGGTTGTATTGCATATCCCCAAGTTGAAATCGGGCAATTGTGTATCTGTTATTGCAAATAGTATTAGCAATATAAAAGGCATCAGTTTGATATCTATTATACCAATGCTCGTAGTTGTTAAAGAACCGGCAATGCCTGAAGGATTAGAAAAGTTGCGATACACAATAGAACGCTTGGGTTACAGCATTCTGAAAATTGAAAAAGTAAACAGTTTAATAAATATTATAAACAAAATGGAAAAGGTAAAATTTAAAACGAACATTAAGTGCATTGGATGTGTTGCGCAGGTAAGCGCTAATATGAACGAATTATTAGGCGAAAATAATTGGGAAGTCGATGTTGCCAGCGCAGAAAAGACGCTGACTGTCATACAGCAAGATGGCATAACAAATGAAGATGTTGTCTCAGCTGTAGTTGCTGCAGGGTTTAAAGCAGAGAAAGTGTAAGATGAAGAAGTTCGTTCGATTGGTTAAGTTGCTTTTTTTGAAAAAATGTTGCGTTGAGCAATGATTGGTAGACAAATGAGTATGTGAAAGCCGAAGGGCAAGTAACATACTCTTAATAACAAACGAAATGAAAAAGATATTCTTACTGGCATTTTCTGCATTGATAGGTTTTCAAGCGAATGCCCAAACAAAAGAAGAGCTTACATCTTCTTTGCACAAGTATTATAGCATAAAGGATGCTTTGATTAGCGATAATGCGAAAGAAGCATCTAAACAAGCCGAAATATTCAGTACGTATCTACGTAGCAATCCGTATACGGGTAGCGCAGACCTGCTTACACAGGTGCAAAAAATTGGTTCAGCTAAAGACATTGCCAAACAAAGGGAGTTTTTCGCACTGTTATCTGCACAAATGATAGCATTGCTTGACAAACAGACTATTGGTGAGCTTGGTTATATTCAGTTTTGCCCAATGAAAAAGGCAGAATGGATTAGCAACGACAAGAATATTAAAAACCCATACTATGGAAAAAGTATGCTAACATGTGGTAAGACAACCGACAGCCTGAAGTAATTAAATAAAATCGCCGTTATGAAGAAGCACACTGCAGTATTCTTGATGTTAATTACCTTCTTTACGAGCTCTTTGTTTGCTCAAGAAGAGCCACGTGGCCAATTGGTTACAATAGGAACCAAAATAGTTTACCATCTGTATGTAAAAGATACAACTGTCAACTTTGGTAGTAAAAGATCTGATGCGATATCAATAAATGGAACTATACCTGCGCCCACGTTATACTTCACAATAGGAGATACTGCTGAAATACATGTTCACAACATGATGCACATGGAGACATCTATCCACTGGCATGGATTGATACTACCTAATGAACAAGATGGTGTGCCTTATCTTACAACAGCGCCTATTAAAGGGCATACAACACATGTATATAAGTTCCCTATAGTACAAACCGGTACATACTGGTACCATTCTCATACAATGCTACAGGAGCAAAGCGGTATGTACGGTGCTATCGTGATAAAAAAACGACTACCCGCTACGATGCAAGAACACGTTGTACTTCTCAGCGACTGGACTAATGAATCACCTGCACAAGTAGAGCGATCTTTACACTATGCCACAGATTGGTATGCGATTAAGAAAGGCGCTACACAAGATTATTGGCAATCTGTCAGAGAAGGCAAACTTGGCACAAAGCTATTGAACGAGTGGAAACGAATGACGGCTATGGATGTTAGCGATGTTTTCTATGACAACATGCTGATTAATGGCAAGTTAAAAGATAGTATCAATAACCTTCAAGCAGGAGACAGTATTAGGCTAAGGGTAATAAACGGAAGTTCTTCTACCTATTTCTGGCTGCAATATTCGGGAGGTAAAATAATAGTTGTTGCATCCGATGGCGCAGAGGTGCAGCCTGTTGAGGTAGATAGACTCATTGTTGGAGTATCAGAAACATACGATGTCATTATTGTCAGGCCAGACACGGGTAGCTACACATTCCTGGCAACAGCAGAAGACAGAACTAAACATACATCTTTAGTGATAAGTAGTCATCAAAATAGTTCAGTGCAGCTAATGCCAAGACTCAAATACTTTGAAGGGATGAAAATGATGAATGGTATGATGCGCATGAACGGCTCGATGAATGATATGGGGATGGGCATGAGCCTTCAGCAGATGGACATGAATACAGTAATGTATCCGGAAGTAACAGATAGCAACAAAGCAATTACCACCCTGAACTATGCAATGCTGAGAGCCCGGAGTCCAACTACTTTACCAGATGGTATGTATCGAACTTTAAGGTTTGAATTGACAGGTAACATGAATCGCTATGTATGGACAATAGACAATAAAACAATATCGGAGTCAGATAAAATACTGATTAAAAAAGGTGAAAATATTCGTATCATATTATATAACAACTCTATGATGCGTCACCCGATGCATTTACATGGTCATTTTTTCAGAGTATTGAATGGGAGTGGAGACTATTCCCCATTGAAAACTGTCTTAGACATAATGCCTATGGAAACTGATACTATAGAGTTTCATGCGTCTGAGGAATATGGAGACTGGTATTTCCATTGCCATATATTATATCATATGATGTCTGGCATGGGTAGGATATTCAGGTATGAAAACACTCCTCCAAATCCACAACTGCCTGATGAAAGAAAGGCACAAAGGAAAGTATATCACGATGATCGACGCTTTTATCTTGGGGCTCAGATTGGCATTGAAAGTAATGGTAGTGATGGAGAAGCTATGTTGTCGAACACAAGATGGCAGTTACAAACTGAATGGAGAATAGGATTGAACAATACAAAGGGATACGAGAGCGAGACTCATATTGGTAGGTTTATAGGTAGAAATCAACAGCTATACCCATACGTAGGTTTTGATTGGAGGTATAGAAAACAGTCTGTATCAGAAACAAACCTGTTTAATCAGATAAACTCAAAGGATGAGCGTGTTGTGACATGTTTTGGTATTCAGTATACCCTGCCAATGTTGTTGAAAGCCGATGTGAGGATTGATATGACAGGCAATCTGAGGGTGCAATTATTCAGAGAAGATATTCCACTTGCTAAAAGGTTGCGATTGAATCTGATGGCTAACTCTGATAAGGAATATATGTTAGGTCTTCGATACATCGCCACAAAGTACTTTTCTATTTCTACACACTATGATAGTGATATGGGGTATGGAGCCGGCATTACTATTACCTATTAAAATAGATGAAACAAATAAAAGCCTCTGAAAGTTAAACTCTCAGAGGCTTCTATTCTGTGGAGTCTACGGAACGAGTATCGAACCAATTTTCTTGGTTGCATATTAGCAGTGATTGGTAGTATTTATTGATAGTATTGTAGACAAACAGACTTAAGAATCAGATAATATTTGTCTATTAATTTCAAAAGGAAAATACTAGCCTGCTAACATTCCTCTGTTGAGTACACTAACAAATTATTCGTACTGGCAACCTGCTAAAAACAAGTTTCGACTTTCCACTACTATTGCTACCATATATACAGTATTAATACTACTGAATAGCCAATCTTTGTATTGCAGCACCATCTTTGCCAGATACCACAATCTGATAGATGCCCTTGGTATAGTGCGAAACATCAATAGTATGAACTAACTCGCTTGTTGACCCACTATACACAATTCTCCCATTCATATCAGACATGGTTACAGCAAAAGGTTCTTTTGCCTGGCTATTTAGATTTAATGAAATCGTTTTGGTTGCAGGGTTAGGATAAACAGAAAAAGACAAGTCACTAACCACAGTCTCTTTCACACCAAGCACATTCGAATTTTCTAACCTTATCACCTCTTTTGTTGTTCTATTCACAAACCAGATACGATTATCATTGTCTATTTTCACTCCCATTACTCCAGGTGCACCTGTACTGATAGATCCTTTCAGTGTTGCAGGTGTTGTTGTCACATCATATATATACAGCTTACCATCGGCATTATCACTTACTACGATTCTGCCAGAACGATAATCAATTCCGCAAGGTGAGGTAAGACCTGAAGCCACAATTGTTTCAGTTGTTGTATTAATAACAGATTCATAAACAGCTAATGGCTCGCCAGCAGTTACCGGCACAGTAAGACTACTGCCTTTCACGCCGCTGTTTGTTTTAAGCCGCATTATCTTTCCAGATCCGCCATCTACTATATAAAGCCAGTTGTTCTGCTTGTCCAGCGCTAGGTGGCTTGGCATATTAGGTTTTCTGGTTACTGTCACATCAGTATAACGATATATTCGTCCATCCGAGTGGTCATCTCCACCAATCACGTGGGGAGTAGCAAAATGGTACTTACAAATATTACCATTATGACCATCAAAATACCAATACACATTGCCGGTATCGTGTACTACCCCCATTCCAAAAGGACTTTGATGCAACATGTCTAGATGGCTACCTAATGGCTGTCCAGTCACCCAGTTATTCTGGTTAATTCTTGCAAAGATTGAGGTATCGCTCGACCAGAGAGCAGGCCCCATAAATGTTGAAGTCGGCGAGCTAGTATTCTTAATTTCCTGTGCAGAACAAAATGTGCCATTATTACCCATCGCAATAGCAACTGCATTAGCCATAAAATGGTCGTTGTGAGAGTCGCGACGGAATTGTGAAAACTGTGTTGGTTTTCCTGCATCAAAAAATATAACTACACTACCACCATTCAACTCTTTGTTGAGCACCCATAGCTCTCCTGGACGCTCAGGAACAAAATCCAAATCATGTGGCGCCGTCAGATTGCTTGAAGCATTGCCAATAACTTTAAAAGTGTTTGACCCTGTCAGGTATTTATCCAGTTCACTTTGTGCTAAGGCAGCAGAACTAATACAAGCCTGTAGCAATAGAAATAGTCCCTTTTTCATACTTTATTTTTTTTAGCAATTAGTTTTTGATAACAATAATGTATTGGATGTGGCATCTGTTCTGATTTTTAAGACACAAACTTCATTGAGCAGTTGACAACATACAATAGTAGCATTGAATTGATTATTAGCAGCATGAACAGTATTGGTATACACCAACCAGCACATCAAGAGTTCATTCAATAACGAAACTATTGGTTGCACCTTCAACTTTCCATACAACATTGGTTAGATCAGGATATACTTTTGATCGCTAATAAGACATTGCAGCTATTACGGACCATTCAATACATGCCGCAGAAAACTCACGACATAGACTCTCATAGCATTTCGTATTTCAACCGCCATTAAACACTTACGCATGTTAGCACAAGCATCAAGTTGAGTAGACAATAATTTTGATAATACTATAAATAGTCGCGATATGAAATTTGATTACGGCAAGCCCATATGTCAAAATATATGCAAAGTACTTCCAGCCATGCACCTCAAAAGGTACGGCTATTACATACAGTCACTTTATCAAATAAGGAAGACCTCATTCAGGATATAAAGAGGTGGGAGGCAAATATCTGGTGGAGAGTTGTTATGAATAGACTTTTCTACCTCTTGATTAACTGCGGAAGAAAAATGAGGCGAATCACAGTAAGTTGGTAAATCTGCCAGTAGAATTGTTTGAAAATTCAGTTTGGGTCCCTTACCTATAAAATCACATCCATTCTTTTTAAACTTGATTTTATTTTCTTTGCAACACCCTGGAGGCATTACTTTTTTCTTACAACATTTTTTTTTGTGATTATCCTTAAATGTAATGTACTTAAGATGTCCTCCACAGTGATGAAAGTTCATACTAATGCCAAACGCACAAAGCGTATAACTAACTAAAAGTAGTATGACTAAAAATCTCTTCATCTAAAGCGATTATATCAAATCCATGTTAATATACAATAATCTCACGATATACATGTAAGCTTTAACAAAAATATGACAATCGAGCTCAGATGAAATATCATTGTTGTCTTAACCATAAGACATGTACATGATGATACTTTGTTGACTACCAATAAAATACTCAGATGCAGCCTTGATAGCAATACAGATTACTGGTTCTTATACCATTTTTACTTATCTGGCTATAACCTCAGAATGGAGTCTATCAAAAACTAAAAAAACAATTTTATCATGATCATGCTATAATAACTGTATACAAGGCTGAAAAACGCAATTCAGCTTAAGAACTTAAAAAGAAATTTGAAGCTGTCTCTTTTCAGTTTTATTAATAAAAAACAATAAGATTACAGCTTTGTCTTGTTATCAAACAAGTCTAAATTAATGTTCAAGTTAAAAGGATAGTACCCACTTCTACGACTTACGGAAATGGGCTGAAAATATAGAAGCCTCTCAAAAATTGAGAGGCTTTTTTCTGTGGAGTCTACGGAACGAGTGTCGAACCAATTGAAGGATTTCCCCCCCCCAAAAAAACAGTGCAACTTGACTTCACTAGGTATTTATAAAGCTCACTTATAAAATCTAAAATATCAGAAAACTGGTTATTTTAAAATAATAGAGCTAATTAAAGAAAAGATAAAAGTGTCAATATGGTTCTTTTATATTTTCTAATGTACGCTATAGCTATCGTTAACTATAAATATAACTCTATATCTAGATGGCGCAGTACATACATTTTTCTTGCTTCCAAATTTGTCACATTTTACACAAACTATTGAAAATAAAGAATATAGCTATCAAATTAAGTCACTCATTTGTTACAGGTTTGTAACAAAATTCTAGTAAATCTATTTACGGTCGAGAGACTAGTGCATTTTTCGTTATATCTAAAATGACTAATACAGAAGGATATGAACAATAATCTGCCGGACTTTACTTAACAAACTTCGAACTTGATTATAAGTAGTATCTCTTTATTGTTTTTTAAAGGATGACCAAAATTTTGCTCTTCTTAACATATTTTTTTTATATTTACATACATACAATGAGAAAAGTATTAGCCATATGCGTGTTTATAAGCTATATGCTTTCGGCATCTGGCGTTAGCATTTCTCTTCATCACTGTGCAGGAGAACTCAAATACATTTCGGTAGGTGAAGATGATGACCATGAAGTTAAATGCTGTAAGGGAAAAACAGATATGCCCGATAGCTGCTGCAACAGCAATATTATCAGCTTTAAGAAAACCGAAGACAATAATCTTCAGCCTTTTTTCACTATAGAGAATATTCTATTTGACGATGTAATAATTCCTCATTTTGCATCTTTTGTAACATACCATATTGGGGGATTTTATGACAGGTCTGTAATATTATTCAGGCCTCCACCCAATCGAACGGGTACTCTCCCGCTATATATTTTCCATTCCGTCTTTCGTATTTGATACAATCAATATCAAATAACCTGATCAATAGATTGGGCTACAGGCGTTTAAAGCCTGCTATTATCTTTTATCTAAAAAACAATATTTTATGCGTATTTCAATAAGGCGCAGCATCATATATATTGGGCTTATTGCGTCAACATCGTTTGTAGCTTGTACAGACAAGCAATACTCTAAGTATCAATGCCCGATGAAATGTGAGCAAGAAAAGACATACGACAAACCTAGCAAATGCCCTGTTTGCGGTATGAATATAAAAGGAATTGAATAATCATATAATCACAATAAAAAGATCTGACAATGAAAAAAATAATAATGGCAGTATCTCTGCTACTTACTGTAACCAGTGTATTGAATGCACAAACAACTGCTACAAATTTCACAGCGCAGGACTGTAGTTCTACAAACCGTACATTATTTACCGAACTGAACAATGGGAAAATAGTTGTACTCGTATGGGTTATGCCATGCGGCTCATGCATTAACGGAGCAAAAGCAGCATATAATGCAGCACAAAGCTTTGCAACATCTCACCCTGGAAAAGTACTATACTATATGGCTGATGATTTAGGAGATGCTACCTGTAGCGATTTATCTACATGGATAACATCAAACAGTATAGGCAACGTCAGCAATATGACACTTTTCAGCAATGCAGGAAACGTCATTAAAGAAAGCGACTTTGGCGGCACAGGCATGCCCCATGTTGTTGTAATAGGTGGAACAGACCACAAAATATACTACAACAAAAAGAACAGTGCTACGAATGACTTATCCGGTATAACCACTGCTATTAACAGTGCTATAGCAGGCACTACAGGCATTGCTGAAGTTGTTAATGAAATAAGTTTCGGCGTTTCTCCCAATCCTGCTCAGTCAACAATTACGATTACAAGTACGAATGCTATAAAGAAAGTGGTTGTTATGTCAATGTCCGGACAGGTGATGAAAGAAGAAACCTATGCTAATGGTAAAATAAACCCTACAATCAGTCTATCAGCTTTAGCTACGGGTGTTTATAGTATAAAGGTGACAGATATTACAAATAAATCTGCTGTTGAGAAAATAGTAAAAGAATAATTATGAGGAAAATCGCAATATTAGCATTTGTAGTTGTGTCTATCGTAACTACAAATGCTTGTCGTAAAGAGAAATCACAACAGCAAGATCAGGTTACCTACAATCCAACAGCTATGACTGTTGATGTGCCCGCATATGTTAAAAACTATGTTGGTGACATGAAGCATCCTGATAATAACCCACTGACTGTTGAAGGTGTAGCATTAGGAAGAAAATTGTTCTATGAAAAGATGCTGAGCGATAATATGACCATGAGTTGTGCAACATGCCATAAGCAGGAAAATGCGTTTGATGATCCGCGTGCCTTCAGCGAAGGTACTAATGGTGCATTGGGCGATAGAAATGCAATGGCTATCATCAATCTTGCATGGAACACAGCATTCTTCTGGGATGGTAGACGTGCAACATTGGAAGAACAAGCACACGACCCTGTAACCAATCCTATAGAAATGGCAAATACATGGCCAGAAGTTGTCAAAAGGTTGCAAAACACTAATACTTACCCTGATTTATTTTACAAAGCATTTGGCACTAAAACGATTGATAGCAATCTTGTTGTAAAGGCGATTGCACAATTTGAAAGAACATTTGTGTCTTACAATTCACGCTTTGATAAATATTTTCACAAAGGAGATAGCACTGCTTTAACACAGCAGGAGAAAAACGGACTTGCTATTTTTAAAGGTAAGGGTATGTGTAATAATTGCCATCTGATGAATACGCAACTTTCTGACAATGTTTTCAGGAATAATGGCCTGGATGTAAACCCTAAAGATGCTGGTCTGATGAAGTTCACAGGGTTACAGTCTGATAGAGGAAAGTTTAAAGTACCAACGTTGCGCAATATTGCAAAAACAGCTCCTTACATGCACGACAGCAGGTTTGCAACACTTGAAGAAGTAGTGGAGTTTTATAGCGAAAAAGTGCAGCAAAGCAGTCCGAATATTGATGAACATATGCCGGATTACGGTTCAGGATTAAAACTGGCCAAACAAGAAAAAACCGATTTGATAGCATTCCTGCATACGCTTACAGATCAGGATTTTCTGACAAACCTTGCATTTAGTGAACCGAAGTAAACGAAATATGTACTGAAAATACTAAGGAGTACAACTTCTTTCCTTTTTCAGAAATCTTGTTGCTGGTAATATTGGCTGTAATCTACAGGATATACTGTATAATGGTAAGTATATGAAAACCGATCCGCACATACAGTGTTATTGTCGTATGTACGGAAGGTTTTCATATTGAAGCAAAAAAAAACATGAAAAAGTAACACGAACGAATATGTTACTTTCTATAATGAACGTCTTTGTAAAAAATAGTTTAGAACGTTACTACTTGTATTACAATCTGTTCAGACACAAACTATTGAAAGCATAGATAGTAAGTTAAGGCTGTTCCTTGTATCCAACAAGACTACATTAATATTGATGAGTCTCTGCAAATGAAGGATTTATTACTTATGAGATTTATACTACAGACGGATGTCAGGTTAACGAAAACAATATAGCGAGCATAGACAAACAAGTAAAAATCAGTACAAATGGATTAATAGATTGTACTAATATTATTACAAATAAAAGGATTGAGTAAATATGATTTAGTATACAAAGAGATTAATTGTAGTAATACATTAATATTCAGTACTCCAAATTGAATAAAACCGATCTACATAATGTTGGTCAGTTTTATTTTCCAATCTCTACAGGAAGCTCGAACCGTAAATACATTGATTATCACAATCATACAAATAATAAATTATGTAAAAAGTCGAACCCCTGAAAAACCGCTACAGTAGAGACTTTCAGGGAGTTTAAAATTTTGGAGAGTGGGGTCTACGGAACGAGTGTCGAACCAACTGAAGGATTTTTTCTGGCGTATATATCCCTTAAAAGACAGTGTAGACTTGGCTTTAAGCGGTTTACATCGAGTCAATTATTCAAACTCGTTCAAAATATAATATTTTAGAAAACTGATGATTATTGATAATGTGAGCCTGCTTTAACCAATAAAAAAGGAGCCATTGAAGGCTCCTTTTTTTATTTATATCGTATACTATTATGCTATTACAAACTATCAGCCTAAATCAGTAGCCAGACGGTGCCGTATTTCTTGTTCACTTCTGTGTAGCATTATGTAGCATTTCATCTAAATCATTGAACATAAATAAGATAGATCGCAAATCTTGCGTTTTAATTGTAGCATTTTTGTAGCAGGTATATAGTATAACCCTCACTATATATCTCTAGCTTAATAATACTATATAGTACTGTTATCTCGGATAATGGATTATATATTTCTATTAAATATCCTTTCTATAATCTGGCTCTTATAAACCCATAATAGTATAGCACAAGCTATCCATACAATAACAGCCATATAGAACAATTGTCCACCATCACCCATTACTTCAATTCCGAGTTTGGTTAAATGAAAGAAAATAGCACCACTCATTGTGCCGATAGCAAGCAGCGCACCAAATGCTACGGTTCGTGGAACAATCAATAATATGGAGGCAATGAGCTCTGCGATACCAGAGGCATAACGCCCCCATGGCTCCATGCCTACAGTTGTAAATATATATTTACTCTCCTCGCTTCCACCAAACTTATGGCCAAGTGTTTGTAATAGAATATACGCTGCGACGATACGCAGTATCCACATGAATATCTTTTTAGATTGCATTACAATATCTTTTTATAATGCAATACTAAGTTTCACCAGAATATTAATTTGTCGTTTAGCCGACGTGCGCTTCTCTTTGTAGCAATTTAACATCTGTGAAAGAGATATACTTTCTATCAACCTCCAGCAATCCATCCTGTGCAAACTGATTAATCATTGTAGTAACAGTCTGTCTGCTGGTGCCAGTAAGACGAGCAATATCTTCGTGGGTAAAATAGTTTTCAATTCTACAGCTATTACTTTCATTGGATAGTTTGTGTTGTAGAATTGTCCAAAAGAAATATAGAATCCGGGTTCTTGCATCTCTTTGCAGCAGGTTGATAAGACGATGGTCTATGCGACGAAGTTGTTGACCTACTTTCTTGGAGAACACAATACCTAAATCTGGCCTCCGCATGAGGAGTTTTTCAAAATCACTGATAGTAAATGCACACAAGACAGTGTCAACTTTATAGGCTTGTGCAAATTCTCCTCGCATATTATTACGCTCCAGCGTTATTTGCCCGAAAACATCGCCTGGTTGCAGAATATCTTTAATAATCTCGTTTCCCTCGTCATCGATATTTCCAATTTTTACATAGCCTTCTTTTACGAAATAGAGCTTGTTATGACATTGAGCATCAAAGTATATGTATGCACTTCTGTCGGCAATAATGAAGTTGTGGCAAATATTAAGATCCAGATAGTCATCATCAGACAACTGAGCAAGAAAATCATTTTTTCGAATAATCAATAATGTATCATCAATACTCATAAGCTAAAATTAAGCATTCGTACACAAGCTCCAAACCTGATAAATTGCCAATAACAGAAATAACACTCCTATCAACAAATTAATCCTTTGGGTATTCGCTTTTATATATTTCGAAAGTCTTGCACCAAACAGAATGAAAATAAATAGAGCCAAAAACGTTCCCACGCCTGCAGATAGTGCAAAAATATTGTAGGCCATGTTCCCTTCAGCCAATATATCAGCACTTATCAAGTATACTGCCCAGCCTGCCCAAAAAGGTATTTGCAGCGGATTAATAGCACTAAGAATAAGACCCAATAATAATGGGTTTGTTGTTTGGATGACAGGTTGATGTTCCTTATTCTTATTGGTAGCAAAAAAGCTATTCAACGCCAGTAATATTAATAACAGGACAACAACCCATTGCAGTATATCAAAAAGACCTTTATGTTCCATAATCCAACCGATAAATAATAACGAGACCCGTAGATACATAACCTCTACCAATACCACCCCGAGCGCAAAATAGCCTGCATCATTGACGCCCTTTCTTGCTGCCATATACATTGCTGTTATATTTAAGTTGCCCAATGGCAAACTGCCAATGAGACTAATACCAACAGCAGCAACTGACGAAAGAAAAATTGAGTTCATGGCTATAAATTTGCTGATATTAATTGTGCCTCAATTTCTTTAAACGCAGCTATTTCCTTTCTGCCTTGCTGTAGCGTCAGATATGCTGTTCCTTTTTGATTATTCGCTTTGCAAATTCTAAAAAGAATATTCCAATGACGTACTATTTCATTCCAGGCAAACAGAATAGAATGTGACGGATCGTATATATGTGTTGGCTCGCTACCACTACCATTTAACTCTATTATCGAATAGTTTTTACCTGCTTGAAAATCTTCCCAGGAATTAAACTTAATATCCAATCTACCAAAATAAAAGCCGTCAATATTTCTACAAATATTGTCAATTGTTGCCGTGAGTTGCGTTGTTATTTTATCCGAAACGTCGGTAAACTTTGACCCACGGGAATGATTACCATATGGAACCAGCACAACCCTTTCACCGTTAACAGGTATATCGTATAATCTCTCTTTATGCAGCTTGTATATCTGTTTCCACTGCAGTAAATAACGTGCATTTTGTTTCACCAACTGCGCCATGGTATGTATGCCATCTCCAATTATTACTACTGGTTCTTTATTAACGATACCTGAGATAAATCCTGATTTCTCATCTGGCATTCGGCAATAGAACAAGCCAATTTCATTTTCCCATTCTATATATTCTTGTACTAAAAATGGTACTGGTATATGTGAAAGATATGTTTCTAGTTCGTCCAAGCTATTTATTTTCTTAACGCCTATTCCCCTTTCCCCATAGTCTGGCTTGGCAATCACAGGAAAAGTTATACAAATTTCATTCATCAACTCTAAAACTTCATTTATCCCTATACCTTGATTGCAATAACATGTTGCAGGATATAACCCTTGTGGTAGTAATTTGTAAACATCTTTCTTGCTTTCCATGATAAATCCACCATTTCGAATTGATGGATTTGCTGCTGTAAGAAAGAAAAACGAACGAGCTCTGATACTGAGCCAAAGCCAGTAAGGGTATAATGG
Organism: Flavipsychrobacter sp.; assembly: GCA_016786615.1. GTDB lineage: Bacteria > Bacteroidota > Bacteroidia > Chitinophagales > Chitinophagaceae > Polluticoccus. Next base: position 185,612 of record JAEUVX010000002.1, read on the forward strand.
AAGATATACTAAAGTACTATTCCAATATTCCCAGTTAAACAAGCGTATAAAAAACGGATGGTGAAATATGCGTCTCATAACAACCTAGCTATTTGCAAACAACCATTCGTTTACAGATTCAACTCCGGTAAGCATATCATTGTAATACATAACTGATTTTTCAGGTGTCAACTCAATGCCGGTAATACTTACTGTTTTCAGTAAGCCGTTTCTGTTCATTCTCAAATCAATTTGCTCATTACCTTCACCACCAAACCGATGAAAATCAAGAATTGATTCTATTGTCATGCTACTGCGTTCTGCTAACCAAGTATTGAACCATTCTTCTCGTTTTTCTATTACTTCCTTATCGTATAATGTTACCGAAGACCAGATGTGAGGTACTCTATGGTCTATTTCTTCGATAAACGCATCACTACCATTCCACCTTGCCTCAAAAAGCTGATTATTATCCCATATCATCAGTGAAAATGGTTCTATATCCTGCAAATCTGTTTTTAGGAACTCCCTGCTTGGAAATGCAGTATCGAAAACATCAAGGAATACCAAACCTCTGCTTTTTTTATACGGCGGCTTATAATGGTGTTTTTCTGTTGCACCATTAAGCAACACCATAGCATTACCGTTGTTGTGCAGTGCTATCCATGTGCCACCTGCTTTTCCATCTTTAGGATACAATATTTTCCCGGTCGACATTTTTTCAATTACAGGTGCAAACGCAGCAGGCCTTTGTACCTGTTCATCCCTATTTGAAGTAAGGAATATCTTATCTCTGTATGGCAAAAATGTTACTGTACACATTTTCTTCTATATTCAATTGTTGAAGGAGCTACACCGAATTTTTCTGATAGGGAAATTGAAGTTAATTCATGGATGCCTACGCGTATTAATGCCATATGGTGAATGGTATGTTCCAGATTATATATCAATTCCCTATTGTAAGAGCTATTAACGCTTATCATGGTCGTACCACCAAATTCAGCCTCCAATACCACAGGTTTGTCTTCTTTGTAAATGTTGGATGATATTCCCTCAATGCAAATAATAGCTATATCTCTATCAGTTTCAATCCGTATATCGCGTTTTCTATTTTCATAATTGACCGTACCTACGTAATATCCGTCATGCAAACATTGAAACAGTTCAATTATATGACGCGTATGCTGGCCGATTGTAGCACCAGAGAGATGTAAAGAGCACTTAGTGTATTCTTCATTACTCATTTGTGCTATTACATCTGCCAGTTCATTTAAAACATTGCCGATAATTGCTGATTGTTGCATACTTAGTAATACGAATTGGTGGATGTAACGGATTTATTTGAATTTTGACCAGTTCGCATCGGCCTTGCCTTTAAGCTTTGCTTCATCTTTGTTCCAACTCTTCAGTGTGTTATTGAAGTACTTATTATAAAACAGGTACAGCTTCTTATCTATAATTTTGAATGTTTCGGGGTCTACTTCCACTGTTTCTCCTTTAGCACCCATTGCATAAGCACACCAACCTCCATACTGTGGCTCATAACTTGCAGGGCTTTTCTTGAACAGTTCAAGATTAGCAGCATTTTTAAAGTAGTATACCACCCCTTGATATTGAAATGCATATGTTTTATCACCTTCAAGCGGCTTACCTTCAAAATAGCTAACAGGGTCGTATCCTTGTATTGCCAACCCATTTTCGAGATTGAATTTTTTTTGCCTTTGTTGCATAGATTGTGCATATACAATTCCAAAATTGCATAGCAACACTACCACAATTAGAGATCTCATATTTTTTAATTTGAACAAATTTCTGATTATTATAAGCTGTACTTTGTCAGCTACAAGACAAATACTATTCTTTAAGAATATTCTTATAATACACTCCTGCCCTATCGGTTATCCTAATTCTATAAACACCTGTAGGAAGAAAATCTAAATTGTAAGTTGCCGACAGACTATTCTGCTTAATAGTTTTCATTAGTTTCCCGATAGCGTCATATACCAGTACCGTTGAAGGTTCTTTTACATTGACAGTAATTACGCCTTTAGTCGGATTAGGATAAATAACCCCTTCTGTTGATTGATTTGCAGCAGCTATGCTTGTTGCACCTTGCAGGTTTGCAGACTTAGTAACCTGTACTATTTGCTTACTGGCATCTTGCAGCATCGCAACGATATTCATCCTGTTTGCTATCCATGCAGAATTCAGGGCTATAGTTTGAGTATATACAATTGAGTCTCCGATGTTTGAGGGCACAGTGATATTCATCGGTGCACCCCATACAGATTTTCTGAACACATCATAGTGTTTCGTCTCCCCATTTGCAGCGTTGAAGAACAATGTATCTTCGGTGAGCGCTGCATACAATTGGAGTGATGACAACGAACTGGATGACACCTTTTTTAGTTTTACTGAGACCATTATGCTATTGCTGCCGAATGGAGCTAATTTAGCTTCAGCTTCAAAAGCACTGGTTTGTCCCAATTCTGATTGAAAAATTGACGCATCGTTATAGTTAATACTTGAGGCGATAACCTTCCCCTGTATTACCAATCTTGGCGTAGCTCCGTAGACACCATAGTAATTTGTTCTGTCGTCATTCTCTTGTTTGTTATGCTGGTTTAACGGACATACTGCATATGGAGCACTTGGGTGATAGGCAATATGAATGACTTGCGGAAATTGAACTCTGTTTGTGTAAAACCCCGGATTTCTGGATGCACAGATACTACAGTAGGTATTTGTAAAATGTTCTACAATTACGTTTTTAGTAACCTGGCTGATAGCTGAATATTGACTCAATGCAGCAGCTATTATGAAAACAATTTTTCTCATTTTATTGGTAGTTGTTTTTTTTAGACTATTTTTTCTTGCTGAAGAAGTACGTAGCGCGTGGTGTGATAACAAAAGCACGTGTCAGTCCATCTGGCCTATAGTCACGTACAATTACAGGAGCTCCTACACCTGCCTCAAAACGCCAGTTTTTGTAATTGCGGTAATATTTAAAAGTGAGGTTAAGCGTAAGCCCTTCACTGCCTGCAGCCTCCATTTTATTATCCGCCAGTGTTGTTACATTATCATTTCCCAAATGATATATAAATAGTGTACTGGCCGATATGCCACTCCGTTTCCAGTCCTTATCATATTCAAGGCGTAGAAGGGCATCTCCTTTTCTTTCCAGTTTTCGCGACGAGAAGTATTGTTGGTAAGCAGTGTCAGCACTGTTATATACACTTGAGTAATACTGGTTATCGTTATAGTTAACTATTGGTTGTTGCAAGCCAACAGTAAGTACATAATGCCTTTTATATCTAAGATTCAGACCTGCTATTATATCCATAGTGCCGAGATTTGGCTGGTATGGCATTGGTAAGGGCAAACCATTTTTATCTCTGAGATTTGATTTGCCAAGACTTACCCTTCCACCAACAGTACTTTTAATATCCCATTTGTCTTTTTGCTTGTAGATACTTTGTGTATACGTAGCTATAACATCACCTATTCCCGAAGTTGTACCAAGATTTCCGGTTGCTATATAATATGGCAATTTTATTTCTACCGAACTATTAGCAGATAAATTCTTGCCAATTTCCAATTGTGGTATAAAAACTACTGTACCTTGTTCGCCATAGCCTATTGTTCCGGACAAGCCGATACTACCATAATCTTTTACTGCATTATTATGATTACCGGTTTTTAATGCTCCGGTAGTGCAAAAACCGGCATCAGCACAACCTTGTGCTAAAATATTGGTTGAAGTCAGTATACAAAACAAGAACAAGATGCCTTTCCTCATAAAGTCTTTATGTTTTGGCAAACATCGAAAGACTACACTAACTAAATTGTCGCCCAAGCGACTATTTCATTTTATGAGACTAATATGACGTAAACACATAATTATATAGTTAAATGAAAGAATTGTTCAATAATACTCTTTGAATAATACCAATATGAGTATATTTTTTATATACTATGTTTTTATTACCTGTATACACTGTGTACGAAAAACATCTCTTTTTAATGGAAAACATAACAGCACATTAGAAATATACTATGAGGAACTTTTAATAAAACTGTATTAGTAGATAACACATGTTAGGGTTATAGAAAAATTATAGAATATGCTATTCAGATTTAACAGTACTATTTAATATGCTTTGTTGCACAAAACAGTTGAAGTAATCGGTTAGTTGCGTAAAGACCGCATCATTGGTTTTGGAAGATATTATTTCAAGAACATTTGAATAACTGTTAACCAGTAAAATTGTCCATCCTAATACGTTATCATTCCATTTTCCGGGGTAAGGTATTGATAGAATTTTGCATCATTAATTTATAATCATAAAAACTTAAAAATGAGCAAATTTTCAGTTCCAACCAGAGACGAGGTATCTGCAGACAACCAGGTATTATTTGACAACATTACCAAAGCACTTGGTTTTGTGCCTAACCTGTACGCTATGATAGCGTATTCAGATAATGCGCTAGGTAAATATCTTGCCTTCCAGGGAGTCAAAACATCACTGAATAATAAAGAAAAAGAAGCCGTGAACCTTGTGGTAAGTGAAGTGAACGGTTGTAAATATTGCCAGAGCGCGCACACAGTGCTTGGTAAAATGAATGGCTTTTCTGAAGAAGATATAATGAAAATACGTGGCGGCCAAAGCAGCGACCTGAAGCTGAATACACTGGTAGCGCTGGCGAAAGACATAACTGAAAACAAAGGGCGTGCTGCACAAACAAACCTGAATGCATTTTTCAATGCCGGCTACACTAATGCCCATCTTGTAGATGTGATCATGCAGGTGAGCGATAAGATAGCTATGAACTACCTGCACAATCTTACCCAGGTACCTATTGATTTCCCTGTAGCGGAACCAATACAAGAAATAGCTGCATAAATATTAAAGAACAGGAGAATGGACAAATAGTAATAGTTTGTCCATTCTTCATTAAACACATGACGTATGGAAAAAAGATACCCCATTCCGCCATTTACGCTGGAAACTGCTCAACAAAAAGTACAGGCTGCAGAATATGCCTGGAATACAAAAGATCCCGAAAAAGTATGCATGGCATATACCATTGACACTGAATGGAGAAACCGAACAGAGTTTCTGAATGGCCGTGAAGAAGTAAAAGAGTTCCTTAAACACAAATGGGCTAAGGAACAGGATTATAAACTAAAGAAGGAACTATGGGGCTTTCGTGAGAACAGGATGGCTGTGCGTTTTGAATATGAATGGCATGATGAATACGGGCAATGGTACCGCAGCTACGGAAATGAAATGTGGGAATTTGATGAAAATGGCTATATGCAGAAGCGATATGCCAGTATTAATGACATGCCTATAAATGAATCTGACAGAAAATTCAGGTAGAGGAATTTTGTCCATCAGAAAAAGAAAATCGTCCATCACTATATTCTGATAAACAAATCAAATTTGATTTCTCAAAAAAAAAAAGATGAAGATCAATTTAACGTTAAGCACATTATTGCTGGTGAGTAGCATTGTGCTGGTACAATGCAAAAAAGATGATAATAAGATTACCCCTGCAGTTACAGGTAAAGACCCTAATACTGCAGAAAAAGTTTCGATTGACAGGTTCAGCAGCGCGGCAGGGCACCTGCAGGTAAGAGATGCAAGTAACGGGTTGCCTACAGCAAATGCTCCGGTAAATTTTGATGTGGCACCTTTCATTACAAAGGGACTCAGCCCGTCAGGTCAGCCAGTTGAGTATTATAATTTTGATGTTCAGTCTACAGCACCTGCACCTATATATGTCCTGTTTAAAAAAGGTTCTTCAACACCTGTGCAGGGACAATTAAATATCATTGATAAAATACCCGGCGAGGCAGGCTATAATGATTTCTGGCTGATCAACAAAGTAGAAGTACCTGATGATTATGTAACTAACAGCATTACATCTCTCGGCGAGATACAATCAAAAGGCTATAGCGTAACACCTACCAACATGATAGTGAATTGCCCGGTGGTACCTGACGGATCAACAGCTACAAAACGCGTTGGTGGCGGCAGTGCTTCGATCATAAGAGGATGGTATAAAGGGAAAGTCGTTACTTATTTCTCATTTGAAGAAAAAGCACTTACCACTACGGGTAATGGCATGGTGCCTACATCGCCTATATATGTGACATTTAATGTTAACCCAGATCAGACTAATGGTGGTCCGGCTTCAGGGTTTAAAACTGAAATGGGTAATATGCAGACACATAATGTAGTAGCAACATTACCTGCAGATGGAGGTTACTCGCCATTGTGGAGTGTGAATGTGTATGATAATATGGACTTTAGCAAAGTAAATAATTTTAGTACAGTCCAGTCCGCAAAAATATTGGCACAGGGAGTTGCATTGGTTAACTGTCCTATAGTAAGCCAGTAGTTCTGTTTTATCCATGCAGGTTTGTCATGGTTGTGTAAAACCTGCATGGATAATTTCATTATTGTCGGATATCTTACAATTATATGCCCACATATAAGCTCCCTTTGTTTCGAGACAGCAAGACACAGATCTTTGCTGACATATCACATCATAACAAAATGGGTGGGAATACATCATATACCATAGTTAATCCGCAAAATGGTAACCTGGCTTTCAGGATCTTCAGCTTTGATGATAACAGCCATTTCAACCATATACAGCGGCTTAGTTATTATTCTGTAATACTAATACTGAATGGAGCAGGACAACTGAAAGCAGATTTTTCAGAATACGGATTTACAGATGGTTCCCTGATGTTTTTCGCCCCTTACCAGCCATTCATGATTAATGAGCTGGAAGCTATTAACGGATTTGTGATAAATTTTCATGCTGACTTTTTTTGTATCCATAAACACCAGAAAGAAGTGGCTTGCAACGGAGTATTGTTCAACAACATATACGAACCACCATTTTTATCAGTTGATGATGATTCTATACCTGCGTTTCTTAACCTGATAGACCAGATGAAAACAGAAACACAAAACACTGCACTGGCACAATACGACATACTTATATCTTACCTGAAAATACTTCTCATCAATGCATCAAGGCTGAAGCTGAATGATATGCCAGAAGCATTAACAGCAATAGACGCTAAAGAACCATTTATACTGCAAGGTTTGAAAAAAGCTATTGAAGATAACTACAAGACCGTGCATGCCCCTGCAGATTATGCCAGTATACTAAATATATCTCCTAAATCACTGGCAAGAATCACAAAAACACATTTCAATAAAACGCTTACCAATCTTATCTCCGAGCGTATAATCATAGAAGCAAAACGTGAGTTGTATCTTACTAACAAGCCCATAAAAGCTATTGCATACGAGCTTGGGTTTGATGATGAATATTATTTTAGCCGCTTCTTTAAAAAAAATGCTGACATATCCCCTCAACTATATCGTGATACTGTAGGTTTTGCTCGTGCTTCTGCATAATTTTTAAAGTTTAAACAATTATAGCTTACATCGTCGGAATTATTTTTATACACACATACCCCTACTAAATCGAACCTCCTTTAAATTTAGTCTACTGTAAACTGCATACAGTCAAGATAATCTGAAACAAAGCCGTTATAATATCTACCAAGTTAGTTAGTCCTATTGTAAAATAATTCAATCCGAATAATATTCTAAGGAGTAGACAAAGCCTTATAATGAAGATAGCAACCTAACACTTATAATCTTTTTTATTAGCGTTAATATTAATATTGATTGTCACTATTTTTAATTTAGAACTTTACTAGACTAAGGTTTCATTATGACATCTGTTCGTCTGTAGCCAAGATTATGAAACTGTAAGTAGTGACTAACATTCAATTGGATGTCCACAGGGATTGAACCAAGAATGATTAATTATCAGTACAATATAAATAATAATAAGATTTAATTAAAAGTCAAACCCCTGAAAAACCGCTACAGTAGAGACTTTCAGGGGGTTTAAATTTTAGAGAGTGGAGACACGCTGGATCGAACCATGCCACTAATTAACAATTAACCCCTATTTCTGCTCCAAAATAATTTCTCGTACATTTAACTCAAGTTCTTTCTCTACATCATGAGATAAGTGAGTTTTTAGTGAGTAATAAGTAATATTTTGGCTTAAACAATTAATATACACCACGTTGAGAGATATTGTTCGAATCCCTCTTTCTCCGCTGAATAGTGATGTAAGACAAAGCAATACAATGTATTGCTTTGTCTTACATTTTTCGCGACTTACTAAATATTTTATCCGCTTGCATCCCTTTGAACAATAGTGTTAGCCTACAGATTACTCTAAAGTGTTTTTTCATATTTATCAGATGATGGCACTGGATATGATAACAAAAAACTGCCCCGATGCGAACGGGGCAGCAACCTACCTGCTTAAACTATATTATTTGCTTAGAGAAATGACAGATCGGTAAGTTTGTTTTTCAGATACCAACTCCAGTATGTATTGCCCTTGTGCTACATCAGAAAGGTTAATAGTTCTATCTGTGCCTAGTAATCCTGTAGCAGCTTTTTGCCCTGTAATACTATATACGACGTAATTGTATGTTCCGTTTTCAACATCTATATGCAGTTTACCTGTAGACGGATTGGGATATATGTTCAACTTATTTTGTGTTGTTGCGGTTTCGATATTTAGCTTCGCTACTACATCCATTTCATACCAATCGCGGAAGTAGGTTTGTGCACTACCATCCAATCTCCATCCGCATCCGGCGTATGCTTTATTACCAACTGCTGCCGCAACACCAAACAGTCGGCCTTGAGCTGGCCAACTGCCATGCAGATAACCCCATTTGTCTGTTGATGGGTTGTAATAAAAGAAAGTCGATTTATAGCCGGTATAACTAGTGCTTCCTAAACCTACAAAGCCTTTGTTGTCAATTACAAACGATACTGCACCATATCGAGCTGAGTCAGGAAAATCTGCTTTAGGTGTCCATGAATTGGCAGTCGCATTGTATTCATAGGTTTTAACAGTATTGGTAACACCTACTTGTCCACCCGAAACATATCCTTTACTATTAAGAGCAAATGCTACAGCACTTTCTATAGTTGATTCCGGATAATCTGTTTTCTTGGTCCATTTATTAGCACCAGGGTCGTATTCCCACACTTGGTTAGTAGCATTTTTACCTGCACCAAAAGAACCTGCACCACCTACTACATAAGCTTTATTGTTCACAACAAAAACACATGACTCAGTTCTTCCTGAGTCTGGCAGACTTGCCTTCTGTACCCATGTACCCGTCGACGGGGTAAACTCCCAAAGATCTTTAAGATTTTTCTGGGCTCCCGAAGTACTTAAAAAATTCTCTGCGCCCAGACCCAAATACATTTTCCCATTAACTGTAAATGCTATTCCGGCAGAGCGATTGAGAGGTCCGATTGGTGTTGCAGTCAGATTTTTCCATGCTCCGGAAGCAGGGTCATATTCCTGCAGGTCGTTCAGCCATTGATTATTTGCATAGCCACCTGTCAAGTATATCTTACCTCCTGCAACAGTACTCATGCCGCCCCAACGCCCAAACTGAAACTGTAAATTATCAGCCTTCTTTACCCATTGTGCTGATATATTTGACATTGTGCAAATAACTGTGAATACCGGTAAGGCAAACTGCAATAAAATTCTTTTCATATCTAAAATGTTTTCCTTACACCTAGACAACAAAAGAGTAAAAACAAGTTTGCAAAATGTACATAAAGAATAATAACAAAACTTAACGATTGCAAAATTGAAATAATAACCTATTATATTATAGCTATTAGTTAATGTATTAACGATAGAATAAAAAGACAATCAATATGCAACATGTTAATAGCTTGATCAGGTTCAGTATGCTCATCCTTTAAAAACTACCCTATCACCCAACTCTAATTCATGCTAAACCGTCATAAAAACTTAAAAAAGCTTAAATAACAAACAAATCCATGTCTAAACATTATAGCAAGTAAGCATATCAATATCTTTGATAGATGAATAAAGGCAAATCTAATCCGGTATATCTGTACTATACTATAGGCTTTGTTATTGCCACACTTATCGGTATACAGGTATATTGGATAAGAAACAGTATTAATGCCGAGAAGAAAGCAATAGAAAGAAGGTTAAAGGAAGATATAGACGATGTTGTGAAACGGGTGGAAGAAGATGCCTATTGTTTTACATACTATTCAAAGGCATATATTAAGAAAGGCGAAGGGATATTTATGCTAAAACAGAAATGGGCTGATGGCAGGTTTGTTCCTCTCAACGCTGGTGGCTATGTAGATACTATGTCTTTATATAATTTGTTTCGTACCCAAGCAGATACAGATGTATTTATACACGATAAATCTGTTTGGTTCGATACCTATCCGGCAACGGTAGATGTTACAATGAAATTCTCGTTTGTAGGTCTCAACCCTGATATTAAAAGAACTGACAGCTTGTCTTACCAGATTGGGAATATAAGCGATAACAATTTCAGGCAGTTATTATCAAATAAGTTTAAGGTTGATGAAGCTATCAATACTACATTATTAAACCACTTGATTGTAGAGGCATTAAAAAAGAATAAGTTGGATACTTTTTATTATGCAGGAATCAGGAAAGAAGGACAGGATGGTTATGAATATATAACCAAAGGAAGTAAAATAGCTGACTTGAAATCTACAAATATCAAGGCTTCGTTTTTGAATAATAAGTTTGATACTCCTTACGAATTGGATGTGCATGTACCGGACTCTTTCATGTCTGTAGTACGTTCACTACTTATTATGATGATTTCCTCTTTGCTCATTATTATAATACTTATCGCCTCATATATATACTTTGTACGCACAATTTTTAATCAGAAAAAACTATCTGAAATAAAAAACAATTTCATAAACAATATTACACATGAGTTCAGAACTCCCATAACCAATATTAACCTTGCAGTTGAAAACTGGAAAGATGCCGGAAAGCCTGATAACTATTATCTGAATATAATTGAGGAAGAAAACAAACACATGGAGCGGAATGTAGAGCAGATACTGCAACTAGCTTCATTGGAAGAAAGAATAGGAAAAAAGCACTTCACAAAAGTAAACATACCGGACCTGATTAAAGAAGCTGCAGCTTCTTTTCAAATACAAATTGATAATACTAACGGCAATGTTAAACTTGATTTAAACGCCTCAAACCCCTATTTATATTGTAATGCACTGCATGTACGAAACATGTTGCAAAACCTCATAGACAATGCCATCAAATACAGAAAAGATAAACCAATAATAACTATTTCGACATTCAACACAGGCAGTCATTACGTATTGCAAGTAGAAGATAATGGCATTGGTATGAGTGCCGAAACCCAAAAGTATATTTTCAACAGATTTTACAGAGGAGATACCGGAGACAGGCATGATGTAAAAGGCTTCGGGTTGGGAATGAGCTACGTTAAACACATAGTGGATGAGCATAACGGAGAAATAAACATAAAAAGCAAGCCGGGAAAGGGGACAAAAGTCACTATTTATTTACCTGAACTTAATAATCATTAACATGTCGCGAATCTTATTTGTAGAAGACGATCTCAATCTTGGGATGCTGCTAAAGGAGAACCTTAACAACAAAGGCTTCGATACTACTTGGTGTAAAAACGGAGAAGATGGACTTAATGTGTTTAAAAAAGAAAAATTCTCGCTATGCATATTAGATGTCATGATGCCAATAAAGGACGGCTTTGCTTTGTGTAAAGAAATAAGGCTAATAAATGCTGAAGTGCCGATAATATTTTTGACGGCGAGAAGCATGAGTGACGATGTCATTAAAGGCTTTGAATATGGTGCAGATGATTACCTTACCAAACCATTTAACACACAAGAATTGTATCTGCGCATCAAAGCCATTCTGAAAAGAATGCAACCAAAAGAGAGTAACCCGCTTAAGATATATAATATAGGAAAGTACCTTTTTGACCATAATAAAATGACCCTGGAGTATGAAGGAGAAATTACTAAACTAAGCTCAAAAGAAGCGGATTTATTGTGGGTATTGGTTACAAACAAAAACGAGCTGACTCAACGCAATTTAATACTGGAAAAAGTATGGGGCAATGACGACTATTTTGCCGCTAAGAGCATGGACGTTTATATCAGCAAACTCAGAAAGCTGCTGAAAAACGATCCTGAAATTGAAATCCTGAATGCTTACGGCATTGGGTTTAAAATGCTAATAAATAATTAAGCACTTGAGTTTGAATTCAGGTAATAAATGTAGTTTCTAAGGCTTCGGAATGTAGAAAAGAAGCATATACCTGAACAGGCAAATGAAGTACCTAAATTATCTACACTGTGCAATTTGTGGGTTTATGATACACTTGTAGTCTAGCATAGCAGACAAAAAATCATTTTTTCCTAAAAAAATTTGGTTAATTGAAAACATTACTAGTATATTTGTACTATACAAGTTGAATAATACATGTTACACACAACAAATAAACAAGAACAATACAAAAACGAATTGCTTGAAGCTTGGGAAGAAACCTACAAGAAAGGACAACTTACGCTTTGGATATTCCTTGCATTGAAAGAAAGTGAAAAGTTTGTTGATGATATAAAACAGTATGTTGAATCTGCTTCCGGTAATACTCTGACATGCGAGGAGCAGAGCCTGTACCGTACACTGCGCAAATACAAAGAGTTGGAAATGGTAGACTATAATACCAAACCCGGTGACGGTGGCCCCGAAAGAAAATATTATTATCTCACCAAACTCGGTGAGGAATTACTTCAACGCTTTTGCGAACGAAACATCAAACTATTTTTTCAACCACAGATAAAAAATTTAATGTTCAAAAACTAAGTATATGAATTTTATCAACCGTTACATTCTATTATTTGCAAGTATTGCAATAGTTCTATCAACTACGTTTATGCTTTTGCTATACAATATGCTGATAAATAAAGCATATACCGGCATCATTATCCTTAGCATATTATACGCAGCAGCCTATTTTATAACAGCATTGTTAATTGGCAAAAAAGATGTGTATGAGGGGTATATTGGTTTTAATTATCACCTTACAACCTATATAGTTTGTATGTTAATACCGATTTCCTTAGCGACTATTGGGTATCTGCCAGCGTATTTCATTGGCCAGACATTGAGTATTGGCATTTTTTGGGGCATTGGTTTGACAATACATTTCATTGTTTTCTTGATAAACAGAAAGAAAAGCATTAAAGGATTTGATAAGACCGAGTTGTTTGAGTAAACGATTGTCATATAAGGGTGAAATAAGGGGTTAGTTTAAGTTTTATTAAGGATTGTTAATTTTTATTATCCACCTTAAGAAGATATTGTAAATAATTTTTCGGTGCATTTTTCACTAATTAAAAAATATGTACCAGATGAAGACTTTATCTACACTCCTCTTTTCAATTACAATGCTGGCTGCTACACAGGCAGACGCACAATATTGCATGTTGCCGGGGCGCACATCGTACAGCACAACACAACCCGGCATCAAAGTATTCAAACTCAATACTATCAGCCGTACATCGGTACAGGTAGAAAACCCGCTTTCACAGCCTTCTTTAGTTGTAACGACTGATACTACCACTCTGCAACGCGGGCAAACTTATACAGTAAACATACTACATACACGCGATAGCATTATAGCCAGCTTCGCAACAGCCCGCAACAACATACGTATGTGGATTGATTACAACAATGATAAAGACTTTGATGATGCAGGAGAAACAGTAATAACTGCCGACCTGCAAACTGCAGGCTGGTATACCAATACTTTTACAGTGCCGCCCACTACTCCTCTTGGCACCGTACGCCTACGTGTTACTGCCAAAATGAGTGCAGATGCCGGACACAGTGTGCCCACATCTTGTGATATACCCAAAGACCCTATTGACTACCACGGCGAAATGGAAGACTATCACCTGAAAATTGTGCCGGCTACAAGTATAGGCATTACTGAAGTAAACAATCTGCAAACATCCATCTACCCCAACCCTACATCAGGCATTGTAAGCGTAATGATAGATAGCAAAAACAACGCACAGCTTGGCATACACCTCTACGATATTACAGGAAAGCTTGTAAAAACATTACTGCAAGAACCCATGCAGAGTAACTATAAATACGATTTCAACCTCAACAACTATAGTCTTCAATCTGGTGTGTATTTCATAAAGATTACCTCGGCACAAGGGCAGTCTTACCAAAAACTAATACTGAACAATTAAGGAATACATACCAAACAGGGGTACATCTTCAAGGTGTACCCTCAATTTTATTTTCAAGGCTATGAAGAAATACGCTATACTATGGCTGATAGCATTAATTGCCTGCAACAAAGAGGAGAAAACAAACAATACAACTCCTGCACCATGCGTGGCATCATACACTACAGACATTAAGCCTGTAATTGCAAACAAATGTGCCACAACAGACTGCCACGGGCATAATGGGCTGGCAAACCTCAATGACTATAACATTTTGAAAGAACGTGCTGATAACGGCAATATCAACAAATTTGTTTTTGAACTGAAGATGATGCCCCCAACAACAGCCACACAACTTACAGATGCAGAAAAAGAAAAACTACAATGCTGGCTGAAAAATGGCGCGCCGAATAATTAAATACTATCTTATTGTAGCACTGCTCTGTGCTTGTAAGCATCAGCAAAGCTTACCTTTAGGCGATTACCCAAAAGAAGTAGGTAACATTATTATACCAAAATGTGCCACGAGTGGCTGTCATAACAACCAAAGCGCCGCCGGGGCTGGCGGACTAAACCTGACTACCTGGAACGATATGTTTGCAGGCGCACGATCCGGTGCTGTAACGATACCCTACAGGCCGGATTTCAGTACGCTTTGTTATTATACCAATACCGACACATCCCTGGGAGTAACACTTGTACCTACCATGCCGGAGGGCCAACCACCACTTACAAGACAAGAATACCTGACACTGCGCGACTGGATAGCCGCAGGTGCCCGCAATGCAAATGGAGAAATAAAGTTTGAAGACAACCCCAACCGTAAAAAAATATACGTATTGCACCGCATGTGCGATGTTGTAACTGTATTTGATGGTGCTACCCTGTTACAAATGCGTTACGTCGATGTTGGTGTAAAACAGCTGCAGGACTATCCCTATAGTATTAAAGTATCTCCGGATGGGAAGTATTGGTATGTATCTTTTTTTGCACAGTCAAATATCATTCAGCAATACGATGCCACCAATGACAAACACGTCGGTAACATTACTCTTGGCGATGGTATATGGACCAGTTTCACCATCAGCCCTAATGGACGCTACGGATATTTTGTTGACAACAGCAACCCGGGCAAAATAGTTTGTGCAGACCTGTTTGAAAAGAGAGTATTACATACCTATACATTCAATAACACTATGCAATACCCATACGGCATATGCTACAACAAAGCATCGGAGAAACTATATATAGGCACTACAACCGGCAACTTTATTTACACAATAGACATTATCAATCCATCCTTCCCTGTTTTGCATCAAATACCTGTGGATGGCAGTGCAACAATCAGGCATGTGCCAAGCGTAGAACCACTACAGCTCCTTACAGAGGGACATTATTGCTATATAACATGCCAAAACACACAAGACCTGAAAATACTGGATACATCAACCAATACAGTAATTAAAACCATCCCACTACCTGCGGCACCTGCATGTATGGACTATTCTGCAAAATATAATAAGCTATTTATCAGCTGCACAGAAGATATCACCAGCTTTGCACCACTCAGAGGTAGTATATGTGTAATAGACATCAACACACTTACGCTGCAAAAAAGCATCTACAGCGGTTACCAGCCCTATGGTTTAGCAGTAGATGATGCTGGTGGATTAGTAGCGGTAGCCAATGCAAATCTGAATAGTGCAGGCCCGGCACCGCACCACACAAGCAACTGCGGCGGACGAAACGGGAACGTAAGCTTTATTGATATGAATACACTATCACTCATTAGCGGTAAAAAATCTGAGGTTGCCGTATTTCCTATCAGCATAGGTATCAGGCATTAATAGCTTGTGCCATTTTTACTCAACAAACATTCTGTCTGGGATGTTTCAATTATTTAGCACGATTAAATGATAGTTATTCGCCATTGCAGGTATTCTTCTCCTGCTACCCTTATATCCTAGCTGTTCAAGATGTTCTGAAAGGCATCTTGAACAAATGATAGAAAGCCGTTTTGCAAACGGAATCTGAAATACAGCTGCTGATGCAAAGATATGCAGCGGTACCAAGAATGCCATTCAGAGAACGGAGTGTAATTTTAAATTCCAAATGCCCTGCGGAACATTCGGAATAGCAAACATCATTTCTCCGCTTTCTTCTTCCGGTTTTTAATAAGTACATAAACTGAGAACACAAAGACAACCAAGTAAATAATAGCCAACGCAGTGTTCTTAAACCTCAGGCTTTCAAAATCAAACTGCTTATACAACGCCACCCCTACAATGATGGCTACAATGCTTAAAGTAAATATCGGCGCTTTATTGTTTTCCATTATTCTCTTGTTTTCTTTCGCCTTTGCAGTACACCTCACACTTAACAAACGTTCACCCTACTTAACATCAGACTAACCGTCGGGCTATCATTTAAAAATATAAAAAGCAACCGAAAAAAACTGACTAATTACACCGTAGCCCCATAATACATTACAATATTTCCCATTACATTCCGCCCTTGAATAACCACAAACGGATTTTGCTTCGTACCTTCGCGCACCCATTTTTATCAGTTATGACAGATAGTAACCAACCACTACATAAAGGGCCACTCACAAACCACCCTATAACGGAGAACTTTGCCGATTGGAGCCACCTGGTAGATGGCAGGAAGTTTTTGGAACAATTGACAAGGCATGCCTACAGAGTGTGTCACTACAGTTCCGTAATAGACAACTACAACACATTCCACAAACACTTCGGGCACAGAGGCACTATACATTTTGCGGTAAAAGCAAGTGCAGAACCTTTCGTCCTGAAAACACTGATAGCATTAGATGCGGGTTTTGAGATAGCCACATACAGCGAATTGAGGCTGCTGATAGAATGCGGATTGCCAAAAGATAAAATCGGGAAGAAAGTAAACTTCGGGCAAACGCAAAAAGAACGTTCTGATATAAAAAAGGCACTGCGTGATGGTGTACGAAATTTTGCAACAGACAATATTCATGATATCAGAATAATCACAGAAGCAGCAGGACAGCAGCAGATGAACAAAAAAGATATCAGGTTGCAGATAAGATTATTCAATGCAGCAGGCAGCAGTTCGGGAGAAGGATTCAGCCAGTCATTCAACAAACGTTATGGTGTTGATAACGACCAGGCAATGCAGCTTGCAGAGAGTATTGTTGCCACCGGCATGACGGTTGCAGGATTTACATTTCACCCGGGTAGCGGTTCCGACAGTCCTGCACTTTGGGATTATGGTGTGCACAGTGCCGCACGGCTCACCCGCAGGATGAAGGAAGAACTTGGCATTACCATTACCGAACTGAACCTGAGCGGAGGTTTCGCCCCTTCTGTACCTATAGAACAATACAGCACACATATACTGTCGCTTATAGAAAGCGCGTACAAAGAAGCAGGTGCAGAACTACCGGCAAGTATCGACACCGAACCGGGCAGATGGCTTGTTGCAAATGCCGAGGTATTGATAGGCAAAGTATCGAACATAAAAATAAACAGGGACGGCACACGAATTGTAACAATGACAACCGGCGTATCCGAAAATGGTACACTTACCGACCTTGGCCTGGATTTTGATTTCTTCATACTGGAAAATGGCAAAGCCCGCAAACTGGAAAAACGTGCGGAACTACGGGGCAACCTGCATGGACGTGCCTGTGCAGATTTTGACGTCATTGCAGAAAACACACCTGTACCCGCAGAACTGCACCCCGACAACCCGATAGCAGACGATGTATTTGTTGTTATACATGGTGCGGGCGCATACTCTCATTACATGGAGCGAAACTTCTGGTGCGGCATTACACCACCTATGAAGATGAACTATGATGAATTCAGAAATTGTATAACCAGCGAAATCAATTATCAGCGCGCGATAATAAACTCTTATGCAGAGCGTTCAGGCCTACCACTTAAAAACGCTATGACTTTCATTACCAATACTACAGACAGAAAACTGGGGCAAATAAAAGGCTCGGAAATAGCAAGGATACTTGACGACCCTGAATTGCTGAACAAACTGGGGCTGCATATCCTTACCAGTGTTGCGGAATTTGTACATACAAACAGCCCTTCAAAAGATTAAATAAGCGTTTGCATATCACTGCAACATGCTGATATTTCAATAACTGACGATACAGACATCAGGGATTGTATGCACTTACTATGTGTACATCTTACAATTCAGTGTTCGTCAGGCCATCCCATTCCAGCAGATTCCCCCGGCTACTCCCCTTTTACCGGCTTTCTTTCCCATCATTGCTTTACTATCTTTAAGCAAAATCATTATTATGTTTTTCAAACACTTGCTCAGTGCAATGTTCTTAATACCGGTATGCACTCTTGCCGGCGATAAAAAGAAATGGGATGTTGAAAATCCGGGCAGCCCGCAAAAAGAAGTTTCCTTCACTGTAAACGAAGGCACATGGCTGAATGTTGACATCTCACCTGACGGTAAAAGCATCGTGTTCGATCTGTTGGGCGATATATACATTATGCCCTCAACAGGTGGCGAAGCCAAAGTATTGAGGCAGGGCAAAGCAATGGAAGTACAGCCTCGCTTCAGCCCCGATGGTAAGAAAATATCCTTTACCTCTGATGCAGGTGGCGGCGATAATATATGGATTATGAACCGCGATGGTAGCAATGCCAAGCAGATAACCAAAGAAAACTTCCGCCTGCTGAACAATGCAGTGTGGGCACCCGATGGTAAATACATCATAGCACGCAAGCACTTCACCTCTACCCGTTCACTGGGTGCGGGCGAAATGTGGATGTACCATATCAATGGTGGCAACGGTTTGCAACTTACGGTAAAGAAAAACGACCAGCAGGATGTAAACGAACCATGCGTATCGCCCGACGGACGTTATGTGTACTACAGCGAAGACATGTATCCCGGTGGCCATTTTGAATACAATAAAAATCCTAATGACCAGATATTCGTCATCAAGCGTTTCGACAGAGAAAAAGGCATCAACGAAAATGTAACCGGCGGACCGGGCGGAGCCGTACGCCCGCAGGTATCACACAACGGCAAGCTGCTTGCATTCGTAAAAAGGGTTCGCACAAAAACAGTTTTGTATCTCCGCAACCTGAAGACAGGCGAAGAATGGCCTGTGTACAATCAGTTATCAAAAGACCAGCAGGAAGCATGGACTACATTCGGCATCTACCCCGGCTTTGCATGGACCCCGGACGACAACCACATCATCATTTGGGCAGGTGGCAAAATCAGGAAGATTGATATTAATAATCCGAATACAGCTAAAGAAATACCATTCACTTGTCATGTGAAGCAAAAAATATCTGAAACTGTTCGTTTTGCCCAAGAGCTTAATCCTGATAGGTTCAATGTTCATGTAATACGCCAGGCTATTACATCCCCCGATGGCAAATGGCTTGTATTCAGCGCACTCGGGCATCTTTACAAAAAAGAGTTACCTGCCGGCAAACCTGTACGCATTACAAAAGATACTGATTACGAATACGACCCGTCATTTTCTCCCGATGGCAAAAGCATAGTATATGTATCATGGAATGATGTAACAAGCGGCTGCATATACAAAACCTCATTAGCTGGCGGCACACCCGAAAAGATAAGTAGTAAAAAAGGAATCTATCGTACTCCGTCATATTCTCACAATGGCAAATGGTTGGTGTACGAAAAAGAAGGTGGCAATAACACGCTTGGCCCTGCTTATACTGCTCAGCCCGGTATATATATTATGCCTGCAGCTGGTGGCAAAGAAACTTTTGTTACTAATAAAGGCGAAAGCCCTGTATTCAGCAAAAATGACAACCGCATCTATTATCAATCAGGCGGCGGATTGGAAAAAACATTTAACTGGTGCAAAACAGATGGCAGTGATGAACGCACTATTTTCAAAACCACTTATGGCAAACAATTCACAGTCTCTCCCGACGAAGAATGGATAGCTTATTCAAATCTCCATCACGTATATATTGCCGCGTTCCCGCATACAGGCCGTACGATAAATATAGGTAGCGATTCTGCCGACTTCCCTGTAAGACGTGTATCAAAAGATGCAGGCTACAACCTGCACTGGAGTGGCAATGGCAATAAACTACATTATACGCTGGATGAGAAATATTATACCATCAACCTTCAAGACCTTTTCCAGTTTGTTGGTGGCAAGCCCGATTCTTCTTTCAACATACCGTCACAAGGAACAGCGATTAACCTCACAGCGAAAACAGACAAACCTAAAGGCACACTTGCGTTTACTAATGCTCGCATCATCACTATGGAGCATGAAGGGATTATTGAAAATGGAACGATAGTAGTAGAAGGCAATATCATTAAATCTGTGGGCAATGCATCACAAATAACCATACCAGATAATGCTAAGAAGATAGATTGCAAAGGCAAAACCATTATGCCTGGATTTATTGACGCACATGCGCACGCAGGCCATTTCAATAGCGGAATTGTACCACAGAAACATTGGCCATACTACGCGAATCTCGCATACGGTGTCACTACCATGCACGACCCATCTGCCAACAGCGAGTTTGTATTTGCACAAAGCGAACTGGTAAAATCAGGTAAGATGGTTGGGCCTCGTGTATTCTCTACAGGCACCATTCTCTATGGTGCAGATGGCGACTTCAAAGCAGTCATCAATTCTTACGACGATGCCAAAAGTGCCTTGCAACGTACCAAAGCATTCGGCGCATTCAGCGTGAAAAGCTATAACCAGCCACGCCGCGAACAAAGGCAGATGGTGATAGAAGCTGCCCGCGAGCTAAACATGGAAGTTGTACCCGAAGGTGGTTCATTCTTTTATCACAACCTCAGCATGATACTGGACGGACACACAACCATAGAACACAACATACCCGTAGCACCACTATATGACGACGTAATACAATTATGGAAGCGAGCAGGTACTGCCAACACACCAACACTTATTGTAAGTTATGGTGGGCTCTCCGGCGAATACTACTGGTATCAACACACCAACGTTTGGGAGAAAGAAAGACTGCTGCGCTATACCCCACGCCCTGTAATAGATACCCGCAGCAGGCATCGTACCATGGCACCTGAAGAGGAGTATGAAAATGGCCACATTCTTGTATCAAAGAGCCTGAAAAAGCTGAACGATGTGGGCGTACTCATCAATATGGGTGCGCACGGACAGATACAAGGCATTGGCGCACATTGGGAAATATGGATGATGGCACAAGGTGGCATGACACCATTAGAAGCACTACGCACAGCTACCATCAACCCGGCACAAAGCCTCGGACTTGACAAGCATATCGGTTCACTGAAAGCCGGCAAACTTGCAGACCTGATAGTATTAGACAAAAACCCGCTGGATAACATCTACAATACTGAAAGTATAAAGTACACAATGGTAAACGGCAGGTTGTATGATGCTGAGACTATGAATGAAACAGGCAACTACAACAAGCCACACAGCCCGTTCTATTGGGAACAGGGCAAGAATGCAGACTCATTTCCATGGTACGAAACAGAACAGCACCTCGAAGATTAACCTTACAATACTTTAATAAAAAAGCAAGCCGATTGGCTTGCTTTTTTATTAAAGTATTGTACCCAAAAAATCTATTCTTCTTCCCCTGCATTCTTCAACTTCATCAGTAAGGTATATGCGTTCTTTAACACCACATTTGTATTGGC
The DNA here is from genome assembly GCA_016786615.1 of Flavipsychrobacter sp. Taxonomy (GTDB): domain Bacteria; phylum Bacteroidota; class Bacteroidia; order Chitinophagales; family Chitinophagaceae; genus Polluticoccus. The sequence goes on from JAEUVX010000002.1 coordinate 207,493, forward strand.
AAGATCAGCACCATTGGCATCTGCTATAGTTATATAGCCTTGCCGCACACTGCCTGTCGTTACTTCCTGCATTTCGTATGTTTTATCTCCCTTTACAACAAACAAATATTGCTTATTGTTGTAGCGCACTACGGCCTCTTCCGGCACTGTCAGCACTTTTTCTTTTTGCAGCTCTAGTTCCGCATTCATATACATGCCGGGTACCAGTGTTTTATCATACGCTTCAAAATGGCAATGCACCTGTACAGCCCTGTCGTTACTCACATCCTTTCCTATCAATATTACATCGCATGGGTATTTCTTATCAGGATTGTTATTCGTGTATGCAAATACTTTTTGCCCGATGTAGAGTTTACTGATATCCTTTTCATATACGGTAAGCGCAAGATGTATATCTGTAGGGTTCACCAATTCAAACAAGACATCCGATGGTGTTACATACTTACCAATATTCACATCCACAGCCGACACGAAGCCATCAATCGGCGAATGAACACTTACAGTTCTCGATATATTGTTCTCTGTTAGTTTATCTGCATTAATACCAATCAGCTGCAGCTTTTGCTTCAGGCTGCTTATCTGTATCTTATTGCTTTTATATGCAGCCATTGCCTGCTGATATACTTTATCGCTGCTGGCTTTGCTTTTGTTCAGCTCCTGTTGTCGCTGATATTCGGCTTCAAGATATTCCTGGTTGGCTTTTGCAGTCAGGTAATCCTGTTGCAGTTGTATGTACTGCTGGTCTTCCATCACTGCTATCACCTCACCTTTATTAATATGCATACCGGGCAACAGTTTTGTTGATTTCAGATATCCGCCTAAAGGGAAACTGACTGATACCATATTCTGCGGTGGCACATCTATCTTGCCACTCACTTTTATTACCGACTGCATATCCTGCAGTATCGCTTTACCTGTTTCAATTTTCGCATGTTTGAGCTGCGCATCCGTAAGCGTAACCGTCGTTTCAGACACACTTCCTGTTTCAGCAGCCGGTTCTTTTTTAGTATCGTTGCCGCAAGATGTAATTATCAATGCAGCAATTATGATAAATATATACTTCATATCAGTTTATTTTTTTGTCAGGTAGTTTAATTCATACACTGCTTCATTCAGTTTCACCAAAGCATCATAATACCCGCTGCTGATGGCAAACGACTGGTTCAGCAACAATGTATATTCCATGTAATTGATTTCACCCATTGCAAACTGTGTACTTGCAGTCGCTATCACTATGTCTGCATTTTTCAATGCGGTGTTTTCATAAAACATTACTGCTTTTGCATATTGCTTATATGTTGTTACAGCTTGTCTGTATTGCATCGCGAGCATATTATTGCCATCTTCCAACTCTGTTGCTGCTATACGTCTGCTTAGCGACATAGCATTCAACCTTCCTGTTTGTCCGAAGAAAAACAAAGGCACACCTACTCCCACCATTACAGAGCCGAATCTGGTCGACTTGTTATAAAACCTGTCAACATCAGCAACTTTTTGCCATCCGCTATAGCTTTGATTATAATACCCGCCCATTAACTCAGGTAATAATTTTGTCCTTTCCAACTTATACATTGCATCCGATACCTGTTGTTGTTGTTTCAGATAACCTATATATGGGTGCGTTGTCATATCTGCATCGGCAACGGCTGCAGGTGCATCTGCTTTTACCAACTGTTGCTCAGGTATATAGACCAATTCGCTGTTCAGCAAATAGCCAAACCTGCTGAGCAACACATCCATATCTGCCTGTAGTTGTTGTAACTGCAATGCTATCTGTCCGCGCATATTCTCTGCTGTAGTCTTTTCCAGCAGGTTTGATTCTCCGAGTTTGAACCGCAGGTTCGATGTAGTTTCGAAAGATGCATATAAACTATCTGCACGTACCAGCAAATCCCGTTTTTGATACAGACAATTAATTTCGCTGTACAAAACAGACACTTGCTTTATCAGTTCTTTTTCTTTCAGCTGTGTTTGCATTGCTGCTGCCTTCCATTCTTTTTGGGTTAATGCACGTTGCTGTACATATACAAGCGGGAATGAGATACTTTGTGTAATGCTGTATCGCGTATCATCATAGGCACTATTGATATTACCCCACTCTGCCGTTACATTGGTTTTACTGACATCAAATGCCGACGAACGCATTTTTTTATAATAATCAGCCGTCATCCTTTGCGATTGCAATTTCAGGTTGTTGCGCAATGCTGTATCAATAGCTGCCTGTAGCCCGATTGGTGTTTGTGCATCAACCACAGCAGGCGACATGCACAGCAGTAATAGCAATGTAGTCTTTGTTTTCATTTTGAAGTTCACTTTATCAAATAATACAAATAGAACAGGCAATAAAAACAACGTGAGAAATGTAGCTGCTATCAATCCTCCAATCACAACAGTTGCTAACGGGCGCTGCACTTCCGCACCTGCACCATTACTCAATGCCATTGGTAAAAAACCAAGCGACGCTACTGCTGCGGTCATCAGCACAGGTCGCAGGCGCAACTTTGTTCCTTGCAATACAATCTGCCGCAAGTCAGTTTCACCCTCCTGCTGCTGCCTTCTGAATTCTGAAATCAACACAATACCATTCAGCACTGCCACACCAAACAAAGCAATGAACCCGATACCCGCACTGATACTGAATGGCATACCCCGTAATGCAAGCGCAAATGCACCACCAATTGCCGACAGTGGTATAGCACTGTATATTATCAGGCTATATTTTACAGATTTAAAAGCGAAATACAGCATCAGGAATATCAAACCCAACGCCATAGGTACAACTATTGCCAATCGCTTCTTCGCCTCCTCCAGGTTTTCAAATGCACCACCATAAGTGATGTAATAACCCGGAGGCAATTGTATCTTCTCTGCCTTTTGCTGCAGCTCATTTACAATACTCTGTACATCCCTTCCACGCACATTGAATCCTACTACTATCCTTCGTTTCGCATCTTCACGCTGTATCTGGTTCGGGCCGTCTTTTATTGCAACAGTCGCTAATTGATGTAATGGAATTTGTGCGCCATTAGCAACAGGTATCAGCAGATTTTGTACATCTTCTATACTCTTGCGTTGGTCTCCTGCAAGGCGCACTACAAGGTCAAAACGTTTTTCCCCTTCATATACAAGCCCTGCAGCTTGACCGCCAAATGCAGCATTTATGGCATTGTTTACAGTTTCAATATCTGCACCGAACTGTGCCAGTGCAGGGCGGTTGTACTCAATAATAATCTGAGGCAAACCTGTTACTGTCTCTATATACAAATCTTTCGCACCTTCAACAGAAGCAGCCAACCCACCCAACTTATCAGCATAATGCGCCAGCGTATCAAGGTCTTCACCAAATATCTTACATACTACATCCTGCCTTGCTCCTGTCATCAATTCATTAAAACGCATCTGTACAGGGTACTGAAAGCCTGTTGTTATACCCGGCACATCTGCCAATGCAGCTCCCATCTTTTCTGCCATTTCAGGGAAAGTTTTTGCTGAGGTCCATTCTTTTTTATCTTTCATTATCACCATCATATCACTGGCTTCAATAGGCATAGGGTCTGTTGGTATTTCACCACTTCCTATCTTAGTCACAACTTTCTCTACCTCAGGAAATTTATTCAGTAAGATACCTGCCGCTTTTTGTGTAGCATCTATTGTAGTATGCAAATTACTGCCGGTCAATACTCTTGTATCCACTGCAAAATCACCTTCTTCCAATTGCGGGATAAACTCACCACCAATCGACATCAGGATAATCACAGCAATGACAAACAACGATAACGCAATGCTGATTAATAGCTTTGGATAATACAACACCTTCTGTAATGCACGATGAAACACATGTTCAATTTTCGACATCATCCTGTCAGAGAAAGTTTCTTTATGGTTGATTTTCTTGCTGATAACCCACGCACTCATCATGGGTATATACGTCAGTGATAAAATGAATGCACCTAACAATGCAAATGCGACTGTTTGTGCCATCGGGCGGAACATCTTACCTTCTATACCCTGCAACGAGAATATAGGCAGGTACACTATCAGTATAATAATCTGCCCGAATACAGCACTATTCATCATTCGCGATGCAGCACCTTTTACTTCCGTATCCATTTGCGGCTGCGTCATCTTCGTCACCTCTCTGTATTGTTTTGAGTGGCTCAGTTTATGCATTACAGCTTCTACTATTATTACTGCTCCATCAACTATCAAACCAAAGTCGAGCGCACCCAGGCTCATCAGGTTTCCGCTTACACCAAACAGGTTCATCATAATAACCGCAAACAGCATTGAAAGCGGAATAATTGACGCAACTATCAAACCCGCTCTTGCATTGCCCAAAAACAACACGAGGATAAAAACCACAATCAGCGAACCTTCCAGCAAATTCTTTTCTACTGTACCGATAGCGTTATTCACCATTTTTGTCCTGTCGAGAAATGGCTCAATCGCTACACCTTCAGGCAGTGTTCTTTCTACCTGCTCAATCCTGCTTTTTATTGCTTTGATAACCTGGCCGCTATTTGCACCTTTCAGCATCATCACTACAGCACCCGCTACCTCACCTTCGTCATTATAGGTCATTGCGCTATATCGAATAGCAGCACCTGTTTGCACAGTAGCTACATCCCTTATCAGTAAAGGCGCTCCGCCCGCAGACTGTTTAATTACGATGTTCTCAATATCGCTGATGCTACCCGCAAGGCCCTCGCTGCGTATATATAATATCGCAGGGCCTTTTTCTATATAAGCTCCCCCTGTATTTGCATTGTTCTTTTCCAGCGCATTGAATACATCCGCCACACTGATATTGAATGATGCAAGTTTTGCAGCATTAACGGCTACTTCATATTGTTTCAGGTTACCACCAAAGCTGCTTACATCTGCTACGCCGGGCACACCCAATAATTGCCTGCGGACTATCCAGTCTTGTATTGTTCGCAGTTCGGTAGCTTCATATTTCGATTCATATCCCGACTTTGCTTTTACCACATATTGATACACCTCACCAAGACCTGTTGTCACTGGTGCAAGAAATGGTGTACCCAAACCTTGCGGTAATTCGCTTTGTACAGTCAGTAACCGTTCACTTACCTGCTGCCTTGCCCAATACACATCCACATCATCATGAAAGACAATTGTAACCAATGACAACCCGAAGCGCGAAAAGCTACGTATCTCTTTAATACCGGGGATATTACTGTTTGCCTGTTCTATCGGGAACGTTATCAAACGTTCCACATCCGGGGCACCTAATGATGGTGTAGAAGTTATAACCTGCACCTGATTATCTGTAATATCGGGTACTGCATCTATTGGCAACCTTGTCAGCTCATAGCTGCCATAGCCTATCAATGCCAGTACAAATAATACAATAATCAGTTTATTATTAACCGAAAAGCTGATGATTTTACTCAGCATAAGTATTAGATATTTTACATCATGAAGGCATTAATCAATATACCTCCACAACACTGAATGAATAAAACACAATGCTGTAGCAGCACTGTATGGAATCGCAGTAATCAGATAATTATATACGTGGCGGCTGCCAGATGTTTGATAATGCCTCAGAAGAATGGTAAGGCGATTGATAGCCTGTTAACACTTGCTTTTCGGTTACAAAAACAGGCTTTGACTTAATACTGAAATCAAAATCTCCGGCTTCAAAAAAAGTGAATGCCATTAACGGCGCATGGTTGCATTGCTTGAACGGCAACTGCATATCCCTGTCATAATCTCCATGCTTTGTATCATCGGCATAGTGCATGGCAAGGAAGTCAACAAAGTCAATTTGCTCGTCCAATGCCTTGTGTTCAAAATAGTGTTCTACCAACACGGTAATCTTCATTAGCTGATGAACCGGTGTTTGTGCAAACACGATTGTGAGCAATAACGATATGGCTATGATTCGCAACAAGACTACAAATATAACAATAATACAGTTTTCAAACCCAAGTAATCGGTAATCCACACAACATTCACATTCTCCTTTTAACATTGCGATTACATTACTAATACTATTGTGGCATTCTCTTTGATTGAGTATATTAGGAGTAAATCCGTAAGTTATGAGACTGAGTGAAACATGGTTTATGGAAGGATATATAGACTTTGAACTGCAGAAGTACAAACTACTTGCCTACCTGCAAGAGGTAAATCAATGCTTTAACCAACACAAGCTATACCCTCAACTTGCCGATGTAGTCTTTCACTACAACAACCTGGCATCTTTCAAAGAACATAAAAAGCTGATACAGGATAGCTTCCCAAAACAACTGAATAATGTGAACCTGCAAAAACTGGAACTGGTGTACGAAGAAATGCTACAGGACAGTGCCATCATGCAGGAACTTGAAAACATAGTACAGTACGCCCTTACACAAATGAAACCCACACTTGACAACGGTGCTGAACTCTACGAACAAGTGGAGAAGCACTTGCGGATAGAACCGGTAGGCATTATGCCGCTGTACAAGAACGAAGGCTATATATTGATACGCTACGGCAACTATAGTGAAACACATGCCTACAACTACACCATTACCCTCTTCGAACACCAGAACGACAAGTACCGTGGCATACGGCTGAGCTATGTAGATACCTGGCAAAACAGCATTGCCAATACTTACGAAAACATAAAGCGGGATATTATCAAGGCCATCCGAACATTACCCAATCCTGCTGTGTTCAGCATCGAACACCCGCTACCCGTACCGCTTGACGAAACCCTGCTGCCGATAGCCAAACGTGCATTAGTAAGGCAAATAGGTATAGCCTGAGCTACTTTTAACACTTTATTACCCATAGGTTTTATACTTTTATAAAACCCGTTATGCTCATATTCATTAACCAATAAAAAAATGAGCTTTATGAATACTGCACAAAAACTCGCCTACTGGGCTCCCCGTATATACGGTATCATACTTACCATATTCTTCACCCTGTTTGCATTGGATGTGCAATACACCGGCGATGCAGTTGCATTTGCCACAGAACTGGCCATACATCTGATACCGACTGCGGTACTGATTACCATACTTGTATTGGCATGGCGCAGGGAATGGGTAGGTGTAGTAGCCTACACAGCACTGGGTATATGGTACATCATCATTGCACATACACGCCCCGACTGGATAGCAGCCATTACAGGCATACTCTTCTTTGGTGCCATACTATTTGGCATCAGCTGGTATAACCGCAGGCACAGGCTCGCTCATTAAATAAAGACCTTATGAAGCTTAATAAGGAATGGCACCTGAAACACAAAATGCCTGCCAAAGCCACACTTGACCAACGAATAGAATGGCACCTGAAACATGCTGTAAACTGTACTTGCAGAGGCATACCCGAAAAGCTGCTGGAGGAGATGAAGAAGCGAGGCATCAAAATACCAACAACTAAACCTCATTAACTTTACTCCATACTATGATGCTCTTTTGCCATCTCTACCTGTTTGCGGGTAGGCATGAGTATGAGCCTTAGCGTGGTATCGTTGGTAAAATAGCTGATAGCCCAGTTGATAAAGATGATGAGCTTGTTCTTTGCATTCAGTATCAGCATCAGGTGCAGGAACATCCAGAACAACCATGCTATAACGCCCTGAAAACTGATGAATGGCAAATCAACCACAGCCTTGCGCTTACCAACAGTTGCCATAGTACCCGGAGATTTGTACCTGAATTGTTGCAGTTTGTTGCCGTTTTTTAATGCTTTGAGATTTGTTGCCAGTTGGGTTGCCTGCTTGCCTGCAACGTTTGCCATCTGCGGATGGCCATTAGGCCAGTCTTTCGTTTCCATATAAGAAATATCGCCGATGGCATATATGTTTTCAGTGCCGGCAACTTTGCTGTACGCATCCACTTTTATACGATTGCCGCGCACCAGCACTTCTTTTGGTATGCCTGCAGGTACATTGCCGATAATACCTGCAGCCCAGATAAGGTTGCGCGTTTTTATCTGTCTGCCATCTTTGAGCATGGCTATATGCCCATCATAATCCTGCATGATGGCATTGGTCCAAACCTGCACACCCATTTTCTCGAGGTATACCTGCGACATACGTTGCGATACAGGGCTCATAGCAGATAATGTATTGGGGCTGCCTTCCAGGAGATATACATTCAGCTTGCTGAAATCCATATCGGGGTAATCGCGTGGCAGAATGTTCTTTTTAAGCTCTGCCAATGAACCCGAAAGTTCTACACCCGTAGGGCCACCACCTACTACTACAATATTCATTATCTCCTCCATCTCTTCGGGTGTGGCATTTAGGGCGTCTTCAAAATTGAGCAATATCCTGTTGCGTAATGTAATAGCCTCTGTGGTTGACTTCATCGGGAAGGCATACTGTTCAAGGTTTTTATTACCGAAGAAATTTGTTGTACAACCCGTTGCAATAACGAGTATGTCGTAACTGAAATTGCCATCTTCGGTTATTACCAGTTGCTTATCTGTGTTTACTTCCTTCACTTTCGTATTGCGGACATGAACATTTTTGCTGCGCTGAAATATTTTACGAAGCGGGAAAGAAATAGAACTGGGCTCGAGGCGTGCGGTAGCTACCTGGTAAAACAAAGGCTGAAACTGATGAAAATTGTACTGGTCTATCAGTGTGATATTGTAACCGGTATTCCTGAGTTTTTTGGCGAGTTGCAAGCCTGCAAAGCCTGCCCCCAGAATCATGAGTTCGGGTGCGCTATCCGATTGGCGATTTGTGGATACTGCCATCGTTGTATGTTTTGCAGCACTATGACAGGCATAGTGCCTGATGAAAGATATAAATGCGCCGCAAAGCTACGATGCTTTGTAATGCTAACCATCATTTGCAGCCATTAAAAGATAAATGCGGCACATAGATATTCTCTATCCTGTTTTTGAGTAAAAATCAATAAGTTTTAATTGCTGTTTTCGGGGTATGGCTTTAAACCATCTTTCTTTCCCCTCTCTGTCGGCACGCGGCAGGCGGCGTGTATTGCTATCTATGGCAAGGTATTGCTGCCATAGCTCATCGTCAGTAGGTGCTGCAGGTTGTATTTCAGGTGCTGCAATCGTGGGCTTGATGGGATTGTCAATAACATCACGGTATGCGGCGGGCTTATTTTCTTTGAGGTAGTCCATTGTTTTCTGAATACGCAGTTTATGATACTCGTCTGTCAGGCTATTATTCAGATAGGGCGCACCATCATCCAGCGTATCGAAGCCGAGGCGTTCTACATCCTGCGCGGGTACACGTATGCACCTGCCCTGCCAATAGGGGTCGTCGTACGGGTAGATTTTCAATAGCTCTTCCAGCGTTTTTTCAGGCGCCGGTTTAACCACCTCAGCCGTCTCATTCTGCTTTGCAGAAGCGCCGGCATCCCCTCCTAAAAACAGGAGGGGAGCTTTCTCTTGTTTGGGTTGCTCTATCTTCTCTTTATACTTATTTGCGGCAAGGCGGCTGTCAAGGTCGATGGCGCGGATGAGGGCGGCAGGGCTTACATCGTCATACACTTCTACAATACTATCGCGCAGGCGCATGTGGCGCTTTACCTGCATCTGCCCCGTTATTATTTTCGCCAGTACCTCGCGTCTGCTTTGCAAACTGCATACTTCCGTTTTGATGCGTTCTTTAGCATCCTGCACCAGTTCTTCCAGTGCCAGTGTAGTGGCACGTTCTTCCAGCTTATCTATATATGGCTTCAACTGATTGTACAAACGATTTGCGGAAGAGCGCAGACTATTGCCATCGGCAACTGCGGGATATGCTTCTTTGTAAGCGGCTCGCTTGTCTTTAGTGCGGATGAAGTGTGTGATGAATGTTTTGTGGGCGGATTTTAACGCAGCCCAATCGGCGTGGTTTTCGGGTGTCATTTTATAGGGTTTTCAGGATTTATTTATTATAGCAAATATACAAATAAAAGACGATAAAACACTTATTTTTATGATGATTAAACCGTACAATACTGTACATCTGTTTTGTAAACAAGGATGAGTACATAAATGTATCTACCCATTTGTGATACTTCCCCAATCGCGTCATTGCGAGGCACGAAGCAATCTAATCAGATTGCTCGCAAATTCAGAATAGAGTAATGTTATATTGAGTTTATACCAGGTTGCTTCGTGCCTCGCAATGACGTAAGGGAAATCATTTCTTCTTTTTCTTTACCACAAGATTATAACTATCCAACACCATTTCTTTCAGTTGTTTATTGGTGATGGTGCCGTCAACTATTATGGTGTTCCAGTGTTTTTTGTTCATGTGGTAGCCCGGTAATACACAAGGGTATTCTTCGCGCAGCTCAAGGGCACGTTCGGGGTCGCATTTTACATTAAAGCGCAGCGGGTCTTCGTCGAGCGAAACAAGCAGGAACATTTTGCCACCTGCTTTCATTACCAGCGTTGTTTCATCGAAGGGAAAACTCTCGGTAACATCGGGCAAGCTGAGGGCATATTCGTGCAGTTGTTCAATGTTCATGTGGCTAAAGCTAGTATTGCAGGCGCGAATAGAAAAATTATACCACAGCACCGCCCATACTGCCCGCCATACCCTGCATATAATTGCAGCAGTATATCAGTATCAGTATCAATATGGCGCTTTTACCTTCAGTATAGTTATCGTCGGTTTCTATCTCGTAGTTAAAGCTGAATTTTGTCCACTGAAAATCGGGCTTCAGGGTAATGATGGCATGGTCTGTATCTGTAACTAAAGAATACTTATTATGCCACATACCGGATTTGAACATATAGGTCTTTCCCTGGTAGTCTATAGACATACCACCCCAACTGAATTTTATTGTTGCTGTTACCTCATCTCCTTTCTTCACTACAAGCTCTGTATGCCAAAAGTTTGCTGACTCTATTCCATACTCGCTACTACCCTGTGTTATTTTCACCTTCATAGAAAACCACCCATCGTATCCTATCATACCAAGCGAATTATTGTTTTCATCAAACAATTCGAAGTTGCGTTTGTGTTCTCCTTTTGCAGTGTACTTCATAATAACAGCATTTTATTAAATATACATAATTATGACAACCTACTCTACCTCAATATTGTACTTATGCAGCAACCCCTGCAATCCATCTGCGGAAAATTTTGCACGATTGATACGGTTAGTTTCCGGGTTTATTGAAAAGCCTATAGCTGTTCGCAGGTCAGCCTTTTCAAGTAAGGTATTATCAAACATAGCACCTGCCAGATTGCTGCCATCAAAAGAAGCACCTGTAATATCTGCAGATGTAAAGTCTGTTTCCTGCAAATTGGAATTTGTAAACGAAGTATTGTGAATTTTTAATTTGTAGAAAGATGAATAACTAAGATTGCAACCATTGAAACTGAACGACAACAAAAACGGTGTACAATCTGCAAAGACAATCCCCAACATTTTACAATCTGTAAAACGTGCATTGTTCAATGTAGTTTGTTTCAATCGTACATTACTGAGGTCGCAATTTTGAAAACTGCAATCTGTAAATGAGCATTCCGATAAATCTGCTCCGGAAAAGTCAGCATCTTTGAATAAACAGTTTTCAAATTCACAGGTTTCAAAACCGGCTTCAGCGAAGCTGATATTTGAAAAGGTATCGTCGGTTATATATCTGCTCATTGCGATAATTGATTATAAAAAAACAAGAGCTACGAATAACGTAGCTCTTACCTGATGTGATTATTTATTTTTCTACTTCTACCCCCAATTCTTCTGCAAGGTCTTTTTCTACACGCAGGCCGGCAATAATATCGAGCTGGCGCTGAGGAGTATTTTTACCCATGTAGTATTCCAGCAGTTTTTGTATCTGCGCTTCCTGCCCCAGCAATACGGGTTCTTTGCGCATATCTTCGCCGATGAACTGTGCAAACTCCTCGGGGCTGATTTCACCCAAACCTTTGAATCGTGTTATCTCAGGCTTGGTACCCAGTTCTTTAATAGCACGCTGACGTTCTTCATCCGTATAACAGTAAATGGTTTTCTGCTTATTACGCACACGGAACAAAGGCGTATCGAGAATATATACGTGGCCATTCTTTACCAGATCGGGGAAGAACTGGAGGAAGAAGGTCATTATCAGCAAACGAATGTGCATACCATCCACATCTGCATCGGTGGCTATTACTATGTTGTTGTAACGCAGGCCTTCCATACCTTCTTCAATATTCAGCGCGTGCTGCAGCAGATTGAACTCTTCATTTTCGTACACTACTTTTTTTGTCAGCCCGTAGCAGTTGAGTGGCTTACCCCGCAGGCTGAATACTGCCTGAGACTCTACATTGCGGCTCTTGGTAATGCTACCGCTGGCACTATCACCCTCGGTAATGAAGATGGTGCTTTCCAACTGCTTTTGCATAAACTCTTCTTTGCCTTTATTGGGCAAATCGCTATTCAGATGTATGCGGCAGTCGCGGAGTTTTTTATTGTGCAGGTTGGCCTTCTTGGCACGTTCGTTTGCCAATTTGCGTATGCCTGAAAGTTCTTTACGTTCGCGCTCGCTTTGCTCAATACGTTTTTTCAGCGCATCGGCAACTGCGGCATTTTTGTGCAGGTAGTTATCCAATTCCTTTGCCAGAAACTCGAGCACAAACATCTTCATGCTCTGCCCGCCTTCGGCCACGTATTGCGAACCGAGTTTGGTTTTTGTCTGGCTTTCGAATACAGGTTCCTGCACACGTACAGATATAGCAGCGCAGATGCTCTGACGAACATCAGACGCTTCATAATCTTTCTTATAAAAATCGCGGATGACTTTTACAAATGCCTCGCGAAAAGCTGCCTGGTGTGTACCACCCTGCGTAGTGTGCTGTCCGTTGACGAATGAATAGATATCCTCGCCATAGTCGCCGGTGTGTGTGAGGGCTACTTCTATATCCTCTCCCTTGATGTGGATAATCGGATAACGACAACTTTCAGGATTGGTTTTGCGTTGCAGCAAATCGAGCAGGCCATTTTTAGAAACATAGTTTCTGCCGTTCAGGTTTATCTGCAGGCCTGCATTCAGGAAGCAATAATTCCAAACCTGGTTTTCGATATACTCGTTGATGAAATGGTAATGCTTGAATACCGTATCATCGGGGGTAAACGTAACCATTGTGCCATTAGGCTCTGAGGTGGTTGTTTCCTTATGTTCTTTGGTAAGTACTCCACGTTCGAACTCGGCAGTTTTAGATTTACCATCGCGAAAGGCCGTGACTTTGAAATAAGTACTCAGGGCGTTTACCGCTTTTGTACCCACACCATTCAAACCAACAGATTTCTGAAAGGCTTTGCTATCGTATTTGGCACCTGTATTTATCTTACTCACCACATCCACTACCTTGCCCAACGGGATACCACGACCATAGTCGCGGATGGTAACGGTTCCGTTATCAATCTTCAGCTCTACCCGCTTGCCGAAGCCCATAGTGTATTCATCAATACAGTTATCTACTACCTCCTTCAGCAATACGTAGATACCATCATCCACACTGCTGCCATCGCCCAGCTTGCCGATGTACATACCGGGGCGCAGGCGTATGTGTTCCCTCCAGTCGAGCGACCGGATACTATCTTCCGTATATTGATTCTGTTCTGCCATTCTGGTTGCAAATATAAATTTTGGCAGTATTAAAGAGATATTTGGATTTTTAATAGTTGATAAATGGGTTTAATGTGTGGAGAAGTCAATTGCAGATATAGTTGTTGGGAAGGGCAGTTACGTGGGAGGAAAACTGTAATCTGATATGCATACAATTATAAAGGCGGGCATAAGCCTGCCTTTATAATAAAAAATATGTATTCCTACAACCCGAGGAAACAAATCTCTTTCTTGCGGCGGGTGTTGTACTTCAATAAACGGAAATCCAGGCCAACAGTGATTGTATGAAAGGCATCGGGCTTGGGCGATACTACTGCTGTGCCAAAGCCATCGAGGTGGTCGTTGAACAGGAAGTGATAACTATACTCTGCATAGAACCTTACGGCAGGTGCCAGTGTAACATATGTACCAATACCTACAGGTGCAACTGCCATACCGGATTTGTAAACTTTTGCAGCTTCCTGCGGATATCTTTCCCATGCTATATCACCATAAAAATATACGGAGTCGATACCATCCATTTCTCTCGTTACCCTGTTGCTGAGGTAGCCGATACCTGCAAATACATAAGGCGACAGTATTTTGTACCTTCTTATTTTATAATCGTTTGTGTAACGGTCGTCTTCCGGCCATTCCCAACCCTGCCCCCTGAAAGCCCACTGCGCACGCAAAGACACTTCTGTAACATTGCTCTTAAAACTGAAACTGCGTTTGGGCCTCCAGCCATCGTAGCGGCTGTCGTCACCATCGAGCGAGCCCATTGCAAAAGATACACCAACGCCGAGGTATTCATTCACCGGCAAAACAGATGTAACCTGTACACCTGCTTTGGCTTTTGATATATCGCCAAACTGATTGGGCGTAAGGTCGCCCAGATAAACGAATGCTGATGCCCCCACTGATGTATTAACCGGGCTGTATTCTACCGGAATAAAACGTTGTGCCTGTGTTGTATATATACACGCAACAGAGAGAGAAAACAATATGAATAATTTCTTTATCAAACCCCTTGATATTTAACTAACAGATAAAACTACACAACCAGTTTAACTTATACTAATATGTGCTTGTCGGGGTCGAAATTACTATCAATCCACACCGATGATAAAATACGAGAGGCTACTTAACCACAGAATAACCTCTGATTAACCAGCAGATAACAAACGGGAAGTATTAAGCATCTGCTATATGCACTATTACTGTGATATATAATTACCTATTTTGTGTGTAAATGAAAAGACACCTTTTAACCTTACTGTTATTAATACCTGTGTGCTCAAAGGCGCAAAGCAAAGAGCTGCTGCAACGTATTGACAGATTTCATACCCTCAAAAGGTTATCCTTTGAAAAAAAATATGATTCTGTTGTTGCCATTGCAGGCAAGCTGCCTTTCAGAGACAGTCTTTACCTGTATGCAACAGAAGGGTTTATGACAACAGCACTGCTGCATCTTGGAGATACCACAACTGCCTTGAAATATCTTGTAAAAACAATTGAAAATCAAGGATATGAATCGAGGGCAAACATCCACTATTCGCTGGAGCATTTCGGGCTGGACAGCAACAGGGAATACAAAGAAATTGTACGCAATTTCGACACCCATTTCAGTAAACACATTCAACAACTAAACCTGCCTATGCTGCAGGAATGCCTTGAAATATACTATACTGATACACGGACGCGATATTTGTGGATGATGGCAGAGCCAGGCAGTAAAATGCAAGCTTATGCAGATAGCCTGCAAGATAAAAGCGACCTGATGAATGTGGAAGCTATGACCAACATACTACGCAAATACAAACGTTTCCCCGGCATATCAGAAATAGGTATTTCTTTTTGCAACAACTTCAAGCATATACTTGCACACTTTGCATACCTGCTGCCGCAAGACACGCTGATGCTATACCTGAAAGAAGCGACACTGAAAGGTGAACTACCTAACCACTATGGCCCATTTCTGATAGATAAACGTGCGAGACAATACGAAAAGGGAATGCAGACGTATGGTGTATATGGCAATGCATCCGACTATATTGATGGCGAATTTCATTATCCTCCGATAAAAGATATAGACTATGTTGATAAACGCAGGGCTGATTTTTTATTACCACCATTATACAAAATGCTTGAAGTTGAAAAATCTGTGTTGCCAAAAGACTATGACCGAACTAAACAAAAACGATAATCCATAATATTATAGATTATGCTTGAAGTTATCTATTACATACTACTCTTTGCCATACTGCTGATACTTGGGTTTGGTTTTAATGAGGCTATATCACGAGCAGGATTATCGAAAGAACGACGCGGCAGATTTTTAGGCGGATATGCAGGATTGATGCTGTTGTTCATCGTATCGACAGGCGCATTGGCACTTACTGATTTTTACAAAAGTTTTTCATTACCCCCTCGGCTGGTATTATTGGGTGTGTTGCCGGCTTTCGCCATTATTATATACTATTATGCCGCACCGAGATTTAAAGATATTACTGCTGCATTCCCATTGTTGTTTACTATATATTTTCAGAGCTTCCGGATAATTGTAGAACTGCTGATACATGGTGCATACCAGAAAGGATTAGGCCCCGTAATAGTTACTTATGAAGGCAGAAACTTTGATATAATCGCGGGATTGAGCGCACCATTGGTGGGGTGGATGTATGCACGCGGACTGCTATCGAAAAAACTGGTATTGACGTGGAACCTATTGTGCCTGATGTTGCTTGCCAATATCGTGTTCATATTCATATCGCTGATGGTAAATCCGCAGTTCTGGGGATACGAAACCCCGCCAGTCAGTATGGATTTTCTGACGACGCCTTATGTATATATTGCCGCAGTGTATATGCCTGTTGCAGTATTTATGCATGTGATGAGTATTAAGAAATTGTTGTAGTAAATAGCAATATCTTTGAGCACCAAATACATGAACATTATGCAACGCCCGCAAGCCACAGAACATAATCCATATTTTCTTCGCTATATATCGTTAGTACCTGATGGTAATTATTTTGAGCTATTGCAGCAGAATACTGACGAGGTGAATGCGGCTTTCGGCAACCTGAGTGAAGCAGCACAAAACTATAGCTACGAACCAGGGAAATGGACACCAAAGCAAATGCTGATGCACCTGATGGATACGGAGCGTGGCATGAGCTATCGTGCATTGGTAGCTGCGCGGGGCGATAATGAGCAACTGATACAAACACTGGATGAAGACCTGTATGCCAGCAATGCGATAGTGAACAACCGCAGTATGGAAGATTTGCTGGAAGAGTTTAACGCCATACGCATAACAATACGCAAGCTTTTTGAAGGGTTAAATGATGACCAAAGTACATGGACAGCCAATGTAGTGAACGGGCGTGTATCTGCACGCGCACTGGGGTATATGATGATTGGCCACGCCATACATCATCTGAATGTATTGAAAGAACGCTATCTATAACAAAGAAAAACTGCAGGTAATACCCACAGAAAAGTTGCGAGGCAGTTTATCTACACCGAAGATGGCACGTGTATGTATGCCTTTTTCACCCAATACATTTACAAACAGGTCTGATGCACCATTAGCTATAGCCGGGCCATCATCCCACCCATCAGCAGCCTGATAATATATATCAGCATGGTTAAGCCCTGCCACTTTATCAAACCCTACATATTTGTGCACTTGTGCCAACACATTTGCTGCACACATCGCAGCAGCTACATATCCTGCTTCTGTTGTTATTGTATCGCCCAGCCTGCCCTGATATAAATAATCATCATTTCGTATAGGGAACTGAATAGCTATGTATGCAATATTGTTTCTGATATTTACAGATACATAAGAGCCTCCAGGCTTTGGCGGATGCTGCAAGTGCAAATCGTATGCAGCTAACGAAGTAATAATATTGTTTGTATCCATACTCAAAATTACATCCTTGTTGTTAATACGCATTTATAGGTGCATCAATAATTATTCTTTGAGGAAAAACTGCAGCGCTCCATTTGTGCCCGCATCGCTGAATAATTCTAACTGATAGGTTTTCTTTTTGGTAATAACTGTGAGGTGTGCCGTACATGGCGGAATTTCGCCCTGATTTTCAGCTACCATCAGTAACTTGCATAACGGGTTGCGTTCATCAACCTTAATGTATTGAACAACTGACCTTGCAGTCAGTTGCTGGTTGCGCAACAGCATACTATCATTCATGTAAAGCGATACGATATCACCATCTACCTGCCCGTTATCTACAAGCATTATTTTTATAGAGTCCTTCTCCGCATTATCTATCTCTATAAATTTCTGAATATTGATTGCACGTTCCAGTTTTTCGTCTGTAGCTGTTGATGCGATATTATCACTATTCTTGCGTGGTATTGGCTTCTCCAACCATACTTTGCTATTCATTAATAAGAACCCTCCTCCGTTCTCTTTCCATCTTCCTTCAAAACGCATACTGCTATCGGTATAACGCAATTTCATTGTGTAAGTTCCTAATACATTTGTAGCAAAGAAGCCTAATTTGACAGCTACTGCACTATCTTCTTTAATAACTAATGTAGAATCTGCAGCCCTGTATATACCACTTATATAATAATGTTCGTACTTATCATTACCATGATGTAAATGAGACATGCCGGTAGCTACGGAATCATTATTCAAACTGATGTCAAGTACCAGCTTATCCGGGCGAGTACTGCCGAATGAGAATCCGTAATTGCCTACCCACTTGCCTGTAATATCCTGTGCATGCAGCGGATATGTAAGAACTAATGTCAGTAGCAGGTACACGTATTTCATAAACTTACATTTACAACGCAAACAAAATGAATAATATCTTAATACATTGTTATCATTTATACAAAAGCCGCTACGTGATGCAGCGGCTTTTGAGCAATATATAATGCAGACAGGGCAACGAACCTTACGCTTTCTTCAGCTTTTGGGGATAGATGAGCATCAACCCCAATGAACATGCAAACAAAACGCTTTCTATACTCAGCCATTTGTTTCCGAAATCGCCCAACGGGCCTTCGTTTAACAATGTAATTATGCGAGATAATGCGTAAAAGCCCCAAAGCATCGTTAAAAACCCTAAGCCGGCTTTTTTATCTTTTACCAAGAGGTACACCAGGCTGATAACAATGGTTAGCCCCACACCACCATACACCCCGCGAATAGAACTGTATGCATCGTTATTGGGCAGCTTTACCTGTACAAGGTCCATTACCATCTGCGGACTGAAAAAAGCCATTGCACTTACCATCATCAATGAGCATGCAGAGAACACAATCAGCACACCTGCACTGATGTTCAGCAATCGATTATTGTTTTTCATAACTGTATTATTTTGCTGCAAAGCTCGGTATGGTACAAAAAATAAATCTTGGCGTACACCAAGATTTAAGAAATACAGTTATACATGCGTATAGCTATTTATTTTTCTTTGCCAGTTTTTCGGCTAATGAATAATACGATTGGCGGGGCAACACAGCAACTGTTTTTCTGATAGCTTTATTGACCCACCCCGGAATACATATCACCGACCCATTGCCAAGTGCATCAAGCGATGCAGCAACAACCTCATCAGCATCCATCCAGATATCCAAACCCTTGATACCGTCAAAACGTTTTACATCCTCTTTTGTATGGAAGCCGGTATGTGTTAAACCCGGGCAAAGACTTTGCACTCTTATTCCTTTATGATGCACTTCCATGTGCAAGGATTCAAGAAAACCGTTGATGAAAGATTTTGTAGCTGTATATATGCTGCTGCCGGGTGCAGGTATAAATGCTGCCAAAGATGATACTGCAATAATATCCCCGCGCTTTCGTTTCAGCATACGTGGCAGTATAGCATGTACCAAACTTACAACTGATAAAGAATGCACACTTATCATGTTCATTACCGCACCAATGTCTTCGTCTTTAAAATGAGCTTTTTCTGCGTAACCGGCAGCGGCGATAAACAAATCAATCTTCTTTTCAGCTTTCAGCCTGTCGGCCAACACGGTTACATCAGTACCATCTGCAAGATTTACAGCGTGTGTATCAACAGATATACGGTAACGATTTCGAATATCTGCGGCAAAATCATTTAGCTTTGCTGCATCACGGTCGCACAAAAGCATACTGCACTTTGTTTTTGCCAGCATGTTGACAAATGCAGTACCTATACCCCCTGTGGCACCAGTAATAACTATATGCTTGGATTGAGGAGGCATAATTTATACAATGAACCCTTATTGCAATACCAGTTTTTTATAAAACGAATTACCATCTACCGAACCTTTTAGGGTATAAATACCTCCAGGCAGTTGTTCCAGATGAAGTATCGTTTGCTTATTACCTGAAACTAATGATTGCTGATATACTACGCGGCCTGCAACATCAAACAATGTAACATCACCTGACTGAAACGCAAGATTATCTATTATAATATTACAAGTACCGTGAGCAGGATTGGGATATATGGTTACCGCATCGTTCAGATTATTTACCTGTGCTACACTTATAGGTGTGGTAGTATCTCTGATACTCCATAGTTCTGCACCAGTGGCATCATAATCTGCTCCGAAATACAATTCGCCATCATACTCTGTAAAGCCTTTGAATACCGTTGCAGATAAGGCATTGCTTTTAGTCGCACTCGGGTTCAGCAATACATGAGTGCCTGCAGCTGTACCATCAGAAATAAACAACTGCGTATCACCAGGTGCATGTTCTGCTAAAAAGTAGAGTTTGTCTTTATAAATTTTAAAATGATGTGCATTAGAACCACCCGGACCACTTACTAAATCTTTAAACAGCTTGGTACCCGCTGCAGTACCGTCACATTCCCATATTTCGTTTCCTTCTCCAGGTGAGTACAGTGTAAAATAGAGCTTATTTTTATACACAATTGGCCAGTACAAATCTGTAGGTACAGCACCCGGAGTAATTTCTGCAACTAATACCGAACCGGCGAGTGTGCCATTTGTTTTCCATAATTCTTTATTCAATCCGCCATCTGCATTAACAAAAAGCTCATTATTATATGCAACTACAAATTTGTTTCCGATAGCAAGAGCTGACAGGCTGATTGTACCTGCTGTAGTGCCATCCGTTACAAATATTTTAGTACCATTAAGACCGGGTATTGTTGCAATAAAAAACAACTTACCCCCTGCTACTGTAAATGTATTGGGATAAGAACCGAGAGAAGAAGGTGAAATATCTTTCAACATTTTAGTACCTGTATCTGTACCATCCGTCACCCATACTTCATCTCCATTTGCATCAGTTGTGGCCCTGAAGAACAGCCTTCCGCTAAACTCAAAGAACTCGGCACAATGGCTTCCACCCACCGGGTTTATATCTTTAAGCATTTTAGTACCCGCAGTTGTGCCATCTGTCTCCCACAATTCATTACCTACTCCGTTGTCTCCAAACGCATTAAAATAGACTTTTCCATTGTATGCTTTCAGGTTTGCAGGATTTGATGCTAATGCACCGAGGTACATATCCTTCAGTATAGTAGTACCTGCAGCAGTGCCATCACTTTGCCAGAGCTCTATTCCCTTACCCTCCCCTTCTGCTGCAAAAACAAGTTTGCCATTCAATACCGTCAATTCTGCAGGATTAGACCCCGACGAGCCGGTATTGATATTTTTCACCAGCATTGTACCCGTCATTTTACCGTCCGTAACCCAAAGCTCGTAGCCTTGCGAAGCATTGGTAGCAGAAAAATATAGTTTACCGTTCATTACCGTACCCGGTAGCGGATTGGAATTGCCTGCATTGTTTACATCCAAACCTTTGAATACAACTTGTGCATACGCATTGCAACAAAACAACAAAAACGGAAAGAAGTATAAATAGCGCATCTGTTAAAAGTTTCAGGTTACATATAAATATAGCAACAATATCTCAATGATTGTTTTCAGGATGTAAATATCTTTAACAGAAAGCTAACAGCCTACTACCCGACTTATCATGCAGTCTGCAAGTCTATTACTGAAACCATTATTGTATGAGATATACATTCACATTGGCGTTTATACTGTTGATGTTACATGATGACAGTCGTGCACAACAATACACCAAAGCCGACTCACTGAAAGCAAAATCATATTGGGACAATAGCTGGAATTTTACATTATATTCAGCCAAGCATCAACTATACCTTGATAGTGCATTAATGGTAATACCCACCCATGCCTACTATTGGCAACAAAAATCGATGCCGTTATACAAAGCTAAAAAGTATGAACTTGGCAAACCGTTTCTGGATAATGCTGTAAAATATGATGCTGCAAAATGGCTGGAGTACAGGGCATATATGCGCTGTATTTTTGAAAAGAATTACAAGGGTGCTCTGGAAGATTTTTATGTAGTAAAAAATAAATACAACAATATATATGTAATGGATCACCCTTATGATTTCTACATAGGGCTATGCCATTTACAACTCAACAGGTTTGACAGTAGTAAAGCATATATAAAGGGATGTGTTGAAGACCGTTTGAAAAAATACGGTGCTGATTGGGTACACCCTAATCACTGGTTTTACCTCGGCATTATTGAGTACGAGCAGGAACATTATACGAATGCTATCGAGGCATTTGACAAAGCAATAAAACTTCACCCCAAATTTTCGGATGCCTATTATTACAAGGGCATGTGCCAATATGAACTACACGACAATACAGCCTCGCTGGCATCTATGCAATCGGCCATACAGTATTTGAATGAAGGATACTCCATCAGAGAAGATGGAGCTCTCTATGAACTTTTCCCTTACCAGATTCACAGCAGTAAAGTTAACGCCATGATACGGTCACTTGAAAAAACTAAACAGCATTAACCTATTGCCTTTTTTATTTGTTCAATGAGTAGATCCACTTCTGCCCTATTGTTATAAATATGTGTAGATACCCGTAGCGAATTCAGCCCGTTTTCGGCAACCGTGCGAATACGAATTTTATTAGTGGAACACTGGTCATAAAACTTTGTGTATTCAACACCTTTTATCCTGAACCCGTTAACTGCACACCTGCTGCGTTCTTCTGTAGGAGTAATAAGCTCTACTCTATCGCCAAGACTCAACAATTGCTGTTGTGTATAGGCACCTAAAGACTTGATACGATTGTGTATGTTTTGCATACCGATAGTTTCAATAAAATCGATTGCGGCATCTACACCTTTATACAAGCCTAGCGCCTGTGTTCCACCGTAATAGCGATGTGCATTATCGGCATACTTGCCCATTTTGGGTGTATCCAATGCCATATTCCATTTCCCGTTATCGCTGCCACCGCCAACAAAATAGGTTTGCAAGGTTTGCTGAAAATCTTTCCGGACATACAGGAACCCTGTACCTTTAGGGCCAAGCATCCACTTGTGGCTGCAAGTAGCATATGTATCGCATCCCATATCGTGCAAATCAAGCATCAGCATACCCGGGCCATGCGCGCCATCTATTATAGAATATATACCCTTTTCGCGGGCAAGCTTGCAGATTTCTTTTGCAGGTAGTATTTGCCCTTGTGTACAAGGTATATGCGGTACGGCAATAACACGTGTACGTTTAGTTATTAAAGCAGCAATCCTGTTGAGTGTTTCATCGGCAGTAGATGCAGGGGTGAAAGTTTTGATAACGATACCATGCAGTTTGCGCCTGTTGAGCCAGGGGAACGCATTGCCAACATGCTCGTGTGTGGTTAAGATTACTTCATCGCCACGACGCAGCGGAACACCCCAGCAAGTAATGTTAATCCCGTCAGTAACATTATGCGTCAATGCTATTTCATCTTCGTTTGCACCTACAAAAGCTGCCAGTTTTTTAGCTGTATGTTCCCAGCCACCATACGAGCCGTGATGATCTCCATCCATCATACCGTTTTTAACTGCCTCTATTACAGGATATGGAGACGGCCCCATCGTACCATTATTTAAGTAAGTGAAATCGTGTGTAAGGGGAAATAGTTGTCGGACATTATTCCAGTATTTTTCATCCGTATCGTTTACACTCTTTCCGCCTGACTGAATTTGTTTCATTGCGGCAATAACCTCCATTTCGGTAAAAGACAGGGTTGCAAGGACAGATGCCGAGCGAAGAAAATTTCGTCTGTTGAAAAACATGGGGTATATAATTAGAGAGTTAAATATAATACTATATCAATACACATTATAGTAAATAATCATTATTTCTATAAGCAAATCAACCCATTAAAATTCAACACATTAACTGATTGCACATACAACAAAATATGATTGTATTAATTGAACATTAATCTGATTTTAATTCCGGGTTATAAAATGAAAATTTAATTTAGGTTATCGGTTAACATCAGAATAAATAAAATATTAATTATATTAAAATTATTAAGATGCAAAATACATTCCGATATCCTCTATTAAGAAATAATTGTTAAGGCAAAATCCAGTTTATGAAAAGACCTCTTTACGCAAGAAGATTAACAAGAGTCCGTAACGCATTTTTAATGGCAATCATTGCCATACCGGCGATGCTTGCAGTTTGCAGTAAAGCAAATGCACAAACCGTAACCATTGGTACGGGAACTTCCACTGATTACTTCTATGGCCCATATTACCGTAGCAGTGCATCCTCCAGTTTCAACTATTCAAGATATGCATACTTGTATACAGCTGCAGAGTTAGGCATTCCTTCCGGTTCAATTATTACTCAGGTAGAATGGGACAAAGCATCGGGTACAATAACCGCGAATAACACCTTTAACATACTGATGGCTAATACAGCAGCCACCACATTGACAACGGGTACAAGTTGGGGAACGCTTACTACAGGTACTACAGCAGTATATGGCAGTACAACACAAGCATTTTCAACCACAGGATGGGTTCCCTTCACATTAACTACGCCATATACTTACACTGGCGGCAACCTCATAATATTAACTGATCACTATAAACAAGGTACAGCCAGTGGAGCTAACAACTTCCGTTACACGAGTGCTAGTGGTAAGGCAATAGGATATGCAAGCAGTGCAGCACCCTCTGCAAGCACTACACTTACAACTACTTACGGCAATAACCGCCCTAATATAAGGATAACATATACCGCAGGGGCACCATGTTCCGGTACACCAAACCCCGGCAATACATTAAGCTCTGTAAATCCAGCTTGCCCCGGTACAAACTTTACATTATCGCTGCAAACCCTGCCAAGCGGTTCGGGCATTTCTTATCAATGGCAATCGTCTGCAACGGGTACTATATATACTGATATACCAAGTGCTACTACTACTACATATACAGCTAACCAAACAAGTGCTACATATTACAGATGTGCAGTGACTTGCGGTTCTAACACCGGTTTATCAACACCAATTTATGTAACAATGAATGGTTTTATGAACTGCTATTGCATACCTACACTGACTACAGGATGTACAGCGGGTGACTATATCAGCAATTTTACATTTGCAACAATTAATAACTCAAGCGGCTGTGCATCAGGTGCATATGCAAATTACGGTGGCTCTGTAACAGCACCTAACCTTACACTGGGCAGTACCTATACTACAAGTATCAGTGTAGGCTACTCCAACCAATATGTTGGTGCATGGATAGATTATAACCAAAATGGTACGTTTGAAACAAGTGAATACACGGATTTAGGAATAGTAACAAGCACATCAACTCCTGGCACAAGCTCTATTACCATACCGACAACAGCTATGACAGGGTTGACTAAACTAAGGCTTCGTTGCAGGTGGAATACCTCATTCGGATCGGGTGACGCATGCACCAATGGTTGGTCTTATGGCGAAACCGAAGATTATGATGTTAATATCGTGTGTCCTTCTATTACCGGTGTATCGAACCCGAGCAATAGTATTACATGCCAGTTCAGCAATGCAATATTCAGCGTTAGCGGCACGGGTATAGGGCTTACTTATCAATGGCAGCAAAACTCAGGTTCAGGTTATACAAACCTCAGCAACAACAGCATGTTCAGCGGCGTAACAACCAATACATTATCTATTACAGGAGCCTTAACCTCTATGGATAATTACTTGTATCGTTGTGTTGTAGGTACAAGCTGTTCTTCGCAAACAGTTACTACCAGTGCAGGGACACTAACCGTTAATGCCGGTGTAAATATTATTTCAAGTCCTGCTAACCAGATAGTATGTAATAATGCCAGCACGTCATTTTCTGTAATAACTGCAGGAAGCAGCCTTAGTTATCAATGGCAAATAAATACAGGTAGTGGTTGGAGCAATATCAGCAATGGTGGCATATACAGTGGGGCAACAACTACTACTCTTGGTATTTCATCAGCTACATCTGCAATGAATGGCTATTCATACAGGTGCGAAATAACTAAACCTACATGCAGTGTCATTCAAACAAGTGCTGGTACATTGACTGTTGTAGTTCCAAATACATCTATAACAATCAGTACCGCTAACACTAATGTTTGTGCAGGTGCAAGCACAGTGTTTACAGCATCTACAGCTAATGCGACTAACCCAAGTTATCAATGGCAGGTAAATGGTACTAACGTAGGTACAAATAGCACAACATTTACTACTACCGGCCTTGCAAACGGGGATGTTGTGCGTTGTGTGCTGACAGTAACGGGTAGCTCTTGCGGCTCTACAATTGTTAGTAATAACCTGACGATGAATGTGATACCTACAGTATTACCTACTATCAGTATCAGCACAGCAAGCACTTCTGTTTGTGCAGGTAGCTCTGTAATCTTCACAGCAGCAACTACTAATCAGGGTACAGCACCATCATTCCAGTGGAGGAAAAATGGTGTACCAGTTAGTTCGGGCACAAACTCATATACGGATAATGGCCTGACATCGGGCAACGTAATATCTTGCGTACTGACAAGTAATGCAGTATGTCCATCGCCTGCAAGTGTTACCAGCAACAATATTACAATGACTGTAAACCCAATACTTACACCATCTGTAAGCATCAGCACATCAAGCACTACAAGGTGTTCAGGTCAAAGTACAACATTTAACGCGACACCGGTGAACGGCGGTACTGCACCTGTTTACCAATGGTATGTAAACGGCAACCCGGTTGGTACTAACAGTGCAGCATATACTACAACAACCCTTCAAAACGGTGATGTGGTAACTTGTACAATGAACTCAAGCGTTCCTTGCCCTACCAGCACAACAGTAACAAGTAATGCACTGACAATGACAATAGACAGTACAGTAGTACCAACTATCAGCGTTGCGTCTAATTTCGGCACACAAGCATGTGTGGGCATACCTGTTACTTTCACAGCTACAGTTACTAATGAGGGTACTGCTCCGCTATACCAATGGAGGCAAAACGGTCTGCCTGTTGGTACAAACAGCAGCACATATACTGCTATACTTACTGCAAACAGCACCGTAAACTGTATACTCACCAGTACAGCAACATGTGCTATCCCGGCCAGTATAACAAGCAACACACTATCAATGATATTGAACCAGGTAACAAAAGCAACTATAGCTGTGGTACCTACACCTGATAGTGTTATTTGTACTCCTAACACCGGCATATTGTTCTACACAGTTTATACAAACGGCGGCAGCAATAATAAATACCAATGGATTAAAAACGGTGTAGATGTAACCGGCGAAACACAAAGTACATTCTTCAGCAATACACTTGATGACAACGATGTTATTTCGTGCCGATTCAGCAGCAGCAATGTTTGCGTATTACCTGAAACAAGCCAGGGTGTAACAATGAGAAAATATCCAATGGTTGTACCGGGTGTAACCATCAAAATGGAAGACCTTGGCGGAAACACTATTCGCTTTACCGCGAACATTGTAAACGGCGGGCCTAATCCAAGATACCAATGGAGGAGAAACGGTATATCTATACCTAATGAAACAAACAGCGTGTACACTGTAACAGGCCTCAGCAGCAATGACAGAATAAGTGTAGAGCTTATCAGTGATGCAATATGTGCTATTCCTAGATCTGTTATCAGTAATGATGCCATGACAACTACCAGCATACAGGTTGTAGCTACAGGTGTAAACCACATTGGCTTATACCCTAACCCTGCAACAGAAGGTATTGTATTCCTTACAACAGATAAAACACTGAAAGGAAATACTGAGATACGTATTCTTGACAGGTTGGGAAGTGTGGTTTATTCTCAAAACAATATAGACCTGAATACAACTACACCAACTTCAGTAAATATTGGCAACCTTGCTGCCGGTATGTACATCATGCAAGTGATCAATACAACTGAAAACGTTAAGACGAATATTCGTTTCAATAAGCAATAAGCAACTTGCTTCAAAAAAGGAAAGCCAGGCAAATTTGCCCGGCTTTCCTTTTTTTATTAACTATTACATAAAAAATCTGTCCATATAAAACATACTCTATTACACACAATTAAGAAGACAAATTACAGTAAATCAAATAGATACGATTTGAATATTATAATATTTATAATTTATGCCCACCAAAAAGAAATTAAATAAAATACAAATTGTAATTTAATAGTATTCGAACAACACAACAATATACCCAATCAATTATCAACGCTACAAAAAATTGACTACAATGAAACACCCGATTTTTTACATGATTCGTATAATGGTTCTTTTTTGTGCACTGTTATTTCATAACGAGGTAAAAGCACAATGGGCCTATGCAGTGCCGATTACGATTACCAATACTGTAAACAGTGTGGTAAACAACTATCAGGTACCGATATACATTAACACATCTACACCGATAACAAACGGGCAAATGTTATCTAATGGTAATGACATCAGGTTTGCCAGTACTTGCCTCGGAGGTACATTCTATGATTATTACATAGATTCAGGCTTCAACTCAACAAGAACTAAAATATGGGTGAAGATTGATAACCTTCAGCCATTGGCAAATAAAGTAATATACTTGCTGCATGGCAACCCGAGTGCTGCTGCAGCATCTACCCTTTCTACTTTTAACGGTCCGTACTCATCAACCAATCAGGTGAGTGTAACTGCTACAAATACTGTATCTAACTGTCAACGCGGATTCCGTTTTTCCCCAAACCACCTTATAATAGTTCCACAGTTTGGTAAACAAACGCCTGATGCGACAACCAGATACGTTACGGTTTTCGACTTTTCAAGCACTGCATTAATACAACAAACACAAGTATCCGGAGCATCAGGCGTGTATAGTTATGCTAACCTGCCATCGCCTATCTGGCTGCAAAAAAACACACAGTATCTGGTCCAGCTATACAATGGAACCGGGGACATGTATTATTATGGTACATCATCACAGATAAACAACAATCTTACATACTATGATATGAGGTATTGCAACAGTTGTACCCAAAATACATTCCCAACATCTACATTAACCAACTATCATTATGGGGTTCCCGATTTTATGTTTTATACCTGTGACACCAACAATATAGCATCAGCACCTACTTACGTTGTGGGTGCAGGCAGTGGCGCAGGCCCAACAATAACATTAGGACAAAACCCTACAGTTTGTGCAACAACAACTACTGCTCCATTACCTTATACAGCAGTAAACGGTGCCCCTACTACATACAGCATAGTATGGAGTGCCGCAGCTATTACAGCAGGTTTTGTAAACGTTACTTCCGCAGCATTCCCTGCTACCAGCCCGATATCAATCGCAGTGCCGGGCGCAGCAGCTGTTAATTCATATTCAGGCACACTTACACTTTCAAATGCATGTGGCACCAGCGTAGGTTATCCATTTACTGTAACGATTACCAATACAATACCTATTACCACACAACCAGCAAATACAAGTATATGCTCTGGTGGTAATGCAAGCTTTACAGTAGCAGGCACAGGGGCAACAGGATATCAATGGCAGGTAAACACCGGTAGCGGTTTCACTAACGTTACCAATACAGGTGTGTATAGCGGTGCTACAACATCGAACCTGAGCATTACTGCTGCACCATTAACAATGAATGGCTATACATACAGGTGTGTATTAAGTTCTACAGGTTGTGGTTCTGTAACATCTGCCAGCGGCATACTGACTGTTGGTTTATCTAATTCAACTATCACAATCACCAACACAAGCTCTGTAAGCTGTACGGGTGTAAGTATTACTTTCAACTCAAGCGTAACAAATGCAGGTACGGCACCAATCTATCAGTGGCAGGTAAATGGCCTGAATGTAGGCACCAACAGTCCAACATATACTTCAACCACACTGGTTAACGGTGATGTGGTGCGTTGCCTGCTGACACCAACAGGAGGCGGCTGTACAGGCAGTGTTACAAGTAATTCAATTACAATGAGCCTGATACCAAGTGTTGCACCGACAATCACTGTCAGTACTACCAATACTACAGTTTGTGCAGGTACATCAGTAATATTTGTTGCTAACTATACTAATGGCGGTACTACACCATCATTCCAATGGAGGAAAAATGGTGTACCTGTTGGGTCCGGCACTAACTCTTACACAGATAATGGTGTAACAACGGGTACGATAATATCTTGTGTAATGACAAGTAATGCACCTTGCGCCATACCCACAACAGTTACAAGTAACAATGTAACAATGACTGTGAACCCGATACTTATACCATCAGTAAGCATCAGCACATCGAGCACTACAAGATGTGATGGACAAAGCACTGTGTTTACTGCAACTCCTGTAAACGGTGGCACAAGCCCGATGTATCAATGGTTTGTGAACAATAACCCAGTAGGAACAAACAGTACATCTTATACAACAACTACATTGCAAAACGGTGATATTGTTACATGTAATATGAACTCGTCAGTAGCTTGTCCGAGCAGCACAACTGTAACCAGTAATGCACTGACAATGACAATCAACCCAACAGTGATACCAAGTATCAGCATCAGTTCTGATTTCGGCACACAAGCTTGTGTTGGTGTACCGGTAACGTTTACTGCAACAACAACAAATGGTGGCCCTGCCCCGCTGTTCCAGTGGAGGCAAAACAGTGTATCGGTTGGCACTAACAGTCCGACATACACCACAACACTAACAGCAGGAAGCACAATCAACTGTATATTAACGAGTACTTCAACTTGTGCAATACCTACAACTGTAACAAGTAATACTCTTACAATGACAGTAAATCCGGTTGGTAAAGCAACCGTAGATGTAGTCCCAACACCTGACAGCATTATGTGTACACCGGGTAATGGTATCTTATTTTATACCGTATATACCAATGGTGGCAGTAATAACAAATATCAATGGTTGCTGAATGGTATAGATATACCGGGAGCAACACAACCAACATTCTTCAGCAATACGCTTGCAAACAACGACCTTGTATCTTGCAGATTCAGCAGTAGCAATGTGTGTGTATTCCCTGAACTGAGCCAGCCTGTAACTATCAAACGCTACCCTGTGGTGGTACCGGGTGTTACTATTAAAGTAGAAGACCTTGGTGGTAATACGATACGCTTTACTGCAAACATTGTAAACGGAGGCCCTAACCCTATGTATCACTGGAGGAAAAACGGCAATTATATACCTAATGAAACTAATAGCGTATATACTGTAACCGGCCTCAGTAATACAGACAGGATAAGCGTAGAAATAAAGAGCGATGCCATTTGTGCCTCTCCAAAATCTGTGATAAGTAATGATGCCGTATTTACAACAAACGTACAAATAGTAGCGGCAGGCGAAAACCATATCGGGTTATATCCTAACCCGGTAATGGATGGACAGTTATTCCTGACAACAGACAAAACTCTAAAAGGAAATACAGAAATCAGGATAACAGACAGATTAGGCAGCCTTGTTTCTGTTCAAAAAAATATAATACTGAACGACAGCAAACCTGTAACGATAGAAGTAGGCAACTTGGCCGCAGGTATGTATATACTGCAAGTAATTAATGACGCTGAAAATGTGAATACCAACATCAGGTTCAACAAGCAGTAATAACCAATTATTAAGTACATAAAAAAAGGCTGAGCGACTGCTCAGCCTTTTTTGTGTTATAGAAAACAAGCTATTCAAAGCACTTAGTTTTTCCAGTTTTCTCAAATAATATATTTTTATTTTTAAAATTAAAAATACTACCTTTAACATTCACTTAACCCTTATCAGGGAATTCTAATGAATAACAGCTTGGCGATGAATTATCAGCACTTGTTTCTTTCCATAAGTCGCTAACCCATTCCGATAGCAAACTGCTGTCATCTTACATGTAGAATTAAGAGAAAATTACTGAGGCTGACTTATGCTCTGGCATGAGCTCCGGCACAATGCATCAATGTGTAATAACAAAAAAGTTTTTGCTATGAACAGGAAAAATTTGTTTTTGTTGTTGTTGCTATCGGCATCTTATGTGTGCCAAGCACAAAACAAGCCGGGTATTGTCTCTAATCTGCCAACAGGTTTGAAAACAAATCTGCCATTTGAGATATCTCCTAAAGGAGGAATGGCAATGCCATCTGCAGGCTTAAAGAATGCTTCGTTTCTCAACAATGGATGGTTGGGAGGATTAGACATATCACTCCCGGTAATTCGACCAAAGAAAAATCCGAAATCATTCAACTTTAACCTTGGCTTTGATGCAGGAATCGATTATAGTTCTTTTACATCAAACGGAGGGCTGGACTTTGTAAAAAACAACTACCAGCTTTCTAACGGAAGCCTCAATCCGTATTTCGATAATTCATCGAACCAGGCAAAAGCACTACAAATATCTATAGGCCCACGGATATCGCTCAGCTATAAAAAAATACACCTAACCCCCAGCCTTCAATTAGGTTACTTCAATTTTCGACAGAACGGTTATTCAATATTAGATACAGTAAGCAATGCTGCAGGGGTTCAGTCAACGATTCCATTATTATTTGCCAAAGAAACAAATACGAATGGCTTGCTGATAAGACCTAAGATAAATATCGGTTTTGATGTTACGCGTTATATGAGGATATGGGTAGGCTCATCTATGAGTATGGGCCCTGACATTAACAACGATTACCACATCTGGCAACCTGATAAAAAAACGCTCAATAACAGTATAAGTACAGACGAGCTGATTGGCGGGCGAGCTGTTTTACAAAGAACCAATACTCCGTTTCAGTTATTCAATATTGAACTTGGCGTAAAAATGGGATTGGGGATAACACCGCTTTCCAAACCGGGTATAAAATTTCCGCAAAGCATGCCTCCCTTGTCTAAGTCGGCATATAAAGACAATGTAATAACAGCCGCAGATAAGATAAAAAAGAATAGTACAACTACTGCTACGCAAAAAACAAAACAAGCAAACGCCAACGGAGCCTTGTCGTCTGATAATGCAATGGCACGCTACAATGCATCTGCACCTGAAATTGTTTTCCCTGCCAACAACACTAAAACATCATTGATTAACAATGACCTTCGAATCAATTTTAAAGGTAGCAATACGGATAATGTACAATATGAATTGAATATATGGACGGAGAAAAACGGCAGGAAGAAAAACGTGTTGCAACAAACTTATCCTTACGATTGGGATGGCAGTGTAAAAGACTTTGGCAATATTATCGACAAAAAAGGCAAAGACATTTTTCATGCGCAGATAACTGCAATACCCGGCAGTAAGGATGATAAAATAAAACCTAAAAACAATAATACCGATTACCGAAATGTGCAGCAGGAAGGGACACCTGTATTTACTAACCGTGGCATCAGTGCGCCCGTAGTGTTCAGTATTTCTGCAGGTTGTTTCCCGAACCTTACATTAGACCTCGATAGTACAAAATGCGTAGATAGCGGTAAAACAAAAGTATGGGGACACGTAACATTGGCAAGTGTTACAGGTATTACAGTTACAAGCATTACAATTACCGATTTCAGAGAAAACAACTTCAGCGGGCCGGCAGTACCCGTTAGTAATCTGTTGCCAGGTACAAGCCTGCCACCTACAAGCAATAGCCCCTTCAGCTTCAATGTAGACAAAGACATGTGCGGAAAACTTTTGTTCATGCGCATACTTATAACATATACATGTGTACTTACTAACGAATCTGTAACGGTGCCATGTGCAGATACTATTACAATGCCTTGTTGCAAGTGTAACTACTGTGCAGACAGTATGAAAATAAGTTCACAAAGTTCGGGCATCAGCTATAACAACAGCAATAACCTAGCACAGATAAACCAGTCATTCTCTGTTACACCTAACAACATCACGCATGTTACTGCTGAAATCGTATATATGTCTGACAGTGTAAATGACCCGGCATGTAACATCTGCGATGCAAAACCGGAATCAGTATATCACTTCACCGGCACTAATACAATGTCATGGAACGGGAACACACCATTGAACGCATCAGCTGCAAACAGTGCAACGAGTTTTCCATCGAAAATCATAAGCTGGCAATGCAATAATAATGGTAATGTAAGTTTCATTCTGAATGCGGGGCTACCTGATATACCGAAACTGAAATGTTGTGAAACATATACGCGTATTTGTATCCGCTACAGTTTTACGGATGCCAACTGTAAGAAATGTGACATCCTTGTTTGTTATTCGCTAAGCTATAGTACAGGCAGTGGTACAACTGAAGAAAACGGAACAGGTAACACCAAAAACTGAAAATTATGAAACACTTCATTGTAATTATATCATTCGTTCTTGGCAGTATCCTGAACATACCTGTTGTAAACGCACAACAGCATCCTGAATGTATTAACTGCTGTACCCAGATAGGGGGTGGCAGTACCCCACCTTGCTGGGTAGTTTGTACAGACAAACCATACCAGATAAGGTTATCGCAAACATCACCATCCGGCTGTAGTTTTCCGGCACAACCGGGCTATACGGCTACTCTGATAAGTACATCCAGCGGCATCTGTACTTACCAGGTTGTATTCAATACACCGGGTACATACAATATATCGGGCACATGCTTCCAGGTATTGCCACATCCGCAAGCTATTATTGCAAACCCCAATCCGATATTGGCGTGTAAAGGATCGCCTGTAAGCTTTATAAACGGATGGCTGTTTGCTACCGACTATAGCTGGGACTTCGGAGACCCGGCATCCGGTGGTGCTAATACAAGTAATTCTCCTGGCAATCCCGTTACTCATACATACAATACACCCGGCACTTACACTGTTACACTTGTTGCCACAACGAGTATTAACAGGAACGGAACAGATATACCTTGCTGCAGTGACACAACGCATGTTACCGTAATTGTAGATTCCAGCGAAGGACCGACAGTAGGTTGCCTCAGCCCTGTTTGCGATAGTTCAACAGGCAATTATTGTATTCTCAGTAACCCGTCCGGATGTACTTATACATGGAGTACCAATGCAGGCAATACCGTAACACCATCGGGCAACTGCGCTACATTCAACTGGAACACAATGCCTTTAGGCAGCATAATACTAACACCATCCGGTACAAACTGTTGTCCTTATCCGTCAACATTCTATATACCCATCATGCCGTCCGGCAATTTCAACATTAGTGGTAATGATACCGTTTGTGGCGGAGCAATAGAATTTTATACCGCCCCTGCAATATGGGGAGCAACATACAACTGGTCGATAAGCCCAACTGTAAACTTCAATATACCAAACCCTGCAAACCCAAGCCAGATAGCTGTTTTATGGCCATCTTCGGGTACTTATACCATTACCTGCAATATGGGTAATGACGTACTGGATTGTGATGGTGTAGGAACAATCACTGTTAATGTGTTACCAAAATTTCAGATAACAGGCCCTGCACAAGCCTGCGTGAATCAACCCGTAACATTTACATCTACAGCCACAGGCACTACTAACTGGATAGTATCTCCTGCTGCAAGCTGCAGTACATCCGGCAGTAATTTTAATTGTTCATTTGCCACAGCTGGCACATATACTATTACAGCATCCAATTCCGCATATTGCAATAGCCCTGTTGCAACTATTATCATATTGCCACAACCGGTGGCGCCTATACTCAGCGGACCACTACAAGTATTACCCGGCTGCACTTATACATACACAGCTACATCACCTAACCCTGTAACATGGAGCGTAACACCGGGCAGTGCTACTGTAGTAAATGCCGGCAACTCCATACAGGTAACATGGCCATCATCTTTTACCGGCGGAACAGTATCTGCGGTTGCTGTACAGGATAGTTGTCAATCACCGGCAGCAGTGCTAAACATCGGGGTGATACCTGCACCAACTATTACAGGTGGTGGCAATCTTTGCAGCAACGGGCAAAACAGTTTCAGTTTATCATCATTGCCGGCAAATACTACTGTACAATGGACTGTAAGCCCTGCAACAGCAGGCAGTGTGACGGCGGGACAAGGCACCCAAAATGCTACAGTAACATGGTACACAGTTGCCACATCTACCCCGATAACAGTTACAGCAACCATCACAAATGGCTGTACCAATACAACTTTTGCGACACTCAATGCTACAGGTACGTTATTCCCTGAACCTGCGGCATCAGTATCGGGCAACCTGTTGTTTTGTATTGGCGGCTCTACGACCATTACCGCGACACCAGGTTTTACCAGCTACAGTTGGGATGGAGGGACACCTGTTGGCAGTAATACACAATCATTCAGTACTGCCGGTGTTCACAACGTAGAGGTAACTAATTCATTTGGTTGCAAAAAGAAGATATTCTTTACATTGGTTGCCGTACCATCACCCGTTGTTACCTTGTCAACAACTACTGTACCACAATGTATCAACTCTGTATTGCAACCATTCACATTAGCAACAACTACAGGCTCGGGATATACTGTTACCAACTATACATTTAAAGACCCTAACGGTATAACAATATGCAGTGGCTTATCTCCAACATGTACAGTTGGCTCACCAATACCAGGCACTTATACAGTTACGGTATCATTCAGCTATACTTATAACGGAAGCCCTGTATCATGCACAAAAACTGCTTCGATACTGGTTGGCTGCCCTTCAGGTGGCGGTTGTGGCAGTGGCTGTACTCAAAACCCGAACAACTGTAATTATACAATCACATACAGCTACCTGTCTTGTAACAGCATACAGCTTACAATCAACCCATTCCCGCAATGCGGCAGCTTCAACCCGCCAGATACCATAATGTTGAATTGGGGAGATGGAAATATTACCAACATATACAGTTCGTACAATACAACTACCCAAACCTATGTATTGACACATACCTACAACCTACCAGCATATTACCATTTGTTCCTGAGTTGCAATCTTGGTGCTATTGATATACCAGTTGGCGGTGCTGTAGATTTCAATCTGGTACGAGATAGTTGCGCTGTTGACCTGATTGACTTTTCATCTGCCATATCAGGTGCTACATTTACTTTTACTTCTGTAAACTGGGGAGACGGTAACACCAATACCAATACAAGCCATGTATATGCCTTAAGCGGCACATACCTTGTTACGCTCACATACATGCTGAATGGCAACCCTTGTACTGATACCCAGAGTATAACTGTGATAAAACCCAACTATAACATAGTTGCTAATCCCAACCCTGCATGTGCAGGCTCGCCTGTCAACTTCTCTGTAGCATATATCGCTCCATTTAACAGCTCACTTGTACAATCTTATGTCTGGAATTTCGGAGATTTATCTGCCAACAGCCACGATTCTGCCACACAACATAGTTACACCTTACCCGGCACCTATACAGTGACGCTTACTATTACAGACATATATGGCTGTACTGTTGTAAAAACCATGTCACTTACTGTAAATGCTCCTGTAGCATATACATTATCGAGCAACAGCCCGCAATGCGATTCTGTTACGCTTACCATCAATACACCATCCGGCTTTGGCAACCCGACGGCAGTAACATGGATACCTGCAAGTGTAAATAACCTTGGCGGATTTCAATATTCCGCAGACAGTTCGGGTCTATACACAGCAACTGTAACGGGTCCTAATGGTTGCAGCATTGTATTATTGAATAATATTACTGTGTACCCCAAACCAAACATTACAATCAATGCACCGGACTCTGCATGTACCGGACAAACCTATACCATAACATCCAATGCATCACCAACCCTGTTCACATTCAACTGGCAGATAAATGGTATCAGTACAGTATATACCCAAAGCGGCACCGGCACAAATATCTCTTTTGCCCCGACAACTGCAGGCACGTATGAAATAGTGCTCACAGCTACATTAACATCAGCACCGTTCTGCACTGTTACTGTAAAAGATACCATAACCGTTTTCAGCTCCCCATCAGTAACAGTTACGCCAAGTACATTCAGTATTGTCTGTTCGGGTACACCTATTACGCTTACATCAAGTGTTACCGGGAATTCACCTTTCACTTATAGCTGGAGCAGCGGCCAGACAACCAGCGCTATAACGGTTTATATAAACGGCAACTATACTGTAACAGTTACCGATGTGAATAAATGTAAAGGGAAAGCAACAGGCACAGCCAACATAGCACCGCTACCCGACTTCACAGTATTTGCACGAGGTTGTGATACTTTATGTTTTGCCGCAGGCGACACAATACATGGCCCTGCAGGATATAGTAATTATCAATTCCTGATAGATAACACAACCGTACAAAACGGAGCTACCAGTTATCTTGCCGACCCATGCGGCCAAACTATTATGGCAGACGGAGCACCACACATCATCAAACTGATTATTACTACATCGCAGGGATGTATCGACAGTTCGGAATTTGAATTGAAATGTAAAGAGTGTAACGCTTGTGTTTGTGATACCGGTGTGCATTTCACCACTTCGCCATATATCAGCTATCATAAAAATGAAGAGAAATATACTGACAGCACCAAATGCAACAGCAATACAGTAAACAAACTGGAGTGTAAAAAACCTTATGAATTCGCCATTGGATTCACATATCCACCAAGCTACGATAGTTGTAATGTAAAAGACAGTGTGGTGATAGCAGATGCAGGTGGAAGCATGGTTACATCTCAATCCAGCGTTTCGCCCAACAGCCCGCTGATGTTTTCATTCAGCCAACCAGGCACCTATTGCATCATCCATTATCTGACTGTTAATGGCAAAGTATGCGACTCGTGCAGGATATGTGTTGATATCAGCTGTCCTACAGAACCACCTTGTAACAACTGTATAAAAATCCTCAACTCATCGTTCTTTGAATTGACGGATTCTGTTAAGAATAACAACGGCTTCCAGGTACAGAATGGCAGCATCGACTTCTCAACAATTGCAGACGCACAAGAAGTGAAAATATCCATTGCTGATATTGAATACTCATGGAGTGATTCAAAATGTCAGGATTGTCAATCTCGCACTATTGGCAGGGGATGCTTGTTTGCACAAAACAATACACAAACCATTGGCGGACTTACTTTAGATCCTAATTCTGCACAGTTCCTTCCAATCGGCTCTAAGCCGGATGAATGCCCGCAGGAGGTATTATGGATAATGGGCACTGCTGCTACGGCAGGTACTTATAATGTACCGGTACAATTCAGCCTGCCGCAAGGACTAATACCATCGTGCTGCAGCCTGAAGGTTACCAAACTGTGCCTACGCCTGAGTATCAAAGACATCAATTGCCAGGTTTGCGATACAATTATCTGCTTCACCAGCAGGCCTGCATGTTGTAAGGGTACGAAATGGATCAGCAAAAACCTGTCATGGTCTGCAACATCAACAGGTGGCGGTTCTTCTACCACAGCTGCTGCAGCTACTAACAATATATCTGTAGTATGTGGCAAAACATACACTATACAAGATGGCATTACCTACACCTTCAATGCAACGTATCAATGCAGTACAGGATGTGCTCAAAAAACAAAAGTGAAAATAGTACAGCCTAACGGAAGTATCATCAACCAGAACATGCCGTATAATAAGAGCTTTAATCAACCGGGTACATACACCGTTACTTATTACGCTTATTGCGGCAATGTGATTTGTGATAGCTGCACTTTCAAAATGTACATGGATAAAGATTGCTGCAAGGGCTCTAAATGGAATAGCAAGAAGATAACTTACAAAAAAGCGAACGGCCAGACCACAACAAAAAATCTGATAAATGGTGATGTTATATCCAGTGCGGCAACCACTACGGTAGCCCTGAGTTATCAATGTGCCGAGGGTTGCGCTCCTACGTATAAATGGAAAAGGTGGCGCAATGGTGCACCACACGATAGCGCGAGTATAGCATCTACAGCTTCAATTGTAAATATCAATTTCACTCCGCCAACCAGTAGTTGCGATAGTATTGTTATTACCGTATTCTGTGATGGTAAACTATGTGAAACACTCAGCTTCAGATTATGCTGTATTAACTGTACCGGCATACCTAATACAGGCAGCATATATTATATGAAGCAAGAATATTATTATCGTACAGAGGATACTCCTAATCCTATCATCCGAAAGAAAACAGATAATATATCTGCCTACAGCATTTATAGAAAACACAAACCTTAGCAGACTGTTTAATTAGCATACATTGGTTCAAAACAGAAGGCCGCTTTTCAGCGGCTTTCTTTTATTAAAGTATTGATGAAGCGAGGCTACACAAAGATTTACAAACGGATAAAAACAAGTAAAGGGTAGCAATTGCTACCCTTTACTATGTAGTCCGACCTGGATTCGAACCAAGACTAACTGAACCAAAATCAGTTGTGCTACCTTTACACCATCGGACTAACTGGTGTCATTGGGATTGCAAAGGTAATAGCTGTGAACAAAACAGACAAACTTTTCTCAGAAATATTTTTTTGAAATAAATCACAATACGGGGATAAATAAGCCATAGGTAACTATTATCTCTCATTTGAAAATCATGTTTTTAGAGTAGGTTTGCAATCAATACCCATTTTAAATACTAATTAACACATGTCTATAGCGGCAAACCCGCGCCAGTTCGTTATTCGAGTTATTTTTATCAGCATGGCTGTTATCATGCTGCTACGCCTGTTTTTCCTGCAAGTTGTAGAAGATAAATATAAAGTGATGGCCAATGATATAGCAATTTTTCGTAAGGTGGTGTATCCGC
The DNA here is from genome assembly GCA_016786615.1 of Flavipsychrobacter sp. Lineage (GTDB taxonomy): Bacteria > Bacteroidota > Bacteroidia > Chitinophagales > Chitinophagaceae > Polluticoccus. The sequence goes on from JAEUVX010000002.1 coordinate 248,046, forward strand.
CAAGAGGTGCTATACTTGACAGGCGGGGAAAGCCCATGCTTTATAACGAACGTGTATATGATTTACTTGTAACACCAGCAACCGTAAGCAAATCTTTAGATACGGCTTCGTTGTGCGATGTGCTTGGTATTGACAAAGAGGCTTTTGTGAAAATGCTTACGCGCACACGTGTCAAAAGCGGCCCGATGCGCAAAGGTGTATTTATAGAAGAAATGAGTGCGCAACAAACAGCACGTTTTCAGGAAAACATGTATAATTTTTCCGGTTTTGAGATGGCTGAACGCTTCAGGCGTACTTACCCTCGTGCAAGTGCCGCACTCATGCTCGGGTATATAGGTGAGGTATCGCCGGAAATGCTGAAGAAAGAGCAATATGCATCTTATCAGCAAGGTGACTATACTGGCATGAACGGATTGGAGCGCAGCTATGAAGATGTGCTGCGCGGACAACGTGGTGTACACTTTCTGGAGCGCGACAACTTCAACCGTCCGAGAGAGCCCTATAAAGGAGGTGAACTTGATACACCTGAGATTGCAGGTAAGAATCTTGAATTGTACCTGGATGCAGATTTGCAGGAATACGGCGAAAAGCTGATGCAAAACAAACTAGGCAGTGTAGTAGCTATAGACCCGAAGACAGGTGGTATTCTTGCCATGATAAGCGCACCAAACTATGACCCCAATTTATTGCGCGGTACCGAACGGACAAAAAACTATGGTAAGCTATATAAAGATGCAACCAAACCATTACTAAACCGTGCAACACAAGCATATTACCAGCCAGGCTCAACCATGAAACCCATGACAGCCCTCATGGCACTGGACGTTGGTGTAATCACCCCTTCATTCGGTTATCCTTGCGGAGGTGGTTATTACGCATGCGGCAAACGTATTGGTTGTACACACACTGGTGGCGGGCACGCAGCTAACCTGCGCTTAGCACTGGCCAACTCGTGCAACGCGTATTTTGTACACATATTCAGGTTGATAGCTGATGCGAAAAAATTCGGCGGAGTAAAAAAAGGAGTACAGGTATGGCATAAGTACTGCAACGACTTTGGCTTCGGGCACCCTACTGGTGTTGACATTCCTTTTGAAATGAGTGGTAAGGCTCCTGACACCAACACTTATAATAAAATGTACAACGGTTCGTGGAATTCGTGTACTATGTTATTTGTAGGTATGGGTCAAGGCGAAATAGCGCTAACCCCCATACAACTTGCGAATGCAATGTGCATCATAGCCAACAAAGGTTATTATTATACTCCCCATTTTGTGAAGTCTATTGGTAATAATCCAAAAGACCCGCTACTGCAGCCATATATGAAAAAGCATGTGGTAACACATATACCGGATACATTCTTTGATGTGGTTGCAAAAGGTATGCAGGATGTGGTGGAACGCGGCACCGGTACTGTTGCCAAGATGGAAGGCATTGAGATATGTGCAAAAACCGGTACTGTAGAAAATAAAGCTGTAGTTCACGGACAGGCTATGAAGATGAAAGACCACTCTGTATTTGTGGCATTTGCACCAAGGGTAAACCCTAGGATAGCTATTGCTGTAGTAGTAGAAAATGCCGGTTTTGGTGCTACATGGGCAGGCCCTGTTGCAAGCCTTATGATTGAAAAATACCTGCTGGACAGCGTGTCATCGAAACGCAAACACCTGGAACAAAAACTATATAACGCCAATCTGGTAAACAGATATACTTATGCTATTGACTCTGCACAAAGATTGAGAGATGCAATAAGAAGAGAAAAGAAAGAGGAAGTGAAACGCATGGCTGACAGCACAGCATACGCACAGGATTCTATCAGGGCAATGAGGTTCTTCAATAAATATTATATAAAGAAAAACAAATAATACCGCAGTAAACGATCATGAGCGCACAGGGCAAATCATTATTCAGCAGACTGGACACTACTACACTGGTATTGTACCTATCGCTTGTTTTCATAGGATTGATGGCGGTGTTTTCGGTTGAGTATCGCAGCACAGACCCAAGTATATTCATGATGAACAAGAGCCATATGAAGCAAGTAGTATGGCTGGGTATTTCGTTATTTGTAGGGTTACTCATAGTCTTTACAGATAGTAAGTTTTTCTCATCATTCGCCTATTTATCTTATGCAGTCGGCATACTGCTACTTATAGTTACGATTTTTGCAGGTAGTGATGTCAAGGGTTCTCACTCATGGTTAGGCCCTCCCGGTCTGCGATTTCAACCCGGTGAGGTTTGTAAAATCTTTGCATCACTTGCTCTCTCAAAATTCCTTTCATCACCCGACACCAATTTCCAAACCTTGCGGCACAGGTTAATAGGTGCTGCATTGGCATTAATACCTGCAATACTCATTGTACTACAAAAAGAAACAGGGCTTGCACTTGTTTACTTCTGCTTTTTTCTGGTAATGTACAGAGAAGGCCTTCCGAATATTATACTGATAATCGGTTTTTCATTAGTAGCTCTTACATTAGCCACACTACTTATAGACAGGTTATTGCTTTTCATCATCATCACATCTCTTGCTGCAATAGGTGGATACCTGATACGCAGAGAATTGAAACGGAATGTATCTGCACGAATATTACTGGTAGGTGTTTGGCTGGTGTGTATGCTGTTCTCACAGGTGATGGTTCCTGTATTATTCAAGTATGTATTGCAAAAACACCAGATAGAACGTATCTACTCTACCCTGGGGCAGGATGTACCTGAAAGTTACCTGAAGCCGGGGCAAAAGAAAGATGAAAAGAAAGGCAATGTATCTGATTATAATGTTAAGCAATCAAAGATTGCTATAGGCTCGGGTGGCTTCTTCGGCAAAGGTTTTTTGAACGGTACATCTACCAAAAACGAATTTGTACCTGAACAGCATACCGATTTTATTTTCTGCTCTATCGGCGAACAGTTCGGCTTTTTTGGAAGTGCCATACTTATTGCATTATACCTGTCCCTGATGCTAAGGATACTTTATCTGGCAGAACGGCAACGTTCTTCTTTCAGCCGAATATATGGTTATTGCGTAGCATCTATTTTGTTCTTCCACTTTGCCATTAATATATCTATGACAATAGGTATAGCCCCTGTAATTGGCATTACGCTGCCCTTCCTCAGCTATGGAGGCTCGTCATTGTTATCCTTCAGTATTCTCATGTTCATATTACTGCGTTTAGATTCGGACAGGCAAGTGATGATTCGCTAAAAAAATATGTAACGTACATTTGCAGCGCAATGGCAAAGATTTATCCGTTATCAGAAGGTGTGTTTACAATCGGACATGATAAGCAGTTCGTTCCTTTCAATCTGCATGAAGATGAGTTGAATGCACGCCCTGTTGGTTCGCTATTAGTAGAAATACAACCTTTTTTAGTTGTGACAGATAAGGATGTAATGATACTTGATACGGGGTTGGGGTTTAAAAACGCAAACGGAGAATTGCAGATACACGATAACCTGCGCAATATTGGTTATGACCCTGAACAGGTTACAAAAGTATTGTTATCGCACCTGCACAAAGACCATGCAGGATGCCTTGTGTATCAAGACAACAATGGCGTTACTAAAACAACATTCCCGAATGCACAATACTACATATATCGCCCTGAAGCAGACTTTGCTTTGAGTACAGGCTACCCTTCTTATCACCCGGATGAAATAGAACCATTATTAACTACTTCCCAGGTACATTGGCTGGATGGTGAGAGCGGCAGTATTGACGATGGCTTTATTACATACACACATACAGGTGGCCATTGTCCTCAACACATTGTGTACCTCATACATGACGGCGATGAGAAAATATTCTTCGGTGGCGATGAAGCACCACAGCTAAAACAAATGAAGATTAAGTATGTAGCTAAGTATGATTATGACGGCAAAAAAGCGATGCAGTTACGCGAGCAGTTTGCAGAACAGGGCAAACAGGAAGGCTGGTATTTTTTGTTCTATCATGATGTGCAGAGTGCTATAGCAAAATTATGATTACCGCAGTCTGCGTTCGCCATTTTCACGCCTATCTTTAAGTTGCTGCAACAACATTTTTTTAAACTCACGTTCGGCATCTACAAGAGCTGCTAGCTGATTTGGAGTTATCACTTTCAAAAACTGGTCTTTGTATTTTTTACGAAGCTCCAGCATCTTTTCCTGCATTTCAATATCCTCATCAATACTCCTTATCGACTCTTCATGAGTTTGTGCGGCATGTCCTTCACTTCTTCTGTATTTGCGCCATAATGCAAAACGCTCTTCTTCAAATTGATTATAAACAGGCCAGAATTTTTCTGACTGTTCAGCGCTTAGTTGTAATTTATCGGTGATGTAAGCCACTTTTATTGCACGTACACGCTCCATACGCTTGCCCGGCTGCGCATGTGCTACAGTGACAATCATCAATAACATCAATATAATATACCCTACCCGTCTCATTTCCTTATACAATATTATAAATTCAAAGTTGTTTCCTCCCAACCGGTTTCGTTAAGATAGTTTTCTATTTCTTCTTCGCTTAATTTTTCTGTCAGCGTTTCCAAATCTTTTGGCTCTAACGAGCTTGCTATTGTTTCCAATTCATAATCATCAATATGCATCTGTACATATTCGCTGATACTATCACCCGGTATCATTGCCAACTGTGCCTGCGTATCTATAGGCTTGCCGGTATTCAAATAGCTATAAGCACCAATACCTATTCCCAATAGAACAATAGCAGCGGCAGCCCATCTCACCGTTTTCCAAACAGAAAAAGCAATAACCTTTGTTTCATTTTTGCCGGCGTTTTCCTTTTTTATGCTCATTAGCACTGCATCCGGGAATAAGGCAAAATAATCTTCCGGCACAGTATGAGGCATCGCTTTAGTAAATGGCAATGAAGGCTCATTCACTTTTGCCAAAACCTCGCCGGTGAGGGAATCGAAATAGCCATCAGGCACTTCAAATGGCATTGTTTTAGGCAATTGCAACAATGGCTCATCTGCTGCATCTGCCTGTACAAAATGCATTATACCACCTGCAAATGCATCAAAATAACCGGTAGGCACCTCGTACGGCAAAGTACGCGGCATATCTGCCAGCTTGCTTCCCAGCCCCCTCAACTCTTGTATGATGTCATTTGCACTATTCATCTTTTATTAGACTAATTAATATCTTATTCGTTTAATCTTGTGTTAAATATGCTTCCACTTTCTTTACGGCATGATGATAAGATGCTTTTAACGCCCCTACTGATGTATCCAGTACTTCTGCCATCTCTTCATAGGGCATTTCATCATAATACCGCAGGTTGAACACAACCCGTTGTTTTTCAGGCAGTAACTGTATTGCCTGCTGTAGCTTCCATTCTATTTTTCGGGCGTCGTATCCTTTTTGTGCCACTAGTTTATTTTCTAATGCAGACTCATGATCTGACAGTGACGCTGAGGCTCTTCTTTTCTGTTGGTCTATCCAGGTAAGCGTTTCATTCGTAGCTATCCTGTAGAGCCAGGTATATAAATTTGCCTCAGCACGAAACTCTCCGAGATTTTTCCAAACCTTAATAAATACATTTTGCAATATATCATTTGTATCCTCGTGGTCGGCTACCATGCGGCGTATATGCCAATAGATACGTTCCTGGTATTTGCGTACCAGTTGTGTAAAAGCCGCTTCCTGCGTCTTTTCTTCTTTGAAAGCAGCCAGTAACTGCCTGTCATCTGTATATATTGCCGTTGGGGGCATTAAGTATGAAGGTGCTTTAAAGAATAGACTACTTTAAGATAGGAAAGTTTAAGCAATGCCTGAAAAATCTGTTTCGTGTAGTAGCTTTGCGCCCATGCCAGCTTTTCAGGATTTAAAGATTGTATTTTTCGGAACACCCGATTTTGCCGTTGCTTCTTTACAAGCATTGGTAGAAGCCGGAGCTAATATAGTAGCTGTAGTAACTGCACCCGACAAACCTGCCGGACGTGGTATGCAGTTGCATGCATCGGCAGTAAAACAATATGCCTCGTCTCAAAACCTGCCGGTATTACAGCCCGAAAAACTGAAAGCTCCTGAATTTATTGATGAACTGAAAAAACTGAATGCTCACCTGCATATAGTTGTTGCCTTCCGTATGCTGCCGGAAGTAGTATGGAATATGCCACCAATGGGTACAGTCAATGTACATGCTTCTTTATTACCGCAATACCGTGGTGCGGCGCCAATAAATTGGGCCATCATCAATGGTGAAACAGAAACAGGGGTTACCACCTTCAAACTACAGCATGAAATTGACACCGGTAATATTTTGATGCAAACTAAAGTACCGATACCCCCCACAGACAATATCGGTAGCCTGTACCATAAGCTGATGCTGGAAGGTGGGAAACTATTAGTTGCAACAGTAATAGGCCTGGCAGAAAATACGATAAAAGAATTGCCACAAGCTGATGTAGCTACTACCATAAAGCATGCCCCTAAAATTTTTAAGGAGCATACACTTATCGATTGGAGCAAGGGAGTTGTAAATATTCATAACCTGATACGGGGCATGTCGCCTGTACCGGCTGCGTACACGACACTGCAAGGCAAAGTGCTGAAAATCTACGAGTCGCATTATGAACAGACGCCACATGACAAAGAATCAGGGAGCTATGATACAGATGGCAAAACCTACCTGCGCTTTGCTGCCACGGATGGTTGGTTGTATGTAGATGAATTGCAAATTGAAGGCAAGAAACGAATGCCAGTAACGGATTTCCTAAGAGGTTTTCGCGCTTAGGGTATCAACGAAATATTTAGTTGCCAAAGCATAGCCATTCAGCCCCAAGCCTGTGATGCAACCAACGCATTTTGCAGCAGTATAAGATGTTTTCCGATACTCTTCCCTTGCGTAAATATTCGATATGTGTACTTCTATAACCGGTATATTGATAGCTGCAATAGCATCGGGAATTGCGATACTGGTATGCGTGTATGCCCCTCCGTTCAATACAATCCCATCGACCTTGCCCCTGCAACTATGTAAAAAGTTAATCAGCTCTCCTTCTACATTGCTTTGATAATATGTAAATACAACCTCCGGAAACTGTTGCTCCATTGTTTTAAAATAAGCTTCTAAAGACTGTCCCCCGTATATATCGGTTTCTCTTGTACCAACAAGGTTCAGGTTGGGGCCATTGACAATAGCAACTTGTAACATCTTTTTGTATTTTACAGCAAGATAAGAAAAAGGCAAGCCGTTTATGCCAACCATTGAGGAACTTATTAAGACAAAACCGATAAAGGACCCGCACGAGCGGGCGCTGCTGAATATTATTTACACAGGCAGCTGGATTATTAATCGTGTCAATGCGACATTGAAACCTTATGGTATTTCAGAACCGCAATATAATGTACTGCGGATACTACGAGGGCAGCATGGCGAAGCCATGAACCTATTTGAAATACAAAGCAGGATGGTACAACGCATGTCAAACGTATCCCGACTAATAGATAAACTATTAGATAAAGGACTTGTGGAACGTACCGAATGTAAGGAGAACAGACGCATGGTAGATATCAGCATCACCCCGAAAGGGCTACAACTGCTTACCGATTTGGAAACACCACTGAACGAAAACCTGCAAAAGATAACTTCTTGCCTGAAAAAAGAAGAAGCGGCACAACTGGCTCTATGGCTGGATGCGATGCATAATGAATAAATTGCCTTCAATTTACTAGCCCGTGTGGGAAGCATACCTCAAAGGTTTTAAAGCGTACTTGCAATTAGAACGCTCTATGTCTGACAACACCGTAGAGGCATATCTGCATGATGCAGCTATGCTAAGCGATTTCATGCAAACTACAGAACACAATGCGGCTTTAGAGGATATTACTCTAACACATCTGCAATCATTTCTTGCATACATCAACGAGTTGGAACTAAGTGCTGGTACACAAGCGCGGGTTATCAGCGGTATCAAATCATTCTACCGATATCTGCTGCTGGAAGAAGTAATCAAAAATGATCCGACAGAACTATTGGAAGCTCCGAAACTAAAACGGGCTTTGCCGGAGTTTCTAAGCGTAGATGAAGTGGAATTGCTATTAGGAGCAATAGACCACAGTACACCTGAAGGGCAACGAAACCGTGCCATGCTGGAAACTATGTATAGTTGCGGGCTACGGGTAAGCGAAGTAATAAACCTGCAATTGAGCAATCTGTACCTGGACGTAGGTTTCATCAGGGTTATAGGTAAAGGGAATAAGGAAAGACTTGTACCGATAGGCGAAACAGCAGCCAAACAGGTGAAACTGTATAAAGACCATGTACGCAGCTTTGTAAATATCAAACCCGGTAATGAGGATATCGTTTTCCTGAACCGACGGGGCAGTGCATTATCTCGTGTAATGGTATTCCTGATTTTAAAAGACCTTACAATTAAAAGCGGCATCAAAAAAAACATACACCCGCATACCCTACGCCACTCTTTTGCCACACACCTGGTAGAAGCGGGGGCAGACTTGAGAGCCGTACAGGAAATGATGGGCCATAAGAGCATTACAACCACTGAAATATATACCCACCTCGACAGGACCTACCTGCGGCAGACATTAGAAAAATATCATCCCCGATTTGGTAAATAGTTTAGTATTTTTAGCCCTAAGAATAAGACAATCATAGTTTTAGGCTTCCTTAATCCGGTATCGTAATGACGCAACACTTAGGCTCATTTTTAATACAGCTAATTATTATCATTATCACATCCAGAGTATTCGGGTACTTCTTTAAAAAGATAGGACAGCCTACTGTGATGGGTGAAATACTTGCAGGGATTTTCTTAGGCCCATCTATTCTTGGCACCATTTTTCCTGAATACCTGCAAGCAATATTTCCACCAGGCTCATTAGACACTATGCGGATACTAAGCCAGATAGGTCTGATACTATTCATGTTTGTAGTAGGTATGGAACTAGACCTTGACATCCTTAAAACCAAGGCACGTACCGCTGTCACAATCAGCAACGCAAGTATTATTATTCCGTTTTCTTTGGGTGTAATGCTCGCTTATTTTTTACATGATTATTATGCACCGAAGGATGTACCATTTTATGCATTTGCATTATTCATGGGTATTGCCATGAGCATAACGGCATTCCCTGTATTAGCACGTATCATCAGAGAGCGCTCTCTACGAGATAAACGTATAGAAGCCATAGCTATGACCAGCGCAGCAATCAATGACGTTACAGGTTGGGTAGCACTGGCATTTGTCATTGCAATTATCAAAGCACATTCATTTTCCAACTCTGTATATACCCTGTTAGCTACTGTAGGTTATATGATAGCTATGGTATTTATTGTAAGACCATTAATGAATAAGCTTGCAAAAGCTAAAGAAAACAATTTCGTAAAACAATCTACTGTAGCCATCATATTTATCGTAATGCTACTCAGCTCTTTGTGTACAGAGTTGATTGGTGTGCACGCACTATTCGGAGCTTTCATGGCAGGTGTTATTATGCCGCAAGAGTGGCATTTCAGGCAAATTATTACAGATAAGGTTGAGGATGTTGCCCTAATACTCTTACTTCCTTTATTCTTTGTAATCACCGGACTGAGAACACATATAAACACAGTAAATACACCCATCCTATGGGCTGTAACATTGCTTATTATTGCTATTGCAGTTCTGGGGAAACTTGGTGGCAGTGCAGTGGCCGCTAAAATGACAGGAGAAAACAACTACAATAGCCTCTCAATAGGAGTACTGATGAATACCCGTGGGTTGATGGAGCTTGTAATCCTGAACATAGGTTATGATCTCAACATCTTGTCTGAAGAGATATTTACTATGATGGTAATTATGGCCCTTGTAACTACGTTTATGACCAGCCCGTTACTTTCACTACTCGATAAATATTACCATCAGAAAGCTGCGTCTTAATCCTTCTTATGATAATCTCCTCTGGAAAAGAATTTTTCTATTAGACAGTACAGAAACACAAAAAAGTATCGGCTACCCATTTCCTTAATCTTAAGATTGGATTTACCGTACTTTCTGTTCGTCCAGCTATTGGGTAATACAGAAAAAGAATACCCTCTGATTACAGCTTTTAATGATAGCTCCAGCGTAAGATTGAAATGCGGAGACAATATTGGCGCAAGCCCTTTTATTGTTTCTTTTTTGTATAGTTTGAAAGCATTCGTAAAGTCGTTGTAAGGTATTCTGAACACAATACGAACTGAGTTATTAACCAACCTGTTCAACACTAGCTTATGTCTTGGGTAATCTATGATTTTACCCCCTTTCATAAATCGGCTCCCGAATATACAATCGCTATCAGTGTCAACCATTTTCCTATAAAATACCACCAGGTCATCCGGAGAATCTGACATATCTGCCATCATTATTGCAACACAATCACCTTTAAACCTATCAAGTCCGTAGCGAATGGCATACCCAAAACCATTAGGCCCAGTATTAGTATAAAATACAAGAGAAGGTATGTCTTCAGACAATTTTTCCAGTAATGTTAATGTACTGTCTTTTGAATTGTCGTTAATGACAACAATTTCATGGTCAATACCCGCTTTACTCAGCGCTTCATATATCTGAGGTAAAGACTCAGGTAATGATTGCTCTTCGTTATATGCAGGTATGACTACTGATAACTTCATATGATGCTTAAGCACGTGTAAGGAATGCCTGATGTATTTGCGTTAGTATATCTTCAATATTATAATTCAGTCTCCAGGCAGGATAATGAGCCTCAAACTTCGAAGTATCACTAATCCACCAGATGTGGTCACCAACACGATTGGTTTCAGAGTATTGATAGTTCATCGGCTTACCTGTTATCTTTTCACAAAGCTGTATAGCCTCTGCCATAGAGCAGTTTGAAAAACGGCCTCCGCCCGCATTATATACCTCACCTTGCTTGGGTGCCTGATGGAAATGCCAGAACATATTTACTAAGTCCCATGAATGGATATTATCACGAACCTGCTTACCTTTATAACCAAAGACAGTGTATTTATCTCCGGTAATAGCACATTTCATCAGGTAAGAAAGGAAACCGTGCAACTGTGTACCACTATGTTTTGGCCCGGTAAGGCAACCACCACGAAAGACACCTACGTTCATGTTAAAGTATTTACCGTATTCCTGAGCTACGATATCCGCAGCCACTTTTGACGCACCAAACAATGAGTGTTTAGTATTATCAATGCTCATGTTTTCGTCAATCCCTTTTGCAAAATACGGATGCATTTCTGCAATTTCCCAACGAAGTTCCTGCTCTACCAATGGCAGATAATTCGGCGTATCTCCATATACTTTATTGGTAGAAGTAAAAATAAATGTTGCATCAGGGCAATGCTTACGAGTTGCCTCCAGCATATTGATGGTCCCATTCGCATTTACAGTAAAATCAGTTATAGGCTCCCTTGCCGCCCAATCATGACTTGGCTGCGCTGCAGTATGCACTATCAGTTTAATGTCTTTACCATATAAGCCAAAGATTTTATCTATTGCATCAATATCGCGTATATCAGCTGCATGATGTTCAAAATTGCTGATACTGTTTACAAGACGGTTTGTATTCCACTCAGTAGATGCGTCTGCGCCAAAAAAACGCATACGCATGTTGTTATCTATACCAACTACTTTGTCAAACTTCTCTGCAAAAAACTCAACAGATTCGCTACCTATTAATCCTGCAGAACCGGTTACTACACAAATATTTGCCATTATATATTTCCTTACGGTGTATACACACCTTCTAACAAAGAGTATATACTAATAGTGTTAATCAAATAAAATTATAAAATAGTAAGATTCTATTAATCGAAACTAAAATAAAACAGGCTTTAGTTCTGCTTCATTATCTTTTATCCAGTCATAAATATCTATGAAAATATCCTTTACTGTTTTCTCCGGTTTCCAGCCAGTTTCCTGCTCTATTTTTGTATTGTCAGATATATATATTCTCAAGTCTGCAGGACGATTCTCTTTTACACTTGAAACAGCCAACGTATTACCGGTAATTTCAGAGCATATATTAGTCATCTCCAATAACGATGCAGAACCCGACAATCCCCCACCTGCATTATACACTTTGTCTTCAAACCTGTCAATATTGTGTATCTGAATATCCACCAGCCTTATCAAGTCATTAATGTGCAACATGTCTCTCACTTGCTTTCCCATGCCACCATACCCTATATAGCTAAGCTCCTTTTTCCAGCAATGTCTTGCCATCCACAGCGTTACAACACCCTGATCCGTCTTACCCATCTGACGAGGGCCGGCAATCACACCAAAACGCGTAACTGCCGCTTTCAGACCGTAAAACTCGCTATATTCTTTTATCAGATATTCCGCTGCCAGTTTGGTAGTGCCATAGAAGGACCGAGCAGCATCCAAAGACAAAACCTCTGATATACCTTTTGAACTAATACCCGCTACGCTTTGATTATCTGTGAATGAAAATCTTGTATCTTCTTCTATATAGTTGGCATTTTCTATCAGACTTATCGGATATACCCTGCTGGTTGACAGAAATATCAGCATAGCATTGTACTTGATACAGGCATTAAAACAATTAATAGAACCTACCAGATTATTGTTGATAACATAGTTTGGTGAACCGTTTAACCCGCTCATTACAGAAGGTTCTGCTGACGCTTCTATCATACAGTCAAAAGCCCCCAATTGCTCCAGGTCTTCGACATTACGGATATCCCCGTGAACAAATTCTATACCCAGCTTTTTAAAGTCAATCAGGTTCAACTCAGAGCCTCTGCGTTTCAGATTATCAAATACTACAAAAGAGTATGCAGGATATTTTTGTTTTAAGTTTATAGCAAGGTTTGAACCCACAAAACCTGCACCGCCTGTAATAAGAATTCTCATAAATAAGCAACCCGTAATATGTGTAACAAAACTAATCGTTTTAAGCTAAATACCTTGCGTTACCATTCATCACCTTTGTCTCTGTTACTAATACCTATTGCTGCTGTAGGGTCTATACCTATGCGGAAGCCATATGCTTGCTGATTCAGACTATTCCAGGAATAAACAAAATCTACCCTCAGAAATCGCAAAGCTTTATACCCCAGATTATCTATCCCGGTAAAAGCTTCTACGTAATAATTGTTTGTATTTGCGTAAAATGTATTTGTACCTGTTACCAGATACCAACGTGCCTGTCGAAGTAAGGGTATTTTATTAGTTAACAAGCCTTTCATATAATATTCTACATGCAGCTCACCATATATTTTCTCTGTATTGCTGTACTTATAGTATGTAGCCAACTGAAAGCTATTCAGATAAGGAGCCGCTAATAACAACTGGTTGTCAGCAAGGTGCATCATATCGGGCAGTCCTACATATTTATCATTCAGGAAACCGCCTGCGGCAATTTTATATGATATGCTACCCATCAACTTCAGGTTCATGTCATCTTCTATGCTAACACGCCATTTATCAAAATCTGCAATGCTATTCGCGATACCGGCAATACCTTTCTGGTATTGCAAACGAAACAAAGGCATACTGCTTCTGTTTGCAACTTTATAATCAGGATACTGTGTGTACGTATAACCCGGGCGATAAGCAATACCAAGACTGACAATTGCTGCATCATGTGCAACCCAGGTCAGTCCTTTCAGCGGAGCCGGCGTATTATCTGTAAAACCCGATTCTTTAGCCCATGTAAAACCTGTTGTATTTTCTACAGGTACACGTTGCTGATAATCTGCTTTAAACGAATAACTGAATCCATTACCCAAACTCTGGCTATATAATACAGCCCCGCTCCAACGTTCATATAGCTTCATATGATTTTCACCAAGCACCAATGTTGTATATGTATTATACAACGGGGTAACACTACTCTGTGCATTAAACTGGTAAATATATTTTCCTCCTTCTACGCCAATGCTCCAATGCCTGCCAATCCATTTACGGTCTCGTTTGGTGTACGAGAACCTGCCCATTGCATTAAAATGTGTATTACTGAAGCCATACCTTGCTGCCAGCTTACCATTCAGGTAATTAGATGTATCTATATTATGTGTCCACCATATTTTGGGTGATACATTTATTCCTTCTACAGTGTTATAGTTTATTAATCCATCTAACAATGAGTTGGTTGAAAAACGATGTTTATACCCCTTGGTAGAAAAATTATATCCGCCCATTACTAATGACATTGCATCAAACTTATTGCGTTTCTTACGCATACTATCCAGGTACTTGGGGTCTTCGTATTTCAACCTCATACTATCCTTGTCTGTATAGTCTTTGCGTTCTGCATCATTTAGCGGCACGGGCCTGTTCTGTGTCCAGTAGCTTGTATCCTTCTTATTAGCATCAGCAACATAACTGCTGTTTATCTTATCATCAAACAGGCTATCAGGAATATTACCATTTACATCCTGTTTATTATATATCGTTACGAAATAACCGGAGATGTCAAAACCGAATATTTTGATGACAGGATATAATACCTGGTTCTTAATAACCCATGTATCTTTTTTCAATGGCAAGTGCAATTGCTCTATCCTGATGGTATCAAGTAATTCAAGATTCGCTTTTTGTGTAGCAAACAAGTCGAGGCTGTATATTGCCCAGTCTTCCTCCACTATATAAATATAACCTTCAAATAAAGGTTCATACTGGCGTTTAGGGCTTACTTTTATCTTATCAATAACATAGCCATTCTCCCTGAATTCGCCTTCATATTTATACCTGTAATACAACAATGCATTTTCACTGATTGGCGATATAAACCCACGTGGATTTACGCCCTGAAAAACATTTACATTATTCTCGTAAAAAGTAACTACCGGCGGCATTTTAGATAAACCCAAACCATTAGGATTGCCACTTTCGCGTACTGCTTTTATAATAGTACGCTCCTTACTGCCTTTAGAGTAATATGTAGCTTCTTCTTCGCATAAATAGAGTATTCCCTTCCCTGTACTATCTACGCCTAAATCTTCCTTTTCTATTTTTTGCCCCAGCAGTCGCTTAGGTGTTTTGCGTGTTCCCAACAAACCTTTCAGGTAAATATCTGACTGAAAAGACTTTACTTGATCCAGATGAAATTTGCGTCGTTTGATTGCCTTTCTGATGATGGCATAAGCAGGGTCTTCACCATTTGCTTTCACTACCACCTCTTTCATATTAAGCGATTGCTCTTTCAGCTTATAGTCATGTATTATTGTTTCATTGCCTGTAATGGTAACATTGAATGCTGAAGGCTCAAAACCCATATACTGCGCCGTTACTTTATATGTACCGGGTTGCAGATTAAGCAAATATTCCCCTTCCGCATTAGCAGCAGTACCCGTAGTAGTACCTTGTATAAACACTGTAGCAAATGGTAGCGGCTCTCCTTTATTATCCTTCACCACCCCTTTCAGTATTCCAGCAAAAGACAATATCGGTATCACTAAAAATATAATCAGGTAAATGGTCTTCTTCATACAGTAGATAGTTTTGAGTTT
Source organism: Flavipsychrobacter sp. (assembly GCA_016786615.1). Classification (GTDB taxonomy): domain Bacteria; phylum Bacteroidota; class Bacteroidia; order Chitinophagales; family Chitinophagaceae; genus Polluticoccus. The sequence continues at coordinate 263,503 of JAEUVX010000002.1, forward strand.
AACAGGTTATTGGCAAAGCAATACCTTTATTATTTCTATATCGAAATAACAACAAAAAAGTTACAACTATATTTCAGGTTAGAACAGGCCGTTTATTTGCGCATCAATCCGTCGCACTACTTCTGCAAAGTCTTCATCATTCTCTGCAAAATTATTTTTATCTACATCTATCACCAGTAAGGGGCCATCGTTATACTGGTCAATCCATTTATTATAGAACTCATTCAGGCGCTTCAGATAGTCCAGCCTGATATTTTCTTCGTAATCCCTACCTCGCTTTTGTATCTGGTCTACGATAGTAGGTATAGACGCTTTAAGGTATATCAGCAAATCCGGCGGATTCACGAGCTTACGCAGTGTAGAAAATAATGAAGCATAGTTTTCAAAATCGCGCTTGGTCATTAACCCCATCTCATACAGGTTGGGCGCAAAGATGTATGCATCTTCATATATCGTACGGTCCTGTATTACACTTTTCTTACCATTACGTATCTCCAGCAACTGCTGCAAACGTGTGTTCAGGAAGTACACCTGCAGGTTGAATGACCAGCGGTGCATGTCTTCATAAAAATCTACCAGGTATGGGTTATGGTCTATATCTTCAAAATGCGGCTCCCATTTAAAATGTTTTGCCAGCTTGGTAGTAAGTGTTGTCTTACCCGAACCAATATTGCCAGCTACCGCTATGTGTTTTATTGTATTTTTCTGAGCCATAATCTCCGCCTGCCTGCGAATTGTGTTACAATATAATAACCTAAAACTAAAAAAATAACCCTCTCTTAGGGAGAGGGCTTATTTTTTAATAATAATGTATCCCTATCCTTTTTCTTGCCTCGGCAATTGTTGCAGATGCGCTTATCCTTGCTTTTTCTGCACCTTCTCTCAATATTTTCTGAATCCTGGCCTCATCTTGCTGCAATTCAGCTGCTTTTTCACGTATCGGAGCTATAAACTTCACCATATCCTCAGCCAACTGCTTTTTCATATCACCATAACGGATGTTGCACTCGTTGTATGCCTTTTTGAAGATATCTACTGTTTCCGATGCCGATACCAGGCTCATCAACTGGAATATGTTCTGGATATAGTCAGGCATTTCGCTGTTTGGCTCTGTAGGGCCGCTGTCCGTTTTTGCCTTCATTACTTTTTTGCGGATAACATCGTCGTCGTCAGCAAGGTACAGCGTACTATTTACATTCTCACTCTTGCTCATTTTACCCGTTCCATCCAGGCTCGGCACTTTAATCAGCGAGTCTCCGTAGTTAAAAGGATACGGCTCCGGGAATAATTCACCATAACGGTTATTATACCTGTTAGCAAAATTGCGAGCCATTTCTACGTGCTGTTCCTGATCTTTACCCACAGGCACTTTTACAGCACGGTGTATCAATATATCAGCCGTCATCAACACCGGATATGTAAGCAACCCCGCATTTACGTTATCGGGCTGTGTACGTACTTTATCTTTGAAGGTAGGTACCTTTTCCAACTCACCCTTGTATGCCAGCATATTCAGCATCAGGTATAGTTCCGGTATTTCGGGCAAATCGCTCTGTGCGTATAGTGCAACTTTTTCGGGGTCCAGACCGCAAGCCACGTTTTCAGCTACTACGCGATACACATTGCCGCGCAGGTCTTTCGGGTCTGGGTGTGTGGTCAGCGAGTGGTAATCTGCCACGAAGAAAAAGCAATTGAACTCATCCTGCATACGCACATAATTGCGCATGGCGCCAAAATAATTGCCAAGGTGCAAAAAGCCCGTAGAACGGATACCACTAACTACAATCTCTTTACTCATAACGGACTGCAAGATACAAAAAGAAAAATCCTCCTGATGGGGAGGATTTCAAAATCATGTTTTATGCATTGAGGTTATCACGCCTTACTTATTATTGTTCTTTCGACTATTGACACCGCTATCTGCAGGGCGGTCTATATGCTGCACTTCCGGTTCCTGTTTGCCCACCAGCGTATCACCGTCATTAATTACCTGTACAGAAATACCCGAACTGTTGCTACTGTCTGCAGTATTTGCATCTCCTTTTTTCACATCAACATTACAGCTACCGAAAACTAATACTGTAGTCACACAGGCACTAGTCAGCGAAGTTTTAATTGAATCTATGTTCATAACGACTTATTGTTTCATATGAAGATACAAAAAGAAAAATCCTCCCGGTGTGGGAGGACGTAATATTGTACGGATGTTTAAAATTTCATCTTGCTATTGTTGCTCTTCTATTTCAGCTTTCAACAACGCCTTCTTTTCCTTCAAGAACCTAACTGTGGCATCTCTGTGCTGTATAGTGGCTAATATTGAAAAATCTCCTGAAACAGCCGCTTTGCCAAGCGTTTTGTCAAAATCTCCGGTCATTTCTGCTTCTCGCTGTTCTAACAAGTCGTAAACACGTTGCAACACATTTACCGTTTCAGGGTTTATATTATTATCCGCAACCTCTATTGGCTGTAATGACGACAACTTCCATGAATAACCATTATCAGTCTTTTCAGAAGCGTGGTTGGTAATAACAAACTGTTCTTCGCCACCAAGTTCAAAAACAACCGGCATGATAAACTCTACAGCTACTTTCTTACCATCTTTTTCAGCCGGCTTCCACCATGGCATTTTTCTTAAAACATCTATCGTCGCCAGCGACAATAATGTATCAGGTGATTTAATAATATCCCTATACACAACCTTACCCTCTTCATTCACAATAAACTTTACCATTACTTTACCCTCAATACCCTTATCCATAGCCTCTTTAGGATATACAAGATTTTCTGTCATAAACTTTACATAATCCCCATTAAACTCAGCCATCTTATCTACTTCCTGCGCTTTCATTACCTCCCATTTCTTTGCTTTACAACTTTGTAATGCAACAACATTAAACACAACAGCACCTGTAGCAAGAATTGCCGCAGCACCAAATACAATAGCCATAGGGCTTTTTCTTTTTTTCAACATAGCGATTCTTCTTTTTAAAGGGTGAATATTAAAGGAATGTGTCAGCGGCAGTGTACAAGTATCAAATACATTACTCAGCAGCAGCTCGCTGTACTGCTGCCTATCCATACCCACAGCAGCATCTGCCTGAAACTCATGTATCTGCTTCAATTCTTTATTGATGGCATGCAAAAACAGATTGGGCCAAAAGAGGCATTGCAGTATCTGCATCAGCACCACATCGGTGCTATGCTTCATATACACGTGTGCAGCCTCGTGCTGTATAATGGTTTCATTAATAGTTTCATCGGGCAGGAAGATGTATCTGCCCCAGCTACCAGGTCCGTAGCTTGTATTCAGCAGTATCGTATATCTTTCTTCCTGCACACGTGTACTGCGCTTTATCACCTGATGCAGGCGTATACGTTTATATATAAACAAGGCAAACAGTACAATGGCTACAGAAGCATATGCAATTAACCCCCAGTTGACCGTCTGCGTCATCACTTGTTTTTCATAGCCACCTGTTGCTACTATTTCGGGCAGGCGCATGTTTATGGCACGGTTCTGTTCAAAATAATTGGTCAGTGCAGATAGCTTTAGGAAAGGCATTACTATAGGTAACAATACAGCGCCCAGCAGATATGCCCTGTTGAATGCATGTATAGGTTTGTTGCGTAGCAACAATGCATATACCAGATAAAGTATGCCTGTATATGCTACTACTTGAATGAGGTACATCATAGCGTTTATTTTTTATCGGGTGATTCTTTCAGTTCTTTAAGAATAGATTCCAGGTCTTGAACGGTAATATCTTTTTCCTGTGCAAAGAATGATAACATGCCTGCAAACGAACCATTGAAGTATTTGCTCACAAACTGGTTCATGGTCTTTTTGCTGTATTCGTCTTTCAGTACCAGCGGATGGTAGCGGTTCGATTTACCGAAAGATTCATAACCTACAAAACCTTTATCGCATAGTATTTTGATAATGGTGCTGACAGTATTGTAATGCGGTTTCGGTTCAGGCAGCAAATCCACTATGTCTTTTACGAATGCATGCTCCAGTTGCCACAATGCCTGCATTATTTCTTCTTCTGCTTTCGTCAGTGCTTTAATTGGTGTTTTCATATACTTCAACTAATCTTTTAGTAAATTTACTAATTAATTAGTTTAACAACTAATTTTTTAGTTAAAATTATTTTTATCTACATTAGTATGACAAATTCAATTATTATTTTTAGATTTGTCTAAAATTTATTTTAGATACTATTTATTTTGGAGTCGATTACACAGTTTTTCATAGAAATAGGCCCTGTATATAGCGCATTGATTGCTACAATTTTTACATGGCTGGTAACAGCAGCAGGCGCATCTTTAGTTTTCTTTTTTAAGAGTATGCATCGGGGTGTGCTGGATACGATGCTCGGCTTTACAGGTGGTGTAATGGTAGCGGCCAGCTTCTGGAGCTTGCTGGCACCATCTATCGAAATGTCCGAACGGTTATTCCCTACGATGAAGTGGATGCCTGCAGCTGTAGGCTTCCTCGCCGGTGCTATGTTCATCTTCGTCCTCGATAGGTTTACACCACACCTGCACATCAACTTCGGTGTGGAGGAAAGCGAAGGTGTTAAAACAAAACTGCACCGTACTACCCTGCTGATACTTGCCATTACATTACATAATATTCCTGAAGGGCTTGCTGTTGGTGTGATATTCGGAGCGGCAGCTGAAGGCATGCCGGATGCAACGATAGCAGGTGCCATAGCATTGGCAATCGGTATCGGTATTCAAAATTTCCCGGAAGGTATTGCTGTTGCCATGCCACTGCGCAGGCACGGTGTCAGCCGTTTCAAAAGTTTTTGGTTCGGGCAGTTATCTGCAATAGTAGAACCCGTAGCCGGTGTGCTTGGTGCATTGGCAGTCATATACATCCAGCCTGTGCTGCCATTCGCACTGGCATTTGCAGCGGGTGCTATGATATTTGTTGTGGTAGAAGAAGTAATACCCGAAACACAACGAGATAAATACACAGACCTTGCAGTACTTGGTTTTATAGGGGGCTTCGTCGTGATGATGATACTGGATGTGGCATTGGGGTAAGCATTACAACACATAGAATACTGATTCATTTTCCCGACCTTTAAAGCACTAAAAACATTATTTATGTTCATGAAGTGGATTATCATCATCATGGCTGTACTAAACTTCGGCTATATGGCTTTTGACGGAGGGCGAGCCTTAGCTACGGGCGATTATATCCGCCCTAAGTCGGGACAGTATGCCGGTCAACTTGGCCCATGGAGCAAAGCCATGCAAGCTGTGGGCATCAACCCTGAAGGCACGGGCATGAAAATCATATTCGTTGTATGGGGCCTTGCTGGTTTATATATTACTTATGCGTTCTACCAGGGTAAGCAATGGGGCTGGAAGGGTATGCTCATCTTCAATATAGCATCGCTATGGTATGCCATGATGGGTACCATGAGCAGCGTGATACAAATAGCTTTGCTTGTAATATCAAAAATGCTGCGATAAGCATCAGCAGATAATTATCTTTGCAACCCAAACAAGAATTGATAATGCAACGCGATACAACCATATTCGGACTGATAAATGAAGAACTGGAACGCCAACGCCGCGGTCTGGAACTGATAGCTTCTGAAAACTTCACCAGCGCCCAGGTAATGCAGGCAATGGGTAGTGTTATGACTAATAAGTATGCCGAAGGTTATCCCGGTCGTCGCTACTATGGTGGCTGCGAAGTGGTGGATAAAAGTGAGCAACTGGCAATAGACCGTGTAAAAGAAATATTCGATGTAGAATATGTAAACGTACAGCCACACAGTGGTGCACAGGCAAATGCAGCAGTAATGCTTGCATGTCTGCAGCCGGGCGATACTATACTCGGGCTCGACTTGAGCATGGGCGGCCACCTGACGCACGGTTCTCCGGTAAACTTCTCGGGCAAGCTTTACAATGCTGTACACTACGGCGTACGCAAAGAAGATGGCTTGATAGATTATGACCATCTTGAAAAACAAGCTGTAGAACACAAACCTAAAATGATTATCTGCGGTGCATCTGCATACAGCCGCGATTGGGATTATGAACGCATCCGTGCTGTTGCCGATAAAGTTGGCGCATTGGTACTGGCAGATATATCTCACCCTGCGGGGCTGATAGCTAAGAAGCACCTTAAATCTCCTTTCGATCATTGCCATATTGTTACCACTACCACGCATAAGACATTGCGCGGGCCACGTGGTGGCCTAATCATGGTGAAAAATGATTTCGAAAACACATGGGGCGTAAAAGGTCCGAAAGGCGAAACAAGGTTGCTGAGCCAATTACTTGACCTTGCAGTATTCCCGGGTACACAAGGCGGACCATTGGAACACGTTATTGCTGCCAAAGCAGTTGCATTCTACGAAATACTGCAACCCGAATTTGGTGTATATACCCAACAGGTTGTAAATAATGCACAGGCTGCTGCTGCCGCATTACTTGATAAAGGCTACAACATAGTATCAGGCGGTACAGACAACCACCTGCTGCTGATAGACCTTCGCAATAAAAACATAAGCGGTAAGAAAGCTGAAAATACATTGGTACACGCTGATATTACTATTAATAAAAATATGGTGCCCTTTGATGATAAATCACCTTTTATCACCTCAGGTATTCGTATAGGTGTACCCGCTGTTACTACCCGCGGACTGAAAGAAGCACATATGCCGCAAATAATCAATTGGCTGGACCGTGTATTAATGGCACCAGATGACGAAAACATAATCAAAACAGTACGTGGCGAAGTGAACGAGTTTATGCAGCAATTCCCGCTGTATCCTGAATGGTAATGCCTTATATATAGTATTTAAAAGCCGCCATTGTTTAGAATAACCTTAACATGGCGGCTTTTCTTATTTTTGTAGCTTCATGCTGATGCCTTAGGGCATACTTGCACTAATAATACATACATGAATCGTAACTATCCGTTTTTATTACTACTGCTCTTTACCTGCTCATTATCTGTTGATGCACAAACAACACGAACAAAAAAGAAGGAAGAAAAGAAAAAAGAAAAAAGCATCTATGAAATAGATACACTGCTGCAACCAATACCACGCAACAGGCAACTATGGCACGATAAAATAGACAAAGAACAGAACCGCGCAGATGCCTCTGATGGTGTGATGCGCAATCGCGAATTATACTACACAGACGATTCTGTTATCAACCTGAGCCTGAACACAGCTATGTTTACGGTTATAGACCAGATGCAGAAAATGGTTGAAAACCTACCTGCAAAAACGAGGGATGCTGTTGCTGATAATCAGGAAAAAATCCGATGTCTGAAGGCAATCAACGAAATGCTCTACACTTTTAATGCAGACACGAAAGCCGACCCTGTATTTTACCGCAAGGAAATATACAATATGCGCGACCTGATAATAGCACGCAATGAAGGTAAGAGCATGGATTTCGTAAAAAAGAACATCAACTTCCAGACACTGAACAATGTAAAATACCTGTTTGAACCGGGCTCTGAAGAACGCGTATTCATCTTCACAGAAATGGGCAAACAAGAACCACAAAGCATGATAAAAAGGCTGAGTGAATTTGCTAATGAAAGCTATGCAGATGATGTCATTGCAGCTGCTGCACGTGTAGTACCTAATGAATTATTCAACTATGCCTCATCTACCAACTATGTACTGAGCAATGCCGTTAAACGCAGTAAAGACCCTTTGGTACAAACGATTGTACGTATATCGCAGGAATCAAAATCGCCATTGAAAGCGATGCCCTTCCTGAATGATGTGTACACCAAAAAGAAAACAATTGCGGAAATAGACCAGATAACTGCCAACCACGATTTATTCTACGAAAACCTCGTAAGACTGAAGCTGGAAGGTGTAACATTAGGTGGAGATACTTATACCGACGAGTTGAAATACCGCGGATTGAAGTATGTACGGGAAATGAACGACCTGCACGAAGAAAAGGACCCGGTTCGTTTCAGGTGTATCGAAAAATTTCCGCCTGAGGTATTATACTTCATCATGGTATATGGCCAGGATGAAATCTATACAAGCAGCTTCCTCGGCACGTATAAGCGTATGCTGGAACGCATGAAGCCAATGACAGGCGACCAACTGCTTGAAAAAGTGCATCGCGATAAGTTCCGTACGTTCATCCGTATGTGTGCAGGATATAATACACTTACTTCTTTCCTAGGCACAATGGATGCGGAGAATAAGAACAACCTGATGCGCAGCTTCATAGCCGGACTGGAACAAGGTAAAGATGACGACCTGGAAGACGCAGTAGATGTTGCAGATGCTTTTGGAAGTATTGAAGACTCATCTCTTGCAGTCTTTCTCGAGAAGCAGGTAAAAGACAATTATGAAGCATCTTATAAATACCGCAGCAAGAAAGGCGTAATTGTATATGGCTTGCTGGCAACATTGTTTGAAGGGCTGAAAGGCATGGATAGTACCACAGCTGCATTACAGTCAGATAAACTCAACCTGCCGCCAATCAGCATGGTGCTCAATAAAAACCTCACTACTGATTCCGGTATAGTTTATGAGCAGGTATTCTTTTATGGCGATGAAGATGGTAAAACTTCTTATACCAGCTTCCTTAGTAATTTTCCAAAAGACAAATGGAAAATTGTAACCAATAAATACTGGGCAGAGCTTACATCGTTGCAGGGCAAACCAATAGTAGTATATGCCAACCTGCCAATACCTGAACCGGGAGACGAAGAAGCACAGAAAGCATTGCGCAACTATCTGGATAGCCTGAACATACACCCTGCTGTAGTAGTGCACCGCGGGCATAGCTACCACTTACCACTTACAATAGACCAACTGCAGCGCGAAACAAAAATTGTAATGCTTGGCTCTTGCGGCGGATACCATAATCTGGGAAAAGTATTAGACCATTCGCCTGATGCACATATCATATCTTCAAAACAAGTAGGCTCTATGAGTGTCAACGAGCCGATTATCAAAACCATTAACGACCAGCTACTTGCAGGCGCCGATGTTGATTGGATTTCATCTTGGCGAGGGTTGAATGGTTATTTTTCTCTGAAAGGCAGGGAGAAACCAAAAGAAATGTTTGATGATTATATACCGCCGCACAAAAACCTCGGTGCAATTTTCATCAAAGCATACCGTAAAATGCTCAGCAGTTTCGACGAATAAACTTTTTTATACGCTTCAATTCATCAGTATGGCAAAAATCAAACTAAATAAAACAGCAACCAAAGCTCCGAAAAACTGGGACAAGGATGCCACTAAAAAGAAATTGGCTGTCATACAAAGTGAGCTGGATGAATTGCAGAACCTGCTGTATGCAGAAGGCAAACACAGCATACTGGTAGTATTGCAAGGGATGGATGCCAGTGGTAAAGATGGTTTGATACGCGATGTATTTGGCTGTATGAATCCGCAGGGTGTGCAGGTTACATCTTTCAAAGTGCCTACGCCCGAAGAATTATCACATGATTTCCTGTGGCGGATACACGAACACGCACCTGCAAAAGGAATGATACAAGTATTCAACCGTTCTCATTATGAAGATGTATTGGTAACACGTGTACACAGGCTGATTGATGACAAGACAGCACTGAAACGCATGGCTGCAATCAACGACTTCGAAAAACTGCTTACAGAACATAACAATACACACATCATCAAACTATACATGCATGTGTCGCGAGAAGAGCAACTGACAAGGCTTAAAGAACGCATGAGCATACCACAGAAAATGTGGAAGTATAATGCGAAAGACATAGAGGAATCACAACTCTGGGATACCTACATGAGCTACTACGAAGATGTATTTAATAAGTGTAATACTCCTGAATGGAACATCATACCTGCCGACCAGAACTGGTACAAGTCTTACCTCGTAGCCAAGCTGCTGCGCGATGCAATGGTTAGTTTAAAGATGAAATATCCGGGAATGAAAAAATAGCATATTGTCCACACATCATAGATACATAGCTACAATCTTGCTACTATATATTATATAAGGAGCGCGGTATGATGACAGGAGTTTAAAACCAACCTCGACGACGAATGGAAATGTAGTAGTACACTCCAAAACGATCACCTTGTCCAAGTCTTATTTCGCATCGACCAACCCGCCACCTGTAGTAATATTCTATTTCACTTGGTGTTTTATATTTTGGAGCAATTCCCAAATATGATTCAAGATGTTGTTTTATTCTTACTACTTCTTCTTCAAGTATGTAAGTATAGATACTATAAAGCTCATACCCACTGAATAGTGTAGTCCAAAAATTAGCTATAAGCCTTAGCTTTAACCCACCTAAAATCTGGGCATCCTCCCATACAGCATCTACCCTTTGCTCTGAGCACATTGTCACCATCGGTTTGCCATAATTACGAATAGCGTCAATTGTAACATTCCAGGGAACTATAACATTATGGTTCTCTAGTGGCAGGCCTATAACTAATTGCTCTTGTATAGTTTTTAACATGAATGTCGTATTAACATAAGATATTCTCAAAACATCCCACACCTCAAATACATTATCCCACAAACTTTCTGATAGCCACATTCACAAGATGCGGCTTTTCTAATTGCAGAAAGTGGCCGCATTGCGGTATCATTTCCAGTTTTGCATCTTTTAGTTTGCGTACCCCATCTTCGGCTATGTGTTGTGTAGTTACAGGGTGTATCCATCTATTGGGTATCAGCGCATCACGCTCGCCATACATTACCAGTGCGGGTTGTTCTATCAATTGGAGCTTGTCAAACACAGGTTCATCCAGCATTGCATTAACACATGCATCTACCATATGTCTGTAATTGCGTATAGAGTGCGAGCGCATGATGTGTATCAATTCCTCTACCATTTCATCTGCATACGCCGGATATTTAAAGAAACTGGTACGTACACTTTGCTTAAGGCTGTTCTCTTCTGTGCTGAACATATCGAGCATGGAAATAGCCGATTTATACATACCACTTTCCATCGCATTAAAGGTTTCGAAACCTGCGGGCGCACACAATACAAGCTTTATAGCAGCATCGTGAACATGCTGCAATAAATGCATCACTACCTGTCCGCCCATTGAATGACCGACAAGTACTACATTTTTCAATCCAAGTTTTTGTATAAAATCATATACACATCCTGCAAAGAAATGTATGCTGTAATCGTGCTTACCCCTGTCAGAATATCCGTTACCGGGCAGGTCTATTGCCACACACCTGTAGTGTTCTTTCAAGCCTTCTATCTGGTGTTGCCAGCTACGCCCATATGTTGCGAGGCCGTGTACAAATACCAATGTATATGCTCCTTTCCCTTCGTCTATATATGCCATCTTACTACCGTTGGAAAGCACTGTATGGTGTATGGCAAACTTATGATGTGCTGTGTGTATCAATTCCGTTCTTTATTATTCTCATTCAATATAAAACAAAAGGTGCGCATCATGCACACCTTTTGTCTATAAGCTTATTATAAACTGACTGATTAACCATTCAACAGGTCAATCAATCAACTAAAAACTAACCTTTTTCAATAACCCATTTTGCAACAGCAGGTGCCAACTCTTTCTGGCTCTTACCGCCTACGAATACACCTATGTGTCCACCAGGGAAAGGATAGTTTGTTTTATCCTTACTTCCTATAGCATCCATTATCGGTAGTGTACTTTCGTTAGGGATGATATTATCATCTGTTGCATAAACATTCAGGAATGGTACCGTCATGTTTTTCAGATTGATAGTACGTCCACCCAGTTCCATTTCACCTTTTATAAGTTTATTATCACGGAACAGGTCTTTGATGTATTTACGATACATCTCGCCCGGAATAGCAGGTAAGTCGCCTTTCCATTTTTCCATGCGCAGGAAGTTTTCCATCTTGCCTTTATCACCCAGGCTATCCATAACACCCAGGTACTTACTGATGTTCATACTTGGCTTCAGCATACCGAATGCTCCATCTACCATTTCTCCCGGTATAGTACCAACTGTATCTACCATTGCATCTACATCTATATGCTTTGTCCAGCGATACAGCATACAAGTGTTTGTGCTGAACTCATATGGAGCAACGTATGTAGTCAATGATTTCAGTTTTTGAGGATACAATGATGCATATATCATGCTGAATGTACCACCCTGGCAAATGCCCATCTTGTGGATTTTGTCAACCTTATTGCTCTTGCGTACAAAGTCAACCGCATCGTTCATATAACCGTCGATGTAGTCTTCCATTGTTTCATAACGGTCAGCCTTTGTAGGATAACCCCAGTCCATAATATATATATCCAGGCCTTCTTCCAGCAGTTTTTTCATCAGGCTGCGGTCAGGCTGCAAATCAAGCACATCGTGCCTGTTGAGCATAGCGAATGACACCAGCACCGGTGTAGTGCATTTTGCAGGTGTTTCGCGTATGTAATGATACATTTTTACATGGCCGCTGCTCCATACCAATTCCTTTGGTGTTGTAGCTACCTGTATGTCTTCCATTCCTTGAAGTGTCTCGTAGCCTTTAGCCAGTTTGTGCGATGTAGAAGTCAATTCTTCCACCATTCCTGCAGGGTTCCAATTCATACTCTTAAAAATTTTGCGCGAAGTTATTAAATATTTTACAAATGGGTGCTATTATACACCCTTTAACCCTATTAAAATAAGTGTTTATAGCATAATAACAAACAAAGCGCTAATAATTCTACAATCAACTTCTCCTGAATGGTAAATCCCCGTTTCAATTAAGAAACAGGGATTTGGTCAAACAAAACAAGCTATTTTATTAATATCCTATTGTACCGTTTATATTGCTGAGTGTTGCAACACCTGGATTACTTAATGGTACCGTCATTGTACCGCTAAAATTACCTGTAGCATTCACAAACCTGCCAGTACCTCCGGTAAACTCTGCTTCCAGTGTGCCGGTTGCTAATCCGTTAGCTGTAAAGTACAGGTCGTAAGCAGGTATATTACAATATATCTCATCGCCGTTTGCGGCAATAAATGATGCACATTGTGCTACTATCCTGTTACCTACATAATTACCATTTACTATTATCGGAGCAACGCAGGTTTTGTTCTTAGCACGTAGCAGACCCATGTGTGTAACTGTACCCTGCCCTTCAAAATCACCGATGGTACCCATCGGGCCACAGTTGCAAGGTAAATTCAGTGATGTGTTTATTTGATAAGACAAACTGCCTTTAAATGGCCTTGCTGTGCTTTTGGAGGCAGCACCATCAGGCAATTCAGTATTATCGGAGACAGTTTTATTCGTATCAGGACTCACGATGTTATTGTTAGCAGACTTGGTACAGCCGGCAACAACCGATGCTATCAATGCGATGGTTAACAACTTGTTTTTCATAATCGGATATTTGAGAAGTGAAAGAAATCTGAATTATTACGAAGTTGACCGCAATAACATCTCAATAACAATTATTACCCCGCCATTAACAAGATATTTACAAGCGGTTAACCGCGCATTAACAAAGCGTATACGCGCATGAAAAAAGCCTGCTTGTACAGCAGGCTTTTTTAAAAATATCAGATACAGGCGGCTTATTTTGCCACTGCGATGTATTTCTTTTCTTTGATACGTGCAGATTTACCCTGACGTTCGCGTTGGTAGAACAGTTTCGCACGACGTACACGACCTGTTTTGTGTACTTCGATAGAATCGATGTTTGGAGAGTACAGCGGGAACAGACGCTCAACACCTACACCGTCAGACATTTTACGAACAGTGAATGATTGTGTGAAACCACGACCCTGACGCTTTATAACGTCACCTTTAAATGCCTGGATACGCTCCTTAGCACCTTCAATGATTTTATAGTTAACGGTTACGTTATCACCGGCTTTGAACTTCGGAAATTCTTTCTTCCCTGTCATCTGCTCATGTACAAATGCTACTACGGTATCCATGTTAGTATTATTTTGGGACTGCAAAAGTAATGGTAAAATCCATGTTTACAAAATATTTTGAGAATTATTCTGCATTTTAATCATTCATCAGGTCAGGGCGGCGCTCTTCTGTGCGTTTCAGGCTTTGTTCCAACCTCCACGCATCTACCTTTTTAGGGTCGCCACTCAGCAGTACTTCCGGCACTTTCCACCCTCTGAAGTCGGCAGGACGGGTATAAACAGGCGGTGCAAGCAGACCATCCTGGTAAGAATCGAACAAAGCCGATGTTTCATCGTTCAATACACCCGGTATCAACCTGCCAACGGCATCTACTACTACAGCAGCAGCCAACTCTCCACCACTCAGCACATAATCCCCGATTGATATTTCCATGGTCACAAAATGTTCGCGTATGCGTTCATCTATCCCCTTATAATGTCCGCAGATAATCATCAGGTTCCCCTTCAAAGACAGCATATTGGCCGTTTTTTGGTCAAATTGTTTGCCATCAGGAGTCATATATATTATTTCATCGTACGTTCTTTCTGCCTGTAGCTTTTCTATTAATATTGCTAACGGTTCGGGCATCATTACCATACCTGCACCACCACCAAACTGGTAATCATCCACTTGCGCCTGCTTATAAGGTGTATAATCGCGAAGGTTATGCACATGTACATCCAGCAAACCTTTCGCCTGTGCCCGCTTCATTATAGAGTGGCTAAAAGGGCTGTTAAGCAAATCAGGAACTACTGTAATAATATCTATACGCATACCCTATCTCAACTATTTAAATAAACGTCAATTAAACCTTCCGGCAAATCTACCCGTACATACTTATTTCGCACATTCACCTCCACCAATATATCATCTACCAATGGTATCAGCACTTCTTTACCTTCTATAGTAAGCTTTGCCAACCATTGATGCCCTGTTTGCAATACATCTTCAATAGCACCCAACCCACCCTTTTCTTTATCTACAAGATTAAATCCTATCCACAACAAAGGGGAATCTGTTTTTACATCCTTCAACACGTCTTCTTTCACATACACATGCTTGCCTACCAGCTTTTTAGCAGCCTCTACAGTTATTATATCTTCTACCGTTATGTTGTACTCTTCATTGTTTGCAGCCTTGGCAGTTACAACAAAATATGGTATCTGGCTGTCTTTTCTTATTTCTACAAACAATACGGCGCCGGGCTTCAGCCAATTGCTTTCGCCTGCCACATGGGTCATTATCATTCCGCCCTGCAGTCCGTGTGTAGCTACTATCTTACCAATACGTATCATGGGCTGCAAAGGTAATCGAAAGCGTTTAAATGCTTAAAAATAGCCCAGATAGAACCTGGAACAGGTAGTATATTCAATATTCAGCTCATCTCCTTCACCTATCTGGTGGTAGTCATCCGTACTTACCTCTATACTCAGTTTTACCGGCGAATCCAGATACAGATAATAAGAGTTATTATGTGGCATATATTGCTTGCGTGTGATGTGTACCCTCTCAATAGTTTTTGTCCCTTTTTTAATATCAAGACGAATTCGCCGAAGGGTATAATAGTATGCAACATATACGATACTACCCGAGAAGATTGCTAAAAACAACACTCCTCCGAAATAGTATTTGTACGAAAAAGGGTCTTCCACGCCATTAATCGCTCTGAACCATGCTATCAGAAAGGGGCATGCAAAACAGAACACCAGCAGTATGCGTATTATTTTATAGAACTGAGCACTTTCTTTTCCCAGCTTGTTTTGCAAAAACACAAGTTCATCCTCTTCAAGAGGTTCGTCGTACTTGTATAGTTGCGTTTGTGCCATAGCTACTCAAAGCCGTAAATGCCGGCGTATTTCTGTTGTGCATATTGCATGAATACACTGAAATCCAACCCTTTACCTGTTATCTGTTTGCATAATTCCTCAGAGGTATAGCGCCTGCCATATTGATGTACTTTTCCCCGCAACCACGTTGTCAATCCGGTCAGTTGACCGTTTTCAATATCATTGCTTAATGCAATTATTTCCGTTACTGCCTGATTATAGAACTGTGCTGCATAAAAACTACCCAACGAATAGGTCGGGAAATACCCGAAACTGCCATGCGCCCAATGCACATCCTGCAAAACACCTGTTTTGTCATCCTTTGCCGATACCCCAAGATACTTATGATACATCGCATTCCATGTTTCGGGCAAGTCTTCCGAGTACAATTCACCACTAATCAACCCCTTCTCTATTTCATAACGTATCAGCACGTGAAAATGGTATGTTACCTCGTCTGCCTCTGTACGTATCAGCGATGGTTCTACCTTGTTCATACCCTTGTAAAAAGCATCAACCGATACATCCTGCAACTGTTGAGGAAAATATTGTTGCAGTTTGCTGTAAAAATATTTCCAGAAATGTGTACCCCGGCCTATATTGTTTTCCCAAAGCCTTGATTGTGATTCATGAATCCCCAAAGACGCGGCTGCCCCTAAAGGCAAACCATACTGCGCAATTGGTAAGCCTTGCTCATACAATGCATGGCCCCCTTCGTGTATGCTGCTCCACAGCAACGATGAGAAGTTATTTTCATCAACACGGGTTGTAACGCGCACATCAGAGGGTGCGAAAGATGTTGTAAACGGATGCTCTGACATATCCTGCCTTCCTGCTTCAAAATCATAACCCATTGCCTTGAGCACTTCTATAGAAAAATCCCACTGCTGTTGCTTGGGATAATTCCTCAAAAAAAATCCATCATCTACCTGCTGCGCTTGTTTTATCTTATGCAGCAATGCCGGCAGTTGCTCTTTCACATCGCCAAATACTGCATCCATCAGGGCAACTGTAGCACCTTTTTCATACTCATCCATCAATGCATCATACGGATGTTTTTCATAACCATACATATCCGCCTGTTGCTTTTTCAGCACTATCATCTTATCCAGTTCAGGCGCGTATATGCTGTATTTATTTTCTCTGCGCGATTGTATCCACGCATTATAGCTGGCACTTGTCTGCTGAGTTATTGCCTCGACAAATGCCGGGGTAAGCTTTTTGTTTTTACTATAATCCTCAAAGCTTAATGCTGCATTTCTTTTCTGCTCATCAGTAAGGTCGCCCCTGCCTGCCAGTTCTTGCAACAGGTTTCCATATTGTTCAGAGGTCAGCATTTCATGCGCCAGCGATGCCAGTGTAGCCAACTGCCTGCCGCGTATCTCAAAAGCTTTTGCAGGCATATACACTTCCTGGTCCCAACCCAATACTGCCGATGCATTATTGAGGTCTGCAGCTTTCTGTGTAGTTTCCTTATAAGCAGCGTACAAGTCTGTACTGCTCTTTCTTATTTCCATGTTATGAAACTGTCTTTGCTGTTTTATTCCTGTGCCTCCAGACGCTCTACAGAGCTGATACCTTCTAATGCAGCCAATTGCTGACAAAGCGCATCCAACTCTTCTCTATCATGTACATATACCATGATGGTACCATCAAAAATACCATCGTGAGAATCGATACTTATAGAACGCATGTTCATCTTCAACTCTGCTGATATTACGTTTGTTATTTTCTGTATTACACCCACATCGTCCAGGCCAATTATGCGTACACCACTCAGGAAAGATATTTCCTTATTCTTCGCCCACTTGGTTTTCACTACACGGTGGCCATAGTGCGCCAGCAACTGTGCTGCATTCGGACAATCTGTACGATGTATTTTCAGCCCTTCGCCCGATGTTATAAACCCGAACACGTCATCACCCGGTATTGGCTGACAACACTGGGCAAGCTTGTACAATATTTTATCAGAGCTTTCTCCGAATATGATAAGCTCAGCTCCCTTTGCCGGTTTTTGTTTCAGCAGCTCGTCAGACGAGATGAGAAGTTTCGGATCTATCTTTACCTCTTTCGCAGGATGTACCAGCTTATCGCCCAGTATTGTAAACTCTTTCAGGTCTTTTACATCTATGCTTCCCACTGCTACAGCATAAAACAAATCAAGCGAAGACTGTTTTTTGAAATGCACCATCATCTCGTTCACGTTATATGCACTTAGCGTCAGCTTCATATGTTCAAGCTTGCGCTGCAGCATTTCCTTACCATCTTCGGCAATCTTACGTTTCTCCTCTTTCAGGTAATACTTGATACGCGACTTTGCCTTGGCGGTAGTAACAAAACTCAGCCAATCTTCTGACGGCTTTTGTTTAGATGATGTAATAATTTCTACCTGGTCACCACTTTTTATCTCGTGGCTAAGTGGTACTAATCGGTAGTTTACTTTCGCACCGATACAACGAGCCCCCAATTCAGAGTGTATATCAAAAGCAAAATCCAATGCAGTAGCTCCTTTCGGCAATACTCGCATCTCGCCTTTCGGTGTATATATGTATATCTCTTCGGTAAAAAGGTCGAGTTTAAAATCCTGCAGGAAGTCGAGCGTATCTGTATCAGGATTGTTCAGTATATCGCGCAGGTGTTGCAGCCAGCTGTCCAGTTTGCTCTCCTGAGCACTTGGTGCGCCTTCTTTATACTTCCAGTGTGCTGCAAGTCCTTTTTCGGCAATCTCATTCATTCTGGCAGAGCGCACCTGCACTTCTACCCACCGCCCACCTGGCCCCATTACAGTTGTGTGCAATGCTTCATAGCCATTGCCTTTAGGCACACTTATCCAATCGCGCAGCCTTTCCGGGCTTGGCTTATAGAAGTTGGTAACTACAGAATACACCTTCCAGCAGTCTTCTTTTTCTTTTTCAATCGGAGAATTTAAAATGATGCGTATCGCAAACAAATCGTACACTTCCTCAAATGCTACATGCTTGGTACGCATCTTATTCCATATAGAATGGATAGCTTTGGGGCGTCCGTATATTTCAAACTCAAGCCCCAATTCCTGCAAATCTTCTTTTATCGGGCGTATAAATTCATTAATATACTTGCTACGCTCTCGCTTGGTTTCTTTCAAGCCCTGCGCAATTTCCCAATACACTTCCGGTTGTGTGTATTTCAGTGCAAGGTCTTCCAGTTCCGATTTTATCTCGTACAAACCCAAACGGTGTGCCAGCGGCGAATAGATATAAGTCGTTTCAGATGAAATCTTAAGTTGCTTTTCACGGCTCATACTTTCGAGCGTGCGCATATTGTGCAACCTGTCTCCCAGTTTTATCAATATCACCCGTGGGTCATCTGCCAGAGTCAGCAATATTTTACGGAAGTTCTCGGCCTGTATAGTAGTATCTGCTTTCAGGTCTACTACATTCGATATTTTGGTGAGCCCGTCTATTATTTTGGCATACCTGCTGCCAAACTCTGCTTCAATATCTTCCAGTGTTATTTCTGTATCTTCTACAACATCGTGCAGCAATGCGCAGATGGAAGATGTTACACCCAGCCCTATTTCTTCCACTACTATCCTTGCCACGGCTAAAGGATGTAATATGTATGGCTCACCTGATTTTCGGCGCATATCTTTATGCGCATCCACTGAAATTTCAAATGCCCGGCGGATTAATTTCTTATCCCCCTTCTTAATACGGTGTTTTAATGCACGCAAAAGTGCCCTATACTCACGGAGTATTAGTTTTTTTTCGTCTTCTTCGTTAAGATTATATGCTTCTCTGACTATCGTATCCATAAGCTACACTGTACTATGTAATTTACGAAGAAAGTCAAAAAAAGGGAAAAGAAACGTGTATCTGTTTACAAATACACGCTTAATAATTATTTATAATTAGCATTATAGAATTGCATGTAAGCCTTCATATCCTTATCAGCCATCAATTTAGGGTAGTTGGCTGCTGATACAAATACAAGTTGGTACTCCGTATTTTTATACTCTCTGAATATCTGGCCTGTTCCACGCAAGGCATTCACATATATCTTAGCTGCAGCCAGATTTTTGAATGACCTTACAGCAACAATACCTACATCAGACTTTATCTGCTGCATATCCGTACTTAAACTCAGGCTACTGAATTTGAATGTATTGAAGTCATTAATCGCTGCCTTTACCCCTGCCGCACGCGACTCCATAGCACCATATACAAACAATACATAGTGTTCTGCATCCTGCCTATACACATAACTTGCCGGCACTGTAGCGGGCGGCACATCGCCTGCCATTGCACCGGGCAATGGCGGTGGTGGTGTAGTTGGCAAGGCCAGGCTGCCTGCAGGTGGTGTTACTTGTCCTGCCGCTTGTCCGCTTGGTGGCGTTGCCGGTACGGAACCTGTAACCGGTGCTGCCGGCTTTTTCTCTTCTATATATTTTAATATAGCATCTGCCCATGGCCTCAAAGAATCGCTTGGGTAGCTGCTTATGAATCCACGGATTAATGTATCAGCCTCACCATATTTATTCATACCCGCAAGGGCTATACCTTCTATTATCGTAAAACGTTTGCTGTATCTGGGGTTCGTGTATAGCTTTTTAGATTGCAATACTCTATCCAATGCCCATGCATACTGACGATCCAGTATCATGGCATATGTTTTCTCATAATACGCCGTAACATCTTCCTGCTCTGCACTTGGTGTTCCTGTACTTTCACTTGGCTTCACCAATGCAGCCCATTTAGAATCAGGGTATTTTTGCAGTAGTTCGTCAGCGTATGTTGTAGCTTCCTGCACTTTCCCCATCCTCATATATGCAAGGTATCTCAGGTACACAGATTCTGCTTTAAACTCATGGTTCGGGAAACGCTTATCTAATGTATCTAATACTTTTATTGCCGGTGGATAATCTTCAAGGTCTTTTATATATGCATTTGCAGCATTCATATACGCTTGCCGTATTGCGCCCTTAGCCTCTTCTATGCTTTCCGCAGTTCTGGGTATAAATACCATTAATGCCTCTTCTGTTGGTATCCCGTTTTCATCCAGCTCTACATTACTTTCTTCATTTCCTGCATTAGCCGATGCTTGCGCGTTATTATTTCCGAATCCTGCGGCAGCACTTCTACGCCAATTATCGGCAAGTGTCCTGTTGCCCCATTTGCGCTTAAATTCATTGACACCCTGCTGCATTAATGCCCCGTTTGCAAAATACCAGTTTGCATACGGGTTGCCGGAATTGGTATTAGTAGTACCTGTACCACCACCTGTGGTAGTTATCTGCTCTGATTTGAATATGCTATCTGCCCTGCGTTCCTGCAGCATTCGTATATAGCGTCTTACCTCCGCCCGTATTTCTTTTTCAGGCAGCATTGCCAATGCTATAAGGCTGTCCAGATGTTTTATTTGTGCCAGTGGTGTAGTAATGCTGCCCAACGCTGCACTTCTTTTTACCGCAGTCAGCATCATTGTGTCGTTTGGCAATACACCTGCAAAAACAGTGGCACTGTCATATGCCATTTTCGCATCTTCATACCTGCCTATCTTATAATACACATTTCCCAATGTGGCAAATGACAAACCTTTTTGTTTAGGTGTAGATTTCGGAGAGCGGATACCATCATTAAGATAAGCAATAGCTTCATCATACTTACCGCTATTCGCAGACAGCCGGCCCATAACAAAATACACTTGCTCGTAGTATGGAACATATTTGCCGTCTTTCAAAACCTTTTTCAGCGATGTTACCGCTTCATCCTGATTGCCACCTGCATACATCAGGCTGTATGCCATATTTTTCCTGGCATAGAAATCCATATCAATTTTAGGATTCAGGTCAACTACTTTTTGAAAACTTGCTGCAGAGGCTACATACTCTCCCCTGCTCTGTTGTATCTGCCCCGCAATGTATGCGCTTCTCATTCTTACCCAGTCAGGCAGGTTATTATCAGCGGCTACTATTGTCAGTTGCTCTGCAGCAGCTTTGTAATCGTTTTGGCTTAGATTGATAAACGCTTTTTCAAGTGCAAGCCTCCCCTGCATATCTTCAGGGAAATTAGGGTCTGTTTCCAACAGGTCCAGTACAGACTCAGCATTACCTTCCTGTTTCATCTGAGTGTAGGTGCGGGACAACCACAGCAATGACTCATTATGTACAGAACGATGTTTTAAAAATGCCAGAAATCCGTCCTTATCTTCCTGAGCAATAGATAGTTGTTTACCAGTTTTTTTGTTGTAAACACTATTACTTTGGTTAGGTTTTTTCTTCTTATCCCTGAGGCTCAACACATACCTGAAAGATGCCGATGCTTCTTTATAGTTCCCTTTATAAAAATAAGCCTGCCCGAGCAACAGGTATAAATCATCTCCCCACTTTGTACGCGGGTCGTGTATCTGAATACCCATAGATGATTTATAAATAATACTGTCCATATCCGAAGACAGCATTGCCGAGTCTTTATCCGGGTTGAATGGGAAAAGAGCTAACAGGGAATCATAGTTATCCTTCTTGGCACGCAGCATATTAGCTATCGCCTCATCCATTTTTTTATCCGCATTAAAGTAGTAGTTGTAATGAGTAAATGTATTCTGAACAATACGCCTTGGCACAGACCACCTGCGCTTCAGCATTTTTTCGTTCGTGTATGCCTTTTGTTTCTTCTTGATTTTCAGTTCAAAAGCAAGCTGTTGTTTTTGTTCCTTGTCCTTCTGTTTATCTTTCTGAATCTTTTCTTTCTTCTCCTTTACTTTAGCAAGGCTGTCTGTCCTTACTTTCTTTATGGCAGTAAGGCTGTCAGCTTTCTTTTTTCTGATTGCTGTCAGGTTATCCGTCTTAGCCTTTCTCTGTGCAGCCAGACTGTCTGTAACTTTCTTTCTTTTTGCAGTAAGGCTATCGCTGAAGGATTTACGTTTTGCCGTAATGCTATCCATCCGCATCTTCTTCACAACCGCTACACTATCGCTGAATCGTTTACTTTCTCTGTATTTCCTTTTGGCTGCAAGGCTATCGCTGCGTTTTTTCTGAATAGCTTTTGTGCTGTCTGTCACAATTTTTCTGGCTGCGATAGCACTATCCGTTATTTTTTTTCTGGCATTTTTTGCAGAATCCAGCTTTGCCATCCTTACTGCCTGCAATGATTTTGCCTTGGCTATCCGTGCCTTTTCTACACTATCCTTATACTTCCTGCTTTCCTTATATTTCCTGATGGCTGCAAGGCTATCAGTTTTGCGCTTTCGTATTTTAAAGATGCTGTCAGTCGTTTTTTTGCGAACTAACTGCA
This sequence comes from Flavipsychrobacter sp., assembly GCA_016786615.1. Classification (GTDB taxonomy): domain Bacteria; phylum Bacteroidota; class Bacteroidia; order Chitinophagales; family Chitinophagaceae; genus Polluticoccus. The sequence continues at coordinate 286,485 of JAEUVX010000002.1, forward strand.
AGCTATCCATCCTTCTTTTTTGCGCTGTCTGGCGCTCCAAAGTTTGTTTTTCACGTGCTTTTGCGGCACTATCCCTGCTTGTCTGTTGTGCTTTCTGTTTGGCTGCTTGTTGCTGTTTCAGTTGCTTTGCAGCTTCGGCCTTAGCTTTTTCCTGCTCTTTTTTCTTCGCTGCTTCCATTTTCTGAGCAGCAGCTACAGAGTCCTTATTAGCTTTTTGGGCATAAAGGGGCAAGCTGCAGAAGCATCCGCAACAAAACATTAAAATAAAAAATAATACTCTTCCGGGGTTCAATATGACAGTCTGTGGTTTTACTACTATAATTATAACTGAAAAATGCCTAAAATATTATACCTGCAAAACAATTTGCAGGTATATATTAAGACACCTTACATATAGCTCAAAAATAGGAAAATCCCTGTAAACTCTTGCGGTCAATTATCCATACTCAAATAACGATAATATACATTTCAATACAATATACTTTATTTGTAATTTTGCTATACATAATAGCACTTAATATACCAGTAATGAAAACGTATAAACATTTACTTCCTATCAGAACCCATTTACCATAATTCCGGGTTCTGCAACAAATCGCACACTCAATAATAAACGGCAACAAAAAGCAACAAATCAACTTACATAAATTGATTATCAACAACTTACGAAACAATATAATACACAACTATCTTCATTGGCAACACATAAAACACATTAAAACCAACCCCATATCAAATTAACAAAGAAGCTACACCAAAAAATTGTCTTCATCATTCCTAAGTCTTAATTTACACTCCCTTTCGTTGTATGAGCAGGCCAGCCAAAAGAAGAGATATTTTCAAAAGAATCAATACACACTACCGGTTAGTGTTTATTGATGATATGTCTTTGCAGGAAGTTGCCTCCTTCAAACTAACGATGCGAAAACTCTACATCTTATTCAGCACTATTTTTGTTTTCGTGATTGTAATAACTGTAGGAATATTATTGCTGACACCACTGAAATATTATATACCCGGTTATGCAGGCGGTAGCGACAGACGCGAAATAATACAACTAAAACGCACTGTAGATTCACTATCAGATTTAACTGTTGCACAGGAAAGGTTTCATAAAAACCTGCGCGATGTAATAGCCGGCGATACAAAAGTGAAGCGTGATACAACAAAACTAGATATGAAACGGGTAAACCAAGAAAAAATGAACAACCTTGTACCGATGAATGAGGAAATAAAAAAAGATGCTTTGCAGCCGGTAAAAAACAAAAGGCAATGAAAAACGAAAAGCCAACCAACAACCTGATGCGCTATGCGGGCTTAGGTACGCAGTGGATGGTAATGCTGGGACTTGCAGTATGGGGCGGTTGGTGGCTGGATGGCAAAACAGAATGGAAGTTTCCTGTATTTATTGTATCACTGCCGCTGATAGCATTATGCGTATCGCTGTGGCAGCTGATTAAAGAATTTAATAAACCAACAAAATGAGTAAAACATTTATAGGGGCTATCATTATTGCATTTGCAGTACTATCCGGCATTTTCTTTTATATGAAAACTGCCATGCCTGCGTTCGACTTTAATGTAATGATGAGTGGCAATGTACTGATGGCTGTATTATCTCTTGCCAGTTATTACATGGTAACAAAACAAATAAAAAGCCGTCCTGAAGCGTTTGTGAGAGGCGTGTACTCCGGCACCTTTCTGAAGCTGATGGTATGCATGGCTGCTATACTGATATATGTAATGGCAAACAAACCCAACATTCATAAACCCACACTGTTTGTATTGTTCGGCATATATGCAGTGTATTCAGTAATTGAAACAACTATACTATCTAAAATGGCAAGAGTGAAGTGATATGAAAAAGCAGGAAACATCTATTTATCATCTTAAACATTTTTTACCGGAGAATACATTTGACTTAGTGGCCCCCTATTTTATGAGCCACACGATTCACCTGACTCTCACACGCGAACGGAAATCGGTATTAGGAGATTATCGCAACCCTACTAAACATGACCCTTATCACCGGGTAACTGTCAACATCAATCTCAATCAATACAGCTTCCTGATAACGTTGCTGCACGAGCTGGCACACATGCTCACTTACAACCATTTTAAGAATGATGTTTCGCCGCATGGCAAAGAATGGAAAACACAATTCCGACATGTACTGATACCATTTATAGGAAAGCAGATATTTCCCAACGATGTAGAAAAAGCATTGATAGCGTACCTGCGCAACCCCGCTGCAAGCACTTGTACTGACCCTGCTTTATACAAGGCACTCTACAGGTATGACGAACGCAAACAAGGCTATTGTCTTGTTGATGACCTTGAAGAAGGGCATTGGTTTGAAATGGAAGATGGCAGCTTGTTTGAAGTAGTAGAACACCTGCGGACACGTAGCCGCTGCCGCGACCTGATAACACGTAAGATGTATTACTTTCAGGGCATCATAGAAGTAAAGCACGTAAGGCGGGACAGGCGTAAGATTGCCTGAAATATATTCACCCGATTTTTCACCCCGCGGAAATCATAGATATTATATAAAACACTATTGTTTTATACTACATTTGACATCCTAAATAAAAACAAATACAATGATAAAACTGAAGCACTCACTTCTTGCAGGCGTTGCATTGCTGGCAATGGCATCATGCCAACAGAGTGGCAATGGCGAATCTGCATCTGCACGAAAATTGCTCGACCCCGCTAATATGGATACTACCATCCGCCCGGGCGACGACTTCTTTATGTACGCAAACGGTACTTGGTTGAAAAACAACCCTATACCGGGAGACCAGACACGTTGGGGCAGCTTTAACGAGTTGCAGGAAAACAACTATAAAGCATTGCACGAACTGCTGGATGCTGCTGCTAATAATAAAAGTGCAGCCAAAGGCAGTGCCGACCAGAAAGTGGGAGATATGTACCGCAGCGGTATGGACAGCGCAGCTATCGACAAAGCAGGCATCACTCCACTGAATGGTGTATTAGCTCGCATAGATGCCATTACAGATGCAAACGGCATACTGAATGAAATAACTACAGGACAAACACAAGGCAATGGCCAGTTGTTTGCATTCTATGTAGCGCCTGATGATAAGAACGTAACAAAGCAGATACCACAGTTTATGCAAGGCGGACTGGGTATGCCCGACCGCGACTTCTACTTCAACAAGGATGAGCGTTCAGCAAAAATCCGTGAAGCATACAAACAATATCAGGTGCAACTGCTGATGCTGATGGGCATGGACAGTGCAACTGCTAAGAAAGACGCAGCTGAAATCTACGGACTGGAAGAGAAACTGGCAGGTGCATCTATGACGCGTGTTGAAATGCGCGACCCATACAAACTGTACAACAAATTCAATGTTGAAGGTTTGAACAAGCTGACACCGGGTATGGATTGGAAAACTGTTTTCAGCAATCTGAAAATTGGCAACCAGGATTCTTGCATCGTTGCTACACCTACGTTCTTTACAGAGGTTAGCAAACAATTGAAAGCTACACCTGTAGATGTATGGAAGAAATACCTGAAGTTCCACACCGTGAACGACATGGCACCATACCTGAGCAGCAACTTCGACAAAGCACGTTTCGATTTCTATGGAAAAGTGGTTCGTGGTCAAAAAGATCAGAAGCCTCGTTGGCAGCGTGTATTGAATGTTGTTGACGGTTCTGTTGGCGAATTGCTTGGACAGATGTATGTTGACAAACACTTCAAACCGGAAGCTAAAAAGCGTATGCTGGAATTGCTGGACAACCTGCAATCTACTTATGCAGAACGCATCAAACGTCTGGACTGGATGAGCGATGTAACGAAGCAAAAAGCACTGGGCAAACTGGGTACATTCATCCGCAAAATTGGCTACCCTGACAAATGGCGCGATTATAGCAAACTGGAAGTTTCGGGCAACGACTATGTAAAAAACATAATGGCTGCATCTGCTTTCGAGTATGACTATATGATAAACAAACTAGGCAAACCTGTTGATAAAACAGAATGGGGTATGACACCTCCTACGGTGAATGCGTACTACAACCCTGCATTCAACGAAATCGTTTTCCCTGCGGGCATTCTGCAGTATCCATTCTTTGAAATGAATGCAGATGATGCGGTAAACTATGGTGGCATTGGCGCTGTAATAGGCCACGAAATCACGCACGGCTTTGATGACCAGGGTCGTCAGTACGATGCTGATGGCAACCTGAACGACTGGTGGACACCTGAAGACGCTGCTAAATTCAATGAAAAAACAGCAATGGTTATCAAACAATATAATGGCTTTACCGTATTGGATACAGTTCACATCAATGGTGAGCTGACACTGGGCGAAAACCTGGCAGACCTTGGTGGCCTTGCAATTGCTTACGAAGCATTCAAGAAAACAAAACAAGGACAGGGTAATGAGAAGATTGACGGCTTTACACCTGATCAACGCTTCTTCCTGAGCTGGGCACAGGTATGGCGTGCAAACACCACACCTGAGGAAGCTTTCAACCGTATTAAAACAGACCCGCACTCTCCGAACCTGTGGCGTTGTAACGGTCCGCTGAGCAACATGCCTGAATTCTACCAAGCATTTGACGTGAAAGAAGGCGACAAAATGTGGCGTCCTGAAGCAGAACGTGCAAGGGTATGGTAATTAGTTGATTCGTCAATAAGTTTTATAATGACAAAAGCAGGCTGTATAGCCTGCTTTTGTCATTATGTAGTAAATAGACTCACTGACACTCATACCAATGTCATTTAAAAAATCATTTTGATACAGCCTTATGGAATTCGTTAAAACTTTGCATCAGAGAAGAGAACTTAAAACTTACTGTTATGAAAAAGCAATTAATTTTCTGGATGCTGTGTATGCTGGTAAGCATACAAGCAATGGCGCAATCAGGCGGAATTGCAGGCAAGGTAATAGACAATAACAAAGAGCCATTGATTGGTGTTTTTGTTGAGGTATCTCAAGGGAATGTTATTAAAGGTAGAGTAACGACAAACGCAGAAGGCAATTACATTGTAAAACCCTTATCGCCGGGCAGGTATGATGTGACAATGAAAATGCCGACATACAAAACACACAAAGTAACAGGAGTAATAGTAAGCCCAAATAGAAACACTATGCTAAATACGACACTGCAACTTGATAAGAAAGAACTGAAGGAAGTATCAGTTATCGCTTATAAAGTGCCGTTAATAGATGCTGATGAAAGAAAAGTTATCACAGCAGAAGAAATTGAAAAAATGCCAACAAGGAATACGAATTCTGTTATCAACAGCAAAGCATTATCCGCACCTCAAGGCACAGTAGCAGCTACACCTATATACATGAACCCCAGCAAAGAAAGCTATAAAAAAGAAAAGGATAACGACTTCATGAATGTACGTGCTAATCCTCTCTCTACAATGAGTGTGGATGTTGACAGAGCATCGTACAGCAATATACGCAGGTTTATAAACGAAGGACAAACACCACCTGCTGATGCAGTACGTATTGAAGAGATGATTAACTACTTTGACTACAACTACCCGCAACCCGAGGGTGATAAACCATTGGCAATAGTTACGGAACTAACAGACTGCCCATGGAAGCCACAACACAAACTGCTGCACATTGGGATGCAGGCACGCACAATAGCTACCGACAACCTGCCGCCGAGTAATCTTGTTTTTTTGATTGATGTATCCGGTTCTATGGGTAGCCATAATAAGCTGCCACTTGTAAAAGCATCATTAAAAATGCTGACAGAGAAACTACGCCCGCAAGACAAGATATCTATCGTAGTATATGCAGGTAGTGCAGGCTTGGTTTTACCTGCTACTTCAGGCAATCAAAAAAGGGTAATAACAGCAGCCTTAGACAGGCTAAGTGCAGGTGGTTCTACTGCAGGTGGTGAAGGCATTAAACTTGCTTACAGTGTAGCAATGGAAAACTATATACGAGGTGGCAATAACCGTGTGATACTTGCTACAGATGGCGACTTCAATGTAGGTGTAAGCGGTGATAATGAACTGGAAGAGCTTGTAACAAAAGAAAGAGAAAAAGGCATTTATCTTACTTGTCTTGGTTATGGCATGGGTAATTATAAAGACAGTAAAATGGAAGTAATGGCAGATAAGGGCAATGGCAACTATGCATATATAGATAGTGAACAAGAAGCTGAAAAAACATTGGTAAGAGAGTTTGGCGGCACCATCTTCACACTTGCAAAAGATGTAAAAGCGCAGATAGAATTTAACCCGGCTTATGTACAGTCTTACAGGTTGGTAGGTTATGAAAACCGCTTATTGAATGAAGAAGATTTTACGGACGATAAAAAAGATGCAGGAGACATGGGTTCAGGACATAGTGTTACTATCATCTACGAAATAATACCTGCAGGTGTACAAAGTAATGATGTAAGGAAAGTAACACCGTTGAAATATCAACAACGGGGAGCATACCCATCAGTACTTGACTACAATAAAGGAGAAGAGTTTGCAACCATAAAATTCAGGTACAAAAAACCAAATGGCAATACCAGCAAAGAAATAACACACATTATAAACAATAGCACTGCCAGACTGCAACAGGCAAGTGAAAATGTGCGATTTGCCTCATCTGTGGCAATGTTTGGCATGTTGCTTAAGAATTCACCTTATAAAGGAAGCAGCAATTACAATAAGGTGCTTGCTTTGGCAAACAACAGTATGAGGTACGACCAAGAAGGCTATCGTGCAGAATTTGTGGGGCTTGTAAAAAAAGTGAGCAAAACAGACAATGTAGTTGCAGGAGGATGGTTTGAAGAAGAGGATTAGGTTATAACTTATAGCAGAAAAAGCGCAGGGAACATCCTGCGCTTTTTCTAAACCCCAACATTCGCCCTGAACATCTTAACGGCGATAGCAATCAGTATTACCCCGAAGAATTTACGCACGACCAATATACCCGAATGGCCGAGTAATCGTTCAAGCAAGCTGAGTGATTTGAGTGTGATGAATACAAATATCAGGTTGATAAATATGGCTATAAGGATATTGGTTGCCTGGTAACTTGACTTTAGGGACATAATGGTAGTAAGTGTTCCCGAACCTGCAATCAACGGAAAGGCTATCGGCACTACATTGCCTGATTTATTATCTTTTTCGGAGCGGAATATCTCAAGGCCGAGTACCATTTCCAACCCCAATACAAATATTACAATACTACCTGCAATAGCAAATGAATGGATATCCAGGCCCATAAAATTGAGTACCTGCTCGCCCACAAAGAAGAACAGCAACATCAATGCGCCTGATACTGCCGTTGCCTGCACTGCGCTGATATCGCCCATCTTCTTCTTCAGACCCAGCAGCACAGGTATGGAACCCAGCATATCTATTACCGCAAACAATGCGAAAGACACAGTAAATATTTCAGAAATATTAAATGAATTTGCCATACTCATGGTGCAAAGGTACAATAGTTAAAAAGGATACCATAAGTTGGGCGCAGAATGCTAATTTTACGCCTTCAAATCGGGCAAATGTCAATAACTAATTACAACCATACGGCGGCAGAGAGATTTATGCGTTATGTGCAGGTAGATACACAAAGCGACCCTGCATCTCCATCGCAGCCATCAACCGAAAAACAAAAAGACCTGAGCAGGATACTTGTAGAAGAACTGAAAGCGATTGGAATTGTCGATGCCGAACTTGACGAGCACGGTTATGTATATGCTACCATACCTGCTACCAGCAGCAAAAATGTACCTGTGCTGTGCTATTGCAGCCACGTAGATACTGCACCCGATTGCAGCGGTGCTGGTGTAAAACCGATACTGCATAAAAACTACAACGGCAGCGATATAGTACTGCCCGATGATACCAATGTTATTATAAGCACTAAAGACCATCCATACCTGACACAAAGGATTGGTGATGACATCATCACTGCAAGTGGCACTACCCTGCTGGGTGCGGACGACAAAGCAGGTGTTGCCATTATTATGGACCTTGCTGCTTACCTGATTCAACATCCTGAAATACAACACGGTACTATACGCATACTGTTTACCCCCGATGAAGAAATAGGACGTGGTGTAAATAAAGTAGACATGAAGAAGCTCGGTGCGCAGTTTGGCTACACACTGGATGGTGGCGAACGCGGGCATCTGGAAGGAGAAACTTTCAGTGCTGATGGTGTAACGGTTACCTTCCACGGAATCAGCGCACACCCTGGCTACGCAAAAGATAAAATGGTGAGTGCCGTCAAAGCGGCATCTGCATTTGTAGATAAACTACCCCGCAACGAATGGTGCCCGGAAACTACCGAAGGCAAGCAAGGCTTTGTACACCCTGTGCATATGGAAGGTGTGCTGGAAAAAGCAAGTGTATCATTCATCATCCGCGATTTTGATACAGCTATGCTTGCAAAGCATGAAGAACGTTTGAAAGGATTGGTGCTGGAAACAACAGACGAATTCCCGGGTATTACTTTTGACTTTGTGGTAAAAGAACAATACCGCAATATGAAAGAAATACTTGACCAGCATCCGCAGGTGATGGACTATGCAGAAGAAGCATATAAGCGTGCGGGCATGGATGCCATTCGCATGAGTGTGCGCGGCGGCACTGACGGTTCACGTCTTTCATTCATGGGCTTGCCTTGTCCAAACCTCTTTACAGGCGAGATGGGCATACACAGCAAACAAGAATATGTAAGCGTGCAGGATATGGAGAAGGCAGTAGAAACGCTGGTGCAGCTTGCACAAGTTTGGGAACAAAACAGTTAATCACTTTCAATAAGAACAAACGATGAATGCTCAATTAAAAACAGTTTTGCTGACAGTACTTACACTCTCTGTATTTACTATCGCTTTGGTAGAGCTTAGCGGCGTTAGCAGCACAGCATTATACAACAAATACAAAATAGGCAACGGTGGTGCTCACAGCCACGACCCTGAGCTGAGCGAAGTGCAACGCAAGGAGAACGAAGCAAAGGCTATGCCTAAAACAAAAATTGAATTTGCAGAAATGCGTCACAACTTTGGCACCATCAAAGAGGGTGAAAAAGTGAAGCACGCTTTCAAATTCAAAAACACGGGAGACCAACCGCTGCTGGTATATAATGTAGTTGCAGGCTGTGGTTGCACTACTCCATCATGGTCTAAAGACCTTGTGATGCCGGGACAGGAAGGTGAAATTCAAGTAGAGTTTAACAGCGAAAACCGTCCTGGCCATCAGGCAAAAAATGTACTGGTATACTCTAACGGACAAGAAGAGTCTATCTCTATTGGTTTTGATGTAGACGTAGAAAAGAAATAATGACGACAGCAAACGTAACATTCGGGCAACAGGTAAAGAATTACTTATCGCTGATAAAATTCAGCCATACAGTATTTGCATTGCCATTTGCCATGATAGGCTTCTGCATGGCTGTGGTAAAAGACGGCTATAGCTTTTCTTGGGACTTGTTTGTAAAAGTGCTGCTGTGTATGGTATTTGCACGCACATCAGCCATGGCATTCAACCGTTATCTGGATCGCAGGTTTGATGCTATGAATCCACGCACAGCAAAACGCGAGATACCTGCGGGCATTATCAAGCCGCAAAATGCACTGGCGTTTACTATTGTAAACAGTGCAATGTTTATCGCAACTACTTATTTCATCAACGAGCTGTGTTTTTATCTATCGTTTGTATCTCTGTTCATCATACTGTTTTACAGTTATACCAAACGCTTCACGGCGCTCTGTCATATAGTGCTGGGCATCGGACTATCAATATCGCCATTGGGTGCATACTTAGCTGTTACAGGTACTTTCAAACTTGTACCTATCCTGTTTTCGTTAACTGTACTTACTTGGGTATCGGGCTTTGATATTATCTATGCCCTGCAAGATGAAGACTTTGACAAAAGCCAACAACTGCACTCTATACCTGCGGCACTAGGCACTGCAAGAGCGCTGATGGTATCGAACATATTGCATGTATTCTCTGCCGCGTTTGTTATATACGCAGGTATAGCAGGCGAATTTCACTTTACGTATTGGATAGGTGCAGTGGTATTTATAGGACTACTTACTTACCAACACATCCTTGTAAAACCAAACGACCTGAGCAAAGTGGGCATTGCATTTGCCAATACAAACGGCATAGCCAGCATCATCTTTGCCATCTTTACTATTATTTCTTTCTTTTTAGCATAAGCATTGTATGAATATAGCCTTGATAGGATATGGCAAAATGGGTAAAGCCATTGAAGAGATAGCCACAGAACGCGGACATAATGTAGTGTTGCGCATCAGCACTGCCAACCGCAGCGAGATGACTGACGAGAATCTGGCGAAGGCAGATGTGGCAATCGAGTTTACCAACCCCGAAGCAGCAAAAGACAATGTGGTTAGTTGCCTGCAGGCAGGCACATCTGTGGTGTGTGGCTCTACAGGCTGGAATGAGGGGCTGAGCCATGCAAAGATGATAGCTATAGAAAAAGGCAAAGCTTTTCTGCAGGCTTCGAACTTCAGCATAGGGGTAAATATCTTCTTTGAAATAAACAAAGCACTGGCATCGCTGATGAACGAGCAGCCGAGCTACGATGTGGTGATGGAAGAGATACACCACCTGCAAAAGAAAGACTCGCCAAGCGGCACAGCCATTACACTTGCAGAGCAAATCATAGACAACCTGCAACGCAAAAAGCACTGGTCTGAAAAAGACAAGGGCAATCCGGAAGTTTTACACATCAATGCCCTGCGCGAGGAAGGTGTACCGGGCACTCATAGCATCAAGTACACTTCAGACATTGACGATATAGAAATCACCCACACTGCACACAATCGCAAAGGTTTTGCATTGGGTGCAGTACTGGCTGCCGAATACATAAACGGCAAGCAGGGCATTTTTGAAATGAGAGATGTATTGGGATTGAAGAAAGTGGAGATGTAAAAACATACTAATCAAGCCCTGTATATTACAGGGCTTTTATTTTATACAATACTTTTATACAACCATCGTTAAAGTATGAAAGATGTATGCAAAAGGCAATTAGTTACATAATATTAGTATTCTTCTACAACACAGCTTATAGCCAAGATATATCTGGCACATGGTATGGCAGCTATAATAAGAGCAGATTTGACAAAGGGTTACACGAACTAGTGTTTTACATTGAGCAATATGATGATACACTAATCAGAGGCATAAGAACTCAATTCTACGACAAGAATAGGTTTGAAAGCTATACAATTTCAGGCATTTATAATCATGCCGACTCAACCATCAGCATTAAAGAAGAAAAACAATTATCACAAAATGCAGATGGGTTCGGGGATAGTGGCAATTATAAAATGAAACTTCGAGTAACACCCGAAGAACAATATTTGGAAGGTAAATGGAATAACGCATCGAGAGGCTTATTTACATCTTTCACCAGTAAGGTTTACCTAACAAAGAAAGATACTACCTCACCTTCATCATCGATTACCAATACTACTACAAAAATTATCCATACAATAGAATTAGACAGTACAGAATATGGTGAGTTGAAAATTGAAATAACAGATAATGCAAAAGTTGATGGCGATGTTGTGTCTATTTATCAAAACGACGTTGTAATTAACGAAAAAATCACTCTATCTAAAACACCTAAAACATACATTATTAACTTAGGAATTCAACAACATCCAACAACCATAAAAATGGTCGCAGAGAATCAAGGTTCAATACCACCATGTACTGCAACTATGAAAATTACAACTAAACATAAATCTTATCAGTTAAGTATGGAAAGCAATACATTATACAATAGTGCTGTAGTGATAACAATCAGAAAATAATAGATAAAATAAAAGCCCAGCAACTCGCGGGGCTTTTATTTTATCATTCTACGTTTACCATTCTAAGAAAGAATCTTACATTTAGTGTCGCATCGCTATCTCCATGTATATCAAAAAAATATCCGTGCTTAGTATTCGTCTCTTAGCCTTATCACTTTTCATATCTGCCACATGCTACAGCCAGCAAACACTAAGATTTGCAGACTCTGTAAAGCAGGCTTTTCATATTCCTGAAATATGCTACGCTGTTGTTACTACAGACAGTATACTGGAAATAGCTGCGACAGGGCGACACTCCATCAATCTCGCAGACACTGCAACGCTTGACGACCGTTTTCATATTGGCTCTAATACCAAAGCCATGACGGCTTTTATGATAGCTAAATATGTAGAACGTGGCAAGCTGAAATGGAACACAAAGCTGTTTGATGTATTCCGCGAATGGAGAAAGGCATCCAAACCCATGTACAAAAACATTACACTGCAAGACCTGCTTTCGCACCGCGCAGGCATACAACCGTTTCAGGGTTTTGACGACCCCGTAATACCTGCCTTTAAAGGCAATAAGGTTGAAAAAAGAAAAGCATTCGGTAAATGGGTGTTGACACTACCACCTACACTACCCGACAGTACCAGTCCGTTTGTATACTCTAACGCGGGATATACACTGGCTGCTTTGATGCTGGAAAAAGTTGCCGGCAAAACATGGGAACAGGTAGCAGATGAAATCTTCAACAAAGACCTGCATCTGAACATCGCTTTTTCATGGCCGGAAAACCAGACACGCAAAGACACATGGGGGCATATGTTTGAAAATGGAAAGTATATACCCCTGCCATCCAATACAGATTTCAGCCTTGACTATACAGAACCTTCAAGCAATATCAACATCCGCATGAAAGACTTTATTAGGTATATACAAATGAATATGGCGGGGCTCAACGGCCAAGACAATTACCTGAAGGCAACTACCTATTCTTTCATCCATACAGGATTTGCGGGGTATTCATTAGGCTGGTATAATATTTACGAAGGCGCCGAAAGCCTGTCTACACATGCTGGCACGGCTACTACCTACTATACCATTACACATATAGACCGCAAAAGGTACATCGCCTACATCATCTTTACCAATGCATTTGATGACACCAATGTTCCGCAAGGTGTACGATTATTGATGCGGGAGTTAAAGAAGAATTATGGGAAGTAACGATAAACAAAAGCCCCGCAAATCGAGGGGCTTTTGTTTATTTCAAGTAAGTATCGAAGTAATGGGATATAGCAATTAGCCGGGATTGCCCAAAACTCTTTTTGCATTATACGCAATCAGATAATCCGTTGAATCAACATATTGCCTGATAACAGCATCAACTTCTTCTTTTCTAAATTCAGAAAGATACCCAAAAGCCGTTATGACATCGTATTTATAGTATGGAGATTTTTTGTCCAAACTATTAAATGTTGCCAATGCCATTTTAATCATTTCTTCATCCCCATTAATACTATAAATAGATGTTGATAGTGGTAGTTTTAAGCGAATATCTACTTCAGGAAGAATCTCATAAAGTAATGGCAGAGATTTTACAGACCTCAGGTACGCTAATGTTTCGTATATCAAAGCATCTGTTCTACTATACCTGAGTCTTTCAATCAACAACACTTCAACTTCACCCCTCTGTTCACTATTCAGCTCATCTACAATATGTTTATTACAGAATCCCTCCCTGTGTTGACGATCACAAGGAGGGATTAACCTGTCAATCAAAATATCTAAATCCATTTCTATTTCAGATAAGTATCGAAGTAGTCGCTGATTTTTTGCATCAGATGTACACGGTCTTTGCCGCGTACATTGTGCTCGTAGCCGGGGTACACAAAATAGTCTACCTGTACGTTTTCATCTACTGCTTTCTTGATGAAGTTGATAGAATGTTGCCATACTACAGTAGCATCATCAGTACCGTGTATCAGCAGCAGCTTGCCTTGCAGGTTCTTTACTTTGGTCAGCAGGTTGGCATCTTCATAGCCCTGCGGGTTTTGCTCAGGGGTATTCATGTAGCGTTCGGTGTACATAATCTCGTACATCTTCCAGTCCATAACAGGGCCGCCTGCTACACCCACTTTAAACACACCCGGGTGGCGCAGCATCAGCGATGTAGTCATGAAACCACCAAAGCTCCAGCCATGCACGCCCATACGTTCCGCATCTACAAACGGTAGCGATTTCAGGTAGGCAACACCTTTCAACTGGTCTTCCATTTCTACCGTACCCAGTTTGCCCCAAGTTGCACTTTCAAATTTGTAACCACGGTTGCTGCTGCCACGTCCGTCCATGCAGAAAACTACATAGCCACGCTGTGCCATGTATTCATACCACAGGTTGTTGCTTTCAGGGAAGCTGTTGCGCACCAGTTGCACATGCGGACCGTTGTACAGATAAACAACCACAGGATATTTCTTACGTGCGTTGAAGTTGGTAGGCAGTATCAGTTTGCCATACAGCGGTGTACCATCATCTGCACGCAGTGTTATATTGCGTATTTCAGGGCGGTCGTAATCTGCCAATGTATTAGGCGCATCCATCAGCGTCTGGCTGAAGCCGTTGTTAGTACCAAGCACCGTTGTGCGCTTTGGCACACCCGCAGCAGAGAATACATCGTACACGTATTCGCCATTTTCGTTTGGCAGTGTAGTGTGTACACCTTCGTTATAGTCTATACGACGCAGGCTGCCATTGTTCCAGTTTACGGTATAGCTATGTTTTTCAAGCGCAGATTCTTTTGATGCAGATATGATGATTTGCTGGCGCTCTTTGTTCATGCCCAGTATCTCGTTCACTATCCATTTGCCTTTTGTCAGTTGTTGCAGCAGCTTGCCCTCTGTATTGTAGAGGTACAGGTGCATATAACCATCGCGCTGGCTCCACCAGATGAATTTATCATTGCTCTCGGGCAGGAAGGTAAGCGGGTGCAGTGGCTCTGCATATTTATCGCTTGTTTCTTCAAACAGTGTTTTTACAAACGCACCTGTTTCTGCATTATACTGATTCAACCAGATATGGTCCTGATCGCGGTTTAGTACTGCGATGAATACATATTGCTCATCAGGGCTCCAGCTGATGTTGGTGAGGTACTGGTCTTTAGGGCCTGTAGTCTGTATAGTCACCGTCTTGCCTGTGCTGAGGCTGTAAATGCGCAACTGCACTTGGTGAGATGTACCACCCGCCATCGGGTATTTTACATTCTCATTTACTGCAGGCGTCTTCAACCAGTTCACAACAGGATAGTCTGCCACCATTGTCTGGTCCATGTGGTAGTATGCCAGCTTATTGCCATTCGGCGAGAAGAAGATACCACCCTCTATACCAAACTCATTGCGATGCACGGTAGAACCACCATTAATGATGTCTTTATTCTTATCATCTGTAAGCTGTACAGTCTGCTTATCTTTTTTGATGATGTACAGGTTGTTCTCGATAGTATAAGCAACGTTCAGGCTCTTGTCTATAACTGTATTAGCAGCTTTTTCGGGCAGGCTTGTCCAGTTTTCCCACATGAAGCCGCCTGCTGTCTTCGTGCCTTTCTTCAGGTCGTTGCCCGTTTGGTAGTACACATAGCCTTTATCAATCCATTTGATGGAAGGTATTCCTTTCAGTTTGCCGCCTGTGGCTTCGTTCAGTTCTTTCAGGCGTAGTACAGTATCTACTTTACCATCGGGGAAGTGCGTACTGAACCATGCATCGTTTGCCACCTGATACATTTTATTAGTACCCGGTTCCCAGCTCACTTGTTTCAACCCCTTAGGAGCCAATGCACCTGAGATGCCATTTGTAGCCTCTGCTATGGTGTATTGTTTTTTCTGTGCCTGTGCAGACAGCGCTACCAGTGTAGCACTTGCAAAAGCAAACTGTTTTATATAATTCATATTACTGATTTGATAAATCGAGGGCTGAAATTATTGAATATCAGTCAAAAACCTATCCCCCTTTTTGTCCTGAGGTGGAAAACATATTTATGCTTAAGTTCGTTAATAGATTATGCAAAGACTTATCGCCATATTGCTGGCACTGCTACCACTGGTATCCAATGCACAAAAACACCGCGGCAACAACCCTGTAGGGCATTTTAATGACGAAGCCTACTGGCAAAAGTGTGCAGCTGTAAAACACCTGCCGGCCAGCCGTATAACAGATGCAGATACAGCAATAGTAGTGGTAAGCAATCGCAAACCTAATACCGACCCGCTGCGCTATATGTGTGAGGAAAGGGACGGCAATGCATTATATTACTATTTCGTATTTAGCAGAAATGGCAAATGGAATGTGCTGCAGGTAGAAAGCCTGGAGAAAGCTATTGGCTATATGCCCGATAAAAGCAGGGACTGGGTGATGTATGTAGAGGGTATGGGCAAACTATTTACCAGCGATTTGTACCGTGGCATGAGTATGGCAGGACAATACGGTGTCAACGTGATTATGTTCGACTATCCGAGCATTACCACAACCAAAGGCGGGCTTGGCAACTACTTCTTTTCTATGAAGAATGCACGCACTGCTTACAAAGATTTTATTCCGGCATTTGAACATGTGAAGCAACTATACAAAAGCGGTACGCTTGGCAACGGCAAAATAAGTATGTTCTACCACAGCATGGGCAACCATGTATGGAGACAAGCAGTGAGGAACGATATGCTTGACAAGCTGAATGGTGATGTATGGGTGAGTAATTTTATCATGAATGCACCTTGTGTACCACGCAGAGGGCATAAGCGTTTGGTAAACCAAATACACTTTGCAAAGGGCATCTACATTAATTATAACAAGCAAGATTTTACGCTTGGTGGCGCTTATCTGGTAAGCAAAAAAATACAGCTGGGGCAAAAACCGGTGCGCAATATCAGCAACCATGCAGTGTATGTAAACTTCAATATGCTATGCGGTAACGACCATAGCAATTTCCTGTCATTAGAAGGACGCACACCTGCAAAGCCGCAATCTTTGCGCTATTACAATACCCTATTACATGGCAATACGCCAAACCTGCAAGACAGTACACAGTTTGGCGTATCGACGTTTAAAAATATTGGATTTGAATTGATACCTTAGGCAATATTCATCAACCTCAACACCTTCTCTACATCTTCGGGTGTATCAACACAATGGCTGTCGAAGTTGGTGATGGCGCATTTTATTTTGAAGCCTGCTTCCAGCCAGCGCAGTTGCTCTAAAGACTCTGCTTTTTCGAGCGACGAAACAGAGAGTTTACACACCTGGTCCAGCACATCTGTACGGTAAGCATACATACCTACGTGGCGATAGTAGTTGTGATGCTTGTGCCATTCTTCCTGTGGCACACCTTTTACATATGGTATCACCATACGGCTGAAGTACATACCTTCCTGATGATCGTTCAGCACTACTTTCACCTCGCCCATATCAAACAGCACTTCGTGACTATCAACGGGAATGATGAGTGTAGCCAGTTCCGCTGTGCCTTCTTTCAGCACACTTGCCAGTGTATCTATCTGCGATGGGTCTATGAACGGTTCATCGCCCTGAATATTTATTACATACTTGTAATTACCACCTATCTGCTGCAATGCATCCCAGCAGCGGTCTGTACCGCTCGGGTGTTCTTCTTTCGTCATCACTACCTCGCCACCAAAAGACACTACATGGTCTGCAATACGCGCATCATCTGTTGCCACCACTACTTTATCAAGCGAACCGCATTTTGATGCCTGCTCGTACACACGCTGTATCATTGTCTTGCCTTTGATGTCTATCAATGGCTTGCCGGGAAAACGGGTAGACGCGTAGCGCGCAGGTATTATACCAACTATCATAACTAACTATTACTCTTCTATTATTTGTGAATCTTTATTGATGTAAAACGATGGCACTGTCTGATTGCGCAATGTGATGTACGTTTTGTATGTATCTGTATAGCGCATACGGTTGCTGATGGTTTCTGTGTACAGTCCGCTAAGGCCTGTTAGCAATTCTACCGCTTCGCGCACTGCACCTTCGCCACCTACATTGGCAGCCAGGTAATCTACCAATCCGTTCTGTACAGCAAACTCTGTCAGCAGCGGATTGCAAGGACGCGGTATCATAATACGCAGGCCACAGATTTCTGCAGCACCAAAGTCCAGCACATCATCAAACACAAAAGCTACTTCTTCGGGCTGGATGCCATGCTTTTCGCAAAGGTGTTGCAATGCTTCTGTCTTCAATTTGATTTTGCTGTAAGCACCATGAAAACATTCACGCTTTGCCAATGTCCATGCAGCACTGTTACGCTCGCCCGATATGATGGCTACAACAGGCACATCGTTATGACGCAGGTAGTGATTGAAGCGGAGCATATTAGTACCCATCGCATCTACCTCGCTGAACGAGCTGGTGCCATTCTCGTCCTTCACACCATTATTAAATACACCATCCCAATCAAATATGTATGCTTTGATGCGAGATAGCTTCTCCTGCACCTGTTGCGGTGTAGCTATAAAGTTGCCTTTAAAATGGCTGATGACGGTGTTGATATCCATAACTGTATCAAAAGTAAAAAAGAAAAATCCTAAACCGATGAACAGTTTAGGATTTCGAACTTAGTATTGCGGATTTGATTAAAGTCCTTTCAGGTCTTGTATATCCAGCATACCTACAGGCATACCATTTTCGGTAACCAGTATAGTATCTACGTTTGTTTTCTTGAAGATGCCGGCTGCATCGTTCAGCAGTGCGTTTGCATCTACGCTGATAGGCGTACCGTATTGCATATCGCCCATTTTCTTGCTGAGGATTTGCTCACCGTCGTTTTGCAACAGGCGACGGATATCACCATCTGTAAACACACCTTTAACGCTACCATCTGCATTTGTAACCGTTACAGCACCAAAGCCGTAGCCAGTCATCTTAACCAATGCGCTTTGCAGTGTATCGTCTGCTGATACCAGCGGGTTGATGCCGTTTGCAGCTTCCTTCACGCGTACTGTCATCAGGCGTGTATCTACCAGGAACTGTTCTGTACCTACAGTCGTAAAGTTATTTTCAGTCAGGCTCTTCAACACTTTCAGTGGCACTGTAATAGTGTGTACACCTATATTGATAGCGTTGCGCACGTGCTCGTTGTGGCGCACAGAGCTGAACATGATTTTTGTATCATAACCGTAATGGTCTACAGCGTCAACACATTGTTCTACCAGTGTCAGCGCATCGTGGCCTTGATCTTGCAGTCGGCCCACCAGCGGACAAACATAAGTAGCACCCGCGTGCATAGCCATATAAGCCTGTTGCAGTGTGTACACAAGGTGTACGTTTACCAGTAAGCCTTCTTTACGCAGCAGATTACAAGCGCGTACGCCTTCCAACGATACCGGTATTTTAAATACTGTTCTTTTCGGGTCCAGACCCAGGTCTAGTTGACGGTGTGCTTCTTTCAGCACATCTTCAGCTGTGTCTCCCAATGCCTCTATCTGCAATACAGGCACCATTTTGCTCAGCTTAACGATAGTACCATCTATGTCAGTGATACCTTCGCGTTGCATGAATGTAGGCGTCGTGGTAAGACCATTCAGGAAGCCCAGTTTAAAACCTTCTTCAATCTCTTTAAGATTGGCAGAATCTAAGTATAATTCCATGTTAGTTAATTCTAATATCTAAGTGCAATTGCTGCACAAAAGTAATCTCTTAATTCTAATATTCAGCTACCCTTTTCTGCCCTGCCTTATTTGCGGTATTTCACCTCAAGGTTGTGCAGTTCTATCAATGGTTTCAGGTATTCTTCCAGATCATATACACAAAGCTGGCTGGCAGCATCGCAGAGCGCTTTCTCAGGCTCAGGATGCGTTTCTACAAATATACCGTCAACGCCAGCAGCTACACCCGCCCTGCCCAGTACAGGCAGGAATTCGCGCGCACCGCCTTTCGCATCCGCACTCGGGATACCGTATTTACGGATAGAGTGTGTGATATCGAATACCACAGGATAGCCCAGTTGTGCCATGTGGTAGAATGCACGAGGGTCAACAACGAGGTCGTTATAACCCATTGTATAACCACGCTCTGTCAGGATGATTTTATCATTACCCGCATCTACGCATTTGCCTACTGGGTGCTTCATATTTTCAGGTGCCAGAAACTGACCATGTTTGATATTGATAACAGCGCCTGTTGCTGCAGCAGCTTTCAACAAGCCAGATTGCATACACAGGTAGGCAGGTATCTGCAACACATCGCAAACCTCAGCAGCAGGTGCTGCCTGGTCCGGATAGTGAATATCCGTCAGTACAGGGAAACCGAATTGTTCTTTAATCTTCGCCAGTATCTTCACACCTTTTTCCAGACCCGGGCCATCGTAATACTTCAGGCTGCTGCGGTTGTCTTTGGTAAAAGATGATTTGTAGATGATAGGAATATTCAACCTCTCACCCACTTCTTTCAGCGTCTCCGCTGTTTTCATCATGATGCTTTCGTCTTCTATCACACAAGGACCTGAAATCAGGAACAGTTCATCTGCACCACATTGAATATTTCCTACGGCAATTTTCTTTGCGCTCATAATATTACATGCGCTGATACAGCGCTTTTATTGTATCAATTGTTATTTTTTCTTTCCAGTCTGTACCAACGGCGTGGTTCCACATATGTGGCAGGTTGTATGCTACCTGTGCCATAGCAGTAATGGTTTCATCGCTCCAGTTTTTGCTAAGGCCTTGTGGTAATGTCACCTTATGTTTCTGCAACATGGTTTTGAATTCTGCTACCCCTTCAGGATAGTAATCTTCCAGATGCTGGAAGGCTACACAGTTTGCATAGCAGTGTTTTTCATCCAGTATCTTAGAAAGGCCGTAAGACAACGCGTGGCAAACACCTACTTCTGAATATGTAAGGCTCAACCCACCCATCAGCGACGCTACCATCAGCTTATCGTCATTCTCTGCAGTTTGTCCTGCATTATCGCCCAGATAAATATCGCGGCACAGTTTCAATGATTGCTCTGCATATGCATGACTGAAAGCATTGTTCAGCATACCATTTTCAGATTCTATACAGTGGATGTACGTATCCATACCTGTGTAGAACCATTTATCGGTAGGCACGCTTGCTATTAGTTCAGGGTCAAGAATCACCTGATTGAAAACAGTCCAATCGCACTTTAAGCCCAATTTCTTTTCAGGGCCTGTCAGTACTGCGGTCATAGACACTTCTGCACCTGTACCCGAAATGGTAGGTACACCTAAGTGGTAGATGCCCGGTTTCTTAATCAGGTTCAAACCTTGATAAAGTGTAGAAGAGCCTTCGTTGGTAAACATCAAAGACAGTGCTTTTGCAATATCCATGATGCTGCCACCACCTATACCTACCACACCCGATGGCAGACCTTTGCTAGCCAGTATCTCATCGCGCAGTTTATCTATCTGCTCGGTAGTAGGCTCGTGCGGATCTACATCTATAAACTCTATGATGTCACCCACTTTTGTAGGGATGCGTTTTGCCAGTTCACTATCGTTGAAATAGTTATCGACTAGAAAAACGATGTATTGATTGTTCTCGTTGCGTACAGGTGCAAGGATGCTGTCCATTGTATCGAATGCGCCACGACCGTAAACAACCTTCTCAATGTTTTTAAAATTCTTATGCATGTGCTGTTGCTAATGCTTTTTTAACGCAATCAGAGATTTTTGCTGCCAGTTGTTTTACCTCATCTTCCGTCCATGTGCAACGGATGCCGAATGAAATAAGACGACCAACTACTTCCTGCGATTTTGGCAAATCGAGGTTTGCATAATCCTGTGGTGCACCCAGTATCTGAATTGGCAGTTTGGAAGCTGTACGCATTTCTTTGATATGATCCCACTGATTGATGAAGTGGTACATATTAGTATACCAATAGTTGAAGCCAGTAACACCTGCTTCGTTAAACTCAGCCACCGTACGTTTAGCAGCCTCGGTATCAGGCAACAGTATATTCAGGAATGTTGCAGAGTCTCCGGTTGGGTCTGCGAGTGTTGCAAAAGATATGCCTTCTGTCTGGCTGAGGATATCAACCAACATCTTTTTAAGCCTGTTATTAGCTTCGCGTATGTGTGGTACTTTGCGTGTTTGCGCAACACCTACTGCCGCATGCAGCTCACTGATGCGGTAGTTGAAACCCAGTATCGGGTGTTGCTCCATACCACGGTTGCTGCCTATATGGTCGTGTCCGTGGTCGCAGTAAGAATCTGCATTTTTATATACCTGCTCATCGTTTGTAACAAGTACACCACCTTCACCGGCTGTTGCTATTTTAAAGAAGTCGAATGAATAAGAACCTGCCTTACCAAACAAACCTGTAGCTGTGCCTTTGTATGATGCCGCGAATGCCTGGCCCGCATCTTCTACCAGTATCAGGTTGTTTTCATTAACCACCTGCATGATGCTGTCCATTTCGGCCATACCACCACACATATGCACCAGACATACCGCTTTGGTTTTTGGAGTAATGGCTTTGCGGATACCCTCTGCACTAAGGCACAGTGTTTCATCTATTTCTGCAAATACAGGCAATGCACCTATAAAGAGTACTGCCTCTACCGTTGCTATATATGTAAATGGTGGAACTATTACTTCGTCGCCCGCCCCGATACCTGCTGCTGCCAATGCTGCTGCCACCGCAGTAGACCCGCTGCTGACAGCATGTGCATATTTTGCACCTGTTATCTTTTTTACTTCCGCTTCAAAGTCTTTTGCTTTCCAGATGCCGTTGCGTTGCGCATCATGATTATATCGGAAAAGAATACCTGTTTCTAATACGTCGGCTATTTCTTTTTTTTCTTCCGCACCAAATAATTCTGTACCTGGCATTATATTAAAATTTAGAGTGCAAAACTACGCAAATAAAGCGAGAGCGGGAAGGCAGTAGGGTGCTATTTAAGCCACTTGGGGCCAACCGCATCCAGTATGCGCAGGGTGGCACCTGTTTGGGCTGCAATGTAGTCCCGTATTGCTTTTCGCATAGAATGACGACGTTTATCATCGTCCATCAGCTTGCCCAACAAACTGTTAAAATGTTCTTTTTCGCTGATAGGGAATGCATACATGCGGGAAACCAGCGCCTTCGCCTCTACAAACTTGTCGTAAACAGGGCCAAAAAACACAGGCAAACCAAACACTGCAGGCTCCAGCACATTGTGTATGCCACCTTTCTGGAAGCCGCCTCCAACATAGGCTATTTCACCATAGCTATATAGGCTGGAAAGCATGCCTATATTATCAATAATCAGCACTTGATAACCAGCCGGCTCTTCAGACAAGTCAGAATACAAAACCGCATGGCCGGCAAACATATCCAGCAAGCTTTTTATATGTGGCTCATCAATTTCGTGCGGGGCAATGATAAGCTTCCAGTCCTCCGGCAGTTGTGGTAAGATGTGCCTTAGTACGTCTTCATCCTCGTGCCAGGTGCTACCCGCTATTATCAGATTATCTTTTTCTTTAAACTTGTCTATCAACGGAAACTGCCTTACACCTGCCGCTATGGTACGCACCCTGTCATATCGGGTATCGCCTGCCACTATTACGTTTTCAGTAATTCCTGCTGTTTCCAGCAGTCGCTTAGATTCATCATCCTGTACGAACAGATAATCAAAACAGCGGAGCATCTTTCTGAACAGCCCACCATGTGGCTTGAAGAAAGACTGTCCTTTGCGGAATGCTGCAGACACCAATATTGTTGGCACTTCTGCCTTTTTCAGTTGGGTAAGATAGTAGTACCAAAACTCGTACTTCACAAAGACTGCCATCGCAGGATTCACCATCTCTATAAACCTACGTGCATTACGGTGGCTATCCATTGGCAGATAGTACACATAGTCTGCGCCGGCATAATTCTTTCTTATCTCGTAGCCTGATGGCGAAAAGAATGTAAGCACAATCTTGTAAGCCGGGTATTGCTCTTTGATAGCTTCTATTAATGGCCTGCCCTGCTCAAACTCGCCCAGCGATGAGCAGTGCGCCCATATGCGCTTTTCATCTTTACCTTGTAAATCGGCAGCAATCTTATCCAACAATCCTCTCCGACCTCGCAGCCACAGCTTTGGCTTTTCGTCAAACAAAGAAGCCACACGCACACCAATACGGTATAGCAGGAGAAAGATATTGTAAAGCAGCAATTGCATTTATTGTCTTAGCATTCCGGCAAGCTGATAGGCACTTTTGTAGCAAGGCCGCCTTCTGCTGTCTCTTTATATTTATGATTCATATCCAGTGCCGTCTCCCACATGGTTTGCACTACGTGGTCCAGCGATACTTTGGCATTATCAGGGTTGCTTTGCAGTGCCAGTTGCGATGCAGTGATAGCTTTGATAGCCCCCATCGTATTGCGCTCTATGCATGGCACCTGCACAAGGCCACCTACAGGGTCGCACGTTAACCCTAAGTGGTGTTCCATCGCAATCTCTGCAGCCATCAGGCACTGGCGCACATTACCACCCAGACTTTCTGTAAGTGCTGCCGCTGCCATTGCAGAAGATACACCTATCTCTGCCTGGCAACCACCCATGGCAGCCGATAGCGTTGCTCCCTTTTTAAAGATGCTACCTATCTCTGATGCAGTCATCAGGAACTGGATTATTTTTTCATCATCAAAACCATCGCAGAAGGTGATGAAATAATGCAGTACCGCAGGCACAACACCAGCCGCACCGTTTGTTGGCGCCGTCACCACACGGCTGAAGGAAGCATTCTCTTCATTTACCGCCAACGCAAAACAGCTAACCCAATCCAGAATATACTGGAAGTTGTGCCCACCCTCGCGGATGGCAGCTAGCCATTCTGTATGATTGTTGTATGTTTTTCCTTTCAATAATCTTTTATTGAGATTGGCAGCGCGGCGCATTACATGCAGTCCACCCGGCAATTCGCCACCTATGTGGCTACCGCGATATATACAGTCGCGCATCACTTCCCATATCCTCAACACACCCCTTTTTGTTTCTGCCTCGCTACGCCATGCGTGCTCATTTTCCATTACCACCTCGTGTATGTGCAGGCCTGTTTTGCGGCACCAGTGCAATAAGTCATCAGCTTTGTCTATCGGGAAGGGTAAATCAACTTCATTTGCACCGCTCCCTTCCTCTGCTTCCTTCACCACAAAGCCACCACCAATAGAATAGAATGTTTCAGCTATCTCCTCGCCATTATTAAACGAACAAAGGAATGTGACAGCATTGGGGTGAAAAGGCAGGCTTTCGTCCATCAGGAATACCACATCTTCCGCAGGGTCAAAATCTATAACCCTTGAAAGACCGAGGTTTATTTTCTTTTCTGTAGCTATCTGATTGAGGCGTAGCGTGATTTCGTTTACATCGAACGTTACAGGATCTTCACCATTCAAACCCAGGATTACGGCAACATCTGTACCGTGACCTTTGCCGGTTTTAGCCAGCGAGCCATAGAGCAATACTTTTACAGACTTCACATTGTCTATCCCTTTTTGCTGGATGGTGTCTACAAAACGCAAAGCTGCGCGCCATGGTCCAAGTGTGTGCGAACTGCTGGGCCCTACTCCTATCTTAAATATGTCGAATACCGAAATACACTCTTTTTTCACCGTCAGATTTTAGTTAAATAAAAAGGGGGAATAAAAATTCCCCCTAAAGATACTATGAAGCTTACAAAAAATCCGTCCGGTGTTACACATTAATTATGGTAACAATACGTGATCTATCACATGTATCACACCATTCTTCTGATTTACGTCTTTAATCGTCACTTTTGCCACACCACCTTTAGCATCTTTAATCCATATCCAGTTGTCTTTCCACATGAAAGTCAACTCTTCGCCCTGTACTGTTTTAGCTTTGTATGAGCCACCACCTTTTTTGATTGCAGCCATGATTTCCGCAGCGCTCCAGTTGCCTGCCACTACGTGGTAGGTAAGCACGCTTTGCAGTGTGCCTTTATTTTCCGGTTTCAGCAGGTTGTCTACCGTGCCGGCAGGCAGCATTTCAAATGCTGCATTAGTAGGAGCAAATACGGTGAATGGACCAGCACCCTGCAGTGTTTCTACAAGGCCGCCTGCTTTTACCGCAGCTACCAGTGTAGTATGATCTTTAGAGTTTACTGCATTTTCTACAATGTTTTTTGATGGATACATTGGTGCGCCGCCAACCATTACTGTTTTTTCGCCTTTCGCCATTACCATACCCGGGGTAAGTGCAAACAAAGCTGCTGCTATCGCAGGAATTAACATGATACGTTTCATACAAATTGATTTTAGAGTGTTGCTGAATTGTTTTACAAATACAGATACGGCAGCTTTTCTTTTTCGGTTTTGTGGATTTAGAAAAAAACATAAAAAAGCCCGCAGAGTTAATGCTCTGCGGGCTTTTCAACATCTATAAATTTATCGTCAATTATTTCGTTTCGATAGCGAAAGGCATGAGTGCCATTACACTACCATTCATCTTCTGCAACTGTTTCAGTTGCTTGTACCAATTGTATTCTTTACCAAACTGATTTTTCACTACTTCCTCTGCAACATTAGCACTGCTGCCATTGAAGCGGCGCAACATTGTTTCAAATTTATCTACCGGTTCAGGATAAGTAACTACTTTATAATCCTTCAGCTTAGCTAATGTAGCAGCACTTGCTATAGCACGGTCAAGATTTCCCAATCCGTCAACCAATTTTATTTCCAATGCATCCGTACCACTCCATACACGGCCTTGTGCAAAACTGTCAACCAGTGCAATGTCCATCTTGCGGCCTGTTGCCACACGGCTTTTAAATATGGTATAGATATTATCTACAGAGCGCTGCACTTTAGCAGATTCATCTGCTGTAAGCGGCCTGATTGCATTCGGGAAATCGGCGTATGGTGCGTTCTTCACACCATCGAATGTTACACCCATTTTATTGCGCCACAGCTTTTCGCTGTTAAACATCATAGTGAACACACCAATACTACCTGTAATGGTATTCGGCATTGCGAAGATGCTGTCTGCCTGGCAAAGGATGTAGTAACCACCCGATGCAGCCACATCGCCCATAGAAGCCACCAGTGGTTTCTTTGCTTTCAGCAATTGCAGTTCGCGCAGTATCACTTCCGAAGCCAGCGCACTGCCACCGCCCGAGTTTACACGCAGCACCACCGCTTTTACTTTATCGTTATTGCGCAGCTTGCGTATCTGCTCTATCATATCCTGCGATGCAATTTGATAATCATCATCGCTTTCTCCATCTACTATGCTGCCTTCTGCAAACAATACTGCCACCCTGCTATCTCCTGTTTTCCCTTCTTTTATTGTTTCAGCATATTCCGACAGGCTTACGTATTTCACATTATCTTTTTCCTTAGCACCTGTTTTAGCTTTGATGCGGTTCTCTACTTCATCCCAATACAACAGATTTGATACCAGTTTATTTTTCAAAGCATCCTGCGGGAACTCTATTGCGCCACTTGCTGCCAGTTGATACAAAGTTGCTGTATCCTGTTTTGTAAACTGTGATGATGCCTTCAGGAATTCACTCCAGAAATCTTTCTGAAACTCTGTAATCTGCGCACGGTTGGCATCGCTCATTTTATCGGCACGGAAAGGCTCTGTAGCACTTTTGAATTTACCCGCGTAGAAAATTTCAGGTTCCAGCTCCAGTTTATCAAGTGTACCCTTAAAGAATGCCAGCGTAGTAGCAAATCCTTTCAGTTCCATATCACCCATCGGGTTCAGAAACACACTATCCGCGGCTGTTGCCATGTAATAAGCGCCTTGTGTTATATTCTCTCCATAAGCATATACAAACTTGCCGCTTTTGCGGAAATCGGTAATGGCGCCACGCAGTTGTTGCATTGTAGCCCAGCCATTCCTGCTCGGGTTCAGCTTTATGAGGATGCCTTTAATATTATCATCATCCTGCGCTTCTTCCAGTGCTTTAATGGCATGATACACACCTACGCTGTTTTCATCTCCGTCTGCAAAAATGGCTAATGAATTACGTTCGCTCTGCTCGTGCAGGTGCTTGTTCAGGTCTATTACCAGTACACTGTTCTTTGCTATCATCGGGTCTTTATCCGCTTTCATGGAACTTGACACTGCCGATACTATCAGCCCTATAAATACACCAAAAATGATAATGCCCGTTACAATCATCGCCAATAACGATGCGAAGAACATTTTAAAGAATTGTTTCATCAGTAGTTAGTTTGAGTTTTCTGCTATTTATTAATAACCGTACAAATATACAGGTAAAACAATCTGCATATAAACCGAAAATCGGTAAACAGGGGGTATTAGTAGGTGAACTTTTCTTTTTAACTTGCCAAAAACGGCAAAGGCGGTATGCGCAGTATCTTCATCATAATATTATCGGTTGTATGTGGTTTCAATGCAACGGCGCAGGATGTACACAACCCACTGATACCCGATGCAGAAAAAGTATGGCGCTCTTATCAGGTACTGGAAAAGAATAAACTTGCCATCATTCAGCAGCTCGATTACCTGAATAACTTCCCGAAAACAAAAGACATATTTATTGCCGTCTTCGACCCCGATGACAGAAAACAATTATACTATATATACAATGATTACCTGACAGCTTTTGAAGAAGCGGGGAAAGTGCTACCCGACAGTGTACTGAAAACAGGGCTGGGTATCTGCAAACAAATGAAATGGAGCAGTGGTGTATCCGACAGGTTTCAACATGCTGTATTAGTAGTAGCAGCAGACCACCCTGAGATATTTGTAGAGCAAGCCTACAGGCTAAAGCGTAAAGAACTGGAAGCACTGATAGATTATCTGGCAGATGTAGAGAGCAACCCGCTATGCGCCATCTACCAAAAACTGATAGCCAACCTGCACGAGGTAGGTGCCTTCAATCTGGAGGGTATGCTTACAAGGGCTAAGAAAGAAAACACGCATTAAAGCAATACGACCTCGGCGATTATATATTTTATGTGGTGGAGAAGTGAATTATTGGTGAAGGACTAACACAATGGAGGAATATGACTTCATAATAATAATCGTGCTTTAATATTGGGTTACATCTCCCCCCCAATACACAACTTTCATTCAACTACAACTTTCACTCCTTTCTCACGAAGAATATTCAAGATCTGCTCATCTGTTCTTCTATTAAAATCCCATTGAACTTTTCTTTTGTATCCATCTTTCTCTTGATTTGACATCAATATTAACTGCGTGCCTTCTCTATAAACGTGTTTGACTACTGCCTGTTCAACAAATCTATACTCTATTTCTACAAACTCACCACTTAAGAAATATACTCGTCTAATTCTATCCTCGTAAAACTCAATTCTCTGTAGATAGTTATTTATTGTAAAGTAAAAAACTACCACAAAACATATAACAACAAGGGAAAATAGTAAGATGTTTCCCAATACGGCATTTAAAATCCAAAAACAGATAGCTGTTAAAAAAAACAATAAAACTGTAAGTTTAATAACGTCTTTTTTTCTTGAATATATTAACTTCATATTTAGTAGTTTTTCGTAGTCCGCTGTTCTGGATGTTCCGAAGGACATCCGGAACAAAAAATAGTACTCCGTTCTCCGAACGGCATTCATTGCTATGCAGCTACATGAAAGTACTGATTTTCAGCAAGCCCTCCTTGCCATAATAATCCGGTGCACTACTATATAAATATTCCTCCTGTTTTTCTACAATGCCTGCCCTTACAGGATTGTCATGGATATATCCAAGTTTTGAGTTGAAGAACTCCAAACTCACAATTTCTTCAGCATGATTATCGGGTTGCCAGAATTGTATATTACCATCTTTTTTCAACAACCATAGCAACCAGCTCCTTCGGCTTTCCTGCACGTTCTTCTCTATTGCCTCTACTATTTGTGTTGATGTATATTTCTTAAAATCACGCAGTACATCGCTAAGATTAGTTTCTTCATCGCATGACACTATCATATGCAGATGGTTGCTCATTATCACCCAACCAAATATACGCAGACCTTTGTTTTGCTGACAATAACGAAGACTATCTATTATTATATCAGCATATTTTCTACGAGTAAAAACATCTATCCATTGTACAATGGTGCATGTTATGAAATATACCCCTTGCTGATATGTATTCTGTACGCGTAACCCATTATCCATCTAAGTTAATGGCATCAATATTCATCAGCAACAGTATTTCAAATTCCGTTTACAAAACGGCATCTTATTATTCGTTCAAGATGCCTTCGCGTCATCTCTTTGTTGGTGAATAACACCAATAAAGGTGAGATTTAAAACAGAGTAATCTTTAAAAAGTGTACACTCAGCAACAATAAAGTGAAGACTGTATTTATAGCAGCTACTGAAGATAGATTGCGATAAATAAGACTGGTATTCTTTTTAAAAAGCCTGTATGTTAGTATGTAGGATGACGCACAAATAACAATACTTAGAAATATTAAAAAGATACTCCCAGGAAAATGCAATAGCTTAAACAATAATGCAATAGTATATATTGAATTTACTATGCCAAATAACAAACACCTGAGTATATTCTCTTTACTTTCAGAAAAGAACAAAATGACTACACCTGTATAAAGAAGAGGAATAATGTTTATAGCATTTAATATGTTGCTAAATTCCTCACCATTCAATATATACACTATCAATATCTCAGCTAATAAAAATAAGGTACTTACAATCAACGCTTTTTTACTTAAGAACATAGATTATATTTTGGGGATTCAGGTACAGCACAACTGTAAACAAACCTAAAGATACCACTATCTTTGCACCTCACTAATGGCTAACACAGTTTACCTGCTCCTCGGCAGCAACGAGGGAAACCGCTTGGAATGGTTTGAAAAAGCCATGCAATTATTGCAGGATGCAGGCTGTAATGTGGTGAGCCAATCTGCCATCTACGAAACCGCTGCATGGGGGTTTGAAGACCAGCCCGATTTTCTGAATATGGCTTTGTGTGTGGAAACATCGCTCAATCCGCAGGGGCTGCTGGCACTTACCCAAAACATAGAAGCTCAGCTTGGCCGCCAACGTACCATCCGCTGGGGGCAACGCACGCTGGATATTGACATTCTGCTCTTCAATCAGGACATTATCGATACCCCGCAACTGAAAGTACCGCACCCGCAATTACAAAACCGCCGCTTCGCCCTCATCCCCCTTGCCGATATTGCACCTGCATATATACATCCTGTATTCAATAAATCAATAGCTACCCTGTTGCTGGAATGTCCTGATAACCTGGAAGTAAGGAATTACAAATTTTAACCTGAAGTTAATTTTACATTCCGATGATTACTTGCATATCTCTTTTGATTTTCTTAACTTGATAATCGTTAATTTCGCACACCTTTCGCCAAGGCCTCTGCTATAACAACGTATCATATAACAATTGCGGATGATTTGAATTTTACGTTAGGTTAAAAATTTGTGATATATGGGTGCCGTTACCTCTACAGGAAAAATAAACCTGAAGAAATCTCTTCATGAACATTTCGGGTTTGATGGATTTAAGGGAGAGCAGGAAAAAATAATAAAGAGCATTCTTTCAGGTAAAGATACATTTGTCATCATGCCTACAGGCGGTGGCAAATCACTTTGCTACCAGTTGCCCGCTTTGCTCAGCGAAGGGGTAGCCATCATCGTATCGCCGCTTATAGCACTGATGAAGAACCAGGTAGACCTGATACGCGGCTACAGCAGCAAAGACCATGTAGCACACTTCCTGAATAGTACCCTCACAAAAGCACAGCAGAAAAAGGTAAAAAGCGACCTGATGGACGGCCATACAAAAATGCTGTATGTTGCCCCCGAAACACTTACCAAACAAGAGAATATCGCTTTCTTCTCCGATATGAATATATCATTCGTAGCGGTAGATGAAGCACACTGTATATCTGAATGGGGACACGATTTCCGTCCTGAGTATCGCAAACTGCGCGATATGATAGACGAGATAAACCCCGAACTGCCGATTATAGCACTTACTGCCACTGCTACCCCAAAAGTGCAGGATGATATTGTTAAGAACCTCGCCCTCCGCGACCCGAGTATATTTATATCTTCGTTCAACCGCCCCAACCTGTATTACGAAATCATGCCGAAGGGCAAGAAAGAAAGCGTGCTGAAAAGCATGGTGAAGTTTATACACGGTATGAAGGGTAAGAGCGGTATTATATATACCCTCAACCGCAAGACAACGGAAGAACTGGCACAGACACTGCAGGCAAACGGCATATCAGCAGTCGCTTACCACGCAGGGTTGGAAGCCAACATCCGCGCGCAGCGTCAAGACCAATTTCTGCTGGAGGATGTGGATGTGATAGTAGCTACTATTGCATTCGGCATGGGTATAGACAAGCCCGATGTAAGGTTTGTAATACACTACAACATACCAAAATCGCTGGAGAACTACTACCAGGAAACAGGACGTGCAGGCCGCGATGGGTTGGAGGGTAAATGTATCCTCTACTACTCTCACAAAGACGTACAGAAGCTGGAGCACCTGATGCGCGATAAGCCGCTGAGCGAACGCGAAATGGGCGCACAGCTGATATCTGAAACCGTTGCCTATGCCGAAAGTGGTGTATGCCGCCGAAAGCTGCTGCTGTACTATTTTGGCGAAGAGCTGAAGCAGGATAATTGTGGCAACTGCGATAACTGCCTGAACCCTAAAGAAAAACTGGAAGTACGCGACAGCTCGAAGATTGTACTCGATACTATCAACGAACTGGATGAACGCTTTAATATAGATTACGTAGTAAGCATCATACTCGGTAAGAGCAACCCACAGATAAAGACCTTCCGCCACGATAAGCTGAAGTCTTTCGGCAGCGGACTTATCATGAAGATGGAAGACAACTTCTGGCATTCACTCATACGCCAGATGATGCTGGAAGGATTGGTACGCAAAGACATTGAAGAATATGGCCTGCTGAAGATTACTGAGAAAGGGCATAAATTCCTGAAGAAACCATTCTCTATCATGGTGGTGCTGAACCACAATTATGAAGATGCAGATGGTGATGACGAAGAAGTAAGCATGGGTGGCAATGGTGCAGCAACGCTGGACACTGCCCTCTTCGATATGCTGAAAGACCTGCGCAAGCAAGTAGCTAAGGAAAAGAGCCTGCCTCCGTTCGTAATCTTCCTCGAAAACTCACTGGAGGACATGGCCATCAGCTATCCTACTACAATGGATGAGCTGGAGAAGATACAAGGTGTAAGTAAAGGTAAGGCAATACGCTACGGACGCAAGTTTGTTGACCTGATAAAGAAGTATGTAGAAGAGAACGACATCACCCGCCCTGACGACTTTGTGATGAAGAGCATCGTGAATAAGAGCGGTATGAAGGTGTTCATCATACAGAACATAGACAAGAAGATACCACTGGAAACCATTGCCAAAAACAAAGACCTGAGCCTGCAAGACCTGCTTGTAGAGATGGAAACCATTGTGGCAAGCGGCACTAAGCTGAACCTTGACTATTGTCTGGAGCAGGAACTGGATGAATATGAACAGGAAGACATATTCGATTTCTTCCGCAGCAGCCACGACGATACGCTGGACAGTGCTTACGAAGAATTCAAAGACCGCGATGTGACCATCGAGCAGTTGCAGATGATGCGCATCAAGTTCATGAGCGAGTATGCCAACTAATAGATTTGAAACTTTATAAATAAACCGTAACAATTAACCGTTACGGTTTATTTTTATAACACATATTAAGACTACCAACTGATGAAACTATTGGCAACATTGCTGCTCGCCGTTACAAGTACCGGTATCTACGCACAGCAATACGACTTTACCCGTAAGGACAACCATATAGTAGAAGCCACTACAGACAATGCCAATGCAAGTGGTATAGAGTGGTTCAATATTCGTGCACAGGCTACTTATGTATATCAATACAAGCCTGCATTCAAAGGAGTGCTGGACAGTGCTTACCAATTATCGCACAATGAAGAAGACCAGAATACACTCAGTGCTACACTTTATGCAGGCCTGCGCTTATGGAAAGGAGCAGAGGTATATGCCAACCCCGAACTGACAAGTGGCATGGGCCTCAGTAACGATTTGGGTATGGCTACACCCGGCAATGGAGAGACATTCCATATCAGCAGGCCGCAGCTTACAGTATTTCTGGCAAGGGCATACTTTCGCCAAACCTTCGCACTACGCAATAAACGCGCCCGTAAAAACGGATATGTCAACAGTACGCAACTCAGCAGCCTGCCCAATCAACTTGCAGGCTACGAACCGAAGGACTACCTGCGCATATATGCAGGTAAGCTTTCACTTACAGATCTATTTGACCGCAATGACTTTGCCAACAGCCCACGCAAGCAATTCATGAACTATGCATTCATGAATAATAGTGCTTGGGATATAGCTGCGGACACAAGGGGTTATACATACAACTTTACTACAGAACTACAACTGGGCAAAATGAACTATAAAATTGGTGTAGCTGCATTACCAACAACTGCCAATGGCAATGAATTGGATGCCGGCTTTTCAGAATCATTATCGGCTGTTGCTGAAGTGAGCAGGCGCATAACCATAAAGAAACGCCCCGGCATTATTAAGCTATTGGGCTACTATAATACTGCCACAATGAGTACTTACGAAGATGCAGCTAATCTAGTATATCCAAGCACATCAATTGCACTCACACCATATGCTGCTAAATACGGTTTCGGGCTTAATATGCAGCAGGAGCTTAGTAATACCTTTGCAGCCTTTATACGCATAGGCTGGAACGATGGCAAAACACAAACATGGTCTTTTACTGAAGTTGACCAGGCTGCATCATTGGGCTTATCTGCCAACGGCACAAAATGGAAAC
The DNA here is from genome assembly GCA_016786615.1 of Flavipsychrobacter sp. Classification (GTDB taxonomy): domain Bacteria; phylum Bacteroidota; class Bacteroidia; order Chitinophagales; family Chitinophagaceae; genus Polluticoccus. Next base: position 321,115 of record JAEUVX010000002.1, read on the forward strand.
GGCCACATGACAACCTTGGAATTGCGATAGCAGTAAATGCCTTATCTGCCAACCATAAAGACTATATAACAAAAGGTGGTTATGGCCTGAACATAGGCGGCAGCAAACAAAGCTACACACCCGAAATGATTGGTGAGCTATACTACAGCCTCAGGCCACTGAAATCAGCACTATGGTTCAGCGGCAGTTATCAGCTATGTATGAACCCGGGCTATAATTCTGACAGGGGGCCAGCACACATCTTCTCACTCAGGGTACATGCCACACTATAATAATAACTACATATAATTATAACGCCCCGAACTATCGGGGCGTTTCTGTATTAGGTTATACTTGTGGTGGCGTTGGTGGTGCAGGCCTGTTACCTTGCGGACTGCCACCTTGTGGTTTATTACCACCCTGCGGACGAGGGCCACGGTTGTTACCACCATTACGATTCGGATTGTTGTTCGGTCGTGGTTGATTTGGCTTGGGTTGTTGCTGACCTGCATTTTGTTGTTGCGGGTTGCTTCCCTGCTTTGCACCACCCTGCTGTAGTTTGTTGCCACCTTGTTGCTGCGCCGGACGATTTTGTTGCGGTTTGTTGCCGCTACCCTGTTGTACCAGGCGATTTTGTTGCTGTGGTTTACCACCTGCATTTTGCTGACGGCTTCCTGCTTGCCCACCCCTGTTATCAGATCGCTGGCCTTGCCTGTCTGCTCCACCTTTTTGTTTCTTTTTGTTGCCGCCGCGCTCTAATGCTTTCAGGCTTATCTGCCCTACGTCATTAACAAAGCCCATATCCACAACCTTAACCGTAGTTTTGTTGCTGATTGTTTCCAGTTCTACCGGTTGCAATTCTTCCGGTTTCACACCGTCTTTATTGGCCTTCAGTATTTCCTTAACCCTTGTTATAGAAAGCGGGTATTGCTTGTTGCTATCGCTGAAGCTATACCACATCAGGCTTTTGAATATATCGCGTTTCTGCAGTGTTGCTCTACCCTTTATTGTTTCAAGCACTTCTGCATTGTCCGGGAATACACGCAGCGCATCCATGTATGTATCCAACTCATAGTTCAGGCAGCATTTCAGCCTGCCGCACTGGCCGCTCAGCTTTGTCTGGTTGATAGACAGGTTCTGATACCTTGCGGCAGTGGTATTAACACTCTTGAAATCACTTAGCCAAGTACTGCAACACAATTCCCTGCCACAGCTACCAATGCCACCAACTTTACCGCTTTCCTGACGTGCACCTATCTGCTTCATCTCTACCCGTACTTTGAAATCGCCGGCGTAAGATTTAATAAGCTCACGAAAATCGACACGGGCATCCGCTGTATAGAAGAAGGTAGCTTTTTTGCCATCGGCCTGCAACTCTACTTCACAGAGTTTCATTTCCAGCTTATGATTGCGTGCGATAACACGTGATTGTGTCAGCAAATCCGGTTCACGATCTTTGCTTTTGCGATACTGCTCTATGTCTTCATCTGTAGCTTTTCGCAGTACACGCTTCATTTCAGCGTTTTCAGAAACACCGTATTTTTTCATTTGCAGCTTCACCAATTCGCCGGTAAGGCTCACCTCTCCCACGTCAAAACCGCCTACGCCCTCTACAGCTATCCAATCTCCTTTTTCGAGTATCTGGTTACTGTTATTGCGGAAGAAATCTTTTCTGCTGCCTTTATTAAAACTTACCTCAATTATCGGGTAAGGTTTTGCACTATCGTACAAGGGCAAGGAACTTAACCAATCGAAAACATTCATGCGGTTGCATCCACCGGTACTACACCCACCATTACCTTTACAACCTCCGGGTTTTCCATTGGCGCCTGTGCCACAGTTGCCACATCCCATTTATTATATATAATTTATATTGACTGCAATCAATCAGGTGCATCTGTCGTTTTGTTTACCTTTTCTCCCCGGCACCTATCTTTTGCAGGATTTGCGAAAATAACTTTTTTTAGTGATGATTGCTACATTACATTAAACAAATATACAATCTATTCGTTTTTAGTTCAATTCATACAAATGAAATAGAATATTATTCGTTGATAGTTTTTGATAGTGTTTCGGTCGTTTTCAAAAACTGTAACCATTTGTAACAATTCAAATCTTATCAGGATAATCCATCATTACCATAGCAAATTTACATATTTTATATGGTATAAATGCAAAAAAAATGGCACCAAACGGTGCCCGTAAGAATATGCTGATTAGTTTATTTTTTATTTTCCAAAGCGCATGTTGTATTGCGCTTCTCATTACCAATATAATAACTTACGGTTTCCTGCTCACACTTAGCTTTGGCTAAGCCCTTAGAACTTTCCCTTTTTTTAGTTACAGTTGCCTGAGAACTATATTTTTCCTTAGTAAGCGTATCGGTAATTTCGGTTATACACTTGCAGTCGTACACCTTAGTACAAGAGCTTGAAAATAAAGCACCTGCCACTATTATAGCACACAACCAGATCGTATTTTTCATATAAATAACCCTATTTGGCTTATAAAAATGGTAATTATTGGTTGAATTTGCAAGGGTGGGCATAAGATTATTGAATTTTATTGACCTGAGGTGCTATTAACACCTGTTTATATTATCAGGACAAGCTTTCAAATTCAGGACAATCGAGCCTGATATCATTAGCGTAGAGCTGTTTGTTAAGCAGCATACAAAAAGGTTTACCATTTTGCTGACTGTAATGATTGCAATTATAACACATACGTTGTACTGCTATAATGCCTGCATTACTCATTTGCTCGATAAACATTACAATAACTTTCCATAAAATCTGCTTATCATCCGCATCAATACCTGCTACTATTTCACTAAGAGTATCCGGATACTTACTACAATCTGCTACAAGATTTTTGCCTTTTTGTGTCAGCACAACCCGATAACTGCGGGTATCCTGCTTGTCATTTCGTTTGGTTACCAGCTTTTTCTGTTCAAGCGTCTTTATGGCATCGCTGATTGTGGGTTTTGTAAGCCCGAACTCCTGCGCCATATAACTGATAGTTGATAAATCGCTGCTGTGATTAGCGATAAATATCAGTAGCTGAATTTGTATGGGGCTCAGCTGGTGTTCTTTGGCTTTCTCCCACAACAACACTTTGAATACCTGCGATAACCTTTCAAGCCCCGCAGTTATTTTACTATCGAGGTCATTGTTTTGTGTATCGAGATTGAAGAGAGACATATCAGGAGGCAAGGTAGTTCAACCAGTTGAACATCATCTTGTTATTCTCTGCAATATAATACTTCATACCCTTTATAACATCCGCTGGCTGTATATATTTATCTGGCTTCAATTCATCTGCACCATACGCCAACATAGCATCCAGCGATTCTTCCGTTATCTCCATATGGTATTGCAATGCCAGTACATTATTATTATACAGAAACCCCTGATTGTGACAAGCAATACTGCTTGCTATGTGCACAGCCCCGGTGGGTATATCAAAAGTATCGCCATGCCAATGAAATACAGTTACAGCATTGTGGTGCTTCATTCGCCGAGGTACACCTTCCATGTAATTGATATCGAACCAGCCGATTTCCTTACAATGGTTTTGCCATACTCTGGCACCGAGCACCGTTGCTATCAGTTGCGCTCCCAAACATATACCTAATACTTTTTTACCTGCTACGATGGCTTGCTTTATCAGCTCCTTCTCGGGCAGCAGCCAGGGGTGTTCAGCATGGTCGTACACCCCCATCGGGCCACCCATTATTATCAGCCAGTCAAAATCGTCGGGTGATGGCAACAGGTAATCATCACGGTAAAATTCTGTTGAGCTAAGTATAGCACCATGCTGTGATGCCCAGACTGCAATACAGCCAAGGCCTTCAAATGCCACATGTTGCAGATAATGAATCTTCAATGGTTTCATCAATCTATTGTTGTTCATTCCAATAATAGCTATCGGGGTAGATGCGTTTCCCAAATATAGCAGTACCTACGCGTATTATAGTTGCGCCTTCGTCAATAGCGGTTTCGAGGTCGTTGCTCATGCCCATTGATAGTTCCTGCATGTCAAAACCCGGGAGGTTGTACTGTTGTAATCGTTCTTTAAGTACCCTCAATGTTCTGAAACAGTTACGTACCCTCGCCTGTTCGGCATCAAACAAACCAATTGTCATCAGGCCTTTCACTTTTAAGGTATCGAAAACAGCAACCTGCTTTGCAAAATCTGCCAGCGCACCCGGATGCACACCAAATTTTGTAGCCTCTGCAGAAGTATTTACCTGCAACATAATATCCATTGTACGGTTTTCGAAACACAAGCGTTCATGCAGCTTTTTTGCAAGGTCCAATCTATCAACCGATTGGATGCAATCAGCATATTTCAATACATCCTTCACCTTGTTAGTTTGCAGGTGGCCAATGAAGTGAAAGCTCGCGCCCTCCTGTTTCAATAATGGCTGTTTTGCAGCAAGCTCCTGTACCTTATTCTCGCCAACAAGGCCTATACCACAGCTTAATGCTTCCTGTATATCCGGGATGCTTACAGTTTTCGTGGCGAGCAACAATTTCACTTCTGCAATATCCCTGCCTGTACAAGTACAGGCCATCTTAATTCGTTCTCTTACCCCAGCTATATTACCTGCAATGCTATTCACAACCTTCCATTTCTATTATATGGTACCCTTTTGCTTCAATAGACTTTATGATATCTTCTCCGGCAGATTCTATATGGCAAAAGCTACATTCTTCGGCCGATAATTTATTCCCATCTTCATTCTTACCTGCAAGGTATTGTTTGCCGAAACTGTAAATCTGCATCGCGTCTTTAAGCGCAACAGGCACTACAATATCAAAGTGCATTCTCGAACCATCATTTCTAACTACATACGTATCCCATACTGCTACTTTCATAATCATTGTTTTTTTAGAAAATGAAAGGTGCCGTTTTTTACGGCACCCCTTAAATAATCTTATCCCTTAACATCTGCCATTGAAGCACCAAAATTGATGTGCAATACGTGGCCATTTGGTGTAACGAGTGCCGGAACCGATTTTACTCCCTTATTTTCCGCATCTGCAATACGGCTTCTATCCGTACCTAAATGCACCACCTCCACATCTGCGGGGTTGATAAGATTAAGGATGTCTTGCTCTGCACTAACGCAAACCGGACAGCCTGCATGATAGAAAATTGACTTAGCCATTTGTAATTTTTTAAGGTTGATATGACAAAATTGTCGATGCAAATATATAGTTAGGAATCCTAACAATTAAAATAGAAATTATCTATCTGCCATTAAGAAAAGAGCAGACACTCTGACTAACAAACGCCAGCGCACACCTGTTAAATAGTTTCCACCAATCCACACATCAACAAATAAACTAATTGATGTATGCTGAAAGCCCGTTAACTTTGCGCTTTCGTTTATGATAACAGTAATAGCCGGCACCAACCGGAAAGATAGTATGACGCTGAAGGTAGCTACCCTGTATCACAGGCTGCTGTCTGAAAAGCATGATAATGTACAAATGCTGAACCTTGAAGGAAAAGCAGTATGGGAGCGAGGCGAAGAAATGAAACAACTGGAACAAGACCTGCTGATACCGGCGGAAAAATTCGTACTGGTAATGCCCGAATACAATGGCAGCTTTCCCGGCATACTGAAGCTGATGATGGATAACAGCGATATACGCAAAGTATGGTGGCACAAAAAAGCCATGCTGGTAGGCGTGGCAGACGGACGTGCCGGCAATCTGCGCGGACTGGACCATATGACCAACATACTACATTATATGCGCATGAATATTCTGTACAATAAAATACCCATCAGCCGCATAAACGAAGAAATAGGTGATAGTGGGGAAGTATTGAAACCAGCCACACTAACTGCGATTGAAACACAAATTGAAGAATTCCTGAAGTTTTAGACTAATGATAAGGCTGCTTATTTTTCTCGGTATTTTTTTGCTGGCAGAGTACTACTCTTACACAGTAGTACGCAGTGCTATGCGCACATTGCCACAAAATGCCAAAACTGTACTGACAGTAGTATATGTACTGCTGACAATCATTACATGGGCAGGCTTCTTCTCATTCAGGTTTATAGATTGGGCTAACGTACCACACCTGATACGCAATATATACGTTGCCTTTACACTGGGTTTCATCGTAGGCAAGGCATTGATACTGATTGTAATGCTGGGCGATGAAGTACGCAGGTTCTTTGTATGGCTATGGTCTGTAATGAGCAAGCCTGCTATTGCTGCTACATCTGTGCCGGAAGTTGCAGGGAGCAGCATTACCCGTTCGATATTTATACAACGTGTGGCAATCTTATTGGGAGGCGCTGCACTGGGCGGTTTTATGTATGGAATTACAAACAGATACAATTATAAAATACGCCGTATTCAGCTATCGCTGAAAAACCTGCCCGAGGCATTCAGAGGAATGAAGATTGTACAGATATCAGATATACACAGCGGCAGCTTCGATAGCCATCATGCAGTATTACGTGGTGTGGAGAAGATAATGGAGGAAAAGCCAGATATGATTTTCTTTACCGGCGATCTGGTAAACAACAAAGCAGACGAGATTCAACCTTATACTGACATATTTGCAAAATTGAGTGCTCCATTGGGTGTGTACAGCATACTTGGCAACCATGACTATGGCGATTATGTACAATGGCCAACCAAAGAAGCTAAAGAAAAAAACCTGCAATGGCTGAAAGACACGCATGGAAAAATGGGCTGGCGACTGTTGATGAATGAGCACATAGTAGTAGAAAAAGGGAGTGATAAGATAGCAGTAGTAGGCATAGAAAACTGGGGTGCTAAGGCAGGCTTCCCGAAATATGGAAAAATGGGCGATGCCTATGCAGGCCTGCAGGAGAAAAACATCCCTTTCAAAATGCTGCTATCGCACGATCCATCTCATTGGGATGCAGAAGTGCGCAATAAATACACTGATATAGACATCACTTTTGCAGGGCATACACATGGCATGCAACTGGGTGTTGAAATACCGGGACTGAAATGGAGCCCCGTTCAATACATCTATAAGAAATGGGCCGGCCTGTATCAGGAAGGTGAACAATACCTGTACGTTAACCGCGGATTTGGTTTCCTCGGCTACCCCGGCAGGTTGGGTATATTACCCGAAATAACGGTAGTGGAATTAGTTTAGTAACACCTTTTTGAAAAGTTGTGCCATTAATTCAGGGCGTGGTTTCATCAAATCAGAGGCTGCTTCCTGTAAAAATGGTTTCATTTCCTGTACCAAATCTGTCAACGCATCGCTTTTAGGCTCTTTATCCAACATCACAACTGGTTTTTCGGGTGCTATTTCAGTAAGTTTCTTGAGTAAAGTTTTCTTCATTAAGACGGCTTTTGCAAATAAAAACGGGTTAGTATTATTTTTATTGTATGTGTTGCAAAAAAATTAACACATTTCGTCTAACTTTCTGATAATTAACAACGTCTACGCATAACAAAATACCCGACGCACTGTTATAAGTATATGAAAACAATAGGCATAACAGGCGGGACAGGGTTGGTAGGCAGGGCAATTACCCGTTTACTGGTTGACAAGGGTTATAAGGTTATTATTTTCAGCCGCACACAGCGCCCCGATACCGAATTTATAAACTATGCACACTGGGATGCAGACAGACAAGAAATAGACATTACAGCACTACAAGCACTTGACGGGCTTATACACCTGGCAGGCGAAGGCGTTGCTGACAAACGCTGGACTACCCAACGCAAGCAACAAATATTGGAAAGCCGCACCATCGGCACATCATTTATTACATCCCGGTTAATACAACATGCCCCACGATGTAAAACATTCGTATCTGCATCTGCAATAGGTTATTATGGCTCTGATAAAGGTGGAGAGCCATTTACAGAAACAGACAACCCTTCTTCAGACTTTCTTGGCAGCACCTGTGCAGCATGGGAGAATGCAAGCAAAGAGATTGAAGGTAAAATAAGACGCGTGCTATTGCGCATCGGCATAGTATTCAGTAACGATGCTGGTGCTTTTAAAGAATTTGTGAAACCTACGAAGTTTGGCATAGCCCCTTTGCTTGGTGGTGGGCGGCAAATCATCAGTTGGATACATATATATGACATGGCTGCTATGTTTGTATATGCTCTGGAAAACGAAGCAATAAATGGTATATACAATGGTGTAGCGCCTGCACCTGTTATGCAAAAGCTGCTGATGCATACTATAAGGCATTACAAAAGCTGGTTTATCATACCCTTGCCTGTACCTTCATTCGTACTGAAAATAATGTTAGGTGAAATGAGCGTAGAGGTATTGAAAAGTGCTACTGTAAGCTGCACTAAAATAGAAAATGCCGGCTTCAGGTTTCAATATCCGACTATTGGCAAGGCTGTTGCACAACTATTGAGCTAAAAAACTACATCAATATCAGATTGGTAGGTGTTATTGGTTGTGGCAAATCTTTCTCATCCAGCATATCGCGCAGGTCGATTTCTATTGTACGGCTGAGAGCAGATATCGGCACGTCGTTGGCATTACCCTCAAACGGATTTTCTGTAGCCTCTCCTACTTTTTCCATTGTAGTGAATATCCATGTTACCACAAGGCTGAAAGGTACATTGAGCCAAATAAAATACTCACCCATTTTATGAAACTCATTGAGCAAACCAAACGGAACTACAAAAACAAATATCTTGATAAAGAACAGGTTGATAGATGCGAACTGTCGCGGGTAGGGGAAGTTTTTGATACGCTCGCATTTGCCCTGTTGCTCATACAAGTTTACCAACATATTCTCCATTTCAATGTAGTTGAGTGAGCCAAGCTGCCCTTGCTGCTGCAATGTTTTTAGATGAGCAGATTGCATAGCTATCAATTGTGCAGCACGGTTCTTTTTAGTCAGTATATATTCCTCATCTTCCAGTGAAAGGTATTTTTTCAACTCTTCTTCCAGTGTAGTCAGTTCTTCGGGCACTACTATATATTTTTTGTATTCGCGATTGTAGTTCTTGGTCATGTTCTCCCAAGCACGTGGTTCGCGGAGTTGATAGCGCAATGCCGTAAGCCATGCTATGTGGCGGTATATGAGTATCCGCTGCGCTTCTTTATCGGCCACAAAATCTCGTGCCATGATGCCCCATGCACGGCTACTGTTTACTATCGCACCATATATCTGTCTTGCTTCCCACAAACGATTATATGTCTGTGTATTTTTGAAACCAACCAGAAAGGCAGCAGCAGTGCCAATCAATGCTATAGGTACCCAGGGTATGGCCAGCCATTCACAACCAAATATTGCATAAAGTATTGTAGGTGTAGCTGAAATAGCCAGGAGTTTATAAATTTCTCTCCTTGTCCAGTATACGAACTCAGATAGTGTGTAATGATTACCTGTATGCATGGTTATTCTCGTATTTTATTAGTCGCAGAAAGCACCTGAAACAAATCCGGCTTATGTATATAATGATACTAAAGTAGCACCGTATATACAATACGTTTTATTTATAAGCATAATCACTGAGATAATCATAGTCGGACGTAAGTTTGCCATTTTCACAGATTGTAGCTCGACGTATAATATCGCTATTACCACTAAGCAGTTCTTTCAACACAAACTTTTCGAAGTGTGCACCGAAATATTGCGATGCATCACGTGGCAGCTCATTAGGAAGGTTATCTACCGCCATTACATCTATTATGTTTTTTGTATTCTGAAAAGCCGCCACTTTTTGTCCTGTCTTACGGTCTATACCATATACAGGATCTGCAATGGTGGATGCGCCTACATTGATAGGCACAGAGCCATCAATATCGCAGGTGATATCTGCCACTACACTTACACGCCAATCATTGCGTAAGATGTCTTGTTTTTCAAACAGCCTGGCAATTTTCGCATCCCAGTAAATGCCATTCATCAATATATCTGTTTGTGGTATGTACTTTGTAAAGAGACATTTATATGCTTCGGGGTGTGCATGAAAATCGTCTCTGGAAAACAGGTCATTATCTTTGCGTGCATACAAATCGCCTCCTTTCAGATGTGTATACACCGGGTAGTCGTATTGATGTGTTAAGAAATCTTCGGGCTCAACGGATTCGATATCGAAATGCGTCATCACCTCTATGATACCACTTGCTACCTTGCCAGAACCTGTTACTACAATCTTGATATTCGGCAGTTTGACCTGCTCGTATGCACGCAACAAATCTGCAAAACAACTTACATTGTGCGCAGCGGGTAAGTTATATAAGCCGAACTTTTGTCCGTAGGTGAGCAAGCCATTATGTGCACCAACCACACCTGCGTAGTAGCCAAAACCCAATATGCGCTGCTCGTCTATATGTGTAAGGCATTCATAGTCTATCATACGGATGCGTTTTTCTATAAGCGCGTGCATCAGTTTTTGATTATATGGTTGTTTCTTTTTGGTGTGAGAGAAGAAAAAATACGTCTTATCGGGTATCAGGTCTTCTACCCTTACTTCTTTAATACCCAGGAGCACATCGCAATTGCTGAGGTCTTGCTGCATAGGAATGCCCGCAGCAACGTAGTCAGCATCCGGAATACACCTATCAGGAGATGGCTCTGCAACTATCTGCAAACCGGGGTGTTTCTGCATTATCTGCATACATTGCTGTGGTGTCAGTGCTACACGGGTATCAGCAGGCGATTTCCTCTCGCGTATCAAACCTATACGAATCATCTTACTTACATTTGTACACTCAAAGATAACATACTGATTATTGCCACATGGTCAACTATTTTGAATTATATGAATTACCAGTAAGCTTCAGCCCGGATGCTACGGCTGTGAAAAAGAAGTTTTATGAACTGAGCCGCATGTACCACCCTGACAGGTTTACACTGACAGATGATAACAGCCGCGCTGAAGCACTACGTATGGCTGCCATCAATAACGACGCCTATAAAGTGCTGCAAAATGCAGATGCTACCATGTCATATATTTTAAAAATAAATGAACTATTGACTAATGAAGAAAAATATAACCTGCCACCAGACTTCTTAATGGAGATGATGGACCTGAATGAGAGCATCAGTGAATATGAAATGGACCCTGAAAATGAGACTTATAAAAATGATGCCCATAATATGCTGAATGCGCAGTTGGAAGCATGGGAGGCTGATGTGCAACCTCTTACAGAACAGTTTGAAAAAGGCAACACATCAAAAGAATTACTACTGCAAATAAAAGATTATTACTTCCGTAAAAAATATTTGTTGCGGATTTTAGAAAGAATAAATACATTTGCAACCCGCTGAACAAGCACGCCCAGATGGCGGAATTGGTAGACGCGCTAGACTCAAAATCTGGTTTTCGCAAGGGAGTGCAGGTTCGATTCCTGTTCTGGGCACACTGAAAATGAAGCAGTTATGAATTAAACTTCATAACTGCTTTTTTCTTTGGTACAACATAGGTACAACATTTCAAGGGATTCGATTATGCGTATAACAAGGATGTGTTCTAATTACATCAGGTAATTATTGACGGATGGAACAAGTAACACTTTCGCGCGAGCAATTATACATCTCGTGCGGACAAGTTAATCAGGGTATAGAATGTTTATGCTTCATAAGCATTCATCAAAGGGGGTATATAATTAGACTAATCAGGGAATAGAAGGATTTTACCAATCTTAAGGCTTTAGTTGATACGTGTTCAGATAAGTATCACATCAAACACAACAGGAGACTTGACCCGGAACGAGAATAATCACGTCTATTCTTAGTAAATTGAGCCATTTTTCATACTTTGGATAAAATCCGTTTTAAAAAGATATAATATAATATCGCCTGTGTAACATGTCATTGAATTTACTATATCTAGAAAATGAGATTATAGATCAGTATTTGTACGATGAGAATCCCGAAAGACCTTGGATAATTGGTTTTAGTGGGGGGAAGGATTCAACAATGCTCTTACAAATAGTCTGGAATGCTTTAACCAGAATTGATCCGATACTACTTACCAGACAAGTGTATGTCGTTTGCAATGACACTTTAGTTGAGAATCCAAGAATCGTGAAGTTTATCGATGCGACTTTAAAGAGGATTCAGAAGGCCGCTGCAAAACAGTCCATCCCAATTACAGTAGAACAGACAATGCCTAAACTTGACGATTCATTTTGGGTACGATTAATTGGATTAGGCTATCCGGCTCCGAATAAATTTTACAGATGGTGTACTGACCGTTTGAAGATTAATCCTACTACACGATTTATTACTGAGAAAATTAGTGAACGAGGCGAAGCGATCATTTTATTAGGTACAAGGTCAGCAGAAAGTTCTACAAGGGCTGCCTCAATAAAGAAACATGAGGTAAAAGGTCAAAGATTGCGAAAGCACATCCTTCCCAATGCCTATGTGTTTGCTCCTATTAAAGACGTTACGACTAATGAAGTGTGGCAATACTTAAATCAAGTTCCACCACCATGGGGTGGAACTCACAAAGAGTTAGTAACGTTATATAGAAATGCTAATGCCGGGGATTGTCCTTTGGTAATTGACACTACAACACCAAGTTGTGGACAGAGTAGATTCGGATGCTGGGTTTGTACAGTTGTCAACAAAGACAAAAGTATGGAGGGACTTATAGAAAACGGCGATGACTGGATGGAGCCACTCAGTGATATAAGAAACTTTTTAGTAGAGACGAGAGATAATCCAGAAGTGTATAGAGAAAAAAGAAGGAGAGATGGTTCTATCAAAGAGGAAATGTGGGGTCCTTATAAATTTGAAACCAGAGTAGAAATTTTAAGGCGAATTCTCAAAGCACAGAAAGCACTCGAAGAAACTGAAGGAATAGAACTAATCACGCATCAGGAAATGGTCATTATTCAATACCACTGGTTTAGAGATTGTTTCTTTAGGACCAAGGTTTCTGACATCTACAATAAAGTATACAAAACTCAACTTGATATGAGTAAACACGATGAAAAGTTCAAAAAAGAAACAGATTTGCTGAAAAAATCTTGTAAAAAAGACCCTCAAGATTTTGAGCTAATACAGGATTTACTAGCCCTACAAAAAACAAAAACTCTCATGATAAGAAAGAGAGGTTTACAAAATGATATTGAAAACCGTCTAGAGCAATTTCTTAAAGACAGTAAAAGCTAGCCCCAAATGACGATCAAGGAAATAGAGTTATATAATTATCGGATTTATAAAGACTCGAACAAAATCGATTTGACTACTACTAACGGAAAAAATATTTTTATCGTTAGCGGAAGGAATGGCTTTGGTAAAACTACGTTTTTGATGTCAATGGTATGGTGTATGTATGGCAAGAACATGCAAGAAGTTGACGATCTATACAAAAAAGAAATTGCGGATCAAGGAGGATACAGTAAATACATCACCAACTCTTTAAATCGTTTAGCTCGTTCAGAAGGTGAGTCAAAGTTTCATGTATCAATTACCTTCACAAACGTAAATATCCCGGAAGTTCCTTGCAAGGAAATTGTCGTCACGCGAAGTTTCAATGTAATATCAGGGATGACCGATGAAGTTGAGATTCTTATTGATGGCTACCCAAGCGAACTGGCTAAGGAAGTTGGTCAGGAGATATTTATTAGAGATTTTATCTTGCCGATTGAGATTGCAAAGTTCTTTTTCTTCGATGCTGAGAAGATTGTTACGCTTGCCGAAGTAAATACTGCCGAGCAAAGGAGAAACCTTAGCTTGGCATATTCTGAAGTTTTGGGAATAAAGAAATACGAAGACCTAAAACATGAGCTTGAAAATCTCCAACTCAAACTTAGGCAGGAATCTGCCAGTGCAAAGGAAAGAGAGTTACTTATTGACTTACAAGCGGATGTTAAAAAATTCGAGGAGCGTATCAAGGAAAATTCACGATTGATTGAAGAGCATTCCGAAAAAAAGAATGAAAAAAACAAGGACTCTCGCGATATTCAAGAGAAGCTTATAAAGGCTGGCAGCCTAATATCTCTTGAGGAACTTGAAATATTACGGAAGCGTTCAGATGAATTAATTCAAAAACAGGATGAAATCCAGAAGGAGTTAAAGGACTCATTTGAGATAATCCCCTTCGCAATTGCCGGTGAAAAGTTTCTGGAAGTCGCAAGGCAACTTGATAATGAGGCAAATTTTAAATCTGCTCAATTTAAAGACGAAAATGTCAGAGGCGTAACTAATCGCATTTTGACTGATCTTCTGAACATACCCAAACCCAATGAATTAGCAATTGACCATAATGTTCATGATTTCTATGCTACCGCTTTCAAAGAATTAATTAGAAAACATTTCTTTGCTGATACACCGGAATTGCCAGTTGAATTTAAAGTTATTCATGAATTCTCGGACTCTGAAAGAAATGAGTTAAACGCATTAATAAGCAATATCCGACTTTCTTTCAGAGAGTCATTTAAACGTTTGAATGGAGATTATAATCAGACCAGGAATGAGTTAAACTCCATACGTCGGAAAATTAAAGATGCAGAAGCCAATCAAGAAGACCCTATCATTGAAAGCTATAGGAAACGTAAGGAAGAACTAGATAAAGAAATAATTCGGATTGAAGATACAATACGATCTCTTGACAGGGAAATTGGTGAGTTCACAAATGAAAAAACACAAAGAGGAAAGAAAATTGAAGAACTTTCTCAGAAACTCAATGTATCTGCCGCTAACAAACACAAGGATGAAACCGCAAGTCGCCTAATTTCGAATTTGAAAGATTTTATCGCCAAATTCAAAGTGGAGAAAAAGAAATCCCTGGAAGAACAGATTCTGAAAGGCTTAGAAACTCTTATGCACAAGAAGGGCTTTATCAAAAAGGTAGATGTAGAAATTATTGGTGACGATATTGATATAGTGCTTAAAAATAATCGCGGGGAAGAAATCAGAAAGGAAACACTTTCAAAGGGTGAACAACAGATGTACGCAACTGCACTTTTGAGAGGCTTAGTAGAAGAATCAGACATTCAATTCCCAGTTTTCATTGATTCACCGATGCAAAAATTTGACGAACAACATTCCGAAAATATTGTCAAATATTTTTATCCTAATATCTCTGAACAGGTAGTAATCTTCCCACTTATAAACAAGGAGCTTACTGCAAAAGAATATAATATTTTGTCTGGCTCGATTGCTCAAACGTTTCTTATAAACAATCTTCACGAAGACAAATCTGAATTTATGAAGATAGCGCCGAAGGACTTTTTGAAAACTTATAATAAGATGTACAATAATGCTGATTAATATTAGAACATCTGAAGCGAACAAAGTAGTTGTACAAGAGCTTACCAGGAAACTGAATCTTGGTACAGAGAACTATGTCTCAAGAATTGCTTTCTCTTACTCCCTCTCCAGAAACCTAAGGTTAGACCTTGAAAAAGATTTATTGGATAGTAAGGGCAAAGAATATAAAGATGATATACTTTTTGGTAAATATCGGGATTACTATATCGCCCTTATTTGTCAGCAATACAATCTGTACAAGTCCGACAAGGATATCGGAAAGTATATAAAAATGCACATTGATCACGGGTTAATTCTTATCAACAAAATATTTGTTGATAATCCTAACTACTCAGGTTTAGACTTTTTATTGGAAAGCATTGAAAGGGGCATTGAAAAGCTAGACGAGGGCGAAGTCACTAATGATGCAATTTTATGGGATGAGAAAACTCGTAAAATTAGAATTGTGAACAAAAAGTTCTATTCAGAAGCGATAAAAATATTAGTAGGAAAAGACTTCGAGGGTGACAATATCTACTTCAACATTAATGATACGTCTATACACAATAATGGCCACGTCGCTGTTGCCGGCAACTCCGGCACAGGTAAAACCTACTTTGCTAATAGCTTTCTCCGCCAAATAGTAGAAGAGTCAAAGGGTAACGTGAATTTCATCTATTTGGATTTTAAAGGTCTAAAAAAGGAGGATGAAAAAGCACTAAAGCCATTTTTTGATAAAACCCAAGCTGTCTATATAGATGCGCCACAAACCCAATTTCCTCTAAACCCACTTTCATTCATTGATAATGTCAATGAAAAGAATAAGATTATGGGCATTAATAAATTTGTCGATATAATAACCAACTACTCAAATATTGGTAAAAATCAGCAGCAAACTTTAAAAGATGCAACGCGTGAAGTATTTGGCGAAATGAAGAATGGGCAGTACCCATCTTTTAAACAAATCTACGACAAGGTAATTGCTATTGAAGGAGATAAGGCAACTACTTTGAGAGAAATACTCCAAAGTCTAAGCGAACTTGATTTATTTGAAGTGAAGGTAGATGCTAAAAATAGTTTTCTTAATAAGAATTATTATTTAAGCCTTTCAGGCGATTTGCCTAAATCCGTTCGTTTCACTTCTGTTTTTCTTATAATAAACTACATCTACAACATCTTTATGAACATGGATAATGCCCCCATTGAGGGCAAGTTCCAAGGAATGAGGTATGTTGTTTTAATCGATGAAGCACATGTAATTTTTAAAGAGAAGAAATCCCAGGATTTGCTGGAAAAAATTCTCAGGGAAATCCGATCTAAAGGAGTTTCAGTTGTTTTACTATCGCAAGGAATAGAGGAATTTAATCAGCCATCTTTTGACTTTAGCAGCATGTGTGAAACTGCATTCCTATTCGACATAAAGGATAAGACAAATCTAAAGATGATGTCTAAATTCTTGGGGCTTGGTGAAAAAGACATGCAAAAGTTGAAGACAAGTATGGAGAAAATTAAAAAATACCAACTCACCTCCAATCTGAAAGAATATAAAGCAGGTGAATTATTTCAAACTGTCAAATAAATCATTATGAGTGGCTTCCAAATATCTGATTGGATTTTCTTTTTCACTAAAGAACAAGTAAAATTGGTCAACGATGTTAAGATAAGAGAGAAAGTAATATCAGATTTTAAATCCTGGATTTTAATCTCAATTATTCTACCGTTTTTCACCTATTTACTTGCGGCAATATTTAATGTTTTGCTTTGTGATAATATTGGAATGGTAATGAGTGACTGGCCCAAAATATTTATCAATGGCTCGCTACCCATAATATCATTTGGCATTATATCTTCCGGTGTACCTTTTCTAATGGAAGATTTGAGTATCTTAAATCCTGAAGTTTCAAGGATAAGACGCCGTGTTATGGCAGTAGCACTATTACTATTATTTTTAACGGCAAGCTTCTATATTTTCCAAACTATAAGTGTCATAAATGATCGCCTAGACAAGGCCGGCAGCGCCCTTGTCTTGTTTCTATCTGTTATTATCGCTTTTTTCTCTGTTTCTGTCGGCTTTAAGATGTTTCTACTTCAAAGCTCATTCCAAAAAGGAATAGACGAAGAAATTCGCAATAACGCAAATAATATGGTTGCAGCTATTGAGGGCGAAAATAATAATGAGCAAGATGAAGACCCAGCCTAATGTTTTAAAAGCACAAAGAGTTATACAAAAGAACCAGGAGTTCTTAATTAGTGTTATTACGATTAACGAATTATTGCGTTATACCAGGTATACTGAACGATTGATTGTAGGGTTTGATGACAATAATGTACCAATATATAATTCGGAAATTCAACGTAAAACAGACGCTTATAAAGTTTCCTTGATTTCTGATTATTTAAAAAATGATCCTGATGCGGTTTTCCCAACAAACATTGTTCTCGCGATACCGTCTATGATTATTGATGAATTTGAGGAGGAAGGTAACTTCTTAACAATTACATTTAATTCGATTGTTGAAGAGGAGTTAAATAAACCCGATGGAAATGTTTACATCTCTATTATAGACGGCCAGCATAGATTGAAAGGGATAGAGGAAGCTATATCGAGTCTGCGGTTGGAAATGTTAACAATTGACAAGGATAAGTTTCCAAATAAATTTGACAATAGGCTGAAACTGCTTAGAAATATTTTAGAGATACAACTACCAGTTACCTTTTTTATTGATCCTGTATTAGAATATCAAGCAAGTATCTTTTCAACAATTAATCGAACACAAACTAAGGTATCTGAAAGCCTAGTTTATAGCCTGTTTGGCCTGACTGATAAAACATCGCCTCAAAAAACATCTCTGGAAGTAACTCTTGCTTTAAATGGTGCAAAAAAATCTCCATTTTATAATAGAATAAAGCTGGTAGGAAAAAAATATGCGAGAGGTGAGAGCCCTGCTCTTTCTCAAGCCGCAATGGTTAAATCACTTATAAGATGCATTACGCCTAATCTTAGGGAAGCGGAACGTGAGCGGTTTAAGAAAAGGGAAGAACTTCGAAAAGGGATTACTCCAGAACTATGTTTCCGTAGATACTATGCAGAAGACCAAGACCTAAAAATAACGAAAATAATGGTCGCTTACTACACTGCCGTGAAGGACTCTTGGAAGGACTCTGAAGATATTCCATTTTGGGAAATAGACGCTGAGGAAAATATTCTTCAAACAACCGTTGGCTACGAGGCGTTATTAAATTTGCTGAAACTAATATTGAAAGATATCCAGAGCCAAAATAGCTACAAGGAAGGGGAACTGTTCACAGATGAAGGATATTCTCCTTATTTAAACCGTATTAAAATAGACTTTAAAGATTTCGAACGTTACCCTAAAACAAGCGTAACAAAAACAGCTTTGCTTCAAGACATGCGTGAACAACTTGGCCTATAATGAGTATTCAAAAACACACAATCATACAAGCTGCTTTAGCAGATTGTGTAGTATTTATTACCGCATTCTCCATTTTGTCTAAATAATTTTTCTAACTAGTGGTGACTGACAATGGGCATCAAAACATCACTATATCTTAACAAAATCTCTTCATTTTGTTTTAGTCTTAATTCGATTTCATCTTTAGTCCACCAATCTACCTGATAGGCTTTTTTCAAAGATTCCAGATGGCTAATAAGCGAACTAGTGATATAATTCGATACAACTAAAAAGTACCCGTCTGACTCATGAAGGTCGATCGTGTCTCTGATATCTTTTACTAAAGCCTTCCCAATTGATCGATTATGGGCTTTACATTGGATCACAATCTTTAGACTTGTCTTAGCTTTTAAATTTTCTAATTCAACAAGTCCATATTCGCGAACACTAACTTGGGCAATAAGGTCTCTTCCGTTATCACCCTCATTTGTAAGACCAGATTTCCTTACGTTTGAAAACCCTCTTTCCTTTTCCATTAATTCTTTAACGAGAGATTCGAACCTTTTACCATTAATTTTCTCATTCCAAATAAATGTACTCGGAGGGAATACGAGTCTTGATTCAATCTGATGGCGTTTTCTGAGCTTTTCCTTTTCTACTCTAAAGGCTTCGATACCAGATTTTGTATTTTTTGCAATCATGAAATTTGTACCAAATGCGATAACCTGGTTTTCAAGCGGAATCCAATAAATAGCGCTTTCTACAGGCTCAAGATTATTAATATACTTTGTCATTAATCGCATTGTATTTCGGTTCACATAGTTATTTGAGGAATCCGATATAAACATATATCCGTTTATTGAATTGACTTTTTTTAATTCAGCTCTATTTACAAGAAATGATTTTATAACACCTACTAACTCAGGGTTTTCAATAACAGCTATGCCTTCTTGAAAATTTCTATAGTAGTTCCACGAAGGGTGCCGTCTGTAACAGGAGTTAACTCTCGTTTCATTGTAGGGGATAATTCTATTTATTTTTGCTATAAATTCGGGAGGTGCCTTCCAGTTGAAAAACTCAACTAGATTTGATTTCTTTTTGCAATCATTACAGAAGCAGCCAACAGATTTCCAAAAGAACTCCTCAAAAATGACAACGCTTAGCAACAGTTCTTCAATTATTGTAATTAACTGTGGCGAATTTAAATCACCTATCAATTTTGAGTTGTATTGTATTCCGATGCAGTGTGTGAAGTCAATCTCGCTTTCAATCAACCCCATGCTATTCATCGCATAAATTAAATGAAAAGAAATACCGATTCTATTAATTCTTAAAAAGGAAGCAAAAGCAAGTGTTATAACATCGTGGAGATCCGTTCGGTCGCCATCATAGTTCCATGACGTAGTTTTACAGGATAAAACAAAGTTTGGTATATTCTCTTTATATGAAAGACTAATCTGTATTCCTGTAAAGGAATTTAGCTCTAATCTAATTGATTTGTCGCCTATTGTTGCCCTGCAACCATTCCAACTTGAATTAATATTGTTAGCTAAAGCTTCGAGTGTAATTTCATTATTCATATAACATCATGGACCGAAGTGATTGAATTGTATTTTTCAGGGCGACGATTGTAGTGTCTATTTCATGTTTAGAATTAAATCTTCCAAGACTAAACCTAATACTTGAATAAGCTTCAATTTCGCTTAGCCCCATCCCAATTAAAACATGGCTCGGTGCAATACTGGTTGAAGTACATGCACTACCATTGCTGACTGCTATTAGCGGTATGTTTTCATCGCTATTGCTTAAGCCAATAATCATCGCATCGCTGTCAACACCTTTAAAACAGATATTGGCGACATTATAGATTCTATTATTGAAATCACCATTTACCTTTGTACCATCAATTTTTAATAACTCAGTTTGTAGGTAATCGCGTAGTTGGGCGATTTCAATAGACTCTTTTTTCATCGATTGCTGGGCTAGTTCGCAAGCCTTACCCAAAGCAACAATTCCTGGGACATTTAATGTGCCACTTCTATAGCCTCTTTCGTGCCCGCCTCCATGTATTAGTGCAGGGATTTTCACTTTATTGGCCCCCCTTTGCCTTATGTACAAAGCACCAACTCCCTTAGGTGCATATAACTTATGCCCGCTCATCGCTAGTAAATCTATACCATAGGTATCGACTGAAATGTCAATTTTGCCAACGGCTTGAGTCGCATCACAAAAAAACAATGCACCTGCCTTATGGGTTAGGGAAGATATTTCAACAATTGGCTGAATGACACCAGTTTCGTTGTTAGAGAACATTACGGCCACTAAAATTGTGGTTGGTCGTAAAGCATTCGTCAAATCATTCAAGTCAATGAGCCCATTTTCATTGACTGGCAAGTATGTTACTTCCAATCCTCTACTTTCTAGATATTTAAGGGTATCTAACGTGGCAGTATGTTCAGTACATACAGTAATGATATGGTTGCCCTTGGTGGAATAATTTTCTGCAACACCTTTAATTGCAAGGTTGATTGCTTCTGTCGCTCCAGAGGTGAATATTACTTCGTTCAATTGAGCACCGATTAAGTTAGCCACCTGACCACGCGCTTTTTTCACAGCATCATTTGCAACAACTCCGAACTGATGTGTTGAAGATGCATTTGCAAAGTTATTCGTGAGAAATGGAAGCATCACCTCCAATACTCTAGGATCGACCTGCGTAGTCGCATTATTGTCCAGATATATAATTTCTTTGTCCACGTCCCAAAATTAAGCCAATATACCTATTCCGTGCGTTTCAACTCTCTATTATCGAGATCAACCTTGTCGTGACTATTAATATACCTGTGTGATATTGATTGTCTGGCACATTCAGACATCTAGCCATTTCTCAAGTATTCATACCTCTTTCTATACCTGCCTTACATTTCAATCGTGATTCCTATTGGCGAATATCACACGGCATGAAGCATTAATTCTGCGGCTAAGGTCGCCTTGAAAACGCCGTAAAATGAACAAGCAAGGATTTGCCGCTGCGCGTTCCTCCTTGCTTGCGGCGTTTCTCTTCGGCTGTTTCCTTGCCTGGAATTAAGCTTATTCCGATGATTATTAACCGCCAGCTTGTATAGCGCGTGGCCTGCAACATACAGGTTGGCATAAACGAAAAATTGTGAATACAAATTTGAAGAAAGACCAAAAGAATGGAATTGCTAAACTGCCAATCCCTAATGTACAGACACCAATTACTAAGCCTCAAAATGACAAGGCTGCTGACACAGTGAAGCCATCTTTAGACGAGCGTATCCAGAAAGTCGAAGAACTTCGCTCTCTGACTTGGAAACGTCAGAATACGCTTAATACACTGCACAACTTGCGCGGCTTTACCTTTGCAAGCGATGAGAATTGCAAGCTTGTATTGATGGATAGCCAGAATAACAAGTTTGAAACAAACAATACCAACCTCATTACAATGCTAACATCCTACTTTATCGCAGTACTTGGGGACAAGGTTTCCGCACTTGACGATGAAATACTGAACTTCAAATTGTAATAATAATTTGAAGTTTAAACTCCGTGGAATGCTCCACGGAGTTTTTATTTTATGCAAATCTTGTTCATCCATTCTAGCTTATGTTCTAAGGTTGGGCCGCTGCCATATTTAGGGCGATTGAATTTGTGTCCCATCAATTCAGCCTGTACCCTATCTGGTGCATTGGCAGCTAATAGCCTATCTTGAAAGCTATGCCGGAATGAGTATAACGAATGATTTTCTGTAGGAAGTAGATCATGCTCCCGTAGGAATTTGTTCAATAGCCCTGTAAGACTATCCGTTTTGTCCCTGTATCGTGTAAATCCATTTGGCAGGTTTTTGAATGCTTCGAGTGCATATCCTACAAGCGGTATTTCACGCTCACTGTGAGGTGTTTTGAGTTCACGTTCTTTACGGTCTTTAATACTGATATGTGGAATTTTATCTTGCAGGTTTATATCGCAAGGCAGCAATCCGGTTAGTTCAGAGGGCCTTGCTCCTGTTTCCGCAGCCACAAACAAAAACCATTTTGCTTGCTCGTTAAGTAAGTCCAGCTTAGAGCTATGTAGGATTGTACTGATTTGTTCCGTTGATAGCGGAAGCCTGGTTTGTTTATGCCTGGACTTGATTTTAATTTTCTTGAACAGGTGGGCAATATCCAGCCCTAATTTCAGATGATCTGATATGGTTTCAAAAATCACCTTCAGGTGAATGAAATCTTTATTTGCCGTATCCGGGTTCATGTCGTCCTTATCAATTCGCCCAAGCCACCAATCCCTGAAGACGAGCATATCTTCGCGGGTAATTGTCGTAAGCTCTTTATTCCCGACAGCTTTAATAAAGTTTGCAATTGTCCGCTTACGAGGGTTTTCCCATTTCCTTACCTTATCTAAAGGCTTATTTAGGATTTTGTCTTTCGACAATTCCCAATACTTTTTGAGTGCCTCTTTAACTGTAATCGTGGGTGCAGGCTTTGCGCCCAATACAGCCTCAACCTGCGGCAAGGAGGCCTCTTTCAAGACCAAAATTCGCTCCACAAGCTCAAGGATGGGCAGGTTGGCTACCACAGACATAGGCTCGTAGGAAAACCCCAACTGGCGGGCAATTTTGACGGTTTTACTAAAGCGGGAATTATCGTGCCTGGCTTTGCCTTTTACAAGGTCATGCCAATAGGATTCGACCTGTTCGTTAAACACCACAGCCCGCTTTAAGGCAATACTTTTGCTATCCGTTTTGAGGGAAATACGGATATTTTGACGGGTATCGTATTCTCGCATTTCTTCCGGTACCCGGCGGTTATAGTAATAATAACCCCGGACTTTAATCAGTCGCATCATGTGTCACCTATTTTGTGTGATAAAATGTGTGACGATTTATAAGGATGCGAAAAACGATTCGTTGATAAAAACGAAAATTGTGTTTCTTTTTAAGAGGATATATGCCAGTTAATAAGCCATAAACTGGCGGACAGAGAGTGCGCATTATCGTGCTCCTTAGTTCCGCTTTTGTGTTTTAGTTTTCGACACTTCGTTGCAAGTTTAATTTTCACCGTGTGAAAAAATATTGTCGCAATTGTGTGAAAACGCTATATCAATATTAGCAAGCATATAAAAGAACGTCAATCATTTTTTGTGTGCTTTGCTCTTTTGTCAATCAACACCAATCGAATTGAGAGTAACTAATTTCACTTTATCGCGTTCACCTAATGATGAAGCTAAACGTTAGGTTATCTGGATGAGCTGATACCCTGCGCTTCTCCCGCCTGAACCATCTTTTTCCAGGATACCTTGCTCAATCAGGTCATTAATATCGCGTAATGCAGTATCAGCCGAACATTTATTAATCTTCGCCCATTTTGATGTGGTCAACTTGCCGAAGAAGTCTTCATCCAAAAGCTTGTTTACCATGATGCGTTGACGGTCGTTTAATGTCTTGGTTGCGAATAGCTCCCAATAGCGTGCTTTTTTCAGCACAATCGACGAGACTTTCTCTGCGGCATCTAGTGATCTTTCCATACAACCTAAAAACCATTCTAACCAGGCAGTGATATCGAGGCCTCCTTTCTGGCATGCTTCCAGTATATCGTAATACGCTTTGCGTTCCTGTCGTATCTGCGTGGACATACTGTAAAAACGCTTGTTTGTATTATCAGCCCTTGCGAGCAGCATATCGGTTATAGTTCGGGTAAGGCGGCCATTGCCATCATCGAACGGGTGAATGGTCACAAACCAGAAATGCGCAATCCCTGCTTTTAGCATCGGGTGTATTGTCTCGGTTTTATTGAACCAATGCAGAAACTGCTTCATCTCTTTTTTCAGGCGTTTCGATTCCGGTGCCTCAAAATGTATGTTTTCTTTTCCCATTGGGCCGGATACTACCTGCATCGGGTTATCAGGTGTATTATCACGCCAATCCCCAACAACTATCTTTTGCATTCCGCTTCTACCGGTAGGGAATAATGCAGCGTGCCAATTAAATAACCGTTCCTCGGTAAGTGGGTCTTTAAAATGTTGCGTGGCATCGATCATCACTTCAACCACACCATCTACTGAACGGTCGGATGGAACCAGCCCCGCAATATCCATACCCAATCTTTTGGCAATGGATGACCTTACCTGGTCATGATCCAATATCTCGCCTTCAATTTCACTGGACTTGATAACTTCCGATGTCATGTTTATCAGGGTCGCTTCATTCTGCAATGAAAACCCAAGCCCTTCCATACGGCCAATCAATCTGCCCTGCTTGTGGCCTATCGCAACAAGCAGCTCGAGCAGCTTTTTTTCATCCCATGTAAACTGTGGCCAACCGGCTTTTTGATGGATATAAGGCATATAATCTCCGCATATTATGCGGTAAATATAGCATTTATTCACCGCATAAGTCAAGTATTTACCGCATTATTTGCGGTAAATAGGCATATTATTCACCGCACTCAATCGCCTATATTTATATAACTGATTGATTAACAGGCAAATAATAAGCATTGTAGGCCCATTTCAGCAGAGCGTATGACATCAGGGATATTGAATAATCTGGGCAAGCCTATTCAGCAAGTGTGATAGCCAAGGACAGCAGGTCATTTTGCTTCTTCCGCAATTCTACTTCCTCGTGCACACGCTTGAAAATGGGTAGGTAGGTTTCTCCATGTTGTCTCACGATACATGCAATTACTTTATAGGCAGCTTGTAAATTTTCATCCGTCAATTGTTGTGATTGTGTCATGTCAGTTTCCTTTCTGCCATGTACTGTATGCTGATTCGCAAAAGCTGCGGAAATTCCTTTCGGAAATTAAACTCACCTAAGTAAGAATACTTAGAATTTAACCGGTGCAAATTCCATTCGACATTAATGGTTATTAATTGTCATACGAAAAGCGTTTTTTAGCAACGAGTCAGCTATTCGAACTCATTCAATACGTTCCGTAAGTTTTAAGCGTACAAAAATATTGGTGCTGAATTTTTTGTTGCATAACTTAAGAAAAAATCCATAATGTGAAAGCACTAGAAACCAAAATTGAACATTCAAAATACGATATCTTCTATAAGAAATTTAGGGAAAAGTTCTTTATTGACAAATGCCAATACAGTAATAAGAAATATAGACGAGGAGATAAATCACCAAGTATTTGGAAGCACAAAACTAATGCAAAAGGAACGTTTGATGTGTTGACAATATTTGGGAATTCTATTGTTGATCCTGAATACTTCTATAAAAAGTGGCTTGATAGTCGAAAGTATGGATTTACTGAAGTAAACGATGCACCCTTTTGTCGTGCATTGATATACCTAGGAGTTGCTTTTAAAGAATATACTTTAGATCACGATGATTCAATATGGAATACGAATCTTTCTCATGCACTATTAGATAGTTTTCTGAAAAACATAAACGCAGAAATCAAAGAAGAAAAGATTAAACCTAATGTGCAACATCAAAACGCAGAAGATGTAGTTGAAGCTTTTTACCTTTATTTGTCTCACGGGAAGCTAGAAGAAGCATGGAAACTACTTTCGCCATTGTTTCAGAATAGGCACATTTGGAAAGGTGATTTTACAAGGTTCGCTCAGGGTTATTCAAATACTTTAGGCATTAAAAATATTAAAGCTTTCAATGCCATTGAAGTTAACCCCAACCAAGTTGATTGTTTAGTTTACTATACTGATGAAATAGATGTGTATCCATTGCCTGAATTAGATTACTTTAGGACATTGCCGATTGCAAAGTTGGATGATTTCACAATAGAATTACGTGAGCTTGAGAAAAAAATGAATACTATAGGGGCTATAAAATTTACAGATATTTTTATAGGAAGATTGTTTGATCCGGTAGCTATAGAAAATATCTGGTATAATTGTGGACTTGACGATAAAATGCTTAAAAGTCTTTTTGGTCTACCACAACCTGCTGTGGTTCAACGATTATATAATGTTTCGTGTATAGTTGAAAATGGAATTTGGAAAATTAAAAACATAAGTTATAAACCTATTGAATATCGCTCCTCTAGATGATGCTGAATATTCTGAATAACTTCCTAAACTACTCAGAATATTCAAATTGTTATTTTCCATCAAATGAATTGAGCTTTAATTTAATTTTGAAAAAAAACTAATTATGAGCAATCAACGTCATCATTTCCCATCTAACACATGTACTCGTAAGGTTATGCGTGATGCATATACTGAAACCATCGATCTCTACGAAAAAATCTTTGGTGATAAACCAAATAGTCGCATTTGGCCTAAAGCCGGTGATACTTGCGGTGATAGTTACTCAGGGTTAGTCGATCAAGAAACAGCACATATGCTCTCGCAACAAAATAACATAAATCATTAATTTTATGGCCACATCAATTTTAGAGAGCGCTTTGAAGTATCGCCTAGATTTAGATACAGAGACGCAGCAACGGCTTCAAAAGCTACAAGAATGGGATTTTACACAAATCATTGAAGATATGACACCCAGGCTACTATTGCTTGAAGGGAGGTTATTCTCAATTGAACAGTTGATACCTCTGTTACTTCATTTTGCACAAGAGGATGATGAAATAAAAGTTATTGCACAAAAAGCTCTATTGCCATGGTTGGGGGGCGACCCATACTATCAACAAGCATCTGGTATAGATTATGATTTTGTAGAAAAGGCTTCTGAGAAGATTAAAAATATTGTTGTTGAAATAGTTGATGAGTTTAAAAAATTTGTGGCGATATCTTTAATCGAACCTAACCAGGTTCATGCACCATCTGGACCAGTAGATATGTTTTGGCATTTCCTGATTTTGCATACAATAGATTATAATCGTTTTTGCGATGAAGTTTGGGGAAGTCATCCCTTTGACAAGTCTATTGCAGCTTAGTATACTTTTGTGATGAGTAATATTCTTGTACGGTATGCAGTATCTGAAGATGCAGAACAGTTTGTAGAATTACAAAAAATTCTAACAATTGAATCGGAGTATCTATTGAGTACATGCGATGAAGTAGCGCGAATGGTGGTTGACAAACAACGCCAGCAATTTGTAAAAATGTCATCTGGAGAATTACCTAGCCGGGTCATTGTTGCCGTGAGCGACAATGACCTTATTGGATTTTTAGGCTTTACATTTAATCAAATGAATAAAAACAGACATGTGGTAAGTAGAATTGCGATAGGTGTAATTAATAAATTTAAACGAAAAGGTGTAGCAACATCTTTATTGAAATTTTTTGAGCAATCTGTATCGAATAGTGGAGTGAGTAGAATTGAATTCAATGTTATATCAACTAACCTTGCGGCATTGTCGTTGTATTTAAAGTATGGATATAAAATAGAGGGTGTTCGACAAAAATCAGTATTACAAAATACTGAAACGTTTGTGGATGAATATTATATAGCGAAACTATTATAAAACATAATAAACCTTCTTTCTTGGGAAGCTTTCCCCGACAATTTAGTAAAAAATGTGCCTTTATGTAAAAGGCAAAGAAAAGCAATCTATCGTATAGCACTACTTATATCCTCTTAAGATAATAGTGATTCGCAAAGGCTGCGGAAATTCCTTTCGGAAATTAAACTCACCTAAGTAAGAATACTTAGAATTTAACCGGTGCAAATTCGATTCGACATTTACGGTTATTAATTGTCATACGAAAAGCGTTTTTTCTTTGACAACGCATATTCATTTCGCATATCAAGCTCTCCGTTTTGTCCAACCCACATTCAAAACCATTAATTTTTGACAGAAAGGAATGCACATGAATATGCCTGTCCACGAACCATTACTCAACCGTAAGGAAGCAGCACGCTATATCAATTACAGCTACGGCACCTTAGCGGTTTGGGACAGCACACAACGTTACGACCTCAAGCCGATTAAAATCGGCCGTACCGTCCGATACCGAAAGTCTGCCTTGGATGCTTTCCTGGAAGAACGCCGCCTGAGCGCCTTCTAATCTCCCCTGCCATCGTTTTTGAAAGAGTAGCACAATGGATATCCAATTTGCTAAGACAATACCCCTGCGCAAAATTTTTGACGTGTGGGGTATTTCACCTAGACCTTCTGCGAACGGGCTTGATTTGTATAAGTCCCCGTTCAACGAAGACCAACGCTCGCGCCTGGTCGTCAATAACACAACCAATACATGGTATGACCCTGTCACTGAACAGACAGGAGACGTTATTAAACTGGTCTGCCTTTACCTGCAAAGCCAGGATGTCAACCATACGGTCATGGATGCCTTACGCTGGCTGAAAAACATGGTTGGGCTTAACCCTTCGACTATTCAGCTTCCTCCAGGTACCCCGGACTATAAGACGATTGACCAATCACTATCGGTCAAAGACGTAAGCCCATTATCTGAACCTGTGCTTATCCGCTACCTTGAACTACGCCGGAGAATTCCGTTCAATACGGCAAGGCATAGCCTCAAACAGGTGCGTGTCCGGAACAGCCTGACGGAAAAGAGCTTTATCGCCATTGGGTTTAAGAACGAGGACGGCGGCTTCGCCATCCGTAACCCGACGATTAAAGCCCATGTGGGGCCTCGTGCCATTAGCTTTATCAGGGGAAAAATTCCAAAGCCGCCGGGTGTACATATTTTCAAAGACGTGTATGACTACCTATCGGAATTATCCTTTCGTAACGGCAAGCTGTTTCATGATGATTGTATCATCCTGAACAGCATGGATTGCTTGCAGGACATGACAGGATATGTACGCAATTACGGGTATGAATATCTCTGTTCATGGCTGGGCAATGATAAAGCATGGAAAGACTGCACAAACATTTTGCAGCAGTTTTCTGATGCAGAAGGATTAAGGCACTATCCCAAAAATGACGACTACAGTTCATTCAAAGACCTGAATGAAAACTACGCCCAATCGCTTTTCAGATAATTGAGAGGACACTATGAGACATGGAAGCCTGTTTTCCGGTGGCGGGGGCTTTGACCTTGCTGCTGAAAAAATGGGATGGAAGAACATATTCCATTGCGAAAAAGATATGTTTTGCCAAACCATCCTGCAACATTACTGGCCGGATGCGGCCGCTTATGAAGACATCGGAGATTTTGATGCCACACCCTACAAAGGAAAAATCGACATCCTCACGGGCGGGTTCCCATGCCAGCCCTTTAGTGCAGCCGGGAAGCGAGCAGGCACGGCAGATGACCGATACCTCTGGCCGGCAATGTATCGCGTTATTCGGGAAGTTAAACCCCGATGGATCGTTTGCGAAAACGTTTACGGCCTGCTTAATTGGAACGAGGGACTGGTCTTCGACACGGTGCAATCTGACCTGGAAACTGAAGATTACGAAGTCGCATCGTATGTATTGCCAGCTTCAGGTGTCAACGCCCCGCACCAAAGGTACAGGGTCTGGATTGTCGGAAGGCTTTCTGAACCTGCCGCCGCAGGGAAGGCGGAAGCTGCTGCCGACACCGACAGCCTTCGACGGCAACGCACCGGGATTTTCTGCAAGGCTTCGCAGCGACGAAACGCCCGACAACACAAGCAAACTGACAGCCTATGTCCTGTACAATCGCCACAAGCTGCTCCCAACTCCCATTGCGAGCGACAGCAACCACAAACGCCGGACGGAAAACTGGCGGGGCGACGACCTCGGTTCAACGATACAGGATATCGTTGGCAGGACTGGCCGACTCAACCCCCGCTTTGTGGGGGAAATGATGGGATTCCCACCCGACTGGACGGTATTACCCTTCCAAAGTGGATATCCCGCTCTATCAGCATGTTCGGCAACGCCATCGTGCCGGAACTCGCCTTGCAGTTGTTTAAAACGATAGAACAGTATGAATGCCTGCATGGCAAGCCTTTCCGTTAAGTGACGGTCAATGGTTTCGGTACAGGTGATTAACCGAAGCCGCTCCCGTCACCAACTATTATTTTCCTCTCACGCCTTTTGGCGTGATTCATCGCGAAACAAAATAACAGCCGGTTTGGTCACTAGTCCTTCGGTTGTGCCATCACCTGTAACCATTCACCTCAACAGAAAGGCAACTACCATGAAACATATCTCTGAAACTGTCCCGGTCGTCATTGACAACGCAAAGACCGATGTTCACCAACGGGTCACCGATACCATTCTAAAATATTTGGAGAACGGTATCACTCCTTGGGTAAAACCCTGGAAGTCGTCCGGCACCTCCTTCCGGATGCCACAAAACCTGAAGAGCGGCAAGCCCTACAACGGTATCAATACTTTGTTGCTCTGGGGTGCAGCCCACGAACAGGAATATTCCTCCAACATCTGGGGCAGCTTTAATCAATGGAAGGAGAAAAATGAAAGCATCCGCAAAGGCGAGAAGGGGACGATGGTCGTCTATTATGACTTTGTGGAGAAAGAGGACGATACGGGCGAACTGAAGAAAGTGCCTTTTGTCAAATCCTACGTGGTTTTCAATAAATGCCAGTTAGCAAGTTATCAGCCGGAAGAAACTCCGGAGCCGGAAACACCGCTTGCACAACGCCTCGAACAGGTCGAAGCCTTTGTCGCCAATACCAAAGCCGTTATCAAGCATAAAGGAACGAAGGCCTGTTTTGTCCCTGCCAAAGATGAAATCCTGATGCCTAAACCTGCTTTATTCACCGACACCGTTCACAGCACCGCTACTGAAAACTATTACAGTACACTCCATCATGAACTGGTGCATTGGACAGGCCATGAAAACCGTATCAACCGTGAATTCGGGAAACGCTTTGGCGATAAAGCCTATGCAGCCGAAGAACTGGTCGCGGAATTCGGGGCGAGCTTCCTTTGCGCTGAACTGAATATCAGCCGCGAGCCACGAAAAGACCATGCTGATTATATCGGTCATTGGATGCAGGCGCTCAAGAGCAATAAATACCTGGTCGCTGCCTCAGCGAATGCCGCATCCCGTGCCGTTGAGTACCTGAAGTCGCTGCAACCGGCTGTGTAACGCAACTGGGAGGGTTGGCTTTGTCAATCCTCCTTTTTGTTTTTGCAGTGTGCGTTGTTCCCCTGTGCCGTGTCACCGATTTTCCCTTTCGGTTAAGTTGGGTTGATGGTTGGCTACAAGTGTTAACTGCGTGCGCTCATTTCACTAAGCAGTATTTTCGCTCTCACGCCTGCGGCGTGATTCACCCGCCCAACCAAAATACAGCTTGTTCATTCGCTCTGCCCCGCAGTTGTTCCACACTTGTCACCATCAACCTTATGAAAGGAAAATACCATGACACTCTTTACCGAACAACAATATCAAAAGCTGCTGGAAAACGGCAAGCCGGAGAACAGGGACAAGAACCACGCCCCCGTTGCTCATCTTACCCTGCCGGGTACAGCCTGCGAATGGCTGGTCTCGGAACTGGACCCGGAGGATGTTCATATCGCTTTCGGCTTATGCGACCTCGGTCAAGGTTTTCCGGAGCTTGGCTACATCGACCTGAATGAATTGCAGGATATTAAAATCGGCATCTTCGGATTTACGGTCTATAACAATCCGTTGTTTGTCCCTACATATAAAATGTCAGTGTACGCAGAAGCTGCAAGGAACGCCTCGCAGATTACAAGAGATGAAATGTTGCTCGAACAGGCGCACCAGAAATTGCTGAAACAACATCATCGAGATTTGAAACTGTAATCTTCCTACGAAAATCCCCGGCTTTTAGGTCGGGGATTTTTTATGTCTCATTTTCTGTGATTATAATTTGACTGACGAGGCATTCTGTCTTGTTCAGGGAATGATACCGTTCATCGGACGTGGCGATAATCCTTGCGGTCTGGTTCATCAGGCTCTCATATAAATCCAACAGGTTGTAACCGCTAATTGTCACCTTATGGCTGGTGAAGGCAATGGTGATTGTATTGGCCTCGGGGTTGTAGGCACAGCTTACGATATAGCCATAGCCGAAATATATCCTGCACCCATCAGGCAGCACAAAGCACAGGTTTCGGGTATACCCTGCATCCGGATATTTATCCTGCCCCTGTGGTGCGGCCCGTGAGGCTGGTGAGGGGTCATTCTCCAGCATCCGGTCTAATTTGCTGCTAAATCCTTGGTTCATAATCCCTGTCTTCAAACCTTGCCCTCCGGGTTGGTTGTTTATCAATTTGTTTTTCCTGTTTTTTATCCTTGGCCACTTCGCTTCTCAGCAAGCGGTCTATGGCTTCTTTATGCAGGTCATGTTTAACGGACAACTCGATAGCGGATTGTCGTTCACTGACCCTTGCGGCATGGTTCAGTAACCCCGCTTTATCATCGGTATAAAAAGTGACTTGCTCCCTGGCCCTTGAAGCGGACACATAAAATTGTTTGTCGTTAGTGGCTTCAAAGGTCGATGCGGGTTGTGCCACAAACACCCTGTCAACAGTTTTGCCCTGCGAGGCATGAGAGGTCAGACAATGGGCATGAGCAAGATGGCCGAAGGTTGGTGAAATCGTATAGGTATGTTTGCTCACCGGGTTGCGTAATTCTATCTTGCCTTTCTTGTCTATCTGCGACACTTCAAACACATTCCCGTTATGCAGGTAGTGCTTTTTTTCGTCCACACCGTTGCGGGTAATGCGCACCAGGTCGCCTTTTGCAATCGGCAAAGGCTGCATGTCATAGACTTCGTATTGTTTCGCCTTATGCAGGGGCAGGGAGGCGGTGGCGCCGTTCTTTCCCTTCAGGCTGACATAGCTATCGGCAACACCAGCAATCAGCCATTTACTACCCTTGGGGATATGCCTGGCCATTTTCTGGTTGAATTGCACGACCTGGCCTTTTTGGAGGTTGCGCCAGTCTGCCCGTTCCGCTTCGGTCATGTTCAGGTTGACCAGCCGGGTAAGCTGCCGTTCTTTCTCCCCGATCATTTTTTCACCACGCAAGGTCTGTCGTATCTGCCTGGTCACGATATCACCCTGCTTATGGGTCGGTGCAATCACGAGGGATTTTTTACCCATCTTCAGGGATTGCACATAGTCTCTGACCAGTTCACGGTAAGGATCTTGTTCGTCCAGCTTTCGGATATAGCCGATGCTGTCTAATTGCTTAAAGCCTGCTTCAATATCCCCTTTGGCGATATGCTCTACTGCCGTCCTGTAATGGTATTTTTTCTGACGGTAGATTTTATTCACTTCCGCTACGGGTATTTTCGCAACCGTGTTCAGGATACGCAGCGCATCACCCCTTACGACACTGGCATGTTGCCGCGTGTCACCGCTTAATATCAGCCTGGCATGTTGCTGTTCGGCAAGCTCCAGTAAAGCCCGCATATCTTTGGTGCCCAGCAAGCCTGCTTCATCCACCCAGATAACATTATACTTCAGCTTATCATACTCCTTTTTATTTTGTAAAAGGGAGGCGACCGTTTCCGCATTGCTGAACCCTTCGCTTCGCAACACGCCCCTGGAGGCTTCGGAGGTCGGCGCGACGGTAAATACTTCCTTACCCGCTTTGCGGATATGCCTGACGGCTTCCTGCATTAACGTGGTCTTACCCGTACCCGCACCACCCCGGACAATATTCACCCTGTTGCTGCTGGTGAGCAGTAAGGACACGGCTTCTTTTTGCTGCCCGTCCAGTTCCAGCTTTGGGCTTTCCTTATACATGGGTGTCACGGCATCCAGTCCGCGCCTGGCGAGTTTCACCATGCGTTTTTCTTCCGCAAGCACTTCCTTTGTGGTGCATTTGGTAATCCCGCCATCCGTTACTTTAATCAGGGCTTCATGCGCCCTGACTTTTTCGACGATTGCATTGGCTTTGGCAAAGCGGCTGCCGATACCCTGCTTCAAAGCTGCTTCAAGGATGACACGTTCGGGGACAACCGAGGCGCGCTCAAAGCTGTGGTGCAGGCTGTGGTCAACGCATTTATCGGGTGTGACCAGGTTCTTTGCCGTCGGGTATCCATAGCGGATTGGCGGTTTAGAGGGTTCTGGGCGTATGCCATAGTCTGCAATCTGCCTGCGCCAGTACAGCTTCAGGTCGGACATGGACAGGTTCTTCTGCTTACCCTTTCTGGTTCTTGCACCTAATTCAGCCAGTTCTTTCGCATCAGTAATGCCTTTTTCTCTGGCGACCTGCCCGATTTCATTCGTCCGCTTTGAAAATAATTCGAGGGCTTTCTTCGGCACACCGGCTACTTCAAACGAGTTTTTCGTTCTGTTCACTTCATAGCCCAAATCCATTAGCTTATCGGATAGCAGCTTATGAAAATAGCTTTGATAAAAAGGCATGGCTCTTTTGATTTCCCGGAACATCCCCGCTTTGATTTTATCTTCAACCCCGTCATAGGTAGCATTGAAGGTAAAGCAATGGGCGTGCAGATGAGGGTCGGGGGCACTTGCTCCGGCAGGCCTTGCAGTCTGGTGGATGAACGTTGCCCAGGCCAATTCGCCTGTCAACCTGTCATGGTCGGCACCGCCGACACGCACCCTTGCAAACGCATCTTTTTCTATCAGTTGCATGGTTTCGCTGACGCTTGCCGAGAACGCCTTCATGATATGGTCATCACTTGACAGGGCATGAACAATGGATACCGATTTAGGGCAGTGGAAGTTGATATCGTACCCAACCGTCCTTTCTTCTTTGGTTTTCTGGGTGAGGGTGCCGCCTGTCGCCGGGTTGATATTCTCGCAGAGGTTGAAGAAACTGTTTTTGTCAACTTCCCCCTTGAGCCCTAACCGTTCGGCTAACTTACCGGAGAATACGCCTTTCATTTCCTGGTCGTTGATATAGTAGTCGGATTTAATCAGCGCGTCCGTGAAGTAGGACTTCGCGGACGCTGCTGAGGTGGACATTATCATCCGGATCATGGATGTAAGTTTTAGGTGATTAAATGGGTGTTGTGTATTTTTTGTTTTGAATGTTGTGACAAAGTGTATCGGTTAACAAGGGATAGGGTTTACAGGTTTTGGTAGGGTTCAAGGGGCTGCGGTGGTGATAGATTCCCATGGTCGTTTTGCACAGTTTAGGGAGAGGTTAATTTTTTTGTTTTTCCATCAGACATCTTCCCGATTAGGTGTACAAGGCCTAAAACGCATAACTTATCCCATCTTTAAAGTCGTCGTCTTTGCCCTGCATGGTGTCGGAAATATATTTGCCGAGTTCCTTGTTCTTGATTCGGTTGGTGTAGAATTGAACGCCTGTTTCATCCACCGTTTCTTCGCCTTCTTCATAAAATTTCACGGTGGACTTGCCGATGATATTCGTATCAATCATATCGTAAATCAGGCTGTCACCCATGGCATAGGCTGCCCTGTAACTGAGGCTGTAAATAACCGCGCAGATGACCAGCAATATCCCAAGGATATTTTGCAGCAACAACAGCAATAAACCGGCAAGGAAAAAAGCCAATGGCTCCAGCCAGATTTCAATCGTCCTGCTATTGAAATACTTCCCCCTGAACTTGATATTTTCAAACCAGTCCAATGATACCCCGGCAGACTGGCTGAACCAGGAATGGTCGTAAGAGCCTGCCTTAACTCTTAGCTCTTTATGCCTTTTGAAGCAAAAAAACAGGAAAGCGAACAGGTAACCATACCATAGAGGTTCTGCAATAATGGCATAGTAAATGGTTTCAAGGTCGATGTCATAAGACCCCATCATCGGCAGCCAGGCGAGGATTAGGAATACGGTAATGCCGGATGACAGGTTGAAATAACGGTGGCCAAAATCCCTTCGGATGAATACTTCAATCAGTAACCGGGGATAGGATGCCAGCATAAATGACAATCCGAGAATTGAATACTTGAGCATGTTGTAGCGTTTGAAAATCGCCCTTTGATAGAGATTCTGTTTCATTGTATTTGTTTTTTATTGTTAGGAATTAATAGTTCTTTCTTTTGGAATAATGAGTTGGTGAAAGGCTGCTTTGTGAAAATTCATACCGTTGCTGAATACTTTTCCCTGCATGACGATATAGGCTTCGCACACATAATCATTTAAGGGGCCTCCTGTCTTCAGGCGGCTGAATTCTTCTTTTCTGACAATGGCCTCTAGTTTGAGGGAGCTGCCTTTGCTTACGCTGACATTCCCGCCAATGGTGATGTTTTTTGAATGGTCGTCCGTGTATGCTTCCCCGATGAGTTCACTTGCATAGCTGTTTGTTTCCACATCGGCATTGGCATGAAATATTTTGGTGGCCAGCGTACCCAAAAAACTTTTGACCCTGTATTCCGATTTCTGGCCGCCCATATTCGCGAAATAATTGGCCATGTTTTGGGTAAGGTACACGGTGGCTACCCTGCTGCTTCTCGCAGTCGCCTGGAACACCGCATCGCTTTCTAAAGTGAAGTGCTGCGCTTCATCACTGACCATGAAGACAGGCCTGTTATTCTGGGCTATATTCCTTTGCTCCATTGCCCGCTGCCAGATATACTTGAAAAGCATTTGCGCGTATTGCCCTGCGTGGTGATATATTTTTACCGGCAGGTTCAGGATAATGATTTTCCCTTGCAGGCAGTGTTCAGGTGTCACGGTGGACGGATACCTTGCGAACAGTGAATAGATCGGGTCGCGAAGTAATTTTTGCAGAAAAGAGGTTAAGCAAAATTCTATGATGGCCCTGGTCTTATCGCCAATGCTGAAAAAGCTCCCCATAAAAAAACTGTCCAGCATTTTTAATTCCCTGTATCCGGGAATGGCTTCATCGAGCTGTTCCTCATATTGTATTTCGGTTAGGGAATGCACATACCCTTCCGGTTGCTGCCTGTTCCAATCCTTAATGGCAAGCGATATTCTATTCTTCACGATTCTTACGGCCTTTTGGTATTCCGTAAGTTCCGGTTCCTTGTCCTGTCCGTTGTTCGTATTATCGCTGTTTTCCTTGTTTGCCTGCTCAATTTTTTTGGGTACGGACTGGGCTATATCAAACAGTAGTTGAACGGTTACTTTGTTATAAGCAAGCAGGCACAGGGTTATCACGTTATTCAGGAACAGGTCCAAAGAGTCCTGCCAGAACGCATCATCGGAGCGGCCTTCGTTTTTTTCTTCAGAAGCCCGGATGACAGTACGCAATACCTGGTGAATATTATCAGTGTAGGTGGTGCCGTAATCTTTTTTGCTTTCGTACTCCAGGAAGTTGAAGACATATTTTTTCTGTCCCGGCTCAATAACAATAACATCATTTTGCCTGCCTGCGATTTCGGCATATTCCATCCATATATCTTTTTCATCCGGTTTTACCGTTAATACCAGCCCACCGAACCCATGCTGGAGGTACTTGATAGCAAGCATCCTACCTGACCCGGTTGATTTGCCGCTCCCAATTCCACCGAACACCTGGACCCCCTCGAAACTGTTCCGGAGGGTGAAACTTGAAGCGGGTGATTCACCGACAAACCTCAGCAGTTGTGTATCTAAATCCCATGTTGGCATATATTGCAGGTTTTATTTTTTTCAGTTATCGTTTTCTTTTTTCTGCCATGTAGTGTTTAGTGTAAAGGCTACTTTTTATCTTTCATCATCCCGCCAATTATCCCAAGGCCATTGCCTTAGAACTTTGTACGGATCACTTTTTTGGTATAATTCAAAACATAAAGCACGTGCAGCAAATAACCTTTGTTCAGCTATTTTGAACTCTGCTATTGCAATCTCAAGAGCCTTATAGGCCGAATCCATATCGTTGGGTTCTCCGCCATTATTAAATTGCCAATCGTTTTGTGGTTTCATTGGTTGATATTGATTTATCAGTTAATAGTTTTCTGCTTCAATGCGGAGCTGGAATTCCCAATACATTTGGTTACCCCTTTCTCTTCCGGTACCATGACTCTGTTTTGAGGCTTATTCATAATTCAATGTTTAACAGTTAATGTCCTTTGTTATTTGTGGTTGTTTACAGGCATTATCCTGTAAATGATAATATCCATAGGGTATAATCCGCTTACCTTCCCAAATACCTTTTTCGAGGAGAATCGAATGTCTTTGTTGCAGGATTTTAAAGAAAACACACATATCTTTGCTGGAGAAGCAAATAAAATAGATCAGGCTGCTTTTGAACGATTCGTTGAAAAACACGGAAGAGATGCAGCAATAGGTTATTTCAAAGCTCTTACAGAATTCACTGAGGTATTGAACAGGATTCTGTACACTAATAAGTATGACGTTACTTGGTTTCCTGAAACCAAATCTAACGTACATGGTAAGGTATCGAATCTTCATAATGCTTTATTTAAGTTTTCTGAAGACAACGGCCACGATTTAGAACATCTCAATAAGCCAACAAGTCCCCGTACTAAATGCAAAGGTTTCTAAAACTTTCATCGAAGGTTACCTTCTGAGAAACCGAGGATTTCATAGCCAGTTTTTCGGGATTTTCGGATTTTTTGGGGTAGCTTGGGTGATAAATTCTTATTATGATTAAGATTAAACTTCCCTCAGAAGTTTATGAGAAATTTTTTCACGTACTGGTACAGAGTGTAAGAAAAAAGCTTGGAGGAGCAGCACACACTGTTTCCGGCGAGGCGTTGTGGACACTTTTCAGCGAAAGCACGTACTACCGTTCACTGTTTAAAAGTAAAAAACTAAGTGAGTACCATTTTTTTAGAAAGCTGGAGCAGCTTGGCGAACCGACACACCTTATATCCTTCGATCGGGACTTATTCTGTGATGCCCTGGAATTCATAGGTTATAAAATCCCTGCAAAAAAAACTGATACCGACTATACATATAAGGAAAGATTTCAGGATTGGGGAACAAAATTTTTGCTGACCTATTTTGAAAATAAACCTGAATATATTGATATAGTGATTAACTGTAGCTGGAAAAATACGACAAAACTTCCTGCGCCTTCGGTTGATTATTCTATTGGCAGGTATCATAGTTTGGATGACAAAATATATACTACTGAATACAGACAGGGACACTTAATAGACAGAGCGGTACTGCG
The DNA here is from genome assembly GCA_016786615.1 of Flavipsychrobacter sp. Taxonomy (GTDB): domain Bacteria; phylum Bacteroidota; class Bacteroidia; order Chitinophagales; family Chitinophagaceae; genus Polluticoccus. Next base: position 360,554 of record JAEUVX010000002.1, read on the forward strand.
CTTAAAAACACATGGTAATAGCGAAATTTCAGGGGTATTTGAAGTATTGTATCAGAATCCGGACTTGAGTTACAAAGAGGTGACTGAAAAATTGATGATAAGTGGGTGGTTTAATTACAACGGCATCCTGGCGCTTCGGTATAAAAACGCTGATTTGCTAAAGGAACATTGTGGTGTTTTCCTTTTTGTTATAAATACAGAAGCAGACAAGATAATTGGGACGTATGTGGCCCATTATAATGATATGCCACCAATTAGAGAAAGCAGAATTGGCAACATGACACTTATTAAGTGTGATGATGAAAGCTATGCGCAAAAGTTTATCGACGAATGGAAAGGAAAGCCTGCACCCAAGAACGCGGATAGGATTATCAAAAATTGGGAAATGAAATATAAAACAGTTGATTCAATTAACACTAAACTCACGGCATGGTTGAGAGAAGATAAATCAGATAAGGAAATAGATACAATTATTTCGCAACTGATTTCAAAATAACATTGCGAATTGAATCCTTAGTTTATCTGTCAGGCTCGTAATCGTCCTTATCTTTATCACGTTCCGGCTCTATGTCCTTCTGAATATCATCCTTGTTTTGAAGCCATTTTGGCATCCGGTCATTTTTCTCCAAGACATACTGGTCGCGGCCATCTTTGAAGCCTGCGCCTCTTTCTGTATCTCCCATTGATTTACTGAGTTCGGTGGCAAGGTCTGAGTATTGCTGCATAAGCTGGTAAGATGCGTTGAATGCGTCAACGTATGCCGGGCTTGGGTCTTGTTCTAATTCTCTTTCCATGATTAAAAGGTGTTTTGGGCGTTTTTCTCTAAATAGGTAATGATAGAATCCCTGTCATACAGGATGACTTTTTTCTGCGGTTGGGTGAAACGGATTTTACCCATATCCCTGAGTGCCTGGAGACTGGTTTTGCTTTTCAGGTTGAGCATCTGCATAGCCTCCGAGGGAGGTATCCATTTTTTAAATTCCTGTCCATTGTTGGATTGTAACCTGGCGACTACGATTTCTACGAGTTGAAATAATGCAGGTTCTTCAAGACAAATTACGTTCATGTTTCAGGTTTTAGGTGCTGCAAATATAGGAATTTTTCATTTCAACCAAATCGCAGCTATTGATTACCGTTACATTCTATGGTTTATTCAAATATATTATTAAGTTTTTCGGCTGATTCGAGTCAATAAAGTTCACTTCATTAGACAGACTGGCTTTATCGTCAGTCTGTTTTTTTTATACCCTTTGAAAGCGTTATCCAGCGTGTATATCAGCCTTACCACTCATTGATTTTTGTTGTTCGATAACCATTTTCTTCAAACTATAGTTTTTTAGTGAATATCCAATCAATGAATTGCCTCTTTGTCTTAATGTCTGCCGTTTCGTATCTCTTGTCTAAGTGAGCAAGATTATATAATGCTTTGTCCAAATGTTTTTCAATGTCTTCTTCTTGCTCAGAATTTACGCTTCCGAGTTTTGCTTCCAGTAGGTTGATTTTACGTTCACACTCAACCTTAATTGCTTTATAATCAATCACATCAAGCGCATCTACCAATAATAGTTCCCGGCTTTGTAAAGTAGTGCATGCTTAATAGCGGTCACGCTAGAAAACTAACCAACTTAGAAGGAAAAATAATTTGAATCATTAAAGCATGAGTGCATTTGCCTGAATTGACTTGTATAAATCAATTGAGGACATATTTGAAATAATCGCTACTCCCTAAGAGCATTGACTAAGGTGAGGTTTTACACGACTAAGGTATAATTGCATACGACAGTAGTACTGCTTACCTTTGACCTCATACTGAGACAAAATAGCCGACAATGCGAAAAGGAAACAACTGTCCCGATATCTACATTTACAACCGGATAGTACATGCCAAACTGTTCATTGATCGTAATTATGCAGATACGATCGATCTGGATGCTATATCCAACGAGGCCTATTTTTCCAAATTTCATTTTATACGTCTGTTCAAGAAAGCTTATGGCAAGACACCTCACCAGTATCTGGCATGGGTAAGAATCGAGAAGGCTAAGCTGTTGTTACAACGGGGTATTTCGATTGCCAATACTTGTTTTCTGGTAGGCTACGATAGTGTAACGTCTTTTGCTGCGCTGTTCAGGAAAATAGCCGGCTGGTCTCCGTCTGCCTATCAGCATACTTTTACCCTTAGGCAGCAGCAAATCGCTAACGCACCCCTGTCTTTAGTTCCCGGTTGCTTTGCAGCCAAAAAAGGCTGGATAGGAAATAGCAATTTTGAAGAGGAGAATTAAGATACTGACGCTTTCTTTTGTTTAAAACTATTATCTTATGATCACACGACTAAACCATGTTAGTATTTTTGTGCTGGATCAATCGAGCGCCTTTGATTTCTACGTGAACAAACTTGGTTTCTCGGTACACACAGATGCGCCAATTGGTGAAAAGATGCGCTGGCTGACCGTTTGTCCGCCAGAGCAACCGACCCTCGAAATCAGCTTAATGGCTATCGAGGAAGGGATAATGTTCACAGGTAACGCTGTACAACAGATGCGCGAGCTAGTGCAAAAAGGGACGTTTGGATTTGGTGTTTTCGAATGCAATAATCTGGATGCTACCTACGAAGAACTTAAGTCTAAAGGTGTTGTCTTCAAAAAAACACCGACTCGGGAATTCTATGGATACGAGGCTTTGTTTGTCGACGATTCTGGCAATTGGTTTTCGTTGAGTCAAAAAAAGCAATAAAATATTCTGGCAATGGACAATCGTATTGATCAGTTTTTTTTAAGCCTTCCAGACAGTAAACGTTTACTTGCTATAGAGATTAGAGAGATAATCCTATATACAGAACCAAGTTTAACGGAAGCTATCAAGTGGAACCAGCTTACTTTTTCTTTAGGCAAGGCCAATATTGCTTTCATCTATGCGTTGTCTGAGGCATCGTATATAAACTTGGGCTTTTTCAAGGCGACATTATTAACAGATCCTCGAAAATTATTAGAAGGTACTGGCAAAAAGATGCGACATCTTAAGCTCTATTCCGGCAAGCCTGTCGAAGCAAAGCAGATCAGCAGTTGGGTGAGCGAAGCCTGTGAACTGGAAGGCATCAGAAAGTAAATGTTTAGAGATGGTCAGCCTGTTACAAGTGGGTAATCTACCTTTCAGTCCACTCGCAACATCTTGCTACAGGATACAGATTGTCACATGATTGGAATGGTTTTCAGGGATTGGGACAACGGTAATTATTGGTCGAGTACAGCCTCCAATACCAACACTGCTATGGTACTTACGTATGATGAGCATACGTACTCATCGGCTGCTGGTACCCCGGGAAAGCGTGGCCAGGTATACAACTGTGGCTGTATGAAGGATTGAGTTTGTTTAGAGATGAAGATATGGTACATTGGAACTACGGCAGGAGTTGATTGTCGTCATATACTTTATGGGCTTGAAACATTTCCATAACAGTATAGTATGTTCTGAGTTTTTTTTATATTTATAAGAAACTTTGCCTGATGATAACTGTAAATACTTACCTCATATTTGATGGGAACTGCGAGGAAGCGTTTAATTTTTATAAAACGGTTTTGCAAAAAGATGTTTTGCAAATCAGTCATTATAAAGATGTACCTCAGAGCGATAAACAGCTTTTCAATGAATCGGACGAAAAGGTTATGCATGCTACCTTACAGGTCAGTTCAGAAACAGCTTTAATGGGCTGTGATATGACAAATGCACCGAAACAGCTGACAGCTTATAATTTCGCACTTTACCTGAGAATAGACAGTACAGGTCAAGCTGATAGGTTGTTTCGTGAGCTGTCTGAGGGAGGTCGTATTGGTATGCCAATGACGCAAACATTTTGGGGTTCATATTATGGTATACTAACTGACAAATTTGGAGTAACCTGGAAAATTGGCGTTAATTTATAAGTTCTAATACGATCCTCAACTTTTGCAACTAACATGAAATGATGGCTTTACTGAGAGAGCGAATATTATTTTTCCTTTTTGAGTTTCGGTTCGGGAAGGTTCCATAGGTGAGTTTAACCAGATGGCTGAGCCATCTGGAATCTTCAACCTGCTCTTCAATTAAAAAGCTCGGCTTCGCACCTATATAAGGAGAGAATTCAATTACATCAATTCCTGTTTGCTTGTCATATTTACTCACAAGGTAAAATTATCTGCGGATTAAGTTCTTGTTCACGATCGTGGCCATGATTTCCTCTTTCATGTTCCGGCTTATAGGTATAGAAAAATTACCGATTTTGATTTCTTCAGAGTTCAAGCTGCTGACCTCAGGAAGTGAGACGATAAAAGACTTGTGAACTTTAATGAAATGTTCCTTTGGTAAGCTTTCCTCTATACTTTTAAAAGTGAGGTATGCTATCAGGCGTCTTTCTTTTGTCTGCAGATAAACATAATTGTTAGCCGCTTCTACAAATAACAGATCACTATAGAATATCTTCTCGTACATATTCTCACATCTCACAAAAAAGAAATCTCCATGGCCTGTATGCTGATTACCTCTTCTGTCATAAAATGCTTTTGCTTTGTTGCAGGCCTTATAAAATCTTTCAAAAGGAATTGGTTTTACAAGATAATCGATCACGTCCAGTTCATACCCTTCCAGTGCATATTGGGGAAACGCAGTCGTCATTATGACCAGTGGCAGGCTCGTTGAGTTACGCAAAAACTGTATACCGTTCAGTTTAGGCATCTGAACATCAAGAAGTATAAGGTCGATATTTCCCTTGCTTAGAGAATCCGACGCTTTTACAGGATTAGAGGCTACACCGCACAAGGTCAGAAAATCTACTTCACTAATATATTCTATTATTAGTTTTCGGGCGATGGGTTCGTCGTCAATGATCAGGCAATTGAGTTTCATGTAAGTGTATTTTCAATATTATGTCAAAACTATCTTCAGTCGACTCTGTGGTCAGTTCATGCTGCGAAGGATATAATAATTCCAGTCGTCGCTTAACATTATTAAGGCCGATCCCTTTGCTGCTCATCAGGTGGTCAACAAAATTTTTCTCCCTGGTATTATGGACTTGGAAGATCAAAACATTAATATCTAAAGTTAAGGAAATAGAGATTTTATTGTTCTTACGCTCATCAGTGCTTACGTATTTGAAAGCATTCTCTACAAAGGGCATGAACAATAGTGGCGCAATTTCAAAATCTGAAAGGTTTGGCTGTATGTCGACTTTTACAGCGAGATGTTCTATTCTTAATTTCTGTAGTTCGACATAGTATAAAAGGTACCTCATTTCTTTCTGAATCGAAATTATATTGCTTGAACATTCATATAACTGGTAGCGCAGCATCTCAGAAAACTTAAAAAGCGTATCCCTTGCAAGGGCGTTGTTTTTATCTATGATGCCGTATACTGAGTTTATAGAATTGAAAAGGAAATGTGGGTTGACTTGGGCCTTTAGAAACTCTAGTTCTGTTTGTACCTTTTCTTTAAGTACTGTTGCGTATCTTTTTTGTGCTATGTAGTGATCAGTAATGACCCTGAAAAAGCAAATACAGATAAATCCTAAAACCGCAATAAGCCATGTATTAAATATCTGGTAAGTATACTCATCAAATACAGCTTGGGATTTTTTGTCAAGTGGCCCCGTTATGTGATACCACGTTGTTTGTATGGCTTTGATAACAGTGGACTGAACCATGATTAGCATGGTAATCAGGATTAGGAATATCAGTATTTTTTTCCTGTAAAGAAAACGTGGTATCAGTACACGATTAACAATAATTGAAGAGAAGTATAGGCAGACCACATCCAGTAATGCCAGCACAATCGTGGTTCTTGTCGAATTGTCAAATGAAAACAAAAATCTGTAAGTTCCAAGAAATGCAAACGCAACAGCCCAGAGGACAATCATTATGTTCAAGCGCTTTAGCCTACTATAATCCGCCATATAAAAATGCAAATCGTGGTTACCAAAGATAATCCTCAGTTTAATACGTATAGCACCTGCTGTCAGATAAACCATTTGTCAAGTTAAATCGTTATTATACCAAGTAAAACAAACATTTCACGTAATTATTGACAATTAAAGAATACTTCTCCTTTCTTTGAATAGTTCAAAGTGCGAATATTTATGAGGAAATACATACTATTAGCTCTATGGCTATTGCCGTTCAGGGTCTTTGCACAGGTATCTTTTACTGCATTAACAACCGGAACCTCGCAGAATTTGTTAGGGATAAGCTTTGCTGATACAAGTACTGGATATGCTTGCGGCGATGACGGAATAGTAATTAAAACGGCAAACGGTGGAACGTCATGGGTTACACTTAACACGGGAACGACGCAGAAGCTGTGGGATATCAAATGTGTTCCCAATTCAAATGGTCAAAAGGCGGTTGCTGTAGGTGATAACAATACTGTGATAAAAACGACTGACGGTGGATCAACATGGACTGCTCAGTCTATACCTTTTCAAACGGGAAGTTTTGTATTTGGTGTTCAGTGTCTTGATGACTTGAACTACTATGCCTGCGGAGGTGATTTTGCTACCAATAGCGGGGCTGTCCTAAAAACAGCCGACGGAGGTATGACCTGGACAAAATTTCCTGTTCCTAATTCGGTTTTCCTAGACAAAATAGCTATACCGGCAGGAACAAACGGGTATGCTGTAGGTACCAATACTTCTTTTTCAGATGGAGCTATTCAAAAGATCACTGGTAACAGTTCCTCGCAGATAAAAACAACCGGTAGTATTGTTACCAATCTTTGGTGTATCAACGCTACGAGCGTCATAGCGGTTGGCTTAGCTGGTCAGATATGGAAGTCAACAGACGGAGGCAGTACATGGACAGATTGCTCGTTAAATACTACCGATCTTTACGGAATTGGGTTCATTGATCAACAGAACGGCTTTGCCTGCGGGGGGACCACGACCGGAAATATTATACTTACCACTTCGAATGGTGGCACGACCTGGTCGCAAATACCGTACACGTTTAACGGAGGCCTGCAATCGGTATGCATCATAGGCAACAGGATATTTATAGCCGGAGACCAGGGTCGAATAATAAGATCAAACGTGACAACGAGATTGGATGAGCTTGTCATCCAATCTGAATTTTTACTTTATCCCAACCCGGCCAGGGATAAGATAATAGTGCAAAACTCTACAAATAAGCAATTGCTGACTTTCCGGCTTCATGATGTAGCCGGCAAAAGGATCCTTGAATCAAAACTTGGTACAGGATTGAACGAAGTAAACACTTCCGGGTGTAACGGGCATTATACTTATACTATATTTCAGGATGGTCAGTGCGTTGAAACAGGAAAAATACTAATCGGTCAATAATATTCATTATTAATTGGAACATAACGGATAGCGAGATGAGAAATTTGCTAAAAGCAACACAGGTTACTATCGCTTTTTCCCTGACGATGACAATGTTATCATCGCAAGCTGATGCGCAGCCATACATTCATAAAAAATACAGTTATGCAATCGGGCAATGCAGTCATATAGTGGCAGGGGCAGCAAAAAATACCGATGCTGTTGTAGCATATTACCGTTCTGTTGCTGCTAATTCGTATTTGGACCTACTCCGGATTGACACCATGGGCACCACTGTGTGGGCACGCTCTTTTGACTTGGTCAACAACGAGATGGTTCCTGTTAATATGGTAGCCACCGCAGATACAGGCAGCCTGGTTTTTCTTGCCGATACCTCGCAGATGAAGCAAATAGGGCTGTTAAAGGTTAGCAAGACAGGTATTGTACAGTGGATGAAAACACTTAATGCGGAGTATTACTCTGCTTATCCGTTCCCGTCAATTGCATTGGAGGATGGGACTATATTCTTTAGTTACCCAAGCAATGACACGGTTTTTATACAACGTATGGACGCTGCCGGAAATATTGTATCAGGAAACAGTTACGTCAAGTCCAGCACAAGTGTAATAAGCCCCAGTTCAATGGTGCTGAGCCAGGGCGCCATATACCTTGGAGGATATGACAATGATAGCTATTCAGGCTTTCTGCTTAAAACAGACACCTTAGGTAATATCCTATGGCAGCAAACAGGGATTGCAGGAGGATCGATCAGCATGAATTTACAACCCATAACCGGTGGTGGCGTTTTACTGACTACTCAAAGTAACAATCCTTTTGGAGGAAACTTATCTGCTACAAGGATGGCTTCCATCAGACCCGATGGAACGGTAAACTGGGCCATGAAAATTCCTCGCTTTGACAATGCAAAATTGATCGCTGTCAATAGCTCAACCTTCGCCATATGTTCACATAAGAATGCTATTATATCCTTTGCCTTGATTGACACGGCCGGACTTCTGTTAAATACAGTAAGCTACACCGATTCAATAGCGACAATTTTATTTGATGCTACACCTGTCTTCAATAATAGTGTTTGGATCAGCAGTGTAGGTAGTAACTATATATGGCTTATGAGGGCATCGGCAGCAGGCAGCACTTCCTGTTTTGAAAAGGCTGACACTTTAAGTCTTCAACCGTTCAGTTTTCCTTCAGGTAGCCTTAATTTGCAGGCTCATCCGTTCTCAGCTACTTTATCCAATTCTTTGCTATCATCTAATACCGCGTCGTTTACCGTGTCGGATCTTTGTTTCCCCACTACAATAAACCTGCTGCAGCTGGAAGACCATATAATAACACCGAATCCTACTTCGGGCATATTTAGTATTGGCCATAAGGGAGATATTGTTCGGTTTACGATAATGGCCATGAGTGGAAAATTGCATTATGAGGATGTTGTGCCCAAAAATGGTTTGGTAGACATATCCAATCTTACCCCGGGAATTTATATATTGAGATTGTATGACAGAAACGGTAATGTATCGGTCCGGAAATTAGTTAAACAGTGACACAATGAAAATGATTAAATAGGAAGGGGTGAGCGGTACATCTAAGCAAAGGCTCGATACTAGGAAGAACTGTATTTGCTTTAAGAAGTTGACGAGATTCCTATAAACTTTGGAAAACTGATGAGAAAGATTAGCGCCAAGCAATGGATAGATACTTACGAAACCAAGCTTAAAAAATAAACAATGAAAAAATACATAGCCTTAAAATTGATCGGCCTGGCAGTACTGACGATGATAGCACTGGTGGTGATTTCGTTTCTGGAAGTCGCGGTCTATGCTTATATGGTAAACCCGGGACACCCTGAAAGTTTTTATGAAACACATGCCGAGGCTTCAGCCCCCTTTGTTTCCGGAATATTCGGATTTATTATCTTCTTCCTGGTTGCAAGGTACTGGAAAAGAAAAGGGTTTCAGAATCCATTGAATTTGACTTTTCTTTTTCCACTCACCTACGTCTTGCTTGATATTATCATTATAACAGCAGCTGGCGTGCAATGGTCGGATTTCATTTTCATTTTTCTGCTTGCTAACGCAGCAAAATTTCTGGGTAGTTACCTGGGATATAAATTGACTAAATGAACCTGAAAGTGCTTGAAACAATGAAAACACCACCCGAATTCGCCAGGAGTTTTGCTGATAACCGGGAAGCGATGATAGTATATGAGAAAGGTGGCGTGGCAGAAAGCATGTCGCATTATAGCGTCGACGAAATTTACGAATTAATATAATAATAATGAACTTGCAGATATTATTTATAACCGATGCATACTAATGAGCAAAAAGAGATGTGGGTGCTTACCCGGAAAATTAATGAGTGTTGGTATAACGGGCAACTACACGCACTGGATGGCATATTTGACGATAACGTAATATTCAATAGCCCGGATTTTAAACATCAGATCGTTGGCAAGGAAAATTGCATTCAGACTTATATCGACTTCCTGAGCAATTCAAAAATCCTTCTTTACAATGAAAGTAAGCCGATAGTTCAAATGTTTGGAAGTACTTCGATTGTAACATACGACTTCGAGATGAAATATGAACAGAATACCAAGACATACCACGAAACCGGAACGGATATCCTGATCTATCAAATGCAGGAGAACTCGTGGAAAGTAATCTGGAGAGCATTGAGTAATCTGAATACACTGTGATATAAATGGAACTTCACAATCAACAGTTCTCAATAAGACCGCTAATGTTCGAAGATATCGAGCAGTACCATAGTCTTATTGACAGGAACAGAAAGCGACTCGAGGATTTCTTCGCGGGCACTGTGGCTATTACCAAAACTATCGAGGACACCCGGCAACATCTTACCGATGTTATAACTAAGTTTGAAAAGAAAGCCTACTTCCCGCTGGCGGTTATTGAGCATAAGACAAATAGCATTATTGGCTCGATTCAGATCAAAAGTATTGATTGGCAGGTTAGGAAAGGCGAGTTAGGCTATTATATAGATGAAGGTTATGAGGGACAGGGCATCATCACAGAATCAATTGCACTGATTATTGATTATGGATTTAATGATCTAGGGTTTAATAAATTCTATATAAGAACCTATGCGGGGAATATAGGAAGCAAAAGGATTGCTGAAAAAAATGGCTTTTTACTGGAAGGCAATTTGAGGGCAGAGTATAAGACGACCAGCGGGCGCTTAATTGATATTATGTATTATGGGTTGTTGAATCCGAACACACTGCGTGACTGAGGTTCTGCTGTAGTTTCGAGATATTAATGGATGTATTCTAAATTAAACACAATGAAAAAAGCAGTAATCGTAGCGTTCGATAAATTTACTGACCTAGATATCTTCTTGCCTTGGGATCTGCTCAATAGAGTAAAATTCAGAGACAAGGGGTTTCAAGTAAAAATTGTCGGAACAGAATCCTCACATAAATCGGTATGCGGGATCGACCTGACAACACATGGCCTTGTAGAAGAATGTAATGATGCGGATTTTGTATTCTTTGGTAGTGGACCTGGAACGAGAAATTTAATTACCGATAGGATGTACCTTGACCGTTTCAAATTAAATCCCGAGAGGCAAATAATTTGCTCAATGTGTTCTGGTGCGTTGGTTATTGCTGCACTTGGACATCTGGAAGGACTTTCTGCTACGTCATATCCAACGGCATTTGAAGCATTAGAAGTTTATGGTGTTGAAGTGGCACGGGACACTCACTTGGTGGTTCATGGAAATATTGCGACGGCAGCGGGTTGCTTGGCTGCAGTTGATTTAATAGGATGGGCAGTGGAAAAAATGTATGACGCAAAAGTCCGAGCAGATGTTATTGCCTCTGTCCTACCAGTTGGACAAGGACAAGTTTGCATTTATCCGTAAGAGAAAAAGGTTCGAAGCATAAGCCTGTTCGATGCAAACCGCTATTACCAACAACGTTTCTCCACTCGTTAATGTATCTGTTATTTTACTCTGCAAGAACATTCATGATGCTCGCTAATATATTTTATTGATTCTATACAGAGTTCTTTTAAAACTGATAAATTGATGTCGCTAAGTTTTTTCACATAGATACAGGCTTTACTCATTTTGAATTTACCAAGATCTGCTAAAACTAATTTACTTCTTTCTGTGTCTGAATAAACGTAAAACGTAAGTGCTGCTTTTCTTGGAGAAAAGCCAAGAACGGGCGCATCTCCTTCGTGTCCACTTGCATATTTGTAATGGTAGTTGCCAAACCCAATAATTGTCGGCCCCCACATTTTAGGTTCGGAGTCAGACCATTCTTGCATTAGCTCAATCAGTCGAAAACTGTCAGCTTTTTTCTGCTCATTGTCAACGTATGAGTTTATAAAATTTATCACATCTATTCCTGTGTAAGTTGTTTTGGTCCTTATCATGATTCAAAATTTAATTATCGGAGTAAAACTTTTTTTCCATCTTTACCTTTCGCCAATTTCCTCTTCAACTTGTATAAATACCTTGTTATTTTTATCAATGTATTTTCAACTTCTTTTATATAATAATCACAAATTTATTCTGTTTTTGCATTGGAATTTTGTTTACTAAACATAGTATATATATAATGCTCTGGCTTAAATAAATTTGCAAATTAGGTGAAATTACAATGCTGTAGCCATAATCCCTCATAATCCGGTTCGAAAAAAGCCCAATCGTGTTCACTCAAGAAAGCCTTTACAATAGCGGCTTTCAGCGTTTGTTACAAAATACAGCTAACGAATAATTTTCTTTGTTACCAGATCTTGCACTCCGATGTAAATGTAAAGGCGACGCTCCGTTCATCGCCACCTGCGACTATTGAGCAATAAAAAAGCCGGCCCGAGAACAGGCCAGCCCCTATAAACCCTATCACCATGAAAACTTTTATACCTTCCAAATCTAAGTGTTTCGGGTTCGGTTTCCAATTTTTTCATCGCGCCACTGACGGGCAAAGTTAATGCCGCTTTGCAGGCTAATGAAAAGGTCGGCGCAACGGCATTGTTACACGTTGCTTGCAGGTTTAGAGAAAACAATCTCCACGTGAGGTAATCAATTTGCCGCTGTTTTCACGTCGTATTCTTTTCTCTAAAACCTTGTCATTAGCCCTCAAAGCCATTATTGGGTGCCTATCAGTGAACAATGAAACTCTTTGCTCATGTCCGTTTTGTTTGTCAGTTATTTCTTGAAATCGTAGTGGTACACCATTTTTTCACCATTCGGATAATTGGTATCTGTATAGCTGATATGCAGGTACGTATCTTTGAACTCCACCACGTCAAAATCCTGCATGACTGTTTGAGAACCCGCTCCTTTTAAACTCAGTGTAATCACCTTATTATTTGATTTCAGGCTCCAGCTTCCGTTTGTCGGCATTACAAAATCAAGCAGCTTGCCGCCGGGACTGCCTGACGCATCCGAATGTGTATAGGTGTTGTTACTGTTAAACGTAATATAGGTTTTGAAGCTGTTGTCCCAGGCTACACCATTTCCGGTATAGGTTTGGCTTAATCCGCTTCCTTCTATAATTGTACCGGCACTGTTGTATCGTAAATTATAGTTCGAAGTCGCCTCCCATTTGGCTGCAAGCTTTGCCGGGTCAATCACATTTGTCGGGGCAGGGCTTGGCGTGGGTGTAGGTGTTGGATTGGTTGTGTTGTTATCTTTTTCACAGGCAGCCAGTGTGCAGGCTGCGAATAGCGCAATGATGATTCCTCGCATAGTATTCATGTTTTATCTGTTATTAAAATTGGTTACTGTTTATTGAGCATACATTTTGCTGTCTCCATGATTTTCGATGTCTGCTTGTCCTTGATGGCTGGTAAGTCCTGGTCGGCATCGTTCAGCCTGAACCGTATGGCTGTAATGGGTGACGTGGATAGCTTTTCAAATACGTCTTTGCTGACATCCTGATTGACGAACCACATCCGCACGGGCACATCCATGAAACGTGTCATGGTCGGTGGCAGGTCTTTGATGGATACGACTTCGATAATATCGCCATTCGCCAGCTTGAAGCTGACTTTATCACCTTTCTTAAATGCCACATCGGGGAAGTCAGTATTAAAGGTGATACGTAGCCCGAGGTAATACGTACCGTCTGCTTCTTGTAATATCACTTCACGCCCTGCAAGGGCATTACCGATGGCCATTTGTGCCGTGTTCATGGTCTTGCCAGTCCATTCGTCTTTGGTGGCTTTCACATACTTGCATTGGGCATTTGCGTCATTGTCGATAAAGGCTATACAGCCTAAGAGTAATACTGCTAAAATTCTCCTGCTCATTGGTGTTATATTGATTGGTTTTTAATTCTCTTTATCAGGTAGTGTACCGTAGCAGGATGCCATTTATGATGATGCTCCCTGAATGTCGGTACGCCCAGCCTGTTCAGTTCATCGGTTATCGCCTGAATGGTGTTCATGCCTTGTCGCCTTAGCCCTTCAATCACCGGCGACATCTTTTCCGCAAACAGGATGGCGTTTTCGTGGTTGAGCCTGGACAGGACATATTTGCCATTAGCGCCCAATTCAACACCCCGTTTTTTAGCAGCCTCTAAAGCCGCTTTCGTCCGCTTGCTAATCATATCCCGCTCATGCTCCGCGAATACCGCCATCACATGCACCACCACTTTATCCGCATCCGGGTTATCCACGGCTTTGAAATCGACTTTAGCTTCCATGAGCCTGGTGATAAAGCCCACATTGCGCCCCAGCCTGTCCAGTTTGGCTATCAGCAAAGTGGCACGTTGCTTTTTACACACAGTCAGGGCTTCACCCAACACGGGACGGTTGTTCCGTTTGCCTGATTCGATTTCAATGAACTCCCCTGCCAGCGCATAGCCATTCGATTGACAGAACGCCCTCACAGCCTGTTGTTGCGCTTCAAGCCCAAGGCCTGATTTGCCCTGCCGTTCTGTAGATACCCTGTAATACGCATAACCTGTTTTCATGTCTGATGTCATTTATAGCCCCCTTGCAAGTGAGGTTCAGACCAGCGGCATATTCAGATACAAACGAGGGTTTATCTTTGAATAACTTTCGGTCTGAAAGGTGGAAGATTGACTATTGTGAATAGCGGAACCCCTCGATAGATGCAAGGTTTAGAAACAGCACATTCAGCAAAACAGCATTTTATATGCCTGTTTTATTAAGGAACAAACCCTCTTTTGTATATTAAAAAATCCCGGCAACGCTTTTTTATATACGGGCTTTAATTTCAACACAAAATTCACCGAATCACCCCTGCCTGTGCTTTGTGCCTCTTTAGTGAGGTAACAAATGGCATCAGAAGCATTGTATAAAATTTCAGAAGTAGAGCTGGTGTACAGGACGAAGGTCAAGGCATCGGAACGCCCGGCAATCAACACGTCAGGTGACGCTTATCGTATCCTGATGCAGTATTGGGATGAGAATAAAATTGAACTGCTGGAACAATTCAAAATCCTGCTGCTGAACCGTGCCAGCCGTGTCATCGGTATCAGTGACATTTCTTCCGGCGGTGTGGCAGGAACAGTTGTTGACCCCAAGATTGTGTTTAGCACTGCCTTGAAGGCAAACGCCTCAAGCATCATCCTGGCGCATAACCACCCGTCAGGAAATTTACAGCCAAGCAAGGAGGATAACGCTGTCACCACGAAGATGAGGGAGGCGGGGAATTTCTTAGACCTGCGGGTGCTGGACCATCTGATTGTAACGAAAGATGGTTACTATTCTTATGCTGACGAGGGCGCACTTTGTATGTCTTCGTTATGAGCCATATTAAGTCCTCCAATGTCACCATTTTTATAAAAATGGTGACATTGGTATACGTTGAAGAAGCGAGGTCATTGCCACAAAACATGAAACGGCACAGCCCACAGGTTTTTCCCAAAGGGAACAACTTCTTTGCCGGAGTAAAGAATAATACCACCGATAAAATCTTTGCCGGTGGTTTCCTGTAGAAAGCGAATGCCGTTAAAGTCCTGTGCATTGACGGATTCTGATTTCTTGATTTCAATCGCCAGTATCGAGCCATCCGGCTTTTCTAACACAAAGTCAACTTCTTTGCCGTCACTTGTGCGGAAGTGGTACAGGCTGGCTTTGGTCTGGCTGAATGTCAGCAGCTTGGTCAATTCAGTAGCCACATAGTTTTCCAGCACATGGCCGAATAAATCAGGTTTGTTCCTGGCAATATCCCTGATGTTCAAGTCAAGCATATGGCAGAGCATGAGGGTATCTGTCAGATAGCCTTTAGGGGATTTTACCAATCGCTTGCCGATATTCTTAAACCAAGGTTCTACGTCAAAATTGACGAACATCATTTTCAGGATATTGCGGTAGGCCTTGCTGGTGACTGAATTAAGCCCGGCATCACGAGCCACATCGGAATCGTTAATCAGGTTGCCAGCACGGGTGGCGAGTAGGCGCAGCAGGTTTGGCAGCACGGATATTTTTTCAAGCTCGGCAATCATCTTCACATCGCGTTGCAGCAATGTCGTCAGATACCCGTCAAACCATATACTTCTTTCCTTAGCCCCCTGGTCAGCAATTTCAGGATAGGTCGCAGCCTCAATGGCTTCGATTAGGCTTATGCCCCTGTCTTTAAGGCCTGCAAGATCCATATTGAACAGCCTGTCCAGGCCGTCCCCTTTGCCCGAGGTCGCTTCGGCGGTACAAAAGGGATATAAGGTCAATACGCTCATTCGCCCCACCAAGGGGTCAGAGAGCTTTGGCAAGGCCAGAATATTCGCCGAACCTGTCAGCAGATAACGCCCATTAGCCGTTTTCTTATCCTTCAAGCGCAATTCGTCAGCCACGATTTTCAACGCCCTGAATAGTTCCGGTACCATCTGCACTTCGTCAATAATCAGGGTATCGTCATAAGCCGTCAGAAAGGCCTCAGGCTCAGCCGAAGCTGCCGCCATGAGGGTAGGCCTGTCAAAAGAGATATAGGCCGCAGGGCCGTTTTTACCGATTTCTGCGGCTATCCCCTGCACAAGGGTACTTTTACCCGACTGCCTTGCCCCATTCAGGAAGACAACAGGGCTAACCTTCAGGGCATCCTTGATAATCGGGGTTATTTTCCGGGGTAACGTCTTCATATACGCCTCATTTTAACTTTGCAAATTTAAAGATAGTCTTTAAAATATCAAAAGTCAAGGTTTAATTTTGCTTAATATCAAAAGAAAGGGCGGAATCAGCAACTGTCATTGAAACCACTCTAAGCGTAAGCGAAATACAAAGTCTGGCGGAATGAGGAGAGTATAAAATTTTCTTAAGGTAAATGCACCGTCTCTGAAACAATAATAAATTGTCACTCTAAAACAATTTCTTATGAAGAAAATACTCGTATTTCTGGGCTTAGGTATTATGATTGCATCCTGCCAGGAAGCTAATTCAGGAACGGATAATCCGGAAGCAGATACTGCCAGTGTTGCACACAGCGAACCGGTAAAAGATACTTTACCACCGAATGTGGGTACCTGGAATGCATCCGTAAAGCCATCAAAAGGTAAAGGCGGTGTGTTGACTGTTACAGGCATGGTGAATGTCTCAGACGCTAAAGGCAAAGCGAAACTCACTAAAAAAACAACAACTGGTGTTGTAAATCCTGGCGAACTGTTTTTGCAAATCTCACATGAGCCTAAAGCAGACAACAAGCAACAGGTTATGCTTAGCTATACCGAGAAACTTGACAGTATCAGTAAATACAACAAAATTACCGTACAGTACAAAGACAAATTCGTAGCATTGATACCAAGTATAGAACAGGGCAAGTAAGCACTGTTCTTTTTTATTTCATGACTGATATGATTGAGGGACAGATAATGAATATTGTAAACAAAGAGCGGTTGCCCTTATTTACGTTTATCAAAGCCGACGAGGATAATTCTTTGAAATGGCATGACGAGTTGAAGTATGCCATGCGGCTGGGTAATGAACATAAAGGCAAGGCAACTATCAGTTTCAATACGACTGAAGGTGTTTTCACCGTCACAACAACTGTATGGTTTGTTACCAATACCGACTTGCAACTGAAAGGCGGCATGAATATTCCGCTCAACAGCATTACAAACGTTAGTTTTGGATAGCGGTTACCGGCTTTGGGCTTAATCCAGTTATATTTGCGCTATGTCGGCTATCAGGGTTCTGTTGATTGAGGATGATGTCAACTTGTCAAAAGAACTGCAACATCAATTAGTTGCAGAACAGTTTCAGGTGGATGCTGCGTTTGACGGGGTGATTGCTGAACGTATGATACAGCAAGGCAAGTACGATGTCATTCTTGCGGATATAAATATTCCGGGGAAAAACGGTTACGACCTTGTCAAATGTATCCGGTATCGCCAGATTTCGACACCGATCATCATGATTACAGCATTCGGTGAAATTGATGATAAGCTTTTGGGCTTTGATTGTGGTGCGGATGACTATATAACCAAGCCATTTTATTTTAAAGAACTGCTGGCACGCATTAAGGCTATATTAAAACGATCGGATAGCTATGCTGGTTCTGAAGTCTTTATCTTTGCAAATCTGTATATCGATACTAGGAAACGTGAGGTAAAAAGGGGCAATGATGTGATCAGGCTGACAACACGGGAGTACGAGATTCTGGAAATGCTTGCTGCTGCAAATGGGGAGCCTGTGTCGAAAAAAGACATTCTTACCAAAGTATGGGGTGCTTCTTACGGCCTTAATACAAATACGATTGAAGTGTTTGTCAACCTGCTGAGAAATAAGATTGATAAAGGGTTTGAACCTAAACTAATCAAGACAAAAATTGGGTACGGATATTATATCGAGGCGAATTAAAAATACCCCTCTAAGAGGGAAACTCGCCTGGGGCTATACCTTGGTTTTTACATTGCTATTCGCATTCGGTTTCAGTGCAGTCTATCTCATATCCGAACACTACAGGCAAGAGGAATTCTATCAGCGTTTGCAGGATAGAATGACTACTACATATAAACTGCTCATACAGGTTGAGCAGATTGACCATGACTTGCTGCAGGTTTTTGACAGGAACACGATAAACAGCCTTTATGACGAAAAAATATTGTTATTTGATTCAACTGGCAAAGTCATATACAGCAGTATAGATGATGCAAAGATATCGTATTCAAAAAACCTGATTAAAAAACTGATGTCAGGTGAGACAGAAATAAAAATAACAGAAGGTAATTACGAATTATTGGCCTTGCAGTTCAAAAATGACAACCAGACTTTTTACGGGATTGCAAAAGCCTATGACCGATTCGGCAGAAGTAAAATAGCATTCTTACGTAAGTCTCTGTTTGTGGTATTTTTCATTATTGCTACATTACTTGTGTCCGCTTCATTATGGATGGCAAAAATAATTACTGCGCCTATATCAAGACTTGCAAAAAATATTGAGGGTATCTCGCCGAATAATATCTCAGACAGGATAAACGATGTGCCGGCAAAGGATGAGATTGGAGTATTGACCAAAAAATTTAATGAACTACTCGATAAAGTCGAAAACGCTTTCAAGTTCCAGCATCATTTTATTCACCATGTATCACATGAATTAAAAACCCCCTTATCTGTCATGATGGCCAATGCGGAAGGTGCGCTGGCTGATAATCGTCCCGACACATTACAGCAAAGCCTGTTGTTTCAGAAGAATTATTTAATGGAAGTATCCCGTATCATCAATGCCATGCTGGATATATCTAAAACGGAGAATAAATTGATAGATGTTACCTCTGACGATATCCGTATTGATGAAATTCTTTTTGAGTGTATTGATGAAATTAGCCAGCTAACGCCATCTGTACAAATAGATGTCATGTTTGAAGGAGCTATTGAAAAAGGGGATAAACTGACAATAAGAGGAAATAACAGAATGCTAAAAATGGCATTCATCAATCTCCTTAAAAATGCCGTCAATTACTCGGATCGTATTAATCCTGCCTTGGAGGTGAATTCTTCGGACAGGATTCTTAATATAAAATTTTATAATGACGGTGGTATTATCACTGAAAATGATCGTAAACATTTATTTACACATCTTTTCCGTGGAGAAAACAGTACCGACAAAAAAGGATTTGGCCTTGGCCTTGTACTCGTGCAGCGAATCATAAAATTGCACAATGGTGAGATATTCTATACAGTGGCCCCTGATGGCAGAAATTGTTTTGTTGTCAATCTGCCACTAGCTTAATGGATTTTTATCTCGTTTAAGCTGAGCTTAAGCCGACAATAATTACCATTGTCAAATGACTGTTTTACGGATTGTAACTTGTATCACTTTCGTTTCCTGTAGTTTATTGAATGTATATGCCACTGACACCCTCTCATTAAGTATCAAAGAGGCAGATAGGATATTCCTGGACGCTAACCTGTTACTTCTTGCGGGGCAATATAATATAGATGTACAGAGAGCGGGCGTCGTCCAGGCTAAAGTATATCCTAATCCTGTCATATCAGCTGATATTAACGTGTATGCACCGGCATCAGACGAATATTTCAAGATTGACAGGAATGGACAAAAGGCATTCTCAGTCGAACAACTCATAGTGCTTGGCGGAAAGCGCAAAACAGAGATTGAAATTGCGAGAAAAAATGCAGCACTTGCAGAACTTGAACTGGAAGAACTGATTAGAACGCTTAAATACAAGCTCCACTATAGCTTGTATGTGATAAAACGGCAGTCAATAATATTAAATAGGTACTCAGAACAACTCACCTTGCTGGATACGATTATAGAAAACTACGAGAAACAATCACGTAAAGGTAATATTCCGTCCAAAGAGGTAGTACGTCTGAAATCAGTCTATTTAAAAATCAATAATGAGCGCTCAGACATTTTAGCTTCTTATGCGGATGAAATGGCTCAACTGCAACTTTTACTCAGGACTAATAAACCGATAAAGCCTTTAATAGAAGAATCTTTTATCGACTTAAAGGGTTTACCGTCAGTCGATGAATTGTTAAGCCTTGCCATGCAAAATCGACCGGACGTTAAAATCCAACATATTTCATCAGGAATAGCCCGACTTGGCCTGAAACTTGAAAAAAGAAATGCTATCCCTGACATTACGATCAACGGGGCTTATGATCAGCGAGGCGGGGCTTTTAATGACCAGATAAATTCAGGGCTGTCCATGCCTTTGCCTGTTTGGAACAGAAACCGGGGTAATATTCATGCCGCGAGGGCTAAAGTAAAAATTGCTGAAGTGGAGGAGTTGCAGAAGTCAGATGAGGTAATGACTGAAATAAGGCTGGCTGCTGATATGTATCTCAGGAGTGTGCAGGAATACAAAAAAGCCGTACAATACTATAATGATGATTTTGAAATTGTCCTGAAGGGTGTTTCGGATAATTTCCAAAAACGAAATATATCGCTCATAGAGTTTGTTGACTTTATTGAGTCATACAATGAATCAGTAGCAGAACTGCAACGTATTAAGACACAGCTCAACATCGCGAAAGAAAGAATTAACTATACAGTGGCAAATGAAATTTTTTAGGATGCAAAAACTGAATATAATATCCGTTATTCTGGTTTCAGCCTTTTTCCTGTTGTTCAGCAGGTGCAAAAACGAGAAAACCCTCCCTGAGGTAAAATATGCCTTTATAATGAGCGATACGATGATGTCAAAATGCACTTTTTCGACAGCAGTTAAAGAACAGGTCAAATATGAACTAAGGTTATTCGGGAAAATAGTCGCGGACAATAACAAGCAAGCACAGGTTTACCCGGTCGTCGGTGGTGTTGTCCTTAAAATAAATGTTGAACTGGGTGACTATGTTCAACAAGGCCAGGTGCTGGCGACAGTAAGAAGCAGCGAGGTCGCTGAATTTCAAAAAGAGAAGCTGGACGCGCTTGGTAATCTTGCAATGGCTGAAAAGAATCTGAAAGTATCACGTGAGTTATATGAAGGCAAGCTTACTTCGGAAAAAGACGTACTGGCCGCCGAAAAAGAATATGAGAAAGCCAAGGCAGCTTTGAACAGGATAAATGAGGTATACAGCATTTATAGTTTGGGTAGTGGTTCCGTATATAATATTACTGCCCCGATAAGTGGATTTATTGTCAGCAAGGATATTAACCAGAATGAACAGTTAAGAGCAGATAAAACAGATATGGTGTTTGCGATTGCTCAAATTGATGATGTGTGGGTGCTTGCTAATGTCAATGAGTCAGATATAGCCAAAATAAAACCGGGGATTGATGCGGACATCCAGGCCGTAAGCTATCCTGACCGGTTGTTCAACGGTAAAGTCGATAAAATATTTAATGCCATAGACCCCCAAACAAAGGCTATGAAGGTAAGGGTCAAAATTCACAACCCCGATTTCCTTTTGAAACCCGAGATGAATGCAGTCGTGAACCTTCGGTTTACTGAAGATAAGCGACTGGTTGCCGTACCATCCGGTTCAGTGATTTTTGATAAAAGTAAAGCCTTTGTAATGGTGTTTAAAAGCAGGTCAGACATCGAGACAAGGCAGGTAGAGGTGTACCGGCAATTAAATGATTTAACGTATTTGTCTTCAGGGATAAAAGAGAATGAATCTGTTATTTCTAAGAATGGATTAATGATTTATGACGCGTTAAATGATTAAGCACAATCAAGGAAGATGAACAGGTTTATAAAAAATATTATCGCATTCTCCCTGAAGAACAAAATGTTCACATTCTTTTGGGTCGCTATCATCATTATTGCCGGCATTATCAGCTATAGAAACCTGCCAATAGAAGCATTCCCCGATGTGACAAACACACAGATCATTATTGTGACGGAATGGAATGGCAGAAGCGCAGAAGAAGTTGAACGTTTCGTTACAACACCTATCGAAATCGCAATGAACTCCGTGCAAAGGAAAACCAATGTCCGTAGTATTACTATGTTTGGATTGTCGGTTATCAAAATAATCTTTGAAGATGATGTGGAGGATTTCTTCGCAAGACAACAAGTCAATAATCAGCTAAGAAATATCCAGTTACCTGATAATGTCGAACCGGATATTCAGCCGCCTTATGGCCCAACCGGTGAGATATACCGCTATACGCTTAAAAGCGACAAAAGGGACACCAGGGAATTACTGACAATTCAGAATTGGGTTATTGACAGACAGTTAAGGGCTGTATCGGGTATTGCTGATGTCGTTGCTTTCGGAGGCAGGGAAAAGATATACGAAATCTCAGTGAACCCGGTTAAACTGCAATCTTACGATCTTACTCCGCTGGAAGTCTATACGGCTATTAGCAAGGCTAACCTGAACGTGGGAGGTGATGTTATTGAGAAAAACGGGCAGGCTTATGTGGTAAGGGGACTAGGCCTGCTATCCTCTATTACAGATATCGAAAACACAATCATTGATAATTATAACGGCAATCCGGTTCTGGTAAAAAATATCGCTTCGGTGATTGAAGCAGATGCGCCACGAGTCGGGCAGGTGGGGTTAAACGAGGAAGATGATGTTGTCGAAGGCATCGTGGTGATGAGAAAAGGTGAAAACCCAAGTGAAGTGCTTGAGCGGCTTAAGGATAAGATTACCGAATTGAATGAAAAGACACTTCCATCCGATGTGAAAATGGTCGCTTTTTATGATCGGGATAACCTTATGAATTATTGTACCAAAACAGTCATTCATAATCTGCTTGAAGGCATCTTACTTGTAACGGTTATCGTGTTTGTATTCATGGCCGACTGGAGGACAACACTGATTGTATCACTTGTTATCCCGCTCGCACTGTTATTTGCTTTTTTGTGTTTAAAGCTCAAGGGCATGAGTGCAAATCTGCTCTCATTAGGCGCCGTGGATTTTGGGATTATTATTGATGGGGCTGTCGTCATGGTAGAGGGAATCTTTGTCGCGCTGGACAAACTAAGTCATAAAGAGGGCATGGCACGGTTTAACAGGTTATCCAAACTGGGCCTCATAAAGCGAACAGGCGGTGAAATGGGAAAAGCCGTGTTTTTTTCCAAGCTTATTATTATCTCTGCCCTACTGCCGATTTTTGCATTTCAGAAAGTGGAGGGCAAAATGTTCTCCCCATTAGCCTATACACTTGGGTTTGCATTGCTGGGCGCGCTTATCTTCAGCCTGACCCTTGTACCTGTCCTCTGCTCAATGCTTTTAAAGAAAAATGTAACAGAAAAGCATACCCGTTTTGTGACATGGATGAATCGTATTGTCGCCAGCGGGTTCACACGTACTTTTCAGAATAAACGGATGAGTTTTATTGTGGCGCTGTCTGTACTTATACTATCTATCCTATCTACAAAATGGCTGGGGACGGAATTTCTGCCACAGTTGAACGAAGGCGCATTATGGGTAGAGGCTAAACTCCCCATGAGTATGTCATTGAATGAAACAGTAAAAACAGTGACAACACTCAGAAAGGAGCTGATGGGATTTCCAGAAGTGAATGGTGTGCTTTCGCAAACCGGAAGAAGTAATGACGGGACTGACCCAAGCGGTTTTTACTATGTGCAGATGCAGGTCAACCTCAAGCCTAAGGATGAATGGAAAAGAAAAATCTCTTTAGATGACCTGGTGGCGGAAATGGACGGTAAACTCAAAAATTATCAGGGGATTATTTATAATTATTCACAACCGATTATTGACAATGTCGCAGAAGCTGTAGCGGGCATCAATGCGTCAAACGCTGTAAAGGTTTACGGAGATGATTTAGCAACATTGGACAATCTGGCTAACCAGATTGTTGAACAGATCGCCGATGTCGATGGTATCAAAGACGTAGGGGTCTTGCGTAATATCGGGCAACCCGAAATAAGCGTGATACTGGATGAGGAAAAAATGGCTATTTACGGGGTATCAAAAGCCGATGCGCAGAGTATGGTTGAAATGGCGATTGGGGGTAAAACAGCAACGTCAAAATATGAAGGGGAAAGAAAGTTTGACATCCGGGTTCGATATAGCAAAGAGTATAGAAAAGACGAAAACGATATTATGCGGCTTATGGTGCCAACGCTCAAAGGGGATAAAGTGCCTCTGAAAGAAATTGCAACCATTCGAAAGATAACAGGGCCCGCATTCATTTACAGGGATAACACAAAGAGATTCATCGGGGTAAAATTTTCTGTCAGAGAAAGAGACCTTGGAAGTACGATTGCAGAAGCACAACAAAAAGTCAACGCAACAATCAAACTTCCGGAAGGATATACGATTGGCTGGACAGGTGAGTTTGAAAACCAGGTGCGTGCCACTAAAAGATTGGGGCAAGTCGTTCCTGTAAGTCTGGTCATCATTTTTATCTTGTTATTTATCATGTTCGGGAATATTCAGGATTCACTATTAGTCCTTGCGAATGTCCCATTTGCGCTGATAGGCGGAATAGTTGCACTGCACCTGACAGGTATCAACTTCGGAATTTCGGCGGGTGTTGGCTTTATTGCATTATTCGGTATTTGTGTTCAAAACGGTGTGATACTCATCTCAGAATTTCATAAAAACCTCAAGTCAAAAATGGAACTTAACAGAGCAATACAGGCAGCGGTTTTAGCCAGAACAAGGCCTGTTGTCATGACCGCAATTATGGCCGCAATCGGATTGCTCCCTGCAGCAGTTTCATCGGGTATTGGCTCTGAGTCTCAAAAGCCGCTTGCGATTGTTATTATAGGAGGGCTTATCACAGCAACGCTGTTTACATTGCTGGTATTCCCGATATTTTATTATTGGAGCGTCCGAAAAAAACACGTATCTATATAGTATATAATGCAGAGTGAATGATTGCGTGAGCAGGCACATGTACAACCAAAATAAATCGATGGAATAAAATTAATTGTCCAAACTATTTTCCAGGCCATGTTTTCACTAAATAGGTTCATTAAGCTGGTTAAACCGAAAAGCCAAAGAAGGTCGATTGAAAATTTATTATCATTACGATTGAATTTGATTCCGGATTATACCTTTAAATATAAAGCTACAGAGGTAACTCCATCTGGGCAAATCGATACGTTATACACCAAACTGCTCGGGGAAAAAGAATTTGAGTTGTTTGACCTGGTGGAGGTGAGAGTGTTCGGGGATTTTACCGGAAATAAAACGGTGACATTCATCGGGAGCCGGATTACGTCAGAACATGGGTATATGCAGATAGAATCCCTGATAAATAAATGCTACGATATTTACGGGAATGATACCTCATATATACCCAAAGGTCTTTTTACGGATGCCGACAGAGAATCTCTTAAGGCAGGCCTTTGGTCTGGAAGGATGTGGACTGGCAAAAATCATATACCAGGCCTCATCATCCTAATGGATAACGTAAGGTTGGAATTAGTTATATGGCATAAGGCCCTATCCTATTGACTGATGTTGAGATAAAATTATCTTAAGGTTTATTTTTCTGTCTGACTGGTCGCTATATTCGTTGTGCAAACCTATCAATGACTTTTGTAAGATGGATTTTTTAGTTTGAAAGAATATTGTTCTGTTATGGTCAACTAAGAATGGCATCGAAAGTGATATGGGGCGCAACGGTGCTGTGGGAGTGTACGCCAACATAGGCAGGCAGTAGCTCTCCTTTAATGAACCTCTCTTTAAGGGAGGTTCATATTGTTTTATATCAGGTCATCATATAATCATGCATAAAGAATTACTCGAATTGTTGCCGTTTTTCAGCCTCGTTACAGTAACAGCATTCCTTGCTCTTAAAATGTCAAGGATAAGCAGACTGAAACTAAAATCATCACAACTCAGGTTATTCATTTATTCGTTGTTATTTGTGTCGCAAGCCAAAATAAAACAAACAGCCCATCCCGGCCTGGCATCCTATTACAGGGGGAGCAACCTTATTAATTATGTATTTTACGCTTTTTGTGCATTGTTCTTGTCAATCTATGTTTATGCAAGCCTGTCCGACAAATAATAACCTGCCATATATTCATTTTACTACTTCCATAATTTTCAATAGCGGATATCTTTGCTATGTATAACCAATGATATATATTAACGATGACGGCACTATTATTTTTATTATTAGGTTTTTTACTGGCAGGACTTGGTGGCGAAGCTTTCGTGAGAGGCAGTGTTAGCCTGTCCAATACCTTACGTATCCCCACAGCAGTGATCGGTGTAACGGTTGCTGCTTTTGCTACCTCAAGTCCTGAACTCTCTGTTGCAGTCAATGCAGCAATAGCAGGAAAGCCCCAAATAGCACTGGGTGACGGCTTGGGCAGTAATGTAGTCAATGTCAGTCTTGTCCTTGGGATTGCCTTATGCTTTGGCGCACTGCCCGCCCGCAGAGCTGAAGTAAGGCGCGATTGGGTGATTGCCATGTTTGCCCCCATCCTGACAGGGTTATTTGCATTTGATGGTGAAATTTCTCGTATAGACGGATTTATTCTGCTCGGCCTTTTTAGCCTTTGGCTTATCAAGGTAGTCGTTGATACGCGCAACGGGCGAAGCAGTATAGTCGCCATACAGAATAACGATTATATCCTGAAATCCATCTTGTTTTGTATTATCGGTATTGGTTTGCTGATCGGGGCTGGTTTATCAATAGTACATGGCGCAAAAGAGATTGGAGTCATGTTTAATATTCCCGCCTTTATTGTTGGAGCCACGCTCGTAGCTCTCGGCACATCCATGCCGGAACTTGCAACAACAATCATTGCCAGAATGCGTGGGCACAACGATTTAGGACTTGGCACTATTTTAGGGAGCAATATTTTTAATGTGTTTGTGATAATTGCCACTGCTGCGGTTATTCACCCCATTACAGTTAGCCCGGGAAGCCTATGGGTTGTGCTAGGCATATGTTTTCTTACAACGCTGCTGACATGGCCTACCGCAGGCAATATCATCCCACGCTGGCGAGGTTATCTGTTCGTGGTTATCTACGCCCTATATGTAATTGTAACTTTGCAAGCAAACTAAATTGCTAATCACTGTTCGCTATATATTCAATCAAAAAACTCAATTCTTACATAGCAGTTTGTGCATAATATCCGGATTGATAAAAAAATATCTATCCCAAAACTGCCGCTAATGCTTCATCCACATCTTTGTGTATGAAATTGGCCTGATAACCAATGGTAGTTTTAATATCGGTATGCCGATAGAGCTTTTGAAGCATTTGAATAGGTATCCTATCCCCTGATATATTCCCAAACGTATGTCGTGCAATGTGCATAGTTAGAGGTTTGGCTATTTTAGCCGTTGTTGCTACTTCAGTCCGCAATATCCTGTCAATCACATTGATTCTGGATTTGATTTTCATTTCAGTATCAAACTTGCTTTCCAAGTCGGCATATCGGATGTCCGGGAATATCAGGTCAATATCTTCTGATTTAATGTGCTCATACTGCTTTAAAATAGACATGACCTTATCAGATACTTTTAAAGAGTCACCTTTACGGTTCTTACCCATCGTGTAATAAAGCCTACCATCCTGGAAATCTGACCATTTAAGTCTCAGCACATCTGAAACACGCATCCCGGCAAAATAGTAGGAAATAAGCCAGAGGTTACGAGCATGATTTGCTTCATCATTCAAGGTTGCATTTTCAATGGCTTTCACTTCATCCACAGTTAAGCCCACTTTTTTACTATCCGGAAATTTGATTTTTATCTTGCCTTTACCAAATGGATAATACTTGGAGTCACACACGCCCTCTTTGATAGCCTGACTGAATATGCAGCGAACTGTAACCAGTTTATTTATTGCTGTCCTTTCAGAAACTTTATGCTTAGCGATAAGGTGAGCCTTAAAACGCTCAAGTAAAGAAACGCTCAAATCAGAGAACCCGATATCGTGCTTCAAGAACTCTTTTAAATGCTTCACGTTTGATTTTTCGCTATTCCACCTATTATATTTTCCGTCAGCTTTCAGCCTCTCAATATAAAGATCCGCCTGAGAAAAAACAGTATCACCGGCCTTCGGCTTTATCTTCTGCGTGACAGCCTTTGCTGAAACATGCTTTTTAGCAGCATCGAGCTCAAGTGCTTTTTCGTTTGCCTCAGCAACTTTTGCAGCTATTAAGTTATTCATGCGCACAGAATTAGGATGTGACTTCTTCACTTTTTGTCCGGGGGCATCCCAATGTTTTTCATGCAGGTTATAGCCCAGGTGTATGAATGAAGTTCTTCTGTCCCGTGTGATACGTATAGCTAACGGAAAAGAGCCATCTTTATTTTCCTTTTTTCTGAGTACAACTTTTATTGCTGACATGATGAATGCGTTGTTCTGAAACCCTTGTTATTACTCAATAAAGTTACAAAAATTTGGTACAACATAGGTACAACATTTTGCCTTTTTCCATGGTTTTATGTGTATCAGTAAAAATAAGGAATGCAGTAAAATCAATACTTTCAGCACACATCAATTCATATCAAACCATAAATCACCAGACTCAAAATCTGGTTTTCGCAAGGGAGTGCAGGTTCGATTCCTGTTCTGGGCACTGAGTCTTTTAAAAACACCGCTCGTTGAGCGGTGTTTTGCTTTTATACGTACCCCAATTCCACTCTACAGTCATTCAACCAAATATTGGGGTGCTTACTAATAAATAACTCTCTATACAATATCATACCCAGCCGGAATTAGCAGAATCTTCATTATAAATTAAAGACATTTTTATCCTCAATATGATAAATATCATATTTTACTGAAAATCGTGATGGTAGTTTTGAAATGAATTAAGGCAGTATGTTTTTACGTATCTGGATAGTCCTGTTTATAATATTTATTTCTTACACTATCGGTTTGTACATGTTTTGTGATGACGGCACAATACTAAAACCTGATGAAAATATTATTGCAGGGCGCAATACTTGGCAAGAAAAGAATTGTCAATCATGCCATCAGCTTTATGGATTGGGCGGATACATGGGGCCTGATCTGACAAATATTATCAGCACCAAGGGAGTTAACCGAGCTAAAACATTCATAAAATACGGCACCGGGAAAATGCCAGATATGAGCCTTAGTGATGAAGAAGTAAATAACCTGATTGCATACTTATCATGGATAGATAATACAGGCAAATCAGAAATAACTCCTGATAAAATACATTGGACAGGCACCTATATCATCAAAGAAAAAGCATGGTAGTTAAGTATTATTTCAGATTTATATTATTGTTGTTAATCGCAACCTTATCATTTGGCCTATTATCTTCTTTTGCTTTTCTGTTCCCTGAATGGTTCAATAATACCATACCATTTCAGCAGCTAAGACCAATGCATGTATCTTCTGCATTGTTCTGGATAGTATCAGGTGCGGTAGGCTGTCTGATAGTCAATAGCAACAAGACAATGACGTTTAGTAGTACAAACATTAGTTTAATTAAATCGTTCATGATAATATGGATCATTACAATAGTGGTGGTTTTTATTTTTTACTCATTAAAACAGTATGGTGGCAGAGAGTATTGGGAATTTCCACCTGTACTAAGTATCCCGATTGTAATAGCATGGATACTGCTGATGATTGGTTATTACAGGCATTGGCTTTCAATTAAAAACAAAAAGCCATTATACATTATCATGTGGGGTACGGGAATACTATTTTTCTTTATCACGTTTCTTGAACAAAACTTATGGCATATAGATTGGTTCAGAGAATCATACCTGCGGGAAATAACAGTACAATGGAAAGCAAACGGGTCTATGGTTGGTGCCTGGAACCAAATGATATACGGCACTTCGCTCTACATGATGGTAAGAATAAGCGGGAACAAACAAATTGCACAGAACAAGTCTGTTTATTTCTTTTACTTCCTCAGCCTGAGTAATCTGATGTTTAACTGGGGACATCATATATACAATGTACCAACAGCAGGGTGGGTAAGGCATGTATCGTACGCAATCAGTATGACAGAATGGTTATTCTTCATTAGTATGATACGCAGCTTCAAAGGGAAGCTATCAGAGTATCGCAGGCTAAAAAACCTAACAACATACAGGTTCATTATAGCATCTGAATTATGGTTATTTTTCAACCTGACATTAGCGATTATGATGAGTATACCGGCAATTAACATGTACACACATGGCACACACATTACTGTAGCACATGCAATGGGTACTACTATTGGCATTAACAGCATGATACTACTCGGTGCAATTGGCTATTTATTAGGCATTGATGATACATACGGGCGGATAAAACGATTCGTACAATATGGATTTTACATCAGCCAGATAAGCCTTATCATATTCTGGATATCGCTTATTGTAGCCGGCATATTAAAGGGATACAGAGGCAGAGTACTCAACATTGATAGCTTTCAGGAAATAATGTCTCCGGTAATAGGTGCCTTAAAAATATTTTCCATATCAGGCATCGGTGTATTAGCAGGCATGGCGTTAATAAGTATATGTTACTTACAACTTCTCAGAAAAAAGAAAAAGATTCTATGATGGAAACTTCAAAACCAATAAAAAGAAGTCAGGCGATAGTTCCTTTATCCAGAGATCATCATAACGGATTATTATTGTGCTGGAAAATTCGGACAGGACTTAAAAACAATATTAGTATTGATAGAATTGCAGCATACATAATCCACGTGTTTGACACAGAACTATATGAACATTTTTACCAGGAAGAAAAGTATCTATTCCCTTTGATACCCTCGGATAATCCGAAGAATATTCAAGCACACAAAGAACACATTTCTATTTGCAATCAGATAAACATTCTCAGAAATAAGGTTACAGACAAAGCCGCTTTGAGTATAATTGCTGATGAACTGGAAGCACATATCAGATTCGAAGAAAGAGACCTATTTAATTATATAGAGCAACATGCAGATACCTTAAAATTGGAGACCGCAGGCAAACTCCTTCAAGAACTACATGAGATATCCTGCATTGATAATTGGGATGACGAATTTTGGATTAAACCGCAGACCAAATAAAAGACATTTATATCTTAAATATGACAACAGTCATATTTTCACCAGATTGTGTCGGGTAATTTTGTATCATAAATTCATCTATTACATCAAACGTAAACAATATGAAAAGTACACTTAAGGTAATGATGATTGCTGCAATATCATTTACCTCATGCAACAGTTCTGACACTCAAAATTCAACTCCTGCAGAAACAGAAAATGCACTGGCTTCTACCACTTCATCTGCTGAAGACAACGTTTCGCAGCATGATGTGGTGCAGGTTGCTATTGGTAGTAAAGACCACACTACACTTGTAGCAGCTGTAAAGCAGGCAGAACTCGTTGAACCACTGCGCAAAACAGGACCGTACACTGTGTTTGCGCCCACAAACGAAGCCTTCAGCAAATTACCTGCCGGCACAGTCGACGGGCTTATGAAACCTGACCAAAAAGATGCTTTAGCAGATATCCTGCAATACCATGTATCTGTTGGCATATATAAAGAAGATATGTTTCAAGATGGACAGGTAATAGGTCAGGTAAACTCTCAGAACATAACAATCAGCAAAAAAGATGGTAAAATAAAAATTAACGGAACGGCAAATATTTTGGCAGCCATACCAGCATCAAATGGCCTGATATACGTAATTGACCAAGTGTTATTACCTCCTCAAAAATAAATATGAAATATCCGCAAACTATTCCAATCTGATATTTGTTTATTTTAGTAGTTTATCAAACAACATCAAATGTTTTCAAAATCTTGTGAATACGGCATCAGGGCAATTATCTATATAGCAGCAGAAAATGAAAAAGGCAAAAAGGTAGGCATAGCTGAAATATGCGAAAACATTGAAGCACCGGCTCATTTTACAGCCAAGATACTGCAAATACTCAGCCGAAACAGAATAGTAAACTCTCAGAAAGGAGTTAATGGGGGGTTTTATTTAGATGAATACCAACGCGATTTAAAGTTAATAGAAATCGTTACAGCCATAGATGGCAAAGCAATATTTACAGGATGTGGATTGGGTTTGAAACAATGTTCAGAATCCAATCCATGTCCTTTACACAACAAATTTAAAGCAATCAGAAACGATTTGAAAAAAATGCTGGAAAGCACAACTATAGATGAACTAGGCAAAAACCTCAAGAAAGGTAAATCAGTATTAAAAACCATTAAGGTTTAAAAAAATTATCTTAATAAAAGATAAATTTGTCTTTTATTAAACCTATGCACAATGTTTGAAAAAAGAAAACGACAATGGATAACCTTATCTGTTGTAAACCTGATGATAGTTGCAATACTTGGCCTGACGCTAAGAAGTAAAATACTTTTCAGCATACCTTTCCTTGATTTTAAACACGTCCTTCATGCGCATTCACATTTTGCTTTTGGCGGTTGGGTTAGTTTAGCATTGCTTACACTCATGTCGTATGAGCTGCTTCCGGATACCAAAAGAGCAAAAACTATCAATACGCTATTAAGGCTAATAACTATAAACGCATTCGGCATGTTAATCAGCTTTATATTTCAGGGATATGGGCTCTACTCTATTCTTTTTTCTACAGTCTTTATTTTCACAACCTATGTTTATGCCTGGATATTTATAAAGGAAATAAAAAAGATAAGCATAAACAAAACAATCAAACTATTATCAACAGCAGCGGTAATATACATGGCACTGTCATCTGTTGGCCCGTTTACATTAGCATATTTGTTAGCGGGAAAATCCGGTAATATCATTTTGTATAAAGACGCAGTATATACTTACCTGCATTTACAGTACAATGGTTTTTTCACGATGGGAATATTGGCTATAATGTTTAATAAAATTATCAAGACCAGCGTTGAGATGAATGAAGCTCGCACCTATAGCTTCGCAAACATGCTGAATATATCAATTATCCCTTCACTGTTTTTGTGCTACCTGTGGCACTACCCCAATATACCTGTGAGAATTGTATCTATAATCGGGGCATTGACTGTACTGTTATCTTTTATACAACTTACCATTTTACTAAAACCGCTGAATAAATACGCAAACACAAATAGCATCACATTCAAGTACCTTTTCAGGCTTTCTTTTCTTGCCCTCATGCTGAAACTTGTATTGCAATCGTTAACAGTATTCCCAGCAATTGGCGAGGCTGTATTCAATAACAGGCCTGTAATAATAGGGTTCCTGCACCTTGTACTGCTTTGTTTTGTAACACTATACATCATTGCTCACTACATACAAACGGGCATATTCAAAGACAATGGAATAACCAACCTATCAATAATTGTATTTACAGCAGGAGTATTAATAAACGAGCTGGTGTTGATGGTACAAGGGCTGGAAATAATGCTGATGACAAACAGCGTAATATTTACATGGCTATTATGGTATGCAGCTATATGCCTGTTTCTGGGAAGCTTTTTATT
The DNA here is from genome assembly GCA_016786615.1 of Flavipsychrobacter sp. Classification (GTDB taxonomy): domain Bacteria; phylum Bacteroidota; class Bacteroidia; order Chitinophagales; family Chitinophagaceae; genus Polluticoccus. The sequence continues at coordinate 394,124 of JAEUVX010000002.1, forward strand.
ACTTATTGCACGAGGCATTACAATTGTAACTGAAGCTAAAAAAACACTTCACTGATTACACAAACAATATGTTCATACTTAAAATATAATAAAGATGGAATCAAGTATTCTGATAGATGTAACTAAGATGTTACCGAGCGAAAAACACCCTTCAATATTTAATGCATTCGATAGCATAGAACCCGGCGCGTCTGTAATCATACACAACGACCACGACCCCAAGCCAGTGTATTATCAGTTGCTTGGGCTGCGTGGAAATTGCTTTACATGGTCATATCTTAAAAACGGCCCTGATGTATGGGAGGTTGAAATAAAGAAAAATGAACTCTCAAACGGGAAAGAAACCATAGGCCAAATAGTAAGCGGCGATATATGCAAAGCCGAAGTGTTTAAAAAAATGGGAATAGACTTTTGTTGTGGCGGCAAGAAAACACTGGAGCAGGTTTGTAAGGAAAAAGGATTGTCTGAAGCAGCGGTAAGAGAAGCATTGGAAGCACAACATGAGCAGGGTTTCTTCAACCTAGACTTTAATAGTTGGAAACCTTCGTTTCTTGCAGACTTTATTACCAATCAGCATCACACATTCGTTCGGGAGAATACACCAATACTCAGGGAACTATCTGCAAAAGTAAGCATCAAGCATGGCGACAAATATCCGTACATGAAAACTGTGAACGAAAAACTAAATGAACTACTCAATGAACTTGAAACACACATGAAGAAAGAAGAATACATACTCTTTCCTTATATCCGTCAGATGGAAGCTACCAAGCTAAAGGCTGAGGCATTTAACAGCGTTCAAGACCCAATATGGATGATGGAACAGGAGCATGACATTGCCGGCGAATTAATTCATGAGATAAACGCTCTTTGTAATAACTATGAAGAGCCCGTAGATGCATGCAACAGCCACAAACTGCTGTTGTATAAACTGGAAGAATTTGAAAATGACTTGTATCAACACATACACCTCGAAAACAACATTTTATTTCCAAAGGCTTTGGATTTAGAAAAAATGATGTAGTCTAATACACAACACAAAAAAGAGAGAAGTATTATGCTTCTCTCTTTTTTCTTACAAGTCTTTTCTACGAAACACCCTGACCGACCATAGCAATGGTAACACAATCCACAGAAGCATACAAACTATGGCATAGATACTGCCAAAACCTGTACCCAAAAACTTCTTAAATAGCGCACCTGAATAACCCATCAATACGGCAACGTCGAGCTGTAAAAGCATCAGAATACGTGCAAGGTCAACGGGATTTAAGGCTACCATACCCAATATCGGTTTATCTATCGGGTAATCACCAAACGAATAGATAAACATCAGGAGCAACCCATCAAATAATAATGTAAAGAACAATGCGGAAACTATCGCTGCACCTATACCTTTCGTCTTATCTTTAAACAATACAAATATCAGTAACGCAATAGCAGAAAATACCATTGTAAGCAACAACCCGCTTACAAGCAATGTAAGTGCTGCTATATTAGGAGCCATTATTAGTACCGGCACCCCGATACCTAATAAATAAGCCAGCGAAAGTGATATTGATAGGCCCGCATACTCTGCAAGCAATACTTTTGTCCTTTTAACGGGTTGTGCCAATAACAGCTCTATGAATTCTATTGAGTTGAAAAAATATATCGTAGAAAACAAGACACTTATTAACGGCACAAACAGCAAAGTAATATTAAGCAAGCTTAATAATCCTTTCGATGAATTACTATCAATACTCAGTACGCTGAACGATAATGCTGCAAGTACAACAGCATAGACCAATACTACTTTATTGCGCAACAAGTCGACAGTTACATATTTCATTATTGTTTTCATACCCGAACACTGTTTGTAGTAGATTGATTCTTCATAACTGTAGCAATCACTTTGTTCAACTTCATTTCGCCTGTAATATCCTGTAGTTCTTCAACTGTCTTATAAAAAATCAGCTTTCCATCCTGCAGGTAAACTACATCGCTTGTAATACCGTCCAGATCGCTTAAAACGTGTGATGTTATCAATATCAGCTTCCCTTTATTGCACTCTTTAATAATTTTCTCTTTTAAAATCTCACTTGATACAGGATCTAAACCTGCTGTAGGCTCATCAAGTATGAATATATCCGGTGAAAAGAGGAATGCCAGACATGCACTTACCTTCTGTCTTGTACCACCTGAAAGGCTACGCATTGTCTTTGTCAGTATTTTATCAAGCCCAAGCGATACGATTAATTCTTCATCATATTTCTTCTCATCTTTCCGTATTTCCTTAATCATATCTATCACCTGGCCAATGGTCATATTTTCAGGATACCTCCCTATTTGTGGCATATACCCTATCTGCGACCTGTATTGCCAATCTCGTCCTGTCACCTTACCGTTTACGGTTATTGACCCCTTCTCGGGAATAACCAATCCTAAAATGGATTTTATCAGTGTCGTTTTACCTGAACCATTCGGCCCTAATAAGGATATAGCCCTGCCTTTATCAAATGTGAGGTTGATATTATCCAGCGCCTTGAATTTGCCGAAAGACTTCGTAAGTGAATCTATTTTTATCATCTCAGTTTCCAGCTTTTCATCATGGGGTTATTATCTTTCAATTGGTCGGGCACAACACTTGGCATCAATTTTTCTACCTGATCCATTACATCTGTCAAAAAGCTACGATACAATATCATTGCCCCAGGTATACGCTCTGTAACTACAGAATACATACTAACAGGATAGTATGGTACATCTCCTATTTTATTCTTATCAAGGTCATACCCATCGTATTTATCCCAGTAATTATTATTAAAAATATTAAGCATCATCGTACCATTTGTCGCTACGTCAAATGAGTTTGATAAAAAATTATTCTTTTCAAAAGTATTATTGTCGCAACTGGCCTGTACCCGCATAGCCCACCCGTTTTCAACAAACTCGTTGTGCCTTACGTCTATACGGCTGGTACCCTCCATATATATACCAACCGTATTTTTCGCAAACAGGTTGTGTTCTATTTTACTATCCGTTATTTCCTTCAGCAGTATTGCGTACGATGCATCGCCCCAATTGTGCCTGAAGGTGTTGTTATACATCTCTACTTTCTTAGAGTACATAACCGCTACCCCAGAACCATTATCTGCAAAAGTATTATGCGTATATACATCCTGGTGAGAAAACATAAAATGTAATCCGTACCGTATATTTTTATCAGATGTATTATACAGGATACGGGAATCCGTTACAAACTCGAAATATATACCATCGCGGTGTCCTTTTATTTTGTTCGATTGTATAAGCAAGTGTGTTGATTTCCATGCATGAATACCGTTACCACTATTCAACTCATCTTTAGCATCTGCACTGATTGTATTATTGTAAACAAGGCAATAATGGCTATTCTGAAGATAGACGCCGTATGTATTATTTACAAGCCTGTTATTCACAACTCTGGCAAACTGCACATTCTGCAATCGTATTGCAGCCATGTCCGTCATGCTCGACCTACCCGTGTTTTGTAATTGCAACCCCGATATTGTCACGGAATCGCGCGTAACAACAATAAGTTGCCCCTTGTGGTCTCCGTCAATAGTTGGAAACCCTTGCCCGATTATTACCAGTTTTTTAGCAACAAGTATATCCTGTTCTTTGTAAATACCCTTCTGCACCAGCAATGTATCTCCATCAGCAGCTTGCAGAATCGTATTCTTCAATACACTACTCTTGCCCGGAGCAACAACAATCGTGCGACCGATACTATTCAACGAAATAGTGAGAAATGATATTAGTGCAAAATATTTAAACATGGTTATTGTATAGCTTCCCATGCTATGGGTTGTACATTGAGGCTATCCTTCAGTTTTTTTACAGCTTCAGTTGTACTGAAAGCCGCATAATTTCCATTCATCGGGCTCCTGAAAAAATCATCTTTAAGATACAGTGCCCTTTTAGCATCTGTAAATTCATCCTTATTGCCACTACCATAAACTGCTACAAAAAACAATGCATTATTACTTTGATCTGCATTATTATCTGCATACTGCTTCATGCACAATATATCGTCAAACTTATATGCCCTGCCTTTTGACGTAACCATTTCTGCAGCAAAGCGAGCATCTACTATTGTCATTTTACAATGGCTGCACGCTTCTTTACCATATTCTATCTTTTCAAACTGCGGCTTGCATGATGCCAGTAGTATTAACTGCAATACAAGCGCAATACTTATAAACCGTCTCATTTTGTCTTTGCTTTTTTCCATTCATAAAATGTAATCGAAACCAACAGTATACCCGCTAAGATATAAAACCAACCTGCAATATGCGGCTGCGACAGTACCTCAAAATTCAGCAATTTCTTATAACCAATCAATGGCGGCTGATAAGACATCCCGGGCACCTGTATCGGTGCGTTGGGGTCCAGGTCGTGCCCGTAATCATACTCCCATTTATAAAAATCGTAGAATGAAAATAACCCAAGTATTGTGAAAATGCCTGTCCATATATAATATCCGATCTTACGATTCCAGACAAACACCAACAGCCCCATAACCATGAACGAAACCATTGCAATAGGCAGGTACACAAATTCCTTAAAATCTTCTTTATGAATGGTCTTCATACCAATGTAGTGATTCAGCCCATTAATTACATCCACGTCATCTTTCACGTCATTTATCCATATCGTCATCGTTAACCCACCGGGATATTGTGGTGCTTTCAAATCGATTCTCCACATCGGGAAAAACCAAAGTGTAACCAGAAAAACTATCACAACAAACGTACTATACCTACCTAACTTCGTTAACTTCTTCATAATTGAAAACAATTATGGCAGTACACTACACTGTAGCGTACTGCCATTGTGAATATTATTTTGATGCTACAGCCTTAGGAGCTGCATCGCCTGTACCATATTTCAGTGGCACATTGCTACCCTTTGGTGATACCCTCAGGTAACCTTGCATTTCCTGGTGTAGTGCAGAACAGAAGTCTGTACAGTAGAAAGGATAAATACCTGTTCTGTCCGGTACAAATTTCAGTGTAGATGTTTCACCCGGCATTATAAGTAATTCGGCATTTGCGGCGTGTTTGATTGCAAAACCATGCGGCACGTCCCAATCTTGCTCCAGGTTCGTAACATGGAAGTAAACTTCATCGCCAACATATACACCTTCAATATTATCCGGTGTCAGGTGAGAACGGATAGCTGTCATATAGATATCCACCCTGTTACCTGTTCTTACAACCTTGGTTGCCTTTTCACCCATTGCCACATAAGGGTGTTTATTTTTATTGATGTCAAATATCTTTACACTTCTGTCTTTTATCACCTTTGCATCAATAGCCTGTGCATAGTGCGGCTCACCAATAGTCGGGAAGTCAAGTATCAGTTGCATTTTATCGCCTGTAATATCATACAATTGTGCAGACTGCGCAAGTTCAGGACCTGTTGGCAGGTAACGGTCTTTAGTGATTTTATTATACGCAATCACATATTTGCCCCAAGGTTTTTTAGTATCGCCACCAGGCACACATAAGTGTCCTATTGAGTAGTAGGTAGGTACACGGTCTAACACTTTTACATCTTTAATGCTCCATTTCACCACCTCTGAAGACAGGAAGAATGAAGTATATGCATTGCCTTTACCATCAAACTCGGTGTGCAAAGGTCCAAGTCCCGGTTTTTGTACTTCACCATGCAGTGCCGCTTCATATTTCACTACCGGTATGCCATAATAATCTCCTTCAAATGTTTTGGCATTAATAGCGCTTGTCAGTTTGTTGAATGAGAAGACCGGTATCAATGCAGCAAGTTTACCACTACCTACTATGTATTCACCTGTAGGGTCAACGTCACATCCGTGCGGAGATTTAGGACATGGTATCATATACACCATATCTTTCAGCTCTGCCGGATCAAGCACCAGCACTTCTTCTTCCAGTTTTGAAGATGCAGAGTGCGTTTCTTCATTCCACGTATTATGATAATAACGTGTTTTCATTTTTGTGCCTTTACCTGCTTTCACATACTCTTCTGCTTTCTTCCAGTTTACGGCTACTATAAAGTCTTTGTCTTTTTGAGATGCGTTTACTTCCAGCAATGTATTTGCCTGCTCAGTATTATATGTTGAAAAAAAGAACCAACCATGAGAAGGGCCTTTTCCAGCTCTTGACAAGTCTAGACTCATACCCGGCAATGCAATCTGAAATGCAATTTTCATGTTACCGCTGTTTTGGTCCACATTTATAAATGAGGCGACGCTTTTAAAGTTTTCCTTAAAGCTGCTGATAGGCACATCAGCTTCGCCCAACGGCACACTGAAACGGGTACCTGCTACCACATACTCCGTATTCTCGGTGATGAACGGAGAAGAGTGGTTACCACCACTGTTCGGTATTTCAAGTATCTCTTCTGTTTTAAAAGTACTCAGGCTGATGCGCGCTACACGTGGTGTATTGTTGGCATTGGCAAACAGCCATTTACCATCATGTTCACCATTTGTTTGTGACAATGCTAGGTGGTGTTCATCATCCCATGGCACAAAGCCTGCAGTCGTATTCAGCATTGGTTTTGTTTCTTCGCTGAAACCGTAACCATTCTCGGGGTTAACCGAAAAAACAGGGATAACTTTCAGCATTCTTCCCGATGGGATACCGTAAACAGAAACCTGTCCGCTAAAACCACCGGAGACGAAATTGTAAAACTCATCGTATTTGCCTGGTGCTACATATACCTTTGACGCCGCATCGCCCTGCACTACAGAGCCGGTATCTTTCATTTTACAGCTCTGGCCGGCTATTGCTAAACCTACCGCACAGAGCATTAATTGGTAACTTTTCATATTATTTTATTAAGGCGTGAAATATTCATTTAGTTTTTGCCGTCGTTATGTCTCATATACTCCAGCACATTTCTTGCCTCAGCGTCTGATAAATTTTGGTTAGGCATTCTTACCATACACACTTCCATCATTGCTTTTGCTTCTGCATCTTTATCCAGCATTTCATCTACATTGGTCACAAAGTTCATTATCCATTCAGGTGTCCTTCTGTCAGTTACACCCTTCCAACCCGGGCCTACAAGTTTTTCGTCTGTAAGCTTATGGCAAGAACCACATTTTACATCATAAACGGTTGTGCCTTCTTTTACCATGTTTGCATCCAATGGGTGGGTAAGCTCTACGTTTGTGAACTTTCCTATGCCTTTATCGTTAGTTGACTTATTGGGGTCAACATATTCATTCTTACCGGGGTCTGGTGTTTCATCCCTTACAGATTTTTCTTCACCACCGCCACAGCTGTAGATAAATGTGCTTGCTGCGAGCATCAGCAACATGATATTTTTTTTGTTCATAGCATTTAATATTTATTAGTTAAGAATTAGTGCTTTACCTGACAAAAATCTACTCTGTTAGCTTATTAAAGTATGACCAATGTCATAATAAAGATAAAAAGGTATTTTAAAGTTGTATTTATTTAATAAATATATTTTTCTGCTTTTCAATTTTTTGACCCTCATGATTAATTGCAGCTTTTATAATTAACTGCAAATCACTACTATTTGACAAGTCTGTATTATAAACCCAATACTTATCCACCCGAATATCAGTTCCGTGAGTATGCTCTTCCATTGAGTATAATGTAGTCCCAACAGGTGACAATATTTGTACTGAATAACCATGAATACCTTCAGTAGAAGTAATTCTTGCATCAATATATATGGTATCTCCTTTGCCATATACTTTTCCATCGGGCGGGGAGTTGATATCTATTTTTGCTTGTTGAACCAACTCGTGGTTGTGATCATTTTTTTGACAAGAAATTGAGGCTATTAAAACAAATGCGGATGAGAAGATTAGAATAGAGCGAATCATAATTACTATTTGAAAATTATATAAATACCTGAATCCAGTTTATAATTGTTTATTACCATTCTGTCAGCATATTTCTGATAAACAGGTTGATGAAAATTGAACTGGAAGCCAACGTTTTTGTAATAACATTGAAAACCTGCTGACAGATATACAAAAGTCCCTCCGGTCATAGTATTCCTTAACTCTGTAGCATAATTTTCGTAATCACAGGAAGTGTTTTCAAATCTTCCCCCTATCAGCGGAACAACATTAAATGCTTTGAGTGAGAGATATCTGTATCCTTGCAACCCAAACTGCAATCTGTTTCCAAATTTGTATTGGTATGTATTAGGAGTTGTTACTGCATAAGATGCATCAAGATTAATTCCGTTATTTTCGTATTGTATAGTATAATTAGTATTAAACAATACATCTACCGATTTTGTACCTGCCTGCATGTTCGGCAAACCGTCTGCTTTACTAATTGCTGCATTATCATACTTGCCGGTCGGTAGCTTTATACCACCACCAACAAGCACTATATGCTTTAGTTTGCTATCTGTCAACCGTTTCGTCAGACAATAATTTGCCAATATTGTTGCATCACCAATACCATTAACACGCTGATTATTATTTACTTCAAAACGATTGTTTATGATATAAGGTAAAAAAGCGAATAATTGTAACCTGTCACCTAAACTATACCTGCCCCATAACTGTAGTGTAGTATAATACTCTCTTGATGTATTTACAGGCTGGCTGGCTGTTGCGTGTCTTCCGGTAAAATCCCGCATCTGATACTGAAGCCCCACAAAGCCGCCTTTTGACTGTGGCAGTAAACCCAAATATTGGTTCGATGCACCGCCACCACAAACCCCACACGCCAGTGTACTAAATGTTACTATCAATGAAACCCCTGTCGTAAGCATCAGCTTTTTCATAACACAAAGCTAATAGCATCAATTAAGGATAATCATGTCTTTAATTAGTTCGTTACATGATTTTAATCATGTTTTGCAATGAGTCCTATAATTAATATTAAGGCTTGCTGAAATTCGGATTAGTGATAAATGCAGAATCAGTTAGTGTTTTCAAGAATGCAATCAATTGTTTTTGTTCATAGGCATTCAATTGCAATCCGTTTTCTTTACCGGGCTTGGTCATTACTGGGTCTAATGTTGCAGATTTTCGAACTTTCGAATTATAAAATTCTACAACCTCCTCCAATGTCTTAAAACGTCCATCATGCATGTAACTATTTCGCAACGCAACATTTCTAAGATTAGGTGTCCGAAACTTCCCTAAATCTTTAGCATCGCCAGTAACCATAAACAAACCTTTATCCTTATCTGATGTATATATGCTATCCAACCCATTGTTATGAAAACTATTATCTGTAGTGAGCAATGTTACATGACAGTGAAAACAATCACCTTTTTCGCTAAAAAATAATTCAGCACCCTTTTTTTCATCATAGCTCATGTCCTCAATTCCTTTTATGTACCTGTCATACTTACTACCATCCGAAATCATAGTTCGTGTAAATTGTGCCAGGGCATAGCCAATTTCTTTATGGGTAATATAATCTACGTTGTAACACTTTTTGAATAACTCCTTGTAAGTAGTACTGTTATTCATTTTGTTCAAATCTGTTGCAAAAAACTCTCGTGTTTCAAATTGCATTACATCTTCAAGCCCTCCTTTTTTTGAACCATTCCACATAAAATTATTATACCATGCCATATTAACGTGTGAAAGTACAGGCATGCCATTCACCATACCCGGCACCGTAAACCCATAAGACTGAAGGTGACAATTTGCACATGCCCTGCCATCATTAGACAATATAGGGTCGTAATATAGCATCCTGCCAAGCTCTATACGTTCTTTATACGGTTTATTATCATCAGGTATTTTCATTTCCGGGAAGCGGGCCGGATGATATATACTATATGGCGTTAGCGGGTTAGCTGGATTTTCAGTATTTAATGGATAATCCGGGCTATCGGGCTTGCAAGAAACCAGCAATGCAATAAAGCATATTAGTGTACAAATGACCTGCACAATCAGCTTCTTTATCATAAAATATAATTTTACCTGTTAATGTATTTGGCTGAAAACATCTTGTCCATTTACAATAATTTTACGCATCAAAACCTCATTACCCATACTGTATACTCCATCTGAACTAAAATCATATTCTGCTGGTTTTCTGAACCATTCGTTAATATTCATCATAATGTTGAGGTTTGTTATTTGGTTAGCTCTTACATCAAGGTTACAAGCAAAACCTGCTTCGCAATGAAACCCCGACTTACCTACATGCAATGCGAAGCCATTTACTACTGCAGCATCTTTCCAGTGTCCTTCAAGTTTCAGAAAATGGTACCCTCCACCCATAGCATCCGGCCAACCCATGTTAGTATTTTCAATTGTCGCGGGTAAGCCGTATGATATATTCTGAAAAGGTAATAGCCCTATAGTAAGTGCCACAGAATCATATACACCTGCTAATAACGTAGGGATTAACATGACAGAAGAATATTGATGTTTAGCATCAATGTAATATGCACTATCATTCTGCTGAACTATGTTATTATTCTTGTATAGTCGGATATTGCTGATGTAATATTGAAGCTTACTGATGCTGTAAACATTTCCTGCTTCATTATGATACTTAATACTATCCCATAATAATAGCTGGTTGTTTACACTGTGATTTATAATGATTGATAAACCACCGTACGATGATATTGCAGGGCTATAACTAATATCTCGATGAGAGCACCCTACTATCGTATAAAAACATAGCACTAGAAGTATAACCTTGCCCATTGTACAATTATTTTATGCAAGGTAGATGGCAAATATTTCTCTGATAAATGATAATTATCATTTATCAGGATGACAATTATCATTTTACAACCAATGGAATTTCAAGTTTATTAAGTGACTCCAAAGCACTCTTAAGGTCTTCTTTCATTAATGCAATCTGATTATCAGTTTCATTTTTCAGGTAAGGTATCAACTGTTTATAGTAATCAATTCCATTAATCAGGTTTGCTTTAAATGTTTGATAGTATTTAGTTTGCTTAGGTGTTAAATCAATCTTTTTTATCTCGTTCCTTAAGTAATCGATATACAAATTCAATTCATTAATAAACATATTAGGACGTTTTAATGAATTCAGCACGTTAATTCTACCGTAAATATGGCTCACCATTTGAGATAACGAAAAAACGCCTGAGAAGTATGCCAGATTTGGCCCGGGACAGATAGTAACAGCCGATAATTTATGAGACAATGGTAATCCCTCTTTTAATAATGCCGGTGTACTTAATCCCTCACAAAGGCAATCCTTCTCCGTTACATCATTCAGCATGCTTTCCAATAAATCAACGGGCAGATTTTTTTCTTTAAGTTGTTTAATCTTTAAATGTTGGTATTGCCTTGAAGCTGTACAAATAGGTTCTTCAGTAAATTCTGTATTTGAAATAAGGTATTTTTTATAACAAGGACTTCCTGGCCTATGCTTAGCTATCCGTTCTCTTCTTTGAGATTCTGATGAACTATTTCTGAAATTATTGAATGGCACCCCTAATGGCGATGCATGGCTTAAATAATAGTCTTCTTTTTTTGCAGCTACCAGTTTTGCTAATGTATAATCATCAACGTTTGTGGCTTCCGGAACAAGCAGAAATGGGCTTCCCCAACCTGTGCCATCTACCATATAATGTTCAAAAAGAAAGTTATTTTCAGCAGATGTTCCTATACCACCTTGTACAGTAATTTTTATATTTGGCTGTTCTACGAACGACTGTATTCCTTTATCCGTATGTGCAACACTGCATAAAGCATATATATCAGAAAACAACTCACTCTTCTTATTCTTAAATTCTTCAAGAATAGGACCAAGTAAATACCCTTCCGTAGCAAAAGCATGTCCTCCGCAATTAAGCCCCGATTCAATTCGGAATTCAGATACCCAAAGTCCTTTCTTTGCCAGTATTTTACCCTGTACCAGGGCTGAACGATAGTCACTTACTTTCAGTATAATTCGTTTTTTAAGGCTTCCGTTTTCATCAGGGAAAAAGTCTTTAAATGTCTCAATATAATTATACAAACGCGGGTTATATCCGGCAGAAAACACTATTGATGAGTTGAGTTCGCTGTTTGCATAGCCTCTCAAAGAAGATAATGCATCAGAATATTCTACCGGCAATAATTCACCATTTGCATTAGTATTGATTTTATCAACCTTTGCCATGATATTGACGTCTATTGACCCTGCCTGAATTATAGTTCTCAATTCATTTTCTAAGGCGGTTCTGACATCTCCTGCTTCGAGGTTAATCATTTGAAGATACTTACGTTTTGATGCCGAATGATCCGGCAATAACTCAAAGTATTTTACTATATCATTATCATCATCAAAAGGAAGGTTACTTAATTCTGAAACTTGGGTATTGATTATTTTGTTAATAAGGTTTAAGTATGCTGTAATACGTTTCGCCCTGTAATCAGTGTCAGATACAGGAATAGGAATATACGGTTCGTTTATTTCATTACAATAGTATTTTCTCATATTCTCAACCAACTCATCGTCCATGATTGAGATGACAGAAGAGATGCCATATCTGGCAACTTTTACAGGTGTATCGATTGAGTAGCCGATACCTAATACGGGTATATGGAACTTATGTAATGCTGACATTCGAATAAAAATCTTGAAGAAATACTGAGCAAAAGTCAGCTAGTTTATTTTCAGGATATATGATTTATATCAGGTTGTCATCTATTTTTATTTAAAACAAGCATTAAAGAATGTATACAAAAGGTAATCCCATCAAGACCGGAACCGACGTTGGCTTGATTTCACCAGTATTAGGCTTTTATTTCTCTAACATTTAGCAAAAAAATACCGAACCATCCGAAACAATGAATATATATGAGTTTACATTGGATAATAGCTTTAGTCAATTAAAAGAGTGGACGATTAGGTCTAATTCGAAACTCAGTCATTTTTTAATACTGCAAAAGTATTTCTAACTCATCTATTAAGTTCGAACTATCGTTAGTTCTGGGCACACAACCAAATCTTAAAGTCCTTGTAAACACTGGTTTGCAGGGGCTTTTTGTTTTACCACGTAACCAAAACGTAACCAAGCCATCAAAAAAGCTCCGTTTTTACTCAAATTTCACCTCAAAAAACGTTCCTGACACAAACATATTAAAGCAGGATATATAGTCCAAGAGACGTCTTAAAATTATCAAGCACCGAAAAACGTTCTTTAGCGTTTAAACTGCATAACCGTAATAATGTTTAACACGTTCCGTTTGCGTTCTGCAATTGTGGCTCTATTAGAGACAATCACCTGATGATAATGCCTCTAAAGAAGATAATAAGCTAATGCTGGAGTTATAAAATATGCATACAATATGATGAATTGTTATTATGCCCATTCAATCTTGGATAATTGTCCGGGTGTAGCAATGCCTACTATCAGGCAATTACTCATAAAAATACTTGTATTCAGCTTTAGTACAGCAGCGAAAGCAGCAGTATCTTGCTCCATATCTACATAAGCATACCCGCGAGAACGGCGTGTAATCTTATCAACCATGATGCGTAGTTTCTTAATAACACCATAGCCGGCAAACAATTCCTTCAATTCCCTTTCTGTAGTTATTTTACTCAGATTTCCTACAAACAATACCATGACTAAAATTTAATAAATGAACACTAAAGGCGCTTCCTATGAAATTAGATTAAATTTTCTGAAAAAATTAATAAATCTGACATTAACAATTATAATAACTCAACTTCACTAAAATACGGGTAATGATTACCGCCAACGAAGTTTACAGAAAATAAAAGAAATCAGCAGCAGGACACTAAGCTTCAGATCCGCTATAAGTGTTGCTGGTATAGCTTTAAAAATACAGCTATTGCGTGAACAGGTATTGCCTATGCAGACAGAATTAAAAGACATGAGGCTTATTAAGTATGAAGAGCCTGCTCCTGTTACCGTAACATTAAGCCCACCGACTACTTGAGTACCTCTAAAATGAGTAGGTTGGTAAAACTGCGAAATACTCAAAACAGGAAATAAGAACTTGCTGCATATTACGAAAGCAGTCACACCTGTTGTAATAATATCCTTCAAAGACGATACTGGACGTATAACGAACATTGAAATAAAGGTTAAATACTAAACCTACACCAACATTAAATAAAAAACACTTATGTAATCGTAAGCCCTTCTGGTTTTTCTCTTACCCGTCAGAACTTGAATTTGAGCCCCCTTGATTAATAGTCAGAATTTTGTGTTTGTTGTAGTTAAACGTTAATTTTGAATATTCATAAACGATGCAGTAAATACAATACTTTCAGCCAATTTTACCGGATAAAAAACATACAGTAAACAAGGTATAGCCACACCATTGGTGGCAAGTGTAACAGAAGGCATAACGTAATAACATATAAAACAATGCAAGACATACTATTCGACTTTATGTCAAAATACATTTCTCTGACAGAAGAGGAGAAGAACGTAATACTTTCGTTAGATATATTCCACGCTGTTAAAAAAGGGACTATTTTACTCAAAGAAGGACAAAAATCAAAAAACAGTTACTTTGTACTGAAAGGCTGCATCAGAACATACTACGTTATAGATAGCGAAGAAAAAACTACTGCCTTCTACACAGAAATGGAAGCCCTGACTCCACCTTGCGTAGTAACCAAAACTCCGTCGGACTATTATATAAGTTGTGTAGAAGATACACTGCTTACCATTACAAGCGCTGATATGGAAGCCGAAATAAACAGTAAGTTTCCAAAGTTTGATACCATGTGCAGACTACTATCCGAAGAACTTTTGGCTAAACAGCGAATAGACTTCGATGAATTCAAGACATCTTCACCCGAACAACGATACTTAAACCTGCTGGAGAAAAGACCAGACCTGATACAGCGCGTACCGCAGTATCAGCTAGCCAGCTACTTAGGCATCAAACCCGAATCTTTAAGCAGGCTAAGGGCAAGGATTACCGAGAAAAAATAAAGAGTACGGTTCATTTCTTAACTAAAGTGAACGAGTTGTGGCATCTTGCCAATCTACTTTTGCATATCATTTAACGATTACTAATATTGATATGCAAAAGAGAATTTTGTTCACTTGTCTTGTCATAATGATGACAAGCACGCTCCAACTCAAAGCCCAATCAGACAAACAAGACAGCAATTTCAAAAGGTTTTACATAGGCAGTTCATTGTATATGTTAGGGAATTTTATACCTAACGACAAAAACAGGCCTGAGTACGTACAACTGAATGTTGGATACAGGCTAACGCCAAAAGACGTTGTTTCCATTGAATTTAAAAGATCTGTTTACGCCTGGCCAATAGGCATCCCTTTCGGCCCATCGTTTGACGGCCCCGGGCTAAACTATCCCGGACGTGCACGCATACTTGCACCTACTATAGGCTACCAACGCTTTTGGTGGAAAGGAGCCTACACATCTGTATATGCATTGAATGCTTTTGAAAAGTACATGGATGAGAACAAAAAGAAGATAGGCAACGGCTACACGTTATACTTGAACGCCCATGTGGGTTACCAGTTTAAGTTCTTTAAAAACCGCTTCTTTTTTGAACCCGCTATCGGTGTTAGCTATTGGCCTGTAAGGACCGGTGTACCCGAATCATTTAAACCTGTAGAGAAAAAATGGCCTAACTACTTTATTCAGCCGGGGCTTCACTTCGGATTTAATTTTTAGAAAAAACGCTTACAATAAAGCTCCCACATATTTATTAACTTAAGTGAACGAGTTGTGGCATATTGTCAATCTACTTTTGCAGCACAACTAAATATCAATAAGAATAGAAATGCAAAAGAACTTTTTACTGATTGGCTTTATCTTGATGATGACATGTACGCTAAACGTGAATGCACAGTATGCCAAAACAGACAGTACTTATAAAAAGTGCTTTGTAGGTAGCACTTTGTTTCTGCTGGGAAATCTTTCGACCACCAACCCACCGGGCTTTGCGCAGCTGAATCTGGGCTATCGCCTGACAAGAAGAGATGTTATTTCTCTGGAACTGATAACATGGAAACATGCCTGGCCGCTTGGCATCAACCCATTCTACAATAAGTCGTACGGAAAACCTGAAGAGAAGTTTCCTGGCTATATACGCGAGTATGGAATTGGGCTGGCTTATCAGAGGTATTTGTGGAAAGGTCTTTATGTAGCCGTACATGCAATGCCTATGTGGCAAACATTTAAGAATGACAAAGGCGATAAAGTGGGTAGTGGCTTTATCATATTCAACACGTATAGGGTTGGCTTTCACGTTAAACTTCTGAAGGACAGGTTTTTCATAGAACCATCGCTTGGTGTTGCAGGCCGTGCTTATTACTCAAAAATGCCTGCAGGCTTTAAAGAACAAGATGACAAGTGGCCTAAATGGACACCTGAACCGGGGCTACATTTCGGATACAATTTTTAAATGATCATTTATGAATGCACAGCACACGTCACAAACCTCATTTGAAGACACCAAAGTGAATGTTAAACTCAAGCTCGCTGCACTGTGGACGAGCTTGATGTTTCTCATTATCTACATTGATTATTTCGCGTTATACATGCCAAATAATATAGAAAATATCCTGAAAGGCAAAGTTTTTGTATTCGATATTACGCAGGGATTTCTTGTCGGAACACTTACAGTAGTAACAATTCCTGCACTGATGATTTTCTTATGTGTTGCACTGCCGGCAAAAGCTAACCGCATGGTAAACATCATTATTGCCGCGGTGAATATTCCCCTTATGTTGTTTAATCTGGCAGGAGAGGCTTGGGCACATATGGTATTGGGCGCTGCTATAGAAGTGGTTCTTCTTTTGCTCGTTATATACTATGCGTGGAAGTGGCCACGGGTTGAGAATAGTCAATCTTGAAATAAGTGTACAAAGAACAGTTCATTTTTTCCCGCTGTTCATAATAATCTTTAAGACGTATGAAAAAGATAAATAAAGAAAAGTTGTTGTTAATAATAACTGGCTTGATACTGCTATACTCCGACGTAATATTTAAGCAGTTTTATCCATTAAATGACTTTACAAGCGGAGTAACAAAGGGGCTAGGTATCGTTGTTTTGATAAGATTTTTTGCAATCATGTACAGGAAAAAGAATCCTATAGAAAGGAGCAACTGAATTGATGGTTAAACTTGAATAATGTTTTTCGCCGTTGTTGCCTTGTTGTACATACCATTTACATTGATAAATCTGGTGGGATTGGTATGGGAGCATATGGTCTTTGCCGCTATTGTAGAAGTGGTTCTTCTTTGTCTGGTTATCCGTTATTCATGGAAATGTCCACGTATTGAAATACGAAAAAACAAGAGCAAAAAACCTTATGAAAATTGCACGAATTTAGCCCGACAGATTATTTTCTTTTAATTATTTAATCTTTAAACGTTGGCATTGCCTTGAAGCTGCACAAAAAGGTTCTTCTGTAAATTCAGTGGTTGAAATAAGGTATTATGAATAGATAGTTAGTTTACTATTAACAGCTACTATAATTAATTTTAATGATGTTAACATATATTACAAGTAATCTCCAAAAATAACATGTCTATAAAAAAAATTGTATCTGCTTTATCGCTCACACCACGACGTCTTTTTTTAATAGATGGCATTGGTGCAATTATCAGTGCATTATTATTATCAATATTACTGGGACAAAACTTTGCGTTTTTTGGTATGCCGCAAGAGGTATTATATAAACTTGCAGCACTTGCAGGCATATTTGCCATATATTCCATTTCGTGCCATTTGCTGTTACGAAGCTTTTACAAACCCTTCCTGCTGATAATAGCCATTGCAAATTTGTTATATTGCTGCATTACATTGGTGCTGATGTATAAATTCTTTCACGAGCTTACGGTAGCAGGTATATTGTATTTCGTAGCAGAAAAGATTGCAGTGTGCAGCATCGTGTATATTGAATTTATAGCCATAAAAAAACAAAGCCATACTATATAAGCATGGCTTTGTCTGTATCATCTGAAACAGTATTTATTTTTTAGTACCTGTAGAGTATTTTATAGTACCATCTTTCAGCATTTGAGGTGTAACTTTAAAAGCAACCACTCCTTTTTTGCCGTTGGCATCGCTACTGTATATTTCATCACCTACCTTCAGCGCACTAAACTTTTTGGTTTCATTTTTCATGATGTGAATTGATGCACTACCCTGCTTCAGGTATATATCACTACCCGAATCGTTGAAGATAGAAACAGAACCTTTTTGTGCACTACCATCATTATTTTTTGCTGTACTGCCCTCTGCAGGCAATGATGCTTTTGCCGCACGCACCTGTTCTAAAAACATTTTCGCTTCGCTTTCTTCAGCAAATGATATTTCTACTGGCATTGCACCGCTTATCTGCCTTAGACCATCGCCTCTGCCGCATATCAGCTCCTCAAAATAATATTGCTCCCCAGATAGTATCTGGAAGGTTACTTTATTAATTTTCTGGTTGCCGTTCATCCAATCGAACACACCAGTTGCGTAGGTTGTAAAGTCGATATTTCGAATCCCTACATGCCATTTTTTCATGACCATTACTGCACCCTGGCTATCGGTACGAAAAACGGTATATATAACTGAGTCGTCCTTCACAGCTGCATAGATGTTGCGGGTAATACCATCATAGTCGTCGAGGTAGGTTACTGTCTTTTTACCTTCAGCTGTCATTGTTATTCCATCACATTCCTTAGCATCCTGTGCATTGGCCATAATAGCGCTGCACATGATGGTTGCTGTAGCAATAATCAGTTTCATAAGTTCTTATTTTCCACAAATGAACATGAGTATGGCAGCAAAACAAAGTGCTGATTCACCAAACCTGTTATTGGGTTCACAAAAGGCTTTAATTAGTTACGAACAAAATAAAGCCACACTGTTTGCGTGACCGTTTTATTATTCTCTGTTGGCTGTTTTATCAGATATATCGCGGACCACTTTGTCCAACTCATGTGCTGTATTTACAATATGGTCGAGCAATTCATTTTTCAAGCCTTTATTAACATACTCCTGATTCAGTATATCTACAAGCCCCATAAGCCGTGCGAGTGGCGCACGTACAACATGCGATTGCATCCATGCTATCTCCTGCAGTTTTGAATCTGACTGTCTGTTTTCCAATATCACTTTCAGGATAGCCGCAGAACGTTCTATAACCAACTGCTCCGTATCGCCGGGCTCTTTTATATCGTCATAATACGCACCGAACACGGCCATCACTTCGTCGCTGCTATTGATAATAGGATAAGACCAACATGCCCTTAGGTCATATTTTAATGCCAGCTGCTTATAGTTTTCCCACAAGGGGTTTGTTGATATGTCCGCCACTATTACTTTTTCTTTCAGGTAGGCCGATGTACCGCAAGAACCTGCCTGCTCGCCTGTCGGTTGGCCATTTATTGCATCTGTATAATCTTTAGGCAGTGATGGTGCAGCCCATGTATATACCTTGCCATTTTTTACCTGCAGCATGGAACACTTCATATGCGGCAACAGATTTTCGATGCCCTTCATGTAGACAGTCAATATGCGCTGCAGTTCTTCATATTTATCTGCCGCTAGCTCCAGCACAGTTTTCTCAAGATTATCGAGGCTTGCCAGCAACTTAGATTCCGTGACATCCACCATAACGCCCCTCAACAGTTTGGGCTTACCATTTTCCGTAATTACAGATACAAGGTCTTTTATCCAAACAATACCTCCATCGGCCTTCACCATCCTGTAATCAAAAACGTGGTTCTGCACCTCCTGCGTCTGGTTCTGGCAATATGTTACTGCCCAATCGCGATCGCCTTCGTAGATATGGTTAGCCCAAAAATCCGGTTCATTCAACCATTGCTCGGGCGTGTAGCCAAGTATGCTGTTTATTTTATTACTGATGTAGGTAAATCCAAAAGTATTGGCATCTGCCTCCCATACGACACCTTCAACCGATTCCACAAGTGCCTGATATTGATTACGCGATTCCATCAATGCTTTTTCTATAGCTTTTGATGTGGTAACATCCAGCGTAACACCATACAAACGTGTCCCTATACCATTTGTCAAGTCGGCCTTACCTGTACTACGCAGCCAACGTACATTTCCTGCTGCTGTAACTATCTGCAATTCTACATCAAATACATTATTCTTTTCAATTGCCTCGTTAACAGCATTTACCAGTATATCACGATATCTATCATCTTTTAAAAAAGTAAGGGAATTCTCATACGTAGGGGTAAAATCTGAAGTCACTTCATATATTTCCTTCAACACATCAGACCATATAATAGTATTGTTAATAAGGTCAACTTCCCAATTGCCGATGCGCGCAATACGCTGCGACTCGTTTAAAAACTTTTCGTGTTTTACAAGGTCTTCAAATATAGCCTTCTCGCTCTGTTGTGTATCTATCAAATCCGTAACATCGTTAATAGTACGAATAATAAACTCAACTTTATTATCTGCCACTACTACCGGCGTAGTGATAACATCAAGATATTTAATTACTACATCCCCGGTTTGAGGCTGATGAAATTCATACCTGACAGTTGGTTGTCTTTGTGGTACTTTATAATGTGTGGCCTGCTGCAATGTCTGTAATATTTCATCTACATTACGGGTATGGGCATGCAACAGGCTAGTTAAGCTCTTCCCCACAATCTCTTCCCTGCGCATATTTATAAATGAAAGATAAGCTTCATTGGCGAATACAATAGTATAGGCAGGATGATCTGCCTTTAGTAATATAGTTGGCATAGGGGTTGCATTGAGTACAACACCCCAGTATTTATCCTCTATCATATATGTATATGGCAACGCATATTAGTTTCCTGAAAATCTCAAGTAACACTTGCTTTGCCGGTATTAGTATCCTCTCGTATGTAAAATTATAAATAAAGGCAGCAATAAGAAAGGATTGTAATAAGATAACGGGGTAATATTACAGCCATTATCCCTGCTTTTATACTTAATCTTTATTCCAGCCAAACCATTTCATTAACAACATCTGCCTTTCTGTTGGTATGGCTGCAGGCAATTCATTGTTTTTCAATTCCGTGTGTTCTATACTCCATCCCTGCCATTCGCGGAAGGCATGATAAGCCCAATCCCACTCATATTCTTCAAAAAGGTCTATGCAATCGCGGAGGTAATAATATGCACTTTGCGCAGTTGCCCAACGTATGGCACTAAACTCGCCTACGTAGATATGTGTATTATATGTTTGCTGCCAGCGGCGAACCTGTTCAAATGTTTTGCGCATGGTAGTAATGTTCCATTCTCGGCCTTGTATAACACCCGGATAGCGCGATGAGTCATCAAAATCGACACCCTGGTGTGTAAACAGCGCAGGCACATACATATGAAAACTATATACTACCCCTTTTACAGGTATCGGCTCCATTCTTGCCAGTGCTTCAGGGCCACCACGCGGAGCGCCTTCAACTATTATGGCATGTGTTGTATCAATCGTTCTGATGTCTTGCGCAGCAGCTGTTGCTAATTGTTGCCAGTTCATTAAACCCGCAGGCACAATACCTTCTTCAGGTTCGTTGGCAAGGTCATAGCCCCATACAGCAGGCTCATTTTTATAGCGTAATGCTATTTGTTTCCACACATCACGAAAAACACGCTGCCATGCAGTATCATGAAACAACCTATGCGTTACCTCATTAGGGAAACGCCCGCCGGGTAAGGAGTGCATATCTATAACAAGCCTGATACCTGCCTTCCTGCACTGTGGCAATAATTTATCGATATGTTGTAAACAATTATTTACCCATTGGCGATATGCAAACTCCCTTGCCGTATCGGCTTTCGAGCGCGGGAAACCATCCCATGTAAGCTGCCAGCGTATATGGTTTGCACCCCATTGCGCCAATGTAGTGATGTCTGTATCTGCAATGTTTGTCGGTACCATCATGCCACGCAATCGTTTCTCTGCATGTCCTTTATATACTGCATCGGTTTTGATTGTTTCAGGTAGTTTAGGTGCTGCTTCGCTGACTGTGAGTGTCACTTCATCAATCCATATTTTACCCGTTACTTTTTCGAGCCCGAGGCATAACCAGAAAGTATCCGCACCTGCCGGAACAAATGCATTAAAACCTGCTTGTTTCCAGTCAAACGCATCGGTAGTAAAATCTGTCTGCGGATATAAATCATCCCAAGGCACAGGTATGTGTACCATAACTTTTACGCCATTCCACGGACGTGGCTTTTCTGAAACACCATTTGATTTCAACCGTACATTCACTGCGATTTTAGTACCTGCATAGGGCGCAGCCGCAAATGGTATTTTCAGCATACCTTTTTTTATCAATACCACATCCTTACCATCTTTAGAAACATATCTGTACCTGCAACCACCCGCATTTTGCCACATTGTATCTTTCTGCAAAAAACCTGAATGGTACACCGTATCACCTACTTGCTGAGCATATAAAATCTTAGCTGCAAAAACACATATAAACAACAGTATATTTCGTTTACACCTTTTCATGGCTGCAAGTTATTACCTTTAACCTATTCTTATGTCTGTATACACAACAAAAGCACCAGTTACAATTACATGCCACAAAAGGCTTACCCCTTATCTTGAGATAGAGGTACGCGAACTGGGATTTGAGATTGAAGAAACATTTATTACCGGGGTGAAGCTTAATGCAAGCATCAACGAATGCATTGTACTGAACCTGAACCTGCGATGCGCTAGCCAGATACTATATAGCCTGAAGGCTTTTCATGCAACAGATGCAGATGGTATTTATAACGTAGTGAAGAATCTTGCTTGGGAGAAACTACTGCACGATGGCGGTTATTTTTCTATCACCAGCAATGTGATGAATGAAACCATCAACAACAGCATGTTTGCCAACCTGCGCGTAAAGGATGCAATCGTGGACCGTATGCGCGAAAAGACAGGCAATCGTCCATCTACGGGTGCAGAGCTGAGTGGCGCTGTGGTACACCTATTCTGGAAAAACGAGGACGCTGAAATATTCATCGATACATCGGGCGATTCACTGGCAAGGCATGGCTACCGCAAAATACCGGGACGCGCACCAATGCTGGAAGCATTGGCAAGTGCCTGCATCTATGCCAGCAAATGGGACAGAAAAAGCCCGTTCATCAACCCGATGTGCGGCTCGGGAACACTGGCAATAGAAGCGGCACTAATAGCTTCGAACACAAGGCCGGGTCTATTCCGTACCAACTATGGTTTCATGCACCTGATAGGCTACGATGAAGAAGTGTATCTGCAGGAAATGGAAAAGCTGGACCAGAAAATAAAAGAAGTACCGGGGCTGAAGATAATTGCTACAGACCTGAGCAATATTGCCATTACCAATGCCAGGAAAAATGCCATTGCTGCCGGCGTAGCAGATATGATAGATTTTGCAGTTTGCGATTTTGCCAAAACAGAAGTACCACAAGATACTGCCGGGGTTATGATGGTAAACCCGGAATATGGTGAACGCCTTGGCGAGATGGATGAGCTTGAAGAAACCTATGGCCGCATTGGCGATTTTATGAAACAACAATGTAAAGGTTATTATGGCTATGTATTTACCGGCAATATGGACCTTGCCAAGAAAATAGGCCTGAAAGCCAAGCGCCGAATAGAATTTTATAACGCAACCATTGACTGCAGGCTGCTGGAGTATGAACTATATGCCGGTACCCGCAGAACAGATAAAGAGATAAGCGAATAATATCTTACATTTATACAACACAAATACAGGGAACTATGTCATTATTGAACGGCGGAAAGAATAACGCAAAGAAAGGTGCTAAAGGCGCAAAGCCTGCTGCTGCACCCGGTGCAAAATCGTTTGTAAAACCCGGCAAAACTGCCAATATAAGTAAGAAGCCTATTAAAACAGGCGGAACAAGAGGAAGCTAATTAACATTAGTTGTGCGTATACCGGATTGGTTAATAATAGCAGGTGGGTTCGGACAAATATTTACTGCACTGATTTATCCATATATCAGACATGTAGTATTTGACTGGTATAATGACATCAAAAAGCTAAAGCCATTAAATCAGGAAATAGCCAAGACTTATGGCCGCTATATTCAAGGTTTAAACTTTGCCTTCGGGCTGATTGCCATCTTATATTATAAAGACCTTAAAAATGAAACGCATCTTGCTGTAGCTCTAACAGGTTTGATTGCTGCATATTGGATAGGAAAAGTAGCCACTCAATTTTCATACTATCCTATGTACCAAATACCTAAGAAGTTAATTTTTAAAGTAGGTGAGGTATGTATGAATACATTGTTTATCTCTTTTGCAATTATTTATCTCCTATTGTTTCTACACAACCTGAATGTTTTATAATTAAGAATGCCGTGAATTTCACGGCATTCTTAATTTATGGCTTTATTAGTGAATAAATAGTTTCATCCCAATACCTGTCGTTGTGATAAACATAATCTCTGAAATAGGCCTCGCGTACAAAGCCTGCTTTTTCTACTACAGCTATTGATGCAGCATTTTCCGGCCGGATGATAGCCTCTATTGAATGCAGGTTCATCACATTAAACCCATAATCGAGAGATGCCAGAAAAGCCTCGTACAGAAACCCCTTTCGGCGATAATCGTGATGCATTACGTACCCTATTTCGCCACGATGTGCATCCGGCCTGATATTGGGATAGCCAATTATACCAATCAACTTATCAGAACCTTTCTCTGTTATCGCCCAATTGATTTTCTCATTACGCTCTGTAAAACCACGCATCATGTTGATGACACCCATTGCATCGTCAAGCGTTTTGGCAAGCGGGCGAGGTATATACAGCATCGTATCAGGATTGCTACGTATCTCAAATACTTCCTGCACATCTGTATGCTCTACATTGCGCAGCACAAGTCTTTCTGTTTCCAATACAGGAAACGGGTTGAAGTTTATATTCAACATAAAAAATTCAGTTTAGTAAAAGATTAAATAATAAATGAGCCCTGCACAAAGCGGGCAAAAACCTGCGGAAACTAACAACAACAGCAGCAACACGGAATTGCCATAAGCAATTGCTGTGTCGGATAATTTTGCAGTGATGCTACACTGCTAACATTTGTTGTCATTACATCGGTTTTCATTGTTATTTATTTACATATATCTGAAAGATACGAAGAATATTAATTCGATTATGCCTGCTTTTTCGGAGGCAGGTCGAATGCCTTTGCATCATGGTCAAAATGACCTTTGTGTGCGCCATCGCAGAAAGGTTTGTTTTGCGACATACCGCATCTGCAAAGACTTACTACTTCCCTGCCCTGCAAGCCATAGACGTTACCTTCTTTATCTACTATTTCAAAATCGCCCTCAATCTTCAAAGAGCCGTTGTTGTTTACTGTGATTTTTGTCGTTGCCATCAGTTTAGTTTGCAGCGAAAGTAAACAAAAAAACTGCGCCTCCCTTTTACAGGGAGGCGCTATGATATTCAATTCACTCTAACTCTATTTCTTAGAAACAATGATATCCCATCCACCATACGAACCGCCGTTGCCATTCAGTGTGGTTTTCAGATCGCGGACAGATTTCATAACAGACGCTTCTGTAATGGGTATTACATGATAAAAACTAATCTGGTAACGTGCATAGGGCGTTTTGCTCGATGCCACAACCGTATAGTTTTTCGTATCGAGCCCGTCTGTCCATGTACGCAGATTATCTTCAGTTCTGAAATAGGCAAGATGGGTTACTTTATATGGCCTGTCCAGCCTGTAGCCGGCTTTTATAAGCTTTGCAATCATGCGCTTGTAGTATATAGATTGTCGTTGTTCTTCGTCGGGGTATAGTACCGAAAAGAAATTATCCCACTTGCTGTCGTGGACGATATCTATTTTACTCCTGCTATACCCTCTCTTTTTGAAAGATGCATCAAGATACCTGCGGATACCGGCAGTATCTTTCACATAATAGTACATTTCGCAAACCCGATTGTGCGATGCTGCCCCCGCAAGGTAGCACTGCGTCTTGCCCGATAGCATTTTCTTAGTGGCCTCCTGCATGCCTACCAATCTGGTGTTTTCAGCCTTGGTTGGCAGCTTGCTGTTTCTGGCACCGGTGTAAGAATGGGTAACTTTTACTAGAAATGGGGTTTCCGGTACAGGACCTAAATCGTACAACTTATTATTGACACGAATATCCTGCATACCACCGCCCATGTTTTTGCTATATGTATCCCAGTTTTTCTGTTGTGCCTGCAGTGTAATACCCGTTACCACACAACAAACAATAGATAGTAGTGCTTTCTTCATAACGTGCATGTTTTAAAGAGCTGAATAAAAAAACAGTACCTACAGCTACGTATATAAACGCAAAATAGTTCTGACAGTAAGGCTACTATTATAAAAACCACAAGCTATGTGCCGAGATGTACAGATTTACCATGTAGCCATGTTAATTAGGTAAACTTTCACAAAAAGAAAGAAAGCAGCCAATGGCTGCTTTCTTTAAGATCAGGGGTAAACAAATATTTGTCTATTGATGTCTTAAAGTCTGAATTCTGAGCCCTTCATTACCAAAAAATAACGGGCTAATGCCATATTTACCGTATACTTCCGTCCATGTTTGCGTGCTTTCGTAGCGGTGCATACCCAATTGTTTGTTATAGTGCGTTTCTTTAAACTCCATTATTGGTAGCTTAGTGAGCACATCCGGCTTGTTCGGATCCAGCGCAATTGGTGCAGGCTCATAAGTAAGACTCGCAACCTCATTATTAGGGTCATTATCTACAATCACTGTAACTCTACCGTAGGTTTGACCTTGCAATGTATTCTTCCTCAGTCTAACTATGCTGATACTCGGTTTTTGCTCTACAGTCATACCGCTTCTTGTAACAAAGAAAGAAGCCTCGTCGTACATATTCAGGTTACCACCGGATATAGTAATGTTTGAATTTTCTTTCAGGCTGATTGTAGAACCACCCAGCACCACAGTTGAATTATCTTTTATCTCCAAACTGCCACCACCAATAGTCAGTTTCACTTTTGCATCCACAACATTATTTACCAGATCGCCATTGTAACCAAAAGGGTCAAATACAACTACATCACCTACTCTTTCACCTTTTGCACCATCCAGCAGTATGGCAAAGTTGGTTTCAACTTTGGCTGCAGACTCCGCAGGTTGTTCATCTCCGGTAATGCTCAGACCTATTGTTACTCCTCTGTAAGCATCTTGCGAACCATTAAATTTCACACCATTCAGCTTTTGGCCATTTGCCCTTATTCCATTCAGGCGAATAGCAGCAGTATACTTATTGGTTGATGTTTCTTTTATATAGAAATCATAATCTATAACTACGCCTTCTTCTGTTGTTTTCAGCTGTCCGCTGCGTACATAGGCTTTTGCATCTTTAAAATCGATGTCTGTTGCAGAAGCAGATGTACCTGTCGGGATGGCATTATCTTGCTTATTGCAAGCAGTAAGAGATACGCTTGCTGCCAGTAAAGTATAGAGTACTTTTTTCATTGCCATTTATTTTCATGTAAATATCCTTCACAACCAGAGGCTTCGAAACTTACAATTCACGAACAGTCATTTTCAGTTCATAAACGGATACTTCCACCTGAATACTTAAGCTTCCGCTTCCGTCAATATTTATTCCGCTTCGCTGTGTATTGTTTGTATCGGGTGTGCAAAAAGTCGTCACTTTGTGTCGCAAAAGAAAAAACAGGTAACTGAGCGCTCAATTAAAAACACCTCGAAAAACACCCCGACACAGTGAAAATAAAACAGCACCGGCGGCAACCGATGCTGAAAATGAAAATCAATTTTTTAAAAACTAATTATCTAAAATCTAAAGTAATGAAAAAAACAATTCTATTATCAGCATTAACAGCGATAGGTATTTTAACTGCAGGCAACGAAGCAAAAGCACAGAAAGGATTTTATGCAGGTGCGCAAGGAACACCGGGCATCAGCAGCATGTACAATGCAGATGACAAAGACGATAAAACACAAGAAACAAAAACAACTTTCGGCATTTCATTTGGTGTAGGCGGCGGTTACAACTTCAACAAAAACATGGGCGTAGGTATCGAGGCATTGTACAGCCTACAAGGCCAACGCTACGAACAAGCGGGACTGGAATACCAGAAGCGTCTTGACTATGTAAAAATCCCAGTGTTCTTCAGCTACAATACCAACCCTGCAAAAACAGTAATGTTTACTGCAAAAGCAGGTCCGCAAATAAGCATACTGACAAATTCTGAACTGAATGTAGATACAAAAGGCAAAGACCAGACAGTAGATACTAAAGACCAATATGAAAGCATCACATTTGGCGCAATGGTAGGTGCAGGTGTACGTGTAAACGTAGCTAAGAACCTGTACGTAGATGGTGGCCTGCGTTTTGACGGTGCATTTACAAATGCAGAAGACAAAGATGCTATCGGCTACCCTACAGGCAGGGCTAACACATACAACCTGAATGCAGGTGTAGAAGTAGGTGTTAAGTACTTTTTCAATTAATATCGGGGTGATTAAATTGAAGGCGAACAGGGGCTAATGCCCCTGTTTTGTTTATTTAGTACTTTTGTGCGGAGAAAAATACATTTTGAGCGCACCCATACTATTAATAACACCGCCTTTTACACAGCTGAATACGCCCTACCCGGCTACAGCCTACCTGAAAGGCTTCCTGAATACAAAGAACATACCTGCTGTACAGGCAGACATGGGTATAGAGGTGACGCTGGCACTTTTCTGCAAAAACGGACTTACTCGCCTTTTCTCTGCAATAGACCTCAGTAAAGACTACTCGGACAATGCAAGGCGCATCATTGCATTGCAGGATGATTACATACAAACCATAGATGCCGTCATTGCATTTTTGCAAGGGCACAACCCTACACTTGCGCATCTGGTATGTAAACGCAATTTGCTGCCAGAGGCTAGCAGGTTTGCCAACCTGGATGACTTGTCTCATGGTTTTGGCACAATGGGCACGCAAGACAAAGCCAAGCACCTGTGCACAATGTATCTGGAAGACCTGAGCGACCTGATACAGGAATGTGCAGACCCGCATTTTGGGTTTAGCAGATATGCGGAAAGACTGGGGCGTAGTGCTAATAGCTTTGATGAATTGTATAATGCGCTACAAGCACCACTTAGCTTTATCGATACACTTACTATAGAATTGCTTGCGCAACGTGTACAGGATGTGCAGCCATTTATGGTAGCATTCTCTGTACCATTCCCTGGCAATCTGTTTGCTGCGTTCCGCAGTGCACAGTGGCTGAAGGCGAATCATCCGCACATAAAAGTGACGATGGGTGGTGGCTTCCCTAATACGGAATTGCGTTCGCTGAGCGATAAACGTGTGTTTGAATTCTTTGACTACATAACGCTTGACGACGGTGAAGCACCAATAGAAAACCTGATAGCTTATGTACATGGTAAGCTGGCACCTGAACAACTGAAAAGAACATTTGCACTGCACGATGGAGAAGTTACCTACTTCGAAAACCCGTCTTGCAGCGATTATAAACAAGGGCAAGTTGGCACGCCCGACTACAGCGACCTGCTGCTCGACAAATACATATCTGCAATAGAGGTGGTAAACCCTATGCACAGTCTGTGGAGTGATGGCAGATGGAACAAACTAACCATGGCACATGGCTGCTACTGGGGCAAGTGCACTTTCTGCGATGTATCGTTGCCATACATAAAACTCTACGAACCCATTGCCGCGCAAATGCTTTGCGACAGAATGGAAGAACTGATTGCACAAACAGGACAAACAGGTTTTCACTTTGTAGATGAGGCTGCACCACCTGCACTGATGCGCGAACTGGCATTGGAAATCATCCGCAGGAAGATGGTGGTGAGCTGGTGGACGAATGTGCGTTTTGAAAAAGCCTTTACACGCGATTTGTGTTTGCTGTTAAAAGCATCGGGCTGCATAGCAGTGTCGGGGGGGCTTGAAGTAGCATCTGACAGATTGCTGAAACTAATAGATAAAGGTATAACTGTAGAACAGGTAGCAAAAGTAAACAAACACTTTACCGAAGCGGGCATTATGGTACACGCCTACCTGATGTATGGCTACCCTACCCAAACAGAACAGGAAACAATTGACAGTATGGAAATGGTGCGACAGATGTTTGATGCAGGCATATTGCAGTCTGCCTTCTGGCATCAGTTTGCACTTACTGCGCACAGCCCTGTTGGTTTGAATCCTGAAAAATATGGCGTAACCATTACCACACCGGGTGTTGGCAGCTTTGCGAATAACGATCTGGAGTATACGGAAGCAACAGGCGTAGACCACAGCAGTTTCAGCTTCGGGCTAAAGAAGTCGCTGCATAACTACATGCATAATGCTTGTTTGGATTACCCGCTGCACAAATGGTTCGACTTTAAAATACCAAAGACGAGCATTGCTCCGGACTTTATCATCAAAGCACTGGAAGAAGAAGCTTTTGTTGCAGGTAAGCCAAACCACAAAATTGTTTTTGCAGGTAATGCACCCAAAGTAGAGCACTATACAAAATCGAAGAAAGGCAATACTTGGGAGATGACATCTTTTACCTTTCAAACTAAAACAGAAACCTTTACTATCAATATCAACCAACCAGAAGGCTTATGGCTGGAAGCATTGCTTCCTCAGCTTTCTATCAACAACCCTAAAACGTTGACGCTACAAGAAGTGAAACAAAGCTATGAAGCCGCCGGACTGGAAGACTTTGAGCTATTCTGGGATAATAAACCAATGAATACACTATACAAAGCAGGTTTGCTGCAATTATAACCAAGGCATTATACAGCCTGATTTATACAATAAACAGTTATTAATTTTCTTCTATTCATTGCAATAACTGTAATAGATAAATATCAAATATGTTTTATGAAAATTTGTTATTAATAGCAAATATGAATTCATAATTATTTGATTTTAAATTACTTAAATCAAATAATTGTTTCATTTTTCAATAAAAATAAAACAAGAAAAATCCAGTGTTTATCTCGGGTTTTTAATCGAAGGAAGCAATGTAGCTTTACGAAGTTTGTTTTGTTTGTACCAATAAGCCCTATCACCACGGAGACATCATCACCATTTACAAACAGAAACGCACTGTCATCATTTAAATGCCCCTATAACATCCTATTACTATGGGGCATTTTTTTATTCAGGAGGTTCCAGACCAAATTGCAGGGCGAATACAACAAGCCCTGCTCTTGTTTTTACACCAAGTTTTTCAAACAATTTATCGCGATACCAATCGATTGTTCTCTGGCTGAGAGTCATTCTGTCTGCTATATCCTTGTAAGAATAATCGCAGCAGCAATACCTGAGGAATAAAATCTCGGATTTGGTAAGGTCCATCATCTTCGATGAAACATTTTCCTCTGCCTTGGCAATAACCTCTTCCGATATCAGGTCTGAGTAATAAGTATAACCATCAAGTATAGAATACATGGCCGCCTGCAGGTCTTTAGGGCCGGCTTCCTTTGGCAAAAACCCCCTAGCCCCGCAACGCAGCATACGAATGATGCTGAATTCGTTATGATGCATGGACAGTGCCAGTATCTGAATATCGGGCCAGCGCTTTTTAATAGCAAATGCAGCATCATATCCATTCATACCGTGCATCTGAATGTCCATAATAATTACGTCCGGCTTATCAGCCGCATTTTCTATATTCTTAATTAATTCTTCGCCTTCAGATGCTTCCAGTATTACCTGAAACTCCTTAAAGCTGTTGATAATAAAAACCAATCCTTTACGCAAAATCGCGTGGTCATCTGCCAGTGCTACAAGATATTTTCCTTCTGAATTCATTGTTTGGTGTTTAAAGTAAGTGTCAACGCTGTGCCTTTACCCGGCTCGGAGACAATTTGTAAGTCTGCTTTCAGCATATCAGCCCTGTTTTTCATGTTTACGAGACCTATACCATTTGATACGGAATTGACATCAAAACCAATACCATCATCAGTAATCATCAGCAAAAAAGTATCGGCTTGGTAATGCATACTAATGCGCAACATGGTTGCTTTTGCATATTTGATTGTGTTGGAAATGGATTCCTGCACCATTCTGAATACAATCAGTTCATGCCCTGCATTAAAGTTATAATAATCTCCTTCAACCAACACATTTATGTCAATATCAGTAGTTTTTCCGATAAATGAAGCTTCTTTCTTTACCGCTTCTACCAAACCATGATTCAGTACATAATCGCTGTTCAGCACATGGCTCAGGTTTCTGGCATCTTTTATCACATCATCCAATATGTCCTGCGATTCTTTGGTAAGTGATTTAACAGTTTCACTGTCTTCTGCAGCATTAATAACATGCATGAAACGCATTACAGCATTTAACCTCGAACCGATGTTGTCGTGCAATTCGCGCGACATGGTATTAATAGCCTGTTCTTTCACTTCAAGGCCAGTGCGTAATACCTCCTGTTCCAGTTTTTCTTTTTCAATACGGAAACGATTCTGCTTGCGTTTCTGCACTTGCAGATATATAACAAGGAAGAACGCAAACAGGGACAGCAACAGTGTGCCTGCAATGAATAAAAACAACACACCGTTACCGTCCATCTGTAGTTTGTATTTTTTTATACAATAAAAACACAGTACCGAAGCCTATGTAGGTGATTACGCTAACAATTAATAATAATATGTGTACTAAACTAGATGAGCCCACAACATTGAAGCGTAAATAGTCATACATACCCCAAATCAAAAAAGTTCCTGTCCAATAGAATAAGAATAATGATGCAAACCAAAAATTGGGATTAGCAAACAATTTGATATCATCATCGCCTAATAACAACCTATAAAAAAAATAGAGGCTATACGCAATGATTATAAGACACTCTGTTAGTAAAAAATAACTATTCATAACCTTTGGCGACTGGATAAATAAGTAGTTTATTATTCCAAAAACAGCACCTGTCAACCCGATAATTATTCCAGCATTATTAATCTTAAATCTATCAATAGTAGTATTATAATACCAACTGATTATTACCAGTTGAATAGGATTGTAAATGCCGTATACGTAATAGTTATTCCTTATTTTATATGCAAAGTAGCTTGCTAACTGTTCCGCAATTGCTGCTACTACAATTAACAATAATATTATTCTCGCACCTTTATCTAGACATTTGTACTTTATTAATCCAATAGTAATTCCATAGCCTAGAATCAGATTCCCAATCAGTTCAACTATTTCGTAAGACATCTAGAACTTACTCTGGTATTGTATTTGAAGTAGCAGTACCTGCTGTTGGGCAATTATCAGGACATGGTTTAAACCCATCCATCACTTCATTACCATTAATCAATACATAGTTGCCATTTGCATCGTAGCCGGCAATAACCATTGTCAGTTCTCCGCTTTTGTATCCTGCTGTTTGTCCCTGATGACCACTGTTGATGTACGATAAAGTATGTGCAAACATCAGTTTTACATTTGTAACCTGCGGGTTGTTATTCAAATAAGTACGCAGGCATTTTGCATCTACTATCAGTGAATATAAGTTCTTATTATCCTGATTTCCGTTAAGGCTGCTAATGTAGCTGCTAATCATTTTGTTAGCAGAATCTACCGGTATGTCCGAAGCGCATGTATCTGTGCTGTCTGACGTTCCCATTAATGCAGTTGGTTGCGCTGCATCGGTTGCAGCTTCTTTGTTGTCTTGTTGATTGTTTTCACCGTTCTGGCATGCTGCAAATACTGTCAGAGCCAACATTGCGGGAATGATCATTTTGCTTGTCTTCATAATTTTATTTTTTTGCGAAAGATAATATCTTAAACCGGATTTGCGCCCCGTGAAATAACTGGCGTTAAAAAATACCCCCTCAAATCACGGCGCTGACAGGTCATACAATATTATTATTTAATATTTCATTATCAAAATCATCATTCGCATTTAACCTGCACTTTGTAGTTATTCTTGTATAAAAGACGCAAATTTGTATGTTATAAATAACCAACAGACAGAACAATGCTGCACAAAACGAAGATAATAGCCACTGTAGGCCCTGCATGTAATACTTATGAAAAACTACTGGCATTGGTTGAAGCAGGCGTTAATGTTTTCAGGCTCAACTTTTCGCACGGCACTCACCAGCAACACAAAGAAGTAATTGACCACATACACCGCATTAATATAGATTTCCCATTCAACATAGCAATACTTGCAGACCTGCAAGGGCCGAAACTGCGCGTTGGTGATATTGAAAACGGTGAAATGCACCTTGTAAAAGGCGACACTTTTTACTTCACAAACGAAAAAAGAGCCGGCAACAAGGATGGTGTTTATATATCCTATCCTTCTTTCCATACAGACGTACGCATCGGAGAAAAGATATTGCTTGACGATGGAAAAATTGAAGTGCTGGTTACTGATATTACGGCAGACAATAAGGTTGAGGTAAAAGTACTGACATCGGGTTTATTATTACCCCGTAAAGGTGTGAACCTGCCGGACACTAAAATATCGCTGCCGTCATTGTCTGAAAAAGACCTTGCTGACCTAGACTTTATCATCAGCCAGAACATAGACTGGGTAGCCCTGTCTTTTGTACGTCGCCCGGATGATGTGCACGACCTCCGCAAAATACTGCGCGAGAAAAACAGTCCTGCAAAAATCATATCGAAAATAGAAAAACCGGAGGCACTGCAACACCTCCGAGAAATCATACTGGCATCGGATGCAGTAATGGTAGCCCGTGGCGACCTGGGCGTAGAACTACCGCTGGAACAGATACCGATGATACAGAAAAACATCATCCGAAAATGTATACACCGTGCTAAGCCGGTGATTATTGCTACGCAGATGATGGAAAGTATGATAGACCGTACACGCCCAAACCGTAGCGAAATAACAGATGTTGCAAACGCAGTACTGGAAGGTGCTGATGCTGTAATGCTGAGTGGTGAAACTGCTATGGGGCAATACCCTGAGCTCGTTATTAAAACTATGGTAAGCATAATAGGCGAGGTAGAAAAAGAAGAGATTGTATATAACCGGAACCTGGTACCACAAACACATTCACCATCTTTCCTGAGTGATGCCCTGTGTTACAATGCCTGCGAGATTGCT
Source organism: Flavipsychrobacter sp. (assembly GCA_016786615.1). Classification (GTDB taxonomy): domain Bacteria; phylum Bacteroidota; class Bacteroidia; order Chitinophagales; family Chitinophagaceae; genus Polluticoccus. The sequence goes on from JAEUVX010000002.1 coordinate 429,128, forward strand.
AAAGATATCCATGCAAACGCCTTAATAGGGATGACACAGAGCGGCTACACAGGTTTTATGCTATCCAGCTTCCGCCCGCGTTCTCCGCTGTTTATATTTACTAAAACACAAACATTGGTAAACCAGCTGAGCCTTAGCTGGGGTGTACAGGCATTCTTCTACGCACATGAGGAAAGCCTCGATACCATCTTCAAAGACCAGTTGGCAATACTGAAAGATAAAGGGCTTGTGAAAACAGGCGATGTGGTAGTGAACACAGGCAGCACACCGATAGCTGACCACGGACCTACTAATATGTTGAAGATTACTAAAGTGGACTAGTTAGTTGATAAATGAGATATTATAAAGGTTGCCAATCGGGCAACCTTTTCTTATTTAAATTCGTTTATATTATTAAATCTTTCCACTATGCGCATAGTTGCTGCCATACTTTTTAGCATAGTCCTAATGCATTGCAATGCACAAAGCCTGAAGATAAATGATGCCGCTTTTGTACAACTGAATAACAAACGTATAGCTACCAACAAAACAGGTATGACGATACTCGGTGCATGGGGTGCGGCCAACATAATAGGTGGTGTAGCAGGTGCGCTAGCCTCAACAAATCAGGAGTGGAAATCTTTCCATACCATGAATGCATTGTGGGGCACTGTAAATATAGGCATTGCTGGTATCGGCTACATGGGTGCAAGAAAAGAAGCGGGGCAAATACTGACTTGCGATAAAATGCTTGGCAGATATGAAAGCGGTAAACGCCTGTTTCTGATAAATTCGGGGTTGGATATTATTTACATAGGTAGTGGCATGGCACTGATATCTTATGCAGACGATTTAGACAATCCTGCCCGCTGGCGTGGCTATGGCAAGTCTGTTGCTATGCAGGGTATATTCCTACTGGTGTTTGATGGCACTATGTATGCACTGCACCAACATAACAACAAGCAATGGTACAAACTACTGGAGGGTATTTGTGTAACGGGAAATGGTGTTGGACTTAATTACACCTTATAAACTACTGTAAAAGCATATTGTCTATCAGCCTTATCTCCCCAATGCGGGCAGCTATTAAGGCTACCATAGGGCGGCCTCCTTGGTAGTTGCTTAGCAACGTCAGATTATCGGCATCAGCCAGAGAGATATACTCAACCTCAAATCCTTTAGTTGTCAACAGGTCTGTACATTCCTTCTGTACAAGCGTAAAGTTACCTTCATCCTGCTTCGTCTGAATAGAAACAAGACATTGATAAATTGTACCCGCCAAAGCACGCTGTGGCTCTGTCAGTCGGCGGTTGCGGCTACTCATTGCCAATCCATCTGCTTCACGCTGTGTTGGTGCAATATGCATCTTTGCATTGCTACCGGTTTGTAACAAAAGGCTTTTCACTACCATGCATTGCTGGTAGTCTTTTTGCCCCATAACCAGTATGTCAGGCTTTACAATGTCCAGCAAACGGGCTACCACCTGCCCAACTCCTTTAAAATGCCCGGGACGCTTCTCTCCTTCCAATATGGTATCCAGATATCCGAAATCGAAAGTCGGCATCTTACCGGATCCGTCAGGGTACATCTCATCTACAGCAGGAAGTAATAATATGTCGCATCCCGCCTCTATAAGCATCTTCACGTCATCCTCTATTGAAACGGGGTATTTCTCAAAATCCTTGGCATCGTTAAATTGAGTAGGGTTTACAAAAATGCTGGAGACCACAATATCCGCCACATCCTTTGCGTGTTTAACCAAAGATATGTGGCCATTATGCAATGCCCCCATAGTGGGTACAAAGCCGATATTTCTATTTTGCGCTCGCTGAGAGATTATATAAGATTGAATATCAGCTATTTTTTTAAATATGACCATACCCTGTATTTTGCCCCTACTACAGACTTAGTGTATAATAGTCGGGGTTGGAATATAATATTTTCGTAATTTTGCAGACAATTTCCGGCAAGTTTAATTTTTTTTCTTGTTTTAATCTAACAATCCGAATGTCTGCAGAGAAAAAACGTGTTTTAATTGTTGCAAACGAACTATCGCCTTACATAGAGTTTACAGATTTTGCCCAGATACTAAACAAACTGGCAGTAAAAACATTTGATTCCGGATTGGAAGTCCGTGTTATCATGCCTCGTTTTGGCCTGATTAATGAACGCCGTCATCGCCTCCACGAGGTTGTACGCCTTTCAGGTATCAATGTGATAATAGACAAAGACGATTATCCGCTTATAATAAAGGTAGCGTCCCTGCCTAGTGCCCGTCTACAGGTTTATTTCATGGACAATGATGATTACTTTAAACGTAAGCACGTTTTCCGCGACGATCAGGACAACTTCTTCGATGATAATGCAGAGCGTATGATATTCTTCTGTAAAAGTGCATTGGAGACTGTTAAGAAATTCGGATGGCCTCCGCATGTTATCCACTGTCATGGCTGGATGACATCGCTTATACCTGCTTATCTGAAAACTGCTTATAAAAAAGAACCTGTATTCGGATATTCAAAAGTTATATATACAGCTCAGGATGGTCAATTCAGTGAACAACTGAATCCTAACTTTGTAAAAAAGGCATTAGTAAGCACTGAAATCAAAGAAAAGGACCTTGAATTGTATAAAGAAGGAACTAATACAGCGCTCACATTAGGAGCCAGCAAATATGCCGATGTTGTAGTACATGGCTCAGAAACACTGGATAAAGCAATAGCTGACGAAGTGAAGCCAAGCCGTTATAAAAAAGTGGTGAAATATGATGAGGCGTGGAAGGATGATGTGAGTTCTCTGCTCGACTTATATAAAAGCTTAACAGAGTCTTAGTATTTCTTTTATCACTTTCGCTGAAAATAACTATTAAGTTGAAAAACAATTTATTGAACCTTGCAACTGCACTACTGATTTCAGGACTTGCCATCAGTGTCACAGGTTGTAAGGAAGATACTATTATAAAAGCGGGCATTACACCTGCGTCAGACAATATATTCTCTAACATCATTGGTGATACACTTACCATTTACAGCAAAACTGTAGAAGATGACTCCATTGTTACCGGATATACACCAACAAACAGCAATATCATCCACGGTGTTGGTACATTAACCGATGCCTTTTTCGGCCGTACTAACTGGGGTATATACATGCAAGTACTGCCCAATGCTGCAAACCTGACCTTGCCTACTACACCCGACTCTGCTGTTTTGATTTTACCGTATGCTGGCTTTAGCTGGGGCGATACCAATAAAAATGTTACAGAAGAATTTGCTGTATATCGCGTAACTGATGATATGAGCAAAGACACAGCTTACTTTAGTAAGACAAAAAAAGCTGTGGACTGGAGTAACCCTGTAAGTGAACCTCTTTCGGTTAATTTATTCAACCTGAAAGATTCTGTAAAAGTAGCCGGCAGCAACAAAGCGCCGCACATGCGCATTAAACTGAAGGCCGCTTTCATGAACGAGTTGCTTGCTATAGCTAAAGCTGCTAATAACAGCGGCGAGTTTATCAATGCAATGAAAGGGTTGTACATTGTAGCAAAGGACACTAATAACAATACAATCAAAGTTATTCCGTACTTCTATATTTCAGGTGCTTCCGATTATTCAAGAGCATCTGTTGCTTTTTATTACAACGAAAACGGCAATACAGACCCGAATAAAGTATCTACAAACTTCTTCAGTTTCACTACCGCAGATTGTGCACACTATAATTATATAAGCCGCAAATACGATGGCTATCCCGCATATCCGTATGTTAAGCAAACTACTGGGCAGCAATCAGATTCTATAATTTTGATGCAGAACGAACCCGGAGCATCATTTGATATCCGCATCCCGTATCTGAAAAACCTGCCGGTTGCTATCATCAATAAAGCACAGTTAGTTATTACAAAAGTCAGCCTTGCAAGCGACCCTGATGCAGGTATATTATACGAACCGTCAAGGTTATACCCTGTAGGCGTTGATGCAAGCGGCAAAACATATACTATATTAGACCGCGAACCCGTTGATGTAAGTGGCCCGCTTGACTTTATTGATGGTAACAGGCGTAGTGTAACAGTTAATGGTATTACTGTTACCCAATGGCATATTAATATACCTCGTGAAGTGCAGAAGGCTATTATCAATAAATCAGATGAATTACATTTACGTATTAATGGCACTGTAACTTATCCCGGAGCATATCGTCTGATTGCCGGCGGTAAACATAGTACCTATAAAATACGTTTGAACATCACTTATTCTACAATAACAAAATAAAGCATAACACCATGTGTGGTATAGTTGGTTATATTGGTAGTAGGGAAGCATTTCCGATTTTAATAAAAGGCTTGAAACGCCTTGAATACAGGGGCTATGACAGTGCAGGTATTGCATTACTGAATGGCGACCTGAGCGTATATAAGAAAGCAGGCAAGGTTAGTGAACTTGAGAAGGTAACAGACGGGCAAAAACTTAATGCTACTATCGGCATAGGGCATACAAGATGGGCCACCCATGGCGAACCTAATGATGCAAATGCACACCCTCACTTATCACAATCGGGCAATTTAGCTATCATTCACAATGGCATCATTGAAAACTATGCTGCCATTAAAGAAGAACTGCAAAAAAGAGGTTATACTTTTAATTCTGATACCGATACTGAAGTTTTAGTTAATCTGGTTGAAGAAGTTTGGAAGCAGGATAAAAGCACACTGGAAGATGCAGTACGCGTTGCCCTGAATGAGGTTGTTGGTGCCTATGCTATAGTGGTAATCGACAAAAACAATCCTGACCAATTAATTGCAGCACGTAAAGGCAGTCCATTGGTAATCGGTATAGGCGAGGATGAATTTTATATCGCATCAGACGCTTCGCCAATCATAGAGTACACAAAGAATGTAGTTTACCTTGACGACCAGGAATATGGCGTTGTAAACAGAGACGGTAGCTTTACCATCAAAACACTTGGGAATGTAGAAAAATCTCCTGCTATCAAAACGCTGGAGATGAGCCTTGAAGCAATTGAAAAAGGTGGTTACGAACACTTTATGCTGAAGGAAATACACGAACAGCCTAAAGCAATAGAAGACAGCTTGCGTGGCCGCATGAACGCACAGCAAGGCTGGATAAAACTGGGTGGACTTAGCGAGTATATGGCACGCATAGACAATGCCAAGCGCTTCTTGGTGACGGCATGTGGCACATCGTGGCACAGTGGCCTAATTGGTGAATACCTGATAGAAGATCTGGCACGTGTACCGGTAGAAGTTGAATATGCTTCTGAATTCCGCTACCGCAACCCGATAATAAACGAAAGCGATGTTGTACTGGCAATCTCCCAGTCGGGCGAAACCGCGGATACACTTGCAGCTATAGAACTTGCAAAAGAACGTCAGGCACTTATATACGGCATCTGCAATGTTATCGGCTCATCTATCGCACGTACATCTCATGCCGGTTCTTATACCCATGCGGGTCCGGAAATAGGTGTTGCATCTACCAAGGCCTTTTCTACACAAATATGTATGCTGACGCTGATTGCTTTGCAAATAGCACAGCAAAAAGGTACTATCTCTACATCTAAACTGCGCGAGATACTTTACGAGCTGGAAAACATACCTAAGAAGATAGAAGAAACACTGAAACTGGATAAACAGATACAAGAATTGGCGGCCATATATAAAGATGCCAGCAACTTCCTGTACCTGGGTCGCGGTTACAACTTCCCTGTAGCATTGGAAGGTGCTTTGAAGCTGAAGGAAATATCTTACATCCATGCAGAAGGCTACCCTGCTGCAGAGATGAAACATGGCCCAATCGCGCTGATAGACGAGGAAATGCCGGTTGTATTCCTTGCTACCAACCAGAGTGCGTACGAGAAAATAGTATCGAACGTACAGGAAGTAAAAGCACGTAAAGGCAAAATAATAGCTGTGGTAAACAAAGGCGACACTCAAATACGCGCCCTTGCAGACCATATCATAGAGGTGCCGGAAACGGAAGAGATATTATCGCCGCTGATAACAATCGTCCCGCTGCAACTCCTGGCATATCATATAGCTATATTGCGCGGATGTAATGTTGACCAGCCACGCAACCTTGCCAAATCAGTAACAGTGGAATAAAACCTGATATTTAAATCTTATTTTATAAATCAAAAAAGGCTGTAATTGCATATATTGCAGCCCATTAATCTAAAACTACAAGTATAAAATGCCTTATTTATTCACTTCAGAGTCTGTATCCGAAGGACATCCGGATAAAGTTGCAGACCAGATTTCAGATGCATTAGTAGATAATTTCCTTGCTTGGGATGCCAATTCAAAAATTGCATGCGAAACTTTAGTTACTACAGGACAGGTAGTTTTGGCGGGCGAGGTAAAATGTAATACATATATAGATGCTCAGAGCATAGCTCGCGATGTAATTGCTAAAATAGGCTATACAAAGAGTGAATACATGTTCGAAGCAAATTCTTGTGGCGTACTTTCTGCAATTCACGAGCAATCGCCTGACATCAACCAAGGTGTAGATAAAAAGAAAAAAGAAGAACAAGGTGCAGGCGATCAGGGCATGATGTTTGGTTATGCAACTAACGAAACAGCTAACTATATGCCGTTGGCATTGGATATGGCACACGCATTACTGCGCGAATTGTCTGCTATCCGCCGCGAGGGCAAACAAATGAAATATCTGCGCCCGGACGCTAAAAGCCAGGTGACGCTTGAATACAGCGACGATAATAAACCTGTTCGTATCGATACTGTTGTTATCTCTACACAGCACGATGATTTTGCTGAAGAGAAGAAAATGCAGGAAACTATTAAGAAAGATGTACTGAACATACTGATACCTCGTGTAATGAAGATGTATCCTCAGTACAAATCTTTGTTCAATAATAAAATCAATTACCACATCAATCCTACGGGCAAATTCGTAATCGGTGGCCCACATGGCGATACAGGTCTTACAGGCCGTAAAATCATCGTAGATACTTACGGTGGTAAAGGTGCACACGGTGGTGGTGCATTCAGTGGTAAAGACCCTAGCAAGGTTGACCGTTCTGCTGCTTATGCAACACGCCACATTGCTAAAAATCTGGTAGCTGCAGGTGTTTGCGACGAAGTACTGGTACAGGTATCATACGCTATCGGCGTTGCAAAGCCAATGGGTATTTATGTAAATACTTACGGCACTGCTAAAGTAAACCTGAACGATGGTGCTATTGCAAAAATTGTAAGTGAAGTATTTGATATGCGCCCTTACTTTATTGAGCAGCGCCTGAAACTGCGCCAACCAATGTACAGCGAATGTGCTGCTTACGGACACATGGGCCGTGAACCACAAAATGTAACCAAGACTTTCAAATCTGCTGATGGCAAAACCAAAAACATAAAAGTAGAATTGTTTACTTGGGAGAAGCTGGATTATGTAGCAAAAGTGAAGAAAGCATTCAAGCTGAAGTAATCAGCTATTGACAATAAATATTAAAGGCTGCCAATTGGCAGCCTTTAATATTTTTAAGAACCATTTTACTCTTTGTAAAACTTCGTGGTGAAAGTATTTTTATCATCTGCATATTTCAATATATACACCCCATTCGCATAGCTGAACGGTATTTGAATTACGTCACTTCCGGCATTTACTACCATCAATGCTTTACCTGCAATATCATATATAGTAACCGTCGCTTTGCCATTTCTGATACCTTCAGTAATATGGATATTGATATTATCTTTCACAGGATTTGGATACACAGAAGCTATGGCTTGATTACCACCTGCATATTGGCCAACACTCAGCCCCGGTTGTGTAAGGAATGAATCAAGCCCCCATTGCGACAATGGTGTTGGAGAACAATGTGCACGAAGGAAGAAATACCATTCTTTGCCGGGAGCAAGGCCGGTTAATACCACACTTGTTTGTGTTGTAATATTACCGCTTGGCGGCGTTGCAGTATCATTACTTACAACATACTCATATTGATGTACACTCTGCACAGGATTCCAACTGACAATTGCAGTAGTACCTGTAACATTCGCTATACTGATTTTTGGGGTATAGCAACAAGGTGGCACATCAAAGTAATCCATCTTCCATGGAGACATCTCCCAGTTAGCCTGATTCTTAGACGTATCACAAATACTCCTTACATACACATAATAACGTGTTCCACAAATCAATGGAATATTGGCATTAGGTAATGACACTGCAGTGTCTGTAGTCAGATAATTGCCTGTTCCCGGATCAGGGACTGCTTGTACTGTACTTATCCAGTATTCATACTTCTTCGCATTATGTTTTTTAGACCATGCTACTCTCGCCGAATTGTACGTAAGATTGCTATAGAACATTTTAGCCGGTACTGTGCATGGGTTCACCACCTGAAAATCATAATCTTCAACTTCACCATGTGCAAAGTCAACAGCCATGCAAGGATCTGCAGTTGTAGCATTCGGCCATGCAATGATAGTGCCAGCATTCCTTGTTCCACCCCTGATGCGCATACGAGTAAGCCCATTCAGTGCATTCGGAGGCACAGGAAATGTTGCAGTGTACATACCCGATGTATAAGCAGAAGATGCCGGTGACGAAGGTGAAACCAACATTCTTTCCCCGGTCATTGTTATAGGGTTATAAAGCGTATTATCAAACACACCATCCTGATCCCAATCTACCCATACTATAATCCTGTATGGATAATTTCCTCCGGCATTCGGAGTATTAACATTGAGTGTAAGATTTATACCTGCATCTGCTACTACAGTATTGCCCGCTCCATTATAGTATGTATATCCGTTACAGGCATTATTGTTATTGTTAATGTTGGTAATGGCACCTGTCGTAGAAACACTGTTTATACGTATTGTTGCAGGAATTGTAGAACCGCAAGAACTGATAGTGCCCGGTGATGGTATGCAATATTGCGAATATGCAGTATTGCTAAATAATGCCGGGAATAATAGGAAGAGTAGTTTTGAAGTTGACGTAAATTTCATAAGCAGTTGTTTTAGGTATGTTGCTTTATAAAATTACAATACGTCTTCAGGCATTGGGATTAAAATATGAGTAAAATTTATAATAAATTATTAACTGATAGTTTAAAATAATGTATACAAAAAAATACCCTTACAGTTGATTGTAAGGGTATTCTTGTATAAAAAACTATATAATCTACTTAATACCATGCATCATCTTAACCAATCTTTTAGATAGGAAGAACAATATTATAGAGGCGACCCCCGACATTACTATAAATAATACGAAGAAATCATAAAGGTTAGTCATTTTATACCCAATAAATGACGTCGTTTTACCAGCTTCTGGATAAAAAGCACTTAATGTACCTGCAAATTTATTAGCTGTTGCATTTGCCAAAAACCAAGTCCCCATTAACAATGATGCAAAACGAGCCGGAGCAAGTTTATTAACAAGAGATAATCCTATTGGAGAAAGGCACAACTCACCAACTGTATGCAAAAAATATAAAGTAATTAGCCACATCATACTTACTTTAATTGTTCCTACATCTTTCACACCAATAGCAATCACTACATATCCTAATGATAGAAACAACAGGCCCAGAGCTTGTTTATAAGGTGACGCTGGCTCTAAACCTCTCTTGCCTAATTTACCCCATAATTCTGCAAACAAAGGAGCTAACACAACTATAAAAATTGCATTAACACTGTTATATGTCGCAGCTGAAATTTCAGCCATGTCAAAAGGTGTACCCTGAATAAATCCCTTTACAGTCAAATAGACAAGGTAAAGCCCAATCCCAGCAAAAATTATTTTGTATTCTTTCGGTATATTCATGATACTTTGAAGCACGTAATACAATACAACAGCTAATAATGTAATAACTAGATATACTATACCATATGTTGTATGGATATTGATAGTCCTATCCATTTGTTCATCCGCAAAAAATGTGAGTGAGGCACCAGCTTGTTCAAAAGCTGCCCAAAAGAAAATAACAAAGAATGCAGCAATAAAAACAACAATTATACGCTCTCTCTCTATTTTTGTCAGTGAACTATCTGTTAGTATCAAACCTGGCGCAACTACAGAAATACTAAATATTACAGACCCTATCCAATCCTGTTCCAATACAAAATGGAATACACCAACAAGTACTAAAAGAACAGCCGCCCATATCAACATACTTTTTTGCGATATTTTACCTTTAGGAGCAGAATCTGCACTTCCTTCAGTAGCAGCTATTAAAGCATCTCTTTTCTTATTTGATATTGCTCCAACTGCCTCTCCATCAGGTGTAACAAGATATTTTTTCTTCATTAGCTCGAAAGAAAAAACACCTATTATCATCCCAATACACGCAGCCATAAAACCCCATTTAAAATCTGCAGGATTCCCTGTATCTCCAAGTATTCCACATACAATCGGAGAAAAGAATGCACCTAGATTTATACCCATGTAAAATAAAGTAAATGCTGCATCAAGTCGACTATCTCCTCTTGGATAAAGCTGACCAACCAAAGTAGAGATATTAGGCTTGAAAAAGCCATTGCCAATTATGAGACCTGTCAATCCAAGCCACATCAATATATTAGCCAAATCCACATTTTGATAATTAGATGCACTAAAGAACATCAAAAGTTGCCCTAATGCCATCAACAGTCCACCTACAAATATTGAACGCCTATTTCCCCAATATCTATCAGCTACATATCCACCAATCAACGGAGTCAAGTAAACTAGCCCTGTATAGCTGCCATAAATATTTGATGCTCCGGCTTTATCCATCAATAATGCCTTTGTCATATACAAAGCAAAGATTGCACGCATACCATAGTAGCTAAATCGTTCCCACATTTCTGTAAAGAACAAAACAAAAAGCCCTTCTGGGTGCTTCGATTTTTTTACCTCACTCATAATATCAATTTGATTTATTACTTAAGTGTCGAAAGATAGTAAAATTTGCCTGTGATAAAAGCTTGTAAAACGAAAAATACCGCACGTGGCGGTATTTTCTGTTTATCTGACAATTATCAATGCAGGTTTTTCTCTTTCATTATCTTATTCAACCATTTCAATACAAGGAATGCAAGCACACTTGATATCATCAACAGCATACAGTTAAACAGGAAGAAATCTCCTTTATCTGTATAATCATACCACTTACTGGCCAGTACGCCCGACATTTTATTACCTATAGATGTTGACAAAAAGAAGCCACCCATCATCAATGCTGTCAGCCTCGGAGGGCTCAGTTTCGATACAAGCGATAACCCCATCGGGCTTAACAATAACTCACCAACTGTTATTACACCATAACAACCCACCAGCCACATGGGCGATACTTTTATATCTCCGTTGCTACCTGCATACACGGCCCATACCATTACCAGCGTTGACAAACCCGAAATAAGCAAACCAAATGCGATTTTTGTGGCCGTTGACGGCTCTTTCTTTCGCCGGTTCAGCATAGCAAAAAAACCAACTACAACAGGTGTCAGCAATACTACCCACGCAGGGTTTACAGACTGAAACAGCTCTGTACTTACAAGATATACCGGCTCATCATTTTGGGGCATTTTATCAGGTGCCTGATTACGGAAGTACACATCCCTGCCCCATTCCTTTTGCACTTTGCCATCTACCTTCACAGCCTGATACTGTACATCATATTTGGTAACCGAATCTATTTTGGTAGGCATTGTCTCTACCTGGTATAGTGCACGTGCCGGCTTTTGAATTGCAGCAGGCACTTCGCGGTCTGTATAGTATTTCGCCCAGCGTGTTAATGCTGTACCGTTTTGTTTAAATACAGCCCAGAATGCAGCACTTAATGCAAATATTACAAGCAAAGCGGCTATCGGGCGCTTGTCGTTATGATTTGCCCTGAACCACAATGAGACATAAAATATTACTACCGGAATTGCTGCCGCTATAAAACCATCGGTACTGTCACTCCCTAATATATTTCCCGGTATCATCCACCCAAGTACTCCTGCTATAATAGCCGGCAAAAACACAACACCAAACACTTGCCCCATACTGGCATCACCTTTTTCAACAGGCTTCATTACATCTGCATGTTTAATATGCTTCAGGCCAATTGTAAATACTACCAAGCCTATCAACATCCCTATACCTGCAGTTGCAAATGCGGCAGGCCAGCTGTATTTATTACGCATAAATGCAGCCAGTATCGGGCCAAGAAAAGCGCCTATATTGATACCCATGTAGAAGAGATTATACCCGCTGTCTTTTTTGGCTTTATATGCTTCTGTCGAGTATAGATTGCCTAACAGTGTAGATATATTTGGCTTAAAGAAACCATTACCTATGATTATCAGCGCAACAGATATGTAAAAAGTATTTATGTTGTGTAGCGCCAATCCAAGGTAACCGATAGCCATCAGCAAACCACCGGCATATACCGATTTGATGTACCCAAACTTCCTGTCAGCAAGGAAACCACCCAAAAATGGTGTCAGGTAAGTAAATGCAATGAAAGTACCGAACACATCATCTGCCATTTTATCAGGGATTGCAAGGCCATTATTAACGTCTATCATGTATAAAACGAAAATGCCCAACATCAGATAATAGCCAAACCGCTCCCACATTTCCGTAAAAAACAAAAAGGGAAGACCCTTAGGATGTTTTTTCTCATTCGTCTGTTCCATATACTTTCAATATTTTTGCGGTCTCAAGATAGTAAATTAGCACACATCACAATGTCATCTTACAATATACTGCTGTTAGGCTCAGGCGGCCGCGAAAATGCACTGGCTTGGAAAATGCGTCAGAGCAAACTCTGTAAAGAGCTCTTTATTGCTCCGGGCAACCCCGGCACTGCACAGCTTGGCAGCAATCTCAATATCAGTATTACTGATTTTGAAAGAATTAAAGATGCGTGTATTGAATATAAGATTGATATCCTGTTTCCTGGCGGTGAAGACTCTTTAGTAGCAGGTATTTATGATTTCTTCATGAACGATCCGCAGTTGCAACACATTATTGTTGCAGGCCCGTCAAAAGAAGGCGCGCAATTAGAAGGCAGCAAAGCGTTCTCAAAGAAATTCATGGAACGCCATAATATACCTACGGCTGCATACAGAGAGTTTACTGAAGATAATTTTGAAGATGGTATAACATACTTGCAGCAACACAGCCTGCCGATAGTATTGAAGGCAGATGGGTTAGCTGCAGGTAAAGGTGTTGTCATAGCACAAAGTCATCAGGAAGCTGTTGATGCTTTCACTACTATGATTAAAGAAGCACAGTTTGGTGATGCCAGTAAAAAAGTAGTAGTAGAACAATTCCTGACCGGTGTTGAACTTTCTGTATTCGCATTTACAGATGGTAAAAACTATGTGTTGCTGCCCGAAGCAAAAGACTACAAACGTATTGGCGAAGGTGATACAGGGCTGAATACTGGTGGCATGGGTGCTATTTCTCCTGTTCCGTTTGCGCAGGGCGATTTTATGAATAAAGTTGTCGAACGCATTGTTACCCCTACTATTAACGGGCTTGCGTCTGAAAACATTATTTACAATGGTATTGTTTTCTTTGGTTTGATAAATGTAGATGGTGACCCATTTGTAATAGAATATAACTGCCGCATGGGAGACCCTGAAACAGAAGTAGTAATGCCCAGACTCGAAAACGACCTTGTAGAGATGATAATAAAAATGGGTGAGGGCAAGCTGAATGAAATTACCATACAGCACGATAAGCGTGCAGCTTGTACAGTGATGCTTGTATCTGAAGGCTACCCCGGCTCTTATCCTAAAGGAAAGGTAATGGGAGGTTTTGATAAAGCACATGGCTCTATCCTGTTCCATGCAGGAACTGCAAGTAAAGATGGAGAAATAATAACTAACGGTGGCCGAGTATTGGCCATTACATCGTACGGCAACACAATACAAGATGCGTTAGCTAGCAGCTATCACAATGCCGCAATTATAGAATACGCCGGCAAATACTATCGCCGCGATATTGGTTACGAATTCAAATAATAATTCTTAGTAAACATATACGCCGTCAGGGTTGTAGGTTCGTTTCAGCGAATCTAAAACTCTGGCGGTATCTGCTTTAGGAACAGATACAGGAATCAGGATATAATAAAGGCTTGAATCTTCTGCCTTCAACTCTACCTTGTGACCATAGCTACGCAGGCGATTCAGACGCTTTTCAGCCCTCGCCCGCTCATCATAAGTGTTAATAATAACTTTGAAATTCAGCAGCGGCCCTTTATTTACAACAGGTTCTGCAGCCGGTGTTACAGGCTCCTCAACTACCATTGTTTCAGCAGTATCTATCAATTGTGTAGTATCTGCAGCAGGCATTGCATTAGGAACGTCCTCAGGCGCAGGTAAGTGTATTTGCTGTTCGGCAGGTGGTTTACTTGCACCACCTCCAAGCTTCAGTACATTCTTAGCTACATAAAACACACCGCCAATCAAAGCCATTAATATCAAAACAAACAAAATAACCCTGCCCCAGTTCATACCACCTTTTGCTTCTTCTTCCATCGGTGGATGCTGATATGATGGGGGAGGTGCAGATACAGGTGGTGGTGTGTAAGCAGGTGCTTGTTGTTCATAGTTTGGCTGTGCCTGCATAGTAGCTGTAGCCCCCGCATTACGGCGTGGCAGGCTCTTTTCTGCAGGTATAGGCGATGGTGTAAGTTGCAATTGTGGTGCTGTAGCAAACTGTAGTTTACCATTCACATCATAAAAGCTACCGATAGCGGGTATGGGTACTTCTCTGCCGGCTTGTATATCTGCAGTAGCAATTGCTACGAAATCCTTCAATGCATTGCCTGCCTTCGAAATGCTGATTTGCTCATTTGTAGCAATGAAGTTTGCTAACGAATCATCAACTGTATTTACAGGTATTACAACTACCTCACTTACGCCCGGTATCAGGTTACGGCCATCGTAAGATGCGGGTTTGCGCCTAAGCTCAATATTACCAAGCCCATGTATGTAACATGTTTGGTTTTTGAGTAAGTATAGCCCTATGTATTTTGCAATATCCATGAATGTCTTCTCCGAAATCGGGTGTAAAATAATTAAATAGGTTTAAAATTTAAGTCGCAGCCCTCCGAATATGTTAAACCCGTATGTTCTATACCCATACCAGCGCTCATATTGATTATTAAATATATTATTTACCCTGGCAAAAGCACTCAATCTGGGGATAAAACTATATTCAGCACCTGCACCTAAATCAAAAACTGTTGGCAATTTAATGCTGCGATTAGCTTTATCTACCGCATACATACCGTCTAATACCGATAAATAGCCCGTAATAAGGAGTTTTGGCATCGGTCTTATCATCACATCCGCATTCAGCTTCAGCGATGGCTCATGCCATGCATACCTGTTAATATCAGCATCATAAGTTGTGTAGATAATACTTCCGCCAACAGATAGCGTTTGTCCTACAGTATAACGCAATCCCCCTTGTAACGATACTGCATTAACGCCATCATAGTTAACCATGAAATACTTATTATCAAATGCAGTATCGTTAATGAATAAAGGCATATTATCATACTGCCAATAAGATACCCTTCCGCTGACTGTTATATGCTTGCCGATATTGGTCTGCAGGCTACCATATATTTCATCACTATGGGTTTGATTAATCGTTCTTATCGGTTGCGTATATGGATTGATAGCAGCCAATTCTTCAAACCTATTTTGCCTTAACCTTCCCGTCCATCCGGCAACTATCATAAATTGAGATGACCTGATGAGGTTATAACTGACACGTATATCCGGTAGCAAATAACTATTTCCACCCAATCCCCATGTAGGGCTTAATGCTGCATAAACACTAAACAAGCCTTTCTTATACTCCACTGACGGACTTAGCTGGAATATATTATTGCCTTTGCTTAATGCCCCCATCGATGTTGCAGCCTGCGATACCATCCCATTTACAGCCAATCCCAATTGCAAAGTTGTATCAATTGTGTACCGGAAAGGCAATCTTACATCCAACTGATACTCTGATAAACTGATATTCGGAGTAGAGCCATTATTTAATCCATACCTTCTGCCATTGATATACGGATGGTAACTTAACCGTTGTTCTTCCCTATTTGCTGCATCTATTGTAATGTTCAGGGCTGTATAGTTTAATGCTACCTGGCTTGCAGTGTAGTTATACACTTGATTATCGTAGCCATAGAGATTAAACTTATTGTAATCAACCCCTAACCCTGCATGCCATATCAGGTTTTCACCTTTATAAATACCATCTCCATTAAATCCGCTCATCGACGATTTTTGGTGCAATAAACTTCCTGACTGTGATAAATGCCTCACATTAAACAGTGTATAATAATTCCTTCCTTTCAATCCTGCAAAACCGGCATCAAGGAATAAAGTTGATAAATTCCCTCCGCCAAGTTTCACATAGTTGAGAAACTGTTCTTTCAGCGTATCCTTACCAAGTGCTAACGGGCGCAGCGGAGTAGCATTATATGTATAATACAGGCTCTGTGCCGGCACATCATAATTCATTGGCAGAATAGCCGTATCTACAGGTGGCAAATCTGCTGCGGCTTCCGGTTTGGTTGCCTGCTTCACTTCCGGTTTATACGACTGTACAATTTCAATAGTTGCTGCTTTCAAATCTACGCTATCTTTCACCTTCACTTTTACAGTCTGTTTCGGTGCAGGCTTCTTTACAGTTTTTTTATTTACTGAAGTTTTTGCAGGCTTCTTGCTATCTTTCTTCTTTCGCTGCGCATCTGCGGCAAACGTCAGCGTCAGCATCAATATCAGTATGTATGTTATTCTTAATTTCATGTTACGCACTGTTATTAGTCTTGCTTCAGTTTACCTTTCTTTATTTCGTTGGTCTTTGCATCTTCCAGTTTCTTTACCGCTTCATCTTTCAATACAGGCACTTTTGCATTCTTTACAATGCTTTGCAGTAATGCTTTTGCATTAAAATAGTCTTCCTGTTTCATCAACACATCTGCAATTAACAGGTAAGATTTTAATGTTATCACATCATTCCCCCCAGCCAGCTTTACAGCCTTGCCTGCAAATTCTTCCGCTTCTTTCAGTTTGTTATTTCTGAATAGCGATTCTGCCTTATAATAACTTGCCTCTGCTGCGATAATAGATTTTTTATTATTCGTCAGTTTATCAAACAATACATAAGCTTCATCATGCCTGCCTGCTTCGTACAATGATTTTGCTTTGATGTATGCACCTTCTGTCATTACTGCCTCATCTATATCTGGCATCGTCAGCAATGTATCTGCATACACAGCAGCTTCGCTGTACTTTTTCTGATGATAACCCGTACGCATCATACCGGTATATGCTTCCTGAAGGTTTTCTTTACCCATTGCATAATTGCGCAACATTCCATAATACCTGAAGGCTGCTTCATTGTTATTGCTGAGCGCTGCGATAGTTGCTGCTTTCAAAGCACTTCTTTCCGCAAAATCACTCCACCCTTTTTGCAACACCGCATCATACCCGCTAAGGGCCTCTTTCATTTCGTTAAGCTGGTAATGTGCTTCAGCTTTATAGTAATTCGCTTTTACAGAGAATACTCCCTCGGGATATTGTCTCAGGTATTCACTTAACGACTGCTTTGCTTTCATCCAGTTACCGGATGCATACTGGGCTTCAGCTGCACTATAGTAGGTAGAATCCAATGTATTGTCATCCGTCAGGCGTATGTTATTGTCTTTTAATAATTGTGCAAATGCCTGTGGCTGATTATTTTCTATATACAGGCTACGCAATGCATCTAATGCAGCAGTTCTTTCTTCAGCCGCAGGATATGTAATTACAATCCTTTTATATGCTTCAATTGCTTTCTCATTTGCATTTAGCTGTTGATAGCAAAAGCCTGTTTTCATTAACGCCTTGGCTGCAAACCTGTTATTATCGCCCGTAGCCAGTGGCGCTAACGTAGTTATCGCTTGCTGGTATTTATCCCCTTCTATTTGCACTAATGCCAGTTCATAGCGGGCGTCATCGGCATATTTCGATGCAGGCTTCGCGTTCATCAACCCCTGCATCATAACAGATTTTTCAGAATGCTTACCCAATACGCCATACACAATCCCTTTTTGATAACGGGCATAATCAGCATCTGCACCATTTGCAGCAATTACTTTTTCATATAATGATATGGCTTTCAGGTAACCCTTTTGCATAAATACAGCATCCGCCTCTCGCAATACAGCATCCATTACCGCATTACTGTTGCCTGCCTTCATCTGTGCCTGATTGAAATACCACTGTGCCGCTTCAAAATCCTTCAGTTCCATGGAAGCATAACCCATATTGGTGTATGCGTTCTGCAAAGTTGCATTTGGCGCTATAATTTCTGCTTTGTTTGTTGCAGTTGCTTTTTCTGCAAAACGTTCTGTATAACTTATTACATCTGTAAACCTTCTTGTTTTATACGCCAACTCCCCCTTCCAGAAGTTTGAGGCTTGCTCATATTTTTCATCAGGTGTATACTGCAATGAAATAGATAACAGGCTATCCGCAAAAGCTATATTGCCTGTCTGCAATTGCAGCATAGCATAGCCATAGGCAACTTTTTGTTGTACCATACGGTAGGCCGCATCCTTATTGTGTACTTCGCTCAAGGCATTATAAGCAGCTTCATAATTATTTGTCTTAATCAGCAGGTCCGACAACATTGTTTTTGCTTCATCCTTATATGCAGAAGATGGGAATGATGTTAGCAAATCATTTATTCGGCTCAGCGCTTCATCATTGTAGCCCATTGCATAAGATAGTTTTGCAGCCAGCAACAAAGCTGCTTCTCTTTGTGCAGGATTAAACTGCATATCAGCACAAATCGTAAATGCATTACGTGCACTTTTATTATCATTAATCTTCAGATAGCAATCGCCTAATAGGTACATCGCCGTTTGCGCTAAAGAATCGCGCGTATCACTTAGCTGAGAAAACTTGTCAATTGCTTTTTGCCAATCCTGCACGTTATAATAGCTGTATGCCATCTCATACAAATCCTCTTTCCTTATCCTGTCTGCATTTTCGTAATAATGTTCGAAATAAGGTAGCGCTGCCTTGTACTGTTTTTCTTCAAACAATACCTGTGCTGCCAGCAAGTGCAGCTCATTATCATAAAACGATTTCTCCGGAGAAGCAATCAGCCGTTTTGCCTCTTGTAATGCTTTGGTTTTATTACCTGTGAAGTAGTATATCTCTGCTATATAGTACGGTACAATAATTTTATAATCCTTGTCATTTGCTATCCGTTCAAAAGATTGTAACGCATCCTCATAGTTATTTCTGTTATACGCCAGCAACCCATAGTAGTAATTACCCGCCAGATAGTATTTCCCCTCCAGTTCTTTTATAGACTGAAACAGTTCAGCAGCTTTTTCAAACTGTTTTACATTAAAATAGCAATATGCCAGCTCAAATTTAGCATCGGCTATTTCTTTATTACTCAGGTTGGCAATGCCTGCCAACTCATAATATGCTATAGCACTCACCAATTGGTTATGCCTGAAATAATACTGTGCTATCGCAAAAGCAGTCCTTTGCTTATATACGGGGTTTGATGTTTTGTTAAGATACGCAACCGCCATTGCATCACAACCTTGCACATCGGTCTGCAATGCTGATATCGTAGTATAATACCCCGCTTTGTCGGTTGCATCTGTATTAACAACATGTTGGCTGTTTGCGGTCAGGTTCAGGTAATTGGCAGCAGATTGTGCTGCATTAGCATAAAAGCCGTTTTTAAACTGACTTTGTGCAAGCTGCAACCAATTATCCGGGCTGGTATTGACAGTGTGTAATTGTGCCGAAGCCTGATGGCTCAGCAGCGACACTGCTAAACACACCAGGCTTCGTTTATATAACTGTTCCTTTATTTTTATCATTCAATAGTTTGCATTAAAAATTCCATGTCACATTCAGACTTGGGAATACCGGCAATTGATAAACACGGATATTGTCATTCCTGTCTATGTAGAATATATTGTTCCTGTTATAAACGTTCGTAATACTCAACATTGTCTCTATATTAGAATGCTTAGCGATATCGAAACGCTTTTTAACCGACAAATCCAACCTGTGATAAGCTGAGAGCCTTCCGCCATTAATATCGCTTGCATACAACAACCCCGGAGTACCTCCGTTTTGCTGATTGATATTAGTACCTATACTGTTTGCAGTTGGGCTGAGGTTTTCATAAAACCCTTGTGTTTGTGTAAACGGAAAAGGTGAGCCATAGTTGAATCTGGTAGATATTTCGATGTCACGTTTTTTACCAAGTGTATATGATGCAAGCAAGTTTAAGTTAAACCTCCTGTCGAATGGTGGTGAGTATGATTGTTTTACTACTTCATACTGAAACTGGTATGATGGTGGCGGAGCATATACTTTATTATTCACCAGCACCAACGTTTCGTAAGTCACTTGCTGATAAGATGCAGCACCCCATAAGTACCAACGTTTTCTGTTATACTTAGCAGATAAGTCCACACCATACGCAATACCATTACCTGCAATAAAGTCTGGGTCAGAGTTTGATATTTTTATACGGCTTAGTTCAATGTTCTGAGTAAAGTTCTTGTACCATGGTTCAAGGTTGAATTCTACATTCCTTACATCTACTTCCAAACCTCCTACTACATGATATGCAGTTTGTAAATTGTTGTTTACTGTTTGTTGGTCTGTATTTTGTATTTGCTGGTCAGGGCTCAGCAGGAAGCCTGAGAAAAAGTTCACGATATCCCTGTCGCTCTTTGTACTTATTATGTTTTGTGAATATAACCCTGCAGCTGCTTTTACCCTTACTGTACTGCTTACATTATATTTCAAGCCAATGCGCGGTTCAGGAGAAAACTTGCTGATTGCAGAATAATACTGTACCCTGAAGCCTGGTTCAAAAACAAGTTTTTCACCGAAGTTCTTCCTGAACATCATATACAATGCAGCCAATGTATTCCTCCTGTCCAACGTCACTTTATTGCCTAATACATCTTTATAATCCAGCGTAGTGTGGAAACCACTCACCTCTACCCCGTACCTAAACTGACTGTAACCGGGTAAGAAATATGTAAAGTCGATTGCTCCTTCAAATCCATCAATACCACTTGTCTTTGGCACTATCGGCAGTTCATTAAAGTTTGTATAATCAATTGTATATTTTGAATAGGCAAATCGTCCGTTGATAAGTGCCGAGCTGCTACCCGGTGTTACAACAAACGTTGCACCTGCTCCTCTTGCTTTCCAGTGAAAATCTGCATTTGCGCTATCAGTTTTGGGTTTGAATACAGATGCTTTATCATCAAAGCTGAAACCAAACAAGTTCAGCTTACTACCGTTATCGCCGTTAAATGTAACCTTACCATACAAATCGGTAAAACTATATGGTAACCCACTGTTGAATGGTTCTCCAAAACTTCCGTATATAGACTTTGATGTTTTATCGAGGTAGCTATGCTTCATTGAAAACAGGAAAGTTGTAGATGACCCACCTTCTTTTTTAGCTTTCATAAGTGGCCCTTCCAGCATTGCACGAGCCATTATTGGTGATGCAGACAATTTACCCGATAGACGGTTTTTATTACCATCTTTTGTACGCACATCAAGTATCGCAGATGTACGATTGCCATATTGTGCATTGAAACCTGCAGTTTGCACTTCAACATTACGAATGGCGTCTGTTTCAAAAACTGAATACAACCCGATAGAGTGAAACGGATTATATACCGTAATACCATCAAGCAATATCCCTGTTTGAGAAGGGGCGCCACCGCGTATATATAATTGCCCACCCTGATCGCCGGTGAACACTACACCCGGTATTACTTGCAGGTACTGTGCTATGTCCGGTTCACCACCTGCACTTGGCAACAATTTCATTTCTCTTGGCGTTACAGTTGTGCTGCCGGCATTGATTTGTGTTGCTTTCTCTGTTTTATGTGCAGAAACCTCTACGCTTGCCAACTCTTTACTCTGCAATCCTAAAAACAGCTTTTTCGTTACTACTTCGCCTGCCTTAATATTTATTGTAGCCTTTACAGTGTCATACCCTATCAGGCTTGTAAACAAGGTATAGGTACCCGGCTTTACCTGAGTGATGGTAAAGTAACCATTCACATCCGTTTGCACACCTATTTTAGTACCCAACAACAATACGTTTGTAAATATCACAGGTTCGCCGGTAGCCTTGTCATAAACAAAGCCTTTAATAATACCTGTTGTTGCTTGTTGTGCATGCATAGGGCCTGCCAGCAATACAAACATCAACAACAAAATGCCTGTCAGTTTCTGCGGAAAATAAGTTTTCATTAAATAGCTATTAAAATGCCCTGAAAAATAATCTATTCATTTGTTTTCAGAGGCTTACAAAGATAGGAATTACACTACAGTGACCAAAAGCGGTTATTAACACCATCAATTGCAAGTTTTACATAATATCAAAACTTATCATTAATATGTTTTTGTAATATTGTTTTCATGAAGATATTTACCGCATCGCAAATAAAAGCTTGTGATGCCTACACTATTTACGCTTCCGGCATCACATCTGCCGATCTTATGGAACGTGCATCTGTAGCATGTACAGAGTGGATTACCGCGAATTTTCCAAAGGATACTATTTTCATAGCACTGTGCGGGAGCGGCAATAATGGTGGTGATGGATTGGCAATAACAAGAATGTTGCATAACATGGGTTATGGTGCTAAAGCATTCCTGCTGAAATTCTCAGATAATTTATCTGAAGACTGTAATGCCAACCTCGAAAAACTGCAGAACATCGATGCTTCACTTATAGAAATAATACTCCCCGGTACTTTTATTACCGATATCCCGCAGAATATCGTGATAATTGATGCAATATTAGGCACAGGATTAAACCGTTCAGTGGAAGGTTGGATTGCAGATTTCATAACCCACATCAATGCACTGCCCAACAAAAAGGTATCAATAGATATACCAAGCGGCATGCCAGCAGATAACATTCCCAACAACGAAACGGAAATCTTAACGGCTGATTTTACACTTAGTTTCCAGTTATTTAAACGGTCTTTTCTACACCCTGAAACTGGCAAGTTTGCCGGTAAGATAGAACTGCTTGATATTGATTTGCATCCTACATTTATCAGTTCCACACATACCAATTACCAGACTATTGATACCGAAAAGATTACAAGCATATACAAACCCCGCTCTCCATTTACCCACAAGGGAGATTATGGTAATGCTTTATTAGTTGGCGGCAGTATTGGTATGATGGGGGCTATAGTACTAACTACTAAAGCTGCATTACGTGCCGGTGCAGGTAAAGTAAAAGCCTTATTACCACAAATAGGCTACAATATTATTCAGACTGCAATACCGGAGGCAATGTGTGCCGTAAGTGGTGAAAATCATATATCTAAGATTGCCGGATGGAGTGAAACAGACAGTATTGGCATAGGTCCGGGATTAGGGATGCACGAATACACAATCCGCGCTTTTACAGATTTTATAGAAGCTGTGAAGCAGCCTGTAGTTATAGATGCAGATGCCCTTAATATTCTTGGTAAACACCCCGAATTAATACATAAAGTACCTGCGGGCAGCATTTTAACGCCTCATTCTAAAGAATATGAAAGGCTTTTTGGCAAAAGCGTGAATAGCATGCAACAACTGGAGCATGCACGCACACAAGCCATGCGCCATAATATATATATTGTACTGAAAGGGCATCATACAGCCATTGTTACACCCGAAGGTGAATGCTGGTATTGTACAGATGGCAATGCTGGTATGGCTACAGGTGGCAGCGGAGATGTGCTTACAGGCATCATTACCGGGCTGCTGGCGCAGGGCTACGATAGCTATGCCGCTTCAATACTTGGCGTCTATATCCATGCAAAAGCCGGAGACTTTGCAGCACAAAATAATGGCTTGGAAGGGATGATTGCCGGTGATATTATCAATAATATCGGCAGGGTATGGAAAGAGATTGAAAGTTTTTTATAAATTTATGCAAACACTGAATAAGATGAAATACGCCCTTCTGATATTAGCAGGCTTCTTTACACTTTCTGTATATTCTTCTTGCAAAAAAGAATATACATGCAGATGCATTCACATCGTTAAGTCAACCGATACGCTGACAAATGTACTGGAACATACGTCTCAGAAACAAGCTGAAAGACAGTGCAAAAGTGGCAATGGCCAAATCAGCTCTTACTACAATTGCGAACTGATTGGCAGTGGTGTATCTACAAAAAAGGCAACTACTAAATAACGAAAGCTATTTGCTTTCCATTTGCAACAACCGCTCCAGCACTACATTGGTAGCAGGACAAACGGTTGCATTCTTCAGCGTTAGTTGTACACGCTTTATTAATACATCCTCATCGGTATATGGATAACGACGACAGTCACTTGGCCTGTCGTCGTATATTTTACAGGTATTATCTGTATCTAAAAACGGGCACGGGGATTGCCTTACAACATAGTCATTCTCATCATCAAGGCGCAGGTAGGCCTCTACAAAATCGCCCTCTTTCATTCGCAGTACTTTGGCTATACGCTTAATATCAGGGTTTTTAAAACGCGGCGAATAGTTCTTGCAGCAATTGGCACATTCCAGGCAATCTATTTTGCTGAATGCCTCTTCATGCAAATCAGGCAGGGCTTTCAACATTTTATTCTTGTTGCCCTTTTCAAGCATACGCTTATATGCTTTCTGATTTTCTTTAGCCGATTTTTCCCAGTTTTCGGGTATCATACCATTACCTTACGAAAAAAGGCTGCATTACACAGCCATATATTTTTGAATCTATTACTAACTAATCAACCAATCAAAGGTTCATCTTCTCCATAATACGTTCCAGGTCGCTGTCGTTATAAAACTCTATCACAACCTGTCCTTTACCATTTTTCTTACGGTCCAGTTTCACTTTGGTGCTGAAGTGAGAAGCCATATTATCTTCGATACGCTTGTATGCCGGGGGAAGTTTATTATGGCCTGCTGCAGCCACCGGCACAGCCTTACCGCCACTCAGCATATTCTTCACTAATTGTTCTACCTGACGCACCGATAAACCTTTTTCTAAGGTTTCACGATATACATACAACTGCTCATCCACTTTGTCTAGTCCTATGATGGCACGTGCATGTCCCATACTCAGGTGTCCATCACGCACACTCTTTTGTATGTCCGGTGGCAATTTCAAAAGGCGCAGGTAGTTGGTAACCGTGCTGCGGTCTTTCTTCA
Organism: Flavipsychrobacter sp.; assembly: GCA_016786615.1. Classification (GTDB taxonomy): domain Bacteria; phylum Bacteroidota; class Bacteroidia; order Chitinophagales; family Chitinophagaceae; genus Polluticoccus. The sequence goes on from JAEUVX010000002.1 coordinate 454,333, forward strand.
TACGTTCTGCCACTTGTTCCTGTGTCAGTTCGCATTCATCCATCAGTCTTTTATAGCTTAGCGATATTTCAATCGCATTCAGGTCTTCTCTTTGCAGGTTTTCCAGCAATGCCATTTCCAGCATCTGCTGGTCATCTGCCAGGCGGATATATGCAGGTATATCCTTCAGCCCTGCCAGTTTCGATGCGCGCAAACGGCGCTCGCCCGATATCAGCTGATATTGCGTAGGCCCCAGTTTCACCACCGTTATCGGCTGAATGATGTCGTGCAGTTTAATACTTTCTGAAAGCTCCCTCAATGCCTGCTCGTCAAAATCGCGGCGGGGCTGCTTGGGGTTCACTTCTATCTGTTCAACAGGGATGCGCACAATCGTACCCGCAGTTGGTGTCTGCCCGCTAACGGAAGGAGGCACCGGTGCACCACTACCTTCTGCAGGGGTCTTCATTTCTTCATCTATGGTATTCAGCAATGCGCGGATACCCTTACCCAATGCTTGTTTTTTATTGATCTGCGACATGGTCTCCTGTTTCAAATATTCTGTCCTCGTTCTTTATCTTGGTCATATTGTTCTTCTGCAAAATCTCTTTTGCAAGGTTCAGGTAGTTGATGGCTCCTGTACTTTCCGCATCATACATCAGTGCGGGTGTACCAAAGCTTGGTGCTTCTCCCAGTCTGGTATTGCGATGAACGATGGTATTAAACACCAGCTCGCCAAAGTGGTTTTTGATTTCTTCCACTACCTGGTTGCTCAGGCGCAGGCGGCCATCGTACATAGTCATCAATATACCTTCTATCTGCAGGTCGGTATTAATGCGTGTCTGCACTATTTTGATGGTATTGAGCAATTTGCCCAAACCTTCAAGGGCAAAATATTCGCATTGTACCGGTATTGCCACACTATCCGCAGCCGTCAGCGCATTTACGGTTATCAGGCCTAATGACGGAGAACAATCGATGATGATGAAGTCAAACTTCTTACGTTGTTCCTCCAGTGCGTTGCGCATTACATGCTCGCGGTTGGGGTGGTGTATCAATTCTATCTCCGCACCCACCAAATCCAGATGAGATGGCAGCAGATATAAATTCGGTGTTTCTGTTTCCAGTATTACCTGCGTCACAGGCGTATCATTCACCATACAGTCATACAGGCTCAGCTGAATGTTCTTCAGGTCAAAGCCGTTACCTGTGGTGCTGTTTGCCTGCGGGTCTGCATCCACCAGCAGTGTCTTATATTCAAGCACTGCGAGGCTTGCAGCCAGGTTGATGGCTGTGGTTGTTTTTCCTACTCCGCCCTTTTGGTTCGCTATCGCTATTACTTTGGCCATATCTTATTGTTTAATACCCTATTCCTGTATAAGGTACGCCTTTTATTGATAGTTATAATTTAATGGTTTTACCTAATTCCGGCAATATCAGTTCTTTGCCTGCCGCTTCAAATATCCTTACCGATTTTTCTTCATCTATTGCTATCGGTGGCCAGGTATTAAAATGTACACCTACTACCTTGTCGCATTGTATGTAATTACTTGCTATCAGCGCATCCTCTACATCCATGGTATAGTTCCCGCCTATCGGCATGATGGCCACATACAACCCTGCATACTCCGGTATCAGTTTCATATCCATCGTCAGGCAGGTATCGCCGCTATAGTAAAAACTGCCATCCCCGGTTGTAACAACAAAACCCGCCGGATTGCCGCCATTACTGCCATCAGGGAAACTGCTGCTGTGCAGGGCAGGCACCATACGCACTTTACCAAAATCAAGCTGTGCTGGGCCATAATTCATCGCATGTACATTACTATACCCCTGATTTGTTACCCAATCAGCAATCTCTGCCATGGCTATTACTTTGGCACCTGTGTTTTTGGCAATCGCCATCAGGTCGCCTGTATGGTCGCCATGTGCATGAGAAACCAGTATATAATCCGCCTGTATTGTATTGATATCAAAACCTGTCATCAACGGATTGCCGTTGACAAACGGGTCGAACAGCAGCTTTTTGCCGGCTGTTTCCACCATAAAACAAGCATGTCCGTAATAAGTAAACTGCATGAAAATTCCTCTCTTGGGGTTACTATACAAAAATAATGTTCCACGACCGCATTTTGTGAAACAATAGGGTTTTGTGGATAAGTTTAGGATTTGAGTAGTAATAGGGCATTCTCAATCCTATTCAAAAATGTTATAATCTTAAAAATATAATGGCTGCTTTGCAGCCATTATATACGAAGTATTACCAGTCCCTACTCTATTACTAATTTCTGTTTGTGTTCCTTACCATCCAGCATTACACCAATTGTATAAATCCCTTTTACTACATCTTTAACAGGCACTATTGGTTGAGAACCTGATACAGGCAATACTGGCATCACCAATCTGCCTGTTATGTCATACAAAGCAACGCTACCTTTATTGTACGATTTTGTTATTTTTATTGTGATTTTGTCATGTACAGGATTAGGATAAAAAGTGATTACACGTTCATTATCAACATACTCAACATTAGAACTTCCACCACCGCCACTTCCGGTTGTATCCTTCATACTCCACAGTTCATACCCATTGTTATAATTTGCACAGAAATACAATGTTGAATCGTACATAATAAATTGTGCAATGTTTGATGCGGCGTCTGTTTTGGTTGATGGGCCTATTTTTGTAGTCCCTGAAGTAGTCCCGTTTGATTTGAACAAATCATCACTAAAAGGGAAAGCTGCATTATCTGTTGCGTTAAAATAAAGAGACTTTTTATACCCAATTATTGAGGACATCTCATTGAATACTCCGTTTGTATTTACTGCAATTTTTGTTCCGCCTGCAGTACCATCAGTTTCCCAAAGTTTCCTATTACCGGATGCATCCATTCCACCAAAATAAAGCTTGTTGTTGAATACCATCATATTGCCGATGTATGCATCACCTGTACCTGTTCTTATTTCTTTAACCATTTGTGTTCCTGTAGTAGTTCCGTCTGTAACCCATAACTCATATCCATTGCTACCATTATCTGCAACGAAATATAACTTATTATTATAGACACAAAACATATCTGCTCTCAATGATGCAGGTACAGAACTGCCAAAGCCGGGATTAATGTCTTTTATTAAACTACTGCCTCCAACTGTGCCATCTGTTTTCCACAATTCGACACCGTTAGTTGCATCATATGCAAAAGAAATCATCATGCTGTTTAAAACAACAAAATAAACAGGAGCCTCAAAAGGAACATTTATTAATTGCGTGCCTGATGCGGTTCCGTCTGTCACCCACAGTTTAACACCATTCACTCCATCATCAGCACCGAAATATACTTTACCATTATATTGTACAAATGCACCGGGATAACTTGTAGCACCGCCGCTATTAATATCTTTAAGCAAAGTGGTACCTGCAGTTGTGCCATCTGTTACCCATACTTCGTTTCCGTTAGTTAATGTCCTGGCAGAAAAAATAAGCTTACTACCTACAATTGCCCAACCATCTGCTAGCGGATTGGAACTATTACTACCAGTATAAATATCTTTTAGCAAAGTGGTGCCTGCTGCAGTACCGTCAGATACCCAAAGCTCCTCGCCTGTAGTGCCATTGTCTGCTGCAAAGACAAGCTTAGAACCCAAAACAGCTCTTGGGCCATTTCCGGCATTTTGCAAACTACTCCCTGCTCCTGCATTTATATCTTTTAATAGTTTAGTCCCTGCGGTAGTCCCATCCGATATCCACAACTCTCTACCAACAGAAGTGTTTGCAGAAAAAAGTAGTTTACCGTTAACAACATTAAAGTTTAAGGGCTCCGAATCACTACTTCCGACATTTAAATCAAACTCTTTAAACACCAATGGAGCTTGAGCATATGCAGTGACACAGAATAACAAAAGGAATAGAAATTGTGTAAGAATACGCATAGAAGGATTTTTTTGGTTTATAATATTTATGCATATCAAATATATACATTACCAATTAAAAAAAACGCAATAAATATGCTTTGTGATTATAAATCTAACTGGTATTCTATATTACTAAGCTCCTTTTATATTAATGCAGATGTTGATGTTCCTGAGCAACAAAACCGCTCACTTTCATTCTGAACGTAGCTCGCTGTTCAAGATATTCTGCAAGGCATCTTGAACTACAAATAGAAAGCCGTTTTGTAAACGGAATTTAGCATACAGCCGTCGAGATACAGATATACAGCAGTAGCATAAATGCCGTTCAGAGAACGGAGTATTATATTAGGTTTCGAATGCCCTTCGGAACATTCAGAACAGTTTTTAGGAGGGGATATTGGCAGAGATATGCGAAGCATGTCGTTGCCAATCGGGGTGGTTGGCTCGCAACGAGTCAACTCTACACGAGACTAGATTGCTTCGTTCCTCGCAATGACGTGAGTATGATAGATATAACCCTACCCTTGCGTCAGCAAACACATACTATCTACAGTAGCTAACACACTATGCACCTCATCCACAGGTATATCTAAGCTGTCATATTTATTCAGCACAACTATCTCTTCTCCTTGTCTGTATTCTACTGTTCCGTCCATCACTGTCAGTTTAGATGGCATATGTGCTTTATGTTCCTTCAGCACCATACCATTTTTAAAGCCTATCACCAGTACTTTAAAATGTTCTCCCTTGTGCAGTGCTTTTGCCACAGGGTGTGTGGATGTCTCTATTTCGGTCAGTATCTCTTTAATAAGCATGGTGTATATTTTCCATAAAGTTAACCCTTATAGCTTGGTAACAACAAAATAAAATTGCGTAAATAGCGTATATTTGTAATGATAGAAATCATCATAAAAACCAATAAAATGCCTTACAACCTATTTGTTTCACTATCTAACCAAACGCATCGCTATTCATTGATTATCAACCATGTTTCGTTTTAGAACTGTGCAAACACTATCAAAAACTATCAACATATAAAGAAAACTATAAAGTAGTGCAACAAAATATCACACAACAAAAAACGGCAACAAACTGCAACAAAACAGAAAAACCTATATTTATACCATGAAAAGGTTACTCTATATCATCGCTCCGCTAATAGTATTGGCATCTTGTAAAGACAAAGCCACACAACAGGCAGAAGAAGCAAAAGAACTTGCTGACAGATTTGCACCTGTTATAAATGGTGCATGGGTAATGACGGGCTACATGGATGATCTGGCTAAAACCAAATCGCCACTGGCATCAAGCGAAGTACTGAAGGATATCGTTTCAATGGAAATCAATACTGCCGACTATACGGGCGATAGCCTCTATGTATCTGTTAGTTTCAACAATCACGAGGGTGGTGGCTTTATGGCATACTTCCGCCCCGGCAAAAATGAGCAATCCATTACTACCGCACTGCCAGACTATCAAAACTCCATCAACAGTTACGAAATTGGTTACGAAATTGCCAACAGCGATACTTCACTGATACTATACCACTACGGAGCAGGTGGCAAGCTGCTCGATAAGCGCAGCTATAGCAAAGTAGCACCACTCACTACCGAGAACGGAGAGCCATCCGCACTGCAGCGCGCTACCAACAAAGCATTATTTGCAGGCAGTTATACAGCAACAGACGAAAACGGCAAGGCAACAGATGTAAGCTTTGCTGAAGATGGCATCATCAGCGGCTTTGAAGGACATAGTACCTACTACGTCTTCACCGACTTTATTGCAGAAGAAGAAGGGTATCGTATTGACGAAATCATTTTCGATGAAAGGACTAAAAACCAGAAACCTTTTATATTCGAAATCAACGGAGATACCACACGCCTGTTCAGCGCATCCGAAAACTATGAACGCACCCAACTGGTGAAGGGCGCGCTCAAATATACTTTAACCAGGAAAAATTGATTATGTAACCAATCTACATCGTAATTGTATCCCCTGCATTCAGCAGTATCAGTTCTTTACCTGCCGCGGCAAACTTCTCTACTGCCTGTTTGGTATCTATCTTTATGTACTCAAAAGTATTGTAGTGTACACCGATGATTTTATCGCACTCTATAAACTTGCTTGCAATGATGGCACCATCAACATTCATCGTAAAGTTTCCACCAATAGGCAGTACCGCAAACTTCAGCTGTGCATAATACTTAGGTATCAGCTGCATATCGGTAGTAAGGCCAGTATCGCCACTATAGTAAAAATTGCCCTGTGGCAGTTTTAATATAAAACCTCCTGCACTGCCACCATAAGTACCATCCGGAAAAGCACTGCTATGTAATGCAGGCACCATACGTACTTCCCCGAAGTCGAATGTACATGCGCCGTAGTTCATAGCATGAAACTTCTGTACCTGTTGTGCTTTTGCAATTACCTCGTATGTAGCAATAACTGTGGCTCCTGTTTGTGCAGCAAGTCTGTCAAGGTCTTCGGTATGCGCCCTGTGTGCATGGCTCACCAATATATAATCGGCTTCTATTGCTTTGATATTGATATGGGTAGCAAGTGGATTGCCTGTAATAAAGGGGTCGAACAGGAACTTCAATCCGTCCGACTCCACCATAAAACAAGAATGACCAAAATAAGTAAACTGCATAGTTAATTGAGCTTGTTCTATTTGTAACGGCTTTGATAAAAGTAAGCAGATAGTACTGAATATGAAAAAGCAAAAAATCTTAATACACCCGGATTGCAAGTAATAATAATTGACATATATATCATTAAACTTGGAAAGCCTTATAAATAGCTATTATCAAGGCTTTGAGTATATGATATCAAAGGAAAAGAAACAATTTCGTAAACGTTATTTTAATTTTTTTTTAATCCTACAAGGATAGATATAGCTTGTTAATGGCTTGTTAACAGCTTGCAAACCAGCTGTTAACTTTCTTATATAATTTCCTTAACGCAGTAGCCTGTAATTACTTTAGCATTATCAAACACAAAACACCAAACAAACATGCAAGAATTAATCTTTCCAATCGAAGCAATACAAATCAGTGAATGTGAAGCTATCATTATGAATCTGATGATAGAACTGAACTAATCTGCTATGCTGGTATCTTCCTGCCCTGAATAATATATACAAGCTTTACTGATAAGGTATGTAATTGCGTTTTGCTATGAGCATTGCGCTCTATATAGTATATCGTTTTAGAAATCATTTCAGTCATTTGCTGCAATGCATCAAAGCTGATTTTCATAGCAGCCAGCTTCTGTGCAAAGAATGCTTCTTCCTGTGGTAGTGCAGGTGATATCTGTGGCAAGTATCTGCTCCTGATTGCATGCTCCAACAGGTTAATGACGTATTGCAGGAAGTTCTTCTGCTGCTCCCTGCCGGATTTGCTCCATTCGTCTGCAAACTTGGCAATGGCTATTCCATTATTTGTAAACAGTGCGTTGAACCAGTTCCTTACATCAGGAAACAGATCATTCTGTGTATGTTGCAATAAACGTAGTGCCTCTGTAAAGCTTCCGTTTGCAAGATGTCCTATTTGCAATGCATTACGCTCGTCTGCCAATCCGCGTTGCATCAATGCATCGGCTATATCCTTTGCTCCTAATGGTATGAGTTTTACATCCTGCGTTCTCGATAGTATAGTAGGCAATATATCTTCAGCTGCTTCTGCAACAAATATCAGTATTGTATCTGCCGGTGGTTCTTCTATAAGCTTCAGCAGTATGTTACCCTCTTTACCCAGATATTCAGGCCGCCAGATTATCTGCACCTTTTTACCACCTTCGTAAGACTTGAGATTCAATGTATCTATTATCTCCCTGCATTCTTCGGCAGTAAGGTTGCCTTGTTTGTTTTCTGCATTAATAAACTGAAGCCAATCGTAAGTAGTTCCATAAGGGGTCTGCCCCACAAATTCTCTGAAGTCTGTAATGTAATGACGGCTCATAGCTTTTGTGCCTGCCTTTGGGGGTATGCTGGGGAAACTCAGGTGCAAATCTGCGTGTTCCAGTTTACCTGCTTTTTGGCAATTGGGGCATTGCCCGCAACTATCTGTAGCTGTTGGTGCCTCGCAAAAGATATACTGTGCTAAAGCAAGTGCAAAAGGCAGGCCACCTGTACCCTCATTGCCTGTCAACAAAAGCGCATGAGGGAAATGACCCGTCTGATACATATTTATTAGCCCTTGTTTGGCGGCAGTTTGTCCTACTACAGATGAAAATTGCATTGCTTCAAAAATAGGAAGAAAACAGGCAGCAGGGCAATGTTAATTCAATACGATTTTTTGTTAATGATTTGGCGGATTGAAAAAAGTAGCTATATCTTTGTGATATCAATTTAATATCACATTGAAATAACTAAAACAATGCAATATGGAAAAAGTAATTAAACCAGTGAATGGCTATTTAGCACTAATATTATCCTTTGTTCTTCTTGGCCTGGCAATTTATCTATTTACAATGGCACCTGATATGCCAATGATTGTGATACCCGGCATCCTTTGCTTTGCTGCAACACTATTTATCTGGAAAGGCCTGATGATAATACAGCCAAATCACGCACGCGTGCTGAACTTCTTTGGTAAGTATGTAGGCAGCGTAAAGGAAAACGGGATGTTTTTCGTAAACCCGTTATATGCAACCATTAAAATATCACAAAGGGCATCTAACCTTGCAACACCTACACTGAAGGTGAATGACAAAATGGGTAACCCTATTGAGATAGCATCGGTAATAGTATGGCAGATATCAGATACTTACAAAGCAGCCTACGAAGTGTCGGACTATGCAGCATATGTAAAAACACAGAGCGAAGCCGCACTGCGCAACCTTGCAACAAGTTTTTCCTACGATAATATTGAAGATGAAACAGCGACCATTACGCTACGTGATGGCGGACAGAAAGTAAATGAGCTGCTAGAAAAAGAATTGAATGAGCGCCTGCAGACATCAGGCATCACGATACTTGAAGCACGTATTAGCCACCTGGCATATGCGCAGGAAATTGCAGGTGCTATGCTGCAACGCCAGCAAGCTACAGCTATTGTTGCCGCACGTTATAAAATAGTAGAGGGTGCTGTAGGCATGGTGGAAATGGCATTGCAGCAGTTAAGCAAGAAGAACATAGTAGAACTTGACGAAGAGAAGAAAGCAGCAATGGTGAGTAACCTGATGGTGGTTCTTTGCGGCGAACGCGGTGCACAACCTGTACTGAATACAGGCACACTACATCAATAATCAATTCAATAGTCAGAACCTGAAGCAATCAACTTTAAGGTTCTGACTTATTACTTTTGAATTCAGAAAAATGGCGAAAAAAAGTTTTGTACTGCGGATTGATGAAGAAACATTCAAGGCTATTGAAAAATGGGCTGCGGATGAATTTCGCAGTGCAAACGGACAGCTTGAATGGATTATAGATAAGGCGCTGAAAGATGCAGGAAGAAAGAAGCCGGAAAAGAAAAAAGAAAACGATAATACGAAAGAGAAATAGCAGCTGTACAGCTGCTATTTCTCTTTCGGGCCCATTGTAGTCAAGCTCCTCGGTATTGCTTTGAATACATCAATGACAGACCTGCCATTCTCCGATAAATTATATTCAATATGCAGTGGTTTTTGTTTTATCACCTTCTTCTCTATTAAGCCAAAATCTTCGAGCTTATGCAGCGCAACAGATATTGATTGCTTGTTAGCTCCTGATATTTCTTTCAATAGTTCGCTGAACCTTACCGGACCTCGTTCCACCATACGAAATATATTAGGTACCCATTTTGTAGTAAGTACATTCAGAACTTCTTGTCCGGGGCAATCATTATGATTTGTTATACTGCTATTGTTGGTCATGTTTTCCTGACTTATTGTTAACCCTTACTGTTAGTAACACCTTTGATGAAAATTATAAACATCAAGTACACTAACAATGGAATCACAAAGTAAAATCAATCTGTTTGAACCTGCTTCACTGGGTTCTATAGAATTAAGTAATCGTATCATAATGGCTCCGATGACACGCTCTAGAGCCATTGGAAACCTTGCAAATGACCTGATTGCGGATTACTATGCTCAGCGCGCAACAGCAGGGCTCATCATCACTGAAGGAATATCACCATCTGCAAATGGATTGGGTTATGCACGCATACCGGGCTTATATACTAAAGAACAAATAACCAGCTGGCAACCTGTAACGAAAGCGATACACGATGCCGGTGGTAAAGTATTTGCTCAATTGATGCACACTGGCCGCGTCAGTCATAAAGCAAATATGCCTTCAGACACAGTAATACTTGCGCCATCTGCTATTGCTGCAAAAGGTGATATGTGGACAGATGCTGAGGGTATGCAACCAATGCCTGTACCTGTTACTATGTCTGTTGATGAAATCAGAAATGCAATTGACGAATTTGCACAAGCAGCACAAAATGCTATTGATGCAGGCTTTGATGGTGTAGAACTACACGGTGCAAATGGCTATCTGTTAGAACAGTTTCTAAACCCGCATGTAAACCAACGAACAGATGACTATGGTGGCTCAATAGAAAATCGCTCTCGTTTTGTAATTGCAGTTGCAAACGCTGTTGTAAATAAAATAGGTGCTGACAAAACAGGCATCAGGATATCTCCCTACAATCAATACAATGATATGCCTGCCTATAATGAAGTATATGATACATACAACTACCTGAGCAACGAGCTGAATAAGTTGAATATTGCCTATGTACATGTTATAGACTATGCAGCAAGAGCAACTGAGGAAGGCATGAAATTATTAGATAGCATCAGGAGTAATTTTACAAATACCATCATACTGAATGGCGGCTATACAAAAGAACGTGCAGAAGAAGTGATAATAGCAGGCATTGCAAACCTGGTATCTTTCGGCTCTCCGTTCATAGCCAACCCCAATCTGCCACATAAACTGCAACATAATATAACTCTCAACGCGCCTGATAGTAATCTATTCTTCAGTGCAGGTGCGGAAGGGTTTACAGACTATCCTGCTAACTAATAACCGACATTGATTAAAACAATAAAGGCTGCCTATCGGCAGCCTTTATCATGTATAGTTCGCTAATTAAAATTAAGCGTTGTTTTCTTCAGTACCTTCTGCAGCAGGAGCTTCAGGAGTTACATCAGTAGCAGGTGTTTCGTCAACTACCGGAGCTTGAGGAGCAGCCATTTCAACTTTCTTAGTTGTACCAGCGCTACGACGGCTACGACGAGTTTTCTTAGCACCTTCTTTAGCATCTTTCTTGTAGATTTCGTTGAAGTCAACCAACTCAATCATTGCCATATCTGCAGCATCACCCATACGGCGAGGCAACTTGATGATACGAGTATAACCACCCGGACGACCGGCAACTTTATCGCCGATTGTACCAAATAATTCTTTGATAGCTTCTTTGTCTTGCAGATAGCTGAACACAACACGACGATTGTGCATGCTGTCGTTCTTAGAACGTGTAATCAGCGGCTCTGCATATACACGCAAAGATTTTGCTTTAGCCAATGTAGTGATGATACGTTTGTGCTCAATCAGTTGGCAAGCAAGGTTAGAAAGCAACGCAGCGCGGTGAGAAGCGGTGCGGCCTAAGTTTTTAATTTTGTCTCCGTGACGCATGACTGTTAGTTTTAAATTCCCTCATACCGTGTCAAGGAATATGAGGTACTTTGTTAAATAAAAAGTAAAAGTCAAAACCCGAATAAGTATCGGATTTTGACATCAAATTGATTAATCGTTGCTGCGGTGGAATTTGCTGATATCCATACCGAAGTGCAAGCCACGTTCGCCAAGCACTTGTTCGATTTCAGAAAGTGATTTCTGACCGAAGTTGCGGAATTTCATCAGTTCTTCCTGTGTGTATTGTACCAGCTCGCTCAAAGAATTAATCTTAGCAGCTTTCAGGCAGTTAAATGCACGAACTGAAAGTTCAAGATCTTCAAGCGGTGTGTTCAATACTTTGCGCAGTTGCAGTGTTTCTTCGTCAACAACTGTTTCTTTTTCTTCACGTTTAGTATCCAGAGAGATGTTTTCATCAGTGATGATCATCAGGTGCTGGATAAGTATGCGTGATGCTTCTTTTACAGCTTCTTCAGGATGGATAGTACCATCTGTGATAACTTCCATTATCAGTTTTTCGAAATCCGTACGTTGTTCAACACGTGTATTTTCGATGCTGTATTTTACATTTTTAATTGGAGTGAAGATAGAGTCGATTGCAATAACACCTACAGGTGCTTCAACAGAACGATTTTCTTCAGCAGGCACATAACCACGGCCTTTGCCAATATGCAATTCTATATGGAAATTGGTATTTGCATCCATTGTGCAGATAACCAGTTCCGGATTCATTACTTCAAAGTTAGGAAGTGCTTCACCTATCATACCTGCGGTGAAAACTTCTTTACCTTTAATGTTCAGCTCTACCCTGTCAGAAGTAACATCACTGTCAATTGCTTTTTTCAGGCGAACTTGCTTCAGGTTCAGGATGATTTCAGTTACATCTTCCAGTACACCTTTGATTGTGGCAAATTCGTGGTCTGCACCTGCTATTTTTATAGCTGTAATTGCATAACCTTCCAGAGAAGAAAGCAATACGCGGCGCAATGCGTTACCTATGGTAACACCATAACCAGGTTCGAGCGGGCGGAATTCAAATTGAGCTTCGAAATCTGTTGCTTTCTGAAGAACAATTTTGTCCGGTTTTTGGAAATTTAAAATAGCCATTATACTTATTAATTTGTGATTCGCGAGGGACATTCTATCCAACGCAATCGGTTAATAAAACTGCTTAAAAAATATTATTACTTAGAGTATAACTCTACAATCAATTGTTCTTTGATATTCTCAGGAACATTATCACGTTCAGGATTAGCAAGGTAAGTACCTTTCATTTCCTTTTCGTTCCAATCTACCCAGCTGATTTTAGGGTTTTTACCACGCATCAGGCTGATAACTGTAGGATTGATTTTGCTCTTAGGTTTCAGTTCGATGATGTCACCCGGTTTCAGTTGGTAAGAAGGGATGTTAACCACTTCACCATTAACCATGATGTGTTTGTGAGCAACTAACTGACGTGCAGCTGGACGTGTAGGCGAAATACCCATACGGTAAACTGTGTTGTCAAGACGTGCTTCCAGCAATTTGATAAGGTTTTCACCTGTTGCACCCTTCAGACGAGAAGCTTCAACGTATGTGTTGCGGAATTGTTTTTCCAATACACCGTAAGTGTATTTAGCTTTTTGTTTTTCTTTCAGCTGGATAGCGTACTCACTTGCAGTTTTGCGCTTGCGTGTACCACCATGCTGACCCGGAGGGTTGCTGTTTTTACCCAGGTTTTTACCTGAACCTAAGATTGGTTCGCCGAATATGCGGCAGATTCTGTTTTTTGGGCCTGTATAACGTGCCATGTTCGATTTTTTTTAACTGCTGCGTCTCATTCAAAATCGTAAATTTCGATACGAAGCAGTGTATTGTGATTAAATAATAAACTGATAAATAATTTCGTAAAGATTATACCCTACGTTTTTTCGGAGGACGACAACCATTGTGCGGCATTGGTGTAACGTCTTTGATAGACACTACTTCGATACCTACACTTGCCAGAGCGCGGATAGCACCTTCACGGCCAGAACCAGGTCCTTTTACGAATACATCAACTTTTTTCAGACCTGCGTCAGCTGCTACTTTACCGCAGTCCTGAGATGCCATCTGTGCAGCGTACGGCGTGTTCTTTTTAGAACCACGGAAACCCATTTTACCTGCAGAAGACCAAGAGATAACCTGACCTTGCTTGTTAGTGATACTAACGATGATGTTGTTGAATGTTGCGCTGACATGCACATCACCGTGCGGGTCAACTTTCACTACGCGCTTTTTAGCAGCGGTTTTTGCAGAAGATTGTGCTTTTGCCATTTTACTTTTAAAATAAGGTAGTCGTTAACAAAAATATAAGCCGGCATACACCGGCCCCGTTCCACTCCTCCCTGCTGCAGCTCAGCAGATCCGGCAGTGGTGCGGAGATTATTTCTTAGCTGCTTTCTTTTTACCTGCAACAGTTTTGCGCTTACCCTTACGAGTACGGCTGTTGGTACGTGTACGCTGACCACGCAAAGGCAAACCTTTACGATGACGCAGACCGCGATAACAAGCAATATCCATCAGGCGTTTGATGTTCATCTGAACTTCAGAACGCAACTGACCTTCAACTTTGAACTCAGTGCTGATGATGTTACGGATGGCAGCTTGCTCTTCGTCATTCCACTCCATCGCTTTCTTGTCATAATTAATCCCTGATTTGTCAAGGATATATTGAGCAGTGCTACGGCCAATACCGTAAATGTAAGTGAGAGCTATCTCACCACGCTTGTTCTTCGGAAGGTCTATACCAGCTATACGAGCCATGTATGTTATAAATTTTAAATACTAATTACTAAATACTACGATTATCCCTGACGTTGTTTAAAACGAGGATTCTTTTTGTTAATTACGTACAGTTTACCTTTACGGCGAACTATTTTGCAATCTGCACTACGCTTTTTGATAGCAGCTCTAACCTTCATGATCGGTTATTATTTTTATTGTTAGTTATCTATTTATACCTGTATATAATACGGCCTCTACTCAAATCGTACGGGCTCATTTCAACTCCTACTTTATCTCCTGGCAGGATACGTATGTAGTGCATGCGCATTTTACCGGATATTGTAGCCAAAATTTCGTGCCCGTTTTCAAGACGTACGCGGAACATTGCATTCGACAGTGCTTCCACGATAGTACCGTCCTGTTTGATTAAAGACTGTTTAGCCATATTAAAAAGGACTGCAAAGGTAATGGGTATTTTTTTTTTATCCAAATAATTTGAATGCCTGAATATTATATTGTTGAATACAGGCTATGCGGGCTGTAATTATAATGCATACAGGCACTCTAAATGCCTGTAAATCAATATTTATAATAAAAAATACAATTTATATTACCCTACCATTTCTGTTGATTTTATAGTAGCAGCCCATGCATTAAGAGACGCATATTGCTCATCTATCAGGTCGTGCGGCATCGGATACGGCTCATGTTTGGTTGTAAGAAACACTGTATGCATAGCAAGGCGTTTACCAAATTCCATATCGCTGATGCTATTCCCTACCATTATGCTGCGCTTAAAATCAATTTGCGGGAAATCTTCTTTTGCCTGTAATCCCATTCCGGTATTTGGCTTGCGGTTCTGGTCATTGTCATCTGTAGCAATGCAGGCATATATCTTATCGATACGCCCGCCTGCAGATAATATACTGTCTGTCATGCTGTCTCCGATGTGTTTGAGGTCTTCTTTTGTCATTACACCTTTGCCAACACCTCTTTGATTAGTTACAACTACAATATTGCCAAACACATCGCTTAAATGTTTTAACGCATCGAGTACACCTTCACAAAACTGAAACTCCTGCCAATTGGTAATATAAGAGCCTACATTTTCCACATTAATAACACCATCCCTGTCGAGGAACAAAGTCCAGCTTTTATCTATCGGAGCCTGTAAATTAAACGTCGTCATTTGTCCTTGGTTTTCTGTCTTTAAAACAATTTTTCTTCTACCAGTTGGCACATAATATGCCCGACGGTAATGTGGCTTTCCTGTATCCTTGGCGTATCGTTGCTTGGTATATTTACCAGGTAATCGCAAAGTGCTTTCATTTTACCACCACCTTCTCCTGTAAATCCTACAGTAATCATACCAATATCCTTTGCAGTTTGTAACGCATTTGTAATATTAACAGAGTTGCCGGATGTGCTGAGGCCTATCAATACATCTCCTGCCTTACCTGTTCCTTTTATTATCCTGCTATAAACAACGTCGTAGCCATAATCATTTGCTACTGCTGTTATATACGAAGTATTACAGTGCAATGCTTCAGAAGGGAGCGGGTCGCGGTCGGAATAAAATCTGCCACTGAATTCTGCAGCAAGGTGTTGTGCATCGGCAGCACTTCCGCCATTACCGCAAAACAATACTTTATTACCATTCCTGAAAGCAGCGACGATTTTTTCTACTACTGCTTCTATAGTATTTATAAGTTCGGGGTTATCTATTATCTGCGCCTTTACGTCTATGGAGCGTTGCAATATGTCTTTAATCTGTTGCTGCATATCTTCCAAAAATACAACAGCGCACGATATGAAACGCGCGCTGTTTATAAAACGATAATTTATTGTGGATATTATAATACGATCATTGCATCGCCATAGCTGAAGAAACGATATTTTTCTTTTATTGCTGTATTATACGCTTCCATTGTTAAATCATATCCTGCAAATGCACAAACCATAATCATCAGGCTTGTTTTTGGCAGGTGGAAGTTTGTAACCAGGCTGTTAGCTATTGAAAAATCGTACGGTGGGTGGATGAACAGGTTCGTCCAGCCTTCCTCAGCCTTCAACAGGCCTTGTGCTGTTACTGAACTTTCCAGTGCACGCATTGTAGTTGTACCAATGGAACAAATACGCCTGTTTTCCAGTTTTGCTTTATTTACAATTTTAGTAGAGAAATCGTCAACACGGAAGTATTCAGCATCCATTTTGTGCTTAGACAAGTCTTCTACTTCTATCGGACGGAACGTACCTAAACCTGTGTGAAGTGTAACCTCTGCAAACTTAACACCTTCAATTTCCAGGCGTTTGATAAGCTCTTTACTGAAGTGCAGGCCTGCAGTTGGTGCAGCTACCGCGCCTTCGTACTTAGCATATACTGTCTGATAACGCTCTTTATCTTCTTCTTCAGGCTTACGTTTTATGTATTTAGGAAGTGGTGTTTCACCCAATGTTTCCAGCATCTTTCTGAAAGCATCATCATCACCATCAAACAAGAAACGGATGGTACGGCCACGAGAAGTAGTATTATCGATTACTTCAGCTACCAACTCATCGTTATCGCCAAAGTAGAGCTTGTTACCAACGCGTATTTTACGAGCCGGATCAACAATAACATCCCAAAGGCGGTTTGGTTTGTTCAGTTCGCGCAGCAGGAATACTTCAATCTTAGCACCTGTCTTTTCTTTGCGACCGTACAGGCGTGCAGGAAACACCTTAGTGTTATTCACCACCATAACGTCTTTATCATCAAAGTAGTTGATAATATCGCGGAAAGTCTTGTGCTCGATTTTTCCGGTGTCGCGGTGCACAACCATCAACCGGCTTTCTTCTCTGGTTTTAGCAGGGTGCTGGGCTATCAGGTTAAGTGGAAGGTCAAATTTGAATTGCGACAACTTCATATACGGAACTGTAATTTAAAAGTGTGCAAAGTTAACATAAAAACAAGCGGAAACCAACATATTATTTATTTATTATAAACCAATGTGTTATGAAGCAAAAAACGACATTTGAGTATTAATGCCAGAAGAAAGGGCAAAATGAGGGTTATTTAACAAGTGCAGCATTGGGCTATGTGGCTAATTATTTACATTTGAGCCCTAAATCTTTTTTCATGCAAGTTTGGAATGAATACCTCGCTGCCAATAAACAGCGTTTCCTGGATGAACTGTTAGACCTGTTGCGTATACCATCCGTTAGCGCAGACAGTAATTATAAAGCCGATGTAGCACGCTGTGCGGATGCTGTAAAGAAAAGCCTGCTGGATGCCGGATGCGACAATGCAGAAATATGCCCTACACCAGGACACCCGATAGTATATGGCGAAAAAATGATTGACCCTAAACTGCCAACGGTATTGGTTTACGGCCACTACGATGTGCAACCAGCTGACCCACTGGAACTATGGCATAGCGGACCGTTTGAGCCGGTTATCAAAGACGAAAAAATATATGCACGCGGTGCTTGCGATGACAAGGGCCAGATGTACATGCACGTAAAGGCACTGGAAGTGATGGTAAAGACCAACACCCTGCCTTGTAATATCAAATTCATGATAGAGGGCGAGGAAGAAGTTGGTTCATCTAATCTTGGCAAATTTCTGGAAGGCAATAAAGAAAAACTGAAAGCAGACATCGTACTGGTATCTGATACCTCTATGATAAGCATGGAAAACCCATCGCTGGAAACCGGCCTGCGAGGACTGGCTTATATGGAAGTAGAAGTGGTAGGCCCTAACCGCGACCTGCACAGTGGTGTATATGGTGGCGCTGTTGCCAATCCGATAAACACGTTGGCAAAAATGATTGCTTCGCTGCACGACGAAAACAACCACATAACAATACCGGGCTTCTACGACAAGGTACAAGACCTGACGGAAGCTGAGCGTGCTGCATTAAACAGTGCCCCATTCGACCTGAATGAATACCAGAAGGAACTGGGCATTAAAGAAGTGCAGGGCGAAAAAGGCTACACTACACTGGAACGTACAGGTACACGCCCTACGCTGGATGTGAACGGTATATGGGGTGGCTATATAGGCGAAGGTGCTAAAACAGTATTGCCATCTAAAGCGAACGCAAAAATCTCTATGCGCCTTGTACCTCATCAAAGCTCTGATGAGATATCTGCAATGTTCCAGAAACATTTTGAAAGCATTGCACCCGCAGGTGTTAAAGTAAAAGTAACTCCGCACCATGGTGGCGAACCTGTAGTAACACCAACAGATTCTGTTGCTTACAAGGCTGCGGCAAAAGCTATTCAAACAGCATTTGGCAAAGACCCTATACCTACACGTGGTGGTGGCAGTATTCCTATCATCGCGTTGTTTGAACGTGTACTGGGACTGAAAACAGTATTGCTGGGCTTTGGCCTTGATAACGATAACATACACTCACCAAACGAAAAGTATGATGTGTTCAACTACTTCAAGGGTATTGAAACTATCCCATACTTCCACAAGTATCTGGCAGAAATGAGCTAACTGACATCTTTTGTTATAATAATTAAAATGGCACCTGATGGTGCCATTTTAATTTACCACATTTTTATAACAAACACAATGTTTGTATTACCGAAAGGTTGACGGAAATTTGTACTGATGGCGAAGCCGAAAATCATAATAGCAATAGACGGATACTCATCTTGTGGCAAAAGCACAGTGGCAAAAGAACTGGCTGCGAGACTTGGTTATAACTATATAGACAGTGGTGCTATGTACCGTGCCATTACCCTCTATTTTCTCAGGAACAGTATAGACTATAAAAACAGTGATGAAGTACTGAACGCGCTCACCAATATTCATCTTGCATTTACATTCAACGAAGCCAGCAACAAATCTGAAATGCAACTGAACGACGAGAACGTTGAGCACTACATCCGCGATATGATTGTGGCTGAGAAAGTGAGTGAAGTAGCCACCATAAAAGAAGTACGTGCATTTGCCACTGCACAACAAAAGAAACTTGGCAAGAAACGTGGCATCGTAATGGATGGCCGCGATATAGGCACAACTGTTTTCCCCGATGCGGAGTTGAAAATATTCATGACAGCATCGCCCGAGGTAAGGGTGAAACGTCGCTTTCAGGAATTGTATGCCAGCAACCCCAACATAACACTGGAAGAGGTAAAGCACAATCTGGAAATGCGCGACTATATAGACAGCAACCGTGAGGAAAGTCCGCTGAGGCAAGCTGATGATGCAGTGGTATTAGACAATAGCAACTTAACCAGAGAGGAACAACTTGAAAAAGTGATTGGCTGGGTAGAAGAACGAGTTTCGCAACCATTAACTTCATAAAGTTGTGTACAAACTATTTTTAATCTTAGCAGTATTACTATATACACACTCATCTGCAAGTACTTGTATAGGTACTTCTACCATAACTGAGCGTTTCAATAATGCTGATGTAATTCTTTCAGGAAAAGTCATAAAGATTGACACAACGTCATTTTCTGATTATACGATAAGTGATGTTACACACTTCTGGCAAAAAGTCAGCCTATTAGTTTTCAAATATTATAAGGGCGAACTACAAAAAGATACAGTAATAGTTGAAAGTGGAATAGGTAAAGGCGACTGTGGAGCAACATTTAAACTGAATAAAACCTACATTGTATTTTTCTATATCCACCCTGAAAGAAAAGATGTCCATCCTGAAAGATATGTAACTACTATCTGTGAGAAAAATAGAATATACAACAACAAAGATAACAGAACACTATTAAAACTATCTCGCAAATACAATCAATGACCAATTACGAAATAGCCGACCACTTTACTTTCTTATCTAAGCTGATGGACCTGCATGGTGAAAATGCATTCCGTGCCAAGTCTTTTGGCGTTGCATCTTTTTATCTGGAGAAATTTGAGAAAGAAGTTGCAGAGATGGATGATGCAGAACTGTTTGCACAGAAAGGCATCGGCGAAAGCATGGGGCGCTACATACGCGAACTGCAAACAACAGGCAAGCTATCGCCGCTTGAAGATATATTATCACGCACACCACAGGGCGTGCTGGACATCATGCAGATAAAGGGCCTCGGCCCGAAGAAAGTAGCCGTGATATGGAAAGAGATGGGCATAGAAAGTGTGGGCGAACTGGAATATGCGTGCAATGAAAACCGCCTGACAAACTTCAAAGGATTTGGTGCGAAAACACAGGAAGCAATACTCCAGAACATAACTTTCATCCGCTCCAATCAAGGTTTCCATTTATGGGCAGAGGTACAGGCTGTTGCCAACACCCTCACCACACAGCTTGGCAGAGCAAATGCTGGTAAACTGTTTTCCCTTTCCGGAACCTTCAGAAGGCAGATGCCTACAGTGGAGTGTATAGATATTGTAACAGATTCACCTGCCGCTACAATACAACAGCAGTTTGGCTTAACTCCGGGCATTAAGATAGAAGACAAAGATGGCGTACTCTATGTAAACGCCCCCAATCAACCATTGATAAAAGTGCATTGCACAAGCACTGTATCTTTCTACACTACCCTGTTCAATACATCTTGCAGCGATACTTTCCTGCAGGCTTTCAACGAACGATATAAAATACCCGAACAGCCCGCAAGCGAAGAAGCCATCTTTGAAGCAAACGGATTGCAATACATACCTGCAGCACAAAGAGAGTTTGCAGATGTGCTTGACAAAGCTGCGAAGAACAGCCTGCAACAAGTCATTCAGCCTACAGACATCAAGGGCATCATACACAACCATAGCACATGGAGCGATGGTATGAACACTATTGCAGACATGGCAAAAGCATGTATGGACAAGGGCTTTGAATACCTTGTTATCAGCGACCACTCACAAAGTGCATACTATGCAAACGGCTTGAGCCCTGAACGCATTGCTGCGCAGCAGATAGAGATAGACAACCTGAATGCAAAGCTGGCACCATTCCGTATTTTCAAAAGTGTGGAAGCAGATATATTGGGAGATGGTAGTCTTGATTATAATGACGATGTACTGAAGACATTCGACCTTGTGATAGCATCTGTACACAGCAACCTGAAGATGACACAAGAACGTGCGATGGAGCGTGTGTTGAATGCTATTCGCAATCCTTACACAACTATCCTCGGCCACCCTACGGGCAGACTGTTACTAAGCCGCGAGGGCTATCCGCTTGACCATAAACTGATAATAGATGAGTGCGTGAAACACAATGTGGTGATAGAAATAAATGCACACCCACGCAGGCTGGATCTTGACTGGACTTGGGTAGAATATGCCATGCAGCAAGGTGCACTATTATCTATAGACCCCGATGCACACATAATTGGCGGATTTGATGACGTGTACTTCGGGATTATGGCTGCACAAAAAGGCGGGCTAACTGCCAAACACAACCTCAGCAGTTTTTCACTGAAGGAGTTTGAAGCTTTTTTAGCAAAAAAGAAAAGGAGTTAGTAACTATAATATTGTAATTGACTGTTTTGTCGTTACCTTAGAATAGTTACATAACTGAGGCAAATATGAAATTAGCTCCCATTCCGCAGAATGAGCATGAAAGACTTACGACATTATATTCCTATCATATTCTCGACACACTACCAGAAAAAGATTTTGACAACATTGTAACGATTGCTGCACAGATATGCGGCACACCAATGTCTCACATCAGCATTATTGATAAAGATCGTAACTGGTTGAAATCGCAGATAGGCTTGAGTCTTGGCGAGGGTGCACCACGCGAATTATCTTTCTGTGCACATGCCATCAACAACCCTGAAGAGATGATGGTTGTACCTGATTCCAGCAAAGACGAACGTTTTGTTGACAACCCGTATGTTGTTGATGCACCACATATTGCATTCTATGCTGGCGTGCCACTGTGTGCAGAAAACGGATTTGCTATAGGTACATTATGTGTGCTGGACAGAGTGCCACGCAACCTGACTGAAATGCAACTCGCTTCGCTTCGTGCGCTTGCTAATCAGGTTGTTTGCCAGTTGGAATTAAGGAAAAAGAACAGAGATTTATCACTCAGCAAGTTTTCGCTGCAGGAAATAAATGAGGAGCTCGAAAAATTTGCGCATGTGGTAGCGCATGACCTGAAATCGCCCTGCAACAACTTTATTGGGCTTTCAGAAATATTACTAAACGACGCTAACAACAAGCTGACGGATGACAGCAAAGAAATTGTCAACTACATAAGTGATAGTGCCAAACAACTGAAAACGCTGATAGACGATATTCTTAAATATTCCAAGACACTCATTTTTTCGCACGACGAAACACAGAATTACAGTTTTGAAGAACTGATGCAGACCTTGCGCCCAATGCTGCAACTACCTGAGAAGTTCGAACTTCACTATTACGGGCCCAATACCCTGATTACTGTATCTAAAGCAGCAATATTACAGATACTGCTCAACTTCTGCACCAATGCAATACGCTACAACGATAAGGAGAATGGCACCATCAATATTACATTCTCTGAAGAAACAGACTATTTCGTTTTCTCTGTAGCAGACAATGGGCGCGGTATACATGAAGATGATTTCGAACGCATATTTGAACCTTCATTTACTACATTGAAAGGAGCAGACAGGTTCAATACCCTGGGGCAAGGCATAGGGCTGGCTACCGTTAAAAGACTTATCAACAAGCTGGGTGGCGAGATTTCCGTTACCTCTAAAATAGGAGAAGGAACAACTTTCCGTTTTACTGTGAGGAAATAGCGCAAACCATAGACTATACTCCACCCCTTATACTTGTATGAAAAACAGGTATGGATATAGTTACAGAACAGTACACACCAAAGGTCAGCACGATAGTACAACGCAGTCTGCTGCAACAACGCAAGGTATTTCTGTGGGGGATGGTAGAGGATGAAAGTGCGCGCACTATTGTAGAGCAAATGCACTACCTCTCTATGCAGGATGCAGAAAGCCCTATTCATTTCTACATCAACAGTCCCGGCGGTGTGGTAACTGCGGGCAATACGATACTAGACACCATGAATACCATCAGCACGCCAGTATATACCTACTGCATAGGCTTTGCGGCATCTATGGGTTCTATACTATTGTCTGCGGGAGAGAAAGGGAATCGCTATATATTCCCTACCGCAGAGGTGATGATACACCAGCCGGGTATGGGTGGCTTTCAGGCACGTGCAAAGGATATAGAAATACATGCACAACAGATAATGAAAGCCAAAGAAATAAGTGCGCGTATACTTGCTGCCAACTGCGGCAAAGATGTAAAAACCATCCTCCGCGATTTTGACCGCGACTATTGGATGGATGCAAAGGAAGCCCTTGCTTACGGTATTGTAGATAAGCTGGCAGGCTAAGCCGCCAGTTTCATTTCTGGTAGTTCAATTGTTTTATTGGTACGCTTTTCATAGAGCGCCTGCCTTGCTTTGTTTAGTTGCATACGCATGGCATGCAGGCGTTCTATCTCTTCGTCCACGCCTGTTATTTTTATCTCTATAAGTTGCAGTAGTTTCGATACATCCAGCACTTTGATAGATTGTAATACCAGCAGTTCACGTATCTCTTCCAATGTAAAGCCCAAGTCTTTATACTTTCGAATTGCATGTAGTTGGTGCAAAACCTCTTCGGGATAATCTTTGTAATTATTCTCTCTGCGCGCTTTACGTGGCAGCACAATCAAACCAATCTTCTCATAATACCTGATGGTATCGCGCGAAAAACCTGTGAGTCTGGAGAGTTGGCCTATGAGCATGGGATTAGTTTATTTCATTAACTGTTTTACTTTGTTTTTTCGCCCTTTATGAACTAAGCGAGCTTCATATTTCTTAATATAAGAAATTGCTTTTTTACACGATAATAAAAGTGATTCATCTGACAACTTCTGTTGTCTTTCTTGGTTGCTGGGAGTGCCATAAGAGGGCTGCCACTTATAGTGCACGAAGGCATTTCTACGCTCACTTACCAATTTTATTACTTCAACGTGTTTTTCATTTAATTTTGGCAGTCCTAACAATGCCAGTATCCAAGTAAGTTTAGAATTGATATTTGCGCTTTTAATTATATCCTTTTGTATTTTATCTCCGAGCTTTCTTTTTTTACATTCATGATGTATAATGTAGTTAAGCGTATGCTCAAAAAATGTTGAAACTAACATAAAGTATAACTCTATCTCTTTTACTTTTTCATAGTGTCCAGCATGTTTTAATATATCCTTCCTATGATCTGATATTAGCTCCCATTCAATACCTTTTTCAATTTCTCTGAGAATTACACTATAGACTTTTGACTTAGAAGACAAATCACTTTCTTGCAATAATCCATCCTCAATCAAATTATTTATTAAATGAGGCAATACAGCTTTAGCAAGCTGGTCGTATAACTTATCATTATTATTATCCACTGTACAAAAAAAAATTCGGAGACAATATTTTATCTCCGAATTTAATTAAATATAAGAAAGTGTATTACATTTTCTCGATAACAACAGCGCTTGCGCCACCGCCGCCGTTACAGATACCAGCAGCACCGTACTTACCACCATTCTGGTTCAGTACGCTCAGCAGCGTAACGATGATACGCGCACCACTTGCACCCAGCGGGTGGCCCAGTGATACAGCACCACCATTTACATTCACCTGTTCAGGTTTCAGGTTCATCTTCTGCATGTTAGCAATACCCACTACGCTGAATGCTTCATTCAGTTCGAAGTAGTTGATATCTTCCATTTTCAGGCCTGCTTTAGCAACCGCTTTAGGCACAGCAATAGATGGTGTAGTTGTAAACCATTCAGGTGCTTGTTCAGCATCTGCATAGCCTTTTATTTTTGCTATTGGTTTAATGCCCAATGCTTCTGCTTTTTCTTTGCTCATCAGCACCAGTGCAGCAGCACCGTCGTTCATCGTACTTGCGTTAGCGGCAGTTACGCTGCCGTCTTTTACGAAAGCAGATTTCAGTTGAGGTATTTTATCAAATTTTACATTCCAAGGATCTTCGTCTTTTGCGAAAACGATAGGATCGCCTTTCTTGTTAGGAATTTCTACAGGTACTACTTCATCCGCAAATTTACCGGCATCCCATGCAGACTGGCTGCGTTTGTAGCTTTCGATTGCAAATTCATCCTGTGCTTCGCGGCTGATGTTGCATTCTTTTGCACACAGTTCAGCAGCATTGCCCATCGGGTAGTTGTGATACACATCTGTAAGGCCATCTTTTGCAAGGCCGTCTATCAGTGTTACGTTACCATACTTGCTACCCCAACGCAGGTTTGCGTTGTAGAAAGGTACATTACTCATGCTTTCCATACCACCTGCTACTACTACATCAGCATCGCCCAGCATGATAGCCTGCGCACCTTGCATAATAGCTTTCATACCGCTGGCACATACTTTGTTTACAGTAGTACATGGTACATTGTCAGGAATACCTGCAAAACGAGCTGCCTGACGTGCAGGAGCCTGTCCGAGGTTGCCTTGCAATACGCAACCCATCAGTACTTCATTTACTTCAGCAGGATTAAGACCAATTTTATTGATAGCACCCTTGATAGCAATTGAACCCAGTTGCGTAGCAGAGAAATCTTTTAAAGCACCACCCCATGCGCCCATTGCAGTACGCACAGCCGATACGATATACACTTCTTTCATAAAGAAAATTTTTTTAAGACGCGCCAAATGTACTGAAAAAAAAGACTTGAGAAAGTATCGTTATAAATTGCCCTTATAAGGATATACTTATTAGATTAATCTAAAATAAAAACCTGTTAAACGGGCGTTAAAACGAAAAACCGTTAACAACGCCCAACAACTGATATATATATCTTCGCAATATCCATTACAAATTTCAAAACAGAAATAAGAGGATAATGAAGCTATTGGTTTTGTGGACATTGATGTCCTTCATGATGATGAACACTCATCATTCTTCGTACGCAACAGAGGGTACAGCAACATTAAACACTACAGCAGACAAGCACATTGAAGATGTGTATTATGCAATATGCACTGATGGTAATTCAATGCCATCTTTTAATGTTTTTGAAAAAGCATACCGGGGATATCTAAACCTGCAAGCTGTTGGCAAACTTAGTCAAAACAAACAAATCCTTACTATTTGCGACCTATCACTTTCTGCCAATATAAACAGGATGTGGATTATAGACCTTGCACAAAATAAAGTGCTGCTGCACACACTGGTAGCGCACGGGCAAGGCAGTGGTGAGGAATACGCTGTGAAGTTCTCCAACAAAATGAACTCTCACCAAACAAGTCTCGGCTTTTATGTAACAGGCGACACCTACACAGGCGAGCATGGCCGTTCACTATACCTGCACGGTATGGACAGGGGCTTTAATAATATGGCTTACGAACGTGCTATTGTGGTTCACGGAGCAGACTATGTTTCTAAAGATTTTATTTGCAACAATGAAAGGCTCGGACGCAGCTGGGGTTGCCCTGCAGTGCCGGCAAAGCTATCCAACAAGGTGATAGACCATATCAAAGACGGCACTTGCTTATTCATCTATTATCCGCAGGAAAAGTATTTAAAATCTTCCGTATGGATTAATAAACCAATCAGTACAATTCCAGTAAATATTGCCGGTAAATTTGAAATCAGGCAAAAACCACAGCGTGCCATTGTTTATGAATACAGCCCCAAAATGCTGGCCATCATGAAAGAGGTATCTAAAATAAAACTACCGCTACTTTAATAAAGCCTGTAGTTTCCTGTCACGTTTATACATATCGGTAATAAAGCGAATCTGCGTACCTGTAGTATCTTCAAATGCAGTGAGATAAACAATATGCACAGGTATCTTATTTTTCAAAACTTCGTAGCGAGTCTTTTTAGTGGTTATTACAGAATCAAGCCTTGATATAGGATAACGCTTACCCTCAAGCTCACTCAAAATAAATTCCGCCATTTCTTTAGGCTTCTGCACACGTATGCAGCCGGAGCTAAGGAAGCGGTCTTTCTTACCAAAGTCTTCGCGGTGAGGTGTATCATGCAGATATATATCCCATTTATTAGGAAGATTAAACTTTACATAACCTAACGCATTATCATCGCCCGGATCCTGACGGAAAACATAACGTTTGTAGTTGCTGCTGTTTACATTCGATGCGCTCACCCTGTTTCCCTTCAAATCATACACTTTCAAACCTTTCTTATTCAGGTAAGCCTGTCCGCTTCTTGCCATACCGGGCAACACATCTTTTTTCATAATAGTTGGCGGCACACCCCACGGCGGGTTGATAACAACATTGGCAAGGTTTGCATTAAGGCTTGGTGTCTGGCGGAGTGTTTTACCCACCACTACTTCCATATGCATTACGTTATCTCCGTTTACACGGAAGAATAATTCGAGCAACGGTACATTTACCAAAAGGTATTTTTCTTCCGGTGTTTGTTGCATCCATCGCAGGCGTTCCATATTTATCGCGGCACGCATTATCAGGCTGTCAACAGGTGCTTTCAGATAAGCTTGTGTTATGCTATCCTTTTTACTGTGCGTTTTTATTCCCAGGTAGTATTGATAGGCAGAAAGCAAATTAATATTATTGTCAGCGGTATCATTGTTCACAATCTGCCATGGCAACTCTATAGCAATAACCGCATTACGAACACTATCCGTTACCCTGCCATCTATCAGCTGTTGCTTAGCTATCAGATAATTACTATCTGTACGCAATGCTTCATACTTTTTAAGCAAATCGCGCAGCAAGGTGTATGTTTTGTATTTACTCCTGAACGAATCTAATGACGGATAATCCGCTTCCGCTCTGCCCAATGCAGCAAGGGGAATATATGGCTGCCATAACGAATCGTTTGCATGATACCATAACGAGTCTGCTTTTTTAGGCACTACAGCTCCCAGCAACAAATCTCTGGATGCCTGCAAGTAACTCTGTGTGCAAAGCGTATCGAAGTTTACAATGAAGTCAGCACTTACAGTTTTGACAGTTTGGTATTCCTGCAATAGCTTATTTAATTCAGCCAGTTTGTATCGTTCTGTGTTAATTCCATCATGCTTTATATCCGCTAATTCTTTCAGCAAACCCGATACATAACTGACATCCCCATTTTCAGTAAACCATATCGGGAAATAATCC
Source organism: Flavipsychrobacter sp. (assembly GCA_016786615.1). GTDB lineage: Bacteria > Bacteroidota > Bacteroidia > Chitinophagales > Chitinophagaceae > Polluticoccus. The sequence continues at coordinate 482,649 of JAEUVX010000002.1, forward strand.
TCTTCGGCATAAGACTTTTGCAGTACTGATGATATATTATACACTTTTTGCTTACCCCAAACACTATCATTTATTACCCTGTCAGCTAATGCCGCTTCCAGTGCATCTGCCACTTCAGCTTCATCAAATTTTGGTGAGGGAGCAGTTACCCCATTTGCCTGTGCGTGCTTACTGATACTCCTTGATTTGCGCGAACGACATGAAGTAACAACCAATACAGATAATGCAACTAATAAAAACAGAGAAAAGTATCTACCGGGGCGTTTAAATATTTCCATGAAAATGGTATCGATGTGTTTGTATTAGTAATGATACAAAAACCATTCCCAATATTTTATAGTGTTAATTCCTTAACAGGATCCCAAAACAATTGTTCAAAATCTAATACCTTATCATCAACCACCATTACCCCTTCCTTCTTTAGCAATTGTTCCATTTTTTCCAGCGGGGAGAAATGATGTTTACCGGTAAGCATTCCATTACGGTTCACAACCCTGTGTGCAGGTACTTTAGGTTTTGCGTTGTGGCAGGCATTCATGGCATAACCTACCATGCGGGCACCGGACTTTACGCCAATCGCAGCGGCAACAGCACCATAAGAGGTAACCCTACCCTTTGGCACTGCACGAACTACATCGTAGATGATGTCATAAATATTTTCTTCAGGTGCTGCTTTGGCCATTTTGTTTTCGTTTATCCAGCAATCGCTGACGGCGTATTTCTTCATCTACATTCACATACTCAAACGGGCAGTTCAGGCACCCTTTACCACAGCAATACCCTCTGTCAAGATGATATTTTGCAGAAAAGACAAGCCGTCCATCGGGCAGCATGTAGTAATCCTCACCCTCAATCAACTGCTTCATGGCTCTGAAACCTTTCGGGTAATATGATTGGCTTATCCGGCAGCGAGAAAGATATGAAATATATAGTACGCCCCTCAGCAAGGTGCATTTTTTCGTAGAATGTCTGTATTGCTAATGGGCCGGTAGCTTTCCCCTTACCATATATATCAGCAATGTTTTCGTGTATATGACAACCCTGTTCAGCTATTGTTTCAAGTGTGAAGTCATACAGTTCTTTAGAATCTGTTTTCAGATTGATTTTTGAACCGGGTACTAATACCTGTTGATACAGGTGCAGGAATCGGGCATGTGTCAATCTGTTCTTAGCTCTCGATTCGCGTAGGAAAGGGTCAGGGAAAATGATCCATATTTCCTTTACCTCACCGGGTTCAAAGTATTCTGTGAGCTTACCTATATGCGTACGCATAAAAGCCACATTTGTCAGATTTTCTGCGAGTGCTGTTTTAGCACCTGTATATATTCTGTTTCCTTTTATATCTACGCCTATAAAATTTCTGTCTTTTTGTTCACGGCCTAACCCAACACTGTACTCTCCTTTACCACAAGCCAACTCCAGTGTTATTGGATGGTTATTCTTGAAAAAATCGCACCACTTACCCCTGATATTCTCAGGATATTGTAGTACATTAGAGTAATTGCCAATTGCCTCGAACTTAAGTAACTTCTTTTGCCCCATATAGGAAGCAAAGATAAGCATTCGCTTATTCTTAGAAATTTGTCATTTTTAAACCAACTATATGAAGAAAAAAAGTTTACTCATCACCCTTTCTGCCGGCATGGCATTCGTTACCTTATCAAGCAACGATAATGGTGCGGCAAACAATTCAAACGGAGACAGAACAGGACGCATCGGCGCTTCCGTAACGTGTGCTTCTGCAGGCTGCCATTCAGGTGGCTCAGGTACCACTACATGTACAATAGAAGTACGTAAAAAATCTGCCCCGACAGGCGCTATTGTTACAGACTTCACACCGGACAGTGTATATATAGTCAAAATTAAAGGCACAAACGCTTCTTTATCACATTACGGATTCCAGGTAATAGCTGTAAATGGCAGCGCTAATGCAGGTACATGGCAAAACATCCCTACTGACGCCCATACAGGTACAGCTGGTGGCCTCACACTCGTAGAACATCATCACCCACTACCTAAAAACGGTTCGGGTAATTATGAAATTGATTTGGAATGGAAAGCATCTAACGTAAGTACTACAACCTTCCATGCAATCATCAATGGCGTCAACAACACAGGGTCAACTTCCGGTGACTTATCAAGCTCTCCTACAAAAGTTACACTGCAGAAAAAGACATCTGTTGAAAACACGAGCTTACAAAGCCAGTTCAATGTTTACCCTAACCCTGCAACTAACGTAGTTAATGTAAAAATTGAGAACATTACTCCGGGAGAAGCATACATCAACGTAGTAGACCTGAGGGGCAAAATCATTGCATCTCAGAACGTAAGTGTATCGAATAACAGTATCAATACTACCATTAACAGCGCAAGATGGGCTGCAGGATTGTATTATATACATATCAGCAAAAATGACGAAAGCAAAGTAATTGCAATCGTTAAACAATAAAACAAACTGAATCTTAATGACAGAAGCCACGCAATTGCGTGGCTTCTGTCATTAAATCAATATTAAAAAAACAGTTGATATTTTAATCTAAAAGCCGCATAATGTAAAATAATTTTGTAGTAGTTCTTTAGCATACAGTTTGGCATAGGTAAAAACAAAACAACGTCAGTTTTTTCAGGTAAAGAAACCCATTTGCACATAAGTCTTTAACCTTTTAAAAGCTATTTTATGACAAAAAAAGTTTTACTACTTACAGCCTTTTCAACCCTTATTTATCTGACGCTCGTCAGTAACAAAACAGGTCCGGCTACAAACGGACAAGGTAACAAAACAGGTGGACCCGGTTCCGGAGGGCAAACATGCAGCACTGCAGGATGCCATTCCAGCGGTATTGGCACAACTACGGGCAGTTTTGAGGTTCGCAAAAAATTTCAACCAGACTCCAATGCGGTTGTAAACTCTTATCTACCCGATTCACTATACTCCGTTAAGTTAATCGGCTCTCATACAACACTTAATAAATTCGGGTTTCAGCTATCGGCATTAAAGATTAATGATTCAAGTAATGCTGGTACATTCTCTAATCTGGGGCCAAAAGTACAAGCAGCAATAGCGGGAGGCAGGAACCTGTTGGAGCATACAGACACAATATCTAAAGCAGGTGGTGGATTTGAAATAAGCTTTACCTGGAAAGCACCTTCGAAATTCAGCGGGCAGATACGTTTCTATGGAATTATCAATGCTGTCAACAGCGATGGCGCTTCTACAGGAGATAAACCAAGCAATACAATTATGCTGGCCCTTGCAGAATCTCTTAACATATCAAACACTGAAAGCAAAAAACAACTCAACATATTCCCTAATCCAGTGAATAGTGTATTGAACTTAGAACATAAAAATGTCGAAAACGGCATCTACTACATTACAGTTTATAATGCTGCAGGTCAAAAAATCGCCTCAGAGCAGATAACTGTCAATGCCAATGCGATAACACATTCTGTAAACACATCACAATGGAACACTGGTCTATATATAATCCGCCTGTCACACAATAGCAAAGAGGAAGTTGTTACTGTAATAAAACAATAAAGAACACCCCCTTTTGACCAATTAAGGCGTATCAATTGATACGCCTTAATTGGTCAAAATAAGTACAGCATACAATAACATAACACCATCTACCAAACCCAGATAAGCTCTGTCTGAAGGGTGTTCTCTGATATATATCATTACCAGTTTTGCAACCAACACTGTAGCTATTTCTGCCACTAAACGCATCGGCAAAGGGTACCTAATATATTGTATAATACTGCTCAGTAAAAAAATGAATAACGATATATCAATCAACACGTAACTCCTTCCTGCCCCAATCGTATTCGGAATTGTCCTGATGCTGTTTAATGCATCTCCCCGCATATCGCGCACATCAAACGCAATACATAACGCAAATAATAAACTTGCACGAATGACAACCTCAAATGGATAGTCTGCAATTGATTGATGCAAGTACACTATTGGCAATATACCGGTAGCTATCGTCCATACAGCAACAAGAATTATTATCTTCCCCCAACCATAATCCTTCAATCTGCTTTTCTTCAAAAATGGCAACAGCGGTAAAGAGTACATAAATGACAAAAGCCCCAGCACAAGACACCATTGCAATATAGCGACAGACAAAAACATTGCAGCATATAGTACCATTAATGAACCTGCAACAATAAATATCGAATGCCAGAATTTATAATTAGCTGACCAATGCTTTGTATGATTACCCTCTGTGCTCCTCAATAAAAAATGAAGATTATAAACAACCAAAGTGCTCCCGAATATAAACAGATGCAGCGATGTTATAGATACGGGAGTACTGTTCAGCAACAACTTTTCTGTAGCCATACACATACCCGTTGCGCATGTAGCTGCAAATAAACTTGTAAACAGCACCCAATCTATCAGCTTAATAATGGCCTTCATTACAAACAAAAATACGGCTGCCTGCGCAGCCGTATCAATATTATTAATAGTATTTTATTACAGCGGGATATTACCATGCTTACGCTTAGGCATACTAACGGCTTTGTTCTCCAGCATTTTATATGCTTTTATAAGTTTAGCACGTGTTTCTGACGGCAGTATTACTTCGTCAATAAATCCACGAGCAGCAGCACCATACGGATTTGCAAACTTCTCCATATACTCCATTTCTTTCTCTTTCCATTTTGCTTCGTGGTCCGTAGCTTCTGCAATCTCTTTTTTGAAGATGATTTCAGCAGCACCTTTCGCACCCATTACTGCAATTTCTGCAGTAGGCCATGCATAGTTCAGATCTGCACCAATGTGTTTAGAGTTCATCACATCATACGCGCCGCCATAAGCCTTACGGGTAATAACTGTAACCTTAGGAACAGTAGCCTCGCTGAGTGCATACAACAGCTTTGCACCATTGGTAATGATACCATGCCATTCCTGGTCTGTACCCGGCAGGAAGCCCGGCACATCTACCAATACCAGCAGCGGAATATTAAATGCATCGCAGAAGCGCACAAAGCGCGCACCTTTCTTGCTTGAGTTAATATCTAATACACCTGCAAGAAAAGCAGGCTGATTAGCCACAACACCAACGCTGCGGCCACCAATACGGGCAAAACCTACAACGATGTTTTCAGCATATTCTTTATGTACTTCAAGGAAAGAATCAGTATCTACAACTTCTTCAATCACTTCTTTAATATCGTATGGCTGATTGGGGTTTTCAGGGATGATGCTATCCAGTTTTATACGCGTTTCATCCCCTGCTTCATATGCATATACCGGAGCTTCTTCCTCACAGTTTTGCGGCATGTAGCTCAGCAAGCGTTTAATATGGTCTATACATTCCACCTCATTAGCAAGTGCGAAATGCGTAACACCCGATTTTGATGCATGCGTATGCGCTCCACCCAGTTCTTCGCTCGTTACAGTTTCGTGTGTTACAGTCTTAACCACGTTAGGACCTGTTACAAACATGTAAGAAGTATTCTCAACCATCAGGATGAAGTCTGTGATAGCAGGTGAATAAACAGCACCACCTGCACATGGCCCCATGATAGCCGACAACTGCGGCACAACACCTGATGATTTTACATTTCGATAGAATATATCTGCATATCCGCCCAAAGACACGACACCTTCCTGAATGCGGGCACCGCCACTGTCATTCAGGCCGATAACAGGAGCACCGTTCTGAATGGCAAGGTCCATTATTTTACAAATCTTCTCTGCATGTGTTTCCGAAAGACTGCCACCAAATACAGTAAAGTCTTGAGAATATACATATACCAGCCTGCCATTTACGGTACCAAAACCAGTAACAACACCATCGCCCGGGTATATTTCTTTTTCCATCCCGAAATCGCGGCTGCGGTGTTGTACAAACATGCCTATCTCCTCAAAAGAGCCTTCATCCAGCAACAGTTGCAGGCGCTCACGTGCAGTAAGCTTACCTTTCTTATGCTGGCTTTCTATACGCTTTGCACCACCACCTTGCAGCGCTTCTTCTTGTTTACTTTTTAATACTGATACCTTATCCATCTCTCGGTTTTCAAAAATTGAGAACAAACCTAATGTAAAACAACCCAAACAACAACTATTTATAACAAGGTTTTACGCTTATAACATTGTATCCTAGCATCTACTACAATAACTTTACTATAAACTGAGACATGAAATACATAGCTTTTATAATATTACTCATCGGTTCACTGCATACAAATGCGCAACAAATACAGGCATATAAGGCTGATGAACTGATGCAACGCATATCGAAAACTGACACATTTTATATAGTAAACTTTTGGGCTACATGGTGTGGGCCTTGTGTGAAGGAATTACCCCAGTTTACCAATCTTGCCGCGCAGTTTGCCGGAAGGCCTGTCAAAATCATCCTGATGAGCCTCGATTTTAAAGACGCTTACCCTAAGAAAGTGGCCGCATTTGTGCAAAAGAAAAAGTTGCAACACGAGGTTGTATGGCTGAATGAAACAAATGCCAATGAATTCATACCAAAAATAGATAACCGCTGGCAAGGTTCGATACCGGCAACGCTGCTTTATTATAAAAAGACGGAGTACACCAATTTTTTTGAAGGAACTATTACTGCCCAACAATTGCAATTACTCATCGAGAAACAACTCGCATTACAATAAACATTGCGTTTACTGCCATCATATAAAACATTGACCAAACTTGTAGAACAGGAAACTTTCGAACCTGTTTTCAGTTGGGGCCTGCGCATGGCTATCGCAGCTATCGTACCTGTATTATGGGGGGTATACACCGGCAATACAGAAGATGCTACATGGATAGCACTTACAGCAGAAAGTATTTGCTGGGTTGAGCTGAAAGGCTCTTTCGGGCAAAGGCTACGCATACTTACCGGCGGCGTAATACTTACTCTTTTCTTCGGATTGATTGGCAGCATAACAGGTGATTACATATGGCTCAGCTTGTTGTGTATGTTATTAGTTGGTTTCATTTCCGGTTTATTTAAAAACCTTGGCGACCGTGGCAGCGGACTTGCCATGAGCGTGTTTGTACTCTTTATAATCACTAACAATTACCCCACTCATTCGTGGCAGGAAATACAACACCGTATGGAACTGATACTCACCGGTGGCCTATGGAATGCCATTGCAGGTATAGTAGCTGCACTATACACACCTGCCAAACAACCATATCGACGTACGATAGCTGTAATATGGAAAGGCATACATGGCCTTATAGAAACAGTTGCAAATGGTTGGGATGGTAATAGTGTACGCAGCAATATCCGCGACATCTACCTGAAAGAAAAAGAAGTACGCATAGCTATTGACACCTCGCTGCACTTATATGAAGCCATGGCGCACCAAGCCAATAAAAAAGATACGCACGAGTATGAATTGGCGCAGGTACGCAAGGCAACTGCTTTGGTTGCCACACATATCATAGCAATCAGCGAAGAACTGGAACAGGTTAACATTAAAGAAATCGACATCGCATTGCGCCTGAAAATCTATGCCGTGTTAAAATCACTGCAGCAAACCGTTGACCGGATGGCAGTATATGTGGTAAACCTGAAACCTGAAGAAGAACTGCTGTTATCATCACGTATCAGCAGGCTCGACAAATTGATAGTACTACTGAAAGAATATCCGATAGAAGAAGAAAACCCTAACTACCACCCTATAAAACGAGCCACACAATTGGCAGAAAGATGCACCAAGCTGATACAAAGCAGTATGGAACGCCTTGAAAAATCGGGAAGAGAATTACCCGTATTCCGTTCATACTCACTCATCAAAACCATTTTCATACTCCACCCGAAACACTGGGTACGCAACCTGCAATTATTATTCAATTTCAATACTTTCACAACCCGTTATGCCATACGTGCCGCAGTAGCAGCCACAATAGGCTTGTTTATCTCAAAATGGTTCAACATCAGCCATGGATATTGGATACCATTTACAACACTGCTGGTGCTGCAACCCTATTTTGGTGCAACTATCAAAAAAGCGATAGACCGTGTAGCAGGCACAGTTGCCGGAGGTGTGGCCGGGGGGCTTTTAATGGGCTTGCCTGCAGGTTTATATATCAAAGAAGCCGTATTATTTATCAGCTTCATCATGATGGTCTATTTTATTCATAAACGCTATGCTGTTGCTGTGTTCTTCATCACACTCAGCCTTGTAATGCTGTTTGATGTTGAAGGCACTCTCGATACTACCTTACTGATAACAAGAGGGCTATCTACCATAGGTGGCGCTACGTTGGCTATCATTGCCGGCTTTGCTTTATTACCACACTGGGATACTAAGTGGTTGCCCATACATTTATCGGACTGCATTACAGCAAACTATCAATATTTTACCACAACTTTTTATTCAGACAGCAGGCTTGTAAACTGGACGAAGATGAAGCGACATGCAGAATCGAAAAACACCAATGCTTTCGACTCTTTCAACCGCTATATGCAGGAACCAAGCCTGAAAAGAAAAATAGTTTCTTTGTACTATCACATCATTACACACAATGTGCGCATCACCAGAGAATTAAATAATATCCATCTGGAAGAAGAGAACAGGCAAAATATCAATAATTCAATAAGCACCAATCAAAAAATAAAACTTCATACAGCATTGGTTTGGTTCAATAAAAACATACGATTAAACAATGCCATCAATACCGATAACCAAACCGTTATCATTGACAATGAACAACAATCGGGGTACAATATAGAGTTATCAGAATTACAGTTAATGTACCTCGACAGGCTGATTATTGAATTGAAAGCCATGTATACTGATATGCTGAAACTCGCTAATCGTGAAAAGGAATAAAGCCGTAGCTTAGCAATATGAATTATCTGGGGCACGCCTATTTGTCTTTCGGTAATGCCGAGGTACTCACGGGCAATATGATGGGCGACTATGTGAAGGGGAAACTGGCTTTAGCAAAATACCCGGAGAATATACAAAAGGGGCTGATGCTGCATCGTAAAATAGATAGCTTTACAGACGCTCATCCATCAAATCTGCGTGCAAAAGTTTGGTTCAGACAAGATTACGGTTTGTATTCAGGTGCTGTTTTAGATACGCTATATGACCATTTTCTTGCAAATGACCCCGCGCATTTCGCATCAGTAAAAGACTTATCCAACTTCGCGCAAGACACATATTCAAAATTAGCAGCACACGAACATCATTTTCCCGATCAGTTTGCAAAAATGTTTCCGTACATGAGCGAACAGAACTGGCTTTATGGATACCGTACACTACAAGGTGTCAGGCAATCATTAGGAGGTTTATCGCGACGAGCCAAACATATGCCACCCATTGATAAGGCCTACAATATATTTATTACACAATTTTATCAGTTGAACCAATGTTATTATGAATTTATGGATGACGTAGTTAAATTTGTTAAAGTTGAGTTAAGCCTGTAGAATTGGTACTCCTGCATAGTATTTTTGAACTGTTCGGTATTTAGGTATTTTTTTAAATTAATCATGCGCAAATTCTTTTTCCCATACATAGCTACTATACTATTATTTATAATTATCGTTGCCTGCAACTCGAAATCCGAACCTGTAAATGCTAAACCACGCGTACCGGATGATGTAAAAAAATTCGGCAGTATTAAGCTGAAATACGAAGACACTACACAACCTGAGTTCCGTAATATGGTTCGCAGGCTTGATTCTTATTATGCTGTGCAAACAAGAGCGGGCTTTAACGGCAGTGTATTGGTTGGCTACAAAGGCAAAGTACTATACGAAAGATATTATGGCATCGCGAATAGGGAAACAGGGCTGAAACTGAATCCGAACAGTGCTGTACAATTGGCATCTGTATCAAAAACATTTACAGCAGCGGCTATTCTATGGTTGCATCAGCAGAAATACCTGAATATCGATGAAAAAGTAAAAACATACTTGCCTCAATTGCCCTACCCTGATGTTACAGTACGTATGTTGCTCAACCATCGCTCAGGTATTCCCGACTATATCAAATGGGTACCCAGGTTCCGCAAAGACCATCGAACACCGATGACTAATGCTGATGTACTTGATATGTTTGCCAAACACAGGCCGGCATTGGAGTCTCGCCCAAATACACGTTTCAAATATTGCAATAGTAATTATGCACTGCTGGCTTCTATAATAGAAGAGGTTATTGGTATGGGCTACGACGAGTTTATGCGTAAATATATTTTCGAACCTTTGGGTATGAAAAACACATTTGCCTATAACCCTTTCAAAGGCTTGCCTTATGGCAATAGCATCAGCTACAAAGCCAGTTGGATAAAAGAGCCGGACATGTTTGCAGATGGTGTTTGGGGCGATAAAGGCATCTATAGTACAGTACAAGACATGTATCGTTGGGATCAATCTTTTTATAAAAACACTTTCCTGAACAACGAGACAATAGAGATGGCTTACGGCCCTTGCTCTTTCGAGAAACCGGGCGTTAAGAACTACGGTCTCGGTTGGCGTATGCTTTGCTATCCTGATGGCGATAAAATCATTTATCACAATGGCTGGTGGCATGGAAACAATACCGTGTTCTACCGCTTTATACAAGACAATTTTACCATCGTCATTCTTGGTAATAAATACAATAGCGGCATATACAAACAAGCCCCTGTTATATACAGCATCTTAAAGAACACAGATGCTGATAAAGGATTTGATACAGAAGGATAATAACTATTATACATTTATACACATAATAATAAAGCCCCGAACTATCGGGGCTTTATTATTATCATCATACAGTATGAAATTAGCGACTGTAATTGGGCGCTTCTTTCGTTATCACGATATCGTGCGGATGGCTTTCTGCCATGCTAGCTGATGTGATACGGATAAACTGTGCATTGTCTTGCAATGTTTTGATGTCTTTAGCACCACAGTAACCCATACCTGCACGCAGGCCACCAACAAACTGCTGTACTACTTCATTCAGCGAACCTTTATAAGGTACACGGCCTACGATACCTTCCGGTACCAGTTTCTTGATGTCTGCTTCCATATCCTGGAAGTAACGGTCTTTAGAACCTTCCTGCATAGCCTCTACGCTACCCATACCGCGGTAAGATTTAAACTTACGTCCTTCATAAATGATAGTTTCGCCCGGGCTTTCTTCCGTACCGGCAAAGATGGAACCTGCCATGATGCATGATGCACCTGCAACCATTGCTTTCACCATATCACCGGTATAACGGATACCACCATCGGCAATTACCGGGATACCTCTTTTCTTCAATGCAGAAACCGCTTCCATAATAGCTGTAAGCTGCGGAGCGCCTGCACCCGTTACTACACGTGTGGTACAGATAGAACCCGGTCCTACACCTACTTTCACAGCATCAGCACCAGCATCCGCCAGTGCTTTTGCACCTGATGCAGTAGCAATGTTACCTGCTATCACAGGCAGCCCTTTGAAAGTTTTCTTCACCAGCTTCACCATATCTACCACACCCTTAGAGTGTCCGTGTGCGCTATCCAATGTTATCACATCTACACCGGCAGCTTTCAGCGCTTCTACACGTTGCAGTGTATCTGCGGTGATACCTACAGCAGCACCTGCCAGCAGGCGGCCCATATTATCTTTTCCGGCGTTCGGATGGCTTTTGATTTGCATCGTATCGCGGAAGGTTATCAAACCTATGAGTTTGCCTTTCTTATCTACGATCGGGAGTTTTTCTATTTTATAATGCTCCAGGATGCCTTCTGCTTTCAGCATGCTTGTACCTGCAGGTGCAGTTACAAGATTGTCCTTGGTCATTATTTCGCTTACCTTCTTCTTCGTATTCTTTTCAAAACGCATATCGCGGTTTGTAAGAATACCTACCAGCAGGTTGTTTTTATCTACTATCGGAATACCACCTATTTTATTATCGCGCATTAGCTTCAATGCTTCTGCAACAGTAGCATCAGGTGTCAATGTTATCGGGTCTACAATCAGGCCGCTTTCGCTGCGCTTCACTTTGCGTACCTGCTCTGCCTGGCGCTCTATGCTCATGTTTTTGTGCAACATGCCTATACCACCCTCACGAGCCAGTGCAATAGCCAATGTAGCCTCCGTAACAGTATCCATTGCTGCCGATACCATCGGAATGTTAAGCCTAATATCTTTTGTCAGTTGAGTAACGGTACTTACTTCGCGCGGAAGGACTTCGGAGTAAGCCGGTACAAGGAGAACGTCATCAAACGTGAGGCCTTCGCCGTAAAACTTAGATTTTATTGCCATGTGCAAAGGTAATGTAAGAATTTGAATTTAAAAAAACCGGCTATAATATTCGTTGATAGCATTATAAAACCCGCTACAGTATTGCATTTCAGCTTCGACCCACAATATTTAATGATAAAAATCAGAAACACCTGCACAGGAAATTTTGTACTTTTCGTAAAATTCCCCCTTGATGACACAGCACCCGCATCTGGCGTTTGAGACCCGTAGCAAACAGGAAGAATGGCAGTCTGAGGCCTTGGTAAAACTATTACATTATGTACAGGACAGGTCGCCATATTATCAGCGCCTGTTCAAGGAACATAATATTAATATCGCAAATATTAAAGGAGTAAAAGACATTGGCTACCTGCCTACAACCACCAAAGGAGACATGCAGGAACACAACTGGGAATTCCTTTGTGTGCCCACTACTGAAATAAAAGAATATACCGCAACATCAGGTACACTGGGCAGACCGGTTACTATAGCACTTACAGCAGGCGATCTTGACCGCCTTGCATATAACGAACAGCAATCTTTCCTTACCGCCGATGGCAAACCTGAAGATTGTTATCAACTCATGCTCACGCTCGACCGCCAGTTTATGGCAGGTATAGCCTACTATCAGGGCATCCGCAAACTGGGTGGCGCATTGGTACGCACAGGCCCTGGGCTACCTGCCATGCAGTGGGATACTATCTTCCGCCTGCAGAGCAACAGCATAGTGGCTGTACCGTCCTTTATGCTGAAGATGATAGAATATGCACAAGAACACCAGATAGACCTGCATCATACACCTGTCAAAAAAGCTATCTGCATCGGCGAAAGCCTGCGTGCAGCAGACTTTGAACTGAATGTACTGGGCAATAAGATATACAACGATTGGCCTATCAAATTCTATAGTACCTATGCATCTACCGAAATGCAAACAGCATTTACAGAATGTGGTGCAGGTATGGGTGGCCACGAAATACCTGATTTAATAATTCTGGAAATACTGAACGAGCATGGCGACCCGCTGCCTGCAGGGCAATATGGCGAGGTAACTATTACTACACTTGGTGTAGAAGGTATGCCGCTGATACGCTACCGCACAGGCGATATCTGTACCTTCTACGAAACACAATGCAGCTGCGGCAGATACAGCCGCAGGCTTAGCCCTGTGCTTGGTCGCAAGCAGCAAATGATTAAGTACAAAGGCACTACAATCTATCCACCTGCGGTGTTCGATATACTCAACAATATTCCTTTCATTAAAGAATATGTTGTAGAAGTATTCACCAACGAATTGGGTACTGATGAACTGCGTATTCACATCAACACACCACTACCTGTAGATGATTGTGAAGCCAAACTAAAACCACTGCTGCAATCTAAACTGCGTGTGGCGCCGCTGCTCCACTTCCATAGCGGCAGCGAAATGCAGCAAATGCATTTTCCACCCAATAGCCGCAAGCAGGTGAAGTTTATGGATAACAGGAAGAGTGAGATATAAGCACTCTTATAGTGCTATAAACAAAACCTTTAGATAAAAATTTGGCAGTATTATTTCTCACCGTACATTTGTGGAGTGATTAGTCAATCATAAAATAATGGATAAACAAAAAGACATACTGAACGCCGCACTGAAACTGTTTACCGAATTCGGTTTTCATGGCACACCTACCAGCAAGATAGCGCAGGAGGCAGGTGTGGCTAATGGCACATTATTCCATTATTTCAAGACAAAAGACGAATTGATTGTTGCGCTGTATGTTGATATCAAGAAGCGCCTTGGCTTCTGCGTATCTAAAGACATTCAGGCCGAAGACAGCATAAAAGAAACAGCACGCAAATACTATATAGCCGCATTGCATTGGGGCATAGACAATGAAACAGAGTTCCGCTACATTCAGCAATTCCTTAGCTCTCCGTACGTATCTATGATACCTGCAGAGCTTGTTGAGCAAAGCCTGGCTATGATTAACATGATAAAAGAGGGCATCAAGCAGAAACTGATAAAAGTAACACCTGCAGAATATGTGATGTCTATAATCAGCAGCCATCTTTATGGGGTAAATCAATACATCAATTCACAGAAGTTAAGCACGACAAAACAAAAGCAACTTATCAATGAATCTTTCGAACTGGTTTGGAAGATGATTACTTAATATTTTTTTGACAAAATAATAGAGTGACTACTCAATCTAATAATCTTAAAAATTAATAAAATGAAAAATCAGGTAGTATTAATAACAGGTGCATCATCAGGTATAGGCAAAGAAACTGCGCGCCTGCTTTCACAAAGAGGTTACAAGGTATACGGTGCTGCTCGCCGCACAAATAAGATGAAAGAACTGGAGCAATTCGGTGTTAAGCTATTGGAAATGGACGTTACAGATGATGAGTCTATGACGGCGGGCATCACCTCTATTATCAAAAACGAAGGCAGGATAGATGTACTGGTAAACAATGCCGGCTATGGTTCTTACGGTGCGCTGGAAGATGTACCTATCAGTGAAGCCAAGTATCAGTTTGAAGTAAACATCTTCGGCCTTGCAAGGCTTACCCAATTGGTACTGCCTTATATGCGCCAACAGCACAGCGGTCGCATCATCAATATATCATCTATCGGTGGCCGCATAGGCGAACCACATGGTGCATGGTATCATGCAACCAAGTTTGCTGTAGAAGGCCTTAGCGATAGCCTGCGCATGGAACTGAAAGAGTTTGGGATAGACGTAGTAGTCATACAACCGGGTGCTATCAAAACAGAATGGGCAGGCATAGCACGCGAAAAAATGTTGCAGACATCGGGCAATACCGCATATAGCGACCTCACACAGAAACACGCCTCGATGTTCGAAAAAGCGGATGGCAAAATGGGTAGCGATCCTGTAGTAATTGCACGTACCATAGAAAAAGCCGTTACTGCATCTAAGCCTAAAACAAGGTATGCTGCCGGCTCGGGCGCTAAACCAATACTGATTGCACGCAGCATCTTGTCAGACCGTATGTTCGATAACCTGATGCTCGGTATGATTAACCGTTTATCATAAACCTATGCGCATCCTTAAACGTATCGCGTTAACACTATTATTCACCCTCTCGGGTTTAACTTTAGTTACTATTATTTATATGCAGAAAGCAATATTTGGCAAAACACCATCAGGTGCTCGTCTCGAAAGGATAAAACAGTCGCCTAATTATCGCGATGGCAAGTTTCAGAACCTCAGCCATACGCCCGACCTTGCAGAGGGTGTCAGCTACTACAGGGTGATGAAAGATTTCTTCTTTGATAAAGACAAGCGGAATACGCCGAAGGATATTATCCCGACAAAAAAAACAGATTTGCACAGCCTGCCTGCAGATACAAATGTGCTGGTATGGTTTGGCCACTCGTCTTACTACATACAGATAGATGGTAAACGTATATTGGTTGACCCCGTACTGAGTGGCAGTGCATCGCCTGTCAGTTTTACTACCAAGAGCTTTAAAGGCAGTGACGCATATACTGTAGAAGATTTTCCGCCGATAGATTACCTATTCATAACACACGACCACTACGACCATCTTGATTATGAAACCATCATGAAGCTGAAGCCGAAAGTTGGTAAAATTATTATGGGGCTTGGTGTAGGCGAGCATTTCGAGCATTGGGGTTTCGATACATCAACAATCATTGAACGCGATTGGCATGAAACAGTAACGCTCGATAACGGTTTTACCATGCACACCACACCTGGCAGGCACTTTTCAGGCAGGGGCTTTAAACGCAATCAGTCTTTGTGGATGTCTTATGTTTTGCAGACACCATCTGTGAAGATATTTTTGGGTGGAGACTCAGGCTACGATACACACTTCGAAGTAATAGGCAAGCAACACGGTCCATTCGATTTTGTACTACTGGAATGTGGTCAATACCACCCATACTGGAAGTACATACACATGATGCCTGAAGAAGTAGTACAGGCGGCGATAGACCTGAAAGCAAAAACACTGATGCCTGTACACTGGTCTAAATTCAGCCTTGCCCTGCATGCTTGGGATGAGCCTATCACACGAGCCTTAGCAGAAGGCAGGAAAAAGAATATGCCGATGGTTACCCCGATGATAGGGCAAATAGTAACCCTGCAAGGCGATAATCAACACCATCCTTGGTGGGAGGGTGTTAAATAAATACCATAAAACATAAATAATATGTATATTTGCAGTAGCAATTTATCGCTGATTACCTGCTCTTTGACATACCGTTCCTTTATCACCAACAGTTAATATTGTTGCAGTATTTACAACTGTGTAAAACTGCAACAAACTGCAACAAAATATCAACGCATCTAAAATAAACCTGTTTATCAGGCAGTTATAAGACAATAAAAAACGGCCCCGATGTTTCGGAGCCGTTTTTGTTATCGTTTGTTGCAACAATTAGCGGGCAATGTTCACCGCACGCAGTTCACGTATTACGGTTACTTTCACTTGTCCCGGGTATTGCATTTCCTTCTGTATTTTGTCTGCAATCTCGAAAGAGAGGCGTGTGCTGTCTGCATCCGTTACTTTCTCTGCTTCCACTATTACACGCAGTTCACGGCCAGCTTGTATAGCGTATGCTTTCTCAACACCATTGTAGGCCATTGCCAATGCTTCCAGATCTTTGATACGTTGCAGGTAGCTTTGCATCATCTCGCGGCGTGCACCCGGCCTTGCACCACTTATAGCATCACAAGCCTGTACTATCGGACTGATGATATAAGCCATTTCCATTTCATCGTGGTGGGCACCTATTGCATTTACGATGGCTGCATGTTCGCCACATTTCTCAGCCAGCTTAGCACCCAGCAATGCGTGGCTCAATTCTGTTTCTTCATCAGGCACTTTACCAATATCGTGGAGAAGGCCGGCACGTTTAGCCAATTTAACCACCTTCTGCCCAAGACCTAACTCTGCTGCCATGATACCGCAAAGGTTGGCAGTTTCTTTAGAGTGCATCAACAGGTTTTGGCCATAAGAAGAACGGAAACGCATCTTACCTACCATACGCACCAGGTCTTTGTGCAAGCCGTGAACACCAAGTTCTATAATAGTACGTTCACCTATTTCCAGTACCTGTTCTTCCAGTTGTTTTTTGGTTTTCTCAACCACTTCTTCAATACGTGCCGGGTGTATGCGGCCATCCTGTACAAGACGTTGCAGCGATAGGCGTGCTACCTCGCGACGCAGCGGGTCGAAACAACTCAGTACAATAGCTTCAGGGGTATCGTCTATTATCAAATCAACACCTGTTGCTGCTTCCAACGCGCGGATGTTACGACCCTCACGGCCAATGATTTGACCTTTGATTTCATCACTTTCCAGGTTAAATACAGTGATGGCATTTTCGATAGTCTGCTCAGCACCTGTACGCTGTATAGTCTGGATGATGATTTTCTTAGCTTCTTTAGATGCGTTTTGTTTCGCCTCTTCCATTATCTCTTTCACATGAGCCATAGCAGCAGTGCGTGCTTCTTCCTTCACAGCCTCCATCAGCTCAGCCTTCGCTTCGTCAGCACTAAGGTTAGCTACTTTTTCCAAGCGTTTGATGTGTTCTTCCTGATGGCGTTCCAGTTCGCTGCGTTTAATGTTTACAGCTTCCAGTTGCGCATCCAGTTTTTCTTTCAGTTGCTGGTTTTCGTTCGTCTGCTTTTGCAGCGCAGCGTTCTTATCGTTTACGCTTTGTTGTTGTTGCTTTACTCGTGCTTCGGCTTCGGTTATCTTCTGGCTGCGTTGCAGTACATCTTTTTCATGCTCACTCTTTAATTGCAGGAAGTGTTCTTTTGCCTCTAAAACTTTCTTTTCTTTGATTGTGTCTGCATGAGATTTTGCGTCTTCTATCAGTTTCTTAGCTTGTTGTTCTGCCTCTTCTACTTGTTTCTGAGTGTTTTTTGCAAATACCAGTTTACCTAAAAAGATACCTATTAATATAGCCGCTACCGCCACGACGGCAACGATGATTGTTGAGTCCATAATGTTGTTTAACTTTTAGTCCGTTTATTAATTCCATTTCAGTCGGCCTTTTCCTTCTATTACTTATATATATTATTATAATAATATGGTTTGGCTGCTTTAGCCTGCTAAGTTAAGAAAAGATTTCGGTAAAGGAAATGGAGCAAGCTGTATCCTATTATCGCTTTAACACCGTAATATTGTGGCGTTTAGCTGATTATAATGATATTATCATATGCTTATTGCAACGTATCTGTTCTGCCCATGAGGGGTGAACCGAGTCACTGCTCGGAACAGGTAAACCAGATGCTTTATGGCGAACGTTGCGAAATATTGGAGATAAATGAGAAGGATTGGGCAAAAATACGTTGCGAATGGGATGGTTATGAAGGTTGGTGCCGGTTCGGGCAGCTTTCTATGATTCCACTAAAGGAATACCGGAAACACCCCAAAGCTGTGGCCTTTTCACTTGGCAGCAAATTGACATATGAGCAAGGTGAGCAATGGATGCCACTTGGCAGCGACCTGTTTGGTATAAAAGGCGGCAGAGCACCTTTAAATCTGCCAGCAGCTAAATACAAAGGGAAGCGATTAAGACACGATAAAATGGTGCTGGATGCGGAAACGTTGAAACAAATGGCGTTGAAATACCTTCACGCTCCATACTTGTGGGGCGGCAGAACTGTTTCGGGTATAGATTGTTCAGGACTTACACAAATGGCATTCAAACTATGCGGGATGGCGATACCCCGAGATGCCGGCCAACAGGCAAATGAAGGTGAGACAGTTGATTTTTTGCAACATGCCCGTTGTGGCGACCTGGCTTTTTTCAACAATGCTGATGGTAAAATTGTACACGTAGGTTTACTGTTGGACCATGATACTATCATACATGCTACGGAAACAAGCGGACGGGTAGTTATTGACCGTATAGACCAAGGGGGTATCATCAGCGTAACACTGCGAAAGCGCACGCATCATCTGAGGCTTGTAAAACGCCTGTTTTAAATACTAATCGCTGTACTCTGTGCCTTTGTTATAAATGCGGAACATATTCATCCCTATCTGGTATTTCAGAACATCGTAACTCAGCTCCCAGTTTTCTAGTTCTGCATTCGTAACATCATATATCTCTCCCTCTGTAAAAAGGCGCAACATCCCCATCCTGTTGATGTAAGCAATAGAATTGTATTGCATGACATATTTTTCGGGGTAGTAGCTTTCCAGTGTATAAACATTGCCTTTATAAAAAACCTTGAAATAGCCGCTCTGGTCGCGATATGAAACCATATTGTCTGCCACGCGTACATCCTGCGGCGTGAAAAACCCTATACTGCGTACACTGTCTTCATAAAACACTTTAAAATAACCGTCATTAGAGACGAATGCTACAACATTATCTCCTGCCTGATAACTTATCGGCGGAAAGTCTTCTACTACAAAAGTTTGCCCGCTATGGAAAATTTTAAACTGCCTGTTTATATCTAAATATGCAACTGTGTTACGTCCTACTTCAAAGCTGCTGACAGCATAATTTTCCTGCTCCAGTATCTCTCCTTTATAAAATATTCTGAACTGGTTAGCGTAATTATCATAAGCTACTATATTGTCAGACACTTTTATTACCTCTAACGGATTACCTGCCAGAAAGCCCTCTATAGGATATACCTGGCCATTGTAATATGCTTTATACTCACTTCTCACTCCATCGAAAAACAGTATGACGCTATCGCCCATATAATATTGAGAGCAAAACGTTGACAGGTTTTTTACATTGCCTTTATCAAAAACATTCAATGATTTATTGTTCATGAATGTCACCAGATTATCCGACACTTTGAACTCATTGGTAAATCCGATATTGACGGTCTTCACCCCCCCTGCATAGTAAATCTTAAATGATCGGGAATTATCCAAATATGGTATCGCTACCCTTCCTATTTTCACTTCAATCGGGGTTAGGTAATCTACCTTTCTTATCATACCCTTATCCCAAACCATAACCTGATTCTGCATATTGACATAGTATGACAACTGGGCATGAGCAGAATAACTAAAACTAACTAGGAACAACACAATGAATAAGGCTCGGGACATATGAAGCATTTAGCTCACTAAAATAAAATAAAAAAGCCGACCTGAGAACAGGCCAGCCCCTATAAACCCTATCACTATGAAAACTTTTACAAAATTAAATATTGATTAAATTTTACCCAAAAAGTTTTTTCAATATGGCTATAAATAAAAAAGCCAGCCTGAGAACAGGCCAGCCCCTATAAACCCTATCACCATGAAAACTTCTTATAATAAAACGCCGAAGCGCAATATGGTATCAGATTTCTTAATGCAAAGGTAAGAATCGTTTCATTTTAAAACAAGTATCTTAAAAAAAAATCTTACCTGAGTTAATATATTATTATTTCTTCTTTTTAGGCGTAAAAATAGCTAACATCCTGCGTCCCTCCATCTTCGGCATCGACTCTAATAAGCCAACTTCCGTCAATCTTTCAGCAAATTTTAACAAAAGCAACTCCCCTCTTTCCTGGAACATGATAGCACGCCCCTTGAACTGAACATAGCATTTCACCTTATTACCTTCCTGCAGAAACTTCTCCGCATGTTTGGCTTTAAAGTCAAAGTCATGTTCATCCGTATTAGGTGTAAAGCGTATTTCTTTTACCTCAGACTGTTTTGCTTTTGCCTTTTGTTCTTTGTCTTTTTTCTTCTTTTCGTACAAAAACTTCTTGTAATCAATCAGACGACAAACGGGTGGCACAGCATTCGGAGATATTTCTACCAGATCCACTTCCTGCTCTTCTGCCAACCTCAATGCTTCGGCAAGCGGATATACTGCAGGCTCTATACCTTCGCCTATCAGGCGCACTTCGTGTGCGGTTATTTCACGGTTTAAACGATGTTCGTTTTGCGGTACTCTCGGTTTAAAATATGGTCCTTTACTTCTTCTTTGCATTAATGATTATTAATAAATGATGGCAAAAATAGTGTATTTACTATATAAATGTATATGCAGCACTATATTATAAATACATTACACACTACTTCTTACCGCTTATTTGTTCTTTTACTGTGTTTGTAATATCTGCTATAAACTCTTCCAGTGTCATTGTCCCCTTATCACCTTCTCCATGTTTGCGTACGGCTACCCTGCCTTCATTCATCTCTTTTTCACCAACAACAAGCATATAAGGCACTTTCATCAGCTCTGTATCACGTATTTTCTTACCTATTTTCTCATTTCTGTCATCTATTTCTGCACGAATACCAACATCCTTCAATGCTCTTGCCACGCTCTCTGCATATTCGCCAAACTTATCGCTGATTGGTAATACTTTCAACTGTACCGGGGCTAACCATAATGGCAGGTTACCACCACAGTGTTCCAACAAAACTGCTATAAAACGCTCCATAGAGCCAAACGGTGCACGATGTATCATTACCGGGCGTTTGCGGCTATTATCGCTGTCTACATATTCCAGTTCAAAGCGTTCAGGCAGGTTGTAATCTACCTGTATAGTACCTAACTGCCAGCTACGCCCCAGTGCATCCTTCACCATAAAGTCGAGCTTAGGGCCATAGAATGCGGCCTCGCCATATTCTACTACCGTTTTCAAGCCCTTCTCTGCGGCAGCCTGTATGATGGCCTGCTCTGCAATATGCCAGTTTTCTTCGCTGCCAATGTATTTGCTGCGATCTTCTTTATCGCGCAATGATACCTGTGCTGTAAAGTTTTCGAAATCAAGGGATGTAAATACATACATCACCAGGTCTATTACTTTCTTAAACTCTTCCAATACCTGGTCCGGGCGGCAGAAAAGATGTGCATCGTCCTGAGTAAAGCCACGTACACGTGTCAGGCCATGCAATTCGCCCGACTGCTCGTAACGGTATACAGTACCAAACTCTGCAAGGCGGAGCGGCAGATCTTTGTACGAACGTGGAGATGTTTTGTATATCTCACAGTGGTGCGGACAGTTCATCGGCTTCAGCATAAACTCTTCACCCTCTTGTGGTGTAGTTATAGGGCGGAAGCTATCCTTACCATATTTTTCCCAGTGACCTGATGTTACATACAATTGCTTGCTACCAATATGTGGCGTAATAACCGGCAAATAACCCGTATCTAACTGTGCTTTTTGCAAGAATTGTTGCAGACGTTCGCGCAACATAGCACCTTTCGGCAACCACAAAGGCAAACCACTACCCACTTTCTCAGAGAACGCAAACAGTTCCAGTTCCTTGCCCAATTTTCGGTGGTCGCGCTTTTTAGCTTCTTCCAGCAATGCAAGGTGCTCGTCAAGCTCCTTCTGCGCAGGGAATGTTACACCATAAATACGGGTAAGCATTTTGTTCTTTTCATTTCCCCTCCAGTATGCGCCGGCAATGTTCATCAGCTTGACAGCTTTGATGAAACCGGTATGAGGAATGTGTGGCCCACGACACAAATCGGTGAACCCGCCTTGTGTATAGAATGTAATCTGGCCGTCTTCCAAACCTTCAATCAGCTCCAGCTTGTACGGGTCTTGCTTTTCAGTAAAATATGTTACCGCATCATTCTTGCCAACATCTTTGCGTACATACACACTGTTTGTTTTGGCAAGCTCGCGCATTTTGTCTTCAATCTTTTTAAGCTCTTCTTCTTTCAATACACGGTCGCCTAAATCTATATCGTAATAAAAACCGCTATCGATTGACGGCCCGATACCCAACTTTACACCCGGATATAATGCCTCCAACGCTTCCGCCATCAAGTGTGCAGACGAATGCCAGAATGTTGATTTACCATTTTTATCGTCCCACGTCAGCAGTTTTAAAGAAGCATCACTGTTAATAGGTCGTGTGGCATCCCAAACCTCACCATTCACCTCGGCCGCTAACACCTTACGTGCCAACCCCTCGCTTATAGACTTGGCCACATCCATGGCTGATATACCCGCTTCATACTCCCTTACTGCTCCGTCGGGCAATGTAATATGTATCATAAACTATTGAGAAATCGTTATTAATTGGTTGCAAATGTACGAATTGCCTTCGTGGATATAAAAAACCCACCGATACGCACCGGTGGGTTTAAAAACAGTATTATATATTACTTCTTTTTAAACTTCACCGAGTATTTAACCGTTATGGTATCGCCAGTGCCTGATTTAATCTTTTTAGGGAATGCAAAAACGAATTGATCATCACGAAAATCGACAAGATCACCTGTAGCATCCTGACCTAACAATGCATACAATCCGTACATATACATACGGGTATCATTTTCTGTTATTCCCCATGTAAATTCGATATCATTAGACTCACTTACGTTGCATTTATCAGGCCCTGTAATGTGCGAACCATCAAAATTTGCACGGAATTTCAGATAATCATCTTTTACACAGTCCGGTTTTTTATACTCAGGATCTGAACCCCAGGCACCGAACATTAAAGAGTCAGCCCCTGCAGTTGTAAGATATGTAATAGTTGCTGTATCTACCCTCCACTCGCTTTCGCGGAGTTTTTCCTGTTTAGACAATGGTACTTCTACCTTGCTGCATGAGGCAATAAAAAACAATGAGGATAAAATCAGTAAACAATATTTCATAATATACTTCTAAATTATGCTCCTAAAACTAAACAATATATTGATGTTGCAAAAGTATTTGTACCTAAATTATTTCTTCTTTTCTACAAATACATTGTCGGCAACGCCTTTATTAACTATATAATCCAAATAATCTATCTGAATTTTGCCTTTTTTTGTCTTTGTCTTATCGGGTTTAGAAATTGCCTCAGCGGTACCGGTTTCATAATCCATTGTTACCCCTTTGGGCAACTTAAAGTCTTTTACATCAAGATAGAAAATCACTTTGTCGGGAAGCCCGTTTTTTTCAAACCTGCCAAACTGAAGTTCCATCTTTACGGTACCATTATCTTTGGTTGTGGTTTCGGTCTTTAGTGCCAGCAAGCGCTTTTCATCTACCCATATTTTAGACAGGATTATATCCGACTCTGTTTCGGGAACTACTTTCAGTACTCTGACAATCTTTCCATCAACATTATCAGTACCGGCATCTATTACAGTAGCCCCTGCCTGTGGCATCAGATTGTTAACTGTCATATTTATACTATTCTTCGGCAATATTGAAATGCCACCATTTCTTTCCAGTTTCATTTTATCAGGTGCTTTGAAGTATAGTTTACCCTTCAACCGCGGAACTTTCATAAATGAAACATCAATTTTCATATCCACAGTAGCAACATAGTCTTTTACAAGATCTATTTTGGTACGCAGTTTCAGAAACAAATGTTCTGCACTCAATTGCTGTGCATCAGCAATAAATGAACCTGACAATAAAATAATCAATACACTTAAAAACCTTCTCATGACTGTATATCCTTTTTATTAAACCAAACAACCGTTGCGCCAACAAACAAGATGGTGTACACAGCTAATACAACTGCAGAGTTGGCGATTGCACGATAAGGTACAGGGTCATCAAAAAAACCTTTCCATCCTATCATATGTGTTGTAAATAAGTATTGCCTGATTACAGAGAATACCGGCAGGTCGAGTGTGCTGAATATCATCAGCACAACGATAATACCCATAGTACCCATTATGGGCCCAATAGCATTATCTGCAAAGGCCGACAGCAGTAAAGAAAGCGATGCAACTGTTGTCATAGCCAATGCTGCAAAGCCGAATGCAGCCATATAGCGCCACATGATATCATCTTTAAGGATAATTACAACAGTATCACTTTTCAGGTTGACCATATCGCCTGTCCCGAAAACAATCACTGACATAACAAGCGCTATTACTGCTAACCACGTAATGAGCAATAACGCATAGCATACTGACGCTGTAAACTTTACTAACACTACTTTAGTTCTCGACACCGGCTTTGTAAGCAGTAAACGTAGTGTACCCATGCCTGCCTCACCTGCAAGTACATCACCCGCTACCAAAGCCACCAGTAAAGGTATCTGTACCAATAGTGATTGTAAGATGATATATGTTACGAGGTAGCCATTGAGTATTTTACCCTGAATCTCAAATTGCTCTGTGACACCCATCAGTGCGAATGAAATAAAGTTCTTCCCATCTGCAAGTAACGCCAACTGGATGACCATTGCAAAGGCAGTAATGATACCGAAACTGATGTAGGTACGTGGCCGCCTGAATATTTTATATAGTTCCAGCTTCAGCATACGGCGAATTTGTGAGTGATAAAAAATAGGTCTCCAATGAATGGCTTGATTTTATTTCCATTACCTGTACCCCTTGCTCAACCAGCCATTTATTTAAATCGGGCATACCGGCAGGGTTCATTTTAAATGTCGCTTTATCAGCATTGGCAGACACCAGATAATCTACCCATTTGCTGCCTGTGAATCGGGATGGCAACTGTTCATCCTGCACATACACTACCTCCATAAGTGTTTCATCAGGCGATAACAGGCTTTTTACATCACCTTCTATAATTTTTTTACCCCTGTGTATTATTATCATACTTGTTGCTATCTGCTCTACCTCGTGCAGCAAGTGTGATGATATCAGAATAGTTTTCCCTAAATCTTTGCTCAGACGCTGTATCAGCAGCCTCATTTCGTATATACCTTGCGGGTCCAATCCATTGGTCGGCTCATCAAGTATCAGCATATCAGGATTATGTACTAATGCTATTGCAATGCCCAGGCGCTGCTTCATGCCCTGAGAGTATGCTTTGACTTTATCTTGTTCCCTGCCTCTCAAACCAACAATATCCAACACTTCATGTAATCTGCCTGTCGTTACCTCTACCCCACTGATACCAGCAAACATTTTCAGGTTATCCCAGCCTGATAAATACCTGTACAAATCAGGGCGTTCTATAATAGCGCCTACATGCTTTAGCAAATGCCTGCTGTTATTATTAAACCTTGTTCCTTTAATCTGCACCTGCCCGCTATCCGGATATATCAGACCAAGCAACATACGCATTGTGGTACTTTTGCCTGCTCCATTTTGTCCTAAAAAGCCATAGACATCGCCTGTATGTACTGCAAAAGACAAATCATCTACGGCCTTAAACCTAGCGAATGATTTTGTGAGGTTTTTAGCCTCGATAATTATTTCCCTTGCCATTGTATAGCAATTTAACACAGTAATTTAACTATAGTTTGATTAAACAAGGAAAAAGTAAAAACAGTTGTATTTTCATCTAATATTAGTTTACAGCACCGTTAAAGTGGCGTTAAAGGGCTAAAACACACCTTTTTAACCAACATGCAAACCTAATTTTGCACAAAGATGAAGAAAGTATTTCCGCTGATAGTATTTCTTATTACCCTTTCGGTATTAGGTATCATATTCATACAGATATCGTGGATAAGTGATGCTATTAAACTGCGACAGAACCAACGAAAACAAGACATAGAATATGCGCTGAACCAGATAAAAGAAATGGCATGGCGCAGTTACCTCATAAAATCAGGCAACATCGGCTATCTGGATGAAGAGTCTAAAATGTATTATCTGCAGGACTTCACCGTTCAGATGCTCAGTAACGATGAGATGAAGATGATTATCGACACATCATTACGCAAATACAATATCAAAGAGCGCTATGAATACGGTATCACTAATATTTTTCAGGTTCCGGTAAAAAGCTCTGCCAGTTTTCATACCGATGACATCAGCAACAGCAACTCTGTATCGCTGACACCAGACCCTGACAGATCGAGGAATCCAGAGGTATTTCACCTTTATATAAATGAGGATAAGAATTACATCTTGAGAAAGATGGGATGGATGATTGCGGCATCCATCATTTTCACCTCCATCATTATTTCAGCCTTTGCATTGACTGTGAGAACACTATTCAATCAAAAGAAATTGTCAGAGATCAAATCAGATTTCATCAACAATATGACGCATGAGCTCAAAACACCACTGGCCACAATATCTCTTGCAATCGATGCCCTTACAAATGAAAAGGTAATCCACGATTCGGATAAAGTAAGGTACTACAGCGGTATGATAAAAGATGAGAACAAACGAATGAATAAGCAGGTGGAAAAAATACTGCAAGCCGCCCGCATCGAAAAACAAGACATAAAACTAAACCTGCAGCGATTAAACGCACATGATATTATCAACAAGGTTGCAGATAACTTAGCCTTACAAATACAAGAGAAAAACGGAACATTATCCCTTACCCTGAACGCCGACAAACATGTTATTGAAGCTGATGAAGTACACTTCTCTAATATCATTTTCAACCTACTGGATAATGCTATAAAATATTCTAATGACAACCTTCATATTGATGTTTCCACATCTGTGGCAAACGGTATGCTAGCCATCAAAATAAAAGACAATGGTATTGGCATGAACAGGGAAACACAAGCACGTGTGTTTGAAAAATTTTACCGCGCTCACACAGGTAACATACACAATGTAAAAGGATTCGGATTAGGGCTGAGCTATGTTAAAGCTACTGTAGAAGCGCACCATGGCAAGGTTACAGTTGACAGCACTTTAGGAAAAGGCAGTACATTCATAGTAATGCTACCATTGGTATAGAATTAAAATCAACATTATCTTTTCTCCTTCTTCAGAGGGATTATAAATAAAAGAAAGGTGCAGTTTCCTGCACCTTTCTTTTATTTATTTATTGTGTAAGACTATCTTATAAGTGTTACGTTTCCTTGTTTCTTAAGCCTTTTACCGGAGTTACAGAAGCCATCTACATTCCATACATAAACACCCATCGGAGCGTAGTCGCCGTTTACTTTACCATCCCATTCTTTAGTTGGGTCTGTTGTAGTAAATACTTCTTTGCCCCAACGATCATATATACTGAAGAATGAAAGTTTGATTATCTGACTATTAGCGAGACCGAAACGGCTTTGCGAATTTCTGCCTTCCGGAGCAAATGCATTCGGAAGATTTACATCATTACAACCTACACTAACTACGACAGTATCTATAGCTACGCAACCCGAAGTATCTTTTACCTGCAGGTAATAAGTATAATCGAATGGTGGTGTAGCTGTAGGATTAGTGATAGCATCGCTGCTCAAATACCTGTTTGGAGTCCAGTTATATGTGTAATTAACACCAATGCTTGTATTAGGTCCGCCTAATAATGTAGTAGCACCATCTGATAATGTACGATCCGGACCAGCATCAGATTTTACTTTGCTAACGGCAACCCTGACAGCTGTATCTACTATACAACCAGACAAATAAGGCATCACTAAACGATAAGTAGTATTATACCTTGGCCATACCCTTATTTCATCTGCAGTTGTGCTTGAAATATTATAATTAGGGCTCCATGTTTTATTGATAGCTGTTACAGACAATATTTTAAGAGATACCGTATCTCCCTGGCATATAGCAGTATCATTACTCAATATGATTGGAGGCGTAGGTAATACATAAATCAGTTTACACTGAGATTGCATATCAGGCAATCCTTCGTTTGTCATATAATACAGGTTGTATATGCCTGCTGTATCATATTTATAACGAGGAGGAACAAGCGTTGTTGATGATTGAATGCTTGCATTATTGCACTGTTGGAATTTGATTTTCACCAAAATGCTATCAGGCTCGTTAGTAGAGAAAAGGAAGATGTTATCCCTATCCCTGATAGCCCTTGACAAACCTGTAGGGCCTAACATATCACCGGGAATACCTAAGTCATTGAATTTGAATGCAGTTGAATCACCGGTAATGTCAGTAGCATCCAAACGTATGAATTTACGGTTTGTTTTATTAGTAATAAAGAGGTGGAAACTGTCACAATCCCTGATAATTGATATACCGGTAGGGTTTCTTAAATTTTTCAGGAAGTTAGACAAATACGTACTGCTTAAAGTAGGGTTAGCTAATGACGGCCCCATTGTCAAGCGTGTTAAATGATCTCCAAGTTCATTGGTAATGAAGAAGTGCCATATACCGTTATGTTTCATCACGGCAAAATCATTAGGGCTGGCAACATTAGTTACAGCACCAAGATCCGTAAGTGTTGGTGTGAGTGATAACAATGTATCAAATTCAATTTTCACCAAGCTGCTGCTAGCTTTATTGAAAGTGTAACCATACCATTTTGTAAGCTGGTCTGTATTATCAAAGTCTTTATAAATAAATAAACCTGTTGGTGAACTCAACGCATTGTCAAGATTGCCGAAATTCACGATATTAGGTGTATTAGCCAATGTTTTACCAAAATCAAGACGTGCTAACGTAGAATTACCTGCATTATCGCCACCAACTACAAATACATGCCAAACACCCTTTGTAGTATCTTTTACAATGTGTAAAGAAGATGGCTTTATTGGCAATACATTATCCATTTTGCCATAGTTGGTAACCCTCGGAACGTTATCAAGGCTATTGCCAAACTCCAATCTTACAAAAGAATTACCGGGGCCCCTGTTTATCACAAAACCATAGTAATTACTACCATCTTTCTCTATTTCAATAGCAGCCGCGCCATCCAAACCAAGGCCAGTACCCATGTTGGTTCCTACAGCATTATTGAATGCGTAGCCAGAGCAAAAACCCCAGAAGTGGGTTTGCGCGCCTGGAACATTACTTTTTAATTGCACCCATTGACGTTCGCACACCGTATCGGGTGCGGTGAACAGCCCCTGAGCATATATTGAATTGATATGCGACACTATTAAAAGCGCAGTTAACAGTAGGTATTTTTTCATAATACTGAAAAGAATTTCACTTTCTATTGGGCTAATATAACAAATCGGGCAAAACTTTTATAGCAATGCTGTATTTTTATTTCTTTAAACCAATATAAAACATGTATAAAGCTAATCGTTTTTCCTCATTTATAGTAAAGACTGCATTGAGCATCTCCTTGGTTGGTATTCATCTGGAAACAGGTGCCAAAGAAGGGATGTGGCTGCCTCCTACCCTAAAAAGCAGGGAAAATGACATGAAAAATATGGGTCTACAGATACCCGTAGAACAATTATATAATGAAAACGGCACCGGACTGAATAATGCGGTAGTATTATTCGGCAAAGGATGTACGGGTGAAATCATATCTTCAAAAGGGCTGTTGCTTACAAATCACCATTGCGGTTATGGCACAGTACAGGGGCTGAGCAGCAAAGAAAAAGACTACTTCGCCAATGGTTTTTGGGCTAAAAAAACGGAAGAAGAACTTCCCTGCCCGGGGCTGACAGTTACATTTATAAGAAAAATGGAGAATGTGTCTGACAAAATATTAACGGGATTGGATGATACCCTGAATGAAAACCAAAGAAATACCATCGTGCAGACCCGTATCAAAAACCTGGAAAAAGGTTTTAAATATGCCACAGGGATGGATGCCTCTATCAAAACTTATTACAATGGCAATCAATATTGGGTAATCCTCTCAGAAACATTCAGGGACATCCGTTTGGTAGGCTTCCCTCCGAATGGTATTGGTTCTTTTGGTGGCGATACCGATAATTGGATGTGGCCAAGACATACAGGAGACTTCAGTATGTTTCGGGTTTATGCAGGCAAAGACAACAAACCGGCAGATTATTCAAAAGACAACAAACCATATCAGACAAAGCAATTTTTCACAATTAACGTATCGGGTTATAAAGAAGGCGACTTTACAATGGTGTATGGTTTTCCGGGAACCACTATGGAATATATTTCTTCATACCAGTTGAACCAGATTTATTCAATACTAGACCCTATAAGAATTGAAGCAAGGACAGCACGATTGGGCGCATGGACTAAAAACATGCAAGCTTCGCGCGATGTATTCTTAAAATACACTTCAAAACGAGCAAGTATTGCAAACGGATGGAAGAAATGGCAGGGAGAAGTCAGGGGATTACGTATCAACAATGTTGTACAAAAAAAGCAAGATTATGAAATGCAATTTCAGGGATTAGCCGTTAGCGATAACACGCTGCCATATGCTGACGACTTACTTGCAAACATAGCTGCTAAATCTGCGTCTGTAAATGATGTACTGAAAGCCGAAGAGTATATTAAAGAGGCTGTATTGGGCATAGAATTGCTGCAGCAAACTGCTACACTTGATAAAATGCTGCAAACTATGCGTTCGGGCATAACCGATGCTTTACTCCGCGATTCGCTGATGAAAATTGCAAAGTCTGCAAATGCATTTTATAAAAACTATGATGCCACTACAGATAAAAATGTATTTGCTGCATTGATGCCATTATATATGAACAATAGAAGCAAATTTATTCCGGAGGCATTTAGAAATCAGTATGGCGAACAAGGTGCTGATTACAACTTATGGGCTGCATATGTCTTCAAGTCTTTAGCAACATCTGATGCTACACTAACTGCATTCGCCAATACTGCTACCAAAGCAGATACAAACATTGTAAAAGGCGACCCTGCATGGCAGTTATATAATGGAATATCACAATTACGAAAAGAAAAAATCACTCCTTATATTAACAAGTATAATGCCGACATGGCATACCTGAACAGGCTGTATATGAATGGGCAAATGAAACTGGATAAATCGAAAATGTACTATCCCGACGCTAACCTGACACTGAGGCTTACTTACGGGCAGGTTGCCGGTATAGACCCGGATGGTGCTGCCGGTTATTCATTTCAAACAAATGTTGACGAAGCAGTAGCAAAACATAATGCCGATGTTGAAGAATTTAATGTCCCTGCAAAACTGCGCAGTTTGCAACAGGAAAAAAATTATGGTTCATGGGCAGTTAACAAAACTGTTCCTGTTGCATTTATCGCAAACAACCATACATCCGGGGGCAACTCCGGCAGCCCTGTGCTAAATGCCCGAGGCGAACTCATCGGCACCAATTTTGACAGAATTTGGGAGGGTACAATGAGTGACTTATACTTCGACCCTAAATTATGCAGGAACATTTCGCTTGACATCAGATACACATTATTTATTGTTGAAAAATTCGGTGACGCCGGTTGGTTATTGAAGGAAATGAATATTGTGAAATAACACATTCCAATCAATTGTCACAGATATGTCTTTAAAGGCAGTGCTATACATAACAGCACTGCTTTTTTCGTTATATTTACAACCTTATTTATACAAATGCGAACTAATAAATCTTCATTTTTAATACTTGTTTCCGTAGTAACATTATCATGGTCGGCCTGCGCACAAACAAAAAAAACAGCAAAAGTCAGTTCCGGCACCAGTTATGCCAAACTGATAGAATGCAGTGAACAAACAACATTACCCGGCAGGCAGGAATCTGCGCCAAGTACACAGCAGAGAATCCTTATTGTATGGAAACATACAACTCCCCCCCAATTATTTTTCTGGAGAGCATCTGACGGATGGGCTGACTGTAATGTATATAAAGCAAGAAAATCAACTTCGCCTGCGAAAGCCAGATATGAATTCGGAGAAAATTGGTATAGCACACAAGACATAACACTAGATAAAATAAAAAAAGGCGACACCGTTGAGCTTATACCATACTACGGTGGAAAAAACACAATACCTGAAGAAGTAACCTCCTCTATGACAAACAAGGTATTTTTTAAAACTAAAAAAAGCGGATGGATGTATTTACCTGTAAACAAATGCGTGAAACGTCCTGATATTGTAATGCCATAATTTAAAAATGAAAAAAATCTTAACCACAATTGCAGTATGTGCAACTGCAATTAGCGTCAACGCACAATCCTGGACAAAGAAAGTAGGCGATAACCCTATTAAACTACAGGATATTATTGAAGAGCGGGAAAAAGCAACGCCTAACAGCATTGATCGCGCTGCTTCTGAAGCAGGTACATATATACCTGAGGGTAGCAATAATCAGTATAACAGATGGAAATGGTACTGGGAACACCATACGGACCAAAACGGCTATTTAGTACCTCCTGCCTACAACCTGCAACAATGGTACAAGCAAAATGCACAACACACCGAAAGAAAAACTACTGCTGATAAATCTGCATGGACATTTGCAGGACCGGATAAATCTAAAAGTGGTTATAATGGTGTTGGCCGTATCAATGTCGTAGCATTTCATCCTACAGACACAAATATCTTCTGGATTGGCAGTGCAGGTGGTGGCGCATGGAAAACAAGTAACGGAGGTTTGAACTGGACACCAATCAACGACCAGTTTCCTGTAATGGGTGTATCGGATATTAAAATGAACCCGCTAAACCCCAACACAATCTATCTGGCAACAGGCGACAAGGAAGCTAACGACACATATAGTGTTGGCTTATTAAAGTCTACTGACGGTGGTGACACATGGGATACCACAGGATTAAAGTGGCCGGTAAATGCATTCAGACAAATTGGTGGCATACTCATCAACCCTATTGACACCAATTCTCTGACAGTTGCTACTACTGATGGCATATATAAATCATTGGATGGAGGTGCAACATGGGCGCAGACATTCAACGGGTCATTCAAACAAATACTCTACCACCCTACAGACACCAATATTATTTTCATTGCAGGGTTTACAACATTATCGAACCAGATATTCCGTTCTACTGATGGTGGCTACACATGGACACAGCGCTCTGCATTTAATACAAATTCAAGAGTTGCTATCGCTGTAACAGAGGCCAACACATCTAAGGTAATGGCAGTAGTATCCAATTCATCTCACGGACTTGACGCCGTATATTCTTCATCTGATTCAGGAAAAACTTTTACATCAATTTATACAACTACAGGCAGTAACTGTTCCGGGAACCTGCTTGCCAGCAACCCGAATGGCAACACATGCGGCGGGCAAGGATGGTATGATTTGACAATTGCAATCAGCAATGATGATGATATGAATGTTGTAGTTGGTGGTGTTAATACCTGGTATTCAACTAATGGTGGTATCAATTGGCAGATAGCTAATCAATGGCAAAGCACACTACCTGGTATAAAAGTAGTACATGCCGACAAACACTACCATGCATACCACCCTATAAAGAAAGGTGTATTATTTGAATGTAACGATGGAGGTATCTATACCACAACAACACCTGTCAGCTCATTATGGACAGACCTTACTAACGGATTAGGTATTACCCAATTTTACAGAAATGCGGTTTCAAACATTGCCAACTTCGTAGTTGGTGGTGCTCAGGATAACGGTTCTAAAAAACTTGCCGGGACTACATACACAGAGTTAACAGGCGGCGATGGTATGAACTGCGAAATGGACCCTAATGACAATGGTACTTTTTACACCGCTATTCAATATGGCGATATCAGGAGAACAACAAATGGTGGTGCCAACTTCACTAAAATATCGGATAATATTCCCGGGCAACCTGATGGAGAATGGATAACACCTTACATATTGCATCCGCTAAATAACACAAACATCATCGCAGGTTATAACAAACTGTATTCATCGCAAAACAGAGGAAATAGCTGGACTGAAATTTCACCATCTTTCGGTGCAAATGTAAAACGTATAGCTATGTCTCCTGACAAAGAAGAGTACATATATGTACTTGTAAGCAATGGCATACGTTATACAAAAGATTTCGGGCTTAGCTGGCAAATAATGCTTAGCAAACCAGATGGTGTTATATCTGACCTTGTAGCAGACCCGCACGATGCAGAAAAAATATACATCACTATCGGTGGATATGGTTCTAATAAAGTAGCAGAATACAGGCTCGGCACATGGAAACTGATGAATGAGAATTTGCCTGATATTCCTGTTTATTGTATGGCTATTGATAGCGCTGACGGTACATTATATATAGGCACAGACTTTGGTGTTTATTACCGCACACCGGATATGACACAATGGGAAACCTATAATAATGGTTTACCAAACGTTGAAGTAACAGACCTTGGCATCAATTATACTACCAACGAAATATGGGCTGCTACATACGGACGCAGCATGTGGAAATCTGTTCGGAACGGGCATCCTGTGGGTATCTCTAACACTGCACCTTATGCTAATGACGTTATAACACTATCCCCTAACCCGAACAAAGGAAGCTTCGCATTACAAACCACAAACAAAGCTTTATTAAACAGTAATGTACAAGTTCAGATAGTAAATATGAACGGTAGCATAGTATGGAAAGAAAACAAGAAAATCCCTGCAAACGGATTACTGAACATCAATGCTACATTATCTAACGGCACATACATGGTTCAGGTACTAAAAGACAATGCAATCTTTTCTAAGGCTAAAATGGTAACATACC
The DNA here is from genome assembly GCA_016786615.1 of Flavipsychrobacter sp. Classification (GTDB taxonomy): domain Bacteria; phylum Bacteroidota; class Bacteroidia; order Chitinophagales; family Chitinophagaceae; genus Polluticoccus. Next base: position 518,008 of record JAEUVX010000002.1, read on the forward strand.
AATAAATAATACCAATAAATACTTAAGCATAAAAAAAGCGGGATGATTAATCATCCCGCTTTTTTTATGCTTCTACCAATTCTTTAGCGTTATCTATTGCCGCTTTGGTTGGCTGTTCCCCTCCTATCATACGGGCTATGGCATCTATCCGTTCTTCCTGTTTCAGCAATCGAAGTTGTGTATTGATTTTGCCGTCTTTTCCTTCTTCCTTATACACGTAGAAATGTGACGTACCTTTCGCTGCAACCTGTGGCTGGTGTGTAATACAGATAATTTGATGATGGACAGCTAACTTACGCAGCAATATACCAACCTGCCTTGCTGCTTCACCGGATATGCCGGTATCAACCTCATCGAATATCAAAGTAGGCAACTGCATAGCTGCTGCTGTCAATGATTTTATACACAACATTATACGGCTCATTTCACCACCTGAAGCAGCTTTTTGTAACGGCAAAAACTGTCCGCTTCTATTTGCATCCAATACGAATGAAATATCATCAACACCATATACTCCTATAATATCTGTTTCTTTGGCGTCAATATCAATCAATGCATTAGGCATACCTACAAGTGCCAGCAATTCGTTTATCTGCTTTATAAATGACGGTATTGCCGCCTTTCTTTTTGAAGAAAGTGCCGTTGCTTTTTGAAGCAATTCTGCGTGCAGGGTATTCTTTTCTTTTTCAAGTACAGCTATCTGTTCAACCAGCGCATTATTATCATCCATCGTATGCTGCAGGCGGTTTTGCAATTCAAGCAAAGCATTTGTATCGTGCAAAGCATGTTTTTTCAATAACCTGTACCCTATATCTATTCGTTCCTGCAATTTGTTTACATGCTCTTCATCCAGAGATACTTTATCCTGCAGCAATGCCACTTCTGATGCAATATCTTTCAGCTCCAACCAAACAGAATTAATGCGTTCCTGCAGTAATGTACTTCCCGGTAATACATCTGTAATAGTTTGCAGTAATTGATTCAACTTTTTAGTTTCATTCACTAACGGGTGCTCACCCTCCTCCAATATTGACTGTGCCGCTTTCAGTGTAGTGATAATTTTTTCTGCATGCAGCAATTGTTTCAGCTGTATTTCTGTACCTTCTATTTCATTTTCCTTAAAGCCTGCATCATTCAATTCCTGCAACAAAAAATTATTATAATCAGCTTCTTTTTGCCATTGTTGTTGTTGCTGTTGCAAATCAGCAAGTGTTGTTACCAGCTTTTTATATGTTTTAAACACTTCAGCATACAAGTTTCTTTCAACAGACGTATGTGCAATAGCGTCTATTACATCCAACTGAAAATTACCATCCTCCAATGCCAGATGCCCGAATTGTTGTTGTAAATCAACTAATAGTGAAGTAAGTTTTGAGAGTACAGGCAACGTAACTGGCGTATCGTTGATAAACGCACGTGATTTGCCTGCTGTGCTTATTTCTCTTCTGATTATTGCAACAGGCTCGTAGTCAACATCTTCCCCTTCTAATACCTGACGGAATACTTCATTACTTTGCACATCAAAATGGGCTTCTACAACACATTTTTCTTCTTTATTAATCAATACTGAGGTATCAGCACGCGCACCCAATATCAGTGACAAAGCACCTAAAATGATACTTTTCCCCGCGCCAGTCTCTCCGGTAATAGTATTGAGTTGATTGTCCGGCTTTATTTCCAGATTATCAATTATGGCATAATTTCTAATAACAAGCTTTTGTAACATATATCTGTGCAGTGCAACAAAAATAAATAACCCCTGTTGTTGACAGTATATTATTTTTGCACGATGGCAAAATTCTTTTTGAGGAAAAAAGCGGGCGACCGGGTTATTAACGGACATCCATGGATTTTTGGTAACGAATTAGGGGATAGTGAAGGAGCTTATGAAGCCGGAGATATTGTTGATGTATTCTCTTATAATGGCTCTTTTGTTGGTAAAGGTTATATAAATCCGGCATCTCAAATTCGTATTCGCCTTGTATCAAGGATAAAAGAAGAGGTAATCGATGAAACTTTCTTTCATAACCGTATAGCAGAGGCATGGGCTTACAGGCAGAGCATCGGCTATGTTGAAAACTGCAGGCTTATTTTTGGTGAAGCAGACCAGTTACCGGCACTTATTATCGATAAATTCAATGATTATTTCGTAATACAAACCCTTGCATTGGGGATTGATAAGTGGAAACCTGCCATTATAAAAGCCCTTGAAACTATCTTTACACCTAAAGGTATATACGAACGTAATGATGTGCCTGTACGTGAATTGGAAGGTCTGGCACAACAAAAAGGCTTTTTGTCAGCACCTTTTGACACCAACATCATTTTAAATGAAAACGGCCTGAAATTTCATGTTGATATTGAAAACGGACAAAAAACAGGTTATTTTCTTGATCAGCAAGACAATCGTCGTGCTATACAGCATATTGTAAAAGGAGCAGATGTACTAGAGGCGTTCTGTTATACAGGTACCTTTTCATTGCATGCAGCGCATTATGGTGCTAAATCTGTTTTAGGGCTAGATATATCTGAGAATGCAGTAAGTACGGCTAGACGAAATGCTACACTTAACGGCTACGACGACATCTGCAAATTTAACGCTGTAAACGCATTTGACGTATTAAAGCAATGGGTGAAAGACGGTAAACGTTATGACGTTGTTATGCTCGACCCTCCAGCATTTACCAAAAGCAGGGAGAATATACAGAAAGCTATAACAGGATATAAAGAAATTAACCTGCGTGGTATGAAACTGACCAAACCCGGAGGTTTTCTTGTAACAGCATCTTGTACCAACCTGGTGCCACCGGATATGTTCCTGAAAACTATTGAAATGGCAGCTAAAGATGCTAAAAGGAAGATCCGCCAGGTAACATGGCAGACGCAAGCATCAGACCACCCTATATTATGGCATGTACCGACTACTCAGTACCTTAAGTTTTTGATAGTGCAGGTGTTATAATATAACCAAGACACTTAAACACAAAAAAATGGCTGCATCAGCAGCCATTTTTCATAATATATACTTACTAATATTCTACAGTTGATTATACAGATTTGCATCTGAACCACGAGCAATACCAAAGTATTGGAAAGATTTTTTACGATACCCTTTCTTGAAGTAAGCATCTGTATTTGCTTCTTCAGGTATTGTAACCCAGTCATGGTTTTTCGGTACGTACCAACGATAAATCGCTACAGTATTAGCACCACGACCAATTAACGCATAGAATTGTATGTGTTTATTGGTATAACCCATTTTAATCATTTGGTCATCACTGAATTCATCTTCAGAGATGCTTGCATAATCTTTGGTATCAGGGTTGTACCAACTATTTACAGCCACACGGCCCGGAGCAGGGTTGCGATAAGCTACAAATATCAAAGTTTTTTCTTTCCAGTTCCAGTTCAGCATTTGGCCGTCCTGATATTCTCCTTCAGCAACTGTTACATAGTTTTGGTCGTTAGGATTGTACCAACGATATACCCTAACCAGTTCATCGTTTTGAGCAAAACTGGTATTAGTAGCAAAAACCGATGCCAACACAGTTGTAATGAGGATGAAGGTTTTTTTCATAATTAGTCGCTTTTTTTTCTAAATCGTTTCCAAAATACATAAAAATTTTCTTGCCTTGCAATAGGTAGCACCAATTTTTTTTTATTCAGGCTTTTATGGCATTTATTTCCTTGTTCAAATGCTGCATTTGGCGTAGTTTTGGTGCCCTTTAGGTGTCAGGCTGTCAGTTTAAAAAAACTGCATGGCTTTTGATACTTATTGTTTTTTAACACCCGGATGGCTCAAAGAGATATTTCGGGATTATATATTAGTAATAACAGAACGTAACAATGATTGGTTTCCTTTCAAAACTGTTTGGCGGTAGCAAGTCTGATAAAGATGTAAAACGCATTCAACCGATTGTAGCCGAAATAAACAGGATATACAACGACCTGCAGCACCTGTCGCACGACCAACTTCGTAATAAAACATACGAATTTCGCCAGCAAATACGTGAATACCTCAAAGATATTGATGCCCAGATAGCAGAGCAGAAAGCCGCTGCCGACGAGCATCCGGAAACAGAACTGCATGCCAGGGAGGCTATTTACAATGAAGTTGATAAGCTCATCAAGAAGCGCGACCAACTGATAGAAGAAATCCTCGAAAAGCTTCTGCCTGAGGCATTTGCAGTAGTAAAAGAAGCTTCACGCAGGCTGAAAGAAAACCCTGTAATCGTTTCAACAGCTACAGAACTGGATAAGGAACTGGCACTGGAGAAGGATTATATCCGCATTGAAGGCGACCAGTGCCACTTCAGCAATACATGGCAGGCAGCCGGCAATACCGTTACGTGGAACATGGTACACTATGATGTACAGTTGATTGGTGGTATCACGCTGCATGAAGGTAAAATATCGGAAATGGCAACAGGTGAGGGTAAAACCCTTGTTTCTACACTGCCGTCTTACCTCAATGCATTGGCCGGCGAAGGCGTTCACGTAGTAACCGTGAATGACTACCTTGCCCGTCGTGACCAGGAATGGAACGGCCCACTGTTTGAATTCCTCGGACTGACTGTTGATTGTATAGATAAACACCAACCGAACTCGCCAATGCGCCGCAAAGCGTATCTGGCAGACATTACATACGGTACGAATAACGAATTTGGTTTCGACTATCTGCGCGATAATATGGTGCATCACCCTGATGAGATGGTGCAACGTAAACACCATTATGCAATGGTGGATGAGGTGGATAGTGTATTGGTGGATGATGCCCGTACCCCGCTTATCATATCCGGCCCTGTACCAAAAGGTGATGAACAGCAGTTCCACCAACTGAAACCACGTATAGAACGCCTTATTGAAGCACAAAAACGTGTAATTAACAACAGCATTACAGAAGCCAAAAAACTGATTGCTGAAGGCAAAACGGATAAAGATAACGGCGGATTACACTTATTCCGCGCATACAGGGGGTTGCCTAAAAATAATGCCCTTATAAAATTCCTGAGTGAAGACGGCAACAAGCAAATACTGCAAAAAACAGAAAACCACTACATAGGCGAACAGAAACGCCACATGCCGGTTGTTGATGCTGAATTGTATTTCTTCATTGATGAAAAACAAAACAGCGTTGACCTTACAGAAAAAGGGCTTGCATTAATAACGCAGTCGGGTGAAGACCCTAACTTCTTCATGCTTCCGGATATTGCTACCGGCCTTAGTGCTATTGATAATATGGATGCCCCTGCAGAAGAAAAGGCACAACGCAAAGATGCCTTACTGCAAGAGTACTCAATCAAAGCTGATCGCATCCACTCATTACAACAATTGCTGAAAGCATACACACTGTTTGACAAAGACGTTGAGTATGTAGTAATGGACGGCAAAGTAAAAATCGTTGACGAACAAACAGGCCGTATACTGGATGGCCGCCGCTACAGCGATGGATTGCACCAAGCTATAGAAGCAAAAGAAAATGTAGAAGTAGAAGCTGCGACACAAACATTCGCTACTGTTACACTACAAAATTTCTTCCGTATGTACCACAAGCTGGCCGGTATGACCGGTACTGCCGAAACTGAAGCAGGCGAATTGTGGGAAATATACAAACTGGACGTGGTAGCAATACCTACCAATGTACCAATATCGCGCAAAGACCAGCAAGATCTGGTTTACAAAACAAAACGCGAAAAATATAAAGCTGTAATAGACGAGGTAGAAGCACTACGTGGTGTAGGCCGTCCTGTACTGGTCGGAACCACATCTGTAGAAGTATCTGAATTACTGAGCCGTATGCTGCAGCAAAAGAAAATACCGCATAACGTACTGAATGCCAAACAACACTCAAAAGAAGCACAGGTTGTAGCTGAGGCGGGCTTACCGGGCGCTGTAACCATTGCAACCAACATGGCAGGCCGTGGTACGGATATTAAACTGGGGCCTGGTGTTAAAGAAGCAGGAGGCTTGGCTATTATTGGTACAGAACGTCACGAAAGCCGCCGTGTTGACCGCCAGTTGCGTGGTCGTGCAGGCCGTCAGGGCGATCCGGGTACTTCTCAGTTCTTCGTATCTCTTGAAGATGACCTGATGCGTTTATTTGGCTCAGAGCGTATTGCATCGCTTATGGACAAGATGGGTCACAAGGATGGAGAAGTGCTGCAACATAGCATGATTACCAAGTCGATAGAACGTGCACAGAAAAAAGTAGAAGAAAACAACTTTGGTATTCGTAAGCGTTTGCTGGAATATGATGACGTGATGAACTCTCAGCGCGATGTAATATACAAACGCCGCAACCACGCATTATTTGGCGACCGCCTTTCAATAGATTTGGATAATGCCATGTATGATGTGTGCATCGATACAGCTACCAAGTTTGAAGAAAGCAGGGATTTCGAAGCATTCAAACTGGATGTGATGATGCATCTGGCTATGGAACCACATGATATTACAGCTGAAGAGTTTTCAAAAGGTGACCTGAGCGCAATTGGCGACAAACTTTACAATCAGGCTAAAGAGTTTTATAACCGTAAAACAGCTGCAATAAGCGAAAATATATTGCCTGCACTTACACAGATACTGAATGAAAACGGCGAACGTGTAGAAAACATTGTTATACCATTTACCGATGGTATACGTGGCATACAGGTATATGCTAACCTGAAAGAAGCAGTTGCCAGCAACGGACGTGGCGTATTCCAGACACTGGAAAAAAACATGACACTGGCATTGATAGACGATGCATGGAAAGACCATCTGCGCGCTATGGACGACTTGCGCAACTCTGTGCAAATGGCATCTTATGAGCAGAAAGACCCACTATTGATTTATAAGTTCGAAGCATTCAATTTATTCAAACAAATGATGCTGGAAACTAATAAAACCATCGTGTCATTCCTGCTGCGTGCAGGCATACCAATGCAGGATGCCCCACCACAAGCCGCACAGGAAATTCCGCATCATACAGACATGAGCCAGTTGCAAATGAATAAAGATGATATTGACGAAACCGGCCAAGATTATGGTGCTGACGAACACGATGTATATAATGAGGATACTGCTGTAAGGCGCACACCTGTACAGGCAGGTCCTAAAATAGGAAGAAACGACCCTTGCCCTTGCGGTAGCGGCAAAAAATATAAAAGCTGTCATGGAAGGGGGCTATGACCCTCTTACATGACAATTGGTGATATGTGAATTTTTGTTTTTTAATAATTGCTTCTGACTTTATACTTTTGAGCTAAGATGAAACGTAACTATACAAATATTATACTGGCTGCCGGTTTGATTCTGGCTGCTGCCGTAATGCGCATTATTTCTGCGGAAATGTTTATTCCTAACATCACACCGATAGCCGCTGTAGGCTTGTTTGGTGGCGCTGTTATTGCCGATAAAAAATATGCATACATACTGCCATTGGCTGCTATGTTTATTGCGGATATATACTTCAAACTATTTACAAGTATTAATGGTTTTTATGGCTTTGACCAACTGTTTGTGTATGGCGGCATGGCCCTTACTACATTCCTTGGCACTAAAATGGGTAATGTAACAGGGATTAAAGTACTTGGATACTCCCTGGTTGGCTCTTTTGTTTTCTTTGCAGTATCTAACTTTGGTTACTTCCTTGCAGGATGGAATGGTTATACAATCAGCGGCCTGATAAAAACATTTACTGATGCGATACCTTTTTACAAAAACAGTCTTGCTACTGATTTGGTAGGCAGTGTAGTACTTTTCGGCACTTATTTCCTTGCAAAGAAAGCAGTAGGTACACAGGTACAAAACGCTTAATTTAATATACTTTACATTAAAACATCCCGCAACATAGCGGGATGTTTTGTTTAACGGCATATTCAAAAGACATTTGAGCTATGATATATCATGCTATATATATCGATACAACAAACAATAAAGGGAGGGGTGTTTTCACATCGCAGCCAATAATAGCTGATGAAGTGATTGAAATATCACCTGTTATTGTGATGAGTGCAGAGGAACGTAATCTACTAGATCAAACTACGTTACACGATTATATATTTGAATGGACACCTGATGGCAATATACAATGCTGTATGGCACAGGGTTACATATCTGTGTACAATCACTCTTACGCTTCCAACTGCGAATATTTTATGAATTACGAGGATAACACAATCATGATAAAAACGGTGCGGGACATTATTGCAGGAGAAGAGCTGACTATTAACTATAACGGTGACTGGAATGATGAGAAGCCTGTTTGGTTTGATGTAAAAGACTAACTTTAAATAAATACACTACTATGTGGCAAGAGCAGGAGCATACACTATACAAACGCTTTCAGTTCAGAGATTTCTCAGAGGCATTCGCCTTTATGACACGTGTTGCAATTCTTGCTGAAAAACACAATCACCATCCTAAATGGACGAATGTCTGGAACACTGTTGAAATATGGCTTAATACACATGATGCAGGCAATATTGTAACAGATAAAGACCGTGCACTTGCCGCTGATATAGATAAGCTACTCTAATCGATATACAGGATAGCGCATATGCACCGGCTCGTAGTACTGCGAGTTTTTGTAGATAAAATCAAGTTGCGCTTCACCATCATCTGCAAACTTCCGGTCTTCACCTTGCTGTTTTCTGAGTTTTTTCTGCAGTACCACATCATTCTCTAATATCTTTGCTGCCTCATTTTCAAACACATAATCACTATAGCCTTCTTTCTGTTGTAAAATTGCATCAAAGAAACCCCATGCAAAAAAAGCATCCGGTGCAGTTGGCTCCAACACCTCTGCCAGATAACGCTTTGCGGGCTGATTAGCAGTAATAACATAATCACCCTTATACACTTTTACAAAACGTTTCTCCAATCTTGTCTTTACATTACTATGAACATAGTGCCCTTCATATGGACGAGGGGATGTCTCGTAGCTTTCTATAGTGTGTACACTTAAAGCCATAAGCGTATCTGCAGCAATTTCTTTCATCTTTACACCATTAATTTTTAATCTTTCAGCAACACGCCCCCATCCCCTTGGCAAGATATATGCCTTAGGTATGCTGATACTTTGTTTGGCAGTGTAGTGGTTATAAAATTTTATCTGCTTAGTGTACGGTTTATCCCTATCATAATACAGCCGAGTCTTGCCTGATACTGCACTGGGCTTATAGCCTGATTCATAGCCCTTAAAAGTGATAGTTGTATACTTTGATGTATCAGAAGTCCATGCTACAGGCAGATTCATTTGTTTATGATATGCTTCTTTCTGTGCCTCACGTGTTTCCAATATCCCATTAGCATTAGTTGATGCTAAGGATATAAAACTGTTCATTAATGCATACGTTGCTTCTACCCGTTGTCTAAATGGCTTCAGCATATGTGTTTCACTGACGAAAGAATATGTGTGAAACAATGCCGCAAAACCACTTGCAAAACGCGGCCCCTCGTGAAAAGCTATCCATCCTCTGTCCGGCGTATGTCCCCAATGATTTACATAAGGTACAAGGTCGTAACCTTTTTTCTGCATGTCCTTGTATATCATCGGCTCAAAAATCTCATTGAGGTACTTAGCCATAGCACCACCAAGTTTATTGTGCTGTGTAGTGAGCAGTGTCATTACATGCTGATAATCGGCACCATTACTAACATGGTTATCAATAAAGACATCAGGGTCTAACTGGTGGAAAAGCCCAACAAGGCTTTGCGTTTCTTTAGCATCCATTTTTATAAAATCCCTGTTCAGGTCGAGGTTTTGTGCATTGCCCCTGAAACCATATTCTAACGGGCCATTCTGATTAGCACGACTATGGCTGCCCCTGTTATTCATACCACCAATATTAAATACCGGAACTACTGCCAGTACTATATTATCCGGTATCTTCACTTTACCCATTGCAGCATCGCGAAGTAACATCATACTGGCATCTATACCATCCGGTTCACCCGGATGAATACCATTATTTATAAGGATAATCAATTTTTTATCTGCTTTCCAACTATGTACTTCAAACTTTGCACTACCACTATAATACACAACATGTAAGGGGTAATAAGTATCTGTCTCTCCGGCTTCTGCCAGTTTTATAGTTTCATATTGTTCATCCAACAATTTGTAATAGTCTATCAGTTGCTTGTAAGAAACCGATTGGATACCGTCAGTACGTTCAAAGACTGTTTCAAAATTCTGTGCACTAACATTAAATGCAAACAGAAAAAGACAAAAAAATAACCACCTATTCATAGATGGCTAAAGATAAAAAGATTGAGGCGTTAATCTATCTTGTTTCGAGACTTCCACCCCTTCCACATCTTGGTTGATGTTCGGGAGTTGTTCCACCAGCCATTATCAGGCCAATCGAATGAAAACGGCATAAGAATTAATGAAACTGTTAATCCGGAGTTACCCTTCAACTCAAATTTCTCTACACCAAACGGATTGGGTTTATGCCAATTCTGGTAATCTTCTAACAACCTGAACTCCCCGATTGCATAATTAACACGCAGCTTCCAACAAATGCCCGCAAAAACACCTGCCTCGAACCTAAGATACGGAGCATATCCAAAACGTCTTTGTTTAATAGGCTTATCTACAGTATCCTCCAACTTTGTTGTATTAAACATTGGGTTGATACCCGCTCCGAAATTCAAACAGAAACGATGGTTTTTTTCCAGTCTTGCGTCAGAACCAATCTTGAGGCTAAATCCGGTAGGCAACGACATTTGTGACGTAACACCGCCGTTATTCCATTCCCTTTCCTTATAAAATCCTGCACCGATACCTTTCCAGTATGCAACATTATATGCAAAATCAAGGTCCCAGGTGATAGCTGCCCTTTTACCAAGTTTTGCCACTCGTGAATAAGTACCTAAAACAACACCTAACCCTCCTTTCGATACGGCAGGCCCTTCATAATAAATACTTCTGTAAAGGCCGTCTGGCCTGCTCCTGAAATAGCCCTTGTAATAACCATTCGACCCGTAAGAGGAAAGCCCGAATTGGAACTTCTGCAAGCTACGAGGCAGGCGGCTTTGTTTTACATAGCCTTGTCTTACATAATCATCCTGTCCAAAAGCAGCATTACCATAATTAAGTAAGAATAGAAAAACTGATAGAATAGCCAGTTTGAATTTCATAGGTATATTTTAAATAAAGTATCCGCGAAAATAATACTTCTGCAATAGTTTACATAGAGTTGTGGAATATTAACTTTATTGCATCTTAGCATAGATAAGCGACGTGTTTGGCACATCATAATTACAAAGACCTCAGCGACGAAGAATTAATTTTTTCGTTCAGAAAAAGTAGCGACAATGCACTTTTAGGGGTATTGTTGCAACGCTACACACTATTATTATTGGGTGTTGCCGTCAAATACCTTAAGGACAAAACCGCAGCAGAAGATGCAGTGCAACATGTATTTTTGAAAGCAATAACACACCTGCCCAAAGAAAACATACAAAACTTCAAGGGTTGGCTATATATACTGATGCGCAATTATTGTCTGCAGCAATTGCGTGATAAACAACACATTGCTGACGATGGCTTACTTACCTATATTCCAGCAGCAGAAGAAAATAAGGATGAACGAATATGGAAAGAAACAACCATAGAAAAAATGCAGGGCGCAATACTACTACTTGAAGAACAGCAACGCCGATGCATAACATTATTTTACCTGCAAAAGCAGAGCTACAAGCAGATAATGGAACAAACAAACTATACCTTTGAACAAGTAAAGAGTTATATACAAAACGGCAAACGCAACCTGAAACTGATATTGACGAAAAACGAAGAATGAGTCAACAGGATAACATATGGAATCATAACAATACGAAGCTTACCAACGAATTGCTTACGGCATATCTTGAAGGTAAACTTACTGCCGAGCAACAGCATGATGTGGAAACATGGATGTCTGAATTCGGCATGGAAGCCGATGCACTTGAGGGTTTGCAAACTATACCGACCAATGAAAGCCGTGAAATAACCAATAAACTGAACCATGAACTGCAACTGCAGCTTAGAAAGAAACCACGCAGGCGCACAAAAGCCATAACTGATAACAAATGGGCTTGGGCTGCCATTGCAGTTGTACTATTACTCTGTGTATTAGCATATATCGTTTTATATATTAGCTCAAAACCCTGAGTATTTACCCCACTCATAAATACCTTACTGCTCAAAAATCTGTACCTTGCAGAACCAAGCCCGATGGCTTACAGATAAAATATTACTATGCAATTAGCAGGTAAAAAAATAGTGCTCGCTATATCAGGCAGCATCGCAGCATACAAAACACCACATCTGGTGCGTTTGCTTATAAAAGCAGGTACAGAAGTTCGTGTTATAACAACAACTGCAGCAGAGGCTTTTGTAAGCCCATTGGCATTAGCAACCGTATCAAAACACCCTGTTTACAGCAATGTAGCCGATGGCAATGCATGGAATAACCATGTAGAACTTGGCAGGTGGGCAGATGCTATGCTGATAGCACCTTGTAGTGCTAATACGCTTGCCAAAATGGCAAATGGCATATGCGATAATCTACTTTGTGCCGTGTATCTCTCTGCAATATGCCCTGTGTTTATTGCACCAGCTATGGACGAGGATATGTGGCTGCACCAAAGCACAAAAAACAATCTTGACAAAGTGCGTAGCTACGGCAATCATATTATACCCGTAACACACGGCGAATTGGCAAGCGGCCTTGTAGGTGAAGGCCGTATGGCTGAACCTGAAGATCTGGTATCTCACCTGGCAGATTTCTTTGAAAAAAAAAACAATAGCCAGCTTAAAGGATTAAAGGCATTGGTTACTGCCGGGCCAACTTACGAGCGCATAGATCCTGTTCGCTTTATTGGCAATTTTTCCACCGGGAAAATGGGTATTGCAATAGCAGAAGTACTGGCAGCACAAGGTGTAGCCGTAACATTGGTATTAGGCCCCACTAATCTAAGGCCGCAAAACCCGGCTATCAATACGATACATGTAGAAAGTGCTGACGAAATGTATGATGCAAGCATAAAGGCATTTACAAACTGCGACGTTGCAATCTTATCTGCAGCAGTAGCAGACTACAAACCTGCAGAAAAAGCACCTGAGAAAATAAAAAAGCAAGGAGATACGTTAGATATAGAACTGGTAAAAAATAAAGACATACTGGCAACATTGGGCGCAAGTAAGCAACCGGAGCAAGTATTGGTAGGATTTGCATTGGAAACAACAAATGAATTGAGCCATGCACTTGATAAGATGAACAGGAAGAACGCGGACATGATTGTGTTGAATTCGTTAAAAGATGTTGGGGCCGGCTTCGGGCATGATACAAATAAAGTAACTTTAATAGACCGTACAGGTACTAAAACAGAATTGCCATTGCAAAGCAAACAAGCTGTTGCAGAAGCAATTGTAAATCACATATCAGAACTCAGGAATGCAGAAAAAGCTGTTTAATATTATACTACTCTCACTGATTACCATTAATGGTTATGCGCAAGAGCTGAATTGCAAGGTGAAGGTAATGTATGACCGGATACAAGGAAGGGATAAAGAAATATTTACCGGCATGGAACGTGGCATTACAGAGTTTATGAATACCCGCAAGTGGACTACGGAGCAATTTCAGACAAATGAACGCATTGAATGTAACATACTTATAAACCTTACTGCACAAATAGAACAGGATGTTTATGAGGGTACAATAAACATTCAAGCAACCAGGCCGGTATTCAATACTGGATATAACAGCTCTATTGTAAATCATATTGACCGTGAGTTTAAATTCCGTTTTAATCAGTTTACGCCATTGCAGTTTGATGATAATCGTGTTACAGGCAATGATGCGTTTACATCGAACCTTACGGCTACATTGGCATACTATGCTTATATTGTTTTAGGGCTGGACTATGATAGCTTTGCGCCAAACGGCGGAAGTGAATACTTTAAGAAAGCGCAAAACATTGTCAATAACGCACCTGAATCGGGGAAAGCAATAGTAGGCTGGAAAGCTGTTGATGGTAACAAAAACAGGTATTGGATAGTAGATCAGATTTTAAACCCAAGGTTTAAAGATTTCAGGGCAATATGGTATAATATGCATCGCGAAGGGCTTGATAAAATGTCATCGAAGCCAGATGAGAGCCGAAGGCTGATACTCGAAAGCCTGCCCAAATTAGTACAATTGAACAGGGAAAATCCAAGCTCTATACTGCTGCAATTTTTCTTTAGTGCAAAATCTGATGAATTTGCCAGTATGGTTTCGCAAGAAGATGCAGCAGAAAAAACCAAGTACATTTCTATGTTGCAGCAAATTGATGTTCCAAACATTCAGAAATACAACAACATAAAATAAATATGCGCATTTACATCCTTGCTGTCTGTTTTTGTGCTCTACTGATATCGTGTGATAATAAACCCGGAGGGAAAGATGTTATTGCACCTGAGAAGATGCAACTGATACTTACTGATATGCATTATGCAGAAACTTACAGCACAATGGTAAATGACAGTTTCATGCGCAACAAGAATAAAGACTCCCTTGCTTCTTTCTACAAGAGCATTCTCTCTCACCACAAAATATCAATGGATGAATTTCGGAGTAGTATCGATTGGTATAAAATGAACCCGGAACAATTGGATTCTGTTTATGCAAACATGATACCCAACCTGAGCAAACAGGAAAGTATATACCCTGTAAAATAACTAGTTCAGTGCAGCTAATGCTATAGCCATTCGCTTCATCGCCTCTTCCAGCTTATCCATACTTGTTGCAAAAGATATACGTATGCAGTTAGGATTACCAAAAGCATCCCCGTTCACCGTACTGATATGTGCATTATGAAGCAAGTACATGCTGAAATCTTCGTCATTATTTATAACCGTATTGCCATCGGTTTTCCCGAAGAATGAACTGATGTTCGGGAAAGCATAAAATGCCCCTTCAGGCATATTTATTTGTACGCCCGGCATCTTTTGCAATTCACCTATAACATAATCGCGGCGTTGCCTGAAAGATGCTGTCATGTTATATGTCGGTGTCAAATCTCCTGTCAGGGCAGCTATTGATGCGCGTTGGGTAATTGAGCTGGTAGCAGAGGTAAATTGCCCCTGTAGTTTTTCGCAGGCTTGTATTACGTCTTTTGGCCCTGCCATATAACCAAGCCTCCAGCCGGTCATCGCAAACCCTTTTGACATGCCATTCACTACCATAACACGGTCCCTTAATTCAGGAAACTGTGCGATGCTTTCATGCTTCCCTGTATAGTTGATATATTCATAAATCTCATCGCTGATAATGGCAACCTGCGGGTGTCGCTTGAATACATCTGCGAGGCTTTGCAACTCTGCTTTTGAGTATACACTACCGGTAGGGTTGCAAGGAGAAGAAAATATGAAAAGTTTTGTATCGGGTGTGATTGCCTCCTCCAGTTTTTCTGCTGATAGCTTAAAGTCTGTGTCGATGAAGCAATTAATATATTTCACATCACCTTCAGCCAATCGAACCAATGCACTATAGGTAACCCAGTACGGAGTAGGTATTATCACTTCATCGCCCGGATTCACAATACTTAGTATAGCATTAGCTAATGATTGCTTGGCACCGGTAGAAACAATGATTTCATCTATTGCATAGTCTAACCCGTTATCTCTTTTCAGTTTTTCAGAAATTGCCTGCCTCAATTCCGGGTATCCTACAACAGGTGTATATTTTGTAAAGCCATCCTCCATTGCCTGAGTGGCAGCAGCACAAATATGTGCAGGGGTTTTGAAGTCGGGTTCCCCAAGACTCAGGTCTATAACATCCGCCCCTTGTGCTCTCAGCTCCCTGCCAAGTTTGGCCATCTTTATTGTCTGCGGCTCAGTTATCCTATTCAGTCTTTGGGCTAATTCCATAAAATATCCTGTTGTTAAAACAACAAATCTAAGTAAGAATGCTTTAAAATATGCTTAAAACCTGCTACTATGATGCAGATGACATATGCGAAAAAGCAGATGTAAAGAATGTAAGATATAATGCTAGCAATATAATCATACCTATTACAACCGATAAGAATACGATTGTCTTTTTATATGCATTATTGATTGTCCTGACTTTATGCAGCTCACTTACATTATTGATGATATTCTCCATTCTTGAAAAGGCAGTCTCCCCTTTAACCACATAGTCATACGCTCCATATTTCATACTGTCAATAGCTACATCAATCTTATCCTGTCCGGATAACATTATTACTTGCGTACTCGGGCTACGCTCAACTATCATCTTTAATATATCCACACCGTTCTTTGCATTTGGCAAATGCGAGTTCAGGTGATAATCTAAAATGATAATTTCAGGATTGAGCGATAAGCTATTTACCGCCTCTTCTCCGTTATCAAATGTTTTGATATTATATAAAAACCTTTCAGAAAGATAATCTTTCAACATTTCATTCTGGATGGGTTCATCATCCACGAGAAACATATAACGAGCGTTTTCAGTAGCCATGAGCTAAAACTTTCAATTTCGTAGTAAAATAGAAAAAATATTCAGAAATAAAAAAGGATTAATATCATATACCTGAATATTTGTTATAAAACCTGTAGTTTCCTTAATTCTTCAAAAGCCTTTTCACATACCCTGTTCAGGTTTGCAACAAGAGTCGGTAACCTGTCGTAGTGTGCAGACTCACCCGCAGTTTGCTCTATAAGAAATATATGACTTACATCCTCCTTAACCCCCATATACGATAGCTGTGGTTTCATAGAATGCGCAGCAATTTTAAGTGCACCATAATCTCTAGTCAACAGCGATTGTTGTATAGTAGTGAGCAGTTTGGGGCCATTTTCTAAAAACATGCCAACATATTTCGCCATCTTTTCATCATTTCCGCCGGTAAATTGCTTCAGGAATTGCATATCCGTTATTACATCCGGCAGTTCGGGCATAGCAGGTTCTGCTACTATTGTATTCTTAGCCGCATTGCTTCCTTGTATTATTGGTGCCTGCCCATCCAATACTGCACACATTTTCAGCAATAATTCATCTGCCTGAAATGGTTTTGAGACATATGCGTTCATTCCGGTTTTAAAATACTGATGCACATCTTCCTGTAATACGTTTGCTGTCATGGCAATTATTTTCACGTCTTTTGCAGGGGAAGAAAGTGTTGTTCTGATAGTTCTTGTTGCTGTTACGCCATCCATTACAGGCATCTGGATATCCATCAGTACTATATCATATTGTTGCTGTTGCACCCTGTTTACAGCTTCCTGTCCGTTTACAGCAATATCAATTGTCAAACCCGGCAACAACTCTTTAAGAGTGTCTTCTGCTACCATACGGTTAAATTCATTATCCTCTACCAGCAACAATTTTACATTATTGAGCCTTTCCATACTTTGGGCATCAAGCACTTCACTTTTTTGCTCTACTACCTGAACATCTGATTCTGCTAACGGTATTACTACTGTAAACGTTGTCCCTTTGCCCAGTTCACTGGTCACACCAATTTCACCTCCCATCAATTCTGCCAATTGTTTTGATATGGTAAGTCCCAAACCGGTACCACCAAACTTCCTGGCAACGTCTGTTCCTGCCTGTGTAAAACTTTCAAATATCTTTCCTACATAGTCGGGCGATATCCCGATACCGGTATCAGCTACATCAAATTTCAACCAATATTTTTTATCCAGTTTTTGCTGCACTGTTACTTTTACTTCCACATACCCCTTTTCGGTAAACTTAAGGGCATTGCCTGCAAGATTAATGAGTATCTGGTTAATGCGAGTAGGGTCTCCAATCACACGGGCAGGAATTGAATCTTCTAAACTTACTTTGAAATTCAACCCCTTTTCTTCAGCTTTCAACATCAGCATATCACGCACGCTATTTACTACTTCACGTATTGCAAAATCTGTATGTTCTATGACAATTTTACCGGCTTCTATTTTCGATAAATCGAGGATATCATTAATAATGACTAACAGGTTATCGGCAGATTGCTGAATTGCCTTCAGGTATCTCATCTGCTCGGGCATTGGTGCCTTACTAAGCAAGAGGCTTGTCATACCAACAATAGCATTCATGGGTGTGCGAATTTCATGACTCATATTCGCCATGAATTGTTGCTTGAGATGTGCTGTTCGCTCCGCTACTTCTTTTTCTTTTTGTGCAAGCTCTACCTGCTGGCGTGTTTGCAGGTTTCTTATTTTATTGAACGTTGTTTGTTTAAATATCTCCTCTTTAATCTGCTCATACGCTTTCAGGTGATGAAATGCTTTGGGAATATCCCCCATTTTATCATACAACATCGAAAGGGCTTCATGTACACTCATCACATCATGTTTACGACTGTACTCATCTGCCAGCTCGAAGGCAGCATTCATGTGCTGCAAAGACTGACGATAATTACCTTCGTCCATCATTAAACGCCCAATATAGAAATGGCATATTATCTGTACTTCTACATTGCTTAAATCTTCTGATTGTTTCAGTGCATCTACAAGGTGTTTTCTGGCATTTTCAAAATTGTGCATTTTATAATACACCTTTCCCAAGCCACTTATTGCCAAGGCATATAGTACCGTATCAGGCTCACTCAATCGCAGGTTTTCCTCAAAATATCTGAGTGCTTCCTGTAATTGCTCTTGTTTAAAGTATATATTTCCCAGTATGTGATACAATGCATTTAACCTGTGCAGGTCTTCTGCTTTTTCAAATATCGGTAAGCATCTTAACGCAAACTCCAACGCATTATCATAGTCGTTCAAGTCATACAACAGGTATGCGATGCTGGATAAGTTTACAGACTGGGCTACTTCATCGCCCAGTTTTTCATTTATTTTCAATGCACCTTCAAAATGATTAAGTGCATCTGCAAGGTCTCCCCTGTCACGATATATATATCCAAGATTGTTAAGTACACGTGCGGCAAGTGGCTTATTATTTATGTCTCGGGATATCTTAAGCGCATCCTGCAATATATCAACACCTTCGTCGTACTCACCCTGTTGCCAGCAACACCATCCTTTCAAATTCATTCCACGCCCCTTACCTAAACGGTATCCCACTGCTTCTGAACGGCTTATGATTTCATTTGCCATGTCCATTGCCTGCTCTATATCAAAGTTGCGAACCTCAACAGCCATTTGCACATACACATCTATTCTGGCACGTTCGTCCTTGAGACTGTCGTATTCTTTTTGCAGTTCCTTGTATCTTGGGGTATCCATATTATTGCATTATCAATACACTAAAATTAAACACCCCTTGCTGCAATGCAAGGGGTGTTTAAATATTTCAGTAAATTAATAAATACTAACCGTTGTTTTCCTGACGTGTGTATTCTTTGTGTCCCGGATCTTCGTAACTGGTATATACTGCACAACCATGACCTATCAGTGATAAGCCCCATGCTGCAACAATCCATGCCGGCCAAGGATATACCCATGTTGTTGCCCCTTTATCATACATAGTAAGCATCAGTGCAGATGCTATAGCAAATACGATGAAGTGCAATAGAAATATTGATTTCTGACGGCCAGTTGGTTTTATTTTCTGCGGCATTACTTTTCTTTATTTGACTGCAAATATAATAGCTAATGATTAAAGTCAAAAACCTATTATTTACAGTATTTTATATTTGTCCAACAAAGTCTCGTCAGTTTCAGCATTTCTGGCTTCTACCTCGTACGGATTATTACTGTAACCAAACTTTATATGATTAAATATATACTGGAGTATAAATCTGCCAACACCTTCCCTATTGTACTGTACAACATGTTGCAATTCGTGCAGCAACCACCTCTTATCCGATAAAAAAGCCTCTTTATGAACGCCATGTATATATATTACATTTCCTATCACTATTGCCGCATTATGCGTTTTTAACACAAAAGCTGCAATTCTGGCTATTAAAGACCCTTCCTTTATATGCACATTGTCCAATGATATTAATTATTTCAACGTTTTATATCAAACAATATTAAAAAAAAATTAAAAATTACCTATTTTAGCTAATTGTATTTTTTTAGATTAGTTAAAATATAGTTATAAATGTTTAGAAAATTATTGTTCCTGACTGCGGTCTGTATTTCATCACAATCTTATGCACAGCCTTGGTTAGAGAATGTAAATACAGAACAAACTAAGCTGGAAGACATCGTCAAAAATTACGAGGCGAAAAAGACTGCTGCTATAGAAGAAAAACGCATTGCCGGAGAACCTATTAAAGAAGATAAAGACTATCATTTCTACAGGTGGCTCAGCCATGCGCAGGCTCATACCGACCAAAACGGGTATGTAGTATCTACAGTAAAAAACTACGAAGAGTGGAAAAAGCATTATGGTAACGTACAGAACAAAACCACCGCTGCCAACAGCTCAAACTGGTCGTTTCAAGGCCCGACAACAAGCACCGGCGGCTATGCCGGCATTGGCCGTATTAACAGTATAGCATTCCACCCAACAGATGCTAACCAGATATGGATAGCGAGTGCGGGTGGCGGTGCATGGCGTACAACGAACAATGGTGTTAGCTGGACATCCATGTCTCACATGCTGCCGGTATTAGGTGTATCTGATATTGATATACATCCTACAAACACAAGCATTATATATATGTGTACCGGTGATAAAGATGCCAGTGATACCTATAGCATTGGTGTTATGAAATCTACTAACGGTGGCACTACCTGGGACACTACAGGCCTTAAATGGGCTGTTACACAAAACAGGCTTACAAACACATTAGTTATCAATAAACAAAATCCGAATACAATAATTGTTGCAACCAGTAATGGTATATACAGATCTACTAACGGCGGAACAAGTTTTGTACAAGAAAAAGGCGGCAACTATAAAGAAATCGTGTATCATCCTACAGATAGCAACATTCTGTATGCTACTGGTTCAGCGTTAGTATCTCGCTCTTCAAATGGTGGTGACACATGGACAGATATATCCGGCTTCAGTGGCAAAGGACGTGTGGCAGTTGCGGTAACTCCTGCAGATGTACGCGTAGTGAAACTGGTAGTAAGTAACACGTCAAACGGATTGGATGGTATTTACAATTCAACTGACACGGGTAAAACTTTCAGCCTTATTTATCAGGCTACAGGCAGTGGATGTAATGGTAACATCCTTAGCGGCAATAACAGTGGTAACGGTTGCGGAGGCCAAGGCTGGTATGACTTATGTATAGCTATTGACCCTGCAAATGCTAATAATGTGACGGTAGGTGGTGTGAATACATGGTATTCTACAAACGGAGGCACATCATGGACTATTTCTACCAACTGGTATAGCATCAGCGGTGTTGCTACGGTACACGCCGATAAACATTTTATGGCTTATCATCCATTATTCCCCGGAAGATTGTATCAGGGAAATGATGGTGGTATCTACAGAACAGATAACCCAATGGCTAAAAACTCTATTTGGACGGATATGACTAATGGCTTAGGCATTACACAGTTTTATCGTAATGCAATAAGCCCTAATACAAACTTCCAGGTAGCAGGCGCACAGGATAACGGAACAAAAGGCTTGCGCAATACAACATGGACGGATGAAAATGGTGGCGACGGTATGGATTGTCAGGTTGATTTTTCAGACAGCACCATTTACTATTGCGGTGTGCAAAATGGTTCTATCACAAGGAAATCTCCATCCGGCAGTGTAGAAATATCAGACAACATTCCACCCGGCAGTGGTTATATGTCCAACAAAGGGGCATGGATTACCCCATACATCATCAACCCACATAACCCTACTCATATAATAGCAGGATACAGGCAAGTATATGTATCTGCAGACAGGGGCAATACATGGATGTCATTATCAGGTGATTCACTAAACAAATCAAGAAATATCCATAAACTGGCAATGACACCTGCAGACAATAAAACTTTGTATGCAATCACTGCTTTTTCAGGAAGTGATACCACCAAGGTATATTACACTTATAATTATAATACAACAACTCCTGTTACATTCAATACAATTGTATCTCCATACAAATCCGCAGCTTCCGATATTAAAGTGGACTATAAAAAGAAAGACCGTTTCTGGCTAACATTTAGCGGATATGGCAGCCCGCAAGTAGTACAATACGATGCAGGTGTATGGACTTCTTACAATACAGGATTGCCAAACGTTCCTGTACACTGTATAGAGATTGACACTGCTACCGGATTCAAATATATCGGCACCGATTTTGGTGTTTATCATTGGGATACTTCAAGTAAAAAATGGGAAGTGTTTAATAACAGTAATGCGATGCCAAATATAGAAGTCAGCGATTTGGGTATCAACTATAAAAAGAAAGAACTCTGGGCATCAACCTATGGTCGCGGACTTTGGAAAAGCAGTGTGCAGCTATATGTAGTTCCGCCGGATACTACAGACACTTCGGATACAACAACTGTTGTAAACATTATACCATATTCAAATAAAAACCTGAGCTTATACCCTAACCCTAACAATGGTGTATTTGAAGTGAAAACAGACCTGAAATATGCAAACACAAATGCCAGCATAAGAATCGTGGACTATACCGGGCGCACTATCTGGAAAAGTGAACAAAAAATAAACGATAACGGCATAGTATATATCAGGGCATACGGCTTACAAGTTGGTGCATACATTATAGATGTATCATCTGATAAAGATGTTATAGGCCGACAACGGTTTTTGATAGAATAGTACCCTAATACATAATAATAATAAAGCCCCGCAAATACGGGGCTTTATTATTATGTATCTCTATCCCTATGGCGCTGGGCCAGTAGTTTAAAGTTCATTTTTAGGAAGATGTGCGTCAAATATTCTTTGTGCAAGTATTCCGCTACGTCCTTCATCTTCACTTACAATATCCACCTTCACTTTAGTGATACCTTTTTTATGGAAGTCCAGCTTCTTGGCAGCAATACTGGCAAGGTCTATTAAGCGCTTATTGCCTGCTGCCATACGGTCATTGATTTTTACATATACTACTTCGCCATTCGATATATTGGTTACTTTCACATAAGAACCCAACTTAATCTTGTTACTGGCAGCAGTAAACTTATCATTATCAAACACATCGCCTGTAGAGGTTTTACGCCCTTCAAACTTGTCGTGATAATAACTTGCCACACCTTTTTCACTTTCAGATACAGTAACCTGCCTCTGAATATCCTGAGCTTTAAGCCCGGGAATTGAAAACGATAAGAATGTAAATAATAACACCCGCCTCATACACATTAAATATTTTTGCAAAGGTACAATCTTAAGACGACAGATGCAAGTACGTATGATTATTTGTCGTTATGTCTTCTGTTAAACTTCTGTGAACCACCACGTCCTCCTCGGAATCCACCACCTTCATTACTTCTTGAAAATGAGCGATTTGTAGGGAATCCACCTCTTTCTCTGTCACGTTGTTCGGCTTCTTCTATTCGTATCTTCCTACCCTTGTACTTTTTGGCTGAAAGTGTCTGAATGATATACTCTGCTGCAGAACCGCTAACATTGAAGAAACTGCTAAGATCACGTACTGTAATACGTTCTATTTGCCCTGTTTCAATATCTGTTGATTCTGTTATAAAACTTAACAGCTTTTCGTTTGAGCTAATGCCATCCTTAATACCGACATTGATAAACAAGCGTACGCTGCTACGATTACCTCTTGCTCTGCTCTCTCCTTTTTTCTCGTAGCCTGCATTCAGGTCTTCTGCATCATTATAAGCTTCAACAGCTTCGCGCAATTGCAACCAGATAAGCCTGCGTATCAGTTCATCCTTGTCAAGGTCTTCAAAACGCTCATGGATACTTGCCTGATAAACCTTGGCAAAATCGCCTTCAGGTTTAGCTGTTTCAATTTGTTCCAGGTAAAAGAATAGTTTTTTACGAATCACTTCTGCACCATCAGGAATATCGCTCTTTATGAAACGCATCTTAACAATACGTTCAATTTGACGAACTGTAGAAATCTCTTTAGGAGAAACTATAGACATACAGATACCCGACTTACCGGCACGGGCCGTACGGCCACTGCGGTGTGTGTACACTTCAGGATCATCAGGCAATTCGTAGTTAATAACGTGACTGATATCGTTTACATCAATACCACGTGCCGCAACGTCTGTAGCTACTATACACTGAAGGCTCTTGTTCTTAAAGCGCTCCATAACTTTGCTACGCATCTTCTGATCCATATCACCATGCAATGGGCTGACATGGTATCCCATACGCATCAGCTTCTCTGATATATCCTGACAATCCTGCCTTGTACGTACGAATATGATGCCATAAATACCAGGTGTGAAATCGAGCAAGCGGCGCAATGTTTCAAACCTGTTATGGTGATTAGTAACATAATACTGGTGGTCGATATTTTCGTTGGTAACGTTTTCTTTTGCAACGGCAAATTCTTCCCATTTGCTCATAAAACGCTTTGCGATGTTACGCACATCGTTGTTCATTGTTGCAGAAAACAACCATGTATATTTACGAGCAGGCGTATTTTTCAGGATAAATTCTATATCCTCACGGAAGCCCATATTCAGCATTTCATCAGCCTCATCAAGTACAACATACTCAACCTGGTCAAGTGATATGGCTTTACGTTCCAGCAAGTCTATCAGCCTGCCGGGTGTTGCTACAATTACTTGCGGGTTTGCCTTCACTTCACGAATCTGGCCACTTATAGGCACACCTCCGTACACAGCGGTGGTTTTAAGGCCACGCATGTAGTAACCATATTTTTTAAATTCCTCTTGTATTTGCATACACAATTCGCGTGTGGGGCTCAATACAAGTGTTTGCACATGTTTCAGTGCTACGTCTGTGTGGTGCAGTAACGGCAGTCCGAATGCGGCAGTTTTACCTGTTCCGGTTTGCGCAAGGGCGATAATATCAGAAGGTTGAGATAAGAGTTGCGGGATAACTTTTTGTTGAATAGGCGTCGGCGTCTCAAAGCCCATGTCCGATACGGCACGAGTCAATTCTTCTCTTAGCGAGAAGTCTGAAAATAAATTCATCTAATTAAGAACTTTTGTAATAATGAGGCGCAAAGGTACGCTTAATAATTGACAACTTATCAAATATTTAATATTTATCCCATTATTAACATCGTGCTTATGAAGTGGCTTTTGACCAATTCACAACTTTTCATTGAGGTATAGCTGTAATCTCTTTCTGGCTCTAAATGCAGCATAGTTACTGCACTTAAATATATATATACAGTACAACTACTCAATTTTAACTGCGGCCTGTGTTTTGAATGATTCATTTTTTGCTTCACTTGAAACCACAATAATATTTTCAAAATACAACTTATCTCCCGGCTTAATATTATTTACAATTGAAGTAAGAATATCTCCTTTTATACCATCCCCATTAATATTAAAGGGGCCTTGTACCTCATTGGTACCTTTCGGCAAATAAGACACTTCGTAGCTACTGATAGTAAACCCTTTATAGTCTGATGATAAATGCAATTGGGGGTCTGCAAGTAATTTGTCTTTGGTAATAGCTATTCCGGCAGCATTACTTACAAGAACAGCAGGCTTTCTTTGAGCCCCCGATTGGGCATTTACAGTAATTGATACAGCAATGAACGCTGTAATAAGGGTTAAGTATTTCATATAATAAATATACAAAAAAAGCCCGTCAATGACGGGCTCTATAAAATATTATTATATTTTAATCTTTCAACACCGTACGGCTGATTACGATTTTCTGTACCTCGCTGGTACCTTCGTATATCTGTGTAATCTTTGCATCGCGCATCAGGCGCTCTACGTGGAATTCTTTTACATAGCCGTAACCACCGTGTATTTGTACAGCTTCATTAGTTACCCACTGTGCTATTTCAGATGCATACAGTTTTGCCATAGATGCAGATAGTGTATAATCTTTACCTTGGTCTTTTGTCCATGCAGATTTTATAACCATCAGCCTTGCACCTTCAATAGCCGTAGCCATATCAGCCAGTTTGAAGGCGATTGATTGGTGGTTAGATATTTCTGTACCGAATGCTTTACGCTCTTTAGAATATTTCAATGCCAGTTCATAAGCACCACTTGCAATACCCAGTGCCTGTGCAGCGATACCGATACGACCACCTGCCAGTACTTTCATGGCAAATGTGAAACCAAAGCCATCATCACCTATACGGTTTGCTTTCGGCACTTTCACATCCTGGAACATGATGCTGTGTGTATCGCTACCACGAATACCCAGTTTGTTTTCTTTTGCACCCACAGTTACACCAGGCCAATCTTTATGCACTATCAGTGCATTAATGCCTTTGTGTTTCTTATCAGGATATGTTTGTGCAATTACCAGATAGTAAGATGCTGTGCTACCGTTTGTGATCCAGTTTTTAGTACCGTTCAGCAAATAGTAGTCGCCCATATCTTCGGCAGTAGTACGCTGAGAAGTAGCGTCAGAACCAGCCTCAGGTTCGCTCAACAAGAACGCACCTATCTTCTGGCCACTTGCCATTTCTGTCAGGTAAGTTTTCTTTTGCTCTTCGTTACCGTAAGTTTCAAGACCCCAGCAAACCAGCGAGTTGTTTACACTCATACAAACAGAAGTAGAAGCATCTACTTTAGAGATTTCTTCCATAGCCAGTACGTACGATACCGTATCCATACCAGAACCACCGTATTGAGGGTCAACCATCATACCAAGAAAACCGAGTTCGCCCAGTTTCTTTACTTGCTCTGCAGGAAATTTCTGATGCTCGTCGCGCTCAATAACACCCGGCAGCAATTCGTTTTTAGCGAAATCGCGGGCTGCGGCCTGTACGGCTAATTGTTCTTCTGTTAGTTGAAAATTCATATTAGAATAATATGCTTTACTGTAAAAAAATGTGCTGCAAACCTACGCTTTTTATCCCTAAAATCTAAATAACTACCAGTTATGTTTAATTGATTCATACTCCGATTTCAGTAGACCATAAACAGCAGAATCTTCCGTAATGCCATTTTTGCCGTAGTGCTGACGCAGCAGGCCTTCTTTGGTAAACCCGTAATGGTCTATCAGCTTGATAGATGGGATGTTCAACGGGCTGGCAAATGCTTCTACCCTGTTCAGCTTCATGTGCTCAAAGCCGTGTATCAGGATGGCTTTCATAGCCTCTTTCATGTAGCCTTTCTGCTTAGCCTCTTCATAGTAAAGCCCATAACCTATTTCTGCTCTTTCGTGTGCGGCCTTCCAGGTATGATAACCAATACGCCCTATTATTCTATTGCGCTCCTTTTCTACCATCGCAAAGCTTTTAAAGCTCAAGTAGTAAGAAGTGAGTCCCTTTATATATTTCTGCTTTTCCAGTTCAAAATCCGCTTCGCTGGGATTGCCCAGATAAGCCATTATTTCCTGATCGCTCCAGTTTTCAAACATGTAGTCATATAGCTCGGGCGTCAGTTCTTTCAGCAATAGTCTGGATGTCTCAATGATAATAGTTTCGGGCATGTTCATAATCTAAAATTATCACTCTGTATTTACATAAAAAAAGCCCGAGTTAACGGGCTTTGATTTACAATTGAATATTAACAAGTTCATCCCGATAATCGAGTATCATAGTACCCGGTGCACCCGGCTTTTCATCATATTCTTCATTTCTTAGCAAATACTCGGTATCGTTATACCACATTTTATTTTCCAGACTGTTGGCATCACTGCTTTCCATATAAGTAGCATTTGTAAAACTACCCTTTGGTACTGTCAGGCTTTGGTTAAGAGACTTCACTACACATGTCTGGCTACTGGCATCAACCCATGTATCATTAACAGCAGCATTAAACTTCAACTGCATTTTTGCGCCACCGCTACCCAAATTGTACATACCATCAGCAGCAAACTTCATCAGACCATACTGACTGCCTTTGCTGTCTTTCCTTTCTACAACAAGCCATTTTTCACCATTCAAGGTCGAATCCCTTAACATCGTCAATGTGTATTGGGTTGTAGATAACACTGAAGTGCCTGCAAGGCTATCATAATCAGTTCTTTGAAACGTAAAAACTGAACCTGCTTTTACTGTTGTGGTGGTTGGCGTTGTAGGAGTAGTATTGTTCTTAGTTTCCTCTTTGTCGCAAGCAGATAATAATAACGACATCAATGTTGCGTAGGCAATTAATTGTTTCTTCATTTTTTTGGGGGTGTATTTAAATTAATAACCCTCAAGATATAAAATTGATAATCAATTAATAATACTATCTCTATACAATTATAAGTGAAACTGATTTGGAAAAAACAAATAGATGTATGTACATTTGTTGTGCAAACATTAAAATAGTACTAAAAATTTAATTATGAAAAAATTATTGATCCTTTCAGCTATGGCGTTGTCTCCTTATATTATGACTGCGCAATCTGCAAAAAAACCAGTAGCAGCTGCCACTACTGCTACTAAGTGGAACCTTGACCGTAGCCACTCAGGCGTTAAATTCAGTGTTTCTCACCTGGTAATTTCTGAAACAGAAGGTACATTCAAAGTATTTGATGGAACGGTAACATCGCCATCAACAGATTTCAACAACGCGTCTATCAACTTCAACGTAGATGTAAACAGCATAAACACAGACGATGATAAACGTGACGGGCACCTGAAAAGTGATGATTTCTTTAACGCAGAAAAATACCCTGCGATGAAGTTTACAAGCACTTCATTTAAGAAAGTTAAGGGCAATCAATATGCACTTGAAGGAAATCTGACTATCCGCGATGTTACAAAGAAAGTAAAACTGAATGTGGTGTACGGCGGCACTGTAAAAGATCCTTGGGGTAATATAAAAGCAGGTTTTAAAGCAACCGGCAAGATTAATCGTAAAGAATTTGGTTTGAAATGGGGTGCAGTTACCGAAGCTGGTGGAGCTGTAGTAGGAGACGAAGTAAATATGGAGATAAAAGTTGAGTTTGCTCAGCAAAAAGCATAAGCATAGGTTGGGTTTATAGTAAAGGTGGGTTTAAATTGAGCAGTCCTGATAATATCAGGACTGCTTTTATATTATAGTCGACAGTAAATCAAACATTTAAAAAAACAGGCATAAAGCAAAAATCCCGGTCGGTGCCGGGTAATGCCATTGAAAATGGTTATCATATTAGCCGATAGACTGAACAGCTGTTTGCTGTGCAGGAGAAGGCATCACCATTGTCATTTTCCTAGGCGGACGTGGATGCACTTGCGGGCGTGGTATTTTATTAGATGATCCGCAAGATTCCAATATTGCAGTAAGGGCAAACAATACGCCCGCGAAAACTATCAATTTTTTCATGACTGTGAAAATAATAAGCAATCTGCAAAAAAACAATCGATGGAACACAAATCCTCAGATAATTTACATTAAGCCTGTAATAAGTCAATCACTCGATATATTTACATAATGACGACTATAAGACAAGCCGATGTAGCAGATACAGAAGCTATACAAAAATTAGCTGCTGATGTATGGTGGCCAACATACTCAACAATCCTAAGTAAAGAACAGATAGAATATATGCTGGGCAGGATGTATGATGCCACTGTAATTCAAGAACAGATATCAACAGGTACACAAACCTATATCCTACTCTATGCTGAGGGGGAGCTTACAGGGTTTGCAGCATACTCTCCTCGTCCGGGAAACAATGATGTATATAAACTACACAAATTGTATTGCCTTACCCGTACAAAAGGAATGGGATATGGCAAACAGCTATTACAAGCAGTTGAAAAAGCGGTATTGAATGCAGGAAAATCAATGTTGGAATTGAATGTAAACAGGAGTAACCCTGCTATTGGCTTTTACGAAAAAATGGGCTTCTCAATAGCTTATACGGAAGATATTGACATAGGAAACGGCTATGAAATGAATGACTACGTAATGCGGAAACAACTATAAAAAGATAAAGAATAGCATTGCCTGCAATTTGTTACAAATTGTTACAAAAAAGTATAGCCATAAAAAAAGCCCCCGATATCGGGGGCTTTCTGTTATGAAGTCAGATAAAATTAATCTCTCCTCAAGTTAGGGAATGGAGGTGCTACGTTAGCAGGACCTTCTTCACCAGGCATTGCAGAACGATACATTACACCGTTTGCATCACCAGCTTGACCGTATTGGAATATGAAACGGTTGCGGTCGATACCATGTTTTTCACTCATGTATTCGATGATACCATTAACACGATCCCAAGAACGTTGTTGTTGAATTTTGCTTCCGTTACCTGCGCCAGTGATAACTACTTTACAAGTAGGATTAGCTTGCATTTGAGCAGCTAAAGTAGCCAACTGAGCTTGTGCAGCAGGGCGGATTTTAGATGCGTTATTGTCAAATGATACATTACCTGCACCAATGTTACCACAAGATGTAGTTACTGTGCCGCAACCTTCCGGACAAGGGCATTTACCTACACCGTCAGCATCAACTGGTTGACATTCTGTCGGAGTGATCAGTTGTTTATCACGATCATCAGGTACACCATCACCATCAGTATCAAGCGGACAACCGTGGCTGTCAACAGCAACACCTGCAGGAGTACCAGGACATTTGTCGAATTGGTCAGTGATACCATCGCCATCGCTGTCAGGCAGGATTGGGTCAGGCAGTTGCATATGACGTGGGTAAGACAATTCGTTGAATGCATGATCCAGTGGGTTAACCCAGTACAATGGTTCGATGCTCTTACGCTTGTTACCCAAGTTGAAGTTCAGACCAAGGTTAAGATAGTTAACAAAATCATTCTGATTTGTTTGTACCGGAGAACCGAATACTTGCTCAGACCAACGTTGACCATCTAACAGATCCTCGTCCCAAGGCATTGTAATACGATCTTCGATAGACAGATTGATACGCTGGCTCAGGCGGATTTGGAAACCAACACCTGCACTAGGTGCAAACTGTAAAGTTTTGTTGTTGAAGATTTCAGGACGACGACGATCACGTTCGTGTTCTGCTTCAGTTTCATAAGTACCGTCCATTTTATCCTGAAGTTTCTTCTGGATATCCCTGCGATTCTCATGAATCTGAGTCTGGATATTAGTAATATCCAACATAGTATGGAAGTCATACTTCTGGTTGCTTGCATTCAACGCATCAACACGAGTGTTGTAAGCGTAAGCACCAAGACCAATGAAAGCGTATGCAGAAACACCTGTTTTAGCCTTGTGGAATTTGATGTTGTTAAGAGATGCAATCATATCCAAATTCAACTGATGTGCTTCTAAACGATAGTTATAGAAAACAGGATCAGATGGTTGGTTAAGATTTTCGAAGATTGCTGCGTTGTAGTAATCTTTCCAAGCAGTGTTGTAACGATAGTTACGACTTTCTTGCCACTGTAAGCCTTTTGCAACACCATAGATATATTGCAAACGGGTAGAGAATACATATCCCCAAGCCTTACGTACGTGTAAGTGGTAACCCAAACCACCACCTTTGGCATTCCATGCCATCAGAGACGGAACGTCGCCAGATACGTTGTAAAGACCAGCACCAAAACCGATTTCCCACATGTTACGAGGACGTGCAGGGAATGCATATTGGTGGTTTAAGAATTTGCGATGTTGTTTCATACGGAAGCCGGGTACGTAGTTCGTATCCAAAACATCATAGCTCTGACCGCGATATGTCATATCACGTCCAGACCATTTAGCGGTTTGAACACCATCTTGCGCAAATACCGGCTGCGTTGCCAATAAGGAGCATACACTGGCTAGCAATAGGTACTTTTTGTTGACCATAACAGATTGTTTAATTATACAAATTTTGGTTAAAATACTCAAAACATGACAAAGGTATAGCACACCTTTCAAAAAAACAAAGAACAAAAAATAAAATATTTTATGTTTTTTTAAATATCATATTAAAAGTACTGCGGTGTAAAAGTAATTTTAAGTATCGATTACATCAACGATTTTTGCTTTTTTTACGATAGGTTAACATTACATTTACCGGTCATTAACATAATATGGAGCTCGTAAAGCAGGTAATTGGGCAGGAATTAGACTTATTTGAGAAGAAGTTTTCGGATAGCGTAAAGGGATCAAATCCTTTACTGGATAGGATTATGCGGTTTATCATACGCCGAAAAGGCAAACAAATGCGACCGATGTTTGTTTTCCTTGCCGCAAAGATAGCCGGAGACATCAAAGACAAAACTTACAGGGCTGCTTCTCTTATAGAATTGCTGCACACAGCCACCCTTGTTCATGATGATGTTGTGGATAATGCCATGTTAAGACGTAGCTTTTTTTCTATCAACGCCCTGTGGAAAAATAAAATTGCTGTACTCGTTGGGGACTATTTACTGGCTAAAGGGCTATTATTGTCTCTTGAACATGATGATTATCAAATACTTAAAATCACATCCCGAGCAGTAAAAGAGATGAGTGAAGGCGAGCTTTTACAGATGGAAAAGGCCCGAAAACTGGATATTAAAGAAGATATATATTTTGAAATAATACGAGCAAAAACGGCTTCTTTACTATCTTCTGCTTGTTCGGCAGGGGCATATTCAGCTACTGATGACACCAAAGTTTCAGAACATTTCAGGCTTTTTGGCGAAAAAGTGGGCATTGCTTTCCAGATAAAGGATGATCTCTTTGATTACGGGCAGGATAATGTAGGTAAACCGACAGGAATAGACATTAAGGAGAAAAAAATGACACTTCCACTTATTTATACACTTAATAATACAGACCCTGCCACCAAACGTAAAATTATATATATTGTAAAGAATCAGAATACAGACCGGAGGAAAGTGGAAGAAGTGATAGATATTGTACACAAGTCGGGTGGAATTGAGTATGCAAGGCAAAAAATGAACAGCTATAAAGAAGAAGCCTTGGCTCTATTGCATCAATATCCGCAGAGCCCGGCAAGAGATGCCATGGAATCATTAGTGAACTACGCTATAGAAAGAAAGTACTAAGCCATAAATATTTCCACAAACAGTTTCACACCACCATTGTTTATCTTGCAAGTGCTCTTGCTGGAGCAGATAATATGGCTAAGAAAGAAAGGGTTGCAACAACCAAAAACTATATAGAAGTATTAGGCGCACGTGTACACAATCTGAAAAACATAGATGTACGCATTCCCAAAAATGAGCTTGTAGTTATTACCGGTATCAGTGGCAGTGGTAAATCATCACTGGCATTCGATACAATTTTTGCTGAAGGGCAAAGGCGCTATATGGAAAGTTTTGCCGCCTATGCGCGCCAGTTCATGGGCGACCTGGACAGACCTGATGTAGATAAAGTAAGCGGGCTATCGCCTGTTATATCTATTGAACAAAAGACAACCAACAGAAACCCACGCTCTACTGTTGGCACTGTAACGGAAGTTTATGATTTTATGCGATTGCTGTATGCACGTGTTGCAGATGCCTATTCTTACAATACCGGTAAGAAAATGGCCAAATTCAGTGAAGAGGAAATCATAGCACATGTACAACAAAACTTTGCTGACAGAAAAATTGTGTTGCTGGCCCCTATAATACGTGGACGCAAAGGACATTACAGAGAATTATTTGAACAATTGCGAAAACAAGGCTACCTAAAAGTACGTGTAGATGGAGAGATCGTTGAGATGAAAGAGCGAATGCAACTTGACAGGTATAAAATACACGATATAGAACTGGTAATAGACCGCCTGATAGTACAGCCTGATGCACAAGCAAGACTGAGTCAAAGCATACAAAAAAGCCTGCAAACGGGTAAAGACCTGATGTTTTTGCTGGATGCAGATAAGAACACAGTAACACAGTACAGTAAACAACTGATGTGTGCAGAAACCGGACTGTCTTATGAAGAGCCATCCCCAAATACGTTTTCATTCAACTCGCCATACGGTGCCTGTCCTAAATGCAAAGGATTGGGTAGTGTATATCAGGTAAACATGAATGAGGTAATACCTGACAACACTAAAAGCATTAATGATGGAGGTATTACACCACTAGGCGGAGAAAGGGAATCATGGACCTTTAATCAGGCAACGATACTCGCAAAAAAACATAAAATACCACTCAATACTGCTATAAAAGACATCCCATCCAAGCAACTGAATATATTACTTTACGGAAACGAAGAAGGTATTATATCTTATAATAACGAAGAAGCCGAGAGTTACCATAATAAAGTAGCAGAACACCAATACGAAGGCATCGTGAATATGCTACTGCGTTGGTTTAATGAAACAACCAGCGAAGCTATCCGCGACTGGGCAGAAGAGTATATGCAACTCAGTACGTGCCCGGAATGTAATGGCGCCCGACTGAAGAAGGAAAGCCTGTGGTTCAAACTGGCAGAGAAGAATATTGCAGATCTTTCCCTGATGTCTTTGCAAGATTTGGCAGATTGGTTTAACACTGTTGAAAAGAAACTGAGTAAGAAACAGCAAACTATTGCAAAAGACATACTAAAAGAGATACAGGACAGACTGCATTTTTTATTGGACGTAGGCTTGCACTATCTGACACTTGACCGCCCTACCCGCACACTAAGTGGTGGTGAAAGCCAAAGAATAAGGCTTGCCACACAGATTGGGTCTCAACTTACAGGCATTACATATATACTTGATGAACCCAGTATCGGGTTACATCAACGAGATAATCATAAACTCATCAGTGCGCTGAAAAACCTGCGCGATGGTGGTAACAGTGTTTTGGTAGTAGAGCATGATAAAGACATCATGCTTGCATCAGACTACCTGATAGACATTGGCCCTGCAGCAGGTAAGCATGGCGGGCGCATTGTAACACAAGGCACTCCGGAAGAAATTCTGAAAGGGAATACAACAACAGCAGGTTATCTGAACCACAAACTAAAAATAGAAGTTCCAAAAGAACGCAGAAAAGGGAATGGTAAAAAAATCGTCATAAAAGGTGCTACAGGAAATAACCTGAAGAATGTATCTATTGAAATGCCATTAGGTACGTTTATTTGCGTGAGCGGCGTATCAGGCAGTGGTAAGAGTACGCTTATCAATGAAACATTGTACCCAATCATTGCAAAAAACTGTTACCATAACTTCAAACAAATACCTATGCCTTACAAAAAGGCAGAAGGCATAGAGCATATTGATAAAGTTATTGAAATAGACCAAAGCCCTATCGGGCGCACACCCCGTAGCAACCCTGCAACATACTGCGGGTTCTTCAATGAAGTAAGGCAATTATTTGCACAAATACCTGAGGCAAAAATTCGTGGATACAATGCAGGCAGGTTTTCATTTAATGTAAAAGGTGGCAGATGTGAAGAATGCCAGGGTGGCGGTATGCGTAATATAGAAATGAACTTTCTGCCGGACGTTTATGTGCCATGCGAAAAGTGTAATGGAAGAAGGTATAACCGCGAAACACTGGAGATTCGCTATAAAGGCAAATCAATCGCCGATGTACTTGACATGACTGTTGATGAGGCAGTTGATTTTTTTGTAAACGTCAACTACCTGCATCGAAAAATAAAGACCTTACAGGATGTAGGGCTTGGGTATGTAACACTCGGACAAAGCGCAGTAACACTAAGTGGTGGTGAGGCACAACGCGTAAAGCTGGCAACCGAGTTATCTAAACGCGATACAGGACAAACTATATATATACTGGATGAGCCAACGACAGGATTGCACTTCGAAGATATTAAGCACCTCTTAGCAGTACTTAACAGATTGGTGGAAAGAGGAAATACGGTACTTGTAATTGAGCATAATCTGGATGTAATAAAAGTAGCTGACTATGTTATAGACATGGGGCCTGAGGGCGGCAATGGTGGCGGGCAATTAGTTAGCGCAGGTACACCTGAAGCTATAGCAAAAATAAAGGAAAGCCACACAGGCAGATACTTGAAAGAAGAGCTCTAACGCGACAATGGCTTACAAATATATGTAAGCCATTGTCCTTTAAAATCATACACACTATCACTCTACCACAAACTTCTTAATAATTATCTCATTAGTTGCAGTACTCATAAGCTGTAATGAATATACACCTGCCGACCATGATACAGAACTAATTGTTGTTTTACCTACAACACTACCGCTCCATACATGCTGGCCCAAAGTATTAGTAACTGAAGCCTTATAATGCACATTATTATTTACATCCACGAATAATGTATTTTTCACAGGTACAGGGTAAACACTAATTCCATCATTTTTCAAAGCATTGCTGACAGATGATGCCCACGGAAATATCCTGAATCCTTCATTACTGATATCGAAAAATACATTACCGGCACCCTTCACCTTCACTCTGCAACCACCGGAATATATATTGGCAGGAACACTGATTGTTTCATTACCATCATTCGGTGTGTTAGTAGCCAATGTGTATGGGTAAGTAATACCGTCATCAAGAGAAAGAAATATATCAACATTATTACAACTTACAGGTGCTGCAGTGCTATTGGCAACATCCCATGTAACTGTTGCGGTACCACCTGATTGCCAGTAGTCTGCATATATATTCGGAAATAACACTTTGAATGGTCCCGAAGTTGCAGTTGCGTTAATTGTAACCAACTCATCATGCACATTAAAAGTGCCGTAACCATTAAATATATCCCTTACAGTTAATTTAAACTCCAGACTGCGTGTTACTTCCGGCAGTTTTTCTCCAAGATAATTTGTCTGGTTAGCTCGCAATTTATCAAGCGTTGGGAATACCCGAGTACGAGAGAAGGACGGATTAAATGAACGGAATATAGGGCCGGTACCGGTTGTATTCGCAAAAGAGACACCGAAGCTACCTAAATCCCATTGTTCCCAACAATACGTAAGCGTATCATGGTCTGTATCAACTGCTTCCGGAGCTATAAGTTCAAAAGGAGTTAGATATGGTATATGATATAATTGCTGAATGGAGGGAACTACAGGTGGTGTATTATTAGATGCGGTACTTGTACCACAGGTAGCCCCATTCACTGTTAGGAAGTCAGCAATCTGGTTAAGGCTTTTACCATGAAAATAAGCATCACTATGTGGTTGAATATTATTTTCAGCACAGATACCTGCATAAGCCATTATTGTTGTGCCACTGCCCGGTTCATGTGCTGTTGCACTTGCACCATTACCAAAACAAGAGCCTGTATTTGCATTAAATGTATGCATTGCACCAAACTGGTGTCCCATTTCATGTGCTACAAAATCAATGTCGAATGAAGCGCCAACAGGATTTGGTTGGCCTGATACACCTTGTCCCTTTTGAGTAACGTCACAAACACTTGCTAATTGGGCTTGTGCATTACCTGTAGTAACCAATACATGCCCAATATCATAACCAGAGAATCCTATAACAGCATCCAGATTTGTTTGATTTGTTCCCATATCTGCATTACTGTTGGAGTATGGATCAGTAGCTCCATCAAGGTATATTACATCATCATTACTACCTATCAATACCATTGTAACACCTACTTCTCTTTCGTAAACACCATTAATACGGTTTACCGTAGTTGTAATAGCACTTAATGATAACGCTTTGGATGGTGTTGCAGTACCCGCAACTTTTACAGAATATTCACCTGTACAAGCCATAGCCAGAAGATATGTCCTTCGAT
The DNA here is from genome assembly GCA_016786615.1 of Flavipsychrobacter sp. Lineage (GTDB taxonomy): Bacteria > Bacteroidota > Bacteroidia > Chitinophagales > Chitinophagaceae > Polluticoccus. The sequence continues at coordinate 555,511 of JAEUVX010000002.1, forward strand.
TGGCTCCGTGCATTTTAAACTGTGGTGTCGGAACGTCTTTCAACAATATATTTACCGGGCGGTCTTTTGTAAGCCCTTCTTCTGTACTGCCTGACAAACAAAAGGCAGAAGCATCTTCATTAACTTTTAAATCTCTTTTATAAAAGCATACATAGTAACCCTGCGCAGGATTGCTGTAAGGATCAATAATATAAGTTCCCGTACCATTGAAAATCATGGCATGAAAACCAGTATAGGTGTATTCAAATTTTGCGGTAATTGATCTATCGTTAACTGCAACACCGGAAAAGGTTTTAATCTCAGGATATTTTGATGCAAGCGCTTGTTCCATACAAGACCTTTCTTCAACCCGGAATGACATCATATTGCCGTCCGGTGCCGGAAGTTGTAAAATATATCCTGGCTGCAAATTGAATAATATATTTTTCAATGTAGTTTCCTGCAAGTTGAATACAGTGTAACGTGATGGTGCTATTGATTGTACAAGGTTACCCGGAACAGATGCTACTTGTTTCCAATAGTTCAGGTTTGCATTCGCCCCTGTTGACAGGGCTAATAAAATAATCATCAAAAGTTTCTTCATACTACAATTTGTAAGGTAGGTTTATATGTAAATTAACAAAAGCCGTGCTGGATTTTGTAACCGGTGTGTCTTTTTTATGACATTTTAATTAACGGTTGATTTTTCTAACACCTAAACGAAGTGAATTAATAATCAAAACGACATCACTTAAAGCCATGATACCAGCACCATAGGTTGGTTTCAACATACCTGCTGCTGCAACAGGTATTGCAATAATATTGTACAAAAATGCCCAGAATAAGTTCTGTTTAATCGTTTGATCTGTATAAATACCTAAACGTATTGCTTTGGGCAATGTAGCCAATTGATTGTTTGACAATATAACATTAGCAGATTGAATAGCTATTTGAGTAGATTCACTCAGTGATATCCCTACGGTTGCGCGTGCCAGTGCAGGTGCGTCATTAATACCGTCACCCACCATTGCGGTAGGTGCTTTCTTCAGCAGTTCATCCAGTTTGGCATTTTTCATTTCGGGGGTATGTTCTGCATATACCTCTGCAATACCCAGTTGCTTTGCAAGACGCTCACATTTGTCTTTCTTATCGCCACTCAACAATATTGTTGTATAACCCATTTCTTTCAGTTCATTCATAGTGGCAATAGCATCAGGACGAAGTGTATCAGTAATTCTCAAAGCTCCTGCATATTGACTGTTTTTGTAGAGGTACAAGTCATATCCTGCGTTTTCTGCAACAGCATGCAACCATCTTTCGGAACCTAATTGCCAGACATTACCTGCATCATCTTTGGCTTCCATACCTTTCCCTTTTACTTCAGCAATTTCGGCAAACGAATATTGTTTCGCTTCTTTCCATTGGCTGCTTATTGACTTTGCTATCGGGTGAGAAGAATGATTTTCGATGGATGCAATAACAGATTTGAATGTTTGATTATCAAGCAATCCTTCATTAAAAATATATTCATCTACTTGTAGTTTACCGGTAGTTAGTGTTCCAGTTTTATCAAACACTATTTGTTTTATTGTTTTGAGTTTCTCAAGAGTATCCCCACCTTTTATCAGCATACCATTTCGTGCAGCACGCCCCAACCCTACAGCAACAGCTGCCGGCGTTGCAAGTCCCATAGCACAAGGGCAAGATATTACCATCACAGCAATGGCGCGCATCATAGCCTCTGCGAAACTATTGTCCAGAAAAAAGTAGTTGACTACAATCGTAATTATTGCGATGCCTGCTACCACGGGTACAAATATGGCACTGATTTTATCTGCCAGTTTCTGAAGAGCGGGTTTTGTTCCCTGCGCTTCCCGTACCATACGTATGATGTTGGATAATACGGATGTATTGCCAACAGTAGTAGCACGCACTTTAATATTACCATCTACTACTAATGTGCCACCTACTACTGCATCATTCACATATTTATGAGCAGGCACACTTTCGCCGGTTATCATGTGTTCATCTATCTGTGCATCCCCATAAATAATTTCCCCATCTACAGGAATACTATCACCATGATTTACCATTACCACATCGCCGGCACGAACATATTTACTTTCTACATCCAGTATGGTTTCCTTACCCACACTATCTGTCATGATGATACGCGCATTTTGCGGCTGCAGTTTTACCAATGCATCTATTGCTACTGTCGTAGATTTTACGGTCTGATGTTCCAGCCAATTACCGAGCATTACCAAAGTGATAATGGATGCGGCTGTTTCAAAAAACAGATAATCGTGCGCACGATCTGTGTATACTACAAGACCAATGATAGAATAAATATATGCGGCTGATGCCCCCAAGACTATCAGCACATCCATATTAGGCTGCCTATGCTGCAAAGAGCGCAATGCACTTTTACCAAACACCCACATACCAATTGCATATACAGGTGTAGATAATGCCAGCTGCACATACGGATTGTGCAACCAATGCCAACTGATAAACATATGCAGCAATAGCGGAATGGTAAATGCTGCACAGATTATTAAATATCGTGTTGAATAGTCTTTATGTGTTTGTTCTCCACCTCCAGCTTCTTCACCCTCTCTCACTACATGATAGCCCATGCTATCTATTGTATCATATATCACCTCAACATCCATAGCTTCAGACACCGTAAAGCTTACCTCACCCGACGCAGCATTAGCAGCAATATTGGTGGCACCTTTCTTTTCCAGCAATTTGGAAATAGTAAGTGCGCAGTTTCCACAGGTCATACCCTCAACAACCGCCGCATGTGTTTTTTGCATGTTTTCAACTAACCGATGTTTGATAGTATCTTTGTGACCACTATGGCACCGGCTCCTTTATTACAAATTTCCTATTCTTTGTCCACAATAGAAAATGCTGCACATCAGTTGTGGCAATCAGCACATCAGTATAATGTATGGGCTTTCAGTGGAGAAATGGGTGCCGGCAAAACTACTTTCATACATGCGCTGTGCAATATTTTGAACGTACAGGATGCCGTAAGCAGCCCTACCTTTGCCCTGATTAATGAATACCACTTCACCAAAGATGGCGTAGACCGTACTATATTCCATATGGATTGGTACCGCCTCCGCGACACAGATGAAGCTATTAATGCCGGAATGGAAGACTGTGTACTCCAAAAAAATAATTATTCTTTAATAGAGTGGCCTGAAAAAGCACCTGAATTACTACCCCGTCCACATGTATGGATAAATATAGAATCTACCGATGCTGATATCAGGCAGATGACTGTTTGGGTGAAATAAGTACACAATAACATTAATTTTATATCTCCGTTATGACTTTTGTCAACCTCCCTTCTGCATAAGTTTTTTATCTTACACTATGCATTTATTAGATGCTGTCATAAAAGGATTTTTGTTGGGGCTGTTTATGGCCATTTCGGTAGGCCCTACATTATTTGCAGTTTTGCGTTATAGCCTCAACCATAGCTATAGGGCAGGTATTGCATTTATAGCAGGTGTATCTCTCAGCGACATATTATATGTAACTGTTGCTAATGTGGCAGCAGAATGGCTGGAACTGTTGCATGAATATGAAAAATATATTGCTTACGGGGGGGCTATCATATTAATACTTGCAGGTTTAGCTGGGCTCATCAAAAAGTATAAACCAATACGGCCAAGTGCCAAAACAGTTACTATCAGCGGAGGCCACTATTTCCGCATTTTCAGCAGTGGTTTTCTGATAAATACGATTAATCCCGGTGTCATCATTATATGGCTTGGTGCAGTAACAGCAACAGCAAATACCACCAGTTTTTACAGAATTGTATTGTTCGGCACCTGTTTAGGCTTAATATTATCAGTAGATATATTTAAAGTATTTCTTGCGGATTCTATACGCCGGAAACTGACACTCCGCAGGGTGATGTATCTCCAAAAAATCTCCGCAGGGTGCATACTATCAATAGGAATAGCTTTATTGCTTAGTACCGCATTAAATATACACTTCAAGCAACCTGAAGTGAAGCGGCCACAGACATATCAGCAAATTCAATCTGTATATAATACAAACTTTGCCAAAGCTTAGTATCTTTGCCGCCTCATGTCTGACGCGATTCGCCACGAATGTGGATTGGCTTACATCCGCCTGCTGAAGCCACTGGCATATTACCACCGCAAATACGGTACAGCTTTTTACGGCCTTAACAAATTGTACCTGCTCATGGAAAAACAACATAACCGTGGACAGGACGGCGCCGGTATTGCTACAGTAAAACTCAATACAGAGCCTGGGCACCAGTTTATGCATCGCCTGCGGGTAAGTGGTGCACAAGCTATTTCTCAGATTTTCCAGAATGTGCAACAGGAAGTTGGTGAGCTGGAGAAAATGTATCCGGACATACGCCAATACCCCGGTTTGCTGAAAGGCTACCTCCGTTTTATGGGCGAAGTGCTGTTAGGCCATCTGCGCTATGGAACACAGGGTAAAAACAATGTAGAGTTTTGTCACCCGTTTCATAAACCGGACATCAACCCGACACGAAACCTAGCTATGGCAGGCAATTTTAATCTGGTAAATACAGATGAATTGTTTGACATGCTCAATGCACATCCCACAAGTACCATCCGCGAAAGCGATTTGGGAGCAATGATAGAACTGGTGCATTACTATCTATGCCTTGCAGATGAAACAGACCCTCAAAATCTGAATCTGGAAGGTGCGCTAAAACAAGCTGCTGCTCATTTTGATGGTGGTTTTGTTTGCAGTGGCCTGATAGGAAATGGAGACAGCTTTGTACTCAGAGATGCTAATGGTATACGTCCTGCATTTTTCTACAAAAATGATGAGGTTGTAGTAGTTGCATCTGAGCGACCAGCTATCATGACAGCTTTCAATGCCAAACTGGAGGATGTACAGGAATTGCAACCGGGACATGCAGTTATTGTTAAAGCAAACGGCGACTTCAGCAACCCTCGCATTCTGGCAGAAAAGGAATTAAAGGCTTGCAGTTTTGAGCGCATTTACTTCAGCCGAGGTAGCGATAAGGATATATATAAAGAACGTAAACAATTGGGGCGCAACCTAGCAGAAAAAGTGTTGCAGGCTGTTGACTATAAGCTGAAACACACTATTGTATCTTTCATCCCCAATACTGCAGAAACTGCTTTCTATGGCCTGATAAAAGGATTGGAACAATTCCTTAATCAGATAAAAATAGAGCGTATCACATCCGGCAAGCTGAACAATGAGGAAATTGAAGAACTGATAAGCCGTCGTGTACGCATAGAAAAGATAGCTATTAAAGACGTGAAGATGCGCACCTTCATTACAGAAGATGCCAGCCGAAATGAAATGGTACAACACGTCTATGATATCACTTACGGCACTGTTGAACGCGGTGTGGATACATTGGTTGTTATTGATGACTCGATAGTACGAGGCACAACACTCCGTGAAAGTATTATTAAGATGCTTGACAGACTGGGACCAAAACGTATCATTATTGTATCATCAGCACCACAAATACGCTACCCGGACTGCTACGGTATCGATATGAGCCGAATGGGCGATTTCATTGCATTCCAGGCAGCGGTAGCATTACTGGTTAATAACGGCAAAGCCAACGTACTAGATGAAGTATATGCTAAATGCAAAGCTGCAGATGCTGCAGGTACGTTGAAAGATCAGAATTTTGTAAAAGAGATTTACGATTCTTACACACCTGATGAAATCAGTGCACAGATTGCCCGAATGCTTCGCCCAGATGATGTAACAGCAGAGGTTGATATCATATATCAATCTATCGAAGGTTTATATGATGCCTGCCCTAACAATCATGGTGACTGGTATTTTACAGGAAACTATCCTACACCCGGAGGAAATAAAGTAGCAAACAAGGCATTTATGAACTACATGGAACGTAAAGAAGGGAGAGGTTATTAAAAACATATACTACTGAAAAACAATGGTTTAGAAATCATCATAAAAAATTAATTTTCTAAAACTGAATTATTACATAGTTTCGGTGTCTTATAAAAAATAAGGCACCTTATTTTTTTGCGTGAAAATGAACTGTTGCTGCGGCCAAAATCAACATTGCAACGATGTTAATACATGCAAACAACTCATACAGTTGTAGTGGTGTTATTATGATTATACGAAGAATAGTTTTATAACCCCTTAAAACAACAACAGGCTAAAAAAATGATTAACATCACAAACAAAGAACAGGAAGTATGCTCATTGATGGTAGTGGATATGAACGGACGTGTGTGTTATGAAACACGTATGGAACCATCAGACAACCTGACACTTGATTTGCGTTCTTTATTAACCGGTATTTATACACTGATTTTTAAAACTACTAATACCAGTTTTACACAGCAGATAGTGAAATACTAACCACAAAAAAACAGGAACAAAAAAGCCTCTCATAATGAGAGGCTTTTTTAATTGAATATTCTATCTAAAAGCTCCTGTTTACCCCTACTACGTAACGGAAGTTCGCATACTGCGGATTGGCATACGGCGGTCGGTTGAGTACCATCGGCATATCGAAACGCAAGGTAAGTGGCTTGGCTTTATCAAACCATCCCAATTTTTTAACAGTCAATGCAAAACCAAGCCCTGCATCTACACGTATGTCACTCCATAAAGTAGTTGGTACTGTATTCCAGTATTGTGTTAATGATGCATTGCTCAATTCTATGGCGCCGGCATCTGCAAACAGATACGCATCCAAGTGCAGGTAATCACGTAGATATTTAGGCTTGAGCTTTACCAGTTCATCGAAATCTACCTCCACACTTGCGGATGCACCGCTGCGTCCTTTATAACCAATCATAATATTACCATTGCGTTCATCAGCAATAAAGTAACCGGCATAACCACGAAGGTTCATACCACCACCCATCTGGAAGTGATTCGTTTCATAACGCGATACATCACTCCATCCATCCGGTATAAAACCAATGCTGCGTGTATATTTATTTTCCATCAGCTCTTCAGGGTTTGCTCCCGCCAACCATAAAGCACTTTCATTAGGTATATTATTACCTGTACCATATCGGCCAAACAATCTTGTTCTTACTTCCAACTTACCAAGCTTATTGTAGTTAACCGCTTCCAGTTGTGCAAATGCATAATCAAATGCATTCGGGTTGTTACCTGTTAAAAACGGAGCCCTCAGTTGTAGTTTATAACTACCGTTACCACGCTTGTAACTATAGTTATGTGACCATGATGCGTTGAGAGATGAGTTGGGTAATGAACGTGCACTGCTCCACTCATTTTTGTATATCAGGTAATCACGATCGTAACTCAGTGCACGCCACATAGTTTGTCCGTATAGCGACAATGTGTTACGGCTGTTTACAATATAATTTCCTCCGGCACGATGATACCATAAACCATCTAAGAAGCGGCTATTGATTTGCGATTGCAATTTCGGCATCCAGCGAGTAATAGGTGATACATGACTAAACGTATAGTTTACCGGAACATATTTATCATACCACCCCTGGCTCTGGAATGATTTAAAATCATAGTGTTGTAAGATGTGGGTATTGTACCATACAGTTGCATCTACTTTGTGCATGGTATACAGGTAATCTCCTTCGAAATGTATACCTGCTTTAATACCATCTACGGGATTATACCACACATCCGGGCGTACATACATACGCTTATGCCTTCTGTCCCATGGAGCATGTACACCTCCATCAAGCTTTACGGATATAGCTTTGGGCGATAATGGCAGGCCACGAGTTTTATAGTTATCCAGTATGTAAACATCTGCCAACCTGTATGTAGTATCTATCTGCACATTCTGTATGCCGCTTGGCACCTGTATATAAGCTATATACTCGTTGTGTAACTTACCCCAACCATACCATTTAGGCAATACAGTAGCTTCTGTCTCTTTTACAAACCATGTATTAGGTATATGAAAACTACGTTTTGCACCACCACGAGATGTAACTGTAAAATCTAAAGGCATTTGCATTAGCCCTCTGCGGCGGAACTTGATTGCGAATGTATCGTTTGATTTTCTGCGTATCCCTTCGATGCTATAATCAATTGCTTTTGTGGTTTCCAACCATTGGTCGAAAAACCAATTGAGATCAACTTTTGTGTATTGAATTATTGAATTTCTGAAATCTTCAAAATAAGGATGTGCAAAACGCCATTGGTGGAAATAGTTTTTCAGTGCAGCCTGAAACAGCGAATCGCCCAATGTGTATTGCAGATTGTATAGCATGGTAGCTGTTTTGTAATACACACCACGATAGCCTCCCTCGTGACCTACAGCATCATTGAAGTCATTTGAATGCGTATTAAGCGGTAGTTCTTCTTTATTTAACGCATCGAACAAGTAAGCATTATATACTCTTTTATCAACTACTATTTCCGGCTCATGAAATAAACCTTTATAACCATTTGCTTTCCTTTCTACCAATGTATCACCATCTATACGACGCAGGCCCCACGCCGTAAGGAATTGAGTAAACCCTTCATCAAGTGCTGCACGATATGTTTCGTTATTACCTACCTGTCCGTAAAACCAATTATGTGCTATTTCGTGGGTAAGCAATCCACGATAGCCGGGGTCGCTCCCACCATCAAGCGTCAGCATAGGATATTCCATACCGTCTGCGGCATCTGCAGCTACCATTTTGGGGTATTGATACATGCCTATATCTTCAGAAAAGGTCCTGATAATTTTGGCAACATAGTCTGCACCATTTTGCCAGCCACTTGCATGTGGTTCCTGCGCTATCGCTACACATTCAATACCATTCCATGTAGTAGAGCCAATGCGATAACTGGGGTCTGCTGTAAATGCATAGTCGTGTACATTATTAGCTTTATAATGCCAAATCTTACGCTCACCTTTTTTATAAGGTATTATCTCACTCGGCTTTTCATTCCAAGGTTTCTTTGCAAAGTTTTTGATATCCAGCTTTGCACGCAAATCCTCTGGTAAAACCTCATTGCGATTTTGCAGTACCCCCGTTGCTTCAACAATATAATTTGAAGCAAAATTCAGCGAAACATCGTAAGAACCAAAGTCTGCATAAAATTCTTTATTCAAATGCTGGTATGTATCCCACCCAAACTTACGATCGTACACACATATTTTAGGGAACCACTGCACACCATTATAGTGTTTATATCCCCACGCGTCATACATCTTCATTCGGCGGCGTGTTGCTCCGTTATCATAATAGGTTCTGAAATCTATCGCAAAAACAACCTTGCTGTTGGGCAACAAAGGCTTTGGCAGGTATACTTTCAGTATGGTATTATCTAATTCTGTTCTTACAGTTTGCCCATCTACTTTCAGCACATCTATAGTAGTACCAAGCCCCTGCTTTTCGTACCTGCCCATGCGCACTTTGGTATTAATGGCTTCTTCCAGATCGTGCAAATGAGAACCACTTACAAAAGCATTCTGCCACAGGTGAAAGTATACAAAATGTAACGTATCGGGCGAGTTGTTCCAATACTCAAGCGTTTCTCCTGCTGTGATGATATTGGTTTCCTCATCAATCTTTGCATCTATCTTATAATGCACATCCTGTTGCCAATATGCCCCATCCGGTTTACGGTTTTTCCAATATAGTGGGTTATCATGGCTTCGGTATTCTCCTTGCTGCGCCCATACAGATGCAGCATATATAAAGCAAACTAATACAGATAAATATTTTCTCATATTATATATTTCGTAAAACAAGGCTGAAAATACGAAACAGAAACATTGTAAAAGGGGGGAAGTTTATAACAATGTGTTCATTACCTTATGTTATTTAATATAATTTTTACATTTAAATTACTCTTTATTCGAACTTTTTGATATATTTTTGTAATGGTGATTCGGAACTGTGTTGAAAATGTATGCAGCCCCTGTATGAGCTAACACCAGCTAAATACCCCAAGGCCTTACCCCATTTAGCCGCTTCCTTCCCGGGCGGTTTTTCTTTTTATGCAATTAATGATTGATACTCAATCAAAGCAACATCATCTTGAAAACCATAATGTTGTTCTGCGTATAATGTAGCACATGCTTATTGACAAAATAATGAAATTCAGAAAAATAGGTTACTCCTCCCAACCCATTTCCTTCAGCATACGTTTAGCCTCCCGTTTGTAAGGCCCACCCTCATCAACAATGCTGCGTAATATGTCTTTTGCTTTATACTTATTGCCTAATACAATATAACAGCGCACAGCGCCTATTGCTGCCTGCTGCCTCTTACCTTTATTTTTTGCATTCCGCATCTCTTGCGTGTACATACTTAAGGCATCATTAAGTTTTCCCGCTTGAAATAACTTATCAGCCTGTTCAATCTTCTCCAACTTCACGTCTTCAAGAGCAGCTGTAGCAGTCATTGAGCCCGTATTTCGTGTAGGCATTTTTTCAATTTCGTCGGCAGTAATAACTTTTCGTTCGTCTTCTCCTATTAATGGCACTTTGTATGCACTTACTGCTATTTCCTCTTTATTCTTTTTCTTCTGATCTTCCACAAACTGATTTTTAGCAGATGTTGCATATTTATCAGGGTCATTATTTTTTATTGCTCCTAATACCTTCTCCGTTGTTTTTTTAGCAGCGATAGTTTCTACTTTATTTCCTAACCTTTTTAATAGGCCGGGCTTTTCTTTAGCAGACATATCTTCAGCCATTGCTACTACACCTTCATCTTGCGTAGTACTGCTTTCTTGTATTATTGATTGAACAGGTACAGATGTACTATCAGCAACAGGTATAGCCGCTAATGTTTCTGTATTATCCGGAAGAGCAGGTTGTTGGGTATTAGTTTCAGGTTGTGACAATTCCTGTGCAATCGTGCTATTTTCTGTCATTACATCTTGCGTGAGCCTGTAATACCATATTGCTGCCATAGCCAATAATATAGTAGCTGCTACTGATGTAACCCTGAATGCAAAATAACTTCTGGTTGATTTTGCCTTCATCATCGCCGGAGTTGGCTTTTTAGCTTTTACAACAGCTCCGGGTACTACATTGTTCAAATGTATCTGCGGATTGCTGTTGCCAAAATGTTCTTTCAAAAAATCAGTGTTCACTTTGCTCATAGCTGCGAATCCACCTTCCTGTTCAGCAAAAAGACCGTCAACAGCATCGCTACACATAGGGCAACTATTGAGGTGCACCTCTACTGCATGTACCTCTTCATTGGTCATACTGCCACTCACATAGCCTTTCAGTTGCTTTTTAGTAAGGCAACTGCTTTGGTCGAATATATGTTTCAACTGTTCTTTGCTCATGTGTTCACGTTTCTTTTCGCCTCTATTTTCATTTTCAGATTGCGTTTGCCATTCTGAATAGCACTTTTTACCTGCATCATAGTCCAGCCTGTTCTGGCAGTTATATCGGCATAGCTGAGTTTATCAAGATAAAAGAGTTTTATACAAATGCGTTGTTCATCACCCAGTTCTTCAATCGATATTTCCAGACTATCCAACAATTGCTCTTGTTCTACCTTATGATGCCATCCATCCTCAAATTCCATATCAGCAGCTGCGTCTGTATCGTTATTTATTTCATATACAGTCTTGCGCAATTGCATGAAGCAATAATTTTTGCTCACTTGATATAGCCAAGGCTTGAAGATTTCTATCTTAAACCGCTTAAGGTCTTCCAGCAATTTTATAAATATTTGCTGCATCGCATCCTTTGCAGCTTCAGGATCTTTCAAGTACTTAAAGCACACACCAAACACCAAGTGCCCATATCGCTCGAAAAGTGTTGTAAAGGCAGCCTGTTCATTACGCTGTGCATAACGAAACACCAATTCCTCATCTGCTAATTTTTTATAATCCCCCTGCGGCAAATCCTTAATAAGTTTGGCTTTATGTGCAGTAGTAAAAATAGGAAAATAGGTGTTAAGAAATCATTATAGTATATATACTCAAAATGTGCATATACATTCTGGTCGCATTAGGTTTAAGACCTATGTTTTTCAGTCTCAAAAAGCTATCTTTGCCCCACTTTAATTACAACACACATAGTTTTAATATGAGTTCATTATTCTACTTAGTTCCGGCGTTTGGTGTACTTGCGCTGGTTTACACCATGGTCAAAGGTGCATGGGTTGGCAAACAAGATGCCGGCAACGACCGCATGAAAGAAATTTCCAAGTACATAGCAGAAGGTGCTATGGCTTTTTTGAAGGCAGAGTATAAAATACTCACCTATTTCGTAATTATAGCAGGTTTACTGCTTGGCTTCATGGGCTACAGCAACCCTAAATCTAGCCCGGTGATTGCTTTGGCGTTTGTCATTGGTGCTGTATTCAGCGCATTAGCCGGTTTTATAGGTATGCGCATTGCTACTAAAGCAAACGTACGTACTGCACACGCTGCACGTACCAGCCTCAGCAAAGCACTATCTGTATCTTTTGGTGGTGGCGCTGTAATGGGTATGGGTGTTGCCGGATTGGCAGTTCTTGGCCTGGGTAGCCTTTTCATCGTTTTCAAAATGATGTTTGCTCCTGATGCTTTGGTAAACAGCGAAGAAATGGAACGTGCTATTGAAGTACTGACCGGTTTCTCTCTGGGTGCAGAAAGTATTGCACTGTTTGCACGTGTGGGCGGTGGTATCTATACAAAAGCTGCAGACGTAGGTGCTGACCTTGTGGGTAAAGTAGAAGCAGGTATCCCTGAAGATGACCCGCGCAACCCTGCAACTATTGCCGACAACGTAGGTGATAACGTAGGTGACGTAGCAGGTATGGGTGCCGACCTTTTTGGTTCTTACGTTGCCACAGTACTGGCTACAATGGTTCTGGGCCGCGAAACTGCTTCTATTGATAACTTCAACGGCTTTGGCCCAATATTGTTACCAATGCTGATAGCTGGTATCGGTATTGTACTTTCTATCATCGGTACATGGATGGTACGTATATCTGACAGCGCAGGTATCAGCACAAGTGCTGTACAAAGAGCACTAAACATGGGTAACTATGGTTCTATGATTCTGACAGCAATCGTTTCTTACTTCCTGGTAATGTATATACTACCATCTTCTATGGAATTGCGTGGTACTACATTCAGCAATACACAAGTATTCGGTGCAATTGTTATTGGCCTTGTTGTTGGTACGCTGATGAGCATTATTACAGAATACTATACAGCAATGGGCAAACGCCCTGTAATGAGCATTATCCGTCAGTCTGCTACAGGCCACGCTACAAACGTAATTGGCGGTCTGGCAATTGGTATGGAAAGCACATTCCTTCCTATCCTTGTATTGGCTGGTGGTATCTGGGGTTCTTATGCTATGGCAGGCCTTTATGGTGTTGCTATCGCTGCTGCAGGTATGATGGCTACTACGGCTATGCAATTGGCCATCGATGCCTTTGGCCCGATAGCTGATAACGCAGGTGGTATTGCTGAAATGAGCGAACTGGAAAAAGAAGTACGTGAAAAAACAGACGTACTGGATGCTGTAGGTAACACTACCGCAGCTACCGGTAAAGGTTTTGCAATTGCATCTGCTGCACTGACTGCACTGGCACTATTTGCTGCTTATGTAGGTGTTGCCGGTATCGATGGTATCAACATCTACAAGGCAGAGGTACTGTCTATGTTGTTTGTTGGTGCTATGATTCCTTTCATATTCTCTTCACTGGCTATACGTGCGGTTGGTGAGGCTGCCATGGCGATGGTTGAAGAAGTTCGTCGCCAGTTCCGCGAAATACCTGGCATTATGGAAGGTAAAGGCAAACCTGAATATGACAAGTGTGTTGCCATCTCTACAGATGCTTCTATCAAAAAAATGATACTGCCGGGTGCTATCACAATTGCTGCTCCGCTATTAGTAGGTTTCCTTGCTGGCCCTGAAGCACTGGGTGGTATGCTGGCTGGTGCTACTGTTAGTGGTGTACTGATGGGTATGTTCCAGAACAATGCAGGTGGTGCATGGGATAATGCTAAGAAATCATTCGAGAAAGGTGTTGAAATAAACGGTGAGATGTACTATAAAAAATCTGAACCGCACAAAGCATCTGTAACAGGTGATACTGTGGGCGATCCGTTTAAAGATACATCAGGCCCGTCTATGAACATCCTGATTAAACTGATGTCTATTGTTGCATTGGTTATTGCCCCAACACTAGCAAACATGCATGGCAACAAGACTACAGAAACAGCTAAAACTCCTGTTAAGCAGGAAGTGAAAGCTCCTGTAGTAGTTACAATGAAGTAATAAAATTTATATACATAAAATAAAAAGAGCCGCTCAATTGAGCGGCTCTTTTTACCTAACAAAATGAATATAACTTACGTCTATTAGTTAATACTATTCATTTTTAAACCTTAAAATCCTATTTATGTTAAAGTACTACTTATCATTTTTACTGACAGCACTGTTTTTTACAACCATTAATGCGCAGACACCTACCAGGCTTATCAGACAAACTTTTGGGACATACAATACCAGTACAGGTAAACTCGATAAAAATGCTGATACAACCTCATATATTTACTCATTTGGAAGAGGTAGCAATATGAAAACAGGTGTAATACAGTATGACACTTGTTTTTTTAAAAAACATGGGAAAACATCCATATATTATGCTACTTATGATAATGCCAACAGGTTAAAAACAAGAGGTAATCCAGGTTCGATAGGCTATCAAGACACGCTATTTTATATTGGATCTAATGCAGAACCTGATTCTTTAGTATCACATGGTCTATACCCAACAGAAGTTGCATACGAGAAATATTTTTATAATACCTCCAGAAACCTGATACGACGTGTCCGAAAATTCATCAACGCAAAATCAGAAGTTACTATCGATAGTTTCAATTATATATACACAAGCGGCAACTTAACTTATGATAATTGGTATAGCAATGTAAAAAATGCAGGATATAAGCTTATCAATGCTACTACCACTACATATAACGTTGCTAATAAACCGCTTGTCATCAGTAAGATGCCCGGAGATAGACATACTTATACTTATAATACAAATAATACCATCAATACACATACGAAAGAATCCTACATATCCGGGAGTTATCACAATGAAATAAAACACACCTACGTATATAACACTTTAAATGATATGGTAATTGATAGTACTTTTAATTGGGTTGGTACATCAGGTCAATGGCAATTACGTTATACAAATCATTACACTTACGATGCATCCCGAAATATGATAGCAGACTCTATCTTTCAATATAATACAACACCATCTAACCATCGTAAAGTAATACTGTCTTATAACATTAATAATGACGTTTTAACAAAGCAGACTCAGTCTTGGAGTACATCTACAAATAGTTGGACATTAACGAATGTTGATACCTTACGTACCTACACTTATCAACCATATAACCCGACATCTGTGCAAGGCAGCAGTCAAATTCATCTAAGGGTTTATCCCAATCCTGCTTCTTCATATATCTCTTTTGATGTAAATGCTGATTGGGGGTGCAAAAGCTACAGCATCTTTGACGTTTCTGGTAGAATACACCGTCATCAAAGCATCGGGAACACAATTCAAAACCAACATACAATACCTATTGCCGACTTACCTATCGGTGTGTACATTCTTACCATAGATACAAAAGACAATAGAATACAAAAGACATTTATAAAGGAATGATAAACAAAAACACCGCTCAATGAGCGGTGTTTTTTTATTGCGGTTTGTTATACAGTTTACTCTTTACCATGCCTCTTTTGTGCAGCCAGTGAGCCATAGATACACGCAATACACCAAGTCCGTACTTCATACTGCGGCTGAAGTTGATACTGCTGGCTTCTTCAAAATATTTGGTAGGGCATGTAACTTCGCCTATCTCGTAGCCATTCATGAATATCTGCGATATCATTTCGTTATCGAAGACAAAATCATCGCTGTTGTGTGTGAAGTCGATAGAACGGATGACATCTGCACTGAATGCTCGATAACCTGTATGATATTCACTAAGCTTCTGCCCCAGCATAATATTCTCGAACAATGTAAGGCAACGGTTAAAGATGTATTTATACATCGGCATGCCACCTTTCAACGCACCTTTACCAAGTATACGACTACCGAATGAAACAGGATAAACATCGTATGCTATTACAGCAGCCATGGCGTGTATCAGCTTTGGCGTGTACTGATAGTCGGGATGCAGCATGATAACAATATCTGCACCTATCTCCAATGCTTTTGCATAACAGCTTTTCTGGTTGCCACCATAACCCCTGTTTATTTCGTGGCGAATAATGTGTTTGATACCGAGTTTTGCACCCACCTCAGCCGTATTATCGGGGCTATGGTCATCAACCAGTACTACATCATCAACTATGTCAAATGGTATCTCTGCATACGTACGCTCGATAGTAAGGGCTGCTCTATACGCAGGCAGTACTACCACTATTTTTTTACCGTTCAGCATATATTCTGGTCAAAAGTAAAACGTCTTAATTCAAAAGTGAAATCAAAGGGCTTAATTCGCCACTTTATAATCACCATCAACGGGTTTCATACCGGTTACAATCAGATTGCTGGTGGCTTTGCCCAATATCCTGTCCTGCATATCATACACCCTGCATTCTACATGTATAATCTTCTTACCTGCACGTATCACTTCTGACGTAGCTTTCAGTCTATCCCCTTCTTTGATGGCATACAGGAAGTCCACATTCAGGTTCAGCGATGTGTAATGGTTGTTCGTATCAAGGCTTACTACAGCCCAGCCTATTACTTCATCCATCACCAGAGCCATCATACCACCATGTATGTTGCCGTAAGGATTAGTCATATCATGTTTCACTTCCAACGATATAGTTGCCTTGCCACTCTCAATTGCTTCAAGCGTAAAATTCATCCAGTTGCCTGCTGCGGAGCGAGAGTCTGTTACAACCTTGCCCAGATAGTTATCTTTAATAAACTGCAGTAATGCACCTTGCGGTATTTCTTTATAACTCATTTCTTCTTCTTATTTTCTTTGGCAACTTTCAATGCCGTTACCATCTCAATCATTTTATCAATACGACGTTGTCTGGTTTCAGGCTTCTTTGCTTCTGCAATCGCTTCCACATATTCCTTCTTGTGACTGAATGCCATTGCATTAAAAAAGTCTTCAAGTCCTTTAAATGGTTTCATAGCCGCTTTAGCATCCTTTGGAAGTTCAACAGTTCTGTTTACATAGTCTATCCCTTCAGTCTTTCTTTCTGCTATCGTCTTGTCGCGCAAGTAACCGGCTTTAGGGTCTTTCTTTTTTATACGCATGCCTGTCCAAGTATCATTGATAGATACAGAGCTTACAAAATGATAATCTGATTTAAAGACAATATCCCATCCGTCATCCCTTATAAGATCAGTAGTAATACCACTACTTTTTTTCGGGTATGCAATCCATATCACTGCATCATCATTCAGCTTTTGAAGTAACTTATCATATATATTTTCCAGTTCTGCTTTATTATCTGCAAACAATATTGCCTGGCTGAACAGTGTTTTACTGGCGAGCGACGTTTTCAGTCTATACCCTTCAAAAACTGTAATGCAATCATCAGGCACATGTAATGCCAGCAATACAGCTTCTTTGTTTAGTCTCAGTTTTTGCACAACGCCGATTTAACGCTGCAAATGTACTTTATTTGTAAACTATGGCACAAAAAAGAGGGCGGTAGCCCGCCCTCTTTTATTCTACAATATTAAAATTGTTTATCTGGCTATGACAAAGGGTTTAGTAAGGGCTATTTCTTCATTATATAGTTTAAGGATATAACTACCAGTTGGCAGATTACCGATATCTATATGTTGCTTTTTGCTACCATCAGATTTTTGTTTCCATACTACAGTACCTACGCTGTTCACAATGCTGATTTCGATGCCCTTAGATTGTGCGTTTTCTAATTCAACAATCAACCTGTCATTAGCAGGGTTAGGGTATAACAATACATTGTTATCAGATGCGGTAACACTGCTCACGCCTAATGGTATAATCAATGCAGTAGTATCTGCACCACAATCGTTAAAGAGTATCAGTAACACTTTGTAACTACCTCCGGTAGCATAAGTATGTACAGGAGAAATGTCTGTATGTGTTGTACCATCTCCAAACATCCACAACAAGCTTGTAGCATGCATTATTCCACCCGCTGTAAACTTATAAGTATTACCTGTACGCTGGAAAGATATACCGGAAGTGTATGGCAATGGTTGTATATCTACATTTATAGTATCACTTCTTTTACAGTATTTATCAACTTCTACCCAATATGTTCCTGAAGCATTTTTTACGTTGATGGTTTGTGTTTGTAACATATTGTTCCACATATAAACGCCACCTGCGTGTCCTGCATCCAGTATTACATCCTGATCTTCGCATGGCTTAATATCAACACCTAAATTCACCACAGGTGCCGGGCCTACGAATGTGCGAATAGGTTCCAGAGGGCCTTCGCATATGGCAGGGCCTTTACTGTAATATACTGTTCCGTTAAACATACGGTTTGCATTGGTACCACCAAACAGATTACATAATCCTGTACCTGTTTGAATTGTCATATCTGCATTAGAGTAAGCATTGCTGCCATTGGTATATGTGGCATTATAGTTTACATAAATACCATAAGTATTTCCCGGTGCTAATGGTAATGGTGCGTTTACTGAAAAATTAGTATATGCAGTTGTAGAAGAAACATTGACATTAGTAGTACCAAGCAATGTCCATGCTCCCGATACAGTTTCATTACCGGCAAAGGTTCCTACACGATAATATACACTAACTGCCTGTGTACCTGTTGCAGCAAACACTGCACCAAAACTATCTACACGAAGGTTATTGTTAGGCGTAATATCAAACATTGCACCACCTCCGCAGCCATTACCACCACTGCTTAATGTAGCAAGTGAACCGACATTCGAAAACTTAGGTTCAGCAGAAACATACAGAAACGTATCCTTCTGTATATTAGGTATGCGCATTGTATCACCGGTAAATACTTTAGTACCGTACTGAGATGTCAGGTACCAATGATGTATGTTTGAATCGGGTAATACATACAGCATTGCTTCTTCTCCAAAACAAACCGAATCTATACGTACAATTGGTGGATTGGCACCACTATTCAATTTAAATGAATTAATAGCGGAGCTATCATTGATAATATTCGCATCTCCAGCTAATGAAGTACGCGCACGAACATTGTATATACCCGGCAATTGCAACACATAAGTTGTTATCAAAAGCGTATCTGTAGTGAACGGAGCTAAAGTGTTGGTATACAATATATTATTTGACTGAATAATAGGGCCAGACAATTCTGTATGAACACTAAAGTTCGTTTGTGCTGCACTACCATTATTATAAACCACTACTTTAGCTTCGATAGGCTTGTACGGGCATAATTCTTTCCCGTTTACAGGCGTCAGCAAGGCATGAAGCTTGATATCATTCACAGGTGCAGGCGTAATTGTAATTACATAATCTTCAGTTTCTCCGGACGCAATATTAGAACAAGCATTTCCGGCTCCGTTTGTGGCACCAGCTGCGGCGCTACGAATACGCATACCTGTAAGGCCCGGTAACGCTGTAGGAGGCACTTTGAATACTACTACGCCTTCACTACCACTAGTATTGATTCTAACCCATTCAGAAGCTTCGAAAGTATTGTTCTGATTAGCATCTATCCACATAGAACCAATTGATGATGCTCCATATTTTACCTTCAATGTATATAGCCCACCGGCCTGTAGAGATGCTGTAGTATTGGCACCGGGTAAATATTGTGTGTATGAACCTGCAGCAGTACCAGGAGAGCCATTGTTCAGCGGTGTACCTACAATTTTAACAGAGTCAATAGATGCTGTAGCATCACCTCCTAAGCCAGTTTTGCAATAACATACGTAAAAGCTATTAATGCCTATAGGTACTACAGGAGTTATCACTGTTTGAGCACTGTTAATACACGTTACCACACATCTGTATTCTCTTGGTACTGTTGTTGTGGTGGTAACAGCAGATGCTATTGCTCCTGTCATATTAGTAAACGTACCTGCAAAAGGGCGAGACTGCCACTGATAAGTGATACCAGGCCCTATACTATGCCCAGATAATGACATCGTAAAATTACTACCCGGACAAACATTGACCGGAGCCGTAATCGTACCGGCATTAGGTGTACCTGTGCAAGGTGGTGGTGGGTCGAAACGATATCCGCTTCCATTTCCGGGCCACGCACCCGCAGTCGCAGTTGATGTGAATGAACCATTCAATGCATTGATAAACCTATTGGCTCCGCCATTAGCATCTTCAATACCTATAGTGCGACCAGTTGTAAGAGCACCTGACTGCGGGCCATACAATATCTCTATACGTCCCGGGGCAATTGATGCCGGACCGTATAGTTTAATCATAAAATTTATAAGGTTTACAGTAGTTGACCCGAATCCCGAGCCTGTAGCATTACGCCATTCCAGAGCGTAAATATCAGTACCGACCAAACCATGAACCATACTACCTATACCCGCAGGGGCAGGGAAATTTGCAGACATATCACCAAACCATGCAGCAATAGTATTATTCGGTACTGTAGCTAAAAACAGGTTACCGGATGCACGTCCTTGTGCAGCAGTTACGCTCGTAGTCTGGTTACCCATTCCTACCCACCCATTTGTACAAAAAGTTACTTGTGTAAAGGGGTTATTATCATACGTAAATGTAAATGGTAACGTAACCAACCTTGAACCATCATCAGCATTTTGGCTCATACCTGTAGAAAGGCCTGCATTTGTATTAATGACTGTACCTCCGGGTATTTGCGTATAGGTTTGGCCTGTTAATACAGTCCTGTTATAGAATACTATCTGTTGTGCGGATAGTTGACTACTAAGACATATGGCTGCGACAAGCGATAATGCCGTTCTTAATCCAGAATAAATCTTTCTGTAAGACATAACAATGTGTTTAATAATAAAAAACTAATGTAGCTGAGTAATCAAATGCAGACGGCAGGTGAATTGAGATAGTTTATACAGTTGTAATGGTATTACAAAGGTAAAGCAATGATTGCAAGCCCAATCTTTTATGATACTATTTTAACCCCTTTTTAATTACGCTAATTTTAATTGATTATTAATGAAAATTGGCTTTTATTCTTCCATTAACAAATCAAAAACGTTAATAATCAGATTAGTCTATTAACAGTATAAATTTGGTCTATATTACTTTTATAGCGTAGGTTTGTATAACTTTTTATTGCACTATTATGACCATTACACAATTAGAATATGTTGTAGCTGTAGCCACTTATAAAAGTTTTGTTGCAGCTGCTGATAAATGTTTCGTTACACAACCTACGCTTAGTATGCAAATACAAAAGCTTGAGGAAGAATTAGGCATAAAACTATTTGACCGGAACAAACACCCTATAGCTATTACCGAATTAGGTGAAGCAATAGTAGAACAATCTAAGATAGTACTAGCAGAATGTGAACGCATACAGGAGTTAATTCAGAAACAGCAAAATACTGTAAGTGGCATTTTCAAACTGGCTGTAATACCAACAGTTGCACCTTATATATTACCCGGATTATTGGAAAATTATGCTGCTAAATATCCGGATGTGAAATTGCAGGTAAAAGAAATGGAAACGAAGCAAATCATTACTGCACTGCGCAATAATGAATTAGATGCGGCGTTGGTGAGTACTCCGCTTGAAGAAAATAACATCAAAGAGTACCCACTATTTTCAGAACCATTTGTAGCATATTTTTCACCGGATGAACCTGCTTTAAAAAAACGTATGATTGCAGCTTCAGACATTGCCATGGAACGTATATGGCTGCTGAATGAAGGACACTGTATGCGCAATCAGGTACTGGATTTATGCAGTGACCAGGTGCAAGCCCTGCAAGCAGATAAACCTTATCGCTACGATAGCAGTAATGTTGAGATGTTGCGAAAAATGGTTGACAAAAATAAAGGTATAACAGTGCTGCCTGAGCTGGCTACAATGGAGTTTACAGAAGACCAGCAAGACAGGGTACGATACTTTGAAGACCCTGAACCCGTGCGCGAAATCAGCATCATAACAAATGATCATTTTGTTCGTTCATCATTATTACAAACAGTAACAGACGAAATCATTAATCTGGTGCCGGAAAAAATGCGTGTTCAAAAGAAAAATAGAAAAGTACTTCGCATACAGTCTGCTAAACTCTAGCAACTACAATACGATTGATACCGTTTTGCAATACAGTAATATTAGGGAACACAGACCTTATGACCTGTTCTGCAGCTTGCCAATCAGTATTTTGCAATACTATATAATTCAACACAAAATAACCGCCGGGCATTATGCACCGGCGGCATTGTTTTAAGAATTTTTCTGTAGTTACAAATGCAGGTACTACCCTGCTGTTGAATATATCTGTTATCAACAAATTGTACTGCTTGCCGCAAGTTTCAATATAAACTGCAGCATCCATGTGTATTGGATTTGATTTATCGCTTACCTCTTTTGGGAGTACCTTCATAGCCCATTGTAGAATAGTACTGTCATACTCTACAAATGTGTATTGCGGTTTGTAGCCTTTATTGTATAAAATATTAGCGGCACTTCCTAAACCTGTACCTAACACCAACACATCCTTCATATCTGCTAATGCACTGCCAATATGAGTGAAAGCAATCATCAACGGACGATATTTATCACCATCAGAATACATCGCATCGTGCGTTGATAACTGAAACCTATTGCAGTAATACAATAGGTCTAATACCTCATTCTGAGGAGTTGCAGCTTTAGCTACCTGCACAGGATAAAAATAGCTAAGTAGTTTTTGGTATAAGGAGATTCTAAACAATATCAATGCTTGTATAACTGTGTGGCTTTAGGCATCCATCCCTTCAACTGGCTGATACGTGTAGCATCACTAGGGTGCGTACTCAGGAATTCAGGTGGTTTTTGTCCGCCTTTTGCAGCCATACGTTGCCAGAAATTGATTGCTTCATTAGGGTCATAACCTGCCATAGCCATAAAATACAGCCCCATCTCATCGGCTTCACTTTCATGTGTGCGAGAGTATTTCAGCACTGCTAATGTGGAACCAATGCCATAAGCATTATTAAATAATTCCTGTGCCTGTTGTGGTTTTTGAGACATCAATACAGACATGGTAACACCACCTGCCTGTGCTATCAATTGCTGGCTCATGCGCTCATTACCATGTCTGGCAATAGCATGAGCTATTTCATGTCCCATTATTACTGCAAGCCCTGTTTCTCCTGCTGCTATAGGCAATATACCTGTATATACTACCACTTTACCACCCGGCATACAGAAAGCGTTTACTTCATTATTATTTACAAGGTTAAATTCCCATTGGTATCCAGCAATTAAATCCTGTTTTCCTCTTTCTGTCAAAAATTGCTGTACAGCTGCTGCCATTTTATTCCCAACCCTGCTTACCATTCCGGCATCTGCTGTACCCGTAGCCAGTTTATTGGTGGATAAGAAACTGGTATAAGAAGCTGCAGATTGTTGCCTTACAGAATTTTCATCCACAAGATTCACAGAACTTCTTCCAGTCACAGGATTCTTAAAACAAGAACTGAATACACTCAATATAGCCGTAAACGACAATGCTATACATACTTTTTTCATGCTGTATTATTTAGTACAGTAAATACCTTATTTCTGTTGACAATTGATGCTACTTGCGAAACCTGCGCTTTCGGAACAATGGGACCTTACTCTCGTTGCCACTAAGCAAACGGTTTATGTTTTTATGGTGTGTCAACACCACCAAACATGCCGTAGCTATGGCAAATATACGATAACTGAGCTCAGGCTCTTTGAAGATAAACAGGATTAATAACGGAAATGCAACACTGGCAGCAATGCTGCTGAGTGATACATAACGGGTAAGATATAACATACCAACAAATACCATTACAAGGCTAATAGCAGCTAATGGCTGTATTGCCAGTATCATACCAAACAGAGTAGCTATACCTTTACCACCTCTGAAATCGGCCCAAATTGGGAAAATATGGCCTAATACAGCTGCCAGACCAAGGAATATCTGCAAATTGGTTATGGCCTCTGTATGCCATCCATATTGTGATAATAATGAAAGTTTTACAGCAATAAAACCCTTCAGCATGTCAATAAACATTACTGCCGAACCTGCCTTAGAACCTAATATTCTGAAAGTGTTTGTTGCACCTGCGTTACCACTACCATGCTCTCTTATATCAATGCCATATACCCGCTTACTAACCCAAACAGCTGTAGGAATAGAGCCTACAAGGTATGCGAGTACTATAAGTAATGCAATCGTCATTCGATTAATTTCCGGTTGAAGAAAACAAATATATACTTTCAGGTCGGTAAATCCTATACCAAAAAGGAGCGCAATTTACCAATTTTAACCCTAAAGCAAAAATACACATGAAAAATAAAACACACATATTCTATCTTGCGCACTGAAGCGTTATCCAGCCGTTCAAGGTATTTGTATATATATTTTTAAAGCCAACATTTTCTGCTGCAATTTTAACAATTGCTTCATCGTCCAAAAGCAAACCACTCATTAGCAAAATACCTTCTGGCTTTACACTGTTATATAAGTCTTTCATATAGTGCAGTAGTATATGCCTGTTAATATTAGCAAGTATTATATCATATTCATAAGCTATTATATGCTCCATGCTGCCTTGCTTTACATTCACATTATCACAATGATTTCTGCCTATATTTTCCATTGCGTTCTCATAAGACCATTCATCATTATCAATAGCCAAAACGTGCTTTGAACCAAGCTTTTCGGCCAGAATGGCTAATATGCCCGTACCTGTACCAAAATCAAAAACATCCTTTCCTGCAAAATCTATATGCTGCATTTGCATCATCATCAGCTTCGTTGTAGCATGATGCCCAGTACCGAAAGACATTTTGGGTGTGATTACTATCTCATAAGGCGTTGCAATATTCATTTTATGAAAGTCTGCCCTTACAGTACAAAAGCCTTCTACAATAACAGGATGAAAATTCTTTTCCCATTCCTCATTCCAGTTTTGCTGACCTATGGTTTCTATTTCATACGGCACTTCGTATTCAGATGCAATCAATTGCAGCGTTTCTGAATCAAAATCGGCATCATCGATATAAGCAAGTAATTGCTCGTCCGTTTCTTCAAAACCTGAATAGCCTTCAACGGATAAACGTGCTACAAGCATTTCACGTTTTGTAGCTTCTATAGTATGTAATGCTGCTTTCTTGTAGTTCATAAAAAGAGACTGCAAAGGTATGCATAAAAAAACTGCCCCTTTTCAGGGGCAGTTGATATAAAATACTATTTATACTACTTATTTACGCGGCTACCAGGTTTACCTGCTTCTGATTCAACATCAGGTTCGCCGTCATCTTCAGCACCTTCATTTTGCTTAAGGTTCTTAGATTGGTCATCCATATCACCAGGTTTAGCGCTATTGTACAGAATACGGCGTGTAGGAACGTCAGTTACAACACGGAACTCAGTACGACGGTTCAATTGACGACCGGTTGGGTTATCCTTACCATTTGTAGTATTAGGTGCAGCAGGCATAGCAGCGCCAAAGCCTTTAGCTACAAGACGTGTTTGTTCAATACCCGCACCAACCAAATAATCAATTACAGATTGAGCGCGCTTTTCAGAAAGTTTTTTGTTGTAATCATCTTTACCTTTTCCATCTGTAAAAGAGTAAACTTCTACATTAAATGAAGGATTATCTTTCAGGAATGCCACAACAGAATCGAGCGATGCTACAGACTCAGCGCGCAAATCAGCTTTGTCATAATCGTAGTACACATTACTTACAGAGAAATTATACTCAGGTACAACCTCGTCCATATAGATAGTAACTGTAACAGTATCATCTTTATCTGTACGTTTTACATCCATAGTATTCACGGTAGCACGCGTAGATGCGAATCCTTGCTTATCGCCGTTCAAAACATAAGTTTTTGCACGAGCAATATTGAAACCGAAATTACCATCAGTAGAGTTAAATGTTTTCAGATCACCATTTTGATCCACCATTTTCACAACTACTTCGTTCATTGGCTGTTGTGTTTTACGGTCTATTACTTTACCTAAAACAACCAACTTCGGTTCGTACTGAATACGCCAGATATCATCGCAACAAGTTGGGTTTTTCAAAACAACAGAACCTAAACGGTTTGACACCAAATATGCATCAGGCTTACCTATCGGATCTTTGATGTAATATATTTCATCAGCAGACGTATTGATAGGATATCCAAGGTTAGTAACATTTGTGTAACGTGAAGGACCACCATCAGCAGAGTACACGTCAAAACCACCCATTGTAACCCATCCGTTCGATGAGAAGTATAATTTATTCACACGGCTATCATAGTACGGAGTCACTTCATCTTGTTCTGTATTGATTTGTTTACCGGCGTTTTGAGGACGACGATAAGTACCATTGCGAGAATCGATTACAGAATACCAGATATCAAATCCGCCACGGCTTTGCAACTTACGGTTTGAAGAGAAGAACAATATTTCTTTCTTCCCAACTTTAGCACAATATGGCTGTGTATTAGAACCGCCTTCATTAATACCCTCACCCAACAGTTCCGGTTCACCCCATTTAGCTTTGCTGAATTTAGAAACGTAGATTTTACATTCTACTTTCATAGAATCCGCTTCAGCACATTTAGTGAAATAGAAACGATCACCACCTGGGCTGTAGCATCCGTTACCAACGTGTGCATTTTTAGTATTGAACCCACCATCATTGAATGCTAATGCCCATTGGAAAGAATCCACACGATCTACATTGCCTTGTTTATGAGAAACCATGAAACGAGACATGTAGTCACCGGTACGCTTATCAATTTCAGCTAAGTTATTCTGACGCATTGTAGAGAACAGTAATGCAGTATCGCCCAATGGTAATGGTGCCGACTCTGTGTATGCACTGTTTACGTTAGGGCCTGCATTAATGATATTTACTTGTACAGGATCTTTTACTGAGTTCATTGCCATGTTGCAACCTTCAATTTCGCGCAAAGCACGTTTTTTCAATTTCTTGAAGGTTTTTGGATTATCAGTAATAAACTGATTGAACAGTACAATAGCGTCTGTATAATTACCTTGTTGTTTAACCATCAGCGCGCTTTTAAAAACTGCTTCAGGATACATTTTCGGAGACATTGCATACACCTCTTTGTAGTATGCAGCAGCAGGTGCGTAGTCTCTTGTCATCCAATGGCATTCTGCCAGTTGATATGTCAAATAAGGATTGCGTTCGTCCTCTTGTTTCAATTGTTGGTAATACTCTATCGCGTTGAAGTAACTACCTTCACGGAATAGGCCGTCAGCCCAACGTAATTTTTTATAGTACGGAAGCTTTGATACAGGATCGTTAGCTTTATTTCTGTACTTCTCTTTACGTTGCTGCTGTGCATTAGCATCAATTTGAATTGTAACTAGAACCGTTGCCAGAATCAGTAGCAGCCAATTTTTTCTCATGTTAGCGAGCGTTGTTAATGGGTATAAAAGTATAAATTGCTTTAAAAAAAAGAAAGGGCTTTAAAAAATATTTTTTGCCCTTTCTTTTTTGGTTATGTTATTTGATTAGAAACGAGAGCAGGGATATATCAATTTACGCGCAAAGTCAAGCGGGTCAGGCGCTATGTATATCAGAGATATTTCGAAACCACCATTTCCGTTTGATGCTGTTTTAAGGTTAGATGTGTTATAATCGTAGCTAACACCTACACGTAAGCCCTTAAATTCAACTCCGGCGTTTACCATTAATGCATCATTTGAGCGATAATAACCACCCAAGAATACTGCTGTTGTAAAGTTGCGGAACTCAGGATTACCTACAATCAGGTGAAATTCGTTACCTGCAACCATTTCAGTTGCTGTTGACTGAGATTGATACAATAATGCCGGACGCAGACTGAATTTCTCGCTCAAATAAGCGATAGCACCTACCTGGGCTGTATAACGCATTCCCAAACCTACTTCGCTATTGCGTTTTTTCATCAGGGACTCCTGAGGTTGATTGATGTTATTAGCACCTAAACCTATAGCATAGCCGAAATTTGAACTAACTGCATGAGCCCAAGAAAGACCTGCATTCAGGGTAAAATAATTAACCCTGTTATTCATAGCCTCTCCGGATGTACCCGGGTCGAAACCACCGTTATTGAATTCGTTAGCAAAATACAGTTTAGTAAGGTCAATACTCTTCTGAGTGTACCCACCCTGAAAACCTACTGACAATGATTTGTCCTGTTTGCTGCCCAAAAACTTGTGATACGCCACTGATGCCAAAACCGATAGATTAGAAAGGTTTGCATCACCTGCACGATCGTTATATAACTGCAAACCTGCAGCCAGATAATCGTCGTGAGACAGGTCATTTACAATTGGGGCATCTACAGACACCGCGTAAGTTTTAAACGGAGATGTAACGCTTCTCCACTGATCGCGGTAGATAGCTGCAGCACGCCACTGGCCGCTGAAGTTGCCCGTAAACGCTGGGTTTACGATAAGCGGCGATGCATTAAACTGCGTAAAGTGGATGTCTTGCGCCTGTACGCTGTTGAAGGTAAGTGCTAACGCAGCTACCACGCTTGCCCGGCTAATTGCATTTTTCATCGTCATGATATATTAACCTTGTTATTGTGTTAGTATCTGAATGTTAAAAATATACTTTTCTTTTTGTGATGAAACTGTTTTTTAATCTTTTGTTACAGATTACAGTTTTATCCCAACGGTTGAAAATACGGAAATATTTCAAAGTTGCAATGCCTGGCATTATAATTTTTAATTCTTCCGCCTGTCTATTATCGCCCAAACGCATTGCCTGCATTACCTTATGTACTACCGCCTGTTTGTTATAGACAGCTGTGAAATCCATTTGGTTGGTTGATTTTTAATCACCATATATTCGATAATTCTTCCTTATATTCAGTAATACATAACTATATAATTTTAGTGCGTAGGTTTATTAATATTGTACTTTTGCATGCTACTGCCTGCTATGGCCAAATCAAAGACTACCCAGAAAAAAGCTGCTGAGCAGCCCGCCGAAGATAAAGTTGCTAACAAAACTGACCGTGCCAAGCAAATAAGGCTTGGTATTGGTTTATTTTTCTTGCTTTTCGGCATATTCCTTACTGTTTCCATTATCAGTTATTTCTATAATTGGACTATAGATTATGACAAAGCATCTGTCAGCCACCTGATGGAGGGCAAAATGACTGTTGCTAACTGGGGCGGGCGTTTCGGAGCTACCATGGCACATGCACTGGTATATAAAGGCGCTGGGATTGCATCGTTGGCTATTGGCATCTGGGTAGGTATGCTGGGGCTTAATATGATATACGGCAGGCATATAGTACCTGTAATGCGCTACCTGCGGTGGTTATCTATACTATTGCTGATTGTTGCTCCTATATTAGCCTATATATTACCAACAGCCGTATTCCCTTACGGCGGAGCATGGGGAAATGAAGCTATTGCCTATATGAATGGCTTCTTTGGGCATGGCGGTACAGGCATGATACTGTTTGCAATTGTATGCTTCTTCGCATTTGTGGTATTTGCACTTGATATTTCCCCTATTCTGCGCAGAGCACGTACTACAGCTAAAGCCGTTGCCAGCATTATACCAACTGCTGTAAAAACAGATGAAATAACTGCTGAAAGTGAAACAAAAATCGTTGCAGATGATGAAGCTAAAGTAATAAAAACCGAAGGTGGTGATTTTGTAAAGCCCATACTGATGGATGACGAGCCTGTGCAGGATGAATGGAATATGACCATGACTGATAAAACCGCACCACATACCAACGCATTGAAAACCTCACCCGTTGCAGATTTAGGAATGGTTGAAGAAGAAGAACCTGCTGGCGAACTTGAGGAGATTGAAGAAGAATTATACGAAACAGACGAGGAACTTGAAGAAGAACCTGCTGGCGAAATGGAACTGGTTGTACCCGTTGCCGAAAAGAAAAACAAACAACAGGAGGAACCTGAACTATCTATTGAAATAATACAACAGGAGGATGAACCGGTTGTTGTTGCTCACAATGGGCATATTAGTATTGAGGATAACGAACCCTATGCACCTGAACTGGATCTGAGAGATTATAAATTCCCTACGCTGGATCTGTTGCAAGACCGCAACGAAGCTATAACACTGGATAAAGACGAACTGGAGAAAAACAAGAACCAAATTATCCAAACGCTACGCAGCTTTGGCATTGAAATACAACGCATCAGCGCAACAGTTGGCCCGACTGTAACACTATATGAAATAGTGCCTGCTGAAGGTGTACGCATATCTAAAATTCGCAATCTGGAAGATGATATTGCATTGAACCTTGCTGCTTTAGGCATACGTATAATAGCACCTATCCCGGGGCGTGGCACCATAGGTATTGAGGTACCAAATACCAATAAGCAAATAGTATCTATGCGCACACTGCTGGCAAGTGAAAAGTTCGCAAAATCGAACATGAGCCTGCCTATTGCTTTGGGTAAAAAGATTGATAACGAGAACTATATTGTAGACCTTGCTACCATGCCACACTTATTGATGGCAGGTGCTACAGGCCAGGGTAAGTCTGTGGGTATCAATGCCATACTTGTATCGCTGCTGTACAAGAAGCATCCATCGCAACTGAAGTTTGTGATGATAGACCCTAAGAAAGTAGAGCTTTCTATCTACCGTACTATTGAAAAACACTTCCTTGCAAAGCTGCCAAACGAAGAAGAGGCCATCATTACCGATACCAAAAAAGTTATCTATACATTGAATGCACTATGTATAGAGATGGACAACCGCTATGAATTGTTGAAAGAAGCCGGTGCAAGGAACATCAAAGAATACAACGAGAAATTCATAGCACGCAAACTGAATCCTCAACGCGGACATAAATACCTGCCTTTTATAGTGCTGGTAATAGATGAGTTTGCCGACCTTATAATGACTGCGGGCAAAGAGGTAGAAATGCCTATAGCGCGCCTTGCACAGCTGGCACGTGCCATTGGAATACATCTGATTATTGCTACGCAACGCCCGAGTGTGAATGTGATTACAGGTACTATCAAAGCCAACTTCCCCGGCCGTATTGCATTTAAGGTTTCTGCAAAAGTTGATAGCCGTACTATTCTGGATGCCGGCGGTGCAGAACAGCTGATAGGACGAGGTGATATGCTGGTGTCTTATGGCAGCGAACTGCTTCGTGTACAGTGTGCGTTTGTAGATACACCCGAAGTTGAAAAGATTGTTGATTTTATAGGCACTCAACGCGGTTATCCTTCTGCGTTCGAACTACCTGAATATGAAGGTGAAGATGGCGAAAACGATAAAATCGTTGACCTAACCAACCGCGATAAGCTATTTGAAGACTGTGCACGCACCGTGGTACAAACACAAAGCGGCAGCACCAGTATGCTGCAACGCCGCTATAACCTTGGATACAACCGTGCCGGACGCATTATGGACCAACTGGAAAGCGCAGGTATAGTAGGCCCGGCAATGGGCAGCAAACCACGCGAAGTGTACTTCAAAACCGAAGCGGAACTGGACCAGTTTTTAAGTAACCTTAACGATTAATAGCGTAAATTTACCCTTCGTTTCGCAGGCGTGTTAAACATTCTGCAAATTCGATTGTCAAAAGATTATCCATAAACAACGTAGAGAAACAATCAGATGAAAAAAATCCTGAGTTTAAGCATTGTGGCCGTAATGGCATTGGTACAACCCGTAATGGCGCAAGGCGACGCTAAAGCTAAAAGCATACTGGAAGCCGTAAGCAAAAAAGTAAACAGCCTGAAATCGCTGAAAGCAAACTTTGCACTGCACCTAACAGGCAATGGCGGTAAAGTAAAAGAAACAAAAAAAGGAACCTTCTACATGAAAGGGCCTAAATACCGTGTAGAGATAGCAGGGCAGGAAATAATGTGCGATAACAAAACCGTATGGACGTACATGAAAGCTACAAACGAAGTACAGGTGAGCAATTACAATCCTAGCGAGCAGACAATTTCTCCTACAAAACTGTTTACCAACTTCTACGATAAAGAGTATAACTACAAATACATTGGCAAACGTAAAGTAGGTGCTAAAACCTGCGAAATCATTGAAATGACACCTATTGCCAAAGGCAAACAACTAAGCAAAGTGGAACTGGCTGTAGATAATACCAACACTATTGTTGGTGGTAATGTATGGGAAAAGAACGGCAATATGTACAAATACGAAGTGAGCGGTTTTACACCTAATGCAGCAGTTACAGATGCACTGTTCTCTTTTGATGCTAAGAAATACCCTGGTGTAGAGGTTGTAGACCTGAGATAATTACAACCATCGTTATAATACTAAAGGCGGGAAAGATTTCCCGCCTTTTTCTTTGCCATCTATATTTGTATTGCTCTGCTATTTTGCTAATTGTACTTTGGTAAAAAAACCTTCTGTAATAACCATAGAATCCGTCATGATAAAGGTTTCTGTATCAGAATTATACCGATGGAGTGTACCGCTGAATTTGCCGGTAGCTTTTCTGTCGGCTGTAAGTTCTGTAAGTTCCAGACTACCTTTGCTGCTCATATACATTTTATTGTTTTCAGGGAAGTAATATATTCTACCCCTGCCCTTCAGGCGTTTATCGCCAACAGTGTAGCTGCCTGCGGCATTTCCGAAAATGTCTATAGATAATTGCTTTGTCCCTTCTTCATACTTTACAAAAGTGAAAGTATCCGCCAGGATGTAGCCACCACCAGCTTTGCTTATTTGCGTTCCATCCAGTTTGAAGCAGACATTACCATCTCCGCAACCAGTTGTGTTATTATTGTTATTATTAGCAGGTGTAGTGGTTGTACTGTCCTTTTTGCAAGATGCCAGCGTAGCAATACAAATACATACGCAGAATAGTTTTTTCATAACTAGGATATTTTAAGTGTAAATCTATAGGTTGACTACAATAGGAGCAGTACACTTAATAAGGTATTTCTATATACCCACCAGTACGGATACAAACGATATCCCTGTATGCATATATAAAACACTTACAACAAGCAAGCGCAATTGCCTGCGCTGTCGTGTACCATTCTTTTATGTGTTCTTCTTTAATGTATTATCTCTCCTATTTGCAAGGTGGCACATAAGTTATTGACAGTGAAGGTGTGATATCAGCCAATTTTACACACATTATAGAAAACGAAAAAACCCGCCTATTAAGGCAGGTTTCCCCTCCAAGGTGGCATGGTTGCGGTGGTATTACCGCGGGCTATATCGCCTGTCGGGCATTGCGCCCACAATTGTTTTTTATTTTTCGGATAATGTATTTTTTAAACGGCTACATCATCAGGAGGAATAATGCAATGGCTCCCATTACAACACCAACCGCAACTTCAATGTTTTTTAAGGTCTTGCTCATAAACGTATTTTTAAAGTGTTAAGCAATACAAATCCATAACCTTATCGGGTTATTCTCTTTGTCTCTTCCCTTATTGTGTTTGTGTTGCAGAACGACGATAAAAACCTGTATGGATATTACCCGTCCTCTATATGTTTGATTCTCTCCCTACAAATGTAAAGAGTTTTTTGATAAAAAAAACCCGTGATATGACGGGTTTTTTTGAACTTAATATGATGTTGCTACAATTATTAACCAAAATCAATTAGTTGATACCCGCAGTCTCTGCTTCTTTAGCTATCTTCTTAACCAAGCCCTGCAATACATTGCCCGGACCTACTTCTGTAAATTTAGCCGCACCGTCAGCAACCATATTTTGTACGCTTTGTGTCCACCTTACAGGTGCAGTCAGTTGATTTATAAGGTTTTGCTTGATGCTGGCAGCATCTGTATATGGCCTTGCATCTACGTTCTGATACACAGGGCATATAGCATTGCCGAATGTTGTAGCCTCTATAGCAGCCTGCAGTTCTTCGCGTGCAGGCTCCATCAGCGGCGAGTGAAATGCACCACCTACCTGTAGTACTAATGCGCGTTTAGCACCTGCTGCTTTCAATTGTTCACAAGCAGCGTTAATACCATTAATACTACCGCTTATAACCAATTGGCCGGGGCAATTGTAATTAGCAGCTACTACTACTTCATCAGTGAAACCTGCGCAAATCTCTTCCACTTTAGCATCATCCAGCCCCAATACTGCAGCCATAGTAGATGGGTTTATTTCGCATGCGCGTTGCATAGCTGCAGCACGTTTCGCTACTAGCCTCAATCCATCCTCAAAAGAAAGTACCTTATTTGCCACCAGTGCGCTGAATTCACCCAATGAATGCCCTGCAACCATATCTGGCTTCAAATCGGGTGTAGTAAGGAATAATATGGTGCTGTGCAGGAATATGGCAGGTTGTGTTACTTTAGTTTGTTTTAAATCTTCATCTGTACCCGCAAACATGGTATCAGTAATACGGAAACCCAGTATCTCGTTTGCCTGTTCAAAATATTCTTTAGCCAATGAATTGGACTCGTACAGGTTTTTGCCCATACCCGAAAACTGTGCCCCTTGCCCGGGAAATACAAAAGCATGCTTCATAATCTATAATGGATATTTCTGTGTGCGAAAATAGTAATTAATGGTCGATTCGTTGAATAGTTGACATGTAGATGATTAAAAGGTTATAAAAAAACCCTATATACTGATTAACTAATCAACACGTCAACTATCCAACTACTGTGTACCTTTGTATCTATGAATTGGAATGAATTATCAAGCGAGGCACAACTGGAAACAATTAAACAAGAAAGCACCGCACAACCCGTAGTTATATTCAAACACAGTACCCGTTGCAGTATCAGTGTAATGGCTAAAAACAGGCTCGACAAAGCCGCGCAACCTCAGGGTATTAAGTTTTACTATCTGGACTTATTACGACATCGCAATGTATCAAACAGGATTGCAGAAGACTTTAGTGTATACCACGAAAGCCCGCAGATATTATTAATTAAGAATGGTGAATGCATCTACGATGAAAGCCACAATGGCATCTATCTGGATGAGATAGTAGAGCAAGCTGCTAATTAATTAGCAGATGTGATAATTAGCTGGTGTCTTTTATATTTAGCCATTCAGACTCTGGTGATTTAGCGAATTAGCTACTCATCAAATTAGCACATCAAACATCAGATAGTTTTCCCCTTCCACCTGCCGCTGTGCAGGTACAGATAGCTGATGATGAATAGAGATGTCCAGTACACAAATTCTGAACCCCAAGCCCATGCAAGCGGCAGCCTGGCACGTTCAATGAAAATATAGCAATACACCAGGTATATACCCACACAGGCAACCTCTATTATCAGATTGACCATCGTATTACCAGTACCAACTACCCCATTGAACATAACAGTAGATAGTGCCATAATAAGTGTTGCAACCACTATCAGTCTGAGGCTTGACAAAGACATCGCAATGAGCGATGCATCATCTCTGTAGAGCGATAAAAACTCGGCAGGAAATAATAGCAAGGGTACACATATTGCCGCTGTACATACAAAACTGATAGTACATATTTTACGGATAACCGGTATTACCTCGTTTTGCTTACCCTGCCCTATAACATTACTCACAAGTGTATTGCAGGTACTTGCAAATGCCCACGTCACCACACTGACTACACCAAAAACACTGCGCAGTATTTGCGATGCTGCAAGCTCGCGTTGGCCAAGATGCTCGACAAAAATGAAAAACACCTGCCATCCGCCTATACTGAAAAGATATTGTACAATCAGAGGTGCAGAAACATTCAAGCTTCGGCGTGCTAATGACGTATCGAAAGTAGATTGTGTAAATACAGGAAACTCCCTGAACATTTTACCAAAGTAAAAGATACCTACCATTACAAATGCATACACTACTTCTGCTATTACAGAAGCTACTGCTGCACCATTCAATCCCATTTCAGGAAACCCTGCCTTACCAAATATGAAGAAATAATCAAGTACTATATTAACAACTGTAGCAGCCAGCGAACCATACATCAGAAAACGGGATTGACCCGTAGATATATAAAACGCGTTCATCAACTGCACCAGCAACAAAAACGGCAACCCCCATACACGTATGTACAGGTAATTGATACTACTGCTAACATGGCTTTTATCGTGCAGGCTCAATTCAAAAATGAACGGAGATAACCACATTGCCAATATCATCAGCACCAACGATGCCATAACACCAAGTAACATACCATTGGTAAGTGTCTTTCCTAACCCTGCATTATCCCCTTCTCCCCCACGACGCGCCATTTGCGCCTGAATACCACTATTCAGTCCGTAACCTACCATACTGATGATAAGGTAGAATACACCTGTAAGGCCATTTACAGCAAGCTCCCTTTCTCCCAATCGGCCCAGAAAGGCTGTATTAGTAAGAAAATTGAGCTGTGGTATAAGTATTGCCAGCGAAATAGGTGCTGCCAGTTTTATAATGCCTTTGTTGGTGACTGATAATTGCACAATTGGTAAAATCTGAAAACAAGCTATAAATAATATTATTTAATCCTATGACAATACCCGTAAGCTTTTCAAAGGAAAAATTACATCAAACGTTACTACAGGCATGATGTAATTGTCGCAAATTTACCCTATAATTGTGTGCTTTTCTATGTCTGACGTTACAAATAGTGGGTTCAATCAACAGATTTACAAAGTGCACAATGGCGATAGCCTTGTGTCACAGGTAGCTCGTATCATCCTTGTGCTTACACCACGTAGTATTACTACAGCAGGTTTCAGTGAACAGGGCGATTTGCTCATGATAAGCCACAACGACTATAAAAAAAGCCTGCCCCCATGGATAATAGATTTCTTCGAGCATGAGTTTCTGAATGATACTTTATTGGGGGCTCCGCACAAAGTAATATCAGCCTTCGTCGCTACAGACAAATCAATGCTGATACCTGAAATACTTTTTAAAGAACAGGAGGCAGATAAATGGGTGAGACAACTTCATTTCGTTGAAAAGAACGAAATCATGAGCACATACCACCTGCGCGAGGACAAAGCACACTATATGTATGCCTGGCCAGCAGCTATCAAAAGCCTGATAGGCAGATATTTCACTAAAGCGAAAGTACTACCGTTTTCGGCCTACCAGTTTTATAAGCCATTTAAGTCTGAATGTTCATTGCAATGCAGCGTTACTAATGAACAGGTATTTGCTACTTTATACAAAGACCGCGCGCTTCACTGGCATCAGGTATTTAATTATCAGACAGCCGAAGATATTGCTTATCACCTCAAACACCTTTGTCAGCAACACAATATTCACGAAAATGAGTTGGTATTGCAGTGTACAAACGCAAACCGCAATCTTGCAGGCATTGTAACGGAGCTGTCTCAATATTTCCCTGAACTGAAAGACGGAACAGGCAATGTACCATCAAACGACCGAAGCTGGACAGGTACGATATATTTATTACAACAGTTGTACGCATGCGCATTATAGGTGGCGAATTCAGCGGAAGGCGTTTTAATCCACCAACCAATACACCTGCACGCCCTACAACAGATGTAGCAAAAGAAGCCCTTTTCAATATTCTTGACAATCTGATAGATTTAGATGGCATCAAAGCCCTCGAACTGTTTGCCGGTACCGGCAGTATCAGCTACGAACTGGCATCACGTGGAGCAGCAGAAATAACACTTATTGAACGAGACCCGGGCAATCTTACCTTCATCAAAAAAACGGCTGCTGCATTAGGGATTACAGACAGGTTCAACATTGTACGCGGAGATGTTTTTAAGTTCTTGCAGAAAAATACAGAACAATATGACTTCATCTTTGCCGACCCACCATATGCATTAGAGAACATTGATGATATACCCATGCTGATATTCGAAAAAAAATTACTTGTGCCGGGTGGTATATTTGTACAAGAACATGCCCCACGTAACGACTACCAGAAACATCCTAACTTTATACGAATGAAAAATTACGGAAGTACCGTTTTTACATTCTTCAAACAACCAAGCGAATAGACTATGCAACGTATCTGCTTATTTCCCGGCACATTCGATCCCATTACTCTCGGGCATGTAGATGTTATAAAACGCTCTGTTTCATTGTTCGACAAACTGATTATTGCAATCGGTATAAACTCTCAAAAAGCACCCATGTTCAGTATTGAACAACGTACTGCATGGATTGAAGAAATATTTAAAGATTATCCACAGGTAAGCGTTGCCAGCTATTCAGGCCTTACAATTAACTATTGCAAAGAAGTAGGCGCACAATATATGATACGTGGCATACGCTATATAGCAGATTTTGAATACGAGAAAGCAATCGCAGATATGAACCGTATGCTTATGCCTGAAGTAGAAACATTATTTCTAACCTGTGCACCGGAATATTCTACAATATCATCTACCATTGTGCGCGATGTGATACGCAACAATGGTGATGTGAGTAAGATAGTACCTAAAGAAGTGAAGTTTTAAGATTCCCCTTTCCGTTCCATTACTTTGGCACGAACATAGCGATGTGTTTCTGTCTGCAATCTTTTTATCAGCAATAATATTATAACGCCATCATCCAGCCAACCCAATATCGGAACCCAATCAAAATCGAATGGCAATATCACATAAGCCAGCCCTGCAAACAACAACCACTTACTCAAACCCGACATTTTATACTTACCCTGCCATACGGCTTTAATCATACACCACATCGTTTTTCTGTTTTTTATCAACTGAAAGCCCGCCTGTATGTTTCCTGCTTTTCGTAATGGTGTAACCCTCGACATCATCCGCTCCTTTTGATTACAAAATTACTGTCGTTATTGTTGCAAGTATGTTAAGGAATATCGTATATGGCGTTAAAAAAGCCTCTCCGTTGAAACGAAGAGGCCTGAACATTACGATGAATATTAGATTATTTTACAATCAACCTTTGTTGTACTGCTCCCGCATCCGTTTGCAGTGAAACTATATACATGCCTGCTTGTAATCCGTTAGCGGATACACGATGTTGGTATAAACCCGCAGTAGTTTGCAGTTCTTGTGTAAGCACTCGTTTACCTGTCATATCAAACAACGACAGCATTACATTCCTGTTATTATTTTTTAAACTATAAACGACTGTTACATCCTGTCCAGTTGAAGGATTTGGATACAGTGCCAATGTAGCTACACGTTCCTGCACTTCATTATTTATACCGGTACCTACTAATTCCTGTTTAGAGAATGACATAGTGCCACTACCTGTCATACCGCTGGTAAATTTTGTGAATATTACTTTCCAGATTGCATTCTCTGCCGTTTCAATAAAATATACCAATGAATCTTTTACAACACCCATATTATTTTTCCAATCATAGCCAATTACATTAATAGGAGATTCGAAAGTATGTGCACCATAATTAGTGTATGTGTTTTTATCACTCAGGTTACCAACCTGCGCTACACGTACACCACGATTGTGCAGCACACCTGTTACTGTATATGGTATAGGTACAAAACCGGTATATTGTGTGAAGGTCAAATCCCAGTTACCTGCCGCAGGTTCTCTATCAATTGCTGCGCCATTTTGTATTGAGTAGTATGCAAAGTTTTTACCAGCATAATTTCCTTTTACGATAGTTGCGGTAGTTTCATTATTACCATCAAGGTCAGCATATTTAAACGTATATGTGCCACTGATTAATGATTGAATCATTAGTTTTTTATATGCACCATTTCCCAGCTTGACGATATAAAAAGAATCAGCGGTTATTTTATGTGTACTCATATCATAAATACCCCAATCAAGATCAAAGCCATTATTCGGATCGGCATAATTACCCATTGCACCCAAAGCCCATGATGTATCCGAATTGTAGCGTGCCGTCCACGTACTCATTCCATTCGTATCAACCGCACTTGCCCAACCTGTAGCAGTAGCTTTTGGATAGCCCCATAGCATCACTCCGCTGACACTGTTTATCATCACCGGCGATGTGATATCTTTCAGACTAAAAGCGATATCCCAATTATTTTTCGGCTGTGTACCCTGTTCATCATTTTTGAGGCTGTACCATACCTGATTAGCATAACCATTACCAAGTGTCACACTATCATTTACCACGGTTTGTGCATTTGTTGTTGCTGAAGCAAGCAATGCCAACATTAAAAGTACCTGTTTTTTCATCTTATATATTTGTAGTTAATTTCTCTATTTATATTGGTGATGGCCTATCCCGCCAGTAGTCTTAATCAGCAGATCTTGCTCCCCGCTTGTTTATACACTACACGGCAGGAACGGGCACACCACTTACTTTGCGATAATATTGCAAAGCGTGTGCGTCGTACCTGTGACATAAGAAGTATAGTCGGAACGCTTAGGAGCAGGCAACGGTAGCTTTGTCATTTGCATAGCACAACACTTTACAAATCGCAAAAAGTTCTTCTGCGATAATAGTTATCGAATAATTTTTATACAAGGTTCGTTACCGACATAGTAACGATAAGGTGGGAGCAAGTGTTAATTCTGCTGCAAATATAGCATCACAAAAATGTACGCTGTTTGCACATTCGGGAAAACAGAGATGTTATTACAGTAGCATGACAATAGGCTATTCACATACAGGGTACTTACCATTTATACCCAGCCTGTACCAATACTTCTCTGATAGCCTCGTATGATTTATATACAACAAAACGCAAGTCTTTTTCAGCAAGCCATTCAGCCTTTTCTATATTTTCTTCTGCCTGAGGCGAGAGTATATCTTTATTAGTGCCCACCATTTTATACCAGGAGGTACACTTCAGCAGGCTTTGACCATATTGAGAATATACGTGGTATGTATCACAGATTTTTTCGCCAAGCTTCAACTTAGTCAGTCCGGTTTCCTCACTTACCTCACGCATAGCACATTGAGCTATATCCTCTCCGTCATCCCGCTTACCTTTTGGCAGATCCCATTTTCCCCGACGATAAATCATCAGCACCGCACCATCCTCATTTACTACCACTCCACCACCGGCATCAACAGGCTGATACAGTTCATATAATTGTTCCTGCAAAGATTTAGGAGAAACATCTTCAATAATAGCACCAAGTGTCCCCGACTTTTCCAAATGTTGTAGCGCCAGCCTGAAATTTCGGCTGAAAGCCCCTGTAAATAACATATAACCACCCGCAATGGAGTGCGTTTCTACATAGCCGCGGGCATTTGTAGTAAGTATCAGGGGCTTGTTATTAACGTATATTTTTTGTGTGAACATCTGCTGGCTTAGTTTGTAAACTTATCTATTTGACGTAGGTTTGAGCGGTTATGAGTACACAAAAACATTTCGCCGAAAAACTATTGCAAATTAAAGCATTGCAGATAAACCTGCAAAAGCCCTACGTTTGGGCTTCAGGATGGAACTCTCCGGTATATTGTGATAATCGAAAAGTATTGTCTTATCCTTATGTACGCGACTTTGTAAAAAGTGAACTGGCAAACATGGTTTTAGAGCATTTCCCGGACGCTGAAGTGATAGCTGGCGTAGCTACAGCGGGCATAGCACACGGTGTAATGGCTGCTGATTTGCTGAAACTGCCATTTATATATGTGCGCAGCAAGCCAAAAGAGCACGGCATGGGCAACCAGATTGAAGGTTATATGGAACCGGGCAAGAAAGTAGTTGTAGTAGAAGATTTGGTTTCTACAGGTAAAAGCAGCCTGCAGGCAGTTGATGCCATACGCGCTGCCGGCGGTGAGGTAATTGGTATGTGTGCGTTATTTACATACGGGTTTAATGCTGCTACTGATGCATTCCAACAGGCAAATGTACCACTGCATACCATCAGCAATTATACAGCACTTATGGAAGTTGCAGAAGATCAGAAACTGATAGCTACTGAACAAAAAGCATCTCTCGAGCAGTGGCGAATAGACCCGGCAGGATGGGGTAAATAGTTTGCTAGTTGACTTGTTAATCAATGTAATCTGTAAGAGTCAGTTTCAAACTAATTAACAAGTCAACTAGTCAACCAATCAACTAAACATAACCATGTACTGGCTACAGCTGATAAGATGGAAAAACCTGACTATTGTTTTCCTGACGCAATTATTGGCGTGGGCATGTGTCATATTACCAATAAAGCATTACAGTGACCAGACACTGTTACTTAATGGCAGGAATTTCCTGCTGATATCACTTTCTACAGTATTGATTGCAGCTGCCGGCTACATCATCAACGACTATTTTGATATTAAGATAGACGTCATAAACCGACCCGAAAAAATGGTGCTTGAAAAGCGGATACCATTAAAGTTTGCTATAGTAATGCATACTGTATTGAACGTTATTGCCTTACTGATGGCAGCTTATGTAGCAAGAGATGCAGGACATTACAGCTGGCTTGTACTACAATTAGTATGCACAGTATTGTTATGGTTTTACTCCACTCATTTCAAAAAGCAGTTTATGATTGGCAATGTAGTGGTGGCATTGCTTACAGCATTCACCATCATCACACTGATGCTGTACGAAACAGGCATGCATTATCTTGCCATGCAATCTGCTTTTATCATTACACCGGGTAATAAAATACCTAATCCCGTATGGGTATTAGGCATCTACACCTGTTTTGCATTTACACTAACATGGATGCGGGAGATTGTGAAAGACATGGAAGACTTTAAAGGCGATGCACAAGAAGGCTGTATTACCATGCCTATACAATGGGGGCTGTTGAAATCAGCCAGATTTACACAAGCTTTGGGTATAGTCGCAATCATACCACTAATAATCGGCGCTGTAAAACTCATAAATGCTGACTGGATAGTATTAGGTATATACACAATTGTATTACTGGCACTCCCAATTTTAGTTTGGATGTATTACCTACCCCGAAAAGCTACTTCTCACCATTATCACCTCATGAGCAGGTGGCTAAAAATCATTATGCTATCAGGCATTGGTTCCTTAATCATTTATTATTTTCAGGCACATGCATAAGATAATACTGGCATCGCAATCGCCAAGGCGCAAACAATTAATGGAACTTGCAGAGTTACAGTTCGACATCATTATTGCAGATGTAGATGAGACTAACCCACCGGGGATGCAAGGTGATTTAGTGCCCGAATATCTTGCTAAAAAGAAAGCTTCAGCTATTGAAAAACAACTGCATGATGCTATTATTATTGCAGCAGATACCGTTGTATTACTTGACCATGAGATACTTGGAAAACCCAAAGATGAAACAGACGCTATTAATATCCTGACCAAACTATCCGGAAGAAAACATGAAGTTGTAACAGGTGTTTGTATGCAGCGCAATCAGCAACAAATCAGCTTTTCAACAGTTACCGAGGTATATTTTCGTTCGCTGACGCAAGACCAGATAAAACACTATATAAGTAATTACAAGCCATATGACAAAGCAGGTGCCTATGCTATACAAGAATGGATTGGCATGATAGGCATAGAGAAAATAAATGGCGACTATTACAATGTAATGGGGCTGCCGATTGGTGAAGTGGTTAAGAAATTAAGCCTGTTTAATTAAGTCAGCCAATTGCCTGCCGGCATCACTTCCCAATGCCACACCCATCCCACCCATACGAAATGCACCATACACACGGGTTGAGAATGCTTTGATAATTGGCTGTTTGGTTTTACCAAATGCCATAATACCTACCCAGCGTTGTGCAATACTGAAATCTGTTTCGGGAAGTATCACTGTTCGCATTTTTTCCTCAAGATCTTTTTGTATTAAATCTGTAAGTGCAAATACAGTTGTAGCCTCCCCTTCAAAATCAAGATTTCTGCCACCACCTAGCAATACCCTGCCATCAATCTCGCGGAAGTAATAATAACCTTTATCAAAATGATATACTCCTTT
The DNA here is from genome assembly GCA_016786615.1 of Flavipsychrobacter sp. GTDB lineage: Bacteria > Bacteroidota > Bacteroidia > Chitinophagales > Chitinophagaceae > Polluticoccus. The sequence goes on from JAEUVX010000002.1 coordinate 599,370, forward strand.
AAACTTCAACCCTTCAATTGGATTTGTTATCAGCACTTGTCCCCGCCCTGGTATAACATCTTCATCCGGCAACAGTTGTGTTGTAAATGCATTCGTACAGATGCTTAATGTATCACAATGCAACTTTAGCATTTCATCCCGTACAGGATCTGCTACCTGCACCACTACCTGTTTTTCTTCTTCATCAAACCGACATACCTCTGCACCTGTTTTTATCTCCACACCTTTCATCAATGCATAATCCGTAAGTGCCCGCAACATTTTACCAGTGTGCAGTTCACCCTCACAAGTATTTTCAACCAGTGCCTTTACAGCATTTTTACTAAAGCCGAACTGTTCAATTTTGTTATTCATAAGCCTGAATGCAGGCTGTTTTGTAACAGGTAGTAGCAAGTCGTTGATGTCATCCATTTTTTCCAATGCACTCAGTTCTTTTTCACCTATCAATTCATAACTGCCATTATTTTTATAACCAATTGCTGCATCACCAAGCCTGCTACGCAGCAATTCCAATCCTTTTTTACGCCATTCATATAGCTTCACAATTTCAGCTTCGCTGTTGTACTGTGTATCATCTAATATCTCCGTAAGGCTGCCCATACATGCAAACCCCGCGTTGCGGCTGCTGGCACCTGTGGGCAACAGGCCACGCTCCAGCACTAATGCGGATTGTGCAGGGAATTTTTCTTTCAGTTCAATAGCTGTACTCAATCCCACAATACCGGCACCAATCACAATATGATTATAACCAATAAAACTTTGTTGTTCCCAATAACTTAGCATAGATACAAATGTGCAAATTATTCGCTAATCATGTAAATTGCCATTATGAAAAAGTTATTCGTGCTATTAGCATTGTTGCCATTTGCAGCATTCGGACAAAAAACTGACTGCCAATTAGATATTTATGGTTGCTATGTACACACCATAAATGCCTTAGCAAAAGGTACGGACGGCTTGGCCAATCTACATAAACAGATTGCAGGTTCAAAAACAAATGACATCTACGTAGCCAAGCAATACTTCACTATCAACCTGCCGGAAAAAGTTGACAAATTGAACATCCACTATGAAGACATCAACGAACAAGCAACAGAACTATACAAACAGCAACAGGCAAAAAAAACAGGATTAGCTTATATGACTGAGCTAACCATCACATCAGACACTTGTTATCTATGGGTAATGCCTGTACAACTTATAAAAGTTGACGGACAAATAGAACCGGACTATCCGAATAAAGGATGCCGTATGAATTTCCTTGTCAGTAAAGAAACAGGAAAACTATGCTTCGTAAACGCCAACTGTCCACCGGCAGACAAAAAAGATTAGCATGTTGAAAACACTGCTATTCTTACTGTTATTACCTGCTGTAGTTTCAGCACAAGCATCGCGGGATATGGAAATATGGCGGGAGACAGACTGCTATGTACATGCCCTTCGTTACATCACAGAGACAAAAGGTAAAGTCAACGACACTTGCTATAAAATCCTTCCGGACAGTATCAGGGAGTTTTACATCGTAAGAACATCATTCCTCAATAATTTACCCGATACACTGAATGGCTACCGGATACACTACATAAACCCCGACAGCAACCTTAGTTCAATTGTGCACAAAGGAAAAAACATACCTGTTTATTATCTGGCTAAATGGCATCATCACCTTGATTATTACCAGTTTTGGGTGATGCAGGCAAGTATTAAAAGAAAAAAACTGCAATACGACAGAAAAGCTTATAAATTTCACTATTTCTATCATCAGGAGACATCAAAATTTGAATTTACACGTACCGAATGTGTAAGCTGGTAACCTTTTTACTACGCATTTCCCTTTCAGTAGCTGTTTTCGTACTTTTGGCATCCCATATATACATTACATAGCATGGAATACGCGTTTAGTACCATTGAGAATAAGTGGAAACAGTACTGGAAAAACAATAATACCTATCGTGTAAGCAACGATAGCAGCAAACCGAAATATTATATACTTGACATGTTTCCGTACCCAAGTGGTGCGGGGCTGCATGTAGGGCATCCGTTAGGTTATATAGCATCTGATATATATGCACGCTACAAGCGCATGAAAGGCTTCAATGTATTGCACCCTATGGGATTTGATGCATTCGGCCTTCCTGCCGAACAATACGCGCTGGAAACAGGGCAACATCCTGCTGTAACTACAGAAAAAAATATTGCACGCTACAAAGAGCAATTGGACAATATCGGCTTCTGCTATGATTGGGAACGAGAAGTGCGTACAAGCGATGCCGGCTATTATAAATGGACGCAATGGATATTCCTGCAACTTTTTCATAGTTGGTACGACCGCAAACAACAGAAAGCACGTAACATAAAAGAACTGATTGCCATCTTTGAAAAAGAAGGCAACAACAACAACCCATGCCCTGATGATGACAAGCTGTGCTTTGATGCAAAGGCATGGGCTGCCATGAGCGAAAAAGAAAAGCGCGACACCTTAATGAAATACCGTCTTGCATTTCAGGGATATGCGGAGGTATGGTGGTGCGAAGCATTAGGTACGGTACTGGCAAATGACGAAGTAGTGAACGGAGTATCAGAACGTGGCAGCCACCCGGTTATCCGCAAGCAAATGCGTCAATGGTTTTTGCGAATTACTGAATACGCTGACCGACTGCTCACAAGCCTCGACAAACTGGAGTGGAGCGATGCAATGAAAGAAATGCAACGCAACTGGATAGGGAAAAGCAATGGTGCAGAAATACGCTTTGACATACAAGGATTTGCTGATAAACACATAACTGTATTTACTACTCGTCCTGATACCATATTTGGTGCAGATTTTATGGTAATGGCACCTGAGCATGAACTCGTAGATACCATTACTACTGCAGAACAAAAAGAAGCAATAGCAGAATACAAAAAATACGTACAAAGCCGCAGCGAACGCGAGCGCATGGCAGAGGTAAAACAGGTTACAGGCTGCTTTACGGGTGCTTATGTTACACATCCATTCACACGTAAGCAAGTACCTATCTGGATTTCAGAATATGTATTGGCAGGCTATGGTACAGGTGCTATCATGGCGGTACCAAGCGGTGATGACCGCGACCATGCTTTTGCAAAACATTTTGAAATACCTATTACAAATATCTTCGGCAGTAATTATCATGGCGATTTTGCCTATACCGAAAAATCAGGCACACTCGAGAATAGTGGCTTCCTCAATGGCATTGATTTATCCAAAGCTATTGATGTAGCCATACGCGCTATAGTAGATGCAGGTATTGGCAAAGCCAAAGTAAATTATAAAATGCGTGATGCAGGATTCAGCCGCCAACGCTATTGGGGCGAACCATTCCCGATTGTATATGTGAATGGCATACCATACGCAACAGACGAAATAGAAAATGGTGGCGAACTGCCAGTAGAACTGCCAATGGTGGAAAACTACAAGCCCGGCCCTGAAGGCGAAGGACCGCTTGCCAATGTAACAGAGTGGGTAAATCCTGACAAAGGCACACGCGAAACGAATACCATGCCGGGCTATGCAGGCAGCAGTTGGTACTTCCTGCGCTATATGGACCCGAAAAATGATACAGAATTTGCAAGCAAGAATGCGACTGACTATTGGCGTGAAGTTGACTTATATATAGGTGGTACAGAACACGCCGTAGGCCACTTGTTATATAGCCGTCTGTGGACAAAAGCACTGTATGACCTCGGCCACATCAGCTTTGAAGAACCATTTAAGAAACTGGTGAATCAGGGTATGATACAGGGTAGTTCAAGATTTGTGTATCGTAATCTATATTCAGTAGTTAGTAAAGAAGATTTTGACCAAGGTAGTCTACCATTATTCTATTTATCTAAAGGTATTATTGACTTAATAGAGAAGAATGATGAAGCAACTATTATTGATGTAAAGGCAAAACTAAATACAGCAATAAAAATAGCCTTCCCTAATAGAGATGATATTCAAGTACTTGATATCAAATACAATTCCTCTAACGTTGATGTTAGTTTAGTTAATGGTCTTGAGCTTGATATTGAAGCATTCAAAAAATGGCGTCCTGAATATGCTGATGCGGAATTTATTCTCGAAGACGGGAAATACATCTGCGGTGCAGAAGTAGAAAAAATGTCTAAATCGAAATACAATGTCGTAAACCCTGATGATATTGTAAGCGATTTTGGTGCAGATACGTTCCGTATGTATGAGATGTTCCTCGGTCCGATAGATGTAAGCAAACCTTGGGAGCAGAAAGGTATAGAAGGTGTGCACCGCTTCATCAAAAAAATGTGGCGCTTGTATGCCAATGAGCAAACAGGATGGATTGTTACAGATGAAGCTGCGACAGATGCAGAACTGAAAGTATTGCACAAAACCATCAAAAAAATTGGTGAAGACATTGAACGTTTTTCATTCAATACAGCCGTAAGTCAGTTTATGATTTGTGTAAATGAACTGACATCGCTCAATTGCCATAAACGTGCAATACTAGAGCCATTGGCTGTATTAATAACACCATTCGCACCACATCTTGCAGAAGAGCTTTGGCAAAACTGCTTTGGCAACATAACAACTGTATTGGATACACAATTCCCTGCGTATGATGTGAAATACACTACAGATAACTCTAAAATGTATCCTGTTGCTGTAAATGGTAAAACACGTGCGGAAATGGAGTTTGCTTTAGATATGGAACAAGCTGCAATTGAAGCTGCTGTACTTGCAGACGAAACTATTCAGAAATGGATGGAAGGAAAGCCTGTTAAAAAATTCATTTACGTAAAAGGCAAGATGATAAACGTAGTTATATAACTACGTCACACTCAAGTGTATAAGTCCCTTGTAAAACACATGGGACTTTTTATTTTACATAATAGCTACATAATAATAGCTCTTTAGCACAGTTTTGTGAATTAACGGCACGGTATTTTCAATAGATAGTATGAATTAAAACCGATAATCATGAAATATTCAAAAATAGTACTGCTGTTTGCAGTACTAAGCACACTGACATTTGCATCTTGCAAAAAAGATTACACATGTACTTGCACAACAACAGTTGGCAGCGCATCTACTACCAAGACTTATGATCTTCAAAACCAGTCATTACGAGACGCAGATGATGCCTGCGAACGCTATGAGGGAAGCACGGCCATCAGCAACACAACATGCCATCTTTAATTAATTTCCGACAATAACAACATACCTGCGGGCGATAACTATTTGCCTTTCGGGTATGTTTTGCATTTGCAAAGCCACTAACTTTGCAGCGCTATGAGTAAAAGGACCACAACAATTGTTCTGATTTCGTTTTTTATTGTCTTCGCTGCAGTGTTTATGACGTATTTCTACAACGTAACACGCGAAGCACCGAAGAAGCTGAATATATTAGGCAACCCGGGGCATAAGGTTGGAGACTTCTCTTTTACCAATCAGGATAGCAATACTGTTACCCTTGCCGATGTAAATGGTAAAATACGCGTAGTAAACTATTTCTTCACTACGTGCAAAGGCATATGCCCTCGTATGAACGAGAACATGACCAAAGTGTACCAGGCATATCGTGGCAATAACGAGGTGCTTATTATGTCTCATACTGTTGACCCTAAAAAAGATACTGTTGGCGCATTAAAAGCATATAGCCTTCGTTTTGACGCAGACCCTGCACAATGGATATTCCTTACAGGTGATAAAAAAGCACTCTATGATATGGCTCGTGACGAATATCTTGTTACAGCCGTTGATGATACTGCTACTGTAGATATCGAGGCAGATTTCATCCACTCAGAGCGTTTTATATTAGTAGATAAAGGTGGTCGCATACGCGGTCAATATGACGGACTCAATCCCGGAGAAGTAAACCAGCTAATCGGCGATATCAAAGAATTACTGAAAGAGAAATAAACGCCTATACATTCATAGCAAGGCCCAATAACAACCACCCTACTACTATGTATGGTGATGGTATTTTAGTAAAGTTCAGGATAGCAAATGTAATAACAACAACTACTACATTAGTCCACTCAAACGACATGGTTTGAAACAATACGATACCTGATGCCCATATAATACCTACAATGGCAGCATTAATACCTTCCAATGCACGGAAGATGATTACATGCTGCTTCAGATGCTGATAAACAGGGAATAAGAATAATAGCAATAATGTACTGGGAAGAAAAACTGCAATGGTAGCTACAAGGCTTCCTGCCAGTTGCCACATAGGCCCGTAGGTGCTCATAACCATACCTCCTGCAAATGAACAGATAGAAAATACTGGCCCCGGGACGGCCTGTACCAATCCATAACCCGTTAGCAGGTTTTCACCGGATATCAGGGGTGCTTCCCCTATCGCTACAGGGCGGTTTACAAACTGGTAAAGCATCATGGGCAATAATGCCTGCCCGCCACCAAAAACAAAAGAACCAAAACGATAAAAATTTTCAAACAGATTAAAGAACCTTCCGTATTGCCAATTATTAATCCGCGACAACTCACTCAATGCACCCGCCACAATAAATATCAGGAAGAATATCCACAGACTCATCCATTTGATTGGCTTTGGTTTTTCATATTTTATAGGGATACGTTTATTACTGAAATTACTCACGGTACCTGATACCAATAGCAACGCCGGGAATACCCATGGTGTAGGGATTACAATAGTTACAATCATACAACCGGTCATAATAGCCCATGTTGCTACGTGTTGCACACTTGTCTTCATCATACGTATGGCTGCAAACGCTATAAAACCAACCGACATCGGCTGCACATATTTAAAGATGTTGGTCTGTACTTCCTTTACATCAAAATAATATATAAGAAAAGAAAATGCTGCCATTATTAATGTTGCAGGGAAAATCCACAGCAGCAGCGTAACAATTGCCAATGGCACACCGCCACGTTTATAGCCAATCAACATTACCGTTTGAGTAGAAGACGGACCGGGCAACATCTGGCAAAAAGAATTGTATTCCGCTATTTCTTCTTCCGTTACATCGTGGCGCTTATTGGCAAATGATTTTATCATCATCCCTAAATGCCCCTGCGGACCGCCAAATGCTGTAAACGCGTACAGCAGTACAGTCTTTAAAAATGGTATGTGACGCAGAAACATTTTCCCTTTTTTCAGATTATAACCGAAAGCGAAAAATACTCACAAAAATGCTAATTGCATAAACTATAGTATTTCCAAACAGCTTTTTGTATCTTGCAGCCTTAATCTTATTTATCAAGGATATGAAATCTTTAATGTTAGGCGCTTTCTACGATGCATTTCAGTACAACATCGGCGACATATTGGTTTATACATTCATTATACTAATGACGATAGAACTGGTATATGTAATGGCGAAATATTTGGGAGGCGAGAAAAAAAGCAAATAATTGTCCCACTCGGGTAAACATATTGCAGCAATACGGAAGGATTATCAACTGGCAGAACTTGATGAACAAGTGGCAGGGGATGATCCTTTCGCTTTTTTCCATAAGTGGTTTGCTGATGCGCAAAAAGCTGATGCAGAGGAAGTCAATGCTATGACATTGGCTACTGTAAACGCCCAAAACAAGCCACATGCACGCATTGTGCTGCTAAAGGGCCTTGATGATAAAGGCTTCGTATTCTTTACAAACTACAACAGTGAGAAAGGCAGAGACATTGCAGAAAACAACAATGTTTCAATAGTATTCTTTTGGAAAGAACTGGAACGACAAGTATGTATTGAGGGCATTGCAGAAAAAGTTAGTATCGCAGAAAGTGACGAATATTTTTTATCCCGCCCGGCTGGTAGCCGCATCGGAGCATGGTCATCACCACAAAGTACAGTTATCCACACCCGCGATATATTAGAAGAAAATTACAACAAATACGCAGAACAGTTCGGAGATAATGCTCCACGTCCTCCACATTGGGGCGGATACCGTATTGTACCATCACAAATAGAGTTCTGGCAAGGCCGCAGCAGCCGTATGCATGACCGTATTCTCTTTACTCGCAATACAGACGGTAGCTGGCAAAAGTGCCGCCTGGCACCATAATAGCCAATCATTAACAGCAGAATAACGTGCTTGTTGACACACTGTTATTTACCTTGAATTAACTTTGTTTTATTGCGCAGAATAACCTGTGGACAACCTGTTAATATCGTGTTGATAAGTTATCCACATTTGTTTATAATGCGCTAATAACAAAGTATTTTGCACTATTATATATTATATAATAATAGCGTAAAACTGCGTCAGATTCACAACTAAACACAGTTTTATAATAATAGTGCCTTATACACTTACCACATATTACAGATGGAGAGAGCAATCCGCAGGTTGTTCACTAAAACTATCTTCGGCACCCGAACAAGCATCACAACACCCATTTAAATTCATAAACGTATGCGCAGGTTTATACATACACTCTCCATAGCGAGCCTGTTATTGGTTGTAGCATGCACAGCGCCTCAGAAAACAATATATTTCTCAGAGAATGGCTTTCAGAATGCTGCAGTGCAGGTGGATAATATCGACAGACGCAAGGAAGTAACCATACTGCCTGATGATATTATTGCCATTAAGGTATCTACCATCAGCAGCATTGTAGATAAAGGTGGAGCAAACCCCGTAGCCATCTTCAATGATGGTGGTACGGCATACAGCATCACAACCGGTGGCGGTGGAGCTGGTGGCGGTGGTGGTACAGGCAATTCTGCTCAAAACCTTGGTTATCTCGTAGATGTAAATGGCTTTATAGACTACCCGGTTATCGGTAAGCTTAAAATATCCGGGCTGAGCCTGAGGCAGGTAAAAGAACTTTTGGCAGATAAGCTAAAAGCTTATGTAAAAGAACCTGTAGTAGAAGCAAACATTATCAATTTCCGCATTACAGTATTAGGAGAAGTTGGAAGGCAGGGCCAGATAGTAGCCCCCAACCAAAAAATGAGCATAATAGATGCTATTGCAGCTGCGGGAGACATCCCCATCAGCGGCCGCAAAGACAATGTGCTGATAATTCGTGAAACTGAAGGTAAACGGGAATATGCAAGGGTAAACCTGAACAGCAGGACTGTATTCAGCAGCCCTTATTACTATTTAAAGCAGAATGATATCGTATATGTAGAACCGGCAAGAATGCGCCGTCAGGAAAGCAACGATTTCCTCCGTTTCTATCTACCTACTATTATGACGATACTGACATCTGCTGTAACAATATATGGTGTAACACAATTAGCAAAATAAAGGAGGTATTACAGACAGGATAGATGGAACAACCTAATCAACAACAGTTTTCTGAAAAGATACTGAAGCAGTTTAACTCGTCGTTCGACTTTAAACGCTTGCTGGGCACTTTGGTCAGCAACTGGTATTGGTTTGTCTTATCTATATCTATTACTGTTACAGCCGGCTTCCTATATCTGCGCTATACAACTCCCATTTATGAAATAGGCAGTTCCATACTCATTGACGAAGCACAGGATAATGTTGCACAAAATGTATTGAGCAAGCTCGATCCTCAAAATGATAAATCAAAAGTCAATCTTTTTAACGAACAGGTAATCCTGAAATCTCAGGACATGTTGGCAAAAGTAGTTGATTCACTTGCACTGAATGTTCGCTACTGGGCACTCGGCCGTGTAAAAGAAACTGAGATTTACAAAGAAAGTCCTATCAAAGTTGTTTTTGACACTACCGGCTTAACCGGAGGTACAGTAGAACTAACCATCAAGCAAGTGATGGAAGGGCAATTTGAAGTTACTCATGCCGGAAATACTGATAAAGTCTTATACGACACCTGGGTTAATAAACCTTATGGTCGTTTCAAAATACAATATACCGAAGGTCTGGGCGTGAACAGGGGCTATCTGAAAACAACAGAATTTATTGTCAAAGTCGAACCACGGGCTGCAGCATTAGGGCGCATATCAGGGCTGTTTCAAGTATCATTAAACGATGGCCGTACCAGTCTTCTGGGACTCAGTTACACAGACAACATTCCTCAACGCGGTGTAGACTTTTTAAACTCACTGATTCATTTCTACCAAAAAAATGAACTGGAGAACATCAACAAAAAAGCAGAGAAAACACGCGACTTCCTGAAGGCCAAAAAAGCTACCATCAAAGATGAATTGAAATTCATCGACTCTATGCAGGTAGATATCAAATTGAATAATGATATAGTTGACCCGGCAGCACAAACTGAGCAATTCATGGGTCAAAAGACCGAGTCTGAAACGAAGATGAATGAATTGTTATTACAAAAACAATCAATTACAAGCTTGAAAAACACGGTTATGACAATGTCGTCAAACCGTTATACTATATTAAGCATTGCCTCTGATGACCCTACACTTGGAGGATTAATTGCAGAATACAACGCAAAAGTTCAACAAAGAGATCAATTTGCCAGAAATGTTGGGCCAGAACATCCTACACTAAAGGAAATAGAAATAGAAATAAAAGAACAACGCAGGCGCATTGTCACTGCTTGCGACAATGCAATTGATAAACTAAATCTCAATCTGCAAAACGCAGCAAAAAATGCTGCTGAGTTTACAAGTAAAATTCGCAACACCCCGAATGTTGAACGTAATATCAAAGATGTAACACGCGGCTATGATGTACTGCAACAAACATACCTGTTGTTGTATCAAAAAGATGTAGAAAACGAAATATCCGTATATGCTGCTACTAACAAATCGAAGGTAATTGTTGTACCATTTTCATCCGGAGAACCGATAAAACCTGTTCCTAAAACTATTTATGCTATCGTATTCCTGCTTGGCCTGCTAATACCCGGAGGCTATCTCGTTATTCGCGAAATGCTGAACAATAAAGTTATTAATGATCATGATATTGAATCATTGACCAATATACCTATTGTAGGTAGCATCAGCAGAGTAGAGGCTGCAAGCAATCGTGAAAATACAATAGTTGTAGGCCCGCATATACGTACCGGCGTTGCAGAACAATTCCGTTTGATACGTGCCAACCTCGAATTCATGGCTGCGGCACAAAACAATCGAGTGTTTATGATTACCTCTAGTTCCAGTGGTGAGGGCAAATCATTTATCTCAATCAATCTCGGCATTACCATGACACTCGCTAAAAAGCGAGTAATCATTATGGAGTTTGATTTACGAAAACCTAAAATTTCGCAATATCTCGGTCTTCAGAATCATGGTGGCATCAGTAGCTACCTTTCCGGTTTGGGAGATTTAGATGTAGCAATAAAAGCATCCGGTATACATGAGAATTTGTATATCGCCAATTGTGGCCCTATCCCTCCTAATCCTGGTGAATTACTCGTACTCCCTAAAACTGCTCAGATGATTGCAGAATTAAAGGAAATGTTTGATGTAATTATCATTGATACAGCTCCGATAGGTCTTGTATCAGATGCATTAGTATTATCCCAATACTCCGGCATTAACCTGTTCGTAATACGTCAATCATATACTATTAAAGATCAGGTACGAATGTTTGACGTGCTTCATAAAGATGGCAAAGTGCAAAACCCGGCTATCATCTTCAACGGCGTTGAATTCCTGAAGAAATACGGATATGGCTATGGCGGTAGTGGATATGGTTACTCATACGGATATGGGTATGGTTATGGTTATTACGAAGAAGCCAATCCGAAAAAGAAACAGAACGGTAGCAGTTTGAAAGGATTTTTTACAAAATAAGAGAGTATGGCAAAATTGCCATTCACATATCGATAACATAGTAGGGGTACTATCTGTAAAGGCTTATAGGTAGTTTTACACCCCCAAACATATAGGGTTTTGTAATGAACTTAAAACAAGTAGGTGCTGTAGCAAGTGCCGCAAAATTATATAAACTGTTCACCCCGGCTCAAAAGAAGCATTTTCTTTGGCTGGTGTTCTTTACATTCATCAGTTCTCTGACTGACCTGATAGGATTAGGGTTCGTAATACCTGTTGTGGGACTCGTACTATCCGAAGATTTTCACAAAACCATAGGTGGCATTGTCCCATCACTTTCTAACCTCAGCAAAAACGAATTACTGTTATACACAGTATCACTATTCTTCTTAATCATAATACTGAAAAACGCATTCGGGCTTTATATCAATAAACTTCAGGTAAATTTTGTTCGCAATCTGTATGTTTCATCATCAATGAATGTACTTGACAAGATATATGACCGTCCGTTGCTGGATATACAAAAAGATACATCCAATGAATTGGTAACAAAGCTCACTTTTTACCAGGCAGCACTTTGTAGCAATGCTGCTATATCCACAATTATACTTATTAACGAGGCAATGATATTTATACTCACTGCCATTAGTACCTGTCTGTGGGATTGGAAGCTTTTTCTTCTACTGATAGGCGTCATGATGCCAAGCATGGGGCTTTTTTACAATCGTGTAAAAAACATGATAAAGCAGGCCGGCATTGAGAAAACAGAAAACAGCACTAAGCTATATGCAAGTGCACAGGAAATGATATTTGGCTATACAGACATCAAAATTGCCGGTACCGAACAGAATTTCAAAGAGCGCTTTAAAGGCTTTGCAAAGAACTATAGCATATATCAGGGACGGCTTGATTTTATGATGTTCATCCCAACCAGAATCATAGAGATTACTATTTTCTTCTGTATAATACTTATACTACTTTATGGTGTATTTGTATTGAAGGACAGTGAAAAGATTATTACCACAATAAGCTTCTTTTCTGTAATAGCGTACCGTAGCATTCCTTCAGTCAACAGATTTGTAATTGCCATGAACAACCTCAACTCTTCTGAGTTTATCTTCAACGATCCAGACTTTGTACCTAAAGGAGATGAAAAAGACGTAGCTACCCCGGAACCTATCACCTATAATAACAACATCAAATTCGACCATCTATCTTATCAATATCCCGGCAGCAATAAACCTGTAATCAACAACTGTAACATCGAAATAAAAAAAGGTGAAAAGATTGGATTTATTGGTAAATCAGGTGCGGGCAAGTCAACTCTGATAGGTAATATTCTTGGGTTCTTGTATCCTACCGAAGGGCAAATATTGATAGACGGTGTAAAACTACAGAAGAACAATACAGAACAATGGTGGAGAATACTTGGATATGTACGCCAGGAAGTATTTATAATGAATAAAAGCTTTGCAGAAAATATAGCCATAGGAGAATCAAAAGAAGACATCGACCCTGTAAGAATGGAACGCGCAATAAAACTATCAAGCCTTAGTGAATTAGTAACAGGATGGAAAGATGGCATCAATACTATGCTGAACGAACGAGGCAATAATCTTTCAGGAGGACAGAAACAGCGCATAGCAATCGCACGTGCTATATACAAAGGTGCCGAGGTTTTAATATTTGACGAAGCAACCTCTGCCCTTGATTCGAAAACAGAAGAAGAAATAACCAATTCAATCAGGGAACTTGGACAGGAAGACCTGACAATTATCATCATTGCCCATCGTTATACCTCACTAAAATATTGTGACAAAATATACGAATTGAATCAAGGGGCTGTTTCAAACAGCTATACATACAATGAACTTCTAAAACAGAACACTCATTAAAAATGAAAGTAAGTGTTATAATGTGCTCTTACAATACTGAAGCCTTTATTAGAGAGGCTATTGAGAGTATATTGCAGCAAACTTACACAAACTGGGAACTTATAATAAGCGACGATAAATCGACCGACGATACCATTAAAATTATCAAACAATATAACGACCCAAGAATAAAACTTTTCGAACATACTGAAAACAAGGGCTATGTAGCGAATAAAAACAGAGCCTTTTCTTATGCATCCGGCGATTTGCTGACACAACTGGATGCAGATGATATATGCCCCAATGAAAGACTGGCAAAACAAGTAGATGTCTTCATTCAAAATCCTGACATACAAATTTGTGGAAGCAATTACACTATTATAGATACTGAGGGAAATGTATTGAAAAGCTGGCAATACGAGAGTGACACTGTTATTTCTGAATTGATGTTGAATTACCCTTTCTGGTTTCCGGGTTTGATGTTTCGTAAAGAATTAGTGAATGAATTTGGCTTGTTTTCCGAATACTTTAACGGCATATATGGTGATGATCATTACTGGACAATGCGTGTTAACAAGAAATACCCAATATACTTTCTGAAAGATGCTTTGTATGGATACAGAATCAATCCAAACTCTATTACAAATGTCTTTGACAAACCACGAAAGCTGATAGCTCAGGATATTATTGCGGAACTTCATAACCAACTGACTACCGTAGGAACTGACTATATATCTAATGGTGAGACCGATAAAATGTTGCACTTTGAAAACACACTATACAATAACAACAAACTTATGGCAGCACGCTATCGAATGTGGGCAGCTAAAGCCATTGATAAAAAACACTGGGAACAGGCAACGGAGTTGCTTAAAAAATGTATAGCAACTGGCAAAGCAGACAGCACTGCATATCGTACAATATTCTATTATTTTAAGAAGCGATATTTAGGATTAAACTAAAGGAATTTTGAAAAGGTTAAATATACTCTTGGCAACTGAAGTAATTCACCCTGGCGGTGCTGAAACATTTGTATTGCGATTATCAAATGCTTTACAAAACTGTGGCCACAAAGTTCATATTTTCATCTTTTATAAAGACCAGCTTAATGAAGGGTTATGTAAAATGTATGCCCCCAATGTACCTTTAACAACCGCAAATATTCCATTTGCTTGGCTGCTTTCTAAAATCGATGCCGGATTCTTCAGGTTAAATATTGATATAAGCCTGAGAAATTTCTTTATAAAACGTTCTTTAGCTAAAATACTTAAACAGGAAAAAACCAAAGTAATCCACAGCAATCTGCTTAAATCAGATAAAATTTGCTTGAGTGTTGCAGCAAAATCTACCATACCAGTAGTAACAACTATACATGGAGATTATTTGCAATTTTACAACAAAACACAAAGCAAAATACCAATACCTCTACTACACTACAAAGAGAAAGCTATTAAGAACATAAAAGAACTGGATGAAATAGTTTGTATATCAGACAAACAGCTTAATTTTTTTCATGAGAAGTTTGAACCTATCGTACAAAATAAGCTGGCAAAAATATACAATGGATATGATGGTGAACCTTCTCCTGATGCCGGATCATTACGCAAAGTATTAGGTATCCCAGCAGAAGACTTTGTATATGGGATGGTATCTCGTGGAATACCCGAAAAAGGATGGGAAGTTGCAATTGAAGCATTTACAAAACTCAATAGGCCAAATACACATCTTATATTGGTGGGAGAAAGCGAACATTTACGCGCATTAAGCAGTATTTATGCAGCCAATAACAACATATATTTTACCGGACATTCAGACAAACCACTTGACTGGATCAACATAATGGATGTAGGGCTACTACCTACAACTTATCCTTCTGAAAGCTTGCCGACAATCATAATAGAATACCTATGTTGTGGCATTCCCAGTGTAGCATCAGATGCCGGCGAAATAGTAAATATGCTAAAAGTAGGAGACAGAAAGGCAGGTACAGTAATACCTATTGTGAATAACTCGGTATCTGTAGATGGTGTAATGAAAGCGATGGATAAATACCTTACAGACAAGTCATACTATAATGAACATAAAAACAATGCATTATATTGTTACAGCCAGTTTGATATGGATAAATGTATTGTATCATACTACAATGTTTATTACAATACAATAGTAGACAAACTTGAAAAGCACACTGAACAATAAGCGTACTTTATGAGATTTGCAATCAGGGATGACGATACCAATTTCTTCACTACACCGGCAGAGCTGGAACTTTGCTATGGGGATATATGGCATGAGTTTGCCCCTACATTATGCCTGATATCAAAAGTAAAAGGGAATTGGGACAAGTGGGTTCATCAGATATACAAAGACAAACAAAATACTGACTGGGCTACGTGGCAAGCAGATAATACTCCCCACCCCATAGAAAAAAATGTAGAATTAGTCGCTTTTCTAAAAAAGAAAATCGCTGATAGAAAATTAGATATTGGTTATCATGCCAAGTACCATAGGAACGAAGACGATGCTTTGCCTACAGAAATGTCAAATAATTATGTAAGAGGTGCTGAATACTTCACTAACAGGAATGTTACAGATGAAATAAAAACAGAAGTGGCACATCTGAACAACCAGTTTGATTGTACTATAAGTGTATTTACACCTCCTCAAAACCTCTTATCATTAAATGGCTATCATTGTGTGTTAAACGCAGGTCTTAATATATGCGGTGGTGGCATTTCATTCTATAAAAAAGAGAAAAACATTACTGGCCTGATTAATATCGGCAAACAGCTCGCATTTAAATTAATAAATCGGGAGGCTGATTATCCTAAAGTTTTAAAGTATAGTAATCATACAGAAATTGCCTACCATTATCCTCTGCAACCGAGTACTCGGTTAGACAATCTCATCCATGATTTTGAAATGGTTAGAAAATACAATGGAGACTTTGTATTATCTACACATTATGTAGAGTTTAATTACCCGATGGTTTATGATGAAAAAATAACAATGAAAGAGGTTTTGATGAACTTCCTTGATTACATTTCAAAATACAAGGATGTACAAAAAATGTCATTATCTCAAATGCTTAAATCTTAGCTATTGAAAACTGCAAAAAAAATACTTGTTGTCTCATTCCAGTCACTTACCGCAAATAGCGGAGCAGGCATGGCTCGCTTGGGCTATTACCTTTCCGAGGTTCTTGACAAAAAAGGAATCCTTGAAAATTTCATCGTTTATTCCAAAGGAAAATTCACAACTACATTTAAATCATCCCCGGTATCCTATTGGTCGAGACACATTCTTTTTGTACTTAACAAACTTGATAAATCTTTCCATTTCTCACCGCATAAATTCAGGTATGTTCAGGAGATAATATTTGATATACTATGTGTAAGTAGGATTACAAAAGATACAGGAATATTATTTGTCACACAGCCATATCTGCCAAGAACATTCAGAAAAGCTAAAAAAATGGGAATCGAGATAATATTCATTCCTGCAAACCCTGAAGAAAACTATATATGTCATATTGTAACTGAAGAAAAAAGCAAACTAAAGTTATCGGGCGATGATGCTTACACATACCCAAAACGCATCAGTTTGTTCAACCAATCGGTTAATTATATTGATAAAATAATAGGCACCTACCCCACTGTATATGAAACATACAGAACTTCAAACTACAAGGGAGAGGTAATAAAAATGATTGGTCATCTGAAACCGGATTTCAAACCATTAACAATACTCTCAAAAGAACCAGCAAAGGGAACGTTCATCGTTGGTTATCTTGCTCATACTGTTGCACTCAAAGGACTTCAGTATATAATGCAAGCATGGGAACAATTGGTTAATGAACATCCTGACTACGATATTAAACTGATTATTGCAGGGAAAATAGATGCAGGAATATCGGCGTATATCCATAACAAATTTGGTTCTTTAGAAAAAGTAGAAATAATCGGACGTGTACCTGATGTAGGTGATTTTTTTAAACAATTACACCTATTCGTAGTACCAAGCCTTATAGATGGTGGGCCATATACAGCATTAGAGGCGGCACACTATGCAGTTCCGGTATTAATTACAGAAAACTGTGGGTCAGCAGAACTATTATCAAGAAACGAATCCGGATGTATGATTGTTCCTATACGGAATGCAGAAAGTATAAAAAACAGCATAGCATGGGCTTATAACAATCGTGAAGCTTCAGCTAAAATGGGCATGAATGCAAAGTACAATCTGGATTCTTACAGAATGGATGAACTGATTACAGATGTTGCAAATTACCTGGAAGGCCACTTGAATAAAATAAACACCAAATAACGTATGTGTGGAATAGCCGGTTGTTGGGGTAAATATGATGACAATGCAATAAGAACCTCTTTTGAAAGCATCAAACACAGAGGCCCTGATGCTAATGGCATCTATCGCGATGGCGATGTAACACTTATGCATCACCGCCTTTCTATAATCGACCTCAGCGAGCTTGGCGCACAGCCATACCATTTCGAGCATCTGAGCATGGTATACAATGGTGAGGTTTATAATTTTCGCAGCATAAAACAAGAACTTGAATCATTTGGCTATACTTTCATCTCAACTTCTGATACTGAGGTTATAATAAAAGCTTTTCACAAATGGGGGATAGAGGCAGTGCATCATTTCATAGGAATGTTTGCAATTGCACTATACGACAAACATGATCAAAGTGTTTATTTGCTGCGAGATAGATTTGGTGTTAAGCCATTATACTATACCACATCCGGAGGATTGGCGTTTGGTAGTGAGTTAAGGAGCATATTGCCTTTCATATCCAATCGTACTATTAACAATGATGCTGTTTACGAGTATTTTCGATTTGGATATATATCAGAATCGAAAACCATTTTTAAGGAAGCAAAAAAACTCCTTTCAGGCTATTATCTCAAATACAAAAACGGTAAATCAAAGGTATATTGTTATTGGGATGCAAAACTAATAGCATCCCAGCCTCCCCCAAAACTAAACGACGCCGAATGGCAGGAATTATTACACAAAGAACTGATTGAAGCATTCAGTTTGCGTATGGTGTCTGACGTTCCTGTTGGTGTATTCCTTAGTGGAGGCGTTGACAGTTCATTGGTTTCTGCCATACTGCAAAAGCATTATGGTAAGATTAATACATTTACTATCGGTTTTGACCACGAGAAATATAATGAAGCCCCATTTGCCCGCAAAGTGGCCGAACACTTAAAAACAAACCATACTGAGTTCACACTCAATACACAAGATGCATTCGGTGTACTTGAAAACTTTTATGACATCTATGACGAGCCGTATGCCGACTCATCCGGCATACCCAGTACAATTGTATCAAAATTAGCTGCTGAACAAGGAATAAAAGTTGTATTGTCTGCAAATGGCGGTGATGAACTCTTTGCCGGATATAGGCATTATCATACAACCCTCAGCTACTACGAACGCTTTAATTCAATTCCAAATATTCTACGCGGTGCTCTTAAAATAGGCACTTCTGCTGTATACCGTAGCGGACTAACAAAATACGTATATACAAAAAACACAGAACACAGGCTGGCGGTATTGAATGAATTGCTTGAAGTTGACGACTTAGGCAATTTTTATAACTCTTTTCTTGCTAATCAGGGGCATCTTGAAATGAAGTCATTATTACGACATAACGGAAAAGACACACAGGATACCGAGTTGATAAATGAAGACATTGCAGGGCTTATGATTTATGACATCGGGCACTATTTGCCGGATGACTTGCTTGTTAAAATGGATCGCGCTACAATGTATAACAGTATCGAAGGGAGGGAACCTTTTTTAGATCACAGACTGGTACGTATTGCATGTCAGATGCCATTAGATTTAAAATGGCGAAATGATGAAAGTAAATGGATATTAAAACAAATACTGGGCGAGTACATACCACGTGAACTGTTTATCAGACCTAAAATGGGATTTTCAATCCCTATTTTCAGTTGGTTCAGTCAGCGTATGGATGTGTTGTTTGAACACTATCTTACTAAAGACAAAATTGAAAAAACGAATGTATTCAATACAAACACAGTGCTAAATGAATACAGAAAGTATAAATGGAATAAACAAAACAATAAAGAATATAACATCGAAAAGATGTGGCGGATACTGAGCTTTATGATGTGGTGGGATAGGTGGTGCGAAAAACTATAGATAATACAGGAGAGCATAAATGGATAAGAAAATTCAAGTAGTTTCATTTCAATCTTTGTCAGCCAGCAGCGGTGCGGGCATGGCAAGGTTAGGCTATTTGCTTTCTGATGAATTACAGAAACGAAAACTGCTGCAAAATTTCATTGTACATTCAAAAGGTAAGTTTGATACTCCATTTCCATCAATACCCGTCTCGCCATTATCAAGATTCTATCTGTTGATTTTAAACAAATTCGTCAACGCATTTAGTGTACCATCTTACAAATTCAGACTTTGGCAAGAAATGCTTTTTGATTGGTTTTGCGAATTACGGTTAAACAAGGAAACAGATATACTTTTCACTACTAACGCATTTCTGTACCGAACATTCAGACAAGCAAAGAGAAACGGCACATTGATTGTATTATTACCAGGGACACCCGAAGAAAATTATATCTACAGATTAGTATCAGAAGAAAACACAAGGATGGGCATCAACACAACAGATGCATATACTTATAAAAAACGAATAGCGTACTTCAATAAAAGCATACAATATGTAGATAAAGTTATAGGTGCATTGCCTACAGCATATACAACCTACATGGAGGCAGAACACAAGGCTGAAGTGGTAAAAATACTTGGCCACATGACCCCTGACTTCAAACAATCTTCAAATTCAAAACCAGTCAATAATGCAGAGTTCCATATTGGCTATATTGCACATACCGTTATCTTAAAAGGTTTGCATTACTTATTGGAAGCATGGCAAGAGATTCAAAAAAACAACCCGAACATAAATATTAAATTGCATATTGGCGGAGCAATGGATGCCCCAATCCAAAAATATATTGACCAACACTTCCCAAACCTAAGTAATGTTAATTGGATGGGGCATGTGAGTAATATACCTGCTTTTATGCAAAAGCTTGATGTATTGGTAGTGCCAAGCCTGATAGATGGTGAACCGATGACAGCACTGGAAGCAGCACATAATGCCATACCTTCAATTATTACAGACCATTGTGGTGCAAGCGAATTATTAAGTAGGGGAAATTCAGGTAGTTGGATAATACCTATAAGAGACAAAAATGCAATCATAGAAAAAATACTATACGCATATCATAACAGAGCAGCTTGCAAAGAAAAAGGAACAAATGCTAAATACAATATAGATAATTACAGTATGGAGTCTTTTATTGTGGAAGTAGCCAATTATCTTGAAAGCATACAGAGATGAAGAATGTACTACTATTAGGATCAGAACTAGGGAAGGGAGGTGCAGAACGCTCTATCTCTTTACTAAGTTATTATCTGGAACAGGAAGGATACAATGTTACGCTTTGCATACTATCAGGCACAGACAGAGAAAAGTTTTATAAAACCTGTAAGAATGTAATTTTCATAGACCCACCTGCACATTCCGGCATTGTAGGTAAAATAAAAGCATGGAGATACAGGCTGCAAAAATTGAAACAGCTAAAGCGTGATTTAAAGATTGACACCTCCATCAGCTTTCTTGAAGGGCCGGATTATGTTAATGTATTGACCAAAGGGAAAGAGAAAGTGGTACTGAGCATTCGTGGTTCAAAAATGCACGACAAAGTTATCAGTGGTGCAATGGGCAAAATTCGCAAACAACTGCTGATACCACAACTATATAAAAAAGCAAATGAAATAGTTTGTGTAACAGATGCATTGGCAGATGAATTACACGAGCATTTCGGCATTAGTAAAAGCAGGCTAGCTACTATCTACAATTTTTACGAGATTGATGACATCTTAAACAAAAGCAATGAAGTTCTTACAACAGAAGAAGCTGCTATATTTTCAAAACCTGTAATCATAACATCTGGTCGCTTGCATGTTGCTAAAGAACAAGATAAACTAATCAAAATCCTAAAAACAGTTAAGCAATCTGTTGACGCTCGTGTTATGATACTTGGCGATGGAGAATTGAAAGAGCCATTTATCGAACTTTGTAACCAATTGGGGTTAAACGCCTGCAATTGGCAAAAAGAAAAAAGAACAGATGCAGATGTTTACCTGATGGGCTTTCAACACAATGCTTTCAAATTTTATAAACATAGCAAACTGTTTGCACTCACATCCTCTTGGGAAGGCTTTCCAAATGTATTGGCAGAGGCGTTGATATGTGGCATTCCTGTAGTATCAACAGACTGTCCTACAGGACCAAGAGAAATATTGAATGTACCCAATCTATCCAAAGAGCCGATTGAATACAGCATAGATACACAGGTAGGTACACTATTACCAATGGTTAATCACCTGAGTGATAAAACACAACAATTATGGGTGGATGCAATAATAAAATGGTTACAACAACCTGCGCCATCAAAAAACGAATTTGAAACGCTTACAAAACGCTTTACATTACAGTCTATGCTGCAACAGTGGAAAAATGTAATAGATAACTAAGATGAACATTCTGATTATAGACAACTCACTTGCTTTTACAGGTGCATTCAAATGCGCACTTAGCGAGGCTATGCTATTATCAGACAAACATAAGTTTACTTTCGTCATACACCCGAATAGCAGGGTTAAGGCAAATCTGGAAGCGAACAATATTCTTTACCATACTATCAAGCTGCAAGAGATTCGCAAATCTCCATCTATTCTTCTCTACCCTTTCGCGCTACTGCTAAATACATACAGAGTAAGCAGCATAATAAAACGTGAGCAAATAGATGTGGTGCAGATGAATGACTTTTACAACCTCATTGGTGCTTTGCTAAAAATATTCGGCTACAAAGGGAAACTGATTACCTATGTACGTTTTGTACCATCTGCAATGCCAGCACCATTCAGAAAACTGTGGACGTTCTTTGCACAGCGTTACAGCCATCATGTTATTGCAGTTTCGGATACTGTATTGAAAGAATTACCGGTTAACAAAAACACAATTCGCCTTTACGACCCTGCAAATCTGCAAGAACAGATTACTGAAGAAAAGAAAGAATCAGACACGGTACAATTACTCTACTTATCTAACTATATACGTGGCAAGGGACAAGACTATGCGTTGGAAGCATTCATCAATGCATATAAGCACAATAAACAGCTACGCCTGAAATACACAGGTGGTGATATGGGGCTTGAGAAAAACAGGGAATTCAAACAAATGCTTATTGATAAAGTAAAAGAACATGGACTTGAAGATGTGGTTAGCTTTTCAGACTTCAACAGCAATGTAGAAGCTGAGATAAAGGCTGCTGATGTGTTGTTGAATTTCTCTAATTCCGAATCTTTATCAATGACCTGTCTGGAAGCTGCATATTACGGCACTGCAGTTATTGCCACAAAATGCGGCGGTCCCGAAGAGGTAATTGTTGATAAAGAAACGGGCTTATTAGTACCTGTAGCAGATATAAATGCAATGATGAATGCCATACTAACATTGGCAAACAATGCAACAATAAGAAAGCAATATGCTGAAGCTGGCAAAAAATATGTTCGCAATAAATTCAGCAAAGAACATTTTACAAAAGAATTTGAAGCTATACTTGCACAATAATGAGTACACCTAAAGTTTTATTCATGGTTCCATATCCACTTGGCAAAGCGCCTTCACAGCGCTTTCGTGTGGAGCTGTTCGAGCCATATCTGACAGAGGTTGGTATTCAATATAAGATTGCACCTTTCATGGATGACGCTACATGGCAACATCTCTATAAACAAGGTTCTGTTTTTCAGAAAGCATGGGGCATCGTAAAAGGCTATCTGAAAAGACTCAAAACAGTACTGGTAGATGTACATAGTTACGACTATGTTTTTGTGCACCGCGAAACTGCTCCCTTAGGCCCACCGATATTTGAATGGATAGTTGCGAAGCTGTGGCGAAAGAAAATGATTTTCGACTATGACGATGCTGTATGGATTGCCAATACAAGTAGCGAAAACAGCATAGCTGCAAAACTGAAATGCTTCTGGAAGATAAAACACATAGTAAAATGGTCTTACAAAATAGCTGCGGGCAATGAATATCTACTCAGCTATGCATTACAGTTTAATAATAATGCTGTATTGATGCCAACCTGCGTAGATATGGAACGCATGCACAAAGGCACTAAACAACATGGCAATCACAAACCTGTTGTTGGCTGGACAGGCAGCCATTCTACGCTGCAATACCTTGATAACATTGTCAACATTATCAAAGAACTTCAGGAAGAAATAGACTTTTCTTTTCTTGTTATCGCTGATAAGAATCCGGAATTACCACTAAAAGATTTTCAATTTATATCGTGGAGTGCTGCAACGGAAATTCAGGATTTATTAAAAATGGATATCGGCATCATGCCACTACAGGCAGACGCCTGGAGCGAAGGTAAATGCGGCTTCAAGCTCATACAATACCTGTCATTAGCCATACCTGCACTTGCCAGCCCGGTTGGTGTCAATAATGTTATTATCCGGGATGGTATCAATGGCTATCTCTGCGGCACAGATGCAGACTGGAAACAGTACATTAAACTACTCATTACCGATTCCTGTAAAAGAGCGGATATGGGTAAAGCAGGGCAGGCATATATGCTTGAGTCTTACAGTACACAATCGCAACACAAAACTTTTTTGCAACTTTTTAGTTAGCCCCGCAACCTTAAGGAGAATATATTCTTATCCAAACTGTTATTCTTATAGAATATCAGCATCAGTGCAATACCATAAAACGGTAACGCTGGTATGCGGTAGCGAGACAGCGCACCGAAATTACCCGAAGATATACCAACAGCAAATGCAAAGATGATGGCAAAAATCAAACAGAACTGAATAGTAGGGTCAGCAGATATAGTTTTCCATGTTCTTCGCGGACCTATGGTGAGTAATACCTTAATTGTAACCCAAAGAAACATTGCAGCTTCAAGCGCATTAAGCATCTGCATTATTTTTCGTGTTTCCCAGATATATGGTCGGAATAATGATACCACAACAGCCTGTGGAAACTTTTTAATCATACCTGCAAAAGATGGATCCATAGGACCTAAGTCATATGCAGAACCTTCATCTGATACAGATGCAATATATGTACTTGTTATATAAGATGTTTGAGCTACGTTTTGAAGGGAGTATTTTCCCAGAGAATTGGCAAATTGGGATGTAAGTGCCATAAAACCACCTGCCGCACCTCCAAGCACCAATATTTTTACAAAAAACCTTCCTGCCGAACTTTTTATTCTGTGAGAATACGTGAATAAAACCCAAAGCATTAATGCAGGTAAAAATGCCATTATTATATATACCTTGATTGATACTACCAGGTAAAACCCTAACACTGTCATTGCAATAACACTGAAACTGAAATCTCTATTAATAATTAGTCGGAAAACGCCATAAGTCAGCCAACCAAGGCCAAACATACACACTGTATCTTTAAAAATTCCGGATCCCCACATAACAGTACTAGGTATGTACAATACACATATCGCTATTTGCTTGGTGTACATGGGATATTTTGTAGCGAATGTTCTGAAAAGAGCCCATAATCCGGTAAAAGCAAGTGTTCCTAATAAAGCAGCTGTGGGAAGATAAGTTGTGAATGTAAAAACACCTAACATTGCGATTATAGAACAAACTATGTATTCTGTTGGCGCTTCGTACCATGTCATTTGCGATATATACTTCCCGTAATACCGTGGGTCATACCATTCAGGAATATGGAACAACAGATTAAACCATTTATTGGCAGAATCATTAAATGACCAATTTATTACTTCAGCATGCCTGAAGTAGTTTACGGTGTCACCACCACCACCATAATAGTATTGGTAAATCAGCCCGATAAACACCGCACCACCTATCTTCAAGGTAAGTCCGGTCATAAAATAAGGCCTCCATTTGTGGCCGGGAGGATATTTGGAATCTCTGAATTTTATAGCAATGAGATAAATAATACCCAAGTAGAAAGGAAGCAACAAATAGTCGAGCAACGTAATAAATTGATTGCTATATTGCATCAGGTTTTAAATTTCAGTATTACTAACTTTCTCACTACTATTTGTCCGTATCATGTGTGGTATTACAGGTTATTACGCTTTCAAGGCTAACGCTGCATCCAACCTTACAAAAATAACACAATCAACAGACAAATTATTGCTTCGCGGCCCCGATACAGGTAATGTTTATACACATAAAAATGTAGCTCTGGGCCACCGTCGTTTATCTATCATCGATACATCCAACGGAGCATCTCAACCAATGACGGATGTAACGGGAAGATACACTATCGTTTTCAATGGTGAGATTTTTAATTATCAGGAACTTTCAGACAAATACCTGCAGGATGTATGGCAACGGATAGGTGGTGCCAAAACCACTTCCGATACTGAAGTACTGTTATACCTGCTAATAAAATACGGCGAACGCAGCATCCAATGGCTGGCTGGTTTTTTTGCTTTCAGCTTTTATGATACCGAAACAGGCCGCATGATTATAGCGCGCGACCGCTTTGGTAAAAAGCCGCTTGTATATCATGCCACAGAAGAGCATATTGCTTTTGCATCTGAAATAAAAGCGCTGCTGGAATGGAATATTCCGAAAGCTATTAACTACACTACACTATACCAATACCTGCAACTCAACTATATACCACAGCCGCAAAGTATGCTGGAAGGTGTGACTAAGCTACCGCAGGGGCATTACATGATTTGCGATGCAGATGGTGTAAAAGAAGTAAAGCCTTACTACGAAATACAGATAGACAAAGCATCTTACAACAAATACGACTACACCACTGCACAGCAAATGTTGATACAACACATGGATATTGCTGTTCAGGAACGTATGATTGCCGATGTACCACTTGGTGCATTCCTGAGTGGTGGTATAGATTCGTCTGTTATAGTAGCATTGGCAAGCCGACATACAGATAAACTCAACACATTCTCCATAGGCTACAAAGACAATCCGTTTTTCGACGAAACAAAATATGCAAAGCTGGTAGCGGAGAAATACAAAACCAATCACACGGTATTTTCACTCTCTACAGACAATTTTCTGGAGCATGTATATAGTGTGCTCGATTATCTGGACGAACCATTTGCAGATTCATCTGCCATACCCGAATACATACTTTGCTACTATACACGCAAACATGTAACAGTTGCATTGAGTGGTGATGGTGGCGATGAGGTTTTTGCAGGTTATAACAAACATGCTGCAGAGTGGAAGATACGCCAGCAATCTCTGCTGAATACATTGGTAAAACTTGGTAGCCCTCTATGGAAAGCATTACCACGCAGCAGAAACAATAAAATCACCAACCTCTTCCGCCAACTGAATCGTTTTGCAGAGGGTGCAAGCCTTTCTGAAAGCGACCGTTACTGGCGTTGGGCTTCATTCAATCCGCCACAACAAGCTGGTGCATTGCTGTCCGATAAATCAAGGGCGGCGGTAAATGATGCGGTATTTACACAACAGCGAAAAGAAATACTGCAACACTTCAAAACAAGCGATTTCAATGAAGTATTGCTAACCGACATGAACCTTGTACTACTGAGCGACATGTTGGTGAAGGTGGATATGATGAGTATGGCAAACAGCCTTGAGGTTCGCAGCCCATTCCTCGATTACAAAGTAGTAGACTTTGCCTTCTCACTACCGGTTGATTATAAGGTAGATGGCAACATGAAAAAGAGGATAGTACAGGATGCATTCCGCAGTATGTTGCCTGAAGAAATATACAATCGTCCTAAACATGGCTTTGAAATCCCATTGCTCGATTGGTTCCGTAAAGAGCTTTGGGGGCTCATTAACGATGATTTACTAAGCCGTTCTTTTATTGAACAACAAGGCATCTTCAACCCAACTGCTATAGAACAACTTAAGAAGAAACTACACAGTGCAAATCCTGAAGACAGCCATGCTACTATATGGGCACTGATAGTATTCCAATACTGGTGGAAAAAGTACTACAACTAAGTTTTACACTTTTATTAATTACAGATTTATCGTAATTTTAACCCCGTTATAAGCTATACATGCCACGGGTTTTAAGGATACTAAACAGGTTGATAATCGGCGGCCCCGCCATCAATGCCACATACCTTACCAAGTATATGGCTCCTGAATTCGAAACCATGCTGGTAATAGGTGGTAAAGACGACCACGAACAAGATGCAGACCATTTGAGTATGGATCTTGGCATTACTCCGGTAGAAGTACCTGAAATGAAGCGAAGCATCAGCCCTGTAGATGATGGTATTGCATATAAAAAAATCAAACGGCTTATCGAAAAATTTCGCCCGGATATTGTGCATACACATGCAGCAAAATCAGGTGTAATAGGCCGTTTAGCAGCAGATGCCTGCAAGGTTCCGGTTATCGTTCATACATTCCACGGACACGTATTCCATAGCTATTTCAACAAATGGAAGACAAATACTTTCATTCAGATAGAACGCTACCTTGCCAAACGCTCTACAGGCATTATTGCCATCAGCGAATTGCAAAAGAACGAGCTTACAAATATCTACAAAATATGCCCTGCTGAAAAAATGAAAATTATTCAGCTTGGTCTTGACTTGGATAAATTTCAACTACATCAGGATATTAAACGTGCAGAATTCCGCCAGAAGTATAACATTTACGATGGGGATATTGCAATCGGTATAATAGGCCGTGTAGTACCTGTCAAGAATCACAGCCTGTTTGTAGCTGCTGCCAAAAAAGTATTGGAACAGACATCTGCACGTGTAAAGTTTGTAGTGATTGGCGACGGAGATATGCGCCGGCAAATGGAAGCAGAATTCAAAGAAGCTGGAATCGACTACACATATTATCCTGAAAACCCACGCGAAGCAACAGCCATCTGTACCTCTTGGCAAACAGATATGGATGTTGTATTAGCAGGCTTGGATATTGTTGCACTTACTTCTCACAACGAAGGCACACCTGTTTCGCTGATTGAAGCACAGGCAGCATCACGCCCTGTAGTATCTACCAATGTTGGTGGTGTTGCAGATGTTGTTACTGATAATCTGTGTGGTTTTATTACAGAGCCTAATGATGTAAATATTTTCGCAGAAGCTTTGTTGCAACTAATACAAAAACCTGAAATGCGTACATACTTCGGTACACAAGGCCGCAATTTCGTGCAAAGTAAATTTTCTTACCAACGCCTTGTTAAAGACATGAACGAATATTACTATTCACTTCTTGACGTGAAAGGTGTTAAGTACCGCGACAGGCTCGGCCGCCCGGTACCATCTTTTCTTGAAGAGTCTGTTTAGCTGTACATTTCTTTGAAAAATGCAACAGTTTGCTTCAAGCCATCCATAAAACGTTGTGTTGGTTCATACCCCAGCAATGTTTTAGCCTTCGATATATCGGCCAACGAGTTCCGTATATCACCAGCACGCTCTTCCCTGTAAGTAGCTTCGT
This sequence comes from Flavipsychrobacter sp., assembly GCA_016786615.1. Classification (GTDB taxonomy): domain Bacteria; phylum Bacteroidota; class Bacteroidia; order Chitinophagales; family Chitinophagaceae; genus Polluticoccus. The sequence goes on from JAEUVX010000002.1 coordinate 628,475, forward strand.
GCTGCATACCCAACATTTCCCGGATCGCATTGTAAAGAAAATTAACTGAATAATTTTCGCCAACAGCTACATTATATGCTTTACCGAAACCTTCCGGATTATCGCACAACATGCCACGCACGTTTGCCTGTACTGCATTATCTACAAATGTAAAGTCACGCGTTTGTTCACCATCACCATTAATATACACCAGCGTTTGGTTAATTATGCCACTTACAAACAATGGTATTACAGCTGCATACGGGCCGTCAGGGTCTTGTCTCGGGCCAAATACATTAAAGTATCTTAGCCCTACTATTTTCATGCCGTATAGCTTTGCAAATACATCTGCATACAGCTCATTTGTCTTCTTTGTTACTGCGTATGGAGATAATGGGTTACCTACTCTTTCTTCTACCTTTGGCAGATTAGGTTCATCCCCATATACCGAAGATGAAGAAGCATATACAAAGGCTTTCACACCCGCATCCTTTGCAGCAGTAATCATATTTATAAAACCACTTACATTCACTTCATTACTCGTAACAGGGTCTTTTACAGAACGTGGTACAGAGCCCAGTGCTGCCTGATGCGTAACATAGTCTATACCCTCACAAGCTTTTTTACAAGTTTCAAAGTCGCGGATATCGCCTTCCAGAAACTCAAAATTGCTGTACCCTGTAAACAAGTCTATATTCTTTTGAAAACCAGTAGCCAGATTATCCAGCACACGTACCCTACCAGCACCATTTTTGAGGAGGTATTCTGTAATGTGAGAACCTATGAAACCCGCACCACCTGTTACTAAAAAACTGCTTTGGGATATATCTTTTGTATGAAAAACTGCCATAAAATAAAAAGCCTGCATAAGGCAACGCAAACTTATAGTAAATAACAGATATCTGAAAGAGCCGGAAGGCAGGATAACACTTCGTTCACAAGGGGCTCAAAAAACAAGAAAGCCCCTGGTTAAAGGGGCTTTAAATAATGTAACGTATAAATTACGCTTTCTTGTCAGCTTTAGCTGTTTTCTTCGCGATTTTAGCAGGACGACTTTTACCAAAGCTACCCATAGAAATTTTACCGCGTTTAGTGCGTTTATCGCCTCTACCCATGATTAAAAATTTTTAGAATGCAAAAATAAAAAAAAAGCAGGAAACTTTTCGCTTCCTGCCTTTTATTCTCTTTTGTCTCAAGATTGATTATTTCTTGCCGCTAGCAATTTTTGCAGAGAATTCTTTACCAGCCTTAAACTTAGGCACTTTGCGAGCTTTGATTTTGATTACTTCACCAGTCTGTGGGTTACGGCCATTACGCGCAGAACGCTCAGAAACTGAGAATGTACCAAAACCAACCAAAGTAACGCGGTCGCCTTTTTTCAGAGCAGCAACTACTGCGTTTGTGAAAGAATCCAATGCTTCGTTAGCTTGAGTTTTAGTAACACCAGCATCTTTGGCAATTTTGTCAATCAATTCAGCTTTGTTCATTTGTTGTGTGTTTAGTCGTGAAATAAATATTTTTGAGGATAGGCAAATATACTCACCTTTAGTACACTTCCAAATATCCCGTAAAAAAATTCCAAACTTCAAAACCCTTGCCAGTAGCAGGTTTCCACAACTTATGCACATTTACACATGCAAAACAAACATTTAACATACTCTCAAAGCCTTATCTGTATTGATTTTCGTTATATTGGCAAGGATTTTGCTAACCTGAAACCCTTGTTAACAAAGGATTATACGGCATTTACAAAATCAGGAAATGATTTCCATAACAGTCCGGAATGCAATGAATTTATTGCCAAATCGGACAAAGCCTTTTTCACGCATTGAAGGGGCGTATTTTGTTATATATTCATTATATTCCTCTAAAGATTTACAAAAATATTGTGCTGCATAAGTGGGTCCCTCACTATCATCTTGTTCCAGCAGACGACATAATTTACTCTCTGTAAACAAACCGGTCTGCATCAACTCGGGGATGTGCTCTTCCTGCATCCACTTTATCCATTCGTTGTGTATGCTATCATCAATCTTAATAGTTACGTTATAGATTATCATTGCTATTTTATTATTACCACTTTTTCTCAATAGTATCCATGATGCTCATATAGCTTACATAACGATCTATACTTATCGTCTCGTTATTCACTGCTTCTTTCACTGCACAGTCCGGTTCATTTATATGCAGGCAATTATTGAATTTACAGCCTTGCATCACACGCCTCATTTCAGGGAAATATTGTGCCAGTTCTTCTTTCTCAAAATCTATCAATCCAAATTCTTTTACACCCGGAGTATCTATTATCTTACCACTACCGGGTATATCAAACATCTCGGCAAACGTAGTGGTGTGCTGCCCCTTGCCGCTCCAACCGGACACCTCCTGTGTACGTAGTTCCACACCCGGTATCAGTTGATTAATTAATGTGCTTTTACCAACACCTGAGTGGCCGCTGAATAATGTAGTTATCCCTTTCAGCCTGTTAGCCAACGCTGCAATACTTTCCGGCTGTAATGCAACTACCGGAAAAATTTCATAACTGGCATCGCCGTACATTTTTTGCCAATGCTCTAACTGCTCCTGATGCTTGGGTTTTAATAAATCAATTTTGTTGATGACTATAATTGCAGGAATATGATATGCCTCTGCTGTTATCAGGAATCTATCTATAAATCCTTGTGATGTTCTCGGTTCTGCAATAGTTGCAACAACCAATGCAGCATCAAGATTAGCTGCAACAATATGTTTTTGATTTTTATTATGTGGCGAAACGCGAACTATGTAATTATTCCGCTCTGCGATAGTCTTTATTGTTGCGATACCCTCCTCCCCTTCCTCAATATCACAAATCACTTTATCGCCAACAGCTATTGGGTTAGTTGATGATATGTTGTCATCTATTTTCATTTTACCCTTTACCCGTGCATTCCATATCTTACCATGCTCATCGCGCACTATATACCAACTGCCGGTAGATTTATATACCAATCCTTTCAATTCACTCATAATATAGCTTGCAGTTGTATTTTATTCATGCCTTAATGCTTCTATCGGATCAAGTTTCGCCGCTTTTACAGCAGGATATATACCGGATATTATACCCACTAATGCACAAAGACTGACACCAACCCCTATCCATAGCCATGGCACTATAAAACCCGTATTAAATATCAGGCCAAAGAGATTACCGACAAGCATTCCAAGTATCACACCCGCAATACCACCGGCAAGGCTTATCATAATAGATTCAGTAAGAAACTGCTGTTTAATTGTTGATGCTCTTGCCCCCAAAGCTTTGCTTACACCTATTTCTCTCGTACGTTCTGCTACAGATACCAGCATTATATTCATTAACCCGACTACAGAACCTAACAACGTAACTATGCCTATCACCAATGCAGCCCAGCTAATGTATTTGATACTTTCCAACACCATTTCTGCAAGATTATCATTCTGCTCAACAGTAAAATCGTTATCAACACCTACAGGCACTTTACGTATAACCCTGAACAACCCTTCCGCTTCCTGCGCAGCTATATCTTTCCTGTTAATATCTGCCACCTTAACATTTATTATATAACGCTCGTTGTTGCCATAGGTTATCCTGCCATTTGCAAGTGGTATCAGTACCAGATTATCACTGTTCATTATCATGCTGCTGCCTTTTGACTCTGCAATGCCTGCAACCTTGTATTTTATATCACCTATTGATACCGTTTTACCAATGCCGTTCATGTATTTATTCCCGAAAAGCTTTTTAGCCATTCCATTTCCGAGTATACATACATACGTACCAAACTCTTGCTCATAGTTCGAAAAATTCCTACCTGCTTCCAGTTTCGTGTCTGATATATCCAGATAGTTATCATCAACACTCATGACAGCAATATTCGGATTAGTTTTTACAGAACCGTATCGAACTGTAGCAATACTGCTACCGGACATCGATATGCCAACTTTTGCAGGAAAGTGATAACGCTTTTTAAACGCTATAGCTTCTTCATAACGTATATTTCTACCTTCATTAATATTAACACCTCTCCCTTCACCATGTCTGCCTCTGCGTTTTTTCTTAACAACATCATTCGTTATCTGAAAACTATTGGCGCCCATACTGCTGAAGTTAGTATACACACTTGCCTTCATTACTTCGATAGCTGTAAGGATACCTACCAATGCCATAATACCCAAGCCAATAATGGCAACGGTAAGTGATGTTCGCAGGCGATTTGTTTTAATAGCCTTAAACGCCAGTGATAAATTAAATAATAGTTGCATCATGGCAACTCCAAAGTTAGTATTAGCTTTTCAAACAAGCGTTTATTCTTTCACAAACTTGCGGCTCATTATTTCAGCGCCTTCAATGCTGGTTGCTTTCAATACATAATTACCTGCGGGCAGTGTACCAATATTAAACTGTATCCTGTTCAGGCCTTGTTTGCAAGGGTGTTCCAGCAATTTATCAACAAGTTTGCCTTGAATATCATAAATATAAAAAGTTGTCTTAGTTGGTTGTACAAGCTCAAACTCAAAGCTGATATAATGCAAGGCAGGGTTAGGGTACAGTTTATAATCTGCATTTTTAGTATTTGTATTATTTACTGCAAGCAATGGCGAGTTCAGCTTCGCTATCCAGCTACCGTATGATTGTCCTGTCCTTCCATAAATACCTTCTATCCATACCGAGCCTGTATTGTTCCAATCTACCTGCGCACCCATATAGTCTCCCCAACGCTGCTGTTTCTGTGCTAATACCTTTATGCTACTTATGCCGGATTTTGCTATCGTCATTGGTGAATATCCTGCACCATCAAACATAATAGCACTAACCCCGGGATACATATTCGGCCCTGTAAAGTTGAAAGAGATTATGGACTGCCTCACCCCCCACGGGTTACCGGCATAGGTTACATTAGGATAGCCAAAATCCAGTGTATCAATAGAAAATATTTGCGCGCTGCTGAAAGTCGGGGTGGATGCGTAATTTTTTATCACACCATGAAACACGCCCGATGCGCCACTGACAGGTGTAACAGTAGTACTTACAAACTGAATTTCATCACCGTCAATAAATGCGCCCAATATCCGGCCATCGTTAGTTGCCAATGTTGCTGAAGTATCAGGTTGGCGGCCATCCTGCGGCACTCCGTATTTTGTTGGCGATATCAATACTTTTATATCAAGGTTCGTATTTCCGCTACTGATTACGTCAGGAATTTTCACCAGGAATATAGTATCGTTCTGCACGTCAAAATTTCTGTTTGATAAAAAATACTGCTCAGGCCCTTTAATGCTGCTGCCGCCTTTTGTTGGATACAGATTTCTTATCTGGATACCGTTGTAACTGATACTATCCCATATCTGGTATGTGATGTTTGACGCTCCGGTATAACCATCTTGTTTTTTAACCTGATATATTACAGTTTCGGTGAACCCGGCCTGCCAACTGGCATTGAATTTAATCTTATTACCTGTTAAAAAGAACTCATCTTTGGTAATAGCAATACTAGGATAATCAAACCATGTAGTATCCCCCTTATAATCTCCGTAAAACTTATAGAAATTCCACTGCCCGGCCGGGTCATTTGACTGAGAGAATCCGAGTACTATATAATTATCTTCATTCGTAGAGTTAAGCATTACACAAATAAACTTATCTGCTTCAGGGTCATATATAACCTTAGGGTCGTATCGGTAATTCTGTGTTCCACCTAAGTTAACAGCAGTCGACATCACTTTCAATGTTTTTCTGCTAATCATTTTACCACTATCTGCATTTGTAATTGCTATGTTGCTATTAACTACAGATACAGCTTTACCATTTTTTGATATTGCCATATCATTATCCGGTGGCGTTCCTGTCAGCGAGTCTGCAATGAAATTTGTAGTAAGTACTGGTGCGCCTATTGCGGTTGTCTTATACGCGGCATTCCCTCTTTTGTATGGAAACAACTTTGCTACTTCCTGTTTGGCATTATATAACCTTTGCCTGTCTGCATTAGCATCCGGCCTTGGCGATTCAAGACTATGCACTTCTGCATTGTACTTGTCTTCAAGCTCACTTAATATTACACTACCAGATAGCGGGCTTGTGTACTTTCTCACCTTCGCGTGCTGTGCATATAACTGCATACTGCCCAATACAATTACCGTACACAATACCAACCATTTATTCATAGCATATATTTTATCTAAAAATACAAAAAAACCGCTGCACTTGATATGCAGCGGTTTTTTATAATAGTATAAGTTAGCACTAAATTTATCCTTGCAATGCAGCCGCGCCACTCACAATCTCCGTCAGTTCGGTGGTAATTGCTGCCTGACGTGCACGGTTGTAGCTTATCTTCAGGTTCTTCAGTAATTCATTAGCATTCTCACTAGCCTTATCCATTGCAGTCATGCGCGCACCATGCTCCGAAGCATTAGCATCCAGCACAGCTTTATATACTTGTGTATTAAGAATTTTTGGCATCAATTCCTGAACCAGTATTTCTTTTGATGGCTCATATATGAAATCGCTGTTCTTATTACCGCCTTCATTTTCTACTTTAGGTATTGGCAGGTATGCCTCTGTAACAAACTTCTGAGTAGCTGCGTTTTTGAATTGACTGTAAACCAGTTCAACCCTATCATACTCCTTGTTCAAAAATGCTTTCTGAGCATATACAGCGGCATTACGAACATTATCAAAACTCAGGTCGCTGAATATTGTCCAGAAATCAGAAACAACTTTATAGTTATTCTTTACAAAATATTCATATCCTTTCTTACCTATTGGCAGCACTGTAACATTGCCATTAGCATGCTGTGTAGCATATTTATCTGCAATTAGCTGGCGAGTTGCCTTTATTACATTCGAATTGTAGGCACCACACAGGCCACGGTCACTTGTTATTGGTATCAGCAACACACGTTCTGCAGCACGTTCTTCTGCCAGAGGCATAGCCATATCAGAAGTAGAGCTGGCAATATTACTTAGCATTTCCTGCAATTTCTGGGCGTATGGACGCATTTGTATAATTGAATCCTGCGCACGGCGCAATTTTGCAGCACTTACCATTTTCATGGCCTTTGTTATCTGCTGAGTAGATGTTACTGACTTGATACGGTTGCGAACTTCTTTAAGCTGTCCCGACATATTATAATATATAGAAAATCAAACGATGAATTGCGCGCAAAAGTACGATAAGTATCCCGAAATCTCAAAACAATAGGCTATAGATGCCCAATATTCTATTATAACCCTAAATGGACTGCTATTATGTATAAAAGGCGCACTCTGTGCGCCTTTTATACATTCAATAAAATAAAATTTAACTCTACTCTACTATTAGCTTACAGTTTTCAACCCTATTGCCAATTGGCAGAGATATAAAATACACACCTTTAGCCCAGCTTCCTACATTTACCGGAATATAATTATCTCCGGTTTCATATTTTACAGGAATAGCATATACTTTCTTACCAAGCATGTCTGTTATCTTCAAATCTGCCGTTCCGTGTACACCCGAATAGAATTTTACCATTACAGATTGATTGGCAGGGTTTGGATACACTGACAAAAATGCCGGAGCTTCATTCGCTATTGCAGAAACGCCGGTAGCAAATTCACAACTATCCGGGCTGAATGACAACTTTACAGAAGTACCACTTGCACACACGCCTTCAAACCTTGGACTGGTAATAGCCTGATAAGTTACAGTTCTGGTGGCACTCAATGTAACCGAAGATGATACACAAGAGCCCGAATTAGAGCAATTGAAATCGAATGCCAGTACCTCAATAGCACCTAAAATATTAGGGGCATCTGTTAGGGGTATAGTATAGGTACCATTTCCGGCCAATCCTGTTTTTCTGTACCAAACCGACTGATTACCTCCTGCCGGGGTTTGCGCAATGATTGTAAGATTATTAGCCCTGCCTGTATAATTCGTAACAGTAACACTTAGTGTCTTAGCAGTAGCAGTATCTGCCAAATCACATACAGTGGCAGTGGCTGTTTGGTCTGGTAGAGAAACACCGCTACCTATCTGATATACGTCTTGATATACAGGACTATTAACTGTTGCGCTGGATGTAATATTATTTAACAACTTCGGTTTGCGTGTGATGAATGGTGTATAATAATACGTTTGCTTTGAACATGGATTTGGGGATGTAATATTTAACGTTGCAGCAGTACTGTTACTAACCGATGAACTGTTAGTACTATATATAATATCTGATGGAGCGGCACTTGCAAATGCTGTTTGTGCTGCTGCATAATTACTTAATGCACCCGTAGTCTTTAACCATGCCACTGTCTGGCAAGCTTGTATATCAGTTGGTAAATCTGCCGATAATGTTACGGTAACAGGTCCTTTGTAACAGCATACAGGCAAGTTATAGCCTGTTGCTTTACCATTACCGGGGTTTGCAAATTTCACGAGATTTGTTGTGAACGTATTCGTACAATTATTCGAATCTGTTACAGTTACATTATAACTTCCTGCTGTACTGAGGCTCGAAATATTTTTCGTATTTCCACCATTCGACCATGTATACGTGTAAGGCGCAACACCAAAATTATCTGCATTGTAAATCAGCGTTATCGCCCCATTATTATTACAAATAGGTGTGATTATCAGATTGGCACTGATTACAGATTTTAAGTTCGATGTATTAGTTACATTATTTCTGATGAGCGCTCCGGGTAATGGGCCAAAACCATTCGCTAATCCTATACCACGAGACGTCAGGTGACAATAACTCATTACCGAACCAGACCATGAACCGGATGGCAAAGCATTATCCCATGTTTTAAAACATGGGGTACCACATGAGAAGTCTGTTTCCTGTGTTGTACAATTATCAATAGAACCACAACTACCGCCGGGGCCGGTAGCCCATCCGCACCAGTGTGTATGCTTAGAACCCATATTATGGCCGGTTTCATGAGACAAAACCATAACACTCCATGAATAAGTAGGAATAGGGCTATATGTTGAATGTATTTCGCTATAGGCATATGCAAAAGACCTTGAACTGACATCTAATACATCCAGATAAGCCAAACCACCATTGCTGCTCGCATCCATAGTAATGAAGTGCGCAATATCTCCGTCAAAACCATCCAACCTGCTGTTCCAATAGCCTTTGAATATATCCAATCCATCAGATGATGTATTAAACGGATAACCATCATCAGTTGTCCAGATATACAATGATTTCAACTCTATTGAAATATTATCGTTCTTATAAAGTGCCTGAACCTGGTTGAATAACCCTGTCATATGGTTTTGTGCATTTACTAAACTGCCTTTATTCTGAAAGAATTGATAATCACACTCCCAATACAGTTGCACTTTACGGCACATGTTTACACCCGTTGTTTTGTTGTGTCCCGATTGCGGGCGATAATCATACGGCTTACCGGTTTCGCGCACACCACAAGGCATTTCCTGTTTCATCAACATATCCTTGTCGTTATACAATATGTAATTACCCGAATTGTCTTCAAGCTTGCCTAATACATAATTACCATCTTTGTCTGCGAATAAAGCCATTATCGACCCGTCAGAAAATACACTCATTGCAGCAAGCGATCCTTCCTTACCTGATATTGCACCTTGATAGTGAATACCATTATCCATGCGTTGTCGTATCTGCCCTTGATGAGTCATGTAACCAAAATTGGCATCTGATGCAGCAGGGCTCGACTTCATCATTTCCAACACATACTCCTTTCCATATGCATCTTTTATTTTCACTTCAATGGCAGCAGGTTGCGTTTCATACATCGCTGCAATCTTACCTGCATCAGGGCGTAGTATTGTCTCTTCTTTTAGTAACGCTGTATGTTTGGGTGCGTTTATTACTGTAAATAAATTACAGCCTGCAAAATTGGTACCATTAGCATGTGCCTTTGCTACCATTTCAGATAATGCCTTATTACCATTTTGAGCATTGGTTACCTGTGCTGATAATAATAGTGACAGTAATACTAATAATTTGATGTAAATATTCTTTTGCATATTTTCTACTTATATCCATGCAATATAACGAATATTGGAATGTATGCAGTTTATATAATACTCAATAGTTTGGGCTATATTGCTTTTTATATTTAATCTGCAAATCATCCTATGACACGACAATTATTATTCTTATCACTTATATTATGTCTTGCAGCATCATGCCGCAGCGGCAAAAAAAAGGTACACATCCCGAAAGGTGATGCAGAACTTACCAATACCTATTGGAGGTTATATGAAATGAATGGGAAACCTATTGCTACCCCTGCCGATGCAAGAGATGTTTTCATCCGCCTTAATTCGAAAAAAGGTATGCTCGAAGGCTTTGCAGGATGTAATGGTATCGGCGGCAAACACAGTGAGGGAAGGCATGGTACTATACTATTTGAACCAATCACTACATTAATGGCTTGTGATGACAGAATGGATATTGAACAATATTTGCTGCGCTCGCTGAACAAAGCCAATCGATATATTATCAATGACAAACACCTGCTACTTTATAACGACAACCTATTGCTGGCTGTATTCGAAGCCAAGTATTATAAATAGCATAAGGAACAGTAACGCTACTGCTCCTTAAAAATTATATTGTACAAACAGCATTTTTAGTGCTGTATCATTTCTGCAGTTATATAATCCAGGCCAACCTCTAAAGCATTTTGTTCTACAGCTTTATACTTATTTCCGAGGCCTTTCTCATGTATCAGGTTCAATCCTCGTTCCAATAACTCAGCAAATCGTTCTTTGCTTAATATCGTCTTATACTTTGTTTCGTATAATGTGTTTGCTATCTCTTGTTTCATTATCATTCTATTTTTTTTAGGGTCAATGAACTACACAATCTTTTATGCTACAGTTGCGTAGCAGTGTAAACTACATCTACAGTGTAAGTACCTGCAGGGTAAGCAAAACCCGGTGTAGCTTCATACATTACGCTGAATGTCTGGTTACCACCGTTGTTACAGTTTGTCAGCAGGTTTGCAGCTGTTGATGTCAGGTCAGCAAAATCACTAAATGAACCTGCGATAGCACCACCTGTACCGTTTGCACTTACTTTAAGAGCAAGAACACCGGAAACAGGCATTGTTGGTGCAGGAGTAGTAGAACCTGTATAAGAGAAGTTAGTTGCGTTTGTTTTTACAGTAACACCGAATTTCTTGTTTGAACGTACTTTCAAACCTTGTGCAGATGACTGAACACCATTTGCATAATCGTTAACTGTGTTGAAAGCCAGATTAACTGCTGCACCTGTTGCGCTGTTGTTACCTGTGAATGTTAATTCGATGGCGTTGCTCAGGTTCAGATTAACTGTTTGAGTAGCAGTAGATGAAGCGTTTTGAGCTTTTGCTGCTATTGTTACACAAGAAAGAATGGCGGCGAATAATACGATCTTTTTCATTGTTATTATTTTAGTTGCTGTTGTTTGTTTGATGATACAAAGATGGCTGCATTACATGCGCATAATCAAAAAAACAACCCTTGTTAACGCTGGTTTCACAAGCGGTTAACGACCGATTAACAAGCTACATCGGCACAACAGGAGAATAAAGTCGTAACTAATTGATAATCAATATTAATGAGAGATGCGTACCGGCGACTTCCTGGCACGGTTGCCATACTTTCTATAGGCGGAAACTGTACGCTTGATATAATTAAGAAAAGCATACTCATCCATACTACGCAATTGTGTATAAGATGGGCGGAACATGAGTTTGTATACACGAAGGCTATCGCCTGCTAACCCTGTAATGGAAGTAATCAGGTTGTCATTAAATGTATAGTCTATATACTTCTGTTCCTGAAACCAGGCATACTCCTGTTGGAAAGCCCAAATTTGCCGGCTCTTTTTGCTCATCGCCGAAAAAGGATGCTGGATGGCATCAATAGTGGTCATCTGAGGGTACTCCAGTTCTTTTTTATATAACAGTGCATATTTAAGGCTATCTGTTTTATAATCAGGAGAGGCCATGTTTTCAAATCTGGGAACGGCAGGATTATATTTTTGCATGCCTACCTTATAAAACGATACCAGCTTACCTTGCGGCAGCCTGAAACGGATTACCTTATAACCATCCTTCTTAAATTCTATCAGATTGCCCGTAGCTACAGATATGGAAAAACGGCCATCCTTATCGCTCGTTGCTACTTCGTTGGTATGAATATTCGTGACCAACACATCATTTACGGGCCTATTATCCTCATAATCAGTCAGTTGACCTTGCATAACCTGTCCGTATGCCACAGCGTTGGCTACACACATCAGCAATACACCTGCCAACCAAAATCTAGTAAGTACACGGCCCATAAAATCGGTCTAAAGATACACTATCACAAACAGCCATTGTCGTATAAAATGTTAAAAAACATACAAGTATCATAATGTATCTTTGCACCCGCATGTACGGTATTATTCGCAAAATTTTATTCAGCATCGACCCCGAAAAGGTGCACTATATGGTAATGAAACGCCTGCAAACGGCGTATAATCTTCTCCCGATGCGCAACATGCTGAAAAGCATGTACACAGTTAAACACCCAAGCCTCGAGCGGACTTTATGGGGCATTACATTCCCCAACCCTGTAGGGCTTGCAGCTGGTTTTGATAAAGATGCAAAATATACAGATGCTCTTGCTGCTTTAGGTTTTGGTTTTGTGGAAATAGGCACCCTCACTCCACGCCCCCAACCGGGAAATCCTAAACCTCGCCTGTTCAGGCTACCTGCAGACCAGGCTCTTATCAACCGTATGGGCTTCAATAATGAAGGTTCAAAAGCAGCAGCGGAAAGACTCAAACATAGAAAAGAAAAACTTGTAATAGGAGGCAATATTGGCAAAAACAAGGATACACCTAATGAAGATGCCATTAAAGACTACGAAGCCAGTTTCCGGGATTTGTATGATGTAGTGGATTATTTTGTAGTAAACGTCAGCAGCCCCAACACTCCCGGGCTACGCGCACTACAGGATAAGGAACCATTGATGCATATCCTCAATACCCTGATGACATTGAACAAATCATTAGGCAATCCAAAACCATTATTGTTAAAAATTGCTCCGGACCTTACCAACGAGCAGCTTGACGATATTATAGAAATAGTAGAAACAACAGGTATCCAAGGCCTAGTAGCTACTAATACAACCATAGACCGCAGCAACCTGCATACACCTGCTGCCGAGGTTGAAGCTATAGGTGCTGGTGGTCTCAGCGGATTACCGGTGCGCAGCAGGGCAACTGAAGTAATACGCTACATCAGCAAAAAAAGTAACGGACAGATACCTGTTATTGCAGTGGGTGGTATTTTTACAGCGGCAGACGCTAAAGAAAAATTGGATGCAGGTGCAGTGTTAGTACAAGTATACACCGGCTTCATTTATGAAGGCCCTGCTACAGCATCAAATATTTGTAAAGGACTTATCTCTTAATACACATGAACGAGTTATTAACTGTTGACGGGCTCATAAGCCTTCTGACCCTTGCTATACTCGAGATTATTCTTGGTATAGACAATGTAATTTTTGTCTCCATAATCATGGGGCGTTTGCCAAAAGAAAAACAACTGTCAGCACGTCGTATCTGGATGTTTACCGGCATTGGCGTACGTGTGATACTACTTATGGCACTCAGCTGGCTTGTACAGCAAAAAGGCAAACCCTTATTTACCGTATTTGATAAAGGCTTTGACCTTGCGAGCCTGGTAATGTTGGGAGGCGGCCTATTCTTACTATATAAAACCGTAAAGGAAATACACGCTAAACTGGAAGGCGAGGAAGAAGAACTTGGCGTAAAAAACAGTGGTAAGTCTATTGGCTTTGCCGCTGCTATAGGAGAAATGATTGTAGTAGATATGATTTTCTCATTCGACAGTATGATAACTGCCGTTGGTATAGCCAAGCATGTGGAAGTAATGATTGTGGCAGTAGTCATAGCCATGTTTGTTATGTTTCTTTTTAGTCATAAGATTGCTGCGTTTATACACAAACACCCTACCCTCAAAATGCTGGCACTTTCTTTCCTGGTGCTGGTAGGTGTTGTACTGATAATAGAAGGATGGGATAGTGAACGTGCGCATGACATGCACCTGAAAAACTATGTGTACTTCGCTATGGCATTCTCTTTTACGGTAGAATTGCTGAATATGCGTATGCGCCGCAAAACAAAATCAAAACCTGTGGTGCTGCACGAACCTGACCCCGACAAAATAGATTACAAAGACGGCATATAAACTGTAAACAGCAATAAATGATAAAGCCCCGTAGAAACGGGGCTTTTTACATATAGAGGATAAGAGAGAACATTTAAAAAACCGGAGCTGCAGGAACATCATCGCAAACCCGCATGCCCCGGTAGTGTTTTTTAGAAATTCACTGCCAGTACCATGCAGGTAACAATAGAAACAAACAACATTATTTTCTTTGAAACTTCAGCTTTGCGGATGTGAACAGTGTTTTTCATAATTGTGTGTTTTTTAGTGTTTTTGTTTTGTGTGTGTTTTTTATTTTTCGCTTTGATGAAACAAAGATGCAACACAAACACACCCATAACCAAATAATAAGACTCACTTAACGATGCCTTTAAAATTGGTTAACTAAAAAAATGACAACTGCTTAACACCCCGTTTATAAACGACTCGTTAACAAATCATACAAATCAATACAGCAAAGGATTTCAATAATTATTCCCTCAAACAAACGGTTACCATTTCAAGACAGAAACATACTTACATTTCATATTTTGCAATCCTTACAAACATGACTATATAGGCATGAGCAACAAATTGTTTGCACGTTGAAAAACAAAATAAGTAAAGCCCCTTAAAAGGGGCTTCGCTATATATAGAGGATAAGAGAGAACGTTTAAAATAACCGGGGCTGCAGGAACATCATCGCAAAAACCAACAGCACCCGGTTAATGCATTTTAGAAATTCACTGCCAGTACCATGCAGGTAACAATAGAAACAAACAACATTATTTTCTTTGAAACTTCAGCTTTGCGGATGTGAACAGTGTTTTTCATAATTGTGTGTTTTTTAGTGTTTTTGTTTTGTGTGTGTTTATTATTTTTCGCTTTGATGAAACAAAGATGCAACACAAACACACCCGTAACCAAATAATAAGACTCGCTTAACTATGCCTTTAAAATTGGTTAACTAAAAAAATGACAACTGCTTAACACCCCGTTTATAAACGACTCGTTAACAAATCATACAAATCAATACAGCAAAGGATTTCAAGGCACATCAATCTTCTGCTGGACAAGACTATATTTATACCTACATTTATATAGCACTAAAACATAAGGTATGAAATACATAGTTATGATGCTGGCAATCTGCTTCACTGTAATAAATGCTACTGCACAGCAAAACAATAATTCAACAGTTAAAAAATCAACTGCAGAAACTGACAAGTTGAAGCTATACCCCAACCCCGCCAAAACTTATGTAAACATTTACGTTGACTGGAAAATAGCCCAACCCTTCAGCATAATTATTCATGATATGCAGTTTGATACGCAACTGAATGAAATAAAAGTAGGCGTGCGTAAAAGTTACCAATATGCATTGGATGTCACACAACTACCGGCAGGGAGATATAAGATTACCGTTGTAGGAACAACGAAAATGGAGGAAGTACTGATAGTTAATAAATAGGGGTATTGTGGTTTACAATTGTCATACTATCACCTATAATTGTAAGAGATATGTAAAAGTTTTGTCACAGTATTAAAATATGACATTTCACATTAAGAAAATATGATTAGATTTAGGTTAGAACAGGGGTTAGATTTAATGAATAATTAACCATGCTAAAAATGTATTTATGAAAAAAGCCTTTTTATACATACTAGCTTTCAGCTACACGGTAGCACTGAATGCAAAAGATGGGGCCGACGGGCTGACTACCGGCGTGGTTATAAATGGTGGTGGATTCCCGCATTTCAACCCCCAAGGAAGCAAATATGAAAACAAATCTAATTACAGGTTAATTGCCAAAACAAATACGAAGCATAACGGAACTTGGTTTCAGTATAATGACTCAACGACTTATAAATACAGCTTTGGAAGATCAGGTCAGGTAAATATTGATCAACCGCAATACGATGAATCAATCCTTTTTGACGAAGCAGTAACATACTATTACAATGCTACAGCCGGCAAGTACGATAATAAATTATTCAGAACGCAAACATTTGACAATAAAACAAACAACATACTTTCCCTCAGATATTCCATCTGGCATACACTAACACAAGCATGGAAAGACTCTGCAAAGTATTCATATAAATATATTACAGGTACTAATAAAATTGACCAAACACTATTTCAATTGTGGGTTGGTGGTACATGGACTCATAATGTCCCGTCAACACTTACTTACGATGGCAATAAAGTAGTCCAAATAAATTCCCTTGCATACAGTGCGTCTTATACATACGATGCAAATAATAATATCATTGCTATCGAAGACAAAATATCAGACCATGGCAGTGGTATTTTGTACAATAACGAACGTAAGTTATACACCTATGGTAGTAATAATGAAGTAGCATCATATACTCTCGAGGTTTGGAACACAACCGATAATAGCTGGAAAAAATCAAAATACTGGGAATACACATACTCTGCTGCAAAAAATGTAACAGAAAGTGTTGAGTACAACTGGAATGGCACTGGATGGGATAGGTATAGCAAACATGAGTACACTTATGATGCAAATAATAATAAAACAACGGATAAAACCATGCTCTGGAATGCAACATCAGGCAGTTTCTACAATTATATGTTAGAAACATGGTTATATAATACACATGGTTTGGTAGAAAGTATTACCACTATTAGTTGGGACAATACGGGGAATCAATGGCAATATGCAGCTTCAAATACACAAACAAGGTATTATTATGAATACTTTGCAACTGCTATTGCTAATACGTCATTTGCAGATAATAGCATTATGAAATTATATCCGATACCGGCAACTGACATACTTCATATTTCGCTTAATCTGCCCAAAACACTGGATGCACGTTTTAGTATATTAAATATGGCCGGCATTACAGTAAAACAATGGTCAGAAGAAAATCTGCAGAACAATACACTTCATATTAATACCGAAGCATTACCTGCAGGTAATTATATATTAAACATTCAGTCAGATGCCGCTATAGCATCTCAAAGGTTTGTAATAAATAAATAATATACAATTTTAATATAAACGATAATAGCTCCTTAGTCGGAGCTATTATCGTTTATATTACATTTTTAAAGGATTTTATTATTTTTAAGCCCTTGAAGCACATAATATACATATTGCTATTGGTTGGCTTCGCACTAAATACTGCTGCGCAAACCGACAATGGGGAAGAACCTCTTGCTGTCAGGGTCTTGGCAATAGATACCAGCGTTACGATAGCCAGACGATTCAGCGAAAAAATGGGAGAGCTTGTTCCGGAATACAAACTTGCTTTTATAGATAACGAAACCAGGCATATGGTTCGGTATGTATTCAAAAACGAAAAGAACGAAACGCTTAGAATTGATTATGGCTTTGACACCGAAACATTTACTGAAGGAGAAAAACAAATAAAACGCACTGTTGTAGATTACCAACGCATCAGCGGAGAACTTAAGGCAATAACTATAATATACAATTTTCTATTTGCTGCTACCCTTACTCCCGAAAGAGTAATGTCAACCAGTACTCAGGGTAGCCCCATAACTTTCATGGGCAAAACATACCAATACTCCTTTTTACCCGACGATTATGAACCCGGATATTGGGTTCTATCCTTTCTCAGGTAGTTATTATCACTTATCGTTGTATATACGTCTATTGTATATTTAATTAATGTAAGCACAATAAAATGATTAATAGCTACTTATATTACGAAAAGAACAGGATACTATACTTCATCCTCTATAAGACACATTTTCATGTATTTTTTTGTATTTCTGGACGATGGTTTATTAATTTTGCATATTGCGCTTTTCAAAGTAAAGAAGTATATTAGTAATCGAATTTATGCCCCCGTATATTTTCGGGGATTTACATAGTTTGTTTTGTTTGATAAAAAGAGGCTGCCATTTTTGGCGGCTTCTTGCTTTTTAGTGCATCAGTACTATCCGTTCAATGGCGAAACAAACCCTCGGTTTGATGAAATTCAGCATCAATAAAGTACCGTTAGGCAAGTATTGTATATCGTTGTATTTTTTAAATGACGTTGAGCTTATTGGCACCGAAGTATCCAATACCAGCTTACGAGGCTTTTTCATGATTCCGGCCGTATCAGGTATCCGGGTAGTTAGCAGCATAGTGCCCATACTTTGCCTTGGATCATCTGTAGGTAAAAATATTACATTAACCTCTCTTCGTTGAACACTATCATTTGTGTAATGACATAAATATTGTTTCCCATTCATTGATGCTGCAAACCTGAAATTAAATAAACCCATCTTGTTCAACCAGATAGATGTATTCAACAAATTTTGCTGAACAACAGGCCCTTTCATAAGTATGGTTGTAGCAGGTGCGATATCGGATGCTTGCAGGCTTTCCAATTCATCCTGTCCGTTAAATCTTGCAACCATCATGTCTGCAATTTTTATAGTTGCTTCTTGTTTGCTTTTATTCAATTCTTTACTAACCACTTCAAACGTAATAGTACTGCCGCCGATATTATTTGCTGAAGCATCTACAACATTGAGCATTGCATTTTGCGCAAGAGATACTATCATAGCATCGGGCAAAAACTGGTTAACCCTTTCCATTGGCACACTAAACTTTTTCATAATAGCTCCATCGGGCCCCAGATTATACACAGATAAGCCCTGTGGTTTCCCCTCTGCATACTTCCCGTCTTTGTAATATAATCCGCTGACAAATGCCATTCCATCTCTTACCGACATAGATATAGGGAAACAGTATTTATCTTCATCCTTCAGCTCCGCTACACTCTGCAAGCTTTCGTTATCTGTAAAGAAAGAATGCACACTATACACATACTTCTGGTTTTTAGCATCAATTGTTTCTTTTCTCAATACCATCAGGATGTTCATAAATTTATGAATGCTCACAATTTCTAAGTTTCCATTATCCCCTGATATTTTTTTCTCCCATTGCACCTTCAGTTCATTGTTATAGTTTATAATGGTATAACCTCCATCCTTAGCATTATTCTCATATACCACAATACACCCTTCAGGCATTGCATCTGTTATATATACTTTATTGTCAGTTTTTAATAATGATGCATCTATGCCATTCTCTACAACTTTGTTCAGAATGTTGCCATTCATGTCAACTTGCATTAAAGTTCTTGTTTGAGCAACAGCATCTCCTATCACAAAAACAAACCCGTTACCCGAATACACCGAACCCAAAACAACTGCAGATTTACTTATATCAACAGACAGTCTCCCTTTTACCGATAGATTGTTCATTGCATAAATGACATTGAGACTGCTTGTTTTTTTTCTGGGGTCAGCACCGTTGTAATACGTATATGCTACAGCACCATCCATAGCAACATGCAAACCAGCCGTCTGGTCTGCTTCTACAGAGTCAATTTCAGTTTGCTGGGCTTTTGCAGGCATCATACAAACAAACATCATAAGCATTAGTAACAATCTGCAATTCATATATTATAACTTTTCGTTTTTTATTTAGGATTACGAATATAAGGAATACTTGTATAGACATTGGCATCCTTAGCAATAAGTATTGCATAATATATGTTAAAATGGCAGGGGCTAAGCAATTGCTTAGCCCCTGCCATAATATTTTATTAATGATTATTGCTGTGTAGCTGTGTAAATCACATCTGTAGTATAAGTACCGGCTGGGAATGTAAAACCCGGTGTAACCCTGTATACTAAGGTAAAATTTTGGTCTCCGCCATTATTACCGTTGTATAAAAATGTCCAGTTGTAGTGGTCTATATAATCATACCTGTTATTCACCCAACTCCATCCACCTGTATTATTTGCTGTCATTTTAAAGTACAGGACGCTACCAACATACATATGCGGGGCAGGCGTAGTGCTACCTGAGTATGTAAAATATGCACCGCTGGACTTTACAGATATATTAAACTTCTTGTTAGAACGAACTTTCATTTGTACTGGCGCACTCTCTAATCCGTTTGCAAAGTCATTTACCGTATTAAAATTGAAATTAAGTGCAATGCCTGATGCGCTTGAGTTATTTACAAATGTAATATCAATAGCATTTGTAAGATTCAGATTGGTAGTTTGTGTACCACTACTACTTTCATTTTGTGCATACCCTTGCAACCCGAAGGCCAGTAATGCGAATGTTAATAATAATGTTGCTTTCATTGTTGTTTTGTTTGTTGTTTGATATCACAAATATCATATCCGCAAATACCTTTTCATATTTTTAATGACTGATTAACCCTTTATTGACTATTGATTAACAACCTGACAACAAAAGACCATTTCATACATCATTAACAGGCAGTTATACTTTACAGTTATTTTCAGCTACTTTAATCCTGTTTTAATCAAATCATTAATAAGAAATATCGTTATATTTATAATGACGAACCGTATATACTACTAAATGAATAGACTATTTACACGCCGATTATTTTATTGCCTGCTTTTTATTACACAGTTTTCTGCTGCAGCTTATGCAAAGACTGAAAGCAATGGCAAGACCCTTAGTTCCTCAACCATGCTCTTTATCGAAAATAAAGGGCAGTTAACCGACCAATTCAAAAAAAGCAGGAATGATATTGACTATTGGTTGAACAATGGCAGCTTCAATATATTTATTGGCAATGGCTACATCCAGTATCAATGGGAAAAAGCTGAAATCGTAAATACTGAGGACGAAAAAACGAACAAGCGGAAACACGAGATTAAGAATATCACTTATTATGTGATGAAACTTAAACTCGTTGGTGCTAACCCTGATGCCCAAATTGAATCAAACGACCAACAGGAATACACTGAAAACTATTTTCTGTCACAATGCCCGAATGGCATTTCTGCACGCAGCTTCAAAAAAATCATTTACAAAAATATCTATGATAATATTGACTGGGTGTTATATACAGATGCTACAAACAGCAAAACAATAAAGTATGACTTCATTGTACACCCGGGAGGCAACCCAAAGGATATAAAACTTGAATATGAAGGTGCTACTTCACTGTCACTCAATGACGGCGTATTGACAGCATCTACACCCTTTGGTAAAGTAAGCGACCAGAAACCCTACAGCTACATAAAGGAAACAGGAAGTCAAATAGCATCATCATACCAGCTTGATGGGAATACATGTTCTTTTAATACCGAAGCATATGATGGCACACTGGTTATAGACCCCGTAATCAATTGGGGTACTTATTACGGCCAGCCGGACTATACTATTGGTACGTCTGTAGCGGCAGATAGTTTAGGTATCGTTTACCTGTGCGGCCACACAAAATCAACAGTCGCTATCTCATCTATTCCCAGCATGTTTCAGTACACCTATCAGGGTGGTGTATATGATGGGTTTATTGCAAAATTCATGGTGGATGGTACGAGGAACTGGTCTACATATTTCGGCACATGGGACGATGACAGGATTAATGCTGCAGTTGTAGATGTGAATGGCCATCTGTTTATAGCCGGCACATCAAAAGGTAGCGGAGCCATCACAACACCCGGTGCACATCAGGGGAATAACGGAAGTAACATAGTTGCCGGTTCTTTTGATAATGATGCATTCTTAGCCCGTTTTTACAGCAATGGTGTAATTCATTGGGGTACTTATTTTGGTGGTGCTACCTACGATGAAGCATTTGCAGTTGCTACCGATAATGCCAACAATGTATATCTGGGTGGTAACACTACAAGTACTAATGGAATATTTACTTCCGGCGCATTCCAATCAACGCCCAGTAACGGTTTCCTTGCAAAATTTGATGTTAACGGTACCAGGCAATGGGGTACATACCTAAATGGTACAGTAAACGCTGTTACCTGCGATGCCGACGGAAATGTATATACCGGTGGTTATACCAACGCAACTACAGGAGTGTCAACAGCACCTCTTGCACATATGGCTACTTATGCAGGTGGTGTAACTGATGGTTACATTGCTAAATTTAATCAAACAGGCACTACAAAAATATGGGGCACTTATTTCGGTGGTGCATATTACGATGAAGTTGTTGCCTTAGGCACAGACTCATCTCGCAACATTTATGCAGCAGGTGCTACACAAAGCAGTACGGGTATTGCTACTTCCGGAGCTTTCAGAAGCAGTTTTGCAGGTTCTATCCCTCCAGTTGCCAGAGATGGTTTCCTTACAAAATTCAATAAAAATGGCACGCAGCTATGGGGTACATACATTGGCGACTCCTTAGGTGCTGATAAAATTTCAGGCCTCTACACAGCTCCGGATAATAAAATCTACATTTTCGGTACTACAGGTAGTAAAACAGGTATAGCAACACCCGGCAATCACAGTACTACAAATCAGGGTCCGCCGCCGCCTTCTCCACCGCCTTCTCCATATTTCGATATTGAATGTGATGCTTTCATGATGAAATTTACACATGACGGATTGAGAAAATGGGGAACATATTATGGTGGCAACAATTGGGAATATGGAACGGTAGGCTTATTCGCCGGTGGCAAAGTATATATTGGCGGATACACTGAAAGCTATACGGGCATAGCCATAAATGGTTATCAAACAACATTCACCGGCCCACCAGGTGATACAAGGGGATATCTCGCACAGTTTCAGGGCGACACGAGTGTTTATATTAAATACCCGTTCGTCGATACAAACCTGTGTGCCGGAGATAAACTAGTTGTTAAGTATGGCGTAACTAACCTGTTTAAATCGGGTAACACTTTCACAGTACACTTATCAAACTCAGTAGGCAGTTTTGTTAATGCGCGTATCATCGGCAGCCGCATTGAGACAACTGCTAATATTATCAATTGCGTGATACCTGATACCGCCAGTGAAGGTACTCAATACAGATTGCGTATCACCGCATCAAATCCTGTAGATACATTCTACCTGCCGGACATCAATATTAAAATCTGGAAGTATCACAAACCATTTGCTGTAGGCACAGATACCTTATGCGAAAATGGTACGCTCCATGTTTTTGATGCAAATACAGCTTCAAACCCCGACTACTTGTGGACAGGACCTAATGGCTATACAGGCATTTTATCAGATGTTATCATCCCCAATGTATCATTAGCTGCTACAGGCCTATATATTGTAGAAACAAACAATCACGGATGCAGGGCGTATGATACTACACGTGTAGATGTGTTTCCAAGCCCATCTGCTGCAAAAATCATTGGCGATACTACAGTCTGCATAGGCGACACATTACATCTTACAGCAACATGCGATAGCCCCGGTGTATTCTTTCAGTGGCAGGCACCCGGTGGCGTACCGCAAACACCTGACTACATTATACCAATAACATCAATGGCTGATGCCGGCATTTATAAGGTAACCCCTATATCAATTCTCGCATACTGCGGCGGCGATGCCGATTCTGCAAGGGTATTTATTAATCCATTACCCAACCCTGATATTACAGGCAGTAATTCATATTGTTCAGGAGACAGCATAAAACTGAATGTGAACGATACCGCAACCATAACGTCCCACTCATGGGCGGGGCCCGACGGTTTCAATAGCAATATAAAATCTCCTGCAATAGCTAATAGTACAGTATCTAAGTCAGGTGCATATATTGTCACCAATACAAATACGCATGGCTGTATTAGCAACGATACATTGAATATTGTTGTAAAACCTATGCCAAATGTTGTAACTGCAAATTCTAACAGCCCTGTTTGCAGTGGCAGCGAACTTTCTTTCAACCTTAGTAACGGTACATCAGGCGCATCATATTCATGGACAGGGCCCGGAAGTTTTAGCAGCAATTCGCAAACACCTGCTATATCAAACGTACCTGTTACTGGTGCGGGCATCTATAAACTTGTTGCAGACCTTAACGGCTGTAAAACGGAGGACACTACTTTAGTAGTAGTATATCAAACTCCTGACAAGCCCGACGCCACAAGCAACAGCCCTGTATATGTAGGAGAAATATTGAACCTGAAAGTAAATAATGTATTAATCGGTGCAAGCTATTTGTGGAAAGGCCCGGATGGATTTAGCTCCACTACTGCGCAACATGCAATCAATAGCGTTATACCTTCAGTAGCCGGCACATACATCGTAACTGCTACAATGGGTACATGCAGCTCAAGCGATACCATCAAAGTGGATATACTGCAGAAGCCCGAACAGGTTGGAAAAGTTATATTTATATACCCCAACCCTACATCCGGACAGTTTACACTATTTGCAACATTAGCTGCAGATGCCGATGTACCTATCAATATATATCAGACAGATGGCAAACTGGTTCACAGCGAAATTGCAAAACCGGTAAACAAAAAACTGGAACATGTAGTAGATGTACGCGGCAAACTCGCAAGCGGTATATACAGGGTTAAAGTACGGATAGATGGCAATACCCATACCATATCTGTTGTCATACGATAATTCAGCAACAGCAATAAAAAAGCCACCCGATGGGTGGCTTTTTTATTATGGGCACTGTGAAATATGCGTAATTAATATTTATCTTCAACTAACTAAAAATAAATAGTTTATGCTTTCGGATATCGAAATCTCAAGGGCTGCCAAGCTGAAGCCTATCAGCGAAATTGCAAACAATGTAGGCATCAATCCCGATGATATTATTCCGTACGGACGAACCAAAGCTAAAGTTCCGCTTACTTACCTCAACGAAGAAAGAATAAAGAAAAGCAACCTGATTCTTGTTACTGCCATCACACCCAACAAAGCAGGTGTGGGCAAAACAGTAACCAGTGTATCTGCATCCCTCGGGCTGAATTATATAGGCAAGAAAGCAGCGGTGGCACTGCGCGAACCAAGCCTCGGCCCATGCTTCGGTATGAAGGGCGGTGCCGCAGGCGGTGGTTATGCACAGGTATTACCTATGGAAGATATCAACCTGCATTTTACGGGCGACTTCCACGCTATTACCTGTGCCAACAATATGATTAGCGCATTACTCGATAACTACCAGTTTCAAAATAGCGGCACAGACAAAGTGCTCGACCGTATTGTATGGCGCCGCGTATTGGATGTAAATGACCGTTCGCTACGCAACATAGTATCAGGCCTTGGCGGCAATGCTAACGGCATACCACAGGAAGCGGGCTTCGACATCACCCCCGCATCCGAAATCATGGCATTACTTTGTCTTGCGACAAGTCTCGATGATTTGCAGGCTCGCATCGAACGCATCGTATTAGGATATCGTTACGATAAAACACCATTTACAGTAAAAGACCTCGGCGTGGCAGAAGCCATCACTGTATTGCTGAAAGACGCTATTCTACCTAACCTTGTGCAGACAACAGAAAACACACCTGCGTTTATACACGGTGGCCCATTTGCAAATATTGCACATGGCTGCAATTCTATATTAGCTACTAAAATGGCAATGAGCTGTAATGATTACGTAGTTACAGAATCAGGATTCGGCAGCGACCTCGGTGCAGAGAAATTCCTCGACATCAAGTGTCGTATCAGTGGCCTGCGTCCTAAGGCAACCATCATAGTAGTAACTACACAGGCATTAAAACTGCATGGCGGTGTACCTGCTGCAGATATATCCAAACCAAACCTGCAGGCAATGATAGCAGGCCTGCCCAATTTGCAACGTCATGTGCACAATATGAAAAACTTCGGGCAAAGCGTGGTGGTGTCTTTCAACAAATTTCACTTCGATACACAGGAAGAAATAAACTATCTGACAGATTGGTGTGCAAAAGAAGGCGTAGTATTCGCTATCAACAATGCTTTTACAAAAGGTGGAGAAGGCGCTGCTGAACTGGCAACAAAACTGGTTGAAGTGATTGAGAAAAACCCTTCACGCGATATCAACTTTACGTACGAACTGGAAGACAGTATCAAAATAAAAATTGAGAAGATAGCTACCAAAGTGTATCGTGCAGCCTATGTAACATTCAGCCAGCTTGCCGAAACAAAAATGAAATCATTTGCTAAAAACGGCTGGGGCAATCTGCCCATCTGTATTGCCAAAACACAATATTCTTTTACCGACGACCAGAGCCGGATCAACGCGCCTGAAGGCTTTACTATCAACATCCGCGACCTTGTGATAAATGCTGGAGCAGGCTTTATCGTAGCAGTTGCCGGAGACATCATGCGTATGCCGGGCCTACCTGAAGACCCCCAGGCATTCCGCATCAAACTGGTGAATGGCGAGATTGATGGATTGAGTTAGCATTTGGTAACAAAGTCATAATGAATAGTAAAACTAAAAAACTCCTGGTAGCATCTTTTATAGCACTGGATCACTTAATACTGGGCAATATCGTCGGCATTTATTCTGATTCAATGATTTTAGGAATCGCATTTTTACCATACTCATTCATTGCAGGCCAATCCAGCTTTCATGGTTGGGATGGCCTGTCTCTTTTGCTGGAGATTGTATCATTCGTCTTTTTCTTTGGCGTTGCGTATACATTAATCACATTTTTCAGTAAGAAATAGCATTTGTAAAAATTCACATCAAAACAACTAAATAACGTATATTTGTGCTAATAAAACCCCATGGTTAAGCGCTACCATACCAGGTTCAATTGTTACACTTCCTCAAAAATTGTTTCACTACAACAAACCGTAACCGTTTGTAACCATTTTGCAACAGCAACTGGTATTGATTATCAACAACATGATTCATAAATGGTTACAAAAACATAAAACAGCACAAATACTATCAAAAACTATCAACAGATATGAAAATTCTTAAATTAGCACCATGCACACCACCAATTATTTCGATTCATTTATAGCGGTAGCAGAAGACTGTCCTGTCAACAAGGCTGAAGTACCTCCCGTAAAAGGCGATAACAAAACAGTAGCCAACCTGCAGTTCGAAATGATTATAGATAACCCATACAAGTACACGTCAGACGATGTAATCTTTAAAGTACATGCGTTGCGCAACGGCATTGGCACAGCCGCACAAAAAGCCGAACGTGAAAAGTTCTTCAGCAAAGGCCAGCCATGCTTACGTTCATCCCCACTCACCAAGCGCTATGGTTGGGGCGTACACAGCAATGCAGAAGGTAAGGTTGCAATTTACGCCATAGATAGCCCTGAGTATAAAAAGATGATAACTGATAAGCGGTTAGCACATACAAAAGGTATGCGCTCTAAAAAAGCATAGAAAAGCCCGGTGTATATACACCGGGCGCTACCGTTTATCACTCCCCCAAACGGTATCTATACACTCTTATGCACTACAATACATAGTATTTCGATTTGCTTTCTTCTTCAGCCTCTTCCATTATACTATAGTCTTTCAGCATCTGCTTCAGGTCTTTTTCTATGTTCTTTGATATCTGCGTCATTGGCGTATCGGTAGGTTTATTCTCAAACGGATCCTGCAGATGTATAGCCATCTTCTCAATCAGCATAAAAGATGCTGCAATAGCTATTACCATCGGCACTTCTACATATCCGAAGTATTCAATCAACCCGAATGGCAACAATGCAATAAACAGGTTCATAGCAAAATGAATATACATGCTATAAGTAGATGGGAACACTGTGTTCTTGATACGCTCACATTTACCCATCGCATCGCATAGCCTCGTTATAGTACTGTCCATTTCTATTTGCTGATAGCGGTTTATCCAACCTTTTTGCAGTGCATAATTAAGGTCTCTGCCATGCAACTCCAGAATAGAGGCGGGAGCGTTTGTGTAACGCGATACCATGTCCAGTTCCTCTTCCAGCATATAGTTCTTGAGTCCAATCATTGGCTTCTCTTTTCTCAGGTGTCTGGACAAGGCAAAGTTCCATGCTATCTGCCTCCTGATAAATCGTTCTCTGAATTGTTGTATATCTGTACTATCGTATCCATTATCTACAAAAGTCAGTATCTGTCTGGCCAATGTACGGCTGTCATTTACTATAGCCCCCCACACTATACGTGCCTCCCACCATCTGTCATATGCCTGGTTCGACCTGAAACCCAACAACAGCGATATAACAGTGCCTAATATCATAGGCACGCTCAGCGGTATGGTAATGCGTGTTACATGAAAGCTATCGTACAACACAGCTATAACAGTTGCATATATGCTTACTGCTATCAACCCGGGTTTTATCTTACCCAGTACATATTTTATCGGTATCTTATTTTGTAACAACATAGCTCACCTCTTTTTCACTTGGTACTTTCATCTCGTTTCCAGTCAATGCCTGCATTTCCTCCTGATGTCTCATTGCTCTTTGTACGGAAGGCAGTATCATTTTATGGTACTTGCATTTATTTATAAGTGGCATCATCGCTACGCTATCTTTTGATGGCAAAGACAATTTTGCATCATCGCTATACACAATACAATCTACATTAGCGCCTTCTAAATAATTGCGTAAGAAAGCTACGGTATCTCCAACTGCAAATTTTATCTGTATAGACTCCAGCTTCGATTTGTAAGAGTTCTTCAGCATCTCACAGGTTTCTTTAAAATCCTCGCTTACCATTTTCATCTGTTCAGCACGTACTTTGTTTCTTATTGACGCAAACAACATACTTGCTATATCATTGGGCTGACGTACCATGTGCAATAAAGTAATCCTGATTTTTTCGTCACCAAACTTCGCTACAGCGGCATGCACCACCTGCAACGACTGTACTGTAAAATCTGTTGGTATTAATATATGCCTCATAACAATTTGTTTTGAGCAAAGATGTACCCGCGGTGTTAGAGAGTGGTAAAGACCTGTAAAAAATCTGTAAAGAATGTGGTAAGAAAACGGTAAGAAATGTTGAGGAATTGTTAAAGCCAGCCGGAAGTATCTAATGGCAGTTTGATTTTTATAAACGTGCCCTTGTTCTCTTCAGAGCGCACTTCCAGTTCTCCGTTATGCAACCTGATAATGTTTCTTGACAGCGGTAAGCCAATACCATATCCATTAAAACTGCCTGTATTTGACGCCCTGAAAAACGGTTCGTATATATAAGCAATTTCATCTTTAGGTATGCCAATACCCTGGTCTTCTATAGATATTACAACTTTGGTATCAGTAGCCGCTATCGATACTTGTACCGGTTTATTCTTAGAATACTTGCAGCCATTGATTACGATATTAACCAATGCCAGTTCCAATAATTGCTGATTTCCTTTTATCATCAGTTTCTGCTGGTCTTCAGGCATCATACTCAGGTTAATGAATACTTTGTTCTCCGGTATAATATTATCTACTGTCTCTTTCACAATATATATCACCTCATCCAGCCTCAGTGATGTGAACTCCTGTATCTTTCCGTTATAACCGGTTTGAGCAAGGTGCAGCAGGCTGCCTGTAATACGCTTCAACCGCTCTGCTTCATTTAGTATCACGCTCATAGAGCGGATGTAGTCTTCGGCATTTCGTTGTTTGCTGAGTGTATATTCAGATTCACCGATGATGGCTGTGAGTGGCGTATTGAGTTCGTGTGATGCATTGCTGATAAAATTCTTCTGTGTCTCAAAAGTGGCCTCAAGCCTGTCGAGCATATTGTTGAATGTAGCACTCAATTCAGATATTTCATCCTTACCATTACCTTCCGGCAGACGCAGGTGTAGCTGGCTGGCACTGATATCCTGTACTTTGTGCGTAATAATGCTGATAGGTTGCAAAATGATTTTTGAAAACCACAACCCGATGAGTAATGACAATAATATAGCCGATACTATGCTTACTACTATTATAGTTCGTAGGTTGCGCAGGTAAGAATCAATGAATTCATTTTTAGCCGCTATAATAACAATGCTGTTTACATCACTGTCATTATACCTGTAAGCATAATAAAACATATTATGCTCTCTGTGCCTTGCAACACCATATATTTCTGCTTGTCTGTAGAACGATTTGCTAAGCGGTAGTTTTGCTATCAATCCTCTCTGTGAATCAACATCAAAAAAATACTCCCGCTCGTCAGGCAGCGTTTCCAGGTGCAGACGCCTGATTTCGTCATACGTACTCTTGCTCATAGCCTCTTTTTCAAAACGGCTCTTAGCAGCAATTACGGCACGTATCTCCAGCCTTTTATAAAAATCTTCAAACGTATTCTGGTTAACAAAATAATACTCCGTTACACTTACAATCAGTACAATGCTGACAGTAAGCATAGCAAACAGTAATGCTATACGGTATTGTATTTTCATTTGTCTATTCTTCTTTCAAAATATACCCCATACCCACTACGGTATGTATCAGTTTACCTTCATTTTCCTTATCTATTTTTTTACGCAGGTAGTTTACATACACATCTACCACCTTTGTATTCATATTGAATTCTATACCCCATACTTTCTCCAGTATATCCATTCTTGATAAAAGACGTTTCTTATTCTCCAGCAGGTATTTCAGCAATCGGTATTCAGTTGCTGTCAGGTCTATTTTCCGTCCGGCTCTTGTTGCTGTTTTATCTTTAAGATTCAGTTCCAGATCTGCTATTCGCAGCTTTTCATCATCACCCTCTTCAGGTTCAGGGGTAGTTGCACCCCGGCGTATCATACTTCGCACACGCGCCAGTAATTCTGCCAGTTTGTATGGCTTCACCATGTAGTCATCCGCACCATAGTCTAGTCCGGCAACAATATTCTGTGTTGTACCAAGAGCTGTAAGCATTAGTATCGGCTTCATAATACCCGCCTCACGCACTTTCCGGCATATTTCCAAGCCGTTTACCCCAGGCAACATTATGTCCAGTATCATCAGGCTGTAATGACTGTTCAACGCCATATCCAGCCCTGTATTGCCATCTGGGGCAAGGCTAACAACATAGCCTTCTTCGCTGAGGCTGCGTATCAGCAATGACGCTACTGCTGCTTCGTCTTCTATCAATAAAATACTATTCAAAACCCGTTCGTTGTTGTTATTAATATCAACGAAAATAAAGGCAGAAAGTTTCTTTGCCTATTAATAATAACTATTTAATCATTTTTTTAACGCGTCTGTACCTGTTTATCAATTGCCTGTCAATAAAAAAGTGTAGCAAAACTGCTACACTCCAGATATTGATTGATTACCGGATACTATCCGTTGTAAGCTGTCTCCAGGTCTGCAATAATGATTTTCTTCATCTGCATCATGGCCATCGTTACGCGTTGTGCTTTTGCCGCATCTTTATCACTCATCAGTTTTATCAATGCATCAGGCACTATCTGCCACGACAGTCCGTACTTATCTTTCAACCACGAGCATGGCTGTTCCATACCGCCATCCGCTGTCAGTTTATCCCAGTAATAATCTACTTCTTCCTGGTCTTTGCAGTGCACTACAAACGATATGGCCTCTGTGAATTTATACATAGGCCCCGCATTCAGGGCAGTAAATCGCTGTCCGAACAGTTCAAAATCTATAGTTAAAGCTGTACCTGCAGGCATGGGCATACCTTCGCTGTAGCGGCTTATACTGTTTATTTTTGCATCCCTGAAAACGGAAGCATAAAAGTTAACTGCTTCTTCCGCATTGTTGTCGAACCATAAGAATGGTGTGATTTTTTGCATAGTTCTAGTTTTAATAATATCATAATGCAAACCTACTGTAGCCGGATAATATTAATACGGTATATATGCGTCAGAAAATGGTGTATTTGCGACATACCAGAAATGACTAAATCTGCACTTTTGATTATTCCATATCATTAAACAAAACTTAATATTAATTGAATTTTCACTGTTTATCCTTAACATATAAAAGCCATATCAACTATTTAAAATATCTTTGCGCGCCTTTAAAAAAGTAATAACAGGAAATGAACGTATTAACAGGAAAAAAAGCCCCGCTTTTCAAAGAAGAAGCAGTAGTAAACGGAAACGAATTTGCAGAAAACTTTTCGTTGGAGCAGTACATCGGTAAAAAGAATGTGGTATTCTTTTTCTACCCGCTCGATTTCACTTTTGTATGCCCTACAGAGCTGGTAGCTTTTCAGGAAAAACTGGCTGAATTTGAAAAACGCGATACAGTAGTTGTTGCATGCTCTACAGACTCAAAATATTCTCACTGGGCATGGTTGAATACGGAGCGTAATAAAGGTGGTATCAAAGGTGTTACATACCCTATAGTTGCAGATAATTCAAAAATGATTGCTATCAACTATGGTGTTCTTGCAGGTAATTATACTTTCAACGATGGTGCTATGTCTTTTGAAGGAAACCCTGTTGCGTACCGTGGCTTGTTCCTGATAGATAAGCAAGGTGTGGTTCGCCATCAGGTTATCAACGACCTGCCGCTGGGCCGTAGTGTAGATGAAACGCTGCGTATGGTAGATGCACTGAACTTCCATGAAGAAAATGGTGAAGTATGCCCTGCTAACTGGAACAAAGGTAGCGAAGGATTGAAAACAACTGCTGCAGACATCGCTAAGTATCTGGAAACACACGCTAACTAATATCCATTGCAAGATTTATAACCGGAAGCCACTCAATTGAGTGGCTTCCTTGTTTTTAACAAATACTAAGTAACCGCAAAATATAATTGGATTAATTTCGTTTCATCATAAAACATAGGATATGAGATTTGCTTTCATCACAATTGTAGCCTTAACCTTATTTACTACCGGCTGCGTCAGTTCTAAAAAATATAAAGACTTACAGGCTAAGTACAATTCGTTACAAACGAACAATAACACATTAAGCGGGAAGAACCAGTCTTGCGAGTCCGACCTTTCATCCGCTCGTACACGCATCAGCAGTCTTGAAGAGCAGTTGAGTTCTGAACGCTCTAATCTTGCTGCATTACAGGCAGCATTAGATAAATGCCTGACAGCGGGCAACCAGGGTAGTGTAAACATTGCAAAGCTGGTAGATGAAATCAACGCATCTAACAAATACATCCAACACCTGGTGAATATGAAGAATAAGAGCGACTCGCTGAACATAGTGTTGACAAACAACCTGACACGTTCGCTGAGCCGCGAAGAGTTGAAAGATGTAGATGTAAAAGTGCTGAAAGGTGTTGTGTATATATCGTTGGCAGATAATATGCTGTATAAAACAGGCGACTACCAGATATCTGAACGTGCCGGCGAAACTCTGAGCAAGATTGCCAAAATCATCAAAGACTATAACGACTACGAAGTACTGGTAGAAGGCAATACCGATGATGTGCCTATCTCTCGCCCCAACATACGCAACAACTGGGACCTGAGTGCCCTGCGTGCATCATCTGTAGTACAGGCACTGCAATACAACTATGGTGTTGACCCTAAACGCCTGACAGCCGGCGGGCGAGGCGAGTACAACCCTGTAGCTGATAACAGCAGCGAAACAGGCAAAACACGCAACCGCCGCACAGAAATTATCGTTACTCCGAAGCTCGACCAGTTTATGGACCTTATAGAAAAGGCTCCGGAAAAGCAATAAACCACATTACTCGTATATATGAAAAGCCACTACAATATTGTAGTGGCTTTTCATATATACGATACTAAACCTATGTAAGCAGTTTTAACAATCGTTTATACATATTACTTATCATCATTATTACTTATTTATTACCATACCGTTATTTTTGCGTTACCTTAATTCACTTTTGGTAACCTTATGCGCATATTATCAGGACTAAATATTTATTACAAAACTGTAATAAATGAATGGATATACGAGTTTCAGAATAAATCATTCAGATTAAAGCTGCTTATAGTACCGGGACTATTCCTGATATACTCTGCCATCACACAGCAGTTGGGCAACTATATTGAAACCCGCAAAGGTGTGCAGTTGGAAGATAAACTGCTCTATTTATTTCCCAGCTACGATTTTTCCACCATTATATTCATCCTGCTATATACTTCCCTGTTTGCATTAATACTCAGCCATCTGCACAAGCCCAAAACTATTATGCGCATCATAGAGATGCACTTTCTGGTAGCGGTAGTAAGGCAGGCATGTATATTACTGATAGCCCTTGAGCCACCGATGGGTATCATCGTACTCAGGGATGTGTTTCTTGAAAATACTGTTTACCCGCATAATACCCCGCTTACCAAAGACCTCTTCTTCAGCGGGCATGTAGCCAGTATATGGATATACTTCCTCTGCGCACAGCAAAAGCACCTGAAAGCCTATATGTGCATTGCTACGTTTATAATGAGCTTTATGGTACTGAGCATGCGCATACATTATACCTACGATGTGTATGGCGCCCTGTTCTTCACAACACTCCTATACTTTGTACCTTCAAAAGTAAAGCCATACTATACCAAAGTGAAAGCGCAATTGTTGTATTCTAAATAATACACCTATAGTATTGTAGCTTATAGTGTCAGGTTTGTTGCAACACAGTTTCCAACTGCCTGAAAACAGGGATTAAGGTCTGTCCTTTTTCAGAAAGTATATATTCTATATGCAGCGGTTTTTGTTTGATGATGGTTCTTATCAGCAGGCCCTGTTCTTCCAGTTCTTTCAATGCTACTGCAACAGTTTGCTTATTCGCTCCATCTATACCTCTCAGCAGTGCATTAAACCGCAGAGGGCCATCGACAGCCAATTTAAATATCTGCATTTTATACTTGCCCGACAGCATCTTTAGCAGCCCCTCTACAGGGCAACCATTATCGTTCTCTATGTTTTTATCGGTAGTCACTTTTTTCAGACTAATTGTTTGTCTGCGTAACAACAGGGAATTTTGCACTAAGTTAATGATTCGAATACTAACGGATAGTTAACTACAGAAAAGAATAAACATGAGAGGCAAATTATTGTTGTTGATGATACTGATTGGCAGCATCAGTTGTCAATCGCAAACAAAGAGAAAAATGAAAGTAGAACAGACGAACCCGTTATTGTGCGACACTACAACAGGCATATGCGAAGTACCCAGCAGCAACAACGCAGCATCGGTAACGAATATTAAACTGGGCATCAAACCCATCAAAATCATTTACTATACAGACCCTATTTGCTCATCGTGCTGGGGCATAGAACCACAACTGCGCAAGCTGAAACTTGAATACGGCGAATACATAGATATTGACTACCGTATGGGTGGCCTGCTGCCCGACTGGAGCTATAACAGCGGTGGCATCAGTAAACCGAGCGATGTAGCACACCACTGGAAGGAAGTGAGCAAGTATTACGAAATGCCCATTGAAGGCGATGTATGGCTCACTGATCCGCTACATTCTTCCTACCCGCCATCTATAGCCATGAAGGCTGCACAGATGCAAGACAAAACTAAGGCCTTGATATTCCTGCGCAAGTTACGCGAGCGCGTGTTTCTGGACAACAAGAATATAACCCGTTGGGAAGTGATACAGGAAGCTGCAAGCTATGCAGGGCTTGATACTGTACAATTAAAGCAAGACTATGAAGGCACTGCAAAGCAACTGTTTGAAGAAGACCTGCAATATGCACGTACACTTGGCGTGCGTGGCTTTCCTACATTATTGGTATCGGCATCAGGCAAGCAGCATGTCACTATCTATGGCTTCCGTCCGTATGATATTTTTGAAAGCACAGTAAAACAATTGCTGCCCGATGCTAAGAAAGCAAGCATCAACACAGCTCCGCTCGCACTTTTCAACCACTACCCTACACTAACTGTAAAAGAATACGCAGTGCTTGCTGGCACAACAAATTCAGTTGCCACAACAATGCTGGATAAACTGGTTGCAGAAAACAAGCTGAAGAAGCAGACCGTTAGCAGCGGCAGCATTTATAGCCTGCCATAAGTGTTGATTATTTTACTTTGGTAAGAAAATCAGTAACAAACCCTTCCAATGCACTGCACGCCATAAAGAAGGGTTTTTCTGTTATGTGCATCTCTACAGCGTCGGGCAGCAGCGTATAGTCTGCACCAATGCTACCAAGCATGGTATTCATTGTAAAAGAACCGCCTGTTTCTATTTCCTTCAGGGTACCATTGTTCTTCGCCACCACATGCTTCAGTTTCGATAGCATGGACTCTATGTTCCCTGAATGCGGCACTTTAAAATCGCACATCTTATTCGCTGTTTTTAATCTATAGCAAAGGTAGGATTTCCTGAATTTGAGTGTGTTAAAGAATGGGAATACTATTAATAACAAAAGCCGCATTAATAGCGGCTTTCAATTTCCAGTGATCCCGTTGGGACTCGAACCCAAGACCCATACATTAAAAGTGTATTGCTCTACCAACTGAGCTACGGAATCATTCCCTGATTGGGAGCGCAAAGATACGCAAGGAACTATTTCTGCAAAATCTTTTTGACACTTTTTTTTTGCGTTTGCATCAAAGCCTTTACCAGACTGATTATTAAAGCATAGAAATCGTTTTCATTTAACCATTTTCATTGGTTTTGTCAATCCCCCCATTGTCATATAAGCATCATTTAATTTTAAAAAATTTTTAATTAAAGTTTAATCTGTCTATTTTGCTTCCTTTCAA
Source organism: Flavipsychrobacter sp. (assembly GCA_016786615.1). Lineage (GTDB taxonomy): Bacteria > Bacteroidota > Bacteroidia > Chitinophagales > Chitinophagaceae > Polluticoccus. The sequence goes on from JAEUVX010000002.1 coordinate 664,967, forward strand.
AAATTATTTTTAATAACACGTAATGAAGAAAACAATCGTTTTATTGAGTTTGGCCGCGCTGGTTAGTTCGGGGGCAACAGCGCACAAACACGATTTTGGTGTATCTGTGTACGATGGATTTATTAACCTGCCTTTTGCAGGTAAGAAAGCTGCTGCTAATACACAAAAGCTTACAAAGTCTGTATTCCCGGGGTTTTATGTTACTACCGATAAGTTGACCGGTAGCCCCCGTGATATATATGGCAGCGTGCTTGCTGTACCAGGTAACGACATCAGCAGAAAAGCGCAGTACCTTTTAAATAATCAGCTTGCTTCATTAAACATAGATGCAGCAGAGTGGAAAAAGATGAACGAGGTAAATGCTGCACATGCATCTTTCGTTCATTTCTCTCAACAGATAGATGGCCGTGAGGTTGTTTTCTCGCAAATGAGTATGCGTTTCACACCATCGGGCAACCTGCAACGTATTGTACTGAAAACATACGGCAAACCGCAATCGGGCATGCAGCCCGTACTGTCTGCGGCAAACGTGCTGAATACAAAAGGAATGACATCTGATGTAGCATCAGTAAATATCAGCAACAGGTCTGTTGCGAATGATTGGGTATGGTTCCCGATACCTACCAGCTACGGATATGTGCTGCACCCGGCATGGGCGTTTACCATTACAGGTACAGACAAAGACGACGAAGCAATGCCTGTAGAACTGACAGGTTATATTGATGCAACGGATGGTACAGTACTCTATCGTAAAAACAACGTAGAAGAGGAAGTAAACGTGGTAGTAAAAGGCAGCGTGTATAAAGACGGCGTGTTATCTCCGGCTACAATAGAGCCGCTTGCAAACCTTGCGATAACAATAGGCAGCAATACGAATCACACGGACGATACCGGCTTTTACTCAAATGCGTCATTGTCTCCTTCTCAAACTGCAGCTGTAAAGCTTCAGGGTAAGTGGTCTATAGTACGCCATCTTACATCAGGCGGTACTACACCTTCATTCAATTATAATATTGCTGCCAACGGTACTACTTATACATACCCTACAACAGCACCATCAAGCGATGCACATGTCAATGCATATTACCATACAGACAGGGTTCATGGCTATATGAAACGCTTCTACCCTGATGCTTCTGGCTTTACAAGGCTCGATGTAGCATTAAACACTGTTGTAGATATAGCAAGCACTTCCGGTTGTAACGCATTTTATAATGGTTCTTCTATCAATTTCTATGCAGAAAACACAGCCTGCAATTCATTCGCCAAAGTGGGTGATATTGTTTACCACGAATACGGGCATGGTATCAACGGCAGGTTCTATGGTTTTATAAAAAATCAGGGTACAAATAGCGGCATGGTAAATGGTGGCCTTAACGAAGGCTATGCCGATGTATGGGCATTGGGCCTTACCAAAAACCCGGTACTGGGTGGTGGCGCCTTCAAACTGGGTGGCAGCATACGTACATATAATACGGCTCCCAAAGTATATCCTAAAGACCGCTCAAGCGAAGTACATGCTAATGGTGAAATCATTGCAGGTGCATGGTGGGACTATAGCACTAACATAGGAGATGTTGATTCAATGGCTGCTCTATTTGCTAAAACACTATACGACATCCCGGACGGGCCGGAAGGAACAGAAGGCGAAGTATTTCATGAAGTACTTGTTTCTGCCATCATGAATGATGATGATGATAACAACCTTGCAAACGGCACACCACATTTCGCACAATTGACGGCTGCTTTTGCAAGACATGGTATTTATCTGATGAGCGATGCAGCACTTGACCATAAAGAAATAGCACATCAGAAAGATGAAAATACACCTATACCGGTAATTGCAAACATTACCTTGTCTGAGCCTGCATTCTTCAAATCATTAAGCCTGATATACAGAAACCGCAGCGTTGGCACATGGGATACTGTAGTATTAAACAATACAGGAGCCGGTGTAACAGGCGGACTTGATTTCGGTGGCCAGATTCCGGGACAACCTGCTGGCTCTATTATCGACTATTTCTTCCTGACGTATGATTTGAATAATAACACAGCCTATTCTTTTCCCAACAGGTACAATACCGTACAATCTACTACCGAAGTAACATTGCCTTATCAATTCGCAATAGGACTTCGCAAAGTACAGGGTACTGATTTTGAAACCGATGCTAAAGACTGGACATTCGGTTTATCAAGTGATAATGCTACTGCTACCGGTAAATGGACACAAGCTGTACCCGTAGCATCATACTGGAGGCCATCAGGTGTCAGCCCTTATATATCACAACCGGGTGCAGATAACACAACAGGTGCCGGTTCTTGCCTGGTAACAGGTAACGCTGCTTCTACCCTTACAGATTATGAAGGAGCTGACGTAGATAATGGAAGAACTACAGTTGTATCTCCAATAATAGACATTACAGGGTTTAATAAACCTGTAATAGAATATTATCGCTGGTACTCAAACGACCAGGGGCCAAGAGATTCTAACCCACGTTCAGACATATGGCAGGCACAGGTAAAAGATGCAAACTCTCCGATATGGATATCGGTTGACTATACATACCAGTCGGACAGGGCATGGAGACGCAGGGTATTTAATGTGAGAGATTTTCTTCCGAACAGCAACCGCATACAAGTGCGTTTTATTGCTGCTGATGAAGTAATTACATCAATGACAGGTAACGGGCAAAATGCCGTTGAAGCTGCAATTGACGATTTCAACGTGTATGACGCATGGCAGACATCCATTCAGCAGGTAAGTGCTAATAACGGGGTGAAAATATATCCTAACCCTGCGAATAACACATTGAACATTTCTCTGAACAATGTGTCCGATAACGGAAATATTTACCTGTACGACCTTACAGGCAAACAAGTAGCTGGTACAACAATCAGTAAGAGCAACAGCAGCTATTCAATAAATACGGCTGCTCTTCCTTCAGGCACTTATATGATAATGATACAAAATGGAAGTAACATACTTTCTCAGAAAGTTGTTATAAGCCACTAATATCTGTCTGTCACATATTAAATAAATAAAGCCACTGTAACAGTGGCTTTATTTATTTAATATCCTGATGTTTCGCGACCTTGATATTCCTCCGGGATTAATACCCGGTTTACCTTCCGGTATCGGCATATTCAGTTCTTTATAATAATCTACCCACACATTGAAGAAGGCATTTGTCTCCAGTTCTTTAAACGTCATGGGTTGCAGCCTGAAGAACGGCTTATCATCATTTGCAGCCTTAAACGCGTCATATATCAGTTCAGAGCAATAATATTTACCATTGTTATAAATAAACACATCATCATAAGCCACACCTATTTTACTGATAGCGTTCACTACTGCCCGGTCAGCAATTTTTGCATACCTTTTTTTAACCCTTCCGATATATACTTTATGGCTGCTCCTTTTCAGAAAAGAATGTAATGGAGTAAGGTGCACATCCGAACCGATAGCCTCTAATACATATACACTATCATTGCGCCTATACACCATCCCTATATGCGAAAACTTGCTTCCGTCAATTCCTCGAGTAACAGTTTCTATAGCATCGCATAACGGTCCGCAATCAAGGTTCTGAAATAGTAAATCTCCGTTTTTAAAATCATACCCGTCTATTTGCTGTGCAGATACTATACCTGATGATGTAATATGAAAAAACAGGCTCCATATCATTAACTTATAATTCATGCTGTTGTATTAAAACGCAAATCTATTGTTTTATATACTTCTTTTTAACTTCCGGATAAAGCCGCTACAGACTTGTACAGTTAAGATAATACGTACATTTTTTGTACTTTAGATATTCATAATTCATGAGAAAATGAACAGATTAATGTTAGCACTGCTCGGTACCACCTTATTATTGGGCAGCTGCAGGAAAAAAGGAGATGGGAATACAGAAGTGACATTCAACAATCGCCTGAATAAAGATGTAGTATTAACAGTGTATCCCACTATGGATGATTATGCTAATGTTACAAACCCTGTTTTGCGTACTGTAATAAGAGCCGGAGAGATTGCACAATATCCGGGAAGTACATTTGCTGCCGGAAAAACGTATTATATGGACTGGCATTCAGACAATTTCTATCAAAGCAATTGGTTTAATGACAATTACCCTCAGGAGGGGGCACAGGTAGCTATTAAACCAGTAACCGGAAACAACTCCTACTATACCGAACCGGCACTTACCGGCAATTCACGTATCGTCTATTTATCAAACAACGGTACATTCAGCAAGTGGCGTGCCATTAATGCATATATGTTCAGCACCAATACAGGTTACGTTTCATTCTGGAGCAGCCTTACAGATGCACAAAAAATACGCGAGGTTACTGTCAGGAAAAACTTCATTGCTGAATACACATACCGCAATGCCGCAGGTACCCTAACGACCGACAATCTACCTTTCAAAGTTATGCGTTCAGAAGAAGCATTTATACAGTTCATGGGGCAGAATGATAGCTTACTGGGGTCGATGATAAGCGGCAAATTACCTACAGCACCACCGCCAACATACAACAGTAATACAAAAGATACGGTGCTGGCATTGTTCCCGAATTCCGATTACTATTTTATGATGGTAAGAGACTGATAAAAAACTATTTATGCATCCACTTCGTGCCATCATTCTTGTTTTATTATTACTTACCGGCGCATGTGCCGGGGCAAAAAAGAAACACAATAAAACAGCATCTCCCGCAAAACACATCCCGGTATCTACCCCATTCAGGATAGATACAGTTTCGGGAGTATATACAGTAAAAGGATGCGATGTTTGCACTGTTTATATAGAAAATATACAAGTCCATTTTGTAAGTAAAGAGCAGCCATCTGTATCTGTATGTATTATATCGGCAAAAGGAGAGAAACGCTATTATGGCATACCCTTTATTAAAAACATGGACAGCTATAGCTATGGTGGGTTTGTCAAATACAAATTACTCCCGGGGGAGAAAGCTGAAATTATGGCTATGAATGCCGCTACTACAGCACCTATTGAATCTAAAGTCATTGTATTAGGTACTATAGAAAAATAATTAATTGATTATGAACAGGAAAGCTATCGGTATTGCAATTTTCATCATTAGCACAACTGCTTGCAGCAGTACAAAAAAGAGCTCAGACACCGGCATTAATACAGAAGTGAACGAGTATAAGTCAAATGGCACTGTCAGAAAAATATACACGAACGACAGCAATCAAAAAGCAATACCCATTGATAACACACGTAAAAATCAGGTACTGTACGACAAATAATATCTATAGGTTTTAATGTTGTATTGCCCATTCTGCACCAATTTTACATTAATATTGTATTAGCCAATATTTTATTATCTTTAGTCCTCAATTAAAAAATCATGCCTCCAAAAGCAAACCACATCAAAAGTGTAAAGCCGGTACAATTAAAAAAGGCAGCAGCCATATTAATGAAGCGCCGCAATGTGGCTACAAAAGGTGAAATGGCTGAAAAGATAAAAGTAACGCCATATTACTACTCAAAAGTTATAAATGGCGAAACACCACTTACACAGGCTTTTCTGGATAAGTTTTTGAAATATGCGCGCTCAGGCAGCATCAATGAAATACTTGCCAGCAAAAAGCCGCCGAAGAATATGTATGAAGTAATTGCTGAAGGGCTTACAGACTACATGGAAGCTAAAAAAGTAACACAGGCAGAGCTGGCTCATCATCTCAAAACAGACCAGCAGATACTAAGCCGCATTCTGCATTGCAAAAAGAAACTCTTCAGCCCAGATATGCTGCTGGAAATTCTGAGGCTTATCAAATACAAAATTTAACCTCGTTTATACGTAAAATAAAACACCCCTCAGCTGAGGGGTGTTTTATTTATATACCATTCCGGTGTATTACCTGTTTTTCGCTCTTTCCTGTACCTTCTTATCTATCAGGTACTTAGCACCTTTAAATGCTAATTCTATCGCTTTCCACTTTGCATAGCCAAAGCCTACTTCTTTCAATATCTTTTTCACTAACCCCTTTTCCAGTTGGCTACCTGCGGCTTTCAGCAATGGCAATCCTATTGCCAGTAAACTATCTTTATTACCAAGCGATGATAACAAGCCTGTTGCCAATCCCGCTATATCTACCTCGCCCGAAGTTTCTCCTTTATTCTCTTTGTTTCCGGTAGCAGGTATTATATCATCCAACGAAAATAAGCCCTCCGCATCTGCCTTACGCAATTCAGCTTTCAACTGTTGCTTTTCACGCAGCAGTTCTTCTACACTGTTCAATTGTTTATTGTAAAGCTTCATCGCGGCAATTATTTTTTTTCATCATCTGCTTCTTCATCCTGATTATCAGTCATCACTTTAATAAACAAGTCTGTAAACTTTCTTATTACCTGCTTACGCATCAGAAACAATGTTCCCAGCATCAGCATATAAATACCGGTAATTATAAGATATCCACCACCACGAGAGCCTACTAAATCTGCAAAAAACTCTGCTACCCCAATACCCATAAAAAGAAGAATTGGCAGCACCAGCAAAAAGCAAACTATGGTAAACGTAAAAAAGCTGAGCACTTTTGAAGTACGTTCTATTAAGTCCAACTTCATGATACGCACACGCATATCAACATAGTCGGTAAGCTTATCTTTCCATTTACCTATAAAACTCAGCATCGGCAGTTATTAACCGTTATAAATATCATGTTCAAGGTCTTCCGTTTTCTTAGCCAGTTTATCCTTCAGGCTATTGAAGCGATCCTTGATTTTTGCCATGTCTTCCTGACGTTTATCCTTATCCGTTGCAAGCAGGTAACCAACCGCTGCACCGATAGCTGCCCCTACTAATAGTGTTGCAACTGTTTTTCCTGTTTTAGCCATAATCCGCTGTTAATTAATGTTAAATATGTATTGACGATACAAAATTAGCAAATATTGTACCAGCTCTACGTTTTTATGTGGCATGTTTTTTATAATTTAATAAAATATTGACATCTTGCCTCATCATTATAACAGGCCTTCTATGCGCAACGATACTGTAAAACAATACCTGCTTATTGGAACAATACTGGTACTGACATATACCCTCGGCGCACAGTTATTTGTTTTCTTTCCCGGTTTGTTGGGCGCTATTACCTTGTATATACTTATGCGTGAGTATTACTTCAAGCTGACGGTTATAAAACATTGGCGCAAGGGGTTCACTGCTGCACTTTTCATTCTGGCATCTATTATAGTTATTGTACTGCCTATTGCCGGTATGATACAGGTAATCCTCCCGAAATTCACCGCACTCATTGAGAATCAGGATGCTGTAACAGCTACGCTCCAGGGATTAGCTGATAAAATGAAGAACATTTCGCCACAGTTTCAGATTAACCAGCAACAGGTAATGGAGGTTATACAAAAAATAACTGCCGCCATCCCCGATGTACTGGGTGCTACCGCCAATATGCTTACTAATACTGTGCTTGCTTTCTTTCTGCTGTATTTCATGTTGGTAGACGGGCGTAAGATGGAGATGTCTATCAATAAATACCTGCCACTGAAGGATACAAACGTAGATAATATATGGGAAGCTACACGTACTATGGTAGTATCTAATGCTATAGGCATACCTGTACTGGCTGCTTGTCAGGCTGTTGTGGCCATGATAGGTTATGCTATTTTCGGTATCGAGTCGTGGGCGCTATGGGGCATTTTTACAGGTGTCGCTTCCTTAGTGCCGGTAGTTGGCTGTATGCTTATATGGGGCCCATTATCCATTTACCTGTTTGCTACTGCACATCCGGGTGCTGCGATAGGCCTTGCGTTGTACTCTTTCATCATCACAGGGGGTATCGATAACGTACTGCGTTTCACTATTCTCAAAAAACTGGGAGATGTACATCCTATTATCACAACACTGGGCATCATTGTAGGATTACCTCTTTTTGGCTTTATGGGGCTGATATTCGGGCCTTTGCTGGTTTCATACCTGTTACTGATGATTAAGATATACAGAGCTGAATTCCCCGACAGAAAAGAATAAGAGGTACCTAAAAAATCAGCTACTTATAATAGCGGTTGTCTTCAATATACTTCCACACAGCATCGGGTACAAGGTATTGTATGCTTCTACCTTCTTTCAACTGCTTTCTTATAAATGTAGATGATATATCCAGCAGAGGTGCTTGTACCTTTGTGAGTTTAGCACCATGTGTTTCAGTTATGTCAAAACCCGGACGTTCATATACAATTACACTGTAGTTCGCCAGCAACGATTCATAATTCTTCCAGCGATGAATATTCGTAAAGCTGTCAGAGCCCATAATAACCGAAAACTGTTCCAGCGGAAACTTCTCTTTCAGGTAGGTGAGCGTATCGATAGTATAAGAAGGTTTGGGCAGATGAAACTCTACATTACTTGCCCTGAACTTGCTGTTATCCCTGATAGCCAGCTCTACAAGATGCAACCTGTCGTATTCATTCAGTAAAGAGTCAGAGTCTTTCAACGGGTTGTGCGGCGATAATACAAACCAAACCTTATCAATATCCACATTTTCTACTATATGATTGGCTACTATAAGATGTCCGATGTGTACAGGATTAAAACTGCCGAAATACAACCCGATATGCATGGGCGCAAAGGTAAGTAAAACACCATACCCCTAATCGGGCTTAGTTGATATAAATATTAATTAACTGCGAACTGAGAGTTATATACGCTATTAAAGAAAAAAGTCCCCTTTAGGGGATTTAGGGGTTGGATTGCTATGAGTTCACCGTCACCCAGATATTATCGGCATCCTGCTTACGGATGCTCAGGTAGTAGCCCGCTATCTGTATAGCCATAGGGTCGCCCATTGGGGCTATCATTTCTATCCATACAGGCTCACCGGGTATGCAGCCCATCTCCATCAATGTCAGCTTAAAATCGGTCTGATCGTGCTCTTTTATCACAGCCCTGACACCCTTTTGCAATTCCGACAGGCGCATTGTTTTGACTTCTGCTACACTCATTGCTACAAAAATACGCCAACATAGCAGCTACACCTAAAAAATATGCGACCTTTGCACAAATTTTAACCATGCCTGCAAGGTTTTACGAACAGGAAGTAAGCTCGAAACTTAAAGACAAGCGCAAACTCAGTGCTTTTCTGGATACATTGGTACAAAAGCACCGTAAAAAGGTAAAGCATACACAGCTTACCTATATTTTTTGCGATGATGCGTACCTGTTGCAAATTAACCAGCAGTTTCTGAACCACAATACATTTACGGATATCATTACTTTCGACCTCAGCGAGACAGAAGATACACTGCAAGGCGAAATATACATCAGCACAGAGCGTGTGGCTGAAAACGCGGCTAAGTTTGACAAAACCTATATAGACGAGCTGCACCGCGTTATATTCCATGGTGCATTACATCTATGCGGCTTCAAAGACAAAACACCTGCCGACCGGGATGAAATGCGACGCAAAGAAGACCTAAGCCTGAAACAATACTTTAAAGATTAGTACATGCAGATAGATATTTTATACCAGGATGATGACATGATTGTGGTAAACAAGCCCGCAGGTGTACTCGTTATCCCAGATCGCTTTAACAGCGACCTGCCATCATTGAACCGCATGCTCGAAACCAAACTCGGGCAGCAGATATGGGTAGTGCATCGCCTCGACCGTGATACGAGTGGTGTTATATGCTTTGCGAAAAATGAACAGACACACCGTTATCTCTCCAAGCTGTTTGAAGCACATGAAGTCGGTAAGTTTTATGCGGGTATTGTTACAGGCAGGGTAATACCTGAAGAAGGCCGTATTGAAGCACCTATTGCCGAACACCCGGGTAAAAAAGGAATGATGGTGGTAGCCAAGAAGGGCAAAGCATCTGTTACCGATTATAAAGTTGTAGAGCAATGGGGACTGTACTCTCTGATGCAGTTTCAGATACACACCGGCCGCACACACCAGATACGTGTGCACATGCAGTCTATTGGCCACCCTATAGCCTGCGATGAAATCTATGGAGATGGCAAACCTTTCCTGCTATCTGCTATAAAAAAGAAGTATAAACTATCAGAAAAGGAAGAAACAGAACGCCCGTTACTGAACAGGCTGGCACTGCATGCTTACAAGCTGATATTATACAAAGAAGACGGTACTGAAATAAATGTAGAAGCCCCGATACCAAAAGATATGGCTGCATGTATCAATCAATTAAACAAATGGAGCAAAAGCCGATAATCAATTACCTTTGCAATCCACTTTTGAATTACGAATATTTATTTTTGAATTAACAATATGAAATCTAACATAAACATACAGGTAGAACTGGACGAGGACAAAATGCCGCACACCATTGAATGGAATGCACCGGGTGGTGGTGTTGACGATATGCAGGGTGCTAAAGCCATATTACTGGGCCTGTGGGACGGTGAAGAAAAATCTGCACTTCGTATAGATTTGTGGACTAAGAAAATGATGGTAGATGAAATGAACGATTTTTTCTACCAGACAATATTCGGCATGGCAGATACATATATGCGCGCTACAAAAAATGCAGAATTGGCAGCGGAAATCAAAAACTTCGCTAAAGACTTTCTGAAGAAAGCAAGTGACGCATTGGAACAACAGGAAGAAAATAATTAACCATTCAACTTTTATAGAAATGTCATTAGAGCAAAAAGTAATGGAAGAAATGAAAGGTGCTATGCGCGCGAAAGACGAAGCGGCATTACGCACCCTGCGTGCCATCAAAGCAGCTATACTGATTGAAAAAACATCGGGCAGCGGCACTGAGATGACCGAAGCTGATGAAACTAAAATGCTGCAAAAAATGGCAAAACAACGCCGCGATTCGCTGGACATTTTCGTGCAGCAAAACCGCGAAGACCTTGCCGCTAAAGAGCGTGAAGAACTGGCTATCATAGAACGTTTTTTGCCTGAGCAAATGGGTGCTGAGGAATTGCAGAAAATAATAAAAGAAATCATGACACAGGTTGGCGCTTCTTCTCCCGCAGATATGGGCAAGGTAATGGGTGTAGCCAGCAAACAACTGGCAGGAAAAGCCGATGGCAAACTGATATCTGAAACAGTAAAACAATTGCTGGCACAAGGGTAGTACAATGATACTCGACGTAATTGGTATCATACTGCTCATTATATTTTTTGTACGCGGCTACATGAAGGGATTCATCGTAGCCGCGTTCGCCGTTATATCCATAATAGTAGCTATCATTGTTTCTCTCAAGCTTTCTGAAAAGCTTGCTACGCTGCTGCTGGAAAATAAAATCATCACATCGGGTTGGGCACAACCCATCAGCTACATAGCCATCTTCTTTGGTGTAGTACTACTGATACGCCTGCTGGCAAAAGCATTGGAAACAACGCTGGACCTTGCCATGATTGGCTGGATAAACAAACTATCGGGCGGATTATTGTATAGTTTTATGATTGCTATGGTATGGAGTTCCCTGCTTTGGATTGCAAATAAAATGCAGCTCATCAGTGCTGCTACCATTAGTTCGTCCATCACTTACCCATACTTCATCAAACTCGCACCGTGGGTGCTGCATCATATAGGTGCATTGATGCCTGTTGCCAAAGATGTTTTCAACGACCTTGAAGTATTTTTCAAAAAAGTAAACGACTATGTGGGTACTGATAGATAACTACGATTCGTTTACATACATACTGCACCACTACCTGTTGCAAACAGGCAATGATTGTGTTGTGCATCGCAATGATGAAATAACACTTGAACAACTGATTGCACTCAATCCATCGCGCCTAATCATTTCTCCAGGACCTGAAACACCTGTACAGGCGGGCATTACCATGCAGGCAGTTGCACATTTCGCAGATAAGATTCCTGTATTGGGCGTATGCCTCGGGCATCAGGCATTGGGTATGCACTTTGGTGCGCAACTGGTACACGCCCCTTACCCTATGCATGGCAAAACGAGCAGTGTCACACATACATCGCACCCGTTGTTCGATGGTATCAGCAATCCCTTTACAGTGATGCGTTACCACTCACTTGCTATCAATCATTTGGATGGTACAGGCTTGCAAAGCATAGCCATTGCAGACGATGACGGCGCCATCATGGCACTGGCACACGAAACGCTGCCATGCATCGGCATACAGTTTCACCCCGAAAGCATTGGCACGCCAGATGGTTTACAAATACTAAAGAATTGGGCTAAGCTGTTTTAGCACGCCTGCCACGCATCCACTCCATACCCCACACATTTCCCAGCATCAGCAACATACCGTAGAAGCAATCTTCGAAAGGAATAGTATATATGCGTATGCCCAGATTTTCAGCATCGTCATACATCACCACAGGTAGTGCTGTCAGGAAACCATTTACAATAAGAAAAGGTAAAAGACTGATGATATAACAAACCACAAACGCAGCAGCATTGAACGTGGGAAACCTGTTGCGCATAACGTAGAGCAATATCATTGCAAAACCGCACAGGCTGAATGCGCTGAATGTATAGGCACGATAACTGTTCATAAACCCTACTGCAAGCACTGCTATGCCCAACCACAGTATCACATTCCAACCCCAGTCTTTCTTCTGCCTGAAGGGAAAATAACAAAGCAGACATTCGTAAATGAACACACAACTATATGGCACTACCAGAAAAAATGCCCATTCTTCAATCGGCAGCCCTGCCAGCTTTATGCCGGTTATGTAAGTATCATTAAAACTCCAGACTCCCATTGCCGTAAACCACACATCCCATGCAATGAACAATGCACCCGTACCCAGCAACCCAACCCACAGGTTTTTCCATTGCTTGTAGAAAGCAACTTTTTTATCGAAGCTCAGCAAGAATGGAAAGAGTACTGTCAGTACATCTATCAGTAGATAAGTATAATGGGGATTCATTGGCTAAGTGTGGGTATAAATATACACTATGCCGCCGTATGTAATTGCTTGGGCGTTACTTGTTGTTGTTCTGTTTGGCGCGCTTCATCATGTTTCACCTTGTCCCAGTAGCGGATAGGCACTATCAACAGCCCGAAAGACTCACCACCTTGTTTTTCGCGGTGCTTATGATGCATCTTATGCGCCCAGCGCATCACTTTTATGTAGCGATTGTTGCTTTTCGCAAACCATTTAAAGCGTTGGTGAATAATGACATCGTGCACCAGAAAATAGCACCAGCCATAGATGAAGATACCCACTCCTATAGCTGCCAGCCAATACATCTGATCCATCAGGCCATACATAATGCTCAGCCAGCTTGGTATCGCGAATATCAAAAAGAAAGCATCGTTTTTCTGAAATGGGTGATAGCCCCCGTCGTGGTGGTCTTCGTGCAGAAACCACAGAAACCCATGCATCACGTACTTATGGGCAAACCAAGCTACAAACTCCATTAAGAGGAATGCAGCGGCTACTATCAGTATATAAACTACCCAATTCATAACACTATTCTCAGCAGGATGAAGAATACTAACTGTATTAAAAACAACCACAGGCTGAAATTGTTCGCAGTAATCTTCATTTTATTTGCCAGCAGGGCTATCCGCAGGCTTATCAGAAACCAACACAGGTAATTATACAAAGGTATCACACCGCCCTGCCATTGCCAATAACCCAGCTTTATGGCTACGGGCTCCATCACCCAGTCGTATGCAGTAGCTACTGCCGCAGCTATCAGACTCTGTTGCAGTGGTTTATCGCTGATTTTTGATGCTACTGCTATAGCACCTATCAATACCACTACCCAGTTCATGCCTATCAGCAATGGCACACCCGATAGCTTAGGCCCCAATACCATACCATAGCTATAGTGCCCGAATACCAAACCGGTGTGCACACCAGCCGCCTCTGCTACAAAACCTATCAGGTAGGCAATGACTGCCCACTTGGCAAATTGCTTTATTTCATTGCTGTAAGATGCTAGTAGCAGGCCTGCCATCAGCAATAAGTGAAAAGGAGTAGCACTGCTTATGAGCTCATTGTGTAGTATACCAATGCCTGTAAAACCAATAATGTGGAATAGTATTGCAGCCGCAATCAGTATCCGTGTTTTTGTAATGCTGTTCATCAGTAACTATTACAAAATTTCACCAGTGCTTGTTCAGCTTCTTTATAACCAAGATTGCGTGCTTTGTTCAAATCATGACAAGGCATCTGCCCGGCCAGTTGTTTTGCCATACCTCGCCAGTACCATGCCTCGCCGTTGTTGGCATTCTTTTCTATCACCAGGCTGAAGTCGTGTATCGCTGCATTATAGTCGTGCAGGTTAATCTGTGTAACACCTCGCCTGATATAAAACAGCGGATCGCCGTCGCCATATTCTATAGCTTTGTTGTAGCTGGCAATAGCCGTTTCGTAATTACCGTTTTGCTCCAGGCAGTTGCCCATTATAAAATGCGCCCTTGCATTCCGCGGTTCTGCAGCCAGTACTTTCTCCACATCCTGCATGGCCTGAAGTGGATGCCCTGCCTGTTGGTGCAATAATGCACGAGAGAATAATGCTTTCGGGTATTCTTTAAGTGCTATGCATTTATCAAGTGCCAGTGCAGCTTCCGATAGCTCTCCTTTGCGCAGGTGCAGCACACCTTTGTTATACCATGCTTTGTAGTTGTTGGCATCCAGTGTCACAGCCTTATCTATATACTCCATAGCAGATATATAATCGCCCTCTTTCATATACACACCGCCAAGGCTGCTTTGTGCCACTGCAGAATTTGGGAATGTTTCAGTGATAGCTTGCCAGAATTGTTTTTCAGATTGCCATATATCATTTCGCTGATAGGTCATCACAGCAAACACTACAGACAGTACACTAAGCACGATAAGCGGTGTTGTTTCTTTCAGCTTCAACCCCAGCCAGTCAAATGCATATTGTACAAGCGGTATCCATATACCTATACACGCAAGATACATATACCTATCTGCGCGCAGCACATCACCAAACTGTATAAACTGCAATACCAGTGCTATGTTTACCGAATAGAAAACAATACCACCACATAATACAAACCATTGTTTTCTGTATGCCTGTACTGCTAACGCAGCAATACCAATTGCCAATAGTGTATATATCCACTGTATTACTCCAAGTTCAGGATATGGGTAAAGCACCGAGGGTTTTACCGGCACTATTAGCTGAATGATGTATTGCACATAAGCATAGCCTGCATAGCCAATGGTCTGCAAAAACCCATGTTCAGGATGGTGATTCAGGAACTCTCCTGATGCCTGTGCTTTTATGGCTATTATACCTACTGTTAATGCTATCAACAGCAGTGGCAGTTTTTCTACCCATACTTTCTTTTGGTTCAGCGGACGATGCAGCCATATATCTATAGCCAATAGCGACACCGGCAATGCTACAGCCGTTGCTTTTGATAGCATTGCTGCCACAGCTGCCAGCACCACCAGCAATAAGGTTGTTTTCTTTTCTTCTCCCAGGTAGCGTGTATATAGCCACATAGTCATTATAGAGAAAAAGCCTGAAAGCACATTCTTACGCTCTGCCACCCACGATACGCTCTCTGTTTGTACAGGATGTATGGCAAAAAGCAAAGCAACAAAAAATGCCACCCATCTATTGCCCTGTATCTTATTTACAAAAGCATACAGCATCAGTGCATTGGCGCTGTGAAGTATAATATTGGTTATGTGGTATTGTGCCGGGGCTGTATTGCCTATCAGGTAGTCAATGGCATAAGACACCATCGTCAACGGATGATAGTTACCTATATAAAAGGAAGAAAACCACTTGCTGATATTTGCAAAGCTTTGGATATCAGTATTGTTAGCAACATAATCAGCATCATCCCAACTGATGAAGCCCGCGCCGAAAACATTGATGTATGTAAATATTATAGCTGCCATCAATATGGCAATCTGTAATACTGTAGTATATTTTTGTTCTTGCTGCGGCTTCATCCGGTTTCTATGTTATAAAACTAATCCTTTTCGGGCTATTACCATTGCCAGCTTACACTACCATGTGTATAACGCTGCATACTTCCATCGGTTAACTGTACTACAAGCTGCCCTTCGACATTAACACCATTTATCAAAGCTTCCCATTCCGTTAGCTCATCACTGAAGCGTTGTAACTGCCCCCTGCGATACAGGTATTGATTGTAATGGCGCATCAGGGTTTCATCATCACCATTATAAAGATTCTTTAATATATCAGTACGCAAATCGAGTCTAAGCATCCTTATATCAAAAGATTGTCTGTTTTCAAGATACAGAGACGTTGCATAGGGCAACGCCGCAGGCATGTCTTCCTGTAATACATTGAGCCCCAGGCCTATAATGCTGTAAGCCCATCGGTTTCCACGTATCACGTTTTCTATCAATACCCCACCTGCCTTTTTGTCATTAACAATAATATCATTGGGCCATTTGATGCGGATATCGCAGTTTTCACATTTTTTTTGCAAAACCTCGGTTATTGCCACCGTTGCAGCTACGTTAAAGAGGAATTGACGCTCCAAACTGTGTACAGGTTCTACAATTATGCTCATCAGCAGGCTTTGGCCGGCATTGTCTTGCCATGTCCTGCCGCGCTGCCCCTTGCCTTGTGTTTGCTCCCGTGCGGTGATTGTCAGCCCCGGCTGTGCCGTATCGGCATCTATCAGGCGCATGGCATAGTTATTGGTACTGTCAATAGTATCAAGTTCTATAATCGGGGCGTCGGTTATGTTTTGCAATAAGTGGAGTGCCAAAAAGATTATTTAATTTTGAATGAATTACGGATATTGCCAACAAAAATAGACTTTTAGCAATTTGGATAAAATTATAAACGCATTGCAAGGCAGGAAAAAAGCTGCCACGCGCCTCAATAAAAACAGCAAACTTTTTAAAGCTGTCATTAAAGCCATACAAGAAAAGAAAGGTGAAAATATCGTTTCGCTCGATTTGAGAAAAATCGACGAAGCGGTTGCAGACTTCTTTATCCTTTGCGAAGCTCAATCAAACATACAAATCAACGCTATTGCAGATTCAATTGAAGATATAGTAAGAAAGGAATGTGATGAGCGCCCTTACCACATAGAGAAAAGCGATATGTGGACACTCGTGGATTATGTAAACATTGTGGTACACGTCTTTCAGAAAGACTACCGCAAGTTCTACGACCTCGAAGGACTTTGGGCAGATGCAGAACAGCAGGAACATAATGACTGATAATAACGTTTAATAGAAACATTCTAGATTTTTTAAGAACAATGGAAGACAATAATAAAAAGCCAATACCGGGCGGTGATGGAAAGGGACAAAGAAAAGGTCCCCGGTTCAATATATACTGGGTGTATGGCATCATGGTATTAGTACTGCTGGGCTTGCAGATATTCGGCAGTAACCTGTCTACAAGTACTCAGGCAATAGGCTTTCAGGACTTCAAAACACAATACCTCGATAAAGGCATTGTAGAAGAAGTAGTGATTGTAAACAAAAGCGAGGCAGAGGTGTATGTAAAAGAAGCACCAGTTGCCAATCAGAAAAAGCCTTTTGTAAGCCGCAGCCGCGAACCCAAAGTGCGTTTCACCATAGGTAGTGTAGAGCAGTTTGAAAACAACCTGAAAGATGCACAGGCAAACGTACCTGAAGGCCAGCGCGTACGTGTAAAATATGAAGACCGTGTAAGCTTCCTTCGCGAGATTGGTGGCTTCCTCGTACCTGCATTGCTGATGATAGCCGTATGGTTCCTCATCATGCGCAAAATGAGTGGTGGCACAGGCGGTGGTGGTGGTACAGGTGGTATCTTCAACATCGGCAAATCAAAAGCACAACTCTTTGAAAAAGGTACGCGTGTCAATATCACCTTCAACGATGTTGCAGGGCTTGACGAAGCGAAAGTAGAGGTAATGGAAATTGTGGACTTCCTCAAGAATCCTAAAAAATATACCGCACTGGGCGGTAAAATACCGAAAGGCGCATTGCTCGTAGGCCCTCCGGGTACGGGTAAAACCCTGCTTGCCAAAGCTATGGCGGGCGAGGCTCAGGTTCCGTTCTTCTCTATGTCGGGTTCCGATTTCGTAGAGCTGTTTGTAGGTGTGGGTGCCAGCCGTGTACGCGACCTCTTCAAACAAGCACGCGAAAAGGCACCTTGTATTGTGTTTATCGATGAGATAGATGCTATAGGACGTGCACGTGGCAAAAACATGGTGATGAGCAACGACGAACGCGAAAACACCCTGAACCAGTTATTGGTTGAAATGGATGGTTTCAGCGGTGATACAGGCATCATCGTACTGGCGGCTACCAACCGCCCCGATGTACTGGACACAGCCCTGCTGCGCCCGGGCCGTTTCGACAGGCAGATATCTATTGACATTCCGGATGTAAAAGGCCGTGAGAAAATATTTGAAGTGCACCTGAAGCCTATCAAGCGTTCTAAAGACCTTGATATACACAAACTGGCAGTACAAACACCGGGATTCGCCGGTGCGGATATCGCCAATATCTGTAACGAAGCCGCACTGATAGCTGCACGTAAAGGCAAAACAGAAGTAGAACTGAGCGACTTCAACGATGCTATCGACCGCGTGATTGGTGGCCTTGAAAAGAAAAACAAAATCATTTCTCCGGAAGAGAAGAAAGTGATAGCCTATCACGAGGCAGGGCACGCAGTTTCGGGCTGGTTCCTGGAGCATGCACACCCGCTGGTGAAGGTAACCATCGTGCCGCGTGGCGTGGCTGCGCTGGGCTATGCACAATACCTGCCAAAGGAAATGTATATACAGAATACAGACCACCTTGCAGATGATATGAGCATGAGCCTCGGCGGACGTGCAGTGGAAGAAATCGTATTCGGTAAAATAAGCACCGGCGCGCTCAGCGACCTGCAGAAGGTAACACGTATGGCTTATGCTATGGTGAGCGTATATGGTATGAACGATAAAATCGGAAACATATCTTTCTACGACCCGCAGAGCGAAAACAACTTCTCTAAACCATACAGCGAAGAAACCGGCAAACTGATAGACGAAGAAGTACGCAAACTGGTAGATGGTGTGTATGATAAAACAAAAGCACTGCTTACCGACAAGATAGAAGCCGTAAAAATAATTGCAGAAGAACTGCTGAAAAAAGAAGTGTTGTATAAAGACGACCTGGTGCGCCTG
Source organism: Flavipsychrobacter sp. (assembly GCA_016786615.1). Classification (GTDB taxonomy): domain Bacteria; phylum Bacteroidota; class Bacteroidia; order Chitinophagales; family Chitinophagaceae; genus Polluticoccus. Next base: position 684,054 of record JAEUVX010000002.1, read on the forward strand.
ATAGGCCCGCGCCCGTTCCCCGATGGTAGCGAAGAAGAAGCACCCGCACCCGTTATAACACCACTTACAGAAACAGCTTAATAAACTAAAAACACATAATAAATAAGGGCAGCTATTAGCTGCCCTTATTTATTATCATCCATTCATTAAGCCATCCCTATACTCACATAAAAAACATTACCTGCACTCTACAATGATTGAACTCAATTACAACTATATCTTTTTCTATACTACTACAAAATTGCCACCCTGGTAGTTCATAGTCAGTTGGGTAGTAGTGTCAAAATTGCCATAGCAGCCAATAGCGGGCAGGCTGGCAATAGTGCCTGTATTGTACCTGCCCAGTGCCACATATACTTTGTTTTGGTAGCCCGTCACAGATGGTGCACCGTTGCCCGTTATGTTCAGTGCATTTACAGGTGTGGCAGATGCCTGCATACCATTCACATTGGCCTGTTTTGCCAGCCCCATAGTCATAGCGGGCCCCATGGCGCCGGTGTATGCCAGCCCGTACTGGGTGCTGCCAAGCCCTGCCATTGGCGCTTCGCTAAAACTACCTGCACCAAATGTGTACTGTTGCTGCGGGCTTGCCTGTGTATAGGCCATCATCATTACCTGCGCGCCCTGCACTATGGTGGTGGTGCTGGCATACACGCTGTAGTTATTATCCCATACCACACGGTTACTGCTCATGGGGCTGAATGCCACCCACACTACGGGCGTGCCGTTGTCGGTAATGTTATACACTATCACATTGTAGCCATTGGCAAGGATGTTGCTCAGGTCTGCCGGGCTGATGTTGATGTTCAGACTGTAATTCATGGTTCTTTTTGTTTTTCGTGGTTAAGAATAATGGCACCTAAGGTAAAATCTTTTTCAAACAAAAAAACCAGTGTATAAACGGGTTTTTTGTAACATAATACATTAAGCATTGTACTATAATATAACCAATCCTATCATTTTATCAAAACAAATAAAAAGCGTATATTTGTTATAGTAAAACATTACCTCTCCTCTTGAGAGGAGATGCCGAACCCCGTGAGGCAGAGGTGTGTCCACCCGCGCAGGAGATAACGCGACAAGGAACGAAGCAAAGGATGGGAACTTTTTAAAAGCAGCAACAAAAAAATAAACTCATGAAAACTGCAACAAAGTGCAACAAAATATCATTAAAGCTCCCCTCCTGTTTTTAGGAGGGACGTCCGCATGGGTATGTGCGGTTGGCGGACGGGGTGGTTATATACTCGCCACGAGCCAACCACCACGATTGGCAACAATATGCTTTGCATATCTCAGCCAATATCCCCTCCTAAAAACAGGAGGGGAGCTTTTTAAAAGCGGCAACAAAAAACAAAACCATGAAACCTGCAACAAACTGCAACAAAAAGAAAAACCGTAACCGTTTGTAACCATATTAAACAAAACCCTAATCTCTAATAACTAATTCCTAATTATTAACTTTACAGCTCAGATATGCAGACACTCAAAACATCCAAGGCAAGAGAAAATATATTGGGTAAAATCCGCAAGGCGCTGAGCAGCGAGCCTGTGCCAATGCCCTTCCCCGAAGCCGATAAGGATAATACCACACCACTGTTTGCAGATAGTGGCCATAGCCCCGAAGAAACTTTTGCTGAGGCATTTATAAAACTGGGCGGCAAGTTTGTGTTTTGTGATAACGAGCAGCAGGTGCTGGAACAGATTGCCGACCTGCACGACAGCCGCGGCTGGGCACAGCTCTACTGCGCCGAGCCCCGTTTGATGCAGCTCTTTCAGAACAATAAGATTACTACGGTACAACCCGTTGATATACAAAACGAAAAGGCCGATGCCTGCATCACCGGCTGCGAATACTTAGTAGCTCGTACAGGCTCAGTAGTACTCAGCAGTATGCAGCATATGGGGCGTACAGCAAGCGTGTTCTACCCGGTACACATCATAGTAGCCTATGCCAGCCAGGTAGTACCCGATATACAGGATGGCCTGCAGATGATTACTAAGAAGTATGGCGCCAATCTGCCATCTATGATAAACCTGAACACCGGCCCCAGCCGCACAGCAGATATCGAAAAGACATTGGTCGTGGGCGTACATGGCCCGGGAGAAGTATTCTGCTTCCTTGTAAATGCTTAAAATGCGAAACGGGATTCAGAATAGGGGTGTATTATTTTCCTGAATCCCGTTCGGTAAAGATGTTTATAGCCAAAGTAATGGTTTATCAATTAAGGGCACAAAGGGGCTGGGTAAGCGCAATAATTGATTGTTAATAGTTTAAATCAGTTCTATTAACTATCCGAAGTACCGAAACAATGGCGAAACGTTTTGTAACCATTCCACGAATGGTTGTTTTCATTCGACGAATGACATGTTTCGTCTGACGAAGCAAAACATACACACTCGAACCCTTATTCTTTGGCTTTAAAGCCGGCAGTACGGCTTATTTTACTGAAAGCATCCTGAAATTCCAGCCTTATGTTTTTAGAAACAGGTATCTGCATATTGTCATCCATCACCAAAACACCCTGAGTTTCATATCTTTTTACTTTATGTAAATTTACAATATAAGACCTGTGCGCCTGAAAGAAGGTATCTTCAGCTACTATCTTCCTGAACTCGCCCAGATTGTAGGAGCTCATCAGGCTATAGCTCTTGGTCACCACCTTTGTGTACTTATTCACGCTTTCGAAGTATAGTATGTCATCGATATTCAGGTAGTCTGTACCCTTTGCGTTTGGTATGCCAATCTTCAACCTGCTTTGTTGTTCAGGTTTGCCATTACTATTCCCCACCTTGCTGATATTAGACAGTGCTTTGTTGATGGCAAAACTGAGCTCCAGATCGTCAATAGGCTTCATTACATACCCCGCCGGCGATAGCTTTATAGCCTGTAATGCATAGTCATCATGAGCTGTGATGAATATGACCTGATAAGTAGCCTCGGGCAACAACTTCAGGAAGTCGATACCCGATTTCTCGGGCATAGAAATATCAAGGAAGAGGATATCTATTGGTGTATTACGTACAGCATGCAGCGCATCTTCCCATCGGGTAAATGAATGTACCACCTCAGCTTGAGGGAAAAGAATCTCAAGCCTTGATTTGAGCAAGGCTATGGCTTTAGGTTCATCATCAATGATAATACATTTAAAATTACGCGTCATATCGAATGTTTCTGATAGTAAGTACAACAGTGGTTCCCGTATGGGGTGGTTCTTTATCTATATATTTAAGATAGATGTTCAGGTTCTCATATTCTTTGAATATATCAATTAGCTTTTGTGTAAGCATGGTACCATAAGAGTCTTGCGGGGCAGAGCTTTCTTCTTTTATCTGTGCAGCTTTCGTACGCCCCACTCCATTATCATCAATGGTACAAATCAACTCATTATTAGTATCTCCCTGTCTGAAGGATATTAGCAGCAACCCTTCTCCCTGTTTATGAAACAAGCCATGATTTATGGCATTTTCTACCAATGGCTGCAATAGCAATGAAGGAATAAGGATACTATCGACCGGTATTTTATTATCTACCTCTATCTTATATTGAAAGGGTTGTACAAAACGCGACTGTTGCAGTTCAATATAGTTTCTGAGCATCATTATCTCGTGAGACAATGTCACATAACGTTCCTGAGAAGAGCGAAGATACCCTCGCAGCAGTTTCGAAAACTTACTGATATGTGCATACGCTTCATCGAAGTTCTTCTTATCAATAAAGAACTGTGCGGAACTGAGGGTATTAAATATAAAATGGGGGTTTATTTGTGAATACACTGCTCTTAATTCCAGATCCAGTAAACGGTTTTTCTTTTCATTGTTTTTATTCACATAATACCTTGTAACTGATATTATCAAGTAGACGGTGAATATTAACATTAATACACCTAATACCCAGAAAATTCTCACAAATGTTGCCGACTGCCACCAATGCGGATGTTTATACAAGTAAAAAGTGTAGGTTTTACTTTCCCATAAATGGTCTGTGATTGTACATTTTACTTTATAATACTTTTCAGTCTTAACGCGTTCCAGAAAGATATCGCCAGACAGTGAAATTCCTTTGCTGATACCACTGATGGCGTATTTATAATGAGGTTCCCCTTTACCGAAATAATTTACAAAGTCTAGTTTTATTGAAGCAGTATTCTCATCTATAAATAAGGTATCATAATCGTTAATAATTGTCTGATATGGTTCTTTAAGTAGCAGTGACATGAAATCCCTGTCGTGTACACTTAAAGATGGAGCATTGACAATATCCATCAGGTCAACACTATACATTCCTTTATCAGTATTTATATGCAATTGCTGATCGGGCGTAGAAACACAGTTATATATTTGATTGTAATAAGCATTAGTAGTTTGAGGTAAGACTCTTACTCGATCTAAATTAGAATGATGAACATAAGCCAAGCCTTGTGGTCCGAATATTATTAAGAAATCTCCTGATACAGTTATTTGACAAACTGACACATCAAATGGGAAATTAATAGCTTTAAATACCTGTCTTGATAAGTTGAAATAGTAGACCTTACTTTGTGTATGTATGTATTGGCCTCCATGATAATCAGTTACTATATTCACTATACCATCTATCCCAAAACGTTTTAACGTGTTATCGTCCAGTAATCTGACTTCTTGACTTTTATGATCTGATATAAGTATATTCTTATTATTGTAGTGTATATAGTACTTAAGCTTGTCGTCATAGTAATATCTTGGGTATCTCCCCATAGCAATTGTTCTGATATACGCTGTGTCTTTATCAATAGATATTTCTTCGAATAGTCCGGTAGAAATTAGAATTATCTTGTTAGTATCAACATTAATTATCTTAATCCCTGCTGTGAAAACTGCATGATTAAGCTGTTCAGGAACACATACATTCTCGTTTTTACGGGATAATATAAGTCTATCAAATTGTGAGTTTTTTAAATCTCTGATACAAATGGTTTTCCCTTTAAAAATATCATACCATGTATTTGACTTAAGATTATACCTGATAATGCTTTTATTGTAAAGCACCAGTATATTATCCTTATCCTGAACAGCAATATCCTTAAAGTTCAATTTGTCGGGTAATGCCAGGTCTATCTCGTTATTATTTTTAATAAAAAAAGGCAAACTCTTTTTTCTTTGCCACCAGCACATAGAACTATCTTGAAGCAATGCTATAAATGCACAATTCTCACCACCATTGATACTGGTATTTTTTTGCAATAGCATTTGTTTATCCGGTATCATTTTTGCCGAAGCATCTAATGTACTAAACCATGTATTATTAGCTCGATCTCTATATCTATCTACTATTACAGGTGTGTCAGCAAACAAAGCATAATTTTCAAGCCTTTTTTTTAATTTCAAATCATAGCCGACATCATAAATAGCTTTATTAGAAAATATTTCAATTGATCCATTTCTTAAAAAAAGAATCTGAATCCTTTCTTCCACTGTACCGTTATAATCTCGTAAAAAATGAATTTTCTCTTCACAGGTTTTAGTATTGAAAGAGTAAAAATGGTCGCTTTTCATCAAAACGGCAATCAGCTTGTCGTTAACTATATTAGAGGTTTTGATGCCGGCAGTTTGAGTACCAATTTCACACGATTGATTTTTCACAAACAAGCCGTTTCTGTTTAATACCAGTTTTTTTATTCTATTATCTCTTGGTGAAGCTGATAAATACAATTCCTTTTCAGGCGTTACAATTTTTACTCCATATTTATCAAGCCATTGAATAGAACTTGTATTGTCATTAGAATCAACCAATATGAACTTGACAAATGTAGCATCTGTATAAGTCAATAAAACATTACTACCAATGTTATTGATATTAGTTAATCTGGCTAACGATCTGAACCCATAGTTTAATTTATGGTATTTATCATTACGTATATACCCCAATTCATTAGCATACATACACAGCCATCTGCGTCTATGTTTATCCTCTATGGTTTCCCATACATCATTACTGGGCAATCCATTCTTGTTATTGAATAATTGATAGCTATACCCATTATACTTTACAACACCATTTTCTGTAGCAAACCATATATACCCGAATGAATCTTGTGTAATAGAATATACCTTGTTAGATGGCAATCCGTTTTCTACGCTGTAATAAAAATATGGTACTCTGTTCTGCTCGCGTGCAGATGCGATTATATTCTGAAAAACAAAGAAGGTTAGTATTATAATTACAAACCGCATTATAGGTATATCGTGATGTGCAATACAATAATACACAATATATGACGTATGTCATAGTATCGGTATTTGGCCATCATGTACATTTGCACAAAGAATCGTACGGATGAATGATATTACTAACAGAGACGACATAGTATTATTGGTGAACAGTTTTTATGATGATGTAAAAAAAGACGAAACTATTGGTTATATTTTTCATCAGATAATTGGTGAAGATTGGAGCCATCATTTACCTGTTATGTATCAGTTCTGGAACACTGTTCTGTTTGGTGAAGCCGGCTATACAGGCAATCCCGTTCGTAAACATATAGAACTCGATAAAATAATTCCCCTTAATGAAAAACACTTCACACGCTGGTATGAGCTATGGATACAAACAGTTGACAGATTGTATGATGGCGAGATAGCAGAGAAAGCGAAAGAGCGTGCAAAAGCAATGCTGCAACTCATCAGCATGAAGATACAATGGGCAAGGGAAGGCAAATCAATTCTCTAAAGACTGTCTGATAATGACTGCTACTTAGTACTTTTAAGTATGCATTCATTTTCAGTATCCGGCAAACTGATAGATATACCCGGCAGACGTATATATCCTGCAACAGTAACAATAAAAGACGGCACTATTACTGCCATTGAAGAAAGTAATAATGTCGAGGAACAGCATATCCTTCCCGGATTTATAGATGCTCATGTACACATAGAAAGCTCTATGCTGACCCCTACAGCATTTGCACGTATGGCTGTAGTACACGGTACTGTTGCAACAGTATCGGACCCGCACGAGATAGCCAATGTCTGTGGCACAGCAGGCGTGCAATACATGATAGATAATAGTAAACAAACACCTTTCAAAATATTCTTTGGCGCACCATCGTGCGTGCCTGCTACATTTTTTGAAACTGCTGGTGCACATATAGCTGCCGCTTCTATTAAGGATTTGCTGGATAACCCTGACATATGGTACCTGACGGAAATGATGAACTACCCAGGTGTACTTTACAAAGATGAAGAAGTGATGGCAAAGATTGCTGCCGCAAAGGCAGTGAACAAACCAATAGATGGCCATGCTCCGGGTTTGCTAGGCGAACAAGCTATTGCTTATGCTAGTGCGGGCATCAGCACAGACCATGAATGTTTTACAATTGAAGAAGCGCTGGATAAGATTGCAGCAGGTATGCACATCATCATACGCGAAGGCAGTGCTGCCAAAAACTTTGAAGCACTACACACACTCCTGAAAACACATCCTGAACGTGTAATGTTTTGCAGTGATGACAAACATCCTGACGACCTTGTACTGCATCATATAAACGGATTGGTGAAACGTGCTTTACAAAAAGGATATGATTTGTTTGATGTATTACGTGCTGCTTGTACCAACCCCGTACAACATTACAAAATACCAGTTGGCCAATTGAAAGTGGGTGATGCTGCTGATTTTATTATCATCAACAATCCTGATAGTTTTGATGTATTGCAAACCTATATTGGCGGTAGCATGGTTGCAGAAAAGGGCAGGCCTTTACTGCCACATGTCAAAGTCTCACCAATCAATCATTTCAATACCAACCATAAATATCCTGCTGACTTTGCTGTACCTGTAACTAAAAATGGCGATACCATAAGAGTAATAGAAGCAATAGAAGGACAGCTGGTTACAAATGAACTGATATTACCTAAAACTGTTGTTAAAAACAAAATAGTAAGTAACATCGCCCACGATATACTGAAAATTGCGGTAGTAAACAGGTACACTCCTGATACAGAAATAGCTGTAGCATTTATCAGAAACTTCGGGCTGCAAAATGGTGCATTAGCATCAACAGTAGCACACGATTGCCACAACATAATAGTAGTAGGTGTTGATGATGATTCGATATGCAAGGCAGTAAATGCATTGATAGATTGCAAAGGTGGTGTTGCAGTATGTGACGGAACCGATACACGGGTAATGGGCTTACCAATTGCAGGGCTGATGACTGATGCAGATGGTTATGATGTAGCTGCACAATACGCATCGCTGGATGCGAAAGCCAAAGAACTGGGTACGAAGCTGAAAGCACCATTTATGACCCTATCGTTTATGGCATTGCTGGTAATCCCTTCGCTGAAGCTTAGCGATAAAGGTTTGTTTGATGGTGGCGGTTTTAAGTTTACAGATGTAGAAGTATAAAAAAGAAAAGCCCCGCAATGCGGGGCTTTATATCAATAAGCAAATTATTAATTGTTGTATGCTTTCAAGGCTGCTTCCAGGCAATCCATAGCACCGTTTATATCATCTGTATTCAATACATAAGCAAGGCGTACTTCATTGCGGCCCTTACCCGGTGTAGCATAAAAACCTGCTGCAGGCGCCATCATTACCGTTGCTCCGTTATGAGAGAAGTCTTCTAACAACCATTGGCAAAATTTTTCGCTATCATCAACAGGCAGCTGAGCTATTGCGTAGAACGCGCCGCCCGGCATAGGACATTTTACACCCGGCATAGCTTGCAGGCGTTTTACCAGCAAATCTCTACGCTTATTGTATTCTGCATGTACTTCATCGAAATAATCAGCAGGCAGGTCCACCGCAGCTTCACCCAATATCTGTGCAAAGGATGGAGGACTAAGACGTGCCTGTGCAAATTTCATGGCGGCATCCAGTACTTGTTGGTTTTTAGTAACGAATGCACCAATACGGCCACCACATGCACTATAACGTTTAGAGATGGTATCCATCAGTATAGCATGTTCTTCTAACCCCTCAAGAGATAATGCTGATATATGTTTCTTACCATCGTAGCAAAATTCACGATAAGCCTCATCGCTGAACAGGAATAAATCATGCTTCAGGCATATTTCTTTCAATACCTCCAATTCCTCGCGGCTATACAGGTAGCCTGTAGGGTTGTTAGGATTGCATATCATGATAGCCTTTGTACGTGTAGTAACTGCTTTTTCAAACGCTTCAATCGGAGGTAACGCAAAACCCTCATCAATCGTAGAAGGTATCGGCACTACTTTTACACCTGCGCTGGTAGCAAAACCATTATAATTAGCATAAAATGGTTCAGGGATAATGATTTCATCACCGGGATCCATACAACCCATTATAGCAAACAGAATAGCTTCAGAACCACCTGTAGTAACAATAATCTGATTGTGGTTGATGTTTACATTGTTTCGGCCATAATACGCTACCAGCTTTTTGCGATAGCTTTCAAAACCTGCACTGTGGCTGTACTCAAGCACCTTCATATCTACATGGCGTACAGCATCCAGTATAGCTTTAGGTGTTTCGATATCTGGTTGTCCAATATTCAAGTGATAAACCTTTGTACCGCGCTTTTTAGCTGCTTCTGCAAATGGTACCAACTTCCTGATGGGTGAGGGCGGCATCTGCGCCCCGCGATGTGAAATTACCGGCATGGCGCAAAAATAGAAAACAGCAGCCTTATTTGGCACTTTATATAAATAAAATCGCCCCGATAACGGGGCGATATATATTAAGTTATGATTCGTAAGCTTACCCTTTAGTCGGTTCAGGCTCTTTGGCAGCTACTACGGTACCTTTTATTTTCAGTTCGTAGCGCTCTTTACCACCCTGTCCGCCAGCATTTGATTTTATATAAATGTATTTGCTGAAGGGAGAAACACGGCCAACTGTGTTGTATTCAACCGTTATTTTACCGGATTGCCCTGGTAAAATTGGTTGTTTCGGCCAGCTTGGCTTCGTACATCCGCAGTCTGCAGTTGCATCATATATGATTAGCGGCTCTTTACCTGTATTGGTAAACTCGAAATCATACTTAACTGTCGGCCCTTCTTTTATAGTACCGAAGTCGTGCAAGTCACCGCTTTTAAACTTAAACTGCGGGCCATTCTGTGCATTTACCACAAATGCGGTAAATACTAAGGTTATAATAGCAAGCAAATGTTTCATATCCTGACTATAGATTCTTATAAATATTAGTTCATCTTAACCATTGACTTATTCGCCGGTACTGATGACTCAGGTGCTTTTTCAACGCTACCTTTAATAGTCAACACTTTTGTACCTGCATTAGATACAACTGTGATTGCTTTATTGAAAGCACCCGGACGGCCTGCAGAGTGGTAAACTGCTTTTATTGAGCTTTTCTTACCTGGCAAAACAGGTTCTTTAGACCATTCAGGAGCTGTACAACCGCAAGATGCAGTAACTGAGCTAAGTATGATTGGTTCTTTACCTGTGTTCTTAAATTCGAAAACGTGAACCGCATCCGGGCCTTCAGTAATAGTACCAAAATCATGGATGTCTGATTTAAAATCCATATTTTCTCCTTTCAGAGAAGTAGCAGGCGCTGCTTGCTGCGGTGCCGGTGCTGCAGTTCCATGATTATGACCTGCATGATTATCCTGTGCCATTGCAAAGCCGCTTGTCAAAGCGATAAGACCAAGAGATAGTAAAACCTTTTTCATTTCAGATTATTTTTAAAATTATCAATACAAATTTAATACCTAAGACAGCTAATAAACATTTAAAAGGTTGTTAATCCCCTGTTAAGTATGCTTATTTTTGCCCGAATATCAAATTTAGGTATTAATCCTGACTTATAGATACATATGAGCGAGTTTGAATATGACATAAAGAATTGCATTAAAGTGCTGGAAGAAGGCGGAACAATATTGTACCCCACAGATACTGTTTGGGGTATAGGATGTGATGCAACTGACGAAATTGCCGTAGAAAAGGTATTTGCTTTAAAAAACAGGCCTAAAGAAAAGAGCCTGATTGTACTGTTGGCAGATGCTAAAGATGTGTTGCAATATGTGGCCGCCCCGCCACCGGACATAATAGCCATACTGGAAGGGTTTGATAAACCTACAACTGTGATATATGAGGGTGCAATAGGATTCGCAGATAACGCAGTGAATGAAAACGGGAGCATTGCAATCAGAGTAACGAATGACCCATTTTGTAAAGCACTGATAAAACGTATGCAAAAACCTTTAGTATCCACCTCTGCAAATATTAGCGGCGAAGCAACACCTGCGGTGTTCAGTATGGTGTCTGACAAAATCATTCGTGGTGTGGATTATGTGGTGCAACACAGGCAGCAAGATGATACTACCAAACAACCATCGCGGCTTGTGAAAATTGACGATGATGGCAATATGGAAATATTACGACCTTAAATAAATAGTAGATTTGCCGCTGTAATGGATATTGTTTGTACACCCGAAGAACTGGATTTGCTGGAACGCATTGGTAATGCCGCACAAGCTATGCAAGTGCCTTGCTACCTGATAGGCGGCTTTGTACGCGACAAACTGCTGGGAAGAAACACAAAAGATGCCGATTTTGTATGCGTAGGTAATGGCATAGAACTGGCACATGCAGTAGCAGATACATACCCGCATAAACCGCATGTTAGTTTTTTTAAAAATTTCGGCACAGCACATTTCAACCTGCATGGATTTGATGTAGAATTTGTAGGCGCGCGAAAAGAATCTTACAGCGAACATAGCCGAAAACCGGATGTAGCACCCGGCACTATAGAAGATGACCAGAAACGCAGAGATTTTACAATCAATGCTTTGGCAATCAGCCTGAATAAAGAAGACTTTGGCAAACTGGTCGATCCTTTTAACGGCATTGAAGATTTGAACAATAAAATACTGCGTACCCCTCTTGACCCAGACATTACATTTTCAGACGACCCGTTGCGTATGATGCGCTGTGTTCGTTTTGCCAATCAATTAGGGTTTGATATACTCCCTGAAACTTTTGAAGCTATACAACGCAATAAAGAACGCATCAAAATAGTATCCGGAGAAAGGGTTGCTGATGAACTCAACAAAATCATGCAAACCGATAAACCTTCTGTCGGGTTGGATTTACTATACCGTAGCGGTTTGCTCAAAGAGTTCTTTAAACAATTTACGGAGCTTGCGGGCACAGAAATGATAGAAGGGAAGGGGCATAAAGACAATTTCTACCACACACTACAGGTAATAGATAATGTTGCTGCACGCAGCAACGATTTGTGGCTGCGCTGGGCAGCATTACTGCACGACATAGCCAAACCGGCAACTAAGCGATTTGAACCGGGGCATGGATGGACATTTCACGGACATGATGCTGTTGGAGAAAAAATGGTACCCCGCATCTTCAAACAACTGAAGCTGCCGCTGAATGAAAAGATGAAGTATGTGGCAAAACTGGTAGGCCTGCACCTGCGCCCTATCAGCCTGTCGAAAGAAGATATTACCGACTCTGCCATGCGTCGCCTGCTGTTTGATGCAGGTGAAGACCTTGAAGATCTGATGATACTTTGCGAAAGTGACATCACGTCTAAAAACAAACAAAAAGTAAAACGCTACCTCGAAAACTTTGAACTGGTAAAGAAACGCCTGAAAGAAGTAGAAGAGGCTGATAAAATACGTAACTGGCAGCCACCTATCAGCGGCGAAGAAATAATGCAGCTCTTCAACCTGCAGCCAAGCCGCGATGTAGGCACACTGAAAACTGCCATACGAGAGGCTATACTGGATGGCATCATCCCCAATACCTACGAGGCTGCTTATGCTTACCTGATAACTAAAGCAGCGGAACTGGGCAAGCACCCTGTACATTCTTAAGAAACTGAAATCAATGCAAATAAAGAAAGCCACTCAATGAGTGGCTTTTCTTATTATTCTATGCAATGAATATTAGTAGTTAGTAGAACCAGGGCTCCAGTTAGTCCAACCTTTAGTCCAGTCGTTACCACCTGTGATAGCACCCCATCCATTAACAGCAGCAGGAGAACCGGCTTGCGGAGCGAAATCAGGAGCAGTCAGGTTGAATGGATTAGTCAGTTTAGCATCAGCAGCAGTTGCAACTTTGATACAACCATCAGCAGTAGCTTTAGTTTCTACCGCAGCAGCAGTTAAACCGTTAGTTACGTCAGAACCTACTTTGAAAGGAGCAGCAACAGCGTGTACGATGTTGTTCTTGAATTCAGAAGCACCTGTAGTGTAAGCATCAGCAGCAGCATTAGACTCTATTGAGAAACCACCTTTCTGGAAACCTATCAGGATAGATTTGGTAAGAGAGAACCTTACCGCACGACGCCAGCGGTTTGCAAAGTTGTGGTTTGCAGCAGTACCTGCAGCACCATTAGGGCCTACGAAAGTGAAGTTTGATAATACAGGGCGAGTGTATGGAGTAGCACTTGTACCAGAACCATCGTTATCAGCTTCGATACCATTGCCGGCATCACCACCGTCAACAAATACAGGATCCCTTAGAGCGATACCACCTGTAATAGTACCAGTGTAACCAAAGTCAAAATCGAAATCATCATCAGCAGTAGAGAATGCAATCAGGTTTTTACAGTTTACTGTACCACCGAAGAATTCATACGCATCATCATTACCCCAAGACACCATGATGTTTTCGATAGTAGTACCGTTACCAACACCACCCAATGTAAGACCGTTGATTTCTGAACCCGGAGCAGCAGCGATACCTGCGAACTCGATACGAACATATTTCAACACACCTGAATTATCTGCAGCGTTGTTACCACCATAAGAACGGCTAACACCACCTTCGATAGTAGGAGGCGTAGAACGGTTTGTAGGTGCATCACCCAGGATGATGATACCACCCCAGTCACCCGGCTTGCGTTGTCCTGCAGGTAAACCTGAAGTGAAAACGATAGGACTGCTTGCAGTACCTTCAGCCATTATTTTACCACCTTTTTCTATAATCAAAGCGCCTTTATCAGAAACATCGCTTTTAATAATTGTACCTGCAGGAATTGTCAGTGTAGCACCCGCTTTTACATATACATAACCTTTCAGTGTGTAAGGTTTTGTATTCTTCAGCGTACGGTTTGCTGAGATGTCACCAGAAATTGTATAATTTTCTGTGTCAGGAGTAGGCGTTGTAGTATCATCATCATCGTCATTGTTACATGATCCGAATACTGCAATGCTACCTGCTAATAAGAGAGAGAATAGCTTTTGGAATTTCATACGTTCTTTAAATTTTGCTCAAAAGTACCGGTGTAGTATTACGCCTATATTAAGGACAGATTAAGTGAATGTTAAGAAAACCACGTTTCATAAAAAACAAAAGCCCGCTTAATGCGGGCTTTTGTTGTATCATATTTGTCTTATTTACCGAACTTATAGTTGAAACCTAAAGTAAGTGTAGTACCTAAACGATATTGCTGGAATACCTGATCGTTACCTTTACCTGCTTTACTGCTTCCTTTCATGTAAGCATCTTTAGTATCTGTGTTCCAGTAGAAGGTAGTTGCCTGATTCAGCAAATCACCAACAGTCAGTTTCACTTCACCTTTATTTTTCAGAACAGCTTTGCTTATTTGCAGGTCAATAACATCACGCCCGTTTTCCCATGTAGTAGGTATTGTTGCATTACCTACGATAGCGATACGGTGTCCGATTCTGTTGTACATAGCACTGAATGCGAAGCCTGTTTTAGGCATATTATACAATATTGAACCGTTGATCAGATAAGGAGATTGCCCCTGTAGCGGACGGTCTGTTTTTGTACCTATAGTGTTGGTAGTACCAATGATATTAGAGGCATCTACCCTTGAATAGATATAAGAGAAGTTACCACCAACTATCAGGTTTTCCAGCCATTTTGCATCGCTGATGAATGACATCTTCTTACGGAAATCTATTTCCAGACCTGCTGCATATGCAGATTTTGCATTCTGATAACCGAATATCAACAAATCGAGATTTGACTGGTCATCCATTTTAGCCTCGATAGGGTTTTCAAAGTTTTTATAGAAAACACCGGCAGTAATTGCTTCGCCTGCACTCGGGTAATATTCGTACCTGAAATCTGCATTGGTAATGTTAGCCCTTTTCAGATTCGGGTTACCTGTAATAGTCCAAACATTTTCAAAATCGATAAACTGGAATGGTGCAATCTCCCTGAATTCCGGACGGTTCACCGTACGTGATGCAGATAAACGGAATTTAGACTTTTCCGTTGCATTATACGACAGGTTGAATGAAGGCAATACATCAGTAAATATATCTTTCTTATTCAGTTTTGTACCCGAACGTAATGTTGCTTTAATCTTCTGCTCATAAGACTCTACACGCACACCCCATGTAAGGCGTATTTTTTCGCCAAAAGCGTTATCAAGCATCAAGAACCCTGCATTCAGCATACCATAAGCTTTGTAAGCATCTTCAGTACTTGTTATTTCATCTATCCTGAAACCTGATGCAGTACCTATGTTTTTAGTATCGAATATTTCGCCTACAGGTGCGTGTGCTACTTCCGGTGCAGCAGAGAAACCGATTGGCGCATACTGGAATATCCTTGCACTGAACTCTCTGTCTTTATATTGATAGAGATAACCTGCTTTTACAGATTGTTTCTGATTAAACAAATTAAATGGATAGCTTACGTGTGCATTACCACCTATGTTATTATCTTTTTGTGTACTGAAGAAACGGCGGCTGTTTCTATCAACAACTTCAAAAGGGACAGACTCATTACTAACGGGTTCATCTTCTGTATTAAACGTAGTTGTCTTAGAGTAGAATGCACTTCGTAAATCTTTTTGTTGAGCATTCAGATTAGAATAACTCAGGTTCCAATATGCTTTCACATTCTTCTTACCAAAAGCATGATCACCTTCTAATTGTGCGTTATAAACTTGACGCTCAGAAGGGATTGAAGAAAATGCCTTTATCTGTTGCAGGTTACTTGTTGTATAGCCCTCACGTTGGTAATATGTGTTATCAAATATCTTGTTATACAGGTTTTTAAACCCGATTTTATGTTTACCGGTTACGTAAGAGAAGTTAGCCAATGCTGCCAGGTTTGAAGAATACCTGTATTGTTTTTCTGTGCTATACGTATGGATACGGCCTTGTTCATATTTACCACGGATAAACTCAGGTAATATTGTCTGGCTATTGCGGAGGTTTGCACCAATAACCGCACCGAATTTATCTCCGTTCTTCAAATGCGCCGCTTTACCAACAGATACATTGAAGTTTGTGTTAGGCATTGCACTTGTAGTTACTTCTTTATAGTTATTCGGTAGTGATTTTGCTATTTCATATTGTTTCTCAGGATTGCTGCTGCGCAGTTCATTGTAGTACGCCGCATTTTTACCAAACCCTGAAGGAAGTGCATGGTCGTTACCCGGGAATGCCATATAAGACATACCAGTACGTTCATTACTTACAAAATCCTTTCCGGTACTTTGTGTATTGTAACCTGCTGCAATACCTACATTCACAAAATCCCTTTCAGGTACATCTTTAGTAAGTACCGTTACGATACCACCTGCGAAATCGCCCGGCAAATCCGCTGAAGCAGTTTTGTTGATAATAATATTATCAATCAGGTTAGATGGTATAACATCGAAAGAGAATGCTTTCTTATCAGGTTCGGTACTTGGCATCAGCGCGTTATTTACCATCGCCAGATTGTACCTGTCGCTCAAGCCACGGATAACAACATATTTACCATCCTTAACACTCGCACCGCTCACACGCTTTAATACCTCACCAGTATTTTTATCCGGTGTGCGCTGTATGATATCAGCAGAAATACCGCTTGATACCGCCACACTGTTTTTCTGAATAGAATACAGTGCATTTACGGATTCTTTCTTTAAAGTACCGCGTACAACGACCTCTTTAAGTTGTTTTTTATTGTCTTCGGCAATTGCAACGTTCAATTCTGTTACTTCGCCTTCCTTTACCAATACATCGCTAATGCTTTTTTGCGTATATCCTATATACTTCACTTCTACTACATAGTCTCCTGTAGCTACATTGATTATGAAACGTCCGTCAACATCAGTTGCAGTACCCAATCCCATTCCTTTTACTTCAACAGTAGCACCTATCAGGGGTTCTCCTGTCTTTTCGTCTGTTACTTTACCAGATATTTTGCCCCCGGCAATAGCTTGCAGCGAAATCAACAGGACAAACAATAAAGCATTAATTTTTAACATGTGGTTGTTATTTGCCCGCAAAATTCCGACTTCAATGTTACCAAAGCCTTAAGCGAATGTTACGCCAACATGAACCTTATGTTAACTGAATATTAATTATAAACTGAGTGTAATCGAATTGTTGTTTATTTATTATTTAATTATTAAGCTAAAGGGCAATTATTAGTCCTGTTCAAAGGTTAATTTTGAGCTATGAATACCCGTAGTTTGTTTTTGCAGCATGTAGCACAGACCTCGCCCGCACCAATAGGATTGCATATCACTGAAGCCAAAGGCTGTTATCTGCATGATGCTGATGGCAGAAAATACATTGACCTCATTGGTGGCATCAGCGTGTGCAACATAGGGCATAGCCACCCTGAAGTAATAGCAGCTATCAAGGAACAGGCAGATAAATACCTGCACGTAATGGTTTATGGCGAAGTAATACAAAGCCCGCAGGTGCAATACGCCAAAATGATTACTGACCACCTGCCAGCCAACCTGAATTGCGTCTATTTTACTAATTCGGGAGCAGAAGCAACTGAAGGGGCTATTAAACTTGCAAGAAGGATTACAGGCAAAACAGATATTGTAGCTGCCAATAAAAGTTATCACGGTGCTACACTTGGCGCATTGAGTGTTATGGGCGATGAATACTGGCGTAACGCATTTCGTCCTCTGATGCCGGGTGTATGGCATCATAATTATAACAGCGATGCCTTTATTAATGCTATTAATGAAAAAACAGCCTGTGTTATTATTGAAACAATACAAGCTGAGGCGGGCGTAATCAAGCCCCATATTGAATGGTTGAAGAGGCTTCGGGGAAAATGCAATGAAACAGGAGCAGTATTGATATTTGATGAAATTCAATGCGGCTTCGGGCGTACAGGCAAACTGTGGGGATTTGAACATTTTAATGTTATTCCTGACATCATACTATTGGGCAAAGCATTAGGAGGGGGCATGCCTTTGGGGGCATTCATATCTTCTCACGAAAACATGTGGCAGCTAACTGACAATCCTGTATTAGGGCATATAACCACATTTGGAGGGCACCCGGTCAGTTGTGCAGCAGGTATGGCCGCGATGCAGGTATTGCTGGAAGAGGGTATTGTAAACGAAGTAGCAGCCAAAGAACAATTATTTAAAGAAATACTGGTACACCCTGCAATAAAATCAATAAATAGCGCAGGGTTGCTGATGGCAGTAGAACTTGAAAACTCCGAAAAAGTACTCAGCACATTGAGCAAATGCCTTGAAAAAGGGCTTTTCTCCGACTGGTTTTTATTTGCACCTCATTGCATTCGCATTGCCCCACCCCTCAACATCAGCAAAGAAGAAATAGCTACTGCTGCAGATATATTGAAAGCTTGTCTATAAAGAGAAATGGCCTGCAATATTGCAAGCCATTTCTTATATTAAATATGTTGATACTATTCCAGTGTTATATCAGTAACCTCTCCATTGATGGTTAATGTAGCTTTATTATCGCAGCCCGGTCCACCATAATTCAAAACACGGGCAATACCGTGAGGTGGTATCAGCTCCACAACACCTTGCATAGGCCAGTCACAATTAGGATCTATCTCTATTGCCTGCTTGATACTGGTTGTATAAGCCGAGCCATCTGCACGGTATAAAGAACCCCAACCAGTTACCTCATACCTGTCATCATAAACATTTCCTGAATATCCGCCAGCAGTATAAATACGTTTCTGCATAGAGGTACGTTTCGCTGTAATACCTTTCGGCGTCAGGAAAGTAACAGAGGTTTCAACACTATAATTCAATAAGCCCTGTTTATTCTTACCAAGGTTTGTCACAATTACAGAACCTTCAATCTTATTATCATTGATATAATAATTATCAAATACTATAGTATGTACAGACCCGCTATCATTGTACCCGTTAGTGTATTTAGATATAATGCGACCACGCCTGTAACGTGCGTCTTTACAGAGACAATTTACAGTACCGAAATCGACCCCCACTGTTTTAATAGCAGTATCTACCGAAACAGTTGCACATGAAGAACCCAACACATCTCCACCCTTCAGTGCTAAAGACCTTGCATGATACGCCTGATCTGTAAAAGTGATGGCATTGTTCGACAACTGCTCAAAACGGGCATACTCCGCCCCAAAGTCTTTATCTTCAATATAAGTTGCCGCTTTGTTATCATCTTTCTTACATCCTGCAATACCCGCAAGCAGCAATGTAGCTGAAGCGGCTGCAATTGATAAGAACCTTGTAAAACCCATAATTATTTATTTTATTACTTAAAAAGCACCGGTTTGTTAAAATACTAATGTAATGCTAATAAAAATTTTCAAATTAAGCTAATACATCTGCCTAATACTCTTATTGAGTATGAAAATATAACTACATTTGCGCAAATTTTATAAACAGTCATTATGCAGATAGCAATTGTTGGAACCGGATATGTAGGATTGGTTTCGGGTACTTGTTTTGCTGAAACAGGTAATAATGTGGTATGTATAGACGTAAATGAGGACAAAATTGCCCAATTAAAAAGCGGTAAATCACCAATTTACGAACCCGGTCTTGATGTACTCCTGGAGCGTAATATCAAGGAAAAACGTATCACTTTCACCACTTCTCTGGCAGATGGCATTAAAAATGCTCAAATTGTATTTCTGGCACTGCCTACCCCTCCGGGTGAAGATGGCGCAGCAGACCTGCGTTATGTATTGGGCGTAGCAGATGACCTGAGCAAAATCATTGACAAATACACTGTAATAGTAAATAAGAGCACAGTACCGGTTGGTACTGCTGAAAAGGTTGCTGCTGTTTTGGCTAAAAACCTGGACAAAAGCCTTTATGATGTAGTTTCTAATCCTGAATTCCTGCGCGAAGGTGTGGCAGTTGAAGACTTCCTGAAGCCTGACCGTGTAGTAGTAGGTACATCATCAGAAAAAGCTAAGAAGCTGATGGAAGAATTGTATCAGCCGTATGTACGTCAGGGAAACCCGATATATTTTATGGACGAGCGTTCTTCTGAAATGACTAAATATGCTGCCAACTCTTATCTGGCAATGCGTATATCTTTCATGAACGAAATGGCTAACCTGTGCGAAAAAGCAGGTGCGAACGTTGATATGGTACGCATAGGTATGGGTAGCGATGGCCGTATCGGTAAGCGCTTCCTGTTTCCCGGTGTGGGTTACGGCGGCAGTTGCTTCCCTAAAGACGTACAGGCACTGGCGTTGACAGCACGTGAACTGGAATACGACTTCCGCCTTGTGAACACGGTGATGGAAGTTAATGACAAACAAAAACTGCGCCTTGGCAGGAAAATCCGTGAAGCTTTCGGTACAGACCTGACAGGCCGTACATTTGGAGTTTGGGGCCTTGCCTTCAAACCTGAAACAGATGACATACGCGAAGCACCGGCATTGGAACTGATACGCGAAATACTGGAAGCAGGTGGTCAGGTACGCACCTACGACCCTGAAGCAATGGCTAACGTAAAGAAAATCTTTGGTGATAAAATATACTTTGCAAACGACCAGTATGATGCACTGACAGATACAGATGCGCTGGTTATTGTTACAGAATGGAGCGAGTTCCGCAACCCGGATTTCGAGCGCATACAGAAAACACTGAAATTCCCGGCTATCTTCGATGGCCGTAACGTGTACAGCCTTGAGAAAATGGAAGAACTTGGTTTCTACTACGAAAGTATAGGCCGCAATACAGTACATGCAGCGTTAAGGACAAAAATCACTGTCAATAACGGGTCTGCTATCAGAGAGCGCGGTGTACTGGACTAATCAATAACTTTATTAGCAACACAACTATATAATGAGTAATAAGAAACGTATATTAATAACAGGTGCCGCAGGCTTCCTCGGCTCTCACCTGTGCGACAGGTTTCTGAAAGAAGGATACACTGTAGTTGGTATGGACAACCTGCTGACCGGTAATATCCAGAACATAGAACACCTGTTCCCTAACAAGGACTTTGAATTTTATCATCACGATGTGACCAAGTTTGTACATGTACCGGGGCACATCGATTACATACTGCACTTTGCATCGCCTGCAAGCCCGATAGACTATCTGAAAATGCCTATCCAAACGCTGAAAGTAGGTGCAATGGGTACACACAATCTGCTGGGCCTTGCAAAAGCAAAAGGTGCCCGTATACTGGTAGCTTCTACATCTGAAGTATATGGCGATCCGCTGGTACACCCGCAGACAGAAGAATACTGGGGTAATGTGAACCCTATAGGCCCGCGTGGTGTATATGATGAAGCTAAACGCTACATGGAAAGCATCACAATGGCTTACCATAACTTCCACGGTGTGGAAACACGCATCATCCGTATCTTCAACACATACGGTCCGCGTATGCGACTCGATGACGGCCGTGCGCTGCCAACATTCATGAGCCAGGCGCTACGTGGTGAAGATGTTACAGTATATGGTGATGGTTCTCAGACTCGTTCATTCTGCTATTGCGATGACCTTGTAGAAGGTATCTATCGTTTGTTGCTGAGCGACTACCATATGCCTGTAAACATTGGTAACCCTGTAGAGATAAGCCTGCTGCAATTTGCGGAAGAAGTAATTGCACTGACAGGTTCTAAATCTAAAATAGTGTACGAGCCACTACCACAGGATGATCCTAAACAACGTCAGCCAAACATTACAAAAGCAAAAGAAATACTGGGATGGCAACCAACTGTAGACCGCAGTGAAGGTCTGCGCAGGACGCTGGAATATTTCAAACAGCATATCTAATCTTAATAAAAAAGCCCCTCATTGAGGGGCTTTTTTATTTTCAATAAGCACTTTAAATTCTGGAGAATCGACATTATTATCCTTTATTAATTGATGCTCTTCCAATGTAAATAAATTATAAAAATCTACAAACGCCCTTAAGTACATTAATTGGTCTTGTACTACTTCTTTATGCCTAAACTTCAAATCAAAGCTAGCTAAGTGGTTATTATAGTACGGGTTAGAATCAAAATATACTTCTGCGTAGAAATCTGCACGCATCACTGCCGTTTTCAGTAGATCATTATTGATTTTCAGTTCCGCTGCTATGTACCTATACTTTTCAAAATGAGCTTCATTCATTGGTATACTATCAGTAAAAGAAGATTCATTATTTATGTTAGCCCTTACAGTCAAAAATAAATTTCCGCTTATTTGTTTATTATAATATCTACTATCAATCTCATTAATTTCGAGTAAAATATTTTCATCATAACAGATAGACGATCCAAAAAACATCAACCCAGAACCATACTTCTTTAAATACTCAACAAGGTTTTCTTCTATATAATCCTTTAGTATAGACTTCAATTGCACATTCGATGGAGTAGTTATTGCATGAAGCTTTTTTATTTCCAATTGCTTTTTTAGGTATATCGCAATAGAATCAATATCCCCAAAAATTGTTTCATCAACACCTAATGAACGTAATCTATGATTGATATACTGTTTATAATCTTCTTCAATGTCAAAAACAAATGGATGATACACGGATTTGGCATTAAATACTTTGGAATAATATTCTTCTTGATAATTATAAAACCCATCCCCTTTATACTTTCTATATAAGTCTAAAGTCCCTGCAAATTCATTATTATATCTTGATGCTTTTTCAATTTCAAGTAATCCTTTTGTTAAGCCTATTATTGCAGGCTTGTTAGGCAATGGATGTACACTAAACAGGCCACTTTGCAACTCAATCCTTTTTGTACTGGTCGGTGGCATTAACATACAAACTTCATTTATCTCGAAGGGTGATTGATATTTAGAAATATCAACAAATAATCTTGAATATGGAGGCAACGCATAAATTCTACCTGTGCCTGCAGTATTGGATGTTGCAAAATATGCTGCAACTAACGGATTAGCAGTCCAATCTAACAATCGAGTTGGCAATCCGTGATGTTGAGCTAACACCATCCATTCAAAGTCGTTATATACTTTAGGTATTTGCAGCGATGCCTTAAGCTTGAATTGCTCAAAAAGATTTATTTCATCATCGAGTGTATAGTTATCTAATCTCCCAACAGATGGCAACAACAAATGATTTTCACGATCACCTACACCTCTAAAAAAGTGTCCGTCTTTACTCGTCAGCCAATTTATTAATTCGATCCACTTTTCTTCAAATTTATTTGCTTTCATGTAATAACATTGAGTATATAAATCTAAGAAAAGGCTTTAGATAGTTCTATAGCTTTCTACTTCACTAAGTTTCCTTCCAGTTCCAGTACTCTGGTTTCGCTTACCTTCAGGTTGTAGGCTGCGGTGAATAAACGTTGCAAAGCCTGCACGTAGCTATTCTCTGCCTCGCGTGTTTCCAGTGTATTTGCAATACCTACACGAAAACGTGCTTTCTGTATATCGAGGTTCTCTTTGGCGTATCCTATGTTTTCCTGTTCCAGCTTGTAAGCAGCAAGCGCCATTTCATAATTACCCCATGCAGTGCGATATTGCCTGCTAAGTTCGGTGTTCTGCCAATCGTACGTAAGCTGCATACGCATAGCCTGCAGCGATGCTACTTTTGACTGCCTGCGCAGGTTGCCACCTTGAAACAACGGCATGTTCAATGTAGCACCACCAGATGGTCCGTAGCTCTGGTTAAACAATGCAAAACCTGCCTGGCTCTGTGTGCGATTGTAAGAATATGTACCATTTACAGATAGCGTCGGCAGCATAAAAGATTTAGCAATCTTTGCACTCAGTTCAGAAGCTTCTGCATTTTGCCTTGCAATCTGCAAAGAAGGGCTCAGGTCTTTCAACTTATCTTTATCAGTTGGTTGCAGTGCTGTATTCATTTGCAATTCCTCATCCAGCACATACAGCTTATCCGCCTCTTCACCCATCAATGCATTGAGCGTAGCCAGTGATGAAATGTGTTGCGATTCAAGCGTAAGTGAGTCTGACTGGCGTGTATTATAGTCTACACGCGCCTGCAGGAAATCTACTTTGGCAGATGCACCTGTTTCGTACTTCACCTGCGATAATATCATCCTTGTCTTTGCAAGTACCAACGCAGTATCTATAGCAACGCCCTGCTGCTTTTGAAATACTGCAGCAGCATAAGCCTGCACTGTTTGCGATACGATGGCCTGCACACGCTCTTTCAACTGTGCACTTGCTACGGCTTCCTGTGTGTTCAGTAGTTTTTTATTCAGGAACATTCTGCCACCGTCAAACAAAGTCCACCCGAGCGATACCGCGCCGTTGTACCCTACAGAAGTCGCATTGGCTACTTCCTGTACACGACCGTCCGCAAATTCTATTCTTGTATTGGCGCTACCTGTAGTAATACCTGCAGTTGCGTTTACATTTGGCGAAAAGCCTGCATTACCAAGTGTATTATTGCGCTCAGCCTGTTGCAGTGCCGTCTTTGCAATGCGTATATCAAAATTATGTTCAAGCGCTTTGGCAATGGCATCGCTCAGCGATAGCCGCTGCTGTGCAGTAGCTACCGTACCCGAGAGGAGTAATATGCCTGCTAATATTTGCTTCATTAATCGTTCAGTTTATCTACCGCAGTAGCCGATTGTGGTTTTCTGCGAGAGAAGAATGTATAAATAACCGGTACTATAAACAATGACAAGACCAGCGAGAACAGCAAGCCCCCCACTATCACTATACCCAATGGCATACGGCTCTTAGATGCTGCACCCAGCGATAGTGCCAGTGGCAATGCACCAAACATCATAGCGAGACTTGTCATCAATATAGGACGCAGACGCATAGATGCAGCCTCTATTACCGCATTTACTTTTGATGCTCCCCTGTCGCGAATATGGTTGGCGTATTCTACTATCAGGATACCATTTTTAGTAACAAGACCTATCAACATAATCATACCAATCTGCGAGAAGATATTCAGCGTTTGACCGAATAACCACAGCGACAGCACAGCACCGGCAATAGCCAATGGCACCGTAAGCATGATGATGAGTGGATCGATAAAGCTCTCGAACTGTGCAGCTAGAATCAGGTATATCAGCACCAATGCAAGTATAAATGCAAAGAGTGTATTTGAAGAGCTTTCTACATAGTCTTTAGATGCACCACCAAGCGATGTAGTGAATGATTCATCAACTACTTTATCCTTCTTCAGCTTTTCATAAATCTTATCCATCTCTGCTATACCATCACCGATGGTTTTACCTGGTGCAAGGCCTGATGAAATGGTTGCAGACTTGTACCTGTTGTAGTGATATATCTGCGATGGACTGGTTGTTTCTTCTATCGATACAAAATTATCTATGGACATTACCTGCCCTGAACTGTTGCGTACATAGAATGTCTTCAGGTCTATTGGTGCTTCGCGATTTTCGCGGAATACCTGACCAAGTACCTGATACTGCTTGCCGTTTTTGGTAAAGTAGCCTAGACGGCGGTTACTCAATGCCAATTGCAAAGTCTGAGCAATATCCTGTATAGAAACACCTGCCTGCGATGCTTTTGCACGGTTGATGCTCACAGTCAGTTCAGGCTTATTGAATTTCAAATCTATATCAGCACCCTGGAATACAGGACTCTGGTTTACCTCGTCCAGAAACTTAGGCACAACTTGCGCCAGCTTCTCGAAGTTGATGTTTTGCAGAATGAACACAACCGGGTATGCACTACCACCGCGCTGCACAGATATAGTCTGTTCTTGTATGGCAAATGCACGACCGAAGTTTTTCTTTTGCAGGTTGCGGTTAACAGCCTGTACAATTTCGTCCTGCGAACGTTTGCGTTTATCTGCATCGCTCAGACGTACGTTCATAAAGCCTGTATTCACCGCACCTGAGCCTGTAAAGCCCGGTGCTGTAACAGACAGTGCCACTTCCCTTTCAGGTACAGAATCGAGCACTACACCCACCAACTGCTCCATGTATTTATCCATGGCATCGTAAGATGTTCCTTCGGGTGCTGATACCTGTGCACGGAAACGGCCACGGTCTTCAAGCGGGGCGAGCTCACTTTGCAATCCTTTCCCAATCAGGAATATCAGTGCGAAGCTCACAACCACACCGAGAACAGCAACCAGTTTATGACGCATTATCCAAACCAATCCTTTCTTGTATGCCTGCTCCATACCTACAAAGAATGGCTCAGACTTTACATAGAATTTTGAAGGCTTGTGTTCTTTGCGCGTCATCAGCACGTTCAGTACAGGAGTTAATGACAGCGATACGAATGCAGATATCAATACCGCACCAGCTACCACTATACCAAACTCCCGAAACAGCCTACCCGTAAAACCCTGTAAGAAAACAATCGGCAAGAACACAACCGCCAATGTGATGGAGGTTGAGATAACGGCAAAATATATCTCCTCACTACCCTCTCTGGCGGCACGGTGTTTCTCCATACCCTTCTCTATCTTCTTGTATATATTTTCCGTCACAACAATACCATCATCCACCACAAGACCTGTAGCCAATACGATGGCAAGCAGCGTAAGGATATTGATGGTAAAGCCCATCATATACATAATGAAGAATGCACCAATCAGGCTGACAGGTATATCTATCAAAGGGCGGAATGCTATGAGCCAATCGCGGAAGAAGAGATATATGATGATAATTACGAGTGCAAATGCAACGAATAGTGTTTCCTCTACCTCGCTGATAGACTTTTTAATGTAAGCAGTTGTATCGAGCGCTATGTTTACTTTAAAGTCTGCGGGGATGTCTTTCTTCAGTGCCTCGTAGCGTTTATAAAATTCATCGGAAATGGCTACATAGTTAGAACCCGGCTGAGGTGTTATTGCCAATGCAATCATCGGTACATTGCTTTCTTTCAGCACCGTTTCTTCGTTCTCCGGGCCAAGCACTGCCTCGCCAACATCGCTCAGGTGTATATCTGTGCCGTTTACATTCTTTACTATCAGATTGTTGAAATCTTCTTCTGAAAACAGCCTACCGAATGTTCGTACAGAGAGTTCTGTATTAGCCCCTGATAGTTTACCTGAAGGCAATTCCACATTTTGTTTGGCAAGCGATTGTTCCACATCCTGAAACGTAATGCCATAACCAGCCAATTTCAACGGATCGAACCAAAGGCGCATGGCATAACGCTTCTGCCCCCATATCTGTATACTACTAACACCGGGGATTGTTTGCAGACGTTCTACCAATACGTTCTCAGCATACTCTGTCAGTTCCAGTTGATTCTTGGTATCGCTCTGTACCGTCATGGATATGATAGGCTGCGAATTGGCATCTGCTTTAGACACTACAGGCGGCGCATCTATATCCTGCGGCAGATTACGTATGGCTTGCGATACTTTATCGCGCACATCATTTGCTGCAGCTTCCAAGTCTACACCCAAATCAAACTCTACGGTAATATTACTATTACCCTGTGCGCTTGTAGACGATATACTCTTGATACCCGCAATACCATTGATGGATTTCTCCAACGGCTCAGTAATCTGCGATTCTATGATATCAGGATTGGCACCTGCGTAAGATGTACGCACGTTGATGATCGGCGGGTCGATAGAGGGATAGTCGCGGACACCGAGCGAAGTGAACCCGATGTAACCGAAAACAACTATCAGAATATTGAGAACGATGGCTAATACTGGCCGCCGTAATGATAACGAAGGAAGACTCATGCGAATGGTTTCGAAATACTGGTCAAATATACAGACTAAACAGGTGTTTGGTGTAGGTACACGAAATAACGAACAGGACAAGAAATTGTAAAATCGGCGATTATCTGCCAGTCAACTAATAAACTAAAACCTTATTAGTGTTGATAATTAGCGGTTAACGAAAACACAAAAGGATAATAAGCAAGGAATATGCCTATAAGGCTATTTTAAATAACTATTAAAATCACCCTGCGTTTTGGGCTTTCGGCATTCAGGGTTAACTTTGGAGTCCTTTAGAAAACGTAAAAACAATAAAACTATGGCACATACACTTCCTGCATTAGGATATGCGTTCGACGCACTGGAACCACACATTGACGCACTGACAATGCAAATACACCATGACAGGCACCACCAGGCTTATGTAGACAATCTGAACAAAGCACTGGCCGGCACTGAAGGTGAAGGCAAATCGCTTGAAGAACTGATGGCTGACATCTCTAAATACCCTGCTGCAGTACGTAACAACGGCGGCGGTCACTGGAACCACTCTCTGTTCTGGGAAATTCTGGGGCCAAGCGGTAGCCAACCATCTGGTGCATTGGCAGATGCTATCAATGCAGCTTTCGGTTCTTTGGATGCACTGAAAGAAAAAATGAATACGGCAGGTACTACACGCTTTGGTAGCGGCTGGGCTTGGCTGATTGTAAAAGATGGTAAACTGGATGTATGCTCTACACCAAACCAGGACAACCCGCTGATGGATATAGCTGAAGTAAAAGGCACACCTATTCTGGGTATCGACGTTTGGGAACACGCATACTACCTGAAATACCAAAACAAACGCCCTGACTACCTGGGTGCTATCTGGAATGTTATCAACTGGGATATGGTAGCTGAAAAATACAATGCTGCACTTTAATCAATAATTAATCAAACAATTACAAATAGAAGCCTTACATATATTGTAAGGCTTTTTTAATGGCTACACGACAATAAAGCAGCACAGTATTCGTTTTTTCATCAAACAAATACTGAATAAATGAACTTATTAAAATCTATTATCTGCTGCACACTATTTGCGAATACAGCAATTGCACAAGACCAAAAAGGGACTACAATACCTGTAGCTGAAAAAAGAAATGAAGTCGGGATATTTTCTCATGGCAGGATAAATGGTTCGTTTATCGGAAACACAAATGCCAATATGATAGGTATATCCTTAACCCACTGGAAAAATGAGCACTTCGGTTATCGCATTATAAATGCGTATGGTAACCTCTATTCAGAATCAGGTATTTTTCAGAAATACACCAGTCTTGATACATTTGTTGATATGAACAGCCGTACACGTATCGACATGGGTATTGTGGGCGGCGCTTTGCAAGCACAAAGAAAATTCTATAAACGTGTATATCTATTCGCTGCGATAGAACTTAATGCAGGTTATGGTACAGGCACCAGAGACACACTCATTACAAAAACGTACAGAACATCAAAAGAAGGATATAGCACTACCAGTTCCAACGGCAACGTACAATCTGCTGCAACCCTGTGGCAAGCAAATATTTCACCAACATTTGGTGCAAAACTGGTGTTTAACAGGATAGTTGCAGGTGTTGAAGTCTATGGACTTGGAGTTACATACCAGTCAATAACGGCGAATAAAACAAGTATGAGTACATTCGACTTTAACATTGGCAACCTCGGCCAACGAATATTTATCAACTATAGGTTTAAATAAAAAGTGGAGCGTTAATAACGCTCCACTTTCCTAAATGCTATTTTTATACCTATCGCAACACACCAAAGGTGAAGCCGAATCCTAACATAAAACCACCGGGTGCCAATATCGTCATAACTTGTTTGCCCTCGCTGGTGAGTGTGTACCCATTCAGTATGCGGTAGTTATCTTCATCAAGCCTGATGGAATAACCCATAGAAATATTAAACCGGTGACCATTCCTGCCTAAATTGAAAAACTTATGTGCCGCAATAAATACATTCGTCTTTGGGTTCAAGTCCATCGCTACATTAGCATCGCCCATAGTTGTAGGCATTGTAGAACTAAAATTTTTCAGGCCGGTGTTATAAGTGACACCAGCACCTAATGCCCATGAACGATTACATTCACCGAAATAAAAACGGCCTTCTCCACCTGCTTTATAACCCCAAGAGCCGAGCCCCGCACTACCGGACAATGAAAACTTTTGAGTAACAGGAACATCTACATTAAACCCGATAAGTCCGCCCGGACTTTCGATACCTGCAGTAATACCAATATATAGTTTAGGACATTCGTAATTGTTACGACCTTTCCCACCTTTGTATCCTCCACGTTGTGCAAAAGACGAAGCAGAAAGTGCAATCAAAACAATCAAAAGGGTTAGTTTCTTCATTTCAGTTTATTTAGGTTTTTAAAAGAGGTGCAAATATACTATTGAATATCAGCTAACATGGCTTTTGCCTGCTCATTTTGCGGATGTTTTTTCAACAAGTGCAGCAGGTGTTTTTTTGCGTTCCCATCGTTGCCGTTGTTGTGGTGCCATACTGCCAGGTTGATGAGCGTTTGCTCGTAATCAGGATTCAGCTTCAATGCGCGCATCAGGTAATCGTAAGACATGGTTTTATTGCCTTGCTGCATATATATAAAACCAAGGTTCACATTTGCACTCAGGTAATCAGGATTTTCATTCAGTATGTATGCAAACACATCTTGTGCTTCTTTTACTTTATCGAGTGTCAGCAGGCAATTACCATATTTATTCTGGAAATCGAGCGATTGTGGCCAGATAGCTACAGCCTGCTTGTACCATGCCAATGCTTTATCTGCCTGTTGTGTATTGCTGTAAGACTCACCAATGCGATAACATGCCCATGCATCTGTTATGCTTTCAGGCTTTAGTGACGATGCATACTGGGTTACTTTACCAAAATCATTTAGTAGGAAGTAGGCACGTATATAATCTCTGTTTTGCTTCTCAGATGCTTCACGATTTTGTTCTTTGTTCAGGTATTTCAACGCAGAGTCTATCAAACCCCTGTTAGGATTATACCTTTCAAAAAACTCCATAAATGCACGTGCTGTGGTAATAGCATCGGGGTTATCATTATTAAAAGACTTCAGCCCGAGGAAAGCAGTGATTTTACTTTTCGTTGCATCATCGAGCGGGCGCTTGCGGATGTAGTGGTCTGTAACGGCTACGTGCGGTATATCTATACTACCATTGCGCGGCATGTGGCAGGTGATGCAATCATTGCCTTTTGCATTACGCGTTGCTTCTTTTTCTGTACACTCTTGCTTGCCTGTAGCATGACAGCTGTTACATGCGTTTATGTATTGTGTGTGTTGTGTAAACTTCACACTCACGTGCGGGTTATGGCAAGTGATACAACTCATCTTGCCCGAGCTTACATAGCAATTGCTTTTTTTCATCCGCTCTACGTGCGATGCCATAATCATCTTGTCTTGCGCACCCTCGTATTGTGGCATAAAGACGTTCATCACTTCAGACAAATGCATGCCGGGGCGGAAATCGAAAAAGGTTTTACCATCATTCAAGACTGCAATGCCTTGCAGATGACAACGCTGACAAATATTGTTTTGCAATTCTGTAGAAAGCCTGCGAGGGTTGACGATTGTATAGTCAGGACCTTTTGATGTATCTACTATGTTACCTGCTATTTTCTCCTTCACGTGCAGCCCACCGGGACCGTGACAGCGTTCGCAATCAATACCTGTTTTGATGGTTACATATTTGTTCTGGCTGGTCTTTACAAAATCCGGATAGCCGTTGTGGCAGGTCATACACTCAGACTCAATGAGCCTTGTAAAACGGCTGCTGGCACCTTTTTCAAACCCCGGGGCAAGATCCCACTGTTTCTTTTGTGTATAGAAAGTAATAGGTGCTTGATAGAGGTAACCATTCTTGCTAAAGATGTGCGAGTTGGTATGCTGTCCGGAACCAACAATATAATCTACTTTCTGCAGTAGCTTGTGTGTGGTATCACTACCCTCTGTACGATACTCCATAACATAGAGCGAATCGTTTTGCCAGAGAGGTTTGTAGTAAAAATCAAGGTCTTTGTCGTAAACGGGTGCGTGGGTAAAATCGGCAGCGGACTTTTGCATTGTTGCATGGTCAAAAGACTGACCCATACCTGTCTGTATGTACGTGTTGTAGATATCTGCATGGCAACCCTTACAGGTTTCCATACCTACATACTGCACTGTAGTATCGTACACATTGTGCCACGGAGAGCCAACTGCAGCCTGCTCCGTTTTTTCATCGGGACTGCTGCAATAAAAAGCGGGCAGCGTCACCGCTGCCATCGCCAGTATTATCAATAAACTCCGTACAATACGTGAAGACATGCGCTTCAAAAATAACTAATCGGGAGCAGTAATTGTTTAGTTGAATATTGCCAGTGTGTAGTTTGATTTACCTTTTTGTATCAGCAGGTATTTATCGTTCAACAACTGTGCAATTGTCAGCTTATGATCTATAGCTGTTACTTTTTCTTTGTTGATGCTTACACCACCACCTTGTATCATTTTTTTGGCTTCGCCTTTTGAAGGGAACACGCCACCATCTGCCAGAAAAGTCAACACATCCAGCCCGTCATTCATGAGGCTTTCTTTTGATGCTGATACCTGCGGCACACCATCCATTACTTCCAGCAATTGCTTCTCGTTCAGCGATCGCAATGCATCTACCGTACTTTGCCCGAATAATATATCAGATGCTTTCTGTGCAAATAATAAATCGGCTTCGCTATGTACAAGTATGGTCAATTCTTCTGCCAATGCTTTTTGCAGCTTACGTTGGTGGGGGGCTTGCTGGTGTTCAGCTATCAATGTCTTTATTTCTTCAACCGTTTTGAAAGAGAATGTAAATGCCATACGCTCTGCATCAGCATCAGGTAGCTTCAGCCAAAACTGGTAGAACTGGTAAGGCGAAGTCTTCTCAGGATCAAGCCATACGTTGCCACCTTCGCTTTTGCCAAACTTACTGCCATCACTTTTAGTAATCAACGGGCATGTTGCGGCAAATGCATCACTACCACCCTTCCTGCGTATCAATTCAGTACCTGTTACAATATTACCCCACTGGTCTGCACCACCCATTTGCAGTTTTACATTATGATGCTGATTGAGGTAGTAAAAATCGTAGCCTTGTATCAATTGGTACGAAAACTCTGTAAAAGACAACCCAGTTTCCAGGCGTTTTTGTACAGAATCTTTTGACATCATATAGCTTACAGTGATGTGCTTGCCGATATCGCGGATGAAATCGAGAAAACTGAAGTTTTTAAACCAGTCATAGTTGTTCACCATAACTGCTGCATTAGGCGTCTTATCTCCGAAATCCAGAAACTTTTCTAATTGCTTGCGGATACCATCACAGTTTTTCTGCAAGGTTTCCATATCCAACAGGTTACGTTCTGCCGACTTACCTGAAGGGTCGCCTATCATACCGGTAGCACCACCTACCAAAGCGTAAGGTTTATGACCTGCCTTTTGCAAACGCATGAGTATAGTTATAGGCAGCAGGCTACCCACATGCAGGCTATCTGCAGTAGGGTCGAAGCCAACATAGCCCGAAGTCATTTCTTTATTCAGTTGCTCCTGAGTGCCGGGCATTATATCCTGAATCAGGCCCCTTTCTTGAAATTCTTTTATTAAATCCATTGTTTATATCACGAAGTCCGCAAAAATAAGATTTCCAATCCAGCATTGGTTACTCATTAAATAGACATTAAAAACTATCGAGAAATACACATTTTACATATTTACAATATTTAGGAAGTCAAAGCAGCAAAGAGATACAATACATTGAAAATAATATTAATAAATCTACCGGCTATTAACCTTTTGTTTTTCAAAAATTGTTTTTATCTTTCGAATTGTATCCTTTAACAAAACTTTTAGGCTTTGAAACGTTTTATACTATCGTTAGCTCTGGTTATACCCTTCATAGCTTCAGCACAGTCTCACCATGAATTTGGTTTGTCTGCCGGTGCAGCTAATTATTATGGCGATCTTCAGAATAAATTATACCCCAATTATGGCTTCAAGCCAATGGGAGGATTGATGTATAAGTACTTCTTTAATCCTAATCTGGGTATCCGTTTCGGTGCATCTTACTCGAACGTAACTGCAGCAGACAGCCTTTCGGATATAGCTGTAAAGAAAGCACGCAACCTGCGCTTTGCCAGCAACATATTTGAAGTACATGGCGGATTTGAATTAAACCTCTTC
The DNA here is from genome assembly GCA_016786615.1 of Flavipsychrobacter sp. GTDB lineage: Bacteria > Bacteroidota > Bacteroidia > Chitinophagales > Chitinophagaceae > Polluticoccus. Next base: position 718,087 of record JAEUVX010000002.1, read on the forward strand.
CGTGTTGAAAAAGAACGTACAAAGTTCAGCCCGTATATATTTGGTGGACTGGCTTTATTCCATTTCAACCCATATACAGATGGTATGCGTGGTGAAAAAGTATATCTGCGCCCACTGGCTACAGAAGGACAAAACCTGCCTGTGTACCCCGACCGTAAAGAATATAAGCTGACTAATATTGCTTTCCCGATTGGTGGTGGTTTGAAAGTTTTTGTAGGTAAAACATTCTTCATTACTGCAGAAGCAGGATTCCGTTACACAAACACAGATTATCTGGATGATGTGAGCAAATCTTATGTAAACCTTGATGTATTAAAAGCATATAAAGGACAGCAATCAGTTGATTTGTCTTTCCGTGGCGATGAAATTAATAACGTCTTCCCCGGCAACGAACAGGTGAGCAACAATCCAAGCTCAATCCGTAATCAACAATATCCTGATTACAAATACCAGCGCGGAGATAGCAAAGCTAACGACTGGTACTATTTCACCAACGTAACAGTTACTGTGTATTTGGATGCATTCGGTAATGTTAAAAAATACTGGCAGGCTACTTGCCCTGCATTCCGTCGCAATTAATACTTATTCTTAAATCATATTCAAATAAAAAAGCCTCACAGTAGTGAGGCTTTTTTATTTGATGTCTATTATCTATTTCAACATTGCTATTACATCTTGAACAGACAAAAGCTGCTGCTCTCCGGTTATGAAATTTTTCAAACTAAGCATTTGCTGTGCGCGTTCATCTTCACCCGGTAATATTACATAGCTGACACCACGTTTGTTAGCATATTTCATTTGCTTATCAAACTTTGCAGGTTCAGGGTATATTTCTGTAGCTATTCCATTGGCACGTAGCTGCTGTAATACCTGTAGTGCATATATTTCGTTTTCACCTCCGAAATTTGCAATCATTACATTAGCACCTGTAGCAAGTGTTTCGGGAAAAAGGTTTAGCTCTTCCATCACATCGTATATCCTGTCAATACCAAAAGACACACCAACACCCGATAAATTTTTCAGCCCAAACAAACCTGTAAGATCATCGTAACGGCCACCACCACCAATGCTGCCCATCTTCACCGCACGGCATACAACCTCTACAATAACGCCAGTGTAATAATTAAGACCTCGCGCAAGGCTGATATCTACTTCAATAGCAGCTTCCCATTCTTTATTCTTTATCTGTTGGTGGTAGGCAAGTGTTTGCCTCAACTCCCTGATTCCCTCTGAACCAATAGCACTGCTTGCCATAATCACGCTTAAAGCCTCCAGCTTTTCGTCATTACTACCAGCTACATTTATTACCTTCTCGATCTGTGCAATGCCTGCATCTTCAATACCTCTTTCTTTCAGTTCTTTTACTACACCATCCCAACCAATTTTATCCAGCTTATCCAATGCGATGGTTATTTCCATCATCAGCTCCGGCGTGCCGCAAATTTCCGCAAGGCCTGCTAACAGTTTGCGGCTGTTTATTTTGATAGCTACCTGTGGTAAGCCCAACTGTTGAAACGCGCTTTGGTATATACAAAGCAATTCAGCTTCGTTTATCAGCGAGGTGCTACCCACCACATCGGCATCGCATTGCCAGAACTCTCTGTATCGTCCCTTTTGCGGACGGTCTGCGCGCCAAACAGGCTGCATCTGGTAGCGGCGGAAGGGAAATGCTAATTCGTTTTGATTCATTACTACATAGCGGGCAAACGGAATAGTAAGGTCGTAACGCAAGGCACGCTCTGTAACTACCGGTGAGGATACAGGACGATCTAGTATCCGGTTCCATTCAGCATTCAACTTCTCTTTATCTGCATCTTTCTTTTCATGCAAGCCATTATTCAGAATTTTAAATATCAGCCTGTCGCCTTCTTCACCGTACTTCCCTGTTAGTGTTACCAGGTTTTCCATAGCGGGCGTTTCCAATGGCTGAAATCCGTACAATTCGAATATGCCCCTGAGCGTATCAAATATGTACTGACGCCTGCGCACCTCTGCAGGCGAAAAATCTCTTGTTCCTTGCGGTATCGACGGTTTCGACATAATGTTTTTACTTATACTTTTCTAAAATAGCGTCGCAGGTCTGATTTATCAATTCATATACCGGCAAATAACCTTCTTCAGTACCATACCACGGATCCGGTACTGATTTATTAGTACCTGGCCACAATTCATTCACAAACAATTCTACTCTGCTCATATCTGCCTTATACCCACCTATATGCTTTATCTCATTGTACACATCAGCAGCCATTGCATATATTTTATCAAACTGCTCAAAATCTTTTGCAGTGAACTTTCGTGCCCGTTGCGATGATATATCTACCCCATTTGCAAGACACACCTTCTGTGAATATCTATGTGGAGGTTCGCCTATATGATAAGACTCTGTACCTGCAGAATCTACCTCCCAATCAAGACCGTTCTGCTCTATCTTGTTCCGCATCAAACCCTCGGCTATCGGCGACCTACAGATGTTACCAAGACATACCATTAATATACGCATACTGCTGAAAGTGAGCAAAAATACCGTATTTAAGGGCTATTTCAAGCAGTTTGTTAACCATTTGCTAACGGAATACAAATAACCTGTTAACCCGGCTTCAGAATTTGGCGAAGGAGTGTTTCGCGATGCATCTTTGTATCACAATAACGGACAAACAAACATTAATCAAATAATCAAACAACAAACAAATTAAAATGAAAAAGGTAATCGCAATCATCGCTCTGGGTATCACAGGTTTCGCAGCTAAAGCTCAAAACGCTTCTTCTACTGCTACTCAAACAGTTAATCTGAACCTGAGCAACGCT
>JAEUVX010000003.1 GCA_016786615.1 Flavipsychrobacter sp.
GCCAAGAGCAATTGCATTAAAGTGAGTATTGAAACGACGGGCATCAAAGGTATCTGGAAACATACTACACCGGACATCTACCCGAACCCGGCTAAAGACAAGTTGATAATAGAGGGTATATCGAAAGGTACAAGAATACAATTGATTGATGTACTCGGCAGAACGGTCATCAACCAAACTGCAACCCAAGAAACGGAAGTACTCAATACCAATAACCTCATCCCCGGCAATTACATCCTGCAGCTAAACACAGAACAGGGTGAACGCATGAGGGTGAAGATTACGAAAGAGTAGGAAATATCTGATACAAATAAAACAGGGTAGCTAATGCTACCCTGTTTTATTATAAATATATCATGATTAGTTTTTCTTCAACGCCAATATGCTCCAGTCTGTTTTTTCTGCTACAATTGTGTTGCTCAATTTTCCAAGACCATCAATTTCCATTTCTACTACATCACCCGGTTGCAGCCATTGTACTTTGTAACCAGGATCATTCAGCAAGCCTGTACCATTCAGTTCCAGGAAGCAACCTGTACCAACAGTACCACTACCAATTACATCACCGGGCAGCACATCTACACCATAAGCACAACGCTCAATGATTTCTGCAAACGTCCAATCCATATCGCCCATATTGCCTTCGCTTACCTGTATGCCATTCACCCAGCATTTCATACCCAGGTTGTAGTTGTTACCTACGTGGTTTGGTTTTGCAGGTATTTTATATGCTTCGAGTTCATCAGGTGTTACCAATACAGGGCCTATCACCGTACTGAAGTCTTTACCTTTTGCAGGGCCGAGATTCAGCAGCATTTCCTCCATTTGCAGGGTACGCGCGCTCATGTCGTTCATAATCATGTAGCCCGCTATATATTTATCAGCTTCTGATGCTTTGATGTTGCGTCCTTTTTTGCACAATACTACAGATGCTTCCAATTCAAAATCCAGTTTCTGGAAATGATCCGGCATGCAAACTATGTCGCCAGGGCCTTGTATAGCATTGTGGTTAGTGAAGTAGAAAATAGGGTACTGGTCGAATTCGGCAATCATATCTACTTTACGGTTGCGGCGTGCAGCTGCCACGTGCTGGCGGAATGCATAACCATCGCGGCAAGAAGCAGGATTAGGGACGGGAGCCATAATTACAGCACCTGCATATGGTGTACCCTGCATATCAGCTTTACCTGTTTTGATAGCTTCTTCTGTCAAACGGGCAACATCTACCAGTTGTTCCCATTCATCCAGCAAGCCTTTCATAGTTGCGGGCAGTTTCGCATTAGCGGCATTGGTATCGTACAATGTATCATTTACCAGAAATGCCAGTTGTTCTTTACCGTTCTTTGAATAGGTAACCAGTTTCATCTTATCAGTATTTGAGGTTGCAAAATTAAGCTATTAACACGGTATAAGAAATGATTATTTGATACCGTTGATGCATTCAGGAGAATTGATTTATTATTGTATATCCAAAATGCGCTAATTATGATACCATACGAACAGTTATTTGAAAATAACAGAAACTGGGTAGCCGATAATGTTGCCAAAAATGCCGACTTTCTGGACAAACTATCAAGAGACCAAACCCCTGAATATCTGTATATAGGCTGCAGTGACAGTCGTGTGCCTGCCAACGATATTATGGGATTAGAGCCAGGTGAAGTATTTGTACACCGCAATGTTGCCAACCTTGTGGTATCGATAGACCTGAATGTTATGAGTGTTATTAACTATGCAGTGCGCCACCTGAAGGTGAAACACGTAATAGTATGCGGCCATTACAACTGCGGCGGCGTAAAAGCTGCAATGACCCCGACAGACCTCGGCATACTGAACCCATGGCTGCGTAACATACGCGACGTTTATCGCCTGCATGAAGCAGAACTTGACAGCATTACAGATGAACACGCTAAATACAACAGATTGGTAGAATTGAACGTATACGAACAGTGTCTGAATGTGATAAAAACGGCTGCCGTTCAGGAAGAATATATAGAAAGTGGCTACCCACGTGTACACGCCTGGGTGTTCGACCTGAAAACGGGACTCTTGAAAGACCTGAACTTCGACTTTGAGGCTTCTCTGAAAAAAATACAGAAACTTTATGATTTAACAGGCTTCATGGAAGCACAGAAGAAAAAATAGATATACCGCGATTGCGTAATTTTGCAACGCAATGTATTACCTCTTATTAATATTTTTTTATCCCTTAGCGGCACTCCCGCTAAGGGTTTTATATATCATCTCTGACGTAGTTTACTTTTTTCTCTTCAGGATATTTCGCTACAGGGTAGATGTGGTGACCGATAATTTGCGAAGCGCTTTCCCTGAAAAAACAGCTGCAGAGATAAAGGATATTACCCGCCAGTTTTACCATAATTTTTGCGACCAATGGATAGAAATGCTGAAACTGTTATCGGTTTCAGATGAAGAACTTAGTGAACGTTTTACGGGCAACTGGGAAGTTCTGGAACAATTAAGGCTTGAAAACAGGAATGCTTATGTGCTTATGGGTCATAGTTTCAACTGGGAGTGGGCAAATGTTGTAAGCCAGCTGAACATCAAACAACAAATGGCGGGAGTGTACCTGCCGTTGGAAAACAAGGCTTTTGACAGGTTTGTATTGAAGCTACGCAATCGTGCTGGCGGTATGATGATATCTATGAGATTAAGAAAAGAAGCATTCGCAGAACTTAGTAAAAAACTTCATGTACTTGGACTGATTGCAGACCAGAATCCATCTAACCTGAATAATGTGCTATGGGTAAATTTCATGCATCGTGACGCACCTTTTTTTGTGGGGCTTGCCTATCTGGCACAAAAAAACAGGGCAGCTATCGTACTGAGTAAGATTGTAAAAAACAGCCGCGGGTATTATAAGATGACGATGAAACGTCTTTGTGATGACGCATCGACTATGCCAGCAGATGATATAGTTCGCCAGTATGTTGCATTTCTTGAAGAGCAAATACACGAACAGCCGGAAAGCTATATGTGGACACACCGCAGGTGGAAACACACAAAGCCTGTTATGGAACAATAACTTTCTGCAAGCCTTTCTTTATTGTAAACCTGATTTTGTTTTCGCAATCATGCGCATCGCCATCCGTCTGCATCAGGCGTAGTTGTGGGTGCGATATAACAACTTCTTTTGCCCTGTAATGCTTTACATATGGGCTGTTTGTTATGGTGCCATTCATTGCTCTCACTACAATCAAACCACCAAGTATGCGGGGGAAGTCCCGAACTATAACAACATCGAACAGGCCGTCTGTCCAGTTAGCATCCGGGGCTATCTGGAAATTGTACCCGAATTGTTTTCCATTAGCAACTGTTATGATGAATGCTTTTTCTTTGATTTCTTGCCCGTCAATTTCTATATCCCATTTCCAAGCCTTATACATCCACATATATTTTGTGACCAACCAGCTATACATCGCAAAGCCACGCCTGATACTTTTTGCAAATTTTCTGGATATAAGCGCATCGAATGCAACACCGGCATTGCTAATAAACGGGCGTTCGTTGGCATAGCCAATATCCATTTTTATAACATTGCCTTTGTTGATTACAGCTATAGCTTCCTGTTCTTTCAAAGGAATACCCATAGTACGTGCCATACCGTTACCACTACCTTTAGGAATTATAGCAAGACAAGTATCTGTATCCAGTAAACCAGCTACAATATCATTCACAGAACCATCGCCACCAACGGCTACTACAGCGTATGCACCTTTGGCTGCGGCTTCTTTAGCCAATATTGTACCGTGCTTTGCATACTGTGTATGTTGCATTTCGTAGGTAAACTGGTTAAAGTCAAGAGTCGCATCAATAGCTTGTTGTATTGCTTTTTGCCTGTCTACACCCGAACGGGGATTTATAATAAACACCAAGTGTTTCATATTCATGAAAGTTGCGCTTTAAGGCTCAGGTCCATGCTTACTGCATGGTGAATGATAGCACCTACTGAAATGAAATCGACACCTGTTTGTGCATAGGCTTCTATATTTTCGATAGTAATACCTCCTGATGCTTCTGTTTCATATTTACCATCTATCAGCTTCACGGCTTCTACCATCTGTTCGGGTGTGTAGTTGTCAAGCATGATGCGGCCTATACCACCTGTAGCCAGTACTCGTTTTACATCGTCTATGGTACGTGTTTCCACTTCTATCTTCAGGTCCAGATTATTGTCCTTCAGATACTGTCTTGTCTTCTCTATAGCTTTTTCAATGCCTCCACAAAAATCTATGTGGTTGTCTTTCAGCATCACCATATCGTACAAACCCATACGGTGATTTTCACCGCCACCAATTTTTACAGCCAGCTTCTCGAATGCACGAAACAAGGGTGTTGTTTTGCGGGTATCTAGTATGCGTGTTTTATAACCTTTCAGCTTTTGTACATATTGATTGGTAAGGGTTGCAATACCACTCATACGTTGCATACAGTTGAGCGATAAACGCTCTGCCTGTAATATAGTATGCACTTTTGCGGCAACTTCGAAAGCTATATCGCCATATTTCACTACATCGCCATCGTTTTTGTAAATGGTGAATATTGCTTCAGGTTCCAGGAAATGGAAAATATCCTGTGCCAATTGTACACCGGCAAGTATGCCATCTTCTTTTACCTTCAGTACGGCTTTACCCATTGCATCGGGTGCAATAGACGAGAGGGTTGAGTGGTCGCCACTACCAATATCTTCTTTCAGCGCTGCAGCTATGAATTCCTGAGTTGTCAAACCGATGCAATTTAGGCTGCAAAACTACTAAATAGCCGACAGAAGATAAGTATAACGATTTATTAATCTGCCCAAATCAGGCAGCCATCGCCATAGCTGAGGAAACGATAGCCATTATTGAGTGCGTGATTGTAGATAGTTCGCCAGTTATTGCTGGTAATGGCAGCTACTAATAATAACAGTGTAGACTGCGGTTGGTGGAAATTGGTAACCAGTCCTTTTATAACACGGCATTTATAACCTGGTGCTATCAATATCTGTGTACGTGTTACGAGGCGCTGCATGTTGTTGGCAACAAGATAGTCTGCAATGGCTTGTAATGCTTCAGTAATGGTTGCTTCGGTTTTCAGCTCATAAGGCTCCCATTGAGTAATGGCTACATCACCTTCGGGCTTGATGCCCATCAGCAGTTTTGCACCTATCCAGTAGAGGCTTTCTAGCGTGCGCATAGATGTAGTACCTACTGCTATGATATTGCCTGCATGTTGCAATAGCTTTTCGATAGTATATGCTTCTACCTCTATCCATTCTGTATGCATATCGTGCCCGTCCATCGTTTCACTCTTTACAGGTTTGAAAGTACCCGCACCTACGTGCAGTGTCACGAATGCTTTATCTATATGTTTTGCCTCAAAGCTTTTGAATACCGTATCTGTGAAATGCAGGCCTGCTGTTGGCGCTGCTACACTGCCCTCTTCTTTTGCATAGATGGTCTGGTAGCGTTGTTCATCACTCTTTTCAGATTCGCGGTGCAGATATGGTGGAATGGGTACTTTGCCGATGTAGTGCAATACTTCAGCAAACGTTAGGTCTGCATCCCATGTAAACTCAATAGTAAATGAACCTGACTGTCTTTCTACAATTGCAGCATATAAAGTGAAATCAGGAGCAGTATGTTGTACAGATAACAACATGCCTTGCTTCCATTTACTGGCACCACCTACCATGCAGTTCCACCACACTTTGTTTTTCTGTAGTAGTGCTGTTTGTATTTCGGGATATTGGCTGTGTGGTTCGAGGCAGAAGATTTCTATCAGCCCGCCAGTATCTTTTTTGAAAAGCAGCCTTGCATTTACAACTTTGGTCTGGTTGAAAACAAGCAGCGATTTTTCAGGAATGTGGTTGGCAATATTGCGATACACATCTTCCTCCATATTACCTGAGCGGTATATCAGCAATTTGCTTGCATCCCTTTCCTGCAATGGATAAGCCGCAATTCTGTCATCGGGCAAATCGTACGTATAGTCTTCAATCTTTAAACTGCTCGGGTGCTGCATAACGAAGCGCAAAGCTACAAGCTGAGAGGGGTTATTTCAAAAAATCCCTCATAGTGGCCACAATCTGCTCTGCCCCGCTACCATATAGCATGGTATGGTGATTGCCATCTACCGCTACATATTTTGCGTCAGGCATCATTTCTACCGTTTCCAGTGCGTTACATTCAGGTAGCAGTGGTTCACCGAGTGAATATTCGTCTACACCATTTATAAGGATGGTTGGTTGTTTTACTTCCTGTACATGCTCATCCCATGGTGTAGCACCTACATTGTACGCCACCTGCAAGATGTTTGCCAGTATTGGGCGCGGCGTTACACCACCTTCCTCGGTAGTCTTTACATCGGCCATGTAATACCTTTCCATTGCAGGCTCCCAGAAGGCGCTGAATGGTGCAGCTTTGATTTCGTTGATATACGCATCCCACGAAGCAAATTGCTTATCGAGCCTGCCAAGTGTAGGCTGCAACATCTCCAATGAGTTAGGATTCATCTTTGCAGCGGCATCCAGTATCACCAGTTTTTCAAACCTATCGGGGAAATTGGCAGCCAGATAATAGCTCATCAAACCACCGAAAGAGTGGCCTGCTATGTTTACTTTATCTATACCCAGGTGGTCCAGCAGATTGATAACATCTTCTGCATGGTCTGGAATACTATATGCAAATGCGGGATAACCACTCAGGCCGCGCCCGCGCTGGTCGAGGCTGATAACAGTATAGTCATCGGCAAGGCCTCGTGCTACCAAACCGTCAAAGGCATGTGCATTTGCCGTAAGGCCGTGTAGCATCAATAATGGTTGCTTACCTGCATTGTAGGTAATATAATGTAAGTGTGTATTATTGCTATCAATAACACTACTATCGAATTCAGGAAAATCAGTCATGTTAAATATTTATTGTGCCGTCCACCCGCCGTCTATCGGCAAGGCAATACCCGTCATTTGTGCTGCGCTGTCTGATGCAATATAAAGCACGGACTGTGCAATAGCATCTACAGGTATAAACTCTTTTACAGCCTGCTTATCCAGCATTACTTTTTCTATCACTTCTTCACGGCTCAAGTTGTGCGTTTTCATCTGGTCGGCTATCTGCTTATCTATAATAGGCGTATGTACATAACCCGGGCAAATAGCATTCGCGGTAATACCAAATGGTGCACCTTCCAGCGCGATGGTTTTTGTAAAGCCTATGATGCCATGCTTTGATGCTACGTAAGCACTCTTGAACTCCGACGCAACTAAGCCATGTGCCGATGCGATGTTGATGATGCGCCCCCATTTACGTTCTTTCATTCCTTTCCACACTGCTTGTGTTGTGTAGAACGCAGCTGTCAGGTTGATGCCAATGATAGCATTCCATTTATCTGCGGGGAAATCTTCGATTGGGGAAACAAACTGAATGCCTGCATTGTTGACTAATATATCTATACCGCCAAACTTTGCTTCGGCTTCTGCAATCATTGCTTTGATAGTATCGGGTTGCAACATATTGGCAGGAGAGAACAAGTGCTGAATACCAAACTCATCTGCTACCTGTTGTGCTATCTCTGCTCCATTCGGTTCCAGACCGTTGAATACTATATTATGCCCTTGTGCAGCAAATGCTTTCGCAATGCCGAGGCCGATACCGCTGGTGCTACCTGTTATCAATACTGTTTTTGCCATTTACCAAATGTAGGTGTTTAATATGCCGCACAACTAAGCCATGCGCAGTTTTTGCATAATATTAATACTTGTACTACCGCAGTTGTGGTATGCTGATACCTGTCATCTTGCGATACAGGTCGATGGCGTAGAGATCTGTCATGCCCGATATAAAATCTACAACAGATTGTATGTTGTTATACAGCAATCCATCTTTAACATCAACAGGAAACTGGCTTGAAATAAGCTGTACTATTTTACCTGATTTAGATTTTTCAGGATGCAACACTGCATTCACAAACTCTTTCAACAAACCACCAATTACATTATAACCTGCAATCTCTATTTCTACTACCGATTTGTAGTTGTAAATGTATTTGACAGAGTATCTGTTTATTTCGTCTATCAATGGTTTGTATTCCTCAGGCATGCAGCTCAGCAAGTCTTTTTCAAGTTTGCCGGCAAGCAGTGCTTCTTCCTGCTCCATGAAAATCCCTGACAGTTTTTCAACCATCAGTCCTATCCACTTGGCACGGATGAATTGTACTTTTTGATTATCATCTACCAAGCCTTCTACTTTCTTCTCTACATAAGCAGCACTGTTATAATAGTCTGTCTCCATATCGAAGAATGGATAGAACAGCTTCTTGATAGTAGCCAGCGATACAATGCCCAGCCTGTGCGCATCTTCCATATCTATAATACGGTAGCAAATATCGTCTGCAGCCTCTGTAAGATATACAAACGGATGGCGTGCATATACGTGTTGAAAGCCTTCTATTTTAGGTACATGGAAGGTAGCAGCCATCTGTTCAAACAATGCAAGCTCACTATCAAAATAGCCCGACTTCTTGGTTGCTATCAATCCTGTTTTTTTATTAAACCCTTCCGATGAGCTTGACGGATATTTTACAATAGATGCGAGTGTACTGTATGTAAGCCTGTAGCCGCCTTCTTCTTTCTCGTTGAAATTGTTGGTGAGTGTGCGCAGCGCATTTGCATTACCCTCAAACTTTTCAAAGTCTTTCAGTTGATTAGCAGACAGGTTATCGTGTATCTGTTTTCTGTTATCGCCTTCCAATTCTTCAAAATAGGTTCTGATGGCATCTTCGCCCGAGTGCCCGAATGGTGGATTACCAATATCGTGCGACAGGCATGCGGCTGCTATAACACTTGGCAATTCGTATTTGTAAAACTCTTTAAAGTCTTCTCCCTCGTTATTATACTTAGCAGCAATGGCATCGCCCACAGCCTTGCCCAGCGAACGGCCTACAGAGGCTACCTCCAGACTATGCGTAAGCCTGTTGTGCACAAACACGGCACCAGGCAAAGGGAACACCTGTGTCTTGTTCTGCAACCTGCGGAATGCTGATGAAAATATGATACGGTCGTAGTCTCGCAAAAAGGACGTGCGAACACTATCGGGGTTACTTATCTTATCTGCACGGTCTCCCGTTCTCTTTGCGCTATACAGGCTTTGCCAGTTCATGGTGTAAAAATGCAATATTATCAGCAGTTTTTGTTCGTTTACGTTGAACCTTTTGGTATTAGTATTGTTTATTAGTTTCACAATAATTCTATGAGGCAAACATTACTAGTTTTCACCATTTTATTGTGCAGCGTCAAGATGTATGCACAGGCTACCGGGGTTATTAACGGTACTATCAAAGACAAGAAAACACAGGAACCCATCCCGAGTGTAACGGTAACACTTGAGGGAACAACAACAGGTGCAGCATCAGACTTTGAGGGTAATTTCAGGATAGATAATATACCCCCAAAAACCTATAACCTGAAAATACAGGCTGTAGACTACAAGCCACAGGTTATTTACAATGTGGTTATAACATCGGGTAATGCACAGACGCTTACTATAGAAATGGAAGCCAATAACATCAGCCTGAACGAAGTTGTTGTAAGAGCCAATCCGTTTCAGAAAAATGCAGAAACACCCCTTTCCATACAATCGCTCTCAGCCCAGGAGATAAAAAGTAACCCCGGTGGTAACTTCGATATTTCTCGCGTAATACAGGCATTCCCCGGCGTGGGTGGTACATCGGGTTCTGTTGGTGGTTACAGAAACGACCTTATCATTCGCGGTGGTGCACCAAACGAAAACGTGTACTACCTGGATGGTATTGAAGTACCTGTTATCAATCACTTTGCTACACAAGGCAGCGCAGGTGGCCCAACAGGCATTGTCAATATTTCTTTTATCGAAGATGTATCACTGTACACAAGTGCATTCCCTTCTAAGTTCGACAACCCGCTTTCGGGCGTTTTGCAAATGAAACAACGCAGGGCAAACCCTGATAAAGTGCAAGGCAACGTAAGGCTGAGCGCTACTGAGCTGGCTGTAACAGCAGACGGGCCTATCAATAAAAAACTGACATTCCTCAGCTCTGTTAGGCGTTCTTATTTGCAATTGCTGTTTGGTGCGTTGCAATTGCCAATCAGACCTTCTTATTGGGATTTTCAATACAAGCTGGATTATAAAATCAACAAGAATCTCTCCTTCTATACACTTGGTATAGGTGCGATAGACAATTTCACATTCAACACACCTGATGAACAAACACCGGAAAACATCTACATACTGAAAAGTAATCCAACCATCAACCAGTGGAACTATACCAATGGTTACGGACTGAAAGGATTAATGAATAAAGGCTATTGGAACCTGACATTCAGCCGCAATATGCTGAACAACCAGCTGAACAAATTTGAAGACAACCAGAACCCTGTAGAAAGCCAACGCATACTACGCATACGCTCTACAGAAGCTGAAAACAAACTGCGTTTCGACTTCAACAAATATTATAATACTTGGAGCTATAGCTGGGGCCTTATGGCACAGTATGCACAGTTTGAAAATGAAGTATATAGCCGCGTACTTGCGGAGATAAAAGATGCAAACGGTAATATCGTACAGCCTGCATATATCATCAATGCAAATACAAACATCAACCTGTGGAAGTATGGCGCATTTGCACAGGTAGCTAAAAACCTATTTAAAGACAGATTGAATCTTTCATTTGGCATCAGGACAGATGGCAACAGCTTTACTACAGATGGAAGTAATCTTGGTAATACGATTTCGCCAAGACTTGCGGCATCACTATTGCTGCTGGAAAACCTGAAATTCAATGCTTCTGTGGGCCGATACTACAAGATGCCTTCATATACAGTTTTGGGTTATCAGGCAGCGGGTGTATTCACCAACAAAACCAGTCGCTATATACAAAGCGACCACGCGGTGGCAGGATTTGAATATATACCGAAATCGGGAATGCGCTTTACATTGGAAGGTTTTTATAAACTGTACAACAACTATCCTGTATCTGCTGTAGATGGTATATCGCTGGCTAATAAAGGTGGTGACTTCAGCGTACTGGGCAATGAGCCTGTTATTGCTAATGGCAAGGGCCGTAGCTATGGCGTAGAGTTTCAGTTTCAACAGAAGTTTACTAAGAACTTCTATGCAGTACTTTCCTATACATACTACAAAAGCGAGTTTACAAATGCTAACGGATTGTACGCACCCGCATCTTGGGATAACACACACCTCCTGTCTTTCATAGGTGGTTACAAGTTTCGCAGAAACTATGAGTTAGGTGTAAAATTCCGTTATCAAGGAGGAGCTCCATACACACCGTTTGATATGGCAGCATCTCAACGCAACTATCTGTCAACAGGTACTGCGGTGTATGACTATTCACAATTCAATCAATTGCGTCTTGGTTCTTTCCACTCTATGGATATAAGGTTGGATAAAAAATGGAACTATAAGAAATGGAGCCTTGATGTGTATATTGATATTACCAACCTGTATCGCAGTGTGCAACCAGAGTATCCTAAATATACATTTGCACGCACTACAGACAACAGTGCTTTCCAAACTACAGACGGGCAAGCTATAAAGAACGACGGCAGCAATGCAGTACCGTTGGTGCTGCAAGAATCGGATGCGGTATCTATACCAACCATAGGTTTTATAGTAGAGTTTTAAATGAAAACAAAGAAGCCACCCAATGGGTGGCTTCTTTGTTTAATATCGTTCTGAATTGGTTTTGTATCGTTTGAGGCGGTTCTCTGCTCTATCCAGCTTATCCTGTATCACGTTCTTTTCATGCGCATCAAGTACTTTATCAGCCTCGTACTTGTAAATGGTTTGTTTGATGATTTCCTGCTCGCGCATCAGTTTATTGTATTCCAGTTCAGTCACCTTTTTTCTTTTATATGCTGATTTGATAATTTTTTCCTGACCCTTTTGCATTGCAGTGAAGTTTTGCGCTTTTCCACCCAAAGCAAACAAAACGAATAAGGCTGTGATGATGCTTTTCATAATTGTATGTTTTTAGTAATGGTTATATACCTAATTGTTGTTTCAACTTATTGAACAGCTCCTGTTCCTGCTGTGTCCAGCTATTACCGGAAACCTCTGCTTCTTTCAAGTATTTTCTCGCATTGTCATTATGAGCATCTTCAGCATACGCCTCAGCAATATATAGATGAGCAGCACCATTCTGGGGATTTAAACGTATTGATGACTTCATGTTTTTGATTACATCTTTCAGCCTGTCATCGTCACCCGCCTTCCATAACATACGATTACAGAAGCCAAGTAAATAATACATGTAATAATTGGACTTATCTTTTTCAATATAGACAGATATATTTTCAGCAGCTAATTCATAATCTCCTTTCGTTGCATACAACGAACCCAATGCACTATACACCTCTTTTTTTGAGTCGTCTATTTCCATTGCACGCTGTAAATACATCAATGCGCTATCAGTTTTTTGTGATCTTTCATCCGCTGATTTTACAGCGTTTGAATATTGTAAATATGTTTGTCCGAATGCAATATTCATATCTGCATTATCTGGGAATGCGATTGTTGCTTGTTTTAAAAGATTCACCGATAGTTTGTAATTTTTCACACCATTGTAAAAACGTGATGCATATACACCTTGCATAGCTTCGTTTTCATCATCGTAACTCACTAATGGATTCAATGTATAATTCAGTATTGATGCCCATGATGGCTCTTCAATTGCAGCAGGCCAATTGAATAGTTTTTGTATCTGTTTATTATCGTTTATTCTTTTGTTCTGTTCATTATTCTTCAGAAATATGGCAGATACCGGATCTACATAAACAAGATTGTAAGCTTCTCCCCAATACAAATTGAACTGCAACCCTGCCAGTTGAGAAGTACTTAATACCACATAACTGAAATTATATTTCTTATCAATTGAATCGAATCTCCCTGGTTGTTGATATAATTTAAAGTAATCATCAAAAAAATCTGCAGGAAATACATCCAAATCTCTCAGGTCGATATATGATTTGAAAGAAGGGAACGAATGCCATAATAAATAAGACGAAATAAAATAGTCTGAAAATGCAAGCCCATTAACATTGTGTTGTTTTATAAAACTTGCAGCACCTGTAGGGTTATGCAGCATATTTACATGTATGCCATATTTATTGGGGGAGCCTGTATAGCTGTAAAAATTATTAGTAACTATAGCTAAATAAAAAGTACCTGCAATCGCAATAGTTATCAAGGCCGATTTATCTTTTATTGATTTTATTACAGCCAAGTTGCCAACTCCCGTTACATCAATTAACCATTTTAAAGCAACCGGCAGCATTGGTATGAGTATAATTTGAGCGAAGGGTATATTACGGTTTGCAGTGAGCGACAAATATGCAAACAGAGGAGTCAGTATCAGATAGCTTGCAGTAATAGGTGTAAAGAAGTTTTTTACTGATTTATTTCTTATCGCTTGTATGATATTTGATAACAAGTAAGCCATTACAAACAACGAAACAGCAATATGCCACTTTGCCTGAATAGTCCAGTACTGGGAGTCAGCATAAGAATACAATTCAGTAGTATATTTATTTGCCCATACCTGTCTATAGATTTCAAATGGTTGATTCCATAATACCATACCATTCGGATTGCATAAAATCACAAGTATTGCCAGTACGAATACAGATACAATACGACCTGTTTGTTGCAGCTTTTGCTTATCACGGGTAATGAGGTATGAGAGTAAACTACCTGCTGTAGTAGCCCCTATTATTACAATACCTACAGGATATGCTTCGTGCATATTTGACCATAGGCACTGCAATGGCACTAACCAAAGTATTCGTTTGAATTCAAAAGAAGGATTTCGCCATAAGATAAAAACATACAATGTTGCCATCAGGTGGCTGACCATCTCCGGGCGACCTGCCATGCGATATTCTGAAATAGCTAAGAATACCATCACGGCTATTGCTACTGCTAATATGTTATATGTATTTTTTGAGTACTCAGCAATTGCTTTACTTGTTTTAAATAGCAACCACACTATTACAACATTCACAATGGCCTGCAATAATATTACCACTTCAGGGCCCATCACCTTTTCAAACAATGCAATAATTACCTCGTACAACCATTTTACATTTATCCATTGGCTTCCCTGCATGGTGTAAGAAAAGATATCAGTACGTGTTATCGCACCATTATCCAACATCCACCTACCGGCCAGTAATTGCCACCATATATCCGGTTCGCGCAATTGTTTCATGCCCAAAACAAATGCACAAAGGGCTACAATTATATAAACGATTTTTGCAGGAGTGAGTTTCATCAGCTGTAAATAGTATTTGAAAATACAGCTAAAACTATTGTTTGGCAATAACAATAAAAAAATCAGGTACAAATCTGAGATTGTACCTGATTTATAAACGCAGTAATACCTGCTATTGTTTATGGTTTCAATGTTGTAAGTCCCAAATCTGTCGTTACACCATATTTTACTTGAATGTTATTTATCGTAACATCCGTAAATGTTACCACACTCGCATCCAGTGTTACTGTATATGTGCCTTCAGGTATGCCTGAGAACATAAAGAAACCATCGGGTGCTGGTATTGCAGCATATGTATTCACGCCATCAGAAAGATATACCGTTGCAAGTGCGATGCCCGGCAATACATACCCTTTAACACGGCCATCTGTCAGTGCAGAATATGCCCTAATAACCGGTTTCAGTTGAAATTTACCATTGCCCGTTTCCACAATAGATCTACCAGCATCAAAATCAATCCACACATCATAAGAACCACCTGCCACAAATTCTTGTTTCAGGTTCAGCTTCAGACCACTTTCCTGCGCAGATGGCGTATTCATGGCATAAGTCTGGCCATCAATAACTACGCTGTTGTTCGCACCCAGTTTCAGCCTCATCTGGCTTATTTTACCCGCTGGTATATCTGCTCTCAGGAGCAATGTATCCAACCCATTCTTAAATTTTAAAATGTCGTACACACCCGGACGTGCGGCAGGTATAGTAACAGCCGCAGAGCCTTCCATTGTTACCTCTACACTCTGGATGTCGATATACACCGCGTCATAGTCTGCAGGCGCATCTGTAAGATGCATATTTACCCTTGCAGTTTGTGCGGTCTGATTGGTGTTGTCGTCTTTTTTGCACGAATACAATGTTACTGAAAACAATGCCAGTGCTGTTGCCGTCAGTTTAAAAAAATTACTCTTGTTCATACATTAGCATTTTGGGGTGAAGCAATATATTATCTCACACATACTAATGACAAAACCGTGCCAGATAGTCTTAAAATGCTTTAACATATAAATACTGGAACCATCTGAATGTTTAACTAACTGATAATCAAACCCAAAAAAATACCGGCTATACGAAGTAGCCGGTACAACCGTAAGCCTTTTCTATCTAAATAAATCCTGTCTGTTATTCTTTATCTTCTTTCTTACACTCGTTCAGGAAAAATGTGTTCTGCATTTTGCCCCACCAAGGTTTGCTCATATCTGCATCTGTTTCTTTAGCAAAATAACCTTCTGCTTTTTCGAAGTATGAAACAGCAGGTTTTTTACCACCACCAAACATTTTAGGGGTGAAGAATTTGCTGGTACCAGCCAGATAATATATACGCGGGTTTTCTGCGTTTATTTCTTTTGCTTTCTGCAGGTTGTCTTCAAATAGTTTGCCATACTTCTGCCAGCGTGCCTGCGGCTTTACCGCCATACGTGCATTGGCAACCAACGCTGCCATTACGTAAGTTTCATCATTGTCTTTACCTATTATTGTTACTGCTTCTCCCAATTCCTTTTCTGCTTCATCCACATAGGCATCGCGCTTCGCTTCTTCTTTCTCCATGTAAGAAAGCTGTGCTTTTGCATAAGCGTTGTAGAAATGCGAAGTCCATTCGTTATTCCACTTTTTGGCAATAAGATTCAGCTTATTGCTGGCTTCCACTTTCTTTTGGTAGTCCATAGTAGTATCAAATGCTACGAATGACTTCTTCAGTGTCTCGTTGTAGTCTTGTGCCTGGCAATTGATGTAGCTGAAAGCTGCTATTGCCGTAACGATAATGTAACGTGTCATTGATTTGATTTTTATAGTTGAGTTTAGAAATTATAATTCGTCTTTATCAAAAGCAGTAAGTGAGAAGTTGATACCCACAAAGACAGAGCGATATATTGCTGGGCGTATTTCGTACCTGTTGCCTGCTGTATCGTAGCGGTAGCCGAAAACATTCTTCTGATTCGTAACGTTATCTATACCCGCATATATTACTGTAAACCATTTTCCTATTGAACGTAGATAGTTGATGTTGAGCGACAGGTTGTGGAAATCGGGTGTGCGGTCTGCCATAAAGCTTGCGTTAACAGGATTGTAGTATGGCCTGCCGGTTGCATAACTATATGTCAGATTGATTTGCGTTTGCAACTTCTCAATAAAGTATTTTGTAACGATATTCAGATTGTGGTTTGCAATAAAATCGGGCTGTGCTTCTGCCAGATAGTTTTTGTAAAACCTACGAGTATCTATAAAGCTGTACGATATCCAATAATCAGCATTTTTAATAGATTTTTTATCTCTGAAAAACAATTCCGCACCGGTTGCATATCCGTCTCCTGAATTATCTACCGGATTGGTGTATGGGTTCAGCACACGGAACTGGTTTGCATCGAATATCTTAGTTGTGTACTCTCTTACCAACTGGTCGTAACTTTTATAATACCCCTCTATACGCAATGTACGGTCGTTGTGCATATACTGATAATTGGCAATGTAGTGTACTGCCTGCTGCATTTGCGGCTTGTATCCTGCAATCAGGTATTGCTGATCTGCTGTTTGATAAAACATGCCGCCTGCTACAGAAAACTGGCCATACAAACCGGACTTGATACCCATTGCAAGTCGTGGCATTACTACGTCCTGATTCAGTAATACACTATGCTCATAACGCACCCCAGGTTTTATTGCCAACCAATGTATGGCAGACCAATCGGCCTCTGCATAACCTGCAATCTGTGTTTCTGTAAAGCTGGTATTCCAGATACCAAAAGTGCGCTCGTAATTGAAATGCTGTATTTCTGTACCTGCAGTAATACTGAGGCGTGATGTGGTGTAGTTCTTCAACTCTCCACGGAATTGCGCTCTGTCGTCCTTGCTCAATGCACCTGTACCACTCCAGTTTACATCGTCCTGATTGTAGCTGTAAGAACCTGCAGTAAAGATTTGCCACTTATCTTTCAGTGATTGCTTATAAGAAACAATACCGTAAATATTCTGCGATTTCACACCAAAGTCTAATGTCTTAGTAGCATCAGATGGTTCCGGCACACGTGTACCACTGCGGAATTGTGAATAGTTTACCAATGCTTTGAAGATGCCTTTTTTATTTGGTGCCCAGTTGAATTTTGCAGAACCACCTGCACCTTTCGGCACGTCATAGAAATCGACGTTTGTTTTTGCAATACCATAAAATGGTTGCAGATTGTTGTAGTATGCAGATGCTTCAAAACTTGTTTTCTTCAGCAACTTAGAGCCGCTTGCATAGATACCTGCCATATTCACACCCAGATTGATGGTGCTTTTATCAGGCATATCATTACTGTTCAGTTCCAACACCGAAGAAAGTGCCTGTCCATAACGTGCACTATATCCACCACTGCTGAATGCGATTCCTTTGAATTGAAAAGGACCGAAACGGCTGCGTGCAGCTACACCGGGTGCAGTGGTGAGAAAGGCATTCTGCGCCACCATACCATCTACAATTACAGCAGCTTCACTTGCATCGCCACCACGTACAAACAAGCCTGTTTGTGCACCTTGTTGTTGAGTTCCGGGCAGCGTTTGTATAGCTTTTACAACATCGGCCTGAGAGCCTGCGGTTGTTACTATATCTAAAGATGTAAGTACCGTTTTGCTGCCATTTGATGCCTCATAAGAACCTGCTGTGATTACAAAATCATCTAATTGACGAGCAGTTGATTTCATTTTCAGTACCAAATCCTTTACTTCTCCTTTCACAATTATTGGCAATCCAGCATTCTCATGGCCTACTTCAGTAGCCACTATAGTTTGGTTACCTGTTTCTGTTGTGTTGAATTTGAAATTCCCTGTACTATCACTTGTTCCGCCATCAAGCGTATTATCAAGATATACACTTGCACCTATTACAGGCTTTCCTTTATCATCCACAACCTTGCCACTGATGGCAGTTTGCGCCCATGTAGCGACAGATGTTAGTAATAATGGTAGTAGTAGAAATCGTTTCATCAGTATGCAGTTATCAGATTGACGGGGCAAAACTATGATTGACATTTTCATATTAAAAATCTATTTCGGCAAAATGGGAATGATTGTCGGTTAACAGGCACAATTAATCGGTGAAAAATTATCCCCTTATACGGGGTAGTGAATTAGTGTTCTGCAACATTACTTTTAATAAAATTTCATAATATGAAATACCTTATAAGTTGCTTATTCTGTGCACTATACTTACAATTAGCCGCTCAGGAGATAGCACGCAAGGCTTGGATGGGCGCTATCGGAAAATATAGCTCAGTCGGCATGTCTATTGACAGTATTATTCCACAAAGCAGCATGTCTATGCTTGGATTAAAAAAAGGTGATACACTGCTATACATCAATGGCTCGAAGATAAATGATGCTATTGCTTATAATAAGATTACTACTGATATACGTACAGGCGATAAGATAACTATCGTGTATAGCAGGAATGGCAAGCATAAAACAAAAGTTGGCAAAGCAATAATGCGGCCTTATGAAACATCTGAGATTGCGGATGTGATGTATGACTGGGTAGCGTATAAAGACTGTAAGCTGCGTACCATTACCAGGAAACCTAAAGGCAAAAACAATACGCCTGCCATACTGCTGATACCAGGCTATAATTGCGGTTCTATAGAAAACTATAACAACGGCATTTATAAAAACCTGATGAATGAATGGATAAAAGCAGGCTATGCTGTTGTAACAATAGAGAAATCGGGGCTTGGTGATAGTTATAATTGCATACCATGCAGCGAGGCAGACCTTGTTACAGATATTGAGGTGTTTGACGCAGGTTACAGATACATGGAATCTTTACCGTTTGCAGATAAGAGCAATCTGTTTATCTGGGGACACTCTATGGGTGGTGTGATAGCTCCTGAAATTGCAAGAAAGCATAAACCCAGAGGTGTAATAGTATTTGCTACTGTCTTCCGCCCGTGGAGCGAGTTTCTGCTGGAGATGCACAGAGTACAATATCCACTTGACGGTCGAAGCTATACCGAAACTGAAGCCGCAGTACGTGGTATGCAGAAGATATACTACGAGTTCTTCCGCTTGAAAAAATCTCCGGATGAGCTTTACAACATTCCTGAATACAAAGAGCTTGTAAAAGCAGAACTGGAATACAAGCAGGGCGACAATAATATGTGGGGCAGGCATTGGCGCTTCTGGCAGCAGATAGATTCGCTGGACCTTGCAGCAAGCTGGACTGCCGTTGAATGCCCTGTGTTATCCATTTTTGGTGGTGCAGACTATATTGCTTGTTCTGCATTAGAACATCAGTTGATAGAACGCACAGTGAATGCTGTGCATCCGGGTAACTGTACCAACATTACGATACCTGATATAGACCACCTGATAGTGCAACAACCTGACTGGAAAACGGCACACAAAAACTTTGCTGACAAAGCTTATCGGGAATCACATTTTCACTATGGGTTTACAAAAACAACGATAGACTGGATGAATAAAATAAAGGGGCAATAAGCCCCTTTATTATTTAATATACTTTCTGATATAGTATTACATATTCCTGCGGTACTGTCCACCTACTTCAAACAAGGCTTTTGTTATCTGGCCAAGCGAGCAGTACTTAACTGTTTCCATCAGTTCTTCAAAGATGTTTTTGTTTTGGATAGCTGTTTGCTGCAGTTTGCGCAGTGCATCCTGTCCTTTATCGCCGCTACGCTTCCACAGGTTTTGTACAGTGCTTATCTGGAATTCTTTTTCCTCTGTTGTAGAACGTATTACTTCCTGCGGCACTACAGTAAGAGAACCTTTGCTGCTAAGGAACGTATTCACACCTATTATCGGGAATTCGCCATTGTGTTTCAGCGTTTCGTAGTACAGGCTTTCTTCTTGTATTTTACTACGCTGATACATTGTTTCCATTGCACCCAATACACCACCACGTTCTGTAATACGGTCGAACTCTGCAAGCACTGCTTCTTCTACAAGGTCAGTCAGCTCTTCTATAATAAATGAACCTTGCAACGGGTTTTCATTCTTCGCAAGGCCAAGCTCTTTATTGATAATCAGCTGTATAGCCATAGCACGACGCACACTTTCTTCTGTTGGTGTAGTAATAGCTTCATCGTAAGCGTTTGTGTGCAGCGAGTTACAGTTATCGTATATCGCATACAGTGCCTGCAGTGTAGTACGGATATCGTTGAAATCGATTTCCTGTGCGTGCAGCGAGCGGCCTGATGTCTGAATATGATACTTCAGCATTTGCGAACGCTCGTTACCACCATATTTATACTTCATAGCCTTTGCCCATATACGACGCGCCACACGGCCTATCACACTGTATTCAGGGTCTACACCATTGCTGAAGAAGAACGACAGGTTTGGTGCGAAATCATCTATATGCATACCACGGCTCAGGTAGTATTCTACAAACGTAAAGCCATTACTGATGGTAAATGCCAATTGAGAAATAGGATTAGCACCCGCTTCTGCAATATGGTAGCCACTGATAGATACTGAGTAGAAGTTGCGCACACCTTCGTTGATGAAGTATTGTTGCACATCACCCATCACACGCAGCGAAAACTCTGTTGAGAAGATACATGTATTCTGCGCCTGGTCTTCTTTCAATATATCTGCCTGCACTGTACCACGTACTGCTTTCAGGGTATCGACTTTTATTTTGTTGTACACATCGGCAGGCAGTACCTGATCGCCGGTAACACCAAGCAACATAAGGCCAAGGCCATCATTGCCCTCTGGCAGTTCGCCCTCTGCACCACCACCAAATACAGATGGATTGTAAGAAGGACGTGGCACTCCTTTTTCTTTATATATCGCTTCTATCTTCTTATTTACTTCATCTTCCAGTCCGTTTGCTTTGATGTATATCTCACACTCCTGATCGATAGCTGCGTTCATAAAAAAGGCAGTAATGGTTGGAGCAGGCCCGTTGATAGTCATTGATACAGATGTCTTAGGATTGGCAAGGTGAAAGCCGCTATAGAGCTTCTTTGCATCATCAAGACAACAAACACTTACACCTGAGTTACCAACTTTACCATATATATCAGGACGATGGTGCGGGTCTTGTCCATAAAGTGTAACGCTATCGAATGCAGTACTCAAACGCTTAGCAGGCAAGCCTCTTGACACATAGTGGAAACGTTTGTTGGTACGTTCAGGTCCGCCTTCACCGGCAAACATACGTGCAGGGTCTTCGCCCTCTCGTTTGAAAGGATAAATACCCGCAGCATACGGAAATTCGCCCGGAAAGTTTTCACTCAATGCCCAATAGAGTATCTCTCCCCAAGCTTCAAACTTCGGTACGGCTACTTTTGCAATTTGTGTATGAGATAGCGACTCACTGTGTGTTTTAATTTTTACTTCTTTATCACGCACTTTGTACACATAGTACTCATCTGTAAACAAGTGTTTCTTTTTATCCCAGTTCTCGAGCAGGTGCTTGTTCTTAGGGTCAAGCTCCATCGCTGTTTTTGCATAAACCTCTTGCAGCGTTTTTATTATCCTGTCTTTATCTTCTGTGTCGGTTGCATTGATGGTCTCAATTGTTTTATTGATACCAAACAATTTTTGCGCTACTGAAGATTGGTCTTTTGCCCACTTATCATACTTACGATTGTTTTCAGAAATCTCGCTGAGATAACGTGTACGTGCAGGTGGTATAATGAATATTTTCTCGCTCATCTCATCGCTTATTTCGAAGCTCGAGTTGAGGTCTGTTCCTGTTTTTGTGACTACAATATCCATCAACGATTTGTACATCGTATTAGTACCCGGGTCGTTGAACTGTGAAGCGATGGTGCCATACACCGGCATGTCATCCGGGTTTTTATCAAACAGTTTATGATTGCGCTGGTATTGTTTCTTCACATCTCGCAGAGCATCCATTGCACCACGTTTATCGAATTTGTTGATAACAACTATATCTGCAAAATCGAGCATGTCAATCTTCTCCAACTGTGTAGCGGCACCATATTCCGGTGTCATCACATACATGCTCAGGTCGCTATAGTCTGTTATCTGTGTATCGCTCTGACCAATGCCGGATGTTTCGAGAATAATCAAATCATAATCTGCAGCCTTCAGTATGTTTACTGCATCCTGAATATGTTTAGATACTGCCAGATTGCTTTGGCGGGTAGCCATCGAACGCATAAATACTCGTGCATTGCGGATGGCGTTCATGCGTATGCGGTCGCCCAGTAATGCACCACCTGTTTTTTTCTTAGATGGGTCTACAGAAATGATACCTATGTTCTTGTTTTTGAAATCTAATAGAAAACGGCGTACCAGTTCATCTACCAGCGAGCTTTTACCAGCACCACCAGTACCAGTAATACCTAATACAGGTGTCTTAGATTGTGCAGCAGTTGCTTCTATCTTCTTCAGCATTGCCTGCGTTTCAGGCAAATCGTGATAGTTTTCTGCAGCAGATATTAAACGTGCAATAGACTTAGCATCTTTTTCAACCAGATGTCCTACTTCACCATTCAGTTGGTTGCCGGTAGGGAAATCACTCCTTTCAATCAGGTCATCAATCATACCCTGAAGGCCCATGGCACGTCCATCATCCGGAGAGTATATACGTGTGATGCCATAAGCATGCAACTCATCAATTTCAGTTGGCAGAATAACGCCACCACCGCCACCAAATATCTTTATGTGTCCGCAACCACGCTCCTTCAGCAGGTCGTACATATACTTGAAGTATTCTACGTGGCCGCCCTGATAAGATGTCATAGCTATCGCATTGGCATCTTCCTGTATGGCACAGTCTACCACTTCCTGTACGCTGCGGTCGTGGCCAAGGTGTATCACCTCAACACCACTGCTTTGCATCACACGGCGCATGATGTTGATAGCGGCATCGTGGCCATCGAAAAGAGAAGCAGCTGTTACAATACGAACTTTATTCTTCGGAGTATAAGACATAATCTGAGTATTCTATTAACAAAAACTGCATAAGCTTTATGTATGCAGTATTTCAGGGCTGTAAAGTTACAAAAAGAGCAGTTACTGGCGTACATACGGGCAATAAAAAACCCCCGGAATACGGGGGCTTTTCTCAGATATTTTAAGGACGACTATTCATCATCTTCGTCGCTTGATTTTTTCATTTTGCGGTGCTCCATACCTGGTTCGCGGTGACCACGAGATTTACCACAATGGCAGCCTATGTTTTTAGAGATACCTACATTGATTTGCTGACCAAAAGTAACCATGAAATTATTCATAGTAGTAGGAGCTTTATCAAATGTAACTGTACGGTAGCCCAGACCACCGAAAGCGAAGTTCAGAGCAAGGCCTTTGTGTACATTAACACCGATAGCAGGCGTTATCATACCCTGAAAACCATTGTACATATCAGAAACATTAGCTACAGTAGTAGTGTTACCAATTGTAGTGATTGTTTCAGTAGTGTTTTTACCTGATACATAGCTCAGATCCAATTGAGTCCACATTACAAACATATGACTCAAAGACTGTGTATAACGGAAGAAAGCACCAGCTTGCCATTCCCTGTCAGTTGTTGTTAGTTTATTGCTTGGTGTCGGGAAAAGGTTAGGAGTGTTAGCAACATTCTTATTGCTTCCGTATCCACCTTGCACACCCACTGTCAGATGATTGTTGAACTGGAAACCAATACCTGGTGTAATGTTCCAATTAGTATTTTCGTTAGTACCAACAGCAGCGCCATTGTCGGCCTTTGCCCAGTTTACACCGGCATTACCATAAACAAGGAAAGTATTTTTTTGAGCATTAGCAGTGCCTACGGTAGCAACAGCTAACAAAGCAAGGATCAGTTTTTTCATATAGATCGCGTGATTTTGATTAATGAACAAATGTATATCCAATTATCGTTGTATGCAATAGATAACAACAAGATTATTTACTAAAATAGAAAAAACTTATCTGAAACTCCAAATATCTTACTTAAACCAATCACTATACATAGTATAATTATTCGCTATTCGTTCTATTTCACCCTTAATAAGTTCCTGACTGATGTCTTTTACCTTTTTGGCAGGCACACCGGCGAATATGCTACCGGCAGGCACCTCAGTATCTTCCAAAACCACGGCCCCGGCAGCTATAATGCTGTTCTGGCCAATTTTTACCCTGTCCATTACTATGGCACCCATGCCCACCAATACGTTATCTTCTATTGTGCAGCCATGTACTATAGCGTTATGGCCAATTGAAACATTATTACCTATAATAGTCTTGGTCTTTTCGTACGTACAATGTATACATGCACCATCCTGTATATTCACCTTATTACCCATCCGGATACTGTTTACATCTCCGCGTACTACAGCGTTGAACCACACACTGCAATCATCCCCCATCTGTACATCGCCTACAATAGTAGCATTCGGTGCTACGAAACAGTTATCAGGTATCAGCGGGTGTACACCTTTTACAGGCAATATTACTGGCATATATTATCTGAATAAATTATATTTTAATATGCAATATAAAGCTCTGAAAGCATCTTTCATCCCTATTTTTTTACCTTCTTCGTAGGTACGTCCATAATATGATATACCAACTTCATATATACGAACTTTTGGAATGCGTGATATTTTTGCAGTTACTTCAGGTTCAAATCCGAAACGCTTTTCTTCAAGCTTCAAGCTCTGTATCATCTCCCTCTTAAAAAGTTTATAGCATGTTTCCATATCTGTCAGGTTCAGATTAGTAAACATATTGGACGCCATAGTAAGCCACCTGTTGCCTATTGAGTGCCAAAAGAACAATATCCTGTGTGCATTACCGCCCATAAAGCGAGAACCATAAACAACATCTGCAAAACCATCAAGCACCGGTTTCATGAGAATATTAAATTCTTCCGGATCGTATTCAAGATCGGCATCCTGAATTATTACGTAATCGCCTGTAGCTTTATTAATACCTGTATGTAATGCGGCACCCTTACCTTGGTTTACCTCATGTTTATAATAAGATATCGGTAAATCAGGATTGGCATTTTTGTATTCTAGGATTGCTTCTTCAGTATTGTCTTTTGAGCAGTCGTTTACTATAATAACTTCTTTCTTACCATCACCAATAAGATTGACAGCTTTTACTTTATTAAGTATATGGTGGATTGTTCTCCCTTCGTTGTAAGCCGGTATTACAATTGACAGTGTATAGCTCATTAGCCAGTTAATATTGCGCAAAATACAAAGCCTGAATGTAATTCTCTAATTTGAATACCCTGCTCACACACATTAGCACAAAACACCAAATGAATATTTCGAAGTCTAATTATCAACAAATCAGCTCAATCATGTTGATACTATGATTAGCAAATGGTATTTACCATTCTTAACTTTGTTAACGTAATAAAGTAAAAATGCAGGCATATCTCAATTTACTTCAACATATTTTAGATACCGGCGTAGAAAAAAGCGACCGTACAGGTACCGGCACGATCAGTTGCTTTGGCTACCAGATGCGCTTCAATCTGCAAGATGGTTTCCCAATGCTGACAACTAAAAAACTGCACCTGAAATCTATCATCTATGAATTGCTCTGGTTTCTGAATGGTGACACAAATATCAAGTACCTGAAAGATAATGGCGTAGGTATCTGGGACGAATGGGCTGATGAAAACGGCGACCTAGGGCCTGTATATGGGCACCAATGGCGTAGCTGGCAAGGTGCGGACGGGCAAGTGTATGACCAGATAAAAGACCTGCTGCATACTATAAAAACAAATCCGGATAGCCGCCGCATGATTGTAAATGCATGGAATGTGGCTGATTTATCTAAAATGGCATTAACACCTTGCCACGCACTATTTCAGTTTTATGTAGCCGATGGTAAGCTAAGCTGCCAGCTATACCAACGCAGTGCAGATGTTTTCCTTGGCGTTCCTTTCAACATTGCATCTTATGCATTGCTGACTATGATGATAGCACAGGTATGCGGATTGGAATACGGCGAATTTGTACACACTTTTGGTGATGTACACCTGTACAGCAACCATATTGAGCAGGCAAAACTACAGCTGACGCGCAAGCCTTTTCCGCTGCCAACAATGAAAATTAACCCTGATGTAAAAGATTTATTCAGTTTCAGGTTTGAAGACTTTACATTGGAGAATTATGAATCGCACCCGCACATCAAAGCACCGGTTGCTATATAAACAGTAAAGCAAATAGAAAAGTAAACCCTGATTTTGCTTTTAGCTTTTTTACTTTTGCTTTTAAGATGATACTTTCCGCAATAGTAGCTATATCAGATAATAACGCCATTGGCAGAGACAACCAGCTGCCTTGGCACTTGCCTGATGACCTGAAGTTTTTCAAACGCACAACACTTGGTAAGCCCATGCTGATGGGACGTAAAACTTTTGAATCACTTGGTGGTGTTTTGAAGAACAGGCTGCATATAGTTGTATCTCATCAAAGAGACTTACAATTACCTGAAGGTGTTTTGATGTATAATAGTATAGAACAAGGCATCTCCAGGATGGAAGCTGAAAATACGGAAGAAGGATTTATAATAGGTGGCGGTGTTGTATTCGATAAGACAATGCACCTGATTGAGAGGCTATACCTTACACGTGTTCATACAACCATAGACGATGCGCATGCATTCTTTCCTCATATCAACCATGCACATTGGAAACTGGTATGGGAGGAAGAACATCAAGCAGATGAAAAACATGCTTTCGATTTCACATTTCAGCAATGGGAAAGAATTAAGGAGATTTAATGACCCCACACGCATTTAAGGAATACATTAAATACCGCTGGTATGCCAAAACGAGGCATGGCATACACTCACCATTTGTATATGCTTTTATTGATAATTGCCTTGGCATAAAATCAGCACTATCGCTGGAAGAACGCATCAATGCATATTTTGGTGATGTTGTGGAATGGATGAATGATAAGATTGAAATACAATCAACTAACAAACTATCTGTCAAAGCCATCAGAGGTATTCATGCTACCGCCCGGGCAACAAATCAATGGAATAAACTGGCACATAATACCGATGATGTAATCATCAGTATAGACCTGCATAGTATCGGGCTACTTATTTACAATCCGGATATAAAAGAAAAGCAGCACTTTGTATTAAGGTATCCATTATAAAAAAGCCCCGCAATTGCGAGGCTTATATTTTATCATTTAGTCTTTTTTCATAAAGCCTTTTAGCTTATCAAGGGCATCTTTAGTAGCATCTTGTGCTTTATTGCCGAACTCATTCATTTTTTCACCGGCTTCTTTTGCAAAACCTTCCATATTCTCTTTTGCAGTTTCGGCCATATCTTTCATTTTATCCATAATACTTTCATCTTCAGTCAGAAAGTTATCTATCATACCATGCATCATTGGCGGCACTTTGCCTTTGATAAACTCTGCAATGGTTTGCACTGCTTTCAAAGCCTGTTCTTCATTCAGGCCTGCTTTCGCTTTCAATTGTTCAAGCAAATTGTTTTCCATTTTCTAAGTATTATGGGGTTATGAAATTGTATTAAGCTGCTTTCAGATAATCAAGTTTTGAATGTTCCAGCATCTGCTTTGCATAATCGAGCGACAGGAAGAATACTTCTTCATTCTTTTCAGATGGCAGGTCGAACATAGCATCTGTAAGTATCATCTCACAAATAGCTCTTAAACCACGGCCACCCAGTTTGAACTGTACTGCTTTTTCTACCATGTAGTCCAATGCTGCGTCTTCTACTTCCAGCTTTACACCTTCGTATTCAAACAGTTTTTTGTACTGCTTGATGAGTGCATTTTTAGGCTCAGTCAATATGCGTTTCAGCGCGCTCGGATCAAGCGGGTTGAGGTATGTAACCACCGGCAAACGGCCTAATAATTCAGGTATCAAACCAAAAGTGCGCAAATCCTGAGCATTTACATACTGCAGCAGATTTGCCCTATCTATATCTTTCGTTGCTTTTATAGAATTGAAGCCTAATGCTGATGTTTGCACCCTGCGGGCAATCATTTTGTCAATACCTTCAAACGCACCGCCACATATAAACAGGATGTTTTGTGTGTTCACTTTCACCATCTTCTGCTCAGGATGCTTACGGCCACCTTGCGGCGGTACCAATACTTCCGAGCCTTCCAATAACTTAAGCATAGCCTGCTGCACACCTTCACCACTAACATCGCGTGTTATCGATGGGTTGTCACTCTTGCGACCTATTTTATCTATCTCATCTATATATACAATACCACGCTCAGCGGCAACAACGTCAAAATTGCAAGACTGCAGCAAACGGGATAATATACTTTCTACATCTTCGCCTACATAACCTGCCTCTGTAAATACGGTAGCATCTACAATCGCAAAGGGCACTTGCAATAAACGTGCGATACTCTTTGCTAGTAATGTTTTACCTGTACCTGTTTCTCCCACCATTATGATGTTCGATTTTTCAATCTCAACATCATCCTGTGCTGGTTGCATCAGGCGTTTGTAGTGGTTATACATGGCAACAGCCATTACTTTTTTAGCATCATCCTGCCCTATTACGTATTGATCAAGAAACGCTTTTATTTCGCGAGGTTTGTGTAGTTTATGTTGGTGGAGGTCGCTTTTAGAAGCCTGCGGCTTATTCATTTCACCATTTGCCTCCTGCAGCAGGTGGTGGGCATTCTCTATACACTGGTCGCAAATATTCCCCTTCATACCTGTGAAGAGGATATTTACATCACTCTCAGCACGGTCGCAAAAGGAACATTTTCTTTCGGTCTGCTTAGGCATTAGTTGCAATAGTTTAGTCTGCAAAGGTACAACTAATTAGATAAACGGTTATGCATAGTCACTACTTCATTTCATATCAGTTCCCCCGCTAAGGTTTAATTTTTGAGTGGAGTAAATAATTATCCGCCACATAATTAACTTGCACTGTTATGCCATCATTATTTGCCAGCCAACAAGGAAACATGCGTTTTGCAGACATTATTCTGCCGCTAAACCTACCTCAGGCACTTACTTACGGCATCCCTCACGAAATACAACCATTATTGCAGGAAGGCATGAGGGTAGAAGTATCTCTTGGCAGAAACAAGTTATACTCCGGCATTGTAGGTCGTTTACATAATGACAAACCTGAAGCTTATGAAGTAAAACCTATTAAAAGCATTATTGACGAACAACCAATTGTGAATAAGACACAGCTGTCATTCTGGCAATGGATAGGTAATTATTATGCTGCTGCACCGGGAGAAGTTATGCAATCAGCTTTGCCATCTCACCTGAAGCTGATAGGGGAAACTACGCTGAAATGGGCACCGGTGCATGATGACGTTGTATATGAATGGAGTAACGAAACCTATCCTGCCGCAGAGGCACTTGAAATGCGCAAAGAACTAACTATCAGCGATTTGCGAGGCATTGTAGGCGGCAGGCATCTGAGCTCTGTACTTAATGAGCTGATTGAAAAAGAGGTAGTGCAGATTATTGACGAACTGGAACCGGCGTACAAACCAAAAACTGAACGTGTAATAACACTATCCCGCATATACGACAGCGAGGAAGGTTTGCATAAATTATTTGATGAACTGCAACGTGCCCCCCGCCAGTTGGATGTGTTGATGGCATATACGGAGCTGAGCAGAAAAAACAAAGTCGTTCGCCAGTATGATTTGCTGGAACGCAGCGGTGCTACTGCAGCACAAATAAAAACACTTGCCGATAAAGGCATCTTCCGTATTGAAGAACGGGATACCGACAGACTGCAATACAATGGAGAATCGGTAAATAAGGGGATTGAATTTACACCTGCACAACAATTAGCTTATGAAGAACTGAATACAGGGCTGAATGAAAAAAATGTTGCGTTGTTGCAAGGGGTTACCGGCAGTGGCAAAACACTCATCTATATCCATAAAATCAAAGAATGTATCGCCGAAGGTAAACAGGCCGTTTTTTTGTTGCCTGAAATAGGGCTGACAACACAATTGGTAAGCAGGTTATATGCTTATTTCGGGGAAGAACTGGGCGTATATCATTCTCGTTTCAGTAATAACGAACGGGTGGAAATATGGGAAAAAGTACGAACAGGCAAATACAAAGTTGTGATTGGTCCCCGTTCTGCACTTTGGCTGCCATATCAGCAATTAGGTTTGATTATAGCCGATGAAGAACATGATGGCTCTTATAAACAAAAAGACCCTGCACCACGTTTCCATGCCCGCGATGCAGCCATTTACCTCGCATCGTTGCACAAAGCTAAAACCATACTTGGCTCAGCAACCCCTTCAATAGAGAGTCTGTACAATGCCAGACAAGGCAAATATGCCTATATACAACTGAAAGAGCGGTATATGGGCGTAAAAATGCCTGCCATTGAAATGATTAATGCAGCAACTCTTGAGCAGTTTCGTCAGCAGGGTATTAAATTGATTACCCCTGATTTATATAAAGCAATATCAGATACACTGGATAAAGGCAAACAAGTAATACTGTTTCAAAACCGCAGAGGGTATGCACCATTCCAGTTATGTACTATGTGCGGTTGGGTTCCGCAATGTAAAAACTGTGCGGTTTCACTTACCTACCATAAAAGCACAGATAAGCTACACTGTCATTACTGCGGCCAGCGGTCAGCCATAATTCACACTTGCCCATCGTGCGGCAGCAATCGCATACAAAGCAAGAGTTTTGGTACTGAAAAGATAGAGGAAGAAATACAAACACTCTTCCCAAAAGCACGTACTGCACGGATGGATATAGATACCATGCGTGGAAAGCAAAATATGTCGCAATTGCTTGATGATGTAGAAAAACATAAAATAGACATACTCATCGGTACTCAGATGGTTGTGAAAGGATTGGATTTTGCAGGAGTATCATTGGTTGGCATCCTCAGCTCAGACAGCCTGTTGAGCTATCCTGATTTCAGGGTTAATGAACGTGCATTCCAGCTAATGGAGCAGGTGAGCGGGCGTGCCGGCAGAACTGACGGAGCTGGCAAAGTGATAATTCAAGGCCACAACCTCACACACCCGGTTTTGCAATGGGTGAAAGAACACGATGTAGATGCATTCTATGAACAGGAAATTAAATACAGGGAATATTTTGCATATCCGCCATTTGCAAGGCTTATAAAAATAACTTTCAAACATAAAGACGAACCCAAAGCTATTGAAGCCGCCATTCGTATGGCACAAGCAATATCTTCATCACACGGCATATCCGTTCAGGGACCTGTACCAGCATTAGTACCACGTATCCGTAATCAATACATTCAGGAAGTATGGATTAAATGCCAAAGGGATAATAAAATATTAGATACAATCAAACACCTGATAATAACAGAAAAAAGAAATATTACAGGCGAACGTGGTAACAGCTCATTACAGATAATCATTGATATTGATCCGCAATAAAAAAGGGGCTCTGATAGAGCCCCTGTAATATATTTTGCTATAACTGCTAATTGGTAATAAACGGATTAATAAATTGCAACCCGTCAACTTCCAGCATCGGCTCATCAAATGCCTCAGTTGCTGCACTGGCAGATATATCGAAACCATTGATACCAACTGTCGTCTGATTAAGCTGTTTTGTATTGTCCTCTATCTGGTAAGCTTTTCTTATCTCCCCTATTATTGAATTAGCTTCTGTTCCTGTAACCCATGGCATCATATTCACACCAAGGTTACGACGCAGCATCCTTACGTGTGCGGCGTGGCGGGCATTGGTCGTGGCTATATTAATAGCATCGATACGGAATGCCTTATTTGTCAATAAATTCTTTGTACTATCCAGATACATACGTACTCCTGCATCTTCAATAGCATGTGCTAATGACAGGAATGTATTGTAGTCTGTAAATACTTTCGATATTGCGCCTTTTACAGAAAAATCAAACAGATTCTTTTTAGGAACTGCATTATTAGTTGCATTCAGGTAAAATATCCAGTATGCTACATGAGCATCTTTATCTTTTTTTATTTTTTCAAAAGCGCTGACATCCGATGCCGGAATAAGGCCTGGCACCATTAATGCCTGCCTGTAAAAATCGGCCTGCATATAGCCCAGTTTCAATACATACACAATAGCCTCAGCAAGCACATCGGTAGTTTTAGCCTGTGCTTTGTTTGCCCACAAAGATGATACGGCAAACGGTGTAGCAACTGCTGCAATTTTTAATCCGAAGTTTTTAAGTATATCTCTCCTGTCTGCTTTATTCTCAAAAACTTCTGGCGATGCTTTACTTACTTCATTTAATATATCTGTCAGTTTCATCTGGTACTTAATTAATATTTAGGTAAATAAATGCCTGAGATAGCTTTTTTGAAAAATTTACGTGTGATATCAAGAGAGCTATGCGGGTCTTGTGATACCTCTTTACCGTCATTGTCAGTTTTTTCAGCAAAAGTTCCCGGTGTTATCAGGTCATTAATTGTTGCAGAGTGTCGTGCATCAACAACAGTCATTTTACTCAAATAAACAAGATGCGTTTCCGAAGTAATCACTTTACATATACCGTTAAGCCCTGCCACTACTACTTCCTCAATAAATTTGGCTTTTGCCCAAACACTGTCTTTCAATGAAAAGTCTATTGAACTCCAGTCATTTTCCAAAGTAGGTATAGCATCCGGGCCAAGGTAGTTTTTCAGTACTTCCCTATGCACTATTTCGTGGTCTCTGATAGCAGTAAATATACCTTTATCAGTATTTGTCATTCCCGGATATGGATTTTTCAGCACATCTGTGTAGAATGCCGCTTCCAGTTGCTGTAATAAATATGCATAATTTAAGAGACCAGTATCGCTTGAGCCCAGTTCAATTGCACCCTCTTCAGGAACGGGTGCATCTTCTTCTTTTTTACAAGATGCCATCAATATACCCGCGCCTGCAATGGCACCCGCGTAATTCAAAAACTTTCTGCGCGACAATGACGCAGTTTCCTGCGCTATCTGATCTTGCGTTCTTACTTCTTTCATAAGTAGCTTATTACAAAAATTTTGCCAGTATATCTATAAAAATACAAACAATGAGGCTATATCCGCCTCAATGGGGACACAGTCTTATTCATAGTACCTAGTAAATCTAATATATGTATTCTGTTTTTCACAGCCTGAAGGCATAAAAATTTCGCTTTCTTTGCAATATTATTCGTTTAGGGCTGTGAAAATGCCCGACAATGAATAGTATATTTATTTTGAATTATATGATTGATAATAAAATAAGCAGCATGTCATTACTACTTTCTGTACCCGGAGTGTGGGAAATCATTATTATTCTGGTAATAGTAATCGTGTTATTCGGAGCTAAAAAGATACCCGGTTTGGCAAAAGGTTTAGGGCAAAGTGTAAAGGAATTTAACGACGCGAAAAAAGAAGGTAAGGCTGAAGAAAAAGAAGATTCTGCTACAAAACCCTAATTTTTGTTGCAAGCAAAAACAAATGGGGTAACATTAATACGTTCCCGAAGGGCTACATTCACTTTTCTTGGATCTTTTATCAGCTTATATCGCTGTAAATCAGCTATTTCAATATGTTTAGCATATAATTTATGTATTGAAACATGCCTCAGAAATCCGGACAGGAAAATAGCTGTATTGACATCAGATGCGATGATATCATGCCTGTAATGTATCCATACTTTATGCTGTCCGCCCCACATAATTTCAGATAGTTTATCTTAAACCCGGTATCAATGAAAACGCTTTGGCGATTTATGTACCCTGTTAATATCGGATCCACAACCACAGCCCTTGCCGCTTGCACAACTGTCAATCAGTATCATTAGCCCGCCCAATAATAACAAGTAAACAAAGTTTTTGTTTCTTTTCATGTTTGCTGCATCTACTTTTGTAAAGTTAAGTATTCTGACCAATCAAAAAAGTTAAACATATACTTGTATCCCCACTAGACTGGGGGCTGGGGCACACTACCCGTTGTGTGCCTGTAATCCGCTACCTGCAAGGGTTAGGCCATACCGTAACCCTTGCCGGCAATGACTGGCAACGGAAGTATATATGCCAAACCTTTCCCGGTATCGATACAATCCATCTGGATGGATATAATGTACAATACAGCAAAACCGGCAAAGGTTTTTTATTCAACCTCTTTAAGCAATTGCCCGGATTACTGAAAACTATTGAAGCTGAAAATGAGTGGTTATTATCTGAGGCTACACACAATAATTATGATGGCATTATCTCAGACAACAGGTATGGCTTGTATCATCCTCGCATACCTTCTGTTATTATGACACACCAGGTATTGGCACAAAGCGGATTAGGAAGTATTGCAGATAATATGCTGTGCGGCATACACTATAAAAGATTGCAACACTTTAGTGAGTGCTGGGTGGTAGATGTACCGGGTAGCCCGAACTTGGCAGGCAAGTTGGCACATCCTGATGTGATGCCTCATAACGCTAAGTATATAGGGCTTCTGTCTCAGATTGAACCTGCATCTACTTCTGAGGAACATCTACTGGTATTGCTTTCCGGGCCGGAACCCCAGCGGACTTTGTTGGCAGATAACCTCTGGGAACAGGTAAAACACCATAACGGGAAAGTAGTATTTATAGAAGGCAGCGACCATGTTACAGAAAAAGGCGATATACCACCGCATATAGATTACCACAAACGCATTACCAAAGAAGTTTTAGAGCCGCTGATAGCCAAGGCTTCACTCGTCATTTGCCGAAGCGGGTATTCCACCATTATGGATCTTGTAGTACTGGGCAAAAAAGCTGTATTGATACCTACACCCGGACAAACCGAACAGATATTTCTCGGCAAGCATCTGCACAAAGAGGGCATGTACTACTGTGTTTCTCAAGATAAGTTCAGGCTGGGTGAAGTGATAAATGCTGTTAAGGAGTTCCCGTTTGTAATGCCTGCATTGCAAAACCCGCATCAGCAATATAAAGCAGTAGTAGATAAGTGGCTTGAAAGCCTGTAAACCTATTTAATAACAGGGTATTATCTTTGCGCCCGATGAACGACCGCATCAAAGCGCATTTAGCATTACTCGGGGCAAATCTGTTTTACGGGGCAGGCTTTACTGTTGCCAAGCATATTATGCCCAGGCTCGTACAGCCCCTTGGCTTCATATTCATACGTGTCAGTGTGGTAATGCTGCTATTCTGGCTCAGCTATTTCGGTGGTGAAAAATTCAGAACAAAGATTGAACGCAAAGACTGGTTGACGCTTGTATTGGGTGGCCTGTTTGGTGTGGCGCTCAATCAGATGCTGTTCTTCATGGGGCTCAATCTTACATTCCCCATACACGCATCACTCATTATGATGAGCACACCGCTACTCATTACCATCATTGCACTGTTTGTACTTAAGGAAAGGCTGAAGCCACAAAAGGCACTTGGCTTATTGATGGGTATCAGTGGCGCATTCCTGCTGATGAGCGCAGGTAAAGAAATAACCATGACAGGCAATTCTGCCATGGGTGATTTCTTTGTGTTCCTTAATGCAGCATCTTACGCCATCTATCTGGTAATGATAAAACCGTTGATGCAACGCTACCGTCCTATTATAGTGATACGCTGGGTATTCTTCTTTGGTTTCCTGTTTGTGCTGCCATTCGGCTATCCGCAGTTTGCAGCTATAGACTGGTCGCTGTTTCAGGCATCAGACTATGCAGCAGTGGCATTTATCGTTATCTGTGTTACGTTCTTCACTTATCTGTGGAACATCTATGCATTGCAACACCTCAGCCCATCTACAGCAGGTGCATACATATACCTGCAGCCCATTTTTGCAGCCATCATATCGATGGTAGTAATAGGCGAGCAGTTGACATGGATAAAGTTGCTGGCTACAATACTTATTTTTACAGGCGTATATCTCGTTAATTTCGGATTCAAGAAAAAAGCAATCAATGAATAAAGATTCAATAATAGGCGTAATAGGTGCAGGTGCAATGGGCAGCGGCATAGCACAGGTAGCGGCAATGGCTGGGCACAATGTTGTGTTGTTCGATACCAACTCCGCAGCGCTTGATAAAGCAAAAGCATCGCTGACAGCTACACTCAACAAACTGGCTGAGAAAGGGAAAATTGGTGACGCAAATACAATACTTGCGCGTTTTAAGTTTGCAACTGAGCTAAGTGCATTTGCAAATTGCGGTCTGATAATAGAAGCTATTATTGAAAACCTCGACATCAAAAAGAAAGTGTTTGCAGATGTAGAAACAGTAGTTGGTGAAAACTGTGTATTGGCAACCAATACATCTTCGCTTTCAGTAACGTCTATTGCAGCTGCATGCAAAAAAGCAGACAGAGTAATAGGCCTGCACTTCTTTAACCCCGCACCACTGATGGCCCTGGTAGAAATAATACCTGCTGTACAAACAGATGCTGCATTGGTAAATACCTGCAAAGAACTGATGACAGCATGGGGCAAAGCACCTGTGATTACAAAAGATACACCGGGCTTTATCGTGAATCGTGTGGCACGACCATTTTACGGAGAGGCTATACGCATATACGAAGAAGGCATTGCAGATATTCCAACTATTGACTGGGCAATGACTGAAATTGCTGGCTTCCGCATGGGACCGTTTACACTGACAGACTATATAGGTCATGATGTTAACTATGTAGTGACAGAAACTGTATTCCAATCTTTCTTCTACGACCCACGTTACAAACCATCATTCTCTCAAAAACGCCTGCTGGAAGCAGGGTGGTTGGGACGCAAAACAGGACGTGGCTTTTATAACTATGCCGAAGGTGTTGCACAGCCTGAGCCTGTTAAGGATATGGAACTGGGACAGAAGATTGCTGACCGCATTATAGCAATGCTGATAAACGAAGCAGTAGAAGCACTTCATCTTAATATCGCATCTGCACAAGACCTTGAGTTGGCTATGACCAAAGGTGTAAACTACCCTAAAGGCTTGTTGCAATGGTGCGATGAATGGACTGCTGAAAAATCTCTTTCTATACTTGATGGCTTGTATAATGACTATCACGAAGACCGCTACCGTGCAAGTATACTGCTACGCAAAATGACAAAAGAAAAGAAGAAGTTTATATCATAAACAAAGCCGCCATTTAGCGGCTTTGTTATTTATTTACACGCCTGTACTTCGGGGTCTTTTATTACCTGCTCAATATTCATAAGCGCATCATCCACATTCGGGTATTTCTTCATGATTTTCTCCAGCCTGCAGTCGCACATCGATTTTGCCGCAGCTTCATCTTTACCAACAGACTTCGCATCTTCTATACACGATTTGTGAAATAACTCTTTGCTTTCACTATCCCAACCACCTTCGCAAGCACTCAGTAAACAAATTGATAGTAATGCTATGATATACTGTCTCATAAAGATGTATTTAAGTTGAAGGCCTTAACTTTATAGTACATCAGTAAGATACAGCATTATGTTCAATATCACTATACTATATGGCGCAATACGTGAGGGGAGGCTCAGCATCAGGGCTGCGAAATCACTGCAAAACGCACTTACTCAATCCGGTAGAGCAAATGTTACATTGATTGACATCAAAGACTATAACATTCCTGTGATGGAAGCCAGACTGAAGGATATGGAAAATCCACCTGCCGGTTTACTTGAAATAAGCAAAGCATTAGAAACTGCAGATGGTATTGTTTTCGTAACACCTGAATATAACAACAGCTACAGCGGTGCATTGAAAAACTGTATTGACTACTTCACCAAAGAATGGGCAAAGAAACCTATCGGTATTTGCTGTGGTTCAAATGGCAAGATGGGTGGTGTTAATGCCTCCAATCTTTTACAATTGCTTGTACTTGCTTTAGGTGCTTTCCCGATGCCTTACAAACTGCTGGTTCCCGAACTGCATATATCACTCAGCGAAGACGGTATACCACAAACGGAAATCATGCAGAAAAACTTAGACCGGTATGTAAATGAATACCTATGGTTTGTAGAAGCCATATCCATACAAAGCAAGAAAGTATAAACAATATTTTTCCCACCTGTATATGCTGCTATTCCCCTAAATTTGCAGCCGCATGAATTTGCAGGTGCTGCTTGGATTGTATCAAAATGATATCCGCTTAAAACAAATAGCGGCGGCCATCTCTTTGCCCGAACCCAAGCTCAGGGCATATTTTGATAACCTGCGCGGGTCTGCCATCAATATGGTTGCAGCATCCATCTGGCAACAAAGTGATGCCAATCATGTATTTATCCTAAACGACAGAGAAGAAGCTGCCTATTTTCATAATGACCTTGAACACCTGACAGGCGCATTGGACATTTGCTTTTTCCCTGATTCCTTCAAACGTGCAGGCCATTACAACGAGCTTAACAGCAGCCATGTAATGTTGCGTACAGAAGCACTCACAAAATTCAGCGGAGACAGGGTACACAAAAAAGTACTGGTTACTTATCCTGAAGCATTGTTTGAAAAGGTAGTAAACCCAAAAACACTATCGGGCAACATGATAAGCATTAAAGTAGGTGAAAACCTGCAGGTAGATGCTTTGATGGAGAAATTTGTTGGCCTTGGCTTCAAGCGGGAGGACTTTGTGTATGAACCCGGGCAATTTGCCATGCGTGGTGGTATCCTCGACATCTATTCATTCGGTAATGAAAACCCGTACAGGATAGAGTTGTTTGGCAACGAGGTAGATAGCATCCGCATATTCAATCCGGAAACACAATTATCAGAACGCAAGCTGTTGCAGGTTTCTATATTACCCAATATCGAAACCAAGTTCGACACGAAAGAAAAAATATCACTACTTAACTACCTGCCTGAAAACACCATCATCTGGGCCAAAGACCTGAACTTTGCAATCGGAAGAATAGGCAAGATGGAAGCAGATTTGCCCGATAGCTTTACACTCGGGCAGATAGCTATAGACCACGACGAAGACTGGATCAAAGAACTGACTAAAGACGATTTTGAAACAACTGAAGACTGGACAGGCCAGGTAAAGAACCGACACCTGATAGAATGGTACAATCATTCACTGGAGAAAATTACGGGCGATGAACCCACAGCAACCATACAATTTGCCACAGAAGAACAGCCTGTTTTCAACAGGCAGTTTGATATGCTGATTGCTGACCTGCAAAGGCGCAGCACTCAGCAATACACACCATATATATTTGCCGAAAATCCGAAACAGTTGGAGCGTCTTCGCAGCATATTCGAAGACCTGAATGCCCAAATCAATTTTGTGCCACTACCAACTGCTATCAGCAAAGGCTTTATAGACCACGACAAGAAAGTACTCTGCTATACAGACCACCAGATATTTCAACGCTATCACAAATACAAGGTAAAGCAGGCATATACCAAAGGTAAAGCACTTACCATGCGCGCATTGCGCGAACTGCAACCCGGCGACTATGTTACACACATAGACCATGGTGTGGGTGTATATAGCGGCTTGCAGAAGATAGAAGTAAATGGCAATATGCAAGAGGCCATTCGCATTATATACCGCGATAATGATGTGCTGTATGTCAACATCAACTCGCTGCATAAAATAAGCAAGTACACAGGCAAAGAAGGCACACAGCCTAAAGTGAACAAGCTGGGTAGTGATGCATGGGAAAAACTGAAGAACAAAACCAAAAAGCAGGTAAAAGACATAGCCAGCGATTTGATAAAGCTCTATGCCAAACGCAAAGCTTCACATGGTTTCCAGCACAGCCCCGATAGCTATTTGCAAACAGAACTGGAGGCATCGTTCTTTTATGAAGACACCCCGGACCAAAGCAAAGCTACCGCCGATGTGAAGCGCGACATGGAAGCACCATCGCCAATGGACAGGCTGGTGTGCGGTGATGTGGGCTTCGGCAAAACAGAAATTGCCATACGTGCAGCCTTCAAAACTGTGGGCGATAGCAAACAGGCTGCTATACTGGTTCCTACCACCATACTCGCTTTCCAGCATTTCCAAACGCTTAAAGAACGCCTGCGCGATTTCCCTTGTAATGTCGA
This sequence comes from Flavipsychrobacter sp., assembly GCA_016786615.1. GTDB lineage: Bacteria > Bacteroidota > Bacteroidia > Chitinophagales > Chitinophagaceae > Polluticoccus. The sequence goes on from JAEUVX010000003.1 coordinate 40,200, forward strand.
TTATGTAAACCGTTTCAAGAGTACCAAAGAGAAAAAAGAAACCCTCAAAAAACTTGAGGAAGGAAAGATAGATATCATCATAGGTACACATGCCATACTTGGTAAAGACGTAAAGTTCAAAGACCTGGGACTGCTGATTATTGATGAAGAACAAAAGTTTGGTGTTGCGGCAAAAGAGAAGCTGCGCCAACTGAAGTCGAACGTAGATACACTGACACTTACTGCTACACCAATACCGCGCACACTCCAGTTCTCTCTGATGAGCGCGCGAGACCTCAGCATCATCAACACACCGCCCCCCAACAGGCAACCTGTGCATACAGAGGTGATAGTGTTTGATGAGCATACTATTCGTGATGCTATCTATTTTGAAGCAGAACGAGGTGGACAAGTCTATTTCGTACACAACCGTGTACAGAGCCTGCCCGAAATGGTAACGCTGCTACGCAATCTTTGCCCCGACCTTGAAATAGGCATGGCGCACGGGCAAATGGAAGGCCATAAACTGGAAGAAGCCCTTTTTGATTTCATAGACCATAAATACGATGTACTCTGCTGTACCAATATAGTAGAGAGCGGTGTAGATATATCAAACGCCAATACTATCATCATCAACAATGCGCACCAATTCGGCCTCAGCGATTTGCACCAGCTACGCGGGCGTGTAGGGCGTAATAACAAGAAAGCATTCTGTTATCTGATGGCACCGCCAATGAGCACGTTGCCAAACGATAGCCGTAAACGCCTGCAAACACTTGAACAGTTTAACGAACTGGGTAGTGGTTTCCAGATAGCTATGCGCGACCTTGATATACGAGGCGCGGGCAACCTGCTTGGTGGCGAACAGAGTGGTTTTATTGCCGAGATAGGTTTTGAGATGTATCAGAAGATATTGGCAGAAGCCATGCGAGAATTGAAAACCAGCGACTTTAAAGATGTATTCAGCGAAGAACTGGATCGTAAGCGCGACTATGTTAGCGACTGTACCATTGATACCGACCTTGAGATACTGATACCGGACAGCTATGTAGAAAGCATTACCGAAAGACTATCGCTCTATACACAGTTGGATGATATTGAAGATGATGATAAGCTGAATGCATTTGCAACAGAACTGCAGGACCGCTTTGGCCCGATACCACCGCAGGTGCAGGAACTATTTACCACTATACGCTGCCGCAGCATTGCCAAAGAACTGGGCTTTGAGAAGTTGATTCTGAAGAACGAGCAGATGCGCTTGTACTTTGTTAGCAATCCTGACTCTCCATACTTTGAATCAGATACTTTCAACCACATCATGTCTTATATACAGAAACATACCAATAATGCAAGGTTGAAGCAGGTTGGCAAAAACTTTATGCTGCTGGTAGACAGGATGAAGACCATGGGCGATGTACTTTGGTTTTTGGATGGTATATACAAAAGCCTTAATACTGCTAATTAATATCCTTTTTTGTATTTAACAGTTTGTGTATCTTGTTATTGTTATTTAGCAATAACAACATCATTGAATTGATTACCCCCTTACCTCACAGGTATGAACAAAACGAAGATTGTAATTGCGGATGATCATCACATTTTGCTTGACGGACTGAACGCTATGCTTCAGAAACAGGCAGATCTTGAGGTGGTAGGAATATACGACAACGGTAGTGCATTGTTTGATGACCTGAAGAATACAAAGCCTGATGTTGCTTTGGTGGACATCAATATGCCGGGTATGACAGGTGATGTACTGACCGGAAAAATCAAAGAATTTTACCCTGATATTTTTGTCATCACACTTTCCATGCACGATGATGCAGGACATATAATGGATATGATAGAGGCAGGCGTATCTGGTTATTTGCTGAAAAATGTAAATGATAAAGAACTGGTAGAAGCCATCAGACAGGTAGCACAGGGCAAGATGTATTTCTCATCAGAAGTGTCTGAAAAAATCACATCGATGGTAGTACATCAACAAAAGAAATTGAACGAACCCGAAGAAGCAAAACTTACTGAAAGAGAGCTTGAAATACTGAAACTCATAGCTCAGGAATATAGCAATGCACAAATTGCAGATACACTGTTTATCAGCGAAAGAACGGTAGAAACACACAGAAAGAATATGCTTCGAAAAACCAACAACAAAACTGTTGTAGGGCTTATCCGATATGCTATGGAGAAACAACTGATATAGAACTATCCGTACCAGTACGTACTAAAAAATACCTTTATACTTGTATATAGCCGCCGGATTGGCGGCTATATTTTTGTGTTATTAACAGGATAAATCTATTAATAACACAAAACGTATACAATGAAAAAGCTAGCACTCTTAGCATCAGCTGCAATGATAATTATTGCAGGCTCTTGCGTTAAAACAGATGATATAACACCAACTACCACTCCTACACCAACTACTCCTACCACCACTGGCCCTACTCCACCATCTCCTACACCAAGCGGTAGTGATATAAGCGGTGTATTAGTAAGCATAAAAATGGATTATTCAACTCAACCTGCAGGTTCGCCAATCCCAGTTACATTAGTTTCAGAAATTGGTACTGCTGCTTTCTATAACACTCCGGGTGGCAGCACATTTGTAGATGCCGGTACAGTATCGGTAAATAATAACAACCTTGAAAAAGCAAGTAATAATGCATATACCAAACTTGCTACAACAGGCCTCACACCTTCAAGCCTCGATTTCGGTAGCGGCAGCAGTGCAAAATCTGCATGGAATGTAAGTGGTAGCGGAAGTGTTACAGCATTCAGTTACACACACACAGCTACATTCCCTGATTATTCGGGCACAGTACCATCAAGCGTTACAAAAGCAAGTGGTTTATCTTTTTCTTTTAACTCCTCTACACTTAGCGGTGCAGACTCTGTTATTGTCGTGATAGCTGCAGGCAGTACTACAATTACAAAAACATATGCTGCCAACGCAGGTACTGTTAACATTAGTGCTTCTGACCTTTCTGCACTACCTACAGTGTCAGACAACACAGGTATTATAGAGGTATGCCCTTACAGGTGGATATTCAATACCATCAACGGTAAGAAGTATGTCTTTATTAAAGAGCAGGCAGTTGTTAAAAACATCAATATCAATTAATACACCCCCCCGATTGCTGACAAAGCAAATTGCGGATATTATCCTCTTTTCTGAATAGTTTTAGAGGGTGGATTTATCCTAAAAAAAGCGAGGTATATACCTCGCTTTTCATTTTTATAGTTTTATTAAATCTTCTGTTTTAGTATCATAAAACTGGTATTGGGTAATACCTGCATTATTATCTTCTATCAACTGCAACTTGGTTTTGTATGCAGCAGCCCATCTTTTCAGAATAGATTTTTTGAATATACTGCCTTTTGTAAGGTACGCAGCAAGTATAGGATGCACATGTAGTGATAAGTCTCTGTGTCCCTGATCTACCAGGTAGCGAATATCTTTCTCTATTTCATCTGCAACAAGTATCGAAGGCCCGATCTTTCCTGTACCCTTGCAAGACGGACAAAGTTCGGCTGTAGATATATTCAATTCAGGACGCAGGCGCTGACGCGTAATCTGCATCAGACCAAATTTAGAGATAGGCAATATGGTATGTCTTGCGCGGTCATTAGCCATAAACTTTTCCATAGCATCTAATAGCTGCTTTTTATTGTCCGGCAGCTTCATGTCGATAAAGTCTATGATAATAATACCCCCCAAATCGCGCAGGCGCATCTGGCGTGCTATTTCTTCAGCAGCTTCCAAGTTGGTAGCCAGTGCATTTTGTTCCTGCCCGGAATCGTTGCTGCGTGTGCCACTGTTTACATCTATTACATGTAGTGCTTCTGTATGCTCTATAATAAGATATGCTCCACTGGATAGGTTTACAGTTTTACCGAAAGAAGCTTTTACCTGTTTGGTAATACCATATTGGTCGAAAACAGCAATACCTGCACTATGATAAGTAACAATCTCTTCCTTTTCAGGTGCAATGCGGGCTATGTATTCTTTTGTTTCGCCGTGCAGCTTCTTGTCATTCACTACAATCTTCTGAAAACTCTCACTCAGCAAATCGCGCAGGATAGATGTTGTTTTATCCTGCTCACTCATAATAATCTGCGGAGCTTTGGCACCCTTCAGGCTGTGCTGCATATTCTTCCACATCTCCTCAAGCGATAATAAATCAGTATGAAGCTCTGCGGTATTTTTACCTTCAGCAGCAGTACGCACAATAACGCCGAAGTTTTTAGGCTTTATTGCTTCTACTATTTTCTGGAGCCTTTTACGTTCTTCAGCTGAATGTATTTTGCGGGATATTGCAATGACATCATTAAAAGGGGTCATTACTACAAATCGGCCAGGCAATGAAATCTCACAACTAAGGCGCGGGCCTTTAGCTGAAATAGGTTCTTTCAATATCTGAACCAGTATTTCAGGTTTGGGGTTAGCAACATCTGTTATCTTACCCGTCTTTACAATTTCCTGTTCGTTTTTAAACTTGCCGAAATCTTCACCCCAGGATGTGTTGCCTTCGATAGATTCTTTTGTAAACTTTACAAGAGAGCGGAAGTATGGGCTTAGGTCTGTATAATGCAAAAATGCATCCTTTTCATAACCGACATCCACAAAAGCCGCATTGAGCCCGGGCATCAGTTTCTTAACCTTGCCGAGGTACAAATCGCCCACAGCAAAGTTATCCTGGCCAACCTGATAATGCAGTTCAACCAGTTTTTTATCTTCCAGCAAGGCTATTTCCACACCCTCGCCCGAAGCGTTGATAATAAGTTCTTTGTTCATTCACCGTGTTTTTCCAATTACACTTGGCCGGTGCGTGATTCCTGAAGAATATTTTAGAAAGACAAATTGCAATAACAAAACCCTACATCTGTAACAGTGCAGCACATATAAGGAGCACAGAAACAGATGTAGGAATAATAATTACTACAGAATGTATTAGGAAAAGGGAAGCAGGAGCGCGCCCGGCTTTACCTTATTTCTTCTTATGACGGTTTTTTCTCAAACGCTTTTTACGTTTGTGAGTAGCGATTTTATGTCTTTTTCTTTTCTTACCACAAGGCATAACACAAATAATTTTATAGTTACTTAAATGAATTTATATAATTGTCAATCTCTTTATCGAACTCAGGATTATTCACAATCTTCTTGCATTTTTCAAACAATTCGATTGCTTTTTGTTTGTCCCCTTTGCCCTTATAAGCTTCTGCTAAAAAATACAATGCTTCTGTATTATTTGCCTCCTGCTTTAAGACTGTCTCAAAACGACCAACTGCTTTATCAAACTGGCCTGATTGTATAGCTAACCGTCCTAACATCAGGTTTGCAGGTATATTATCAGGTTTTTCGCGAGTAATGCCTAAAAGTAATTGTACCCCCTGCATCGTTTCTCCCGCACCTTCGATATAAGCAGCCGCTAAGGCCATCTTAACCGTATCATTTTTAGGGTTCAGCTCCATAGAACGTTGAAAACAAGCTATGGATTGCTGTGCCTCCCACATTGTAACAGACGGAGAACTGCTACGCTGCATGAGATCCAAAAATAATTGGCCTGCAAAGTTGAGGTTTTTTTCTGAATTCTCCAACTTGGCAGATTTTGCATAATAATATGCCGCTACAGGAAACTGTTTGTGTTCTTGCCAGACTTTGCCCAACTTCCAGTAAACGGGGGCCATTTTTACAGAATCTTCAATACCTGCCAGTTCTTTTTCTACAACTGCAATCTCTCCTGTTGCATGATCGGGCAATGCTTTTTTTGCTGCATTTTCTATAGAATCGAAAGATGCGGGCTGCATGGCTGTATGTGTAGAAGACATACCTCCCGCCATCCCTGCAGCTACAGCATCCTTCTTTTTAGATGGAGGTGTGGTATTAACACCGAAGTACAGAAATGCCAGCAGGCCTGCTGCTGCTGCTATTGAAATATAATGTATTGGTCGCAAAGCTATAATTTCTGCGCAAAGCTACAGTAATTATAGCTTCAGATGGCATTAATCCTGATCCTCAAAATCACCTTTATGTTCGCGCAACTCATGTTTTGATTCTTTTACTGCTTGCATAAATTCCTTAGCAGGCTTAAAGGCAGGAATAAAATGCTCCGGTATTTCTACAGCTACATTCTTTTTAATATTTCTCCCGATTTTAGCTGCACGCTTTTTCAAGATAAAACTCCCGAACCCACGAACATAAACAGGTTCGCTTACCACCAAAGATTCCTTCACTTCTTTAAAAAATGCTTCAAGGGTCACTAAAATGTCCACTTTAGGAATTCCGGTTTTTTCCGCAATATTTGTTACTACATCTGCTTTCCTCATTAGATATATGTTTTATAGTAGTGAGAATAAATATTTATTAAAATAACCTATATAAATTACTTTAAACCATGTTTCTGAATTTAAAACTACGTCAATTATGTACTTAAAAATACACAGTTTTAATGAGATTAAAAATCAATTAAAATCATTATGCGTTAGATGGTATAATCCCAAACCAACAATACGCAGCAATATAAAGGCATACGGCTGTTAATGTTATATATTATACAAAATAATTCAATGTGATTGATTTGATATTTTAATCGAATTTTAATCTGGCTGATTTCTGTTATTATTCAAAAAGAGTTTTTGCTTCAAAATATTATGACTGTAGGCTTAGTATGGATTGTAACATAGATTTGCAAAAAGAAATAAACGGTTGTGCAGAGTAATAAAAAAAGAAAGGCTGTAGCTTATTGGCTGTTGACGGGTGTGTTGATGATTATAATACAGGTACTGCTTGGTGGGGTAACTCGCCTCACGGGCTCAGGACTGTCTATTACCGAATGGAAACCTATTATGGGTGCCCTGCCGCCCATGAACGATGCTACATGGAACGAAGCTTTTGAAAAATACCAACAGATTGCCCAGTATAAATATCTAAACAACCACTTTACGATAGATGACTTTAAGTTTATCTTTTTCTGGGAATGGTTTCATCGGGTATGGGCAAGGTTACTGGGTGTAGTCTTTGCAATCGGATTCATTTATTTCCTTGTACGTAAGTACTTTGATAAAGAAATGATTATTCCATTTATTATCCTCTTCATTCTTGGTGGTGCACAGGGATTGATAGGATGGATAATGGTAGCCAGCGGGCTGAATGATACAAACTTATACGTGAATCACATCAAACTAGCGTTGCACTTCATGGCCGCATTGCTATTGTTATGTTATACACTCTGGTTTGCTTTAAAACTACTTGTACCTGATTATAAAATAACCATCAGTAAAAAGCTGAATACATTCACTTCCATTACCATAGTCGTATTATGCATACAATTGGTATATGGCGCATTCATGGCAGGACTGAAGGCAGCGATGGCTGCTCCTACCTGGCCAAGTATCAATGGTATGTGGGTACCTGATAGCCTCACAATGCATAGTATTGTCAATCACCCGATTAACATACATTTTATGCACAGGCAATTGGCCTATCTGTTGTTTACACTTATTGTATTTTGGTTTGGTAGTGCTACAAAACTATCAAAGCAAAATATAGGTAGCTTATTAAGCAGCGCCAGATGGTGGCCTTTTGTACTGGTATTTGTGCAGGTAATTCTCGGCATCTTTACGGTAATAAGCGCTCCTGCAATTGTGCCCGGCAAATTCGGAACATTCGAAATATTGGCAGAGTTACACCAGTTATTTGCAATGTTTCTGCTGATGGCATTAGTAGTTAATCTCTATGCTGTAAAACGAAGCACGTCTTAAGATAAATAATACAACACGATTACAAAAAGGCCACAACTTAGTTGTAACTTAATAGTAGAATACTAATTAAGTAATGCGTGATGCCTTAAAGAAGATATTCCAGTTTTTGCCGGTGCAGCTATTGATACTTCATTTCAGGAAGTATCAGTTGCTTCTGGTTTTCTGGGCAATACTTATTGCTACTATTACAGGGCACTTCGCTGCAATATTCGGTGCTTCATCTTTATTCTTAGCTCCAGAATACCAGGGGGAAATAAGTTTTTTCAGCATGTTCATCCTTGGTGGTGCCACCGCTGTATTTATTATGGCATGGCATATTACCACATTCATCATACACAGTGCACGATTACCATTTCTGGGGGCCGTTAAGCATGCATTTATCAAATATTGTATCAATAATTCCATCCTGCCATTAGCATTCCTTGTATTCTATACTATAACTATCAGCAGGTATCAATTGATTGATGAACATACAGGCGCTGCAGATGCACTACGTTATCAGTTAGGGTTTTATACAGGGTTCACGCTGATTATAATCGTGTCGTTCGCATATTTCTTCAGGGTAGACAGGGACTTACTGAAAGTAGTACTTTCAAGAATTACCAACCCATCGCGTATCAAAAGCCTGATTCCTTACGATGCACTGGATTATGAACTGGATATTGTACGCACAAAAACTTATCTGACAGGCAGGCTTAAAATAAGTAGTTGTGACGACCTTGAAATCTATTCGCCGAGATTGCTACAAACAGTACTGCGTAAGCACCACCGCAATGCTATAACCGCTACCATATTTGCTTTATTAGTACTATGGACATCAGGGCTTTTCGTAGATCAGCCAATGCTTCGGATACCTGCCGGTGCAGGGTTTTTACTATTATTCTCTGTTGTTATGGGTGTAGTAGGTGCCATGAAGTATTTTTTACGTAGTTGGGAAATACTCGGTTGGACATTCATTATTGCTTTACTATCGCTATTGGTAAAATATGATGTGTTTGATGTACGAAGCATAGCCTACGGATTAAACTATCAGACAGCAAAAGAGGACAGGCCTGTTTATGATACGCAAAACCTGAACACAGTTTTCAGCGATACTATATGCGAACAAGATAAAATTAAAGAGGCTAAACGGCTTGATTTGTGGCAACAAAAACGCATGGCTGCAAATGACAGCAATGCACCTTTAGTAATAGTATGTGTTAGCGGTGGCGGTACGCGTGCATCATATTGGACATTCCGAACCCTTCAATATCTCGACAGTATAAACAATGGCGATTTATTCAGTAATACACTATTACTGACAGGAGCCTCCGGTGGTATGATTGGTGCTACCTACTGGAGAGAAGTTCATTCAAGTTATAAAGAACAAAAAATTAAATCCCCCTATCAGGCACAGTTCCAGGAAAACATTGGTAAAGACCTGCTTAATTCAATCATATTTTCACTTGCCAGTGTAGACCTTATATCTCCTTTTAATAAAATAGCTGTTGCGGGATATTCCTATAAAAAAGATAGAGGATATGCAATGGAACAGGAGTTGATACGTAATACAGAAGGTATGCTGGACCATAAGCTGGGAGACTATACTACTAAAGAAAAAAATTGTGATGTCCCGGCTGTTATCATCAACAGCACTATTATAAATGATGGCAAACGGCTGATGTTTGCAGCACTTCCTGTCGGCTATCTTTGCAAGCCTGCTTACGACCCTAATAATACAGCAGCTATAGATGCAGTTGATTTTGCAGCACTATTCAAATCTCAAAACCCTTATAACCTCCGCATCACCACAGCATTGCGTGCAAATGCTACATTCCCCTACGTGTTACCGGTAGTACGCATGCCTTCTAAACCAGAAATGAACCTGATGGATGCAGGACTCCGCGACAACTTCGGTACAGAAGTAGCCATCAGGTATATATTTGCAATGAAAGACTGGATAAACAAAAACAATAAAAAAGTAATACTGTTACAAATACGTGATACAAGAGAGAATGAACTATTTCCGCCTTCGCAGATAAGTTCTTTGGGCAGTATGGTCTCAAGTCCTTTATTTGTAATACAGAACAAGTGGGAAAGCTTCCAGTCTTACGGGCATAGTTATCTGAAAGACTACGCGCTGAGCCTGTTCAACGGGAATCTGGATATCGTAACTATGGAATATATACCCGAACACCCTGAAAAAAGTGCAGCTCTCAACTTTCACCTTACGCGGCGCGAAAAGATCGACTTACTCAATTCTATGTACACCACTATCAACCAATCTGCAGCACATAAAATGAAATCACTTTTAAATAATTAATCTAAACTACCTTAGTACCGAATTTGTAATTCGACCAATGAAAGTAACCGGTTTCAGCATTATACGCAATGCTGTAAAATATGACTACCCGATTGTAGAGGCTATTAAGTCAATACTACCGATATGCGATGAATTTGTGATTGGCATTGGTCAGTCTGAAGACGATACCATTGGTTTGATAGAAAGCATCAACAGCCCCAAGATAAAAATCATTCATACTGTTTGGGATGATAACCTGCGCACAGGTGGACTTGTACTGAGCGATGAAACCAACAAAGCATTCAAAGCAATAGAAGCGGATACCGATTGGTGTTTTTATATACAAGGCGATGAAGTGATACACGAGCAATATCATGACGTGATACGTGCAGGCATGGAGCAACACTTGCATGATAAACATGTAGATGGCTTGTTGTTTAAATACCTGCACTTCTACGGCTCTTACGATTATGTTGGCAGCTCTACACGATGGTATCCACACGAGATTCGCATCATCCGAAACAATAAAAGCATCTACTCTTACAAAGATGCACAAGGCTTTCGCAAAGGTGATGACCAGAAGCTGAATGTGAAACTGCTGGATGCTTATGTGTATCACTACGGCTGGGTGAAAGACCCTCGCGCCATGCAACGCAAGCAGGAAAACTTTCACAAGATGTGGCACGATGATGCATGGCTGGAAAGCAATGTCATCAAAGCAGATGCATTCGATTATGCCGGCGATATAGACGAGCTGGCAAAGTTCAAAGGCACACACCCTGTGGTAATGCAGGAGCGCATCAACCGCATCAATTGGCAGTTTGACTACGATATATCTTACAACAAACGCAGTCTGAAAACAAAGTTCAAGAAGTTTGCTGAAGATGTTATAGGCATCAGTATGAGTTATAAAAACTACAAGCTTATTTAGCCGATTATCACTTCCACTTCCTGATTAAGGAACTGTTCTGCTTTTATCAAATCATCGTGCAGCAACCTGTCTGATGCCATAAATGATATTTCCTTACGGAAAGCAGCATACAGTTTTTCCAACGCAGGCGATGATGTTGCAGGCCTTCTGAAATCTATAGCCTGTGCAGCAGTCAGCAGTTCTATTGCCAGCACACGTTGCACATTCATTACCACACGGCGCAGTTTCGTTGCAGCATTTGCACCCATGCTTACGTGGTCTTCCTGTCCGTTGCTGCTCACAATGCTATCTACAGATGCTGGGGTACACAATTGTTTGCTCTGGCTTACAATAGCTGCTGCTGTGTATTGTGCAATCATGAAGCCACTGTTCACACCTGCTTCAGGTGCCAGGAATGGCGGCAGGTCGCGTTGTCCGCTTATCAGTAGATAAGTTCTGCGTTCAGATATATTAGCAAGTTCTGCAACTGCGATGGCAAGGAAATCGAGATTCAATGCCAATGGCTGACCGTGGAAATTACCACCACTCATGATGGCGTCTTCATCGTGGAATACAATCGGGTTGTCAGTTACAGAATTAATCTCCGTTTCTACAATACTACCTACCATATCTATCACATCTTTACTTGCACCATGTACCTGCGGCATACAGCGGAAAGAGTACGGATCCTGCACCTGTTTCTTAGGCATTGCCTGTATAGCGCTGCCTTGCAGCAGGCTCAGTATACGTTGTGCGGTAGCTATCTGCCCTTTGTGCGGACGTACGCGGTGTATCGGGTGTTTGAATGGTTCGTCTTTCGCCATGAAACCTTCTGCAGACAAAGCACCTATCACATCTGCCCATGCAGACAGTTGTTTTGATTTTATAAGACACCATACAGCATGGCTGCTCATAAACTGTGTACCATTCAGCAATGCAAGACCTTCTTTGGCAGCCAGAGGTATAGGCTCCAGCCCTGTTTCTTTCAATACTTCACCTGCCTCCCTTACCACTCCTTTATAGCGCACTTTACCTTTACCAAATATCGGCAGGCTCAGGTGTGCAAGCGGTGCAAGGTCGCCCGAAGCACCCAACGAACCCAGTTCATATACAACCGGGCTGATGCCGAGATTGTAGAAATCTACCAGTCGCTGTACTATTTCTTTGCGCACACCACTGTAGCCACGGCCCAGACCATGTGCTTTCAGCAGCAGCATCCACCTTACTATATCTTCCGGCACCTCATCGCCCATACCACATGCGTGAGAGCAAACAAGGTTTTCCTGCAATTGAGACAGTTCATCATCTGCTATACGCACATTGCACAACGACCCGAAACCGGTATTGATACCGTAGTAGGTATTGCCTTGTTTCAGTATATCATCCAGGTAATTTCTGTTGGTAGTAATGCGTGCAAACGCATCTGCAGACAGCGCAAAAGATGAAGTGTTCCAGTTGCTGAGAAAATCTATCGAAATATGTTCAGGTAGTTCCATTATGCTGTATTGTGGCAGCAAAAGTAACTATTCGTCGGGAAAGGCTGAAACCCCTATTTTTTAGCAATATCTTTTTCTAAAATTGCCCTGAGATCAGCTTCTATACTTTTGCTGACAGCTTCAGTAATTCGGCCAGCTTCTTTATTATCTCTTATCAATATAAAAGTGGGCACGCGTGTTATATCGTAATATTTACTTTCCGAAAATTTTGTCAACTTGTTCCTGTCAACACCATACATAGTATATTCATGCATAGGATAATTTACAATGCCCATTACCTTCAGCAGCTTAGGTACAAGAAGTTGAGAATCTTCACACCATGTACCCATTACAGTTACAATACTGTAATTTCCGAGGTGCTGTTGCAAAAATTCAATGTCTGCAACATCCGGTTTATAATCGTTAATACCCTTTTCAAGCCATTTAAAACTTGGCTCTTTTTGTAATTCGTTGAATGTAAACTGTCCTTTAAACACAACATTACCGTTTTCCTTATCGGTAGATACATCATAGTCAGTCTGTGCGGTTGTTATCATACTCATCAGCAGCAATGCCATCAACAATATCCCCCTCATGTAAGCTGTTTTCTTATCTGTAATAATTTGCTGCGCAATACGAGCAAAGACTTTTTCAAATCTACCTGCTGCATAGACACTCTTCGGTTTTCTTTCAGCTTTGCTTTTGCACCGCTGATGGTAAAGCCTCTTTCTTTCACAAGGTGATAGATGGTATTGATTTCGCGTACCTGCTCAGGGGTATACAATCTGTCTCCTTTGCGGGTGGTACGCACTTTCATTTCAAACTCCTTAGTCCAGAAACGGATATTGGATGTGGCTACTTTGAAGATACCTGCCACCTCTCCAATAGTATAATACTGCTTATCGCCCTGCCATTGGTTCAGCACCTCAGATTTGTGCTGCAATTCTTTCGTCTTGCGTTGTTTCTTAAGCTTTTCTCCTGTAGCAGTTTCAGCAGCAGGCTCCTCTGCATCAATGGTATCAACCTCGCCTTTGGGCGCAACATCCTTTTTAGCCGCACGTGGTTTGCGTGCAGGCTTTACAGGCTCTGTTACCAGTTCTTCGCCAAAGAGTGTGAGGACTTTTGTAACCATTACTACAAAATAACAAAAAAATAAGGATGGGGTTAAAATATATTATTAAGCCGCATGTATATACAGGTATCAAGAAACTGTATCACATGCAACCCTTTTTATCTTAATTTTGTTAGCATTATTAAAGGTTTTCATGCAATTATCAGCGTTATATGAACGTGCCCTGCGTTTTGAATTTTTGAGTGCAGAAGAGGGTATGTTCCTGTTTGAAAATGCCCCGCTCGCCGAACTGATGTTTGTTGCCAACGAGCTGCGCAAAATACAAGTGCCGCACGGCAAGGTGACATGGATTATAGACCGCAATATGAACACAACCAATGTGTGTATTGCCAACTGCAAATTCTGCAACTTCTACCGCATACCGGGCCACGAGGAATCTTACATTACAGATATTGAAACCTACAAGCAAAAGATTGAAGAGACTTTCCGATATGGCGGTGAGCAATTACTGCTTCAAGGTGGCCATCATCCTGAACTGGGTCTTGACTACTACACAGCTCTCTTCCGTCAGCTAAAAAATATGTACCCTAACCTGAAGCTGCATGCTTTAGGGCCGCCGGAAGTAGCGCACATCTGTAAAGTATCGGGCGTTTCTCATCGCGAGGCTTTGCTGGCGCTGAAAGAAGCAGGTATGGACAGTATGCCTGGCCCCGGTGCTGAAATACTTAATGACCGTGTACGCCGCTTGATATCTAAAGGTAAATGCGGTGCGCAGGAGTGGCTGGATATCATGCACGAGGCACATAAAGCAGGACTTACTACCAGTGCTACAATGATGTTCGGGCACGTGGAAACTATCTACGAACGTTTTGAACACCTGGTGAAACTCCGTGAAGTGCAGGCTAAAAAGCCCGAAAATGCAAAAGGCTTTATTGCATTCATCCCATGGACATTCCAGGATGTTGATACATTGCTGAACAGGATACGCGGTACTAAAAACCACACTACTGCCGAAGAGTATATCCGCATGATAGCCATGAGCCGCATCATGCTGCCGAATGTAAAAAACATACAGGCTTCATGGCTTACAGTTGGTAAGCAAGTAGCGCAGATATGCCTGCATGCAGGTGCAAACGATTTTGGTTCTATCATGATAGAAGAAAATGTGGTAAGTGCCGCAGGTGCACCGCATCGCTTCACCTACAAAGGCATACAGCAGGCCATCAACGAAGCGGGCTTCCCTGCACAGTTGCGCAATCAGCAATACGAGTTCCGTAAACTGCCGGAGAATATTGAAGAGCAGGTAATAGCTTATTGATACAATCAACTGATATTTTTAAAACAGCCCGATTAACACAATCGGGCTGTTTTATTATTTTGTGCTGATGCTTACGCTGCTTGCATTATGTTGTTTCGCTTTCCTGGCAGGTTTTATAGATGCCATGGTAGGTGGTGGGGGTTTAATACAACTGCCTGCATTCTTCATTCTGCAACCACACCTCAGCCTTGTGCAAACGCTGGCCACCAACAAAACAGCTTCTTTCTTCGGTACATCTGTTTCTGCATATCGCTACATAAAACGGGTAAATATAGACTGGAAACACCTTACACCCGCCATCATCGCCGCATTGATAGGTTCTTTCTCGGGTGCATTGCTTGTATCATTCATACACAAAGAGCAGTTCATGCCATTCATCATTTATGTGCTGATACTTGTACTGGTATATACAGTACTGAAAAAAGAACTGGGCTTACATCATGTAGATAAATCACCATCTCACAACCGCTACATGTTTTATTCAATATGCATCGGCGGCATCATAGGCCTGTACGATGGTTTGATTGGCCCCGGCACTGGCAGCTTCCTGATTTTTGCGTTTGTTGTATTGTTTGGCTACAACTTCCTGCACGCATCTGCCAATGCAAAAGTCATCAATGTTGTTACCAATATCGCTGCATTAGTATTCTTCTTTATCAAGGGAAATATCATTTGGAGTATTGCCCTGCCTGTTGGCGCCGCCAATATGTTAGGCAGTTATGCAGGTTCGCACGTTGCACTGAAGAAAGGTAGTTCATTTATTCGTCTATTCTTTATACTCGTAGTATTGGCACTGATAGCCAAGCTAGGATACGATTATATGCTATAGTTTTCTCAGCCTTTCTATTGCCTGCTGAAGTGTTTCTTCTTTTTTGGCAAAGCAAAAACGTATCAGCTTATCATCTTTCTTATTGCTGTAAAATGCACTGATAGGTATGGTAGCCACGCCATGCTCTTTAGTCAGCCATTGAGCAAATTCCATATCCGGCTTATCACTTATCTGTGCATAGCTCACTGTCTGAAAATAGCTGCCGGAAGCGGGTTGGTGTATTATAAATGGCGTTTCTTTCAACAACGACAGAAAAAGGTCGCGCTTTTGTTGCATCATCCTGCTAACATCAGGCAACTGTGGTAACGATAGGTATTGTGCCAATGCATATTGTGCGGGTGAATTTACTGAAAAACATAAAAACTGGTGTATGCGCCTGAATGCTATTGTAAACTCTGACGGTGCTATACAGTAGCCCATCTTCCAACCAGTATTATGAAACACTTTCCCGAAAGAATACAATACAAAACTTCGCTTCCTAAGCTCATCGTGCTGCAATACACTACAATGCTTTTTACCATCAAACACCAGTTGTTCATACACTTCGTCAGACAATATGATAATGTTCGTATCACGTACAATATCTGCCAACGTATCCCAATCCTGTCTGCTCCATATTGCCCCTGTAGGGTTGTGCGGTGTGTTTACAATTATAACTTTTGTCTTGCGGGTTATAGCATCTTTCACTTTGTTCCAGTCAACACTGAAATCAGGTGCCGACAATGGTACAGGCACTACTTTTGCCCCGTTGGTTTCTATATTGGGTATATAGCTATCGTATGCCGGTTCCAGTACTATTACTTCGTCGCCGGCTTCCAGTACAGATGTAAATGCTGTATAAATAGCATAGGTAGCTCCGGGTGTAATGGTTATTTCCGTATCAGGGTTTATCTCTACTCCGTAACGTTTCGCAAAATCATTGCTGATTGCCTGCCGCAGTTGGGGTAATCCCGGCATGGGTGCATATTGATTGAAGCCTTGTTGCGTTGCCTCAAACAATAACTTTCCTAATTGCTCATCGATAGGATAGTCAGGAAAGCCTTGCGACAAATTGATTGCATTACATTGTTGCGCCAGCGCACTCATTACGGTGAAAATAGTAGTGCCCGTTGCTGAATGTTTTTGCGGAAATATCATCATTACAGGTATTTATCTCCTTTATTGCGCTTCACTTCAGCCACATACTCTTTTATCTGCTGTTCGCGGTTGCGTTCGCATATCAGCAACACATCCGGCGTATCAATTACTATGAATTGTTCCAACCCCTGTACTACCAACAGCTTATCATTCGGCACTTTTATCATGCATTCACTGGCATCTATCACCATTACATTATCGCCATATACTGCATTACCCAGATAATCTTTATCAGAGTTTTCATATGCGCTTTCCCATGTACCCAAGTCACACCATCCAAAGTAAGAGGGTATCACATATACATTCTTAGCTTTCTCCATGATCCCATAGTCTATAGAAATATTGGTACACTGAGAATACAGGTTGTTTATTATATCGTATTCTTTAGGAGTATTATATACATCTTTCGCCTGTGTAAATACCTCGTGCATTTCCGGCAGGTATTTTTCCAGCGCATCCATGATGGTCTTTACATTCCAGACAAATATGCCTGAGTTCCAAAGAAAATCGCCACTTTTCAAAAATGTGCGCGCAAGTTCCAATGAAGGCTTTTCTGTAAATGTTTTTACACGATATACTTTATCCAGCTCCTCTTCAACATCATACTGTATATAGCCATAGCCCGTATCAGGTCTTGTTGGTTTTATGCCTAATGTCAGCAAAGCATCGTGATGAGACACAAAATCCAGAGCTTCCTGTGCAGTACGTTCAAATGCACGCTCATCCATTATCAAATGGTCGGCAGGAGACATGATGATGTTCGCTTTAGGATTCAACGACATCATCTTATGCGCGAAATATGCTGCACATGGTGCTGTATTCTTACGTGATGGTTCACTGATAATATTTTCATCCCTCAACTCAGGTATCTGCTCCTTAAGTGTATTGATGTATTGCTGATTGGTGATAAAGTAAATATTCTCTTGCGGACAAATGTGCTTGAAGCGTTGATAGGTCCATTGTATCAGCGAACGGCCGGTACCTAATATATCAATAAACTGTTTTGGGTAACCGGTACGGCTTTCCGGCCAGAAACGGCTGCCTATTCCCCCTGCCATGATGGCCACATAATTGTTCTGAATGCTCATTATCTCAAAAAATCTGTAACAGGTTTAAAAATAGTACAATTCGTGGTATATCATACAAAAAGCCCCCGATATCGGGGGCTTCTATGCTTAAATTAACTTAGTGTTATTCTGCTTCAGCTACTACTTCCTTCACTTCGGGTATCATTCGCTTCATCATACCCTCTATACCTGCCTTCAATGTTATCATAGAAGACGGGCAGCCCGAACATGAACCTTGCATCATCAGTTTCACCACGCCATCTTCATATCCTTTGTAGCTGATAGCTCCACCGTCCATTTCCACAGCAGGTTTTACATAATTTTCCAGCAATTCTTTAATGCGTTTTACGATATCACTATCATCGGCGCTCACAGTATTCGAATCAACTTTCTTAACTATAAGGTCTTCGTTTATTACAACTTTACCTTCTTCCAGATATTGTTTCAAAAACTCACGTACTGTAGGTATTACATCTTCCCAAAGTGTATCCGGTGTTTTAGTCAGCGTCACAAAGTTGCTGGCTATAAATACACTTCGGATAAACGGGAATGCAAATAATTCTTTTGCAAGCGGTGACGGTGTTGCAGACGCCTCTTCTGGGAAATCAATGCTCTTACCCGGATACAATAGTTTGTTTGCAACAAACTTCATTGTTTCGGGGTTTGGTGTCATTTCCGTATATATACTCACGATTGTGTTTCCTGTCTTCAACATGATGTATTCTGTTTTCTTTCAGCAAAAATACTTAATAAATACGGTACAGTAAATTGATTGAGACAATATTGATATAAGGAGCTTC
The DNA here is from genome assembly GCA_016786615.1 of Flavipsychrobacter sp. GTDB lineage: Bacteria > Bacteroidota > Bacteroidia > Chitinophagales > Chitinophagaceae > Polluticoccus. Next base: position 58,832 of record JAEUVX010000003.1, read on the forward strand.
TTTTTACTGATAATCTATAAGGTTTTGTTAATTCAAATAATTTGTAATTTATTGATTATCAATACTTTAAATGCTTTAACATAGCCTTGCATTCCTTTTAACAGAACCTTGCAATACTTCCGCAATTACCCACCGTATGTTTGTATTGTAATTCATTTTTCACTCAAAAAACTACCATGCTTATGAAACATTCAATTCTTATGCTGGCTGTGATCGGGATGATGCACTACAGCGCAATGGCACAAAACGGTGAGGATAAAAAAAGTGAGTTTGACATCAACTACAAAGTATGCCGGGTTGATGATAAATACAGGGTATGTAATGGCAATACCCCAAACATCGTATATACAAAACCGTATATAAAAAAGAAACAAGCAGAATATGCCAAAACTATTGATGGGTTGAGGAAATACGACCAGTATGTTCATGTACACCCGTTACCGGCAGTAGTAGTAAAGGCAGAAAAAAAACGAGTGCCGTTTAATCCTGAATTTGATGGGTCAAGCGCTGTTTATCATGGCAATCCTTCTCCCGAAAATGACGGATTAGCTAAAAGCATCGAACGAAATAAAAACCACTTTACCGAAAGTGTGGAACTGCCTGCTAATGACGGCAGCATTGCAAGGAAGTAACTTAATTATATAAAGTAAAGGCTTACCATCAGGTAAGCCTTTACTTTATCGTGCATCGAAGTCAATTACTACACGCTCAGTTCGCGGGTGCGACTGGCAGGTGAGTACAAAGCCTTTTTCTATTTCATCTTTTTCAAGTGCATAGTTCACTTCCATATCTACCGAGCCTTCAGTTACTTTAGCCCTGCAGGTACAGCACACACCACCTTTACATGCGAATGGCAAATCTGCACCCATTTTCAATGCAGCATCCAATATACTATCCCCATTGTAAGACAGGTTCATTTCGAAGGTAGTGCCATCAAGTGTAATACTTACTTTACTCATTTTACCATCGTCGGCACTGTGTTCTTTCACCCATTTATCGTGGGTAGCTTTGGGCTGGTCGGGCGATGTAAAGAGTTCTATATGTACATTTTCAGATGCAACCCCCAAATCTGTCAGGCGTTGCTTTACAGACAATATCATATCCTCAGGGCCACATATAAAAGCTTCGTCTATTGCTTTGATATCAATCAGTGTATCACAAAATTCAGCACATTTATCTGCACTTATCCGTCCGTTGAACAATGGAACATCCATCTGTTCACGGCTCAGCATATGATACACACGCAGGCGCTGCATATATGTATTTTTCAGCCCTTCTATTTCTTCTCTGAATATGATTGTATTCCTGCTACGGTTGCCGTAGATAAGTGTAAAAGTGCTGCCGGGCTCGTTTTTAAGCACCGATTTCATGATGCTCATAACCGGCGTAATGCCGCTGCCTGCAACTATTGCCAGATAATTCTTTGCTTTCTTGTCAGATGCCCTTGGCGAAAACTTGCCCATTGGTGGCATCACATCGAGTACTTCACCAGCCTTCAGTGTATCATTGGCATATGTAGAAAACTTACCGCCATCTACTTTCTTAACAGCTACACGCAGTTCCCCTTCATCCGGACTAACACATACAGAATAAGAACGGCGTACTTCTTCGCCATTCATTTGCATACGGAAGGTCAGGTATTGCCCTGCGGCAAATTGAAAGGTATCTTTCAACGCTGCCGGCACTTCCAATGCTACCGACACACAATCACTTGTTTCCGGCCTTATTTCAGCTACTTTCAGATTATAAAACTTCAATGCAGACATCTATGCTCCGTCTATTAAAATGAGGCGTAAAAATATATAAAAAACGCTATGGCCATTATGATTTATCTCATATCAGCCCAGCATACTTTCCAAATCTTCTTTTTTTATCAGTGTAAATACTCTTTTCCCATCCGGCGCGTATTCGGGCTGCGAACAGGCAAACAACTCGTCAATCAATGCCTGCTGCCCCTCCTGGTGTTGCAAACCACCTGTATTGCGCGATAAACGTCGCGCCATATTTGCCAATAGCATTTCCGAACGTTTTGCTACTGCATCCGTCGCTTCGTTTTTCAGTTGTTCTATAACCTCATCCAATACATTCTTTTCTTCACCCGCAGGCAGCTCTGTTGGTACACCCTGTACCACAAATGTATTTTGTCCGAATGGTGATATATCAAAACCTATACGAGCAAGGTCTGTCAATGCTTCTGACAGCAACAACGCATCTTGTGGTGATGTTTCGTAAGACAAAGGGAATAATAGCTGCTGCGATGGCGTACTGCCATTATTCCACTCTGTCAATAACCTTTCATACCAGATACGCTCCTGTGCTCGGCGAATATGAATCAGCATCAGGCCCGATTTAACGGTTGTCACCAACATACTGCCCTGTATAGATATGATGCTCTTAGCATTACTCGTTTCAGGTTCTTTGTGCAGTGATGGCGCTGTTACCATGTTGCCGGATACAATATCTGCCTGTGTTTGTTGTTCGGCTATATCATCAGCTATTTTATACAAATCTTTCCATTCGCGCAGGCTGTCTTTTTTCACTGCCAGATGCGCCTGGTTTTTTTGCGTAAATGTATTGAACAGATAGCCTTTTTCTGTTTCCTGTTTGGTATCCTGCGTTACCGGCAGCTGAACGCTTGATAATTGCTGTATCTCAGGGCTCAATGTAAAGTCAAGCGATGGTGCAATATTATACTTTGCTAATGCATGCTTCACTGCAGCATTCAGGTAAGCATACATCATTCTGTCATCTTCAAACTTCACTTCCTGTTTGGTAGGATGCACATTCACATCTACCCTTGCAGGGTCTATTTCCAGAAAGAGTACATAAAACGGGAATGCTTCTTTTTCTATCAATCCTTCATAAGCCTGCACTACTGCATGATGTAAATATGCACTACGTATAAAACGGTTATTGATAAAGAAAAACTGCATACCACGTGTACGTGTAGCAGCTTCCGGTTTACCGATGAAGCCCGATATATTCAGGAATTCTGTTTTCTCCTCTACGGGTACAAGGTTTTTCTCATAAGAGTTGCCCAGCAAGCCTTTGATGCGGGTTTTCAGGTTGCCCGCTTCCAGATGGTATTGTTCCGCACCATTGTGCCATAGCCTGAAGGCTATCTGCGGATGCGCTAATGCTACACGCGTAAATTCGTCTGCTATATGACGATACTCTGTAGTATTGCTTTTTAAAAAATGTCTGCGGGCAGGAACGTTAAAGAACAGGTTTTTCACCATAATATTAGTACCCTGTGGGGCGGCGCAAGGCTCCTGCTTCTTTACTTCTGTAGCTTCTATCACCAGATGGGTACCTGTTTCATTTTCCTGTCTGCGGGTTTTCAGTTCTACCTGTGCTACCGCAGCTACGGATGCAAGCGCCTCTCCACGAAAACCCATCGTACGTATGGAAAATAAATCATTGATATCGCGGATTTTCGATGTCGCATGGCGTTCAAAACTCATACGTGCGTCTGTGGGGCTCATGCCACTACCATTATCTATCACCTGTACCAACTCCTTACCCGCATCTTTCAGCACCAATTGCACCTCTGTAGCGCCCGCATCTATGGCATTCTCCAGTAATTCCTTCACCGCAGATGCGGGTCTTTGAATTACCTCTCCTGCCGCTATCTGGTTGGCTATATGGTCTGATAATAACTGAATGATATCGGGCACTGCGCTCAATGAGTTTCCGCAAAGGTAAGGTATAGGCAATGTAAAATTCAGACAGTCAATAACATGATAAAAATCATTTTTCAACAGAACGAATGTCATTTAATCGGGTAGTAATATATACCACCTTTGTATTGACAAGGCAACAAAACAAAAAACAAACTTTTTTTATCAAACAACATCGGCCTCAGTTTTAGTTAGATATAGTGCATAATGGGTTTGCCGCCCCCTTTCCAGGGGGCGGGTGTTTTTATACTACTGCCCGCTTTCCCTTATTCATCCCAAACAATAGGCTATATTTGTTATATGGCGTTTGGTAAAAAACTCTTCATATCTGTTTCCTTTCTTATAACAATATTTTCACTGTGTGCGTCTGCACAACGCGGTCGCATTACAACAGGTACTGCTGCAACACCAATCAACCTGAAAGCTAAGTGGGTGGATAGCGTGTATAATAAACTGAGCGATACAGAACGTATCGGCCAGCTATATATGGTTGCAGCTTATAGTGGCGGTAAAGACTATAATGAAGAAAAAATCAAACAACTGATTTCAGAACGCCGTATTGGGGGTGTCATCTTTATGCAAGGTACTGCTGAAGCGCAGGCATCGCTTAATAATCTGTATCAGCAAATGTCTTATGTACCACTATTAGTTGCAATGGATGCTGAATGGGGATTGGGTATGCGTCTGACCGGCATTAAGAATCTACCTAAATCGATGATGGTTGGCGCTACGCGCGATACTGCAATGGCATATAAACTTGGCGCTGCCATCGCACAACAATGCAAACGCATGGGCGTGCATATCGACTTTGCACCTGTGGTAGATGTAAACAATAATCCAAATAATCCTATCATCAATGCACGCTCTTTTGGTGAAGATAAAATGCTGGTAACAAGGCTTGCGCTGGCATATATGCGTGGCCTGCAGGACAATGGCGTTATGGCATGTGCAAAACACTTCCCAGGACATGGCGATACGGATGCAGACTCACACGAAGAACTACCCGTTATCAGCAAGAGTTCGTTTCAATTAGATACGCTGGAATTATACCCCTTCAAAGAACTGGCTCGTGCGGGCATTAAAAGCATTATGGTTGCACATCTCAGTGTTCCTGCTTTTGAACCCGGCAAACGAATACCTACATCATTATCTAAAAATACCATTACCCATTTACTCAAAAACAAAATGGGCTACAAAGGATTAGTATTTACAGATGCGCTCAATATGAAAGGGGTAACGAAATTTTATACCCCGGGAGAAATAGACGTTCGCGCACTGAAAGCTGGGAATGATATGTTGCTGATGTCTGAAGATGTAAGGGCGGGTATGTCGAAGATAACAGCAGCATTAGATAGCGGCACACTCACTTGGCAAGAGCTGGAACCGCGGATCAAAAAAGTATTAGCGGCTAAATACGATGCAGGACTTCATAATTGGAAACCTATTGAAAGTGTACATGCAACTGAAGATGTAAACAGCGTGGTAATACCTGTGCGGACAGCAGTGACCAGAAAAGCTGTTACGCTGGTGCGCGACAGGAATAACATCATACCTGACCTGCTCAACAGCCGCAAGCGCGTTGGTTATATCGGCATCAATGCAAAAGACAGCAGTCATTTAGCTACCGCCCTGCTCGAAGCATTACCTGATATGAAAATGCAATGGTTGCCAAAGGGAAGTAACGCCTCGGCGACTAATAAAGTATTGGGCGCACTCAGCAGCAACGATATTACCATTGTTGGTATTCACAATATGAGTTTCTATCCTACAAATGGATTTTACTCACTTGATGACCAACAAGTTTCATTAATAAAACAACTTGCCAATCGCCGCGATGTACTGATTGCATTAATGGGCAATCCATACCTGCTGAAAAACACCTGCGTAGTAGGTTCAGCAATTGTTACGTATGAAGATGACAGCCTGACAGAACAAGCTGTTGCCCGCGTACTGCTGCGTAAAGAAGATGCAAAAGGCATACTGCCCGTTTCTCCTTGTATTGATATGTGGACAGAGGGTTCGATATTGCTTGCATCCGGAAAAGCAGGTATGCCAAAAACAGACGAACTCATCAAAACAGATTATCCTGAAGATGCAGGCGTTATCAATAACAGCGCATTAGACAAGCTTGATATGTTTTTGCAACGCAGTATTGTTGATGGTGCTTTCCCGGGATGCAGGGTATTAGCTGCAAAAGATGGTAAGGTATTTTATGATAAATCTTTCGGCTATTACGATTATTCAAAAAAACAGGCTGTTGCTGATAATACAATCTACGACATAGCATCTGTTACTAAAGTAGCTGCAACAACCTTAGCAGTAATGCGCCTTTACGAAAATGGCAAACTGAACCTCGACAAAACCATTGGCGATTACCTGCCTTGGGTAAAAGGAACTGATAAAGCCGGATTGAAAATAAAAGACTTGCTGTTGCATCAGGCGGGGCTCAAAAGCTGGATACCATTCTACAAAGAAACGCTTGGTGAAAAAAACAGCCTGAAGCCTGAATTGTATAGCAACAAGCCCGACAATAATAAATGGATAGAAGTAGCTAAAAACCTGTATTTGCGTGGCGACTATACAGATACTATCTGGAACAGAGTACTGAACAGCCCGCTCGAGAATAAAGGCAAAAGTATTTACAGCGATCTTGACTTCTACTTCCTTGCAGCTATTGCTGAAAAGATAACAGGACAGCATATTGATAAATATGTTGACGAACAATTTTACAAACCACTTGGTTTGAAACACACTGCATACAACCCTTTGAAGAAATTTAAGGAAACAGATATTGCCCCGACAGAGAATGATATATTCTTCCGTCATCAGCAGATAAGGGGTTATGTACACGATCAGGGTGCTGCAATGATGGGTGGTGTGGCTGGCCATGCCGGCATTTTTTCTACCGCCAACGATGTGGCTGTTATTTTCCAGATGTTGCTGAATAAAGGCACATACAAAGGACAGCGTTATTTCAAGAAAGAAACAGTTGAAAAGTTTACTGCATACAACTCACTCATCAGCCGCAAAGGACTTGGCTTTGACAAACCTAAAGAAGATAAAGACGATGGGGGCCCTTCGGGCAATAGAAGCAGTGGCTATGCATTCGGTCATCAGGGCTTTACAGGTACCTGCGCATGGGCCGACCCTGCAACGGGTATTGTATTCATCTTCCTGTCAAACAGGGTACACCCATCTGCGGAAAACGGAGGTATTAATCGCCTGAGTGTACGCACCATCGCACAAGACTATATCTACGAGGCGCTTGGCTTTGGCATCAACCACGAACGTCCTGCTGTGTATAAAACACAAATAGCACAAAACGCTAATAAATAGCATATTTTCAGCTATTTCGCTATTGAGGCATTAAGTCATTAAAGCTATCTTTGCCAGCACAAATACCACGTATGCAATTCGACAAAAGCGGCCTTGATAGTTATAAACTGATAGAACTTTACAGCGAACTGGTTCGTCCACGCATGATAGAGGAGAAAATGCTTGTTCTCCTTCGTCAGGGGCGCATCAGCAAATGGTTTAGTGGTATAGGACAGGAAGCTATTTCTATAGGTGCTACCATGGCACTGGATAAAGACGAATATGTAATGCCGCTGCACCGCAACCTCGGTGTATTCACAGCCCGCAAAATGCCGTTCGATAAACTCTTTATGCAATGGCAGGGCAAGAAAGAAGGTTTCAGTAAAGGCCGCGAACGTTCTTTTCACTTTGGTGCAAACGAGTATCACATCTGTGGTATGATATCGCACCTGGGCCCGCAACTGGCTATTGCAGATGGTATAGCACTGGCACACAAACTGCGCAAAGACAATAAAGTATCTGTGGCGTTCAGCGGTGATGGCGGCACCAGTGAAGGTGATTTTCACGAAGCACTGAACGTAGCTGCAGTATGGGGTTTGCCTGTTATCTTCATTATAGAGAATAATGGTTATGGCCTTAGCACGCCTGTCAACGAACAGTTTGTTTGTAATCAACTGGCCGACCGCGCAGTTGGTTATGGCATGAAGGGCATCACCATTGATGGGAACAACATCCTCGAAGTTTATAAGACCATCAAAGAAGCACGTGAATACTGCATTAAAGAGCAGAAGCCGATACTGATAGAGTGTATGACCTTCCGTATGCGCGGCCACGAAGAGGCAAGCGGCGTGAAGTATGTACCGAAAGAACTGTTTGAAGAATGGGGTAAGAAAGACCCTGTTGCCAACTACGAAGCATACCTGTTGCAACAAGGTATTCTTACAGAAGCCATCATACAAGAGATACGCGACAGAATACAAAAGGATATAGAAGATGGTCTTGCTACAGGCTTTTCGGCAGCAGCTGTTGTTGCAGATACTGCTGAAGAAGTTGCAGATGTATATGCACCATGCAACATCATTACAACTATGCCTGCAACACCTGCAAAGTCTGAAAAGAAATTCATACAGGCCATTAGCGATGGTTTGAGGCAGAGCATGGAAAAGCACAACAACCTTGTGCTGATGGGACAGGACATTGCAGAATATGGTGGTGCATTTAAAGTAACAGAAGGTTTCGTAGCACAGTTTGGTAAAGAACGAGTACGAAATACACCACTTTGCGAAAGCGCTATCGTAGGCACTGCACTGGGTCTTTCTATCAAAGGTTTTAAATCTATGATGGAAATGCAGTTTGCCGATTTTGTAACGGTGGGCTTCAACCAGATAATAAACAACCTTGCCAAGATACACTATCGCTGGGGGCAGAATGCCGATGTGGTAGTGCGTATGCCAACAGGTGGTGGCGTAGGCGCAGGCCCATTCCACTCGCAGAGCAACGAGGCATGGTTTACACATACACCTGGCTTAAAAGTCGTTTACCCATCTACACCCGAAGATGCGAAAGGCTTGCTGATAGCCGCCATTGAAGACCCTAACCCTGTTATGTTCTTCGAGCACAAAGCACTGTACCGCAGCATCAGCGGTTTGGTACCTAATGATTATTATACAATTGAGATAGGCAAGGCAAGGCACGTACAAGCCGGTGAAGATATCAGCATCATTACCTATGGTAGTGGTGTACACTGGGCTACAGACTATGCAGCACAACATCCTGATGTATCGATAGACATCCTCGACCTGCGTTCATTACTGCCACTCGACTACGATGCTGTACGTGCAGCAGTACAACGCACAGGCAAGGTATTGCTCCTGCACGAAGACACATTGTTTGGTGGTATTGGTGGCGAGCTGGCTGCATGGGTTTCGGAGAACTGCTTCGAGTTATTAGATGCACCTATAGTTCGTTGTGCCAGCCTGGATACACCTGTACCATTTGCCATAGAACTGGAACAAAACTACCTTGCTAAGAGCAGGCTGCACGAAAGTGTACAAAAACTAATGGCTTATTAAACTCTTTATTACTTTAGTAAAAGAACAGATAAATCATGCGTTCATTCAATCTATTAATAATAGCGGGTGCTATACTATTACAGTCTTGCGGCAATGATAGCCCTAACAGGGGGAAACCTATTGTATTGGGCGACCCTGCTACGATTGTAACAGAAACTGACTCTCAGTATCTGCAGGATTTTGTCGCAGATGTAAAACCACTACAGCCTGTAACAACCGAACTACCCGCTACAGATACTGCAGTGCAAACCGAAGCTCCAAAAGAAGAAACTAAACCGGAGGAACAAACTCAGACAGCAGAACAAAAAGCAGAAGAGAAAACTGCAGCAGCTCCAAAAGGCAACGGACTAAAAGTTGAATTTAAAGAGATCACAATACTGATACCTAATATTGGTACCCGAACATACAAACAACAGGATACACGAAAAGCTAATGGTGCTACTTATGAAATAACAAGCGGTACATTGGTTGGCAACCAGATAAAAACAGGTGGTGGAACTGTGACCAAAGTATCGCAACGCTACCAGACTGTAATAGTTGTGAAAAACAACCTAGGGACACTGGTACTTGAATCACTGAACCGTACTACCGACTGGCAAACGCTAAAGGGAGGTAACAATACTTACAACATTACAGGCTTGGGCAATAATCAACTACAATACATCAAAGCTAGCCCTTCTGCAATAAAGAATGCTGTAACACGTGCCGCACGCAACAAACGCATGAACCGTGCTACCGAACAGAAGTGGTTGAAGTCTGTAAGTAAAGTACGCGATGCGAATGACAAGCCACTTGTCGTATTGCTCCGCAGTGTGATGTGGAAGATTGAAGGCAAAGATGCAAATGGCAAGACCTATCAGAAACAATTGAGGATAGACATTCCGCTTAAATAACAAAAGCCCCGAGCAATTCGGGGCTTTTCATTTTAGTCTATTGTTGCTATACACTTCAGCTCTATAGCTATAGGTGTAGGCAATGAGTTTATCTCTACCGTCGTGCGGCAAGGTTGATTGTCTTTAAAGTACTCTGCATATATCTCGTTGTACGTTGCAAAGTCGCGCTTCATGTTTACGAGGAATACGGTAACATCAACCAGCTTGTCCCAGCTACTGCCGCTTTCTTCCAATACTATCTTCACGTTATCAAATACATTGCGGCATTGTGCTGCAAAATCAAATTCAAGGAAGTTGCCGTTCTTATCCAGCTTCAATCCCGGAATCTCATTAGTAACAGTACGCGGGCCTATGCCTGAAAGAAACAGCAGGTTGCCTACACGGCGTGCATGCGGATACAATCCTACCGGTGCCGGTGCTTTATCTGTAGATATACGTTCGCTCATAATTATATCAAAAGTAAAAAGTCAAATAATAAAATGCTTATAAATCAATACACACATTCTTTACATCCGTGAAAAACTTCAGTGCATCCCAACCGCCTTCGCGGCCTACGCCTGAGTTTTTGAAACCCCCGAATGGTGTACGCAAATCGCGCAGCAACCAGCAATTTACCCAAATGATGCCGCTGTGTACTTTTGCAGCCACACGGTTGGCACGGCTCACATCCTGTGTCCATATAGTAGCAGCAAGGCCATAGTCGCTGCAGTTTGCCAGCTCCAGTGCTTCGTCCTCTGTTTTAAAAGACTGTATCGTCACCACCGGGCCGAATATCTCTTCCATGTTGGTACGGCAGTTTGGCCCCAACCCTTCAATAATTGTTGGCTCTATAAAGTAACCATTCTCGCAACGGCCTGTGCCTTTTACGGCATTGCCACCCAGCAATATTTTACCGCCTTCCTGCTTTGCCAGTTCTATACAGCTCATCACTTTATCAAAGTGCATTTTGCTTACCACGGCGCCTTGTCTGCTGTTATCATCCAAAGGATCACCAACAGTCAGTTTTTTTGCTTTCTCTATAAACTCTGCTTTGAATTTTTCGTAGATGCTTTCTTCTACCAGTATGCGGCTACCGCACAGGCATATCTGCCCCTGATTGGCAAATGAAGATTGCAACGTTGTACGCATCATCTTTCCCCAATCGCAATCGGCAAAAATGATGTTCGGGTTTTTACCACCCAGCTCCAGCGATATTTTTTTGAACATCGGCGCAGCTACTGCAGCTATTTCCTTACCCGCACGTGTACTACCTGTAAATGATATGGCTTTTATTTCGGGATGCGATACGATGGCAGAGCCACAGTTAGGGCCATTGCCGTGCAGTATATTCAGCACACCTGCAGGCAGTCCTGCTTCTTTACATATCAGGCTCAACAGGTAGCCCGTCATTGGTGTTACTTCACTTGGCTTAGATACTACACAATTACCCGCTGCCAGTGCAGGTGCTATCTTCCAAGTAAAGAGGTACAACGGCAGATTCCACGGAGAGATACAACCCACTACACCAATTGGCTGGCGCAGTGTATAGTTCACTGTACCATTTTCCATATTATGGCTTTCGGTAGCAAAGTGCATCAGCCCTGTTGCAAAAAAGCGGAAGTTGCTGGATGCACGCGGTATATCTACACGCTTGCTCAGCCACAGTGGTTTACCGTTATCATTCGTTTCTGCCAATGCCAGTGCGTCCAGATTCCGGTCTATCAGCTCGGCTATGCGGTTCAATATGCGAAACTTCTCCTCTGCAGGTGTAGTACTCCACGCAGGGAAAGCTGCTTTTGCCGCGGTGACAGCCTCTTCCACATCCTGTGCGGTGCTATCGGGTATATAACTATATACCTCGCCCGTTGCAGGGTTTACGTTATCAATGTATTGACCATTGGCAGGTGCTTTCAGTTCACCGCCTATATAGTTTAATATCTTCTCAGGAGCTTTCAAATCCATTGTGCAAAGGTAATGGCTTCTTGATATATCAGTACTAATGGTATTTGTTGCATTTTGTTGCAATTTTTACTGTTTGTACCATTTTGCAACAAATGAATTAAAAACAAATACTTTACTACAACAAATTTACAACTTTATATGGATAATAAAAAATTAATTCATGCCCATTCTCTTCATAAACTCCGGCTTCAGCAGGTCCTTTATCTGCCCGAATGGTATAAATAGTCTAATGATACCATCGGCATAAGATGCAATCTCATAAGGGTTGTACACAAAATTGATACCTCTGGGGGTAATACAAATATTACCATTGGGCAATATCTTATCTGTCAGTAAGCGTTCTTCAATTTTTTCAGCGGCTGTCATTGCAAAATACCTGCGTGCTTCCTGCTCAAGCAACAGGTTCAGTTTATTGCTGTCCACTATCATCACATCTTCTATCCCCCACACACGTTTTTGCTGCATATCTACATTCATGTAGCTGACACCGTAGTTGCCATGCGCACCGCCGGTATATTCGCTACCCGATAATTCCATTACCAACCAATCATTATCATTTATAATGACATCCATTGCCACACCGCTATAATAGTTATTCCACGATTCGCCCAACATGCTATCGGGTTCTCCATCCAATATTCCTTTATACCATTTTGCATAGTTCTCTATCTGTTTACTTACACAGTCTTCTACGGTAATGGCATTCATACTATCTGCCCCCAATTCATGCATTATCAGCTTCTCAAGCATTTGTGCATCTTCATTTTTCATACCACTACCTGCACGCAACAATTTGTAGTATATAGTAGCAACAGGTTCGGGCTTATCATCCCTGTATCTGACTGAGTCTTCTTTGCTCCAGATTGCTAACCTATAGCTTCCTGCCGGATATTCTTCTTTCAGGTCGATATCATATGTCTGCTTACCATCTGCACTTATCCATTTGCCCGTAATGGCATTATCTTTCAACTGTATTTTCCAGCTGGCATCTCTTTCATCTTCACGGCTTGCAGCTTGTTCAGATACCGTATAGCCATTTGCTATTGTTGTGTCTTTTGCAAGATATATACCAATAAGCTTGCCTTGCTTTACATAATAGTAGCTACCGGAAAGCGCCCCATTGTTTGATGACATATGCAATACAACAGGCTGTCCTGCTATAGTACCACTATAGTGTTTGTAATATGTGTGTTTATCAATCGTAACATCGCTTTGATTAACAAGCTTTTGTCGTTGTACGCTATTATCGCAAGATGCTAACAAAAACGTAAACAGAACTAATTGTAACCATTTCATACTATTAAGTTTCCGTAATTGCAAAGATACCTTTAAAAACACCACACGTTAACCTAAATATGACTGCCCTTTCCTCCAAAGGATTATAAGGCTCATTTATAAATGTATAGTAATACTACCATTCTGTTTAATAGCACTTCCGTTTCTAAACGAGCATAATTAAACACCTGTCATTTCATTTCAAGTTTTGTGTGAATTCGAAATACACCTTCAACAAAAAATCTGCACGTCATGTTATGCCTATACAAAAACAATATATCATGACTTACAGGAAACTATTACTCACCACATCAGCCGTGCTATCTATGGGAGTAGCAATGGCACAACCTGCCAGAATGCAGGTAATTCATAATTGTGCAGATAATGCTGCAGATACTGTTGACATATGGGTGAACGGACCAACGACAACCAAGTTAGAGAACGTAGCATTCAGAACGGCAACGGCATATCTGAATCTGAACGCCGGTACATACAATATTGGCATTGCGCCAAAAACGAGTACTGTTGTTACAGATACATTCTATAATCTGAATGCATCACTGGCGGCTAATGGTAAATATGTAGCTGTTGCAGGTGGCATTGAAAGCACTACAGGCTACAATCCTGCACCTTCGCTGCGAATCAGTGTATATGCAACTGCAAGAGAAACAGCATCTAACGGAGCCAACACAGATTTGCTGATATTACACGGCAGTACGGACGCACCAACAGTAGATGTGCGCTCTGGTACAAGTACACTGGTAAATGATATCGCTTTCGGTTCATTTTCTAACTACGTAGAATTGCCAACGGCGGATTATAAAGTGCGCATTACAACAAGTACGGGTGCAACTACTGTACAAACATATAGCGCACCTTTACAAACATTAGGGCTTGGTGGTAATTCTATAGTTGTACTGGCATCGGGTTTCTTAAACCCTGCTAATAACAGCAACGGTCCTGCGTTTGGTTTATACGTTGCGTTGCCTACAGGTGGTGCATTGGTACCATTGCCTACAACATCAGCAGAAGTTTTTGCACGTGTACAAGCAATACACAACTGTGCAGACAAAGCAGGCGACAGTGTAGATGTATATCTGAACGGAACAAAAATTGCAGATAACTTCGCTTTCAGAACAGCTACAGACTTTTTTGATGTACCTGCCAAAACACCTATCAATGTAGGTATTGCGTTGAAAAACAGTAGCTCTGTTGCAGATACATTCTACAACCTGAATGCAACGCTTGACTCAGGTGGCAGATACATACTGACAGCAAATGGTATTGAAAGCCCTACAGGCTACACTCCGAATCCAGCATTCAGGCTTAGCGTATTTGGCCCTGCAAGAGAAACAGGTGCTAACAGTGCTAATACAGATTTGTTGGTAATACATGGCAGTACAGATGCACCAACAGTAGATGTACGCTCTGGTGGCAATGTACTGGTAAATGATATTGCATTCGGGAATTACAGTGGCGGTTATCTATCATTGCCTACAAGTAACTACACTATAGATATTACAGATGCTACAGGAGCAACAACAGTAAAAAGCTATTCAGCACCACTGCAAACACTTGCACTGCAAGGACAGGCTATTACTGTACTGGCATCTGGTTTCCTGACACCTGCAAACAATAGTAATGGTGCAGCATTTGGCCTATACGTAGCATTGCCTACAGGTGGTGCACTGGTACCATTACCTACCGCAACAACAAGCATCAATAATGTAGCAGTAAAAGGGTTGGCATTCAGCATTGCACCAAATCCGGCAAACAATACAATCAGCATCAACGGTATAGATGTGAATAGCAATGTAAACATTACCGTTACAGATATTTCAGGGCGAGTGGTTAAATCGGTTAATAATGCAGGGGCACAAATCAACATCAGCGATTTAAATAGCGGAGTTTATTTCTTGAGGGCAGAAAACGGTGTAGAGCAAGGAGTGCAACGATTTGTTAAACTGTAATTGTTTTTGTGATTGGGTATGTGATGAGTAAGGGCACCTTTCAAGGTGCTCTTACCTTTTATAGTACACCCATTATAGTTCCTTTCTTTCCATTGATGATAAATTCATCGCCCGCCTTCTTGCCTTTCAATTGTGTACCAAGCGGAGAGTCTATAGAGATGGCATAGTATGTTTGTCCGTCCACCGGTAATTTGCCGGCACTGATGGCTATAAAGTAATTACCCAATGATGTTATAACAATACTACCTGGTATAATAATATCAGAAGCAGTATCAATTACTATTCTATCCAACACGTCAATTTGTCTGCGTAGTTGCAGCAAGCGTGCATTGTTCAGGTCTATATCCTGCTGCATCATTTCGCGGGCAGTTTCGTATTTATCACCCGCACTGCTTTTTGTTTCGTTTTGTACAGCTTCGCGTGCGTCTGCAATGGCAGCCTCTGCGTTGCATATGCTTTCAGTAAGATATGAACAACAGAGATTGTGGAGCTGTATTTTAAGCGATTGCATCTGCAAGTTTATAACAAAAAGGCTACCAATTGGTAGCCTTTTGCAATCTATATAGATGGGTTAGTATATATTAACTACATCCTGTTGTTGTACCACAGTTAGGGCACATGTAGCAGGTACCGTTTCTCAGGGTAATGTTGCCACAGTTGCGGCATACAGGTGCATCGGCACTGGTACCCATCATTTTTTTGATATCTGCTGTTTTATCTGCATTCATGGCTACCGGTTTCGGTGCGATGTTTACGTTTTTCTGTGTTTGTGCCTGTGGTGCAGGAGCCGTTACGCGCACCTGAGATAATTCCTGCTGTGCTGCGTTTACATCATCATCGTTTTGCTGCATCCTTTCAGGGTCTTGTACGTGTACAAGGTCTGTACGGTCGAGATATTCATAAGCCAGCAAACGGAATACAAAGTCGAGTACCGATGTAGCTGATTTGATATTCGGGTGCTCTACCATACCTGCAGGCTCAAAGCGTGTGAACGTGAACTTGTCCACGAACTCATCCAGTGGCACACCATACTGCAAGCCTATCGATACTGCTATCGCAAAGCTGTTCATCAGGCTTCGCATAGTAGCACCTTCTTTCGCCATATCCAGGAATATTTCACCCAGTGTACCATCACTGTATTCACCTGTGCGTACAAACAATGGTTGTCCGCCTACTTTTGCTTTGATGGTATAACCACGACGTTTAGCAGCTAATTGTTTGCGCTCTACGATGCGGCTCAGTTCGCGTTTCAGCTTCGTATCAGGGCTTGCCTGTACGCGTTTGCTTACTTCTTCCAGCAATTCATCGATAGTGAGTTTACCCATATCTACGATTACGCTGTCTTCAGCAACTGCTTCTGCTTCTTTCGTTTCTTCTTTTTTCTTTTTATCGCTCTTATTGCTCAGTGGTTGGCTCAGTTTAGAACCATCGCGATATAAAGCACATGCTTTGATACCCAATTGCCAGCTAAGCATGTAGCAGTCTTTTATTTCTTCTACAGTTGCTTCATTCGGCAAGTTGATGGTTTTGGATATCGCACCGCTGATAAAAGGTTGTGTAGCACCCATCATACGGATGTGCCCATGTGCATGTATGTAGCGTTCGCCTTTTTTACCGCATTTGTTTGCGCAATCAAAAACAGGCAGGTGTTCGTCTTTCAGGTACGGAGCACCTTCTATCATCATGGTACCACATACGTAGTCGTTTGCAGCTTCTATCTGCTCATCGCTGAAGCCCAATTCTTCCAACAGACTGAAGTCAGGAGCGAAATATTGTTCAGGAGTAAAGCCGAGGCGTTTCAGACATTCTTCTCCAAGGTTGTATGCGTTGAATACAAAGCCTATTTCGAATGCGCTCTCAACAGAAGCTTCCAGTCTTTTCAGTTCATCAGCTATAAAGCCTTTTTCGCTCAGTGTCTCGTGGTTGATGTACGGAGCACCGGCAAATGTTGCATGGCCTTTTGCATACTTAACGATAGCATCCGATTCCTCAGGTGTATATCCCAGTTTTTTCAGTGCTGTAGGTATAGACTGGTTGATGATTTTGAAATAACCACCACCGGAAAGTTTTTTGAATTTAACCAGTGCAAAGTCAGGCTCGATACCCGTTGTATCGCAATCCATCACCAAGCCAATAGTACCTGTAGGTGCAATAACTGTAGCCTGTGCATTGCGGTAGCCGTATTTTTCACCCATCTGCACTGCGTCATCCCATGCTTTTGTAGCTGCCGTCAGCAAATAATCAGGGCAGTATTTTGCATTGATACCCATCGGCTTTGTTTCCAAGCCTTCATAAGCATCAGCAGCATCGTATGCAGCAGCACGGTGATTGCGCATTACACGCAGCATGTGCTTTTTGTTTTCTGTATAACGTGGGAATGCACCCAGCGCAGCAGCCATCTCTGCAGATGTTTTATACGCTACACCATTCATGATAGCTGTAATAGCACCTGCTATTGCGCGTGCTTCTTCACTATCATATGCTATACCACTTACCATCAGCATAGAGCCGAGGTTGGCATAACCCAGCCCCAGTGTGCGGTAGTCGTAGCTCAGCTGCGCTACTTCAGGAGAAGGGAACTGTGCCATCAGTACAGATACCTCCAATACCACAGTCCACAAACGTGTCATATACTCGAAACCGGCAACGTCAAATGTGCTTGTTTCCTCGTCGAAGAAGCGACGCAGGTTGAGTGATGCCAGGTTACATGCTGTATTATCAAGGAACATGTATTCTGAACATGGGTTTGAAGCGCGGATAGGGCCACCTTCAGGGCATGTATGCCATTCGTTGATGGTTGTATCGTATTGTGTACCAGGGTCTGCACAACGCCATGCAGCATAAGCAATCTTATCCCACAGTGCATTTGCAGAAACAGTCTTCATTATCTTACCGGTACTACGGGCTTTCATTTCCCAATCTTCACCATTAGCAAGGCGACGGAAAAATTCGTTAGGTACACGTACCGAGTTATTTGAATTCTGACCGGATACTGTGCGATATGCTTCGCCTTCGTAGTCTGATGCATAACCTGCAGCAATCAATGCAGCTACTTTCTTTTCTTCTTCTACTTTCCAATCGATAAACTCTGTTATTTCAGGGTGGTCAAGATCCAGACACACCATCTTTGCAGCACGGCGTGTAGTACCACCACTCTTGATAGCACCTGCAGCACGATCACCTATTTTCAGGAAGCTCATCAGGCCGCTTGATGTACCGCCGCCACTCAGCTTTTCACCTTCTGCACGAATGCCTGAGAAGTTTGTACCAACACCTGAACCATATTTGAAGATACGAGCCTCGCGCACCCACAAGTCCATAATACCGCCTTCATTTACCAAATCATCATCTACACTCAATATGAAACATGCGTGTGGCTGAGGACGCTCATAAGCATTTTTAGAACGTTCCAGATTGCCAGTAATAGGATCTACAAAATAGTGGCCTTGTGCTTTGCCATCTATACCATAGCTGCTATACAAACCTGTATTGAACCATTGCGGAGAGTTGGGTGCGCAGCTTTGCTGCAATATGCTGAAGCATAGCTCTTCATAAAATACCTGAGCATCTGCAGCTGTTGCAAAGTAGCCATACTGCTCGCCCCATGAACGCCAGCAGTGTGCCAAACGATGTGCAACTTGTTTAATAGAAGTTTCACGGCCAAGGCTGCCATCTGCCTGCGGTACACCAGCCTTGCGGAAATATTTTTGCGCAAGAATGTCTGTAGCAATCTGAGACCAATGTTTCGGCACTTCAACATCCGTCATCTCAAATACCTTCTCACCGTTCGGGTTACGGATTACCGATGTACGGTAATCGTACTCAAACATATCGAATGCACTAACACCATCGCGCGTGTAGTGACGATTGAATTGCAAGCCGGCACCTTGCTTATTTGTTTTTGTTGCTGCCATGGGTAAAAATATTGTTTGTTAAAGAAATTTAAAATCGAGTCGGAAAGCGAAAATATCTAAAAGACTATTGCTTTAGGAAAGAAGTATTCAACCCTTTGTGGATAAAGTTACGGGCTATATTTAAACCCTTATCTATGGCTGATTTGAGGGAATCTATATGTTTTTTAAAGTAAATTTAATTTGACATTAAGAATAATATTTTTTATATTCTTTTCGGACTTATTAATAAATAAAAAACCCCCGAAAATCGGGGGCTTTTTATTTATTAATATTCTTGTATTTAATTAGTCGATAACTACACGCTGAACAGCTTTCAGGCCATCTGCAGAACGCAGTTCTACAAAATAAACACCACGTGCACTGTTAGTCATATCCACTTCTTTCGTGAATGTGCCACCATTGTGTTTCAATGTTTCAAGCATTACTTGCTGACCTGTAACATTTGTAATAGTCATTGTTACATCGCCCAATGCATTTGAATTATTGAACTGCAAACGGAATTTGCCATTTGTAGGATTAGGGTACAAACCGAAATTATCTATTGAGCCTACATTGCTTACAGATGCAGGGAAAGGCCTGATAAACTTAACTATGATATCTTCTGTTTCACCCGAAGTATAAGGGCCACATGCCTCATCAGATGGAATGTTCGGAGACAAATCATTGTTCAATATAATACGCATACCAGTTGGCACATCAGTAATCACCTTGTATGGTATTGTGATATTTTCTACAACAGTAAAGTTTCCAATACTTGAGAATCCGGTAAACAATCTTTCGTATGGCAAATCGAATTCTTTATTGTTATTGAAGTCCATGAACACCGTAATCTTAGCATCAGCATGTATTGATGTACGCTGTGTATGGTAAACCGTTAACGTATAAGTACTGTCTGTAAACAATACTAATGGGTTGTCGTCAGTATGGTCTGTACGTTTTTCCTGTGCATTGATATTTTGCAAGTGCGCACCACCTGTATTTGTATTGAAAGTTGAGAATACAACACCACCGATATCACTGCTATCCCTAGGATCAGGATTGTCTTTAGGGTTACCACCTATAGCCTGGCTATAGCAGTAGCATTTATAACCATCTTTAGCATTTATCTTCAGCGGAGCAGAATACGTAGTATCTTTTGTAGCCTCGCATATCATACGAACCCTATAGTACAATGGTTGGCCTGTAAACACACGCATCAAGGTGTCTTTACCTGTACTACCGTTAATATTAGTCCAGCCAACATTGTCTCCTGATACTTGCCAGAAGCGTGTAAGGTCTGATTTTGTCATTTCATAACCTATGTTGCCAGTAATATAATCGTAACCGGCACATAATGATGTAGAAGTAGAAATAAGAGATCCTGCATTGCCCGGTCCTTTACATGGTTCATAGCGCATATCTACCAGATAATCCTCTACCTCACCTTCTGCCATTGTAGTACCGCATGAATCTATTTTTGCATTACTCAGAATAACACGCATACCTGTAAGGCCGATTGCTGCGGCTGTTGGTATTTTAAATGTTACACTTTCTGTATTAGGAATGATGTCTGCGCCATCGATGGTTTTATTCATCAATTTTTCGCCGGCATCAAATAGTCCGTTTCTGTCAAGGTCGATAAATATTGCTACGTTACCATTTTTGAAAGTAGCAGTTGAGTTGATTTGAGATACCAGGAAGCGGTAGCTGCTGTCGCGATACATCTTCACTGTTTTATTCGGAGGGAACTGGAAGTTTGTATATGACTTATTAGCAG
The DNA here is from genome assembly GCA_016786615.1 of Flavipsychrobacter sp. GTDB lineage: Bacteria > Bacteroidota > Bacteroidia > Chitinophagales > Chitinophagaceae > Polluticoccus. The sequence goes on from JAEUVX010000003.1 coordinate 79,648, forward strand.
TATTGTTGCTTAATGATGGTGATGCATTACCATTATTCAATACAGTATCTTCAAGTACACCAGGATCTGTAGTGGTGTATTTTATCACTTTAACATTACCAATATCCAAGCCGGCTGTAGCAGTAACACCATTATCGCAATAACATAAGTAGAAAGGTGCTATACTAACTTTGAAAGGAGCAGTCATCATAGACTGGCTGGAGTTAGTACAAGTAATTTTACAACGATACCAACGCGGTGCGATGATTGCATCATTAAAACTACCATTCAACTGAAGCGGGCCGGTATATGGCTGCCATGCACTACCGTTATTTGAATATTCCCATTCATATGCAAGATTTGACAAATAAGGGCCTGCTAATGCTACTTTAAAAACTTTATTAGGGCAAACCTCATAAGGTGCATCAACAGAATAACCTGTAGGTGTACCTGTACATGGCTGACCATAAGTGAATATAGTATTAGGCCTGTTGTACAATGCATAACCTGTAGGAGTAGCACAAAGACTACCTGAGCAATCCTGACGATAATATGCTGAACTAGCCCAAGAAGTTGAAATCCAGTTTACACTAGCACAATAAGTATAAGTGTAACAAGGCCTTGCTGCAGTACCATGACATACCTGAACCACAATATTATCGGTACCATTCCAAGTAAATGGTGTTGGTAACGTGAACGCATTTGTACCTACCGTTGTAGTGTAATTACCTGTACCTGCTGTATATACAGGATAGTTGATGCCTGAAACCCAACCTGCAGTTAAATCGTTCAAGGTAGTAGTACCCATAGTTACAGTATAACCAGGAATTGGACCTTGTCCGTTAGTAGCAACTACGTTCCACTTGATAGCAGTAATAAGGCCCGGGCCCATACCTGCTGCAATCAGTTCAGAAGCACGGAAGAGGAATTGCTGTCGGTCACCATCATAGAAATCTTCAAAAGGCGTAGGTACGCCGGTAGAACCACCGTTTGTAGTACCAAAACCGATTTGATAGTCAATTTGTGCATTTGCACTGAATACGCTAAGCATCGTTACGATGGTCAGCAAAGCATTTTTTAAGGATTGTAAAAATCTGCAATTCATATAATTCAGATTAATAATTTAACTATAATTATTAGTTTGGTAAGATATATATTTTTATATAAACCTCAAAAAAAATGAAGATAAGTCGGGATATTATGTAATCAGAGGATTTATTCTTTAACTGTGAATTAAATATATGTTGATTAATCTCACTATATGCCCAATTCATCTAAAATCTTTTATTTTTACCAAAATTTTAAAAACATGCAGTTTCCTGACAATCTGAAGTACACTAAAGACCACGAATGGATATTATTAGAAGGTAACATAGCTACCGTAGGTATCACTGATTTTGCTCAGCGCGAATTAGGAGATATCGTATTTGTTGATATCAGCTCTGTTGGCAAAAGCTTTGGCGCCAATGATATATTCGGAACTGTAGAGGCTGTAAAAACAGTGTCAGACCTGTATTTGCCGGTTGCAGGAACTATTAATGAAGTAAATCCTTCATTAGATGGAACTCCTGAAAGTGTAAACCAAGACCCATATGGCGCAGGCTGGATGGTTAAAATGACCGTTGACAGCACTGCTGATGTTGATGCATTAATGGATGCTGCAGCCTATAAAGCTTTGATTGGCGAGTAATGCAATCGCTGACTACGAAAAAGAATAATTCCATTTTTACCAATAGAGCAAAGCCCATAGCTATACTATGGACTTTGCTCATTTTCTTTTTATGCTTTTTGCCGGGCGACGACCTGCCAGAAGTAAGAATACCCTTGATAGATAAATGGGCACACATGGTATTGTTCGGTGTTTTTACCATTTTATGGCACAACACTACCAAAACAAAAAGTATATCATATAAACTGATATTGCTGTTGGTAGCTACATTTTTGGGTTGGCTTGTAGAATATGTGCAGGGGCATTATGTACCTAACAGATCGCAAGACAATGCAGATACACTGGCAGATGCAATAGGTGGTGTGGCTGGCATAATAATATTTACCCTTTATCAGCGTTTTAACAAAGTAGCCGAAAACCATCGTCAATAAGATTAGCTATTTTAGCACATCCGCAATTAATAAAATGATTTACAGAAGCAAAGCACCCTTACGTATTGGTTTAGCAGGCGGCGGTACAGATGTCAGCCCGTACTGCGATATATATGGGGGAGCTATCCTCAATGCCACTATTTCTCTATACGCGTATGCGAGTATAGAACCATTGCATATACCGGAAATAATTATTGAAGCCACCGACAGGAATGAAGTTACTACATGCGCACTGTCTGATGAGCTGGAAATAAACGGAGAACTGAATCTTGCAAAAGGTGCATATAACCACATCGTAAAAAGATTCGGTGCTGTACCCGGCGGGTTTAAGCTGACAACTTTTGTTGATGCACCCGCAGGCAGCGGGCTTGGCAGCTCTTCTACATTAATGGTTGCTATTATCGGGGCATTTACAGAATGGCTGCGCTTGCCGTTGGGCGAATATGATATTGCCCACATGGCTTATGAAATAGAACGTGAAGACCTGGCAATGGCGGGTGGCAAACAAGACCAGTATGCAGCAACTTTCGGAGGCGTAAACTTCATGGAGTTTTATGAAGGTAACAGAGTAATCGTAAACCCGCTCCGCATCAAACAAAAGCTGTTGTTTGAGCTGGAAAATAATCTATTATTATATTTCACATCTACGAGCAGGCTGTCTTCTACTATCATTGAGGCGCAGAGCAAAAATGTGAAAGACAAGAATGAAAAATCAATAGAGGCAATGCACCAGTTGAAGGAGCAGGCCAATATGATGAAAGAAGCCTTGCTAAAAGGTAATATACACGATATCGGCTCTATCCTTGATTATGGTTTCCGCTATAAAAAACAAATGGCACAAGGCATTTCCAATGATATTATGGACACAATTTACCAGACTGCATTGGAAGCAGGTGCTACAGGTGGCAAGATAAGCGGCGCAGGTGGTGGTGGTTTTATGATGTTCTACTGCCCTGCTAATACACGCTATGCTGTTAAAAAAGCATTATCTCAGTTTGGAGGAGAGTTTCGTAATTACAGCTTCGTAGAGCACGGGCTATCAACCTGGAGTATATAATGGAATGTATTGTACTGGCAGGAGGTTTGGGCACAAGATTGCAGAGCGTAATAGGGCTGTATCCTAAATGCATGGCACCTGTAAATGGCAAGCCTTTTCTGCATTACATATTCAGTTATCTGCAGTCGCAGAGCTGTACACGCATCATACTTTCACTCGGCTTCAAACACGAGATAATAACTGATTGGCTACAGACTGAGCAATGGCCTTTTGCGATAGATTATGTGATAGAAGACACACCGCTTGGTACAGGTGGCGGCATCAGTCTGGCACTTACAAAAGCAATAGCAGAAAATGTAGCAGTGCTGAATGGCGATACGATGTTTCGCGTAGATATGCAGGCAATGCTTACTTATCACGCATCAAAAAATGCTGCAACAACACTTGCATTAAAACCGATGCAGGAGTTTGAAAGATATGGTGTGGTAAGAACAGATGATTCGGGCTGCATCACGGCTTTTGAAGAGAAGAAATATTACAGTGAAGGATTGATAAATGGTGGTGTGTACATCATCAATAAAGCGGCCCTGGCTGCAAAACAACTGCCCGAAAAATATTCTTTTGAGAAAGATTATTTTGAAGCATTTGTACACGAAGGCAATATGTATGGCTTTGTAAGCGATGCGTATTTTATAGATATTGGCATACCTGCAGACTACGAAAAAGCACAGGAAGATTTTAAAACAGTATTGTAAATGAATATTACCATTATAGGCTCTGCTCACCCGCTGCGCGGCGGCGGTATTGCAACGTTCAACGAGCGTATGGCAGAAGTATTGCAGCAGCAGGGACATAAAGTGGTTATCTATTCTTTTTCATTACAATACCCTTCATTTCTATTTCCCGGTAAATCGCAATTTACAGACGAGCCTGCACCAAAAGGATTGGAGATTCGCAGCGTTATCAATTCTATCAATCCGCTGAACTGGATAAGTGTTGGTAACCGCATCAAAAACGAAAAGCCCGACTTAATCATTGTACGCTATTGGTTGCCTTTTATGGGTCCATGCTTTGGCACCATATTGCGCAGGGTTCGCAAAAACAAACACACCAAAATTGTTGCCATCACAGACAATGTAATACCGCACGAGCATCGCCCGGGCGATATGGCTTTTACCAAATACTTTCTGAAGAGTGCAGATGCATTTCTTGCCATGAGCAAGGATGTGCTGAAAGACCTGAAACAATTTACAGACAAGCCTTCCGTATTCAGTCCGCACCCTGTGTACGACAACTATGGCAATGCTGTAAGCAAAGAAGAAGCTTGTAAAAAACTCGGGCTGAACCCAAGCGAAAAATACATTCTCTTTTTTGGCTTCATACGCAAATACAAGGGGCTGGATATACTGCTTGATGCCATGAAAGATGAACGCATCAAACAAGCAGGCATCAAGCTGATAGTAGCCGGAGAGTATTACGGTGATGGCGACAGCTATTTGCAACAGATACAAAACAACGGTATTGGTGAAAGTGTAAAACTCTTCACTGAGTTTATACCAAACGACGAGATAAAATATTACTTCTCTGCTACAGACCTTGTGGTGCAACCATATCGCACTGCCACGCAAAGCGGCATTACACAGGTTGCTTACCATTTTGAGAAACCTATGGTAGTAACTAATGTCGGCGGATTATCGGAAGTAGTACCTGATGGGAAAGTAGGCTTTGTTACAGAGCCTGATGCTGCACAGATAGCTACGGCAATACTGAAGTTCTATGAAACAGGTTCATTACCTGATTTGAAAAACAACATAGCATCAGAGAAACAAAAATATAGCTGGGATACTTTACTGAATAACCTGTTCAGCGTAGCAAGTCTCCGTTAAAACAAACTTCCTGCTTCTCCCGGTTTCTTTCTTCCTAAATGTTTGTATGCTTTCTCGGTAGCTTCCCTGCCGCGTGGCGTACGCATAATATAACCTTCCTGTATCAGGAATGGTTCGTACACTTCTTCTATCGTACCTGCTTCCTCACCTACTGCAGTCGCAATATTATTAATACCGCAAGGTCCACCTTTGAATTTATCTATAAGCGTGGTCAGGATTTTATTATCCATATCATCCAGCCCATTCTCATCTACATTCAGTGCCTTCAAACCATGTTCTACAATAGCAAGGTCTATCACACCATTGCCCAATACTTGTGCAAAATCGCGCATACGGCGCAGCAAACCATTTGCAATACGGGGCGTACCACGGCTACGGCCTGCTATCTGCAGCGCTGCATCCGAGGTTACTTTTACATTCAACAAACCGGCAGCACGCATTACAATACGTTGCAATACTTCTGTATTATAATAATCAAGTCTCGATTTGATACCGAAACGGCTCAACAATGGAGATGTCAGCAAGCCACTACGTGTAGTAGCACCAACCAATGTAAACGGACTCAGATTTATCTGAACAGAACGCGCAGCAGGGCCACTGTCTATCATGATGTCTATTTTAAAATCCTCCATGGCAGCATAGAGGTATTCTTCTACCACCGTGCTAAGCCGATGTATCTCATCTATAAACAATACATCGCGCGGTTCAAGGCTTGTCAGCAAGCCGGCAAGGTCTGCAGGCTTCTCTATTACGGGGCCGCTCGTTTCCTTAATGCTTACACCCAGTTCGTTTGCAACAATGCGCGACAACGTTGTTTTACCCAAGCCGGGAGGGCCATGAAACAATACGTGATCCAAAGATTCGCCACGCAGATTGGCAGCTTTAATAAAGATGCGCAGGTTCTCTACCAATTGTGGCTGTCCCGAAAAATCATCTATTGATTGGGGGCGAATACTATTCTCGTATTCACGCTCCTGAGGGTTCAAATCGTCTGTAGGCCTCACATGAGATTGCTGCATTGGGTAAAGTTATGAAATCTATACCTTTGCAACCGTTAAATACACATTCCGCAATGAATAATAAGAATCATAAACTGGCTACTAAACTGATACACGCAGGTGTAGAACCGGATCCTACAACAGGTGCTATCATGACACCTATATATCAAACCTCTACGTACGTACAGGCTGCTCCCGGCGACCATAAGGGCTATGAGTATGCGCGTACTCAAAACCCTACCCGCACTGTATTGCAAAATGCACTGGCTGCTATAGAAAACGGCGAGCATGCATTGTGCTTCGGCAGTGGTATGGCTGCTACAGACGCGGTTGCAAAACTCCTGATGCCGGGAGATGAAGTGATTGTTGCTAACGATTTGTATGGCGGCACCTACCGCATTTTCACTAAAGTGTTTGCACTGTATGGTATCAAATTCCATTTCATAGATATGAGCAATGCGGAAAACATCCGCAGCTATATCAATGGCAATACAAAAATGATATGGACAGAAACACCAACTAACCCGCTGCTGAATATCGTTGATATAGAAGCTTGTGCCAAGATTTCTAAAGAGCACAAGCTGCTGCTGGTAGTGGATAATACATTCGCATCTCCATACCTGCAAAACCCGTTGGATTGGGGTGCAGATATAGTGCTGCACTCTGCTACAAAATATCTGGGTGGCCACAGCGATGTGGTACATGGTGCGTTGATAATGAAAGATGCTGCACTGGAAGAAAAACTGCGCTTTATACAAAACAGCTGTGGTGCCGTACCCGGCCCTCACGATTGCTGGTTGGTGCTGCGTGGTATTAAAACACTGCACGTGCGTATGCAACGCCATTGCGAAAATGGTGAGAAAATTGCCAACTATCTGCGCAACCACCCGAAAGTGGGTAAAGTGTACTGGTGTGGCTTTGAAGACCATCCTAACCACGATGTGGCTAAGAAACAAATGCGTGGCTTCGGTGGTATGATGTCTTTCACACTGAAAGATGATAACATGGATGCAGCGATGGATGTGCTGAAGAAAACACAACTGTTTTCACTGGCAGAATCGCTGGGTGGTGTAGAATCGCTGATAGGACATCCAGCTTCTATGACGCATGGTTCCATCCCACGCGAAGAGCGCATTAAAAACGGCCTTGTAGATAGCCTGATACGCCTGAGTGTTGGCATTGAAGATGTTGACGACCTGATTGCAGATCTTGCACAAGCAATAGGATAAAAATATAAAGCCCCGAATTATCGGGGCTTTATATTTTTATCCTATTGCTTTATAGCAATGTCCACCAAAGGTTTTTATCGGCGTACTTGCCCCAGTCTTTAAAGCTTGTCTTCAGTGTTTCGTATAGTTCTTTCTGGGTTGTCTTTTTACCTTTATCGCTGGTAGTAAAGTCTGTGTCTTTAGGCTTCACCATTTCTATCTTCTGTGCTATCCAAGTAGTATGCATACGCGGTATAGCAATCTGCAATATCATACCGGGTAGCCCGCTGAACATTTCAGGGCCGCCGCTTACCATAATGTCTTCTGTATAATATGCTACTATATATACAGAATCAAACATTTTACCTACTGCTTTACGGCATTTATAGTTTGCGATAGTGCGTATCTCGTCATATACTTTCCATTCTATTTTGCGCATACTGTCTTCTACCAGAAACTTCTGCTCAAACACAGTTTTATTAGCTTTTACTTTTTCGCTACCAAAATCTGTCATTACCACATTATCATTGGCAGGAGATTGTGCAAACCACAGTTTTGTAGCACTCTCTACTTCTTTACCGGGTTTGTACAAAGATTTTGCAGTATTAAAGTACAAATCGAAATAGCTGATATTGTAATCAGGTATCTGTGCTTTGAATTTCTCTATCCATTGTTTCTGGTCATCGTCAAGATCGTTAAGCGTTCGCTTAATGTTTACCTTTCGTTCAAATTCAATCTTACCGTATTGTGTAAACTGTGCTTGCGCTGAGGTAACAGCCAGCAACATTATTAATATTGATACTATCTTTTTCATTGAGGGTTATTTTATCATTTTAATAATAGTGCCTGCATCCTGTTCAGGTGCCGCACCCGCTGCTGTCTTCGTAAAGTTCCATGTTAATGACAGCAATCCATAACGACGGATGGTATTGTAATTCGTTTCTGTTACGATATTATTTTGTGCATACCTGCTAAATCCAAGATTCTGATTAAGCATATCGAATGCAGAAAGGCGTAATTCAAGCTGGTCGTTTTTCATAAACTTCTTAGCTACATACGCATTCCACCTGAACACATTATTATTACGATCGAATACGCTTGTTTGCTGACGTATAAACCAGTTGATATCTGTACCAATTTCAAACTTCAGCGGCAACTCGTACGATACTTCAAATTCCTGCTCAGTAGTCCAGTAGCTTGTTGTCAAAGTATTGACCGTTGATTTGTTGTCGTTATAGGTAATCTCAGGATTGTAACTGATATCAAACTTATCATTCTCTGTATGCCAGCTAAAACGAAGCCCGACGCTATAACGGTTGTTATCGCTTTTATTGGTTACATTATTAATAACATTATTGATATGGTTCAGCCCGAGGCTACCGTATATACCTGCATCAAAATTTATTTTATTAAACTGCCTTCCGAGGCCTATATAACCCCACCCGCTGTAGTTGCCATCTACGTTTATATACTGATACGTGCGCCTGCCGCCTGCATCAATTGTTTCTGAGCGACTGATGGCATTATCAATAAAATTCATGTTGAAATTCATCCAGATATACCTGTTGGTAAGCATCTTATAATCGTTGAAACTTACACCTACATTATGCGTAAATGACTGCGTAATACCTGCGTTACCGATAGCAATGTTCAACGGGTCTAAGTTATTGCGCAATGGTTGTATCTGGTCTATAGTCGGCTGCTGTGTATAACCACTATAGTCAAGGCTCAGGCGGCGCTGTTTGTTTATGTTATATTTAATGTATGCCTTAGGAAAGAAATTGGTAAAGTTATAGTTGCGTGATGTATCATTCATAAGATCTTCCTGTTTGAAAGAAGCATTTGATACAGAACCACCGGCAGCCATTGTCAGTTTCTTCAACACAAATCTCAGGTTGGCACCGCCGGTATGTGTCATCACGTTAAACATGAAATTATTGCTAAAAAACGTATCCAGGTCTTTGTAAGAATCATCTGTCGGGGTTTGTCTGTTATATGTTTCTCTGCGAGCCATATTGTTATCAACCTTAAAAGAATAGTTGGCATCGATAAATGCTACTTTTGAAAGCGGCTCGGTATATGTCAGTTTAGCTGACAAGGACATATTTTTACTTTCGTTGTCTTTTCGCTGGTCTCTGATATCGTTTACTTTTCCTAACAGATTATTGGTATTTGTATCTCGCAAAAAGATTGTGGTATTAAATTTCAAAAATCCCTCGCTCACTGTTTCGCGATAGTTTTCAGTCATATTCAATGATATGGTTCTTCCTTTCTTTTTGAACTTCTTGCGCCAGTCGAGTGTTGCATTTATGCTTTTAGTTGTAGCATCATTTATAAAAACCCTGTTATTCGTATTCAGCGCAGAATCCAGTTCATTTACAGTTTCAGACTTGTAGTTAGTAGTGCTTTGTGTATTCGAGATTCCTGCATTCGCTGTCAGCTTCAGGCTTGATGACGAGTCAATTGTCCATGTATAATTACCATCGGCCCTATGACGCTGCCCGAGTGAATATTTATCATTCGTTTGGTCAGTGAAATTCTTCTTGTTACCGGGCAGGGAGTTTTCATTCAGGGTATTTGTTATTGCAGATATATCCTGTTTTGCATAACGGTAGTTGCTGCCAAGGTGGTGCTTATCTTTATTCCATTTATTGGAAAAGTGGCCGCCTGCGGTCCATGCCCTCGGATAACCCTCACCATTATATTGTCCATTCCAGCTCTCCATATCGTCATCGCCGCTGGTGTAGTACGTCACAAAACCACCATCTTCGTCCATAAAGCTATTACCACCGCCGCCGCCAAACTTGTCGCGGTCTTCCCAACCAAGCCCCATCTTCCCTGTATTTGCCATAATGCCAAATACTGACAGTTTTCGCTTGCCTTTGAATGCATTGAACATTGCCTGATTCTCAAAATAACCCTGATCATCGCCGGCACCACCGGCACCTACCAGCTTACCGAAATACCCTTTTTTCTTATCCTCTTTCAATTGCAGGTTGATTGTGCGTGTTTTCTCGCCATCATCAATACCTGTAAACTCTGCCTGGTCACTTTTTTTATCAAACACCTGTACCTTATCCACAGCCTTCGCCTGTAGGCTTTTGGTAACAACTGCGGGGTCGTCAGTAAAAAACTCCTCCCCATCTACCAATACTTTTTCAACTTTTTCTCCATGGGCTACAATCTGGCCATTTTTATCAACCTGTATGCCGGGCAGCTTTTTCAGCAATGCTTCAACGTCTGCATTTTCTTTGGTAAGAAAGCTGTCGGCCATATATTCAATAGTATCCCCTTTTACCTTGATAGCTGCGTATTGTTGTGTTAGCACAACTTCTTTCAACAAATGCACTTTAGATACCATTGGTATCAGGCCCAGATTGACATCTTTCTTATCATTTACATTGAAGATATCTACATATTCTGCAAGGCCGGGATAGCTGGTCATAAGCAGGTATTTGCCATTGTCTTTCACTTTAAAGGAAAAACTACCATCCTGACGAGTACGCGTAAAGGTTTCCAGTACTGAATCTTTAGCCCTGAGTATGGTTATACAGGCATTGGGCAACGGATTGCTGTTTAAAGTATCTGATACAGAACCTGTTATAGTGATTGGTTGTGCATAACCTGTACCTGCAAGCAACATCAGGATGCAGAGGGTAGTAATTAGGCGCATGTGGGAGTTGGCTAATGGTTTGATTACATTAACGTGACAAAAATGCTTGTATTGCATTAAATCAAGAAATTATAAATGTTAAATATTCTTAAATAGGACGTGTAGAAAAGGGTGATTTTTTAAAACTATTAATTAAGAGTTTATACACATTACTAACAGGTAACAACCAATTATATTTTTAAAATGCCGGCTTAGTTTATAACTTTGTGCGACCGCAACAGCTACTTCCTCAATTTTATTGTAATACATGTATGCTGCGCTACCGGTCTATTACAAAACAGGAGCGTTATGACTAAGTATATTTTTGTAACCGGAGGCGTTACTTCATCGTTAGGAAAGGGAATTATAGCCGCATCTCTGGCTAAATTGTTACAGGCACGTGGCTTCCGTACCACTATTCAGAAATTCGATCCGTATATCAACGTAGATCCGGGTACGCTGAATCCGTATGAGCACGGCGAATGCTATGTTACAGAAGACGGTGCGGAAACAGATCTGGATCTGGGACACTACGAGCGTTTCCTGAACACACACACATCGCAGGCCAACAATGTTACTACCGGGCGTATCTACCAATACGTTATCAATAAAGAACGTGAGGGTGCATATCTGGGTAAAACTGTACAGGTTATCCCGCACATTACAGACGAGATAAAGCGCCGTATGACGCTGCTGGGCAAAGACAATAAATACGATATTGTTATTACCGAGCTGGGTGGTACGGTAGGTGATATTGAATCACTTCCATACATAGAGGCGGTTCGCCAGATGAAATGGGAACTGGGTGATGACCGCGCACTGGTTGTACATCTGACACTGATACCATACCTGAAAGCGGCAAAAGAACTGAAAACAAAACCAACACAGCACTCTGTAAAAATGATGAGTGAACACGGGCTGAACCCCGATGTATTGGTTTGCCGTACAGAAGAACCGCTTTATAAAGACCTGAAACGCAAAATAGCCCTGTTCTGTAATGTAACACAGGATGCGGTTATTGAAGCGCTGGATGCTGATACTATCTATGGTGTACCATTGGAAATGATGCGCGAAAGGCTGGATGAAATATGCCTGCAGAAGCTGAACCTGCCAATGGGTACAGACCCTGACTTAAGTAAGTGGAAAGAATTCCTGAACAAACTGCGCTATCCTAAATCGAAAGTAACCATCGGCCTGATAGGTAAATATGTAGAATTGCAAGATGCTTATAAATCAATCCTCGAAGCGTTGATACACGCAGGTGCTATGAACGAGTGCAAGGTTGAAGTTCGCAACATACATTCTGAACACCTGACAACAGAAAATGCAGTTGAAAAACTGCAAAACGTCGATGCTATACTGGTAGCACCGGGCTTTGGCAGCCGTGGTATAGAGGGTAAAATAGATGCCATCCGTTATGCACGCGAAAACAAAATACCATTCTTCGGTATTTGTCTGGGTATGCAAATGGCATGTGTAGAGTTTGCCCGCAATGTACTGGGTATGAGCAAAGCACACTCTACAGAAATGAACCCTGATACCAACGAGGCTGTGATTGCCATGATGGAAGAACAAAAGAACATCACACAGATGGGTGGTACTATGCGTTTGGGTGCATACGACTGCGAATTGCGCAGCGACTCACGCGCAGCATCTATATATGGTTCTACTAAAATATCTGAGCGCCACCGCCATCGTTACGAGTTCAATAATGAATTTATGGAGGCGTACGAAAATGCAGGTATGATACCTGTAGGTAAAAATCCTAAAACAGGATTAGTGGAAATTGTAGAAATAAAAGATCATCCGTTTTATATGGGCGTTCAATTCCACCCGGAATATAAGAGCACGGTAGAAAACCCGCATCCTTTATTTATGGCGTTTGTAAAAGCTGCCAAAGAAGCACAGGAAAAACGCAATGGGCAGAATTCTGTGATATATGAAGACAGTGTTGCAGAGGGTTAATCTGTAGCAAAACCATAAATAAAAAAGCGCAATGAATATTCATTGCGCTTTTCTTTTATTCAGTTGTGAATTTAGAATTCGTTCTTCCACATCATACTTTCTATCGGCTTGTTGGGTTGGTTGCCGTATTTGGCATTTTTCTTCTGATTGTATTTCACTTCAATCTCACCATCTACCGGGAAGTATATCAGCTGGCCTATCGGCATGCCTTTGTAAATCTTTACAGGTTGTTTTACAGATATTTCCAGTGTCCAGTTGCCGCAAAAACCTACGTCACCTTTACCTGCTGTAGCATGTATATCTATACCCAAACGGCCTGTAGATGATTTACCTTCCAGGAACGGTACGTGTGCATGTGTTTCTGTATACTCCTGCGTTACACCCAGATAAAAGATGTGCGGATACAACACAAAACCATCATCCGGTATTTCAAAGCATTCTATCTGATTGTGCTTCTTCGCATCTATGATATGTTCTTTGTATGTAGCCAGTGTAGAGCCCAAATGCACATCATAACTATTGCTTCCCAAACATTCTCTTGTATAAGGTTCTATTTTGATAGTACCTTTTTCCATTTCTTCAAGTATGCGCTTATCTGAAAGTATCATGGCGCAAATATAATGTCAATTAGCAGATGTCGTAATTAGCTAATTAGGTAATGTTTGTAATATGTGAATATAGTTTGGCTGTCTGTTGCCCTTTCTATAAATATTACCACCCGGCTAATCAGCTAATCAGCTAATTTTACACCATGCCTTTGTACCGCGAATGGAGCAGTGATGCCTATAGCCTTGCTGCTATATGGAAGATAGAAGAGCCCGAAAGCTTCTTTATAGAACGCACAGGGCTTCCTGCACCGGATATAAAGGCAGAAAAACGCAGGTTGGAAAGACTGGCAGGCCGTTTTTTGCTAAAGCACCTGAAGGAAGATTTCCCGCTGCTCAACATCCGCCCCGATGAGCATGATAAACCCCGTATAAACGACAATCAGTATTATTTTTCCATATCTCATTCATGGCCATATGTGGCTGCAATTATTAGTCCGTATGTAGAATGCGGTATAGATATACAATGCTGGCATCCGCGCATGGAGGCATTACAACACAAATTCCTGTCTGCGCCCGAACAAGCAATTATTAATAATGACACCAAACTGATAACACTGGGCTGGAGCGTAAAGGAAGCTGCATACAAATGGCAAGGCAGACGCGGTGTAGAGTTTGCTGACCATATGCACATCCGCAAAATGGAGGAAACGGAGGATGGATTTAATATTAATGTTTTTATGCATTTAACTTCGCCTCAAAGAGAAATAACTGCACAAGGCATTGTAAAACAAGACTTTGCATGCGCTTTTGTGGTTCATGACAAGGTGTTTCATCCGTTTCAGTAACGAAACAATATTTTAATAATATTATATTTTTAGCCGAATTCTTGTAAAAATTTGGAATGAACACATGATTTTCTTTACATTTGCGTAAAATTTAATCTAATGTCATCACTTCGTTATCTCGCACTGCAAGAAATGGCTTCCGAAAATAAAAAGGTAGCCCACTATGGTGGTAAGCGTATTACCAGCATGTTTGCCAGCAACGTATTTACCGGCCGCGCTATGCGCGAATACCTGAGCGACGAGGCTTACAAAAGCCTGATGAACTCAGCTAAATCGGGAACTAAGATAGACCGCAAGATGGCAGACCAGATTGCCGCAGGTATGAAAGCATGGGCAGAGGAGCGCGGCGTTACGCACTTCACACACTGGTTCCAACCACTTACAGGTACTACGGCTGAAAAACACGACTCTTTCTTTACTATTAAGAGCGATGGTACTGCAATCGAAATCTTTGACGGTGATGCATTGATACAACAGGAACCTGATGCGAGCAGTTTCCCTAACGGTGGCATCCGTGCTACTTTCGAAGCCCGTGGTTATACTGCATGGGATCCTTCATCTCCTGCTTTCATTATGGAAGCGGCAAATGGTAAAACACTTTGCATACCTACTATATTCATCGCTTACAATGGCGAATCGCTGGACTATAAAGCACCATTGCTGAAGTCTATCGCTGCACTGGATAAAGCGGCAGTAGATGTTTGCCACTACTTCGATAAGAATGTAACTAAAGTGACAACTACACTGGGCTGGGAACAAGAGTATTTCGTGATAGACGAAACACTGGCTAATGCACGCCCCGATCTGGTAATGTGCGGACGCACACTGGTAGGCCACTCTCCTGCTAAAGGGCAACAGTTGGAAGACCACTACTTCGGTTCTATACCAGACCGTGTGTACGAATTCATGCAAGACTTCGAACAGGAGTCTTACAAACTGGGTATTCCATTGCGTACGCGCCACAACGAGGTAGCACCGGGCCAGTTTGAATGTGCACCGATATTTGAAGAATGTAATATAGCAGTAGACCACAACTCGCTGCTGATGGATGTGATGAATAAAGTGGCAAAACGCCACAAGCTGAAAGTGTTGCTGCACGAAAAACCATTTGCAGGTGTAAACGGTAGCGGTAAGCACAATAACTGGAGCCTTGCTACAGATACAGGTGTAAACCTGCTGGCACCCGGTAAAACACCACGTACCAACCTGATGTTCCTCACGTTCTTCGTGAATGCCATCAAAGCGGTACACGACCATGCAGACCTGTTGCGTGCAGCTATTGCTTCTGCAAACAACGACCACCGTCTTGGCGCTAACGAAGCACCGCCTGCTATTATATCTGTATATGTAGGTAAATACCTGACAGAAGTACTGGACGAAATTGAAACAAGGGTAAAAGATAAATTCAGTGAGCAAGACGAGGTTATCCTGAAGCTGGACATTCACAAGCAAATCCCTGAATTGCTGATGGATAATACAGACCGCAACCGTACTAGTCCGTTTGCGTTCACAGGTAATAAATTCGAATTCCGTGCGGTAGGTTCTTCTGCAAACTGTGGTTCGCCTATGACAGTGTTGAACACTATCATGGCACAAAGCCTGAAGAACTTCAAACGTGATGTAGATGCGCTGATTGAAAAAGGTGAGAAGAAAGAAGTAGCACTGATGCACGTACTACGCGACTATATCACGAATTCTAAGAAGATTCGTTTTGAAGGCGACAACTATAGCGATGCATGGGCTGAAGAAGCTAAGAAACGTGGCCTGAACAATTTCAAAACTACACCTGAAGCACTGGATGCTTTTGTAACAGATGCTGCTAAGAAAGTATTCTTCGATAACAACATCTATAGCGAACGCGAACTGGATGCTCGCCACGAAATACTGCTGGAAGACTATGTGAAGAAAGTACAGATTGAAGCACGTATACTGGGCTACATGGCTACCAACCACATACTGCCTGCAGCTATCAACTATCAGAATGTACTGGCTGAAAACGTGCGTGGCCTGAAAGACCTGGGTCTTGGTGAAGGCAGCTACAAAGCACAGCTGAACATACTGAAAGTAGTAAGCGGACACATTCAGGAAATCAACGACAATGTAGAAGCAATGATTGAAGCACGTAAAAAAGCAAATAACGTAGAAGACATGCACAAGCGTGCTGCTATGTATTGCAACGATGTGAAAACATTCTTCGAAAAAATACGCTACCACGCAGACAAACTGGAACTGCTGGTAGAAGACAAGCTGTGGCCGCTGCCAAAATATCGCGAGCTGCTGTACTTGCGCTAACAATTTTCAAAGCCCCGCACCATTGCGGGGCTTTGTGTTTTAATAAGCTTTACTATGCACAACAATTATAACATACGATTAATAACACCCGCAGATGCGGAAGCGGCGTTGGAAGTATACGCGCCTTATGTAAGAAACACAGGCATCAGTTTCGAGTACGATGTACCGACCATTGCAGAGTTTGAAAAGAAAATAGAAAAGATAACCTCGCAGTATCCGTGGTTGGTATGCGAGTGCGATAGCGTGATTGCAGGCTATGCTTATGGCAGTACGCATCGCGACAGAACAGGTTATCAATGGTCGCCCGAAGTAACGGTGTATCTTGATGAGCGTTTTCATCGCAGAGGTATTGCCAGTGCATTATACACTGCATTGTTCAAAATGCTGAAGATGCAGGGATACTACAACCTCTTTGCCGGTGTATTGGTTACCAATACCAAGAGTGTCGAGTTCCATCGTGCTATGGGTTTTGAAGATATTGGCCTGTTCAAAAACATTGGTTACAAACTAGGCGAATGGCATACCAACCTGTGGTTGCAACATCAGTTGCAGGAACCTATTCCCAACCCTGCTACTCCTATTGGCATCAATGAAATACTGAACACTGCATCTTTCGAAGAAATAATGACAGAAGTAAACCACACAATCAATAACCGTATATGATAGTAGCAGCTGCACAAATAAAGGTACAGGATGGAAATATAGGAGCGAATATGGCAATCCACTGCCAATATGCAAACATGGCGGCAGACAAAGGCGCGAGCATTGTTCTATTTCCTGAAATGTCTTTGACAGGGTACCTCCGAGAAGAAGCACAACAACATAAGTTTGCTGTAGGCGATGTAAGGCTGCAGCCATTGCAACAAATAGCAGACGAGCGGAACATTATTATTGTATCAGGTGCACCAATAGAAATTGGCAAGCAGCTACACATTGGTGCATTTATTATTCAGCCTGACAATAAAGTAGATATCTACACAAAACGTTTTCTGCATCCCGGTGAAGAAGTGGCTTTTGAACCAAGCCTTGCCCACAACCCTACGTTGCAACTGGATGGTGAAACGATATCCATTGCTATCTGTGCAGACACCGCCAATCCACGCCACCCAATGGAAGCAGCAGCAAACAATGCAACGCTATACATAGCAGGTGTATTTGATAGTCCCAACGGTGTGACAGAAAGCCATGAGCGGCTGAGCAGGTATGCGAAACAATACAAGATGAAAGTACTGTACACCAACTTTGTAGGTACTACATACAATTCACCAGCAGCAGGGCAAAGTGCGGCATGGAATAATGAAGGAGAATTATTGCAAGTACTAACTACAGATAAGGAAGATTTATTAGTGATTGAACTTTAATAACTTTAGTATATGAGCAAACAACATCACTACGCAGCAACGATCACATGGACTGGTAATAAAGGCGAAGGCACTACCCGCTACGATGCTTACGAGCGTGCACATACATGGGCTATAGAAGGCAAGCAAACAATTGCCTGTTCGTCAGACACACCTTTTCGTGGAGATGGCACAAAGCACAATCCAGAAGATGCTTTGCTCTATTCACTATCCAGTTGCCACATGTTGTGGTACCTACACATCTGTGCAGATGCAGGCGTTATAGTAACTGATTATACAGATAACGCAACAGGTGTATTGACTATGGATACGCCCGAAGGTGCGCGTTTTACAGAAGTAACATTATACCCTGTAGTAACAGTTGCAGATGCATCGATGATAGAGAAAGCAAATGCCCTGCACGATGAGGCACATGCCAAATGCTTCATTGCCAAGTCGGTAAACTTTCCGGTAAAGCACGAACCTAAAGCAATAACAGGTTAATATGAAACAGCTATTTTTTACACTTTGCTTACTTTTTTCTGTGGTTGCAAATGCACAACAGAAATCTTACAAGCTGGCTATTACACAAGTAGCTCAAAATTATTATGTCTTTACTACTTATAAAGATTATCAGGGCTCTCCATTTCCTGCCAATGGTTTGTATGTGGTAACAGATGCCGGTGTAGTAATGATAGACTCTCCGTGGGATACAGATAAAACACAACAGTTGTTAGACTCTATAGAAATAAAACATCATAAAAAAGTAGTTCTTGCTATTGCTACACATGCTCATGCAGACCGTACGGGTGCTTTCGATATATTGAAGACCCAAGGTATAAAAACATATTCAAGCGCTTTGACAAAACAGCTATGTATAGAGCAGAATGAAAAGCAAGCTGAGTTTGTATTTACTAAAGACACTACATTTCGTGTAGGAGATTTAACTATCAATACCTTTTTCCCGGGAGAGGGGCATACAAAGGATAATATTGTTGTATGGTTCGATAAAGACCGCATATTATACGGTGGATGCTTTGTAAAAGGCATGTCTGCCACAGATTTGGGTAATATTAAAGAAGCAAATATTAAAGCATGGCCTGTATCTGTACAGAATACCATGCGTCAATACCCGATGCCAAGCCTCATTATCCCCGGCCACCAGGAGTGGGCACCGGGATATCAATGTCTTGTGCATACATTAAAGCTTTTAAGCAAACAATAAGATTAGTCATACTGGAATTGCCTATTTTAGCGCAAATTTTACTGACAGATGAACAAAGTGGTTGCAAATGCGGATGAGGCTATAAAAGGCATTGAATCCGGCATGACCCTCATGTTGGGTGGCTTCGGCCTCTGTGGCATACCCGAAAACTGTATAGCCGCATTGGTACGCAAAGGCGTTAATAATCTTACTTGTATATCAAACAACGCCGGTGTCGATGATTTCGGTATCGGGCTGATGCTGCAACAAAAGCAGGTTAAGAAGATGATATCTTCTTACGTGGGCGAAAATGCAGAGTTTGAACGCCAGTTGCTGAGTGGCGAACTGGAAGTAGAACTGATACCACAGGGCACACTGGCTACACGCTGCATGGCAAGTGGCTATGGTATGCCTGCAGTATATCTGCTGGCTGGTGTTGGTACAGAAGTGGCAGAAGGTAAAGAAGTACGCAACTTCAACGGTAAAGACTATCTGCTTGAATATGCTTTCGATTCAGACTTTGCTATTGTAAAAGCATGGAAGGGCGATGCACAAGGCAATCTGGTGTTTAAAGATACAGCCCGTAACTTCAACCCTATGATGGCAATGGCAGGTAAAATAACTATTGCAGAAGTAGAAGAGCTGGTACCTGTCGGCGAACTACACCCGAATGAAATTCACACACCTGGCATCTATGTTCACCGCATCTTCCAGGGTACGGATTATGAAAAACGAATCGAGCAACGTACAACACGCAAAAAGAATTAATCATGGCACTGAATAAAGAACAAATAGCACAACGCATAGCAAAAGAACTGCAGGACGGTTTTTATGTAAACCTTGGCATTGGTATTCCTACGCTGGTTGCCAACTATATACCTGAAGGTGTCAATGTTGTACTGCAAAGTGAGAATGGCTTGCTGGGTATGGGACCGTTTCCTTTTGAAGGCGATGAAGATGCAGATTTGATAAATGCGGGTAAACAAACTATTACTACACTGCCGGGTTCTGCTTTCTTTGATAGTGCTATGAGCTTTGGTATGATACGTGCAGGCAAGGTAGACCTTACAGTACTGGGGGCAATGGAAGTTTCAGATAACGGTGACATAGCCAACTGGAAGATTCCGGGTAAGATGGTAAAAGGTATGGGTGGCGCAATGGACCTTGTAGCTGCTGCGAAGAATATCATCGTTGCTATGCAACATACCAATCCTAAAGGCGAAAGCAAACTGCTGCCAAAATGTTCATTACCACTTACAGGTGTTAAGTGCGTAAAGAAAGTAGTAACTGATTTGGGTGTGTTTGACATCACTCCTGATGGCTTCCGTTGTCTGGAATATGCACCCGGCGTAACTATTGACGAGATAAAAGTAAAAACTGCCGGCCGTCTTGTTATTGCAGATGACGTGAAGGAAATGACTTTCTAAATGCTAACGGTTTATCATAACGGCGAATGCAGTAAATGTCAGGAGCTTTCAGAATTGTTGCAGGGCAGAGAAATACAATACAAATTTTACCTCCACGAGCTCCTGAGTATTGAAGAATTGCAAACACTGCTTGTAAAACTCGGGGCAACTGCATCAGAGATTGTCCGCACCGGCGAACAGGTTTTTGCAGACAATTATGCAGATAAACAACTTACTGATAACGAGTTGTTGCAGGCAATTATAGATAATCCGATACTGCTGCAAAGGCCAATAGTAGTAAACGGAGATAAAGCAATCATTGCCCGTCCGCCTCACTTGGTAAAGGATATATTATAAAACCCTCTGCAAAGAGGGTTTCTTTTTTTATTTTCATAGCATGAAAACTGTAGTATCAAGTCTTTGTCTGATCATGCTTTGTTCTTTTGCTACCGCACAGCAGAAGAATGAAGAAGCATTGGTAAATAAGATATTACAGTCTTTTGCAACTCAGGATGATTCTGCTTATGCAAAACTCTTCCCTAAATTTGATGAACTGTGGAAATTAGCGATGAACTATAACGACACTGGTATCATCGACCGTCGCCGTATTGCCAATATTCGTTCCAACCCGCAACAACTTCAGCAATTCGACCCGGAATACAATAAATCAATTATTCGTGATTTCAAGTTCATACACCAAAAAGGTATTGATTCGGGGCTACACTGGCGCGATTTATTATTGGCACGATACGAACTGGAAAAATCATCCTTGCCGCGTGAGCTTATAGGTTTCGAAAAAATAGTGCCCTATCGTTTACAGGGCTACATATTTGTACAAGACCTGCTTACACGAAAAATATTCTGCATTTCCATTAAGGATGTACACGGGTTCAATAACCAGTGGTTCGGAGGAAGAATCGTCAACATACTGGAGGCTGAAAGTATTGAAGAATATTATGACAAGCTGGCAAAAGAGCGGAAAGTACTTAAGGATGTATTAATAGCGCAGCTGTATGCAATGATGGATACAGCAGGCCAGGCTGAAGACAGTGCAGCACTGGCAGCAGTCAAAGTTACAACTGCCAACAACACATTGAAAATGGATGTAGAAGAAGATGATGAGAAAAAACATGCAGCATCTGAGGTAGTAGATAGAAAATTATATACCGGATTGTTCGACAATGAAATAAAAATGGAACTCTACATCCGGAGCCTGAAAGGAAAATGCCCGCAACAGGTATGCGGTTGGGATGCATTGTATAAGTTTGAGGATATGGATGATTATGTAATATTAGATGTTACAAAATCTGCCGATGGAAAATTAGTACTGACAGAAGAAGATATGGGTGTTATGGAAATAACTATTAAGGGCGACAAAGTTTCAGGCGAATGGTCTTCTTTCAAAGACAAAACCACGGTAGATGTGGAACTGACAGAGAAGAAAGAAGTAAAAAATCGCAAGCTCTTTATGCTCGATGATATACTGGAAGGTGGCATGAACTTTGGCGACGAATAATCATTTCAATATTCTTTATACCACTATTGCAAACACTTAGCCTGCAGCATTGTTACAAACCTGTAACTTTAATTTTCTTATGGCAAGCATGCAACCAACTATAAAGACATTCGGCGAACTGAAAGCATCGGGTTATCTACCCAAATCGGTAAAAGAAGAAGTACGTCAGAATCTCATTCAATCAATACAAACCAATCAGAATCCTTTTAATGGCATACTGGGTTACGAAGACACCGTAATACCCGATGTGGAAAGGGCACTGCTTTCACGCCACAATATCCTGTTCCTCGGCCTTCGCGGGCAGGCAAAAACACGCATGGCGCGCGAGATGGTAAACCTGCTGGATGAATGGATACCTGTAGTAGATGGCAGCGATATCAACGACAGCCCTTTTGCACCTATATCATTATACGCCCGCAACCTGCTGGATGAAATGGGCGATTTAACACCCATCACATGGCTGCACCGCAGCGAGCGATATGGTGAAAAGCTGGCTACGCCAGATGTGTCTGTTGCCGACCTGATAGGCGATGTAGACCCTATTAAAGCTGCCAATATGCGCCTCAGCTTTGCAGACGAGCGGGTGCTGCACTACGGCATCATACCACGTTCTCACAGAGGGATATTCGTTATCAACGAGCTGCCCGATTTGCAGGCACGCATACAGGTATCACTCTTCAACATACTACAGGAGGGCGATATTCAGATACGTGGTTTCAAACTGCGTATGCCTTTGGATATTCTTTTTGTATTCACTGCCAATCCTGAAGACTATACCAATCGTGGTAGTATTGTAACACCGCTGAAAGACCGTATAGAAAGCCAGATAGTAACACACTATCCTAAAACAGTACATGTATCGCAGGCAATTACAGAGCAGGAGGCAGATGTATTGCCTGAACAAATGCAGAAAGTAGAAATGCCTGATATTGCCAAGATGCTGGTTGAGGAGATAGCTATGGAGGCACGCAAGAGCGAGTATGTAGACCAGAAGAGTGGTGTATCTGCGCGCCTTACCATATCTGCATACGAGAACCTGATAAGCACGGCGGAGCTACGCGCATTGAAGCATGATGGTAGTAGCAAGACTATGGTACGAATTGCAGACTTCATAGGTGTTATACCATCCATCACCGGCAAGATAGAACTGGTGTACGAAGGCGAACAGGAAGGACCTACCAACGTAGCGCACCGCCTGCTGGAACAGGCTATCCGCACTATGTTCATCCAATACTTCCCCGACCCGCAGTCTTTCAAAAAACAACCACGTGGCAACGACAAGGTGAAGCCCAAACCCAATCCTTATCAATCTATCATAGATTGGTTTGGCCGCGGCAATGATCTTGTTACCATGCAGGATGCCACAGACGATGCATATCGCAATAACCTGTATCAGGTAGATGGTTTATATGCAGCGGTGAAGCAATATTATCCGAATGCTGACGAAGCACAGGTAGCACTGCTGATGGAGTTTATGCTGCACGGCCTTGCGTCTTTCTCACTCATAAGCAAGAAAGGTGTAGAAACGGGCGGCTATAGCTTTGGCGATATATTGGGTAGCATGATGAACATCAACTTCAATAGCGAAGGAGAAGACGAAGAAGAGGATTTCTAAAACAGTGTATATTTACTTTGTAATATATACTTATGAGCTCAAGGTCGTTTTTTCATATACTACTGAAAATATCCGCGCTACTAATATTTGCAGATTCAATATTCTTGCTTATTCAATTTGTTCAGACTATTTATTCGTTTGACGAATTTGACCTCGGCTATTTTATCACTTGGTTCTTAGCGTTATTCGTCGTAGCGTTTATTATTTATGCATTATTATTTAAAGGAAACTACATTATCAATAAACTTAAACTGACTGAAAATATTGATGACTACTTGACATTCAATATGCATAGGTCAGATATGCTTAGCATTGCAATTATAGTTTTAGGAGGATATATTTTAGTTGATGAAATACCTGTATTATGTAAAACCTTTTATAACTATTGGTGGGAGGGGAAACTTGAAATGGGCTATTCAATGGTATCTAAAGCTCCTTTTTTCTTTTCGGCGGCAAAAATATTGGTAGGACTACTATTGCTGGGCAATACCAAACTTATAGTTAACTACTTAGAACTTCGTCGGAAAAAATAGTTTGTGCTACAACAACTAGTTTGATAGTAGAACATTATGCGTGAAAATCTCATCAAATCATTTTCTGTAAAGAAAAAAAAGCCTATTGCATTATTAGTCTTCATAGGTGTATGGCTCATTATTGCCTGGGCAATTGTATCAACCATTATATACGGTTTTATTACAGATAGATTTATTGGTGAGTTAGCAGTGGTAATTTTATTGATAGCCTTATTTTCATTCTTTGTTACAAAGGTATTTCTGTGGAATTGGAATGGTGAGGAATCTATATCGTTTTATAAGGACTATATAGAAATAAGAAAACGAGGGTTGCCTTTCTTTTCTTCACTTAAAATTCCGTACACGGAATACGAAGGCATTGATACAACCTCAGACAAAACACCGTCAGTGCTAAAGATTTACGGCATTGCAGGTGGTAAGCTGAATATTAAATACCTTGGCAGAAGTATGCGCTTCGGGCAAAGCCTTGACAACGCTGAAGCTGAACAATTAATAAATGAGATTGAGTTAACTCTGAAAACTATACAAGATGCATAGTTTCCAAAACGAAATATTTTACCGTACCGCACGCAGCGGTGGCAAAGGCGGGCAGAATGTAAACAAGGTGGAAACGATGGTAGAAGCTTGGTTGCATATTGGCCAGTCGCATGCTTTTACACAAGAAGAAAAAGAACTCATCTCTAACAAACTAGCCAATCGCATTAATAAAGATGGCTATCTGATTGTAAAGTGCAGTGAAACTCGTTCTCAGCTGGAGAACAAACAGATTGCTACTGCAAAAATGCAGGAGATAGTTGCCAAAAGCCTGATAGTACCTAAAAAGCGAAAGCCCACAAAAATCAGCAAAGCTGCTAAGGAGGCACGCCTCAACAGCAAGAAGATAGCATCTGAGAAAAAACAGATGCGCCGTAAAAACTGGTAGAATCTCGCTTAAAGATTATCAAGTAAAAACTCTATGGTACGAGGAAAGAAATAGTGTTCCAGTTTATGAATCTTGTGTGCGACATCATCGGGCGTGTCTGTAGCTGTTACACTGCACCTTGCCTGTGTTATGATGTGACCTTCATCATAGTGTTCATTCACAAAGTGTATGGTAATGCCCGATTCCTTTTCTTTATTGGCAACCACGGCCTCATGCACATGATGCCCATACATACCTTTACCACCATATTTCGGCAATAGCGCAGGGTGCACGTTTACTATTTTATCGGGGAATGCGTTCAGTATAGTTTCAGGCACTTTCCACAGATAGCCTGCAAGTATCACCAACGATGGCTTGTATTCCATCATCTGCGCTACCAGTGCAGCCTCTTTGGCAGATTGCTTGTCTATCACCAATATTGGTATGCCTTCTTTTGCTGCTATATCCAGTACACCCGCATCTGCCTTGTTCGATACTATAAGAGAAACCTTAGCCTTGCCGTTGGCTTTGAAGAAATCTATGATAGCCTGCGCGTTGCTGCCGCGGCCAGATGCGAAGATGATGAGTGAATGCATAAGAATGTTGCAAAACTACAAAACAGTTTCCGTGATGCTGCATTTATGTAATTTAGCAATATGGCAGATGAGAAATTAAGGCTGGATAAATACCTGTGGGCAATACGTATATTCAAAACACGTACCCTTGCCACAAAAGCATGTGATGATGGCAAGGTAAAGCTGAATGGTGCCAATGTAAAGCCTGCACGTACTGTAAGCATCGGCGAAAAATATGATATACGTGGCGAACGAAAATGGACTATTGAAGTAACGGGGCTATTACACAAGCGTGTAAGTTATGAAGAGGCTGTTAAAAGCTATACAGACCTTACATCTGAAGAAGACAAACAATATAACAAACAAATGGGTGCGAGTTTCTTTACAGGTAAGCGCTTAAGCAAAACAGGCCGCCCGTCTAAAAAACAACGGCGCGACCTGAATGAGTTTCTCAGCGATGATGCTGATACTGAAATCTAGTATAGTACTGTATAATTACCTTTTCCGTTAGGGCCATCGTAAACCTTCACCCAGTTTTCACCTAAATCCTGACTGCGGTACAATCCGTGATTGGTAGCAGCATACACATATTGCTTCGATTCGTTATTCTTATAGAAATCGTATTTGTCTGTAATGCTTGGTATAATGGCATTTGCTGGTAAGCCAAGGCTTGCAGGAACAAACTGTGTACTACCCAGCGGCAAACGATATATACCCTTACCATGTGTACCAATCAGCACTGTCTGACCGAATGGTGCACACATACTTTCAATTTTCAAACCTGTTGGCAATCCTGAATATTGTTGCCAGCTATTACCTCCATTACTACTGAAGTAAACACCATTAGTGCCTGTAGCATCAGCAGCCAGTAATACATCTCCCATGTGCGACAGGAAGAATTGGCCACCTGTTGGCAATAATGTTCCGCCGCTTGTTGGTGCCCATGTACTGTTGGTATAATTCAGCCTGTAAGTAGTTCTCGTATTGGCATCTAATGCTATAACATCTCCGTTGTCCAGCATAGCAAATGACGTAAACACTGTACCTGATGGTATTAGCGGGTCTGCCTGATCTCTCCAGTTTACAAAATTAATTCCGGGCCTGCCGTTAGAATCATTATACCTGTACCCTCTTATACCTGTACCGCCAATGTAAATCCTGTTATTCAGCTTTGGTACCGTGATGATTATTGATTCCTTGTATTGTGTGAAGAATCCAGGATTTAAAAAAGAAGGATTTGAATTATTGCCACTTCCAAGGTCTTCTATAATATGCAGGTTCTTTTTAATAAAAAGAAGGTTCTTGCCGGATGTAACGATAGCACTTGCAGGATAGTTATCCGCACCGGATACTATCTGATAACTTAATCCGTCATTTGTTTTGTATATAGTACCTGAACTGTCACCAACATACAATACATAAGGCTTAGATATAACGGTATCATTATCTATTTCATCATATGCGGGCCTGCAGCCACTGATATTCAGGGCTAATGCTGCAACAATACCTACCTTATAGATAACTTTAAGATTATCCATCGAAAAAATTTTCATCAAGTTTATAAAAAATAGTTAACAAATCAAAGGGTTCACACTAAAACAAAGACAGTATCTGTAAACACTTGGTTAGTTAACTCATATTATTTTAATCGATAATTAATTATCTGGCAGTTATGGCTTGTTCCTGTTTATTCAATTCCGCCAGTTTGCTGGCATAGTTCAGCAATTGTATCAAGCTGTTTTCCTCTTTGTTGCTGAAGTTTACAGATATGTTATATTCAAATATATCTCCTTTATTTTCTGCACCACTTGCTGTAACATCATCCAGCAGGTTTTTACTCATTTCCAGCATTGCTTTCTCTTTATCTGATGCTGCATTTTCAACATTCACATTGGCAAACATAGACTTTACATCAAAGTAAAAGCCCCACGGGTGTTTCGATACTTCGGTTGTGTTAGCTGGTTTCTTTGCGTTTTTATAGCTCCCGTTCATAAAGCCATCTGCATATGTCTTGTTGTTAGATACCACACAATACCCCTTATCTATAAGGATATTTGTAGCTTCATTCCTGCTTTTTATTATATAGCCCTTACCTGTAGCATCTGCTACTAACAATCCGTTCTTGGTTGCAAATTGCAGTAGTTTATCGAAACTTTCTTTCTTTCCTGTTTTTATAGCAACCGTGTATTGTATATCCGCATCGTTCGTAGTAAATGCCTTCTGACCTTCGTACAAACTATCTGTCGGTACAGTTACAGAGCTTACCTTAAAATCATTTAAGGTCAACGCAAAATCGCCGGAAAATGCAGTGAAAATATCGTCTGCCGTCAGTCCGGTTTCCATCAACCCCGCATTCAGCATACCTGTTACACCCAGCTTATCAACCATTGCTTTCATAGATTCCGGAGCTATGTAACATGCTGTCAGCATATTCAATCTTTCGGCAGGCAGCCTGTCAATTAATTCCTTATCAACATTTTTATTACCAAAATCTTTAAAAACTGTTTGCAGTTCTTTTGACATGTAATACTTCATTTGGCCTGCTATTTTCCCATCTTCAAAGTCGAAACCGGCAGCCATTGCCGCATCTTTCCATAATGTTGATGATAATGCAAGCCCGCCTGTCATAGCCGGGTTCATATAATCTCCGGATAGTGTTTCATAGTTCAGCCACATTGTGATGTCGTGCCCTTCTTTCTCCAGTTTCATGAAGCTTTCCTTGGCTGATACTGCATTCTCAGATGACTTGGTAAATGCCTTGTCCATTTCAATAGCCATCAATGCTTCATCAGGTTTGCGCATTTTAGTCAGTTCATTTACCAGGCTATCGTAATTTTCTGCAGTTGCATTACCCAGTTGCTCATATACGCCCTCCATCGATGGGTAAATGGTGTTCATAATTATCAGTACATCTTTTGTCCATCCTGCATACATACCATCTGTAAGCAATGCTTCTTTCCTTTCTTTCTGCGTTTTTATTACTGCCTCCGGTGCTACTTTTTTCAGGTATGCTTCCCATTTAGCAACATCATCTACAGGTAGTACCGCAGTCACCTTATTACCACCATCAAAACGTTTATCCGTTTTCAAGTACAGGTAATATGTAGCCATGGCTTTGATACCGCTGTTACCCATATCTTTCATTACATCTTTCTTATCCATTCTTTCCTGCATTTCTTCCAGCAGTTTGCTTCCCCACAATGCATCCCAGGCTATTTTTTTGCCCAGGCCGGCAGTATTAACGCCTATTACAAGGCTTGCATCTTTAGGTATATAATTAACGTGTTCAGGTGTCTTGTTGCACGCGCTCAGAAAGCAGATAACGATAAACAATACCAGGGCGATACGATGATTCATAATAACTATTTGTGATTGTAAAACTAAAACTATTGTATAACAAAAAGGCTTGTACGTTTATATCGTACAAGCCCGGTAAATGTTACAATTTTGTTTACTATTTATTAAAACGGCAGGTCATCTACGTTTTCCGGAGATGGATTGTAGAAATTACCTCCTGCATTTTGCTGCTGCGGAGCATTAGATGGTGCATAGCCCGCCGGTGCTCCGGCACTTTGTGCAGGCATACCTGCTGTAGCAGGCTCTATACGCCATGCATCCAGATTGGTGATGTAATTCACCTTACCATCTTTTTCCCAACGATTGCCTTTGATATTAAAGCTCACTTTTACTGTATCGCCTTCGTTGAATTTATCAATGATATCGCATTTATTCTGCACTAATTGCATTTTTGCATAGTTAGTATACGTGTTCCCGTTTATTTCTTCTGCAAGTTCCAGCACAAATTCACGTTTTCTGAACTTATCACTTACTACTTGCGTAGGATTTTTTACCAACAATTTGCCTGTTACTTCTAAACTCATTACTTATATATTTAAGATATTATTTAAACTACTTACAAGTTTGCTAAGATAGGCAAAGGCTATGAAAATAAAAAAGTGCCCGAAGGCACTCTCATGTTTGTTTGTTTTATTTGATATAAATATTAATAGCCTTCTTCTTTCAGCGCTTCTGCAAACTGTAGTTCCATACTCAACACCTCTCTGCCTAATATGTTATGGTATAGTATTTGCCACCTCCCGTTTATCAAACTGATAAAAAATGAACGTTCGCCGGGCATATTGCTGGTTACAAAAAACAATGTTTCATTATTTGTAAGCATCAATTTTTCAAATGAAAAATTGTAACCGCGTATATTTTTTTTAAATATCTCTCCCCTCATACTGTAGTTATATTCCCGTCGCAAGTTTATACGTCCAATTTTTTTTACTACTTCAATAAGGGTGTTTTTTATTACAATCTCTCTCTTATCCCTGTTTATTCAACAGTTGTAAAGCTAAAAACATGCTATATATTAGCTTGTAGAATAAATTCTATTGCTGTTAATGGCAGGAATTGATGAAATTCGCACGCTTTTTGTTTAGTATTCCATCAAGTAGAAAAACTACTCTCTGAACAAACAGAACAAAGCTGATGCTACATAGAATATTGATTGCCGATGATCACAGCATGATACGAAAGGGTATCAAACTGTTGCTTCAAACTCATTTGGGTATAAAAGATATATTCGAAGTATCTAATGGTAATGGTGTGATGAGTGAGTTACAAAAGAAAGACTACACACACCTGATACTTGATATCATATTACCCGATTGCACTTCATTAGAGATTGTACCTAACATTCAGCGCTTGTACCCTGATTTAAAAATCATGGTCTTCTCCATGCTCAATGGCTCTGTGTATGGAGAGGCGCTGAAACAGTACAATATATATTACTACCTGGAAAAAACTACTAAGGAAGAAGACACTATTGCCTTCCTCGACAATTTCATTAACCATTACAACCCGGCAGATGTTTCAACAGTGAAGGGTGTCAGTATCAACCCCTTCATTCAACTGTCTGCACGCGAACTGGAAGTGCTCCACTACATGCTGGGCGGCCATGGCACGAAAGATATATCAACAGTTCTCAACCTTCGGATGAATACGGTTTCAACATTGAAAAACAGAATATTTGAAAAAACTGATACAAAAAATCTTAAAGAATTGATGCAGTTGGCCTCACTTTACAATGTCAACTAATCTGCAAATAAATATTATGCTTAATGTACCCTGGTATCAGAATGGTTGGTTAATTCTCATCATAATACTTACTACAGTAGGTTATGTCAGCCTCGTACTTTTTTTACGCGCCAAACGTTTTATCATCCGTCAGAATGTATTGCGTGCATTGGTAGAACGTAAAACCAAAGAGATACGGCGCAAAAACGAAGAGCTTGAAAAAAATGATCTTATCAAAACTCGCCTCATTTCTATCATCAGCCACGATATTATCACACCACTCAAGTTCCTGCATCTTGCCGGTAGAAATCTTGTGGAAAGCAATGAACAGATGAGCGAAGAGCTGAAGATGGAAACGCTTGAAGAAATCGTAAACACATCGCGCGAGTTGGAAATGTTATCCACCAATATCCTTAACTGGATTAAGTATCAGAACGAAAACCGCCAATTATTAAGTGAAGATGTAATGCTGCACGATATGGTCAGGCAGATATTCAGCATACTGAATGGTATGGCTAAACAAAAAAACATATATCTCACAAACGAAGTACCTGCAGACTTCTCAATCCACCAGTTTGCAGAGCCGTTACGCATTATATTATACAACCTTGTAGTAAATGCGCTCAACTTTATGGAGAAAGGGCATATTACCATTGCAGCCAAACAACTGCGAAACGGGTTGCTGATTGAAGTAAAAGACCAGGGCTTTGGTATGACCAAAGAACAGATTAATAATATCCTTGCCGACCAGTTTATAGTATCATCTGCTAATGTAGATGGTAAAAAAGGTAATGGCTTAGGCTATCTCATTATTAAAGACCTGCTAAAGGTGGTTGAAGGGCATTTTACCATTAAGAGCGCCCGGAATATTGGCACATCCATCAAACTATTCTTTCCGAAACAATAAATAAAAAGCACAAATGAAAAAAGCACTCGAATGAGTACTTTTTTTAATGGGAGGCATATGGGGGTCGAACCCACGACCTTTGGAACCACAATCCAACGCTCTAACCAACTGAGCTAATGCCTCCGTGTTCCCGTTTGGGAGGGCAAAAGTAATGATTTTTCAGAATTTCAGGCAAATTTTTATGATTTCATCATATTAGTAAACACCTTCTTATATTGATATTTAACAAAATATGCGTTGTGCAACTATTATATTTGCGCACTAATTTCAATTTATGATGAAACGCTTCGCCCTACTGGCGCTTATGTTGATGCCAACTATGATGTGGGCGCAAGACCTTGAAAAAGGTGGTGAAAAGAAAAGCACTGTACAAAAACCATCTCGCGATTTCCTGATGTTGCAATTCAGCTATGATGGCTGGGTAAAACCGGATAGCATCAAAACAACAGGTATTGGCCGTGGCTTTAGTGGCTACTTGTGTTATGATTTCCCTATTAAAAAATCAAACTTCAGCTTTGCTGCCGGAATAGGTATCTCCGCATCAAATATTTATCTGGCAGATCAGCAGATAATGAATACAGATAAAGACTCTACACAAGTACGCTTTATAGCCGAAACAGTAAACTATAAACGCTACAAACAAACACTTACTTACCTCGAAGCTCCTTTTGAAATACGTTTCTTCGGCAATAAAGATAACCGCAACAAAGGTTTCAAAGCTGCTATTGGTATGAAGGTAGGAACACTGCTTGGCGCTCACATCAAAGGACGTGAAGACGGCACTAAAGTAAACTACAAAAACAACAGCCGTAAATATCTGGAAACCTGGCGCTTTGCCGCATCTGCACGCTTAGGCTACGGCAACGTATCGGTATTTGGCACTTACAATCTTACGAACTTGTATAAAGATGGCGAAGGTCCGGTTGTAACACCATACTCAATAGGACTTTGTATTACAGGCCTGTAATAATATATTCAATATAACAAACAGAAGAGCCGCATGACTTCATGCGGCTCTTCTGTTTTTAAAACCAGGTTTTGCGTGGCTTTGGTTTGCCATCATGTGTGTATTTATTATTGTAATGAAATGCAAGTTTCTGAGCATAGTCGTTATACACTTGTTCCTTACTTCGTTTCAGTTCATTAATAAATGGCACAACAAAATCATTCAGTACTGAATTGACAGATACTGTCACATAAGAACCTGAATGCGCTGTCGAAAGATTGTTATTAATCGGCAATTTCCCGTTTTCAGAAAACAGGTCTACGTGATATATAACCGGGTTTAATTTTTTCAGGCGCTTCGTACCTTTTCTTTCATTCCTCCACGGGTGCTCGTTGTATATCAACTGAGACATCAGCAATTCTTTATTCCATATCGATACCTGGTGAGACATCAGGTAGTTGCTAGCTTCATTATCAAGCACCCCTACACGCAAACCAGTTATTATTGTATCTGTAGCTGTTGTTTTATATACTTCAGAGCTGTTGAGCTTCATCAACTTAAGTTTTTCATCCAATGCAAATTTTACTATACCATTAATAGTATCAGCAGACAGTATTTCAGAGAACCACATGTCTTCCTGCATATATATGATGTACTGCTCTTCAATTTGCTGCAAGGCAGTATGAAGCCGATGTGTCCACTCCCCTTTCCCTGTTTTTATATTGGTAAAAATATTGCTCTTGTAATCAGTTTCTTCGGTCAGAAAATAATAATTGCTGACCAATGTATCCATAGGCCAATACTTTTTGAAAAAGTATTCAAACCCCTTGAACAACAATTCATATCTGTCGCAGGCATGTACTACAATGGCAATCGATTTTTGCATAGGTTTACTTTTGGTTTCTTTCATCAATGCTTATTTAAAACGCGTATCCTCTTTTTTACACATCATAGGTCATCCCCTCAATACTTGCATGCACGTTAGGAAATATTTCTTTGGCTTCTTCTGCAAAAGGTTCGGTATCTCTGTATTTTGATGAATAATGCCCCAGCAACAACTGCTTTGCATCTGCCAGCTTGGCCAATGCTGCTGCCTGCTTTGCTGTGCTATGGTATCTTGCTGCTGCCTTATCCGCATCCCGCTCCAGGTATGTACATTCGTGATATACAGTATCTGCACCCTGAATATACTTTACAAAGCTGTCTGTAAATAAAGTATCAGCGCAATAGGCATATGTTTTGGGTGCAGGCCCTTCGGTGGTCACCCATTCATTCTTTACAATAGTACCGTCTTGTTTTTCGTAGTCTTCGCCTTGTTTCAGTTTATCATAGTAGTATCGGGGTATTTCATATTCCCTGCATCGTTCAGGTACTATTTTACGCCCGCGTGTTTTGCTGGTTATCAAAAAACCATGACACGGTATCCTATGCTCTACCGGGAAACACCTTACAGTATAATATTCATTATCCACCAACACTGCCTCACCTTCAGGCAGTTCATGGTAATGAAATTCATAACTTAATACTGTCTCTGCAACATTTTGTATCTGGTCTATTATAGGCAGTAATTCTTTGGGCCCGTAAACATGCAGCGGTGCTGCACGCCCCAGCAGGCTCATACTATTTATCAATCCCGGCAACCCGAAATAGTGGTCGCCATGCATATGGCTGATGAATATATGGTTAAGATTGCGCCACTTTACCCCAAAGCGCTGCATTTGTATTTGCGTACTTTCACCACAGTCTATCAATAGCACCTCTCCCCATACATGCACAGCCTGTGCTGTAGGGTGCCTGCCAAATGCCGGCAAAGCAGAATTATTGCCCAGAATAGTTACTCTCATTTCAGATATTTAAGCGTAATAGGGGGTAATGACAATCCTGTGATTTTTATTCTTCTTCATTAAACAAATCGCGCTCCAGTATTTCCATACTTATAATGTCTATTGCCTCTATCATTTGAGGGGCAATGTTCAATACGTTATCTAATTCCAGTTCCTGCAATTGTTGCATCACACCGTTTTGTAAGCCTGTAAACACCAACGACTGCGAATTGTTGTAGCAATTTTCGTGCATTTGTACCAAATCATCAAATGACGTATTGTCGCCCGATGTGCAATGTTGCAGGTCAATTATGTAGTTAGAGGTGCCGCTTGTTGCCAGTTCTTCACATTTTTGCCCCAGTGCTGCTGTCATATTAGCATCTATGCGGGCATCAACGGGTGTTATAACGGTATATGTAGGTTTGGTATCAATTTTGAATTCCATATTGCAAGTAGTAGTTAATCAGTGGTCAGCAAAAGCTGTAAATACGCCATAAAAATAACAATCGTGCTATAATTTCTTTCGTATATTTAGTTAGACGACGGCGATAAGCAAGGTAAAAGGCAATACATATATAGCAAAACCCGATACTGCAGCTACTGCCTTTATCATTAATTTTACTAAAACAAAGGATGATTCATGGATTCTAATTTCTCACCAAAAGTCAAAGAAATCATATCCTACAGCCGCGAGGAAGCGCTGCGATTGGGTAATGATTTCATAGGCACCGAGCACCTGTTGCTGGGCCTTATCCGAGACGGTGAAGGGTTGGCTGTACGAGTGTTGCAAACCTTGCAGGTAGATCTGTTTGATTTGCGCAAAGAACTGGAAGGTGCTATTAAGGACAAGAGCAACAAACCCCTCTCGAACGTTAACAGCCTGCCGCTAACCAAGCAGGCCGAAAAAGTAATACGCATAACAGTACTGGAAGCCAAAGCCCTGAAAAGCGCTACGGTTGAAACTGAACACCTGATGCTTTCTATCCTCAAAAACAAAGAAAACGTTGCTACTCAAATATTGCACCAATACCAGGTAGATTATGACCGCTTTAAAGATGAACTGAGCATACTGCAGGGAGATGCACCGCGTGGTGATTACAGCGACCCCGGGGATGACTTTGATGAAGATGATGAACGTAAACAATTTCAGCAACGCAAACCTGCCGGTAATTCAAAATCAAAAACACCGGTACTTGACAACTTCGGTCGCGACATTACTAAGCTCGCCGAGCTCGGCAACCTCGACCCGATTGTAGGCCGCGAAGAAGAAATAGAACGTGTATCACAAATATTATCGCGTCGCAAAAAGAACAACCCTATACTGATAGGTGAACCGGGTGTAGGTAAAACAGCCATTGTTGAAGGTCTTGCACTGCGCATTGTACAACGCAAAGTATCACGTGTATTGTTCGATAAACGTGTTATTAGCCTCGACCTTGCTGCACTGGTGGCAGGTACCAAATATCGTGGCCAGTTCGAAGAAAGGATGAAAGCCATCATGAACGAGTTGGAAAAGAACCGCGATGTGATATTGTTTATTGATGAGATACACACCATAGTTGGTGCCGGTGGCGCATCAGGTTCGCTCGATGCTTCCAATATCTTTAAGCCTGCGTTGGCGCGTGGCGACCTGCAATGCATTGGTGCATCTACGCTCGACGAGTATCGTATGTACATTGAGAAAGATGGTGCTCTCGACCGCCGCTTCCAGAAAGTACTGATAGAACCGCCAAGCGTTGACGAAACAATAATAATCCTGAATAATATTCGTAATAAATACGAAGAGTTTCATAATGTAACCTACGATCAGGATGCGATTGATGCCTGCGTAAAACTGAGTGACCGCTATATGACCGACCGCCTGTTGCCCGATAAAGCAATTGACGTAATGGACGAGGTGGGCGCACGCGTACACCTCAAAAACATCAACGTTCCTGAAAACATTCTGGAGCTTGAAAAGAAAATTGAGGACATCAAACAGGAAAAAAATAAAGTAGTTAAGAGCCAGCGTTTTGAAGAAGCTGCCGCACTGCGCGACAGAGAAAAACGCCTTGGTGAAGAACTTGAAAAAGCAAAAGCGGAGTGGGAAGAAGAAGCGAAACATAAGCGCTTCCCGATACATGAAGAGCATATTGCAGAAGTCATCAGTATGATGACAGGCATACCTGTAATGCGCATGGTAGAGGCAGAAAGCGCCAAACTTCGCCGTATGGGCGACGACCTGAAAGGGTCCGTGGTAGGGCAGGACGAGGCAATTGCCAAAGTAGTAAAAGCTATTCAGCGCAACCGTGTAGGCCTGAAAGACCCACGCAAGCCTATTGGTTCATTCATCTTCCTGGGCCCTACCGGTGTAGGTAAAACAGAGCTGGCACGTGCATTGGCGCGTTATATGTTCGATAGTGATGAAGCGCTGATACGTGTTGATATGAGTGAGTACATGGAAAAATTCTCGCTCAGCCGCCTGATAGGCGCGCCTCCGGGATATGTGGGTTATGAAGAAGGTGGCCAGCTTACCGAAAAAGTACGTCGCAAGCCATATAGTGTAGTATTGCTCGATGAGATAGAAAAAGCACACCCGGATATATTCAATATACTATTGCAGGTATTGGATGACGGGCAGCTAACAGATGGTCTTGGCCGCAAAGTAGATTTCAAAAATACACTTATCATCATGACGTCCAACATTGGTGTACGCCAGTTGAAAGACTTCGGAGCAGGTGTAGGTTTTGCAACAGCTACCAAGGTAGAAAACGCTGATGAACTGAGTAAAGGTGTAATAGAGAAAGCACTGAAACGTACCTTCTCTCCGGAGTTCCTCAACCGTATTGATGATGTTATCATCTTCAATTCGCTGGACGAGGGCCACATTGCGCAAATCATCGACATCATAATGAAAGATGTGTTGAAGCGCCTGAATACACTTGGCTTTACATTGGAACTTACACCGGCTGCCAAAAAGTATATTGCCGAAAAAGGTTACGATGCGCAGTTTGGTGCACGTCCGCTGCACAGGGCTATACAGAAATACCTGGAAGACCCGCTGGCAGAAGAGATACTGAACCACCGCATACAGGAAGGCGATACCGTAAAAGCCGACTACAGCGAAGAAGAAAAGAAAATCATCTTTGCCATAGACAAAGGCACACCGAAAAAAGAAGGTGAAACGAAGAAAGCAGAGTAAAGTTTAATTTGCTTTTAATAACTAAAGGGGCTGTTTATACAGCCCCTTTAGTATTTTTATACATACATTCTTCCACTCATATTACCTACCTATGAGGAACCTGATAATTATCCTTTTACTAACTATCCTTGGCTTTCATGCAAAAGCACAAAACCTTGTGCCGAATGGAAGTTTTGAATACAAAACTGCATGCCCGTTAAGTAGTGGAGGAATGAACACTTATGTTGTATCATGGCACCAATACAATGGCAGCCCCGATTATTTTCATGCATGCGCTATTACAGGAGTAACCGCTTCAGCAAATGTACCGGCGAATTCATTCGGCTATCAATATGCGGCTGATGGTGACGCGTATTGTGGTTTTATTGCTTGGACAACCGGAACCCCATTCAGAGAATATCTGGCAGCTCCTATTTCACCAATGCAAGCAGGAGCTACCTATGAAGTATCATTGTCTGCTTCGCTCTCCAAAGCATATTGGGCTACAGATAATTTAGGTGTATACTTTTTTGACTCCGGTGTACAGAATACCGGCAGCTCACTGCCTCTTCCTGTAAACCCTCAGATAGATTATTCAAATTATGGTGTTATTACCGATACTGCGAATTGGATAAGGTTAAGCTCTACATTCGTAGCAGATTCTGCTTATGACAATATTGTTATTGGTGGTTTCTACGCAAGCTCAAATGTTAATTCGATTTATTTAGGGGGGAGTGGTTCACACGCATACTACTATATAGATTCAGTTGTTGTTAGGTGGCTCCGTATGAATAACGTCGCCTCTGACACGGCTTTATGTGCTGGAGACAGTATTCACACAAGCTATGCATTTACTTCCGGTTCATCATTTAATAGCGGAAATGTATTCACGCTTCAGTTGTCCGACGCTTCAGGCAATTTTACAAGCCCTACCAATCTCGCATCGGTTTCAAGAACTACAGCCGGTAATATCAATGCACAAATTCCTACCACTGTTAGTCCCGGCGCAGGTTATAGAGTACGCATAGTTTCCAGCAGTCCAATAGATAGTTCAGAAGTTAGCTCTAAAAATATAATCATTGGTAAATACCCTAACAAACCAACTGCATCATCTAATAGCCCTGTATGCAGTGGCGATACACTGAGACTAAATGCTATAACCACAACAACAGGCAATGTAACCTATCTGTGGATGGGGCCGAATAGCTTAGTATCTACTTTCCAAAACACTAATATTTCAAATGCTGCTGTTGGTAGTTCGGGTAGTTATATAGTTGCTGCCTCTATACTCGGTTGCGGCACAAAAGATACTGTTGTTGCTACTGTCAATCCATCACCAATAGCCATCACAGCTACCGCTACTACACCTGTATGTGTTGCGGATACACTCAGGTTATATTCAACCAATTCTACTACTGGCGCCGCATACAGTTGGGTAGGGCCCAATAGTTTCACAAGCTCCATTCAGAACCCTTATATCGCTAATACTACTATTGCTGCGGCAGGAGACTATATTGCAACTGCATCGCTCAGCAATGGTTGTACCAGAAAAGATACGGTTACTGTGCAGGTAAAACCTTTACCAGCCAACTTCAGTGCAGGTGTCAATGCCATCTGTGAAGGGAATACCCTGTTTTTAAGTGGTAATACTTCCACATCCGGTGTCAGCTTCTCTTGGACAGGGCCTAATGCCTTTACAAGTACACTGCAAAACCCAAACATACCATCTGCTGCTACCTCAGCTACAGGCAATTATATACTTACAGGCACATTTAACGGTTGCAGTATTCGCGACACAGTGTATGGCAGTGTGTACCCTATCCCCGCAAAGCCTCTGTCTATTGCAAATACCCCTGTATGTGTTGGTCAGGATTTGAAACTGAATGTCAGCAACCCACAGTCAGGTACCTATTCATGGACGAGTGTCAGCGGTTATAGTGCAAGTGTTGTAAACCCTGTACGTACAGGTGCTACTACTG
Source organism: Flavipsychrobacter sp. (assembly GCA_016786615.1). Classification (GTDB taxonomy): domain Bacteria; phylum Bacteroidota; class Bacteroidia; order Chitinophagales; family Chitinophagaceae; genus Polluticoccus. The sequence goes on from JAEUVX010000003.1 coordinate 119,102, forward strand.
CTATGGCTGGCAAATACTACGTAATGGTTACAGCCAACGGATGCACATCAGATAAAGACTCTGTAACAGTTGTTGTAAACCCTGCCCCTGTTATCAATATGTACCCAAGCCCTAAAGACAGTATCTGCCAGGGTGCTACTGTTACATTTATTTCCAGCACTGCTAATGCGGGTACATCTTTCCAACGATTTTGGTACAAAAACAATACAGCTATCGGCGGTGCTGCAGCCGCCAACTACAGTACAACAACCACTGCAGATAATGACGAGTATTATGTTACACTTGTTGCAACAGGTGTATGTGCAGACCCATATACGGATACCAGCAACAAGATTACCATGCGTGTTTTCCCATGGTTGCCCGCTTCTGTATCTATCACTGCCAACCCCTCAACTACTGTACCCGGCGGCACCATGATAAACTTTACAGCTACACCTGTCAACGGCGGAAACAGTCCAACCTATCAATGGACAAGGAACGCTAATCCTGAAGTAGGTGCATTAAGCAGCATATGGGGGGCAAGTACACTTAGCAACATGGATGAAATTTGTGTTAACATGACAAGCAGTTACCTGTGTCCGAATCCTAAAACTGCCAAAAGCAATTGCATAAAAGTAAGTATTGAAACTACCGGCATCAGTGGTATAACAGGCAATTCAGCCATTAAAGTATACCCCAACCCTGCAACAGATGTATTGAATATCGATGGTGTTAAAGCTAGCTGCAACATCAGGCTGTACGATATATCCGGCAGATTGTTATTACAACAAACTGCATTCACAAATCAGACTCTCATCAATATTGGTTCCTTTGCTTCAGGTATTTATCAGCTTGTTATCACAGAAAATAACATAGCAACCAGGTTCAAGATAATAAAAGAATAAATTATCATATTTTTACGTATATTTGTTATAATAAAAGTTCTTTGAAAATCCTGTAACCATCTAAACATCAGAAATGAAAATCTGCAACAAATTGCAACAATCCGTAACCGTTTGTAACCATTCAGTTAATAATATGTATTGATAATCAATAGCATAAGTTGTTACGGCAACAAAACAGGTGTTTTACTATCAAAAACTATCAACAAATAATTTGAAGCGTAATATAAACTGCATTTCTTATTTTTGGCACGCTCAAAAAAAGAAAGGATATAGTTTATGAAAATGACACGCCTGGTATTATTAATGAACCTCTTCCTTTTTTCAATGCAGGCATCGGCTCAAGAGGAAAAGCGCTTTCTGAAACATGAGATACAACGCTTGTCGTCCGGCAGTATGCATGGCAGGGGATATGTGTTTAAAGGGGGTGAAAAAGCAGCAAAACATATCAGTAAGCATTTCAGGTCTTTGGGTTTAAAGGCATTTGATAAGGATAGCAATTATTACCAACCCTATTTTTTCCCTATCAATACTTTTCCGGGAGATGTGCTGCTCAAAATCAATAAAACTGTATTAATACCCGGTTCAGATTTCATTGTAAACGCAGCCAGCAGCAGCTATGCCACAGACGGAACTATTAAACTGAAACGCATTGACTTGGGTAAAGTGACGGACTCTGCAAAGTGGGTTGCAGTGAAAAAACGCTTCAACAACCCTGAGCATGGCTATTACCTGAAAAATGCAGATACCGTTACCAAATACCTGAAATATTCTATCCGTTCATTTGCCAAAGAATTTCCGAAGGGGCTGTTTATAGTACCGAAACATGGCAAGATGATATGGACTGCCAATACAGAAGCAGTACCCGGAACTATCATTACAGTAGAAGATACTGTACTGCCAAAGCATCCCAGAAAAGCAGCTGTAAGAGTTGAGGCAAAAATGAACCCAACGTACAAGGCACAGAACGTTCTGGCATTTGTCCCCGGCACTGAAAAGCCTGATAGTTTTATCATATTCTCTGCTCACTATGACCACCTCGGGCAGATGGGCAGACAAGCTATCTTCTATGGTGCACATGATAATGCAAGCGGCACAGCACTGGTCATGTACCTTGCTAAATATTTTGCAGAGCATCCGCAGAAATACTCTGTAGCGTTTATGTTGTTCAGTGGCGAGGAAGCAGGGCTGCTTGGTTCAAAGCATTATGTAAAGTATCCTTTGTTTCCATTGGGCAATATCCGCTTTCTTATAAATCTTGATATGACGGGTGATGCTACCAATGGCATTACAATGGTAAATGCCGTTAATAACAATACAGAGTTTGCACTGATGGATAAGATAAATGGGGAACAGGGATATGTGCCGAAAATCAATCAGCGGGAACAAACACAAAACAGCGACCACTGGCCATTTTGCGAAGCAGGTGTGAAAGGTGTATTCATATACAGCAATGGCACAAAGCCTTACTACCACGATGTGTTTGACGTTGCCAAAGAAATATCGCTGGAAAACATTGATGGCCTGTCTAAACTACTAATAGAGTTCACAGGTGCATTGCAATAAAATCCCCCGAATCATAACGTCGGGCTTTTAGAAACATTATAATACTTTTACATCCTTAATTCATAACAAATGAAGCAATATATTTCTGCGCTTGGCTTGTCTGTCTTGTTATTGGTTTCTTGTGGCAATGCTGCCAACAACGATGCTGTTCAAACAGAAGCACAAGCGTTTCTTGATAAGTACACTACCGAATATGTGAAGCTCTACACCAATAGCAGCGAAGCACAATGGAAATCGCAAGTGGAGATTGTAGAGGGCGACTCTACCAATACTGTGAATGCTGCAAAAACCGATGAGGCAATGGCTGCATTCACCGGTAGCAAAGAAAATATTGAGCAGGCCAAAAAGTTCATGGCGCAAAAAGACAAGCTCACTGATATACAGGTAAAACAACTGGAGCTGATACTGTATGCTGCTGCTAACAATCCTCAAACAATTGCAGATGTGGTAAAGCAACGCATCAAAGCAGAGAACGAACAGACACGCCAGTTGTACAGCTTTCAGTACATGTACAATGGTAAGAAGGTAAGCACCAATGATCTGGATGCTGCACTGAAAAGCGAAACCGACCTGAACAAACGCCTTGCAGCATGGGAAGCCAGTAAAGAAGTGGGTAAAAGCCTGAAAGGCGGCCTTGTGAACCTGCGCAACCTGCGTAATAAGACAGTGCAGGAGCTCGGCTATCACGACTACTTCAGCTACCAGGTAAGCGACTACGACATGGAGGCCAATGAGATGATGCAGACCATGGATAAGCTGATGAACGAGCTGTACCCGCTTTATCGCGAGTTGCATACATGGATGCGCTATGAAATGGCTAAGAAGTATGGTGCAAAAGATGTACCCGACTATCTGCCTGCACACTGGCTGCCAAACCGCTGGGGGCAAGACTGGAGCTCTGTTGTAAATGTAGAAGGCATAGACCTTGATAAGATACTTGCTACAAAATCGAAAGAATGGATAGTGAAAGAGGGCGAGAAGCTATATACAAGTATTGGTTTCCCTGCATTGCCTGAAACTTTCTGGCAGAAATCGAGCCTTTATCCTTACAGAGCAGATAGCAATGTGAAGAAGAACAACCACGCATCTGCATGGCACATGAATCTGGATAAAGATGTACGCAGCCTGATGAGTGTAGAACCTAATGCCGAATGGTGGGAAACTGCCAACCACGAGCTGGGCCACATCTATTACTACATGACCTATACTAACAAGGACGTTCCGCCACTGTTGCGTGGTGGCGCTAACCGTGCTTATCACGAGGCTATCGGCACTATGATGGGCCTTGCAGCTATGCAAAAGCCTTATCTGGCAGGCCGCGGGCTGATAGATGCCAATGTGAAAACAGACAGCGTGCAGGCTTTGCTGAAAGAAGCGCTGAACTCTGTTGTGTTCATATTCTTCTCATCAGGTACTATGAGCAATTTTGAAAAAGCGCTGTATGTAGATAACCTGAGCGAATCACAGTTCAACGCCAAGTGGTGGGAACTGGCTAAGAAATACCAGGGCATTGTACCTCCGTCTGCACGTGGCGAGGAGTACTGCGACGCAGCTACCAAAACACATATCAACGACGATCCTGCACAGTATTATGACTATGCATTGTCTTACGTTATACTTTACCAACTGCACAACCACATTGCTAAAAACATACTGAAGCAAGACCCGCGTGCTACCAACTATTATGGCCAAACAGGCATCGGCGACTTCCTGAAGAAGATTACCTACCCGGGCGCATCTAAAGACTGGCGTACGGTACTGAAAGAAAGCACAGGCGATGAGCTGAATGCAAAAGCGATGTTGGAATACTTCCAGCCATTAGTTAACTGGTTGAAGGAACAGAACAAGGGTAAAAAATATACGTTGCCTGAAAGCTTATAGACTTACAAATACATATCAATACATATTTGGCAAGTCTTATGGCTTGCCAGATTTTTTTAAATCCTATCTTTGCACCCCAATTAAAAAATAATATATAACAATGCGCGTAGCTGTAGTAGGCGCAACAGGGCTGGTTGGCAGCACCATGTTGCAAATTCTTGAAGAAAGAAACTTTCCTTTGACTGAACTGATACCAGTGGCTTCTGAGAAGTCTGTAGGTACTAAGGTCAAGTACAAGGGTAAGGAATACAGCGTGGTTAATGCCGAAACAGCTATCAGCATGAAACCTCAACTGGCTATCTTCTCTGCAGGCGGCAGCATATCGCTGGAGCTGGCACCGAAGTTTGCCGAGATTGGTTGTTATGTAGTAGACAACTCGTCTGCATGGCGTATGGACCCTACCAAAAAACTGGTAGTACCTGAGGTGAATGGCCATGTACTGACCAAAGAAGACTTGATAATAGCTAACCCCAACTGCAGCACCATACAGATGGTAATGGTGCTGAAACCCCTGCACGACAAGTATGGCATTAAACGCGTGGTGGTAAGTACATACCAGAGCGTAAGCGGTACAGGGCAGAAGGCTGTGAAAGAAATGGAAGACCAGCGTGCAGGCGGCGAGGGCTTTGGCGTATATCCGCACCGTATAGATATGAACGTTTTACCTCATATAGACGTATTTCAGGACAATGGCTATACCAAAGAGGAAATGAAGATGGTGAAGGAAACTTGCAAGATACTGGGGGATGAAAGCGTGAAAGTAACCGCTACTACGGTACGTGTGCCTGTAACAGGCGGCCACAGCGAAAGCGTGAACATAGAGTTCAAAAACGACTTTGTTGAAAATGACGTGCGCGAGATACTAAGCAACATGCCGGGTGTGGTAGTAGTGGACAACCCTGCTGCCAATGCCTACCCTATGCCGCTGGACGCTGCCGGCAAGGACGAGGTGTTTGTGGGCCGTATACGCCGCGACTATAGCCAGGACAATACGCTGAACTGCTGGATAGTGGCCGACAACCTACGTAAGGGTGCCGCTACCAATGCTGTACAGATAGCGAAGTACCTGCATAACCAAGGGTGGATTTAATCCGTTTTTAACGTGTCATAAGATTGTAATAACTTGATGAGGGTCAATCTCATCGGGAAGTGTAGCCGTACCTTTGTACTGTTAAAACACTTCTTAGATGAAATTAAAATCTCTACTCTTATTAGGTGCTACTGCATTCAGCTTTAATACCTACGCACAAACTTGGGTTGCTGACTCTGTAGAAATGGGAGCAAGTTATGCGAATGATATTTTTTACAGCCTTAAAAACGGCCAGCAAAAATCTGAAAGCAATACCAATTGGCATATAGCTTTTCAGACATTACCGCCACTGGGTGCAAATTCAAACGTTAGTATTATTGCCAACCATGTTGCAGGCAAGGTGAATGTATATTCACTGCATCTGAGTGCAACTGCAAAGTTTGGTGCATTAACTAATACCGATACCATTGGTAAGGTAATGCTTTACAATACGGATACAAGCTGGAACTTCGGTGCCTTCAACCGTATGAACGATGCAGGTAATCCATTTGACTACAGCTGGGGTGCATACAATATGACTTCACATTCTGTAGTTGGCGATTCATTGTACCTGATAACTATAAATAATGCTGCTTATCAGGTTTGGGTGCAGGAATACAAAAGCACACCATCCGACAGTATATCATACAGGGTACGCATTGCTGACTTTAACGGCAACAATGACAAGACCATCCGTGTTTACAGGAAGAATGGTTATACAGACAGGAACTTCGCTTATTATGATGTAGTAAACGACGCTATCCGCGACCGTGAACCAAGCCGCACTGCATGGGATATGGTATTTACACGTGCAATTGAGTTTGTTGCAGCAGGCCCCGGCCCGTTGCAACCATACCCTGTGACAACAGTATATTCAAACTTCGGTGTGAGTGTTGCAGAAGTAAATGATTTAAACCCATCTACTACAGGCTATGATAGCAAACCATACCTGAATGATATTCATGTTATAGGTTCTGACTGGAAGAAAGCTCCGATGGGACCCGGTCCATGGACAATGAGAGATTCTGCTCATTACTTCATCAAAACAAATAACACAAACGAATACTACCAATTGCACTTTACAAACTTCTATGGTTCATCAAACGGACGTGCAGTATTTGAAAAACGCAAACTGGGCGATGTAACAAGTGTTAAAAACATCAATACCTCAGTTGCTGCTTACAGCATTGCACCAAACCCTGCGGTTAATGAAACATCAATAATGATAGATGCAAAAGAAGCTGCAGGCAACACAGCGATATTTGTAACAGACATTACAGGTAAAATAGTAGAAAAGCATATAATAAAATTGAATGCAGGTTTGAATGCCTTCCGTATCAATACATCGAACTATGCAAGCGGTACTTATATGGTAACCATTGCAAACGGTGATTGGAAAGCAACTCAAAAACTTGCTGTTCAACATTAATATAAATAGCAAAAGCGTGGATTGATTGATGAAAAGTTCGGTTGTTGCAATACACAACCGGACTTTTTAAACAAAACGGAGATATGTTTTCGAGAGTAGTACATACCATTTTCATAGTTCTGCTGACAGTTGTTACAGCATTTGCACAGCAAATACGCGTAACGATTTCTGACAAAGAGAACCGTCAACCTGTTTCATTAGCATACGTGAATATATACGGAGCTAATAATGCACTGGTAAATACAGCGCAAACAGATGTAATGGGTATTGCTACTATACAGACACAAAGCTATCCCTGCACTATAGAGGTGATAATGCAGGGTTATGAAAAATATAGTAAAGAGTTTTTGACTGCTCCTGTTAATACAAATATCAATGTTGTTATAACTAAGAAATTCAGTTCTCTGAATGAAGTAGTTGTAACAGGTGTAGGACAACCTGTACGATTAAAAAATGCATTGTCCAACTACCAGGTTATCACTAAAGCGCAAATACAATCTCAGGGTGCTGTTACACTTAATGAAGCATTGCGCAACCAGACAAACATGAACTTCGGGAATGATGGCATTCTGGGTTCAAACATTGTGATGCAGGGGATGAGAGGTGATAAAGTAAAAATACTTGTGGATGGTATGCCTGTAAACGGGCGCGAAAACGGGAACATTAATCTTTCTCAGATCAACATGAACAATGTTGAAAGGATTGAAGTAATACAAGGCCCTATGAGCGTGGTTTATGGAAGCGATGCAGTAGCAGGTGTAATAAACGTCATTACTAAAAAAGAAAACAAGAAAATCGGGGGAATCATTAATACCTACTACGAGACAGTAGGTAAGTACAATGCAGATGCTTCTTTCGCATATAAACTAAAAGAACGTAACCAGTTTACTGTTGGTGGCGGCCGTAATTTTTTCGGTGGATACCTGAATACTGATGTACCTGTTAAATATGGCAATAGCGTTGTGCAAACAGAGCGTTCTTATTTCTTCAAGCCCGTTGAACAATACTTAGGCAATTTCGCCTATGCGTATAGCACCCCTTCTCAATTCAAATTAAGGTTCGCTTCAGACTATATGAAAGAAACCATTACTAATCTGGGCAACTTGCAAGCTTGGGATCCATGGAACTGTTATGCATTTGATGAGTATTACCACACTACAAGGTCATTGAACAGACTGTCTGTAGGTGGCAACGTAGGTAAAAAAGGGAAATGGCAAAGCGATAACAGTTATAATATTTATTATCGTGTAAAGAACAGGTTCAGAAAAGACCTTGTAACCCTTCAGCAAGACCCGGTAAAAGATATTACCGCAAATGACACTACTGTATTCAAAAACATTACACTGCGCAGCAGTTATATGAATACTATTAAGCTTCTGCAATACACTGTTGGGTATGATGTGAATATGGAATTTGGCAAAAGCCGTAAAGTTGACAGCGGATATTCCCGAAATATTCAGGATTATGGATTGTATGCAAATGCATCTTACCCCGTTATAAAAGATAAGCTTACATTACAAGGTGGTATGCGCGGATCTTACAATTCTACTTATAAAACACCTTTCATACCAAGCCTTAATATATTATACACTCCTTTAAAAAATTTGCAGGTAAGAGCATCCTATACAAAAGGTTTCAGGGCACCATCTTTAAAAGAGATGTACCTTACTTTTATAGATGCTAATCACCATATTACCGGCAATGACGACCTCCGTGCAGAGAAAAGCAATCATATTCAACTCTCTGCATCTTACCAGGCTTATGATAAAAATGCAGACTATCTGCAATTAAGCATCAACAGCAATTACAACGAAGTTTATAATGGCATAGCTCTTGTTAATACTACCCCAAATACTATTAACTACACTTATCTAAATATCGGCCATTTAGCCAACATAGCTAACACATTGCAGGCCGATGGACAATATGGTAAATTTCATGGACAGGTAAGCCTATCTTACAATTACACTTTTAAAGAAAACGGTGCGTATGATGCTTTTGGTGCTGTAGAAGGAAATATAATGCTGCAATATGCCTTTACGAAAGCAGGCACTAACCTGAATGTATTTTACAGATATAGCGGCAAACAACCAACGCTGCTATACAGCATAGAAGGCACTGCATACTATGCAGGCACACAGAGTGAATTGCACGTAATGGATTTATCAGCAGAAAAGAAACTATTCAAAAACAAAGTACGCGTAATAGCAGGCGTTAAGAATATATTCGATATCAGGCAGCGTCAGCTATCAGGCCTCGCAAGCTCATCGGGCAGCCATGGTAGTACCGGTACATCTACTGCCGGGCCAATGATGCCGCGCAGCTTCTTTACATCACTTCATTTTACAATAGACTAACAATATAGTACTTACAGCTACAAATGTCGGGGAATGCGCAGGCAATTCCCGACATTTGTATTTTATGAAAAGCCTTGCCGCGCTAAATAAATACTTTGTAAAATATAAATGGCGCCTGTTATCGGGCATTTTGTTCGTAGCTGTTTCCAACCTGTTTGCAGTAGTATCTCCCGTAGTAGTACGCAATGTGCTGGACAGGGTACAGGATAATATAACAACCTATCACCTGTTATCAGACAGTGTTTTAAAGGCTGATATGGAAACTTTTATCTTCAAACTGGTATTGTGGAATGGACTGCTGCTATTAGGTTTAGCTTTGGCTCGCGGCGTATTTATGTTCTTTATGCGGCAGACCATAATAGTAATGAGCAGACTGATTGAGTACGACCAGAAGAATGAAGTTTACGCACACTATCAGCAACTGCATACACAGTTTTACAAAACACATTTTACTGGCGATTTGATGAATCGCATTGCGGAAGATGTATCGCGCGTACGAATGTACACCGGCCCATCGCTGATGTACAGCATCAACCTTATTGTGCTGAGCATCATGTGTATATGGGGTATGCTGCGCGTGAGCCCTACACTGACAGTATATGTAATAGCACCGCTACCGCTACTTGCTATTTGTATTTATGTTGTCAATAGTATCATATTCCGCAAGAGCGAAAAGATACAGGCACAGCTTAGCGAGTTGACGACCACTGCACAGGAATCTTATTCGGGCATTCGTGTTATCAAATCATTTGTACAGGAAAACAATATGCTACGCTTCTTCTTCAATACATCTGAAAGCTACAGGAAGAGTGCCGTTAATCTATCGCTTACAGAAGCCATCTACTTCCCATCCATGAACCTGTTCATAGGTTTGAGCATGTTGAGTACTGTATTGATTGGCGGTTACTATGCCATCAACGGCAGCATTACGATTGGTAATATTGCAGAGTTTGTTTTGTATATCAATCTGCTGATGTTCCCGATATCAAGTATTGGCTGGGTGGCATCTATGGTACAGCGTGCAGGCGCATCACAAAAGCGCATCAACGAGTTTCTGGATACAGATTTGCACATAACAGATGCAAGGGATGCTATCAGCAAAGACATTGAGGGCAATATACATTTTAAACACATCAGTTTTACCTATCCGCACACAGGCATACAGGCATTGAAAGATTTTGACATCGATATAAAAGCAGGACAAAAAATAGCTATCATAGGTAAAACAGGTTCGGGCAAATCTACACTGGCACATATGCTGCTGCGTATGTACAACCCTACAAACGGCGAAGTTCTTATTGATGGTGTATCTGCCGATAAGTATCAGATACAGAATCTGCGTTCTCAAATAGCATACGCCCCGCAGGAAGCTTACCTGTTTTCCGATACGGTGTATAACAACATAAAATTTGGTAGCGACAACTCAACTGAAGCTGATGTAAAGAATGCAGCAAGGCTTGCAGATTTGCAAAAAGATATTGACAATTTAGCCAATGGTTATGAAACAGTAATTGGCGAGCGTGGAGTAATGTTATCGGGCGGGCAAAAACAACGTATGGTACTGGCAAGGGCATTGCTTAAAAACAGTAAGATATTGCTGATGGATGAATCGCTATCGGCCGTAGATACACAAACAGAGCAAACCATACTGCACAACCTGCAAGACTATCTGCAAAACAAAACAACCATTGTCATTACACACCGCATATTTACAAGCTGGCAGTTTGATAAAATATTGGTACTCGAAGATGGCAGTATTACAGAGCAAGGCACACATACTGAATTGATGGCCTTAAATGGCAAGTACGCTGCACTGTACAGGCATCAAACAGAAACTGATAAATAGCTTAAAACAGCGATTGTTGAACACCCATATCTTTGGGCTGATTGAGAAACGGATATTCATCAACAACATCGTAATGGCTTAGTTCCTCATTAAATTTTCTCAACACTACATTACTGATTTTAAACTTCAGGCTGATGCGTGTGATGAGTTCTCCGGCTATATACATTTCTTTATCACTCAAACCCTTGCCGATGGTGATGTGTGGCTGTCTGTTCTTTGCAGTATTCTTAATCGGTAATTCATGAAAATCAGTAATGATTTTACTTACCTTATTTTTAGAGTCCTCATCGGGCAGAATGCAAAATGTACCGTGATGAAATTTCATTAATTCATTGAAACATACATTCACCTCGGGCTGGCGCCTTGCAATCTTTTCAATATGCTCAATAACATTTGGCAAGGCATATTCATTATTCAGCTCGAACACACTAACGGTAATATGCGGCATAGAATTGACAGCATTATACCAACCGATGGCTTCTTTCAATTGGTCTTTGCAAGCCTCTACTTTCCTGACTGCATCGGCATCCGGAATAATAGCTATAGAATACAGGGATATACTCATACAGTAAGCGTGCAATTTACAAATAAAAAAGCCCGGTGTAGCCGGGCCTTCTAACTAAATAATCTCCGTTTATTTATTGCCGGTAAATTCTATGGGCAATATTACTTCCTTTCCTTCGCGCAGCACTTTCACCTGTGTTTTATCCCCCTCTGCAAATTTGCCCAATGCCTCCATATAGGTTTGCATACCTGTTATTTTGTGCTCCCCCAGTTGTATGATAATGTCGCCACCTTTCATACCTGCTTTCTGTGCAGGCTTGTTGTCTGTAACACCATCTATGCGTACACCACCATCCTGGTAAGAATAGTCGGGCATAACACCCAGCGTTACTTTGAACCTTACTTTACCAACTGTAGTTTGCTTCGTAGGCGTAAACGCAGGCTTCGGTTCTTTCTCCATCCTGCTAACTACATCGTAAATATAGTTTTGCAAAATAGCCTGTCCTTTATAGTTTATCTTGTCTGCATCATCGCTTGGTTTGTGATAGTCTGTATGCAGGCCTGTGAAGAAGAAGAGCACAGGTACATTCTGATAATAGAAAGAGCTATGGTCTGACGGGCCGACACCTGCACTATCATACGTTATTTTGAATGAAGGGTTGTTCTTATCAATCATCTTTCCCCATACAGGTGATGTACCGATACCCCCCACTGTCAGTGCATGTGTACTATCGTTCAGCCTGCCTACCATATCCATGTTTATCATGTAGGCAATCTTTGTACTATCCAGTTTTTCTTCTTTTACTATTGCTTTAGAACCTAACAATCCCAACTCTTCACCCGAAAAATGGATGAACATATAATTGTATTGTTTCAGTTTGCTGTTCTTGATTTTCGTTGCCAGATGCATTAAAGCAACAGTACCACTCGCATTATCATCAGCACCATTATGTATCTGTCCGTCTTTTTTTGCATGCAGGCTATTGCCGTCTTCTCCATGCCCTAAGTGGTCGTAATGCGCGCCTAGCACAACTGTGTTTTTAGCACCGTTATCAATATATGCAGCAAGGTTGGTGCCTGTCATTTCAGCCTTTTTCAATATCACCATTATGTCAACCGCTACATTACCTTCGTGGCTTTCCATATATTTTTTGTAGCCTTTATTGGTTAGCATTGCTACAGGTATATCAATTGCCTCATAATCTGATTTTTTATTGAATTCGGGTGTAAATTTTGCACCGAAGTTGTCATAAAACAGCACTGCTGCGGCTCCTTGTTTCGCTGCTTCTTTTGCTTTTTCGTAGGCTACTTTTTCCCAATCAAAATGCGCATCTTTTGCTTCATCGGCATCCGCATACAATGGCATCAACCAAACATTGCCGTGTTCCAGTACACCGGGTAAAGCTTCGCCCGATGCTCTTTTACTATTTACACTAAATGGCAGTGGAAATACTTCTTCCAGATTAGTTACTTTCTTACCATTGATAAGTATGTTAGTCAGCGGCATTATTTCCTTACCACTTACAAAGTTGAACGGGTATCGATAATTGCCTTTATATGCAGATATCCCGTTCTGAGTATAATAGTTGATGATATATTCTGCAGCTTTCTTTTCTCCGGGTGTACCTGTACGGCGCCCTTCCAATTCGTCGGAAGCCAGATAACTGATGTCTTTTTTCAGTTTTTTAATTGTCTTTTTATCCTTTGCAAAAGAAGTATTTGCAATAAAAAAAGGGGAAAGCACCACTAAAGCCGAAGCAGCAAAAAATTTCATTACAATGATTTGAATTTGCAAAATTATACGATTTGCAATAGGTTTAGTTCTATTAACAGGAAAATAAGGCAAGAAAAAGCCCCATACTTCAACAGTACAGGGCATGATATATTTTGTAATGGAATATATTATCCTTCAGAACCCTGCTCAAGGCCAGGTTCGTTGTTTTCTTCATGTACAATGCTGCCATCTGCTGCTACCAGCAGTTGAGCTTCGTCTTCAGGCATAGCATCTGAAGCATCTGTAGGCAGTACAATTTCTATATTTGTAATGTCCTTCAGCTGCGGCAACTCTCCTGAGTTGTTGATACCCAGATAGTCCATAAAGTTTTTAGAAGTAGCATAGGTAAGTGGCTTGCCTACCATGTTTTCGTTGCGGCCTGTAATTACTATCAGGTCTTTTTCCAGCAATTTCTGAATAGAATAGTCGGCGCTCACACCACGTATAAACTCGATTTCAGCTTTTGTAATCGGTTGTTTGTAAGCGATGATAGCCAGTGTTTCCATTGCAGCGGTAGAGAGCTTTTTAATGTGCTTATCACCATTCAGCTGCAATACAGTTTTATGATATGCTTTTTTGGTCAGGAATTGGTAACCACCACCTGCTTCTCTCAGTTGAAAAGGATAATATGGGGCTTCGTATTTTTCGCGAACGGCTTCTATACAAGTAGCTACCCTTTCTCCTTCTATTATTTCTTCCAGTGCAGTGCTAAGCATTTCAGTCATTTCCATAAGCGTTATCGGACGCTCGCTGGCAAATATGATTGCTTCTACGTGTGGCATTAATTGTTCGATATCCATATAATCCTCCTTTACTGGTACACACCGAAAATAAGACAGCTTCCCTTCTTTTACCCGAAAAGAAATACACAAGTGTGGGTAAAAACTGACCCTGTAAAGGTACAGGTAATGGTATGAAACAGGTGTTAAATAACAAAGCCCCGAATTATCGGGGCTTTGTGTATATTATGAATGTAGTTTATACATGTAGTATCAAACCCGGCGCAACACCGAGTATCAAAACCAGCAGTACGGTGATTGCCAGTAAAAATTTATCAGTAGCTGTTACTTCCGAATTAAATTCCGGGTTGCCTTGCTTGAAGTACATTGCAATGATAACACGGAAATAGTAGTATGCACTGATAGCAGCCATGAACAGTGCAAATATTACCAGCCACATCATTTTACCTTGTTCTACTGCTGCCAGTAATACAAAGTATTTTGCCATAAAACCACCTGTAAGCGGGATACCTGCCAATGAAAACAGGAATATAGCTGTGAAGGCTGCAAGTACAGGATCTTTCTTAGCAAGGCCGTTGAAGCCATCATAAGTATAGTCTTTCAGTTTCAGTAATACAGCAAACATACCGATGGTAGCTACGCTATAAGCTACTGAATATATCATCATGCCTTCCCAAGCTGTAGCATTAACTGCCAGCACTGCGAAAAGCATAAAGCCGGCCTGTGCTATAGATGAGTATGCCAGCATGCGCTTGACACTTTGCTGGAATACAGCGGTGATATTGCCGATAAATAAAGTAGCTGCGGTAATGATTGAGAGTACAACTGTCCAATCGCTGCTGAGTGCACCGAATGATACTGAGAACAGACGCATAAATGCCACGAACGCACTTGCCTTCACAATGGTAGCCATGAAAGCAGTAAAAGGTGTTGGAGCACCGTCGTACACGTCAGGTGTCCACATATGCATAGGTGCTGCAGATATTTTAAATGCAAATGCTACCATCAGGAACAGGATACCTGCCATAGCCATCGGGCTCAGCATATCTGACTGCAGGAATGTGTATTGAATGATATTGAATGTGCCCGTAGCACCATACAATAATGTAATACCCATCAGCAATATACCTGTAGAAAACGAACCCATCAAAAAGTATTTCAGCGATGCTTCGCTGCTTTTCAGGTTGCGCTTATCGCTGCCTGCCAGTATGTATTGAGGGATAGATAAGATTTCAATACCGATAAACATGATGAGCACATTATTATAAGTGCTGAGCATGTAAACACCGCAAAGGATAAAGAAGATGAGTGCAAAATATTCTGCCACGTGGCTGCCTACACGTTGTATGTCTTTATTTACCAGCATGGCATACAGCAGTGTACAGCCTGTCATCAGGGTATTGAACCATAATGCATAGCGGTCTATCCGCAGCATATTATTGAAATACGACAGTGTTTCTGTGGGTGCAGTTGCCGTTAAATCCCAGATATTGACGCCGAGTAAAACAAAGAGTAGGAACACCGCCAGCGATGCAATTGATTTCTTTTCTTTTACAAACAGCCCCGCAAACATCAGGATGACCCCAAGTACCGTTGCAGCTATTATTGCCTTCATATTATATATTCTGAACAGGGAAATGCAGTTATTACTGTAACCCTGTTATTAGTTTTTAAATGTTATTAAGGTATCATCATATTCGCTACACCTGCTGTCATATCCAGTAATGGTTTAGGATATACACCTAGGAATATAATGATTGCTATAATTATTGCCAGCCCGGCAAATTCATTTCCTGTAAGGTCTTTCTGCACTTTCATCTCTACAGCATCGCCATAGGCAGTTTTCTGCACCATATTGAGGGTATAAACAGCACCCAGTATCACGCCCAGACCTGCCACTATCATAAATGTAACGCGGTATGCTGAAGCACTTGAGAACAGGCCATTAAACAACATGAATTCTCCGATAAAACCGTTTGTAAGTGGTAATGCTATGTTTGCGAGTGATATAATAACAAATGCGATAGCCATTTGCGGAGCGCTTGTAGCCATACCACCCAGTTTGGTCATATCGCGTGTACCCCAGCGTTGTTCTATCATGCTAACGATTAACCACATACCGGTTATGTTAATACCGTGATTGAACATCTGCACCATCAGGCCGTGCATACCCACATTGGTTTGAGAGAATGCAGCTGCGCTCATCAGGCCCATGTGGGCAATAGATGAATATGCAACAAGGCGTTTCAGGTCTGTTTGTACAATGGCTATCAGCGAAGCATACACAATACCAATAACTGAGAGTACTATTACAGTATCGCTCCAGAAAGCTACACCTTGTGGTACTACAGGTAACAACCAGTTGATAACCCCGAATAAACCCATCTTCACCATCAGGGCGCTCAGTACAACAGTTACTGTTGTCGGAGATTGCTCGTACGTATCGGGCTGCCATGTGTGGAATGGGAATACCGGCATTTTAATGGCGAAGGCAACGAATATCAACACAAACAACCATTGCTGTGTAACGGGGTCTAATGAAGCACCTGCGCGAATAATATTTTCCCAACTATATGCGTTTACACCCGGTGTTTGCAGCGACAAATAAATAAGCGCTGCCAACATCATCAAGCTGCCGAGGAATGTATAAACGAAGAATTTGAAAGTAACCTGAATACGTTTTTCGCCACCCCAACGAGAACAAAGGAAATAAACGGGTATCAGCGCCAGTTCCCAGAAGAAGTAGAACAATAACGCATCGTGTGCAAGGAATACACCCGTGATGCCTGCTTGAGAAAGCAGCATCAGGCCATAGAAAGAACCGGTGTTCTCTACCTCTTTATTCCAATTGCTTATAAATACTACTGGCATAACAATACCTGTCAGCAGGCAGAGCATAGCGCTCATACCATCGGCATGTAAACTGAGTTGTGCGCCAAGGCGTGGTATCCACTGCATGCTCCAGTCTACAGGCTGTGTACCGGCAGTGGCACTGATATAAGCAGCCAGTCCCAATGTGGCCAGAGAACTTATGAGGGCAACGCTCTTTGCGCTTTCTTTTGCAAGAAAACTAAGAATGCCTGCCACAATAGGAACCAGTATAAGTAATGTCAATATCATAACGCTATGCAATTGTTTTGCAGTTGCTATCTATTAATAATTTAAAACAAAAAACTTCAATGCAAATAACAACACCATGCCTATCACCATCGCAAAGATGTAGAAGCCAACCTGCCCTGTTTGCAATAACCGTACACGGTCACTACCCCAACGCACCAGTTTGCCTGTACCATTTACCACACCGTCAACACCCAACTTTTCAACAAATCGGTCTAACAGATTTGATAATGCACCCAACGGGCGCACGATAACTGCATCGTACAATTCATCTACATACCATTTATTTTCAAGCACTTTTGCAAGCCCTGTATTTTCAACAAAGTTTGGCGTTTTAGTTGCCACCCTTGCCACGATAATCATTGCTATAACTAATCCTGTAGATAAGCCCATCAGCATCCATTCTGTATTGTGTTCCAGATGGTGCACATTGAAGTTGTTAACCACAGAACCCAGATATGTGTTCAATGTATGATGTTCGCTGATAACAGCAGGCAGGCCTACATAACCACCTATCACAGACATAATAGCCAACACTATCAGCGGCATTGTGATAGCTGCAGGGCTTTCGTGCAGGTGATGGTACTGCTCTTCCGTACCACGGAAAGAACCCGTGAACGTAAGGAAGTAGAGTCGGAACATATAGAACGCCGTCATCAGTGCTGCACCCAACGCCATGTAATACATTACCGGGCTGTGTGCGTATACAGATGCCAGAATTTCGTCTTTAGAGAAGAAGCCGGAGAAACCAGGAATACCTGCAATAGCAAGGCAACCTATCAGGAAGGTAGCACCTGTTATCTTCATGTGCTTATTGAGGCCACCCATCTTGCGGATGTCCTGCTCGCCACCCATAGCATGGATAACGCTACCCGAACCAAGGAACAACAGGGCTTTGAAGAAAGCATGTGTCATAACGTGGAATACAGCAGTAGTATATGCACCCACACCTAGTGCGAGGAACATAAAACCAAGCTGGCTGACTGTAGAGTATGCGAGTACTTTTTTGATATCGTATTGACGGATGGCAATTGATGCAGCAAGTATAGCAGTTGCCAGACCGATAATAGCAACGAGATTGAGTGCAGCAGGTGCAAGATTGTAAAGCGCATGGCTTCTTGCTATCATATAGATACCTGCAGTAACCATCGTTGCGGCGTGGATGAGGGCAGATACAGGTGTAGGTCCTGCCATCGCATCGGGCAACCATGTATATAATGGTATCTGTGCACTTTTACCCATAGCACCAATGAACAGGCAGATAGCTATCCAGTTGTACATATTGGCTGATAGTTGTACTTGTCCACCGTTCAGTTGGCCGAAGAATTCGTTGTATGAAAGTGTACCGTAGTTGAAAAGTATCAGCAACATACCTACCAGGAAACCAAGGTCGCCTATACGGTTCATCACAAATGCTTTCTTAGCGGCATTGGTATAATCCCTGTTTTTGAACCAGAAACCGATAAGGAGGTAAGAGCAAAGGCCTACACCTTCCCAACCAATGAACATGATAAGATAGTTGGAACCCAATACCAGAAGCAACATCGAGAATACGAACAGATTGAGGTAGGCGAAGTATTTCACCATGCCCTCATCTTCGTGCATATAAGATGTAGAGTATACGTGTATCAGAAAACCGATACCTGTAATAATAAGCAGAAACAGAGATGACAATGCATCTACCTGAAATGCAAAAGGTATATACAGTTTTCCCGACTGAATGAAATCGAACAAATGCACAACAGTTGATGCACCTGTACTTTTTACCTCGAAGAAGATACCTAACGAAACTGCGAACGAAGCCAGAATAGCTAAGCTACCGATAACACCACCGGCAGTCTTAGGTATTTTTCGCCAACCTATACCATTGATAAGGAAACCTATCAACGGGAATAAAGGAACCAGCCAAACAAGGTTAGTCATTATAAAAAATTAGTGTTTAAGTCTGTTTAATATATTGATGTCAACAGAGTGTACCTTACGATACATCATCACGATTATTGCTAACCCTACCGCAACCTCTGCTGCAGCCACCACCATTATAAAGAATACAAATATCTGCGCCGCTGCGTCGTTGTACATTTTAGAAAATGCAACCATCAACAGGTTTACCGCATTCAGCATCAGTTCTATGCACATAAATACGATGATGGCATTTCTGCGCATCATGGCACCCATCATACCGATGCAAAACAAAGCAAGGCTCAGAAACAAATAATATTGTACAGGCATCTTTAGCTGTTTTCTTCGTTGTTAATAATTAAGCGGTCTTTTCAGTTTCTTTCCTACCTATCACTACTGCACCAATCATTGCACTCAGGAAAAGAACACTACTTATTTCGAACGGCAATACAAACTGCGTGAACAGTGTCTTACCGAGGTTTTTAATAAGGCCAATATCTGTTGATGTCTGGTCGAGTGAAGTAATAGTTGATGTCCTCAACGCAGCCAGTATAACCAGCAGCAGTGTACCACCCGATATTGCACCCGCTATCTGCACCAGTCGGTTCTTCTGCGGTTCGGTATCGGCATTTAGGTTCATCAACATTATCACAAAGAGGAACAGTACCATGATAGCACCGGCATATACTATAATATTAACGATGGCAAGGAACTGCGCATTCAATAATATATAATGCCCTGATATAGCAAAAAATGTAGCAATAAGGAACAACACGCTATTAACAGGATTGCGGCTGAGTATTACACCCAACGCACAGCTTAGTGCCATAACGGTTAAGAACCAGAATATAATTTCGTAAACACCCATGATACTATTTACTTTCTTGTTTATGAGGGTGAGGAATTAACAAGTCGTCTTTCTTATATATAAAGCTTTCGCGCGTATAGTTTGTAGGCATTACCGTTTCGCTCAGGTACACCGCATCTTTCGGGCAAGCCTCTTCGCACAGGCCACAGAATATACAACGCAGCATATTTATTTCATATTTAGCTGCATACTTCTCTTCGCGATATATATTTTCTTCGCCGGCTTTACGTTCTGCTGCTTCCATTGTAATAGCTTCTGCAGGACAAGCCAATGCACACAAACCACATGCTGTGCAACGCTCACGGCCTTGCTCATCACGGTTCAGTACATGCAGACCACGAAATACGGGACTGAACGGACGCTTTTCTTCAGGGTATTGTACAGTAGCCTTCTTTTTGAAGATATGGCCAACCGTAATGCTAAGCCCCTTAGCTATTGCCGGCAAATAAATCTTCTCTCCGAATGTCATCGGATCACGATTTACCTGTGCAGACCTGTTAGTTAATTTCATTTCAATACAATTATTTTATTACCCACAATATCACTGCACCTGTTATCACCATGTTTACCAATGCTAATGGAATCAGCGATTTCCAACCCAAGCGCATCAGCTGATCGTAACGGAATCGTGGTAGTGTCCACCTGATAAACATGAAGAACAGTATAATGCATATTGCTTTAGTGAGCAATGTTAATACACAAATGATTGCAAATAATATAGGGCTAACGCTTGCTGCTACTTCATCCATGAACGGGAAGTTGTAGCCACCGAAGAAAAGCGTAGCTATAACTGTAGAACTGATGAACAGGTTGATGTATTCAGCAAACAGATAGAAACCCAGTTTCATGGAAGAATATTCCTGATGATAACCCATGTTCAGTTCACTTTCACACTCCGGCAAATCGAATGGTGCACGGTTTAACTCTGCGAATGCGCAAACCAGGAATATGAAAAAGCCCAATGGTTGTTTGAAGAAGTTCCATGTAAAATAGCCTGCATCCCAGAAGCCATGTTGCTGCTCTACGATTTCGCGCAGGCTCAGCGAACCAGTCATCATCAGCATAGCAACAAGGCTAAGGCCCATTGCCAGCTCATAAGATATTGCCTGCGATGCTGCACGGATACTACTCAACAGCGAGAACTTGTTGTTAGAAGCCCAGCCACCCAGCATCACACCATATACACCAAGGCTCACCACACCAAATATGAAAAGGATACCAATATTAATATCTGCTACCTGCAGCGATATAACACCATTTTCTGTAACGATATCCGGACCCCAAGGCACTACAGCACTTGTCATTACCGCTGTAAGCATAGCCAGTGCAGGACCGAGGATGAAGAGGAAACGTGTAGAGCGGTCAGGTATGATTTCTTCTTTGAAGAAGAGTTTCAGACCATCGGCCATAGGCTGCAGCAAACCCATAAAACCTGCACGGTTAGGACCACGGCGGTCTTGCATGACGGCTGCTACCTTACGTTCTGCCCATGTAGCATACATGGCAATACCCAGCGAACCCAGTAGTATAACTGAGATGAGCAGTACTTTTTCAATTATGAAAGCTATATCCAATTGCATAGCGGCGCAAAACTAATTAGTTCGATTAATTATTTACCTGTATTCTTAAAATCATCGCTGTGTGCAGGGCCTGCTATCTTCGACAGTTCTACTTCCGGCCTGTTTACATCACTCACTGTATGAATATCAAGTAACATTTTCGGGTCTTTACCTATCACTTTGTCAATATATACAGGTTGTTTCTTAACCCCTACATAATGGCCTTGTGATATTACACTGTGTCTGCTGATTTTTGACGGGCCTTCTATCACCCAGTCTTTCGCAGATTTTTTATGGAAGCGGCAATCGTTACAAATCCATTCTTCTACCTCGCCCCACTGGTCTTTACGTGCAGTGACACGGTATACCTCATCGCCACGCATCCACAGGCGCGCTTTACCACCACATGTTTTACAATCGCAATGCGCATCTACCGGTTTGGTAAACCATACGCGGTTTTTGAAACGGAATGTTTTATCTGTAAGCGCACCTACAGGGCATACATCTATTACGTTACCAATGAATTCATTATCCAAAGACTTGCCGAGCAACGTACTGATAGCAGCGTGGTCGCCACGATCCAGTACACCATGCTCACGTTTTTGTGTAAGCTGCTCTGCAGTATATACACAACGGTAGCAAAGTATGCAACGCGTCATGTGCAATGATATATAATCGCCAAGGTCTTCTTTTTCAAACGTACGACGATCGAACTCGTAACGTGTAGTAGATGCACCATGCTCGTAGCTCAGGTCCTGCAGATGGCATTCACCTGCCTGATCGCACACAGGGCAATCCAGCGGGTGATTCACCAGCAGCATTTCCACCACACCTTTGCGTGCATCCAGTACTTTATCAGAAGTAATGTTTTTTACTTCCATACCATCCATCACAGTTGTACGGCAGCTTGCTACCAGCTTCGGCATAGGGCGCGGATCTTTTTCAGAACCCTTGCTAACCTCTACCAGGCAGGTACGGCATTTACCACCACTACCTTCCAGCTTGCTGTAGTAACACATAG
The DNA here is from genome assembly GCA_016786615.1 of Flavipsychrobacter sp. GTDB lineage: Bacteria > Bacteroidota > Bacteroidia > Chitinophagales > Chitinophagaceae > Polluticoccus. The sequence continues at coordinate 141,616 of JAEUVX010000003.1, forward strand.
CAGGCGGCGTAACATCACCACCTATCATACGCGCTGCGTTCAGTATCGTCGTTCCCGGCGCTACCTCAACTGTTATGTTGTCTATCGTTACTTTAAACTTTTGATCACTCATCGTGACAATGTTTTTCTTTTAAATATTCTTTCCCTACTATGCTCCTGCAGGTATGTGTATCGGGTCTGCGTAATGTGCCAAACCGAAATTCCTGTTTTGTGCTTCGTCCGGATTATTTACGTGCCATTCAAACTCATCGCGGAAGTGGCGTATAGCCGCAGCTACCGGCCATGCGGCAGCATCGCCCAGCGGGCAGATGGTGTTACCTTCTATCTTGCGCTGGATATCCCACAACAAATCTATATCACTCAACTTACCTTTTCCGTATTCTATATTCTTCAATATTTTGTACATCCAGCCTGTACCCTCGCGGCATGGGCTGCACTGTCCGCAGCTTTCGTGATTGTAGAAGCGTGCCAATGTCATTGTATGACGTACCACACATTGGTCTTCGTCTAATACGATGAAACCACCCGAACCCATCATTGAACCGGTAGCAAAACCACCGTCTGACAGGCTTTCGTAGTTCATATAGCGTGCTTCGCCTTTTGCTGTTTTCAGCGTTAGGTTAGCAGGTAATATAGGTACAGATGAACCACCGGGGATACATGCTTTCAGCTTTTTACCATTAGCAATACCGCCACAGTATTCGTCAGAGAAGATAAACTCTTCTACTGTCTGCGTCATATCAATTTCGTAAATGCCCGGTTTCTTTACATTACCACAAACTGAAAGCAGTTTGGTACCTGTAGAACGACCTACACCTATTTTAGCATACTCCTCACCACCATTGTTGATGATAGGCACTACTGCAGCAAGTGTCTCTACGTTGTTTACCACCGTAGGGCGCATCCACACACCCTGTATGGCAGGGAACGGAGGTTTGATGCGTGGGTTGCCACGCTTACCTTCCAATGATTCTATCAGGGCTGTTTCCTCGCCACAGATATAAGCGCCACCACCACGCTGCACATATATTTCGCAATCAAAACCGCTATTCAGGATGTTTTTGCCAAGCCAGCCGTTGTTTTTTGCTTCTGCAATTGCCTGCTCCAGTATATCTACTATCCATGCATATTCTCCACGAATATAGATGTAGGTCATATTGCTGCCCAGTGCAAAGCTGCTCACTATCAGGCCTTCTATTAGCAGATGAGGTAGGAACTCCATCAGGTAGCGGTCTTTGAAAGTACCAGGCTCCGATTCGTCAGCATTACACACCAAGTGGCGAGGTACACCTTCTGGCTTTGCCAGAAAGCTCCATTTCATACCTGTAGGGAAGCCTGCACCACCACGACCGCGAAGGCCACTCTTCTTCACTTCTTCCACTATTTCTTCCGGCGTCATTTTGAACGCTTTTTCCACAGAACGATAACCACCGTTTTTGCGGTATGCGTCGTAGTAGCGGATGCCTTCTACATGTGCGTGTTCTAATAATAATTTCATATACCTAAACCCTAACGAGCTTTAATATTTAAAGTTTTACACTCTGCCGGCTAAACAGTTGCCATTTTTTATTCTTCCATACCCACACTTCCAGTCCGTGCAATCTGAATGGCAGGGTTTTACCTTCCATTATCACATCTATCTCCAGCGTCGCACGTATACATCCGGTATTTCCGTCTATAGTTACCTGTTCGTCAGTCGATTTGATTTTTAAATAATCTATCGTGCCGTTGTACAGGTTATTCATCATTTCCTGTTTGGTTTCCACCCACCCGTTAGAGTGTCCGTACACCAGTTTGTTGCTCAACATACCTCTCAGTGCCGCAGTGTCTTGTTCTACTAATGCATTATGAAATGCAGCAGAGGCGGCCTTCAGGCTTTTTTCATCCTGTGCAAAAACAGTACTGTATATAAAGAGCAATGATATGGTAACAATGATGCTACGCATATCAGTTATTGTTTGCAGCGTTTCTTCTGCATTCGTCAATTATCGCATCTACCTTTTCTTTCGTCAGGTGTTCGCGGTAGTGTTTGCCAAGCTGCATCATCGGTGCATAACCACAAGCACCCAGACATTCTGCAGGCTTCAAAGTAAACATGCCATCAGGTGTAGTTTCACCTTCTTTTATGCTCAGTTTTTCTTTGATGTACTCTATAATATTATCACTGCCATTCAGCATACAAGGGCCAGTGCGGCATACTTCAAATACGTATTTGCCAACCGGTTTCAGGTTGAACATGGTATAAAAAGTAGCCACCTCATATACCTCTATCGGCAATATATTCAACACAGCGGCTACTTCATCCATAGCTTCAGTACTGAGCCAGCCGCCATTTTCTTCCTGTGCTATATGCAGTACAGGTATCAAAGCACTCTTATGCTTCCCCTCGGGGTAGCGCGCCATGATTTCTTTTACTTTATTCAGTTTTTCTGCCGAAAATTTCATTTCTCTTAACTGTTTTACGCATCAAGTTCGCCTGCAATAACATTCAGGCTACTTAATGTAATAATCGCATCACTCAATAAACCACCGCTTACTATTTCAGGATATGCCTGATAATAAATAAAGCAAGGCCTGCGGAAGTGCAGACGATATGGTGTACGTCCGCCATCACTTATCAGGTAATAACCTACTTCGCCATTCGCGCCTTCTACACCATGATAAACTTCGCCCGGCAATACATCTATCTCGCCCATCACCATTTTGAAGTGGAAAATCAATGCTTCCATCTTCGTATATACATCTTCCTTGGCCGGTAGGTGGAAATGGTCAGATTCCGGCGCATAGAAAACATCTTTCTGCGTCGGGTCTTCCTGTTCAAGCTTAGCAATCTTTGCCAATGCCTGTTCTATAATCTTGTAGCTTTCCCAGATTTCGTCGTTACGCACCATGTAACGGTCGTAAACGTCGCCGGTAGTACCTACAGGTATTTTAAAATCAAAGTCTTCGTAAGATGAGTATGGTTGTGCGACGCGAACATCATAGTCTACACCCGCAGCACGCAGGTTAGGACCTGTGAAGCTGTAGTTGAGCGCACGCTCTGCACTGATAGGGCCTGCACCTATGCAACGCTCCATAAAAATGCGGTTGCGGTTAAGCAGGGCTTCAAATTCACGCATCACTTTCGGGAAGCCTGCCATGAATTTGTCTATCTTCTCCCATGCTACCTGTGTGAAGTTTCTTTCGAAACCACCCACACGGCCTATGTTTGTAGTAAGGCGGCTGCCGCACACCTCTTCGTATATTTCATATATCAGTTCGCGCCACTGGAACACATATGTGAAACCCGTAAGCGCGCCCGTATCTACCGCTACTACCGAGTTGCATATCAGGTGATCGGCAATACGTGCCAGCTCCATGATGATGACACGCATATAGTCAACACGCTTAGGCGTTTTGATTCCCAGCAGTTTTTCTATTGTCATGTGCCAGCCCATATTGTTGATTGGCGCGCTGCAATAGTTCAGCCTGTCAGTAAGCGGCGTTACCTGGTAGTAAGGACGGCGCTCCGCAATTTTTTCGAAAGCACGATGGATATAACCAATGGTAGGTTCAGTACTCAGTACTTTTTCACCATCAATCTCCATAATGTTTTGAAACACACCGTGGGTAGCAGGGTGCGTAGGCCCCAGGTTCAGCGTAGTACTCTGCTTGGCAAGTGCTTCTTCTGCTAATTGTATATGTTGTTGCTCAGACATCAGTCTTAAGTCAATTAGTTAAGTTCAATTATACTATTGTACCGCCGCGGCCAAACATTTCATCGTCTTTGTCTGTACGTGTCGGGTCTTCCATCTGGTATTCTTTTCGCAGCGGGAAATAATCCATTTCATCAACATTCAATATCCTCCTCAGATCAGGGTGGCCTACGAAATTGACACCAAAATTGTCATACGTTTCGCGCTCCATCCAGTTGGCACCCGAGAATACTTTTGTTGCAGTGTACACATCCGGCTTTTCTACAGGTACGTATACCTTCAGGCGTAGGCGGATATTTTCAACCAGATTGTGCAAGTGATATACAACGCATAGTTCCTCGCCTGTCCTTTCAGGATAGTGTATTGCTGTAAGGTCTGTCAGAAACTGAAAACCTTCTGCATCATACATATACTGTATTACTTTCAGATTAGCATCAGCAGGCATCCTTGCTGTCAGCAAGCCGTACTGCTCATCCCACTCGGTAAGCTGTTCACCGAATTTATCTGAAAGTTTTTGTTTTAATATTTCGTTGGTCAATGCCATATTCAAAATCAAAAATTAAAGGTCAAAAAGCAAAAAGTTGTCGTTTGCTTTTTGAGTGACTACTGTATCGCGTAGCTTTCCATCAATGCTTTGTACTGCGGGCTGTTGCGGCGTCGCAGGCTTTCATTCTGTACGAGGTCTTGCAGCTTCACAATGCCATCCAGTATAGCTTCGGGACGCGGAGGGCATCCTGCTACATACACATCTACAGGTATCACCTGGTCTATACCCTGCAATACAGGATAAGAATCGAATATACCACCACTGGATGCACATGCACCAATGGCAATAACCCAACGCGGTTCTGCCATTTGCAAATATACCTGACGTAGTACCGGAGCCATTTTCTTGGCAATCGTACCTGCTACCAGCAACACATCGCACTGACGAGGCGTAAAGCCCATACGTTCTGAACCAAAACGAGCCAGATCGTAATTGGAACCCATAGTTGCCATGAACTCGATACCGCAGCAAGATGTTGCGAACGGTAAAGGCCACAAAGAGTTTTTGCGGGCAAGGCCTACAACTTTATCAAAAGAGGTAGCCATAAACCCTTCTCCCGAATAACCTTCCGGTATCGGGGCCAGTTTCATATTAGTATTGTACTGTACGGGACGTCCCATAATCCTATTAAATTCTGTTTACCTGCAATTTGTAATAACAATTACAAACCCATAATAGTTAAGCCTTTTAATCTTCCCAATCCAGCGCACCCTTCTTCACAATGTATATAAACCCGCACAGGAAGAATGCAACAAACATTATAACAGCCAAAAAACCTTCCTGGCCCAGCTCTTTAAAATTTACAGCGTAAGGATAAAAGAATATTACTTCCACATCGAACAACACAAAAAGGATTGCTACTAGGAAGTATTTAATAGCCATTGGCTGGCGCGCATTACCTACTGAGGGGATACCACTCTCGAAGTTTATCAGTTTATCCTGCGTATTGCGCTTTGGCCCCAGAAACTGAGAAGCGCCTATTGTTAATACCACAAAACCTATCCCCACCAATAACTGAATAGCTACAGGTAAGTAGCTGAAGGGCGTTTGCTGGTCTACTGCCAATAATAAAAAGTTCATATTATAACTATACTTCGAGCGTTCTGAACAGAGGTAGCAAAGTTATAGTTATGAGGCGAATTTGCAAGGGAAAACTATAGTATTTGTAAGTATTTACGGATACTTAATGCACTATATTCTGCTTAAATATTACTACAGGTCGTCACCGTTTAATAAAACGTATGGTTTGTGTGTGATTTTCTGATAATACTTCCAGAATATACATTCCATTCGGCAAGTGTTTTACGTCAAGTGTGGTATTGATATTTTTCTTTGCTGCTTTTGCGGCAGATTTATGAACCAATGTACCTACGGTGTTATATATTTCAAAATTTACACTCTCTGCATTCAATGTACCACTTACAGAGAAGTGCCCTTCATTAGGATTTGGATAAATATAAACTGTATTAGATTGATTATTAATAATCAATGCTGCATTAGTGGTAGTATCAGGGTTGTCTGTTGTATCCTCAACACCTATTAATGGGGCTTTTGTACAATAATTGCTGATTTCTGAATCAGATAATGCCCTATTATAGATTGCTATATCATCAATGGTACCTATAAAATTATACGGGAAAGATGATCCTCCCCAAGGATATTTACCAATACAAATACTATCTGTAGATGAACCTATTATTGAAGACCAACCCGCAAATTTATTAATTAGAGTGCCATTAATGTAATGACGGGCAGTATCACCATCAAAGGTTAAAATGTAACAGTACCATGTATTTGTTCTCACTTTAACACTGCATTGTGTAGTTGTTGCCGGTAGTACTATAGGGCCTGCCTGACCTGCAAATACATATAAATTTGTATCCGCAACAGAACAATCATTATATCCATTATCAAGATAATCTAGTATAAGACTACCGTTTGTACCTTGTATGCCTCTACTGATAATAAAATTTCCCTGGCAAGGACCTGTATAGAAAGCTTTTGGCTTCATTACTGCACACATACTAATTTTACTAACATTCATGTCAGACTTATATGGCACCCCAATAAAGCTGGTAACTGTATCGAACAAGTATGCAGTATTAGAAATCCCTTGTTTACCGTTCACAGGTTTAACATCATTAATATTGCCATGATGCGCTTTCCCTGATGCATCTTTCGCATTGCCCGAAAAAGGAAAATGTATTAATAAACCTGCAGTAGGGATTTGAGCTTTTAAACTTGTAAAATTTATTAACAAGAAAAGTATTATATAGGTTTTTTCATATAGATTATTATTGCGCTAAGTTAGTACTATTTCGAAACAAAACACACATAACTAATACTAAAAGTAATTGTGCATCTTTGCAACTGTTATTTTTTGACATAAGTAATGTTACATATTCAACGTAATCCAAGAATCTCAATAGTTATTCCTTGCTACAATCATGGAATGTATATTGATGAAACAATAGCAAGCATTAATAACATAGAGGACAAAAATCTATTTGAGATAATCATTGTAAATGATGGCTCTACTGAAGAATTATGTAATCAACGGCTAAAAGCAATAGATGCCACCGGATTATACAAAATTATATGGCAAGAAAACCAAGGTGTTTGTGTTGCAAGAAATAACGGTTTTAAAGAAGTGAGGGGTGAGTATGTTTTACCTGTTGACTCTGACAATAGGATTACACCTGAATATATATATAAAGCAATAGAAATATTAGATACCCGCAAAGACATATCAATTATATATACCGACTCTATCCTTTTTGGTAATGAAAGTGGTATACGAAAAGCAGGAGAGTTTAATCTGCAAAGATTAATGTTGAATAACTTTATTGATAACTGCTCTGTTTTCAGGAACAGCATGTTAAAAGAGTTAGGTCCGCATGACACTTACAAAACAATCAATGGAGTAGAAGATTGGGAGTTTTGGTTAAGGGCAGCTTTTAATGGTTATAAATTTCATTACATCAATGAACCATTATTTGAATACAGGGTACTTTCAGATTCAGGTTCCGCAAGATTAAATGCAAATAAAATAAAGGGGAACTCTAATATGGATCATTTTAAAAATAAACACCCCTACTACTTTGGACCACAGTTTGTAGATGACTATTTTATCAAAAAATTTAAAACCAGCCCTATAGGTTTTATTGGTAAACTCATTCTTAAAGTTTACTTCCCTCATAGGTTTGCAAAACTTGTCGAAAAAGGGAAACTGAGAAAATACATATAATATAAGCACAATGAGAACCGAAAATCTAGAGAGGCTCAGCTATCCTACAGCGGGTATTAATCATCCATATTACATTGAATACAAATACCTTTTTGCAGACCTGAGGGATGCAATATCAAAGTATGCCAAGGGAGATGTACTGGATATTGGCTGCGGTAACAAGCCCTATAAACCTTTTTTTGAAGGAAAGATAAGCAGTTATACCGGTTGCGATATCATACAATCTGACAGGCAACTTGTTGATATTATATGTCCTGCAACAGATATACCATTGCCCGATAATACAAAGGATACTGTCTTTACCACACAGGTAATAGAACATGTTGCAGACCACAGAAAACTATTATCGGAGGCATTCCGCATTCTTAAACCCGGTGGCTGTATCATACTATCGGGGCCAATGGCGTGGGAACACCATGAAGAACCTTATGATTTTTTCCGCTTCACTAAATACGGTTTTGAGTACATATTAAGCGAAACAGGTTTTACAGATATTGATGTAATACCCAATGGCGGCAAATGGGCAATGGTAGGCCAGCTGTTACATAACAGCCTGCGCTCATCGTGCTACGGCAAAAAGTCCGTTAAGGCAAAGATATTGAAGTCAATCTACTTCCTTTTCAGGCTGAAGTGGATTATAAACATGTTTTTTACATGGCTCGACAATTTTGATAAAGACTATAGTGCTACACTTAACTTTGTAGTTGTTGCTAAAAAGCCAAACGCATAATATGCCGGTTTCTGTTGTTATTGTCAATTACAATACTTTTCAGATTACCTGTAATTGTATTGAAAGTGTTATAAAGCACACTCATTCCGTACCATACGAAATTATTGTTGTTGACAATGCATCAACCAAGGATAACCCGGACGAGTTTTTAGCAAAGTTTCCTTCTGTAAAACTTATCAAGAGCAGTGAGAACGGTGGGTTTGCAAAAGGTAACAATCTGGGCATAATACATGCTGCTGGCGATGTTATATTATTGCTCAACTCTGATACAATCCTGACTGAAGACAGCATCAGCATCAGTGCAAACAAACTTGCCGAATTACAGGATGCAGGGTTTATTACCTGCAAACTGGTATATGAAGACGGCACATATCAGCACAATGCAAGGGCATCAAGAAGCATCAGAAATGAATTGCTGGATATTGCCAGACCGGTATTGATGCTAATGCCTTATAAACAACGTGCAACACTAATGTTGAACCAACACTTCAAAGGAGATTTCAACACCCGTTGCGATTGGGTTTCAGGCGCATATATGATGTTTCAAAAATCGTTGCTGAATGCAATGCCTGATAATAAGCTTGATGAACGCTTCTTTATGTATGGTGAAGATGAGCTGTGGTGCCTGCAGGCAATGAAAGCAGGATACACAAATTATTATATCAAAGATACTACCGTTATCCATATTGCAAATGCAAGCTCAGAACCTGATAAGCAAGAGCGGCTTATGAAAACTATGTTAAATCATAGCATAGAGATAATGCGCTACAGGTTTGGGAATGGTTTATATTTCAAAACCTTAACCGCAATATATACCTTTAAAGAGCAGTTGCGTTTTTTCATAAAACGATTCGTGATGAAAATTTTTAAATACCGGATCAGATAATGGGTATTGTATTCCGCCAGTCAATAAAAACTACTATAGTCACTTTCGCAGGGGCTTTATTAGGTGCTTTGACGGTATACCTTTCTACAAAATTCATTCCCGATCAGGGATATGGTTTTTCCAAAACACTATTATCACAGGCATTAGTTGCATCTCAACTCACGTTAGTCGGTATGCATACAACCCTTTACATTTTCATAAACAGGTACAGCGGAAATGACGAAAGGAGAAAAGTGCTGATGACACTAAGCACTATTGTGCCGATTGTAATCACATTGGTAGCATCTGTTCTTTATTTTATTTTAAAAGACAGCTATATCAATTCATACAAACCGGAGGACAGGGTTTACATGAGCATGTTTTTCATTTGGCTGCCAGTATATACTTTATTGTGGTCTGTAATGACTTTATTTGAGCACTATCTATTATCTCAGCTGAAAGTTGCCATTTCAAATTTCATTAAAGAAATAATACTCAGGGGGTGTAACATAGTATTGGTCATATCATTTGCACTGAATGTATTTGACTTTTACTGGTTTATTGTACTCAGCGTGCTAATACACATAGTCCCTATCATAATATTATATATACTCAGCACTAAGACAGACGGATTTGGGTTTTCTTTTAATTGGGGTGTATTTAACCGGGATGAATACAAAAAAATTATTGATTTTGCGGTATTTCACTTGTTTGTAAATGTTTCTGTTGTACTGCTTATATATGTAGATCAGTTGATGCTCGGGATATTAGACAAAAGCGGATTGGTATCGGTTGCAGTATATTCTGTAGCTATATACATCATGTCTATATTTCAAATTCCTATCAGGGCTATATCATCAAGTGTTGCACCAATATTTACAAAAGAACATGAAGCAGGGAACTTTGAAAAGCTTCGGGAACTATTCAGCAAATCGGCAATTAATCTACTGATAGTAATATGTGCAATGGCAGCCGTTATATTATGCAACATGCACAATGCTGTAAGCATCCTCAATAAATCTTATAGCGCAATATTTTTTCTGGTTCCAATATTGATTATGGGACGCTTTATCGATAGCATGTCCGGTTTAAACACTGAAATACTCACCATATCAAAATATTACAGATTCAATCTGCTTATATCTGTTTTGCTATTATTAGTTGTGATAGTCTTTAACTATCTATTAATACCCAAATATGGCGTGTATGGCGCCGCATGGGCTAATACTATAGGTTTTACATTATACAACCTTGCTAAGTACTTATTCCTTTGGTACAAGATGGATATGCAGCCATTTTCAAAAAAAAGCATTTTGGTACTGATAGCAATAGCACCTGCTGCGGCAGCCGGTTATTATATGCCCCATATCGGCAATGCTATTACAGATGCTATTATCCGTAGCATATTGGTAATTGTGATTTTTACAGCAATGCTTATTTATCTGAAACCTTCGGAAGAATTGCAGGAATACCTGAAAAATCTTGTACAGAAAAAGAGATTGTATTAGCCTTATCCCTCTCTTATCTGCAATTATTCCATTTTTATCACTGTAGTTTTTTTATTGCTGTTGCATTCCGATAACTTTATATAATAATACATAGCAAATATGTATCATGTCATAAAAATGACATAAATTGTAGTTGCATAAGATTCAGCACTTTGCAATTATAATGTGTTCTATTTTTATGTCCTGTTATCATAGAGTTGCATACCCACTTTATTACCTGATGTAAACATCAGTTTGATAACTTTTTTGTGATATAAAGAGATATGATATCATTGACCAACTACTGCCGCAGGCTTTTACTGATTACTATACTCGCACTTAGTGGTTTCACTGCTAATGCAACACATATTTATGGTGCCGATTTTTACTATACGTATGTAAGCGGCACTACATACAATGTAACATTGGTAGTGTATGGAGACTGCGGGGGCAATGCGTTCCCTAACCTCAGTACCAGTACACCAACGGTTGAATTGTATGATGGTTCGACGTTAGTGAATTCACAGAACCTCATAATCCAGCCCCCATCTGCAGGTATAGAGGTAACACCGGTATGCCCCGCACAATTAAGTAATACTAACTGTGTAAGCAGTACGGGTACTATTCCGGGTGTTAAGAAGTTTACTTACAGCCGAAATTTTACAGTGTCGTATGGTTCGGCCAACTGGCGTTTCAGGTTTACCGGCAATATGGGTTCTTCAACTTCAGCAGGCAGAAGCACAGCCATTACCAATATTAACTCCGGTACAGGCGGTTCTGTAATGGCACTGGAAGCAACATTGAATAATTTATCTGCCCCCAACTCATCTCCTGTATATACCAGCATACCTACTCCGTTTTTCTGTATAAACGTACCGGCTAATAACAACCCCGGTACTGTTGATCCGAATTCAGATAACTTATCATACAATCTTGTTCCGGGGCTAGTAAATACAGGAGGTACTGTTACTTACCTTACGGGTTATTCTGCTACTGCACCTTTGGCTGTTGCTACAAGTACACTAATATTTAATAGCTCAACAGGTCAGCTCAGCTTCACACCCAATGCCGTACAGCGTTCTTTGGTCGTATTCAGGGTAGAGGAATACAGAGGTTCTACATTGGTAGGTACCAGTATGCGCGAGATGACATTTGTGGTACTGAACAATTGTAACAATAACCCACCGACAGGCAGTATCGGCAACGCATCCGCAGGGTCTACTGTAACAGGCTCGGGAAGGGTTATTTCTATTTGTAAATCTGCCGGCACACTAACTTTCAACATTAACCCGACTGATGTGGAAGGCAATGCTATTACCATGACAGCAAGCGGTATTCCTGCGGGTGCTTCATTTAATATTGCTAATAACGGCACTACATCTCCAACCGGTTCTTTTTCATGGAATTTGGCAGGTGCTACACCCGGTACTTACAACTTCTTTATCAATTACCAGGATGATGGTTGCCCGCTTTCAAGTACACAAACTCTTGCTTATACAATAACTGTCTTGCCGGACCCTAATGTGACTTTTGCATTAGTATCGCCGGCAACCTGTAGTAAAAAAGCAAGATTTACACTAACACCTTCTGTCACACCTGCTCCATGGTCTATCCTTATAATGCAGGGCAGTACTACTATTCATTCATTTACAGGCCTTACAGGTAGCCAATTGGATAGCCTTGACCCGGGCACATATACTGTAAGGGTAACAAATGCGAATACATGCTTCAAAGAAATACCTATAACAATTAATCCGCCACCAGCAATAATACCATCTGTAAGTATGGTAAAACCTACATGCTTTGGCGGGAATAATGGTAGCATTACACTGACAGCAGGTGGTGGTGTATCTCCTTATCAGTATGCAATCGGCACAGGTAGCTATGGCTCAGGCAATGTATTCACCGGTTTAGCAGCAGGTACATACACGCTGCATATACTTGATGCTAATGACTGTATCAAAGACACTACTGTACAATTACAAAACCCACCTGAAATAGTAATAGGTATTGCATCATCGAAACCGAGATGTAATTTTTATGGCAGTGGTTTAATTACTGTAAGCGGGTCAAATGGTATATCTCCTTATCAATATGCAATCGGTACCGGTAGCTTCAGCAGTACCAACACTTTTAGTGGTTTATTTTCAGGTACATATCTGTTACGTGTCAGAGATGCCAATAACTGTATCAAAGACTCTTTATTCTTACTGAACGACTCTATATCCATACATGCTAATGCAAGTGTTACAAATGTATTGTGTAACGGAGACAGTACAGGTGTTATAACACTAACAGGAAATAGTGGCACCTCTCCGTATTTCTACAGGCTTAATCCTGGCAGTTTCAATACCATTAATACGTTCAGTAATCTGCCTGCAACGGTTTATAATTTCAGGATAAAAGATACAGATAGCTGTTATCTCGACACTGCTATTACAATAACACAGCCTACAAAAATATCTTCAACATCAATAGTGACACATGTCAGTTGTTATGGGCTGTCTGATGCCACAATTACAACTACTGCTGCAGGTGGTGTGGGCCCGTATACGTATGCATTGGGTAGCGGTGCTTTCAGTTCGGTTAATGTTTTCAACGGGCTGCCTATCGGTACATATACTATTCACATCAAAGATGCTAATAACTGCCTCAAAGACACTTCAATAACTATTACACAACCTGCTATACTCGCATATAGCAATATCCTGATTTCGGAACCAATATGTAACGGGTCATCAAGCGGCTTCATCACTATTACTGCTTCAGGTGGCACAACTCCTTATAGTTATGCTATCGGCACAAGTGTATATGTATCGTCGCCTACTTTTTCGGGCCTTACCGCCGGCACGTATGTTTTGCATTTAAGGGATGCTAATAACTGTAATGTGGACAGTACAGTAGTAATGGGAGAACCTACACGTATTGTACCTAACCTGCAGGTTAAACAATCTACCTGTTCTCCGCTAAACAACGGTATCGTAACGGTAAATGTAAGTGGTGGTGTACCGGGATATGTTTATGCTATTGGCCCTTCTCCATACAGCAGTACAAATACATTTTCTTCATTAGCTGCAGGTACTTATACTTTTTATATACGTGATACAAGGCTGTGTGTAAAAGATACTACAATTACAATTATCGACTCTACAAAAGTAAACGCATCCTATGTTGTAAATAATGTAAAATGCTTTGGAGACAGCAGTGCATCTATTGTGATAACAACACTTAGCGGGTTGAGTCCTTTTACATATTCCCTCAATTCCAATCCATACATCGGCACACCTACATTCAGCAATCTGCCAATCGGTAATTATACGGTACGTATCCGCGACAATCTTGGTTGTTTAAAAGATACAGCACTTGCTGTTACTGAGCCTACCTTACTTCGTGTATTTGCAACTGTAACATCGCCTACATGTTTTGGATTTGCAAACGGACGCGTAGTAATCAGTGGCAACGGTGGTGTATGGCCATACACATTTGCTGTAGGTACTGCTGCATACGTAAGCAGCGGAACATTTAATAACATGACTGCCGGTACCTATACATTCCATATCAAGGATGCCAATAACTGTGTTAAGGATACAGTTATTACAATCACACAACCCACAAAATTAGGATATCAGAATCTGATACTCAGCAATGTGCTTTGTAACGGAGATACTTCCGGTACAGTTGTTATCAACGGTACAGGTGGTACACCATCATATACCTATGCTATAGACAGCCGGCCGCATGGCACCAACAATATAATGACTGGGCTTAATGCAGGATTCCATATTGTACGGATAAAAGACAAAAACAACTGTGAGCTTGATACAGTTATTAGTTTGACCCAACCGACTAAACTATTAATAGATATTCCTTCCATTACACCGCCAACATGTAAAGGCTATGCAGATGGAACAGTAGTAATTAGCGCAAGCGGTGGTGTCAAACCATACCAATACAGTTCTGGTAACGGCCCTCAAAACTCATCGGGAGTATTCAATCAACTGGCAGCAGGTAATTATGTTTTCACTGTAACAGATAGTAATAAATGTACTGCCGATACTGCTATAACATTGCAAGGCTACCCTGAAATAATGGTAGATAATGCTACGGCTTCGCCAGTGAGCTGTTTCGGGTTCAGCGATGGTAAAATCACTCTAAATGTATCAGGTGGCATCGTACCTCTGAAATACCAGCTTGCAGGCAGAACCGCAGTAAGTGTTAGTACATTCTATGATTTGGTAGCAGGAAACTATAAAATAACAATCATTGATGATAAGAACTGCATGAAGGATACCACTATCCAGGTTACTCAGCCAGATAAACTGACAACAAAAGTATTGGTAACGCCAAACGATTGTGAAGGTTATGATGACGGAGGTTTTTTGAAAGCTGATGTAAATGGTGGTACCACTCCTTATTATTACAAATGGAATGCATCTGACAATGCTACCAATAACCAGCTAAACGGAATGGCCAACGGCAAATACATAGTTTGGGTAGCTGATGCTAATAATTGTAAAGACTCTGCAATCAGCGAAGTAGTGTATGATGATTGTTGTAAAATATTTATACCCAACGCATTTACACCCAATGGAGACGGAAAGAACGAAAAAGCGAAAGTATTATTTAAAGGCGATTTTGTATTGAAATCGTTTGCTATATATAACCGTTTCGGACAAAAGGTATTTGAAACAAATATAATAGGAGACGGATGGGACGGCAATTTCAAAGGGAAACCGCAGGATTTAGGAACATATAATTATTATGCCAAAGGTATATGTGGCAATGGCGGTACCAGAGAAGTAGAATATAAAGGCACAATCATTTTAGTCAGATAATAAATAAAGTAGATAATTTTTCAGCCAAAGGGGGCAAATACAGGTTAAAACCTTTATTTTTGCCCCCTTTCTATTAATAAATTATGGAATACAGAGAAATAGTTGCAGTAACCGGTTTAGGCGGTTTGTTTCATTTACTAGCTACAAAAAGCGATGGCGCGATAGTACGCAATCTGGCAGATAAGAGTACAAAATTCATATCTGCACGCCTGCATAATGTTACTCCGCTTGAAAGTATAGAAGTATATACAACAGGAGATAACGTGCGTTTGCACGAAGTGTTTCAGAAAATGAAAGATCAGGAAAATACCATCAAAATAATTGATGGGAAAAATGCTGATAACAATGCTGTTAAAGGATATTTCAAAAGCATATTCCCAGAGTTTGATGAAGAACGCGTGTACGTAAGTGACATGAAGAAAATGCTGAAGTGGTACGAAATTCTGAAGTCAAATGACCTTCTGAATTTTGAATACCAGCAAGCTGCAGAAGAAGAGGTAGTAACAACTACAACTGCTGCTGAACCTGCAGTTGAAGCAACAGCTGAAGAAAAACCGGCTAAAAAATCGCGCGCTAAAAAAGCTGCTGAACCTGCTGCTGAAGGTGAAGAAAAGCCGGCTAAAAAAACAGCCCGTAAAAAGAAAACTGAAGAATAGTACCAACAAGGTATCACAATATTGTGGCTGACCATTTTAATGGCCAGCCATTTTTATAATCTGAAAGAAATACAAATAATATATTTGTATCTTTCTGTATCTGTTTATCTGTTACATATAGTAAGATGAGAATATTCCGCAGTCTGTTGATAGCGGCTTTGCTGTTATTGAATAAGGCTCACGCACAGGCCCCTAAAAGAGAATTCAGAGCTGCATGGATAGCAACCGTTTCTAATATCGACTGGCCTTCTAAACCAGGCTTGCCTTCTGCACAACAACAGCAGGAATTTATATACAGGCTCAATGAATTGGAAAAATTGGGGTGCAATGCTGTAATCGTACAAATCAGGCCTGCATCAGACGCTTTTTATCCCAGCAATAGTGAACCATGGAGCCGTTATTTAACCGGCAGGCAGGGACAACCGCCATTTCCGTACTACGACCCGTTGAAGTTTATGATAGATGAAGCACATAAACGCAATATGGAGTTTCATGCATGGTTCAACCCCTACAGGGCACTTACAGACAGCAAAAAAAATCCTAACCCAAAAGAGCATATTACATACAAGCATCCCGATTGGGTTATAAGCTACGGTGGTAAATCTTATATAGATCCGGGTATTCCTGAAGCAAGAGAATATGTAACCAACATCATCATGGATGTGGTAAAACGGTATGATATTGATGCGGTTCACCTTGATGATTATTTCTATCCGTACAGGATTGCAGGGCAGGAGTTTGGAGATTACCGTACTTACAGCAGATACGGACAGGGTATGAGCAAAGATGACTGGAGACGTAATAATGTAAACCTCTTTGTATCCGTACTAAATACGAACATTAAGCAGGCAAAACCTTATGTAAAGTTTGGTATCAGCCCATTTGGCGTTTGGCGCAATGCTTCTAAAGACCCTGAAGGCTCTGCTACGCGTGGCGGGCAAACCTGTTATGACGACCTCTATGCAGATGTATTGCTGTGGATGCGAAAAGGTTGGATTGATTATGTGTTACCGCAGTTATACTGGGAGCATTATCATCGCGCAGCGGCTTTTGATATATTACTACCCTGGTGGGAAGCCCATAGCTATGGCAGGCATGTGTATTACGGACTGGGTGTGTACCGCATGGTAGGCGCGAGTAAAAGCCCGTGGGTAGGTACCAGAGAACTTCTGTGGCAAATGCAGGATATCAGGCGCATTGCACAAAATCCAAGTCATGTATTTTATAGTGCTTCTATATTCGATAAACTATCTGTACCTATTAAGGATAGCATTATCAGTCATAACATATACTACGCTTTTCCTCCGGTAATGAAATGGCTGGATACTACAGCCCCGGTAGCTCCAACTCTAAAAGCCATTCCATCCAGTCAGGGGACACTGCTGCAATGGTCGGGTAGTGGCGGTAATAAAGAAAAGCTGAAATATGCTGTATACAGGTTTGTAAACGGAGAACCGGTAAACATTAACAAAGCAGAGAAAATCATTAAAGTATCTGCCGAAAACGAGTACCTGGATGTAAATGCCAACAAATACAGAAAATGCACCTATGTAGTAACTGCGTTTAACAGGCTCTGGAACGAAAGCAAACCCAGTATTCCAGCCGAAACCAGTATTAAATAATTTAATAAGCCCGACAGTAGCAATATTAAAATCTGTTTTTGTATCTTCAACTTTCGTTAAAATCTAATATTAATACATGAAATCAGCATGGTTTGGTAAAGCATTACTATTATCTACTGTAGTAGTGTCTTTGTACGCTTGTAAGGATAAAACACAATCTACTACATTAGAACCTGCAATGAAGGCAGGTAAGGGTGGCATGGCTACTATGCGTGTAGTGGCTGAAAACAGTGGTATTAATGTTGATAGCGGCATGGTGTATATTAAGTATAATACATCTGTAACCCCTGTTGACGGTAAATATGATGACTCTGCCAAGATTAAGTATGTAGATAATACCGCAATGGCAATATTTACAGAACTGAAAACAGGTAATTATTTCTTTGCTGCAAAAGGGTGGGATATTATCCGCTCTCAAACTGTTTATGGTACAAGGCCTTATACCATACAAACTGAAGCAAAAACAGGTACCAGCTACCTTGTATTACAGACTACAAAACAGTGACATTCAACCTATTGAATATTATAAAAAAGCCACCTTTCGGGTGGCTTTTTTATTGTGTTAATAACTTGTGCATTTTTACAGTGCCTTAACATTAGCCCCTGTTGACTGGCATTATTATTTGTTAACTTTGATAAAACGGTTGCTATGTTTGAAGATGATGATTTTCTCGATGAAGAATGGAGCTCGCTGGAGGATCTGCTGCAACGGTACGATCAGGTGAAGAAAGGCGAATCTTCAAGTATTATGGACGAGGAAGATTTTGAGAGGGTGATTGAATACTACTTCCAAAATAGCAATGAAGAGCAGGCATTGCTTGCATGTGATATTGCCGGAACTTATTATCCTTTTTCTACATCAATAATGTTGCTGCGTGCAGAGATATTAACGCAGGCACAGAAGTACGGACAGGCGTTAAAAATACTGGATGAAGTAGATGAGAACGATCCTAAAAGCCTTGATGCTACTTTGCTCCGCTCCGATATCTTACTCGGACAATTTAAATATGATCAGGCTGCAATGTGGCTCGAACAAAAATCGAATGAGTTTACCGGTAAAGAAAAAATAGAAGTATTGCTGGAGCTTTCAGATGTGTATGATGAGTGTGAGGAGTTTGATGCAGTTTTTGATACACTGAAACGCGTAATAAAAATTGACCGTCGTAATGAAGAGGCATTGCAAAAAATTTGCTTTTGGGCAGATTTCACCAAGCGTCTTGAAGAAAGCGTAACCCTGCATACACAGCTAACAGAAGAAGACCCTTTTAATGCATTGGCGTGGTTCAATCTCGGAGCGGCATATCAAGGGTTGAAGCTCTATGAAAAATCTATTGATGCCTATGAGTATTGTGTAGCTATTGATGAAAAATTTGAATTCGCTTATCGCAACATGGCCGATGCCTTCATGCGGCTGAAGTGGTATGATAAAGCAATAGAGGTACTTGAAAAACACCTTGAAATAGCAAAAGCAGAAGATGTAATCTTCGAAGCAATGGGCTATTGCTGGGAAAAGCAAAAAGATTTCCAAAGGGCGCGCCACTTCTATCGTCAGGCTTCGCAACTTAGCCCGCAGGATGATACCATCTTTTACAAAATAGGTGAAACATACGCACGTGAAAAGCAGTGGGAAAAGGCTGTAAAATCTTACTCCGTGGCACTGCACCTTGATAAGGACAATGCTTCGTACTGTATGGCAATAGGTAATTGCCTGATGGAAATGGATGCAAAAAGCGAAGCACTGGTTTGCTACCTGAATGCCGTGCGCCTGAAACCGGGCAACAAGAGCACATGGGTTGCACTCATCAAAGGTTTGTACGCATCAGGCTATTACGACGAAGGGCTTACACAACTGGAAGTAGCACGCGAACATTGTGGTGATAAACCCGACTTCTACTACTACCAGGCAGCACTGTTGCTGGAACTTGGTAAGAGCAAGGAAGCTATGCTGCAACTGGAGAAAGGACTAAAAGGTTCGTTGGCAAAATTGAAAGTGTTTACAGAACTGAACCCCGAGTACCTGCGCCGCAGCTCTGTTACAGACCTGATAAGCAAATACAAAAAGAAATAAACTAAAAAAGCCTCTCAATTGAGAGGCTTTTTTAATATCGTAACTTCTGTATGATTACAATAATTCACTGATAGCATTTACCAGTTCTGCCCTTGTAATTGGCGTACCTTTTATTTTATTAAACCCAACAGCATCTATCAGGTATTTATCACGTATGATTTTTATCAGCTGTCCGTTGTTGATTTCAGGTATCAATACTTTCCTATAACGTTGCAGCATCTCTCCCAGGTTTTTAGGGAATGGGCGCATGTGGCGCAAATGTGCATGCGCAACAGATTTTCCTGCTGCTTGCAGTTCGCTTACTGCACTTTTGATGGAACCATAAGTAGAACCCCAACCCAATACGAGTACATCACCACTCTCAGGACCACTGTCCAATGTTTGCAGCGGTATATAGTCTGCAATCATATCTACCTTAGCTTCACGGGTTTTCACCATGTGCTGGTGATTTTCGGGGTCGTAAGAAATATTGCCTGATATATCTTCTTTTTCAAGCCCGCCAATGCGGTGTTCCAAACCTGCAGAACCGGGTACAGACCATGGGCGAACCAATTTTTCATCCCGCTTATATGGCATGAATTTTTCTTCGCCTTCTTCCAATGCAGTTTTAAACTTCACTTCAATAGGTTTCAAATCTGCAGATTGCGGAAAACGCCATGGTTCTGCACCATTTGCTATATAACCATCGCTCAGCAAAATAACAGGAGTCATGTGCTGTACAGCAATACGTGCAGCTTCATATACAGCATCAAAACAATCGCTTGGCGTAGATGCAGATATAACCGGCATAGGGCATTCACCATTTCGGCCGTAATACGCCTGCAGCAAATCGCTCTGTTCCGTTTTTGTAGGTAAGCCAGTTGACGGGCCACCGCGTTGTATATTTATTATCAGCAGTGGTATTTCCAGCATCACAGCCAATCCCATAGCTTCTGTTTTCAGTGCCATACCCGGGCCTGATGTGGTAGTAATACCAAGGCTGCCACCATAAGATGCACCGATTGCAGATGTGATACCTGCAATTTCGTCCTCAGCCTGAAACGTTCGGATACCGAAGTTTTTGTAACGGGATAGATCATGCAATATATCTGATGCGGGAGTAATAGGATATGTACCTAAGAACAATGGTAATCCTGATTTTTCTCCAACAGCTATCAAACCGTAAGCCAATGCGGTATTACCTGTTATACTGCGGTATTTACCGGCTGGCAGTTTTGCTTTCTCTACCTTGTATCGGGTAGTGAATGCTTCTACTGTATCACCGTAATTATAGCCCGCTTGCAACGATTTGATGTTACTTTCCAGTATCTCTGCTTTCTTTCCGAATTTTTCGTTCAGGAAAGAAATTGTCACACTCAAATCCCTGTTGTATAACCAATACAGGAAGCCCAGTACAAACATATTTTTGGCACGGTCTTTTTCTTTAGTGCCAAGTTGTATGTCCTTCAACGCTTCGCGCGTCAGTTTTGTTACATCTATCTTATGCAATTCATAGTTGGTCAGCGAACCATCCTCTATCGGGTTCACACCTTCGGGATAATTTGCAAGACGTAGGTTTTTAGAATCAAACCCATCTGTATTTGCTATGATAATGCCGCCCGGTTTCAGCGATTTCAGGTTTACTTTCAATGCCGCAGCATTCATTGCTACCAATACATCGCAGGTATCACCCGGCGTGTAGATACGGTTACTCGAGAAGTGTAGTTGATACCCGCTGACACCCGGCACCGTACCCTGAGGCGCACGTATCTCAGCCGGGAAATCGGGGAATGTTGAAAGGTCATTACCCAAAAGCGCTGTGCTATTGGTAAACTGGCTACCGGTAAGCTGCATACCATCACCACTATCCCCTGCAAACTTTATTACAACATCTTCAACAACCTGCGTAGAAACTGACATATAAAAAAGAAATGGCTGCAAAGTTACACATTTTGTATATGAACCGATAACAGAATAACACTTATGGATTTTTACACAATTGTGTTAAAATCTGATTATCAAACCCTATTGGGGGGAGCATTTGTTCGGGCATTTGATGTAGGTTTGCCATAGATTATTTCTTTGCCTGATGCGATTTATCAAAAGCCTGCTGGTTTTAGTTTTTATATTTTATTGCAATACACAGTTTGCCCAAACAAATGATGTAAAACAACCCCGTATCCTGATACTGCTCGATGGCTCATCGAGTATGAATTACGAGTGGACAGGTGGTGAAACCAGATTCAAGGCAGCATCGCGCATCATACTGGCTTTAATGGACAGTATGTATAAGATTAATAAAGATGTAGAATTTGCACTGCGTGTATATGGCCACCAATACCCGTCTCAGGACAATAACTGTTTTGATACCCGTTTAGAGGTAATGTTCAGTAAAGACAACATAGACCAGATGGGCATGAGGCTTGCAGCACTGAAACCAATCGGTGTATCTCCAATTGCACTATCGCTGAAAGAAGCCGCTGAATGGGATTTTGAAAAACCATTGCGAAATACCTACAGCCTGATATTGGTTACCGATGGGGCAGAAAGCTGTGGCGGAAATATATGTGATGTTGTAAAACAGTTATTGGAGAAGAAGATTGACTTCAAACCATACATTCTAAGCCTTGTAGATAACCAGTCGCTGAAAAACGGGTATGATTGTTTAGGTACCTACTTGCCAATAGCTGCCGAAAAAGACCTGAAGCCTTCTGTAGGGAAAATTGTAGATGCCTACCAGCAAGTATTTATGCTGCAAAAAATTGACAAAAAAGTGTTGATGGAAGCAGTTGTAAATGCACCAAGCGTTCTGAAAGTAGATATCCCCAAATTTAAAGTCGCAAAAGAAGCAGACCCGTTACCGGTACAGCAGGAAGCCCCTAAACCACAGGTTGTAAATACACCTCCGCCTGCTGCAAAACCTGTAATAAAACCCGCAGAACCTGTTAAAGACCTAACCAACCGTACGAACGAAAGTACAGTACCTGCTGCCAGGGAATTACCTATCTCTACAGTCACGGGCATATACAATACCAACCCTTTACGTTCATTAAGGTCTTTTTATGCAGTTCCCGAATTCAAACTGAAGCGTGTACCTAAGGTAAAAATACCTGTGATAAAAGATGAACCCGCCCCTAAGCCGGTAGTAACACAAGCACCCAAACCACCTGCTCCGAAAAAAGAGACGGAACCTGTAGAAATCAAAAAAGCTACGGCATTAAATAATACCCCTCCGGTAATAAATAATAAAGAAACTACACTACAGGTGTACATCAGTGATGGTAATAAATACTTCGATGTCGCACCGATTATGGCGGTTTTAGACCCTAAGACCAAGAAAGAAGTAACACGTTTTCAACGAACTGTAGATGTAAAAGGACAGCCACACCCTCAAAAAATACCTGCCGGCAGCTATTTACTTACGATTGTAGGTAGAGAACATAAACATACTTACGATTTTGTTGCAAAAGCAAATGAGAATAATGCCATCATGATACCTGTAAACAATGGTACAATTATCTTTTTTTACGAGGGTAATCCCAAAAGACCGATGAAAGATTATATGGCATTGGTATCCAGGCGCTTTGCTGCTATGGAACGTGTAGAGCAAAAAGTATCTGAAGAAATACCGTACGAACCCGGCACCTATAATGTTCGGGTTAATACAAATCCGCCTTGGAATGTATCTTTTGATATAGAACTTGGTACAGCTCATGGAGTAGCTATACCTGAAGAAGGAGACCTCATTCTATCTAATAATAGTCCTATTGGCAAAGTGACATTTTATTACCCGTTGGGCGACAAATTCAGGCCATTTACTACTATTAACCTCGACGGTGGCGGCAAGCAATATACATTCCGTATTCTTCCCGGTAAATACAAAGCAGGCTATAAAAAGAACCCTAATTTGCCGTTGGAAGAAGAAACAATGGTAGAATTTACCATTAAAAGCAATAATGTTACTAACTTAGAACTAACCAAATAGTTTTTTCCCTTGGAAGACATAGTCGTCAGACGTATTGATATTAACGACGCAATATACCAACAGGTATACGACCTACGTGAGGCTGTACTACGCAAGCCGATCGGTTTATCATTAAAAGATGAGAATCTGAGTGCCGATGCACTTAATACAATTTTCATAGCCGAACAAGAAGGCAAGGTGGTAGGTTGCGTAATGCTATACCCAATTGCAGATGATGAAAAAATAAAGCTGCGCCAGATGGCTGTGTATGAAGATTGGCAGGGTAAAGGCATTGGCAAAAAACTGGTGGATGCTGCTGAACATTATGCAAAGGAAATAGGCTATAGCGCCATCATACTGCATGCACGTACTTTGGCAGAGGGTTTTTACAAAAGTCTTGGCTACTATACTACCAGCAGTGAATTTACAGAAGTGGGCATACCACACGTGGTGATGGAAAAAGATATATTTTGAGCCCCTGTAATAAGAAAAACGATACCATTACATTTCAGCATTATCTATCGTGT
Organism: Flavipsychrobacter sp.; assembly: GCA_016786615.1. Classification (GTDB taxonomy): domain Bacteria; phylum Bacteroidota; class Bacteroidia; order Chitinophagales; family Chitinophagaceae; genus Polluticoccus. Next base: position 165,838 of record JAEUVX010000003.1, read on the forward strand.
GCTACATTGCCTGACGATTGGGACAGGTTATTGCCCGAGGGTCATTTTCTGAAAAGGAACAATTTGCAGGCAACCCAACAATCTTCATTGCCGCATTTAAGTTATGTGTATGTTTTAGTATCGAAGGGTACAGATGCAATAGCAGCAATTTATTTTCAGGTACTGAAGTTGCAACGCCATCATCTGAATGAAGGTCCATTATCAACCGTACAAAAATTAGGATGGCAGGCATTTACAAATATTGTAAACCCGCGATTGTTAGTTGCAGGACACCTCTTCAGGCACGATGTTGAAACCTGTTACTATAACGATACCCTCTCTCATTTCGAAGCTTACAAAATATACAATGATGTTATCAATGAGCAGCTTAGAGCTACCTGCTCTTATGCCGTACTGGTAAAAGATTTGCCAGATGAGTTAGTAACCTATTTTCAACACTATGCGCAGCAATACATCATGTTGAGAAACGACATCATGATGGAATTGGATATACCGGCTGAATGGGATAATATTCATGATTACGAAAAAGCACTGAAACATAAATATGCACAGCGTTTCAGGAAAGTAAGGGCTGCGCTGAACGGAATTGAAGTAGCGGAACTGGATGCCATACAAACAGAGGCAGAGAAAAAAAACATCTACGCATTATACAGGCAGGTATGCGAAAAACAAACTGCACGAATAGGCATAATTAGTGAGGACTTTCTGCCTGCATTGAAGAAATATAACCCTGAATCATTAAAAGTATGGGCTATCCGCGAAAACGGGAAAATTGTAGCATTTTTCAGTGCATGGGTAAAGGAAGATGCTTTTGATATGTTCTATATTGGCTTCGATTATAGTCGAAACAACGATTTGATGCTATATTTCAATATCCTGTTTTGCGGTGTTGAACAAGCAATAATCCATAAAAAAACTAAAGCCATATTTGGCCGCACAGCGCTTGATGCTAAAGCACGCCTTGGATGCAAACCTGTTTACAAATCTACATTTGTAATGGTAAGAAATAAGTTCATACGCATGGCTACGCTTCGTCTTCAAAATAACAGTCAGTCTCAGGAAGGTGAATGGGAACAAAGACATCCATTAAAAAATAAATAATAGTATTTTGCGTTTGTTTTAGCACAGCTCATGCAAATAAAAAAACTACCGGCAAACGCCCTTTTCTTTTTCGTATTCATAATAATAGCGATAACATACTATTCCGAACTGGTATTAAAATATCCTTTCGGCATACACGCATGGGCACAATCAGACAGATTAGCACTGGCAATTGGCTTTTACGATAATGGTATGAACTTTTTTCTGCCTACAACATACAGCCTCTTGCCTGAAAAAGGGATAACAGGTGTTGAATTCCCGATACAGAGCTATATGGCGGCTGTAATGGGTAAAATATTCGGCAGGGAATATATTAGTGTTTCTTTCAGAGTACTTGATACTATCGTATCGTTGATTGGTATGTGGTTTTTATTCAAGGCAGTTTATAAACGCACTCAGGATTTCATCTTCTCTCTGCTACCACCATTATTTATCTTTTGTTCACCGGTATTTATTTACTACACATGTAGTTATATCCCCGATACAGCAAGTGCATCTCTTGTCTTTATTGCTTTCTACTATATCCTCAATTTTATTGACGGGCATAAAAACAAAGATGCTGTCATTGCAATTATTGTATTGATGTTTGCTGCATTAATAAAAACATCTGCTGCAATTTACCTGCTTGGCTTTTCGGGTTTTGTTTTTTTACACAAGCTATTTATAGAAAAGAAAAGAACTGTTAATACATACATCCCGGTATTAATTTCTTCACTATTTGCATTAGGTGCATTATTCGCATACTACCGATACAATGCATACCTCAACGGTAAATACAATTCCGGTATATTCCTCGCAGCAGTTAAGCCTTTCGAGGATATGGATAAATTTAATTACTTCATTAACCAACAGCTCAAGGATGTATTCCTCAAAGAGTATTTCGTTTTACCCGAATACTTATTACTGTTTGCAATAGCTGCACCGGGTATTGCATACCTGTTTAAGAACAAACATGGCAGGTCATTATTATTACAGGCAGGTATATTCTTAGCCGGTACAATTGGAATATCAGTACTGCTAGGCTCTCAGCTTATTGGCCACGATTATTATGCCATAGTTATATTTTTCCCAACTATCATTTTTCTATTGCTTATCTGCACAATCGAGATAAAAAATAACATTACAAGTGATACTGCGCTTAAACCAGTGAAAACTGCATTAATAGCCTCGATGGTTACGATTTATCTTTTCGCAAATTACCAGATAAATCAACGATTATACCCTGATTATCATCCGTTTTATCCGGGAAAAGTATGGGCAGAGAACGGCAAACAGCTATTAGACAGTCTTAATGTCAGTAAAGATGAACACTTATTTTTATTCGACGAAGAATCTCCTAATCTCGGATTGCTGTATTTCGACCGTAAGGGTTATACTATGAACAAAGAGTGGTGGAATGGTAATGCCTCAACTGCAGTGAACTTCATGAAAGAGAAAAAACTCAGTATCATGATTACCAGAGCGTCAAAACAAGAATTGCTTAAAAATGAGCATAACGACATTCTTAAGCAATTCAGTTTGTTGGGTGTAAATGATAGTATCCTTGTTTACAAGCTCGCAGAACAATAAATATTTTAGTGTGCTGCCAGCCAGTTCTTCCCGGTACCAGCTTCTGCTACTATCGGTACACCGTGTGGTAATGCCATAGCTCGTTCCATATTTATCTTAATAAGTTCTGTTACCTGTGCTACTTCGTCTTCAGGTACATCAAATACCAATTCATCGTGCACTTGTAGTACCATCTTGGTTTTCAGTCCGCTCTTCTTCAGTTCATGGTGCACTTTCACCATGGCCAGTTTTATCATCTCTGCGGCAGTACCCTGTATCGGCGAGTTGATGGCGTTGCGCTCGGCATAGCCGCGCACCGTCTGGTTGGCAGAAGTGATATCACGCAAGTAGCGTTTGCGCCCCATAATTGTTTCTACATAGCCTGTCTCTCTTGCAAAGTTTATGGTATCATCCATATACTTTTTAATAGATGAGAACTCTGTAAAGTAATTATCGATAATCGTCTTTGCTTCCGTACGGCTGATGCCCAACGACTCTGCCAAACCGAATGCAGACTGACCGTAGATAATACCGAAGTTGACAGCCTTAGCAGCACGACGCATATCGCCTGTTACTTCACTTTCTGCTACGCCATATACTTTGGCAGCAGTTGCAGTGTGGATGTCTTTATTTTCTACGAAGGCTTTAATCATATTCTCATCGCCGCTGATGGCAGCAACAATACGCAGCTCTATCTGCGAATAGTCGGCAGAGAGCAATGTCCAGCCATCACCACGGGATGTAAATGCTTTGCGTATTTCTCTGCCCCGGTCTGTACGGATAGGAATGTTCTGCAGGTTCGGATCTATACTACTGAGTCTGCCGGTTACTGCTACTGCCTGATTGAAGCTGGTATGTACACGGCCTGTCTTCGGGTTTATCATTGTTGGCAGTGCATCTACATACGTGCTCTTCAGTTTGCTCAATTCGCGGAAGGCAAGAATATCATCAACTATCTGATGCTTGTTGCGCAGTTTGGCAAGTACATCTTCGCCTGTTGCGTACTGTCCTGTTTTTGTTTTTTTGGCTTTGTCATCCAGCTTCATTTTATCAAACAATACTTCTCCCAATTGTTTGGGCGATGCAAGATTGAAAACAATACCTGCCTGTTTGTACACACTATCTTCTGCAATTTTTATTTCACGCTCCAGTTCTTTAGAATAGTCTTTCAGAAAGTTTACATCTATACCCACACCTTCATATTCCATATCTACCAATACAGGTACAAGTGGATTTTCTACATGTTCAAATACTCTGCGCACTTCCTGCTTATCCAGCATCGGGTTGAAAGTCTGTTTCAACTGGAATGTTACATCCGCATCCTCGGCAGCATATTCCTTCACCTGCTCTACAGGCACATCGCGCATACTGCCCTGGTTCTTCCCTTTCTTACCTATCAGTGTTTCTATAGACACAGGTTCGTAACCAAGATACTTGGCACTCAGTACATCCATGCCTCGCTTACCTTCAGGCTCTATTACATAGTGTGCCAGCATGGTATCAAACATTTCGCCCTTAAGCGCATGACCATACCATTTCAGTATAGTCAGATCGTACTTAATGTTCTGTCCTATCCACAGTATATCTTCTTTATCAAATACAGGTTTAAACTGCCCGAGTATTTTCTTTGCGGCATCGTTATCAGGTATCGATACATAGTATGCTGTGCCTTTCTCCCAACAAAAGCTCATACCAATGATGTCTGCGATATTTGCATCAACATTAGTTGTCTCTGTATCAAACGCTACTTCTTTTTGTTGCAATAGTTTTTGTACAAGGTCTTGTATAGCTGCATCATTATCTACAAGGTGATATGTATGCGGTGTGTTTTCTATATTCTTATCAGCAACAATAGTTGTTGTTTCTTCAGGTACATCAACTACCGTTTTTTCAATTTTTATTGGTGCGGCTTTCTGTGGCACAAGGTTGCCGAATAAATCTGTAATCATTGCCTGAGGCGCAACTTCTGCAGGTGCTACAACATCCTCGCCCAGTATGCGTTTACCAAGTGTTTTAAACTCAAGCTCGGCAAATATTTCTTTCAGTGTTTCTTTATCAATATCCTTTACACGGAAATCTTCTTCATGAAATGATACCGGCACGTTTGTAATAATCGTAGCCAGTTTCTTTGAGATGATAGCAGACTCTTTGCCGTTACGTACTTTTTCGCCAAGCGCACCTTTTATACTATCAGCATTCGCCAATACATTTTCAAGGGTATCATATTCTGCCAATAGTTTAGCAGCCGTCTTTTCACCCACACCGGGAATGCCGGGAATGTTATCAACCGCATCGCCCATCAGGCCCAGTATATCTATTACCTGATCCACACGTTTGATGTTCCATTTCTCGCATACTTCTTTCGGGCCCAATATTTCTACGCTACCCCCCTGGTATGCTGGTTTATAGATGAATACATTGTCTTTCACCAACTGTCCGTAATCTTTATCAGGTGTTACCATATATACGGTATAACCCATCTCGGCAGCTTCGTGTGCCAAACCGCCAATCACATCATCGGCCTCATAGCCATCGCTTTCCATTACAGGCAGGTTGAAGCCACGTATGATTTTTTTGATGTCGGGTACAGCGGCAGATATATCCTCAGGAGTTTCCTGCCTGTTGGCTTTGTATGCTTCAAAGTCTGTATGCCTTTCTGTTGGGGCACTGGTATCAAACACTACGGCAAGGTGTGTAGGCTTTTCTTTATTCAGCAAATCCAGCAGTGTTGTAGTGAAGCCAAACTGTGCATTGGTATTGCGGCCCTTGCTGGTAATGCGCGGACTTCGTATAAGTGCGTAATAAGCGCGGAATATCAACGCGAATGCGTCGAGTAAAAAGAGTTTCTTTTCAGACATAGGGCTAAGTTAAGCAATGTATGCTTGCAGCGGTTATACCTTGATTTCTTTTGATGCTTTTTTGTGTTCGTTGCGACAGCGGTCGCTGCAATATTTTACTTCGTCCCACACGCGTGCCCATTTTTTGCGCCATACAAATGGCAGCCCGCATTGCAGACAGGTTTTGTGCGGCAGTAATTCTTTTCGGTGTGTTCCTTTTTGCGGCTTACCACTCATATTCTTTCTCTACACGTTTACGCAAGCGGTTGATGAGCGTAAAAGTAGCAGGGCAGTACTCTATGTTTGTTTTAAACATATCGTTGTACAAATCGAATGGTTTTTTGTTGTGGTGCGGAAATTCTGCACAGTCCACAGGGCGTATTTCGTAGATGCTGCACAGATTGTTTTGCAGAAACTGGCAAGGGCGTTGCTTATTCATCCAGTCACCGTTTTCAGGGTCTTTCTCCAGCCACTTGTCTTTAAATTGTTTTGGCGTCATACCAAAGTGAGCAGATATACGGGCTATGTCTTTGGTACTATAGGTAGGCACCATAGACTTGCAGCAGTTTGCACAAGTAGTACAGTCTACATCTTCCCAAACGGTTTTATCAACCTCTGCCACCAGCTTGGGCATGTCATCAGGTACTATATCATCCAGTTTGGTAAGAAAGGCTGTCAGTTTGTCCTTTTTCTTGGCTACTTTCTTCTTAAACGCTTTTAAGTCCATATTGAAGTGTGTAAATATAAGGGGATTGCAATACAGGTGTGTTATTTTTGCATAGTTTTTTGAACCTGTTTAAACAAAATGCTGTTTAAAACATCTAAGTGATAATAGGATTTCATTAAGAACTGGAATTGTATCATTGCTTATGGATATCGATTACCCTCAATAATGTATAAAAAACCATTTTTATATGTATACTGTTTACTGCAACTGGCTATACTGCCGGCTTGGGGGCAAATAACAGATACTTCGGAGGTTTTTATCTCTGAAGAAAAAACAGATGTATATAAATATCACATTTCGGGTGTTGTAAAAGATAAGAAAACGGGAGAACCGATACCTTTTACAACCATATATTTTCAGCGTACACAAACAGGTGTACCGGCCAATCTTGATGGCGTATTCGAACTTAATTTTGACCGGTATCCTTCCGATACATTAGCTATTAATGCATTGGGATACAAGCCCGTATTCAAAAAAATAGATACAAGCAAAACAGATTTAGCACTTTATATAGAGCTTGAGACATCTACCCGCAAGCTGAGCGAAGTTGTTGTATATGCCGGAGAAGACCCTGCAATAACAATACTCAAAAATATTATCCGCAGAAAAGAAATAAATAATCCCGATAAAACAGAAAACTATTACTACGAGGCATATAATAAGATAGAGATAGACCTGCTGAACCTGAGCAAAGAAACATTTCAAAGCTTGCCGGTTCCTTACCTGCGAAACTTCGGGTTTATATACAACAATATGGACACCGCCGAAAACGGCGAGCGCTTCCTGCCTTTCTTTCTTACAGAGGCTATATCCGATTTCTACTTTCAACGGAAACCAAAGAAAGCAAGAGAAGTAATAAAGGCTACACAAATACGTGGTATCAATAACAAAAGTCTTGAGAAGTACCTCGGTACCATGAATCTTGATGTAAACCCTTATGAGAATTACATGCTCTTCTTCGAGAAGAAGTTTGTAAGCCCCATCAACAATGCAGGCCCCGCGTTTTATAAATATAAAATCATAGACACCACCTACCTGAATGGTCATCGCATCATACACCTGAGCTATAAACCCCTGCGCCCTGGCGAAAACTGCTTTACAGGTACCATCCGCATAGTTGATTCCGTCTTCGCGCTGGAATATATGGATGCCCTGCTACCCAAGGAAACAAACATCAACTGGATAAAAGGTACTTCATTCTACAAACAGTATGCACCCGTTGGTGATACTCTCTGGTTTTGCAGCAAAGAACATCTGTCTGCCAAAATGCTGCCACCCGGCGATATCATCAAACCACCGGGTTTTATTGCACGCAAAACAACACACTACAACAATGTAAGGGTGAATGATGAAAGCATCACAAAAGTGATAAATAAGTATAAAACAGACATCATACTTACCGATACTGCAAGAGATGTTACAGAAGCTACTTGGGTAAACCTGCGCCCCGATACCCTCAGCAAAAACGAACGTGCCATTTACAATATGTTCGATTCGCTGGAAAATAACAGTACTTATACACGGTTCAAAAACCTGATGCGCGTTGTTGCAACAGGTGTAGTAAAATGGGGACCGATAGAGATAGGACCATACTGGAGCCTGTATAGCTACAACCAGATAGAAGGCAACCGTGTACGTTTCTCAATGGGTACAACACCAAAGCTATTTAAAGATGCTTATATAAATGGCTACATAGCTTATGGCTTTAACGACCAGCGCTGGAAAGGAAGCATTGCCGCACTATGGCTGCTCGAAAGGCAACCACGTTCTTACATATTCGCCTCTTATACATCTGATATAGACCGTACTGTAAACTATTACGACAGGGTGAGCTACGACAACCTGTTTACAATGGCCATACGCAAGAGTGGTGTACCGCCTAAGTTCATGTTTGCAAAAGACCTTCGCTTTGAATACTTCAAGGAGTTCTACAGCGGTTTCCGCTATATGTTTACATTCTTCAATAAAGAGTACGACCCATACAACCCGCTGCCTGATGTGAATATATTTAAAGACGAACAAGGCAATGTATCGAGCACTGTAACGAATACAGAAGTCAACCTGCAGTTACGTTTTGCTTACAAAGAAAAATTCCTGGAGGGTAATTATTACCGCTTCAGCCTAGGTAGCAGGTACCCGGTAGTAGAAATGCGTATTGGCGTTGGCTTCAAAGGGTTACTCAATAGTTCATATGATTACCAGAAGGTGTCACTCACTGTATCAGATAATATTAAGATAGCACCACTCGGTTCTTTATATGTAAACGTGTTTGCTGGTAAATATTTCGGCAACCTGCCATACCCTTTGCTCGAATCGCACCCGGGTAATGAGTTTTATGCTTACAATAAGTATGCATTCAACATGATGAACCAATACGAGTTTCTCAGCGACCAGTTTGTAGGTTTCAATTTAGAGCATTCACTGGGCAATGGTATTTTCAATTATATACCGCTTATCAAGAAGCTGAAGTTTCGCCAGTTCTGGACAGCAAAGGGTATTGTCGGCAGCCTGAGCGATGCCAACACTGCTACCAATCTTGATAAAGGTTTTGCTTTCAAAACACTGGAAGGCAGCCCATATCTGGAAGTAGGTACGGGTGTTGAAAATATCCTGAAACTCTTCAGGGTAGATTTTATATGGCGTGTAACACCTAAAGCATTGCCAACAGAACCACGCCAGAAATATTTCGGCGTATTCGGTAGCGTGAAATTTGCTTTCTAAGCCATTCCAAAACCTTTCAGTATCTGCTGTGTGTGTATTTTCGACAATGCACGTTTTACAATGCTGTGTATCTTTCCTTTTTCATCTATCAGGAATGTGCTGCGTACAATGCCCATGTGCCTGTTGCCGTACAATACTTTCTCAGCCCACACTCCGTATTTGTTAGCCAGTTTCAAATCTTCATCTACCAATAGCGGAAAAGGTAGCTTGAATTTCTGTTCAAATTTTTTGTGGCTCTTCTGGTCGTTAGGGCTTACACCCAGTATCGTGATACCATGCTTTTTCAGCTCATCATAATTATCGCGCAGGTTGCATGCCTGCACAGTGCATACCTGTGTATCATCTTCGGGGTAGAAGTATAGGGCTACTTTCTTTCCTTTAAAATCTTTCAACGATACTACATTACCATCCTGGTCGGTAGTTTTGAAATCGGGTGCTTTATCGCCTGCTTGCAGTTCCATATCTGTTATCTTGTAAAGTTGTATTTCAATATCCTTGTATTGTCGTTTTCATCAATGGCTGTCAGTACCAATGTATGTTTGCCTTTCGGGCAATACTCGTCAAAGGTATAGAAGTATTGGCTGCCGTGTTGCTCTACACATATCCATTTACCATCCAGTTCACCACGATAATATCTCACGCTTGTTACCTCATCTTTTATTGTAAAACTCATTCGTTTTGCCTTACTCAATATTGCACCATCTTTCTGCAATGATTTAATAACCGGTGCTACTGTATCAGCCACCAGCCTGTATTCACCAAAATTTCTTACAGATGCTTTATACCAGCCATTTTCAAGATTAGCTGCTTTGCCCGTTTCATCATTGCCATCCGTCAGTACCATCGCAATCTTATCCTTCAATCCAAAAGGTATAGCCCTGTTGGGTTTTATACCAATATCGAAGTAACTATGCACAGGTACATAGCTGTTGTGTATGCCGTATTTATCACTAAACCCATCCGTTGTTTTTGTCACAGCAAACTGAAAGCATATATCATCATACAGGGCATTTTCATTCATCTTTATAAATACATTCGGGTGTTCGAAAACATTGGCATTACCTTCCTTCCATAGCTTGCCGTTACATGTTGTATTAGTCGTATCAGCTACTTGTCGTACATAAAAGCGTACATCTGTAATATTCTTCGATGCATCTTCAAGATGGATATCTACACGATGTACATTACTATCCGGTAAGTGCATCAAACCTTTACTATTGTTCTGCCACTTATATATACCGTTAAGTTTATTGCCTGGCAATTGATACAGCAGTTGCATCCATTGTCCCGATTGTTTTCTCGTCTTGTAGTCGATATAAGAATGCAGGTAGCGTGTTACATCATAGCCAATATCATCCAGTGTTACTGTTCCCTGCAATGTGCTGTCGAGGTAAACAGCAGCTTTATAAAACGTAAGTGTATTATCACTTCCATTCATATAGTCATTCACGTTTACACCTGCACCTATGAAGTTCGAACCGCATACTATCGTATCACCAACATACATTCCTGCTTTTTTTCTGAGTGCAGCTTTTGCAGGTATTTGCTCGTATATACTTGCTCTTGCATTATACACAGCTATTTGTGTTGGTACTGGTGCTATGGCATCTTTTATTTCAAAGCCAAACAGTTGCGGGTTCAGCGGGTGTTCTGTTTTGGTATCACGTATTTCTAAGTGCAGGTGTGGTGCTGTAGAGCCGCCTGTATTACCACTCCATGCTATCTGTTGCCCCTTTTTTACCGGAAACCGGTCTGCTGTTAATGCAATATCCATCGTCCAGCTTTCTGTTTTATACTGCATTGATTTTACAAAGCGTTGTATAGCAGGTGCAAAATCGTTGAGGTGTGCATAGAGTGATGTGTAACCATTGGGATGTGTAACATACAACGCATGACCAAAACCACCCGGCTCCATTTTGATACGCGATACATAACCATCTCCGATGGCATATACAGGCAGGTTTTCTACCCCATTCGTTTTAATGTCTATTCCGCTATGAAAGTGATTAGGGCGACATTCTCCGAAATTGCCCGCAAGCATAATAGGAATATCCAACGGATTGCGAAAATCTGCAATAGGATAATCCTTTGTCTGTGCTGATGCAATAGATACCTGCATCATACATATAGCAATTAATATCTTTTTGTACCTCATCTTCAATACGCTTGTCAAATTTGCTGAAATAGCACGAGATATACAATCAATAAGCCTTAGATTTGCAACGCTTTCGCATATAATATGTTCGACGGGCTTAAAAATAAATGGAAAGTAGGCGGGCTGCAATTGCTGCTGATACTATGCACTTTTGCATTAGGTGGTAGCCTGTGCGGATATGCGGGGCGTAAAATACTTTCTTTATTTCCGCTTGAAAAGGGTGTGCTATGGTTTGTCATTTACATAGTACTTATCACTATCCTGTGGCCTGTTTGTGTATTAATCATCAGCATACCATTCGGCCAGTTTCCTTTTTTCAAAAACTACCTGCATCGTATATGGAACCGTATGACGGGCAGGAAAAAGCCTTAGTGCAATATTGCCCGCAGCACAGCCAGCGATTTAATACTGCCCATGTGTTGTGTATGATTATGCATAAACTCAATGTACCAATCGAGCAGGCGGTTTCTGATATCTCCATTCAGCGATACTGTTTTTAATAACACCACTTCTTCTATCTGCAATAATTTACCAAGTGCTATAGCATCCTCATCATGCAGGTAGGTATCTATCTTTGGCGGAGTGGCTGTAAATGCGCCATCCTGCAGATTCAGATAAGGTGTTTCGTTTGTGTAGGCTCCGCTTATCTCATAACCCAATATACGGCTGCATTGTATCAGAAAATATAATGGAAAATTGGCAACATCTGCCGAAGGCATAGCATCCAGTTGCCTGAAGTAATCGAACGAAAAGTCAAACAGTTCGGGCATCAGGGCTTCTTCAGGCAATATGCGCAGCAGTACTTCTGCCGAAAAAAGTGCAATGCTGTTTTTTACAATTTCTTCCTGCAGCGATGTGTAGATATATGCGTATTGGTATTCTTTGATGCGCTGCAGTTTTGTTTGCGGTTTGTGATACACTACCATATCCAGCAATGTTGCCGGTTGCAGTAATGCCGCTTTATTGTTTTTTGATTTGCTGCTGCGGATGCCTTGCACCATGTAGCTCTGCACACCATACTTTTCTGTGAAGACTGCAGCTATCACACTTGTATCTCCGTATTTAACCGCGCGAAGCGCTATACCTCTTGTATTCTGCAGCATACATTACTCCATAAACACCATCTTGGCTACATTGGTTTGAGAGCCATCCTTGTTGGTAATGAATACAAGATACACACCACTCTGCGGGCGGCGGCCTGTATAGTCCACACCATTCCACACAGCCTGGCCACCCAATGCCTTTGTACGATACACTAACTGGCCTGAAATATCGGTTATGCGTACATCCGCGTTTTCTACCAATCCTTTAATGGCTATAGTTCCGTTGTATCCCGACTTTACAGGATTAGGAAATACTTTTACATCTGTATTTTCTTTAGCACCATCGGTAGCAGTACCCCGATAGCTTACAAGGCCTTGTTCCGTACCTATATACACATCGCCTGTTGCCGGGTCTATCACTATTTTCTGTATCAGGTTTGATGGTAAAGGACTATTATCTGCTGTAAAACGATTGATAACTTTATCGCCTTCTTCCGATATCAGCCACACACCGTTATTGGTGCCTATCCATTTTCTGTTAGCACCATCTACAGCTATAGTTTTTATTATTTCCTCCTGAAACAGGTATCCTGCAAACTTATCATACTGTACAATTCTGTTCTCAGCTTCGCAACTGCCATCAATCACCTGTGCTGCGCAGCTTACTATACTGATGCCATTTTTAGTACCTATCCATATACTGCCGTTCTTATCTTTTGCAAGGCAATACACTTCGTTATCTGCCAATCCTCCTGTACCCTTGCCCGATAATAATTGCCTGTACCTATCGTCAAATGCACTTTCAGGTGTATTATTATCGTCATACACTATCACACCACCACCACCACCGGTAGTAGCATACCACTTCAGGTTATTGTCATCTACAATGATGGATGCAGCTGCATTCTGTATGCCTGAACGGAATATGGGCACCGTAAGCGGATGCCACAGGCCATCCTTAGTTTTCACAACCAATTCCCTTTTTGCGCCGTATGCCGTCATCCACAGGTTGTCGTTATTATCTATTGCAAAGCCACCAACAATATGCCATGTAGATGATACAGAAGATGGGTCTATAAATGAGTTTTGTTTATAGTATTCTGTACTGCCATCAGGCTTCAGGATGAAAAGGCCGCTTTGTGCGGAGCCTGCATACAAAACACCATTATTGTCTTTAATGATTTTTGAAAAATCTTTCATGGTATCGCCAAAGGGCTTGTAGTCTCCCAGCTTATACACTTTCCACTTGCCATCTACATAGCCGGAAAAGCCTGCACCACTTTCGTTGGCCTTCAACTTTTCGTTGTAGCCGCCATGCGCTACCCACAATTCATTTTTATGAACATACAAATCATAACTTGGGAAAGAACTTGGCCCCTGTGGCGTTATTATACGATACGGGTCTCCTTTGTATTCACGGATATTCAAACCGTTAAAGGCATCTACTACCCATATATTATCTACCCTTGATTGTACGAGCTGATTGCAGTAGCCATTTGTTTTGAAGGAATCAATAAACGAATAATCGGCAGACATCTTCTTCCCCTTACCGGTGAATGTGGTATTATAGCCTTCTGATATCCATACGCCGTCTGCTGCTACATCCAGGTGCCTTATATTGGTATCTGTACGATAAATGTATTTCAGGTTGTTATTGTCAAGAACGAATAAGGTATCTGCTGCGGCAACAAATATTTTACTTTCATACGCTGCAACACTGATAAATGCACGCGTCGTATCCAGTTTAGCCCATGAAGAGAAGTTTTGGAGATTAATAGCGTTACGTGTGTTTCTGTACAAACCTTTATCTGTAGCCGCATAAATAAAGTTGCCGTCAATCGATAAAGATTTAATAGCAATATTATTGCCATTAACTGTAAAATTGTAGGTCTCTTTTATTTCTTTTTTATCAAGGTCTATTACCAGTATACCAGCATCTGTACTTACATACGCCAGCCCGGATGATGTGTATATATGATTGATGGCTTTACCGCCTGTAATGTTCTTTTGCTTCAGGTCGGGCAGGTTATAAAAGCTGCCATCTTCAAACAAGTCTATATTACTGTTTTCGTATGCCAGTATTACCGTCCTTGTTTTTTCATCGTAGGCAATGTAAGACATACCTACATCTGCCATGCCTTCTACTTTGCTAAAGCCTTCCGATTCCTTTGTAGCAATATTGTATATATAAAATGACTTTTCGGTAGCTACATACAGGGTATCCCCACCATTCCATGCAGCACTTACAGATGTATTATATGGAAGGTGCGAACGCCAGTAGCCAATAGGGCGTTGTTGTGCATGTATTGTGGCAGAGAGTATAAATATCAGTAAGGATGTGAGGTACAGTATGCGCTTATTCATAGATATATTTCTACAGTATCAAATGTACTGAAATTTTAACGCTGGCAGTGGCTATATTATTGCCCTGAAAACCGTTACAGTTGCTATTGATTATGCTGTTTCAGCGGTCTTTGTCTTAGATATATTATTAATCATACGTACCATCATACCGAAGATGAAAAGATATACTACGATGTTGAATATTGTATGGTGGTCTATATCGGCATGGCGCAATGATGGTTTTGTGCGGATAAGTGCCAGAATGCCTACACGTATCATATTGAGCAGAGTAATAACCGAAAGCCCGGTAATGCCATATAACAATTTACTTTTCAGCCGGTTGGGGAATGTTATGACGAAGGCTATCCAGAAACAGAGTATGTTGATACCAATACAGGAATACACCATGCGTACACCACCATAACCTGTTACTGATAGTCTATAGCCGGCAATAGAAGTATCGTAGCCAAAGATATTGACGATTAACTCTCCGCCATGCAATACAAGATTGCGGAGGCCGCTTACATAGTCCAGATTATCATCCAGCCATTTGCTGTAATAACCACCGGGTATCAGCATACCTGTCAGCAGATGATTGACCGCGTACAACACACCAAACAGTATCAGGAACCTGATGGCAAACCATAGCGGTACATTATTTTTTATCTTGCTGAACACCGGTGTATGTTGATGGTTAAAAATAAATAAATAAGGGCAGCCGTTAAGCTACCCTTACAAAATATATACAGTGCAAATATTATAATTAGCTACCTACAGCTATACGCTTGAAGCTAACAACTGTAAGATCTGCTTCAACACTTTTCAGATAATCAGCAACTGACTTACCACCATCTTTTACGAATGCCTGTGGCAACAGTGTGTTTTCTTTGAAGAATTTGTTCAGTTTGCCCATAGCAATTTTTTCTGCCATGTCGCCGGTTTTACCTTCAGCAGCAACTTGTTCCAAAGCGATAGCTTTTTCGCGTTCTACCATTTCAGCAGGAATGCTTTCAGCATCAACAGCCAGCGGGTTCATAGCAGCAATCTGCATTGCTACGTCTTTACCTGCAGTTATTACGCCTTCGTTAGCAGCTTTGTTCATACCTACCAGTACACCAATGCGGTATCCTGCGTGGATGTAAGGAACTACAGCAGCAGCCGTCATAGTTTCGTAACGAACTACGTCTATTTTCTCACCTATTTTAGCTACCATTTCCAGCAGTTTGTCGCCTACAGTAGCACCTTCCATAGCAGCAGCTTTCAGCTCATCGATAGATGCAGCTTTAGTATTCAGTGCTATATCAGTCAGGTCGTTTGCAAATGCGATGAACTCAGCATTTTTAGAAACGAAGTCAGTTTCAGAACTCAGGTTTACGATAACGCCATAAGTGTTGTCTGATGATGCTTTAGCGATAACAACGCCTTCTTTAGCGTCGCGGTCGCTACGGTTAGCAGCTACTTTCTGGCCTTTTTTGCGCAGGTAGTCTATCGCTTTTTCGAAATCACCTTCACTTTCCATCAGCGCTTTACGACAATCCATCATACCCGCGCCTGTTTGCTGGCGCAGTTTGTTCACATCTGCTGCAGATATTGTTACAGTACTCATTGTTGAATATCCTTTTATAAGTTTTTTAAAAAATCGTGTTTGCGAATTTCAGGCTTTGCATTAAAGCCCCAAATTATGGGGCTTTAATAATTTGTTATATCTATTAAGTAAGGTTGTTGTCCAACCTGCTTAAGCAATATTACCTTTTAGGAGCACCTGTGCGTGCGCCACCACCAGGACGGCTACCGCCACCACCAGGGCCACGGCCTGCACCACCACGGTTGCCACCACCGGCACCCTGACGGTTACCACCGCCTTGACCACGGCCTGCACCTGCACCACGTCCGCGACGTTCACCTTTATCACCACCTTCTTCTTCTACTTCCATTCCGCGCATACGTTCTGTCGATACTTCTTCTTCTGTTTCTTCTTCTTTGTTCTGAGAACGCTCCTGCAGACCTTCCATGATAGCAGCAGTCAGGTAGTTTACGATGATTGCTATTGATTTTGTAGCATCGTCGTTTGATGGGATTGCGAAATCTACTTTCGTAGGGTCGCTGTTTGTATCTACCATCGCAAAGGTGTTGATGCCTAAGCGCTTAGCTTCTGCCAGTGCAATGTGTTCGTGGCTGATATCAACCATAAACAATGCTGCTGGTGTACGGCCCATTTGAGAGATACCACCCAATACTTTTTCCATTTTTTCTTTGCTACGTGTCAATGTCAGGCGTTCTTTTTTAGTAACGCTATCCATTGTACCATCCTGCAGCATTTTTTCGATGCTCTGCATCTTCTTAACGCTCTTGCGGATAGTCTGGAAGTTGGTAAGCATACCACCCAACCAACGTTCTGTAACGAAAGGCATATTTACTTTAGCTGCTGCTTCAGCAACTATTTCTTTTGCTTGTTTTTTAGTAGCTACGAACATGATTTTCTTACCGCTCTTAGCGATAGATTTCAGTGCAGCAGCAGACTCTTCAAGACCTTCGATTGTTTTGTTCAGGTCTATGATATGAATACCATTTTTTTCGGCAAAGATGTAAGGAAGCATCTTTGGGTTCCACTTTTTCTTCAGGTGGCCGAAGTGTACACCAGCTTCTAACAATAACTGGTGAAGGCTTTTATTTTCTTCCATTGTAGTAATTTCTTGACGGTTAAATAAAATTGTACCAGATTAACGTTTAGAGAACTGGAAGCTACGGCGGGCTTTCGCTTTACCAAATTTCTTACGTTCTACCATACGGCTGTCGCGCGTCATCAGGCCTTCTTTCTTCAGTGCCGGACGATACTCAGCGTTTACATCGCACAGTGCGCGTGCAATAGCCATTTTCACAGCTTCTGCCTGGCCTTTAGGACCGCCACCTGCTACGTTTACCACTACGTCAAAACTTCCTACTGTTTCAGTTGTTTTGAATGGTAATTCAACCTGGTTTTGCAAGTACATTATCGGAAAATAAGCCTTGTATTCTTTGTCGTTTACCGTGATGTTGCCGGTACCTTTGCTCATGTAAACACGGGCAACTGCTTCTTTACGGCGACCAACGGCGTTTTTTTGCTTTTCCATTTATTATATAATGGTTTTACTTTTTTAAAGTTTGATTAGTATTTACCAAATTTCAATTCCTTTGGTTGCTGTGCAGTGTGCGGGTGTGTTGCACCTTCGTACACAAACAGTTTTTTGTACATAGCACGGCCCATACGGTTTTTAGGAAGCATACCTTTTACGGCGCGCTCTATCATTACGTTCGGACGACGAGCCTGCAGTTCTTTTGCAGTTTCTGCCTTCTGGCCACCAGGGTAGCCGCTATATGTCTGGTATTCTTTATCTTCCAGTTTGTTGCCGGTCAATACTGCTTTACCGCTGTTTACAACAATTACATAATCACCGCAATCGAAGTGTGGTGTGTAATATGCTTTGTGCTTACCGCGCAGTACGCTTGCAATGCGGGTAGTCATACGGCCCAGTGTCATGTTTGTAGCATCTACTACATACCAATCGCGTTTTACGATTTTTTCGTTGGCCGATTGTGTTTTAAAACTAAGATGTCTCATTGTTGTCTTTAAATTATATAGCCACTATGGGCTTTATTTTGGGACGGCAAAGGTAAGACCGCTATTTTTCACTACCAAGAAATTCATGAAGTTTTTTTATCGTGCCGTTGCAACACATTGATTATCAATAATAATTTCGTAAAAAAGTTATTGACATGGCTGTATAACAGGGCTTTTTGATGCCTGAAAACAGGCTGCAAACGGTGGATATATATATAATAGGATGCTATGCACGCACCGGGGATGGTGTCGCGGCTGTATAAATGGCTGGTGTGGTGTGCCTATTAGCCTACTTGTTTCAGTATCTCTCGCTGAGAGCTTTCTATGCATTGCTGAAACCTTGCGTACCAGTCCTTCCAGTCGGGGCCTGTCATTTCGCGTTTCAGGTTGGCTTCGAAATCGGCGAGGGTGTCATAGCCTTCTTCGAGTATGAGGCGGTAAGATGCACCGGTGAAATCTGTTAGTATCCTTTTAGACTTGCCATCGGGGAACATACCTTTCTGCTGGCCCTCATCTATCAGGGCTTTGGCTTGCCTGTACTGGCCAAACTTGAGCTGGAAAATTTCTCGAACGATATACATATTGCGGGATTTCCTACTAAGTTACGAAGATGAAGTACTAATTGCGTCATTGCGAGGAACGAAGCAATCTAATCATAATATGGAGTATTCCTTGAGCGAGTATTTTACTTTCTTTTCCGGAAAAGAAAGTAAAGGCTCGCGTAGGGCGACGCTCATTTCGCAAGGTTGCTTCGCTATCACTCGCCCCGAAGTATCGGGATGCGAACACAATGACGAGAGAACATTACCCCTCCCACCGCCTTACCACCAGCGAAGAATTGGTACCACCAAAGCCAAATGAATTGGACAGGAACAGGTCGAAGTCTTTCTTCAGTGTTTGTGGTATCACGTTTATTTTGGCGCTGTGCTCGTCCGGGTTTTCAAAGTTGATGTTCGGAGCTATAAAGCTGTTCTGCATCATCAGCATGCTATACACTATCTCGCTTGCACCTGCCATCCAGCATTCGTGTCCCGTCATGCTCTTGGTACTGCTTACCGGTACTTTGCCACCAAACACTTCGTATATCGCTTCGGCCTCGCTGCCATCGCCTGCAGGCGTGCTGGTAGCATGGGCGTTTATGTATTGTATATCGGCCGGGGTATAGCCACTGCCTGCAAGGGCGCGGCTTATAGAGCGTACCTGCCCTTCGGTACTTGGGTTGCTTATGTGCTGGCCATTGCTGCTAAAGCCATAGCCCAGCACCTCTGCCAGTATGGTAGCACCACGTGCCTGTGCACTTTCAAGGCTTTCCAGTATCACAGTTGCGGCACCACCACCGGGTACAAGACCATCCCTGTCCCTATCAAACGGGCGGGAAGCACGTGCAGGTTCGTCCTCTCGTGTACTAAAGGTACCCAGTGCATCGAAGTTGGGCATTGAGTAGATGTTTATCTCTTGCGCACCACCACATATCACACGGTCTTGCAGGCCTTGTTTTATAAACATGTAGCCCATGCCTATGCTGTGCGAACCACTGGCACATGCCGCACTAATGGTAAAGTTGATACCACGCAGTTTGAAGATGGTTGCAAGGTTCATCGTCACCGTACTATTCAGCACCTGGAAAACCGAGCCACTGCCTACCAGCATGGTGTCTTTCTTTTCGCGCACCAGGTCTATGCCCTCTATCACGGGTTGGGCACAGCTATCGTTGCCATATACGATGCCTGTTTCGTGGGTGTCGAAGTAGTCAGTCGTCATGCCTGCCTGTGCCATAGCCTCTATGGTTGCCATGTAGGCAAACTCTGCATGTTCGGGCATCATAATGCGGGAACGGCGGTCGAGCAGACCCTTCAGTTGCGGACGCTCTACAAAGCCCGTCAGGCCACTGCGGTAGCCCATCTCTTTGCGGCGGGGGTCCAGTATTATACCACTCCTGCCTTCAAACAACGACTTTGCTACTTCTTCCCTGTTCTTGCCAAGCGAAGAATAGATACCTAACCCTGTGATGACTACACGACTCATGGCTGCAAAATAATTTAAAAATCGCATCTCTGAAATACCATATTGTCACATTGATAACATCGGAGGCACTGATTTTTTTAAAGTTCATTCGTTACTTTAGTACCAATATCGCACAACACTATGACGAAAACCGCTGCTACTGATAATAATGGCATCAGCATAAAACCCGAATTACTGCAAAAGCTGCTATGGCCTGTTTTTGCCGTCTATTGCCTGCTGGTAGTGATGGGTGTAATGAACCACGAATCTTGGGCAGATGAGGCACAGGCATGGTTGCTGGCAAGGGATAATACCCCCGCAGCTATCATAAAAATACTGCCCGATGAGGGGCATCCCCCCTTCTGGTATGTGCCGTTGTATATAATGTCTCATGCAGGATTGCCCTACGAGTCTATGAAATGGCTTGCAGGCATTGCCATGATGCTGGCCGCATACTTATTGATGTTTCGCACACGGGCCAATATTGTGCTGAAGCTCTTAATACCATTCAGTTATTTCTTCCTGTACGAGTACTCGCTGATAGGGCGCAGCTATAGCATAGCGGTGTTGCTGTCTATGCTCATCATCGCACTCTATGAAAAACGCTTTGAGAAACCCTGGCTGTTTGCGTTGTGCGTGGTAGCACTGGGCAATACGCATGTTATCACTGTCGGTTTTGCAGTAGCCATCATGGCGGTGTATGTTGCAGATGCTGTACAATACAAAAAGCTGAGTGGCAAAGTATATGCAGCTATTGCCATCATGGCGATGGGGCTATTATACCTGTTGCCATATATGAGCAGCAGCCAGATGGCACCGTATTACGAGAAACAGGTAGAGCAACCCTCGAATCACATAAAAGCCGCTATAGGCAACGCTTTGGTAGCTGGTAATAATAGTTTTATTGCTTTGGCAATATTCCTTGCCCTGCTTGTGTTGCTGCTGAAATACACAAAACCTTTTTTCATAGCCGTTTGCGGTATTGCGGGTTTGTTTTTTGTAGTTGCTGTTGCCTACGAATCTAAAATCCGTCATCAGGGGCTGATGTTTATCATGCTGCTGGTAGCTTATATTCTTACAGATTATTACAAAAACGATAAGCTGAACCTGCGGAAAATCAGCATACCTGCCGAGTTGTATGGCAGCTGGCTATTAGCCGCTACGGTACTGTTACAACTATCAGCTACTTTTAAAAGCTACAAGGCCGATAATGAAAAACTGTTTTCCGGCTCGAAGGAAGTTGCGGAGTACCTGCAGGATAATATGAGCGATTCTACCATCGTAGTAGCATACCAGGCTACCAGTACTTTATCGGTACTGCCATATATGCCAAAGGAGTTGCAGTTTTACTACGCCGAATGTGAACGCTACGGTACGTACTATGTGTATGATACCTGCTTCAAAAAAGAAATATGGATGTATCCTGTAGATTATGCGGTGAAGGTAGCACACGACCATTTTCCGGATAAACTGAAAGATGTAATCTTCCTGTTCAACTATCCTATACAACAACAAACACAAAAATACCTCGACCTGCAATACACTACATCGGAGTCTACCCTGCTATGGGACGAACGCTTTTTCGTATATAAGTTCAAACAGGGGGTAAAGTAAGATATGATGTAATGTACCTGACTAACCACTAAGTGTATGAGCAATACGCTGATGATGTCGCACTAACCCATAGCTACCATATTATACCGCTCTCTGTATTGCAATGGCGACATACCGGTAATTTTCCTGAACACCTCACGAAATGCTTTTACATCCGTATAGCCCACATCGTACATTACTTCGTTGACCGTTTTATTGCTGCTTTCAAAGGCTTTCTTTGCAGATTCTACCTTTACCCGCTGTGCATATTCCAGCGGTGTATTGCCTGTGGCTTTTATGAAACGCCTGTCGAAGTTTCGCCTGCCTAGGGCAAACATCGCAGACAATTGCTCCGCCGAAATCTTTTCGTCCAGCCTGCTTTCTATATATGCCTGTGCTTTCTTTACCACTTCATCGCCATGCAGCTTCTGCCCGGTAAATATGCTGAAGGGCGATTGGCTGTTTCTATCCATTTCTACCTGATAGATTTTACTGCAAAAGATGGCTGCTTCCCTGCCATAGTATTTCTCTACCAGGTATATCACTAGGTTCAGGAAGGAGTATGCGCCACCGTTTGTATAGATACCATTTTCGTCGGTTATCAATTGGTCGGCCTGTAGGTTAATGTCAGGAAACATATTCCTGAACTTATCGGCATGCGCCCAATGTGTAGAGCAGTTTTTACCATCCAGCAATCCTGAAGATGCCAGTATAAATGCACCCGAACACATCGTTGCTACCTCTGCGCCGTTTTTGTATTGTTTCTTTATCCAGTCTATAAGCTGCTTGTCTTCTTTCTTTTCCAACTTATAGTTGTGTGTGGTAGATGGAAGTATGATGAGGTGCGTTTTGCTGATGTCCAGCACATTAGTTTCCGGCTTCACAGTAATCATGCCTTGCACTTCTTCTTTCTTACACGTGCCAGCCAGCTCTATTTTGAAGAGTTCTTTTTTACCTGTTCCCACCCTGTATTCATTGGCTGTGGTAAATATCTCGTAAGCGCCTGCAATGCAGGCTATCGTACTCAGGTTACTTTGCCCACCCGGAAATATTATGGTAAGATGTTTCATGCTGTGGCTGTTTGTTATACAGGCAAATATATGAATTGTCCAAATCAACCCGTTATAATGTCCATTTTACACCCCGGATAGATTGGGACAACGGGGTAGCTTTGCTTTATCAAACCTCAATAATCTAAAAACTGAAGCATGACAACACAGGATTTTACAACATCGATAGTAGTAGACCAATCTCCCAAAGAAGTATTTGCTGCCGTTACCAATGTGCGCGGCTGGTGGAGCGAAGAAATAACAGGTGGTACCGCAAAGCTGAATGATGTATTCAACTATCATTTCAAAGATGTACATAGGTGTACCATCAAACTGATAGAAGTAGTACCGAATGAAAAAGTTGTGTGGCATGTGCTCGATAATTATTTCAACTTTACACAAGACAAGAGCGAATGGAAAGACACAACGATGAGTTTTGTGATTACCGAACAGGACGGCAAAACACACCTGCGTGTTACGCATCACGGACTGGTATCTGCTTACGAATGTTTTGAAGTATGCAGTAATGCATGGACACGCTATGTGCAGCAAAGCCTCTACAAGCTGATAACTACCGGCAAAGGAGAACCAAACTCTAAAGAAGCGGATATCAATTACAGTACTACGTTTCTGGTAGATAAATCTCCTGCCGAAGTATTCAATGCCATCAACAATGTGCCTGCATGGTGGAGCGAAGCATTCACAGGTAGTTCTGATAAACTGGGAGATGAGTTTGATGTAACCTTTGCAGATATACACTATTCAAAACACAGGCTGACAGAACTGGTACCCAACAAAAAAATAGTATGGCTGGTAACAGATAGCAAGCTGAATTTCCTGAAAGACAAAGAAGAGTGGAACGGCACTAAAAACATCTTCGAGATTGTAGAGCAGGATGGCAGAACACAGGTACACTTTACCCACGAAGGGCTGGTACCAACGATAGAATGTTTTGGTGATTGCTCTAAAGGGTGGACACAATACATACAAAGCCTGCACGATTATATAGCGACAGGCAAAGGAGAACCTTTCCGCAACTAAAAACAAAAGGGCAGCTGATGGCTGCCCTTTATAATATCGTGTTGTGTACTACTAAGTGTACAATGCACCGTTGATAGATATTACCTGACCACTGATGTAGCCTGCATTTTTACCTGCAAGGAAACCTGCTAACTCAGCCACTTCTTCAGCAGTGCCAAAGCGTTTCATCGGTATCATGCCTACCAAGTCTTTTTCGTCAAGGTCGCCTGTCATATCTGTTTTGATAAAGCCCGGTGCAATGGCGTTTACTGTGATGTTGCGTTTTGCAATCTCCTGCGCCAGTGCTTTGGTAGCACCTATCATACCTGCTTTCGCTGCACTGTAGTTTACCTGTCCAGGCATACCTTTTATACCACTCAGCGATACCATATTAATGATACGGCCAAAGCGGTTCATCAGCATCGGGTTCAATACCGTTTTGGTAACGTTGTACATGCCTTGCAGGCTTGTATCCAGTACGCTGTCCCACTGCTCATCGGTCATGCTCATCAGCAATGTATCTTGTCTGATACCTGCATTATTTACCAGTACTTCTATGATGTGTTCTTTGTTTGCTTCCATCCAGCCACCCAGTACTTGCTGCACATCTTCCTTGCTGGCAACATCAAAGTTCAGCACTTGTGCATCTACGCCTTTTTCTTTTGCAAGCGCAGCTGTTTCTTCAGCAGCAGCTTTATTGCCTTTGTAGTTTACAAGTATGTTATAGCCCATCTCTGCCAGCTTCAGGCATGTAGCACGGCCTATACCGCGAGAGCCACCTGTTACCAATGCGTATTTCATGTTAAATCTTCTTTTTGAATTGTGCTACTACGTCTGTATCTATCATCCATTGCTTTACCTGTTGCAGGTTTGGCGATGCCGAGAAATCGTCTTTGAAGAACGGGAACAGTTTGCGCACACCATTGTACATCCACTTGGTAGATGGTGCCAGCTTGTTGCTGAAACCACGCAAGTCTATAGCCTGCACCAGTGCCACAGCTTCTACTGCCAGTACTTCGTATGCATTTTCTATTACGCGGCTGCACATCATGGCAGCATTGCAACCCATGCTCACTATATCCTGGTTGTCGTTGTTGTTTGGTATGCTGTGTATATACATCGGGTTGCTCAGTGTCTGGTTTTCTGCAACGGTACTTGTTGCAGGGTACTGCATACCCTGTATACCAAAGTTCAAACCAAGCTTGCCTGCATTGGCAAACGGTGGCAGCTTCTGGTTCAGATGAGGATTAAGCAGGAAGTTCAATTGACGCTCTGACAACATAGACAGCTTTGTTACAGCTATCTTCAGTTTATCCATTTCCAGTGCAATATAGTCGCCGTGGAAGTTGCCACCGTGGAAGATGTTTTTATTCTTGCGGTCAACAACTGGATTGTCGTTTACAGAGTTCAACTCGTTTACAATCACTTTCTCTGTATTCAGCACTGTGTCGAATATCGGACCCAGTATCTGCGGCACGCAACGCAGTGAGTAGTATTCCTGTACTTTATCTTCTATTACGTCAACAGTTACTTTCTTATCATACAGATGTTCGTGGCGTTTGCGCATCAGCTTACTGTCTTTGCCAAGTATGCGCATCCACTCTGCTACCGCACGTTGTCCGTTGTGTTGTTTTACATTGTTCAGTTCGGCAGAAAAATGGTCGTCGTACGCTTCCATCATTTCATTCACCATCAGCGACATCAGCATACTCCACACTACCAGCCTGTGCGCCATTATCACATTCACACCACCAATACCCGTCATAGCCGATGTACCATTGAGCATACCCAATCCTTCGCGGATGTATATGTCCATAGGTTTCAGCCCCAGCTCTTTATATACTTTCTTAGCAGGCGTTACTTTGCCTTTGTACCAGAAGTTGCCTTCGCCTATCAGACCCAATGCAAGATGTGCAAGCTGTACAAGGTCGCCACTGGCACCAACGCCACCATGCGCATATACACAAGGATATGCTTCATTATTCAGCAGGTCGGTCATCAGCTGCACTGTGTCCGGGTGTATGCCCGAAAAGCCGAGCAGCATCGTATGCAGCCTTGCCAGCAACATAGCCCTGCTATGCATGGGCGATAATAACTGCCCCATACCCGAACTATGGCTGCGGATAAGGTTGTACTGCAATTGCTTGCGGTCAGTATCGTTGATGCGGTATTGCGCCATAGGGCCAAAACCGGTATTGATACCGTATATCAGTTTATCTGTAGAAAACGATTTCAGGAAGTTGTAACTCTGTGTTACTTCTTTGATGGCAGGTGCAGCAATATTTACTTCTTTTTGCTGAAGTACTATCTGCTCAAACGCCGCTAAATCTATTGCTTTGCCCCCAAGGGATACCATATTCAATAAGGATAATTGTAAAGTGTGCAAAAATATAAAAAGAAAGGGGTGTATAATACTAATTGCCCCCGTATTTGGGATAAAATACCCGATATATGGTATTTATTCGACTATTCTTTGCTGATGAGCGATGTAAAAGGGTGGCGCAATCTTTCATACCCTACCAAATCTACTTTGATGCTGCCTACCAGTATGGGGCTATCTACCCGCACGGGTATATGATTGGCATCATCGCTCACCCACACCATCATTTTCTCACCTCCGCTGAAGATAGTACCCTCTATCAGCAACGGGCTGATTTTGATAGCATTAAACGTACCATATTTTGTAGTAATGCGTTCCTTGCCCATATAGCGTATATACAGATTGTACACCTTATCATCCAGAAACATGCTGAACGGTATCTTATCTCCGGGTTTATATTTATTATAGTCTATACTGCGGGCATAATAGATGGTTGACAGGACATCCTGCACACATTCGGGTACTTTGTGTACACTATTGCCCGATGTAGCCTGCCCTGCAGCATGATTGAACGTTACATGGTTATATATCTTAAACCCTCCTTCATCTACATTGCGTATAAACTTGTGCGGGCGCAGGTTATCTACATCTATAAATGTTTCGTAACGATCCCTTACCTTAAAAAACCAGTCGTATGATTTAAAGGTTTTGCCATCGCCTATTACATGGTACACCGGTTTACCATTCAGGGTTTCGAGGCTGGTATTGAATATAGCTTCACCCGCGCCTACCCATATCATGCCCATATTATAATACACCTTGAACTTCAGCCTTTCCCCCTCTTTGAAACTGGTGTTTTTGATGCCGCAAAAATCAGTTTGTTGCGCACTGAGAGTACCTGCGCCCAGCAATAACGCCGCACCTATCGTAAACAAATATTTCATGGGCTTTTTCATGCAATCAACCTCCCTGAGCTATATATAAATTTACTGAAATCATTAACGTAACAACCGCATCCTGAATATTAATATACTGCCGAGTATTGCAGGCAATATCAGGTTGATGCACCAGATGCCAACAGTAGCGGCCAATATACCCACAGTATTCTCCGAAAAATGATGGAACAAATATAGGCCTACTTGTCCGCGTTCTCCCAGTTCTATCAGTGTAATGGATGGTATCACCGCTATTACCCAAAAGAAGAGTGAAGACATCATAAAACCACCGAAAGCAGGTACATCAACATTCATCCACCACAATAAAAACAAATACTGTGCCGTATAAATACCATACCGCAACAACGATATAGAAAGAATTGTTAACTGTTTTCGGGCAGTAAAGCGTTGCAACAGCTTGCCATATACATTGTATTTGCGCAACCATTTTATCCTTTCTATCAGCGGCATCCATGTTTCGAAACGCCAATAGATAATAAATACTACCACCAATACTATGGCACATACTATGAGCACTACCGCGGAGAATGCATCGGGGAATGCAATATTGTAATATATAAGCCCTGCCAAACCATAGATAAAAAGTGTTAGCATTTGTGCCAATGCCCCTAATAATGATACACCAACAAGACGAACGGTATTTTTTCTTTTCAGGTATAATAATCTGCCCGGATACTCGCCAATGCGATTGGGTGTAACCAATGAAAATGCAATGCCTGCAAAATAACTATGCAATGCCTGACGGTACGATAAAGGTTGCGCAGAGCCGGCGAGCAAGTGCCACTTCTTCGCTTCCAGCGCAAGGTTCAGGGGCATAAGCGAAATGCAGATAATCAATAAATACACAGGGCCTGTTACCCATATCGCATCCCAATCTACTTTGTTCAGTTGCTTTTGTATCTGCAAATAAATACCCCATAACAGCAATACAGAGATGCAACCGCCTATTACATAATTAAGCCATATTTTAGTAGTTTTGTTCAAATCAATTTTCGGCATTGCAACAGGATACGCAAATCATTCTTGGTATAGACCCCGGTACACTTGTTATGGGTTATGGCCTGATTGCTGTGAACAAAAATAAGATTTCATTGGTGGAAATGGGGGTACTTCATTTATCAAAACATGATGACCATGCAGAAAGGCTTGAACTCATCTACCGAAAAATGGAAACCCTTATCAGCATTCACAAACCTGTAGCTGTTGCTATTGAAGCACCATTCTTTGGCAAAAACGTACAAAGTATGCTGAAGCTGGGCAGGGCGCAGGGTGTAGCCATAGCCGCTGCAATGAAGCACGGGCTGCGAGCCGTAGAATATGCACCCCGTAAGGTGAAGCAATCAATAACAGGGCGTGGTAATGCCAGTAAAGAGCAAGTGTGGGAGATACTGCAGCATACCCTAAAATTTCAGGAAGATGTGAAGTATATGGATGCTACCGATGCGGTAGGCGTAGCACTATGCCATCATTACCAAAGCAAAGTACCGGTTGGTGCAGGGGCATCAAAAAAACCATCTGTAAAAGCTAAGAAATCAAGTAGCTGGGCGGCATTCCTCAATGAGAACCCCGGCAGGGTTAAGAAATAATTACATTTCTTTTATTTTTATTTTCACATCGTGTGGTGCAGCCTCATTGCCCCCGAAGTATGGCAGTAGCTTGTAGCCATAGGCACTGGTTGTATTGCAGCCACGTAACATGGTATCCGTCTTCCCGTTCAGTTCAAAAACATACTTCTCCGGCAGTATGGTCAGCATACAATCAAATGCTTTCCCGATTGTTACCACACCAAGCTCTTTGTAGCTGCGTACACTACCTGCATAACAATAAGCATGTATGCGCATAGCACCGTTATGCCAGTTCCACCCGAAACGGGCACTGTTGGTTTGATGATGGCTGCTGCAATCTGCAAAACCGAAGAGTTTGTTGATATCCGCCTGGTTTGTAGGGTCTGTAGTGGTATAGATGCAAGTACTATCTAATATTGCTGTAAAGCGCAGTGATGTGTATTGGGTAATGTTGTAATTATTATTGTCGCAATAATTATTGCCTTTACGTATCAGGTAGGTGATGAAACTATCCTTAGGATCGGCTATTTCACCGTTGTACTTAACTGAAGTAAGCGGAAGGGCAGCTGTAGTTGTATCGGGTTTATTATTATTTACCGTTGTACCGGGGTTATTACCGTTACTGATATCTTGCGTTTTTTTGCTGCAGGCCGATAATACCAGCAATAAAGCAATTGATAATAATATTCGCATATCAGATTATGGTTAAGATAAATGTAATATAATTGTTGATTAACGCTGAATAACTACTTAAAATAATTATATACGAACTTGCATAGGCAAAGGGTTTTGTTTACTTTTAACTGCTGAAAACTATCAACCTGAAAAAGGTTCTTGCATTTGTATGTAGTGCATGGTGGATATTTATCAGAAACTTGAAGATAAACGGAGAAAAATCATTTAGTTACGTATGCCCGATAAAGCCAAAATACTATTAGTAGAGGATGACCCGACGCTGAGCTATGTAGTACGCGATAGCCTTTCGAACAACGGCTATGATGTAATACATTGTGCCGATGCAGAAACTGCTTGGGCGCAGTTTATGAAACACAATTTTGATGTATGCCTGCTGGATGTAATGCTGCCTAAAAAAGATGGCATGCACCTGGCTACCCAAATACGACAGAAAAACGAAAGCATTCCCATATTACTGCTCACATCCAAAAACATGGATGATGATAAGATAGCAGGTTTCCGAAGTGGTGCCGATGATTATATCACCAAGCCATTCAATATGCAGGAATTACTGCTTCGCCTTGAAGTGTTTCTGAAACGCACACGTAAGAAAGAAGATGATGCACCTACAGATGTTATGCTGGGTACATTATTGTTCGACTACAATAACCTTGTACTTAAAAATGATACGGTAGAGCATCAACTGACACAGCGCGAAGCTGACCTTATCAAATATCTGGTACAAAATGCTAACCGTGTATTGAAACGCGATGAAATACTGCTGAATGTTTGGGGTAAAGAAGATTACTTCCTCGGCCGCAGTATGGATGTGTTCATTACAAAAGTTCGTAAGTTTATTAAAGAACAGCCCGGTGTAGAACTGCAAACGATACACGGCATCGGATTCAAGTTTGTTTACAATCCGTAATTACAGATTTTCATAGCTTAATATAAAATGCAAAGCGATGGGTAGATACCCATCGCTTTTTTTCTATCCTCTATATGTAACGCTAAAATTGTGCTTCGCCGCCTTCAAGCATTTGTTCGAAACGGGGACATGCAATACTGCTGTTGTACCCTTCGCGATGCTTGTATTTGCCACGAACGAATAATGATATTTCGTAACCGGCTGTACCGTTTGTTGCAGGCTTCAGTCCGGAAGTATTAAAGTCGTAAGACGCTGTGAACGAGTATTGGTTGTAATCCACTTTCACTGTCGGAATCCATGCATCCTTAATACGTATAAACGTACCTGCATACAATACTATTGTTTTTGAAAGTTCGGGATTGCTGCGCCAGCTTATCAGTGCGCCCCCAATCATTTCGGTATATGGCCCCTGTGTAGTATAATTCGCATGTACCGTTAAACCGAATTGTTCTGTAAGGTTTGCCTTCACACCCAGGTTTGCAGTCCACCTCGTATCTAAACGAAGTAAATCGTTATCACCATTAAATGTATGCTTCGGGCGTGCAACGTGATAGCCTGCTGCACCTATATAATAGTTTACAATTCTGTTAGCACCTATTGAACTATTAAAGCTGATACCGGCACCCAAATCATAAGCAGTCATACTTACATTCTGGATGTTTTCGCCCGATGCAGCACCATGTTCAAAACCACCGTTCTGGTATTGTGTGCTGAAGGTTGCTTTTGATAAATCGAAAGCGCGCTGAATATAACCACCTGTAAAACCAACTGATAAATAAGAACGGCGACCATCTGCCATTGCTTTATTATAATTGATGGCAGGATATACCTGCATACTTGTAAAGTTGATACTACCCGCTCTGTCGTAAGTAGCAGTAACACCCAAGCTGATGTAATCGCCTACAGATTTATTTACTGCAATCCTTGTTTCGGCAGATGCCAGCATTGTATTGAACGGAACAGAGATATTGCTCCATTGCGTCCGATAGTTTACACCTGCTTTATAATCTCCACTGAAAATACCTGTGAGTGCCGGATTGCGAAGAATAGCATTCTCATAAAACTGAGAAAAATGTATATCCTGCGCAGATGCAACACCAACCTGGAGCATAGCAGCAAATAATACTGTTGATAATTTCTTCATCATAAATTTCTTTTTACGGTTCACAATTACCTCACCAATGAAATGTCACCTTTTATTTCAATCGGCTCTCCTGATTCACAAAATGCATTAACCATATATACAAACACATCCGGTTTTAGTGGTGTTTGTTTATAAGTACCATCCCATCCTATTGACGGGTCGTTTATTTTCATATCATCTCTTGCAAATATCAATTCGCCCCAGCGGCTGTAAACCCTGAAACTCTTGACATGAGTTATGCCTTTACCTTGCGGGAAAAATTTGTCATTAACACCATCGTTGTTTGGTGTAAATGTGTTTGGCAAGAAAATCTGATTATTATCGCACGTCACCCTCACTGTAATATTATCTTCTGCACTACAACCTTTTTCATTTGTAACTACGACATTGTAGTTTGTTGTTTTCCTCGGCGCTGCTTTCGGAGTAGCGCAATCTACACAACTTAAATCAATTTCCGGCGACCATTTATAATTTCTTATTCCCTCACCTGATGCATTTAATTGCACACTATTTCCACCTCCAATGGTAACATCAGGGCCGAGATCTACAAACGGTAATGGATGTACATTAACTGTTATATATCCTGTATCCGTAAAGCAATTACCTTGTTTTACAATTACTTTATATGTAATTGTTTTATCAGGAGTAGCTGTCGTAGTGCCTGTCTGGTGATTGCTTAACCCATCTGCAGGAATCCACAGGTAAGATGAACCACCTGTTGCATACAGTTCGGCTGAACCACCTTTACAGAAAGAAGCATCAGGGCCAAAGCTGATAGGACTTTTATCTATGATACTAACCGTTACCTGATCTGAATCGCTGCAACCAATATTGTCAACACCTATTACTGTATATGTAGTCTGTACGGCAGGCGATGCTGTTGGGTCTGCACAATTGGTACATGACAATGTATTGCCCGGTTTCCAGTCGTATGATACAGCTCCTGTAGCATTCAGTTTAACAGTAGAACCACTACAAATAGTTACATCGTCACCTGCATTTACATCCGGTATCGGGTTAACAGTAATTGTTACCTGATTAGTTGCCGTACATCCATCAGCACCTGTACCTGTTACAATATATGTAGTAGTAGCAGATGGTGTTGCTACCGGTGCATCGCAATTAGTACATGACAGTCCGCTTGCCGGAGACCATGAATAGGTTTGTGCGCCTGTAACATTCAGCTGCACACTCACCCCTTCGCATATTGCTTTATCCTGAGTAATAGAGATAAGTGGTTTCTTTATTACATTCACTGTAATAGTTGCATTAGATGTACACCCGTTAGTAGTGCCGGTAACAGTATATGTTGTTGTACTTGCAGGGTTGGCTACAGGATTGTTACATCCTATACAAGACAAAGCAGTAGCAGGAGACCATACATAAGTTGCGGCACCCAATGCTGTAAGGCTTGTAGAACTACCTTCACAAATTGTGCCTGTACCACTGATAGTTATTACCGGAATCGCATTTACTGTTACTGTTGCTACACCTGTATCAATACAGCCATTGGCATCTGTACCTGTTACTACATAAGTAGTAGTAGCAGCAGGATTAGCAACGGGCGTGGTACATGTAGTACATGAGAGTGATGTAACAGGCGACCATATATAATTAACAGCGCCACTTGCATTGAGTGTCGTATTGCTACCTGCACATATCGATTTTGATGGCCCTGCTGAAACGGTTGGTAAAGTATTAACCGTTACCAGCACCTGATCTGTATCAGAACAACCATTATTATCTACACCTATAACACTATATACAATGGTAGCAGATGGTGTTGCAGTTGGCGATTGACATGCAGAACATGACAATGAAACTGCCGGGCTCCACTGATAAGTAACAGCACCGCTAGCAGATAAACTTGAAGATGTTCCTGCGCAAATAGCCCTGTCAATACCTGCATTAACAGTTGGCCTTGTATTAACCGTTACGGTAATCATCCCTGTATCAACACAACCATTTGCATCCGTACCGGTTACTACGTATGATGTTGTAATTGCAGGGTTGGCAATAGGAGAAGTACAAGTAGAACATGACAATGCTGTAGTCGGAGACCACACATAGCTTATTGCACCATTACCTGTTAGTGTTGTTGATGAACCTTCGCATATAGTATTGTTACCACTGATAGTAACATTAGGCTTATTATTTACCGTTACAACAACTGTGTCAGATTTTGAACAGCCATTACCATCCGTACCTGTTACAATATATGTGGTAGTAGTTGATGGTGTAGCTACTGGGCTTACACAGGTACTGCATGATAACGTTCCTGATGGAGTCCATACATAACTCGTAGCCCCGCTTGCTGTCAATGTAGTTGACAAGCCGCTGCATATAGCAACATCGTTGCCGGCAGCAACATTCGGTAACTGGTTTACATTTACCGTTACAGATGCAGTGTTCGCACAACCGTTAGTATCTGTGCCTGCTACAGTGTATGTTGTAGTAGTTGATGGTGTAGCTACTGGGCTTACACAGGTACTACATGATAATGTTCCTGATGGAGTCCATAAGTATGTTGTTGCACCCGTAGCTGTAAGCGTAGCACTATTACCTGCACATATAGTTTGATTACTTCCGGCAGAGACATTCGGTAACGGATTTACTGTTATCGTTACTATACCTGTATCAACACAACCATTGGCATCCGTACCTGTTACAGTATATGTTGTTGTAGCAGTAGGATTTGCTGTTGTAGTTGAACAGCTGGTGCAGGTCAGTGCAGTAGCGGGAGACCAAGTATAGGTTGATGCACCGCTACCTGTAAGTGTAGTACTGCTACCTGTACAGATAGCTGTATTCAGTGCAGTAGCTGTAACACTTGGTTTAGTATTTATCCCTACAGTTACAGTGGCACTATTTGTACAACCATTTGCATCCGTACCTACTAAAGTATAAACAGTGGCAGTAGTTGGTGTAGCAATAGGGCTTACACAAGTACTGCACGATAAAGTTGCTGATGGAGACCATACATAAGTTGTCGCACCGCTTGCAGTAAGTGTAGCCGGCTGGCCATCGCATACAGAAGTATTATTACCAGCACTTACACTCGGTAGTGCGTTTACAGTAACCGTTACGGTAGCTGTATCTATACAACCATTAGCATCCGTACCGGTTACGGTATATGTAGTAGTTGTTGCAGGGTTAGCAGTCGGGCTTGTACAAGTAGTACATGAAAGGCCTGTTGCAGGAGACCACAAATAAGTTGATGCGCCGCTTGCAGTCAAAGTAGTTGATGTACCATTACATATTACTGCATTAGTACCTGCACTTACATTCGGCGGATTGTTTACCACTACTGTAACTATACCCGTATCCGTACAACCGTTAACATCCGTACCGGTTACAGTATATGTAGTGGTGGTGGTTGGGTTAGCAGTCGGGTTATTACAATTTGTGCATGATAATCCCGTTGCAGGAGACCATGTGTATGTTGATGCTCCCGTTGCTGATAATGCAGTACTGCCGCCGAGGCAAATTGCAGCATTAGCAGAAGTAGCACCAACGTTTGGTTTATTATTAACTGTTATTGTTACTGCATTCGTATCTGCACATCCGCTGGCATCAACACCTATTACAACATAGGTTGTTGTTGCACTTATTGTTGCAGTAGGATTAACACAATTTGTACATGACAATCCTGTTGCAGGAGACCATGTATATGTTGATGCACCAGATGCTGTAATAGATACTGGAGTAGTACCTCCCTGGCATATCGGGCTGATATTATTTACCGTAACATTTGGTGGGGTGAGGATGGTAATGGATTTAATAATAGTATCCATACAACCCTGTGCATTTGTAATAATTAACCTCACCGTATAATTGCCCGGAGCAGTATAATTATGAGAAGGATTATGCGCAGTGCTTGTTCCGCCATCTCCAAAGTTCCATGCTCTTGTAGTTACAGCGCTGATGGTTGTAAGTACCGTATCGGTAAACTGCACTGTTCCCGCATTACATATAGTACCCGGTGAAAAACTGAAATCAGCATTCAGGTAATCAACCTTAATCGTATCTGTTCCGAATATTGGTACCAGGCAAGATGCACCATCACTAAGTATCAGCTTTGGTACGTATTTACCTGTTGTAGTATAAGTATATGAAAAAGTAGAGCTGGTTGTAGATTGTGTATATCCATTACTCATATCCCATATCAGCGACGAAGCATTGGTTGTAGTTGCACTAAAATTGACAGTCAAAGGACTACAACCGGCAATAGGAGTATAGCTGAACGTACCTGTTGGTCCGTATATGGTTACATTCTTTGTTACAGAATCTTTACAACCCGAATTTGTAGTACCTATTAGTTTTACGGGATATACACCGGGATAGGTAAATACAGTAGATGGATTCGTCAAAGTTGATTGACTACCGTTATTAAACTTCCAGGTATAGCTGGTAACACCTGATGAAGTATTGGTGAAGTTAACGAGTAGCGGCGGACAGTTTGCAACTGTATCGCTCATTGTAAAATTAATGGCCGGGCTTGTAACATGGATGTATGCATTTTTAATCATTGAATCTTTACAGCCATACATATCTGTTATTACCAACTTAATGGTATAGTTGCCTGACGTTGTGTAAGTATGTGTTGGTGTAAGAACGGTAGATGTATTACCATCGCCAAAATTCCATAAACATGTAAATGATGCACCGCCCGAATTATTTGTGATGCTCACATTCTGTCCCACACAAACAGTAGTATCGTTTGTATAGAACTGTGCAACAGGTTTGTTAGCGCTTACATAATTTGTTTTTGTGAGTGAATCCTTACAGCCATTAGCATCTGTTACAACCAGCTTCACAGGCCATGTACCACCATATATATATGTGTAAGACATGGTAGTACCTGTTGTTGTCTGAGGGCCGCCATATACAAAATCCCATGTGCGGCTTGTGATTGCGAAACCGCCATTTGGTGTACTGAGGTCTGTAAAGTTTGCAGTAAACGGCAGACAACCTGTAAGTGGCGCTCCGCTGAAATCTACAGTAGGCCCACCAACACGCACATGATTTGTTTTTGTGATGGAGTCTTTACAACCATTCACATCTGTTACAACCAGCTTCACATTATATATGCCTGATGTAGTATAATATTCGCTGAAGCTTGGAGTACCTAAGCTGTAATTGCCACTGGTAC
The DNA here is from genome assembly GCA_016786615.1 of Flavipsychrobacter sp. Lineage (GTDB taxonomy): Bacteria > Bacteroidota > Bacteroidia > Chitinophagales > Chitinophagaceae > Polluticoccus. Next base: position 202,317 of record JAEUVX010000003.1, read on the forward strand.
CGATATTCCATGTATAATTTGTAATAACAGGGCTGCTAACCGCAGAAAAAGTTGTTGCCTGAAATTTACAAAGTGTAGTATCGGATACAGAAAATGCTGCCGTCAAAGGTTGAATATTAACAACCCTGCTATACTGGCTGCTGCAACCCGTCAATGTATTTACAACTACCAATGTAATATTGTAACTACCTGCTGTTGCGTAGGTATGTGTAAGTGTACCACCTGCCTGAGTAGATGTATTGCCATCACCAAAATTCCATGCATAGGTATTAGCCCCTACTGAGCTATCTGTTATAGTAACATTATACCTGCTGCTGCAAGATGTGGTAACAGCAAAATAAGCTTCCGGCGGATGTACCGTTATATAGTTTGTTCTTGTAAACGTATCGCGGCAGCCATTATTATTTGCTATTAAGGTTACACTATATGTGCCTGTAGAATAACCTGTATAAGATGGATTGGTTGCAGTTGAGCTTCCGCCATCGCCAAAGTTCCATGTATAAGAAGTTGCGCCGGTTGATGCATTTGTAAAACTAACTGCTGTATTCGGACATATAGTAGTCGGAGAGGCAGTGAATGAAGCTGTAGGCTTACTGCTTATATTTACGTTTGTTGTAGTACTATAAGTACAACCGCTGCCTGTTGTATAGGTTAGTGTAACTGTATAAGTACCAGATGCGGTGTAAGTATGTGATTGCGTAGGGCAAGAAGAGCAAGAGACTGTGGGGCTACCGTCGCCAAAGTTCCATGTATAATTACTTACCGGAATTATAGTTGTTACATTAGCCGTAAAGCTGACATTCACAGGTGCACAACCAGAATATGCGCCTACTGATATGCTTGCTGTTGGCTGCAGTACCTTTATATAGTTGGTACGTGTAAATGAATCTGTACAGCCTGATGCATTCGATGCAATAAGTTTTACTGTATAATTACCAAGAGCAGTGTACGTATGAGATGGTGCAGCTGAAGTGGATGTGTTACCATCGCCAAAACGCCATGTATATGATGTAGCGTTTGTGGTGCTGTTCGAAAAATTAGTAATGAATGGCACAGAACAACCTTCAGTAGGTGAAGCTGTGAAGCTTACAATCGGATTCGGGTTAATAGTTATTGTTTTAGAATCCGTATCACTGCAACCGTTTTTGGTTACAATCAGCTGTACTGTATAGGTGCCTGTTGTAAGATAACTATATGTAGGACTTGTTGATGTAGAAGTTGCGCTGTTTCCGAAATTCCATAAACTGGTGTATCCGGATGGAGTAGAAGTATTGGTAAATGATACTGGTTTGCCCGAACATGCTGTGCTTGCACTCATATTAAATGATGCAACAGGAGAACCTATACTTACTATCGAAGTGCTTGTAAATGTGTCTTTGCAACCATAAGCGTTTGTAGCTATCAGCCTGACGGTGTAGTTGCCATTTGATGTATATGTATGAGTAGGATTGGTAGCTGTAGAAGAACCACCATCGCCAAAGCTCCAATCATAAGCAGTAGCTCCTGAGCTTGTGTTTGTAAAACTTGCCGTAACAGGGGCTATACATCCTGTATTATTTGCTGCCGTAAAACCGGCTACTGGTTTATTTGATACTTTAATATAGTTTGACTTGATTAAAGATTGCGAACAACCATTGCCATTGGTTACTAATAGTGTAACTGTATAAACACCGGGAGTATTATATGTTTTTGTCGGGCTGGTAGCAGTTGATGTGGTGCCATCGCCAAAATCCCAGAGATAAGAAGCTGTACCTGTTCCACCGGGTACCGAATTGTTTGTAAATGAAACTGTTTTAGTGCCTACACACGATGGCGTACTATCTGCTGTAAAAGAGACAACCGGTGAAGGAGCAACTGTTATGTAATTGGTTACTGTTTTTGTATTGCTACCGCTACCATTGGTTACCGTAAGGCTAACCGTATAGGTTCCGGGGGTTATGTATGTGGTTGAAGGGTTTTGCAGGGTAGATGTACTACCGTTTCCTAAATCCCAATACCAGCTTGTAGGAGTATTAGTACTTAAGTCTGTGAAATTAGCTACTATCGGAGAACATCCCGATGTGCTACTTGAACTAAAATTAGCTACCGGTGCCTGAGCAGAGGCATTAACGGAAGAAAGGATAGAAAAGCATACACATATCAATGCGTATATATACTTGTTCATACGTTGGTTGTCTGGTTTATTATATCCTCTATTCTTTGTTTTGAAATCCAGACTGCTAATTCAATAGCGGGCGATACATATAATTGTTCAACAAATTTATACAATTTGTGGATAAACTGTTATTTTTTGTGTATAAATGTGCAAAAGTTAGTAATTATTTCATAGATGAAATAAAATTATTTATATTTTAAATCAAATCAATGATTTAAAAACAAATCGTAATGATATATTTTGTGGATTTCTTGTGAATTAATCTGAAATTTGCCTTTTATATAGCTGGATTGTGTTTTCTAATCCATAATATAATGCGTCAGATATCAATGCATGGCCTATGGATACCTCCAATAAACCGGGGATGGAGTTTGCGAAATATTTAAGATTATTCAGGTCTAAATCATGCCCGGCATTCAGGCCAAGTTTTTTTTGTGCAGCAACATTAGCTGCTTTGATGTATGATTCTATGGCTGCATTCTTGTTTGCAGTATAATGTTTAGCGTATGATTCCGTATATAATTCTATCCTGTCAGTACCCGTATCTGCTGCTGCTGCAACCATATCTTCTATAGGGTCTACAAATATGGAAACCCGGATTCCTTGTTTTTTGAACACTCCGATGATATCCCTCAGATAACCTGCCTGCTTTATAGTATCCCAGCCATGGTCGGATGTAAGCTGGCCAAGTGCGTCCGGTACTAAAGTTACCTGCTCTGGCTTTACCTCCAGTACCAGTTGCACAAACTTATCTTCAGTAGGGTTGCCCTCAATATTAAACTCGGTAGTAATGAAAGGTTTTATGTCCCTTACATCGCTATACCTGATATGGCGTTCATCCGGACGGGGATGCACCGTAATTCCGTCAGCACCAAATAACTGGCAATCAATAGCAGCTTTCAGTACATCGGGGTTATTACCTCCGCGGCTGTTTCTTAGTGTAGCTATCTTATTTATATTTACCGAGAGCTTGGTTGCCATTACAATTCCTTTTCGCCAAAATTAATGCGCTTTTCAGTTAAATTGCAGTTAATGTACTTTTTGTACCGCAGTCATCGATATAAGTATGTATCATATATAGTAGCCATTACCTTGCTATTATATAACAGCGGTTGTAAATCCCCAAAAACAAAAAGTGTAAATACCATATTCCTGAACTACAGCAGCGGCACACTTGAAAGTATAGACCCTGCATTTGCTAAAAATTTATATAATATGTGGACCGACCACATGGTATATAATACATTGGTAGAGGCAGATGAAAACCTGCATCTGATACCATCATTGGCAAAAAGCTGGGATGTAAGCGCTGATGGCCTTACATATACTTTTCATTTGCGAACCGACGTGCACTTCCACGATAATGAGGTATTTGAAAAAGGAAAGGGCAGAAAAATGGTAGCAGCCGATGTTGTTTACAGCTTCAACAGATTGATAGACCCTGAAACAGCATCTGCCGGCGCATGGATATTTAATGACAGGGTAGATACTGCAGAACCCTTCAAAGCAATAGACGACAGTACTGTAATAATAAAACTGAAAGCTCCGTTCAGGCCATTGCCTGAAATACTGAGTATGCCGTATTGCAGTATTGTGCCGCATGAAGCTGTAAGGAATTGGGGTAAAGATTTCAGGTCTCACCCATGTGGTACAGGTCCATTCCGGTTTCATTATTGGGATGAAGGAAATGTATTGGTACTCAGGAAAAACTCAAACTACTGGCAATATGATACCGCAGGGAACAAGCTACCATATACTGATGCTGTACAAATAGGCTTTATTGATAGTAAGGCTACTGAATTTATGTTGCTGCTGCAAGGAAAGATAGATTTTGTAAACGGATTGGATGGCTCTTTTAAAGATTTGGTGCTGACAAAAAACGGAGATTTAAAAAAGGATTTTTCATCACAAATCAACCTCAGAAAGCAAACCTACCTGAATACTGAATACATTGGTTTTCTTACAGATAGTACAAACGATGTGGTAAGTGCAAGCCCGCAGCTAAACCCATTAGTACGCAGGGCCGTAAACCATGCAATCGACAGACAGAAAATTGTAACATACTTCCGCAATGGCGCGGTATTGCCTGCTACATCCGGGTTCATACCATCCGGCATTCAGGGGCATGATAGCAGCAGTCATTTCGGATTTGATTACAACCCTGCAAAATCTTTAGCATTGTTGAAACAAGCCGGCTATCCAAATGGTAAGGGACTGAAACCCCTTCGTGTACTGGCACCTGAAAACTGGGCAGATGTTGTAAACTTTATTGCAACACAATTGAAAGAAGTAGGCATACCAATGGAAGTGGAAATAATACAAGCCAATATATTAAGACAGCAAATGAGCCGTTCGCAGGCTACAATGTTTCGTGCGCAATGGATAGCAGACTATCCCGATGCTGAAACCTTTTTGGCTTTCTTCAACGGGCGTTTCCCGGCACCACCTAATTATACCCGTTTCAGTAATGCCACGTACGATAAATGGTATGATGAAAGCATGAATCTTCCGGATAGCTTGCGGCACATACGCTATATGCAAATGGATAGCCTTGTAATGAGCTATGCTCCGGTAATACCAATATTCTACGACAGGCTATTGCACTTTACAAGCAAACGCATATCCGGTTTTAAAGCAAACCCGATGAATATCATCGACCTGAAAACGGTGCAGGTATCACAATAATTATTCTTCGGGTTTATTTACAGTGGTATTTTCATCTATCACATAAAGTGGCCTGTTGCGTACATTATTTATTATCCGGCTGATGTATTCGCCCAATATTCCTAATGACAATAATTGAACCCCACCAAGGAATGTAATACTGATAATGGTGGATGCCCATCCGGGTAATGTACTATGTGTAAAGAAATAACCATACAATGCATACACACCAATAAAAAATGAAATAATACAAACTATAAAGCCCATGCTTGTAGCTAACTTCAGTGGCGAGTCTGAAAATGCAGTGATGCCATTAAATGCCAGGCGCAACATTTTTTTAAACGGATAATTTGTTGTCCCGAATTTGCGTTCATCACGTTCAAACATTACATAAGTGCTTTTAAAGCCCAGCCATGCTATTTGCCCCCTGATGTATTTATCATATTCCTTCATTTGTTTCAGATAATCCAAAACATCGCGGCTTATTAGCCTGAAATCTCCTACATCCAATGGTATTTCAAAAGACACGAGCCTTGCCATCAGGCGGTAAAACATTTTTGCAGTCAGCAGTTTAAAAAATGTTTCTCCTTTTCGTTTGCTACGTTTTGCATACACTACTTTAAACCCGTCCCGGTATTCCTTATACATTTCAGGTATCAGTTCGGGCGGGTCTTGCAGGTCGCCATCAATGGTTACAATTGCATCACCTTTTGCATAATCCATCCCTGCAGTAATAGCAATCTGGTGGCCGAAGTTTCTGGCAAAACTTATATAGTGCAGCCTTTCTTTATCTGCAGCACAAGCAAGTTTCAGGTTTTGCAGCGTGTTATCTCTGCTACCGTCATTTACAAATATTACTTCGTAATCTTCTGTAATGCTTTTTGCGGCATCTGTCATACGTTTTACCAACTGGTCAATGATCATTTCTTCATTAAAAACCGGTACAACTATGGAAAGTGCTATTTTTTTATTTTGCTGCATGTATTGTATATGCGTTTACAGGGCTAAGAAATATGATTTTTTAACCGATGTAAATATAGCGCCTCTTTTTTGAACATTAATGATATAAGCTTGTTTTGTACTTATGAATGTATCGGTATTCTGGTTTCGGAGAGACCTCAGATTGGAAGACAATGCAGGATTGTATCATGCTTTGCGAAGCAATAATCCAGTATTGCCCGTTTTTATTTTCGATACCAACATATTGGATGAGCTTGAAGATAAAGCTGACAGGCGTGTAGATTATATTCATCGCGCACTTGAAAAAATGCAGGTGCAACTAACGGCAATGGGTAGCACACTGCATGTGATGCATGGTACACCTATTGAGTGTTACAAACAACTTACTGAAAAATATACGGTTGCCGCAGTATATACCAATCATGACTATGAACCGTATGCGAATGTTCGTGAAAAATTGGTAGGCGATTTTCTTGCACAAAAGGGTATATCGCTACATACCTTCAAAGATCAGGTGCTTTTTGAAAAGGATGAGGTAATAAAAGATAATGGGGCACCCTATACGGTATATACGCCGTATAGCAAAAAGTGCAAAGCAAAACTTAATGCATTTTTCCTGAAGTCCTATCCTACAGAAAAATACTTTGGCAATTTTTACAAACAACCATCAATTGCATTACCATCTCTTGCCGAGATAGGTTTTCAAAAAACAGATTTGGATGTGGTGTTGCCCGAACTTGATACAGAGATAGCAAAGCACTATCATGAAACAAGAGATATACCAAGCATCAGAGGCACAACACGATTGAGCGTACATCTGCGCTTCGGTACCATCAGTATAAGAAAGCTGGCAAGAGAAGCTGCTGCTATCAGTGAAAAATTACTGAATGAATTGATATGGCGAGACTTCTATCAGATGATATTATGGCATATCCCTCACGTTGTTAATGAGGCATTTCATAAAGAATATGATAATATCAGGTGGCGGAATAATGAAATTGAATTTGGAAAATGGTGTACAGGGCAAACCGGCTATCCTATTGTAGATGCAGGTATGCGGGAACTGAATAGCACCGGTTACATGCATAATCGTGTGCGTATGATTGTAGCCAGTTTTCTTACCAAACATTTATTGATTGACTGGCGATGGGGCGAAGCCTATTTTGCAAAAAAGCTGATGGATTTTGACCTTGCCAGTAATAACGGTGGCTGGCAATGGGCTGCAGGATGCGGTTGCGATGCAGCACCATATTTCAGAATATTCAATCCCTACCTGCAAACACAGAAGTTCGACCCTGATTTGAAGTACATTCAGAAATGGGTACCGGAGTTTCAGGAGTTTTCTTATCCTAAACCAATAGTAGTACACGAAGATGCGCGCGAACGCTGCCTGAAAGTTTACAAAGAAGCCTTATCAGAAAAAATGAAAGCTGTGCATTAGCCCGCCCAACCTTCCCTGTCAAGGCTGCGGTATTGAATCGCTTCCGCCAAATGTTCAGGTTTTATATCGTCGCTGCCTGCAAGGTCGGCAATGGTACGTGCTACTTTCAGTATTCTGTCGTACGCACGTGCAGAAAGATTGAGCCTGTCCATAGCAGTTTTCAATAGTGTTTGTCCTACCTGATTGATGATGCAGATTTCCTTCAACTGTTTACTGCTCATCTGTGCGTTAGCATATACACCTTCTGTTGCTTCAAAGCGTTTGGCTTGTATATCCCTTGCCTTCAGTACACGTTCTCTTACAACATCACTGGCCTCGGATGATTTCTGAGATGATAATTCGTTGAATGATACAGGGATTACTTCTACATGCAGGTCTATCCTGTCTAACAATGGACCGGATATTTTATTCAGGTATCGCTGCACCATTATCGGGTTGCAGGTACATTCTTTTTCGGGGTGATTAAAATATCCGCATGGGCAAGGATTCATAGAAGCTATCAGCATAAAGCTGGCAGGGAAATCTATACTTACTTTAGCGCGCGATATAGAAACTCTTCGTTCTTCCATAGGCTGGCGCATTACTTCCAGCACCGTTCTTTTAAACTCCGGCAATTCATCCAGAAACAACACACCATTATGTGCCAGTGATATTTCTCCGGGTTGCGGATTACCACCGCCACCTACCAGTGCCACATCGCTGATTGTATGGTGAGGAGAACGGAACGGGCGGCGTGATATCAGAGATGTATTACCGGGCAGTTTACCTGCTACCGAATGGATTTTTGTAGTTTCCAATGCCTCATGCAGGGTAAGTGGCGGCAATATTGTAGGCAATCTTTTTGCCAGCATCGTTTTCCCTGCACCGGGCGGCCCTATAAGTATCGCATTATGCCCTCCTGCGGCAGCAATCTCCAACGCACGCTTTACGTTTTCCTGCCCTTTTACATCGTTAAAATCTAAATCAAATTCATACTGCGACTGGAAAAATTCTTCCCTCGTATTTATGATTACAGGTTCCAAAACTTTAGTTCCGGCAAAAAAACCGATTACCTCACTTATATTCTCTACCCCATATACTTCAAGGTTATTTACCATACCTGCTTCGCGGGCATTAGCTTTAGGAAGTATAAGGCCTTTATATTTTTCTGCACGGGCTTGTATGGCAATGGGCAGTGCCCCTTTGATGGGTTGTACAGTGCCGTCAAGCGAGAGCTCTCCCATTATTATATACTGGTTCAGCTCTGCAGCAGGTACCTGGCCTGATGCAGCAAGCATACCTATTGCTATTGGCAAATCGTATGCAGAGCCTGCTTTTTTGATGTCGGCAGGCGCCATATTCACTACTACTTTATTACGCGGTCGTTCAAAACCCGTGTTCTTAATAGCAGACAATACACGTTCTGTACTTTCTTTTACGGCGTTATCGGGCAACCCGACAATAAAATATCCTGTTTGTCCACCGCCAATTATATCTACTTCTATAGTGATAGTGATAGCTTCTACGCCATACACGGCACTGCCGAATACTTTTACCAGCATAACTGTAATATGGATGTGAAGATATAATTATTGTGTACAATAATATTCCTATTATTGTACCATCCTGGCATAGTATACTATTAGCGTTCTATGAAATACATTAAAGGGTATGATGCCCTAAGAGCAGCATCTATATTTTTTGTTATTTGTACCCACTTAGGTATTCACGAACAATTTTCTTCATTTATCGGTAACAGCAGGCTGCTGTTGCCATTTACCGGAGTAGCAGGTGTTACGATCTTTTTCTCATTAAGCGGATTCCTGATAACACATATATTACTGAACGAAAAAAAAGAAACCGGTAGTATTAATGTAAAAAATTTCTACATACGCAGATTCCTGCGCTTATTGCCACCACTCATACTATTCTATATTGTTATCGGGTTTCTTATGCAAAAAGCTATGATCAGCAGTAGCTTTAAAGGATACCTTATGTCTATCTTCTACATTTATAATTTCGTACCTAAGCAATATTATACTGGAGAGTTAGGGCATACATGGTCTTTATCTGTAGAAGAACAATTTTACTTATTACTTCCAGCAGTACTCATATTTGTACGGAGTACATCAAGGTTGTATGCAATCATATTTATATTATTAGTTGCTTCAGTTGCTGCTACATTTGTGTTGCCGGGATTACTTATAAATATTGACGGTGTACCTAAAACATTAGATAGCCAGTTTTTTATTTCCAGATGGTTTATACCGGCTATAGCACCTATAATAATAGGCAGTGCTTTTTCTATAATGCTAAACGATATCGGACCACGATTAAAACAGCAATTTCATAAAAACTATTATATACTATCCGGTTCAATAGCATTGTATTTTTTACCATTCCTGTTATTACCGGAATATATTTTACTTGTTTCCAACATATTTGTTGGTATTTCTATTTCTTCATTATTGGTTTGGATATACTATAATCAAGATAATAAGCTATGCGATATCCTGGAGTTTAAACCGCTGAGGTATATTGGTAGAATCTCATACGGGCTTTACGTATATCAGGGATTTTTTTTGAGAACAGGTCCTGCAGACGGGCTATATGTTCAACAGTTCCCTCAAAACATTATTCTGACAGTTGTGGTTTCAATTCTCTCTTATGAGTTTATTTGAAAAAAGAATACTGCGGTTGAAAAACAGGTTTGCATATTCAAAAGCATGATTCTCTATTTTAATGACAATCATATATATACTTTTGATGCTAAATTTGATATATCGGGAATAGGCACAAATACTATTTACAATGCAACTTACAAGCACAGAAAAGATAGACATTACAAATATCGGGTTAATGATAATTGCATGCTGTGTTGCAATGGTATTACCTTTTGAGCTATTCCTGTTTTCGTACGCTATACTTGGGCCACTACATTACCTAACAGAAATATCGTGGTTGCATGATAAAAAATATTATACTAAAGAACGCTATGATGCTATCATATTAGTCGTAATAGGTTTTCTGATAAGCCTGAAGTTTTTTGATAAGTATATAGAAATTGATTTCCCGGAAGGTTTTGACGCAAATCTCGCGTACATAGCTCTGCTCGGTTCTATCATATTCGTTACTGTAAAAAACACTTTTTACAGAATAGGTGGCATATTCATACTTATACTATCATCACAGGCATCACACAATTTCATGGTATTTTTTACAGTGTTTTTACCAACACTGATTCACGTATATTTTTTCACAGCACTGTTTATGTTGTATGGTGCGTTGAAAAGCCAGAGCCGTTTTGGCATTGCATCTGTTGTGGCTATGATATTATGCCCTGTAATTCTTTTTGTAGTATTTCCGGATAAAACATTTTATCCTCCGACAGCATACAGTATGAATGCTTACGAACTTTTTAAAGTAGTAAACATCAGATGGCTGATTCATGTGCAGGGCGTACCGCAGCAAGCAGATATGCCCGCATGGAACAATATTATTTTCCATTCAAAAGATGGAATACTACTGATGCGCTTTATAGCATTCGCATATACCTATCATTATCTTAACTGGTTCTCTAAAACTAAAATTATTCAATGGCATAATGTACCTAAAATCCGCTTTGCTGCTGTCATCATCTTATGGCTGATAAGTATCGGATTATATATTATCAACTATTCAATGGGTATGCAATGGTTAGTATTTTTAAGCTTTTTGCATGTGCTGCTTGAGTTCCCATTGAATGTTACAAGTATCCTTGGTATCGGTAATTACTTTAAAGGCCGGTTGTTTAAAACGAAATCTGCACAAACATAGTCCAATAATAGTTTTTAATTTTGTCACATGAGCAATACAATACTTCTTACGAAAGAAAATGGTGTAGGTTATATCACACTTAACCGTCCTGATAAATTCAACAGCTTCAACCGCGAAATGTCATTAGCATACCAGGCTGCGTTGGATGAGTGTGAAGATGATGAAACCGTAAGAAGTATTTATGTAACAGGGGTAGGTAAAGCATTTTGCGCAGGACAAGACCTGGCAGAAGCCATAGACCCGCAGGGCCCTGAACTTGAAAAAATAGTACGCGAACATTATAACCCGATTATCACACGTATGCGCAAAATTGAAAAGCCAATCGTTGTAGCAGTGAACGGCGTTGCTGCAGGTGCAGGTGCCAATATAGCACTGGCAGGCGATATAGTATTAGCTGCTAAAACCGCATCTTTCATACAGGCTTTCAGTAAGATAGCTTTGATACCTGATAGTGCCGGTACTTATATTTTACCTCGGTTAGTTGGCATGCAACGCGCACTGGCATTAACTATGCTTGGCGATAAAGTAAGTGCTGATGAAGCTGTGTCTATGGGGATGATTTATAAATGTTTTGCGGACGAAAGCTTTGAACAGGAAACTAAACAAATTGCTATCAATCTGGCACAGATGCCAACTAAGGCATTAGGGCTCACCAAACGACTTTTGAACGAAACCTATAATAATACATTAGTTGAACAACTGGACCGGGAAAAAGAGCTGCAGATAGAAGCCGGCAGCACCGAAGATTTTAAAGAAGGGGTAAATGCTTTTCTTGAAAAACGAAAGCCTGTTTTCAAAGGCAAATAGCGATTATAATCCTGTTGGCCAACATGCCAATTTCGTATATGCTGTTAACTAACAGCAGGTATTGCTTTTTGTATGTTTTCATGATATTGCGGAGCGTGTTCATTTATTAATCGTGCAATGATTTCGGTTGTCTGGTCGGGGTAATCAACCTTTACAGGTTCTCCGGCCATCAACCACCAACTGATACGTTCGTAGTATTTTTTACTTAGTTGTTTTATAACCGGTACTCCCAAAGTTTCGGCTGCGGCTGCATTACAATGCTGTTCATATTGTTCCTGCATAGGTATTACCATCAGCTTTTTGCCCAGGTACATTGCTTCTGCCGGCCCTTCGAACCCTGCACCACATAATACGCCTGCACTGCTTGCCATACTTTTTATAAACGCATCATTTTCTATTGGCTGAATGTGTACGTTTTTAAAACTGAACGGTTCTTTATTATGTTTTGAAAAAACATGCCATTGCACATTTTCAAAATGAGAAAGGTGGGCTACTAATGCTTCGTCGTTATATGCAGGCAAATAAACAGTATAATGTCCTTCGTTAGTTGGTTGTAATGCCCGGATTTCTTTCCTGATTACCGGTGTGAAAATATTACTTGCATATGCTTTGAAATGAAAGCCATAAAAATCAGTAACAGGCGCGTAGTGTTTTAGTACCAGCTCACCTTTCCAATCACCGTCTTCAGGTATTGGTGCCCTGCTATGCAACACCGCACTTTGATGGCTAAGGCCAATACATGGTTTACGTTTCAGTTTACATGCCCATGCTGTAATAGGTTCAAAATCATTTATAACCAAATCATACTGCTCAATCGGAAATTTTCTAATGTCATTTAACAGCTTGAAAAGCTTTAATTTTTTTGCAGTTTCCCAAATATCCACCCCTCCTTTTTTTCCAAAGATGAAGCTCATCCCATACATTTTATACTTAACAGGAAATGGTACTTCTACATCGGCTTGTATGCCACTAATCAAAACATCAACTTCTCCATATTTTACCAATTCAGGGTAAATATCCCTAGCGCGGCTTAAGTGTCCATTGCCGGTACCTTGTATGGCAAATAATATCTTCATGGTTATGCTGCTTCTATATTATCTGATAAGTCTCCCGGCAAATTCGATTTCATATTCAGTTCCTGCATCAGCGTTGCCATCAATTGTTTTGATGTTTCTTTAGGTTGTTTTGTTTTATTTATTTCTATCGACTGCGCTACTTCATCTTCCAGATATTTATAAATACTCCATTTACCATCACTGTATTCCAGAGATGTGAGGTTCTCAATCCAGTCGCCGGAGTTCATATAAACAACCGCACCATTTTCTGTTACCACTGTCCTTATTTCAGGCTGATGTATATGACCGCAGATAACGTATTTGTATTTATTCTCAGCAGCGATTTCGCAAACGGTTGATTCGAATTTGTTGATAAACTTCACTGCTCCTTTCACGCCGTTCTTTATTTTCTTTGACAGTGAAATTTTACCGCTACCTAGTTTTGCAGAAATGAAGTTTACAAACCTGTTTATCAATATGAGTGTATCGTAACCTATTGCACCCAACTTTGCCAACCACTTACTGTGTTGCATCACCACATCAAAAACATCTCCGTGGAATATCCACACATTCGAGCCATCTATCTTTAACGATAGTTTATTGGTAATCTTCAATGAACCGAGTTGGAAGTCTTTGAACCTGCGCAACATTTCATCATGGTTGCCAGGTATATAATACACAGGAACGTCTTTGGCAATGAGCCCTACAAGGTGTTTCACTACCATCATATGTGTAAGTGGCCAGTAACGTTTGCTGAATTGCCAGATGTCGATAATATCGCCGTTCAGAACTACGGCTTTGGGTTTGATACTTTTAAGATATTGCAGCAGTTCTTTTGCATGACATCCGAATGTACCAAGATGTATGTCTGACAGCACCACAATATCCACTTCTCTTTTTGCCATCTAGAAGCCCCTACAGGGCATTTGGTTAAGCAAAAAGACATAATAATTATTACCGCAATGTTATGTGGCGGTTAGATAAATATTACTAATCTTATAAAAATGTAACTATTTGTCATTAACCAGAAATTATAAAGGCAGTTCATCAGATGAACTGCCTTTATAATTGTCAATATATATTCTTTTTATGCCATTACTAATTCAGGCAACTTACGAGGACTGAAATTTTTCATAGCATCTGCTATCGCCTTTATGTGTGCAGGTGTGGTACCGCAACATCCTCCAACAAAATTCACCCATCCCTGATTCGCAAATTCTGCAACGATTGATGCTGTCATTGCCGGAGACTCGTCGTACTCGCCCATTGCATTTGGAAGGCCTGCATTCGGATAGCAGCTTACATGGCAAGACGCTATCTGTGCCAGTTCCTCTACATACGGGCGCATCTGTGCAGCGCCAAGTGCACAATTCAAACCGATGCTCAATGGATTGGCATGCGATACGGAAATATAAAACGCTTCCAGTGTTTGTCCGCTAAGTGTACGACCCGATGCATCCGTAATAGTTCCTGATATCATTACAGGCAGGCGGTTGTTGGTATCACGAAAATATTTTTCGGTTGCGTAGATGGCTGCTTTTGCATTTAGCGTATCGAAGATAGTTTCAATCAATAGCAGATCTGCTCCACCATCAACCATTCCTTTTATGTGCTCATAGTAAGCCTCTGCCACTTCATCAAAAGTAACTGCACGATAACCGGGGTCATTCACATCGGGTGAAAGCGACAGTGTTTTGTTCATTGGCCCAACAGCACCGGCAACGAATTTTTCTGTGCCAGGATTATCCTTCTTGTATTCCTCAACTGCCTGTTTTGCAACACGTGCAGCCTCGTAGCTTATTTCGTATGCATATTCCTGCATATCATAATCTGCCAGTGCAACAGCCTGCGCGCTGAAAGTATTGGTTTCAATAATATCGGCACCGGCATCCAGATACTGCCTGTGTATTTCTTTAATGATATGCGGCTGTGTAATAACAAGCATATCGTTGTTGCCTTTCACGTCTTTGTGCCAGTTTTTGAAACGTTCTCCACGATAGTCTTCTTCCTGCAATTTGTAGGTCTGTATCATACTACCCATTGCACCATCTATTATCATTATGCGTTGCGATAGTATTTCGCGCAGCTTTTGTTCAGTTGTCATACATCAAAAATACCCCTAAATCCCCTTTCAGGGGACTTTTTTGTTATAAATTCTATTGATTTGCCATGATGACTATTTTATCTATCACTTCTTCAATGTTGTTGAAGACTTCCCCATTTGTTACTCTTAATACTTTCAAGCCCAATTCTGTTAACTCCTTATCTCTGTTTCTGTCATACTCATATTGTTCGGGAATGTTGTGAACACAGCCGTCTACTTCTATTACAAGTTTTACTTGCGGGCAGAAAAAGTCTGCGATAAAATATAATACCGGATGCTGCCTTCTAAATCTTAATCCATTCACTTGCTTCTTGGAAATTCTTTCCAATAATACCTTTTCAGCCTCTGTTTCATTTACTCTTAATTCTCTGGCAAACTTTATTAGTATTGGATTAGCCACGTAATACATTTCCATAGGTAGTAGTGTTCATTTTTCTACAGGAATAAAAATAGCCTTTATGATTATATCATAAAGGCTATTTAATATTTAATTCTACTAAAGTCCCCTTTCAGGGGATTTAGGGGTTACGCTTCTGCTTTCAGCATTTTCTGGAAACGAGCACGATCGTTTTCATCCAGCATTATTTTACGCAAACGAATGCTTTGAGGTGTTATCTCGATACATTCATCCTGCTGAATGTATTCCATACATTCTTCAAGGCTCATCTGTATTTTCGGAGCAATGCGGTTGGCATCATCTGTACCACTTGCACGCATGTTTGTCAGTTTCTTAGGTTCTGTTGCGTTTACAATCAGATCTCCCGGTTTAATGTGTTCACCGATGATTTGACCAGAGTAAACTTCTTCACCTGCATCGATAAAGAATGAACCCCTATCCTGCAGTTTATCCATAGAATAACCTGTAGTAGTTGCAGTGTTCTTAGACAACAGCACACCATTGCTACGACCAGGTATTGGTCCTTTCCATGGTTTGTACTCGCTGAAGCGGTGCGCCATTACAGCCTCACCTGCAGTTGCAGTCAGCATGTTAGAACGCAGACCTATCAAACCACGAGATGGGATATCGAACTCAAGGTGTTGCATTTCGCCCTTACTTTCCATAATCAGCATTTCGCCCTTACGTTGTGTTACAAGGTCTATCACTTTACCACTGAACTCACCCGGTACGTCTACAACCAATGTTTCATATGGTTCACATTTCTTACCGTCTATTTCTTTAGTGATAACCTGCGGCTGACCAACCGTCAACTCAAAACCTTCGCGACGCATTGTTTCTATCAATACAGACAAGTGAAGGATACCACGTCCATACACCAGGAATTTATCCGCATCATCCGTATCCTGTACACGCAGTGCAAGATTTTTCTCCAGTTCTTTATAGAGACGATCACGAATGTTACGGCTGGTTACGAATTTACCTTCGCGACCAAAGAATGGAGAGTTATTGATGCTGAACTGCATGTTCATTGTCGGCTCATCTATAGGAATAACCGGTAATGCTTCAGGCGTTTCAAAATCTGCAACTGTTTCACCAATCTGGAAACCTTCAATACCTACGATAGCACAAATGTCGCCTGCAGATACTTCAGTTACCCTTTTCTTGCCCATACCTTCAAACGTGTACAGTTCTTTGATGCGGCCTTTTGCAAAACTGCCATCAAGCTTACACAATTGTATTGGTTGGTTTTCTTTAAGTGTTCCACGTGTCACTTTACCAATTGCAATACGACCGAGGAATGAAGAATAGTCCAAAGAAGTGATTTGCATCTGTACTGTACCTTCTGATACTTTAGGTTCCGGTACTTTTTCAAGTATTGTATCCAACAGCGGAGTGATATCTTCTGTAGGAGTCAGTGATGTATTGAACCAGCCTTGTTTTGAAGAACCATAGATAGTAGTAAAGTTCAGTTGTTCTTCTGTTGCATCCAGTTGGAAGAACAGTTCGAATACCGCATCGTGTACTTCATCAGGGCGACAGTTTGGTTTATCAACCTTGTTGATAACAACTATCGGACGCAGATTCAGTTGCAGTGCTTTTTGCAGTACGAAACGTGTTTGCGGCATAGGGCCTTCAAAAGCATCTACCAACAACAATACACCGTCAGCCATTTTCAATACACGTTCTACCTCACCGCCAAAGTCAGAGTGACCCGGAGTATCGATAACGTTAATCTTAACGTCTTTATAATTTACTGAAATGTTTTTACTCAGGATGGTGATACCACGTTCACGTTCCAGGTCGTTGCTATCCATTATCAATTCACCGGTTTCCTGGTTATCGCGGAATACCTTAGTGGCGTGGATGATTTTGTCAACCAGTGTAGTCTTACCGTGGTCAACGTGTGCGATGATCGCTATGTTACGAATATTCATAATCTGTGCCTCTGTTAACAAATAACCCTTCCATATCTTTAAATAAGGAAGGGCCTCATTTTGCCGCGCAAAGGTACGGAAAATATATCTTATATTAACGTCATTAATAAGTTAATTCTCTGACTATAAATATTTATATATGAAATATCTCCTCTGCTTTCTCTTATCATTAGCAATTAGTAATACCGGATTTGCTCAAAACAAGAATGAGAAAACCTTTAAAGATGGTGTGTACACTATGAAGCAATACTATTTCGTGATGCTTACAAAAGGTGAACGAAGAAATGAAATTACAGATACTACAGTGATTAATAATATACAAGCCGGTCATCTTGCCAATATAGACAGACTGGCCAAAGAAGGAAAAATACTGGTTGCCGGCCCATTTGGAGATAACGGTAACTGGCGTGGAATTTTCATCTTTGATTGTGAAACAAAAGAAGAGGTTGAAAAGCTGTTAAGTACTGATCCTGCAATAGCTGCAGGCAGATTGGCATACGAAATACATCCGTGGTGGACAGCCAAGAATGCAGTGTTTAAATAAATTAATTCATCTTAAACGGTGCTATAAGCTGAAATTCCGGGATGTTTACCGTGAAACTTTTCTTGTTGTATTGGTTCACCATGCTGTAGGTACCATACATTTTACCTATGTCGCTACGCAGGTTGGCTGCAGATACATATTGATAGCTTTCGCCCGGCTCAATAATGGGCTGTTCGCCAACTACACCTTCGCCTTCTACCTCTCGTGTACTACCGTTGCTATCTGCTATGTACCAGTGCCTGCGCATCAACTGAACAGGCATGGCGCTTAGGTTTTCTATTGTTATACGATATGCAAACAAGTATTCGCTATTCAGCGGGTTTGACTGAGTAGGTTGATAAAATGTTTCTACAGAAACACTTACGCCGTCTGTAACCTGTTGTACCATGTTTGGCATCTATGTAAAAATAACGATTTCTATATACGAATAGTTCAATCCTTATTTAATATTTCGTTAGTAAGTATCACTTAAATGGGAACAGGAAAATCATATATTTTTTAATGATTTTTTTTGAGCGCCGTTTTTTAGCATTTATTATTGTCGATTAAGCTGAATTTTAATGGAATTCAATAGTCTTGTTAGTATGCAAGCCTA
>JAEUVX010000005.1 GCA_016786615.1 Flavipsychrobacter sp.
CAAAGGGGTCAAATCAAAAACTGAGGGTAAAGGAAGGCGTTACCCTCAGTCAGTTAGTGTCATCAACTTTAGTATCGAATAAGACATCTTCTAAATTAAAACAGTAAAAAAGAGTGTTCCCATTTAGGTGATACTTACTATCCCATTATGTCCATGCATGTCTTCGTATGGTTCTATAAGACAAGCACCTCTTGAACCCAGTGCTCCATCTGCATATAATTTGATGCCTGTTATTGATAATTGCCCATTATCGAATTTTCCATTTTCTGCATAATTATCTAAAGTTATTTTGTCCTGTGATAATAGCAGAATGTTTCCTATTGATAAAGTTCCGTTTGCATACAATTCTTTTAGCAACTCAATTGTTTGGCTTTTTACACCACAATCAACTATACTTGTCAAGCCTGAATTATAACACTCTTTTTCAGCATTAACAAGATATGTTATAGCTTGATCTTGAGGTAATTTTCCAATAATACTTTCCACAGGATCTGCCGCATTATCGATAAGGATTCCGGATAGTTGGCCATTTTTATTTTCAATGTATCCGCCATTAATTTTAGTTTTGATATTGATTCCTGCTACTTCTAATGCTTTTGAATTGCATAGTATAGCATGCCCGTCAATTCGTTTTAGTACTACCGGTTTGTCAGGGAATAGAGAGTCCAGTATACTATTGTTAGGGTATTCATTTATTTCCCAGTCATTTTGATCCCACCCTCTACCATATATCCATCCCAGTTTATTGCTTTGTTCGTAAGCTATTAGTCGCTCTATTACTTCTTTATATGATTTCGTCCCTACTAAATCGCACTTGTATCCATCTAAAGCATATCCGCTAAAGTGACAATGGGCATCTATGAAGCCCGGAAACACATATCCGTCTGTTTGTATTATTGAATCGCAGCTGTATTTGTTCGTAATATCACTATTGCCTATCTCGACTATAGTATCTGCATTCACT
The DNA here is from genome assembly GCA_016786615.1 of Flavipsychrobacter sp. GTDB lineage: Bacteria > Bacteroidota > Bacteroidia > Chitinophagales > Chitinophagaceae > Polluticoccus. The sequence goes on from JAEUVX010000005.1 coordinate 965, forward strand.
ACAATGCACTGATACTCTGGTGTGCTATCCAAACCATTGTATATACCCGATGACACAATGATATAATCAACCTTTTCTTTTCTACCATTACAAGCCCATAACTGACAAGCAATAATTATTATACAGAATACTCTCATTTGATAATATTATTGTTCCACGTGAAACACAACCAATAGCTTCTATTAAATGTATGGTAGTTCCACGTGGAACGGTTAACGTAATTGATTGTAAATGAACAACTTATATTAATTTATATGATAAACATACTGTGATAGATGTTTATTACTAGCTTATGTATATCCCAATCATGGTCGCTAATGAGCTGAGCTATCCAACACAATCTCATCTTATTCCCATTATTAATACCATGTAGCGGATAGTTGGTTTGCTAGTTGTTTTTGATTTATGTCTGGCATATCAGCGATTATTCCACGTAACATATGCTTTGTTATTATTCTCGTAAGTAGTAGATGGCGTCTTGTAATACCACAAAAAGCAATCTAACCATTGAAGGTAAAGGCTTTCAGAGGCATACACCAATTGATTTAGCACTATTATCTTCTTCACAATGCTTTCTAATACCCTAATTTACTGATTTTATATTCTTATAAATGATTTCATATCTACATATCACTTGCTGATTGTACCTTTGCCCACTTATGTTCAGGGAATACGATGTAATAGTAGTAGGTGCAGGTCATGCGGGTTGCGAGGCGGCTGCGGCTGCGGCAAATATGGGTTCAAAAGTTCTCTTGATAACCATGAATATGCAGACTATAGCCCAAATGAGCTGTAATCCTGCAATGGGTGGTATTGCAAAAGGGCAGATAGTAAGGGAAATTGATGCTTTAGGTGGGTATAGCGGTATTGTAAGCGATAAGAGCATGATACAATTCCGAATGCTGAATAAGTCCAAAGGTCCGGGTATGTGGAGTCCGCGCACCCAAAACGACCGTATGCTCTTCGCCCAAACCTGGAGAGATATGCTGGAGGCTACACCAAATGTAGATTTCTGGCAAGATATGGTAAAAGAAATTATTGTTTCACGTGAAACAGTATGTGGTGTGGTAACAGGAATGGGGCAGGAAATAAGAGCAAAGGCCGTTGTGTTAACAAATGGCACTTTCCTGAACGGGGTAATACATATCGGAGAGAAACAATTTGGTGGAGGAAGAATGGGTGAAAAAGGTGCAACTGGTATTACAGAACAGCTTGTTTCACTAGGTTTTGAAAGCGACAGGCTAAAAACGGGTACACCGCCACGTATAGATGGGCGCAGTTTGGACTATTCAAAAATGGAAATACAGGAGGGTGACGAAGAGATTGTAGGTTTTTCATATTTACCAATAGATAGAATAAAGCCCGAACAACAAAGAGGATGCTGGGTAACATATACAAGCCCGGAAGTACATGATATCCTGAAAACAGGTTTTGAGAAATCTCCGATGTTCCAAGGGCGTATTCAGGGAACAGGACCAAGATATTGCCCCAGTATAGAGGATAAAGTAACACGTTTTGCAGAAAGAGAACGCCACCAGTTATTTGTAGAACCGGAAGGTTGGAATACGGTTGAAATATATGTCAATGGTTTCAGCACCTCGTTGCCAGAGGATGTACAGTATAAAGCACTCCAGATGGTTCCCGGTTTTGAAAACTGTAAGTTCTTCCGACCTGGCTACGCTATAGAGTACGATTATTTTCCACCTACACAGCTAAGTTTCACATTAGAAACCAAGCTAATAAAAAACCTCTTCTTTGCCGGACAGATAAACGGAACAACAGGATATGAAGAGGCTGCTTGTCAGGGATTGATGGCCGGAATTAATGCACATAGAAATGTACATGGTGAAGAACCGGTCGTGTTACAGCGCAGCGATGCTTATATAGGTGTGCTGATAGACGACCTTATAAATAAAGGTACTGATGAGCCATATCGCATGTTCACGAGTCGTGCAGAATTCCGCACCTTACTCCGGCAAGACAATGCAGACCTTCGCCTGACAGAATTAGGTCACAAAATTGGCTTAGCAACTGATCAGCGTCTTGCATTAATGAATGCTAAGAAAGCAAAGGTTGATAAAATAAAAACAACGCTGGCAGAATATCCGGTAGAACCTGCAGATGCTAATCCATATTTGCTGTCAATAGATAATGCACCGCTTACAGAAAGGAGCCGTGGATTAAAACTATTATTACGTCCGGGTATTGGGTTGAAGGAATTGCAAAATGCACTTCCGGGTTTGAAAGACACATTAAATGAAGATGACGAACTGGCTTTAGAGCAGGCAGAAATACAGATTAAATATGATGTTTATATAGAAAAGGAAAAGGAACTGGTAAAAAAGATGGCAACATTAGAAGACCTGGTAATTCCTGAAACCTTTAATTACGATAAACTATCAGCACTATCTACCGAGGCTAGACAGAAACTGAAAAAAATTAAACCACATACTTTGGGTCAGGCAAGCAGGATTAGCGGTGTAAACCCGAGCGATGTTCAGATATTAATGGTTTATATGGGTAGGTAATGTCTGCAAGGGAATCCATTTACCGCTATTGCAACTACCAGTTACGCAGCCATCAGGAGGCGCGCAATAAATTGTATGAATTAGGGTGTAAGCCCATTGAGGTAGAGGAGCTGATTTCGGAACTGATAGAAAAAGGGCTGCTCAATGAAGAACTATATGCCCGGGCTATAGCGCGCGGAAAGTTTCGCATGAAGCAATGGGGTAAAGTAAAGATTATTCAGCAACTGAAGCTGCAACGAGTATCTGATTACTGCATCAAAAAGGCACTGACAGAAATTGATCCTGAAGAATATTACAATACACTCAAAAAACTCGCACAAAAAAAATGGGCTGAACTGAAATCCGAAAAGCAACAGCCAATCAGGAAAAATAAAACATACCGTTACCTTGCACTAAAAGGCTATGAAAGCAGTCTGATAAATGATGCCCTTAACGAAATAGTAAGTATCACCTAAATGGGAACACTCTTTTTTACTGTTTTAATTTAGAAGATGTCTTATTCGATACTAAAGTTGATGACACTAACTGACTGAGGGTAACGCCTTCCTTTACCCTCAGTTTTTGATTTGACCCCTTTG
>JAEUVX010000004.1 GCA_016786615.1 Flavipsychrobacter sp.
AAAAGAACCGCTGCTGTTGCTCAGCTGTACACTGAATACATTGGTGGAAGTAAACAAGGCACTGTTATTGAGTGTATAGGGTACTACGAAAGTATCACCCGCACATATCATACTATCCGTGTACAGGTTGTTGATGCCGGAACTTAATTCCACAACCACTGAGTCTATAAAATAATAGGCATATGAACCTGCGGTGGAAATTTGTGTAGCAGTGGTAGAGCTGATAGGATAGAAGCCCCCTATTACAAGATTGTCGTAGCTGGAGTCCGGCGTAAAAAATGCGGTAACCCTTACCCAGTTTTGTGTATCAGTGATTGCCCCCGCAGCAGCGAAATTAACCTGAGGTGTATTACTCAACAGTGTAGAGCCGGTAACTGTTGCTGGCCCGTTATCATAGAACCAAACGCCTAAATTATCTGTACCCCATTTTGAAACATTTCCTAATGATACCGACATTGATATCTTGTATGTTAGTCCAATAGTCATTGGAGAAAATGTGGTTGCAACATATTCTCTGAATGTGGAAGTAGTGCCGGCATAAGCAACAAATCCTACATAAGCATTCCCGTCTGCTGCATGTTGCCAGCCAAATGCATTGGTCGGAACATCCGGCCCGCTGGTACCGGGAAAACAGGCATTCAAATAATCAGGAGAAGAATTGTATGCGCGCCAGCTTAGAACATTGTTTACTTGTGCATATCCGGTCGGGCATGTGGTATATCCCTCAAAACTACCATTCGGTATCAGGTTTTGAGCTACGCCTCTTATTTGCAACAGAAAAACAAGGGCTATAAGGACTAGATTCTTCATATATCGCATATTAGGACAGATAGATATAAAAATAACTTTAATTCAGCTACTGAATCGAAGCAATGCATTAAACAGCAATTAAAAAAGCGGCAATTAGCCGCTTTTTATTAACCGTATATTAAAGAATTGATAGCCTACTCCTTCGTAATCTTCACCCTCATGTGTTCACCTTGTTCTGTACTCAGCTGCAGGATGTAATTACCCGGGATGAGGTTATTGGTATTGAGTACTTCTGTTTCTTGGGTTGCAGTTTGGTTGATGACCGTTCTGCCGAGTACATCAATCAGTTGTATTCTTGTGCCTTTTGATATACCTTCTATTATCAGTTTATCTTTAGTAGGGTTCGGGTAGATGTCCGGAGTAGTATGTTTCCATGTACCTTTGATGCCCGTCGTTTCAATACTCACTTTAATGCAATTGCTCTTGGCTGTTGCCGGGTTCGGGCAGAGGTAATTACTGGTCATGATGACACAGATATCATCACCGTTACTCAGCGTACTTGCCCCCCATATATCGCTGATGGCCCCACCGATATTGGCGCCGTTCCTCGTCCACTGGTATTTAGGCTTCAGCCCGCCGTTTACAGGTGTAGCCGTAAAATTTATCATCGTACCGCTCGGTACGGTTGTAGTGGGGTTGGCAGTAATACTTACTGCCGGTGCCAGCCAAGGCAGTACCCGCATTTTGATAATATTACTGGTGTCTGTAAAAGGATTGGCACATACACCTGTTGCCGTCAGTGTTACATAATACTCATCATTGTCAACAGCTGAAGAGGTAGCATAGTTAGCACCAGATATGCCTGCGATGACTGTATTGTTTCGATACCAGTTGCGGGTGAATGAACTGCCTGCATTGGCTATATTGGATATGAAAGTAACGGTTGCCCCCTGACAGATGCTGTCTTTGGGGCTTGGGTACATGGATATGTTGGGAGCAGGATTTACTACAACGGTTACACTATCAGCCCCCGAAGTGCAACCGTTAGCAGTTGCTTTCACATAATACTTTCCTGCAGCAGATGTATTGATGTTTGGTATTACGGGGTTTTGTAATGATGAAGTATAGCCGGTAGTGCTTGTCCACTGATATGCTGCACCGGTAATATTACTTGCAGTCAGCGAAAGGTTTTGCCCTACGCATACAGGCGTATTAGCTGTGGCTACAGGTGTGGCAGGTATCGGGTTAACAATAACTGTAATTGTGTCTTTGCTGCTACAGCCATTCAGTGTGCCGGTAACTATATAATTGCCGGAGGCAGCAAGTGTGGTATTGCTGATGGTAGGGTTTTGGCTGATATTGGTAAAACTATTCGGGCCGGTCCATGCATAGCTGACACCGGAAGAAGATGTATTGCCATAAAGATTGAGCGTACCCCATTGACAGATAGGGCTGTTGGACGAGGCACTGAAATTAGCAGGGCCGGGATTGACCAACACAGTAACCGTATCTTTCTTAGTGCAGCCGAAACTGTTTGTAGCAGTAGCAATGTAGTCGCCGCTCATGGATACAGTACTGTTTGCAATAAAGCTGTCTTTTGCAGCAGATGAAAAACTGTTAGGCCCAGACCAGTTCCATAATACACCGGTACTGCTGTTTGTATTATGCAGCCTGAGGGTATCGCCGGCGCAAAGTGGCGTGTTGGCAGATGAAGTGAAGGCAGCAGGTGGCGGATTGACTGTGACGTTGATACTGTCTTTTACAAAACAACCATTCATTGTAAAAAGCACATAGTATTTTCCTGATTGTGCAGTGCCTGCATTATTTATTGTAGTGTTTTGAGATGTTGATACAAAGCTGCCCGGGCCTGTCCATGTATATGCCACATTGGATGATGTGCTCGATGCATTCAGCGTAAGATTATCGCCGGCACATACCGGAGCGTTGGTAGATATTGCCCTGCCGGATGCAAACGGAACAACGGTAACCTGTATCGTATCATAAAAAACACAACCGACATAATTGGCAGTAAACCTGTATTCGCCTGAATGCAGTGTGGAAGCGTTTAGTATTATTGTATCCCTTGAAGTTGAGTTGAATCCGTTTGGCCCGCTCCATGTATAGGAGTTTGCAGCGCCTGTACCTGTAGCATTTAGTTTGATGGTGTCGTTAGTGCATATCGGCGAATTGGATTGTGCATTGATGCCGCCGTTTGTAGTAACTACGGCTAAGGTGACGGTATCTTCATTACTGCATCCTGCAAGTGTAGCTTTTACAACATACGCACCGGCTGAACTAAGTACCACATTATTTACCGAAGGGTTTTGCGCAGTAGATGAAAAACTATTCGGGCCGGTCCACAGCCATGTAACCAGCGGTGTGGTTGTAGTAGCTGATAATAGCGCGTTATTGCCTTCGCAGACAGGTGTGGTGACTGTTGCCACCGGTTTAGATGGTGTTTGTGATATGGTAAGATTTACAGTGTCGAGTGTTGTGCAGCCATTGAGTAATGCAGTGACAATATAGCTACCGGTGTTTATCGGTTGCAGGTTGTTTACTATTTGCGTTGCAGTACTTGCAGAAAAGCCATTCGGGCCAGCCCAATTGTATGATGTTCCGGACTGGAGGCTTGATGCATTAAGTGTGAACGATTTTCCGGAGCAAATAGTGGTGTCATTATTAACGGTTAATGGATAGGCTGATTGTGTAACTGATACATTGACCGTGTCTTTTGACTGACAACCGAATGACCGTGCCGTAACAATGTATGAGCCTGCGGCATTCAATAGTGTTACAGGTATTGTTGGGTTCTGGGTATATGACAAGAAATTGTTTGGTCCTGTCCATTTATAAGTAACGCCGCTTGTAGTGCTTGATGCGGTAAGGTTAAGCGGTTTGCCGGAGCATACGGGGCTGTTGCTGTTTGCTACCGGTGCATTGGGCCTGCTGGTGCCTACTGAAATGTTCTGGAATGTAATGTTAGAGCTATCTGTCCAATTAGTAGAACGGATACGGATTTTGTAATTGCTGCCGGGAGTAACACTTGTGGGGATAACACAAGGGATATTGCCACCAACTGTAGTAGTAACAGACCCGATAGTCGTTACACCACTTGTGAAACTGCCGGAGACATTTGATAACTGAACAATAAACTGGTTACCGGTAAAAAAAGGCGTGAGGCTTGTGTTTACCGAATAGGGAACAGAAAAAGTATCGCCTGCACAAATAAGGCTGTCTGTAAAAAGATTATTGATGGCTAATGCAGGTTTTACAACAACAGAATCTATATAATAATATCCATAAGGGCCCATTGTACCTGTGCCAAAACCAGTTGATACCTGATTGGTAGTAGTGGTGCTTCCAAACCCGCCAATTACAATATTATCGTAGGCAGAATCTGCAAGAAAAGTAGCAGTTAGCCTAACCCAGTTTGTAGTGTCTGTTACACGTGTTAAATACAGTATTTGCGGAGTAATGGTTAAGGCTGTATTAAAGCTCGTAATAGTAGTTGTAGCGCCATTGTCGTAAAACCATACACCGAGATCGTCTGTAGAGTATCCACTCTTATTTGGTAAAGATACAGACATAGATACCTCGTATCGAATTCCGATTGTCATGGGGCTGATACTGCGAGCGAGGTATTCCTTATAATTGTTTGTGTAATATGTAATGAGGCCACCATAAGCTACACCATCTGCAGCGACCTGATATCCTGCTGCATTTGTCGGAGTACCTACAGTTGCATTTGTGCAATTGTAATAGTCGGAACTGCCACCATGATACATACGCCATCCTGTGCAGTTGGATATTTGGGAGAAAGTTGAAGGGCATGTTGAAAATGTTTCAAAACTTCCATTTGGTACAAGGTTTTGAGCCATGCCTCTCATAGGCAATAGAAAAATCAGGGCTATCAGGATCAGATTCTTCATAATGGATTTTATAAGTGGAAATGAAAGTTAAGTACTAATCTTCAAAGCATAAAAATCTTAATGGGTTTTTAATCTAATGTGAAGAGGCGGAAACGGGCAGAATCTTTTTTGCAAACCTGTACAGAAAATATTAATTTTTCATTTCTTTAGTTATATTTACGCTAATAAGCAGCCGAAAACTGATATGAATAAAAAGACTTTACCATTATTACTGCTGGCCGTTTTCTTTACAATAGTATATACATCTTGTAAAAAAGCCGATGAAATACCTGTTGTAAAAGAACATCAGGCCTATTTTCCTTTGGAAATTGGTAAGTATGTGATTTATAACGTTGACAGTACCATCTGGGATGATACCAATTGCGTAAAAGTGGTTCGTCGCCACCAGATGATGTACACGGTTGCCGATACATTCACAGATGCAATGGGCCGCCCGTCATACAGAATCGATGTACGCATCCGCAAAAAAGCGGAAGACGTATGGCAGACACATAATGTAATATATGCTACCAATACAGGGCAGGAACTGGAAATGTCTCATTCTACCCTGAAGTTTATAAAAATGATATATCCGATAGAGGAAAACCGTACATGGCTGGGTAATGCTTATGTAGATGTGGACGATACGGATATCGCATACTTCAGAGACTGGACTTACCGTTATGTAAACGTGGGATTGCCATTTGATAACGGACAGGTGAAATACAACAAAACTGTAACTGTATTGCAGATTGACGAAAAAATAAACGACCCGGAAATACAACCACGTACAGATGCTGTACGTACGTTTAGCAAAGAAGTATTCGGTGAGGGTATCGGTATGGTTTATCGCGAATACTATCGCTGGACATATGACGCATCTGCATTAAATAACAATGATGTAAACAACCCTGATACCAAATGCTTCAAAGGCGATGGCGTTGTGATGCGTGCTGTTGACCATAATTAATTATTGCTTTTTTATGTTGGGGCTGAGGCGTGTTTTGTGTGCAGGTTTGTGTTTTGCAGTTACGTCTGTAAGTGCATTACCTCCGCAATATGCATTTCGTATCAGCCTGAAAGACAAGCAAGGTTCTCCATCAGTCAGTAATCCTTTAAGTTTTCTGTCGCAACGCGCTATAGACAGGCGCAATGCACAAGGTATTGCTATAGACACTACAGATGTGCCTGTATCGCCTGTTTACATTAATGACATACTGAGCGTTACCGGAGGCAAACTGCATCTTACATCCAAGTGGCAAAACTATGTAGTGATATTGCTGACCGATAGCTCTGCCATGCCCACAATACGCACCAAGCCATATACTACCGATGTGCAGTATGTAGGGTATTTCCCGGACGGACTATACAAATCAGGAGGTGGTAATATAGAGGGTGATGCACTGGCAAAAGGCACCGGTTCAGCATCGTACTACGGAGGTACTTATGAGCAAACAAGGCTGGTGAACGGTGACTACCTGCACGACAGGGGCTATAAAGGAAAGGGCAAGCTGATAGCAGTATTTGATGAAGGCTTTGCCGGTGTAGATACCGGGCCTGCTTTTGATAGTATGATGAAGAGTGGCAGGCTGGTTGATAAATACAATTTTGTAACTGCTACCAATAATGTATTTAATGCCTACAATCATGGTACGGGCTGCTTATCTACAATGGCGGGCAACCTGCCCGGTACGTATGTAGGTAGCGCACCCGAAGCACAGTATGCATTGTATGTATCGGAATACCGGATGGGCGATATGCCCGTAGAGCTGGACCAGATGGTAGCAGCAACAGAGCGTGCGGATAGTGTTGGTGCGGATATCATCAGCTCGTCGGTAGCATATAATACATTCATCCCTCCTTTTACATCGCTTACCTATGCAGATATAGATGGCAAAACAACGGTTGCGGCAAAAGGTGCCAACATTGCTACCGCCAAAGGGATGCTGTTTGTAATAACTGCCGGTAATGAAGGCGGCAATACATGGAATTATATACTGACACCCGGAGATGCGGACAGTGCCATCACCGTAGGGTCGGTAAACAATAGTAAAGTACCTGCAAGCAATAGTGGTTTCGGGCCCAACTCATCGGGCAGAACAAAACCTGATGTATGTATGCAGGGGCAGAATGCTACTATCATGTATAGCGGCCCGTTGCCAACACTAAGCCCCGGTACATCGTTTGCCACACCGCAACTGGCAGGCTGGGCAGCATGCCTGTGGCAGGCAACGACGAATGGCACACCATCGAGAATGCGCCAGGCGATTATAAAGAGCGCACACATGTATAATACCCCCGGCAACCAGATAGGTTATGGCGTGCCCGACTTCGGGCTGGCACATAGCTTGTTGGGTATTAAGGACACGCCTAAAACTGTGGATGCAGATAATTGGCTGACAGCAAGCCCTAATCCTGTAAAGGATGAAGTAACAGTGTGGGTATATATGCAGCAGGCAGGTAAGGTATCGCTGGTGGTGAATGATGCAGCAGGTAAGCAACTATACGAAAAGGAATACACATTGCCGACAGGCAAGCATCAATTATTTGTACCTGTTAGCGGTATGCCGGGCGGTGTATATATGCTGAATGCACGTACGGAGAGCAAGCAGAAAAGCATCAAACTGCAGAAGCATTAACCTTTCTTTTTCAGCACAGCCACAAACATACTATCTGCATGTACAGCAGCACCGTTAATCAGCTGCATCGATATCAATTCAATATTCGAAGACTGTTGCAGTATGTGCGTTACCACATCTTCATTCTCTTCTCTGAAAACAGAACAGGTAATATAAATAATGGTACCGCCGGCTTTCAGGCGGCTGACAGCATTTGCAGCTATTGATTTTTGAACACCTGTTATTTGCCTGAGGGTATCTTCCCTGAAGAAATATAACTGCTCCGGAGTGCGTGCCCATGTGCCTGAACCTGTGCAGGGTACATCGCAAATAATATCGTCAAACGTGGCTGTGCCTAATTGCAACTGTACGTCTTTTTCATTGGCAATATCTGCTTTTACAGTAGCAGGCAGTGGCAGCCCGTAGCGTTTGAAACGTTGTATCAGGTTATGCAGTATGCTTTCGCGGGTGTCTGATACGGTTAGTTTTATTGCAGGCTGTTTATCTGTCAGCAGCAGCGATTTGCCACCGGCACCGCTGCAGCAGTCCCACCAGTGTTGTTTGGGCAGCGGGTGAAAGAAACTGCCCGTTTGCTGAGAGGATGCATCCTGCACCACATAGTCTGCTTCCGGTAGTAGTTCGTCAATTTTGCTGCCATTAGGTAGTGCTATGCAATCAGCGGTTATCTCTTTGTACGATATGCTATGGCTTAGCAGTATGCCTGACAGTTTTTCTTTGTTGCGGCGGATGCGTATAAACATATCGGGCTGCGATAACATTGTTTGCAACCATTGCTGCATATCAATGCCATCTGAAAGTTTTGTATCGAATCCCCATAAGCTTTGCAGGCTGAAGGCATTGCCCGATGCAAAATGAAGATTCAGTACTTCCTGCTTTTGCGCGTAAGATAAGCCATCGTTCAGCTTCAGCGCATCGGGCAGTAGCGGATTGATTACTTTCTGATTGGATGCACAGAGGAACAGGGCTGCGTGTATGCGGTCTTCGAAAGAGAGTGCGGGGTTCAGGCCGCGTTCTGCCCTGTACCAGCAATAGGCCATTTCGCTTAGTATTTTACGATCGCGGCTGCCCAGCTTAGGGTATTGTTTGTAATAGTTTTTAAGAAAATGTGTAAGCGGCAGGCTGCCATCGTAGTGGCTGAGAATAGCGGCAATATGTTGGTATATGTATCGCAAAGCGGGAGTCAAAAATAATAAGAAAACCGTCAGTATGTACTGACGGTTTTGCAATAGTATTGTTATCCGATATTATTATTCTATAACAAGCTTTCTGGAAGCTATGTGTGTATGTTCATTGCGAAGGTTCAGTATATAATTACCTGCAGGTAGTTGCGTGCTGAGTATTACAGTATTGGCGGCAGGGATTGATTTACTGTAAACATTGCGCCCCTGCATGTCTGCAATGACGATGGTATTAAAACTTGCAGTGCCGGTATTGATATTGATAGTTCCTTTTGAAGGATTAGGCGAAATGGTGATTGCATCGGTGGTATTGATTGCAGCAACTGTAACAGCGCCGTAAGTTTCGAAATAGAAATAGTTTTCTGTCATGGGTAATATATCATAATCTCCTGCACCTTGATACCTGTAAGCTTTCATGGCAGTTAATAATCCGCCCGGTGCATCATAGTATCTTATTTTTCGGTTGAAGGTATCTAATTGTTGTCCTCGCTGAAATATCACGGTATCAGTCAGCTTGTTGTTGCTGAAGATAATGCTCTTTCTTTCTGTAGGTGTCCATACAGATAAATTGGTATCCCATGAATAAGTGGCGTGGCTATTGAAGAAAGTATCTGTACCGCGATAGCCAAAGCTATCGAGCTGGACATTTAAAAATATTCCCAATACCTCGTAAGTGCTGAGCCTGCGCACTAAACGGTTTCTGGAATCGAAGGTTTTACGGATGATGGATTTATGTGCCCATGCTATGCTGTCGTAAAAGTAGATATTACAAAGTGTGTCATTACCATTTGCATCGTAGCTGTATGTTTTTTTCTGAACAGGTAATGCGTTGTTAACACTATAATTGCTATCCATGGTTAACAGACGGGCGGTATTGTATGCAAGTGTGCGCACAGTATGGCCATGCGGAACACCGTTGCTTGAGTCTCTGTCGTCTATCGATATCATTTTTCCGAACGTGTTGTATGTAAAACGGCAATGCTTTCTGTAGCCACCTATGTATGTATAAGCAAATTGATCTGCAAGATTGCTGCTATTGTATTTATACGTTTTGTTGGAGGCACGTATGAGTCCCATTCCCGGAAACAGTTCGTGATGGACGGTAGAATCGCAGAATATGTTTTGTTCTTCAATATCGCCGCTCATAAACAGATCGTAATAACTTCTTTCATCTGTGTGTACAGAACCGCGACTATCCCCGGTATAGTAGTGACGATTGCTATCTACCATTACCGTATTGGAATAATTTGAAGATGCGATGATGCGTTTTTTTGTGGCTGTTGTCTTGTATACAGGCTGTGCATATACTGATGCACATAATAATAACAATGCGATAGATAAAAATAATTTCATAGAGAATTGATTTATACGAATGTATGTGCGAAGCAAACAGAAAAAATTGACTTATGTTAATTACTTGTGGCCGGTTGCAATAACAAGCTGTATCATTAGCTTACGGTTAAATACGCTTGAAATTATTGCAAGAAAAAGCCACCGTTATGGTGGCTTTCAACTGTATTTACTGAATGATTATTTGCGAGGAAGTGATTTTTGTTCCCTGCTTATCGTGTATGGATAGTATATAAGTGCCGGTAGATAATTGAGTGTTGATAATAGCATTATCTGTTTCCGGTTGCGATTGAGAAAAGGCAATGCGCCCCTGCATGTCTGTTATGATGATGTGGCTGAAGGTAGCGTTGTTTGTCTTTACGGCCATGATGCCTTTAGATGGATTGGGCGATACAATAATTCCTGCTACTTTTTCCGTAGTAATGATGCTTGCAGGGTTGTATGTCTGAAAGTAGAATGATGTACGGTCGTAGGGTGCAGACGCATATACACCTCCGCCATTGTATTTATATGATTGTCCATATTGAATGAGACCATCTGTATCGTAGTAAGTAATGATTCGCTCAAGTGTATCCCACGATGAATTCCATTTCTGTATTAAAATCGTATCAGTCAGTTTGTTTGTACTGAAGTAGGTATTATGTTTTTCTACACCTACCCATTGTGAGATATTGGCGTCCCAATTATAAACTACATGATAATTTTGAAACGTATCAGTGCCTCTGTAGCCAAAACTATCTGTTTGTGTATAGTGCAGCCCTGTGCCTGTATCTTTTTGTGCTATTTTACTTATAAGGCGATTATTGGCATCGAACGTTTTGCGAATAATACCGGTTAATGCCCAACTGCCATTTTTATAACTATATGCAGACAGGAGTGTATCATTGTTGTTGGCATCGTAAACGGTAATGCGTTTCAAATAGGGAGTATTGTTCATCGTATTGTACGAGCTGTCTGTTACAAGATAGCCGGCAGTATTGTAATTAAGATAACGGGTATAATTACTGAGCTGCGCACCTGCGCCTGATGTGTCTCTGAAACTGATAGTAGTTGGCTTTCCGGCAGCGTTGCGGGTTATGTTACAATACTGTTTGTAATTGCCCGTATTTGTAAATACAAAATTATCAGGCAGATTATTGCTGTTGTATTTGTAAGTTTTGTTCGATGAACGAATGATGCTTGTTCCACCATAGTTGATATAGTTGACAGTAGAGTCGCAGTGTATGTTTTGCTCCTCTTCACTACCACGCAGATAGTTGTCGTAATAGCTTTCTGCATTCGTGAGTTCTGAACCACGGCCATAGCTATAGTAATATCTGTTACTGTCTATCAAGTATCCGTTAGCAAAATAGGATGTTGCTATAATGCGCTTTTTTACAGCCGTAGTCTTGTTGTGTACAGGCTTTGCAATAGCAGAAATTGTACAAAGACTAAACATGAGAATTGGTATTCTTAATTTCATAAACAGTTATTTTTTATCAATGTTATGAATGTGAATAAGATGAAAAAATTGACTTTAGTTAAGTTCAAATTTCAATGACGGATAAATGACTTGGCTATTACAAAAGCACTATGAAACTGTCATGGTTGTATCATTGCTCATATAAAACAATAAAGCCACTGAGTTAAGTGGCTTTATTGTTTTAGTGGGTTGCTGTATTACTGCTTAATAAATTGTTGATAGGCTGTTTGTGTTTTGTCTTTGTTGAAGATGGTGAGTATGTAATTGCCTGAAGGTAGTTGTTGTGTATTAATAACTTGTTGTTGCCCGCTTAATTGTTCGCTGTGTACATTTTGCCCTTTCATATTTGTGATGTTAATGTTGCCATTTAGTATGGAGGTTTGTACGAAAAGGATATTGTTTGCAGGGTTGGGGTATAATGTCAACAAAGATTTGTCATTTAGTTTTTGAATTGTCAGCGGGTCATAGTCTTCATAGTACATGGTAGATTGGTCGTAAGGAACGGTTGCATAATTGCCATTGCCATTGTACAGGTAGCCATTGCTACGCAGCAGCAACCCGTTTGCATCGTAGGTATATACATCCCGTTCCATTGTATCCCATTGTGTAGTGTACTGATAGATATAGTATGTATCTACAAGGCCGGCACTGTTGTACTGATTGTGTATCATTTCTTCGGCGGTCCATGATGATAAACCAGCATCCCAGGTATAATCAACATGGAATTCATGATTTACGGAACTGCCCTGATAGCTGAAACTGTCTTTGTCCATATTTTCAAGCCCCGAACCCATATCGTAAGCAGCTTCCGTTGTTATCAGCCTGTTGCTGCCGTCATAAACATTTGTATTAGTGTATGTGAGCAACCAACTGCCTGCAATATATTGGTAGGATAGGAAGGAGAGCATATTGCCATTGGAATTGTAGGTATATGTGCGTTTGCTGAGCGGCACATTGTTGATGATATCGTGTGTGCTATCGTATGTACGCAGGTTTTGAGAATTGTAAGAAATGTACATGCTGCGTTTCGGTATCATAGCCGTACCATTCATGGTGTCGGAAGAGGTGATGGTAGTTACCAGCCCGTTGCTGTTATATGTATGTGCAAACTCAGCTTGCTGCCATTGCGAAAAGTGTTTCACTTTGCCTATACTTCCGTTTGTATTGTAAGTATATACTTTAGTATCAGAGCGCACGAGGCCCGCACCGGATGAAAAATCGTGCCAGTTGACAGATGAATCGCTGCGGATGTTTTGAACAGGGTTGATCGCTGTGGAATAGTAGTTGTCGAAATAGCTATCGGCAGTAGTGTTTGCAGAGCCACGGCCATTGGAATAATAGTAATGGTTGCTATCCAGCACACTGCCACCTGTAGTGTAGGCATTTGCGATGAGGCGTTTTTTCAGTGCAGTGGTTTTGTTGGCGGCGTTTGTTTGTTTTTGCAATAAAACATGCACGAGTGCTTTATGCGGATTTTTTGCCGATGTTTTGTTTTTGTGCTGCAGTGGTACTGCATGTGTAGTGTAAGTACAAGCGGAGAGCAAGATGATTGGTACAAAAGATTTCATGTCGTTGGTATTTTTTTTCAAATAGACGTGAAAAATTTTGAATAACTGAGGTGCGTAGTATGCTGCAAATAAGATAATGACAATAGTATTGCAGAAAAAGCTGTTTATGACATTGTCATGGTCAAAGAAATGTCATAGAACAAAAAGAAGCCACTCAATGAGTGGCTTCTTTCAGTAGCAATATGTTGAACGGTTAAACGCCGAGCAATGCTTTTACAGGGTCTTGTCCTATCAGCATCAGTTCCGGGTTTTCGAGTAATTCTTTTACACGTACCAGGAAGCTAACAGACTCGCGGCCATCGATGATGCGGTGGTCGTAGCTAAGTGCTACATACATCATTGGGCGTGCTTCTATCTTGCCGTTAACCACCATCGGGCGCTCCTGTATTTTGTGCATACCGAGGATAGCCGATTGTGGTATATTGATGATTGGTGTTGACATCAGCGAGCCGAATACACCACCGTTGGTGATGGTAAAAGTACCGCCGGTCATTTCTTCCATGCTCAGTTTGTTGTCGCGCGCTTTGCCTGCCAGTTCCATTACTTTGGCTTCTATTTCTGCCATGCTCAGGCTTTCGGCATTGCGGATTACAGGTACTACCAGTCCTTTTGGCGCAGATACCGCAATAGATATATCGCAATAGTCGTGGTAAACCACTTCTTCGCCATCTATATAAGCGTTCACTGCCTTCCATTCCTGAAGGGCATAGCAACATGCTTTTGTAAAGAAAGACATGAAGCCAAGGTTGACACCATGAGATTCTTTGAACTTGTCTTTATAAAGCTTGCGTATATCCATAATGCGTGTCATATCCACTTCGTTGAAAGTGGTGAGCATCGCAGTTGTGTTCTTAGCTTCTACCAGACGACGAGAAACCGTTTTACGCAGGTTGCTCATTTTTTCGCGCCTGTCGTTGCGGGTAAATGCACCAGCACCTTTTTTGCCCGGGTTAGCCAGTGCATCCAGTACATCCTGTTTCAGGATGCGGCCCATAGAGCCACTGCCTTTTACCTCAGTAGGTTTCACTTGCTTATCTGCCATGATAGCGCTTGCAACAGGTGTAGCTTTTACATCTGCAGGTAATGCAGCTTTTGGCGCTTCAGCCTTCGGAGCTTCTGCTTTAGCAGCAGGTTTTGCTTCTGCAGCCGGAGCAGGTGCAGCAGCGCCTTCAGGGCGTGCGGCAGTTTCATCTATTTTACATGCAAGTTCGCCGATAGTAAGCGTAGCGCCTTCTGCAGCTACGATATGCAGGATGCCTGCCTGTTCAGCATTCAGTTCGAAAGTGGCTTTTTCAGACTCCAGTTCGCAAAGCAACTCATCGCGTTCTACCCATGCGCCTTCCTGTTTCAACCATTTTACAAGGGTCACTTCACTGATAGATTCCCCTACTGTGGGCACTTTTATTTCAATCATGGAAAAATCTCGTTGTACGGAGCGCTAAATTATGAAAAATGCGGGGGATTTAAGAATGCGACTTATGTATATTATATTCATTTGATATGGGTGCAGTTGATACGTGACATAAATACTTTATAGATAATTCGCGCACTGATTATTCAGTACATTTAAAGCAGTAAAAGATTAGCTATGGAATGGTACACACCCGAGTTGGAAAAAGTATTGCTATCCGCATTGCTTGGAGCTATAATAGGTCTTGAAAGGGAATGGAGCGGTAAGTCTGCAGGTTTCAGGACAGTAATACTTGTAAATATAGGTGCTACACTGTTCACCATCGTGTCGAACGCGATGGCTGAACCGGGGACGAGTGGTGGCGACAGGATAGCATCCAACGTAGTGACAGGCATCGGTTTTCTGGGTGCAGGGCTTATATTTAAGAGTGATACAAATGTACGGGGACTAACCACTGCAGCTACGGTATGGGCATCGGCCGCTATAGGTATGGCAGTGGGTGTGGGGGCTTATGAAATAGCCGTAATGAGTACCATATTGGTATGGGCAGTACTGGTGATATTCTTCAGGCTGCAACTGATATTCGATGATATGATGATTACCCGTCAATACCACATCACACATGAGGGTAATGATGGCAAGGAATTGGATTACAGCCAGTATTTTCAGGTAGGTAAGAGAAGGATACTGGAGAATAAACAGATAAAAACAAAAGAAGGGCTGGTATATATATGGACGATAAGGGCATCAAAAAAGAAACACGACGATGCATTGAAAATACTGCTGCACGACCCTAAGGTGACGAGTCTGGAGTATTAGTGCTTTAGTTGATTGGTTGAAAAGAGTAATTACGAAGTTATTGAGATGCCCAATCGGCACAGTAGTATGCCGACAATTACAGATGCTGCAATGTATAACAGGGCTGTAATATTCAGTTGTCCTTTCAGCAGGGTTACATTTTCCAGTGCAAATGCAGAGAAGGTAGTGAAGCCACCACAGAAGCCTGTAGCAAGCGCCAACCATAAGTCTGACTGCTGATTGCTGTTTTTCTGTACATAGCCGAATAGCAAGCCTATCAGCAAACAGCCAACGATATTGATGATGAATGTAGCCAGTGGAAAGGATTGGGTATAGCGGGCATTAATGATACGTGATACGCCATACCTTGCCATGCTGCCAATGGCACCACCAAGACCTACTAATAATAATGCTCGCAACATCTGCCCAAAAGTAAAAAAGCAAAAAGTAATACGCTTACTTTTTGCTTTTAGTTTTTTATACCTGTGTTACCGTTAGTTTACCCAGTCGCAGATAAAGAGGTTTGTTTCGTTGGTGCCGCCGTTGTTTCTGTTTGATGAGAAGATGAGTTTCTTACCATCCGGAGAGAACATAGGGAATGCATCGAAACCACCATCGTGCGATATTTTTTCAAGGCCTGTACCATCGAAGTTTACGAGATACATATTGAAAGGAAACCCGCGCGGGTATTCGTGGTTTGATGCAAAGATGATGCGCTTGCCGTCTGCAGTAAAGTTTGGTGCCCAATTGGCTTTGCCCAGTTTGGTAACCTGCTGTACATTGCTGCCATCTGCATCTGCAATAAACACTTCCATATTGGTAGGTGCTACCATGCCTTGTGCCAGCAGGTCTTTGTATTCTTTTATTTCTTCTGCTGTTTTCGGGCGAGAGGCACGCCATACTATTTTCTTACCATCAGGAGAGAACCATGCACCGCCATCATAACCAAGGTCTGTAGTAATTTGTTTTACGTTCTTACCATCAAGGTCCATCACGTACAAATCGAGGTCGCCATTGCGGGTAGATGTAAAGATGATTTTATCGCCTTTAGGAGATACAGTAGCTTCGGCATCGTAGCCCGGTTCTGTGGTTAGTTGTTTAGTGATTTTACCATTCAGGTCGGATATGAAAATGTCATAGCTTTCATAGATAGGCCAAACGTATTTTTTCAAAACCTTACGGTCGGGTACAGGCGGGCAGGTATCTGCACCAAGATGTGTAGATGCATATACCACAGATTTGCCGCCCGGCATCAGGTAGGCGCAGGTAGTGCGGCCTTTGCCTGTACTTACCATTTTGTATTCAAACTTATCTCCGGCAGATTTTGGCAGTTTGGCGTAGAAAATCTGGTCGCAGTTCAGCCCTTCTTTAGGATTGGTGCGCTGGAAGATGATAGCTTTACCATCGAGCCCGAAATAAGCCTCTGCATTATCGCCGCCGAATGTAAGCTGGCGTATGTTTTTAAAGTGTTTTTCATCATCATATTGCAGCTTGCCTTCGTATTTGGCAGGAGCGGCATGTGTACCATGTTGTGCG
Organism: Flavipsychrobacter sp.; assembly: GCA_016786615.1. Classification (GTDB taxonomy): domain Bacteria; phylum Bacteroidota; class Bacteroidia; order Chitinophagales; family Chitinophagaceae; genus Polluticoccus. Next base: position 16,601 of record JAEUVX010000004.1, read on the forward strand.
GTAGCTGTATTGGCAATAGCAGCCAGCATAACAAGAGGAAGTAAACGGGAAATCATCATTATCTGTTCAATTTGCGCGCAAAGGTACTTGCATGAATGTTTAGATACTTATAAAAATGGTAAATGGATTGTCATGGAATTGTAATTGTATGACAAATGAGAACAGCAAAAGAGGCGGGCTATTTAGCCCGCCTCTTTTATAAACTGATGTTTGTGTGATTAGAAACCTTGCTTTGCTACACCGTCTTTGATGGCTTGCAATGCCTTGGCTTCGCTCATGATAGCAGCCATTTTATTGCCTTTGCCATCGTTGCCGCTGGCCATATAACCACCACGTGCGGTTTTTGTTATAACAGCATCCTGCATCGGTACATTTTTTTCTTTAGTCTTCAGGCAGTATGCTTTTATCATTTTAGAGGTATCCATAATTCCAGATGTTTTTTTAATGGTTAGTAATGAGTTGAAAATACAACTATTATTGAGCTTGCAATAGAGCAGGCATTGTTAAAGCTGTATTTGGTGGATATATTAAGTTTTTTTGTGGATAAACGAGCGGTTTTTGCACTAAAAATGCACCAGTATATCTTTTTCTTCGTCGGCAAGCATGCCAGCAGACCTGATTTTGCTATTGATATGCGCTAAATAATATGGCTCGTTGATGCGGTTTTTGACATGCGGAAAGGCTGCCAATGCCGTTGTAAGCTCTTTATGTACTTTCATCATCTTCAGCCAGCGCTTTATTTTATCTAAGATAGAATTGCCTTTGATGCTGTTGGCAATAATTTGCGGGTGCATGGCAAGGAATATGGTAGGTTTGTGCTGTATGATGCGTGGTATCAGTTGTTTTACCAGTTCATACTCGTAGCCTTCGATGTCTATTTAATAAAAAGCTTTTCGGCTTTGTGGTTTTCGTTGATGAATTTGGCAAGGTCTATCAGCTTTACTTCCCAACTGCTCTTGAAGTCTTTTATCATAAGGCTGCTGCCGGCATTGCCACCGCTGGCAGTACTTTTAATATGCACTACACCTTCCTGCGTACCTGCAGCCTGGTTGTAGATATGCAGATTTTTGATTTGCGGATTGCAGGCAAGGTTCTGTTCCAGATATTTATACACCACCGGGTCGGGCTCGAAGGCGAAAGCCTCTGCCGCCAGTTGTGCACAATACAATGATGTGCCACCTATGTACGCGCCGAGATCTATAAAAGTGGTTTTGGAATCGATATGCCTGTTGAACATTTCAAAAGTTTCGGGCTCGTACGCGCCACTCTCAATATCCTTCCAGTTTTTTGCGGAAGTATTCAGGAGATTCTTCTGATTTGGCAGCGTATATGGTGATGCCGTGTAGTTGTATTGTGATATCTGTCATGTAAATAGCTGATATAGAAAGCAGTGCAAAAGTATAATTGTTATTTCAGTGTTGCTAATGTTATCACTTCTCCCATTTTCACCCTGCCATTATCGTTGATGAGTGTGCAGGCTTCGGTACGTGCATCGTGCTCAAAGAAGAGTATCCAGTTATTTTCAACTGCTTCTTTCAGTATGGTGCGTTTTTCGTTCAGTGTATCCAGCGGGCGCATGTCATAAGCCATTACCCAGGGCATAGAAATATGTGCTGCACTTGGTATCAGGTCGGCACAGAAGAAAATGGTTTGTCCGTTGTAGTCTATCTGCGGCAGCATCATATTATCTGTATGCCCCTGTACGTAGCGTATGCGTATGCCGGGCAGCCATTCTTCGCCATCAGCAGTTTCTACCCATTGCAGCTTCCCGCTTTCCTGTATCGGTAAGATGTTCTCTTTCAGGAAAGATGCTTTTTCGCGCTCATTTGGTTCGGTAGCACTTGCCCAATGGGCTTTGTTGCACCAGTAAGCAGCATTAGGAAATGCAGGTACAAGTTTGTCGCCATCGCGTACTATAGAACCACCACAGTGGTCGAAGTGGAGGTGTGTAAGGAATACGTCTGTTATGTCTGCATGTGTGAAGCCTTGCTTTGCCAGAGAAGTAGCAACCGTATCTTCTCCATGCGGAAAGTAGTGGCCGAAGAATTTAGCATCCTGCTTATCGCCCATGCCATTATCAACCAGTATTTTTCTGTCGCCGGTATCTATCAACAGGCAACGCATAGCCCAGCTGCACATATTATTGTCGTCTGCCGGGTTTACTTTTTGCCACATGCTCTTTGGCACTACACCGTGCATGGCACCGCCATCCAGTTTAAAGTATCCTGCTATGATTGAATATAATTTCATCTCAATTTTAAATTACAGTTGATTTCAAATGTTCTTTTTTAGCCCGTACTATTGCTACGTACAATACCAATGCACCAAGCGCGAAGAATGTAATAAGTGCCATGATAGAATTACGCATGCTGCCTGTCAATTCTTCGATAAACCCGAATGAGAACATACCGATAACAATAGCCAGTTTTTCGGTAACATCGTAGAAGCTGAAGAACGATGTGGTGTCTTTCGTTTCGGGCATCAGCTTGCTGTATGTTGATCGGCTGAGTGATTGTATGCCACCCATGATAAGCCCTACTACTGCAGCGATGATATAAAACTCTGTAGCCGTAGTTGTAAAATATGCAGCGATACATACACCAATCCATATAAACACCACCATCAGTAATACGGATAAGTTGCCGAATTTTTCAGAGAGTTTAGACATGATATAAGCACCGGCAATTGCTACAAGTTGTATAATAAGTATAGTGCCTATTAATTGCCCGGTTTCCATTTTCAGCTCTTTGGTGCCAAATATGGTTGCGGCCAGCATTACAGTTTGCACACCCATGCTATACAGGAAAAAAGCACCGAGATATGTTTTGAGTACAGGCATTTGTTTTACCTGTTGCCATACTTTCTGCAATTCATGAAAGCCGTTTGTCAGGATACTGACTTCGGTATGCTGTTCCAATGGTGCACTTTTTGGTAGTTTATTCATAGAGATTGTACCAAAAACGAGCCACCAGATACCTACCAGTAAAAATGAAAGGCGAGGTGCAAATGTGCCATCAGTTATTCCAAACAATTCGGGCTTGAGTACAAACACAAAACAGATAAGCTGCAATATGACACTGCCTATGTAACCATATGCAAAACCCTGAGCGCTTACGCGGTCGCGTTCTGAATCAGTTGCGATTTCAGGAAGGAAGGCATTATAAAAAACAATGCTGCCGCAATAGCCTAATGCTGCGATAGATGCGAGTATAACGCCAAGCTCTACCGTTTGCGATGTAAAGAAATACAAACCACAGCACGATAGCGCGCCTATGTAACAAAACAAGCGCATGAAGCTTTTCTTATTGCCACGATAGTCGGCAATTGAAGATAAAACAGGCGATATCGCAGCGATGATGAGATAAGCAGCCGCCAGCGCATAATCAAACAGCACACTGTTTGTAATACTGCTACCGAAAAAATCTACTTTATCATTTGTTATGTTTCCTGCATCATCTTTTGTGCTTGTGATAGCAAGATAATACGCGGGAAAGATAGTAGATGTAATAACCAGATTGTAGGCAGAATTGGCCCAGTCGTACATAGCCCATGCACGCTGAACCCTTTTAGTGCTTTGGTTCATAGCGACAAAATACGTAATTAGTTGGTTAGTTGAATGATTGACTAGTTGATTGGTTCATCCGTTCATGCAATAATAACATCGGAACGAGTAAACAAATCAACTAATCAACAGATCAACTAAAAAAGCTATTTCTTAGCCATCAGGTTTTCGTAGTCTTTAATGCTGTGTTGGAGGATTTTCTTTGCCAGCCTTGCACCCTGAAACTCTTCGATTTTTACCACTTTGTTTTCCAGCTTCTTATATTCTTCAAAGAAGTGGCGCAGCTCTTCGATAAAATAAGAAGGTAGTTCGCTGATATCGTTCATGTGAGCTACACTCATATCGTTGGCACAAACGGCAATCAGTTTATCATCGGCTTCGCCCTGGTCGAGCATGCGCATTACACCTATTATCTTAGCCTCTACCAGACATAGTGGCTGCATTTCTATCTGCGACAGCACAAGGATATCCAGCGGATCTTTATCATCGCAATAAGTGCGGGGTATAAAACCGTAGTTGGCAGGGTAGTAAACAGAAGAGTATAATACGCGGTCCAGCTTCAGCAGGCCTGTTTCTTTGTCCAGTTCGTACTTGGCCCTTGAGTTTTTGGGGATTTCGATAATTGCATTTACAGTTTCGGGAACATTTTCGCCGTAACTAACAGAGTGCCATGGGTTGAAATTCATCTTAATGTCATTTTTTCTGTGAGGAAACTGCCGCAACCGGGCTGAAAAAGGTATCTGAAACCTTTGTATCAGCAGGAAACGGTGCGGTGGCGGCAAGTATTAAACGGTGCAAAGGTAAATGTTAAAATCGTGACAGAGTGTTGGCTATTGCCTTAAAAAAATAATATCTTGCCCCTCCCTTGCGTTAAAAGCGGGTGTGAAATCTTCTGAAAGCGTTGCTTGTCATGGGTTTGTAAGCAGTATTAAGTTTATAAGAAAAAATGAACCCCCAAGTTGTTTTTTTGAAGTGTACCTATATCTTTGCAGGCACACAAGGGATGTATTAAAATAATTAATCAACCAAAGTAAAAACTAATAAAAATCAGAATTATGGCAGACGTAAAAACAGCCGCAAAATCGTCATCTCAAGCTGGCAAACCAAAGAATGCAAACAATTTTATGCTCAACCTTATCATCGTGGTTGTGTGTATCGCCATTGGCCAGATTGTTTATCACGTAGTATTTGGTAGTGCATCAAACTTCCTGGATGCTGAAAAACATAAGCCTAAAAATTTCATGGGTAATATGTACCTGGGTGGTGCAATCGTACCTTTCCTGATTGCAACATTCCTGGTAATGCTGAGTTTCGTTGTTGAGCGTTTCCTGACAATATTTAAAGCTAACGGTAAAGTAAATGCAGGCGAATTTGTACGTAAAGTACAATATCACCTGGCTAATAAAAACATTGACGCAGCACTGGCTGAGTGCGATAAACAAGCAGGTAGCGTAGGTAACGTTATGCGTGCAGGCCTTATCAAGTATCGTGAAATGACAAACAACCACGAACTGGATACTGACCAGAAAGTACTGAGCATCCAGAAAGAAATTGAAGAAGCAACTGCACTGGAACTGCCAATGCTGGAAAAAAACCTTGTATTCCTGTCAACAATCGCATCGGTAGCAACCCTTTTGGGTCTGTTGGGTACGGTATTGGGTATGATTAAATCATTCTCTGCGATGGGTACTGCAGGTGCACCGGATTCAGCAGCACTGGCGGCTGGTATCTCTGAAGCCCTGTATAACACTGCATTGGGTATCGGTACATCATTCTTCGCTATCATCGGTTACAACTTCTTTACTACTATCATTGATGGTATTACATTCGGTATCGATGAAAGTGGCTTTACACTGACACAGAGCTTCGCTGCTAACTACAAGTAATAGCACCGGCCTGTTGAGTACATAAAAATTCTTTTATGGAAAAACGACCGTATTGTATCTAATTACTATTAACAGTTGAAGAAAAATATTTAGAGATGCCAAAATTAAAAATGCCAAGGAAAAGCACCCACGTGGACATGACTGCCATGTGCGACGTTGCCTTCCTGCTGCTTACCTTCTTCATGCTGGCTACAAAGTTTAAACCTGATGAGCCGGTAACGGTAACGACGCCAAACTCTATATCAGAAATTCCTCTGCCGGACGCGGATATCATGATGATAACTGTTGACCCTAAAGGCAGGATATTCTTTTCGGTTGATAACCCGAAAGTAAGGACAGACCTGATAGAGGATATGGATGAGTACAAGAAACTGGGCCTGACAACTGCTGAGAAAAGAGCATTTGCAGTTGGGTCTTCGGTAGGTGTACCATTCAGTCAACTGAAATCTTATCTGGCAGCAGAGCCTGCACAGCAGAAAGAGTTTGATAAAACAGCAGTGGGTATTCCTACAGATACAACGGTAACATCAGAAGCAAATGAACTGGCAGCGTGGATACGCGTAGCAAGGAACAATAATCCTAAACTGCGTATTACCATCAAAGCCGATGCTGATGCATCTTACCCGGATATCAAAAAAATAATTACCACGTTGGAAGGTTGGAAAATATTCAAATTCAACCTGATAACAGGCCTGAAAGCTGTGCCTCCGGGTACTGCGGCTTACGACATACAGATGGGTAAGCCAGCAAAACAATAGTTTTCAGAAAAGAAATAATATTAGTTAACAACTATAAAAAAGTTTTTCCATGGCTGAAATGGATACCTCCAGTGGCGGAGGTCATAAGAAAGGCCCCGGGGTCAAGAAAGGAAAGAAACTTTCTACGCGCATAGACCTTACTCCCATGGTGGACTTAGGCTTCCTGTTGATTACATTCTTTATGTACACAACTACCATGTCGAAGCCTAAGACTATGGAGATAAATATGCCGTACAAAGATGAACAGATAAAAGAAGAAGAGCAGACCAAGATTAAAGCGAGTACGGTTATCACAGTTCTTTTAAGTAAGGAACACCGTATTTACTATTATGAAGGTATCGGCGACGACCCTACAAAGCCACCACAACTGAACGTTACCTACTTTAAACCAAAAGACGGTATTCGTGATGTAATCATTAATAAAAAGAAGGCAATCGAAGATATGAAAGCATCGGGTGCTTTGGGTGCAAAAGATCAGGCTACGATTATCATCAAGCCGGATGTTACCAGCACTTACGAAGACCTGGTGAACATACTTGATGAAATGAGTATTAATGACGTAAGGGTATATGCTATTGTTGACATAACACCGGTTGACAAAGAATTTATCCAGATGACAGAGCAGGCGAACGGTGTGCAGTAATGCCATCGATTATGGAAAACAAACTTCTTTGCATCTAACAATTAAAAGGAATTATTAAAATGGATATTAATAAAATACTCAACAGCGACTACCTCGATATTCTGTTCGAGGGCCGTAACAAAAGCTACGGTGGCTACGAGTTGCGTAAAAACTATCCTAAGCGCGTAGCGAAATCTATGATGGTACTTGCCGGCATAGCATTGGTTACCGTTGGTTACGGTTTCATATCGAAGCTGAAACCTAAGGAGAAGGCAAAAGTTGCTATCATAAAAGAGGTGACACTTGCAGAGCCGCCGCCAATAGATCCGAAAAAACCACCACCACCACCACCGCCGCCGCCACCACCACCGGTGAAGCCAACGGTAAAATTCACTCCTCCGGTAATTAAGAAGGATGAAGAGGTGAAGGAAGATGAAAAACCACCTGAACAGCAGGAAATTACAAACGTAGGTGTGAAAACGCAGGAAGGCGACGAAAACGCCATCGATGCACCGATAGATGCACCGGGTACGGGTGTGGTAGAAGCACCACCGGCTGAAATCTTCCGTTATGTAGAACAGATGCCTGAACCACCGTATAGCGTAAACGAATATCTGGGTAAAAACCTGAGGTATCCGGATGCTGCAAGGGAGAACAATATAGAAGGCCGTGTAACAGTACAGTTTGTAGTAGGTGAAGATGGCAGTATCTCTGACGCGAAAGTAGTGGGCAGGAAGATAGGTGCAGGTTGCGAAGAAGAAGCGATACGTGTTATTTCAAGTATGCCTAAATGGAAGCCTGGTAAACAAAATGGCCGTCCTGTAAGGGTGTATTACACACAGCCTATCACATTCAAGCTCGAGTAACAGGGACTTTGAATAAATATTTAATAAGGCTATCCTCAAAAAGGGTAGCCTTATTTGTTACATATATTATCAAAGATTTAAGAAAGCTGAAAGGTGCAAACTGCTGTATTTGATATTACTTTTGCTGCACACTTTAATTAATAATCAACAACAATGAAAAACCTTTCAACGATACTGAGCATATTGGCACTGGCCGGCGTAGCAGCTTTATTCTTTATGAAAAAAGATGGTGGCAAGCCTGCCAATACAAGTACAGCCGCAGCAGGAGAAGCGATAGCGACAAAGATTGCCTATGTGAATATCGATACGTTGGAATCGCAATACGAGTATCTGAAAGACCAGCGCAAGAAATTTGAAGTACGCCAGGAAGGTATGAAAGCAGAACTGCAACGCAGCGCACAGCAATTGCAGAACGACTATGCAGCCGCACAGCGCAAAGCACAGGCCGGGACTATGACAGAGGCAGAACAGCAAAGCATAGGCAAACGCCTGATGCAGATGGAACAGAGCCTGAAAACACGGGAAGAAGCATTGACAGTGCAGCTGATGAAAGAACAGGAAGAATTTAATAAAAAACTGCAGGCGCAACTTGACAAAATAATTGGCGACTTTAATAAAGACGGCAGGTACGATTACATCCTTTCTTATACCAAAAGCGGATCTATCATGTATGCCAACAAGGCGCTGGATATTACAGCAGACATTGTAAAAGCCATGAACGATGACGCTAAAAATATGACTGCCGACACAGAGAAGAAAAATAAATAGTATTTTTCTGAAAATAACTCTGTTTGGAAAACAAATCTTCTTTTCAACGTTCGCTGACACTAACGGATGGTGCGCTATTGGTAATAGGCTCCATGATAGGTTCGGGTATCTTTATTGTGAGTGCCGATATAGCCCGCAATGTAGGTAGTGCCGGGTGGCTTGTAGTAGTATGGTTGGTGTCGGGCTTTATTACATTGTCTGCGGCACTCAGCTACGGAGAGCTTAGTAGCATGTATCCTCAAGCCGGTGGCCAGTATGTGTACCTGCGCGAAGCCTTCGGCAAAATGTATGGTTTTCTGTATGGGTGGGCTTTCTTTGCCGTAATACAAACAGGAACGATAGCCGCCGTAGGTGTAGGCTTCGGCAAATTTACCGGCTATCTGATACCAAGTCTCGGAGAAGAGAATTTATTAGTGGCTCCTATGCAATTGGGCCCTATTAAGGATTTTAAGATTACTGCCGCACAGCTTACAGGTTTAGCTACTATTATACTACTCACTTACATCAATACACGTGGTGTAAAAAATGCCAAGTGGATACAGTTCATCTTTACCAGTGCCAAAATACTGGCGATGGCAGCATTGGTGTTATTTGGTTTTGCATTGGTGAAGGATGGCAGTATATGGAATGCTAACTGGACAGATGCCTGGTTTGCCAAAAAAGTAACCACCAGTGCTGAAGTGATAAGCCACGAAAGCCTGTCGGGCATGGGGCTTGTAGCTGCGCTGTGTGTAGCAATGGTAGGTGCATTATTTTCCAGCGATGCGTGGAATAACGTAACATTCATAGCAGGTGAAATAAAAAAGCCGGAACGTAATATCGGGTTGAGTTTGTTTATAGGTACAGTAGTTGTAACACTGCTGTATGTGTCGATGAATTTTATGTACCTGAACGTAATGAGCATCAGCGAGATTGCCAATGCACCATCGGACAGGGTAGCACTGGCATCAGCGTTAAAGATATTCGGAGCAGCAGGTACCACCATCATCGCATTGCTGATAATGGTATCAACATTCGGGTGCAATAACGGATTGATACTATCGGGTGCGAGGGTATATTATACAATGGCAAAAGATGGATTGTTCCTGCCCGCAGCAGGCAAGCTGAATGATAAAGGTGTGCCCGCAAAGGCATTGTGGATGCAATGTATATGGGCTTGTGTATTATGCCTCAGCGGCCAGTACGGCAATCTGCTCGATTTTATCATCTTTACAGTACTGTTGTTTTATGCACTGACCATTGCAGGTATTTTCAAACTACGCAAAACACAGCCCGATATGCCAAGGCCGTACAAAGCATTCGGCTATCCTGTAATACCGTTTATTTATATTTTACTGGCATCATTTATATGCGTAGTACTTTTGCAATACAAACCGGAATATACATGGCCGGGATTGATAATAGTATTGATAGGCATACCGATATACTACTACCTGAATAAGAAGGGGAATACGAAGAATGGATAAACAAGAATTGCACAGGCTGTTTGATGATATGCAACAACTGCATGTTGTTGTTATAGGGGATGTAATGCTGGATAACTACAGGTGGGGAGTGATAGAACGTCAATCGCCGGAAGCACCTGTGCCGATAGTGACAGTAAAGAAAAGAGATAACCGCCTTGGCGGTGCAGCCAATGTGGCACTGAACTGTATAGCATTGGGTACTAAAGTAACGCTTGCAAGTATTGTAGGTGATGATAATGATGGCAGCATATTGGAGCAATTGGCTAATGATGCAGGCATAGATACTACGCTGCTGGTAAAAAGCCATCACAGGCCAACTACCACCAAAACCCGCATTATAGTAGATGACAAACACATGATGCGCCTTGATGAGGAAGTGTGTGAAGACCTGACAACGGAGGAAGAACACCCTTTTATAGATATGGTAATGCGCTACCTGCAAATAGAAAAACCGCAGGTGGTGATATTTGAAGATTATAACAAAGGTGTGCTGAAAGAAAATGTGTTGGACAAGATTATAAAGCATTGCAATCACTTGGGTATTATTACAACGGTTGACCCGAAGAAAAAGAACTTCCTTTCTTATAAAAATGTGACGGTATTCAAACCCAACCTGAAAGAAGTACGGGAGGGGTTGGGGATGGAACTGAATGCAGTTTCTGAAACAGAACTGGATGCTGCACACCATGCGCTTCAACAATCTTTGCAGCATCATATCACGTTCATTACCCTTTCGGAAAAAGGAGTGTATTATCATGATGCCGCATCTGAAGTAATACCAACACACACACGTACTATAAAAGACGTAAGTGGTGCGGGCGATACTGTTATCGCTACAGCATCTGTAATATACGCGCTAAGCAAAGATGCAAGGCTGATGGCTGCGGTATCGAACATAGCAGGCGGACTGGTATGCGAGCATGTAGGTGTAGTGCCGATAGATAAGCAACAACTGTTGCAGGAGTGTGAACGACTGATAGCTACCGCATAATGAAACAATACCCCATCCACAAGGCTTTAAAGCATTTTTTTGGTTATGATAATTTTCGTCTTAACCAGCAGGTAATTATTGAAACGGTATTGAGTGGTAAAGACGTGATGGCCATCATGCCTACAGGTGGTGGTAAGTCTATCTGTTACCAGTTGCCCGCAGTATTGCTCGATGGGTTGACCATTGTGATCTCTCCGCTGATAGCATTGATGAAAGACCAGGTAGATGCATTGCAGGCAAATGGTATCAGGGCAGCATATCTTAATTCTACACTTAGTAATGCAGAGCAGAATACTATAATAGCTGCTGTGCGAAATGGCGAAGTAAAGCTGCTGTATTTGGCACCGGAGCGGTTGTTTGCAAGTGGTATGCAGTTTGTAAACTTTCTGGGTACGCTGCCATGCAGTTTATTTGCTATAGACGAAGCGCACTGTATATCGCAATGGGGGCATGATTTCAGGCCGGAGTACTTGGGGCTTTCGGCACTGAAGCAATATTTTCCGCACGTGCCTGTAATAGCATTAACAGCAAGTGCGGATACCATTACGCAGAAAGATATAGTTGAGAAACTGGCACTACATCAGCCACAGGTATTTATATCGTCCTTCAATCGTGCGAATATCAACTACTATATACAGCCGAAGAAAAAAGCTTTTGAACAGATAATACATTACTTAGACAAGCATCGCAACGATAGCGGTATCATCTATACATTATCAAGAGCCAGTACAGAAAGTATTGCAGGCAAACTGAAAGAAGTAGGGTATAATGCCGCATACTACCATGCAGGCATGGGTAATGATGAACGCTCTAAAGTGCAGGAGTCTTTTCAGCGGGATGATACAAAGATTATTGTAGCTACGATAGCATTTGGTATGGGTATAGATAAGCCCAATGTGCGCTTTGTGCTGCACTACGATGTGCCTAAAAATATGGAAGGCTATTACCAGGAAACGGGGCGTGCCGGCAGGGATGGCTTGAAGAGCGATGCCATACTTTATTATTCTTCGGGAGACATCAGTAAGCTGATGCGTTTTATTACGGTAGAGAATAATGCCGCACAAACCAATGTGCTGAAGAAGAAGCTGATGCAGATGAAAGAGTTTGCAGAGTATGAAGGCTGCCGCAGGCAATATATACTGCAATACTTTGGCGAGCGTTCACCTGCATATTGCGGCAGCTGCGATTATTGCCTTAGTAACCTCGAACACAGAGTTGCTACGGTAGAAGCACAGAAAATACTATCGGCAGTAACACGCACCGGAGAACGATACGGGGTGGATTACCTGATAGATTTCCTGCGCGGGTCGGCAAGTGCTAAAATAATACCTGCCCATAAAGAGATTAAGACATACGGCATTGGCAAGGATATAAAGAAAGATGAGTGGCAGACAATTGTAAAGCAGCTGTTGCAGCAACGATTGGTAGATATGGAAGACGGTGCATACCCTGCATTGAAGCTGAATGATGCGAGCCGCAAGATATTGCGTGGCGAACTGGAAGTAACACTGGTACTGAAGAAGCCGAAAGAAGAAGTGGCGGAGATAAGTACGGCGCCGCAACACCACCCTGCATTGCTGCAAGAATTGAAAGAAATAAGGCGGGAAATTGCAGAGCAGGAAAATGTACCTGCATACATCATAGTAGGCGACAACACGCTGCTGGATATGGCTACATACTTGCCGCTAAGCTTCGATGGGCTGAGAAGGATATCGGGTTTTGGTGATTATAAAGTAAGCAAGTACGGGCCTGCGTTTATGAAAGTATTGCAGGCGTATGCTGCGGATAATAAACTGGAAACTAAAATACAACTGAAGACACCGAAGCGCGAGCGTGCAGTGAAAACTGATAAACCTTCCATCAGTAATACACAACGCACCAGTTTCGATTTGTTTAAAGAAGGATATGATATTGCCGATATTGCAGCGAAGCGCGGCATGGCAGTCAGTACGGTTGAAAATCACCTGATACCGTTTATCACAAGCGGAGAACTGAATGCAATCAAACTGATAGGTAAAGCAAAGCTCGATGAAATTGTAGCGCTGATAAAACAGACAGGGCACACCATAGCATCGAAGCCACTAAAAGATTTACTGCCCGAAGAATACTCTTACGGAGATATCAAAATAGCACAAGCACATTATGAATGGATGAAGGATGCGTAACAGTTATCCGTTCAATACTTTTTGTTTCTCCAGAAATTCTTCCCACTCAGTAAGCTTGCCGTTTTTCAGCACGCGGGGGAATTTGTTCATCGCACCATCTTTGCCGATAGACTTCATATAGTCGTAAAAGGTATCGTTAGGCAATAGCTCTACAAATACTTCCTTTAGTGCCGATGTACGTTCTACCGCATAGTCGTCATTGATTTCGCTGAGGGTTTCATCAATGATTTGCTTCACTTTCGCAGCATCGATATTCGGGTCGTCGCAACCAATATACCAGCGGTGTGCAAACAGGTTTTCGTATTTAAAGCCGGCAACGGTAAACTCGCGGATGGTTACACCCAGTTTGCGGGATACGGTATCGATAGCTTTATTCATATTATCTACAGACAGGTGCTCGCCGCAAAGGCTTAGGAACTGTTTGGTGCGCCCTACGATTACAATCTCACCTTCTTTAGCATCTGTAAAACGAATCACATCGCCTATATAATAGCGCCATGCACCTGCACAAGTACTCAGCATTACCGCATATTCAGTTTGTTCGTCAACTTCGTTTATCAGGTAAGATGTGGGGTTTTGTTTCGGGTTGCCATCTTCATCAAAATTGTCGGATGTAAACGGAACGAACTCATAAAAGATACCCGCATTCAGCACCAGCTTAATGCCGTGGTTGCCTGGGCGTGCTTTAAAACCAAAAGAACCTTCGGATGCCATATAGGTTTCGATAAACTCTATAGGGCGGCCTAATAATTTTTTAAAGCTTTCTTTATATGGTTCGAATGATACGCCTCCATGTATATAGATACTAAGGTTGGGCCATATCTCGTGTATGTTATTTACCTTATGGTATTTGATAACTTCTTCCAGCACTATCTGTACCCATGCAGGTACACCGCAAACAGTTCCCACATCCCATTGCGGTGCTTTGCGGATGATGAGTTTGATACGATCTTCCCATTTGTGGCGCTTGGATATTTTCTGTCCCGGCTTGTAAAAGAAGTTTGACATCCAGCGCGGCATATTCTTGGCGCTAATGCCACTCATATCGCCCTCGTAATAGTCACCTTTCTCGAAGAGCGAAGTAGTGCCTCCAAGCATCAGGATACCTTTTTGAAAAGCAACAGGGGGTATGTCGAAGTCCGTCATGCTGTATAGCTGTTTGAAACCTACTTTTTTGGTAGATTTCAGCATGTCGGCTGTTACGGGTATATGTTTACTGGCAGCGTCGGACGTACCGGAACTGAGTGCGAAGTACTTAACCTTGCCTGGCCAGCAAACATTTTCTTCGCCTGCCTGGCAACGGTGCCACCACTGGTCGTACATCTCGTTGTAAGTATGTACAGGTACGCGTTTTTTAAAAGCTGTTACAAAATCAACTTCTTTGCTAAGTATATCGCCAAAGCCATACTGCTTTCCAAACGCGGTATATTGCCCTCTTTCGAGCAATTGCCTGAGTGTGTGCCTTTGGTATGAATATGGAGATGCAACCGGGAGTTTGAACTTTTTCCGAACCTGTAATGACCTAGATATTAAATTTCCCAACAATGCCATTTCTGAGCTATACTTATTAAATTTTTTCTTCTTACAATAATGGGGATACAAAAGTAACCATAAGTTTCAGTTATTTTAACTTATATAACATTAATACTTAATCCATATATTGATTTTTAACATTTTAAAAGACTTAAAAGCAGAGTCATTATTTCTATATGCTATCTACCTATTACGCATTACCTTTGCGCCCACGCAATGGATGTACAAATAGTTAATAAATCGCCGCATGAGCTGCCGCAATATCAAACGGCAGGTTCGGCTGGTATGGACCTCAGGGCATGGTTACCTGAAGCAGTTACACTGCAACCGATGGAACGCAGGCTGATACCTACAGGACTGTACATGGCATTGCCACATGGTTATGAAGCGCAGATACGCCCCCGCAGCGGATTGGCAATAAAAAGGGGCTTGTCTTTAGTGAATACACCGGGCACGATAGACAGTGATTACAGGGGAGAAGTGATGGTGCCTGTAATAAACCTGAGTACAGAACCGCAGACGATAGAAGATGGCGAGCGCATAGCGCAGATGATTATCGCAAAATACGAACAGATAAGCTGGGCAGCAGCCGAAACACTGGATGATACCGAACGTGGTGCAGGTGGTTTCGGGCATTCAGGTACTAAATAATATTTTTTAAAAGACTCAATTATAAAGAATGAATATCATTATCCCGATGGCAGGTATGGGCAAAAGAATGCGCCCGCATACACTTACTACCGCTAAACCACTGATACCGATAGCAGGGAAGCCGATAGTGCAGCGCCTTGTAGAAGATATAATTGCTACCAGCAACGAAAAAGTTGATGAGATAGCATTTATCATCGGGCCATCATTTGGTAAAGAAGTGGAAGCACACCTGCTGCATGTGGCAGAAAGCCTTGGTGCAAAAGGAAAGATATGTTATCAGGAGCAGCCACAGGGTACGGCACATGCCATACTGTGCGCGCAGGAAAGCCTGAAGGGAAATGTATTTATAGCATTTGCAGATACACTGTTCAAAGCAACATTCAGCATCGATACCCAAAAAGATGCTATTGTATGGACACAGAAAGTAGCAGACCCGAGTGCATTCGGCGTAGTGAAGCTGAATGATAATAACGAGATAGAGGCTTTTGTAGAAAAACCAAAAGACTTTGTATCAGACCTTGCCATCATTGGTGTTTACTACTTCAAAGACGGTGAAAACCTGCGTAAAGAATTGCAAAGACTGATAGACGAAGACATAAAACTGAAAGGCGAATACCAGATAACAGATGCTATGGACCACATGCTGAAAAAAGGCGTGAAGTTCTACACAGATCAGGTGGCGGAATGGTTGGATTGCGGTAACAAAGATGCTACCGTATATACCAATATGCGCATACTGGCTATTAAAGCAGATACGGAACAACTGGTATCAGAAACAGCCATAATAGAAAACTCGGTAATAATACCGCCATGTTTCATTGGCGAAAACGTAGTGGTACAGAATTCTGTTGTAGGCCCGTTTGTATCGTTGGAAGAAGGCGTGCAGGTAAAAGACAGCCGCATCAACAACAGTATAGTACAATCTCACAGCATTGTTAAAAATGCACGTATAGAAAACTCATTACTCGGGAAAAGCGTAAATTACAATGAAAAGCCCCGCGACCTTAGTATTGGGGATTTCTCTACACAAATATGAAGCTGAAGCGCTCAAAGATTGGATTAATAGCCCTGGTGCTGTTTGTGAATACAGGCGGCATATACGCACAACCAAATACTGCACCGGCATCCCCTGCAGCTAAAGCATTGCAGGCAGATGCCATGTATTACGATGCACTGAGGGCAAGGATAAAAGGTGATGACAGAGAAGAAGAGAAATTGTTGTTGCAGGTTGTTGGCCTGAAGCCTGAAGCATCCGGGGCATTCTACGATTTAGCACGTTTATACTTCAAAGAAAACAGGAGCGACAAAGCATCTGAATATATCAAAAAAGCCATAGCGCTGGAAGGCGATAATGTATGGTACAAAAGCCAGTATGCAGAAATACTGGTACAGGGCAAGCAATATGAAGAAGCAGCGAAACTGTTTGTAGATATTGCGAAGACTGAAAAATATAACGACGAATACCTGCTTAAAGCATTCAACCTGTATCAGCATACCGGTAAGTATGACGAAGCACTGACGGTAATCAACAAATATCTGGAATCAGACCCGGCTAATGATGAAGCACTGGACCTGAAAAAGAAGCTGCTGCTGAAACGCAATGATGTAGATGGCGTTGTGAAAGTGATAGAACAGCAGATAGCACGCAGTCCCAACGAAGGCAGGTATTATGCAGAGCTGGCCGAAGTGTATGATAATAATAAACTAAGCGGCAAAGCAGCCGAAATGTATAAAAAGATAGAACAGCAGTTTGGCGACGACCCTTCTGTGCAATTAGTACTATCTGAATACTACAAGAAAAATAATAACCAGCCGAAGTATGATGAATATGTAAAGAAGCTGGTGACCAACAAAAGCCTGGATGCAGATGTGCAACTGAGCCTGCTGGGCCCCATGATTATTGAAGGTGGCGGAGACAGCACAAAGAAAAAGCAAGGACTGGAACTGATAACATTGCTTGCTGCACAGCATCCGGCAAACGCAAGGGTGTTGGCGTTTTATGGAGATGTACTGGCGTTTAACGATGACATAAACGCAGCAACAGAGCAGTATAAAAAATCGTTGCAGATAGACCCGTCAACCTACAAGGTTTGGGAAAGCCTGCTGTATGCATATACAGAAAAAGATAAAGCAGACTCGCTGATAAAACACAGTGAAAAAGCCCTGCGACTGTTTCCTAATCAGGCCATGTTCCATTACCTGAATGGTGTGGGGCATATGAATAAGAAAGACTACGCCAAAGCAGTAAAAGCTATCAACAGGGGAATAGATATGCAGCTTGATGATAACAAAGGCCAGCTGGCACAGATGTACACAACACTGGGCGATGTATATAACTACATGAAAAACTACACAGCTTCAGACAGCACTTATGATTATGCCCTGAAGCTGGATCCGATGAATGCTACAGTATTGAACAACTATGCTTATTATTTATCTGTAAGAGGTTCACGGTTGGAAGATGCGGAGCAGATGTCTAAGAAATCGCTGGAGTTAAGAAAAGACGAGCCGACATTTCTGGATACTTACGGATGGATACTATACAAACAGGGAAAATATAAAGACGCGCAGGAATACATCCAGAAAGCAATTGACGCCAATGGCGAAAACGCAGACGGTACATTGTGGGAGCATCTTGGCGATATATATTACAAACAAGGAAACATTGATAAAGCGGTAGAGTGCTGGACTAAAGCAAAAGAGAAAGGGACAGAGAACGCAGATATCGATAAAAAAATCAAGGACAGAAAGCTGTATGAAATTTAATATAGCGTGGGTATCGGTAGTGTTGATTGCCATTACATCCGTTTTTACATCTTGCCAGACAAATAAGCAACCGGTACGCAAGAACCTGTGGTTCGAGAAAAAGTATGCCATCAAAGAACGCTTTGGTGTAAACACGGTTGATACACCCGGTGGTGGTATGCGCGAGGAGATAGTAAAAGAACCCAACGGACAGAAGCAGTTATTGATGACGGCATTGGCACCGCTGCTGATGAATGAAATTGACTACAAAACATTCAGCGGAAAGGCGAAGATGCACTATGCATCGAACGACCAGAAACAGGAATTTGTATCGCATATACGCATACACAAAGACAGCGTAATATGGGTGAATGTAACCGCTGCTGCGGGTATGGTGAGTGTGGCGCGGATATACATAACGCCCGATAGCTTGTTTCTGCTGAACCACCTGCAAAAAGAAGTACACAAACTGGCAATAGCGGATGCCAATAAATTATTGCCTATACCTGTAAATTTTGCATTGGTACAGAACCTGCTGATAGGCAACCTGCTGAAAAAAGGAGGTACTGCCACAGATGCTACAGATTTTGGCGGAACATGGACCTTGAGTGTAGAAGATACGGATATGGACCAGCAGATAGGATTTAATAAAACAGATAGTACCATCCGCAGCCTGCAAATGCGCACAAAAGATGATTCGGTACAGGGTATGGTGCAGTATGGCGCGTATGAGAATACAAACGGCAGAAAATTTGCCACAGAACGTGTATTGACAATAAGCAATGGCGGCGAGCCGCACTATCTGGATATGAACTTTAATAAGGCTGAATTCGACCTGCCGGTGGAGCTGCCTTTCAGCATTCCTAAAAACTATAAGTTAAAATAAATAATTGCGTTAAAATTGCCTGCCCTGCTTCATCCGCAGGGCTTTTTTTAGTTTCTTTACTATTATTTTGTTGCTGTTTTTAAAAACAAACCATACTTCTGATGAAGGTTGTAATATTTGCCGGCGGACGTGGTACCCGTATTTCTGAAGAATCGTCGCTGAGGCCAAAGCCAATGATTGAAATAGGCGGTAAACCCATCTTGTGGCATATCATGAAAATATATGCCGCTTACGGACACACAGATTTTATTATTTGCCTCGGTTACAAAGGCTGGATGATAAAGGAATACTTTGCCAATTACTTTTTGCATAATGCGGATATAACAGTTGACCTCGCTAAGAATTCGCTGGAAGTACACAACAATAATGCAGAGCCTTTTAAAATAACGCTGATAGATACAGGAGTTGATACCATGACAGCAGGCAGGCTGAAACGCATATTGCCTTATGTAGGTAACGAGCCATTCATGCTAACGTATGGCGATGGTGTGAGTGATGTGAACATTGATGAACTGGTGAAGTTTCACAAAGCAAGCGGCAAGGTTTGTACCATGACAGCGATACAGGCAACCAGCCGTTTCGGTGTTATAAAAATGGAAGACAATGGTGTGATAGACAGCTTTGAAGAAAAACCCGAAGATAGCGGTACATGGATAAACGGCGGCTTCTTTGTGATAGAACCATCTATTGCAAACTACCTGCCGGATGATGCGGACGACATTATGTGGGAAAGATACCCGATGGATAAACTGGCGGCAGACAAACAGATAACAGCATACAAGCACCATGCATTCTGGAAGTGTATGGATACATTGCGCGATAAGGAAGAACTGGAACATCTTTGGCAAACAGAACCTTTATGGAAAAAGTGGTAAGAGCAGATTATTTACGTTCGGTATTTAATGGTAAACGCGTATTTGTAACAGGGCATACGGGCTTTAAAGGTGCATGGCTGATACAGATATTGCAATGGCTGGGTGCAGATGTGAAAGGGTATTCTTTAGCCCCTGAGAAAACAAACGATTTATACAATCTGATAGATGGTGATGAAGTATGCTACAGCTCTGTAATAGGCGACCTGCGCGACCTGCATAAGCTACAGGGAGAGATCGTGCGCTTTGAGCCGCATTTTGTTTTTCACCTTGCAGCACAATCATTGGTACGTCGCAGCTACGATATGCCTGTTGATACTTTTATGGTGAATGCGCAGGGAACTTGCCATGTACTGGAGGCAGTACGCAGCATGAAGCACCCTTGTGTGGCATTGATGATAACTACGGATAAGGTATATGAAAATCCCGAACGTGGTACGCCATTCAAAGAAGATGATAAACTGGGGGGCTACGATCCTTATTCTGCAAGTAAAGCGGCGGCAGAGATAATTGTAGAGTCATATACCCGTTCGTTTTTCAGCCCTGAAGATTACAGCAAACATGAGAAAGCTGTGGCTTCTGTGCGTGCAGGTAATGTAATCGGCGGCGGCGATTTTTCGGACGACAGGATAATTCCTGATATTGTGCGTGCATTGGAGTTTGATGAAACGGTAGGCTTGCGCAACCCGCACTCTGTACGCCCGTGGCAGCATGTGCTGGAGCCATTGGGGGCATACCTGTTGCTGGCTGCAAAAATGAGCGAAGACCCAATAAGGTATAGTACAGCTTTCAACTTTGGCCCGGATATAAATGATACGCTGACGGTTGAAGATCTGACTAAAATATTTGTAGCGCGCTATGGTGCGGGTGGTTATAAAATAATTGTACCGGAAAAGCCATTGCACGAAGCAAAACTCTTATTGCTCGATAGCAGTAAAGCATTCAGCCTGATAGGATGGAGGCCGCAACTGAATGCCACACAGGCTATAGAAATGACAGCAGACTGGTATGCCGATAAAGAAAATGCCGCACACGAAAAATGTATGCGGCAGATTGAAAATTACTTCGGTAGTTTTTAAGCAGTAACGAAACTGCCGTTCAATATTTCTTCAGGTATTTTTTCAGTTTTCAGCGCGTTGTCGTCAAGATAAAATTCTTTTTTAGCTGTATCGTACAGATACAGCTTTTTTATTAGCTCCTTGTGATTGATAACAAACTGCACCGCATCTGCAATAAAATCTATTTCGTTTTCGAGCATGGTAGGATGCAGCGATATGCGCACCCAGCCGATGCGTACCAACGGATTGCCACCAACTATTTCGTCTTTGATGTGCAGAGAAGCATCGTGGTCGAGGCCATATAAATGGTGGCCGTATGTGCCTGCACAAGAGCAGCCGCCACGTGACTGAATGCCAAACATATCATTCAGTGCTTTTACAACCATGTGGTAGTGCATATCATCAAATACTAATGATAAGATGGCCTGCCTGTGGCGTATGCCGGGCTCCAGTATTTTTACACCATCCATTTTTTCTACACGCTGCCAGAGGCGTTCCAGCAGTTCTTCTTCGCGATGCTGTATGTTTTCTTCACCCATTGCTTCTTTCAGCTCTATGGCTTTTGCAACGCGGATGGTTTGTATAAAACCGGGGGTGCCACCGTCTTCGCGGCTTTCTATATCTGTTTTATAAACGTGTTTTTCGTAAGGGCTTGTCCATACTACGGTGCCGCCACCGGGGTGGTCGGGGGTAGTATTCTGATACAATTCTTTTTTGAAAACCAAAATGCCCGAGCTGCCCGGCCCGCCTAAAAATTTGTGCGGGGAAAAGAATACAGCATCCAGATATTCGCCCGGTGTTGCAGGGTTCATGTTGATTTTTACATACGGGGCATTGCATGCAAAATCTACAAAGCAAAGGCCGCCATGTTTGTGTATAATGCCTGCTATAGCGTGGTACGGAGTATATACGCCGGTAACATTTGAACAAGCTGTAACAGATGCTATTTTCAGTTTACGGAGTGCATATTCCGCTACCAGTTTTTCGAAAGCAAGCAAATCAACCTCGTTCTTGTCGTTTGGTGGTATTACCACTACATCGCAGATAGTTTCCAGCCATGTAGTGTGGTTGCTATGATGCTCCATGTGTGTGATGAACACAACAGGGCGTTCGTTTTCGGGTATGGTTATTTTATCTTCAAAACGCTCGTGCAGGCGCAGCCCCAGCATACGCTGAAACTTATTGATAACACCCGTCATGCCGGCGTTGCTGGATATGATTACTTCATTGGCACCGGCACCTACATGTTCTTTTATTTTTTTGAGGCTTTGCTGATACAGCTCCGTCATGTGCGAGCCTGTAAAAGTGGTGCGTGTATGTGTATTGGCAACATACGGATATACCTCCTCCATCATGAAATCTTCAATAGGCTTGTACATACGCCCGCTGGCAGTCCAGTCGGCATATAGTATTTTCTTTTTCCCAAACGGAGAAACGAAACTGTGATTGATACCTATGATATTATTCCTGACGTCGATAAATTGTTGCTGCATTTGCCTCATGTTAAAACGAACTGCAAAATTACCTTTTTCTTTAATCTTTTTTAGCGTCAAACGCAGTAATTTAGAGCCGTATGTATCATTTTGAAGCATTGCCATTAGAAGGCGCATTCCTGATAACGATGCCCCGCTTTACAGACGAGCGCGGTGTTTTTGTTAAAACATTCAATGACGATACCTTCAGACAGGCAGCAGATGTGCGGTTTGAGCTAAAGGAGAGCTATTTTTCTACATCTAAAAAAGACGTGATACGTGGCATGCATTTCCAGTTGCCGCCACATCAACACAGCAAAGTAGTGTACTGTCCGCAGGGTGCTATACTGGATGTGATTGTTGATTTACGCAAAGAATCGGCTACATACGGGCAATATTATGCCCACGAATTATCTGCAGAAAATCATAAAGCCTATTTTATACCCGAAGGCTTTGCACATGGTTTTAAGGCATTGACGGAAGATGCGATGACATACTACTTAGTATCATCGGGTTATGATAAAGAAAGCGATACAGGGATATTGTATAACAGTTTCGGATTTGACTGGGGTATAGAAAGCCCTGTTATCTCGGCAAGGGATATGTCTTTTGTAAGCCTTAATGATTTTAACAGCCCGTTTATAATTTAATAAAAGGGTTAGCCCGTATGGGGGGATTTTTCGGATTATAACAAAAAAATGACATTTTATTCAGGGCAATGACAATAGATTGTAATAGCTTTAGGATATAAAACCTTATAAAAATGGAACTGTCAAAAGCATTGTTGGGTGCGTTATTGCTGGGTATAGCGGTAGAGACATCATCATGCACCAAAGATGAATCTAAGAATGTAACACCCGCCAATAACGGCGAGCAAGTGCAGAATCCTGCTGCTACACCCGAACAACCCGATAATTGCCCTGCATGTGGTTTGGGGTAATAATTAAGTTTGTAACAGTAAAGTGCGCACAATATACTCAGGCGTAGCCTGCAACCTCGATGCAGACATATTACAAGCCTGCTATCCGTTATTTGAGGCATCTAAAATAGAAGCCATTGAATGGTCGTTTGATGCACTATATAAACGCAGGAATATCCCTGACTGGTTTCTGCAATTATTACACGCTTTTGCCAATGAAGGCAGGCTTATCGGGCATGGCGTTTTCTTCTCTTTATTTTCAGGGAGGTGGACGTATGAACAACAAGCATGGCTGAAGCATTTATCAAAAGTTTCTTCAGCATTCAGGTTCGACCATATTACAGAGCATTTCGGGTTTATGACAGGTGCCGATTTTCATAGTGGTGCACCATTAAGCATTCCATATACCAATACAACACTTACTATTGGTAAAGACAGGCTGGCAAGAATATATGATGCCTGCGGCAAGCCTGTAGGATTGGAGAACCTTGCATTTTCGTATGATATAGATGAGGTAAAAAGGCACGGAGATTTTCTGAGCAAACTGATTGAGCCTGTTAACGGTTTTATTATTCTCGACCTGCACAATTTATATTGCCAGTTACAGAATTTTTCGGTGGGTGTTGATGAGATAATAAATCTGTATCCGCTGGAGAGGGTGAGGGAAATACATATATCAGGCGGTAGTTGGGAAGATTCGATAATAGATATAGGAAGAAAAATAAGAAGGGACACACACAATGACGCAGTGCCGCAGGAAGTATTTGCACTGCTTGAATACGCGATTGATAAATGTCCCAACCTGAAGTATGTGATACTGGAACAAGTGGGTGGGGCACTGCATACACAGCAGAGCAGGGAGGATTTTGCAGCAGACTTTTTGAAGATGAGTGCAATCGTGAAACAAGCGAAAGGGTTACCGCCCGAAACAAATGATTTTCTGCCAAAAGAATTGATAATACCGGCATTGGTAGCAGAAGACGAAGAACTGCATCAGCAACAAACGGAACTATCTGAAATATTTGAAACAGCAGCAGGGTATGATGATGCTTTAATGAGGCTGCAACAATCATCGCTGGCAAATAGCGATTGGCAAATAGAAAACTGGGCGCCCTATATGCTTGAAACAGCCATCAGCATAGCGCAGAAGTGGAAGAAGTAAGCAAATGAAAGACTTTTCAAGTGATGTGCTACTCATCAATCAATTTTTGTCAGAGTATCTGTGAGTAGCCACCCTTTAAAATTTGACTGGATTTGTATTTTGTTTCGGGCAATTACTTTTTGAATAACAACTTCAATAGAATCACCAATTACCATTCTAGGGCTATCTTCTCTTAGTGTAGACGATTGAAAGTACAGGATGTATTTGCAATCTGTGCGCCAGACTACTTTGTATTGTAAGGTAACTGTCAGCTCATTTGGGAAAGTAGCTACCTCTTTTTGAGTAGAATCATCAGTCCTGATATACACACATGATACCCCTAAATGCTTGAGGTAATTTGAAGTGAATTCACCGGTTCTATAATCATCGCATTTTGTTTCTTCATTAAAAGAACAAAACAACAGGCTACAAATTATTAAGTAACATAAAACATATTTTTGCTTCATCTCAGAAAGGTAAGTATTGATTTCAGGATTGTGTATAATAGTCTACCTTTGCACAGCTTTTTCAATTAAAATAATATGAAACTGGATAAAGTATTAGGTACGCTTGGTATCAAAAAGATAAATGAAGGTGCAGGTACAGGCACAAAATGGATAAAGGCAGGTGGAGAAAAGATAGTGTCCTGGAGTCCTGTAGATGGTAAAGAAATAGGTGTAGTAAATGGTGTGAACCGCAAAACATACGATGCCGTAGTAGGGCAGGCTGCAACCGCATTTGAAGAATGGCGTATGTGGCCTGCACCAAAGCGTGGCGAAGTGGTAAGGCAGGTTGGTGAGGCACTGCGCAAACATAAAGACGCACTTGGCAGGCTGGTATCTTACGAAATGGGTAAGAGCTTGCAGGAAGGCCTTGGTGAGGTGCAGGAGATGATAGACATCGCAGACTTTGCGGTTGGGTTATCTCGCCAGTTGTACGGGCTTACTATGCACAGCGAGCGCCCGATGCACCGTATGTACGAGCAGTGGCACCCGTTGGGAGTGGTTGGTATTATCAGTGCATTCAACTTCCCGGTGGCGGTATGGAGCTGGAACAGCTTTATAGCATGGATATGCGGTAATACCAGTGTATGGAAGCCATCAGAAAAAACACCATTGACAGCGATTGCTTGTCAGAACATAATAGCGGATGTATTTAAGGCAAACAAAGTGCCTGAAGGTGTAAGTGGCCTGATAATCGGCGGCCGCGAAACAGGTGAGTGGATGAGCAATGATGCTCGTGTACCATTGGTATCTGCAACGGGCAGCACACGTATGGGTAAGGCTGTAGGTGCTGCTGTAGGAGCAAGGCTTGGACGTGCGTTGCTGGAACTGGGTGGTAACAATGCCATCATAGTAAGCGAACATGCGGATATGAATATTGCCATGCGTGCTGTAGTATTTGGTGCAGTAGGCACAGCAGGGCAGCGTTGCACTACAACGCGCCGTGTTATTATACACGAAAGTGTGTATGATGCATTTAAGAAAAAATTAGTAGCTGCATATAAGCAACTGAATATTGGCGACCCGCTGAATGAGAAAAACCATGTGGGCCCGCTGATAGATACGGATGCTGTGCAAAACTACCTGCATGCTATCGACGCATTGAAAAAAGAAGGTGCGAAAGCAGTAGTGGCAGGTGGTGTATTGACTGGAAAGGGCTATGGCAGCGGATGCTACGTGAAGCCATGTATCTATGAAGTGAGCAACGATATGCAGATAGTGCAGCACGAAACATTTGCACCATTGCTGTATATCATGAAGTATAAGACACTGGAAGAAGCCATTGCATTGCAAAACAATGTACCGCAAGGGTTGTCTTCATCCATCATGACGCTGAATATGCGTGAGGCAGAAACATTCCTGTCGCACAAAGGCAGCGACTGTGGTATCGCGAATGTAAACATAGGTACAAGTGGTGCTGAGATAGGCGGTGCGTTTGGTGGTGAGAAAGAAACAGGTGGCGGGCGTGAAAGTGGCTCTGATAGCTGGAAAGCATACATGCGCAGGCAGACGAATACCATCAACTGGAGCGAGAACCTGCCACTGGCACAGGGTATCAAATTCAATATCTGATATTTGCAGTAATAGCAAAACAACAGGCATCAATCGAAAGACTGGTGCCTGTTGTAGTATATGGCTGTTTGCCGCAATTCATAACATGACACATTTTAAGGTTATATTATAAATCCTTATCTTGCTGCATCTTCTTTTAAACGTATAAGGGACGTTTATTTTTTAAATAAGATGGTTGCAAAATGAATTTGCGTCAAATAATGTTGTTTGGCATTGGCCTGTTTACATGCCTGTCTGTAGGGGTTGCTATATACATATATGCAAACCCAGGTCTGGCGGGTAATGTATGGGTAATGCTGGTTTCTGTAACAATGTCCTTAGTATTTGGTACAGGGTTAATAGTAGCTTTGTACCTGATACGGAAAATTGTATTGCGCAGATTGCGGAATGAAAACTTCGGGGTGTTGCTGGAACAGCGCTACAGGGGTATGATTGAAGACTCCGGAGTTACCATAATCAATACCACACCCGAAGGTGTCATAAAGTTTGTAAGTGCCAACTGCGAAAGGCTTTCCGGATATACACCATCGGAAATGAAAGGTGTCAATATTGTGAAGTGTATGCCGAAGGAATTCAGGGATGAGATATCACAACTGATAGCAAAAGCAGTATCATCTGAGAATGTGAATACTACTATAGAAGTACAGATATTTACAAAAGCACGTATTAATATATGGACGGGTTGCCGCTTGTATCCCATAAAAGATGATGACGATCGTGTGAAGGAATTGCAGTTTATGGTGTGGGATAATAACAGCAGCAAGCAGATGGAGCTTGATATGAAAGTGCTGGAAGAAGCACGTAAACGCCAACAGGTATTGCTGCAGGCTGTAGTAGATAACAATCCTAATATCATCTACATAAAAAATCATAAAGGTGAATATGTGTTGATGAACCGCAAGATGAAACAGTTACTTGGTTTCCCTGCGGATTATGATACCCGGAAGATTACGGAAGAAGAAGTATTTAAAGGTAATGCCGACAGGCTGAATGCATATAGGGAATACAACAGAAGGGTGCTTGAAAACGGAGAAACAATATCGCTGGAAGAAGCGTTTAATCACCCGGACGGAGAAAGGTATTTGTATGTAATGAAATTTCCGATAGCTAATGAAAATGGCAGTATCGAATATTTATGTGGTGTATCTATAGACATTACCGAGCTGAAAAGAACACAGCATGAAATGCGCGATGCGCGCGAAGAAGCACTGCAGGCAAAAGAAGCGCAGGAAAATTTCCTTGCGAATATGAGCCACGAAATACGTACGCCTATGAATGGTGTAATGGGTATGAGCAACTTGTTGCTGGAAAGCCCGCTGAGCGAATCGCAGAAAGAGTATGTACAGTCTATCAAGGAATCTGCAGAAAACCTGCTGAGCATTATTAACGACTTGCTGGATTTCTCAAAAATAAAATCTGGTAAGTTTCATATTGATGCAGAGGACTTCAGCCTTGCAGATACAGTACGCAAAGCTATATATCCGCTACAGGTAAAAGCACAGGAAAAACAATTGTCGCTTACATGCCTGATAGATACCAATGTGCCGGAAACGGTAACAGGTGATGCATTGCGCCTGCAGCAGATGATTATAAACCTTACTGCGAATGCGGTGAAGTTTACGCAACAAGGTAGTATTACCATTAAGCTATATCCCGTATCGCAGGATGGCGATAATATCATATTGGGTATAGATGTGGCAGATACAGGCATAGGTATTGCACCGGGCAAGCTGGATAAAGTATTTGAATTGTACACACAGAGCGATAAAAACACATCGCGTGTATATGGCGGTACAGGGCTGGGGCTGGCTATCGTGAAGCAACTTGCAGAATTGCAACAGGGTACGATAACCGTAGCCAGCGAAGTAGGTAAGGGTTCTGTTTTCACACTGCATATACCATATCGAGTGAAGGTGCAGGCAGTGAAGAAAGAAGTGAAACAAGAGAGCGTGCAGAATGGTATGCTGGCAGGCCTGAAGATACTGATAGCTGAAGACAACCTCATCAACCAGAAGGTGGTGGTATATACATTGAAGAATCAGGGTGCAGCCGTTTCTGTAACGAATAACGGTAAAGAAGCTGTTGATGTATTAACCACAGAACCGCACGATTTGATATTGATGGATTTGCAAATGCCTGAGATGGATGGTTATCAGGCAACGAAATACATCCGTCACGAAATGAAAAACAGCATTCCTATAATAGCCATGACGGCAGATGCTATGAAGGGCGAAGCTGATAAATGTATAGATGCAGGTATGCAGGATTACATATCCAAACCGTTTGAACCGAAGGAATTATTTGATAAGATACTGATGTATGCAGGTAAATAAAAAAGGTGTGATACTTATCACACCTTTTTTATTGAAATGAATTCTACGCTTCTTATAACAGCAACACAGAAAGTACGTAATCGCCCAGCAATATCAGAATGCAGCTTACCACTACCGATGTGGTGGAAGCACGGCCTATCTCCAGCGCGCCACCTTTTACATAATAACCGTAATATGCAGGTATGATGGATATGATGAGTGAAAAAGTAAAAGCTTTTGCGAGTGCAAAGAACAGGTTGTATGGCAGGAAGCCTTGTGTAAGCCCTTGTATAAACTGCTCTTCGGTAATGATGCTGGAAAACATGCCTGCTATATAACCACCCCATATACAAATAGCAATAGATAGTACAATAAGGCTTGGAACCATTATCATGGCAGCAACAATTTTTGGCAATATCAGGTAGGTTTTGGTGTTAATACCCATTATCTCCAGCGCATCTATCTGCTCGCTCACGCGCATATTGCCCAGCTCCGATGCTATTTTAGAACCAACAACACCTGCCAGTACAATACATATTACGGTAGGCGAAAGCTCGAGGATAGTAGAGTCGCGGATGATTTGTGCGATAACGGGTTTTGCTACCAGCGGGCTTATCAGCTGATAAGCTGTTTGTATGGTAAGTACTGCACCCAGGAAGAAAGAGATAACAACAACAATAGGTAATGAACGTATGCCGATGTCGTTGCATTGCTCCATAAATTCCTTCCAATATACTTTGGTGTTCTCAGGCTTGCCGATAGATTCCTTCAGCATGATGGTGATGCGCCCGAGGTGTTCTAAAAACTCTTTCAGCATATGGTACAAATGTAAAGGAATAATGGCTGAATTGCGAAACGGTATAGCTTGCCTGGCAATTGATTTAACAAAAAAATCCCGCTCTTGCGGAGCGGGATTTTGTATGGTGTTGAAAAAACGGATTAAGCCATTTTCTTTAATTCTTCGATTTGTGCCTCACGGTCAACTTCCTGTTGCAGTTTATCGCTCTTGTCCATATCTACAAGGATAGGAGCGGCAACGAAGATAGAAGAGTAAGTACCTGTAATAACACCTATCAGCATCGCGAATGCGAAACCACGAGTTACCTCGCCACCAAAGATGAAGAGTATCAGTACAGACAGGAACACCGTTAATGATGTCATGATAGTACGGCTCAGTGTATCGTTGATGGCGCGGTTGATAACGCTGTGTTTACCTTCTTTCGGGTTCTTGCGGAAGTATTCACGAATACGGTCGAACACGATAACGGTATCGTTCATCGAGAAACCGATAACGGTCAGTACCGCAGCGATGAAGTGCTGGTCGATTTCCAATGCGAAAGGAACCACACCACGGAAGAAAGAGAATACAGCAAGCGTAATACAAACGTCGTGCAGCAAGGCAACGATAGTACCCAATGAGTACTGCCATTTGCGGAAACGAATCAGTATATACACGAAGATTGCCAGCAGCGAGAACAATGTAGCCTCTATAGCACCTGTCTTCAGGTCATCAGATATTGTAGGCAATACTGTTTGAGAGCTTTGTATGTATTTAGTAACAAAAGTAGCTTCGTCAACAGATGCCGGTATGTAACCCGCAGCTTTCAGGCCTTCATATAGTTTGCCTTGTACTTTAGCTTCTACTTCCTGTCCCGGTTCTTTGATGAGGTATGCAGTAGTAATGTTCAATTGGTTTTCCTGTCCTATTGTTTTTACTACCGGGTGTTCGCCATCGAAATAGCTTGTCAGTTTTTCACGAACTTCAGATACGGTATATTTCTTATCGAACTTAACAGTATAGCTACGGCCACCGTCAAATTCCACACCATAGTCGAAGCCATTGAAGAAAGAACCAATACCTGCAAGTAATACTACAACAGAGATACCATAAGCAATCTTACGAGCACCAACAAAGTTGAAATGCGCTTTGCGGAAGATAGCTTTTGAAAGCTTTGTGAAGTAGTTGAAGTGGCGTTCGCGCTTTGTATAGATGTCTGTTACCAAACGAGATACAAGGATACCGCAGAACAACGACAACAGGATACTGATAATCTGTGTAGTGGCGAAACCAAGTACCGGGCCAAGGCCGAATGCAAATAAGATAACTGAAGTAATAAGGATAGTTACGTGGCCATCTAATACAGGAGCCAGAGAGTTATTGTAACCTTTCTTAATGGCCTCGTCGTAGCTGCTGCCACCTGCCAGTTCTTCTTTGATACGCTCAAAGATGATAACGTTTGTATCCACAGCCATACCGATACCCAGTACCAAACCTGCGATACCCGGCATAGTAAGTGTTGCGTGCAGCGCAGATAAGATACCTATTGTAAAGAGTACGTTCAGTATCAGCGATATGTTAGCTACTATACCACCTGTATTGTAGTACACCAGCATCAGTACAAATATTACAAGGAAAGAGATAATCAGAGAGTTCATACCCGCTGCAATAGACTCTGCACCCAGTGTAGGGCCTACTACTTGTTCTTGTACAATACGTGCAGGTGCAGGCAGTTTACCCGATTTCAGGATGTTTGCAAGGTCAGTTGCCTGTTCAACAGTAAAGTTGCCGCTGATAGACGTGCTGCCATTAGGTATTTCACCATTCACCAACGGAGCAGAATAAACTTTATCATCTAACACAACAGCCACATATTTGCCGGTGTTGTCTCCTGTCATTTTCTTCCAGATACGTGCACCTGTTACGTCCATGTTCATACCTACTTCAGGTTTGCCTGTAAGCGGGTTGTAGTCCATACGTGCATCCGTTACGTGGTCGCCTTCCAGTTTTGCTTCATTATCGCCGGGAGCAGTTTTCAGTGCATACAGGTATAAAGGAGCATTCGGGTTGCGAGATTCTTTTTTATCTTCTGCACCGTAAACAAATTTCACATTGTTAGGGAACTTGTTTTTAACAACATCCAGTGCCAGATAGCGGTTTAGTTTCGCAGTATCTTTCTTCGCAACGATACCTACTACTGGGCCCTGGTTTACATTGCCTTGTTGTGTGATATTAGGATACCAAACTGCAAACAGCGGGTTTTTCTTCTGTGCTTCTTTTTGTGCGTTAGCAGCAGAGTCTGTTCCTTTTCCTGCAGCCGTAGCAGCAGTGCCCGACTGGCTGCCTGCTAATAAAGATGAAAGGCTTGCTGTGTCATTTGCATTTGCAGCCTTAGCAGTATCAGCAGTGCCTGCAGATGCTACAACTGCTGTATCGGCAGTAGTGGTACTGTCTTCTTCTTTAGCGCCCGACAGGTATGCAGCTAATGCGTCGTTAGCCGGTTGCAGGCTATTAACGATTTCTTCGTTGCTGTATGTTTCAAAGAATTGCAGTTTCGCAGTTGACTGTAAGTATGCGCGTACACGTTCCGGATCGCGAACACCAGCCAGTTCTACCGTGATGATACCTTTGTTATCATCGAGGTTGATGTTAGGAGATGCAACACCGAATTTATCAATACGCGTCAGCAATACATTGTAAGTACGCTTGATGGCATCTTTAGCTTCCTTATTTACTTTAGCCAGCACTTGCTCATTAGTAGATTGCAGCGTGATTTCTTTTTCAGAAGGCTTAGTGAACAAGTAAGCAAGACGGCCATTAGGATTAGCATTTTTATATGCTTCGCCAAACAGTGTTACGAAGTTTGCCTGGCTGTTGGCTTTCAATTTGTTAGCATCAGCTATCGCCTTGTTCAGCACAGGATCTTTAGGGTTGTTTGACATGGAGCGCACCAATTCATCGAGGCTTACTTCCAATGTTACGTTCATACCACCTTGCAGATCAAGGCCAAGATTCAGCTCCTGTTCTTTAGCTTCCAGGAAAGTGTATTTTTTGAGCAACGGAACATTCATTACCGTTTCGCCCTGCATACTGTCTGAAAGGTCGTCGAATTGTGCGTCAATCAGCTTTTCAAGTTCCTGTCCTGCGGCTGTGGGATTAGCCAGTTTCACTTGCTTTTCAGCCTTAGTGCGCAACTTTTTCTCTACGTTTCGTACCACGAAGGTGAATGACAACTGGTACAGAGAGATAAGGATAAGCGCTGCGGTAAAAAATTTTACCAACCCTTTTAATTGCATAGGTTTTGTCGATTAATACTTATTATAACTATTTTAAAAAACAGAGTGGGCAAAGATAGGATTTAATATAAATAATAAAAGCCCTTTAAGCCACAGTTAATATGTTTCAGATATGTTGAAATGGCATATATTTATTTATAAATCTTTTAGTTTTTTATTAACGAAAATGTTATTTTTACCCATAGAGTATATTTATTTAAAAATCTAAGTAACAGATGATACGAAAAATTACGCTATTATCTCTGGCGTTTGTGCTCTTCCATTTGGCATCTATGGCCCAACGTTGCGGTACCGATAGGATACATCAGCAAATGATGGCCAATAACCCGGATTATGCTGCCAGTCAGGCAGCTTTCAGCGCTAAATGGCAAGCATTTTTGGCAAATTATGCTAATCAGCCCCAGGCTTTAAAGACTTTGGTAGGTAGCGGCCCCGATTCTGTATTTGAAATACCGGTTGTGGTACACGTAATACATACCGGTGGTGCTGTAGGTTCTATTTACAACCCAACTGACGATACCATCAAAGCTTGGATTGACTATACAAATAAAGCATTCGAAGCTACATATGCAGCTTATCCTAATGCATCAAGCGGTGGTACAAGGGTGCCTATCCGTTTTGTTCTGGCAAAAAGAGATACTGTTTGTAATGCTGCTACAGGTATTATCCGCAGAAACGGAGCAGCTACTTATGCAAACTACGGTACATCCGGTATCAGAGATATGTTTTCTACAGGACCGGGCGTGAATGAAGATTTGATCAAGAACCTGAGCCGTTGGAAAACAACGGTATATTATAATATTTACATTGTAAACAAGATAGAAGGCAACGATGGTACATCAGGTACTTTTATTGCAGGATATGCTTATTACCCGGGTGCAACTGCGAATGTAGATGGTGCGGTAATACTTGCCACACAGGTAAATACAGGCAAAATAACATTGCCGCACGAACTGGGCCATGCCTTCAACCTGAAACACGTATTTGATCCGTCAGGCGGTACAGGTACTTGTCCTCCGGCTACAAACTGCTCGAGCACAGGTGATGAGGTTTGTGATACACAGCCTATAGAAGCATCAAACTTTACTTGTCCTTCTACAAGTACCAATACCTGTAACGGTGTTCCTTATGATGGTACAACCGTTCACAACTTCATGGACTATTCAAACTGCCAGAACAGGTTTACACCCGGTCAGCGTTTGCGTATGTTATATGCACTGAAAAATGAAGTAACACGTTCTACATATATATCATCTTTAGGTGCTACCGCACCACCTACATTAGCAATGCCTGCAGCATGTGCCATCAGCACATCACTTAATGCATTCAATCTGGGTGTAAGGGATGTTATTGTTTCTACCGGCAATGCGCCAAGTGCTGCTGCTGATACTTTGATGCACGTTACATCAGACGGTTATCAGGGAGATGGTAACGTAGGTTATCTGGACTTCACTTGTAAACACCGGGTAACACTTACAGCAGGGCAGTCATACAAACTGGCTGTAAACGTAGGTACAGGTACTACAACATCAAGGGCTCGTGTATTTATAGATTATGATAACAACGGTACTTTCAGCACTACTACCGAAGAGGTAATGCCTCGAAGCGGCCAGGGGGCAGGTTATAAAACCGTAACATTTACAGTGCCTACAACCGGTGTTGTTTATTGCCGTGACCTGAGGATGCGTGTAATAGTAGATGGTGGTGGTACTAACCCGCCATTGAATCCATGCGGAACATTAACATTTGGGCAGGGAGAAGATTACAGTGTATATATTGTAGGTAGCGGTGGCAGCACCAGCGCCAGCGTTACTGTAAGCAACCCGCCGATTGGTGGTAATCCGTCATGTATAGGTACATCGCTGAAGTTTTATGCTGTACCTAGTACAGGTATAACAGTTAGCGGTTACAAATGGCTGGTAAATAATGTAATCATTCCGGGTTTTGCAACAGATACATTTACAACATCTACCGTTATTAACGGCGACCAGGTAAAAGCAAGATTGTTCTTCAGCAGCCCTTGCGGAACAGATAGCGTAGAATCTCCTGTTGTAACAGTATTGCGTGCTGTAACCATAGCACCACAGGTAACGATAGGTATTCAGAGTGGTAGCATACCAGGCTGTGTGGATGATACGGTAACTTTCAGAATCGCATCAACTATTAACCCGGGCGGCGCGCCAACATACAGGTGGCAGCAACGCATACCGCCGGCGGTGAATTTCAGTGATATTGCAGGCCAGACAGCATCAACATTCAAATGCTGGGGCAAACCTGCTAATACGCAAATCAGGTGTATCATGACATCGTCTGCAGGTGCGCCTTGCGCAATACCTGATACAGCCGTATCAAATTCATTTACACTTACGTATAACTCTCAGGCACCAACGGTTAATATAGCATTGACAACGGGTACCAACCCGGGTTGTGCAGGCCAGTTGGTAACATTTACCGCAACACCAACCATAGGTGGTACTGCACCAACTTATGTATGGCGTGTGAATGGTGTTGTACAAACAGGCTTTACAGGACCTACATTTACAGGTACACTTGTAAGTGCAGACCAGGTAACTTGTACGCTCACATCAAACTCGCTTTGTGCTTCGCCTACAACAGCGTTCTCTAATACAATTACATATACAACATCTCAGATAATTGCTGATGTAAGTATAACACAGATAACACCTACGCCGTCTTGTAATGGTAAGAATATAACATTCGCTGCTACTACAGTTAACAGCGGTACAGGCCCGTTGTATCAGTGGATGGTAAATGGCAGCCCAGTAGGTACGCCTGGTGGTTCTAACTTTACAACACCATTGGTAGATAACGATCAGGTAAAAGTAATATTTATAGCTACCGACCCTTGCGTACTGAATCCTGTGGATACTTCTTTAACTATTCAGGTAGATACCAAGCCGAGTGATACGCCAAATCTGAATGTAGTTATTACTCAGGGTAAAGACCCGGGTTGTATCGATTCGTTGGTAGAGTTTACAGCAACTGTATTCAAATTGGGTAACAACCCTGAATTTGATTGGTTTGTAAACGGATTCCCTGCTGCGAGTGGTTCTAATGTTTACAGTTCAAGTTCATTGCTGACAGGTGATGTGGTACAGGTGCGCGTACGCCAGACAGATGGTGGTTGCTACCTGCCTGATACTATTTATTCAACACCTGATACCATGATGCGTTCTATCACGCTCGATCCGCCGAAAATACACCTGATAGGTAGTATGATAATTGTGGACAGGCCGGGTTCGTTTATCTGGTTCGGTCCGGGTGGACAACTGACAGGTGGTGGCAATGGACAATACCATCCTACAATGGTAGGCCCGTATTATGCTATAGCAGATAATAATGGCTGCTGGTCTAAACCATCTAATATCCTGAATATTACATTGCTGGATATCAGCACGCTTGACCTCAAAGGTTTGAAAGTATATCCAAACCCATCGAACGGTAAGCTGATACTAGACTGGAACGGCAAGGTTGTGGATATGGAAGTAGGTATCTACAATGCACTGGGCCAGCGCGTAATGGAAGACAATATGCACAACGCATCGTACAAAGTGCTGAATCTTGAGCGCCTTGCAGATGGTGTTTACTACGTATTGCTGAAAGACAGCGAAGGCAACAGCGGCACAGTTAAAATCAGAATCAACAGATAGTCTTCATAAGACTTGAAATATAAAAAGGGCTGCAAACTGCAGCCCTTTTTTAATGCTTGTTATTATAGATTTTTTTAGTGGTGCTTGTATATATAAGTGTAAGAACCTTGTTTTTCCTGCTTGTTTACGATAGATAAATGCTTAGCTAAAGTAGTTGTGGTATTGGTCAGGTCTTCGGGATATACACTGGTAAATACAAAACAACTAAGGGGTGGAGATTGGATGGCAAGTGTATCGAAATTCGCATCCCAACTGAGCAGATGTGCCTCTTTTACAGAAGCCCATTTTTCTTTGTCGGGGTGTATGGTGGTATAATAAATAAAAGCAGGGCGCGCGCCATTGTGCAGGTATAATTGATTGCCGGTATTGATGCTGTTTTGCATGGCGAAATCTATGGCATCTGTCAGCTGTTCGCTTTCGTAGCCCTTCCATGCGAGGCTGAGGCTGCTGAAGTTATTAATACAGATAAATGAAGCAGCTACTGCTATTACAGCAACTGCTTTGTAACGCACAGACAGTATAATATTGAAGCCCATTGCTACAAGTATCAGCAACAGTGGCATGGTGAACAATGCTACACGAGGTATCAGCGAATATTGGTTGAGTGCCGCGGCAACAATAACAGCAGCTAATGGTATTATAACCAATAAAATACGGTTATCCCTTTTTCTGATAGCAGCGATGACGGCAATGGCGATAAATAATAAGTGCAACACATTGGCAAGGAATGTAAAGCCACCGGCTTCGTTCAAAAGGCCGTTTACTACATTCCAGTTGTGCAGCAATTCATCTTTATTGCCCGGTAATGCAAAGAGGAAATACTCCATGTGGAAGTTTTGCAGGTAGGCAGAGTTGGCTTGCTCTTTTAATATCGTCAGGTAGTAGAATGCGAATTGCAATACCCAAACTGCACTGATGCCAACGAGCATCGCAGTGGTTTTTAAATTTTTGTAGCCTTTGCCCTGCAGCCAGTAATAGAACCCAATAGCTGCCAGTACAAACACACTGGGCATAGATGCCCACACAGCCAGCGAACCGATGACTACCCACAATACGGCAAAGCGGCGCGTGGCAGTAGTAGCAATGTTTATCCTGAGGGCAAACAGTATGAGTGATAATACAACCAGTACATCGCCCATATATTGTTTCAGCTCCGAAGAGTAACGAATGAAGATATAGCCCACAGCCATAAGGGCTATTGCATACCATGCTGCATTACCAGCCTGCAGCTCCTTCAGTATGCGGTAGATTACAAACAGAGATGCGATACCTGCCAGCAGCGGGAATAAGCGCAATGCGGGCTCTCCGTAATTGATAAGGGATGTGAAGCATTTTGTAATCCAAAGGAATACGGGTGGTGCGTATTGCTCGTAGCTGAGGGGTATTGCAAGTGCAGCGAAGCCACGTTCATATAGATTGCGGGCTACATTGGCCTCGTCAATCATAAGGTTGCGGTTTTGCAGATATACGGCTACACGAACAAATATGCCCGCAGCAATGGCTAAGAATGCCAGCCACTTGTATAGCTTTTCTTCTTTGGGTATAAAACGCATGATGTGCAAGATAGTTATTGATAAACGAACCTGCCTGCGAATTTATTGCCGGAATAATTATCCGTAATGGTATAAAAATACACACCTGCTGCCGGTAGCTCACCAATTGGTATTGCTGTTTGGTTGATTATTGATTTGCTTGCTAACTTTCTGCCCAATATATCCGTAATAATTAAACTGCCCGATACTACTGTGTATGGGAAATTGATTTTAGAGTGCAGGTTGGCGGGGTTGGGGGCAATGGTGGTCAGTGTTTTTGTTTGTATTTCATTGATAGATACATTACAATTCATTGGGTCTAAGTAATATTGATTTTTCGATAAAGTTGTTGCAGCGACTATTTTATTATTATTCCTAAAACAAAGAAGCTTATTAATACCACTAGTCCCGACGTAAGGTTGTATTGGCATGTAGAAGCCTTGCAAGCAACCAATGTTTTCAATGTAATAATATTCGATAGTATACCTTAATGGGTAATTAGCAGAAAAACATTTCCAAGCCCATTTTTTATATATAATACTATCAACAAGGCAAGAGTCAAGGCTGGTAATGATAGTAGTTAAGGTATCGTCGATTGTGATTATTTTATTGAGCGTGTCTCCAATAGCCGCTGTGAAGTCATAAAGTATATATTCGTTAGTGTCAATAGCATAGCTTCCTGATAAATCTTTAATGATAATACGTTTTTTGCTATTTGAAGTATCTTCTCTTATATAAGCGTTGTTGTTCAGTTTTCGGTAGCTGATTCCGTTTAGCATTGCCTGATTACCAAATGATGTATTATAATGCCATGTCCCGGACCAGTACCATCTGTAGTTCGACCAAATATTAGTTGTATCCATGAACTGTATTTTTTGCCCGTAGGTTATAGCGTGCAGCAGCAGGAATAATATGGTGACGGTAATCCTCATTCGTAAATGAATTTGCCGGTGAAGGATTTGTTGCTGTTGTTATCTGTAATGGTATAAAAATACACGCCCAATGCAGGTAGCTCACCAATTGGTATTGCTGTTTGGTTGATTATTGATTTGCTTGCTAACCTTCTGCCCAATATATCCGTAATAATTAAACTGCCCGATACTACTGTGTTTGGGAAAGTGATTTTGGAGTATTGGTT
The DNA here is from genome assembly GCA_016786615.1 of Flavipsychrobacter sp. Classification (GTDB taxonomy): domain Bacteria; phylum Bacteroidota; class Bacteroidia; order Chitinophagales; family Chitinophagaceae; genus Polluticoccus. Next base: position 55,764 of record JAEUVX010000004.1, read on the forward strand.
GGCGGGGTTGGGGGAGATGGTGATGGTTTTATTATTGCCAACATTGCTTGCAACAGATAATGCACAAGTTTGAGGGCTCAGATAATATCCGCCAGTAGGCATGGGCACAGTAATAATGCTGCCATTGTTTTCAAAACAAATTAAATGTTCCCAAGCTAAGCCTGAATATGGCATCAATGTGTAGTCCATGCCAAGCATACAGCCAATTCCTTCAATTAATGTATATTGTTTGTATGCTGCAGGACCATGAGTTTGATAAACACTTCTAAGCGCCCAAATCAAATGAGGGGTACCATTTATAATTGCAGTATCAATAGCAATGACGACATTTTTGAATGTGTCATATTGCTGATAAGTTATAATTGTTGATGTAAAAGTATCACCTAAGCCTAACGTGTAATCATGAAATATGTGTTCAGACGTATCTGCATAAGCAGGGTCTGTCGGGTCAATCCGGCAATAGACTTTGCGGGCAATTGTATCTTCTCTTATATATAAGTTGAGTATTCTCGAAGCTGCTAATTTTTTGTAGTGAATCCCATTTATAACAACCTCACCTTTATAGTAGTCTGTTCCTGTGACAGAACCTTCACTGTGACTATTGATATGTGTCCAACGATTACTTGTATCTGTAAATCGAATCTTTTGCCCGTAGGTTATAGCGTGCAGCAGCAGGAATAATATGGTGATGGTAATCCTCATTCGTAAATGAATTTGCCGGTGAAGGATTGGTTGTTGTTGTTATCTGTAATAGTATAAAAATACACACCCGCTGCGGGTAGCTCACCAATAGGTATTGCTGTTTGGTTGAATATTGATTTGCTGACTAACTTTCTGCCTAATATATCTGTAATAGTGAGTGTGCCTGCCTGTATGGTGTATGGGAAATTGATATTAGAGTATTGGTTGGCAGGGTTGGGGGAGATGGTGACTGCCTTATTGTTTGTGTTTATGTTATTTACATCAAGCGCGCAGGAAAATGATGTGATGTAGTAATCTACAGGTATCATAATCTCATCCCTTTTGAAACAAACAGTTTCTTTTCCTTGTTCAAATGTTCCCCAAACTAATACTCCAATACCCTCAAGAATTGTAGTAGTATAAATGTAAGGTGCCAGATTATTGAGTTCCCATTTTTTGTAATAATTGCCTGCAATCAAAATAGAATCCTTTTTTGCAACCACACCTGCTGCATTATGTGGCAAACTGAAAAAATGATAAACTAATGTATCTCCAACTTGCAGGTTGTAGTCATAGAGTAGTTTCTCTACAGTATCGCCCGGTTTTATGATGTATACTTTATTCAGCAGCGTGTCTTCGCGGCAGAGCCCCAGATTTTTTATATTGGTATAGTCGAAGCCTTTTTGAGTTACAGTACCATCATAGTAACGTAGCTGATAGTTACTGAAGGCAGGCTGCCCTGCAGAGAGCTTAATTTTCCAGCTATTTACTGTATCCGTAAAGCGTATCTTTTGCCCGTAGGTTATAGCATGCAGCAGCAGGAATAATATGGTGATGGTAATCCTCATTCGTAAATGAATTTGCCGGTTAGGGAATGGTTGTAGTTATCTGTAATGGTATAAAAATATACACCCGATGCAGGTAGCTCACCAATAGAGATTGCCTTTTGGTTGATTATTGATTTGCTGACTAACTTTCTGCCTAATATATCTGTAATAGTGAGTGTGCCAGCTTGTATGGTGTTTGGGAAAGTGATTTTAGAGTGTGAGTTGGCTGGGTTGGGGGAGATGGTGATGGTTTTGTTATTACCAACATTGCTTGCAACAGATAATGCACAAGTTTGAGGGCTTAGATAATATCCACCAGTAGGCATAGGCACAGTAACAATGCTGCCATTGTTCTCAAAACATAACAGATGTCTGTCATTCTCAAATATTCCCGGCATTAATGGCCGACTGAGCCCTGATGTACATCCTATGCCTTCGATGACTGTATAAGGAGGATAATAGTACGTGCTTAATTTACTAGCATAAACATACTCATATGTCCATACTTTGTGCTGGGTGTTATTTATTAATACTGAGTCGAGTTGTGTAACTGAATAAATAAAAGTATCAGTAGGTATGCGATTAATATAGTTGATACTGGTAAAGCTGTCGCCGTAGGTAAGGTTGTAGTCGTGCAGTAAATGCTCGGTAGTATCTTGGCTGTTACCGTATTTCAGATACACTTTATTTTGTACTGTGTCCTCTCTGCAAAAACCGTAACCTTTCACATATCTAAAGCCATTAATTATAGTGTCGTCACCATTATAATATCTGTAGGTATAAGTATAGTCCGGATGACTGAAAGTCTCAATCCATACATTACTCGTATCTGTAAACCGAATCTTTTGCCCGTAGCTATCTTGGGCAGAAAAGAAAATAAGTAGGATAATAAAGGGTATAAGTCTTTTCATAGTATGTACTATAAAGTTAAGGAAACAATTAATATGAGTGTAGCCATATAAGTAAGTTAATTGTAAATTGCAGCCTCAAATCACACGATAAGGTATGTCGGTAACACAACTGAAAAACTATGCCGAAGGCAAATGGGTAACTGCTAAAAGCGGCGATGCCCTGCACAATGCCATTACGGGCGAGGTAATATATACTGCCAGCAGCGAGGGGTTGGATTTTGGCGCGATGATGAACTATGCACGCAAAGTGGGTGGCCCTGCATTGCGCAAGCTCACCTTTCACCAGCGTGGCCGTATGCTGAAAGCACTGGCTTTCTACCTGCTGGAGAAAAAAGAATACTTCTACAAGATAAGTACATATACAGGCGCTACGCGTGTAGATAGCTGGGTGGATATTGAGGGTGGTATCGGCAACCTGTTTGCCAACGCCAGCCTGCGCCGCCAATTTCCCGACGAGCGTTTTTATGTAGATGGCGAGGCTGCGAAGCTTTCTAAAAACGGTACGTTCATAGGCCATCACATCATGGTGCCGCGCGAGGGTGTTGCGATACACATCAACGCGTTCAACTTCCCGGTATGGGGTATGCTGGAAAAGATTGCTGTAAACCTGCTGGCGGGTGTGCCTGCTATCGTGAAACCTGCAACGCTTACATCCTTCCTTACGGAAGCGGTGTTTGAAGAAATCATCAAATCGAACATACTGCCCGAGGGCTCACTGCAATTGATATGTGGTAGCGCACGTGGTATACTGGATACGATAGAAACACAGGATGTTGTAACCTTTACAGGTAGTGCATCTACAGGGCAGCAGCTGAAGTCGCATCCACGCATTGTTTCAGAGGCAGTGTCTTTCAATCTGGAGGCCGACTCGCTGAACTGTTGTGTGTTGGGGCCAGATGTTACCACAGCAATGCCGGAGTTTGACATCTTTATAAAAGAAGTAACAAGAGAAATAACTACCAAAGCAGGGCAGAAGTGTACGGCAGTGCGCCGCATTATGGTGCCTGCAAACATGGTAGAAGATGTACAGATAGCATTGGGCAAACGCCTGCAGGGTACTACAATCGGCGACCCGGGTGTGGAAGGTGTGCGCATGGGCCCGTTGGCAGGACAATCTCAACGCAAAGAGGTACGCGAAAAAGTAATGCAGCTTGCACAAAGCCAGCAAATCATCATCGGTGATTTGGAAAAGTTTGAAGTAGTAGGTGCTGATAAAGAAAAAGGCGCGTTCCTTTCTCCGATAGTATTCTTCAACGATAGTCCGTTTACAAAAACAGACTGCCACAATATAGAAGCATTCGGCCCTGTAAGTACCATCATGCCATACAGCACTATAGATGATGCAATAGCGCTGTCTAAACTGGGTAAAGGCTCGCTGGTATGTTCTATCATCACAGCAGATGATGATGTGGCTACAGAATTTGTACTAGGTGCTGCAACTATGCACGGCCGTATATTGGTGCTGAATGCAGACTGTGCTAAGGAAAGCACAGGTCATGGTTCGCCAATGCCATTGCTGGTACATGGTGGTCCGGGCCGTGCAGGTGGTGGCGAGGAAATGGGTGGTAAGCGTGGTGTGCTGCACTATTTGCAACGCACGGCTATACAAGGTTCGCCAACAACCATCAGCCGCATAACTAATGTTTATCAGCAAGGTGGTAAGCAAAACGAAACAATAGTGCATCCGTTCCGTCAACATTTTGAAGACCTGAAAGTGGGCGATACACTGATAACTGCAAAACATACTGTAACAGAAGCAGACATCACCAACTTTGCAAACGTAAGCGGCGATAACTTCTACGCACACATGGATGCAACGTCGCTGGAAGGTACCATCTTCACAGGGCGTGTGGCGCATGGTTACTTTGTGCTTTCAAAAGCGGCGGGTTTGTTTGTAGATGCCAAGAAAGGCCCGGTATTGCTGAACTATGGTATTGATGAGGCTCGCTTCACAAAGCCAGTATATCCGGGTATGACAATAGGTGTGAAACTGACGGTGAAGGAAAAAGTAGACCAGGAAAAACGTGATGCGGAAGATATAGCAAAAGGTATTGTGAAATGGCTGGTAGATGTGTATGATGAAACAGGCGAAACGGTAGCCATAGCAACCATCCTGACGATGGTAAAGAAAAGAAACCAAGAGTAGTTTGAAGTAATAAAACATAGTCCGGTAGTACAAAACTGCCGGACTTTTTCATGACTATAATATGGCGTTTTTTTGACTTTTGCTACTGTTAGTTAATGGCATGTTTGATTAGCTTTGATGAAAATAATACCTATGAAACGATTTCTTACACTACTACTATTCATCAGTGTTTGTATAGCCTCAATTGCGCAAAATAAGTGGTTGAGCTTGCCCAATAAGGGTTTCTACAAAGGTTCTTGGACAAATGACTCTTTATACAGGCTGGAGGATATTTACTTCACAGATACGAATACAGGATATGCGGTTGCATTGCCGGGTATGTTGCTGAAAACAACTAATGGAGGTATTAGCTGGACTCCTAAAAATGATACACTTAATCCGAATACACGCTCATCATTCAGAAGTATAGAGTTTTTGGATGGTGGTAAGTATGGAATAGCAGGTTCATTGGGTTTGAATGGTAATGTATTAATAACAAAAGATTCAGGCGAAACCTGGATAAATATAGATTCACTTATTCCTGATTCTTCGCGGAAGATGAAGCGCAATATTTGCGGGCTCTCGCACCATGGCGATACATTCTTCGGGGTAGGTTATTGGGGTAGCGATACTGGCCGATTTTATAAAAGTACAGACAAAGGGGCAAGCTGGACACTTACTTATGTAGATACGAACGTTATCAGAAATTTGGTAGATGTGGTATTTACATCAGCCGATACCGGTTTCATAACAGGTGCATACAAACACTGGTCTGCAGTAGCAAAAACAACTGATGGAGGTACTACATGGAGCCGTGTATTTGTTGACAGTATAATAGGAGGAAGAATATGGAAAATACAGGCGATGGGAAATTATATGTTTGGCTCTATAGAACCCCGATTTTTTAAAGATACGGTGTGTATGATACGCTCTGAAGACTATGGCAATACTTGGAAAATAATTGCAGCAGGAAGTATAAAGTCTACAGGTACATCTGCAATTGGTACGCAGGGTGTAGGTTTTGTAACGCCTGCTAAAGGATGGATCGGCGGATATTATAAAGGGATATTTGAAACGGTAGATAGTGGTAAAACATGGACTTACCTGAACTTTGGTAATGATGTGAACCGGATATTTGTTGTTGACAGTAATCATGTTTTTGCGGGTGGTATTTTGCCATATAAATATGGTAGTGGTATATATTATACAGGTGTAGATTATGCTGCTACTTCTTTGCAAGTAATGAATAGGGTGGTAGTATATCCCAACCCCGCAAAAGATGTTGTGCAGATAAAAATAGACCTGCAAATGGGTACAAATGTATTGCTGGAAGTGTATAATGCAGATAGTAAGCAGATATACAGGATTGCAAACACCTATTTGGAAAAGGGGAAGTACGGTTTTACATGGGACTGCAGCAATATGCCTGCCGGAAACTATATTGTATGGTTTGATAATAATGAAATTCCGCAAGTAAAAAGGTTAGTGTTAAGTAGATGATTCGTTAAGTTTTTATTATAGGCTTTGTATAATTATTTGTATTTTAAGAATTATATAATCCCTGTAATATGAATACGTATAAATTATTAGTTGTCATTTTATGCTTTGTCAATCCCATATTCGCTCAAAAAAAAGCCGTATGGTCAATACCAAATAACGACAGTTTGAGTAAGGGTTGGAGAGTAGATGATATATATTTCTTTGACGGCGCTACGGGATTTGCATTTTCTAATAGCATAAATATTGTTAAAACAACAGACAGCTGTAAAACATGGCATACCAAAATGAAATCTAATTTTCCTTCCAATACTTTTTTCAGAAGTATAGAGTTTTCAAAAGGTAACAGGTATGGTGTGGCTGCGAGTTTGTACGGGGATATTTATCAAACCAGTGATAGCGGAGAATCCTGGATTGATATTTCAGCAAACGTGCCGGACACGGGGTTGAATAAAAACAGGATATGTGGTTTGACACATGCTGACACAATATTTTATGGTGTTGGATGGTGGGGAGGCACTGTTGCAAGGCTTTACAAAAGCTCCGATAACGGACTTAACTGGGTAGTTGACTATATAGACACCAGTCTTGCTACAGGGCTGGTAGATATAATGTCTATTAATGATAGTGTTTTTTTGGCCTCGGGTACCAGACAGGTAGGCGGACTTCCGAGAGAAAGTGTTGTGTTAAAAAGTACTGACAGATGTAAAACATGGAAGAAAGTGTTTTCTGATACCGCAATAGGAGGTAGAATATGGAAATTGCAATTTCTTAATGACCAAATAGGATATGGGTCAATTGAACAATACTATTTCTATGACTCAATAGCTTACATTCAAACGAAAGATGGGGGAGATACATGGAATATACATGGTATTGGTAGTGTAGTGTTGACTGGTAGTCTAAGGAAAAGTGCACAAGGGATTGGGTTTATAAATGAGCAATTTGGCTATGTAGGAGGAATGTTTAATGGCCAATTTGGAACCACCGATAGTGGTAAAACATGGCTTCACAATTTTTTCGGAAATAATTATAACAGATTTTTTGTAATTGATTCAAACCTCATGTATGCAAGTGGGGATGTGATTTATCAATTGAAATTGCAGGATAATTCAACCATAAAAAAAACTACAACTAATCGAGGCGAATCTCGTGTTGTATTGCATCCTGTATATCCTAACCCATCATCAGGGGTGATTACAATTGAATTCGACCTTTCATTTCCGGAAAATGTGTTATTGGAAGTGGTTAATCTCGATACACGCACTGTAAACCGTGTTGCAGCAGGCTATTTCAAAAAGGGACACCATAAATATGTATGGGACGGACAAGGTGCAACAAAAGGAAACTACATAGTATGGTTAGGTACAGATACCGGGCCATTTGTACAAAAGTTTACGCTTCTTAAATAGTGCTTTTTGTCTGATATTTGCATTCTAAACAATAATACGCCTATGCAACACGCTGAAGGTTATGTACGTAGTGAGATAGATCACGGAATTGCTACAATTGAATTTTTCCACCCGAGCAGCAACTCGTTACCGGGTGTTATATTGAATGATTTAGCCAAGACTATTAATGATATAGGCATAGACCAGAATGTGAAGGTTATCATCCTGAAGAGTGCGGGCGAAAAAGCATTCTGTGCAGGAGCATCTTTCGATGAACTGGTTGCTATCAGCAACGAAGCACAGGGTAAAGAATTTTTCAGTGGTTTTGCCAAAGTGATAAATGCTATGCGCAAATGCCACAAGCTGATAATAGGCCGCATACATGGCAAGGCAGTAGGTGGCGGCGTTGGTTTAGCATCTGCGGTTGACTATGCGATAGCTACAGAAGAAGCATCAGTAAAACTGAGCGAGCTTGCAGTGGGTATCGGCCCGTTTGTGGTAGGCCCTGCCGTGGAACGCAAAGTGGGCCTGTCTTGTTTCAGCCAACTGGCAATAGATGCAAGCGAATGGCGCAGTGCAGAGTGGGCTAAGAAACATGGCCTGTACGCAGAATTATATACAACTGCAGAGCAAATGGATGATGCCATACAGGCACTGGCTACAAGGCTGGCGCATAGCAGCCCCGAGGCTATGGCACAATTGAAAAAGATATTCTGGCATGGTACAGAGCATTGGGATACATTGCTGACGGAGCGTGCAGGTATCAGTGGCAAACTGGTGCTGAGCGATTTTACACGCAATGCCATCAGTAAATTCAAAGCTAAAAACGCGGCAGGTAAATAGGCTGTTATTTTACTGCATCGAGCAGCACTTGCTCGTATAAATCTGTGATACGCGCCCAACTATATCGGGTGCGTATTTTATTTATGTTGTTCTGTATAAGTGTTTTGTAAGATTCCTTATCGCTGTTGTTGCGGATAACGTCTGCTACATGTGCCGGGGTTGAGAAGTAGAAGGCATCACCTTCAAGTATCGCTTTGTTGAATACATTATCGTTTGCAGCTATCAGCGCGTTGCTGCTCATGGCTTCTAGCAGCGATGGGTTGGTGCCACCTACAGAGTGCCCGTGAAAGTAGATATTCGAGTAATAGCGCAGGTTGTTTACAGCTTTGATATCATAAATGCCACCGAGGAATCTGATGCCTTCATGCCCGCCATAGCGGTTTACCAGCATGGTGCCAAATTCATTGTTTGTTTTGCCGACTACTAATAACGGTTTATCCGTACCGCTTTCAACATAGCCCTTCAATATCATTTCTATGTTGTTTTCGGGTTCCATACGTGCCATCAGCATATAGTAGTTGTATGGTTGCACGTTGTATGGTTGCAGCACGCTTGCATCGGGTGTGTCGAAGATATCGGCACCGTATGCTATAAAGTGCGATTCTTTATTGTAGGTTTCTTTCAGGTATTGCTGAATGCCTACAGAGTCTGCAATCAATACATCACCATGCTTTGCAGCCCAGCGTTCCGCATGTTTCAGAAACCATTGCACTTTCTTGCTGTATTTGCTGCGCTTCCATTCCAGCCCATCCATGTTTACTACATTGGGGCAGTAAGATGGCCAGCGCCAATACCACACACTGTTGCTGGTATAGCCCAGTTGCAGTAGTACGTCGAACTTGCGTTTGCGTGCATCGTTGATGCAGTTGAGGTCGTAAATGAATTGGCCGGCAGTACCCAATTTATCTTCGGGATCGTTGCAATGAATAATGTTCACACCATTCCATTCGCTGCCCTGGTATTCGTGAGAATGAGAATTATATACCCATACTTTGTGGCCGCGTTCGGTAAGGCCCAATGCAAGATATTCTGCACATTGTTCAAAACCGCCATACCTGTTGGGTATGCCGCGTGTACCTAGTATTCCTATTTTCAACGACTGCTTCATTTCAGACTGCAAAAGAACATCAAAGTTTTAAAACATCCGCATAAGCGCTGTAAGTTTCTTCCGCAGCGCGTTTCCATGTATAGCTATCAAGTATCCGTTTTTTGAATTCCTGACTGTATGGTGCATTGAAGGCTTTGTCTATAGCATCTTTGATAGAGGCTACGTCATCTGGTTCGCAATACCATGCATCATTTTTAAAATAGTCGCGCGTATCGCCTTTGTCTGTAACAACAATATTGCAGCCCATCACAGCCGCTTCCAAAGATGATAAACCCGTTGTTTCAAAATAGCTTGGCAGCACATGCACTTTAGCATTGCTGTATGCAGTATATAGCATTTCTTCATCAAGATGCCCGCCGATGTGTACATTGCCTGCAGATTCTTGTTTGCACTGCTCGAAGTATGCCATATTGTTGGGCGATGGCTTGCCGTGTATGTATAGTTTGTATTGTGTGTTGTTGAGCGCGCGTATCAGGTTCAGTTGATTTTTGCGGCTTTCTATACGGCCCATGCAGATGATGGCATTTTTATAATCTGCATTTTCGGGGTATTTGTTTTCAAGGTTCTTTGTATTAATGCCGTTTGGTACTACATGGTATGGTGTAGCAACAGGGTATTTTGCTACAAACCTGCGGTATTCACTTTCAGAATTGGGCAGCAGCATTTTTGCATGTTGTGCTACATACATGGTAGATTTTGTATGCCCCCACAACAGGTATTCTTTACTCACTATCTTCTCTCCATTCTTTACCGCGCGTGCTACCGTCTTTATATATTCAAAAGTGCTTTCAGGTATCAGTTTTTTAATAGTACCTACAACACCACTGCGCCCTTCTTCTTTTACATTGCCGTATTCTACAAAAATGGTAGAAACTACACAGGGCTTGCCACTTCGCTTCATGTGCGCGATGACATCTGCCGGGCGTATGATATTGAAAAAATGAAGCAGGTCGTATTGCTTGTAATCAATAGTTTGGCTGGTAAGATATATATCTACACCAACCCCCATGTTGCGCAAGCCCGCAGCAGTTTCTTCCAGTTGCTTGGTGTCGCCGCCGGGAGATGTATATAATGTTGCCCGTGATATGAAAGCTACTTTCATCGGTTGGCTTATCGTTTTTTAAGTGTATTATATATACCTACACGCAATGATGCCGGTACGAAAGAAAATATGTAAAGTATATAAGGCTCTATATGTCGCGGGTAGTGTTTGATGGCTTGTGCAAAATGTTCGCGTGCCTTACCCCCGTCGGGGTTGTTCCATAAATATTTTTTACCCACCATGGCATAATAAGAAGCATTCTTATAACTGCTGAGGTTCTGACTGCTGATGAGTTGCTTTAGTTGTGTGGCATCTTCATCGGTTACATATCCTCGACTCAACGCGTCGCGGCGGAGCCTGATAAATAATTCACCTCTCCATTTTTCATCTATTGTTACAGACTCGGGGTTGAAACGTGCTTTCAACAGTATTTGTGGCAGGTTACAAACTTTGCCAAAGTTCAGCAGTTTCTTCCAGAGCAGATGGTCTTCGAATGTCAGTGCATTTTTGGGGTAGAGTCCCGCATCTATTACTGCTTGTTTTCTGAACATAACACATGGATGAATAAAAGGGCACTTCATATCAATGCGGTCTTTTATTTCCTCGTGTGTATGGCCTATGGGTATCAGCGGCATCAGGTAATTGCCATCTTTATCAATAATATCTGCTTGGGAGCCTACTAATACATAACCCGGGTTTTGAGTAAGGAAATCGAATTCAACCTGCAGCCTTTCCGGATAACAAATATCATCTGCATCCATCCTTGCAATGATGTCTGATTGTGCAAGCAGTATAGCTTCGTTGAGTGTATCAATCAGTCCTTTATTTGCCTGGTCTATCAGTCGGATGCGCGGGTCGTTGTATTGTTTTATTACCTCCAGCGTATTGTCTTTAGAACCGTCATTGATAATGATAAACTCAAAATCTGTAAATGTTTGCTGCAATATACTATCTATCGCCTCTCTGATGTAGAGGGCTGTATTGTATGCAGGCATTATGACCGTCAATCGGGGGCTATGCTGGTTCATCTTGCTTGTTATAAATATCCATTAATATCAGTAGCTCAAAAATCACGGTTAATGAAAGTGTTTCGAACCAATATTCGAATCCTAAAAACATCATGAACAGTGGAGTAAGGTATAGTGCGGCTTTCAGCTTTTTGTAATGCTTTAATATATAACCGATGTATAATAGCAGGAATGCAAGGATACCTGCAAGCCCGTACTCTCCGCCTACCTGATTGTATATGCTGTTGGGCATATTAATAATAGAGTGTTCGGAGATGGGCATGGAGAATACATAGAGTAAACTGTACAGATGGTAAGCTAAGAAGTCGTTACTGACATATACATATTGCACAGGGTAGGAACCTTGCAGTCCCAGCCCTGTAGCTTTGATGGCTTGTTTGGATGAAAAATTGGCGATACCGGCACCAAATAACAAGTTCTTTTTTGAAGTAGTGAGGTAGAACAGCGTTTGTTTGAAAGTGTATAGTTTAACAAGGCTATTGTTGTAAGACAAGGGTGTTTTTGAATATTGGGTTCCATACCAATGTTCGATAGTGTTTTTTAAATCCCCCGGTTCCATCAGCAGGTTTGTATTGTTTTTAGATTTTAACAAACCCAATTGTTTCATGTATTTAAGGTCGTCTTTGTAACTGATGAGGGAGGTGTCATTTTTCTTCATCCTGTATTTAGAACCTTTATCAAGCTCGAATTTTTGTGTTGCTGACACTTCTGTGCCATAATCGAAATATTCTTTTTCGCGCTTAGATGCCAGCGAATATGATTGTTTCTCAGCTTCAACTTTTGTGCTATCAACTGTTTCGCGGTTATATACGTGTTCTACATACTTGATGTTATTCAGGCTAAGGAAAGGGTACACTACACCTATCATCAGCAGTGCATACAATGTGTGTACTTTCACCTGCTTGTCTTTAACAAGTATCAGCATGGCGATAAACATTACCATCAACAGTATGAGCGTAACGTTGCTGGTGCATAACAATAGTATCAGCAATGTTAATGCAGCCCATTTCATCTCTTTTTTATAAGTGAAGTATAAAGCCGCAATAGCATTGATAGTTGCATTTGTTACAGAGATGTGCCCCGTAATGCCTTTGATATGGTCGCCTGTAGAACCACCATAATATTCTGTCGGTTCCCAATACCAGTATGGCATCAGTTGTCCGGAATCGATAATCATTTTTCCCAATTCGCCGAGGCTGAATATTGCATTGATAAAGAAGAATGCCTTGATGGTAGCATATATTTTTTTTTGTTGCAAGGTTTGCACAGTGGATGACAGCAGGTATATGATACCCCCCGCCATTACCCAATTGAGTACCGACATTACGTAGGCAAACCAATAGCCGTCTGCCTCGAATGAATGATGCAAAAATGAGCCTATAGTTCCGATAACGGGCATGATGAAGTAGAATTTTCCAAAGCCGTTTGCCGAAGGTTTGTTGTACCGGTTATAAATTACGTAGGCACTGTACAAAATTATAGCTGCTACTTTTACATACAACTTTACATAGGTAGCCCCGATGATAAACAACAGGAATGCCCAATCGATTTCGGATGTAAAGTTTTTTTTATTCTGTGTCATGCAGCGCAGCGTTACTTTTTTTCTTTAGCAATATGGCCTGTAGCCCTGCCATGTCTTCTTTGTTTACTTGTTTGGATACTATGGACATTATAATATAAACAACCGTTGCAATGATTAGCCGCAGCCATAATACCTCTGTCAGGTATATAGAGATAATGTAAGCAAGTATTGCTATAGCTGTAAATATAATAAATGGCATTACAGGTATCTTAATAATATGTTTCCCGGCAAGTTTCAGGTAGCCGAATAATTGTAACACTGTAGTGATGAGAAATGCTATTGCAGCGCCATTACTATCCCAAAGATTAATGAATACAATATTCAGTATTATATTGATGATGGCCGTAATGCCAATAATGGCACTGATTTGCTTGTACTTCTTTGCAGAGAAGCAGAGTGTCCACAGCAGGTTTATAAGAAAATGTATGGGTATGCATACGGATAGAATCATAAACTCCGGTGCATTTACCGAACCGAATTTTTTATTAAAGATGTCATCCAGCAAAGGTGCCCACATCAGGTTGAGCAGCAGTGGAATCAGCATCGAAAAAAAGCTTTCGAAACGATAGAGTTGCATCACCTGTGTTTGCGTATTTTCATCTGCCTTGCTGCCGGATGCCAGAATGCGTGCAAAGCGAGCCAGTAATATGGGTCCAATGATAGTGAGCGGTAGTTTGGCAATTTCGTAGGCCCTGTATGCAAGATTGTATTCAGATGTAATGATGCTGGTACTGATTATGCCCAGTAATATAATATCGGCACGGGCGAGGCTGGAGTCGAATAGTACAGAGATATATTGAGGGAATGCCTCTTTCAGTAATTTCTTGTAGGCAATCCATTTGAAATAAAAGCTGAACTGAGCGGTGGCAATTATATAAGTAAGCAATGCCAGCAATTCGAAAGCAGCGCAAGCAACCAGTGTGGTAATAGAAGTGATAAGTGAAAGATGCTGGAATATCAGTAACCCAATACCTATGCCCAGCTTGGCAGTATTGCTTATAATAGCGATAATGGCATATGGCCTGAACTGTTGTTTGGCATTGAAATAAAACTTCAGCGGCCCTGCGGTGCTTAGCAGGCCTTGTACCAAAAACATCCAGGGCAGCACCCTGAAGCCGCTCATCATGCCATTGCCGCCCAATAATACTATCAGGTATATAATAATGAATGTTGCAGTATTCAACACTGCCAGGTGAAAGAAATAAGCAGGTGCTGCCCAGTCCGAGCGGTCGGAAGCAGCAATACGCCGTACCACCACCTGGTCCATCCCGAAGCTGAGTGCCATTACCAATACCAGTGCTACCGAATTGGCCCATGCGATATCGCCCGAGTCTGTTTTTGGCAGGTACAGGGAAATGATAATGAAGAATATACCCCCAAATACTTGCACAGCTATGGCCTGCAGGCCAGATGAAAATAACTTGCGAATAAGGTTATTGTTCACAATAAAGCGGGGGCTGTTAAATAATAATGTGAGGCAGTAAAAATAGTATTTAATCAGCTACTTTTGTAATTATGCCAAAGGCACGCCCGGTAAACACCGCTTTGAACTACGCGCTGTGCGCATTAGTGTTTTTTATCCCGTTCCCGTTTTTATTCGGTTCTTATACCATCGTACTTATTATATTATTATGGCTTTTGAATGCTGATTTCAAAGGTACTTTCAGCCGTTTTGCAGAGCGTAAGATGTTGTGGGTTTGGGTTGCATACTATGTGCTGAATGCTGCCAGTTATTTTTACAGTGAGAATAAAGACAATTCGGTTTTTGACATAGGTGCCAAAATAAGTATGCTGGTATTGCCATTTGTGGTAGGCGCAGGTATGAACATAGACCGCAGGCACCTGGAGCGGCTGATGGTATTTTTTACAGCCAGTATTTCCTCGATAGCGGTATTTTGTATTATACATGCGGTAGTAAGGTGTTATCAGGAGGGGTATGTGTATACACCGTTCTTCTTCTACCACAGGTTGGTTGATGGGTTGGATGCCAGTGCGGTATATATGGCACTGTATTGTATGTTTTCAATATCTGTCATGTTGTTGTTGCCATGGCAACATTATTATACAGGCAAGCAGAAGATTGTAAAAATCAGCTTCGTAATACTGCAACTCATATTCTTCATTTTACTATCATCGAGGCTGCTGATATTGTTGTTTTTTATATTGCTGGTTCCTTTTTACTTGCGAAAATCACTGAAGTACAGGAGCTGGGGTGTTGGCAGGATACTGATGATTGGCCTGCTGTTTATTGCAGTAGGTATTGGTGTGCTGGGTACAGAAAACCCCGTGAAGAAGCGATACAACGACATGTTTCAGAAAGATGTGAGCGTGGCATGGCTGAAGGATTACAGCAAAGTACCGCAGGATTCGTTCAATAACGCTACACTGCGCCTGATGCTGTGGCGTTTTGGTATTGAGAACATGAATGAACATAAACTGTGGCTCACCGGCGCGGGTAATGGAGATGTAACCGATTTGCAGAATGCTAAACTGAAACAATACGGTTTTGATACAGACGTAAAAGACGACAATAAGACGAGCGAGTTTTATAATATAAACCTGCATAATATGTTTTTGCAGGTATTACTGATGATAGGCTTGCCGGGATTATTATTATACATCATATTATCGCTCTCCCCGTTATTTGCACTCAGGGGAATGGAATTTCGACATATATTCTTCATTTTTCATGTGAGTATGCTGTTTTTCATGTTTCAGGAGGCAATACTGCAAACCCAGGCCGGAATTGTGTATTTTTCAGTATTCAGTATGATTTTTTGGAATTTAAAATATGGTATTGATAAATAGCTTATTATAAATTATTTTTAATTTATAATTGTTATATATTCCGAAAAATTATAGAAAATATTATGAAATCGTAAAGTTTGACACGATTTTTGCTGTCTATTTAGCAATTCAAAGACAGATATTAGAAGAAACGTAATGGAACACCCGTTTATTGGAAAAATACCTTTAGTTGAGCCATCCCGTAAGCAAGCTGCCCCGCAGTCTGATGTGGCTGATATTCGCGAGATGTTTCGCGAAATCAACCATCGTTACATGGTGTATCAGCCATCAGCATATTACGCAGCGTTCAAACGCGGGCTGGATATATTG
Organism: Flavipsychrobacter sp.; assembly: GCA_016786615.1. Classification (GTDB taxonomy): domain Bacteria; phylum Bacteroidota; class Bacteroidia; order Chitinophagales; family Chitinophagaceae; genus Polluticoccus. The sequence goes on from JAEUVX010000004.1 coordinate 71,916, forward strand.
GTGTCAATGACATTCATATTATTAGTAATGTCTTGGGTATATCCGATTGTTGCATTGCTGATAAAGTTGACATCAAGAGGCCCTGTTTTCTTCATCCAGAAGCGTACAGGTTATAAAGGTGTGGAGTTTGACTGTTTCAAATTCCGTACGATGTATGTAAATGCAGATGCAGATACCAAGCAGGCAACTACAGGCGATAAACGCATTACCCCGGTAGGTAAGTTTTTGCGTAAAACACACCTGGATGAAGTACCTCAGTTCTTCAACGTATTGCTGGGCGATATGAGCATAGTAGGCCCGCGCCCGCACATGCTGTATCATACAACATATTACTCTCAGTTTATACCATACTACAACCTGCGTCACGAAGCTGTACCGGGTATGACGGGCATGGCACAGATAAAAGGGTTTATCGGTGAAATAAATGTAGAGCGCGAATTGCGCAAGCGTGTACAATGGGATATCTACTATCTGAAAAACCGCAGCATCTGGCTCGATATCGTGATTATCTTCACAACCTTTGCACAGGTAATCGGCAAAGCAGTAGAAAAAAAGAAAAAGGCATAGCATTGTTATCTCTGCCTTAATTTATAAGATACTTAGTTTCACATCCCCGTATTTAAGCGTAACTTTATAGTAGCTCAAATACGGGGATATGTCTTTAATAATAGCAGCTACAGACTTCACGGAAACATCCAACCATGCACTGCAGTACGCGGGCTTTTTAGCAACGGAATACAAAATGCCCCTGACCGTATTGCACAGCTACACAATACCTGTAGCCATTGGAGAAGCACCGATGCCGGTATTGTCTGTAGAAGAATGCAGGCAGGTTGCAGAAAAAAGCATGGCCGAGCTGATGGATACCCTGACGGTTACCTTCCCCGATATAGCTGTAAACAGTGTGGTACTCTTTGGTAATATTACCGATACACTGGCAGAGTATGCCAAAGATAAATCGCCGTGGATGCTGGTAGTGGGTAACAGTCTGAATGATGAAGACAGTATATGGTTTGCAGGCAACCTGCTGAATATGATGCGCGAATTACCATTCCCTGTATTGGCAGTACCCAATGGTGGCACTTATAAGCCGGTAAAGAAAATATGCTTTGCATGCGACTACAAAAAAGATACGGAGCAATTGCCACTGGCATCAATAGTTGCTATTGCCGGTGCAACAGGAGCACAACTGCATGTGCTGAATGTTGACCATGATAATGAGCATTTTAATACAGATACACCGGAAGTGAATGAAATACTTCATAACAAACTATCGGCTGCGAAGCCTGAATACCATTATGCCGAGGGTGTGAATACAGATGAAACCATACAGGCATTTGTAAACAGCAATCATATAGACTGGCTGATAGTGGCACCGCATAAACATTCGTTTTTCGCGGGGCTGTTTCACAAAAGCCATACCAAAGCATTGGCACGCACCATCAATGTGCCGTTATTATCATTGCACTAAAATATTGGTTTGCTGAAGTTGTATTGTTACAGATAGCTTAGGTTTTTCAATCTATGCCGCAGACATCTTATATTCGCTGCATATTGCAATAGTATGAACAGGACAAGCCTATATATAACATTCGTGGCAGTGAGCATAATGAGCCTTGGAGCATGTAAGGATAATGATACCGCAACAACAGATAAAACAACTGAAGCCGCAACCCCGGAAAACGCTGTCAACGCACCTGCACAAATACCATATACCGTAATAGCCGAATATCCGCATGATAATACAGCCTTTACCGAAGGGTTGCAATATGCAGATGGTGTAATGTATGAAGGTACAGGACAGTACGGCTCGTCTGAAGTAAGGAAGTCTGACCTGAAAACAGGGAAAGTATTACAATTGCAAAAATTGGATGCCAAATATTTTGGCGAAGGCATAACAGTACTGAATGGCAAACTTTACCAGCTTACCTACAAAGAGAACACAGGCATTGTATATGATGCCAAAACACTGAAACAACTGCAAACATTTACCTTTCCCAATGCGGAAGGCTGGGGCATGACCAACGACGGTACTAACCTGATATACAGTGATGGTACGGATGTGCTTTATTACATAGACCCTGTAAGCTTTAAAGAAGTGAAGCAAGTGCATGTGAAAGACCAGTATGGCCCGGTACTGAGTATCAACGAACTGGAATATATAAAAGGCTTTATCTACGCCAACCAGTGGCAGGCCGACCTGATATATAAAATAGACCCTGCAACAGGTAATGTAGTAGCTATAGCAGACCTGCGCAACCTGCGCCGACAGACCGGCATATTACCACTTGGCCAGGCAACAGACGAAACACAGCCCGAAGCCATGAACGGTATTGCCTATGACGCTGCGGAGAACCGTATCTTTATAACCGGTAAAAACTGGCCGAAGCTGTTTGAAGTGAAACTGGATAACTAAGCTGCATAATAAATACTTGTGGCTTGCGTTTACTCATAAACATGCAAATATGAGAGTAACGGCATTGATATTAACTTGTGGTTTAAGTTTTGCATCCGCTGCACAGGAGATGAATTTCGGTGTGCATGTGAATCCCGTAATTACGGCACCGTTCCTGGATGGCGCATCTCAGTACGATAATCGTATCAATGTATCGAAACTGCGTGTGGGTGCTAATATAGGTGTTGATGCCAACCTTGTTTTTCGGAAATGGCGTTTGCAGACAGGGGCGAATATTATGCACAAGTCCGTGTCGTTTTACCAGCGTACACACAACATCAGCTCAGAGGCATATACAAAAGATATTGTAGAAAGCATATCGGTGGAAGTGCCGCTGCTGTTTGCATACAAACTTGCTACCCGAAACAAGAAAACCTATTACCATGTATATGGCGTAGGCGGTGCAGCATACGAATGGAATACTATCAATGGTATATCGTCTAAAACAGGTGCTTCGGGTTATAATAATGCAAGTGTAGAGCTTGTCAATCATAACATAATACCCGTGGGACAGCAAAGCAGTTGGGTAAACCTCGTAGCAGGGTTCAATATCAATGCGATAATAGAAGGTGTAGGCCTGGTGGATTACGGTATAACATATCACTTGCCACTATCCAATGCAGCAGGCTACAGTGTGGCAACAGACGTTAATGCAGGTATTAATACCATTAATTACAGGGGAACTTTCTACCCCCGTATGTCGCATATCAACTTCAAGTTGTGCTATTACTTCCTGAGCCTGAGGGATGGTGGTGTGAAGAAATACAGCAAAGTATAAGTACCGCAATACCGAAGCGTAAAATACCCAATTCACGGTATATGAAACGGCTTTCTACCGTTGCATTTTTGTACCCTACCTATGGATAAGAACCTTACAGTATATCCCATATCTACCGGCGACCAACTGAATGTGTTTGCCGCTGACGATATATCCCGCATTTGTGTGATGGATATGGCGGGTAATGTATTGGCAAATGCCGATGGTGTAAGCGGCAAGCAGAATATTCTTGACATCAGGCACCTGCCCGGTGCTACCTATATTGTAGAAGTTACTTTTCAGAACCATAAAACAGGGCGTTCCGTATTTGTAAAAATGTGAGTATCAGAAAAATTTATTGCATGGATTTGTTTGTTTAAAAACATTAATCGTAATATTGCAATGAATAGATAAAGAGATGGGCGCAACAAAAACAGGGTTATTTTCCAAAAAGCAGAATGAGCTGGCTGCAATGGCCAAAGCACTGGCACATCCTGCGCGTATTGCCATATTGCAGGTGCTGGTAAAAACCAACGCTTGTGTATGTGGCAGCCTGGTTGACGAACTGGGGCTGGCGCAAGCCACTATATCGCAACACCTGAAAGAACTGAAGCAAGTAGGACTGATACAAGGCACCATAGAAGGTACCAGTGTGTGCTATTGCATCAACCCTAAAGCGTGGCTGCAGTACAAAGAATTTTTTGCCATGTTCTTTAAGGAATTGCCGGAGAATAAAACCTGTTGCTGATATTTTTTTGTCTGTATCAATCGCAATATTGCAATAACACAATAAATTAGCGTTATGAAAAATCAAATGCAGGTAAGCAACTGCTGCGACACAACAAACGACTGCTGCGGCGGTAATACGGATTGTTGCGAAGGTATGGGTTGCTGCTAAAAAGACAGCCGGGCATCAATAGCGATGCCCGGCTATATATTTTTCATGAATAACAATATATAAAACGAAGTATATGCAAACAGAGCAGGAATTGAAAGAACTGGTAAAGCAGAAATACAGTGAGATAGCTTTGCAGGACAAAGAAACAAACATGAGCAGCTGCTGCGGCAGTGGCGGGTGCAGTACAGAGGTGTACAACATCATGAGCGATGACTATACAAAGATGGAAGGCTATAATGCAGATGCAGACCTGGGGCTGGGCTGCGGACTGCCAACCGAATTTGCACAGATAAAAGAAGGCGATACGGTAATTGACTTGGGTAGCGGTGCTGGTAACGATTGCTTTATAGCACGTAAAGCAACAGGCGAAAAAGGTAAAGTAATAGGTATAGACTTTACCGAAGCTATGATTGAAAAAGCACGTGCCAATGCAGAGAAGGTAGGGTTCAATAATGTAGAATTCAGGCAGGGAGATATTGAGAAAATGCCGGTTACAGCAAATGTTGCAGATGTAGTAGTGAGCAATTGCGTACTGAATCTGGTGCCTAATAAAGATGGCGTATTCAAAGAAATATTCCGTGTGCTGAAGCCCGGCGGCCACTTCAGTATATCAGACGTTGTGCTGGTGGGCAACCTGCCCGATAAGCTGCGCAATGTTGCAGAGATGTATGCAGGCTGCATCAGCGGTGCTATACAGAAAGATGAATATCTGGCATTGATACAAGCTAATGGCTTTACTAACATCACCCTGCAAAAAGAAAAAGCAATAGTAGTGCCTGATGATATACTCAACCAATACCTGAGTGCAGAAGAAATAGCAAATTTCAAAAGCAGTGGATTGGGCATATTCAGCGTCACTGTATTTGCTGCAAAGCCCGAGGCTTGCTGCACACCGGGTGGCGGATGCTGCTAAATAAAACTAAACTGATACAAACCAACATTATATGTCTGCTAACAACTGTGCACCCGCAGTGGGAAGAAAAAAACTAGGTTTCCTTGACAGGTATCTCACGTTTTGGATATTTGCTGCAATGCTGCTTGGCGTTGCAATAGGATATTTCATCCCTTCCAGCGCCGATTTTATTAATTCATTCAGCAATGGTACTACCAATGTGCCGCTTGCAGTTGGTTTGATACTGATGATGTATCCGCCATTGGCAAAAGTGAGGTACGAGAAAATACCGCAACTGTTTAAGAATGTAAAACTGTTTTCATTGTCTATGTTTATAACATGGATAATCGGGCCGTTTATCATGTTCCTCTTAGCTATCACATTTCTGAAAGACTATCCTGAATATATGACAGGGCTGATACTGATAGGTATTGCCCCATGTATAGCAATGGTGATAGTATGGAATGAACTGGCTGACGGCAACAGGGAATATGTAGCAGGCCTGGTTGGTGTTAACAGCCTGATGCAGGTATTCTTCTTCAGTTTCTATGCGTATTTCTATCTCACAATAATGCCTCCATTGTTTGGCGTTAAAGGTGTTGAAATTGACATCACCATAGGGCAGATAGCAAAGACTGTCGGCATTTATCTGGGTATTCCGTTTGCTATGGGCATCATCAGCAGGTATGGGTTGATAGCTGTAAAAGGTGACGAGTGGTTTCAGACAAAATTTATACCACGTATATCCCCCATTACACTGATAGCACTGTTATTTACAATTGTTGTCATGTTCAGCCTGAAAGGTGAGATGATAGTGCAGATACCTATGGATGTGGTGCGTGTGGCAATACCATTGGTTATATTTTTCAGCATCATGTTTCTCGTTACATTCTTCGCGGCAAAGAAAGCAGGAGCGGATTATTCGCAAAATGCGGCTATAGCATTTACAGCATCGGGCAACAATTTTGAACTGGCGATAGCCGTAGCAATTGGTGTGTTTGGTATTAACTCGGGCCAGGCATTTGCAGGGGTGATAGGCCCGCTGGTAGAAGTGCCAGCACTGATAACGATGGTGAATATTGCATACAGACTGAAAAATAAATACTATAACAAAGCAACTGCAACCAACTGATATGAAAAAACTACTTTTCGTTTGTATAGAAAACAGTAATCGCAGCCAGATGGCACAGGCTTTTGCACTGATGAGCGGCAAGGCTGAAGCGTATAGTTCAGGTTCAAAACCATCGGGCATTGTAAACCCGAAAGCTATTGCTGCTATGAAAGAATTGGGTTATGATTTGACAACACATAAAAGCAAATCGCTTGACGAGGTGAAAGACTTCGCACCTTTTGATGCGGTGGTAACTATGGGTTGTGGCGATGCCTGCCCTTGGATGCCTGCAAAGCAACATATAGATTGGCAGATACCCGACCCTAGGAATATGGAGCCTGAACAGTTTAACGAAGTGCGCGACCTGATTAGGGAGAAAGTGAACGAGCTGATAGCAACGCTGTAAAAAGAACAAAAGGCGCGCCTTATCGTAAGGCCGCGCCATTTGCTAAACGTATGAAACACTAAATCGTAGCCGCAATCGCCATTTGTAATGAAAAAGCCTGAATGATAAAACGAGGTTTCTGGGTCTGTTTAGTAAGCTTTTCATAAAATCGTCTTTTGTTCGTTATCTGATTCTTCATCGTCGCTTCTACTAATATAGACGATACAAATTCCGTACCCGTTGGAACTTAATTGTTATAATAATGTAAAACAAAAATGCCCCTGATTACAGGGGCATTTTTTATGACAATTCGATGATTGTTTTAATCGCCTTCAGTTACCGGTATTATTACTTCATAGCTTTGGTCGGCAGTAATGGTTACCGGTTTTCCAGATTCTACTTTCATTTGTATATCCGGGTCGTAGCCTACGCCGTAAATGTAATACTTACCCTTTTTCAACCCTGTGAAACTGGCCGATGGTTTGCCATCTACTGTTACGCATTTCAATGAGTCATCATACTGACTCGGGCTGAATGTGGCAGAAGGTAAATCGTTGGTGTTGTATTTGATGTACATCGTACAATCGTTGATGTACTTGCTGTGGTGTTTGGGCACAGCTACTATTGTTGCATTGCCACCTTTGCCTGCCAGTTCTACGGGTTCTGTCCTGTCGCAGGAAGAAAAACCTAAGGCAAGTAAAAGCGCAGCAGGTGCTATGAAATTTTTATAGTGCATAATGATGTTTTCGGATTTTCGGTTCAGTTATTCCAATACTGCTGAAGAAAGGCTTATCATATTAGCGTAGTTGTCTGCTATTTTTTTCGATGTGGCATTAGTACTCATAAGGTTTGTACTGGTAGCAATAGATACATCGTTTGGTGCAAACCATTTCAGCACATCTGTTTTCAGTTTAATGCTCAGTTCTTTAGCGGAAGAAACTTCCATAGCCTGCGGGAAGGTAATGGTAACAGTACGTAATGCGCTGTTGGCACCGTTGAAACCACCTATGTGGTGAGTGAACCTTTTATCGGGGGTGGTAGCAGCGGGTGATGTGCCTTCAAGCTTTGCCATAATGTAGCCGGTGCTCCATGTCCAGAACATACCTTTTGCAGGGTCCAGCGCGCCTGTTTGTGCACCGCTTGTATTACGTGCTTCATCTACACCTATCATAAACGTAACACCTGTGTACGTGCCTTTTGTTACATCTTTGATATGAAAATGATGTGAAGATGCAACGTCGCCTTCTACCAGATGGTAGCTTTCGGTTTCAGCATATTCAGTACCATCACTTTTTTTCAGTTTGATGTTGGTGATATAGTAGTTGAATTTTGTAACCGTAAAAGATTCCAGTGAAGAATTGGTATAGTTGCCTGTTGTCATCACAAGGTCTTTATCTCCTGCTACGTGTGCAAATTCAAAACCAACCGTACCATTTGTAGTTACAGGTGTTGTGGGGGTTGGTGTTGTAGTGGTATTGTCCTCTTTTTTTGAGCAAGATGCCAGTGTTACTGCCATAGCAGCCATGATAGAGATTGATTTGATTTTTATCGTATTCATTATATAGTTTTTAAATAATCAGTGAATAAAGATAGACAATATTCGTGCCATTAGGGTTGGCTGTTTAATATCAGTTCCTTTTGGCCGCTGTTGCCGTCGTGGTCTATTTCTGCCGTCAGCAACAGTTGTATGGTAGCGGGTTGAGACAATGTGTCCGTCCAGCTTTGGTTGAAGTTTACTTGATCGCTGTGCGTATGCTCGTAGTGATAAAATATCTCTTTACCTGTTTCTTTGTTCTTCAATGTCAGTTGATAGCCGTGCAACTGGCTGATGTAGCTGATAGTACCCTGCATTTTTATGACATCTCCTTTTTTGAATGTCTGCCCGTCTCGCAGCGATGTGATGTCTATCGCTACTTTATCGGGTTGTGCGGGGGTATCATCATGCTTCTGGCAGCTTGTCGCCATCAGGCTTATAACAATAACTGTAAATTGTTTTAAAAGTTTCATTGTATTGTAATTGGGAAATCAAAAAAAGTATAACAATCCTGATTCTATCCTTTGTGTTGACTGTACATAGCCCGATGCATAATGCTGAAACACAGGTATTGAATAGCTGCATTGCAACCCCGTACGCTTGTAGAACAACTGCATACCTGCTGTGATGTATGTTATATACCCGCCCGTATTGTAGTTCAGACATTTGCGGCTGTAGTTGTCGTAGTCGTGCAGCGCATAATCGGCCCGGAAGCCCATTTGCGGTTGCAGCACAAAGTCATTCAGCTTCCACCAGTAGAAACCCGATATGCCGAGCGCGAGCCTGTCTCCGTATTTATAGTTTGCAGCATTTGCAGTTGTGAGCGTATAAGATGCATCTGTATTAATACCTGTATTGCCTGTGCGAATGGTATAGTTGGCACTCAATACAACATCCCAGCTACCACTACCTGTCTGTACATTCATCAGGCCTTCGGCAGTAGTACCTGCTACCCGCAAACCTGTAGGGGCTTTGATGCCGCCACCCGCCAATAATATATGCTTCCATCCTTTTGCACTATCAGGTGTGCGTATGATGGTTGCCATAGCCAGCAGGCTGACATCGCCCAGGCCATTGAAAACAGTAGTGCCCGCAGCGGTTTGCCTGCTGTTGTACTGATAAGGTATAAAGCCGAACAGCTGCAATTTGCTGCCGATATTTACCTTGCCCCATAGCTGTGCTGTGTTGTAATACTCTGTGCTATGCTCATCCGGCAGCCCTTCAAACAAGCCCGGATGATTGCTGCTGAAACTGCGGTATTGATATTGCATACCTGCAAAATGTTTGTAGAACTGTGGTAATATACCCAGCCCCTGGCTGCTGCCCGATGCACCGCATACATCACATGCCCATACACGTGTAGCAGCGAGCAGCATTGTTGCCAATGCTATTTTCTTAACCATAAATGATTGCGATAAACTATAAGAATACAGACGACAGGCACAGCAATGCTATGCAGCGTCGATACAAAGGAATAGCTTATGCAACAGGCGGCGGGTGGAAGATGCCCGTCAGCGGGCTGTGGCCTGTTGTGGTTTTATATATGTCGATATAGGTAGTGGGTGTGCGCAATGTATGGAAGCTGAATGTAAGCCCGTTTACAGGAATGAATTCAACCCATTCGGTTTGCGATACTTTTGACTGCTGGTTTTGCTGATTGTTTTCGGTTTTGTTCAGTTGCTTTCGCAGATAACATTTACCGTTACACTTCATTTGCGGCTTGGCCTTGTTTTCGCAAAGCACATTAGATACATAGGTTTTGTTAGCCTCGTACCATGCTACAATCCCCAGCTTCAGTACCGACTGAAAGCACAGGCATACGAGCAGCGATATGGCAAAGAATTGTTTCAAAACCTGTTACAAAGTTAGGCGTAAATACATTGGCAAATATTAAAAGGCAATAAAAAAACCACCGAAAAGGTGGTTTTAAATATACTTTCAGTTACAATATTATTTAGTGGGGCCAACGCTCCATGAATCGTACTGGTTGATAACGTTGATATAAACATCGTGTTTCTGAGCGATGGTATCTACCACTACAAATCTGCCACCACCCCAAAGGCTGTCGAAACCGTAAGTTTTGTCAATAGTCAGGTCGCGGCCTTTAACGTAGAGATAATAATTACCTCTTTTCAGGCTATCGAAAACAACCATAAACCTGCCATTCTGGTTTTTGATATTTGCAGTGTCGTCAAATTTCATATCTGCAGGCATGCCGGTAGCATTATATTTTATATAAACAGTACCGGTGTCCACTTCTTTCTGAAAGTGCTTGGCTGTTACCCAAAGTTTGGCATTGCCGCCCTTGCCGGCAACTATCGGTGCTGCGGGTGCTATATATTCGTTTTTCCTTCTACAGCCTAAAGCTATAGCAGCAATTACTACTCCGTATAAAATATGTTTGGTACGCATAATGATTAAAGATATAAACAGTTTGGGTTTTATGAAATAGTTGCGGCGAAAAAATATTACGTATTTATAATGAAATAATGTAAATTAAGGAGATAGGCCTTAATTTTAGATAATGATGAAGTACCGTCGGCTGTTTTTGCCGGTTATTTTATGGATGTGTGCTGCAGGCGATTTGTTTGCACAAACCACAATAGTAAGGCTGTTGGGTAAAAGTACATACGCCCGCGATAGCTTTGCCTATTCATTGGCAGACAGCATCAGGTATAACTACAGCGGCAACAGGGGGAGTGATATTGAAAAAGACATCCACTTATATGACAGCAGCCAGCGTACCGTAATAGTAAATGCGGTAAAAGAACCCAACAAAAAGTGGATAAGGCGATATGATACCGCCAACAGGATTATACAGCAAACCGCTATAGATTTTGTAAACGGAGCATGGCGGAATAATACAGATATATTTTATAAGTACGCATCCGGCACATTGTACGATACGGTGCTGACCCGCACCTGGGATACTACAGCATTGGTTTGGAAAGACAAACGCATGCAACATTATAAATATAACAGCGGCAGCCTTGATACCATACATTGGTATATGCCCTATGCGGGCGGATGGACGACAGAGGGTTTTGATACCTATGTGTATTCATCGGCAGGATTATCGAAGCATGAATTGATAATATATAACGACAGCCTGATACGCTGGGATATTTGGGGCAGGGAATTATATAACTATGATGGGGTGGGTGATATGGATACGTTTACCAGTTATGTAATGAACCCGACAACACTGCAACTAAAGCCAAGTACCAAAGAGGCGATACAATATTATCCTTCGCACGAAATAGCATCTCATTATTATCATATCTGGCATAGTGTTACTAACAGGTGGGAGGGAACTTTCTGGCATTATTTCTACTACAATACCAATAATACCATTGATGAAGAAGTGACCAACTACTGGGATATAGCTGTGCAGCAATGGGGGCCGCTTAATAAGCGTTATTACTATTACGATGTTTCGGATAACCTGATAGAATTGATAGAAAAGAAATTCCGATATCCGCTATACGATTATTTCTTCCGTGAGAACTGGATATACAATTCTCAAAATCTGCCGATGCAGTACAGGCGTTTTACATGGTATAGCCCTACCGCCTTCTGGATGCCGGAAATAAGCAAGCAATCGCAGGTGCTGTACTATTACGAAAATGTAACGGGTGTGCAGCAAGCTGCTAATCAGAAAAACGAAATCACCGTGTTTCCCAATCCGGCAAAAGGGCAGGTGTTTGTAAAGGTTGAGGGCAGACACCGGCAATCATGCAGCATAGCATTGTATGATGTATATGGCAGGCTGGTAGCAGCCAGGCAGTATGATGCCGCGCAGGCAAGCCCTTATCAACTGCCGCTGACTGGCGTTGCTGCGGGACACTATATACTGCGCTTTGCAAATGGTGATGAAGAAATGACAAAAACATTAATAGTAGCCGACTAAGAAGGTGTACATTTGCCTCCGCATCAATACGATATGAATAAACTTGCTGCTTATTTAATGCTGTTTGCAACCGTTGCAGGGCTTTCTTCCTGCTGCAAAAAGCGTACTTTCTGTACTACCGAAAAACTGAATATCGCATTCGCAGGTTTTGACAGGAGTGTAATACGTACCATAATATTAAAACGTTATGCAAAAGGCGACGACAAAAGGGTAAAAGCGCTCGACTCTGCAATACTCATTAATAAAAATGTTACGACATCCGTACCGGGGAAACCCGATACATCTTGGTTATCGAACTACTCCGTATCATCGGGCAATTATACCGAAGTGCAATATGGCTACGATTGGGTAGTTTATCTTTCATCGAACAACAAAAGCTATCTGGTATCTGAAATATATGAAGGTGATAACCGCTATCAAAAAGTGCCTTGCAGGGATAACGATACCAAATGCACTAATAATATAAAGTCTTACGCAATTGATGGTTTTTGGGTGGAAAGCAATACGCTCTACATCAAGCCTAAAAATTAATACATGAAAAATCCCGCTGACATCAGCGGGATTCTTTTTTACTCTCATTGCCACGAATGGCAACCTGCTACAGAAGGGCACTCTCACCTTAAATATTGTATCAACAAACAGAAGATAATTAAGCACCGATGTGTTGTGCGTCTTTCATGGCTGCCTGTGCCAGTTTTTTATCTGCACGCTTGGCTTTTTGCTTATCTATGAAAACCATAATGAATGCAAATGCCAGGTAAGTGCGAAGTACTAAGCCGATTGATACAAGCAGGAGTGATTTCATTTTTTGTTCGTTTGTGATGTTGAAATAAAGTTTGTTTGTCTGTACCCGTAGGGGCTGTTTGTTTTGTTTGGCGTCCGTTTGTTATTAAATGTTTGCAGCAGCGATGATGCAACCCAGAATAGCGACGAACATTGATATCTTTTGCATTGTGTGTGTTTTTTATTGTTTGTTTTAAAAGGCTGTGTTTTTTTGTTTTGTTGTCGTTTGACAATGCAAATATGCAACCTCAAACAAGGGGTTGCCAAATAAAAAAGCCCGTTTAACTGGTCGTTTAGAACCGGTTAACGAGCAGGTTTGTTAACCATTAACCAACTATTAGGAAATGAAGAAGGACGTAATATGTTGCTTATGCTGAAACCATTTGCTGTACTATGTTTCAAGGGTTTCTGTGCCTTATTGCAGCTTGAGTACCCTGAATAAATCTTCTTTTCTTCCGGCAGATATATTGATAGCCTGGCCATCCTGCATTACCAGATAGCCACCTTTGCCCTTCACATACTTTCGTATTTTATCAATATTGATAATGTGAGACTGATGTACGCGTATGAAGCCATAGGGTTGCAGCATTTCTTCATAATGTTTCAGTGTATGGCTTACGGTTATCTTATTGCCGTTATCCATAAAGAAGTGGGTATAATTATTACATGCTTCGAGGCGTATGACTTCGTGCGGCGGAACAAATTGTATTTCGTTCAGGTTGCTGAGGGCAATATTCTTTGGTTGTATTGCAGCGGGTTTGGTAGTTAGCTTGTGCATCTGCTGTTTCAGCCAATGCATTTGTATGGCACGACTTACTACAGTAGTGATATCTGTTACATCGGCAGGGTATTGCAGACAGTCAATGGCTGTATCGGGTACAGTGTTGAATGTATGTCGATTGTAAGGGGATGTAAATATGATATTGCAATCAATGTCGGACAATCTGTTGATTAATTTGCTGTCGTTGTCGTTAAAGCCCATTTCCATAAATGCCAGTTCGGGACGGGCACAAGACAATAATTTTTCAGCTTCAGGCACAGAAGATGCAATGCCGGCAAGTGTCAGTTGCGGACAATGCTCAGATAATATATTGTGTAAACGGCCTGCTTCATGGTGTTTGTTGCCAACGATGATGGTTTTGATAAATTCTCTCATGTGTGAACCCTTTAGTATGATAAATGGAAATAAAACCAGCAATACGGGGTATGCTGTCAGCAATATGTATAAAGGATAGTTTACTGCTCATGGTAATGGGTTGTTGCTTGTAAACCGGGAAGGGAGGTAGCCGCTTGTTGCTTGTGTACTAATTTATATGCTTTTTTCTTTTAATCAAACATAGATGGGGTACTTAACAAAAAAACCAGTGTTAACACTGGTTTTTTTGTTGAATGAACATGAGGTGATTGTTAATTTTTGGTAAACATTGCTCTTTCTGAAAGCCCATTGCCATTATCTGCCTTCAAAATATATGTTCCGGCAGGTAAGGATGCGGTATTGATAGTAACAACAGGATTGCTGATATTTTGAGATATCAGCTCTTTACCCGTCATATCATATACATGGATAACCCCTTTGCTGAAGTTATTGGTCAGCGATATGTTCAGCACATCATTTGCAGGATTGGGGTACAGACCTATGTTTTTACCTGATGGTATTTTAGCTACAGATGTAACACCGTTTTTCAATTGTCCGCAAACAACTGTTTCTACAGGTTGCAGGTCATAGTCCAATACCGGTTCATCTATTTCAACGATTGGCGGATAAATATGGTCGGAGGCATAATTATCCAGCGGCGTATCGTATTCAGGTTTACTGATATCGGAAGGGCAATCGTAGCCATAGTTGTTACGTATTACAAACGTTGGCTCCGGAGCATTCAGGTGTATGCCTGTAAATGTGGGGAATGCACCAGCAGTATTGGCAACAATTGAACGTCCCTGTGCGGCGTCATTTGCTCCGTATGGTACATAACGTTGCAGGTTGCCGTTATAATCCGTTTCGACATACAACCCGCCTCCATACTCGTCGGTTTGTCCGGTAACGCAAAACAAGCCGCCAACACTATTTAGCGTAATAATGCTATGCCCCCAGGTTGAGAAACCTGAAGAAGGATTTTCGTAAATCTTAAAGAAGTTGAGAGCAAGTGTTACAGGGTTTATCTTCAGTATCATAACATGAGAACCTCCCTGACAAGGTGTGCCCGCAGCACCTGTTATTACTACATCTCCATCGTCTGCATCGTCTATACCGTGGCCAACTATTACATATCCATACCTTTGGTTGTCTACAATATTATCTGCTATATAATTGCCGTTCGCATCTATTACGGTAATAAGTGTAGCACCCCACACACCGCCAAATGTATTGGCAATACCAACCAGTGCATAGTCATTCTGATACGAAGTGATTTCAAAGTATTCTGATGGTACGGTAACCATCGGGTCCCAGTAAGAAGGTGTTGTAGCATAGTTTGACCATAATAAACCACCATTGGCATCTACGCCAATGATTACACCCCATTGCATACTACCGTAGTTTTGGTAACCACATGTTATGAAATTACCGTTTGATGCTTCTATTACACTGTTCAGCATACCGAATTGCATGGCAGGGTCATCATACCTTCTGTACCATTGTACAGCACCGGCAGCGTCTGTTTTCAGCATAAACAAATCGTCGTATGTAGGTGCAAAAGAGCAGCCGGATGTTTCTCCGTCAACACGTACGCGCCCGCAAATAATGAAGCCGTCATCACTTGTTTGCTTGGCATCGCCTGCTGTAAAGAAGACATTCAGGTTGGGGCAAAGCGCGTTCTGATAATCGTTTACTTCATTCTGTGTACAGTATGTTTTAAACCATACTGTATTTAACTGGTCGTCTATTACCTGCAGCTGTATGCGCGATACGGTGGTTGATGGGCCTACATTATTCATGCCATTGATGGTAAGGGGGAAGGCATTGCCCGATAATACATACTCATTAGTAGGTATCATGTAGTCGATGTTTTCATTCATAGCATTATTAAAATGCTTGATGATGTTTTGTGCCTGTACACTGATAGTAGTGGCAGTGAGCACAAGAGTGCTTAGTACAACGAATAGTTTTTTCATAAGCTTGCTGGTTTTTGTACAACCAATATCGCTTACTGCTATATAGCAAGAAAGGTGGTTTTAGTAAACCACCTTTCTGTTTGAGTATTTATGTATATAGTTTTAGTATCTAGAAATCGACTATCAGTTTCACGTTAATCAATCGTGCTGTTAGGCGGTTGGGTACTGCAAAAGTTTTGCCGCTGCTCTGGTCTTGTACCCATGTGTAAGACAGGGTGTTTTGGATGCCCAAAAGGTTAAACACTTCAAGGCTCAGCCAACTGTTTTTAACACTGCTCAGTACTTTGCTTTTGTGTTTTGCGCCATTCAGGAGCAGGGTGCTGAAGCCAATATCTACACGCTTGTAGTCTGGCAGGCGCAGCGTATCTCCATAGCGTGCCGCATCCGGTGGGCCGAAAGGAAGCCCTGTAGCATACATCAGGTTCAGGTGCATTTTAAAATTTTTCCATTTCGGGAAGTAATCTTCGAAATACATACCAAGCATAAAGCGCTGGTCGGTAGGGCGGGGAACATAGCCGGGGTATATCGTGGCACTATCATTGCCGCCTGCACCTTTCAGTACTATTTTATCATCGGCAACATCTTCCATACTCTTCATTACGCCAATGCTTATCCACGATGTGGCATCTTCTACAATATCTCCATACAGGCGCACCTCGCCACCCGCTGCATATCCCTGCGCGCTGTTTTTGCCAAAGTAGCGTATGCGTACATTATCGTATTCATACGGTACTATATCCCACATGCCTTTGTAGTAAAGTTCGGTGGTGAGTTTGAAGGGGCGCGACCATGCTTTGAAGTTGTAGTCGGTACCCAATACGGCATGGTAAGATTTTTGAGCTTTCAGTGCTGTGTTTACATTGCCGTTCAGGTCGCGCATTTCGCGGTAGAAGGCGGGCTGCTGATACAAGCCACCTGCCAGTTTGAATACCACATCGCTTTTCCATTTTGGCTTGTACGATACCTGCATACGCGGGCTTACCAGCAGTTCATTATTCAATGTGCTGTAGTTGAAGCGTACGCCGAGAGATATCGTCAGGTCGAGCGAATCATTGAAACGGAAATTATCCTGCAGGAAACCGCCATAACGCATATAATCGAATGCTGAGGCAGAGCGGTAGAAGCGTGTCAGCTCCAGCTTGTTTGGGTTGTAGGGTTGGGTAAAGCCTGCAGAGTCGCGGCGTTCCCATTCATACAGTTTATCTTCTATGTTGGTAATATTGGCATCTACACCCCATTGCAAAAAGTGCAGGTTGGCGCTGTAAGAGCCACGATGTGCAAAGTTGCTCACGTTTACCTTCAGGTAGTTGCGGGCGTAATTATGTATGATGCCTGTTCCCAAAAACGTTTTTACCTGCCCGAAGTTTTCTTTGCCAAGGTCTGTTTCCAGTTCGCCCAAAAGATATTCGCCGCTGATGTCGTAGGTTTCTTTTTCATTGGTTTGAAAGCCGGATGCCAATAGTTTCAGTTTCAGCTTGTCGTTGGGTCGGAAGGTAGTTGAAAGCCCACCGAAACGAGAGTCGAACTGGTCTATCTCGCTGCCGTTATAAAACATACGCAATTGGTATGCTTTGTTGATGAGGCCGAAGCTGCTGCTTGATTCTTCGGGTATGAAATTGAAACGGTTGCGGGCATAGTTGCCAATGGCTTCTACTTCCCATTTGTCGCTGAATTTGTAATTGACCAAAGCCTGCGCATCTGTAAAGGAAGGATTGTATATGCCTTTTGTAGGTTGCGCCTTCAGCAGGTATTGATTGCTTTTGTGGCGAACACCGATGAGATATGTAAGTTTTTGATTTTTGCTGGCTCCTTCCAATGCTATACTTGCACCAAGCAGGCTTGCCATTACACGCCCGCCGAATTCTTTAGGGCGCTTGTAGGTAACGTCCAGCACGCTGCTCATTTTATCGCCGTACTTGCTTTGAAAACCACCTACCGAAAAGTTGACACCCGATACAAGGTCGGCATTCACGAAGCTCATACCTTCTTGCTGTCCGCTGCGGGTAAGGAAGGGGCGGTAGATTTCGAAATCATTTACATAAACAAGGTTCTCATCAAAATTGCCACCGCGTACTGTGTATTGAGAGGTGAGTTCGTTATTAGAACCAACCATTGTTTTAATCATGGCATTGATGCCATCGCCAAAACCAACTGTAGGCAGCAGGGCAGCTTTTGTAGGGTCTATCTTCACAGAACCTACATCGTTGCTGCGTTCTCCTTTTACGGTTACAGTTTTCAGTTCTTTATCAATACGCTTCAGCCTGATGTCTATTACTTTTCTTTGATCTGCAGTGAATGTGAGTTCCCTTTTTTCGGTAGTAAATCCGCTGAAGGAATACACGATTATAATTGGGCTATCGGCAGGTACCTGCATAGCATAGCGTCCTTTGGCATCGGTAGTTACCCCAATTGTTGTACCCTCTACAGCTACAGTAGCAGCATCCAGTGATCTGCCGCGTTCGTCGCTGACCCTGCCGCTGATAGTGGCAGTTTGTGCATACGTGTATAGAGAGGCCAATATGAATATGGCTGAAAGTACAATGTGTTTCGGGTGCATACCTGGTGTTAATAACGTTTAAAAGTTATGTTTATTTTCCTGCCTGCTTCAGCTTTTTGATAGTATCTGCTGGGTCGGGCGAAGAAAATACGGTATTACCCGCAACCAGTGCATCGGCACCGGCGGCTACTAATGCAGGTGCATTGTCGAGTGTTACACCACCATCTACCTCTATCAGCGCATTGCTGCCCGATGCGGTAATCATCGCTTTCAGTTTGCTGATTTTAGTCAGTGCCTGTTGTATGAATTTCTGTCCGCCGAAACCGGGGTTTACACTCATTATCAGTACAAGGTCTATATCTGCGATAATATCTTCGAGCAGGTGAACGGGTGTATGAGGGTTGAGCGATACGCCTGCCTTCATGCCCAGTGCCTTAATGGCCTGCAAGCTGCGGTGCAGGTGGGTGCTGGCTTCGTAATGAACGGTAAGTATATCGGCACCTGCTTTTTTGAAGTCCTCAAAATACTTTTCCGGCTCTACAATCATAAGGTGTACGTCCATTGTTTTGGTTGCCATTTTTTTCATTTGTGCAATGATGGGCATACCATAACTGATGTTCGGAACGAAGCGCCCGTCCATTACATCCAAGTGAAACCAATCGGCTTCGCTGTTATTAACCATTTCAATATCACGTCCAAGGTTCAGAAAGTCTGCAGAGAGCATCGAGGGCGCTATAATCGGCATAATGAGTTTGTTTTTTTAATTAACAGCACAAATGTAAATAATAAATCTGCGGTCAGGCATCTGAATATATGTTATTTGAATTCTTTAGATGTTTTAGTTAAATTTGTTAAGGGTGCAAGGAAGAGATATTTATTACCTATTTATCTTCTATATGATTAACCAGCTATAAAAGCCATTAAAACTGCTATGAAAAGAAATAAGCAGGGCAGAGTATTGTTGCACCTGAACATTATCGCGGTCCTTGTCTGTCTGTCATTTTTCATTTATATCTATTCTTATATAGGTAATCATACACATGCATTATACTTTGCATTTGCAGCATTGGGCTTTGCGGTCAATATATACCTGCTCGGCAAAAAACATATCAACTTTGTTGCGGTATCAAGCATCGTGTTGTCAGATATACTGGTACTGATATTTGATACGGGTTTTGTAAATAATGTGAACAACAGCGTGGTATTATATATACCGCTTATTTTATTCGGCTATGTAGCGACGGGGTATGAAAACAAAGTGCAACGCATCAGTATTATCCTGTTCACGTTCTTTTGTTTGAGTATCGTAAATTTTACCGACCTGACACCCAAGCTCGGTAAGGCATTTGAGAGCAACCCCGATGCGAAGGTTGCCATGAGTATATTCAACCTGATAGTAGCCATCATATGCAGCCTGCTGCTGGTGCGTACCATTACGCGCAGCAATTATTATATAGAAGAAGCTATGGCAGATGCCAAAGAAACGGCAGAGCAATCATTGAAGGAGAAGAACAGGTTCCTGTCTATCATGAGCCATGAAATACGCACACCGGCCAATGCCATATTGGGGATGACACACCTGCTGAAAGAAAAAGGAGTGCCTGATAGCATTAAGCGGGATGTGCAACTGTTGCATTATTCATCGCAACACCTGAAATCGCTGATAGACAATGTACTCTACTACAACAACCTGGAAATGGGTAAAGTAGATGTAGATATCCGCCCGTTTGATATCCGTAAGTTTTGCCATAATGCAGTGGATAGCTTTGTGCTGGAAGCGGCAAAGAAAAATATAGAACTCCATTTCGACTTTGATGACCGCATACCTCAGTTTCTATTGGGCGATTATGAAAAGCTGGTACTAGTACTGCACAATCTGCTGAGCAATGCCATCAAGTTCACCAAAAAGGGAGAGGTGTTTCTATGGGTGAAGATGAGCCACGTGGACGATACCAAATGCTATGTGATGTTTAAAGTAGCAGATACAGGCATTGGCATCAATGAAGACAGCATGAAGGATATTTTCAAAGTCTTCAGCCAGTTGGATAGCAAGATTACCAGAAGCTACGATGGTATGGGGCTGGGGTTATCCATTTCGAAAAAGCTGCTGGAACTGATGCACAGCACCCTGCATGTAGATACGGAAGAAGGTGTGGGTGCAACATTCTATTTTGAAACAGCACTGGGCCTCACAAATGAAGTGAAGGACGATGAACAGCGTTTTATTGAAACACACGACCTGAGCAATGTGCGCCTGTTGCTGGTAGAAGATAATAAACTGAATGTGCTGGTGGCCAAAAAAATACTGGATAATATGATGGCGCAGGTTGATGTGGTGAAAAACGGGCAGGAAGCTATTAACCAACTGGCGAATAAAAAATATGATATAGTACTGATGGACCTGCACATGCCAGTGATGGATGGCTTTGAAGCTACGCGCCGCATACGGGAATACGACAGGCTGACACCGATTATTGCATTTACAGCAGATGCCTATGAGGAAGCGAGGTTGAAAGCAAAAGAAGCAGGTATGAATGATTTTATTACAAAGCCCTTCGACCCGGTACTGCTCTACAACAAAATAATAACCAACCTGGCACCATAAATTGCTTTACAATGCCGGTTGGTTTTTTGTCAATCACCCCAATTGACTGCTCTTTATTGTTTCCTTACTTTGCCCGAACCTGAAATATCTGTATTTACAGATGATGGGCTGCCCCAATATTTGATAGTACCCGAACCTGAAATATGTGCATCCAGTTTTTCCTGAACAGTGATTTCCATGTCGCCGGAGCCTGATATCTTTGCATATACATACTTGCCTGTTGCCTGCCTTGCATTGATGTTGCCGGAGCCATTGATGCGCAGTGCCAGGTTTTCGATGTAGTTGTTGTACATATATACATTGCCCGAGCCATTTATGTTAACGTCGAGGCTGTTGGTTTTCAGGCTGTCTTTGATGGTAATATTGCCCGAGCCATTCAGCTTGATATTGTTTACATCGGTAGTGTAAAGTGTAAGCTTGATATTGTTATTGCGGATATTGAAGTACTTATCCTGAAATTCAAGGTTCAGCGTATTGCCCGATGTATTGGTTTTAAACACAGGTACCAGATTTTGATAACCGCTTACTACTATTTTATTTTCTTTTGAAGGTATCACCTCAAGGTCTTCGCTGCCATTCAGATTTACAGTGGTAACTGCAGGCAGGCTGCGTGTTTCCGATACTATCGAACCTTCTCCTTTGATGCGGTGCTTGCTGCACGATGTAAATGCTATGGTGGCTAAAAATGCTACTGCTGCTAACTTTTTCATTGTATTCTTATTTTATATGATTTAACTTGTTTTTGTAATGATTAATGAAACTCTATACGGTAACTGATATTAGGGAACAGGCCTAATTGGTTTATTGTTTTTATACTTCCTGATTTATCATCGTAGTACGAGAAGAAGAAGTTTTTGCGATTGGTGATGTTCTGTACGTCCAGCTGTATGGTGTGTGTGGCACGTTTGTTATTTACTTTGTAGTAAATGCCGCCATCTATACGGAAGTATGCAGGTACCTGTGTTGTGAAGTACTGGCCTTGCACGTATTCAGCCTTTCCGCTTGTTCTTGATTTTGCAACGTCTATTACAGATTCGCGAGAGCCGCCGTTGGCTAATACTTTACCATTCAGGCCTATCAGTTTACGCCCGCTGTGGTTCAGCTTGAACTCCTTACCACCTACTATATTGAATGTATATCCCCTGTTGAAACGTGTGTTAAATTCACGCCCTGCATAATCGGTATAAGTGCTTTTGAATACAGAGCCTGTTGCCAATACATAATAGTTGTTTGCAAAAGGGCGTTCCAGGCTCAGGTCTATGCCATAGTTGGTGCCTGTACCTTCGCTAACCAATGGTTTGGTGCCAAGTAATGAATATACATCCGTAGCATTGATGATAGAGAAGCCCGATGTGCTGTCTTTCTCTACAGGTATGTTATACAGGTGCTGATAGTACACTTCTGCTTTCAGGCGTGTTTTGAATGGCAGGCTGGTTTCGTAGCCCAGTACGCCATGAAATGCACGTTGCAGGTCGAGGTTTTTGTTAGGGTGTGTTACTGCCTGCCCTATGCCTGCATTCTGAAACATGTAGGTAGATATATGTTCGGGTTTGCTGTGCAGGCCTGCTGCCAGTGTTACTTTATTTTTATTAGCCTGGTAAGTAACTGATGCACGTGGTTCGATACTGTATTTACTATTCAGTGCCAGGTAAGAGCCATGTACGCCACCCGTTGCACTGAAGTGCTCGGATATCCTTGTTTTCCATTGTATATATGCCTGATAGTATTGGGTATTGCCTTCGCCATCAAGAATATTGCGCCATGTGTCGTCCGAAAAATCGAAGTATTGCTGTTTCAGGTTGTAAGACCAGTATTGTCCGATGATGCCTGCACGGTATGTGTGCCTTGAGCTTATTTTCTGGTTGTACATCACCGATGCGCGCAGTGCGTTGTTGGTCATGCCGCTTTTCTGTACAGATACCCTTGCATACTCACTTGCAGGATTCAATGTATCGGCATCGTTGGTAGATTTATCCTGTGATGCGGATATTACTGTTTTGATGTAAGCATCTTTCTTTACAAAGTATTGGTGCGATACACCACCTGTAAACATATGGTTCCTGCTGTCGAATTTGATGTTGGGGTTGTCATCATCCCATTTGCTGCTGTCTTTGTCAGGTGTATTCGTTGCTATGTTATAGCCGCCCAATCCCCAGATGGTAAATGTGCCCGCTTTTTCTGTTGGCAGGTTCACTTTAAAAGAACCGTCCTGGTAGGCAGGTATTGCTTGCCCTACATCAATAAAGCTTTTCAGCAATGCGAGGGTAGAGTAGCGGTAGTTGACTAAGTAAGAGCCTTTGCTGTTTTTGCTGAAAGGGCCTTCTGTTGCCAGCTCCAGACCAAGCGTACCGATAGATACGGTATGCTCTGCGCGTTTGTTATTGCCGGTACGCAGGTTCAGGTCGAAAGCACCGGAGAGTGCATTACCTATTTCGGGTACGAAAGCACCTGTGTAGAAATCTGAATTGCCCAATGTATTTGCATTCAGCATACTTACCGCACCACCGCTTGCACCCTGCGATGTGAAGTGGTTAGGATTTGGTATCTCAATACCTTCCATACGCCACAGCACACCTTTAGGAGAGTTGCCGCGTACTACGATGCTGTTATCCATATCACCGGCATTACTAACGCCGGGGAAGTTTTGTACCATACGTGCAGGGTCTGAAAATGCTGCTGCATAACGGCGTGTTTCTTCTACCGAAAAAGTACGCGCGCTGACTGTCGCAAATTCATTTATTGGTTTGATGCGGTCTTTGCCTGTTGCTTTTACGGTTACTTCATCCAGCTTGCGAAGGCTTTCATTCATCGATATATTCAGGTCCAGTTCTTTACCGCTGATAACAGGTGTTTCGGTTACAGCATAATCTTCAAAGCCTACCATTTTGAATATAAACGACTGGCGGCCTAATGGTACATTGCTGAGTGTGAATGAACCTGTTTCGTCAGTCACTGCATTTATCTGTGTGTTGGATTGCAGTATTACTACAACGCCCGTTAATGGTTGTTTGGATGCGGCATCTGTAACGATACCATGTACTTTTTGTGTGATGGTGGCTTTTTTTTCAGTAGTAGTTGACGACTGCTGTGCGTATGTGGTATTGCTAACAGCTAATGCCAGTCCTGATGCTAATAGCCAATGCCTGAGGTGTAACATTTTGTGTGTTGGTTTAAGTAATGACAATGATTCAGAGATTTACCCCTACGGGTTATTTTGTTTTTATTATTAAAGCTTTGTTAATGCGTATTATTGATAATGTGTGCCTGTGCTGATTGCGCTGCAAAAGAAATACAGGCAAGGGTTTTGCGGAATTACCTTTCGGTGAAAACTGCAGGGCAATCGGTAAATATGGTTATTGTGTCGGTAACTGATTTTTATCAGAGGTGGAAGTGCATACCTGCTGCGAACCCTATGTATAGGCCATTGAAAGTGCCCCAGTCATAGTTGCTCCAGATATAGTTGTTGCTGATACCTTTGCCATCATAATCATCGCTTTGTACAGAGTTGATAGTAGGTCCTGCAAACAGTTCCAGCCTGTTTCCCAGTGATACAGCGGGTAATATCCTCAGCGAAGATTTCAGGTATATTTCATCTTCAAAATCGGTATAGCTGGTAGATGTACCTTCGAGCTTGACGCGGAATAATTTACTGATATTGATATTGGCACCGATACCACCTTCAAGTGCATAGAGCGGTTCAAAGCGTTTGTGATTGATACCTATACCAACAACGCCATACATTACCCTGCCACCCGAACGGAATGTTGCCATAGTAGTGTTGCCATCGTACATGGTGATGCCAAGAGATTTGTAACCTTTCTTCACAATGTTTACAAAGCCGATGGGGTAGTCGCTGCTGTCAGCAATATTCATAAAGCCTGAAAGCTGTACGCCTTTTACTTTTTTTGCTTTGTTGATGAAACCCGCTGCTTGTGTATTTACATTCTCGGCAGTATTCATAAAGCCTGCCAGCTGCACACCTGCAACATTACCTGCATTGTTCATGAAGCCCGCAATTTGTGCGCCACGTGTTTTGCCCATAGACAGGTTATAAAAACCTGCGCCCTGCAAACCTTTTACATCGTCTAACGCTATGTTGGCAAAGCCCGATAACTGTGCGCCTTTCATGTGCCCGCTTATATTCAGGAAGCCTGCTGCCTGCACACCTTTAGAGTAGTGCCTTACAGTGTTCATAAAACCTGCTGCCTGCAATCCCGTTACGCGATTGCGTACATGGTTTGAAAATCCGGCGATTATTACACCCTGCGATTTATCGAGTACTATATTGGTGACACCCGCCGCGCAAAATGAAAGCTCGGCTGATGAAATGCCTGCAATAGCATGGAAAGACATCGCATTGGTGTATTGGTGTGCCGATGTGCCATTGGTACTGATGGGATATACCAGCCCTATGTGTGCGGCTGATATACGTTTAGGTTGTACTGTTGTTTGTGCCTGTGTGTTGGTTGCTAACAGAAGTGCTGCTACAGCAGCCGTCAAACTCTTTGTCATACTATAATTCCTTGTTTGATAGTATAACAACAAACGGAGATGATACCCCTATGCCTTTTTGCAAATAAAGTGGTTAAAAAACACTGATGCCGAATGTCCAGCCGAGCCAGCTGCTTACATAGGTATCGTGTTGGCTATGTATAGTGCCTTTGTATGGCAGATCGCTGCGATAGCCTGCGGGGAATACAGTTTGGTCGATATAGCTGAAGCTGTATGAAGGCCCTGCAAATGCGGTAAGGAATTTATTGAACTTATAATTGAATGCCATATCAATTCTGCCCAGCCCGTTTACAAATTGCCAGTCGCCCAGGTATAATTGATTGAGTGTTATTTCGGGGTTTACAGACAATCGTTTGTTAAGTTTTATCTGCCCACCCCAGCCATAGCCGAAAGTATATGCCTCTGCGTTGTTACCTATATTGGCACCAAACGAAAGTATTGTGTAGAGATTGCGGTTGCCGAATTTTCCGGCAACATGCAGGTTGGTTACTTCGTTGCTTGATATGGAAATTTTATGATAGCCTTTGAGGATGAAATTGAAGAATCCGATGCTGACACCCGATGAAGTATCTGCAACATTTACAAGCCCTATCTGTACACCTTTTACATGTTTTGCATAGTTCATGAAGGGTGATACCTGCGTGCCTTTCATGGTTTTGCGTGTTACATTGGCCATACCTGCAACCTGTACGCCATCCATATCGCCATTGGCAAGGTTTACAGTACCTGCAATCTGTGTGCCTTCAATATCGCCTTTTGCAAAATTGGCAGTACCTGCAATCTGTGCGCCATGTACATGATTGTTGGCAAGGTTTACAGTACCTGCAATCTGTGTGCCGATAACCGTGTCTTTTGCCATATTAGCGATGCCGCTGCCTTGTATGCCTACCGTTTTACCCCATACATGGTTGTATGCGCCTGCTACCTGCAAACCTGTAAGGCTGTTGTTTACAAAATTGGCAATACCTGCAAACTGCCATCCTTCTGATGCTTTCAGCACATGGTTATATACACCTGCTATCTGCAGGCCGCTTACTCTGCCGCCGGCAATATTAAATACACCTGCAACTTCTGCGCCGCGCACATCGGTTTTCAGTATGTTGAATACACCTGCCATTTCAAAACCATTAAGCCCGCCCGAGTAGCCACCCAGCAGGTTGAATGAAAAATGGTTTACTGCCTGTCCGCTCATTTTACCATGTGTGCCTACACCCGGTATCAGTGATGTCTGGTAGGGCTTGTCTGCGAAAAATTTGCCGAGGTTCATGCCCTGCATACGTTGCCTCGATGAAAGAAACATACGGCTGAGCCAGTTGCCTTCCACGCCGTTTTTCTTCGTTATTACAAACGTATCCAGTTCAAAGTTTTTTGGTTTGATGCCTACACGCACATCCTGCCTGTAGCTTGCATTGATGATAACGGCTGTATCGGTGTACCATGATTTGCTGACAGATATCACAGCAGGTTTGTTCCTGTCCTTCAACCGCAGGCGGAAGTAACCGAGCTCGTTGGTAAGTGTGCTGACGAATTGTGTTTTCTCGTACACGCTGGCGTAGGCAATATTCTCGCCGGTCAGGTCGTCTTTTACATACCCCGTTGCATACCAGAACATTGCCGATGATGGTTGGATGATGATATGTGTTTGTGTTTCGGCGTACTCAAAGTTTTTATCGAAGAGAATATTCAGTATCTGCTTTACCGATTTCTGTTGTACGGATATTGAAACAAGACTGTCGTCCTGTATCAGATCACTGTTGTAAGAAAAATAAAAACCGCCCTGCCTGCCGATGGTTTTCAATACCTCGCCAACAGGCCTGCGTTTGGCATCTATACTTACCTGTTTATTTAAAAAGCTTTGAGCCATTGATGTCAATGGCGCAAAGAACAATACTATAATGAGTGATAGCTTGTATAAAAAATGCATGAATAGCTCTTACTTTAAGATAATCTGTTCCCCCGTTTTTTCTACGTTGATATTGAATGTTTCGCCGATGACGCTGAGGATGTTATCAAGTGGCTGGTTGTGAAACGTGGTTGTGAGGCGCAAATCGTTCAGCTCGCTGTTGGTAATCACGATTTTTGTATCATAAGCTTCGTTCAGTACAGGTACCAAACGGCTCAGTGGTGTGTTGTTGCAAACAAACTCTTTGGTGCGGTAGTAGTTGTGCAGTTCGTCATCCGTAGTTTCTTTTACAGGTAATGCCCTGTTTTTCTTTACGGTAGCTTTTTCTTTAGGGTTCAATATTACGCCTTTCAGGTTTTTGCTTACCTGTACTACGCCTGTCTCTACAATTACTTCCGTTTCGTTGCTGCTGCTTTTTACATTGAATGAAGTTCCCACAACGCGCACATCGGCCTCGTTGGCATGTATGATGAAAGGTTTGCTTTTGTCGGGTGTTACATTAAAGAATGCCTCACCTTGCAATGTTACCTCGCGGCTATCGCCGGTAAAGTTTTTAGGGTAAGATATAGATGCGTGTTTGTTCAGTGTAACGGTAGTGCCGTCGGGTAGGGTTTGTGCCAGTACCGTACCATCAGACTCCAGTGTGATGATGCGCCCGCTATACAGGTAGAAGTATGCCATGTAGCTGCCGCCAATCATCATGATGAGGGCTGCGGCTACGCGCATCCAGTTGGTGCGCCTGCCAAGCGGTATGGTTTTGGGTGCTGCAGGTTGTGCTGCTATTTTTTGTTTGAATTTTTGCCATGCTGCATTTTCATCAACGGTACTTACGGCTTCCAGTTTTTTGCTTTCAACCCATACATAGCGTAGCTGTTCCAGATATTTTTTATTACCCTCGTCTGCGGCAGCCCATGCTTCCACTTGCCTGCGCTCTTCGGGCGATGCTTCGCCCAGCAGGTATTTTACCGGCAGGTCATCGTTCATATGGCTGTTGTTCGTGTTCACTTTCTATGTTTACATGTTTTGAAATAAAATCCACAATACCGGCAATAAATCTGCCATTTTGATACGCATCAGTTTCAGTGCTTTACCCATCTGGTTTTCAATCGTTTTTACTGAAAGCCCCATCCTATCTGCAATTTCCCGATACTTCAATTCTTCAAACCTGCTCATCTGGAATATGGTGCGGCATTGTTCGGGTAGTTCTTCCAGTGCCTGCCTCAGTCTTTCTTCCAGTTGCAATACCTTTCCCTGCTGCGTACTGTTATCCATCTCACTATTGGTATGTACGGCGTAGTTTCTGTACGATGCTTTTACTTTTTCATGTTTCAGGTGATTAATGCAGTCGTTGTAAACCGCACGGTACAGGTATGCGTTGAGCGATTGCAGTTCCGTTATTTTTTCTTTTTTTTCCCACAGCTTTACAAATACATTCTGTACTATTTCTTCCGCTTCGTCTTCATCCTTCAGTATAGTGCATGCGTAGGCGTGCAACCTCTTATAATGAGATTTGAATACTTCTTCGAACATTATTTCGGTATCTGCCATATTGATGGTGGCGCTACCGTTCGTTATTTCCATGCAGCCTGTGTGGTATCGGGGTGCAAAGATAACCGCTTCTGCCAATGCCATTTGAAGTATGACAACCGTTTTAGCTTTTACCCCTATGCCTGACCCCTGATTTTTTTGCAAATATCCGATATAGGATGCAAATAGCTGTAAATAAGGTGGTTATGTCTTGGTTTTTTTAATGAGATGTTAATTGCGCTGCATAATGAGGTTAACGGAATACAAACAGCCTGTTAATCATTGCATTATGCTTGCAATGGGTAGGGGGTATGCAGCATATTTGTGTACCCTGATATAGGGGATTACAATAAAAAACACCACTATTATGGAAACAAGTGAATATAAAAATCCCGCATACGGCTACGAAACACCGGATGCGGGACCCGCCGACAAAGAAGCCGGGTTGAAATTTCTGTTATTCTTATTTATGACAGCTGTCGCTGCATTCGCTACTGCAGCCGTTACTACAGTCGTGATTGCAACTGCTGTTGCATGATTGGTCGGAGTACTTGCCGTTTACATCATACTCCCTTATGCGTTTGAATGTTGCTTTGTCAACATCAATAAAGATTTTCTTAACAGGATATGATGCTTTTGCAGGCATAACCGGGATTTGTTCAATCTTTTCGGTAGCCAGCAGGGCGTGTTCGTCAATCTCTTTAATATAAGTAGTGCCTTCGCAATCGTTGCACTCACATTCTTCCTTAGTGCTGTATCGGGCATATACTTTCACTTTCAGTTTCGCAGTGCCGTTGCAGCGTTCTACATACGTTACTTTTTCTATCGGTGCATTGCTGTAGTAGAAGGCATTGCCGCATTCATTCATGATATACAGGTTGCAGCCGCCTTTAGCAGGCTTTATCAGCCAGCAGGAAATATTGCGTTGCCCGGTAAGAGCCAGCAGGCTATAGATATAATTATGCTTGCCATCGCCCAGCATACCTATTGCGCCGAAGGGGATACTTGAACTTTCCAGCTTATTGATATTAAACGCAGGGTCTGCAACACCATTGTAACCAATGGCACTGAAGAGTGCATTGATTTCATTTTTGTACCTGTCGTCATTTGCCAGTGCTTTCAGGTTTTTAAAATAAACATCCTTATTCACCACATGGCGCAAAGGGAGAAACTGCGGAGATGCCCCGAGCTTGGTAATAACCGCCGGTGTTTTATCTTTTGGCATATTAAAGATGCGGTGTTTATCGGCGCAGGGAGACTGTGCCAGTGCAGCTACATATTGCAACGCCAGCAAGCATAGCAAAATACCTTTTTTCATACACGGATGTTTAGGAAAACAAGATACATATAAAATGATATTATGACAATAAACGGGTAATGCAATGCGGCAACAAACTGTAAATTGCAGCATGTTCAGACATATTGGGGTATTATTCGCATTGCTATCGGTAGTGGCAGATGGCAGGGCACAGGTAGATGCCGGTATCGGTGCATCATTTGGTTTTCCTATGTTGTTTAACAGTAATGTCGGCGGCTACAACCATTCATCGGGTGTGCCGGGGGGTAAAGTGCAGCTTACGTACCAGCCTGCCAATGCAACTTTTGTGCCTACTCTGGCGGTAGAAGTAGCACCGTATGTATTGCCGGTAACCTTACTGGGAAATACCGACAGGGTATTGAACATGAACTTCTTTACCATGAATGCTATGCTGTATGGCAGGGTGCGCAAAGAGCTGCGCAATACTAAAGTACTGTATTATGGCGTGGGTGTAGGTGCAGCATATATGCAGGGCAGAAGCGTTGGGTTGAGTGGCAATCAGAACACCTATCTGACAGTAATAGAAGACTCTGCAGATTATATAAAAACGATAGCACCACAAGCTGCGTTTAATATAGAATATGTGATGCCCGTATCGCAGGATGTGCCGCTGTATCTGGGTATTGGCGGGCAGGTGCTGTATAGCTATTATTTTGAAAGGCAGACAACATGGCGCATATCTGTAGTAGATGATAAATACAACCTGTATAACCTGAACCCGAAGCTGCAGGGCCATCTGCTGAACCCCGGTGTATATGTAGTACTGTATTACCGTTTTGGTGGTAGTAAATACTAATTATTATTTGCTACCATATCGTTGCCTAGTACGAGCTTTGTTTGTATAAGTGCGTATGCGATGCCAAACATGATACCTGCAATCAGGCCACCTATGTGCGCTACATAGTCCACATTTCCCTGAAAGCTCATAATAAGCCCGCCACCGGCATACAGCCAAACCAAACCTGAATATTTTTTGCGTTGCCGCTTTGGCAGGTACTTCATCAGCAATAAACCGAACATAGTACCGTAAAGCCCGAATATAGCCCCCGAAGCACCGGTACTGACATCGTAAATGTTTGAAAAAGCACTGGCGATACCTGCAGCAACACCCGTAAAAAGATATGCACCCAGCAACCACCAGCTACGTATCAAAGGTTCTAAAGCAGCACCTGCTATGCCAAGGAACAGCATGTTTGAAAATAAATGGTACAGGTCTGCATGCAGGAACATGTAGGTTACCAATCGCCACAGTTCTCCGTGTATCAGCCCGAACAGGTAATTGCCACCAAACAGTACAATGCTTTCTGAGCCAAGAGCGGTGAGCCCGTGTGCTATTATTATCATCATTTGCAGTATGATGCAACACCAGATGATAACAGGTGTAACATAGAGTCCGTTTTGCCCCGGTACCAGATAAGACAGGAAATGTTGCAGTTCATTGCTGTCTCCGTCGGTGCCTGCCCTGAACCTGCGCCATGCGGAAAGCCTGACACCAGGGAAGAATATCATCAGGAAGAAAGTAGTAGTGCTGATAAATAGTGATATGGCTGTAAACAGGAGTGAGTGCCCGCTACGCTGATTGAATGGTGTGAATACAGGTTTCAGTATTACAGCAGGATGATTTCTTGCATAGGTGGACGCAGTGTATATTATGGTGCTATATGCATAGTATTCGTTCGACGGCCTCAGTACCTCGAAGTACTGATGTTCGCCGGGATTAAAATAATCATAGTTGTTACGCACATCCGTTATGAACTTTGTCAGTGCTGTTTCCGTTTTTTTTCTGTTGGTACTTTTCTTCACAACCGTATCAAAAGGGTAGGCATACCAGTAGGTGACTTTGAATTTCGGGTGAATACTATCATATACAGGTGTAGCCGTCAGCAATGAATACTCAATGTTTTTTCTGAAGCCGCCGCTTACCCACGACAAGGCACTCATTACTCCATTATTGGTATCGAACTTATAGTTTTTGATGGTGTAATATTTTTGAACGTTGTTGGTATCAATGTCATTCAGGCTGTTGATATTATGCAGTTTGTAAGGGGCCGTTGCTATGTATTGTTGTGCATGGTACACAGGTATGGTAATAGCAATGATAGCTGCAAGGTTGTATATAATAAACCCGTTTTGATTGTAACCACCTAGGCTGAGGATACGAAGGCGCGGGCGCAGGTATTTCAGCACAATAAAAATGCTGATAATGAGCGGGAGGTAGATATCCCACGCATTGCTGCTGAGGGGCAGTATATTCCATTTTTCATTAATCAGATACCTGAGCGCAGTATAACCTGCCAGTATGCTGAAGGTGATAATGATATAAGGTATATATATAAGCCTGATTTTGAGGGCAAGGGTTGGTTTCATTGGAATTGTAATAATACCGTCAAAGATATTTGTTTGGCATCAGCTAAGCCAACCATTGCGGGAATTAATTAAGTTTGCAGCCATGAAAAAGGCTTTGTACGGATATATTGTTTTGCT
Source organism: Flavipsychrobacter sp. (assembly GCA_016786615.1). GTDB lineage: Bacteria > Bacteroidota > Bacteroidia > Chitinophagales > Chitinophagaceae > Polluticoccus. The sequence goes on from JAEUVX010000004.1 coordinate 104,598, forward strand.
GATTGTGGCTTTCGCATCTTGTAAGGGAGAGAAAAAGACAAGTGCTGACAGTAACCCGTTGTTTCAGAACGGAGAACTGAAAGCGATTACCGATAAGATAAGTGAAGACCCGAATAACGCAGCCCTGTATTTTGAAAGGGGCAACAAGCTGCATAAAATGCAGGAAGACTCGCTGGCGATACTGGACCTGAAAAAAGCAGCAACGCTGGATAGCAGCAAGGCAGAATACTTCAGTGCAGTAGGCGATATACTGTTTGAACATAAAGACATCAGCGGTAGTGCTATATGGATTGAAAAAGCACTGGCAAGAAACCCGGAAGATAGAAACGCGCAACTGAAACTGGCAAAAATGTTTGTGTATATAAAAGAATATACCAAAGCATTTCAGGCAATCAATACCGTACTGAGGCAGGATGTGTATGCTGCCGAAGGCTATTTTCTGAAAGGTATGATATACAAAGACCTGAAAGATACATCGAGGTCTATTTCCAGCTTCAGGACGGCAGTGCAGATGGATGCGCAACATAAAGAGTCATTCATACAACTGGGGCAGATATTCAGTATCAAAAGAGACCCGTTGGCACTTTCGTACTACGATAACGCGTATAAATCAGACACAACGGATGTGTTCCCGTTATTTGCAAAAGGCGTATTCTATCAGGACCAGCATGAATATGAACTGGCAAAGAAAGAATACCGCAATGCTATACTTCACGACCGCTCTTATCTTGATGCATACTTTAATATGGGCTATGTGTATATGCAGCAAGACTCTTTTGAAAAAGCACTGCGCCAGTATGAATTGATTGCTAACCTCGATCAGACCAATGCCGAAGCGTATTATAACAAAGGCGTAGCCTACGAAAAAATGGGTAAGAAACCCGAAGCTATAGCACAGTATCAGCAGGCACTGGTATTCGACGAAAAATATGATTTGCCGAAGGAAGCATTAGCACGCCTCGGAGCAAAATAACTAAGGGTGATACCTATTAGAAAAAAGCGTTTTAAAACATTATATTTATTGTTTTAAAACGCTTTTCCCGTTGAATAAACTCAGGTATATATTTTCAGTTTGCATGCTGCTCGTTTCCTTTTCGGCAGCAGCGCAGGATGATGAAGGAGACCCGCTGGCACCAGACCTGTCGGTAAAGCAAATACCTACTGACAGCCTCATTGATATAACCATAACACAAAGAGATGCATCGGCATTGGAGTATTATGTGTTGTACACTTTTCAGTACCAGTATAGCCCGAAGGAAAAACTGAAAGGCGAAATAATGCTGCCTAAAAAAGATGATATATATAAAGATAAGCGCAGCCTGAAATTGAAACTCTGTATTGTTACCAGCTTTATAAACAGCTATAAGGGTGTAGCCGGACCGCCTATGGAAGTAGGTGATTATGTGCAGATAACAGGTGATGACGGAAAGAAGCATTATTTCAACTTCGACCCCGAGCTGCCCGACCCGGTATTTACCATTTGTGATAATAATAAATAACTCCTGTAGCTGATTTGAGACTGTTTATATATATCGTAGTATGTGTGTGCATGTTTACATCGTATGTAAATACATGCTTCGCCCAGAAGAAAAAGACAGCCCCGCAAACAGACCTTGCAGAACGTACACCATATAAAGACGCGACTTCGAAAAAAGATACTGTAGAGGTGATATACCAGAGAGTGCCTGCTAAAGCACCCAAACAGGCAGAGGTTGTAACACCGTTGTACAAAGTGAAAGAAACGGTTATTACAAAGCCATCATCCAAAGATTCGTTTTTCAAAAAAAACCTGCCTATAGTGTATGATACTGTCAAGTTCAGAAGAAAGCCAAAGAATGAAGATGAAGTAGCGGAAACAAAACCAATGCCTGCACCGATAAATAACACTGCAGTAGCTGATAAGAAACCCGGTGCAGTAAAACCGGTGGATACGGAACCGGTAGTAAAAGAAGGGGTTTGTAAATGTGTAAACATTGCCATTGCCGCGCAGGATACCATCCGGTTTGAGGATTATGTAAACTATAGTTTTGTATTCAGGAATGATTGTAAGGCAGAGGTGTTTGTACACTCAGGCAGCTTCAGGTTTGTAGTTGCCGATTACTTTGGCAAGCCTGTAAAACGCATCCGCAAGCTGGATTTCATCAAACGATTCGACCATCCTGAATTTGTAAGGCTCAGCCCGGGAGAAACCTACGAATACCGTTTTGCCGACGATCCGTTTTTTGAGTACGAGCTGTCGAGGGGCATGCAATACAGATTTACCTTTATATACAACAACCAGGCGAATAAGTACAGGGCAGCACCTGCCAAAACATTTCATTGTGCAGAGTCTAAAGAGCATGTGATTACTGTCAAGTAATCATGGTTTTCAACAATTTCTGCTAACAATACTTTAACTGTTAATGTAATGCGTATTAACGGTTTTTTGTGACCAATCAGCATTTGGAGGATTATACATTTGGTGCTCACAAAAAACCATATAATATGAAACAAGTACTCTACCTGGCTGCAATAGCTACTCTTGTCGCAACATCTTGTAATAAAGCTACGCCTGTTGTAGAAACCGACATCAAAGAGCTGAATTTTAATAACCAAAGCTCTCAGCCAATGTATGTAAAAGTTTACAGGACAAGCAATGACTACATGCTATCGAAGAACGAGGTCTATTCAAATACTGTTCAGCCGTATAATCGTGTGATATGGGAAGTGCCTGACAATACCCCGTTGTATTATGTAGACTGGTACACGGATGGGTATCATACAAGCAATTGGGGATATAAAAAAACCGGATCGGTTGACTACGAATACCTGGTGCGCATGAATAATAACAACGATAATGTAGTGTATTGCAATTACAACCTGCACAATAACCAGTGGGGGCGGAATACCATCATCAGGGGCAACGAAGCTAAAAGTGAGTGGGCGGCTGTAGATATACTTGATAAGGATGGTAAGTCAGTGAAAAATACGTTACCTGAATGGAAACGGTATTATCACCTGTATCTGTATAAAGATATGTCTTACGACCTGCGTACAAAAAATGAGGAAGGTGTTGAGGTCAGGTATCAGAGTTACTACGAATTAGAGCGCCAGAAATATAGTATTCAGACATTGAGGTTGCTCGACAAGATTCATAATAAGTTACATGAAGCATATACGGTTGCTGAATTGCCAATACAAGGAGGAACTTATACTAAAGACTCATTATTGCTGACAATACCGGGGGGGTACGTTGTGTTGGTGAGATAATTTTTTTCTTCAAATTGCCATTTTGGCGTAAAATTTGCATACTAGCTATTAATAATCAACGTTATAAGAATAACTTTACAACCACAATCAAAACCAATACTCTATGCGTATTCTTTCCCTTTGCGCGCTGTTGATAGCGCTTTCATTTACCGCTTGCAAAAAATCGGAATCGGATGATGTGCTTCGTAACGGCGCATCAAAAGAAGTGAACTTTAATAATAAGCTGAACCAACCTGTACACATAAGGGTGTATAGAGACCTTGATGACTACAAGCGTTCTGTAAACCCGGTATTATCGACCATGATAGAACCCAATGAGCGCTACCTGTGGCAAGTACCTGAGGAGGTGGATAAATACTACTTTGTTGACTGGTATTCGGAAAACTACGTGTATGGCAACTGGGGCTACAGGAAATTTGCAGGTGCCTTTCCCGGAGGTACGCCCAATTACCTGAGTTATGAATTTCTGCTGCCGGTTACAGGTATCGTAAATAATATCTTTTACATGACAAGTGCATCGCTGAATGGTGGCTATGGCAGAAATATTGCATTGCTGGGCAATAACACGGAAAGCGTATGGAAAAGTATAGATATTGTTGACGGAGGATATTTGTACAAATCAAAGAAAAATAATGTGGACGGCTATAAGCTGTACCACGAAATAGTGTTGAGAAAAGATATGAGTTGTACCTATAGTTACAAACTGTCTGACGGTTCGTTGAGAAAACTGAATACAAGGTATGAACTGGTAAAAAGCAATACACCGATGCAACGCTTTAAGATATACTCTGAAGAAGGCGAGCATAAAAGCTGGGAAGTATTGAATACCCGCACCCCGCTTACATACTACAACTGGGTAGGGCGCGATACGATGATGATGGCAAACAATGACGGATGGGTGGTGTTTGCAAGACAATAATTCAATGTGTTTTTGTATAAAAATAAAGGGAGCTAAATGCTCCCTTTATTTATGATCTGAATTGTTCTATTTCTTCAAGGTTTTGTTTGATGGCTTTTATGTTGTTGAAGTATAATAAACGATATAATACAGCTAATGAGATGAGCAGTGCAACGGAGCCGATGATGATGCGTGGCAGAAATACATCGGGCATATCCATGATATCGATATTGCGTACCCATTTTGTAAAAACTATTAATAGTGCTGCTATGATTACAGGCGAGCAAATGAATGTCCATAGCCTTTCTTTACTTACCAGTAGCCTGAAGCGTTCCAGCGTACGTGCAGTATCGCTTACTTTGCTGCTGCTGAAGTTGAGGCTTGTGAGCATTTTGTGTTTGTAGTAAAAAAGCACAAGGCTGGCAATAATAAACAGTAATGATATAAAGTATGATGCCATCATAAGTGTATTGCCGAATATGGTGGTGAATTGCAGTGCAAAGACAAGTATCAGTATACTGCATACAATGAGTCCGGTATATTCAAAGTTCAGTATATTCCTGATAGCATTTTTCGATTTGTCTTTCAGCATCATTTGCACCAGTTGTTCATTCAGTATTTTATTTTGCTGCAGTGCTTTATCGTATTGCTGCCACAGGTTTTTCATTTCATCCAGTTCCATTGTATAAATGTTTTTAACTGTTATTGTAATAATGGTTGCGCCTGTTTGCGCATTTTGTCTTTAATGCGGTTCAGTTTAGTACCTACATTGCTGATGGATATGCCGAGTATATCCGCTATTTCGGCATGGGGCCTGTCCTCGAGGTACAGTAGTATCAATGCCTTGTCCAGCGGTTGCAAAGCGCCTATCAGGCGATGCATTATTTTGTATTCTTCAGCATAGGGGCTGTGTGCATCATCCGCTATATTGGCATGAAGAAAATCGGGCACACTTACTGCATTGTGTTTGTGCTGTTTGCGTTTGTGGGTGATGGCGGTATTCAATGCCACGCGGTACAGCCATGTGCTGATGGCAGCATCGCCACGGTAGCGTATATATCCGCTCCATGCCTGCAATACTATTTCCTGAAATAAATCGCGCGTATCTTCAGCATCTGCCGCATACAGGTGGCATACTTTATACACCAGCTTTTCATGCTGTTGTATCATATTGGTAAACTCCTGCTGTAGTGCCGCTTGCATATTGATGGTTCAGATAATATACAATTATTAGTAGCGGGTGGCTACATAATATCACACGCGGCCCGAAAAAATTATTCTACTACCAGCTTGCTGCTATAGTACCTGCTGCCTGCGGCGTTGTATATATTATATATATAGTTGCCTGCGGCAATTCCGTTCAACGGCAACGCAATACTGTGATTAGTTGCAGCATATTGTTTGAAGCCGCTTGCATATACTGTACGTCCGTGCATATCTGTAATTGTTATCAGCAGTGTTTCAGGCTGCTGCAATTGCAGTTGCAGGTGTGCTGTGTTCTTTGCGGGGTTCGGGAAAACCGTTGCAGCGCCTTTGAACGAAACATTGGCGACACTGACTTTTTTGTAGTTGAACTTCAGCATCTCCTCTCCTGATACATTGCAGTCTATAGCCCTGAAGTACAAATCATCGCCTACGGGTAATAGTTGCTGCGGATTGCTGCTGAGCGCACCTGCGCACAGGTTGAACACAAGTGATGGTGCAGTGCTGCCATCATAAGCCCACAGTTCTACGCCAATTGTATCGTTATATGCGGTGAAATATATTTTGCCGCCATAGTTGGTTATCCATTCAGGCTCCGATGTATTGGTGCCGTTTACACTTGCCGCCACTACAGCATTGCCGGTACCGGGGTCGTAGCTGTATAATTGTTTTTCGGTAGCTGAGTTCATCCCCGAGAAGTATATTTTGGTGCCCATCTGTGCTATGATGGGTTTGGGTACATCAGGCAAGCTGCTGAGCCCGCCGGCAACAATATCCGTAAGCCTTGCAGGTGGGTTATTGCCATCTATTACGTATAATTCTCTGCCAAAGGCAACATCTTCGGCAGTGAAGTATAGCTTGCCATTGATGATGGTAAAATTTTGCGGATTGGAAGGTGCATTGCCGGGGTTGATATCCATAACCATTGAGGCGGTACTGCCGAGTATATTATACATCCAAAGCTCGTTATTGCCCAAGCCGCTATCGGCGGTGAAGTAGATATTATTATTGTAAGCAATGATATTGCCGGTGATGCTGCTGTCGGCCCCCGCGTTAATATCCGTAAGGCGGGTATTCTGGTTCAGGTTGGGGTCGTAGCACCAAAGCTCATAACCCTCTGTTGTGGTTCTTGCCCTGAAGTATAGTTTGTTATTAAGTGTTACAAAATTATCGGGTGCGCTGCCATCGGTACCCGATTCTATTTCGGGGGTCATCAAAGGTGTGCCGCTGCCGCTGTAAGAAAACAGCTCTGTACCGCTGATGCCGTTATCGGCAGTAAAGTAGAGTTTGCTGCCCAGTTGCGCTATAGGGTTGATATAATACTGACTGATAGCATTGCCGCCTAAAGGGTTTATATCGTTGACAATAACAGGGGCAGTGCTGCCATCTGTAGTATGCAGTTCCCAACCCTTAGTACCATTATTGGCATAGAAGGCTATTTTGGTGCCGAATTGGGTAATGTGTAATGGAAACGATGGTGCGGTGCCGGTATTGACATCGAACCTGGTAAGGCCGGGTTGGGCGCTTGTATATATAGCAGACAGGCTGAATATTGCTGACAGAACCAGTTTGGAGGTGTTCATAAAATAAGTCTTTAAATAACGCTTCAATCTTTTGCGGTAATGATAAAGTTAGTAAAACAGTCGATTTCTGACGACTGTATTGTATAATGACAGGTTTTGCGGCAGAATAGTGAGGTATAAATTTTATTCCTATATGGGGATAAATATTGATTGCGGTCAATGATATATTTTTACTTTATCGATATATTTGAATCCTGTATAAGATTGCCATAATGAAAGAGAACTCCTTAAGCATTGCCGAGGCTAAAGCCTTGTGTAAAGAATATCAACATATTGTAGGCCAGCCTTTTTGCGGCGAGTACCGCGAATTGGGGGATGTAAAAGCCGTAGTGATAGCCCCGCATGGAAAACTGGATAAATGGGTGTTTACGAAATATTACCAGAAATTCGGTAATGCGGAACAAGCACTGTCCTTTTACACAGGCGATTTGTATGATGTTGTTTTGATAGGTGCGGATAAGAATGGCAATGTAGTAAGCAGGGACCTGGAAGCCCACCTGGCTTATGTTTCATCCAACCCGGATTTGTTTATTGAGTTAGATTAATTTTTTTGTTTAAAATTTAATACCCGAATTGCCGTATAGTTTGCACAAAATATTTGCAAACTACGGGATAGCGTTTTATCTTTAGAAAAGTACACAACCCTAATGTGCATCCGGCAATGAAGTAGAGGCTGTCTTTACTATTACCATAAAAATGCACTCCGATACATTTTCCCTGTATTAAGGGTGGCAGAGAGATTATTAACGGACTGTTTTTTAAAACGGTTTGTATTTTATTGTCATCATCAAACTAACTATTCTGACTAAAATGAATCGTGAGCAAAACCTCGTAGAAGTTTTCACGAAAATGGCCACCAATATTGCTGCAAGGTATACCATTGATATACAGGCTGCTACTGCTATAAAAGGCAAACGTCCTGAATTTGAAGAACTCATGCAGTTTTTGCAACAGCTTGATAAAGAGCTGACCACACAAGGTGTGAAAACACTGGAAGCCTATAAAAATGAAACAGGCGATATCCCGGATACACTCACAAAAGAAATCAAGCAAATAATAACCGATACGATAGAGCAGTTTGTAAAAAAGCTTTAACCGACTGTTACATATTTATCAGGTATTCAGATATTAATATCATTTTAATGTCTATTGTGCTGCGCAGGCATGTTTCTTTACTTATATTAATAACGCAAGTAGTGGTATGTAATGCCTGTATGCTTGTTTTTATAATGTTTGTATGAAACAGATATATATTCTCAGCCAATTAATAGTTTTTGTGTTTGCTTTTTCAGCAAAGCTGAACGCACAATATTTTACTGCAACACATACCAGCGGAACGGTAACAATAGCGGGTAATAATGTTACGGTTACCGGTATAGGCAGTGGTTCTCATACAACAGGATTTGGTTGCACGAGCATCGGGCCGTATTATTTCGGCATCAATGGCCCGTCATTGGGCAAGGTTGCATACCTGTATGAGTTTTCGAATAAAGTAAAACAAGTTCGTATCCGTGTATCGGGTATGAATAACGGAGAAGAAATCAGCTTTTACGTAAACGGCACTCAATATGCCATTACCTCTGCAAATATCGGAGCATACTATGGCTCATGTGCATTGACAACAACTATGGCGGTAGCATCGTCCGGCGGTAATCTGGTAATGCCACCGCCAACAAGTACCGTAGGCAACGGAGAAGTAGTTATTGTACCAACCCTGCCTATGGATTCGTTTCGGATTTATCATATAGGTGCATATCAGGGTGGTGGCGTTGTATACAGTTTCGAATTTATGAATGACAGCAGCATATATGTTGCAAAGCCTTATAAAGACACATTGTTTTGCCCCGGCGATACATTTTATCTCAAGTATTTTACTACACGTACGTTCAATTCCGGAAATACATTTACAGCACAACTGTCGGATGCTACGGGAAGTTTTAGTTCGCCGCTTGCCATTGGCAGTAAGTCAGGTACAGGTTCCAATAATGATAGCATACAATGTATCATACCATTAACAGCTACAGCAGGTACGGGCTACAGGGTGCGCGTTGCCGCGTCCAATCCGACATTACTATCAGGTGATAACGGTGTCAACATACGCATTAAAGCATTGCCCGCGGCAGTAGCTACCAGTAATACACCGATATGCAGCGGTGATACATTGAAGTTATATGGCAATACAGGTACAGGACTAATCTATACATGGACAGGGCCATTATCATTTTCATCGGCTACACAAAACCCTACTGTACCAAATGCCGGAGTGTCTGCATCGGGAGATTATATCCTCAGGGTAGATATGCAGGGTTGTATATCTAAAGATACCGTTACAGTATTGGTAAGGCCTATGCCTGCAATACCAACAGCAGGCAGCAATACGCCTGTATGCCCCGGCGGAACTATCAACCTTACATCATCGAGCAGCACCCCGGGAGTAAGCTATACATGGGCAGGGCCTGCATCGTACAGCAGTAATACACAGAACCCTTCCATAACCGGTGCAAACGCTGCGAACGGTGGTACATATAGTGTGACAGCAAGCCTTAACGGCTGCACGTCTGCACCTGCTACAACAGTAGTACAGGTGTTTATAACAACACCAACACCTACTGCCGGTGCCAATACCCCGGTATGTGCAGGCACTACGCTGAATCTTACTGCTAATACAATAAACGGTGCAACGTATAGCTGGACCGGCCCCGGTAGTTTTACCAGTAATCTTCAAAATCCTGCTATTGCAGGTGCAACATCTGCAACAGCAGGCATATATAGTGTTACTGCAACATTGAATGGGTGTACATCATTGCCCGGTACGGTGCAAGTGGTTGTAGTAAATGCACCGTATGTAAATATATTCCCGAGTCCTAAGGACAGTATATGCACAGGTGGTACTATACGCGTAGTGGCCAGTGCTGGTAATGCAGGCAGCAGCCCGCAGTACCAGTGGTATAAAAATAATGTATTGATACCAGGCGCAACAGGAACTTCTTATACAACAGGCACCGTTGCAGATTATGATGTTTTTACCTGCGAGATGACGAGCAGTGGTGTGTGTGCTGCTTCTTATAAAGATACCAGCAACAGCCTGCCGATACGCGTGCTTCCATATCTTGCTCCGTCAGTAAGTATTACAGCCAACCCGAACACTACTGTACCGAGCGGTACGATGATAAACTTTAAAGCCACACCCGTAAACGGCGGAGCAAAACCCACCTATCAGTGGACACGCAACGGCACGAACATAGGCGGAGCCCTCAGCGATGTATGGGGCGCAAGTACCCTGAGTAACGGTGATGATATCTGTGTTACCATGACCAGCAGCTACCTGTGCCCGAACCCCACTACAGCCAAGAGCAATTGCATCAAAGTAAGCATTGAAACAACGGGTATCAATAGTGTGTGGAAGGAAAAGATACCGGACATCTACCCGAACCCGACGAAAGACAAGCTAATAATTGACGGTGTAATGAAAGGCGTAATGATACAACTGTATGATGCACTGGGCAGGGTAGTGATAACACAAACAGCAGACCATGAAACCGTAATGATAAACACAGCCGGCCTTGCACCGGGCAATTACGTATTGCTGCTGAGCACCGATAAAGGCGATAGGATGCGTGTGAAGCTGGTGAAGGAATAAGCATATTAAACCATAATTAAAATGCGGGCCGCAGGATACCTTCCTGCGGCTCGCGTTATTAAAAAATGTATATTACAGTACTTGATATACCCACCCTTGGGCAAAAAGCTGTACATATCGATTTGGATGCTGTGCCTTTGTTTTGTAGCAACAGGGCAGAACTTTTATAATATAACACATACATCAGGCTATCAGACTATTGGCAATATAAGCGTGAAGGTGACGCCGATACGCGGTGCCAGCAGCCAGCCAACATATACCTGCGGTGCAGGCCCTTACCAGATAGGTGTAGGCAATCCGCCGGGCTACCCCGACGGATATACGTTTCAGTTTTCTACTGCTGTGCGGCAGGTGCGCTTCAGGATAGCTGCGAGTGAACCGGGAGAGGATATCAGTTTTTCACTGAATGGCAATCCGTATCTGCTGACAAACAGCGATGTCAGTAATTATGTGTACTTCAACTGCGGTACACAAAACGGCTATGCCATATCATCGCGCGGTACGCTGGAGTTTACCAATATGCTGGGTAATAACACCAGTATGGTGACGATAGATGATAGTATTGTAAGTGTGAGCATACAAAATGTTGACTACAGCGCGGGCAGCATGATAGGAGTAGATTTTCTGGTAGATACGGTTGTGAATATCAAAGGCTTCACAGATACTTTGCTGTGTGCGGGCGATACAATGGATATAAAATATTACATCACCGGTACATACGCTCCTAATAATACATTCACCTTTCAGATGTCGGATACAGCAGGGATATTTGCCAACCCCTATGTACTGAAAGTATTGCCAGCTGTTACCAGCGGAGAAGTGCGCATACCCGCACCCGCAATGCCATCGGGCAAGGGTTACCGGATACGTGTAGTGTCTTCAAATCCGCAGTTTATATCAGAGCCTACAGCACCGATAGCTATCGGCAATCCGCCAATCGGACTGATATCCAATACCGGCCCCGTATGCAAAGACTCGTATGCACAATTGCAGTATCGCAGCTTTTCGCACATTACAGAAGTACGCTGGAGCAGGCCGGGGCAACCCGCATTTTCCAAATTGCAGTTTCATCCTTTCCTGAATGTGCAGATGAGTGATAGCGGGCTGTATATCGGCGAAATGGAAGATTATGGCTGCCTGATATACGATACCACAAGGCTTACTGTTTATCCCATACCCATCAATATACTGGGCAGTAATAACAGCCCTGTTTGCGAGCAGGATACTATAAGTATAACAGCCAATGAGCGTGGTGCGGGCGTGCAGAATGTATGGTTCTATCCATCGGGTGCAAGTGATACAGTTAATGATGTAACTATACTGAAAGCGAAGCCGACAGATAGCGGTATGTATGTATTGCAAACCACCATGAACGGATGTACTGCGCAGGATAGTGTATTTGTGAAAGTGAAAAAACAACCACATCCGGGCTTGCGCGATATAGCAGCATGTGTTACAGATTCGCTGGTGCTGCGCATAGACGATACCACATCGGGTGCGGTATATGAGTGGAGCGGCCCTGCGGGTTATTACAGCAATAGTAAAGACACTGTGATAAAACAAATCAGCGGATTGCTGAACGGCAACTATGTAGTAAAAGTAACGGCGGATGGCTGTACGGCAATTGATACCATGCAGGTGAATGTAAAGCCGCTGCCACCTGTGCCTGTAGCAGCCGATATTAAACCGATGTGTGCAGGAGAAACACTAATTCTGGCAGCGGATAATACCATGATGGGTGTGGTATATACATGGACAGGGCCGGGCGGATTTTCTGCGGCAGGCAGCAGTATATCTGTGGGTGATACCAAAGTATCTCATACTGGATTGTACACTATAACAGCCAACCTGAACGGCTGCATGACTATAGATACCGTATCGGCATTGGTGAAGTATAAACCGATAATACCGGTAGCAGCAGCCAACACGCCACTATACACAGGTGAAACATTGAAACTGCAACTGACAAACCATGAGCAGGGAATGGCATATCAATGGGCAGGGCCTGATGGCTTTACATCAAACCTGCTGCATCCCGAAATACCATACATCGGGCACAGGCATACCGGTACATATACGGTTACGGCATCTGCAGATGGTTGCATCAGTTCGGGTATCGTATTGGTACAGGTGTTTGATAAAGCAGAACCGGGCTATCTTGTATTATACCCAAGCCCCAACAACGGAAACTTCAGCATTAAAGGCAGCCTCGGTGCCGACCAATACATCAGCCTGAAAGTAATGAACGCCATCGGGCAGAAGCTGCACAGCGAAATTGTACCTGTATCGGGTGCGGTGTTTGAACATCATGTAAACCTTGCGGGCAAGCTGGCTTCGGGCATCTATACATTGCGTATAGGCATTGATGGCAGGCTGGTTTCATTAAAGTTTATGGTTAAATAAGCCTTGTTTATTATAACCTGCTGATTATCAATATGTAATTATCCCGATTCCTGCGGATTAATATCCAATTAAAATGCGTCCCTGCCTGTTAATAAATACCCTTTAAATACTAATTTTAGAGTATATATCAAGATTATTCCAATACGGATGAAACATATTTTACGCACTATACCCAAAATAGCGGCATTGCTGTTGTGCGCATGTATTAACAACATGGCATACGGTAAGGACGCAATTGTAAAAAATACCGGGCAACGAAAACAGGTATTTGTAGAAAATAAAGGCCAGGTACATAATCAGCAAGGCGCCGTACGTGGCGATATAGACTTTGTACTGAAAGGAAAGCAACTGAACTTATTTGTTGGTAGCGGAGAACTGCACTATCAGTGGAGCAAGGTAGATGCCAGGCAAGTATTGGTTGATAAAAAAGACAATCCCGATATACAGAACTACAGGCTTGATGTAAAATTGCTGGGCGCTAATACCGCTGCTGTTGCGGTTAAAGAAAATGCCAATCAATTTTTTGAACGATACTATGGCCCGGCATATGGCGAAGATGGCATACTTGTGAAGTCTTACGAAAAAGTAGTTTACAAAAACATATATCCTAATATAGACTGGGTATTGTATGCAGATGCAGATAATGCTGCGGGTATTAAATACGATTTCATAGTGCATCCCGGTGGCAATGCCTCGGATATTAAAATACAATACAGCGGTGCTACTTCATTAGCCATCAAAAATGGCGGGCTGCATATAGAAACCCCTATGGGCAGTATTGACGAGGCAGCACCATACAGTTATTATCAAAACACGAAAGAAGAAATTTCAAGTGCATACAGCCTTACAGGCAATGTGCTGAGCTTTTCGCTGCAGGCAGGCAGCAGTACGGATGCTATAGTGATAGACCCGTCTCTTGCATGGAGTACATATCATGGAGACAGTGGTGTAGAATTTGCCTTTGCGGTTGCATCTGATACGAATGGTAATTCATTTCTGGTGGGGCATACTACCAGTACCAGCGGTATGGCTACCAGTGGTGCTTTTCAGACTACACATCAGGGAAATAAAGATGCGTTCATCTCAAAATTTGATGAAGCAGGTGTATTGTTGTGGTCAACATATTATGGTGGTTCGGGTTCCGATAACATGTTTTATGTTACAACAGATACATTAGGTAATGTTTATACATCGGGCATTACATCTACCAATACCGGTATGGCTACATCAGGTGCACATCAGCCCGCGTTTGGCGGTGGTGTGGGCGATGCTTATCTCGTAAAATTCGGCCCGAACGGTAACAGGATATGGGCAACATACTATGGTGGTGCCGGCGATGAAGCCGTTACAGCATCGTTCGACGATTTTATGGTGGCTGTAAGATGGGATAGGGTAACGAACAAAGTATATCTCTGCGGGCACACTACCAGCAGTACCAATATTTCTACATCAGGTGCATTCCAGACAAGTATAGGTGGTGGTGCAGATGGTTATATTGCACAGTTCAATACAGATGGTGTAAGGCAATGGGCTACCTACTATGGTGGTAGTGACGATGATAAAATATTAAAAATAAGTACCGACGGTTCGGGCAATATATATGCAACAGGGCCAACGCTCAGTACGAGCAGCATTGCTACATCAGGTGCGCATCAAACCAGCCATGGTGGTGGTATAGATGCATTTATTGTGAAGTTCAACAGCAGTGGTGCGAGGCAATGGGCTACGTATTACGGAGGCTCGGGCAATGATGGGTCTGCCGGTATAGCAAATGATAATTACGGCGATGTTTACATTGCCGGTTCTACCAACAGTTCGTCTGGCATCTCAACAGCAGGTGCTTTTCAGCAGGCAATAAACGGTGGTGGCCCGTCTGACGCGTATCTTTCAAAGTTTTCGCCAACAGGTGTGCAGTTATGGGGTACTTATCTTGGTGGTACATCTCCCGATTTCACTGCCGACATTGACATTGATGGTACAAACAATGTTTGTTTCAGTGGTAGTACTGGTAGCGTGGGTATCGCTACTATGGGTGCATACCAGACACAGTTTGGTGGCAACAGCGATGCGTTTATAGCAGTGTTCGGCCCGTCGGGTACACGTACATGGGTATCTTACCTGGGTGGTACAAATGCCGATAATGGTTTTGGTATCAGCTACAGCCGTACCGGCGATTTATTCCTAGCAGGCAATACCAGCAGTATGTCTGGTATAGCTGCATTTGCATTGCATCAACTTACATTGAACGGTTCTCAGGATGGTTATATGGCAAAGTTCAAGGCAGATACGGCAGCGTATGTTGTCAATCCGCTTGCTACACTTTCTTATTGTCAGGGCGACTCCATGATTGTTAACTATGATGTTACCAATCCGTTCAACTTCAATAATACATTCAGTCTGCAATTGTCAGACCAGTCGGGCTCTTTCGGTACGTTTACCGTATTGGGCAGCCAGGCAGGTACAGGAGCAGGCACCATACGTGTGAAACTGCCTGTAAACCTGACACCAAGCACCAACTATCGTATCCGTATGGCATACAGCAGCCCATCAGGCGCTGGATATAATAATGGCAATAATATCACGATTAAACGTTTGCCTGATACGCCGAGCATTACGCACAATGCGCCGATATGTGGTGGTAAAACATTCAGCTTTACAGCACTCAGCGGCCCTACAGGTGTAACATATAGTTGGACAGGCCCTGATACATTCAGCAGTACGTCGCAGTTCAATGTATTCACCAATGCGCTCACAAAACAATCAGGCACTTATATCGTTACAGCCGACTACAATGGCTGCATTCTTGTAGATAGCTTTGTAGCGCGTATCGACTCTACACCGGTGAAACCCGTAGTAGTAGGTAATTCGCCGGTCTGTGCAGGTGGTAATATAATTCTGGCTACGAGTTCAACAACATCCGGTATCACCTATGCCTGGACAGGGCCTGCAGGGTTCACATCCACATCGCAGGGAACGGGTATAAACGGCGCGTTGCCTGTGAATAGCGGTTATTATGTATCTACCGTAAGCCTGCCATTCTGCAGTAGTAAAGACAGTGTGCTGGTAACAGTTATTAATACACTGACACCGGATATCAATATTAATGTTACACCAAGCGTCAATATCTGTATCGGCGATGTGGTTACGTTTACATCAACAGCATCGGGTGGTGGCAGTACGCCGCAGTATCAATGGTATAAAAACGGCATACCTGTACCGGGTGCCAACACATCTTCATGGACGACCAGTTCGCTGGCAACAGGTGATGTGGTTAAATGTATGTACACTGCCAACTGGGCATGTCTTACCAAGCAGCACGATACCAGCAACAGCTTCCTGATAAATGCTTCGGGTAATGTGCCGCCAACGGTTAGGATAGCTGCAACACCGGGGCTGAATGTGCCATCAGGTACTGCTATTACCTTCCTGCCTGCACATACATTCGGTGGCCTTACACCTACTTATATATGGAAGCGTAATGGCGTGGTAATACAGGGTGGTAAATCACCGGCGTATATCGCGAAGGTCAATTCAGACATCTTCCCGGGAGACCTGATAAGCGTTGTGATGTATAGCGATATGGTATGTGCAGAGCCTGACAGCGCTTTGAGCAACATCCTGGTAGTAGGCAGTAACATCAACCTGAATGTAGGAAGCATCAGCAGCGATGCTGAATGGCAACTGTTCCCTAATCCGAATAACGGAAGCTTTACATTAAAAGGAATATCTGATGAAAAACATCTTGATATAGACATTACAGACGCAGTAGGAAGAGTGGTGTATAAAGCACGTGTATTGCCGCAAGCCGGCAAACTGGAACACAGTGTTGCTACACAAGGCTTGCCTGCCGGCGCGTATCTTCTTCGCATACACGGTAGTGCGGCTACCCGTAATATGCGATTCAGTGTAGTACAACAATAATTGTAGTTGAGTGTTTACCTGTGTTGCCGCGGCTCCTAGCTCCGGCAACATTTTTTTTATGCCGTTTCATCATTCTCATTTCCGCTTCATCGTTTAATATCCCGCTTCGGCATCCGCTATTGCCGCATAGCTGCATCTCGTTTTGCGATGTGTGAAGTGCAGCATAGTTTTACATCATCAACAAAAAAAACATCGTATGAAAAAGATATTGATACCCGCACTGGCATTAACGCTGTACATGACGCTTACCAGCAGCAGTTGCAAACATGATGATGATAACCTGAATGTGACACCATCAACAAACAACACACAGGTAGCAGGCGGGCAGTGGCGCATCAGTTATTACTACGATAAAACAAAAGAAGAAACAAGCGACTACAGTGGCAATACGTTTGAGTTTAATAGCAATAATACAATATCTGTAAACCGGAACGGACAAACCATCAGTGGCACATGGAACCAGGTGAGTGATGATGGTAAACAGAAGATGGTACTTACATTCAACACTACGGATGAGAAGGTATTGGAACTGGCAGATGACTGGGTGATAGACACTAAAACAGACAGTGAAATAAAACTGAGCGGTGATAGCAAAAACGGAACAGAGACCTTACATTTTGTAAAATGACAATATAAGCGAAGGAGGATGATAGCGGTATTGTTCTGTAACGGGCAGATGATACCTGTCGTAAGCGTGGGGGTAAAGCCGATGCGGCGTATAGCTGCATCGGTTCTTTTTTTTATTGTATATATTGTTTAACGTATATGGTAAAAAACTTGCGATAGTGAAACAGATTTGTAATATTGCATGAATAGACGGATTAAAGAGGGCAAGACAATGAATGAAAAACAAGTGTTGGTAATTGACGCATGTGAAAAAACGCGCCAACAACTAAACGCGCTGCTTACAAGAGATGGAATGGGGGGGAGAACAGCGTATGCAGATTCACTGAATGCTGCAATCTCTGCAAATTATCACCCCGATATTATAATACTCTCAACAGCGTTGAGCAATGTTGGCATAACTGCATCTGCAGCTATGCTGATGTCTTATTACACAGGTGTTCCCATTATAATCAGTTGCAGCAAAGAAGAAGAGAATGCCGCTATGGAGGCTATAGGTGCAGGTGCGCAGGATTATTTCTTTGCAGATAATACGGATAGCTGCACATTACAGAAAATGATGCAATGCGCCTTGGTACGCGCTAAAATGGTGAACGACTACAAACGCCTGTTTGATGATACCCCCGGTGCCATGTACATCTACGATGTAGATACGCTGGAATTTCTGCAGGTAAATAACGCAACGTTGCTGCAATACGGATATACAAGAGAAGAACTGCTGCAACTGACAACGGTAGCCATCAGGCCCGAAGAAGAACTGGACCGTTATTATGCCACATTGCGCAAGCTGAATGCAGTGTACTTTGATGCAGGCAGGTGGCGGCACATGAAGAAGGACGGTACTGTTTTTCATGTACATATCTATTCTCATGCTACCATGTTTGAAGGCAGAAATGCAAGGGTGGTAATGGCAGTAGATATAGATGAAAAAGTGAAGATTGAAGCAGCAAATAATATGCTGACAGAGCGAGTGAATAAGCAGGGAGAGCGGATGGAAAATATCCTGTCGTCTATTAAAGAATCAGTATGGTCTTGCTACGCAGAGACACTGGTAGTTACATACAGCAACAATGCATCGCTTGATATTTTCGGATATGCACCGGATGAATTGATAGGCAAGTCGCACACGCTGATGAATAACATACACCCCGAAGACAGGAAAAGTGTTGATGAAAAAATAGCCAGGATTTGGGAAACGAAAGCTGATACGATTTACTTCAGGATATACAGTAAAACGGGCGACCTGAAGCATATACATACCGAGGTGATATTGCACAAAGACGCAGAGGGACGGGATTTGCTGACAGGCGTATCGACAGACGTGACGGCACAACTGGAATACCAGCTGCGGATAGAAGCGCAGAATAAAAAACTGCAGGAAATATCATGGATGCAATCGCACAAGATGCGCAGCCCTGTGGCAACTATCATGGGCCTGGTACAATTGCTGAAACCCGAAAAGCTGGATAGTGATACCGCGCAGATAATCAGCAATATTCTTGCAGCTACTCAAAAACTGGATGAAGCGATAAAAGAAGTAACGGAACATATTGCGGTGGATACGCAAACACAATCCAACTAACGATTACAATCTTTTTTTATGATAAGCTATCAGCCCTTCCATAGGGCTTTTGGCAATGGTGCCAAGGTCCAGCTCGTATTGCCGGCACAGGCTTTCCACAACATCCCTGAATTCGTAAGCCACGCTGCCGGTAAAGTATAGCGGCAGTTTCCAGCTGTTGCGGTATTTCAGTATATGATGGTGGAAGAAATCGTTGATACAGTCTTCGATGATATTTTCAGTCATGTAGTGGCCACGGGTATTTACCAGCAGCTTTACAAAGCCTGCCAGATACCTGTTGGGGAAAGGCTCGCCGTACAGCTTATTAATCATGGCCTGTACATCATTGCCATACAACTGCTCGAAAGCAAGTTTCAGTTCCGTATCAAAAGTATTGTAAGCGTAATATTGCAATACCCGCTTGCCTATATAATTGCCGCTGCCTTCATCGCCCGCTATAAAGCCAAGTGATGGTTTCTGTTCGGCTATTTTTTTACCATTGTAGTAGCAGCAATTGCTACCGGTGCCCAATATGCTCACCATCCCTTTATTATCGCCGCAGAGTGCCCTTGCCGCCGCCATCATATCACTCTCTACATCCACTTTTGCAATACCGAAGTGTTTTTTCAGTATCGTAGCCAGTTCTTTTTGTTTTGCTGCACTGCCTGCCCCTGCGCCGTAATAAGCTACAGCATCTGCATGGTGTTTTTTAGGGTTCCATTTCAGTTCTGATTGCAGCAGGTGCATTATTTCTTCCTTGCTTTGCAGATGCGGGTTGATGCCGCCGGTGCTGAAGTGCTGGGGCTTCTTGCCCTTTGCCAGCAAGCACCAATCAGTTTTGGTGGAGCCGCTTTCTACTAGGAGTATGGAAGGCATAACGGGATATTTGATACAAAAATGCAGCATCAATCCTCATTTTCCTAATACTGTTTTGTTAATAGTATATGCTCATCGAATAAGTTTATTATTTAATCATTAAATGCGCCTAACTTTGCCCATCTTTTTTGGTAAATGGACGGTAAGCAATCGGGTGGGTTTAAAGTTTGGACACCCCTGTTTTTTTCGGTAGTAATGGTGGGTGGCATGGCGCTGGGTTTCAACCTGCGCGATACCCTGCGTGGCAAACGCGACCTGCAGACCGTAATACAACGCAACGACAGGCTGGAGCAGATTATAGATCTGGTAAACGAAAAATACGTTGACAGCGTAAACAGCGACGACTTGTACAAAGACGCTGTTGAGGGCATCCTCAGCCATCTGGACCCGCATACCATTTACATACCCGCAGACGAACTTGAAGATGTGAATCAGGATCTTGAAGGTAGTTTCTACGGGATAGGTGTAGAGTTTTTTGTATTCGACGATACCATCAATGTAACATCTGTAATACCCGGTGGCCCTGCCGAGAAAGCAGGCATCGTAACAGGTGATAAAATAGTACGTGTAGGCGACAGCACCGTTGCAGGAAAGCACATACCCAGCGATAATGTTATTAAGATGCTGAAAGGCAGGCTTAACACAAAAGTAACCGTAACGCTGAAGGAACCCGTTAATAATACACTGAAACAACTGACCATTACCCGTGGCGAAATACCGGTGTACAGCGTGGATGCCAACCTGATGCTGGACAGCAAAACAGGCTACATAAAAATCAACCGCTTCAGCGCTACTACTTACGATGAGTTTGCCCGCGCACTGAAAGGGTTGAAAAACAGCGGTATGGAACAACTGGTGATAGATGTACGCCAGAACCCAGGCGGCTATCTGGAAGCTGCGCAACATATTGTTGACGAACTGCTTGAAGGGGATAAGCTGATAGTATATACACAAGGGTTGCACAACAAACGAACCGACTATAAAACAAATGGCAGGAATACATTTGAAAAAGGTAAAATTGCTGTGTTGGTAGATGAAGGTTCGGCATCGGCGAGCGAAATACTGGCAGGTGCGGTGCAGGACTGGGACAGGGGCATAGTAGTAGGCCGTCGTAGCTTTGGCAAGGGCCTTGTGCAGGAGCAATACGAAATGAATGACGGCGCTGCCATACGCCTGACGGTTGCTAAATACTATACACCATCGGGGCGCAGCATACAACGCTCTTACAAAAACGGGCGCGATGCTTATGAAGAAGATTTCATCAAGCGTTTTGAACACGATGTACTGAAAGGCAACGACACCACACTGACGGAAGATACTACCCGCTACTATACTGCCAACAAACGATTGGTGTATGGTGGTGGCGGCATCAAGCCCGATGTGTTTGTGCCATTTGATACGGCAAGGCTAACGCCGGGGCTCAGCAATATGATGTATAGCGAGGATGCACGCCGTGTGGTGTGGAACTACTATATGCGCCACCGCGAAGCATTGCTGCAATACAAAAACGTAGCTGCATACAGCACCGGCTATACTGCCGATGAACTGGTGGCAGACTTCCTGAAAATGCAGGACCCTACCTTCCGCCGTGCGGTAGAGCGTGTACTGCGCAATAAGACCAATTATAGTTTCTTCCGTATGCAGCTGAAAGCGCAGCTGGCACGTATATTATACCGCAGCAATGGTTATTATGCCATCACTACATGGGATGATGATGTGATACGCCGCGCGGTAGAAACGATGAACAGCACCCGCTACTCAACCATCATAGGCAGGCAGGGCTTCTAACCATTTTATATTTGTGATATCTCCCGCATCGGCACAAAAGAGCTGATGCCCGTTGCATAGTAGCCAATACCGGCACTGTAGTGTATTGTGGTATTGCAGCAACTGGTTCAGCGTGGCTTCGGTTATCATTACCTCCGGTGCTTTGCACTCTGCCAGCAGCCAGGGTTTATGTTCGCGGTTATATACTACAATATCAAAACGCTTGGTGAGTGTGCCCAGTGTCAGTTGTTTTTCTACGGCTATCAGTGCGGGCGGGTAGTGCAGCGTTTGAATAAGGTATTGCAGCAGGTATTGGCGCACATGCTCTTCGGGTGTCAGTATAATCCACTTTCGGCGTATAGGGTCGTACACCTGTGTTTTACCATCCTCTTTGCGAAGCTGTAATTGTATGCCTGAAAAATCTGCGGTAATCATTTGTAGGGGTCAAAAGTAAATATTCGGCAGCAAAACAATGGCATCATTAATTGGCACAGGCTTTGCAGCGATAAGCATAAATTTTACACACTTGAAACACACTATATACCTGTTTGTAGTTATTGCCTTATTAGCTGCCTGTAAAAAAGATAATGATAAAGGCATTAACGATAATACACCCCCTGCTGCCAATGGAGGCAGTGGCAATGGTGGTGGCTCAGGCACTGCAATGAACGGGACTGCGAAAACCTACGGTGTGTATGATGGATATATGACCTACCATAGTTATAAGACAGTGAATGGCGCTACAACAACCAAAGACTCTGCTTTTGCAACCAATATCATCGTTACACAACATACAGACGATTCTATAGCTGTGGCGCTCAACTGCTGCTTTAGTAACCCATTCCGTTTGTATTACGCGGGGCATTATATATCAAACGGGTGGAGTTTTATGAGCCATCCAGGTGGTACGGAATACCGGTTTAAATACAACCCCGATACCGACAGTGCCACATTCTACTTCAATACATACAGTACGAATTATACAACGCCCGTTAATGCCAGCGGGTACACTTATTCTTTTGCGGGTAAGAAGCAGTAATTAATTACTGCAAAGGATGATTTTTTGGATTAGCTCTTTGCCCGAGGTGTTTATTTTCAGGATATATATACCACTGTGCCGATTGGAAATGTCTATAGTATGATGTGACTGAAAAGTACCTGACGATAATAAACGCCCGCTGATATCGGTCAATGAAAATGTACCCTGAATATTGTCGGAAGATGTGATGTAAACAATCCCGGTTGTAATTGCAGGATAAGCTTTGATATTTGCAACAGTATTGACCGAAGTAGGATTGATATGGAGTGTACTGTCTGTAAGGGTTACAAGCCAATAGTCATTCAAACCGATGTAGGATGTTGCATCACCACCAGTTCCGTTTGACTGGCCGGCAAGTGTTATGGTTCCATTGCTGTTTATTACTGCAGCACAGGCATTTTCAACCATATTTGTACCGAGTACTTTTTGCCAGTTCTTTACGCCCGATTCAGAGATATTTATCACCCAGCAATCATCTGTATATCCCGAACCATGCAGCCCGCTTACATCGTTGTCATTAGAGCGTGTGCCACCGGAGATAACGTACCCGTCAGTTGTTGCAGTTATGGTATTCCCTTCATCGTCTTTTGTACCACCGTAGGTCTTTTGCCATAATATATTTCCTGTTTTGTTGGTCTTTACAACCCACAGGTCATACCCGCCGATGTTGTTTGTTACATCTGCATCGGCAGATTTGGTGCTGCCTGTAAATATATAGCCGTTATCATCGGTTCGTATAATAGATTTTCCTTCGTCGCTGCTACTGCCTCCGTAGTTTTTCTGCCAGTTGAGGTTGCCGTTTTGCGATAGGTTGATAACCCAAACATCGGTAAAGCCTTTGTTGTTGGTTACATCGCCATTTGTAGAGCTTGAATACCCTATTACAGTATAGCTGTTGTCTGCTCCGGCAATGATTTGTTTTGCAATATCAACATAATTGCCACCATAAGATTTCTGCCATTGTATGCTACCATTGCCATCTGTTTTAAGAACCCAGAAGTTCATGATGTCTGTATTGCCTGTTGCATCGCCGTCAGTAGAATTGGTATATCCTGCAACCAGGTAGCCGCCATCATTTGTTTGAATGCAGGAATATGCTTTGTCATCATCGCTGCCACCGTATGTTTGTTGCCATAGCATATTGCCGGTGCTATCCGTTTTTATACACCATATATCTGTAATGCCTTTGTTTGTGGTTATATCTTTATCGTTGGATGTAGTGTAGCCTGCAATGAAGTAACCGCCGTCTGCTGTCTGAATGATGCAGCTGCCAACATCGCTTTTACTGCCGCCATAGTTTTTTTGCCATAGCATATTACCAATGCTGTCAGTTTTTACAAGCCATACATCATCTATACCATTATTGCCGGTAAGGCTGCCATCTGCCGAAGCCGATGAGCCACATATTACATATCCGTTGTCTTGAGTCTTTATCAGCGATTTAGGGTAGTCGTCTTTTAAGCCACCATACTTTGCCTGCCATTTTATTTTTTTGTGTTGTGCCTGCGTAAGGGTTGCAGCGAAGAGGAATAAAAAGATTATAGCAGACCGGTACATATTCTTGCTTTACATAGTGTATATGTAATATAGTGTATTTAAATAATGAATAACATAGTTTAATGATACATTGAAGCGTACTCATGCAGGTTTTTACTTTTTCATGAGATAGCACCACCTGAAAAAGCTCCCCTCCTGTTTTTAGGAGGGGATATTGGCGAAGATATGCGAAGCTTATCGTTGCCAATCGGGGTGGTTATACTCGCGCAGTGCATATACACTAATAAATAACACCTATCCCCCCACCCAACATTACCACCCTCAAAATTGTTAGATTTGCTATCTCCTTTATGGCAAAGAAAGCAACGGCAATCAGCAACGATTTATATACAATTGAAAACCTGCACCGCGATGATGACAGCATCTTCATCAAAGGGGCGCGTACGCACAACCTGAAGAATGTAGATGTGGCCATCCCGCGCAATAAGCTGGTGGTGGTAACGGGTGTGAGTGGTAGCGGCAAGAGCAGCCTCACGATGGATACGCTCTTTGCCGAAGGGCAACGTCGCTATGCGGAAAGCCTGAGCGCATACGCACGCCAGTTTCTGATGCGTATGGATAAACCCGATGTGGATTATATACGCGGTATTTGCCCTGCAATAGCAATAGAACAGAAAGTAACCACACGCACGCCACGCAGTACCGTCGGTAGTATGACGGAGATATACGATTACCTGCGTTTACTCTTTGCACGTATCGGTAAAACATATTCGCCCGTTAGTGGCAATGAGGTGAAGAAAGACAGCGTGAGCGATGTGGTAGATGCCGTACAGAAACTACCGCACGGTACTAAGGTGCAAATCATCGTGCCGCTTGTGACCCGCTACGGACGTAGTGTGAACGAGGAGCTGAACATACTGCTGCAAAAAGGCTTCAGCCGTGTACATGCCAAAGGAGAAGACAAACCGATACGTATAGAAGAAGTACTAAGCGACGATGTGCAACTACCAAAGAAAGACATCTTCCTGCTGATAGACCGTATCGTTACCAAAGATTTTGACGAGGACGATATGCATCGCCTTGCCGATAGTATCCAGACAGCTTTTTACGAAAGTGAAGGTGAATGTACACTGGAGATAGACGGTAAAAAGATACTGCACTTCAACAATCGTTTTGAAGCTGATGGTATAGTGTTTGAAGAGCCATCGCCCAATTTGTTTTCGTTCAACAATCCGTATGGTGCATGCCCGCAATGCGAAGGCTTCGGGCAGGTGCTGGGGCTGGATGAAGACCTTGTGATACCTGATAAAAGACTGAGTGTATATGAAGGTGCTGTAGCACCGTGGAAGGGTGAGAAGATGAGCGAATGGCAGGCATCGTTTATACGCGGTGCTGTGAAGTACGACTTCCCCATCCACAAACCCATCATGGACCTGAACGAGAGCGAACTGGAATTGCTTTGGGAAGGCAACAGCAAAGTAAACGGCATCCGCGATTTCTTTGCGATGGTAGAGCAGAACCTGTACAAAGTGCAGTATCGTGTTATGCAGGCACGTTATCGCGGGCGTACTACATGCCCCAGTTGCCGCAGTATGCGCCTGCGTAAAGAAGCGTTTTATGTAAAGATAGCCGACCATCATATAGGCAACCTGATGATGATGCCCGCAAGCGACCTTGCGCAGTGGTTCGATAAACTGAAACTGAACGAACACGATATGCAGATAGCCAAGCGCATATTGCTGGAAATAAATCAACGCATGAAAACCCTGCTGGATGTAGGCCTCGGCTACCTGACACTGAACCGCCTTGCCAATACACTGAGTGGCGGTGAGAGCCAGCGCATACAGCTTACAAAATTTCTTGGCAGCAATCTTACAGACTCGTTATATATTCTCGATGAGCCGAGCATTGGTTTGCACAGTCGTGA
Organism: Flavipsychrobacter sp.; assembly: GCA_016786615.1. Taxonomy (GTDB): domain Bacteria; phylum Bacteroidota; class Bacteroidia; order Chitinophagales; family Chitinophagaceae; genus Polluticoccus. The sequence continues at coordinate 130,786 of JAEUVX010000004.1, forward strand.
TACAGAGCGATTGATAAACGTACTGAAAAACCTGCGCGACCTTGGCAATACCGTAGTAGTGGTAGAGCACGATGAGATGATGATGCGCGAGGCTGATTATATTATAGATATGGGGCCGCTTGCCAGCCACCTTGGTGGTGAGGTAGTAGCGGCAGGGCCGTACAAAGAGCTGATAAAAAACAAGATGAGCCTTACGGGGCAATACCTGAGTGGTGCTATGGAGATAGAAGTGCCTGCCACCAAACGACAACCAAAGGGTAGCATACGCCTGGAGGGTTGCCGTCAGCACAACCTGAAAGATGTGAATGCAGACTTTCCGCTGAATGTGATGTGTGTGGTAACGGGGGTGAGTGGTAGCGGTAAAACTACACTTGTGAAATCGACACTGTACCCAGCGCTGATGAAACATTTTGGTGAAGGTGTAGAACGCCCCGGTGTACATAAATATCTTGGTGGCGATATCAACCGCATAGCGCATGTAGAAATGATAGACCAGAACCCGATTGGTAAATCATCGCGCAGCAACCCCGTTACTTATATCAAAGCATGGGACGAAGTGCGCAAGCTGTTTGCAAAACAACAGCTATCAAAAATGCGCGGCTTTGCAGAGAAACATTTTTCCTTCAATACAGATGGTGGCAGGTGCGATACCTGCAAGGGTGATGGTGAGGTGATTGTAGAAATGCAATTCCTTGCAGATGTACACTTGCTCTGCGAAAGCTGCAAGGGCAAACGCTTTAAAGACGAAGTGCTGGAAGTAACCTACCGTACCAAGAGTGTGTTTGATGTACTGGAGATGAGTGTTGATGAAGCCATCGAATTCTTCAAAGACGAAAAGAAAATAGCAACTGCATTGCAACCGCTTAGCGATGTGGGCCTCGGTTATGTGAAGTTGGGACAAAGCAGCGATACCCTGAGTGGTGGTGAGGCACAGCGTGTAAAACTGGCATCATTCCTGGGCAAGGGTGCAGCAAAAGAAAAAGTGCTCTTTATATTCGATGAGCCTACAACGGGTTTGCATTTTCACGATATCAAAAAACTACTGGCATCGTTTGATGCACTGATAACGCAGGGGCATAGTATATTGGTAATAGAACATAACACAGATGTAATAAAGTGTGCTGATTGGGTGATAGACATGGGCTCCGAAGGTGGTGCCGGTGGCGGCAATCTGCTATACGCAGGCCCACCCGAAGGCTTGAAGAAAGTAAAGGAGAGTTATACGGGGAAGTATATGTAAGTTTAGGAAGTAGTACCTTCCATACATTACCCTTATTTGAAAATATTATGATTCAAAAAGACAGACTGTATAACTTTTTCATTATTGCTACACGTTTATGGCTGGCATATATACTTATTGATTATGGTTGGGCAAAATTGACTGGTACTCAATTTGGAGTTACTACACATGAATTAAATACGCCGTTAAAAGATTTAAGTTTGTTCAGACTATCATGGTATTTAGCAGACCATGAGCCATTTAAATCCTTTATTGGCATCTCTCAATTAGTTGCCGGTGGGCTACTAATCTTTCGACGAACATGCATTATTGGTGCATTAGTTTCAATACCTATCTGGTTAAATATTCTTATGTGGGATATTACATTTATGGGTTTGGCTAGCCCTTTTACATTCAGGATTATTTATTATTTGATATTAACTGGTCTTATTCTACTTCATTATAAGCATTACACAACAGCGGCAATTAAAAGTAGTTTACCTGGCAAAAACAGAACGTACCAGTATCCATTTTGGTCGTATTTATTATTACCGGTTATTGGCATTGCAATTGAGTTATTGCCTGGTTTAATCAGGTTTTTCACGCAACCTCTTAAATAGTTATGCACAAAATAAACATCACCGAAAAACTGGCATTGTTTGCCGAACACTGGAGCCCCAAAATTGTGGGCGAGCTGAATGGTCAGCACGTAAAGCTTGCAAAACTCAAAGGGGAATTTGTGTGGCACAAGCACGATGCAGAGGATGAAATGTTCCTTGTCATAAAAGGCAGCTTTCGTATGGAATACAGAGATAAAACCATTGTGCTGAATGAAGGTGAATTTCTGATAGTACCCAAAGGGGTAGAGCACCGCCCTGTGGCAGACGAGGAAGTAAGCATCATGCTGTTTGAACCTGCATCAACACTCAACACAGGCGATGCCGAGAGTGAGTTGACTAAGCACAAGCTTGATTGGATATAGTTTTCGCCCTAAATAGTACACGTAAATTTAATATATGGCTATTTTACAGGTTGATATATAAATAGTATATTGCGCAGTAATTGCCCCTGTTAGATACCCATCCATGTTGCATGTTTTGGTTGAGAGAGATAAATGATACCGAGTGTCATTTACAAAACGAACAACATCCTTTGTATGACAGCTATTATGAACGACACACCTCTTGTACACAACGAGGCGGGACACAGATTTGAAATGCATATTGATGGCTACACGCCATTTATGGAATACAGCCGTACCGGCAATATGCTTATCATTGCACACACAGAAGTACCTACACAGCTTGAAGGGCGCGGCATTGGTAAGATGCTGGCCGAAAAAGTATTTGCTTATGTAGAAGAACAGGGCTGGAAGATTATTCCGCTTTGTCCGTTTGCAAGCTCTTACATCAAGCGCCACCCAGAGTGGGACAGGATAGTACACCACGTGCTGTAGAACACACCACTGTTTTTGCGGATTGATTGTATCTTTAGTAAGCTGATATATGGCTTATGAAACGTTTATTGCCCGTAACCTTCCTGTTGTTTGCAGCCTGTACCGATACAGGTAATACTAAATCTGCCGATGGTGATACGCCTGTTGTTACTGCTGCCGATAATTTCTGTTTTATACATACTGATGGCACAAAAGCACAGGACACTACCGCATTGAAGCTGTTTATAAAAGGTGATAGTGTAACGGGGCAGCTTGCCTACATGCCGTACGAAAAAGACCGTGCAACGGGTAACATCACAGGTACGAAGAAAGGCGAAATCATTACTGCGTTGTGGCGCTATACAATGGAGGGCATGGACGATTCCATCATGGTGTCTTTTAAGCTGACGCCAACTGGTGCATTACAAAAACAACCGGCCTACAATGCACAAACAGGCACTATGTACCTGCCCGACAGTGCAGCATACAGCATTAAGTATGTATTGATAGATTGCGCAAAGTTTCCGAAAGTGTATTATACAGAATAACTTACGGCATAGCCGCTATCAGTCGTTTGGTATAATCGTTATGCGGTTGTTGCAATACCTTTGTGGCATCACCTGCTTCTACAATATGGCCTGCCTGCATTACCATTACACGGTCGCTCATATAGTGTACCACATTCAGGTCGTGAGAGATAAAAAGATAAGTAAGCGAAAACTCTTTTTGCAAATCTTTCAGCAGGTTCAGTATCTGCGCTTGTACGCTCACATCCAGTGCCGATACACTTTCATCGCATATCATCAACTGCGGGCGTAGTGCCAATGCACGTGCTATACCTATACGCTGCCGCTGCCCACCACTGAACTGGTGCGCATATCGCTTCATGCTATCGGCAGGTAGCTGCACCAGATCCAGCAATCGTTGTGCTTCTTTCTGCAATTCGCTACGCGGTACTATGTTGTGTGTACGCATAGGTTCTGTGAGCATATCGCCCACCGTCATGCGTGGGTTCAGCGATGCGTATGGGTCCTGAAACACCATTTGTATCTGCCTGCGGATACGTGTCCATTCTTTAGTATGCAGTCTGGCTATGTCTTCACCATTAAATAGTATCTGCCCTTCGTGTACAGGTAGCAAACCCATCAGGCTGCGGCTGATGGTACTCTTACCGCAACCACTCTCGCCTACCAGCCCCAGTACTTCGCCGCGCTTCAGTTCAAAACTCACATCATCTACCGCTTTGAAATAATCTACGGGCCTGCCCAGCAGGTCTTTGTTTTCGGTAAACCACACACGCAGCTTATTCACCTGCAATATTGTATCGCCGATTGGCGCATCTGTTTGTTGTGTTGCCGCAGGCATTTCTCCGTTCAGGAAATCTGCTACTATCGGCAGGCGCTTGCCTTTGTTGGCAGCATTGGGTTTGCATGCCAGCAATGCTTTTGTATATGCATGTTGCGGGTTGCGCAATACATCTGCAGCCTTGCCATATTCCATCACCTGGCCTTGATACATCACCAGCACCTCATCTGCTATCTGCGATGCCAGTGCAAGGTCGTGCGTAATGAATATCATAGCCGTTTGGTGCTCCTGTTGCAAGTTGCGCATCAGTGCTATTACATCCTGCTGCACGGTAACATCCAGCGCTGTAGTAGGCTCATCGGCTATCAGCAGTACAGGCTTGTTGCACATAGCCATGGCAATCATCACCCTTTGCTTTTGCCCGCCCGATAACTGGTGCGGATAACGTTCGTAGAGCTTCTCAGGGTTGGGTAACTGCACTTTGCGCAGCCATTCTATAGCTTGTTGTTTTGCAGTTTGTTTATCTGCCTGCTGATGCGTAAGTATTACCTCTGCCAGTTGTCTGCCTATTTTCATCACAGGGTTCAGCGAGCTCATCGGCTCTTGGAAAACCATACCCATTTCCTTGCCACGCAACTGCTGCCATTGTGTATTATCAACAGCATGCAGATTGTATGCCTGATTGTTGGTGTTCAATTGCAGGCTACCACTTATAGCAGCACCCTTGGGCAGCAAGCCCATCAGCGATAGTGCCGTCAGCGATTTACCACTGCCGCTCTCCCCCACAATAGCCAGCGTCTTGCCCTCTGCCACTACAAACGATATACCCTTTACAGCAACAAAATCGCCGAAAGAGATGTTGAGGTTGGTGGCTTGTATGATGTGTTGTGTATTCAATCTTTTTAAAACTTCAAATGTTTAACTGTATGCCCGTTATTAATAAGTTGTTTCAGCGAGCTGATGCCGATGGTGAGGTGGGTATCTACAAACTGTTTGGTAACGCTCATGTCACTGTCAGCGGTTTTTACACCTTCGGGTATCATGGGCTGGTCTGATACCAGCAGCAATGCGCCCGTAGGTATCTGGTTATAAAACCCGACGGTGAATATCGTAGCCGTTTCCATATCAATAGCCATCACACGTATTTTGCGCAGGTATTCTTTAAAGTCTTCATCATGCTCCCACACGCGGCGGTTGGTGCTGTACACCGTACCCGTCCAGTAGTCGAGCGAGTGGTCGCGGATGGTAGTAGATATGGCCTTCTGCAAAGCGAAGGATGGCAGGGCAGGTACTTCGGGCGGAAAATAATCGTTGCTTGTACCCTCGCCACGAATGGCAGCTATCGGCAGTATCAAATCGCCTACATTGTTTTTCTTTTTCAGCCCGCCGCACTTACCGAGGAACAATACCGCATTGGGTTCAATGGCACTCAGCAGGTCCATCATGGTAGCAGCGGTGGCACTACCCATACCAAAATTGATGATGGTAATACCATCAGCGGTAGCGCAGGACATCGGCTTATCAAGCCCCACTACTTTTACGCCATGCATTTCAGCAAAGCGCAGTACATAATGGCTGAAGTTGCAAATCAATATATACTTTCCGAAATCTTCGAGTGCCATGCCGGTATAGCGCGGCAGCCAGTTCTTTACAATCTCTTCTTTCGTCTTCATCTTACTTAAAGTTACGAAATGTCGTAAATCGTTAGAACAGCAGGGATATTATTTCTTCATCCTGTATAGAAGTTGTGCAACGATGGATGTCATAGCTACAATATAAAAGATGCTGAATTGTTGCGTATGCACATAGTCGCAGATGGCATAACCCATAATAAACGCATTAATCAAAGACCATATCATTACAGGTCTGCTGATGGGAGATGTTTCGTTTGCCATAACCGAATAGTTTTGTGCCTTACGAAAGATAATATAAATGTAGTGATTATCGTAATTTGTACTTACAATCCACACTATGCTACGATTATTGAGCACGTTGTTATTAATAGGTTATATAAACCTGTCTGCCGCGCAGGATTATACAAAGTATCATCAGGCCATCATCAAAGCCGAAGAGCAGATTTTTGTAAAGCAGCAATTTGACGATGGGTTGAAAACCTATTCCGTATTATTTAAAGAATACGATTTTGTTTTCGTACACGATTGTGTGATGGCTATGCAGATAGCCCTGCATACTAATAATGAAAAGCGTCTCCTTGAGTTTACTACTAAAGCTATGCTGAACGGGTTGGCTCCCAAGCACCTCGAAAGCCCCCTCATGAAATATTTTCAGCAGCATGCATTGTACATCAAACACAAAGACAGTATTGCACGGATATTCAAAGCAAACAGGCAACATTACCTGCAGCGTATAGATACGGGAGCGCTTATAGCAATGATGCAGTTGTTTTGTAATGACCAGTTGGAGAAAAACCCTGCCCGCGGAGAATCTATCATGACCCATAATAAAAGGTACAGGCCGCAGATAATGGTTACGACAGACGCACTGCGAAAACTGATTGCAGAAAAAGGATACCCGTCTGATAAACTGATAGGTATAGACCAGCAGGATTTATTGCACGAGTTGAAAACAGGTAGGATGGATCCGTTTGATTATTATAAGAAGTATAAAGATGAACCACAGCATAATATAGGCGAAGGCCAGTTTGACTTGGATGAATACCATCTGGCCTCATCCATAGTTCTTCCGGTTATCGTGCACTATGCTTATATGATAAAGGGAAATGCAGACAGGAAGCGTTGCCTGCTGTACGCGGATGATTTTTACCTGCAACAAATAAAACTGGGTAACCTGCATCCCAAAGATTTTGCCTTAATGTACGATTGGGGTATGAAGGGCGATGGTACACAAAAATTAGTACCCGATTTTAATAAGGATGAAAAGTTTTTTGATGTAGGCATAAAGCCCGGAGATGCACAACGGCAGGTGGCAATCAGCGATGCGGACGTGAACAGGTTTCGCAGAATGTTTTATATAGCACCCATAGAAAACGACCGTGCCAAGATAGCATTTATAAGGGCTAATAAAATGTACATAGGCTGGGGATGGTGGGCAGGCAGGTCTTGATGCTTTATTGGTGGTGATGCTACAAGCAGGTATTAACTGATATTGCTGAAGCCCGAGGGTATATACTGCCATCGGGTGCATATATCTACTTCGTCCCATATCAGGCAGTCATAATTATCGTTCCAGACGGTGCATACCTTACGGGCAGATACAGACCTGCATATTTTCTCGTATGCTTCCGATTCTATGGATATGGCTGCATAATAGACTATGCCATCGTGCGTTACCCTGTTACATATAATGTTTCCGTCGCAGTCTGTAAGCGAAAGTTTGTCTTTGCTCATATACAATACGCCCGTATGTACTTGTTCCATTTTCCCCACAGTTGTTAAATCCACCAAAGCCCTTGCTTCAGCATCAGTTCTTTATGTATGAAAAGCCTCCCGAGGTTGCCCGGTTTTTCTGACAGCACACCCGGTGGCTGTGTAGTTATCAGGTACACCATGTCGTTATCTTTATTGACGGCAGATATGGTGTACAATTGCGCACGTTCGGTTTGCGTTTCATCATAGTGGGGTTCTGTTTCGCCGTTCACAGGGTATTTGATGACGGTATCTCCCTCATGCAGCTGTTGCAGCTGTGCGGTGGTTGTTATTTTATTACGCATACATTTATGGTTTAGCATATTAATAAATACGGTCGGCGGTTGGGTTGTTATTGCGTAAGGCTGCTTCAGTTACAAGCAGGTTTTTCTGCATGTATGGCTGGTTGTTCAGCTGTTTTACGGCAAGGTTGCCTTCTGTCACATCATCCATTATCACTATCCCGAATCCTTGCGGGTTGCCCGTTATAGGGTCCATTGCCAGGCGCGATGCCGTTACATTTCCATAAGCTGCAAACAATTCGTGCAGGCTGTTTTCAGTAATATCATCGGCAAGGTTGCTAACAATAATCGTCATAACATAAATATTTTAAAACAAGTAAAAATAATAGTGGCGATTGTTGCTAAGGCTGAAAGCTGTGCAGAAAAATGTCAGAGAAAGCGGAAGGCCATTGTATCAGGTGTAAGGTAGACCTAATAAACCGCACCACCTAAATTAATATGCCGGGCAACAAGCTGTTCGGCTTCGTTTTATTCTTAATTATATTTGCAACTGCATGGAAGACAACGCCCGAGTAATACTGCAAACATTTATTGCACAGTTTGATGCACTGACAGATGAGGAGAAAGAAATGATAGCCGACAATCTTGTGGTAGAAGCATACCCTAAAGGCAAGGTGCTTGTGAAGGCAGGAGAGGTGTGCAGCAAATGCTATTTTGTATTGAAGGGCTGCCTGCGCCAATACATGATGGTTGATGATGTGGAAAAGACAACGCAGTTCTTTACAGAAAATGAAGCCGCTGTATTATTTACCAGTTATACCAATCAGACACGTTCAGAAAGTTTCCTGTCTTGTGTGGAAGATACGGTAGTGATATTGGGAGATATGAATGAAGAAGCGGCGATGTATGAAAAATTCCCCAAGCTGCAACAGATAACGCGTGCCATGATGGAACAGGACTTTGGCAAAACACAAGACCACCTGTCTCGCTTTATAGCCAGCACAGCCGAAGAACGCTATCTGAACCTGATGGAAACACGCCCCGATTTGCTGCAACGCGTACCGTTGAACCAATTGGCAAGTTATATAGGCATCACCCCCGAATCGCTGAGCCGCATCCGCAAGCGCATACAGAAGTCATCATAGCATCAGGGCAGTTTGCCGCCTTTTACCAGCAGCCATACAGCCAGTACCAGTTCGCCCAGTGCCATCGGCAGGCCAAGTACGGCTTCTACCGTGCCTTTGTATTGCTCGTAATGCAATACTACCAGGTTGGCAAGATTATTAAATAAATAACTGAGTGCGGCAAAGAGTGTGAGCCAGCCGATAAACTTTGGTATATAGCCCGAACGCAACACGATATACCCTAACACCAGCAGGTGTAGCCCGAACAATATCAGCCCCCACGACCATATATCCAGAAACAGTTGCAGGCTATCCATAATAGCAGCACCATCGGGTATGGCACTATCTGCCAGTGTCATGGCACTAAACAATTTAAGTACTGCAACACCCAGCCAGCCCGTATATATCACCCGCAGCCAAGCCGATAACAATGACAGCTTCGGGTTGCCTTGTTTGAAGAAATGAAACAATGCCCATGCCACTACCACATCCAGCACCAGTATCAGTACAAAGGAGAAGATAACCAACTGCAGCATCTGCGGTGCGTTATTCAGGTTTTGCAAAGTAGCAGTAGTGTTGCCTGCCACATATATATTCATAAACCCGTACCCGTAGCCTATGCCTGCCAGTACAGCCATAGCAATGAGCGATGCACCGCCTGTAAGCGCCATTTTCCGCAGGTTGGTTTTATTGTCCATAATTCTGTGAATTAATTATGGCGCAAAACTACTACAGGTCAATAGAGGTATTTCTTGACTTTTGGTAAGAAATGATTGAATTGAAAAACAAAGCCTATACAGCCATCAGCCTGTTTGCTACTTCCGTCATATCGTCGGTGCTGTTAATAATAATAGCATCGCCGGTGGCGAAAATAAACATCAGCTTCATGGGCAGCCACCGTACAGATTGAATAAAGTCGTCAATCGCACGTTTATCGCTGCGTGGTGTGTATTCTATTTTTCGATGGATGATAACGTTGTTGGCTTTTTCTGCCTGCAGCAGGTCTCTGCCGCTCAATGGCCTGCATAATACAGCCATTACTAACTCTCTTGCACCCATAGTAACTCAATTTTTATTGTGTTGAGAAAAGGACGTTACAATAGTGGATATATAAATATATAATTAACTATTGGTAAAACATGGTTTTCCCCAATTTTTTAACATTTGAAGGAATTTACCTCAACTTTTTTGTTTTTATGGGGATAATATGTTATATCTAAATGGCTGATACAAGTAAAAGCAATCTTCCGAAAGTTGTTTTGAATTAACAGATGAGGGTTTTATTGCATCTTTTTCAAGCTGCTGTAAATCAATGCCGTATGTCTGAAATGAGCCACAGTAGCGGTTTTTGGTGTGTTAAGCGGCTGTTAAGCAGCTTGTTTTTTTAGGTTAACGGCATTGGTGTAATGCATATTTGCTATACAAACACGAACAAACAAACAACATGAAAAAGATATTATTAACCATAGCAATGATGCCTGTTTTTGCAGGAATGTATGCCCAAAGCGCCAACTCAGGGGCAACACAATCATTGAACCTTGCCATGAATGATATAATAGAGATAGCTATTGTAAATGGCAATACATTGAATATGGGCTTCAGTTCAGTAAATGATTATGCGAATGGTGTAGTATCTGCAGAGCAGGAATTGGTTGTGAAGTCTAATAATCGCTTCAATGTAAGGGTAAAAGCCAGAACATCAAGGTTCAGCTACAGCGGTGCATCATCAGACCCTAAGATGTCTTCATCAAAACTAAGTGTAAAAGTAACGGCTAATAATACAGGTGGTGTAATATCATCGGGGCATACTAATTACAAATCATTAAGCACCGGCGGCCAAAGCATGATAAGCAATGCTGCAGCAGGTGGTAATAAAACCTTCAAAGTACAATACAAAGCTACCCCGGGCTATACCTATCCTGCGGGTGTATATACAGTAGATGTGGTTTATACAGCTACACAATCGTAATATACAGTACTGTACAAGAGGTAGATTATAGTACTATCGTTGATAGCCATGTATTGCGCCACAGACGCGGGTTGTACATGATTTTTGTTTGCAAATGATTGATTTTCAGTTGTTAATCAGTTGTTAACCGCTTGCTAAACAGCGGTTAACAAGGTCTGTTTTTTTGGCGAAGGGGTGTTTCGCGATGCATCTTTGTATCACAATAACGGACAAACAACAAACAAACATTTTAAACAAACAAAAACAAACAACAATGAAAAAAATCATCGCAATCGCAGCTTTCTCAATCACAGCTATCGCAGCTAAAGCTCAAAACGCTTCTTCTACTGCTCAGCAGCAAGTTAACCTGAACCTGAGCAACGCAATCGAGTTGACTTTCACAGGCAACAACAGTGCAACAGGTGCAGCAGTTAACCTGGCTTTCAACACAGTTAACGATTATGCAAACGGTGTTCAGTCAGCAGCACAAGGTTTGAAAGTACGTTCAAATAAAAAATTCGATGTTACTGTAAAAACAAATGCAACTAACTTCTCTTATACAGGTTCTACTACTCCTGCTCCTGTAATGCCAGTTTCAGGTGTTCTTGCTCTTAAAGTAAGTGCAAACAGCACAGGTGGTTCTATCGCAGGTTCATTCAGTGATTTTGCTGGTCTGTCATCAACAGCAGCTAACCTGTTGACAAACTGTAACAATGGTGGTAACCAGACATTCAGCGTAATGTATGAAGCTACACCGGGTTTTGCTTACCCTGCAGGTACTTATACTGTAGATGTAGTTTACACTGCTACTCAACTGTAATCATTAAACAGTCTTTATAAAACTAAAGAGCGTCCCCGTAAGGACGCTCTTATTTTATTTAAGGTTTTTTCACCAGTACGGTATATTCCTGGTCGGTATGCCGCAGCATCATCGTGTCTTTGTTGTAGGTAGCTGCGGGTTGCGAAAAATTGCTCTGCAAATGGCAGTATTTGAATGCACCTTCACCTTTTTTATCGAATAACAGGAATGTGATAATCTTGCTGTACGATTGCGGCATCAACAAAAATTCTGTATGTGAAACAATCATATTGCCATTAGCATCTTTGGTGTATTTATTAACGAGCATGTCGTGATGCAGTTCCAGTTCCAGATAGCGTATGTTGGGGTCATAATTGTTCCATACCGATACGTCCTTATTAGTACGGATATCGATGGCTGCCCATCTTGTCATGGTGTCGTTGCCATTCATCAATGCGCCACGTGCTCTGGTATTCAGGTAATACACATCTGCATGCAGCGGTACCAGAAAACTGTCTGGGTTGCTTGTTTTATACAGCAGCCCATCGTAGAAAGCATTTCTCATCCATAATGTACCGTTTGATTTTCGCATCACCTGGCTGACGCTGTAAGCTATGCCCCAGTTGCACTGTTTGAAGCTATCGGTGTACCAGTGATAATACATCAGGTCGCTGGTAGTTATAAACTTGCGGACGGTGGTGGCATTTGCAGCAATGGTAGTATCCATCACCGGATTGCGCATACGGTTATAGTCGGCCTCGTTCTCATAAACCTTCAGATATACGGGCGTGTTGTTGTAATTGATGAAACTATACTGAACGGTATGTGGGGCTTTGGGTGGTGGTGGCGGAGGCAGTGTGTATGTAACTTCGTTGCAAGCGACAAGAGAACTGCATAGCAGCATAAGGGTGCATGAAAGGTTGAAACGCATAGTAGCTGATTTGGTACAATAAAAATACAATAATGTTTAATGTAACGTGCAGGTGATGCGTTCTATTGTGCGGGCATTAATCGCGGAGGCGGCCTGCATAGCTATACAGTTTGCCCTGTGTGTAGTTGAACACAATTACATCGCCCGCATCGTCCGTAATATTTATCATCTTATCACCATCGGCATTGATATAAAAATCGGTTTCATCGATTTGCCCTTCCGTCATCAGCGATTGTATATGCGATTTGATGCTGATATCTATCAGTTGTTTATGAATTTCAGTTTCCTGCTGTTTGTCCATGCTGCAAAGATAAAAGATGCGGTAAACAAAAAATCCCGCTGCAGACCATTGCAAGCGGGAAAGTTTGTCGTTTGTAAGGGGTAAATAAAAAAATATGGTTACCTGTTTTGTGGCTGTGATAAATAGTTGAACAAAGCATTATCGGCAACAAGGTCCATGTTAAACCTGATAGCATCTATATCTACAACAATGGAAGATTGTACATCTGTACCACGCGGAAAGATTGCCTGTGCACCTTTTATTTCTCCGGATACAGTAGGTGCTGATGATTGAAAATCATTAACCTGCACGCTGGTAACACCTGTATTGCCGCTGCCGAATAAAGAAACACTATTGTACAAAGCTGAAGCTGTAATAAGGCCCTGTAATGTATTGCCAAGCTGTATGTCCGTTATATTTATCTGGCTGATAATCGGGAAATACATACAAGGTATCGCAATGAACACCGGCTGAGGTTCGTCAGTATTATTATAGAAAATCGTTTCACCGTCATCTGATTTATAGTTTTTTGTTTCGGTATAGCCATATACGATGGCACCACCATATATGATGAGGTTGGATGCCCCGCCATCAATATTGCCGGCTACATTAAGCGGAAACATAGGGCCCTGCAATAATGTGAATGTACCATTGTTCTGTTCACGGGTGATGCCCCTGAATATATTACTGTTGCCGGGTTCGAAGGCACTGACAATATCATCGATAGCTATCTCGCGTGGGTTTTGCGGGTTGGCTATGCCGCTGTTGTTATAAAAGGCAATGTAGTTTGTAAAGTCTATATTGACGGTTTCTTCCAATGCCCCGCTTTGATTTTTTTTGTATCCCATGTATGGTAGTGCTGGCGAAGATGAGCGTAGGGTAGCATTCATAAACTGTGGGCGTTCAGACTTTACCTCCAGAATGGCGCTGTATCGCGTATCGTTCTCTTCTTCAAATGCTACTAACTGTACGCTGACTGCTCCGGCATAATTAAAATTGGCAGTACGGGTCGAACGCTCAAGTATGATTGAATCTTTTTGAATACCATAGAATGAAAACCTGTGCAGGTATAGTATTTGCCGTGTTATAGTGCTGCCTTCTTCATAAGTCCATGTGAGGTCTATTCTTTCGTTTGGTGCAGCGCGCATTTGCGATGCACTGAAGCTTTTGATGCCTTTGGGTAACGGCGGACAGGCTGTAAGGAATATCAGCAAATGGAATGCTGCCAAGTACGATAATATTTTCTTCATTGTATCAACTTTTTTTGTGATCAAATAATAATTACAGCGTTACATACGAAGAATAATAAAGGGCGGGGAACCGCCCCTTCCAAACAAAACAAACAAAAATATGGTGACTGTCTTTCTGCCGTTTAATACGATACAAAATTACGACAGCCACCTTGTGTGTATTTTTTATTTAATGCCTGTTTTTGGGTGAATGAATGATGCGGTATCATGTATTTTGTTTTGAAATGCTTTGTGGAAAGGGGTTTACCGTGTTTTTCTGGGTTGTTGTTTTGGGTGGATGGGAGATGCTTATTTACTCACTTTTCTTCACTGCCAAGCTTAATGCCCAATAGTTTGAATGCTTCTTCTACAGAAATATTCACACCTGCATAGGCTGCATAAGCAGGGTCGAAAGTTGGAAGCAGTCCGCGTATATCTGTGCCTAATATGAGCGATGCGCTGTTTGATAGTTTTTGTGAGTAGTATGCACGTACTAAATAGAAACCGCTCCATATCCTTTTTGTGGGCCTTGGCCTGCCCGACAGCAGTGTTAAAGGGACATCGTAAGGATGGTCTGTAGTAATGCCGAATGTTGGCTGAAAGAAGAATGTACCATCTTTCCACGGCACAAGGTTGAATGTGAAACCTGCACCGAAATAACCATTGAGGTAAGTTCTGTTGTGGGTTGTTTCTGCCGGCAGATAATCGCGTAATGCAATATCCCTTCCATTGTCGCTACCTGCATATATTGCAGTGTCAGTGAGTTGGTTGGCAACAGTAGTAGTAGCCTCATATCTGCTAACCAGCAACTCTGCATGAAGGTGTGCATATATTTGTGCATTCGGACTGTTTTTTTCCATCACATCTATCAGTGGCTGCACATAGAAGCTGTACACTGTATTTTTGATGCGGGTTGAATACAGGTTTGACTGTTTCAGGTATTTACCGCCGCTATCAAGAGTTTTCAGCGGGTTGAGTGATATATTTTCATACCGCCTTTGTTGTTGCAGTGTGTCTGTAGGTGCATTGTTCATCCAGTAGTTCAGTTTCATGATACCTGTGTTGAAACCAAAGCGGGTGTCTTCCCCATAGGTAGTATTCGGTGAAAAGAGATTGACATGCCCTACATAGTTTATTTTAGATTCCAGAAAATCGAATGTGCCTGCATTGAGGTATAACAACCTGTTTTCATTATTCTTTCGGGCAGATGCTTTATCATCTTCTTTTTTTTGCAGGTATAGATACATCAGTTTTGTTTTGTCTTTTTTGGTGGTGCTGTTTTTCAGTTTTATCTCAGCTACTTTTCCGTAGAGGCTTTCTTTGCCCCTTATCAACAAAACCAATTCGAATGGCTTATCTGCCAGCGTTTCCATATCATCTTTATCATTAGTAATCTGTATCAGTTCTTCAGGGTAGTCTATTGCTTTCAGTTGTGCAGAAAAATCCTGAGATGCGTAGCACCCTTCGCATTTTATTTTGATGATATGCTCTTTGATTTCGCCGGAGGCAATCTTGATTGTATCAACAGGTTTTTCGAATGCCAGCGATTGTGCGCCTGCCTGTGTGCTACATAGCAGCCCGAAAATGAATAGTGCGTAATGTTTCATATCATATAGTTTTAGTGGTGATTTAAAGTATTGTATTATAAAAAATACAAACCCCGCCTTTCGGGCGGGGCCATACCTATGGTATGTAGGGGTGTATTATCCTGCGGAATGAAAAACAAAGTATGGTGAGTGAGCCTTGTGTTCATAAATGAATTGTTTAAGGGGCCGCATCTGTATTGCAAAAATGCTAACTACCATGCGTCGGTACAAGAGAGCAAATACGCATTTTGCCCATGCGTAGAAATACGCATTTTTATTGTGTAAGTACCGTTATTTACAGTGCATATATTACTGAAATTCTTTACTGTAAAGGGTTTTGAGGTTTCCTTCCGTTCGGGCTTATGTTTTGCACTTGCAAATCTGTATTTTAGAAGTTTATCTTTAAAAAAAACAAACTTATGAGAAAGTTCATCTACCTGCCGCTATTGCTGGCCCCTTTCCTGATAGCTTCCTGCAACAATAATGATGGTGCCGGTACTACAACGGATACTGCAACAGCTGCAGCAGCACAGGCTGCAATTGCCCCGCTGACACAACCTGCCTGCACTACTTGCGACCCAACTTGTTATAATGAGCATTTGGTTTATCATTCTATCACAGGCCAAACTTTTTCAGGAACTGTATATACCAACGGGCAAGGTGTAATAAATGCTCCGAAAACCGTAACGCTGCAATGCATTAAAGATGCTGTGGATACTATTGCCAATTGCGATAACTACCAATTTGTGTGTTATGATAGCAGCGGGCTGTATGCTACGCAGAATGGCAATATCAAAATAGGGATACAACAAATAGAAGACAAAGTAGTAACAGAGGTACAATCAGTATTCCCGATACAGATACTGAAGGCTATTGCAGAATTGGGTGAAGATACAAGCCCTGTAAAGTTTTACAATTGCGGCAAGAATGGCGGTGTAGCACATATCGTTATCAGTTTTGTAGATAAGACGGCTGTAACACACTACCTGAACCTGAGTAGTGATGTGCCGCCTAACAGCACTTTTACGGAAATTTGTCAATAACAGGATGCTATACAAGCTCATATACTATTTATCAATTCTGTCGCCACTTCCTGCAATTATTATTGCGGGAAGGCGGCGTTCTGTATTGTGGTATTATGTGCTGATGTCTTTCCTGGCAGATATTACCTCGTATATATTACGGGAGTATCAATTGCCACATGCCGTTGTCAGCAATACATTCATGCTGGCAGAGTTTGTATTGCTGACGGCCTATTTCAAGCACGCATTGCTGGGCGATAAGTACCGCAACCAATATATAGCAATCGTTGGCCTGCTATCGCTCTGGTTTATCATTAATAGCTTTTCCAGAATCAATGGTTCTGCTTCGGATGCTGATGGGATGAATTATTTTTTCACATCATTTTTCTATATACTATATTTATTATTGTCCTTATTCAGCTTTTATAAAATTATGAAGAGCGAGCGGCTGGTAAATCTCGCGCACTCTTCCTTGTTTATTATCAGCGTTGCAATACTGTTATATGCATCGGGGTCGTACATGCTTTTCTTATTTAAGCCGTATCTTGAACGGATAAATCTGGAGATGATGAGACGGTTCTGGTTTTATTTATTCCTTCCGTTAAATATCCTGAAAAACATACTTATCGCTATAGCGTTATATAATGATAGAAGATTTGAACAGTGAGATATCGCCCGTATGGTTTATTGTAATAGGCATTAGTGTCATGTTGCTGCTGGCAATGGCTATCATATTGTTTGTAGTCTTTTATCAGCGCAGGGTAATAGCCCATCAGCAGCAGCTCAACAGTTTCAACCAACAGAAAGAAAAAGAACTGACCGAAGCAGCTATACATGCCGAGGAAGAGGAGCGCAACCGCATAGCCGCAGAGCTGCACGATGATGTAGGTGCTACACTGGCATCGGTACGCCTGTACCTGCGCATGGCCGATAAGGAGGGTGCGGGCAGCGAGGCATTTACCCAAAGCCAGCACCTGATAGATGAAACAATCAATAAAGTACGTAGCCTGAGCCACCGCTTGCAGCCCGCTATGCTGCAAAAGCTGGGACTGCAGATGGCACTGCATTCTTTCTTCGAGGTGTTTAATAAAAGCGGTGTGCTGCGTATCGATTATGACGGTGATGCACTGCCTGTGCTGGACGAAAACAAATCGCTGGCAATATACCGCATCATGCAGGAACTGGTAAATAATACCCTGAAACACGCCGGTGCAGATATGGTAGAAGTACACGCCGAAAAAAACGATGGCGTATTGCACATATGCTTCAGCCACAACGGGCAGCAGGGTATTACGCAAGAGCGCTTTCAGGAGTATATTTATAAAAAGAATGCCACCGGCCTGAAAAATATTGTGAACCGTTTGAAAGTTTTGAACGGCAGCATTAGCTTTGAAAAGGAAAATAATTGGTACCACACCATCATCAGCACACCTTTATAAGCACATGTCCATTATCACATACATCATTGCAGACGACCATAAGGTTTTTCGACAGGGGCTGCGCTATACGCTGAACAGTGATAGTATGCTGAAGTGTGTGGGTGAGGCAGAGAACGGCATACAGCTACTGCAATTGCTAGGCAGCATACAACCCGATGTAGTGCTGCTGGATATGAAGATGCCCGAGATGGATGGCATGGAAGCTACCAAAGCCATCAAGGAAAAATACCCCGATACCAAAATCATTATACTCACCATGTATGATGATGAGAACTTTGTGCTGCACATGCTGGATATGGGCGTGAACGGCTACCTGATAAAAAACGCCGAGCCCGAAGAAATCATTAAAGCCATATATACCGTACACGAAAACGATTACTACTTCAACGATATGGTGAGCAAGCTGATGCTGAAAACTATTGTGAAGAAAAAGCAATTGCAGCAGCGCAATAAAGAAAATGTGCAGCTGAACGATAAGGAAAAAGAAATACTAAGGCTGATATGCAGTGAGCATACCAATGCCGAAATAGCTGAAAAAGTATTCCTCAGCCAGCGCACCGTAGAGGGCATACGCAGTACATTGCTGGAGAAGATAGGCGTACGCAATACTGCCGGGCTGGTAGTATATGCGGTGAAGAATGGTATAGCCGAGTAAGGAGCCGCTTATTTTATGTGCCGCAGTATCTTACTATCTACATAAAATGTACCGAAGGGTATTACACATGCCAGCAATACCTTCCATGTAGTAGTCATGAATTTCCATTTCTGGTCGCCCGCCACACTCATGGTATTCAGTATAAATAGTATGAAGAGTGCGCCATGCGCGGTGCCTATTATCTGCGACCATTGCGGATAACCCCATATATACTTCAGTGGCACGGCAACAAAGAATAATAATATCAGCGATACACCCTCTAAGAAACCTACAATACGCAGCCTGCCTATGTTTGTTTTTAATAAATCTGTCATCGGGATGCAAAGTAACGGCAAATGAACGCAATAAAAAAAGCCCCGCAATCTGCGGGGCCTTTATACTGTAGAATTATAATGTTATTGAACAACTATGCGTTGTGTGTTGCGCTTTTCGTCCAGTTGAACTGTTACGATATATACACCCGGTGCTACACCATTCAGGCTTACATGCTGTCCCTGGCTGTGTACTGTTTCCGATTTAATTACTTTGCCCGTAACATCAGTAAGCGTTACAGAACCCTGAGCGAATTTTTCTGTTGTGTTGATGCTGAAATAACCGCTTGCAGGATTAGGGTATATAATTAATTCTGAAATTTCGTTTGATGTATTTGCTATTGAAGTCGCAAAGCTCTTCTGGCTGTTTACGTTTACTACATCGTATTTAGTACCGTTTTTCTTCCAGATAACTGCAAAAACAGTCATTTTATTTTTATTCCAGGTAGTTGGTACTGTGTATTTAAAAGTGATGTCTTGCTGGCTGGTAACTGTGAAAGAAGTACCGTTAAGTTTTGTACCCCAGTTTGTAGCGCCTGTAGGCATACGGAAAATGTGGTGGTGGCTTGGGTTAGCCGGTTGTCCGTTCTGGTAAGCAACTACATCATTTTCGTAAGCATATACTGCCACATAGTAATCGCCAGTAGCTGCACTGAAGAATTTAGTGCGTGTATTTACGATTAATGAATCGCCTTTCCATGTTACAAGGAAACCTGTATTGGCAACTGCTGTACCCGATGTAGCAGATGCAACTTCTGCACGGCACTGAGAAGTACTTGCCTGTTCCATATTTTTACGGCCAACAACAAATGATGGGATACCCGTAATAGCCAGGTCAAGATTGCCTTCCATTGCAGCTGCTGCTGAAGAAGATACATTCAACGATGTAGTTGTAGTGCTTTGAGAGTGGTATGCAACTGTTATTGCATTAGGTTCTGTATTAATCAGGTCTAATGTTTGTGTCCATCCGAACCCGCCGCAAGGGCCGCACCAATCGGCAGTAGCCTTGTAGATAAGGGTTTTCTTAGATGTTGGAATAATCCATGTTTGCGCGTATGCAGATGCAGACATCAGCATTGCAGCTAAGAGTGTAGTAGTTAACTTCATATTTTTTGATTTTTATTTGAATGATAAGAATCGAATATACGGAAATATAAATAAATAAAAAATATTTTAATGACGTTTCCGTGTAGCTGCAATTGTATGTAGGTAGGCTATTCCACCACCAATCGCTGCGTACTCCGTCTGTCATCCAGCCATACATCTGTTATGTATATGCCGGGTGCTATGCTGTTCAATGAAATGGTTTGTGTGTTTGATAAGAGTTTTTCAGTTTTCACTACACGTCCTGTAATATCTGTAAGTGTTATGTTGCCCTGCTTAAATGGTTCTGTTGTTTTTATTGTAAAATTGTTATGTGCGGGGTTGGGGTAGAGGGTAATGTTCGCATCATTGCCCTTTATGCCTTTTACATTAATGGGGTTGGGGTAGGTTGTGGTATCTTCCATGCTCCACAGCTCGTAGCCTGTGCTGGTATAGTTGGCTTTGAAGTACATGGTAGAATCGAACATGAAAAATTCTGTACCATTCAGGAATGGCCCGAGGTTAGGGGCAATAGGCGGCGCTACCAGTTTTGTACCGGCAGATGTGCCATCCGTCACCCACAATTGTGCATCATTGAATATCTGCTCTGCCAGAAAGTAGAGGAATTTTTTATACACGAAGAAGCCATAAGGGTAAGCACCCGAAGCACCGGCAGTCATGTCTTTTACCATAACAGTACCTGCTGCTGTACCGTCTGATACCCATAGCTCACCACCATTTGTGCCATCGTTGGCAGTGAAGTATATTTTTCCGTTATAAACATGCAGGCTGGTAGGGTTCGAGCTATTGACACCCGTATAAATATCTTTCAGCATTACTGTACCGGCAGTAGTGCCATCTGATTCCCAAAGCTCTGTGCCCTCGGTGCTGTTTGTAGCCCTTAAGTATAATTTGCCGTTAAGGATAGTAAAGTATTGAGGGTCTGAGCCATTTACACCCGGGCGAATATCTTTTGCCAATGTAGTGCCGGCATTGGTGCCATCTGTCACCCACAGTTCATTGCCATTTACACCATCGTTGGCATCGAAATATATTTTACCGCCCAGCTCAATATAATTATACGGTCCGCTGGATGATAAACCGGCACGAATATCTTTCACCAATTGGGTACCTGCACTGGTTCCGTCTGTTATCCAGAGTTCGCTGCCGGCAACACCATCGGTTGCATAAAACAATACTTTGCTGCCGAATATATGGAAGTAACTTGGAGATGAGCTGTTTGCGCCGGGCCTGATGTCTTTCAGCATTTGTGTGCCTGCATTAGTACCGTCACTCACCCATAGTTCTGTACCGTTTACACCATCGCTGGCGCCAAACAGCAACTTGCCGTTGAATACGATTATAGATGTAATGGATGAATTGCCAGCGCCCGGGTTGATATCTTTCAGCATTTGTGTACCTGCGCTTGTGCCATCACTTTCCCACAGCTCATAGCCATTGGTATTATTATTGGCATTGAAGTACACTTTATTGCCCAGGGTAGTCATACCATAAATACCGCTGCCCGGTACACCGGGGTTTATGTCTTTGAGCAGTTGTGTGCCCGTTACGGTACCATCGCTTACCCATAGCTCGCTTTGCAGGGTGCTGTTGTCGGCAGAGAAAAACATTTTACCATTTGCCGCTTTAAATGCCTGCGGGTTTGAATTGCCTGTAGTATTAAGGTTGAAATCTGTAAAAACTAATGGTGGTTGCGCCTGTACTGTAATAGCCAGATTACATAGAATAATGAGTATCAGTTTTTTCATAACAATAGTTTTTTTGTTTTATGAAATTACATAATATATCATACCTCGTATAATTATCTGTAATAATATTTTCCTGTTCGGGCAGAATTCACCCTTATCGGTATAAAAAAGCCCCGCATTTTGCAGGGCTTGTAAGTTATTGTATCACTAATCGCTGGGTGCTTCGTTTATCATCCAATTGCATGTTTACAATGTATATGCCCGGTGGTATGCCGTTCAGTTCTACAAGAAAAGTATTGGATGGTTTTTGTGATTGTATCTTGTTTGTTTTCACAAGGCGGCCTGTTATGTCTGTTATGTTTACAATAGCATTGTAGTGCATAGCAGTTGTTTTGATGGTGCAATAACCGCTTGCAGGGTTGGGGTATAGTGTGATGCCGTTGGCTGCCGGTGTGGCTGCTATATGGGTAGGTGGTGTGCTGGTATCTTCCAGCGACCATAGCTCTATCCCCGTAGTATCGTAGCGGGCAAAGAAATGCATCGCATCGTTGAAGAGGACAGCCATTGGTGTAATGTAATAATTGGTGTCGCTTTGCGGGTGCGGCGATACGAATTGCGTGCCTGCAGTAGTGCCATCGGTTGCAAACCACTGCCATTTGTTGGTAGATGGAGCAGGCGCTGCTGCAAAATACAGTTTGTCTTTATAGGTAATCAAGCCTTCGAACTTGCTACCTTCATTGCCCGCAACGAGTTCAAAGAACTTTCGTGTACCGGTGTCTGTTCCGTCCGATACCCACAGCTCGCTGTTGTTGGCAGTATCAGTTGCCCTGAAGTATAGTTTGTTATTGAAAACCAAGCTACCTGCTATGCCGGGGAAACTACCCGCTGTACCGGGGTATATGTCTTTTACCAGTTTGGTGCCTGCTGCAGTGCCATCCGTCACCCACAATTCCGAACCATTCACGCTGTCGTTGGCGGTAAAGTACAGCTTGCTGTTCATGGCTATATAGTTGGTATTGAATCCTGTATTGCTTCTGGGGTCTATGTCTTTTACCAAAGCATTGTTGCCGGTTGCTATTTCATACATCCATAACTCTCCTCCTTGTTTGGTGTAGTATATACCACCGTTAAAAATATGGAAGCTGCTCATGGGTATATTAGCTGCTGTGCCTGTGCTTATGCGTGCTGTGCCTGCGGTTGTACCGTCTGTTTCGTACAGCACAATAGCCCATGATAATGTATCGAGTGCTGTGAAATACATTTTATTGCCTTGTACGGCAAAGTTTGCGGGGTTGGAATCGAATGTAAACGGTACGGGGTGCGAGTGATAATCTACAAGGTCTTTTGTAAGCCTGGTACCGGAATAAGTACCATCTGTTTCCCACAGTTCGATGCCTGTGTAGGGGTCGCCGATGCCTGCAAAATACATTTTCCCTTTAAAGGGTGTAAAGCCCGGTGAGCGTATGCCGTTATATAAGGTAGGGAAAACATCGCGTACCATAAAGGTGCCGCTTTCTGTGCCGTCTGTACGCCACAGCTCTGTACCACAGGCACTGTCTCTTGCTTTGAAGAATAGTAAACCATCGAAATTGGTATAGCTGCTTGCGATGGATGGCAGCCCGCCTTTGTAAATGTCTTTGAGTATAGCAGTGCCGGGTTCGGTGCCGTCTGTATAAAACGGCTCGGCACCTTTGCCTTGTAGAAATGCAGTGAAAAACAGTTTATCGTTATAAACAACCAGTTCGGCTCCATCAGGATAATGAGAGTCGGGGCTGCCGGGGTTAACGTCTGCAATCCTTGTGAATTTGTATTGTGCCTGCGTGCCTGCACAGGCAAGGCAAAGCATTAGGGTTGTAATGAGGGGTTTCATACAAAAACAGGTTTGTATGAAGATAAGAATTATTGTAATGTATATCCTTAGTTTATAACTAATTTTTCAACGCTTCGCATGTCATCCAGCAGCACCTCTGCCCGATACACACCTGTTGCTATGCCGTTCAGTGAAATGGTTTGTGTGTTTGATGTCAGCCTCTCGGTTTTCACCACATGCCCTGCAATGTCTGTAATCGTTATGCTGCCCTGTTTAAATGCCTCTGTTGTTTTTATTGTAAAATTGTGATGTGCGGGATTGGGGTAGATTGTGCTAACATGATTGTTGCGGGAGATGGTTGGGGTGATTGTATAACTACCCGATGTGCTCGAAAGAAAATGCAGTTCAATGTTTTTTGTATTAAACCCTGTAGCTATTGCCAGTACGGTATCAAAAGGGAATATATTGGTGCAGGGAATGTCTTTGCCTAGTGATGGGGGTGGTACTGCTTTTTTTGTGCCTGCCTGTGTGCCATCCGAAAAGTAGAGGCAGCGTATGTCGTTTTCATCAGCAGCTATAAAATAGAGGCTGTTGTTGTATATGCAGAAAAATGAAGGTGCGGCGTTTGTATTGATGCTGCCCAGGTCTATAGCTTTGTAAGTGCCTGCCGTAGTGCCGTCGGTAGCCCATATTGTGCTGTTGTTGCCGGTGTAGCTTGTTTTGAAATATAGTTTGTTTTTGAAAACAACCGGTGATGATATATTGGTGTGCGAAATGCCGGGGTTGATGTCGTATAACACATGTGTGCCGGTATCTGTGCCATCGCTTACCCATAGCTCGGTGCCATAGGTGCTGTCAAAAGCCGTGAAGAATGTATAGTTATTGAAATTGTAGTTGAAAATATAGCTGGTAGGAAATGCATATTTGTGTTGCTGTATTTCTTTCAGTATAGTGCTGCCTGCTTCGGTGCCGTCGCTCTTCCATAGTTTGGTGCTGATGCTGTCGGCTGTTATAAAGCACAGGCTGTTGTTATATACCCATGGTGTGCTGACGTAGCCAAGCCCGTTTAGCGGTATGCCTGCAAGGCTTTTCATCGTATCGCCCGGTATGCCTGTTGATGAATATATCCGGCTGCCGCTTGCTGTTGTTTGTTTGGTGTAGTATAGCTTGTTATTAAAAGGCACCAGTGTGCTGCTTATTCTGTAAACATCGTTATTTGTAATACGCCGCGTACCCGTATCAGTGCCATCTGTCACGTATATATTGTTGTATGGCGAAATGGAGTCTTCTGCAACGAAGTACAGCAAGCCGTTCATTGCGGCGAAAGCGCTTGCGGATGAGTTGCCGTTTTTCTGAATGTCTTTCAGCAGTTTTGTGCTGCTGTAAGTACCATCTGTTACGCGGGGTTCATCACCATACACACCATCTGTAGCAGCAAAAAAGAGTTTGCCGTTCAGTTCATAATAGTTGCGGCAGTTGGAGGCTGCAGTACCGGGGTTTATATCTGCCAGCATCTGCATGGTATTGCCGCTTATGTCTGTCAGCCATGGCTCATTACCATTAACATTATCGAATGCGGAAAAGAATAGTTTGCCATTGTATATATAATATCCGCCGGGGTTTGAATTGCCAAAAGGGTTCAGGTCGAATGATTTGATATTGTATTGTGCACCTGCATCTGCCGTACAGCATACCAGCAGCCATAGTAAGCAATATATGAGGTGGCCTCTAATCATGTATCTGCAGTTTCTCCGATTGTATTTTATCGTCAAGCTTCACTGTTATTATATACATACCCGGTGGTATATCCTGTACGGGCAGGCTGTGTTTATTGTTGCCATGCTGCAGTGTATATTGCCTGATAACAGCACCTGTACTGCTGCGCAGGATAGCCATGCCTTCTTTGAAACTGATGTTTGTTTGCAGGTGCACGTATGCCGATGCAGGATTGGGGTAGAGCGATAGTGCGTTGCTGCCTTTTATTTCGGTAGTGCTTAGTTTGAAGTAGTCGGGGCTGTCTGTCAGTACCCAAAGCTCTGCACCATACAACGAATCGTAGAAAGCGCAGAAGTAGAGCGCGTCATTAAATATGGTAAACCCTTTGAAGTAGAATGTATCTAACGGGTGTGCTTTGGTTATGTTGGGTGGCTCGTGTGTAGTGTATTGCTGCCCGTCTGTAGAAAATATTGCGCGCCTTTCTGTGCTATCGAGTGCAGTGTAGAACAATCTGTTTTTATACACCGTGAGGTGGCGGGGCATACTGCTGAGTGCTGCATAGTACATATTGTGCAGCATGTAGGTGCCTGTGTCTGTACCATCGCTTTGCCATAGCTCAAACCCATGTGTAATATTACTGAAGGGGTAATACATTTTATTGTTCATAATCACAATATCCTCGTACGTGCCTAATGCTGTGGTGGTAGCATTTTTTATCAGTGCAGTACCTGCATCGGTACCATCGGTGTGCCATAGCTCGGGCCCGTTGATGCCGTCGTGTGCAAAGAAATACAGCAGGTTGTTATACGGTGTGAATACTGTTTTGCGGCTGGCAGGCAGCGGTGTAATGTTTATAGCTTTTACGATGCGTGTACCTGCTGCTGTTCCGTCTGTTTCCCATAGGGCGCGTTGCGAACTGTTGCCGGGGTTGGCGGCAGAAAAAAGCAACTTGCCGTTATGTACTATCAGCCCTTCGGGGTTCGAGCTGGCATTGGCTGTATTTGTCAGGTCTTTTACCATTACCGTGCCTGCTTCAGTACCATCCGTTACCCATAGCTCTCTGCCATTGGTATGTGTGGTGGCGGCAAAATATACTTTGCCATTGTATATGGTAAAGAAGTCGGGGTTTGAATTGTTGGCAAACTGCGGGCCTGTGTTGATGTTCTTAATTAAAACCGTGCCTGCTTCGGTGCCGTCTGTGGCCCATAGCTCGCGGCCGATGGCACTATAGAGGCTACGGGCACTATGGGCACTGAATAGCAGCCTGTTGTTGTATTCTATAAATCCGCGTGGGTCTGATGAGCCGATGCCCGTATCTATATCGCTTATCATATAGGTATTGCCGACAGAGCCTTGTGTGCACCATAGCTCCCGCCCTTCGTCGCGGGTTTCGGCAGTGAAGATGATTTTATCGCCAAACACCCTGAAGGCAGCGGGTATAGAGCCCAGGTTGCCGGGGTTGATGTCTTTGATATAAGAAACATACATGGGTGTGCCTTTGGTACGTATTATCTCTGCATCATCCCTGTCTGATTCGGCACTCATATACAGCCATTCGCCGATGGGGGTGAGTGATGTAACTCTGCTGCCGGTAAATGGAGCGGGGTTCAGGTTGATAGTGTAGAAGTGCAATTTCTTTTGGGCGGATGCATGGTAGCAAGCCAATAATAGCAACCATGCAGCGATAAAAAGGGATGTAGGTTTTATAAGCATATATCTAAAATACGAAAAACCACGCGCAGAAATCGTTTGCACATGGTTTTTAATGAGATTTTTAGGAGCAGTTACCTATTCCACCACCAGCTTTTGTGTGCTTCGTTTGTCATCCAGCAATACTTCAGCCATATACACACCTGCGGCTATGCCATCTATTGAAATGGTTTGGGTATTTGATTGCAGCCTTTCCGTTTTCACCACACGACCTGCGAGGTCTGTAATCGTTACGCTTCCCTGCCTGAATGCTTCTGTTGTTTTTATTGTAAAATTGTGGTGTGCAGGATTGGGGTATATGGTAAATATGTTTGCATGGTTGTTTTGTGCAATGTTGGTGCCACCACCACCGCCGCCACCACCACCACCACCACCACCACCACCACCGGTGCCGATGCCTGTTGTGTCTGTAATACTCCACAACTCTCCGCCAATGCCATTATAGTCTGCCCCGAAGTAAAGAGAGCCCTGGTATTCAAGAAAGCCTTTGAAGGGGTAGCTGTAGGTAGCATTAACTTTTACCAGGGGCGATGGTTGCAGCATCCTGGTACCTGCCGTTGTGCCATCTGTTTGCCATACCTGATACCTGCTGTTGCCATCCTGCGCCGAAAAAAACAGCATCCCTTTATATACGCAAAATCCATTCGGAGAGCCGCCGACATTGGCTATTCCTATGTTTTTTACCATATACGTGCCCGGTGTTGTACCATCACTCACCCATAGCTCAAAGCCATGTACGCTATCGCTTGCAGAGAAGTATAGTTTGTTTTTATAAATACCGAATGGTTGTTTTACAATAGAATGCCAGTTGCTGTTGGGATGAATATCCTTGACCATATGTGTGCCTGCGGGTGTGCCGTCTGTTACCCACAACTCTCCGCCATGCGGCAAGCCATCACCCCCATAAAAATATAGTTTACCGTTCAGCACCGCCCATATATCGTGGCTGGTAAATAATGAACCCGCCGAGCCTGCTATGATTTCAAAACAGAGATTGGTACCTGCGGTAGTGCCGTCGGTTACCCACATTTCGTTGCCCGTTGCCAGGGTGTTGGCACCGAAGTACACTTTATTGCCCATGCCTATAAAACCAAATGGGTCTGAATTATACGGTGTCTGTATGTTTTTGAGCATGCGTGTACCTGCTGTTGTGCCATCTGTTATCCATGGTTCTCGCCCGTTGGTATCCTGTGCCGAAAAATAGATATTGCCATTGTAGGCATATAGCTTTTGCGGTACAGAGCTGCTTGCGCCCGGAAAAATATCCTTTACCAGTTTGGTACCTGCGGCAGTGCCGTCGGTTTCCCAAAGTTCGTATCCGGTAGTGGGGCTTTGCGCCATGAAGTAAACTTTGTTATTCAGCTTCGTTAGCTCGTTGGGCGAAGAGCCGATTGAGCCGGGGTACAAATCTGTTACCATATATGTACCGGCAGTTGTGCCATCAGTGTACCACAGTTCGCCACCATGGGTTTGGTCGTATGCAGTGAATATTACACCATCAGATATTTCTACAAATTCATCGGGTGTAGATGCCTGCACACCGGTATATATGTCCTTCAGCAGCGATGTGCCTGCAGTTGTGCCATTGCTCTTCCATGGCTCTCTGTTGGATGTAGAACCTTCGGCACCGAAATACATACTGCTTTTTGCAAGGTATAGTTTGCCGGGGTAGCCATTGCCGGTAGGATTGATGTCGATATGATTAAAAACATAAGGAGCCTGTGCTGTGGCGAATAAAGTAGTACAGCAAAGCAGGAAAGTAAACAGGTGTTTCATAGCCGAAATGTTTACTTCAATTTACGACACTTGTGGCGCAAACGTATATTAATCTTTATATTTTAATCTGTTTTAAATGCTTCTTTTACTGATAGTTAATAATTTATCTCAAAAAAATACCCCGCACGAAGCGGGGCATTTTAGCAGAGACCTTTTTTAAGTAATCATTTCTTTTTTGTTTTGACGCTTTTGCCAAATTCCAGCAATTGTTCGGCAGGCATATAACCCATCGTACGGCTTACTTCTTTGCCATCTTTGTCCATAATAAGCAGGGTAGGATAGCCTTGTATGCGTTGTTGCTGCGCAAATTCTATCCACTCGCCTTGTTCGGCATCAATGGCAATATTGACAAAATTCTTGTTGAAGTATTCGCCCAGCGCCTTGTCAGGAAAAGTGTTTTTCTTCAGCAGTTTGCAGGGGCCGCACCATGTGGTGTATACGTCTATAAAAATGAGCTTATTTTCTTTTTTGGCTTTTGTCATGGCATCTTTCCAGCTCATCTCGCGGAATGAGATGCCCGCTTTGGTGTCTTCCTTCTTATCACCTGCCATCATCGTAAGCGATGCCAGCAGTATCGGTAATATCAGCAGTAGTTTTTTCATGTATAATATAAATCCCTTTCTTTTATCAGACTATAAAATTAGCTATCCGGTTTGGAACTTGCTTGTTAAAATAAATATAATATAATATTCAGGCGATTACTAGTACCTGATGCACAAATAGTTATCCCCACGCAATGCAGGTAATGGCATTTTTCGCAAATAAAAACCCCGCCGGATCCATCGGCGGGGGGTACTCTGAAAATATTGTTTGCTATGCCTGTGCGGCAGTTTGTTGTTGTTTAATAGTCCGTTTCCGGGTGCAACTTAATGTTTTTCGCGTTGCAGGCGAACCATTTTTGTGGCAATGTCAATGGCTTCTTTGTCATTGGCTGCCTTTACAAGGGCAAAAGTGAGTTGTGCTATTTCATTTTCGTACACCACATTTTCTTCGTTTACATACATCTGTTGTGTGGTGGGAAAGCATGATAGCACCTCGTCTTGCCTGAAAACTACTCTATAGTAACTCATGTCTTGACGCTATTATGCTGTTTACACGAAAATAACCCCGTGTATATACCCGTTCCAAAATAGGAAAAACCATTAACGACCGATTAACGCGCCGTTAACCACTGATTAACAAAGCCCCGGTGCTGTTTTTCATGGTTTATCCTTATAAAAGGTGTCTGATTCCACTGCGTGTAAAGCCCTTATAAATAGGCTTTTACAGCGGCTTTTGGGCTATAATGCAAAAAGCACAGAAAAATATTGTAAATTTGCATCATGGATGACATCAGGCAGATACGAATCGAATTGTGCAAGATGAATTGCCGCGTACACATGAAAACCGCAGAAATACTACGCGTTGGCGATAGTCTTGAATACCACACTTGCTGCGAAGACTTCAAAAAACGACTGGAAGTACGCCATGCAGAACTGCTGGCAGAACCTACGAAGAAGCTGCGCCTGGCACGCTGATTGCCTTTTAGCTACAGTTTTTGCACCACACCACCTGCCTCAAACAGATGCGGGCGGCGGATGCGTAGTGCATAATAATCTTTACAGAAGCGTTTGATAACCGAAGGCACATCCTGCATGGTAGCCTCGTAGCCGATGGTGTACCAATCGTCCCTGCAAAACAGGTTTTCGGTATCGGTACGGCTGTGGGGCTTGCTATCGTTATGCAGCTTATAAAACCCGGCAGTATTATCGGCAGGGTAGCCTATCAGATCCAGAATGATATCATCGAGGTTAATGTCCTCTAGTTCACTTGGCACATCGGTATAATTATTAATAAACTGCAGGCGATAACTGTTGATATTGATGTGATACTGCAACAGCTTGCAAAGGATGGTGTATAAGGGTGTCATGGTGATGATTTAATTACAACAAAAATACGTGTTTTGTTATAAATAAAAAAGAAATAATTAAAAAAGTACCGCAGCAAAATACTCGCGAAGCAAAAAGAAAAACAACACTACACATCCTGCGGGCGCGCATCGTTGCTGATGCTGCGGATAACGGTATCTAACCGGGCAGAAGCCTCGTGCAGTTGCGCAAGGATTTGTTTATACTCATCGCTATTCAGCGGCGTATCCTGCAGCACATGTACCAAACCCATGATGCTGGCAAGCGGAGAGCGCACTGTATGGCTCTGTGCGAAGGAGATACGGTTCAGCTTATCGTTCTGCGCCTCTATAGCCTCTATGTATTGTATCTGCCGGGTGATGTCGTTGGCTATCAGTATGCGGGCGTGTACATCGTCATAGTCCATCGGGCAATCCTGTGTGAAGGCATAGAGCTGTTCGCCATTCTTTTTGATATGCCTGCGTATGCCGCGCAGGTGCATAGCATCGCCGTCGGCAATGTTCAGTTTGCTGTCAAGCTCGTGCATACCATCGGGGCCTACAATATCCCATACGGGCATGCCTGTCAGTTCGGCACCGGTATATCCGTACATCTGTATAGCGGCGGCATTGGCATTGAGGATGTGCCCTGTTGCCTGATTGTATATAAACACGGGCATGGGGCTGGCCTCAAAGAGTGTGCGGTATTTATCCTCGCTGCGGGTATGTGCAGCCTCGCTGGCCTGTAGTTTGCGGATGCGTGCATTGAGCTCGGTACTATAACGGCGTACCAGTATGTATAGCAGCAGTGTGGTAAATGCTACGTAGAAGATACCCTTCATCGTTTGCACGCGCGATAGCGATATGGCATCGTTTTTATACATCGCATCCAGCAGGGCATCGCTGAATAATATCCACATCAGCCCGAAGACGAGATAGATAAGCGTTACACGGAATACATTGCCAAGCCTCATTCGATTAAAAAGGGGTATTTATGCGTTTTTGCCTAATGGGTACTGCGGGTGATAGTATTGGCTTGTTTTGTTTGACGTTGCGGTAAAGGTATGTTGATAATATCAGAAATTATATAGCAGGATGGGGGCATAAAAAAGCCCCTTTATTCAAGAGGCTTTGCTGCGTGTTGTTATTTAAAGCTATTAAAATTGTACCCGATATTCAGTTGCAGGTTCATTGTGGTGAACCGCTGCCCGTAGTGCCTGCCCGATACGGATAGCCCTGTATGGATGCGTTTGGCAACATACAAGTTATAACCAAGCTCGGCCACGCCACCAAAATAGTGTGCTTCCTGGTACTGGTCGCCAAAATATATAGACTCCATGCTGATGCCGCTCAGCAACACATTCGTTCTGTAATAAGAATCTTCCCCCCAAGCAAATGAAAGCCCTGCACCGCCATACGCCTCATGACAGCCAAAGCGCCTGCTGTACACAGGTATCAGCTCCAGCATATTATAATTGCGGCGGCCGCTTATTTGTTCATTTTCGGCTACGGCATAGCTTGACGTGGGATGATAACCTATGCTGCCACCCCATGGCCCTTCGCCCGAAGGATGAAAACTATGGTCGGTAAACGGAGCCGCCCAGCGATGATAGCTGAGCTTCAGTGCAAAATTTTTATACACACTGCGCTGCATGGCAGCACCTATAAAGTTTATTCCCTCAGCCCTTTCGAAAGTGGGGTAAGAATTGGGTGCTATGCTTGCAAAAACACCCATCTGCAATTGTACACGGCTATTGTATTGCGCAGATGCACCGATGGTAGTGGCTGCCAGCAAAAGGGTGGTTAGGATATGCCTCATAGCAGGAAAATTTATAACAATTTAACGCATTTGCTGTGTATAGCAAAATGATTGCTTTTGGTTAATAAGGTTGTTGTGTAATATATTTACCTGTCCTATGTCCTACATGCGAGATAAAGTAAAACTCATATTCCTGCCATACCTGCTGGTTTTTGCATTGTTATTGGTGCTGATGGTGGCAACGAAATGGTATTTTGAAATAGCGAACGGATTGATGCTGTTCGATGTTTTAAAGTTTGGTGTTATCGGTGGTTCTTTACTGGCGCTGCTATTGTCTGTTATTGTGTTGGATAGACGCCTGAGAATACTGCGCATCAGGGGCAGGTTCGGGAAGCGAAATCATTACTTCTACTATTTTTTTATTATACTGACTATAATAGTGCCTGTAAATTTTGCGCTGAATTATGTAGGTGCTGCATGGTATAGTATGGTACATGTAAAAACAGCCGATGAAATAGGGCGACATAAACGCTTATACAGGTATTATGCTATAGATGAGCTGCAGCCGGATGTTGCTGCGCCGTTGATAGGTTACAGTTATCACATTGACCATGGACGCAGAAGCTCTCCGAGAGATGCACTTGAATTTCGATGCCATGCATTATTACCACTAACGCCGCCCTATAGTTTATACACCAGCAAAGTATGGCTGGGTTTGTACTTTACAGAGCGCATAGGTAATAACAACAGTAGTGCGGTAAAAGAGCAGGTGTTCAATGCATTTGCCGGCAATTGTGAGCGGTATATAGCCAATGCGATAGAAGATATAGGCAAGCCTGCGTATTATGAAAATCCACCTGATAATGGCACACGGAGGGCATTTATGCGCTTGCTACCCGAAGAATATACAGTTCCTCATCAACAGGTAGCCATACTACTCCCTTGCTACAATCGCTTTGATGAGCGGGCAGATTTCTATGCAGGTGGGTTTGTAATAACCACAACAGTTGCATTATTCTTTTTCTTCCTGATGCTCGCAGCTACGCCCGTTAGTAACAAAAAACTGACTGAATATTTGAATGATAAATAATGTGTCGGCGATGCTATCGGGTGCATGCATCCTCGTTACAAACGAGGACGAGAGAGGGAATAATAAACAAGCAAAACATCCAAGAAACAAAACAGGATTGTAAAAACAATCCTGTTTATAAATAATAACCTAATAAAACCTGAAACTTGCCACTATGGTTGTGTCTGGAAAAGCCCAAAGAACCATATATCGGTTTGTGTGCCAAAATCTACATGTTCAAAGTCTTTCAGCAGATTTACAAAACCGTAATCTACGCCGAATTGCAAATTGCTCGGTGCAGAACCGCTAAGCATAGTATCGTTATCGCAATCGTAGAACGAAACAACAAGCGAATTTGATGTAAAGTTGGGGTTTACAATTGGTATCAGGTTTGGTGTTGACCCGCCACCATCGGTAAACGGAAATACTACCGGAATGCCATTGAACTTAAGTGTAGGCGTAGATACGGTAATTTTGCCTGAAGAATAAGTAGGGCTGATAGAACTGAATGTATTGCTCGGAAACGGTGGTTGTGCATTCATGGCATATCCACCACCAGAAGCTACTACTTGTGCTGTAAGCCTTGCAGGGGTAGATACTGCAATGTCAACACGGGTGTCATCTGCATCTGCAGCAAATACATAAGGTGAATTGGCCACACCGCTTGCAGCACTGTTAATCAGGTTGGCGGTAGGTAAAACCTGTATGCTTATCGGCGTAACAAATTTTGTGCCTCCTCCTGTCATACTACTTGGGTAGGTGATGCGCAGTTTTTTATTATCTGCACTACCTACAAATGATAGTGTTCCCTGATTGATAGTGGTTGCAGAACCGGTTCTCCATTCAGGCACATTTGCTCCTGATGTGTAAGTGAATTTGATTCTGCCTGCCATTATCCACAGGTTGTGTTTGCCCTCGGTGTTAATCTGTTCACAGGCAAGGGCTGTGTTCGTGATAAGGTCACTGAATGCATCGTTGATGCTTGTCTCAATTTGGCTTCTTGTTAAGCAGCTCATGATTGTATGGTTTTAAAGTGAAAAAAATCTAGGTAAGGTAAAGCCATGTATGCTGTATATCTACAGCAGGTAATGCACTATCGGAAGGATGTGGAAACTAAAAAGAAAGTAGTAATAACTACTGTAGTTAAATAGATTGTTCATGGTTGTGGTATTTATAAGTTGTAAATTAAAATTGCTTGATTTTATTTAAAAAACAAAATAGTTTTTGTTAAAACAGCATTATTTTTTTCAAGAGATGTGGCGTTGAAATTGCCGGAGAGAGGACGTTTATAGGGTACACAATTTTATGTTATATAGTAAAGCAAAAATACAATAATTATTTGTTTTTATAAAATAAAAAAATTACAGTCATCACGATGTTGCTTCGTACATATTTGACTTCGCAAATATTCCCTCGCCCCGAGGTATCGGGATGATAACACAATGACGGTGTGGGGTAACACAATAGCAGGCAGCGGTGTGTCCATTCGTGCAGGGTTATTACACACCCCTAACCCCTCTCAATAGGGTAACTATACCCATTTACACGTAGGGATATTGGATATGACTATCTGTTAATAACTTATATGAATATTGCCGTTGCCTACGCTTTCGGTAATTTTATACAAATGAATATTTATGAATGATAATACAGAATTAAAAGAGGCGCAAATGGAATTAGGTAGGCTTATGTTACAATTGGAAAATTGTTATGAGGTAAGCAATGGCAACAGGATATTAAAAGATGGGGCTGGTGCGAAAAGGATTAATGGAGAAATAGAAGCGTTGAAAGAAAAGCACCGACAATTAAGGTTTGCCGACAAGTTATAGAACATGGGGTAGCATTAGCTACCCTTTTTCTTTTTAGCACTTTTATCGTTAGCGTTCTTAGCCGCAGCCTGCATTATGTCAAGGAATGAACCTTTAACAACTACCTTTTCTTCGTATTTGCCACGTTCTTTTGGCTTTTTAACCTTTGATGCTTTAGCCATAAATAGCAAATTTAAGGATTTTAATGTACCTTTGTATTACACAAAACAAGAAAGCCCAGTAGAAACTGGGCGACCATTTGCGAGATGGTTTCTTGATTTGGGTTGTAAAAGGCTCTTATCACACCTGCCGTGTTTCGTTATCGCTTATGAGGCGGAACTACTTAGCAGAACCAGAGGATGTCACCGATATATATTGGTCGGTGTATCTATGATAAGGTCACTTTCCTTGACTCCAGTATTTTTATAGCCGCTATCATGCGGCTTTATTTTTATCATTTACTAAAGGCTTTAATATTTTGGAGTTGTTTAATTATTGCATCCCAGTCGCTCAGAGTCATGCTTTCTAATACTGGAAAATGCAATTCCTGACCTCTTACAAAAATTGATATTTTCTTAATTACTGAAGTGCCTACTTCGTAGTTTGATACACCAGGTTTTGTAGTATTCTCAGGCTTTATCTGGCTTTTCCCTGTTGCCCCCCTCTTATCGTTTAGCTTAGTAGGTGTTTTTGGCTTACTACCCTTAATTGGCAACGGTTCAATTTTTATTTCGGCATCTACATTTAGAACACCATCTTCGTTAATTAGACCTAAAAATCTGGCATTCTCTATAAATACCCTACTTGCCAATTCTGCTCCATTATCAGTAAATTCATGGTCTCTTACCAAATCTATAATTAAACCTTGTTCAGTTATTTTTTTGCCGTTAAATAACGAAATAAGCGTCTTATATATAGGCGGAGACGTAAAAGCGGATAAATATAAGGCGCTTTCTTCCCCATCCTTAGGGAGTCTTAATGCACTGCAAACTTTCCCGATAGCGCCATATCCTTTACCTCTTTCTATTTTCATGAACCCATACTGCGAACTTGAAATAGCAAAGTTATCGGCTTCCCTTAACGCCACGCTACCTTTTTTAGCCAAATCAGCATAAGACAAAACCGTTTCGCCAACACTTTCAAATATAGTGACGCTAAACCCTTTGGCTATGGGGATTGTTTTTGAAGGAAATGAAGGAGACCTTTTTTTCATACTGCGTTATTCTAATACGAAGTTAGGACGTTTTATCAAAAAAATATCATTTTAGACGAAAAAAATTATTATCATTGATAATCAATTGGTTATAATAGTTTTATTTCAATTTTTATCTTATATAAATATTTTATTCGTCCTAAAAGCGTCTAAATAGTTGAAATAAATTAGTAGATATTGCACGCAATGCTTATCTTTGTATCCTAATAGCAATCGAAATGGATTTCACTTTCAAGACAATACATGAGTTTCATAATTACTTCAATAGTGAGAAAATTTGTTATGAATTTTTAGAGATACAACGTTGGGGGAATACACCTGTATGCCCACACTGCGGCTCAATTAAGACACCTTATAAAGTAAAAGCACGTGGTAAATTTCAAGATATACCATCGTATCGTTGTAGCGAACGTGGATGTGATTTACCATTTACAGTGCGTACTGGTAGCATATTTGAAGGCTCTAAAGTTGAATTGAAGAAATGGTTTCATGCTGCATACGAGCTATCTATAAGCAAAAAGAGTATTAGTTCTATTGAGCTTGGTATACGCATAGGAGTAAGTCAAAAAACCGCATGGTTTATCAACCATCGTTTACGTGCTATGTTAGCTGAAACAAATCCTGCATTGCTTACAGGTGATGTTGAGATTGACGAAACCTATGTTGGTGGTAAAGAAGCTAACAAACACAAGTCTAAGCGTCAGCCTAAAGGCACTACAGGCGCAAAGGGTAAAGCTCCTATGGTAGGTTTATTACAACGTAATGGTAATATGGTATTACGTGCTATTGATGCTGATAAAGCAAACGGTGAAAACATCAAACCAATTGTTAGGCAGTTCGTTAGTCCTGATGCTGTATTGCACACGGATGGCTTTGGCGCTTATAAGGATTTACATAAAGAGTTTGCAGGTCATAACATCGTTTACCATGATAAGGGCGAATATGTACGTGGCAAAGCACACACTAATACAATCGAGGGCTTTTGGTCTATTATGAAGCGTGGTATTATTGGTACGTTCCACACAGTAAGCCCACAGCACTTACAACGCTATTGTGATGAGTTTGCACACCGTTATAATACACGTGAATTGAAGCCTGTACAAAGATTTGCAGAAGGGATTAAGAATAGCGGGAATAAACGATTGACATATAAAGAACTTACCAGTAAAAAGTAAAAAAAGAAACCAGCTAAATGCGGGTTTCTTTATGTGCGTTATCTCATTTTTAACCAATTACCACAACTCTAAACATTCCAGCCTTTGGTGGAGAACTGAAACTTACCTTAATGTTGTTTTGGCTTTCATAACGAATATCTGCAATAGCCTGATTGCCAGTTAATACACTATAGACAGAAACGACAACGTCACGAGTGCCTAAATTGTGAGCTATATCAAAATCTGTTGTTTCTGTATCCCCTATGTCCTGTGTGTATTTTTGCATTGTATTTTTTTTTAAAGATACAACTTTCCATAAAAGCTTATCACCTACGTGTAAATGGGTATAGTTACCCTCAATAGAGGAAGTGTTTTTTCTTCCCTACCAAAACCGCATCGTCGGCCCGTCAAAGTGCAGCTTCAGGTCGGTGGTGCGTCCATTGCGCCATTTGCATACCAGCAGGTCGGCATGGTGCAGGGTGCTTTCGCCGCTATCGGTGGTGCGTATGCCTGCCTGCCAGTCGCGGTGGAGGAGCATTACGGCATCGGCATCCTGCTCTATGGCGCCGCTTTCGCGCAGGTCGGCAAGGGTAGGGCGTTTGTTATGCCTGTGTTCACTTTCGCGGTTCAGCTGGCTCAGTGCCAGTACGGGTATGTTCAGGCTCATGGCTATCATCTTCAGCCCGCGGCTGATGGCGCTTATCTGCTGCTCTCTGGGGCGTTTGCTGTCGGCGTGTTCCTGTATCAGTTGCAGGTAGTCCACAATCAGCAGGTGTATGCCGCTGTTTTGCTGCAGTTGCTCGGCACGTGCGCGTATGTCGTGTACGGTCAGCTGCGGGTCGTCGGTAAAGAACAGTGGCAGGTGTGCCAGTTTATCGGCTACTTCGGGGTTTTCGCCGCCTCTGCCGCGTGTTATGTCGCCATAAGATATATTCATCTCCTGCGCTATCATGCGTGCATACAGCTCGTGTGCGGTCATCTCCATAGATACAAATGCGGTGCTGTGCCCTGCTTTGGCGGCAGCCAGTGCTATGCCGCATGCCAGTGCGCTTTTGCCCACCGATGGCCTTGCCCCGATGATTACCAGCTGCCCGGGCAGAAAGCCTCCGTTTATATCATCAAGGTCTTGTATTGTTGTAGAAATGCCATGAACGGTTTCGGGGTTCATACGCAGGTTATCGGCCAGGCGTGTGGCGGCATCGCGTGCATTCACCCATTTGCTGATGCTGCGTATGCTGAGGGCTTCGCGTATCTGCTCCTGCAATTGCTGTGCGGTAAGGGCTACACCGTCGGTACCATTGTATGCGCTGGTGGTTAGTTGCAGCATCAGTCGGCGTGCTGCCAGTTCGCGCAGTTGTATGCACCAGTGCTGCAGGTGTACGGGCAGGTGTTTTTCTTCTGCCAGTTCGGCTACGTAGAAGGCTGCGGGTACGCCATCTATCTGCTCATGCCCATCGGTATATAGCCTTGCTATGATGCTGAGTGTGTCGAGTGGTGCGCCTTCCTGCCACAGGCTGCGCATGGCACGAAACACAACAAGGTTGCTGCGTTCGTGAAAACAGATATCATCGAGCAGGTGGTAAACGGTGCTGTATGCTTCGTGGTGGAGGCTGCAGATGCCGAGTACGCCGCGTTCTATATCGGGGTTGTAGTGTATGTATGGTTTCATGTTGTTTGGTGTTTTGCTGCGATTCCTTTCTTTCTATTTTGCTTTAGTGCTGTTCTCAGCTTTCTCTTTCTTTTTGCTTTTTCTGCGTGAGTGTTTTGCTACGCTCTTGCCTGCGCTTCTTTTCTTTCTTTTGGCAGCAAAAGAAAGAAACAAAGACCGCGAAGCAGCATGAATGCCATTGAAAAGACAAACATGCGAAGAATAAAAGCTGCCAGAGACCGATGACAGAGAGGTCTCTGGTGTCTCTTCGATGCGGCTGCTTTGCTACTGTGCTGCCAGACTAAGTGCCTTGATGCTTTTTAGTTTTTCTTTTGCTTTATTCTTTTCTTGCTTTCGCACATGACGGTGCTATTTAGCTTTGTTGATTTGTCTATTTATTGCTTTTACAGATTAACTAATCAAGAAACAGGCTACTGTGCTGCCAGATTAAGTGCCTTGATGCTTTTTAGTTTTTCTTTTTGCTTTATTCTTTCTACTCACTACTTTATTCACGTCCCTTCTTTCAGCTTGCGGATGCGTTCTTCGGCTAATATGCGGGAGGCTTGCTGCTCCTTCCGTATTTCGGCTGCACCGGGGTTGGGCGGCGGCGATGGCATTACCCGTTGCCCGCGACGATAGGGTATGGGCTTATTGTCGGTAAGCGGATTGTAATGCTCGGGGTTTTTATTGAGGTCTTGCCGCTGTATCCAGTTGTTGAAGTGGAAACGGTAGTCACGCTCACTCTTTACATGTTCTCCGCCATAGTGCAGCCATTTGTTGAATGCATCGAGCCACATGGGTAGCTGTTCCTGTGTTTTGATACGTCCGGGGCGCAGGTGTATGGGTACAAAGTGTACGGTATCTGCCAGGGCGCGCTGTTTCAGGTCGTCGAGGTTGGCAAAGGGTAGTGGTGTTTGCAAATTTATATCTGTTAATACCTCTGCAGGAGTAGGAGTAGTATTACTTAATTCTTCTTCTTTACTTACTTCTACTTTAGTTTCATTTGTTTTCTTTTCTTTTAGTTTCTTTTCTTTTGCTTCAATTTCTTCAACCTGTGCTTGAGCCTTGTTGACAGAATCCTTTACAGCAGCACGTTTCGCAGCACTGGCTAAACCACCTTTTCTGCCCCTTTTTTTCAATTCTTCTTTTTGTTGGTTCATGTGTTCCATTCTGTGTATCAAACTGGTGTTCCAGATATATTTGCCGTTCGATTTCAGCAACTGAAACTGCTCTATACAATCCTGTACAAACAGTTGTACATCCCCTACACTGCACATCAGTTCTTTTGCGAGGAAGTGGTAGCCTATGGCGTCTGAT
Organism: Flavipsychrobacter sp.; assembly: GCA_016786615.1. Lineage (GTDB taxonomy): Bacteria > Bacteroidota > Bacteroidia > Chitinophagales > Chitinophagaceae > Polluticoccus. Next base: position 171,354 of record JAEUVX010000004.1, read on the forward strand.
ACACAGTATTTATAGTTTTCTTCGTTTCGCAATATCTCCAGCAGCCGCCACCAGTAGCCATAGCCTGTATATCCGTACTTTGCTATCAGCATTACTATCTTTTTATCGTTGGTGGCATTGCTATCGTGGCTGAACCAGTTGCTTGTTTTCTTACTCATTGTATGCGGTGTTTTCGGGAGGTGGTGTGTTTTTTGCAGATTTTGTTATTGGCTCGTTACAACCGGGCAATTTGTTTTGATTTATATCATTTTTGGGTTTATATTGTAATTGTCAAACAAACACACATACCCCTGATTTTGAAAAATCTTACAAAGTATCTTACGGTATATCGTGCATTGCTGCTGGTGATGGCTTTACCGGCATTGCTGCTGGTACTGTTCAAAAGTCCGTACCGTGCTTCTTTTATGGCGATGTATATCGGTTTGCTTCTTTTCACGTTTGTGGTAGAGGTGTTGTTATTCGCTATGCAGTTTACCCGCAGAGAGTCTGTGTTTGTTGAGGTATTGCTGCTGATATTGCTGATTCCTTTTGTCATGATGTTGGTGTAGTTTTTTTGGGTTGTTTGTGCCTGCGCTTCCTTCTATTTTGCTTTAGTGCTTCATTCAGCTTTCTCTTTCTTTTTGCTTGTCCAAAAAGAAAGAAAGAAAAAGGACACCATAAAACTGAATGCTCCGCATGTTTTATGGATAGCTCTGCGCTGCTGTTGCGTGGAATACGCATCGGGCGTGGTCAGTGCTGCGCACATGACGGTGCTGTTTGGCGGCATTACATTTTTCATCAATAACAGTCATTCACTCTTCATTATCGCATTGCCACATTATCACATCACCGCATTATAAGTCACGCCGCAGTTTTTCTCAATTCATTCTTTCTTGTAGTAAACAGTTGTTTCAGTTGCGGAGCGCCATCTATACGGTCTTTATTATCGTTGTAAAGTTGCAGTAGTTCTTCTTCGGTAGTGCAGGTAGCCACGGCTTTTGTCAATCCTTTCATTCCCATAAATAACGATGTGGGTATGCCGTTGTCATCCTTGCGCTCATCACTGATAATCCCGTCATTATCCAATGCTGGCAGCTTTACTATTTCGCCATAGAGTTGTTCTGTTTCCGTTTCATCCAGTATGCCCAATCCCAGCAAATCGAGCGTAGCACGCCGTTTGGCTTTTGTCTCTGCCTTCATCATAGCATTGCACAGGGTTTCGCCCTTCAGGTTTGTGATGGGCACTGCACCCAGGCTTTCTGTCTTTCGCCCATCGGGTGTAGATGCCTGTGCGGTTACTACATAACATCCGTTTACGGTTTCGCGGCTACGTATCTCGTGGCTTACCCGATGCAGCTTGTTCAGTTGTTGCGCGCCACCACGGTCGCAATACATGATTTCCCTGCCATGCAGCCTTAATATTCTGAATGGTTGAGAGAGCGGGTCGAGCCCCAGCTTATCGCATACCTGCCTGTAGTAGTTTACTTTTTGCGATGGAGTGAGGCGGCTGATATCGCCGTTTATAAAGAGGGATGATATGATGTCGTTACACACCCCTGCGCCCCTTTCAAGTGGGGAATGTGTATTTGTGTTTTGTTCCTGTTTCATGAGTGTGTCTTTTCGTCTATGGTTCTTCAATTCTCTTCGGGCTTTAGTGCTGTTCTCAACTTTCTCTTTCTTTTGCTTGTCCAAAAAGAAAGAGAGAAAGAAAAGGACCCCCTAAAACCAATGCTCCGCATGTTTTAGGGATAACTCTGCGCTGCAGTTGCGTGGAATACGCATGGAGCGTGGTCAGTGCTATCGCACATGACGGTGCTATTGAGCTTGCTGATTTGTTAGCCGGTTGATTTGTTGATTAGTTTGTTCGTTTGTTTTAGCCGATTAAGCTAGTCAACAAATCAACCATTTAACTAACAAATTATTCCCCCAGTAGCTTGTATAGCAGTTGGTGTTTGGTGCGCTGGCTTTCGGCAAATGCGCCGAGGTGAAAGCAGGCATAGGCCAGTTCGTTGGCATTGGTAAGTTCTTCCGATATAGCCGCAATGGCATCGGGGTAGGTGGTGGTTTCTGCATGGCAGCGGTCCATCAGCTGGTCTATTTCTCCTTCTCTTTGCCCGGTGATGCTGAGTGCGCGTGCAAAGCTTTCATCATTCGTTTCTATGGCTTCTACTTTTATCTGGTTGTTCATGTGATTGTTGTTTTTATAGTTGATCGGTTGATTTGTTGACTGGTTGAATAGTTGATTAGTTGCCCCGTTGATTTGTCAATCGGGTTAGATTAACAAGCGAGTAAACCAATCAACTATTCAACTAATCAACAAACTATATAGGACGGGGCGCAACGGGTATGTTGTAGCGGGTGGTTTGTTTAGCAGTTAAATCACAGTAGCTACAGTGTACATACCATTGGTGTTGCACCCCGCTCTATATGGTTGATGCAGTTAGTGTTTTGTTTGCAGTTTTTCATATTGCAGGGCGTGGTACGTTACGGATAGCCGGCGTATTATGCGGCTGCTTCCATACCGTTTACAGGGGCCGGCTGCGTGAGTGTGATGCGGTAGGTGGTGCCTTCCTGCTCCAGCTCTACATCATAGCCCTTCAGTGCCAGCTCTGCCAGTTTGCATACCGCACCAAATCGGGTAGCATATACACGCGGCTGTCCTTTATCATCGGCCAGGTAGGTATTGCCGCTGCATACGGTAAAGCCGGGCATCTGCCGCAGGCGGGTTTCTTTGTAGTCTATCTCGCGATAGAGCTGTGCTTTGATATTGACAGGCTCGTTGCTGTTGTCAACAAAACGGCGCAGCCAGTCCAGTGCTTCAGGATTGCGATAGCTGCGTATCCAGCTGCTTACACGGTTGTAAAAAATGTTCTCTTGCATATATATCTGTTTTTGTTTTTTTCTTCTTTTTAGTTGTAAGGGGTAAGTCGTAAGGCATAAGTCATTTGTAAATTGTTCTGCTTACTGCTTATGCCTTACGCCTGATGACTTATGCCTACTTGTTCTACCATATACGTTTTCAGTTCGGTAGTGCTGATGCCGTATGGGGCATATATCCATTCGTAAGTGGGGTGAGTTTGATGTTCTCCGTTTATCAGTTCTGTAAGGCACCAATCGAGCCGGCAGGTTTTGTACAACCATTGTTCAAAGGCCATACGGCTGATGCGCAGGCTTTGGTTTTGGTCCATATCCGGTAATGCCCACTCTATAAAAATGTCATTGTTTGTTATACATATCGTTTCAAATTCTAAATAGTTTCCTATCTTCGCATCGTGTTTTTTATTTTTTGTTTTGAAAGGCCCGTAGTTTCTACTCCGGGCATTTTTCTTTTCAGGGATATCTGCTCTTAAAACCCCATACTGCCAGGACATTGCACAATACATAGCCTGCGCCTGCATAGCCGCGTGGATGATGTTATCTGCCGTTTGTGTATATATGGTGGTACGCATGGTTTTCTTTTTTAGTCTTTAGTGTGTTTACTTCAATCCCTGCCGCCTTTTCCTGCTATGCTGCTGTTTCTACAAATACCCGCGATGCGGATGCTTTTATAAAAATGCGCAGCTTGCTGATGATGGGGGTTGTAGCTTCGCCGGTTTTCAGAATGCGGCTGATAGTGCAGCGGTGGATGCCTGTTTTATTGGCACAATCCTTTTTTGCCCCATAGCTCTTCAGCTTTTCTTCCAGCAATTGTTTTTCGGCGATAGAAAATTTTTCGGTCATCATGGTTATTTGTTTTAAAAGTTTTTATACATTTGTGCAACAGTGTAGCAACAATGTAGTTTTATTTGTACAAATGTACAGATATTGAACAATTGTCCAAATATTTTTGAAGAATTTTTTTTGATGATTGGCTGATTAGCTAATACGCCAATTAACAGATGAAGTAAATGACAGAATGCAGCAATCAGTTAATATGCTAATCATCAAATCAGCTAATTAAAAAAACAACCCACATTCTATGACACATATACATGAAGGCGAAGCGTTGCAGAACGCCGCACGTATGAGCAAGCTGGGTGTACACGGCCTGGCTGATGCAATGGAGGTGCCGCGCAGCACACTCTACTACAACTTTAAAAAAGACAGGCTGGATGACGAGCTGAAAGAAAAAGCCGCCAACGTACTGGGTATAGATGCAGACAGGCTTTTCGGCGGGGTGTACAACCCCGGCAGCAACCGTATATCCGGCGATGCACTGCGGCGAATGAAGGCCTTTGGCGACGGTAGCATACCCGAAGGCATACCCGTAGTACCTATTATGGCACAGGCAGGCTACAGCAAACATTATCTGGACCCAACATTTGCAAGCGAACTGCAGCAGATGCACCTGCCCAACCTGCCTTATCGCGGCGACAGGTACCGTGCATTTGAAGTAAGCGGCGATAGCATGGAACCTACACTGAAGGAAGGATTCCTGATGGTGTGCGAAAGGGTAGACCAGGACTTCTGGACCAGCACAGCACAGTTTTATATTTATGTAGTGGTAACGGAAGATCGCATAATGGTAAAGCGCCTCTTCCGCAAAGACGACCGCACCTATGTGTGCATCAGCGATAACGAAGAATTCTACCCGCAGTTTACCCTGCCAATGAGCGAGATAAAAGAGCTATGGCTCGTAAAACGCAAAATAGACTGGGACATGCCACCACCTAAGAAGTTTGAGATAACGGTATGATATATGAAACTCCTCCGCAGCGCGGGGGAGTTTTATTTATCATACTAATAATCAAGTAGTCGATTAATCTGCTCTCTTAAATTATTGTCACGAGTAGTAAAAAACTCGTTGATGTCTTCAATGTCTGATTCTTGTATTTCCGGTAAATATCCTTTTGAAAACAAATACTTAAGCCTATTTAAACCTCTTTTTTTCAAAATAGTATCTAGATCATTTCTTCTTACTAAACAATGTCCCGCCACTGAATCAATTCTAACTTGCCACTCAATATCCAACCCAATAAAAGGGTTATCTTCTATTTCGAAAATTTTGAATAATACTAAAGAACTTTGTTTTCTACTTCTCAACAAAGATGAAAAATCATCGTTATTATTTTTTAGATACAATAACCTAGCAAATAAGTAGTGATAAAAGCCCCAATTGTCCATTTTGTGAAATGTCATGAAAGGATCTTTTTGTCCAACCCTATCAAGTTCATATTTCAATGCTTCTTCCAGCTCTGAAGAATTTAAGTTTCTGATAGATTTCACTAATTCATACATGGGATATCGTATAGTGCTTTGGGTGATTGCCTTACTCATGATAGATCTATTTAGGGTATAGATATCAATAAATCTTGCCGTAATATTTATTTTCTCATTAGCAGTAATAACATCATCTATTTTGGTAATTGGAGCTATTACTAACGGATAATATAAGGAGTCAGCGATAGGGTAAAAATTTGATGTATATAAATCCTCAAACTCATCTGTACACCAGTTTTTAAACTTGAAGATTTTTATAAACAAATTTGAGAAAAAGTCAAAATCCGATCTGATGAAGAAATAATAATCATCGGTATGTTTAAGGTATGTTTTATTAGGATTGTTTTTTACCCAAGAATGGAATTGTGTGCCAATTAACTCAAAATCCTCGTTTTCAGATCCACTTTGTTTCGTCCTTATTGTCTCCGCATATTTTGCCCGAAGCCATGCTCTGAAAAAGTCCAAATCACCATCCCCCCCTGTTGCCGATTTAATATCTCCAATCCTATTCTTCCAAAATAGATTCATTTCCTCACTCTTGTTTTCATCATCAATTTTAGATAACAAATAACCTTTGAGGATTTCTGTAGGGTTTAAGCTAAGTCCCCTGTCATTCATTGTCTCGAATATGGTATAAGCATTATCCATTGAATATGCCTTCACCTCAACTAAAGTAATTTTATCTAAAAGCCATTCAATGAAAATTGGTAGCTTTTCTTGAGTGACAAACTCTAGTGGGAATAGTTTTGTTATATCTTCATAACGTGCTATTATATTGTGAATAGACTCGTCAATAGTATTATCATCATTCGCAAAGACTTCTTGTGGACTGTTAACTAAATGTTCAATTACTTGGTTTCGTGTTTCAACATTTAGAGCTAATGTAGTTTTGCCACCTTTCGTGACATATAGGAATTGCTTTAAGTCTTTTAGTTGCCCATCTCGTAATTCTAGTTGGCTCTGTGAGTGGTGAAGAAATATTAACAATAGTGTGAATGACGTCAAGCGTTGCTGACCATCTACAATGGATAGACTTTTTTTGTCATCGCAAAGCACTATCGGTCCCATGTAATAACCACCATAATCTTCATAGTTTTCAATTGTATCCCCGTGATTATAAAATTTATCAAAACAAATACACAAGTCGCTTATTAGAGCTTCAATATGTTTTCTTTGCCACCGATATTCACGTTGGAATGAATCAATTTTGTATCGATTATTGCTGAGTACTTCAGCCAAATTTTTATCTTTTGCTTCTATGAATTGCATATTAATTAAGTTCTTTTATTAGTGTCTTTTGGATTTCATATGCGAACTCATATATATGAGAGTTAGCGTCATTAGGGTTTAGTTCTCCATGAAATAGTTTGCATCTAAGTTCATATATCATTTGAACAATCACTTTGCTAACTAAATCATGATCATTTGTGAAGTACAGGTTGATAGTTGGGTCTATTACGATGCTATTACTAGGTTGTGTTGGATTGCTTCTTTTGATTTTGGGCGGTATAATAATGGTAATAGGTTTTTTGGGGTTGATTTTCTGGAATGCATCGCGTAATTGATCCCTTTTCTCTTGTTCTGGGATTGCATTGAAATCATCATTTCCTTGTAATTCAGTTAAGGACCAATTAAATAATTCAACACGATGGATTGTTTGGTTGTTACTTCTTTTCTGTACCTCTAAAAACCATCTTTTCGTCAGTTTGGGGTATTGATCTTTGAATTCAACAAAATATGTAAATGTTTTCAACGATTGAGAATGCGTTTTAAAACTGTTTTTTGACAAACAAATCGTTGAAAAAGATATTCTATTCTCATAGTCAGGAATTGAGTTTGCTTCAAGAGCAGAGTGTAATTTTCCTAAAAGTAACTTGAACCTAACAGAAGATTCATTAGATCCTCGAAGCAGGCTTTTTATTTTATCTCGATATATATTCGTAGTAGAGTTAATGTGGTTAATGATAGCTGCGTCAGTATCTCTTTTCGGATTGCTTGTGTCATCATAATAGTTGTGCATGTACCATGCGTTAAATGGTATCCATGTTTTTATGAATAGTGAATAATAGTCTATGGCAGATTCTGCTCTGTCAATCCAATTACTAATATTTGTGTTTACTGCCATTAAATCATTAATGTTTTATGTACTTAGTATAAGGGGTAATAAGTTTCTATGTTATATTTAGAAACTTCGAATCTACAACACCAGCCCCACAAAAAAACCGGTATATACACCAGAATTTTGGCATTTTACCTGCCATACTAACCAAGCCTACCCCTCCTTCACCACCTCCACACTCTTGGCAAGTGTCTTAAAGCGCACACCGTTCTTTTGCAGTATGGTAATGGTGATGGCGCCTGTTTTGCTGGTGTTAATATCTTGCACATAGCCTGCCTTTCCTTTGTGTGTGCCGGCTAACACTTTGCAATAGTCGCCGTCTTTTAGTTTTGTTGTTTCCATATATCAGTGCAATAATTTATTACTTTTTTTTGTGCCGTGTGTATTTGCCAAATACGTTTGCATATCGGTCATCAAACTTAACGATACTGATGTCTGCATATTCAACTGCTATCGGGTCTTCGTCAATGTATCCATGCGCATCAAAATAAGATATGTAAACCTTGTTCTTTGTTATCCGTACAATAGGCCCTATAGTGAATGTCTCAATCTCCGGGTCTTCGCATTCTACAATTACGGTCAGCTTATAGCTTCTGATAGATTTGAAAATAGTATTCCAGTCGGTCAGGTCTATGTCGTAGGGCAGCGAAACCTTATCAGCTTCCTTTTCCCAAACCATTATCTTGTCGTAATACTTATCGGCCTTATTGTATCGTACTTCTGTAAGCTGTGTAACTGGCAGAACAAGATAGCCGAGGATGCTAAAATCATTTACCTCTTGCAGTATGATGAAGTCTGTTGAAAAAGCTACAATGTAGCCTGAACTTCTTTCTGTATGTCCTTCCGCTACTTGTCGGGTTAGTTGGGTGTACTTTCTCTTGTCGTAGTGGTATTTTATACTGTCGGGGATTTTCATAAACAGGGTTATATACCCAAATATACAAATCGCCAACAAATGTATTCAGCCACTACCACAACACTCCCTGCTTCGCTTTCTGCGGGGCAGGTGCAGCAGCATCGGTGGTGATATGAAATATATCGCTGTGGGCGTAGCGGGATGCAACATGTACCTGCACATCGCCTGCATGTTGGCGGAAGAGGTTGAGCGCCAGTTCGGGGTCATTATTATCACGGCTCAGGTGAGAGAGAAACAGGTGCGTCATGTACTGTGGCTTGTGTGCCAGAAAGAAGTCGAGCGCCTGCTTGTTAGATAAGTGACCGTGTCCGCTGCGTATGCGGTCTTTCAGGTGTTGCGGGTAGCGTCCGTTCTCCAGCATCTCCTCGTCGTAGTTCGATTCCAGATATGCCGCATGGCACACACGCATGTGTTGCGTCAGGTTATCGCACACCGCACCTATATCGGTAAACACACCAACGGTTATGTCATTGTATGTGGCTATAAAGCTAAACGGATCTACCGCATCGTGCAGCTTGCTGAAGCCTGTAACGCTGATGCCGTTTACATCTACTACCTCGCCATGCTCTATGCGGCGGTATAGCTCGGGCTTAAACTTCAGGTGGCTGCTATAGTGTGTCTTGTGGTTCAGGTACACGGGTATCTTGTATCTGCTCGAAAGCAGTTGCGCACCTTTGATGTGGTCTGTATGCTCGTGCGTTATAAATATAGCCCGCACTTTGCTGATGTTCAGCCCCATCTTGTTCATCCGTATTTCCGTTTCGCGGCAAGAAAGGCCCGCATCTACCAACAAGGCGTCCTGCCCGTTGCTGATGTAGTAACAGTTGCCGTTGCTGCCGGAGTTGATGGATGCTGTATAGAGTGCCATATATACGGGGCTGCAAAGAAACGATATAAAAAAGATATAGCCATCAGCCAATACAGGGAGTTTTTTTACATACACATTGCATATCCTCATTTTCTGGCACCTTATTTGTAATTTTATAGACTGCTGACAAATACCAACCTTATGACACGTGCCCTGCTGTTTTGCTGCCTGATATTTGCGTTTGGCTGCAAGAAAAACAAAGACAATAATACTACAACCCCAAACGGCCTCGCTTACGATTCTGTTTACAATTTGTATCTCAAAGTATCTACCAATGCCTTCAGCACCATAAGGTGCAGCAATGGCGATATAGCTATGCTTACTGTGGGGAAGTATAACTGGATGCCCACCATATACAGGCATACACAGGATGGAGCCTTAATATCGTACACATCGGTCAATATCTCCGACTCTGTATTCGGCTATCGTCCATATTTTGTTTCTATTACCGAGGCTAATGACGGCAACTTTCTGCTCTGCGGCAGGTGCTCCAAAAAAGTACCTTACAATGGTTCTTATATATTGATGTCGGACATTGTTGTGGCAAAAGTGAACCGCAGCGGCGATATGATATGGCACAAAAGTTTTGGCGGCGACAGAGAAGAATACGGATATCTGATAATGAAAACCCTCGATGGCAATTACCTGATAGGCGGCAAGGCCGAAAGCTATTCGAAAGACTATTACAACGATATATACTTGGTGAAAATTGATGATAACGGCGATATGCTCTGGTCAAAAAACTATGACGCTCCCGAACAACAAGACATCGGCGATATACTGGAAACTCCGGAAGGTAATCTGTTCCTCAGCCTTACAGATAATTACGGCACAGGACACTCAAACCTGATGTGGATGATGACGGATAATAATGGCAACATCCTATGGCAAAAACGTTTTGCTATGGGCACCAATTCCGATGCATCGCGTGCTGCAATGGCAAGCAACGGAGATTTTATTCTGACCTATACAATAGATAAGCTGCACATAACACGTATAGATGCGAGCGGCAATCAACTGTGGGATATTGACAATTATCAAGATACAGGTAATATGAATTTTCTGTTTTCTGCAGTTGATATAAAAGCCAATTCAGATAATACATTTACAGTTGCAGGTAATGCACATAGTACCAATCCATATTCTCAGCTTTTTATGATGAAGATAGATGGCAATGGTAAACAACTGTTTATAAAAACCATCCCCGGCGATTACAATAACGTTCCGCTAAACCTGCTGAAAGCTGATAATGGCAACAACTTCATTACAGGCAACCAAAGTAGGGATACCTCTGTAAGCAATGTCTTTTTCATAAAGACCAACAACTATTAATAACGATACTTTATTCAAAGCACCCTGCAATAGCTGGGTGTTATTGTTGTATGCCACAGCCGGTGGATTAAAAACGGATTATAATTGACTTGTAGCTTGCAAGCCTGCTATATACGCATAGTAATTGTCGTATATTTATAATGTCGTTAACTCCCTGAACGAACAATCTATGAAGAGAGCTCTCATGATACTGCTATTGTGCTGCAGTATATTCAACGCTGAAGCTACCGTATTTGTAAGTGGCTCCATATCTGCAAATACTACATGGACAAAAGCTAACAGCCCGTATATTGTAAACGGTAATCTGACGGTTGATTCAGGTGTTATACTTACTATACAGCCGGGGGTAACAGTGCAAATAGATACTTCTATGCAGTTCAGTATAGATGGCAGGCTGATAGCAGAAGGGCTGGTTACAGATAGCATCATATTTACTTCCAACCCAGCAATTCCTTCCAGGTTTAAATGGCCGGGCCTCTCATTCAGGATAAAAGCGCGTAATGATACCAGCCGTTTCAAGTATTGCATAATAGAGCATGCAAATATCGGAATATACAATGCCGGTAGTAGTATGTTCGTTTCCAATTCTGTAATCAGATACAATTCTGAAGCTGTTTTTCTAGCACCGCCATCATTGCCTACCAACTGTTACAATGCGATAAATAAATGCCTGATAACACAGAATGGCAGGGGTGTGAGAGATGCACAGAATACACCGGTGCCCGGCTTGCTGTCAGAAAATGATATCACCTACAACGACGGTACAGGTTATTTTACGCAAAGCAGTAGTAAGGGTATGGTGATGAATAATAATAATTTCTTTTACAATCATATTGGTGTATGGTTGGAGGGTGACAATGTCAGAGGGCTTCACTTCAATACCTTTAAGGGTAGTGCTAGCACAGGATTGCACATAGAAGCAGATACAATCTACACACCTGTTTCCAACAATCTGTTTATATACAACGATTCTGCTATTTCGTTAATCGATGTTATGGCAGCATCTGTTACTAATAATACATTTGCGTATAATAATGTTGGCATATCCCACAATCAGAATAGTGTCAATTTACCGAACCCGTCAGGCATGGTAATTAGTAATAATTGTATTACTAAGAATGTGAATTACGATTTTACAGAAAATGGCACTGTTGATTTTCAGGCACCCAACAATTGGTGGGGCGATACTGCCATTACTCATATCGACTCTTTTATTTACGATTATTACGACAACATATCACTTGCGGAAGTATCTTATCTGCCAATACTCACCAATGCATCGGGCTGCCAGGCGGTAACACCACCGCCACCATGTGTGGCTCCTGCGGGTATCAGTTGGTTGTTTGCCGGATCCGATGTTGTTTTTTCATGGAATAGCGTGCCCGGTGCAAGATTGTACGAATATTTCCTTCGTTTTTTACATACACCAACACCTCCTTCGGGAATAGATACAAAGAATACCAGTGTGATTTACAATAACGTGCTGCCGGGTAAGTATCTGCTATGTGTTCGTACACATTGCTGGCAGTTGCCTTTCTTTTCCGAATGGAGTTGTGATACACTGGAAGTGCCTACAAGTATTACAACACTACAACAAGTACCGCAACCACGCATCTATCCCAACCCAAGCAACGGCATCTTTATGGCAGATATACCTGCCACTATGCAGGCTGGCGAAGCTACGGTACTGGATGTGAACGGGCGTGTAATCGCAAGGCAAACATATACACCGGGTACTACACTGAAATTTGAACTCGGCAATATTGCCAAAGGAATCTATGTCGTGCAATTCACCAATGCATCAGCAACATTCCATACAAAACTGACGGTGCAATAAGAACAACAATATTACATAAATACTAATCCCCTGCCTTCCGGCGGGGGATTATTGTTATATGCCAAAGGTGGCGGATTAAAAACGGATTATAATTGCCTTGTAGCTTGCAAGCCTGTTAAATACGCATAATAATTGTCGTATATTTATAATATCGTTAACTCCCTGAACGAACAATCTATGAAAAGAGCTCTCATGATACTGCTATTGTGCTGCAGTATATTCAACGCTGAAGCCACCGTATTTGTAAGTGGCTTCATATCTGCAAATACTACATGGACAAAAGCTAACAGCCCGTATATTGTAAACGGCAATCTTTCTGTAGACTCTGCAGTAACACTTGCCATAGAGCCCGGTGTGGTTGTGAAAGTTGATAGTGGTTGCTACTTTCGTGTAGATGGCAAACTGGTAGCCATCGGTACTATTGCAGATACTATCAAATTCACTTCCAACAAATCCTTACCTGCAATAAAATCCTGGCCGGGTATTGCTTTTAGTGCTAAAGGCAAGAATGACACAAGCACTTTCAACTATTGCTTGTTTGAATATGGTGATACTACTGTACTGAACATGGGAAGTTATGTGAAGGCAAATTATTCAGTCTTCAGAAACAGCAATATTGGCATCATGGTAAATGGTGCGCTGAACTTCACAAACGTGTACCGTTGCCTGTTGACTAAGAACAACAAAGGGATGCATTATAGAGGTAAATACGCATCGCTTTCAGAAACCATACTGTCCTTCAATGATATCGGTTTGTTTGAAGAGAGTAAGGGCCTGCAATCAAGCTACGATAGTTTCAACTACAATAGAATTGGTTATTGGGCAGTAGCAGTAGGGCAGGCGGGGTTCGATTTCAACAGATTCAAAGGCAATAGCATATACGGTATGTACCTTACATCGCCTACAGGTACAGGTGGTAGTATAGATCGTATTTGCAATAGTGTTTTTATTTACAATGCCAAGGCTATAGGACTTGATAGTGCACTGGCCGGGGATCTGTATAAAAACAAATTCGGCTACAACGATATTGGCCTCGAGATCAATTACCCCTTAAGCTACACAATCACTATAGCTGCGGGTGGTGGATATTTTGGTCAGTGCTTTAATAAAAACATGTCCTATAATGTTGTAAATAATAGCGCAATATCACTTGGTATGTATGGCTGCTGGTGGGGCACTACCAGTTCACCAGGGATAGATTCTACTATCTATGATAAAAACGATAATCCTTCGTTGGGTACAGTAGATTACAATTCTCCGTTAACGACATCAGAATGCTATAATATACCGCCACCGCCACCATGCCTGCAGCTCGACTCCGTCAACGCAATCGTACTGTCTTCTACTACTGCCAACGTAAAATGGCACAAGGTGGCCAATGCAATGGGCTATGAGTATTTTATAGTGCCTGTAACAGCACCTGCACCAACCACTGGTATTACGGTCTATGATACTACCATCAATTTAACAGGCCTTACTACGGGGCAAACATACAGGGTTTGTGTACGCACCAAATGCGGTGCGCCACCATTTGCATCGCCCTGGGTATGCGATACGCTGCGCACTACCATTGGCATAGGTGCAGACCCTCGTGTACCGCAACCTCGCATCTACCCCAACCCCAACAACGGCATCTTTATGTCAGATATACCTGCCAATACGCAGGCTGGCGAGGCTACGGTACTGGATGTGAACGGGCGTGTAATAGCAAGGCAAACATATACACCGGGCAGTACACTGAAATTTGAGCTCGGCAATATTGCCAAAGGAATCTATGTGGTGCAATTCACCAATGCGTCGGCAACATTCCATACAAAACTGACGGTGCAATAAGAACAACAATATTACATAAGTACTAATCCCCTGCTTTCCGGCGGGGGATTATTGTATTATATTTACAACACAATAAGATCATTTTTCAGAAAGCATGAAGCACCTGTACAGACAGTTCCTTACCGCAGTATTTTTTCTTACGTCATTTACATTGTCCGCACAAAAACACCATGCTTATGCCGATTTCGGTTTAGTATTCAATGGTCCTAACCCCGGTATATCTGCTACTTATAATTACAAACTTGCCAAACATCTTGGTGCCGGAATAGGCATACAGGGATACAGTTTTTCTCCTACTGAAATCGATGCGCAGCGTTTTATACCTGCAGTATATGCAGATGTTCGCCTGAACATACGCCCCGGGAAGAAAAATCAGTTCGCTTCGTTCTTGGATATAGGTATGAATTTTTTTCAAAGCAATCAGCAATACTACCGTACAAGCCCCTACGATGTTTTCAGAAACAAGCACAATAACGGCATGTATCTTGGTTTGGGTATCGCGTACCTGCGCCGCATATCGCCACGTGGCAGCGGTCCATACCTGTCGCTGAAGATGATATCCAATTCTTACACCACCAACCGGTACGACCCCATCACACTGCAGCAGATGGCTGTATGGTATAATTTGTCTGCTAATTTTGCAGCGTCATTGGGTTTCAGGTTTTAGGTAGTCTCCTCTCTTTTTCTGTTCAATCATTTCACAAACTATTAATAATAAGTTTGAACAAAATTGTATCGGCATCCTGTATCTTTAGCATCCACTCACAAAAAACTTTCATACTATGGCAATCGTAAACATTTATCTCACATTCGACGGCAATTGCGAAGACGCTTTTGACTTTTATAAATCAGTATTCGGCGGAGAGTTTCCGTACAAAGGGCGCTTCAGCGATATGCCACCTTCTGAAGATGGCAAGCAAATGCCTGCAGAACATGCCAACCGCATCATGCACGTATCATTGCCTATAAGCAAAGAAACCATGCTGATGGGTAGCGATACCGGCGGCGAATGGGCTTCGAGCTTCACACCGGGCAACAACTTCTCTGTATCTATAACAGCAGCCAGCAAAGACGAAGCTGATAAACTCTTCGGCGCACTGTCTGATGGTGGTACGGTTACCATGCCACTTGCCAACACCTTCTGGGGCGACTATTTTGGTATGCTGACAGATAAATTCGGTATAGCGTGGATGATGAGCTATAACGAGCAACAGGCACAACAGCAGAATTAATAATAACTTAAGTTTATAATAATAATCCCCCTCGCATGAGGGGGATTATTATTTTTATGTATTCTTGCTGTTAATAAATTGCTATGTAATTTGCAGGCGAAAAGTGCGGATTAAAACGAGATTAAAACTTTAGTTTTTCAATGACAAAAGATTAAAGCAGGATTAAATTTTGGGGCTGTTCACACCAGTCTTTCCAGCCTTCCTTTGCGCTTCACAATGTTCTTATAATCCCACTGAATAGCCTTCGATTTCTCCAGCCAGCGCTTTAAATCTTTGGTGTTTATTTGGTTCTTATCGGTGTACCGAACCTCTGCTGCTTTAAAGCTTCCTTCGGGTTGCAGCCCTTCTTCTTCAAACGATTGTCCGCTCCAGAAAAGCAGGCGTACAGCGGTTTTCAGCTTGTGGTAGCCCGCTACGGGGTTGCCGTCAAGAAACCACACCGGGTGGCGGTGCCATACTTTATTTTCGGCATCGGGCAGGCATTTATTTATTACACTGTACAGGGCATCGCATATCTCTCTGTCTGCAGGTTCCAGTGCATCGTGGTAGGCTTTTACATCGTCGTTCATGCACATAAAGTTAAGTGTTGCGGGCAAATCGGCCACTATTGACTTCTATGTTATTTTGCTACCTTCATTATGTGCACCGTTTATTACTCATATTGTTATTGTTTACTTGTACAAGTTTCACGCAACGAGAGCTGTGCGACACAATGCTGGGTGCGGCACAGGTTATTCCGCAGGATTCACTCGTTTACTATACAGGATTGGCAAACGGACAAAAAGAAATCTCCTATAAATACGACAAGACCAAAACACTGCTTGTAGATTTTGCAAAACAAAAGCTGAGCCTGTATAGTGCCGATAAGCGCCCTGTAGCAGTGGGCGGGTATAAAACAGCAAACACTTTTCCGGTAAAATTACATGCAGATGGTAAATGGACGGAGTATTACGATAACGGAATACCGCGCAAAGAATATCATTACACATCAGGCCCCGATAAAAAAAGCTACCTCTCCGGCGAGTATATAGAATACCATCCTAACGGCGAGCATGCAGTAAAGGGTAGTTATACCATAGCGGCTTATGCATGGGTAGATAGCACTATAGTAATAGACCCGAAAACAGGCGAAGCGCTTGTTACACCGAAGCTGACCCTCAGGTATCATTCCATCCCCAATGGTAATTGGACGTATTACAATACCGACGGAAACCCCGCAAGCAAAAAAGAGTTTGATTAAACAAACTGCTCCACCTCTCATCTTCAATACCCGCCATAAGACCGGTTATGCTTTTTTTAAATGTGTTATGCACATGAATAAAAATCAGTTTGTTTGTATATTGTTGCCCAATGTATAGTGAGATATTTGTAAATCAGGCACCCAATGCCATTGCAATGTTTGATACGGAAATGTGTTACCTGGCAGCATCGCAAAAATGGATAAGAGATTACGGGTTGCAGGGAAAAGAGATAATAGGTAAATCGCACTACGAAATATTCCCCGAGATAGGCGAAGACTGGAAACAGATTCACCGCGAATGTCTTGCAGGTGCTATCAATCAGAATGAGGATGCGTATTTTCTGAGGGAAGATGGCAGCGAACAATGGTTGATGTGGGATGTAAGGCCATGGTACAAAGAGGATGGCAAAGTGGGCGGCCTGCTCATGTACACAGATGATATTACCGCACGTAAAAAAACAGAACAGCAGTTATTACTTAGCGAGGCGCAGTTCAGGGGGGCGTTCGAGGCTTCGCCCAACGGCATAGCTATCGTATCGCTGCAGGGCAACTGGGTGAATGTAAACCCTGCTATGTGCCATATACTCGGATACAGTAAAGAAGAGTTGATGCAACCCACATTTCAGGATATTACCCACCCTGATGACCTGGCACCCGATATGGCATTGGTGCATGAACTGCTGGAGGGCAAGCGGGAATATTACCATCTGGAGAAAAGATACAAACACAAAGACGGGCATTATATATGGGCATTACTTTCCGTATCGCTGGTAAAAGATAGTGCAGGCAAACCGAAGCATTTCGTATCGCAGGTAACGGATATTGATATGCAGCGCCTCACCCAGCACAAACTGGAACAAACGCTCAATAAACTGGAGGGATTGATGGAGGCCAGCACACAGGTAGGTATCATTGGCACAGATACCAAGGGCCTCATTACTACCTACAATAAAGGTGCGGAAAACCTGCTGGGTTATACACCCGACGAAATGCTGTATAAACAAACGCCACAGATAATACACGTAAAGGAAGAAGTAGAAGAGCGCGCTAAAGAACTGAAAGCAATATTGGGCAGAGAGGTGTCGGGCTTTGATGTGTTTGTGACACTGCCGCGCGAACAACAGTACGAAACAAGGGAGTGGACATTTTTACGAAAAGACGGTACACGCTTTTCTGTGCAGCTGACGATAACGGCTGTACACGAAAACGGTGAACTGGTAGGATATCTTGGCATATTTGCAGACATCAGCGAGATAAAACGTGTGGAAAGCGAAATCAAATCGCTGCTGGATGTAACCAGCGACCAGAATGAACGACTAAAGAATTTTGCACACATCGTATCGCACAACCTGCGCTCTCATTCGGGCAATATAACTATACTTACAGAGCTGCTGCTTGAAGAGCATCCTGAACTGGAGAGTGATGAAGTGGTACAGAACCTGAAATTATCTGCAGCCAACCTGAAAGATACCATTGCCCACCTGAATGAGGTGGTAGCCATGAATACTACCGTAACGCAGAACTTGAAAAAACTGCACCTCAAAACAAGGATTGATACTGCAATACAAAATGTAAAAGCCATAGCCGAGGCCAATAATGTAGTGATAGAAAACTATGTTGATGACAGTTATTATGTATCGGGTATAGAGGCTTATCTAGATAGCATTGTTATCAACTTTCTTACAAATGGTATCAAGTACAGGTCGTTGCAAAGGCAGCCTGTAGTGAAGATAAATGCCACTGCCGATAGTGGCTATGTGACCATCAGCTTTGAAGATAATGGTATAGGTATGGACCTGAAGCTGGTAAAACACAAGCTCTTTGGCATGTACAAAACATTTCATGGCAATGCAGATGCGCGCGGCATTGGTTTGTTTATTACCAAAAATCAGGTAGAGGCATTGGGTGGTAAAATAGATGTGGAAAGTACAGAGAATGTAGGTACAACTTTTAAAGTATATCTGAAGAATGAAAACACGCATTGATATTGCCTGTCTGGTCGATGACGACCCCGTTTACATCTTTGCAACGAAGAAGGTGATGACGATGGCAAATTTCTGTAATTCCTTTCTGGTATTTAACAACGGTAGGGAAGCGCTTGACAGCCTAATTGCCATCATGCAATCGGGGGCTAAAATGCCTGATGTAATACTGCTGGATGTGAACATGCCTGTGATGGACGGATGGCAGTTTCTGGATGAGTTTATAAAAGTGAAGCCACTTCAGAAAACAATTATCTACATCGTCACATCATCTATAGACCCCGAAGATATACAACGTGCCAAAAGCTACAGCGAGGTGAGCGACTACATTGTAAAACCGGTAACTGAAAAAACACTGCATAATATACTGTCTGATTTTCAGCAGGCATAAAACAAAAAAATGCCCCCGCCATGCAGGGGCATTTTCGTTTTGCATAAGTGATTATCGGGCAATAAGCCTGGTGAAACGGGTATGATTATTTTTATCTGTTATCTTCAGTATGTTGATGCCTGTATTTAACCGGGCACGTTCTATTGCGATGTCTTTATCCGTTATATTATTCCGTTGTGCAATGGTTTTGCCCGTTACATCGCAGATGGTGATGCTTACCGGATACTGCACACCTTCGCCAAGCCTTATATGTGCCACATCGGTTACAGGGTTTGGATATACCGCAATGGTTGCATCGGCAAATGTCTGTTCTACAGATGTGCCGCCACCGCTTGTCTGCATTACAAAATTGTCGTAGTACACCTGTCCGTCGCCACCGGTGCTGCTGCCTGCTATCCATATATACTTGCTGATGGCGTTGGGTTTTATACTATCGTTTACCACCTGCCATGTGCTGCCCGATGGTGCGGGTATGCCATGCACAAAATTGGCGGTAGAAGTACTGTCGTTGGAATAACCCAGCAGCGATGTAAGTGCCGTGCCGCTTGCAGGCCCTTTATACTTGAAGCTGAACTTGTATGTAATATCCGGCTGCATAGGTGTAGTAAGGCGCAGCATGATGTAGTTGCTGCCCGTCATCGATTTGTAGGATGTGCCCACATAATAGCTGCCATGCGCAGGCGCTCCCATACCACAACTGTTATCTACCACTATCATACCTGTATCGGCACCCTTTACCCACATGCCGCCCATTTTGGCGTTGAACTCTGCAAGCGTATCGTACGCACATTTGGTAATAGCCCCCGAAGGCTCGAAGCTGCCATTGACAAACTGCTGTGCATCAGCACTGCCAGTTGCAGCAAAAAAAGTAATTATAAACAGTAAGGTAAAGTTTCTCATAGTTTAATTAAGTTTTAGTTTTTTGCGGATATATTTAGTAATTGTTATTAATTATTAGACATTATTATTAAATAATAAGTTGGTAGGAACGGGTTGTTATCTTTTTTATCTTTATACACATATACACAACTATGCACTATACTAAAAACATAGCCAAACACCTGCATGAAGTATATAACGGCGGCAACTGGACGTGGGTAAACCTGCAGGATACACTGAAGGATGTAACATGGCAGCAGGCTACTGCAAAGGTTTATAACTTCAATACCATCGCGGTGCTTACATACCACATTGGTTATTATGCAGATACGATACTGAATGTGCTGCGCGGCAATCCGCTGGAGTCGAAAGACGAACTGAGCTTTAATCATCCGCCCATCAACAATGCCGAAGACTGGGATGCCATGCGCAACAAAGTGAAAGACGACTGGAACAATTTAGTGGCGGCTATAGAGCAGCTACCTGATGAAAAACTTGGTGAGTTTTTTGTACAAGAGAAATACGGCATCTATTACCGCAACCTGCATGGGCTTATAGAACACACCCACTACCACATGGGGCAGATAGTGATATTGAAAAAGATACTGCAGGCAGAAGAGGGGAGGTGATTTCGATACAACATTCGATGTTTTCATCCTGTGTTGCAAAGCGGGTAGAGACAGGGTTATTGTACGGGAGCCAGTTTTACAAAAAAAGCCACCGGCATAGCCGATGGCTTCAGCATTCAGATGAATGCTGAGATAGGGGGGGGATTATTTCATTTCAATAACTGTATCTACTGAGTGTACAACACCGTTAGAGCCTTCGCTGTCTCTGTTTTGCAACACTGCACCATTAATGGTTATTTTACCATCGGCTACTTTTACATTCAGTTCCCGTCCGTTTACTGTTACCAGTTTCTGATTGTCTTTCAGGTCTCTGTAGTTTGTCAACCCTTCTACCACATGGTGGTTCAGCAATTCTGTTAGTTTTTCTTTATTTTCTGTTTTCAGCAATTGTTCCATCTTCCCGGCTTCAAGCTTACCAAAAGCAATATCTGTAGGGGCAAAGATGGTGAACGGTCCTTTCTGAGCAAGTACTGTGTCCAATCCTACTGCCTTAACACTTTTTGACATAGTGGCTAAATTTTTGTCGGCTACTACTACTTCTACAACATTCGACATGGTATTTCATTTATCTGCCCGTAGAATAACAGGCAATACATGTAATGTAGCCCTATTATCCATATAAAAACAATTTATTATCTATAGTGCTTCCTATGGCTCTTGTTAATTTTAGGATGCATTATTATCAGAGCATATAACGCAGGATATTAGTTTTTAACTAACAGCAATTTCACATTTTTTGGTTCGGTTTTTGCATAATGTGGAGTATGATAATTGAAAACCAAACCTACAGTTATGATGCCGGAGGCGGAATAGGATATGCACAGATACGCCGTACCGACCCCCGAATAGCAGCCGTTGTACACCATTCACTTGCCGATGCACGAACCATCCTGAATATTGGCGCGGGTGCAGGCTCTTACGAGCCCGAAGATAAATATGTAGTGGCTGTAGAGCCATCGGCCATAATGCGTGCGCAGCGTATAGAGCGTGGCAAATCACCTGCTGTTATAGGCTTTGCCGATAAGCTGCCTTTTGATGATAATGCTTTTGATGCCACGATGGCTATGGCTACCATACACCACTGGCCCGATATGGCGGCAGGGCTTGCCGAAATGCGCCGGGTAGCAAAAAATACGGTTGTTGTCATGACCTTCGACCCATCTGCACTGAAGGATTTCTGGAACATACACTACTTCCCCGATGTGGTGGCAGCCGAAAAAAAACGATACCCCGAAATAGATTTTATAACCAACTGTCTGGGCAATTGCGAAGTGATAGAAGTGCCTGTACCACTCGATTGTGTTGATGGTTTTCAGGAGGCTTTCTATGGCAGGCCCGAGGCTTTTCTGGATGCGAATGTGCGCAAAGCACAGTCGGCATGGAGCTTTGTGAGCGATGATGTTGTAGCACGTAGCGTACAGCACCTGGCAGATGAGCTTGCAAGCGGCGAATGGGACAAGAAGTACGGACATTACCGCACGCAACCTTTCTTCACAGGCTCCATCAGGTTGGTGGTGGCAAGGAAGTAAATACATAGCTTCATCATTACATAATATATACCTGCATATTTTGGTATGGTATTTGGTTCTGTGTATGAAATCTTTTTAAAACATCCATCTATGAAGAAGTTCAACACCCTTTTTGTGCTTATTGGCTGCACAATGCTGTTCATCGCTTGCAAGAAAGACTATACCTGCAAGTGTACTGCCAAAATTGATATACCCGGGGTAGCTACTGTAAGCGCCGATAGCTCTTACACCATCAGTAAGACAACCAAAAAGAACGCAAAGAACAACTGTACTGATACTGAAAATAAACTGAAGCCTGAAATACAGGCCGAAGGTGGTACTATCAGCTGCGCTGTAAACTAATCTGTAACAGTGGTAAAGTGACGATAATAGCAGGCGTTGTAGCCTGCTATTATCGTATATAACAGTAAGGATAAAGCGGCGGGTTACTTTTTATACTTATCTCTGTACTCAACGGGTGTGAGCCCCGTTATTTTTTTAAACAGTTGACGAAAGGTTTGGCTATCAAAATAGCCAACGTCCAGCATTATTTCATCTACCGACCTGCGTCCTGCCTCCAGTGCTTTCTTGCTGGCTTCCACGCGCACTTTTTGCAGGTATTCTATTACGGTGCAGTGTGTTGCTTTTTTAAACCTGCGCTCAAATGTGCGGCGGGTGAGGAATAGTTTCTCGCACAGGTTTTCGATAGTTATTTTATCAGCATAATTCTTTTCAATGTATTCCTGTGCCTGCAGTATTTCTTCGTCTTCGTGTTCCTTCAGCCCGTTGAAGATGATAAAAGGTGTTTGTGACATCTTATCGATGTTCACTACAAAATGCTTGGCTATCAGTACGGCCATTTCCCTGCCTACATATTTCTCTACCAGAAAGAGCAGGAGGTTCCAGTAAGCATTGCTGCCGCCGCTTGAGTACAAGCCATTTTGTTCTACGATTATTTTTTCATCCACAAGTATTACGTTGGGGTAGTAGTAGCGAAATTCCTTTGCATAGTTCCAGTGTGTAGTACATTTTTTATTTTTCAGCAAGCCTGTAATAGCCAGCATAAAAGCACCGGTGCATAATGATGCAACCTCTGCTTTTTTTCTATACTGTCGTATGATCCAGTCAATGAAAAAGCGGTTGTGATGACTGTTGCTTATCATATCGCCGCGCAATGCGGGTATAATGATGAGGTCTGTTTTTTCGTCAAGGTTTTCGGTGGTAGTATCCGGTGTAATGGTTACCAGGCCATCTTCTATCACTACCTGTTTGGTTTCGCCAATGATGCGTATATCGAAGAAGTCGCGCTTATAACGCTCCCGGTACAGTTCATTTACTTTTTTGAAAACAGCCCTTGCATCAACAATTGAAGCATAATTGGCATTTTGCAAAGCAAGTATGGAAATCTGTTTCTTCTGCATAACAGCGTGTAAATCTATACTAAAACGAATGTATAGAAACTTGTCGTAATTGCCATAGGTACTATGTCGTTTTTGCGTATCGAAACGTTTGTTGGTGATAATAGCTTTGCATTATAAAACCATTTCAACAATGCAGAACACTGACATTTATCTGATTTTTAACGGAGACTGTGAGGCAGCCTTCAAATTTTACAAAACCGTTTTCGGTGGCGAGTTTATCGCTACACAACGCTATGGCGAAATGCCGGGAAGCGACAAAATGAAACCAGAGGACTATAGCAAAATAATGCACATGTCGCTAAAGCTGACACCTGCTACAACGCTGATGGGTTCGGACATTATTGCTAAAGACCACATGGTGTTTGTACAAGGCAATAACTACCATATATGCCTGAATGCCGATAGTGAAAAAGAAGCAGACAGGCTGTTTGATGCCCTCTCTGCGGATGGCAAAATAGAAATGCCTATGAACAAAACCTTCTGGGGTGCATACTTCGGTATGTGCTGCGATAGCTTTGGCACGCAATGGATGATTAGTTTTTCACAGCCACAACCATAGTATTATGGCAAACAGGAAGATAAGAATCGCATACCGGGTAGTGTTGGTGTTGCTGACGATAGGTATACTCTTTTCGGCAGTGCCGGGGGTGTTAGAGTTGCCCTACGCAGTAGCACACTTCACACAGGTGCTGAAGCTACCGGAATACCTTTTAGGCTTTATCAGCGGCATAAAGTTAATGGGGTTGGTAGCACTGTACCTGCCCGGTTTTTATAAGCTGAAAGAGTGGGTATTTGCCGGCTTTATGTTTGACCTGATAGGGGCATGGTTTTGCAATTTTGCAGCTACAGGATCGTTTGTAGCAGCTATGCCCGTACTCATATACATTGCCCTGCTGTTATTGCTTTACAAGCTATACAATAAAGTACGCGCTGTGGCAGTTGCATCATAATAAAACATGTTTCTCTATGTCGTTTCAAGCATACATCGATAATATAAAAGCTAAAACAGGCAAGACGCCGGAAGACTTCAGAAAGCTGGCTGAAAAAAAAGGCTTGTTGAAACCGGGTGTGAAGGCTGGTGAAATACTCAACTGGCTGAAAGAAGAATACGGGCTGGGACATGGGCACGCTATGGCGATATATACCGTATTCAAAGGACTGAAAGAAGCTAAGAAAGATGTAAAGGGAATGCTTGCAAAACACTTTGGCGGAGAAAAAGAAAAGTGGCGGCCTGCTTATGATGCGATGATGAAAAAAATAAACAGCTTCGGCAGTGATGTAGGAACAGATATAGTGATAAGCTACATAAGCTTGCTGCGTGGCAGCCGAAGGTTTGCCATCATACAGGTTACAAAAGATAAGCTGATGATAGGGCTGAAACTGAAAGGCATATCGCCCGGAGACAGGTACGAGCCCGCAGGGAACTGGAATGCCATGATGACCCATAAGGTAGCGATTATATCCTCTCAGGAAATAGACAAAGACTTGTATGATAAGCTGCTTAAAGCATACGAGCAAGCAATCGCTGCTAAATAGCAGAAGCCGCCTTCGTGCGGCTTTTGTTTATTATGAAAAGAGTGTGAAAAAACCGTCTTAGCCTGCTATTATCATTTAATCACTATCCTGCCCGATGTGCTTTTGCTGCCCGCTGCAATCGTATAATAATACATCCCCGTTGCCCAAAATGCTGTTGGTATAGTTGCTTGATGTGTATCTGTAAGCAACTGCCTGTGTACTACAGCCCCCATATTGTTTGTAATTGTAAGTGTAGCATTGAGTTTGTCAGTAGCTGTTATGTTTACAATATCCGTTGCGGGATTGGGGTAGATGCGGATATTGTTTTGCAACGCCATGTTGTTGACTGCAGATGTAATATTGCCCGTATTGTATAGCACATAAACAATAGCACTGTCTGCTGGATTATCATTATTGAAGAATGTGTATGATACCAGGTATTTGCCCGGTGTGTGGTTTTCTTTGATATACCTGTACTGCCCTTTGAAGCTGCTGTCTGCATCCATCGGTGTCAGCGATACGGTAACAGGCGCAACATATACATCGGGTGTATAACAATGCTGCTCGAAACAGATTGCATGGTCTGCATTAGTATCTGTACTCAGCTCTGCTTTTTTCACCAGCAGGTTGATAGTTGCACTTGTATTGTTTTGTGCATAGAGCTTACAATCAATTTCGGTGTAGGGAGGTTTTTGTGTAAACTCCGGTGCATACTCCAGCGTATCATTATTTATTACTATTCCTTTATGGTCTCTTACAAGTATGTTTTGCGCATTAGCATTCATAGCAAACAGGAAAGTCAAAATAATGGTTACAGGAATTTTCATCTTATTGGTTTATGTACCGTAAGTTAGCTCAAATAAACGGCCTGAAAATCCCCCAAACAGGTGTACCCCTTTTTTGAGGGTTATACCTCAAACGCATACTTCACATGGCTCCAGAAAGCATCGAGGGCTATGATGCGTGGTTTGAAGAAAGAGATAAGTGCGGGCCAGTCTTCCTGTTTCATGATGTTGATACCGCTTGCCGTTGTGCCGATGCGGCTGTATGTTTTGCCGTATGCATCCTGCACATCCTGCTGCCATGTCCACACTTCATTCAGTTCGTTATGCAGCAATGTTTTTAGTTGTTGCAATTGTGTATAGTGTTGTTGGCGCATGGTAGCATCGGGGTGAGAAAGTACAATGCTGATGCCTGCATGTTGGGTGTCTGCATCCATTTTAAAAGCAATACCTTGTATGCCTGTTTTATAATTCACCCAGTTTACACGTTCGCCATCGGCAGGTAGTACGGGTTGCATATACCTCCCGAAAGTAGTCCAGAATGTTTCTTTGAGTTTCGCCGCCTCTTGCCTGCTATACATGGCTGCAAGATAGGGAATGTGTGTTGGGGAAGGAATGCACACTACGGCGAAATAACAATTAACTACTGGTTAATATGAAATGCATTTTAATTCCTGTTTAATTTAATCTAAGTATTAATTACAGTAATTTTAATGTTACAAATCCTCCCTTGTTATGCGTACACTCTTTACTTTGTTGATATGTATTGTTGCATTGCAAACACATGCACAAGCCCCGATAGTTTTCTGGAATTATAATATTAATACACCTACCGGCAGAAGTTCGAACCCGGGTGGTTTTACAAACCTGAACGGCAAAATCATTTTCAGTGCATATACCGACGATTTAGGTTATGAGTTGTGGATGACAGATGGCAGCGGTGTGCAATTATTAAAAGACTTAAGCCAGCATAGCTCCAGCCCAATGGGATTTACGGAGTATGGTGGTAAACTTTTTTTCGCGGCCAACGACCCTAATAATTATGGAACTGAACTATGGGTAACGGATGGTACTTCTTCAGGCACAGGATTATTTATTGACATTAATCCCGGGCACAGTTCTTCGTCTATAGGGCAATTAATCAATTACAATGGTAAACTTTACTTTACTGCAACTAATGGTACTACAAACGGAGCGGGGCTATGGGTATCAGATGGTACGGTTGCGGGTACTCAAATACTGAAAAACATCAATCCTATAAACGGAGCTTCAGCTATTCAAAACTTTACAGCGTTTAACGGCAAACTTTACTTTAGCGCAAATGATGGCACAAACGGAAATGAACTGTGGGTAACGGATGGTACAGCAGCGGGCACTGTAATGGTTCATGATATTAATCCCGGCCCGGGCAACAGTTCACCTGCTTTATTCACAGTAGCCGGCACTGAAATGTATTTCAGAGCTACAACACCTGCAACCGGCAACGAATTGTGGAAGACAGATGGTACTGCCGCAGGTACAGTAATGGTTAAAGACATTAACCCCGGCGCGGGCAACGGATATTGGAGCAGTATGGTAAGCTATAATGGTAAAATGTATTTTGGTGGAAATGATGGCACTACCGGTATAGAACTATGGGAAACGGATGGCACTACAGCAGGTACATTCATGCTAAAAGAATTAAGCCCCGGTACTAATGGTGGCGAGCCTTTTTACTTTACAGAATATAAAGGCAAATTGTACTTCTCCGGCAAAGACAATGGTTACGACCGCGAATTGTGGTGTACAGATGGTACTGCAGCAGGCACTACAAAGGTTATAGATCTTTTGCCCGGCGTTAATGGCAGTAACCCTGAAGATTTTAAAGTATATAAAAACCACCTGTATTTTAGTGCACAAAGCACATTGGGCGACAGGCAAGTACATCGTACAGATGGCACTGCCGCCGGTACAGCCATGTTTAAACCAGCCGGCGCTAATCATACAGACCCACTGCTGACTACTTCAGGGTTTTACCTGCACCCCAACGATTCCACACTGTATTTTCCGGCTTATTATATAAACGGTGATGCAGCAGAGCTATGGTCGCTGAAAGACACCACAGGTACAAGCACAGGTGGCGGTACAAACATCAACGCTGTAGCACTGCACGATGCATTCAGCATCTTCCCTAATCCCAACAAGGGAGTATTTACATTGCAAATAGATAATACCAATTTTAAAAACGCAAGTGTGCAGGTATGTGATATGGCAGGAAGGGAAGTATATCAATCAAACATCGCACAGTCAGTATCACAAATAAAACTCAACCAGCCCGCAGGCATATACCTCGTAAAAATATTGGTAGATAACGCAGTACTGACGAAACGGATAACGATAGAATAGTGCTGATAACAATAATCCCTGTACGATGTGCAGGGATTATTGTTATCGGGTGGTTTTGTTTGGTGCCAAGATGTTCTGCAAGGCATCTTGAATAACACAGATGAATTACCTTTAGCCAATGAGGCGGAAAAACTACCGAAACAGAAGCCAGGCTAAGCGCATATATAAATGGGTTAACGACACAATAAGAAGTAAAGTATGGGACAACGACCTGCATATTGATGTAGTTAACAGACGGTATGATTTGGGTAAACATCAATATCTGTGGATAGATAGTGCAGTTGCTTATTATCTTATTGCAAAACAATATGTAGAAAAACAGGAATTGCCATTTCAGGTAATACTTGTTATAGAATTGGAATACAAGGATGTTATTGGTGATTACCCGGTATATAGTAAACAAGAGCTTGAAAAGGAATTGTGCAATACACCGCCGTCATTATACTTGTATAAAAAGGATGAAATCAGCAACCATTTAAACGAAATGAAAGAGTTGCCGAACTTCTTATTGTCTGATGTCAACACCAAGCTGTATTACTATCAGAGAGTTGATGAAGAGTGTAGTGAGGTGGACAGGTGGATGTATTTGGTTTAGTATTTCGCTGTTCAAGATGTTCTGCAAGGCATCTTGAATAACACAGATGAATTATCTTTAGCCAATGAGGCGGGAAAACTACCGCATATATATTCTTTGGCACAGAATATGTTGAACTTAAAACAAAATCTTCACGATGAAAAACTTGTTTATAATGATTGTTGTATTTGCAGCTGCTATCAGTAGTTCTGTAATATTGACATCCTGTAAAAAGAAAGAAACTGATAAAACAATATACGGGACAATCTATCATAAGGATAGCACTTCAGTTCCTATTGCAAATACCTCTTTTTCAGTGCATGTAAGTTATAAATATGGTTATCCAAGCAAAGAAAGTAATACGGCATATACTTTTTCTACTGATGCAAACGGGTATTTTAATGCAAAATATAAATCACCAAAACAAGCAAGTATCCACTTAACATATATCGGCCAATCGTTCAATGATAGTTATTTTTGGTCTGGTACAAGTTCTAAAATGGGAGGTGATTTTAATGCAGGTAAAATTTATGCCCCGAAACATTAAATGATTATTATGCAAACCTGCTATCGTTGTTCTTGGTGAATAACACCAACAATAGCACAAAAGTTAACTGCATCATTCAATACGCACCTGCATGGCAAATAACAGGCGATGTACATTGAAACGGTAAGGTCCATCGTACGAAATATAGCTACGGCAATACTTTGCACCGACAAATACCGCATTCCACATATACATACCTGCGGTCAGTTCAGACATCAGATTGGAACGCACACCTGCATATCTTGTATAGCTTTCAACCTGTACAGAAGGGCCTGCGGTTAATGAAGCCCTGAAAGACAATTGTTTGTTTAATGGCGTAGCATACAACGCACCACCTTGCAATACAAAACCAAGCAAGCTTTCTGTTGATTTATCTGCCATAAAACGGAAACCGCCTGTAAAACTAAAGCCTTGCTGCTTATGATGATATACTACATCGCCCGTCAGCATACCCGAGTACTGTGGTTTTTCAGGTACGCCTGTACCTGTTCTTATGCCACCACCAAAAGAGGCTCCTATTTCTGCATGAGATTTACTATCGTCTCCCTGTGCTATGCATGTGCATGGGAGTAAAAACAAAAGGGCTATGAGGTATTTCATAAAGTCTATTCGGGTTGCAATATTATAGCATTTCCAAGAAACACGCCAGAGCTCATCATACTTAGGCAAAACAAAATAGTGATTACCTTTACGACTCTATGTATCGCTTTGTCTACTATTTCATTTACAAATTTCAACGTACAAAAGAGGATGACTATTCTTCAAGGTATTTAGCATCTTTATCTGTATTCATAACAATTGTCTTCCATCTATTTTTCATCACAAGTTGTGCAAGGTTTTTTTTCAATTTTAACGGCAAACTATTCATCTTTAGTGAAGATAACCTAACAAACAAACTAATACAGGTTGCCATATCTATTCCTTTTATCCTACTGACAAACCTATACTTCAACAAGAAAAGGGCAGAGAAAATCATTGATAATTTTGACGATGCTTATTATTCTGGAAAGATGAGTTATGTATTTTCCGCAGTAAACATTTTATTGTTCTTCCTCATTACAATTGCACCAATAGCTATCGGAGCATATTTAATCAATCATTCTGCGATGATACTGGAACGTCAATAACCCCTATATCATCACCATCTCTTTATTCTTTGTGCTTTTCATTTCGGCGGGTATGTTGTCCAGTATTTCCTGCTTCAGGGCTTCTACCAGTTTCTCTTTTACAAAGTGGCGGAAGGTGACGATGCTTATCTCGCGCACCGGTGCCGGAGATTTGAAATGGCGTACCCGGTTGTGCTGCGCCCTGCCCAGGTCGTTCAGTGCCAGTTCGGGTAGTATGGTTATGCCCTGGTTCAGGTCCACAATTTTTTTCAGCGTCTCTATACTCCCCGATTCAAAGTCGAGCTGGTGCAGTTCTTTTTCCCTGTGTTTCAGTTCGCAGAGGTTCATCACCTGGCTACGCAGGCAGTGTCCTTCTTCCAGCAGCCACAGGCGGTTGATGTCTATATCGTTTGCCAGCAGGTATTTCTTTTTCAGTAGTTTTTCCTGTGCGCTGGCATATACTACAAACTGCTCGTAAAACAGTGGCTGCTCTATCAGTGCGGGATTGCTCAGCGGGGTAGCAAGCAGCCCCACATCCAGTGCATATTGCTCCAGCTTTTCGGTAATAGCCTCGGTGGTCAGCTCGCTTATCTGCAGCTTCACATCGGGGTACTTTTTCATAAAGTTGTTGATGAACAGTGGTATGATGTAAGGCGCCAGTGTGGGTATGATGCCTATTTTCAATTCTCCGCGTACCAGCCCGCGTTCTTCATTTACTATTTCTTTCAGCCTTGCGGTATCCTGCAATACCTGCTTTGCCTGTGCTATGATGAGCTTGCCCGTTTCGGTAGGTACTACGGGTTGCTTGCTTCGGTCAAATATTTTTACCTCCAGTTCTTCTTCCAGTTTTTTTATCATCATGCTCAGCGTAGCCTGTGTTACAAAACATTTTTCAGCTGCCGTTACAAAATGGCGGTGCACATCTACCGCTACTATATACTCCAGTTGTTGCAGGTTCATATTTCTATAAATGTCCTCGGTACGGCATCGGTTATAAATCGCAGGTCGAGGAAGTAACAGAGTGTCGCGTTATTGTGTTCCATTACTTCCACTTCCTCCACCTGTTCCTTCTGCGTTTCTTCCGATACGGTTACTTTTCTGATACCGGTTATCTCAAAATTGTAAAAGATATCGGGTGGGTTGTTGGGGTATTCGTCCAGATTTTCCACCCATATATAATAATCTACCAGCAGGTTTCCCCTGCCTGCTACATAAGTGCCGGGGGTGTACATATCATCCTCGTCATAGCACTCTATATAAAACATCATCCTGCCCGTGTCTACTACAATGATGGTCTGCCCGTAGTCGTCCATCGGGTGTCTGTACACCACCTCGCCGCAAAAATCGTAGGTCATGTCTTTTTGCTGCCGCAGGTATTTGTCTTTTGTAAGGTGGATGTACATTTCCTGCAGTTCTGCATAAAACGAAAGGTTTACCTTTTGTCCCTTTTTCAGAAGCGGGTAGGTGCCATCGCCAATGTACCATTCCTCAAATATTGCACATAAGGTATCCATAACGTAAACTTTTGGCAGGCTGAAAAATACTTATAGACAGTATCTATGTAAAGATACAAACTATCAGTTTGATTTATACTTATGCAATGTTCATTTTTGTGACGAAATAGAGAAGGATAACCTAAACATGATAATAATCATGCCATCGCTCTTTGTTTCGCACTAACTTTAGTAGTATAAAATTAATAATAAAAAAGCAGTCTAATTATTTATAAAATATGGAACACAACACATCTCAGCCAACAGGCTGTCCGTTTCACGGCGGCGCAATGAAACAAAGCGCGGGCAACGGTACCGGCAACCGCGATTGGTGGCCTAACCAGTTGAAACTAAACATCCTGCGCCAGAACTCTGCATTATCAAACCCGATGGGAGAAAACTTCAATTATGCCGAAGCATTCAAGAGCCTCGATTATGCAGCATTGAAAAAGGACCTGCAGGAAACGATGACAGCATCGCAAGACTGGTGGCCTGCAGACTACGGGCATTACGGGCCGTTCTTCATACGCATGGCATGGCACAGCGCGGGTACCTACCGCATACAAGACGGACGTGGTGGTGCAGGTTCGGGTACACAGCGTTTTGCCCCGCTTAATAGCTGGCCTGATAATGCCAACCTGGATAAAGCACGTTTGCTGTTGTGGCCTATCAAAAAGAAATACGGTAAGAAAATATCCTGGGCCGACCTGATGATACTTGCAGGTAATGTAGCACTGGAGTCGATGGGCTTTAAAACATTTGGCTTCGGTGGCGGACGCGAAGATGTATGGGAGCCTGAAGAAGATGTGTACTGGGGTAGTGAAAAAGAATGGCTGGGCGATAAACGCTATAGCGGAGACCGCGATTTGGAAAATCCGCTGGCTGCTGTGCAGATGGGTTTGATATATGTAAACCCCGAAGGCCCTAACGGCAACCCCGACCCGATAGCTGCCGCACGCGATATCCGCGAAACATTCGGCCGTATGGCAATGAATGATGAAGAAACCGTAGCGTTGATAGCAGGCGGACACACATTCGGTAAAACACACGGCGCAGCCGACCCAAGTAAATATGTAGGCAGAGAACCCGCAGCAGCAGGCATTGAAGAGCAGAGCATGGGGTGGAATAATACATTCGGTACAGGTAATGGTGCAGATACGATAACAAGCGGGCTGGAAGGTGCATGGACATCAACACCTACAAGGTGGAGTAATAACTTCTTCTGGAATTTGTTTGGCTACGAATGGGAACTGACCAAGAGCCCTGCAGGTGCACACCAGTGGAGGCCTGTTGGTGGTGCAGGTGCCAATTCAATACCTGATGCACACGACCCCAACAAGCGCCATGCACCGTTTATGCTCACAACAGACCTTTCACTGAGGTTCGACCCTGAGTATGAAAAAATATCAAGGCGTTTTTATGAAAATCCGGATGCTTTTGCAGATGCCTTCGCACGTGCATGGTATAAACTGACGCACCGCGATATGGGGCCGATAGCACGCTATCTGGGGCCTGAAGTGCCAACTGAAACATTGATATGGCAAGACCCTGTGCCTGCCGCTACGCATGCGCAGATTGATGATAATGATGTTGCAGCGCTGAAAGCTAAAATATTAGCATCGGGGCTTACAGTATCGCAACTGGTAGCAACTGCATGGGCATCTGCATCTACCTTCCGTGGTTCAGACAAGCGTGGTGGTGCAAATGGTGCACGCATCCGCCTTGCTCCGCAGAAAGACTGGGCAGTAAATAATCCTGCGCAACTGGCTAAAGTATTAGCTACGCTTGAAGGAATCCAAAAAGAATTCGGCAAGCCTGTATCTATGGCCGACCTGATAGTACTGGCAGGATGCGCAGGTATAGAACAAGCTGCAAAGAATGCAGGGCATGATGTGAAAGTTCCTTTCACGCCGGGGCGTACAGATGCTACGCAGGAACAGACAGATGTTGAATCCTTCGCGGTACTGGAACCGAATGCAGATGGCTTCCGCAACTATTTTAAAAATAAACACACAGCATCGGCAGAAGAAATGCTGATAGACAAAGCACAACTGCTGACATTGACTGCGCCCGAAATGACGGTGCTGGTTGGTGGTATGCGTGTACTGAATACCAATTTCGATGGCTCTCAGCATGGCGTGTTTACAAAACGCCCCGAAGCATTGACGAACGACTTCTTTACAAACCTGCTGGACCTTGGTACAAAATGGCGTGCAGCATCAGATGCGCAGGATGTGTTTGAAGGACGCGACCGCAAGACAGGTGATGTGAAATGGACAGGAACGCGTGTTGACCTGATATTCGGTTCGAACTCGGAACTGCGTGCGTTGGCAGAAGTATATGCAAGCGAAGATGCACAGGGCAAATTCATCAACGACTTTGTAGCCGCATGGACAAAAGTGATGAACCTCGACAGGTTTGATTTGAATAAATAAGATAAAAGAAAGTGTCGGGTAATAGCAATCATACAGGGCAAGAATTATGATTGGGTGTGAGTGTAAAAGCCCTGCCGCAAGGCGGGGCTTTTGTTATTAAGATAAATTAAAATCAACATGCCATTCAATCATCAACAAACGCCACAAGCAGATTGTCTGTCTTTTTTATTAGCTTTATCCTACCAAACCTTTTGATATGAGAAACCTATATTCTTTTCTGCTGTTGTTACTTTTAGCTAACACCTGTTATTCGCAGTTCGTTTTCAACAAAATTGAAATTAATCCCGGACCTGCCGGTTCCAACCCATTCGCATTCGATACATTCAATGGCAAAATGATATTTATAGCCGCTACAGATACTGCCGGGTATGAGCTATATACTTCAGATGGCACACAGGCGGGCACAACGCTGCTAAAAAACATCAACCCGGGCAGTAGTGGTATTTCCTTCCCAATCAGCAACTGGAAACGTGTAATACTGGATGGCAGTAAATACTTTTTCTATGCAAATAGTGGACTTGCAGGGTTAAAACTATGGATGACTGACGGTACTGCTGCAGGAACCAAAATGATTACTGACTCAAAATCATTACTTGGTTACCCAAATGCATTGTATACCATAGGGGCTTATAAAGGTGCTGTATATTTTAGTGCTTCGGTCAACTCAGACTATTATCTTTGGAAAAGTGACGGAACATCTGCAGGAACAAGACAATTCATGCAAGTAAGGGGCTCTTCATCTTTCACTAATTATAATGGCAAACTATACTTTATAGCAAGCGATTACTTCTTTAGGAACAGAGAGCTTTGGGTAACAGACAGCTCTTCCGGCGGAACTGTGATGCTAAAAGACATTAACCCCGGAGACGGCAATGCGTTTTCAAACAACCAACAATTGATTGAATATAACGGCCAACTTTTTTTCTGGGCTAATGACGGACTGCACGGATATGAACTGTGGACTACAGACGGTACTGCTACAGGCACAGTAATGGTAAAAGACATCTGGCAGGGGCTTGGCAATAGCTGGTTTGTACAGGACTTTACAGTATTCAACAACAAACTATACTTTTCAGCAAACGACAGCGTGCATGGTATAGAACTATGGGAGTCTGATGGGACTACCGCTGGCACCAAAATGGTAAAAGATATATACCCCGGCATTCGCAGTTCAAAACCATATAATATCAGACTATGTAATGACAAATTGTATTTCAGAGCTATGGATACCTTAAACCATGGGGAAGAAACTTGGATATCTGATGGTACAACTACGGGCACCAAAATGCTGAAAGAAATAGCTCCTGACACTTTAAGCGGAGCGGGAATAGGCTTCACAGCATATAAAAATCATGTGTTTTTTCAGGCGCCCGACAGTACGGCCTCAATGTATCAATCGAGGCTCTGGATAACGGATGGCACAGGCACCAACACTCACAGCATAGCACCAATTGGCGCAACGGTTGACTCGGCATTATACTCACAATCGTATTCTTCATTTAACGAAAGCTTTGTCTACAGTGGGGCTTTATACTTCGCCGCCAATTTTGATGGCAGTGGCATGGAGCTATGGTCATTGAAGGATACCACAGGAGCTAGCAACATCAGCATTACTTCACAAAAACTATTTTCCGTTTACCCGAATCCTAACAATGGTACATTTACACTGCAACTGACTAATACTAACTTCCGAAACAGCAGCATAAATGTATATGACATGACGGGCAAAATCGTCTATCAGCAAAAAGACATACAGCAAATGCAAATACACACATTGAAAATCGATACACCAAAAGGCTACTACTTGTTGATGGTGCAACTGGATGATGTTGTTCAGACCAAACAAATAGTAATAGAATAATCAATCTTATACAACGTAAACAACAGCCCTGCCGATTGGCAGGGCTGTTATTATTTACAGCAGCCTATGTCTATTCAGCACAGCATATACCTGCTCTTTGTAGGTATTACCTATAGAAATGCTATGCTCTTTGATGCGGATGGTATTGCCATCCACTTCTGTAATGCAGGTTATGTTTACAATATAAGACTTCTGTACCCGCAGAAAATTGGGGTATGGAGCCAGTGTTTCTTCAAGGCTCTTCATGGTACAATGTATCAGTTTCTTCCCCTGTTCGGTATGCAGTTGTATATAATCTTTCAGTGCTTCGGCAAATTGCAGTTGCTGCAGGTCTATGCGCACCAGTTTATTGTCTGCTTTTATGAATACCGTATTGTCAGTTGTTTTCTCTGTACCGCTGCCGGGTTGCAATATGTCTTTTGCTTTATTGATGCCTTTCAGAAACCGTTCGAATGAAATAGGTTTCAATAAATAATCAACAGCATTCAGTTCATAGCTTTCTATCGCGTATTCGGTATATGCAGTGGTAAATATTACCAGCGGCGGATTCCTGAGCGATTTTACAAAGTCCATTCCTGTTATTCCGGGCATATTAATATCCAGCAGCATCACATCTACCTGCTGATTATTAATGGCTGCAAAAGCCTCCGGAGCATTACGGCATTTACCAACCAACTGCACATCCTGTACTTTGCCGATGTATGTCTCCAGTATATCCTGTGCTATAGGTTCGTCATCTACTATCAGTATCCTCATGACAGTGTTTGTTTACAATTCCACTTTTATATCTACAACATACGCATCGCCCTGCGGTGCGGCGCTGATGCTGTGCTTGCCGGGGTACAGCAATTCCAGCCGCTTGCGCAGGTTGCTAAGGCCGATGCCACCTTGTTTTTCATTGTCATTGCTTTGCTTATAATTATTGCGCGATTGTATGGTAAGTATGTTATCGGCAATCTGCAATTTATAATCAATGAAATACTTGTCCGATATTACCCGTGTTGCGTGTTTAAATATATTCTCTAATACAGGTAACCACAATAGCGGGGGTACTAAATAATCTTTGTCGGCCTGTATATCAAAATGAAAAGCATCGCTTGCGGGCAGGCGCAGCAGTTCAAGTTCTATATACGCTTGCATGACTTCTTTTTCTTTTTCAAAAGACACATGTTCGCTGTTGCTTTCGTATAGCATATAGCGTAGTATGGCCGATAAGCGCAGTATAGCATCGGGTGTCATGTCCGATTTTTTCAATGATAATCCGTACAGGTTGTTCAGCGTGTTGAACAGGAAATGCGGGTTCACCTGGTTCTTCAGAAAATGCAGTTCAGTCTCCACCTGTTTGCGTTCTGTAGCTTCCAGTTTTTGCTGCTGCCGGGCATAGTCGTTCATATACCATGCAGTACTCATAATAAAGAGCCATATAAGCATTCCCCAAAAACAGAAATTGATTTCGTATAAAATATTGTCGATGGTATAATTAGTATCTACAGGTGTGGAAAACAAGCTGATATGATGAATGGATACAAGCGGGTATCTTATGAGGAATGCCTTTACGGACAATATAAATGCTATGGCAGTAAGTAGTGTCAGCAATGCAGCCCGCCACGAATATGCCTTGTATTTTTTGGTTCGTATATAAGCAGGCATCAGCCACAGGTTATTGACGTAGGTGTAAATTATCAGTATAGATGTAGTGATGGTAATGCCAATTGCATACACACCGGCGGGGTGTAGTTTGTTGGCACTGTCGTTTTTGATGACAATGTATATCATCGCCACCCAGAAGAGTATATTACGAACTATCCTGCCCGAGATGAAATTGAACAGCTTGTTCCAGAAACCTTTCATGGCTGCAAGTAATAAACTTTATGGCGAACCGTATAGCGTTTTAGACGAAAACCTTAAAATCTTCGACGAAACAGGTATCCGGCATTTCGTCGAAAACTAATGGCAGTTTGTCTAATAAATTTGTACAGGTTTTCACTGCATCGTTGTTTTGTGCCCATAAAACCATTATGTATGAAAAAGCTGTTACTCACAATCATTATCGCTGTGTTTGGCTTGCAGTATTCGCAGGCGCAGATACCACCAGTGTTTGCCAACCATCTGCAATACCTGCTGGACAGTGCCTGCCAGAAGAACAAAATAAAAGGTGTGTCTGCAGCCGTACTGATACCGGGTATGGGTGTATGGAATGGTACCTATGGCGTATCGCACGATAATGTACCACTGACTACAGATATGTGGCTACCGATAGGCAGCAATACCAAAACATTTACCGCAGCCATCATGCTGCAACTGCAACAGGAAGGGAAACTAAGCCTTGATGATACCATTGGTAAATGGTTTACAAATGTGCCGAATGTAAACGGACAGATAACCATACGCCAGATGCTGAACCATACATCGGGTTTGTACAATTATACCAACAGTACTTCTTTTTCGGCGGCGTTGAATGCAGACTATACCAAAGTGTGGGTACCTGAAGACCTGCTGCAGTTTATAGAAGCGCCGCAGTTTGCACCCGGTACGGGCTGGTCGTACTGCAATACAGGCTACCTGCTCTCGGGGCTTATCATCAAGCAGGTACTTAATGAACCATTTCATACAACCGTCCGCAACAGGATACTGAATGCACGTTCTTACAACAAGAGTTGCACCTTCCCGCAGGAGCAACCAACAGCTACTGTGCCGCATGGCTGGTCTGTAGCCGCATCGGGTGGTGCCAAGCTGGAGGATATACAGGTAACCTATAGCTGGGAGAATACCGCCTTCCTGAGTATGGCAACTGCTGCCGGTGCCATCGTATCTACTGCCGAAGATAATGTACACTTCTGGGATGATATGATGACGGGTAAGATTGTAAACCCTGCATCGATGAGCGAACTGATGAATGCTGTAACTATGAGCAGCAATTCAAAATACGGATTGGGCATTATGAGGTATGGTAATGTAAACGGCCGCGTTGGTTATTGCCATGGCGGTACTTGTTTCGGTTATATCAACGAAAACTTCCGCGACTCGCTGAGTGGTATTTGTATCACACTGTTATCCAACCAGGATAGTATAGGTAATAGCCTGCTGTTCAGCAGGGTACTTGTACCACTGCACAGGTATCTTATCAAACTGCCGACAGCTAGCATCGCAGGTATGGATAAAGGGCAGGGTATCAGCATATATCCCAATCCGGCAAGCAATGATGTAAACATCAAAATGGAAGATGTAAAAAACAACACCGTTATTTCTGTGTATGATATGGCAGGTAAAAATCTTGTTAATGTAACGGCCCATGCTGGCATCAATACACTATCTGTAGCTACATTGCAGAATGGTTTATATATTCTGCGTATTACTGCTGATGGTGCTGTAATACACACCGGCAAACTGCAGGTGACAAACTGATAGCATATAGTATTTGTGAAAAGCCCTGCCTTTCTCAGGGCTTTTGTTGTTTATACAAAGTGTGAATACTTAAATATATGTCTTATTATTGCAGTACTTAAACAACCCGAATATGAAATTAGTACCTACACTCATTTTATGTATAACAGGATTTTGTGCACTCGCACAGCCTAAGTTGAAGTTCAAAGAGTTTGATCTTAATACCGATGCAACTGCAAGTTCTTCCCCAATGTTTTTTTGTAAAATAAATAATAAGTTCATGTTTACGGCTACTACAAGTGCTGAAGGCATAGAACCATGGGTTAGTGATGGAACGACCGCAGGAACATACTTGTTGAAAGATATTGTTCCCGGCTCTTCAACATCCTATGTTAATGAGTTTGTGCCTGTAAATGGCAACTTATTTTTTGTGGCAAGTGATGCAAATGGCCGTGAACCTTGGATTAGTGATGGTACAGCATCTGGTACAAAGATGTTAAAAGACATTAATCCTGGCCCAGGCACGAGCCAAGTAGGCATGAAGGCTTTTTATAAAGGAAAAATGTATTTCATGGCTACAGACAATGTAAGCGGTACTGAGCTTTGGGTGACGGATGGCACTGAACCTGGCACTAAAATGCTTAAAGATATTCTTTTGGGTAGTAGTGGTTCTGTTCCAAGTTGGTTTACAGAATGCAACGGAAAATTGTTTTTTACTGCTGATGACAGCATCTCAGGCTCAGAGCTATGGGTAACAGATGGTACGGAAGCGGGAACAGTTATGGTTAAAGATATTTATAATGGTAACAAAGGTAGTAATGCCATATTCCTTAAAGCAATAGGAAATACCCTTTACTTCAGCGCACTTAATGATTTGCATGGAGGCTACGAATTGTGGATGTCTGACGGCACAGAAGCAGGCACTAAAATGGTGAAAGACATTTGTCCATACGATGGTGTATCAGGTGTTTTTGGAAAGGTGGTGGAGTATAATGGAAAGGTTTATTTTCAGGGAAACGATGGCCTTACTGGAAAAGAACTGTGGGTAACAGATGGTACAGCAGTCGGAACAATATTATTAAAAGATATTAATCCGGGATCTGCAAATGCCATCCCTGAAAATTTTTGCGAATACAAAGATAAACTATATTTCACTGCAGATAATGGGGTAAATGGTAAAGAATTGTGGGTAACAGATGGCACGCAGGCAGGTACATATATGTTTAAAGACTTCGATACAGCAAGTGGAATGAGTGGAAATCCGAAGGCTATGACGGTTTACAAAAACCACATGTACTTCTGTGCCAACAAAGAAGCAGGCGATATGCAGCTTTGGGTGACAAATGGTACTGTCACAGGCACATACATGATACATCCTGGTTCTCCTGTTACATATAGCAATCCAACTGCATCTACTTATGAGCTCTTCTTAAATGAACATGATTCTGCTCTGTATTTCAGTGCATATTTTACATCAAAAGGTGCAGAGTTGTGGAGTTTGGAAGATACTTCTGATACCCCTGTAGGTATCAATACAATTCCTCAAAACAATATCACCATCTATCCCAATCCAAGCGAAGGAGTCTTTACAGTGCAACTTGCAAATACTAACTATCAATCAGGCAGCATTATGGTGTACGACGTAACAGGTAAACTGGTATATCTGCAAGAAGAAATACCACAGGCTACCACACATAAAATAAGCATCGATGCCCCTAAAGGTGTATATGTGCTGAAGCTACGTTTGGATGATAAATTGCTGATAAAGCAGTTGGCAATAGAATAATAAGTACATACTGAATAAAGCCCTGCCTTGCTCAGGGCTTTTGTTTATTATATACAGGCAATAAAAATTAGCTGTACATTAGAAGCAATGAAAGACTTCTGGGACAGCCGATACAGCGATGCAGATTATGCCTATGGTGAAGCCCCAAATGAATACCTGAAACAGCAATTGGCAAAATTCACCCCGGGCAAAATCCTTTTCCCTGCCGATGGAGAGGGGCGCAATGGTGTGTATGCTGCTACACAAGGGTGGGATGTCTATTCGTTTGATATCAGCAAAGAAGGGAAGAAGAAAGCAACAGCTTTAGCAGCAAAAAATAAAGTGGCAATAAAGTATGATGTATGCGAGCTGGCAGCAACAAAATACAAGCCTGCATCGTTTGATGCGATGGCGCTGATATACGCCCATTTTCCGGCAGATAACAAGGCGGCATATCATACACTCCTCAACACATACCTGCGCCCCGGGGGTATTATTATCATGGAGGCATTCGGCAGGGAGCATATTAAGTACAATAGCATAAACGAGAAGGCGGGAGGCCCTAAGGATGTGAATATGCTGTACTCCATCGAAGAAATACGGGAATTGTTTACGGGCTTCGATATCATAGAGCTTGAAGAAGCCTATATGATGGTAGATGAAGGCAAGTATCACAAAGCCTTGTCAAATATCATCCGCTTTACTGGTGTGAAACGGTAGTTACTTCTTTTTCTTGGCGGCTGCGCGTTCCGCTTCTTCTGCAATACGGTATTTCACTATTTTCTTTACCAGTGCGGCAGGTATCTTTTTATCCAGCGGAAACTGTATAGCACCTTTGGATGTTTTATACTTTGCAAGCTCATCGGCAAACACAACTATTGGCGAACCTGTTGGATAAAAACCAACATGCTTTTCGTAAGCCGCATAGTACACCAATGCCCTGCCATTCAGTTTATATACAGGCATGTTGTAGCTGATGGTTTCTTCGGCTGCAGGCACAGCACTGCCGATGGCGGCACGCAGCTCTTCTATTCTTTCTATCGTATGCGCGGGAATATCGCGCAGGTACTCTTTAGCTGTGGCGTATTTTTTCATAACGTAGTATGTTATCTTTTTATCTCTATTGTGCCTGCATCAACAGTGGTGTTTTTTTTGCTGAAAGAATTACCGAAATGCAATGCACTGTAAAGGCCTGTAAGGGTAATGTGCCAGGTTTCTCCGTCACGTGCACGACAACGCACCTGAAATGTACCATTGCTGTCTGTTGTATATGTGTAAGGAATATAACGATCCTTTCTATTTGGAAATGACCCTCGTCTTTCGATTACAATAAGATTAAACTGTTTGCCTTTTACTGTTTCTTTGTTATCTGTGTATATCATTTTCCCGGTTACCACAAAATCGCGTTCCATTTTCTTGCACGATGTTTGCGACATGGCAAACACAGATACCGATGTTGCTATTAATAGTTTTTTCATAGTTCGTACATTCGTGTACACACAGAAAGTTACATAATATTTTCATGAGCATCCATATAGAAACGCCACGCCTGATAATACGCGAGCTGCTTCCCGAAGATGATGCCGCTATGTACGAAATGGATAGCGACCCCGAAGTGCATAAATACCTCGGCAACAAGCCTGTTACCGATATGGAAGAAGTGCGCAAAGTAATAGCTTTTGTGCGGCAGCAGTATGCTGATAATGGCATTGGCCGTTGGGCGGTAACGCTGAAAGACACAGGCGAATTCATTGGCTGGACAGGCTACAAGCTGATGACTGAAGCGGTGAACAATCATGTAGGGCATTACGACTTTGGCTACCGGCATACCCGCAAATATTGGCGCAAAGGCTATGCTTACGAGGCTGCCAAAGCATCGCTCGACTATGGGATGGATATACTGGGCTTCAAAGATATTTATGCCATGACCGATGTAAACAACGAAGGCTCGCGCCATATACTGGAAAAACTCGGCTTCGAATTTGTGGAGGTGTTCAACTACGATGGTACACCCTTCTGGCGCGAAGGGCTGCCTGTTACATGGTATAAGCTGAATGAACGGAAATAAAAAAATATCCCCGCTAAGAGTAGCGGGGACCTTGTTTTGATTATATTATCTATTAAGTGCCGGATAATTATTCTTTCGTAAACTTCAGGGTAGTTACATCCTGTGCTGTAGCCAGCTTCAGTATATAGTTTCCTGTAGCCAGTGTAGCTACGTTTACAGTGTTATTATTTACACTCACTGTTTGTTTTACAACTATTTTTCCTGTCACATCATATACGATTACATCAGCATCGCCTGTAAGGCCTGTGATAGTCAGTACATTTTTAGCAGGGTTAGGGTGTATGCCTGCAGACTGTCCTACTACAGCAGCGATACCTGTAGGTGGCATGCTTGCGTTGAACGTCAGTGTTTTTTCTTCAAAAGTGATGAATGACGCAGTAGGGTTTGCAGTAGTAAGGGAGAAGCTGAGTGGAGTACTTGTTTTACCACCAACATCGCCGAAGATTTTGTAGCTGCCCAATGGTACGTTTGCAAAGCTGAACTGTCCGTTTGCATTAGAGTATGTATATGCAATCGCTTTGTTTGCACCATCTGTCAGTATGATAAGCCTGTTTGGTACAGGGTCGCCAACAGCAGTAGATTTATTGGCACCCAACAATACGCTGCCGCCAACAAAGCCCGGTCCACCCGGATTAGTTCCGCCTATCAGTGCAATGTTAGCCGTTACAGATGTAGTAACAGTTGGTGCGATACCTGTAGCACCCGACCACATCAGCGATGATGTATAATAAGTAGGCAGATAGCTGCTGTAGCTTGTATGTGCAGGTAGCAGGAATGCTTTTACAAGCAAAGAATCGTACCT
Organism: Flavipsychrobacter sp.; assembly: GCA_016786615.1. GTDB lineage: Bacteria > Bacteroidota > Bacteroidia > Chitinophagales > Chitinophagaceae > Polluticoccus. Next base: position 215,436 of record JAEUVX010000004.1, read on the forward strand.
GGGGCTTGGCAGTGTGAAGCTATAATCGCCTGCAGAGGTTGCAATGGCGCTGTCTATAGCTACCAACTTCCAGGTAAACGTCCATGTAGTACCTATTAATACAGAGTCCGGGGCTTTTTTGATGAGCATCACTTTAGCACCTGCTGCCGGTGTGCCGCCCAATGTACCCAGATATATTTTACCTGATACGCTTGGTGGTGGCGGTGGTACGCATTTTGTAAAGTTTGAAGTAATATTCACGCCTGCATAGGTATGGCTGTTGCTCAGCATAGGGCCACTGCAGTTTACAGTACGGGCCTCAATAGGGTGGCCCGATAGCGTAGTACCAGGCAGTGTTACGCTGTAAGCACCAGTAGTATTGGTAACGGCAGTAAGGTAGATGTATGCGCCGTGTGTACCGGGCGACCATCCTTTGTTGCTATCTGTGGTCACAAATACGGTTTGTCCTACAACCGGTGCGCCTGTTGTAGTCAGTACGGTACCCGAAAAGTTGAATTGTGCATACGTTACTACCGAGAGCAACATTGCAAGCATGATTAGTAGATTCTTTTTCATATTGTTTACGGTTAATTTTTTTAAGTATTTAAGTTATTGTTTAGGCCTGTGTATATAATGACGCAGGCATGACGGGATATGTTAGAATGATGACATGAAAAAACTAAAAAAAATATTAGTTCAATACGGTTATAATACCGCGCATAAAAAAACCTTCAGTTAGTACTAACTGAAGGTTAAAACTACCAACTCTCAATTCTTTATTGTTTCACAAACTTCAGGCTGGATGTGCCTGCATTGTTTGATAACTGAACGGTATAATGCCCTTGTGGCAGTGTACTGATATTTATGGAGTGCAGTCTGCCATGCAGCAAAGTTGCGGGTGGCATTACCTGCCTGCCTGCAATGTCATATATCGTTATCACAGCATCGGCCTGCAAGCCATCTATAGATATAGCGGTAGTTGCAGGGTTAGGATATATCCTGATGTTTGCCTGCGTTGTATTGGCAATGCCTAATGCTGGCATCATCGGGTCGAAGGTTCTTGATTTTTCCTGGAACGTGATAAACTTGGACTGAGGGTTTGATGCGCTGAGTGTGAATATTAATGGTTTGCTTGTTTTGCCAAGCACATCGCCGAATATCTTGTAAGTGCCATAAGGCAGGTTGGAGAAAGAAAAAGTACCATCGCTGGCAGATACTGTATGTCCATATACTTTATCCATAGTGTCTGTTAGTAATATCAGCCTGTTGGGCAAAGGGTCTCCTACGGCAGTAGATTTGCCTGCACCTACTACTACAAAGCCGCTGACATAGCCGGGGCCACCGGGAGTATTGACCTGCCTCATCTTTATACTTGGCGTAGTAGATGTATATGGCAGCCAGCTTGCATTGGGCCATGTGAGTGTATCTGCATAATAGGTAGGTGCATATTTGCTGTAATTGGCAGAGAAAGATTGGTATGCCGCGCGTACCAGCATATCCTGCCCGCTGCCGGGATGGCTGAAGGCATAACTACCAACGGCTGAGGCAATAACACTATCTGTGGGTGTTAGCTTGTAGTACGTGATACTGCCAACAATAGTATCTTCAGCAATGCGTATCAGCCATACTTTAGCACTGGATGCAGCAGTGCTGCCACTGCCCAATGTTACCTGCCCCGATATGGTGGGTGCAGGTGTGATGCATACCGTAAAATCAGAAACGATGTTGTTGCCCTTGTACTGGTATGTTTTGGTTGACAGTACACTGTTGCAGTTTACCGTACTGGACATGATGTACATACCATTTACCACACTGGTGGGCAGTGTTACGCTGTATTTACCTCCGGTATCTGTAACGTCAGACAAGTTAAATGCAGGGAGCAACTTGGGGTTGATAGTGGTATCTGCTTTTACAAATACCGTCTTGCCCGACAGCGGCGTCCCCGACGAGTTGCGCACCGTACCTGAAAAAGTGTATTGTGCTTTTGCATACACGCCTATCATCATCATCAGTAACAATAAATATCGCCTTTTCATACCTCACTTTGTTTTGTTGTATTCTTGTACAATACGTTTTTTTTTAATTTCATTTATATATACAGCCCTAAGGCTTTATTTTTTATTCAGTTTATAAGTTACTCCTATACGAATATACGGACGCTTATAGATACTCCGCACACGTTCGTCGGGTATATAATTGGCATTATTCAGCATAGATATCATCAGCACGTCAAAACTAAGTCCGTTTCTAAGTGCATAGTTTACGCCCAGCATGTAGTTGAAGCGTACCGGGCTGCCATCTGCATTCAGTTTTTCGGATGCTGCAAAGTCTTTATAGGGGCTGTAATTGTAGTTGATGCGGGTTTCTATTCCCGGTATCGTAGGCGCGGGGCTGCTTTCATTTACCTGCGCAAATACAAGGGTATCGTAGCGCATCTTACCGGCAAAGCGTTGTTCGTCCCTGTCTATCTGCACCAGTTTGCTGAAGTTGGCAGAGATGCCCGCATTAATGCTCAGTTGTTTGGTAAATCTGTATTGCAGCAACACCGGTAGTTCAAACTCGAAATACTGTTTCGGACGGATGGTTTTGGTAACAGATATGGAATCGTATTGCTGTGCATAGAAATACCTGCGTATGATATTGTAGATAGGGTTGCCATAAATATCCGCACCTTCGGGGCTAATGATGTGCAGCGCTGTGGTAGAATTGTTTTTTACATCGTAATACGGCGTGGCATTATCCAGCGTAGTACGCTTCAGCGATGCGTATTTGGCTGTAGGCTGCATTATTACAGCTATACGTTTGTTGATGTTAGCTTGCAGATACACACCCAGAATGCCATTGCCAGCGCTGTATTTATTAGTGCTTATTTCATAGCCTGTTTTCACACCATAGTCCCATTTAATAGGGTTGCGTTTGCGGCCTGTATCGGCAATAACCTCTTGTGGTGCCGGAGCAGCAGTTGTAGCAGGTGTTGTAGTTGCTACAGGTTTTGAATCCTGTGTTTCAGTTTGCTTTTCTGCTTGTGGGGCTGCCTGCGGAGCAATGGCTGTTTCTATAGTTGCAGCAGCAGATGGTATAGCTTCATATCCCTGTGTTTTGCTCGTCATTGGTGGTAGTTGCTTGCCGCTTGCTGCTACCATATTGGCCGCATTGCGGTTGCTGCGTGTTATCAGTGGTTCGTACTTCGATATGTCTATCTGTACGGTTTGTTGTTTCTTAGGTGCGCCGGCGGTTGGTAGCGGCAGGTTGTCAAACATGTCTCCGGCAGTGTTGCCAGATGCGGGTACAGGGGCTGTGCTTACGGCTTGGGGTGTAGTGGTGCTTGGTGCATCTGTGTTTGTTTGCCTGTAGGTGGTACTGACAGGTGATGGGGTTGCTATCTCGGCAGGTGTAGTGATAACATCTACGGGTTCGTTTGGTGATGTGATAGCAGGTGTAGTTGTTTTTGCATGTGCAAGTGTTTGTTGTTTGTTTACAGGAAGTGCAGGTGTATTTTGTTTGTTGCGGTTTTTATGTTCTATGCGTTGAGGAGCAGGCACAGCCACAGCAGATGGATTGCCGGGTGTTGCGGTATTGTTTATAGTGGCATGGGTGATGGGTGCGTTGCTAACGGCTGCATGATGTATGGTTGCATCTGCTACTGTAGTTGCATGGTTGCTGCGGGTAAATGCCCCTGTGAGCAACAACGACGAAACGGCTACCAGCAATGCCAGCGCCGTAACCCACCAGATGAGGATGCGTTTTTTGCCACGCCCTTCGTCCAGCCGTTTTTCAAGTTTGTTCCACACATCGGGGTCTGGCTGCTCCCTGTAGCCCCCCAATTCCTCGCGGAACAAATCATCTATGTATGTGCGTTTGTCTTCCATCTTCCGAACAACTACATATGGTTAATAATATTTTCTTTCAGTTTTCTGCGGGCATCGTTCAGGTACCAGCGGCTGTTGCCTTCGCTGATGCCTACGAGCGTTGCAATCTCTTTGTGCATCATATCTTCAAACACGTACAGGTTGAAGACCATGCGATGCGTATCGGGCAGTTGGTGTATAAGCACCAGCAGCTCTTTGTACGATAATTTGCCTACCTGATTATCTGCCACATAACCTTCAATAGGGTGGGTTTCAGGGTCGGGGTGTACTTCATTTTCAAACTTGCCATGCTTGCGCAGGTAGTCGGTTATCCGGTTGATGGCAATGCGGCGCATCCACCCTTCCAGCGAGCCTTTAAATTCATACTGTTCCAGCTTGGTAAACACTTTGAAAAAGGTATCGTTCAGCACTTCTTCCGCTGCTTCTTTATTAAACAGGTATCGCCTGATGACGCCATAGACTACAGGTGCATAGGTATCATACATTTTTCGCTGTGCATTACGGTTGCCCGCAATACAATCCCGTACCAGCTGCATCAGCTCGTCGTGGCCGGTAGCAGCCATTGGTTGCGATGATATATTGGCAGGGCCGGTCAAATAAATAAGTGTAAATGTTTAGTCAATTGTTAATAATTCCTGCTTATTAACTATGACGCAATAATAGCTCCAAATGTTAGGTCAGAGGGTGACATTTATTTTAGTGGCATGTGAGGGTGTGAAGATACAATGAGTAACCGCTATTCATTTGAAATATATGGCACAAAAAAACCGGGGGCTACCCCGGCTCTTTTACTCTTAAGCCCTTCCCTTATACCAAATTTCCTTGTTATATGTATTGGCTTACTCTTTTTTAGTACATCCTTCCCGCAGCACCTCCCCGCCTGAATAGGTAGGAGGTGTGAGAGATGGTCAACCCAATAGGGGGATTCGTTTGTTTTGTTCGGTTTGTTTGATAAAAAGAGAGTGCAATACCTGAAAAAGCCAAGCGTTACCTATAGAGGATAAACCATCAGTAATGCAATAATCAACAGCATAGCGCCGATGACTACCCATGATAGAATTGAATATTTATCCATTGCTTTTTCCATGCTATGCATATCGTAATGTAAATATGACTCAGGTAACGGCTGTTTGCAAGTTTCAGGCGTTACAACTGCATTTCAGGAGCGTTACAAAAGCGTTACAATATTGTAAGAATGACTTAATTTGTTGATTATCAATAAAATAAAAAAAACGCTCTGGTTAGAGCGTCTGTACAAAATCTTCAAGGTTTTTATCCTCCGGCAGCTGCACTTTTTTCAATAACCGGTGCTTGTTTACCCTTACAGCCTCCAGACTTACACCCAACATTGCTGCCATTTCCTTGTTAGATAGCCCCAGTTTGGTAAGCAGAATGGAGCGAAGCTCGGCGGTAGTCAGTTCGGGGTATTTTTCTTTTACACGGGCTATATAGCCTGTGTGCACTTTATTAAATAATGTCTGGAAATTGGTCCATTGCTCGTCGTTAAGTATTACAGAATTCTGCAATAATTGCAAGCTGTTTTCTTTTTCTGGCAGTTCGTTGCTGCATGGCAGTGATTGGTATCTTTCTATCTCTACGCTGAATTTTTCTATTAGGTCATTTTTCTCCTGTATGCTCTTTGTAAAGTCAGACAGTTGCTGGCGTGCCAGTTCTTCAATACGATTACGCTCTGCCTCAGCCATTTTGCTTTTTTGCATGTGTTTCAGCTTTTGGCGGTTGATGAGCAGCAGACTGATGACGCCCGAAAGCATTATGAGCAGGATAGCTCCGTTACGTTCCAGCTTGCGTTGTTGTAGTGCTTTGTCTTTTATAGCATTCTGATAGTTGAGCGAATCGGTTTGTTTCTGTACAAGAAACTGTGCCTCTACCTGTGCAAATTCTTTTACTTTGCTTATATCATTCAGGCTATCGCGCAGTGCCACATGTATATTCTGGTAGCGATATGCTTTTTCAAAATCTTTTCGTTCGGCATATAACGTCATCAGGCTGGAAGCTACTTCAGAGCGTATGTCCATTAGTTCCAGCTTTTCACCGTTTGCTTTAGCCATCAGCAGCGAGCGTTCCGCCTTATCGAGGCAGGCATTTTTATTTTTCAGGCTATCGGGCAGGGGTACTTTGTTCATACCCTTTGCAGCACGTAAGTAGCATTCGCCGATGTCGGCCAGTGCAATAGTCTGGTTTTTAATCAGCCCCAGTTCGTGCAGCATAGCTTCGGCTTTATAATAACACTCAAGTGCGGGTACTAAGTTACCTGTGCGTATATACACACCACCCATATTCAGGTATATATTGGCAAGCTCGCCGCGTGTAGCCTCTGTGCCATACTTCAGTTCCTGCTCCAGTGCTTTGTTGTAATAATATATGGCATCGTCAAATTTATCCTGCCTTACGTACAGGTAGCCGATGTTTAGCATGAGGTGCTGGTGGTATTTGATGCCTGCACGCTCATATACTTTTATACCTTCCAGCGCGTTTTGTAATGCTTTGTCATAATCGTTGTTGGTAGCATATACCGCGCTGATGGCAGATAGTATCAGTGCTTCACGGTCGGGTGCCTTCATGCGGCGTGCTACCGTCAATGAAGCCTGAAAGTATTTAAGTGCCTGAGGCAGGTTGTTCTGTACGGCATTGCAGCGGCCTATGAGGTAGTTGCCACGCATCATGCCTTTATCCCACTTCAGTTTTTCGGCAAGGTTTAATACCTGTACACCATAATCCTTGCTTTTTTCAAGGTCGGTCTGGAAGTACACGCCGGATATCTCGTATAGCAGGTTTACCTTATTGGTATCTTCTTTGGCTGTTTTCAATACAGCCAGTAACGAGTCTGCATTGGGCTGCGCAAATACCTGCAGATATATAAGCGGTAGAATGAATGTTAAGATTGTTTTCTTCAGCACACCCCAAATATATAATACCCGACGGTAAATTTGCAATAAGGTATGTTATGTTTTATCAGTGGGGAAAATGTTCAAAACAGGTATGTTGATACATAAACGCAAACCAGGTTCATGACATCCATCATATTCCTCCATATTCCTATTTGGTAACTTACATCAAACACTTGAACATGAAAAAGCTCGAAAACAAAATAGTTGTCGTTACCGGTGCAGGTGCAGGGTTGGGCAAGGCTATTGCTACGTTGTTTGCAGCTAATGGTGCAAAGGTAGTGGCGGCAGACATAGACGAAGCAGCACTAAGCGTACTTGAAAAAGAGATAACTGCTGTCGGAGGTATTGTAAAAACTGTAAAAGCCAATATGGGTATCAATGTCGATATAGATGCAATGGTACAAACCGCTGTAGATAATTATGGTACGGTAGATATACTGGTAAATAATGCAGGCGTGATGGACGACTTCAGCCCTGTGGCAGATGTTACCGATGTTATGTGGGATCGTGTGATGAAAATAAATGTTGATGGCCCCTTCCGCGCCATGCGTGCTGTGCTGAAGATAATGCTTGCCAAAAATACCGGCAGCATCATCAATATAGCATCGGTAGGTGGCCTGTATGGTGCGCGTGCAGGTGCGGCATATACCGCCAGCAAACACGCACTGATAGGGCTTACAAAAAACACCGGCTATATGTACGCCAAAACAGGCGTGCGGTGCAATGCCATAGCACCCGGTGCCATGAATACCAACATTGCATCTACCATAGACTTCGCACACCTGCCGGCACTGGCATTGGTGAATGAGCGCATAATGCCGGGTATGGCGCTGAACCCGCGTGCCAGCGAACCGGTAGAGGTAGCCAATATTGCGTTATTCCTCGCATCTGATGATGCAAGCTTTGTAAATGCCGCTACAATTACTGCCGATGGCGGGTGGACTGCGTATTGATGAGGATAGTAATATTGTTGTAGTTGGCGGCAATGTAACATTTGTTACATATTAACAGAAATAACAGCTATAGATTCGCTATACATGTTTCGAAAGTATATGATGACAAGAGCTGTTTTGTTCCTTAGCCTGCTGCTGTGCAGCGAAATGATTTTTGCACAAGGGGCATTTAATTACCGTATAGCATTAGTACCGATAACCATCAGTGGATTGCCCGGTTTGCACTCTTATGCTTTTGCAAAACACAATGACAAGTGGCTGCTGATAGGAGGACGAAAAGATGGTATTCATGCACGCCAGCCCAACAGCTCATTTCCGCAATCTCAGAACAATACAGATATATATGTAGTAGATGTAAACACAAAACAATACTGGACAGCATCGGTTACTACACTACCTGTTGCTATAGCAGAGCAGATGCAGGCTACTAATATGAATTTTATACAAGTAGAAGACACGCTCTGCCTTATAGGTGGCTATGCATATTCGGCAACAGCAGCTAATCATATCACCTTCGATAAACTTACAACGATAGATGTACCGGGAGTAATAAATGCTGTCATAAGTGGTACTGCAATTAATAGTTACTTCAGGCAGGCGAGTGATACCGCCTTTGCTGTAACAGGTGGTCAACTAGGCAAAACAGGTGATTATTTTCACCTGGTAGGGGGGCATAAATTTACAGGGCGATACAATCCTATGGGCAATCCCACCTATACACAGGTATATACAAATCAGGTACGTAAGTTTAAAATAAGCAACAGCGGCAGTCAGCCTTCGATTTCAGATTATAGTACCATAACAGATGCTATACATCTGAGGCGAAGGGATTATAATTTGCTGCCACAAATATTTGCGGGTGGAACTGCAGGGTACACAATATTTTCCGGTGTTTTCCAGCTTGGGGCAGACCTCCCATTTCTATATCCCGTAGATGTTACTGCATCGGGTATTACTCCGCATACCGGGTTCAATCAATATCTCAGTCATTACCACTGTGCGAAGATAGCTTTGTTCGATAGCGTTTCTCAAACTATGCACAGCTTATTTCTTGGTGGGATGAGCCAGTATTATTATGCAAGTGGTGTGCTTACAAAAGATGATGACGTACCTTTTGTAAAAACCATCAGCAGGGTATCGCGCAGTGCATCGGGTGTGCTGAAGGAATATCTTATGAATACTGAAATGCCGGCTTTTGCAGGTGCGAGTGCGGAGTTTATCAGTAATGACAATGTAGCGCATTATGAAACCGACATCATAAAACTACATCGGATAACTTCAGATACAACTATTGCAGGGTATGTTTATGGTGGCATTGTAAGTCCATCTCTGCACCCGTTTGTAAACAATCAGACAAATACAACAGCTGCCGGCAGCACCATATATGCCGTGCTGCTGATTAAAGATAATAGTGCATCTGCAGAACATGTAAATGACAACAAAAAATACAGCATCAATATATATCCTAATCCTACAAAAGGAAAACTATTTGTACAGGTAAAAGGTAATGGGGTAAGGAAGCTGCAGTACTATATTTCGAATATTTCAGGGCAGGTATTGCAGGCCGGTTTGGCAAATAAACAAAGCAACAGTGGTAATTTTAGTATCAGTATAGATAAAAATATTGCCCCGCAACAATTATTGCTGACTACAGTTGTTGATGATGTGCATTACAATTCTGTACTTATAGAGTATCGCCAATAATACACAAGATTGTTTTGATTTACAGAGAATTTACACACACCAAACTATAGCTGGTGAAAATCTGTCTACATTTATACTTGGTATAGTAATTGTGCGTTATTATATCATTATACACCCCCGATGCTATGCGATACCTGATAGCTGCCCTTTTGTGTAATACCTGCCTGCCGGCTATGGCGGGCGATGCAGACAGTAATGCCGCACTGCGTTACAAACGTATGTGTGTGGTGGCAGATGTTGGCCCGGTGATGCCGTATGTGCGCTACGGTCAGGCTTATGGTTTGCAAACGGACGTAAGCCGTATGATGCAGCTTGGCGGAGAAGTACATTTTAATAAACAAGGAAGGCTTACTACTTATGTTGCAGGATTGCGTGTGGGCTATGTTTATATCAAAACGCATTATCACAGCTATATGATAAAGCCCTACGAAGCGCCAAGCCAAAACCTGCAGGTAGCGGCATTGGGCGGATTGCGTGGTGTACAGCCTGTATATCCGTGGCTGGATATTGTTGCCGGGGCGCAGGCAGGGCCTATACTTATTATGAGTACCGAGCCATCGGGCGCTGTCATCAGCGCATACGGAGAGGCACATGCAGGTTTTCGCTTCAATCGCCGTATTACAACAGGTGTTAAATTCTTCCTGAGTCCGGGTATGTACAGGCAGTATTATGATGGCCGTAGTGTCTCTACAGTGGGCTATGGTGTATCAGGGCTTGTATCGGAGGTGCGTATAGAGCTTGGTAAACGCAGGTAATTTTCTTTCAAATTTTACGAATCACCCCAAAAATCACCCTGCTGATAAGTCGCTGATTATCAATAATAATAGTCGTGAATACTGTACTTTAATTAATGTTTACTTATAAAAAAGTAAAGTATACTTGTATTTTAGGAAAGTTTGCTTTTATCTTTGTGTAGCAAATTGATAGGATGGATAAAAACCCGGTACACTATCAATCATCACTAAAAAACAATAAAACTGCAAATAACTATGAAAGGTTTTCAAACACTCGCATCGCATAAAAGCAAGATTGCAGGCTTGGTTGTATTATCGGTTGGCCTGGTGATTACAATAGTCCAGAAACTGCACCCGTTTATCGTAATACCGAAGTATGATGCTGATAAGCATTTAAGCCTGTCGCTGTGGATAATAGTTGTTGGTATGTACCTGACAGCATTCAGCCAGGAGAAATTTGAAGATGAACGCGTGAAAATGATACGAGCTAAATCACTGCAAATGGTAATGATGCTGATGAGTGCCACATTCATTGCATTTTCGCTGACTTCCATCACACAGGATATGGGTGACTTTGATGCCATGACCATTCTGCTATTTCCATCTATCTACCTTGCCATGTATTTAGCAGTATTTCATATTGGCCTCTACTTCGATAATCTTTGGGATTATGAAGATAAGCGTATGGGCATTTGGGATAACATCAAAAAGAATAAAAAACCTATCATCATATTTCAGCTGATATCCTACGCCATAATATTTCTTATTTTCTTATTGTTTTCATAACCAATGAAGAATACCATAAAAGTAGAACGTGCGAAGTTGAATATCTCGCAAACCGAACTGGCAGAGCAGGTGGGGGTTAGTAAACAAACGATTCACTCTATAGAAACAGGCAGGTTTGTACCATCTACAGTTTTATCCTTAAAAATTGCGCGCTTCTTTAAGGTAAAAGTAGAAGAGGTATTTGAGTTGGAAGATACGGATTAGTAACAGGTTTAAGCATGTAGCTGTGAAAGATGAGCTGCCATAGCAGAGATACTATACGCAGGTATGATAGCCAATCGTATGCCAATCATCATCGAAAACGAAACGCAATAAACGATAACAAAAAAACAATTAAGCATTAAAACATTTAGTCATGAAAAACAAAATTATCTGTACCATTATTTCGCTGTTTTGCAGCATAGCTATGCTGGCCAACAACAAGCTAATAATAAGCCTGCACGGCGAGGCAAAACCATCAAATCCCGACGGTAGCAATAATAGTTTGGGTGTGACTGCCATAGATGCTGTAGCACAGCAATTTGGCTGCACCAACATACACCCTGTGAAGAAAGGCAAAGTATATGTGCTGACACTGGCAAACGAAAACAGCGTACATGAAGCGGCACAAGCTATGCTGCGTACAGGGCTTTGCAGATATGCAGAAGCAGATGCACGTGCAACAATCGGCGACTGGAAGGTAACGGCAACCATGCCGAACGACAGCGCATTTGATATGCAATGGGGTTTGCACAACGATGGCAGCTTCAGTATTGTACCGGCTACAGCAGGTGCGGATATAGACTTGTTGCGAGCGTGGGATGTAGAAGAAGGCGATACATCTGTAATAGTGGCCGTGCTGGATGCAGGTATCCGCAGTACACACCCGGATGTAAAAGGAAGGCTATGGATAAACCATAACGAAATACCGGGCAACGGCATTGATGACGATGGTAATGACTATACAGATGATACGCTTGGATGGAATATGGTAAGCGATACGAATAATATAGAAGATGATAATGGACATGGCAGTCATGTTGCAGGTATCATTGGCTCAAATGTAAATGACAGTACCGCTATAGCAGGGGTAGATAAACACTGTAAGCTGATGATAGTGAAATGCGCCAATAACGTAGGTTTCCTCGATTATTCGTGGCTTATGGAAGCAATTTATTATGCAGTAGATAACGGGGCGCGAATTATTAACATATCTGCAGGAGGGGCAACACCGTCTAATATATTACAGGATGCGGTAGCGTATGCTGTATCGAAAAATGTACTGGTAATAGCTGCAATGATGAATTCGGGTACGGAACAAAAGTTTTATCCTGCTGCATATTCGGGTGTGTTGGCAGTTGGTGCTACCGACCCGCAGGATAAGCTGACATATTTCAGCGTAAGGGGCAGCCACATATCGGTTTGTGCACCCGGGCATCATATCATCAGCCTTGCGCATACCAGCGATACGGTATATCATATAGTTTCCGGCACATCGCAGGCAGCACCGCATGTGGCAGGTATTGCAGCTCTGCTACTGGCACAGGACAGTGCCCGCACTGCCGCACAACTGAAAAGCCTGATAGAACGTAATGCGGAAGACCTTGTAGGTGATGTGAATGATGCACCGGGATGGGATAAGTATTATGGACATGGTAGGGTGAATGCTTACAGGGCCTTAATTGACCAGGCGCTGTCTGTAGCAAACATAACAGGTGAGGGCGATGATACATGGGTAGTGTATCCCAACCCTGCAACGGATAGACTGAAGATAAACTTTGTAGGCTTCGGCAACTATAATGTGCTACTGCGTACTGTAACAGGGGCTGTGCAATATAGTGGTGTGTACAGTGGCGAAGCAACTATACCTGTGTCGCAAATGCCCCGTGGCAACTATATCCTTACCCTGCAACAAGGTGCGCAAAGCAGGCAAATACCTGTAGTACTGCGCTGATTTGTTAAAGAAAATAAAAACAGTAAAATCTTTGTAACCTTTTTCTTTCCTGCACGACTAATGTATGTAACCGGTTAGAAACGAACATTGAAAACAACATCATTAACCAACAAAAAAACATTATAGTATGAAAGCGATAATAGCAATACTGATGCTGATGACAGGCATAACTGCAACAAACGTATATGCAGCAAAACCTACAACAATTGTAAATACCCAATCGTGGGATGTACATGCTGCCAATGGCAATGTAATTATTGAAAACAAAACTGCAGAACCGCTGGAGGTAATTATTACCGGCAGGTTTGGCGAAGAGGTAGCAAAAACTACCATCAACAATGGCAGCAAAAAAATACCTACAAAAGATATGCGCCTGGGCAACTACAATATAAAACTGAAAAGCCGCGATAAGCAGGCAAATGTGAAGCTGCAGATACTGTAACAATACTGTAATATTCTTCTCATATATGCACACCCCGCCCCGTAAGGCGGGGATTTTTTATGTAGCTTTATGCCATGTACCGCATTACCCTTTTATTATGTTTCTTTTCTTTTGCCACACAGGCGCAGGATTGTGATGTGTCTAAACCTTTCATAGTACCCATAAATAAAGATGAATGGTATAGTAAGTACGAGATAAGCCTTGAGAAGAAAAATACGGAGTTTGAATTACAGGTTGTGAAGAAGCCAAAAGTTGACAGGTTTTCATGTCAAATTATTTCCTTCAGTGGTCAATACATGCTTCTTTTCTTTGCAAACGGAAGTGTCGATAGCCTGATAATTACGCAAGGTTTGTTGGAGGCAGATTATAAAGCGAAGTGTTTGATAAAAGGAACTGCACCATTCGAGGATAAGGTGGTTGAGGCTAATGACGATAAAATATTGAAGAAGATGCTGACAATTAATGTAGAAAAGATAATTCTATACATTCGTGATAGTGTATCAGGCGAGCCTTTAATCATTGATGGAGGTATTAATATTACCCTCAATAAAAAACAAAGTGATGCACTCCGTAAAGCAATGTGGTGTATCGTAAATAAGTAATCATGCGTATATTTTTGATACTATGTTTCTTTTCTTTTGCTGTGCTTGGGCAGGCTTGCGATAGCCAAATAGTTACCATGCAGCGTGTATGGAAGTATGACCATCTTATGGATGCAGATAACAGCCCTGTCACAAAAGATTCTGGTATTATTATAAAAGAAACAAAACCGGTTGTAATACCGATAGCTAATAATGAAATGTATTCCCATTATGAGATAAAAATACGCCGAGATGCTGAAAAGATATTATTGATATGTGAGATTATGCAGTCGAAAGATTTTATTGCCTGTAAGCTGTTTCCAACGAAGAACTACTACATTATAGAGTTTGCAAACGGTGTAAAGTATACATACCATGAGCCTTATGAAAATTTTTACAGCACCTTTAATAATATTGAAATGGTTGTCTTGTTGGACGGGATGATGTATTGTAAGAAAGAAACAGGAAAGAACAATGGGAAAATGAAAAGAACAAAAGCATACGGAGATAAAAAACTGATGCAATTATTTCTTTCTTCAGAAGTGGTTTATATACAATCATATTCAGCATCCTATTCATTTAACGGACATCATGATAACATGTATCTGCCCGGAGATAAAATTGTATTTAACCACCAACAAGCTGCAGAACTGAAAAGAGCTTTGAAGTGTATAGTATTGACAAAATAATTTCGGCAATGTATTATGTTGCATGGTTACTATATAATATTAACCTGCAGGTAATGTTATGATTTTGGCACGTTAGTTGGTGTAATAAATTATCAAATATTTAACCACCAACAAAAAACCAACTATGCGATACCTGTTTCTTGCACTGGCAACCCTTGCATGTACCCAAATCTATGCCCGTAAAAACAGTGCAGATGTGGGCTTTCTTGCCGGCTTTACCGGTGGACGGATAACAAATTCTATTGCAACGTATACCGATATCCAGAGCGATATGCCTGCCATTTCTTTTACCGCAGATTATAACTTCGACCGTGGTAGCCGCAGGGTGTATTTTTCAATACCTGTAAGGCTGCATACTAATTATCTGCGTGTTACAGAAAGGTACACAACAGCCCCTGTAAACACCTATCCGTACAATTATTATTCTGAAACAATCACTGCTGCATCGCTGGGTGCAGGTGCCGGCATCACTTTTATGCCCCTGATGAGCAAAAATGCAGACCTGTGCCTGGGTGCAGGTGTAGTACCTGCTATGGAAGTGGGGCGTTTCAGGGGTATTGCCCGTTTTAACGCCAGCGGCGAGGCGCATTTTGGCGTGCGTATGATGAACCGCGTGTATTTGGGAGTGCGCTACACTTATTTTGCCATGCCGTACGAGTTGAATGAACCACAGCCAAGGGTGCGCAATCAATACGGATTGTCGAACATTCAGTTTGATGTGCGATTCCGTTTCAGGAGATAATCCACTTTCATATTATTCATTTACAGAGAGCCCGCGTTCGTTCGTAGAACGAAAAATGCTGTTCGTATAAAGAGGAGCAGCAGCCTCAGCGCATTGCCCTGCATTTAGTATCTTCAACGCCGATAGCAGCATCTGCGTATGAAACCAATACAAAGCAGACATCTTGTAGTATGGTTGTACTTACTATGTATAATAGCAGGTATGCGTAGTTATGCCCAAAAAGCACACCACCATAATATCAACATCAATACCGGGCTGCCATCCAATCATGTGTACATGACAATGACCGACAAGTATGGCTATTTATGGATAGCTACTACTAAAGGCGTGCTGCAGTACAATGGGTATAAACTAAAATTGTATTCGAAGGCAGATGGTATGTCGAACGACGATGTATGGATGCTGGTAGAAGACAAATACGATAAAATATGGCTTGGCAGCATCAGTAATCAGCTGGGATATATCTGGCACGATAAATACCATGTTTTGTTATCGAAACAGATTGACAAGTATTTCTATCCGCGGATGATGACAACAACAGACTCCGGTATAGCTTTTATGCAGTATAGTACCGAAGCTGATAAAATGAACATTCAGCTATACTTAGTGAATAATAACAAAGTGAAAGTTTATTATCACAAAGACCCTGGAAACGATAGGCATATACGAGATGTTTTGACAGAAAAAGCAGAATGGTATTATTTATACAATGATAAGCGATTATATCAATCGGATTATGTACAAAAAAAGCTGAAGTATAAATGCATTGTTCCCGAGCTAACAAGGACTAACGATTCTGCTTATATATTTGATAATGCTGTAGGCGGTATATATTATTACTATTATAACCTGAACGGTTGTGTGTATTTTCTGAATATCGAAAATTGCAGTGTCGATAAGTTTTGCCCGGAATACATCAAGGACGAGTGGCTGATATCTGTATCTGTAAATAATAAGTATACCATACACGTCCGTACCAATAAACGGATATTCGTACTTGATAAACAAACTCACCTACTGAAGGAAGTAATGCTATTAGCAGATCTGGTATCTCCCGGCGATATTGCTACGGCAGAATTAGTGCATTGTAATGCAGAACCGTTGTGGAATAAGGTGGTAGCTACGTCTAATAAAGGTATGTACCTGCTATATAATAATGGATGGTTTGTAAACAGGGATACTGCCGGTCATTTTCTGAATATGCAGTACATAGGTTCGGGCGCACGTAATACGCAAGTGTGGTGGTCTAAGGCTAATAAAAAATTAATTTTTCTTGATAGTGCCGGCAAGCTGTTAAAATTATTACCTACTACCATTTATCTGGCAAGGCATGCTTTCCCGTACAGTGGCAAAGACACTACAGTGATATTGACATCTGATGGTTATAGGTATATCTCTCATAAAGATTATGTCATTACACGTCCGTTCGGTAATATCAGTAAGGTAAAAGTTGATCATGGCACAGATGCGGATACTGCAACCCACAGCGCATCATTACATTCATTTCAATACAGCAGAGATGAGCAGATTTTAATGATAAAAGGAGATACTATTTATAGCAGATTTCAAGGGACAGTGAGCAGAAGATATTGTGTAAAGGATACAGCTTATGCGTATTATTTTTATCACACTAATGATAAAGCG
Organism: Flavipsychrobacter sp.; assembly: GCA_016786615.1. GTDB lineage: Bacteria > Bacteroidota > Bacteroidia > Chitinophagales > Chitinophagaceae > Polluticoccus. Next base: position 232,401 of record JAEUVX010000004.1, read on the forward strand.
GCAACGATTGATACTGCTTCGATGCAAGTGTATTCATACAGTAGCAATAGCATCAGAATAGTTGATTTAAAATCGGGTATTCAAAAAGTATTGACAAAAAAAGAACTGTCTGAATTAGGTATTCGTAATATCAGCAGAATACTGATTGATGAAAGATATGGCAATATTATTATTCAGTGCGATGCGGGCCTGAAGCTTTTTAACCAAAGGTCGGGTACTTTTATTTCTTTGCCTGTAAGTGTACGTAGCGATATGTATGCGATGGAAGTGCAATATGGGAATATCATACTTGCAAGCGAATATGGTGTTGTGTTTTTCAGGATAACCGGGGCAGGAAGGGTAATAGGGCCTTATTATGCGCCAAATCATAAGTATAGTTTTTACAGATATGTGGAAGGTACCCGCGTACACGTAACAAATGACTATGTGTATCTGAATACTGACAAAGGATTTTTCAAAGTGCATGTACCTGATAGTACAACATACACTGCAAAACGCGCAACATTTCACCGGATGTTGCTGAAATATAATAATAATGTTTTCAGATTTAATAACAGGGATACGATACGTGTATATCAGGATAACCTGTTTCTGCAATTTGATATCATTAATCCCGGAGGAATAGGGACACCACAGTATTATTATCGTATTGATGGTGTGCAGGATGGTTGGCGGAAGCTGAATGCGGATGAACTGTATTTGCAGGATGTACCCGCAGGCAGGTATCATAATTTGGAGCTGCGAACGCAGGATGATGTATGGCAAAGCGGTGTAGTACACCTGAAGCTATACATTGTGCCGAGGTGGTGGCAAACAACATTCGGAAGGGTAATTATTGCAATATCTGTTTTGGGCGGGTTGATAATGCTGGTATGGCTGGTGAGCCGGATAACCAAGCGGATTGTTGACAGAAATAATGCAAGGAAGAACATGCAGCAGGAAATTAACAGCCTGAGAACAGCCATAGAGTTGAAATCGATACATTCACAGATAAACCCGCATTTTATATTCAATACACTTAGTACTGGTTTATACTTTATCAAGAAGAAAAGAATGGAAGATGCCTACGAGCATATCACTGCTTTCTCTGAGTTGCTTCGTGCCTACATCAAATCGTCTCGCGATAAGTATATAATGCTTGTTGAGGAAATTGATAACCTGAAACGATATGTGTTGTTACAGCAGTCAAGATTCGAAAGCTTGTTTGAGTTTGATGTGAAAGTAGCTGATGATGTAAATATATATGATACAAAAATACCTGCTTTGTTGTTGCAGCCGATTATAGAGAATGCCATCAATCACGGGCTGTTTCACAAAGAAAGCCCGGGCTATTTACTGCTAAGCTTTGAAAAAAATGCAGATGGTGCTTTAGTTTGTATAATAGATGATAATGGCATTGGCAGAGAGCAGTCTAGGATTATAAATGAGGAAACAAAACATAAAACACAATCTTACGGAACAGACCTTATAAAAGAACTGATAGAGATATTCAATAAATACGAAGCTGTTCAGATAGACATCCAATACATCGATAAGATATTGCCCGAAACGGGAACCACAGTAAAAGTAACTATAAAACACCTGGATAATGATAAATAACAAGTACACCTGTATTGTAATAGATGATGAGCCCAAAGCAATAGAACTGCTGCGCGATAGCATTGAAGAGTTGTATGATAATATTGAGGTAGCCGGCACGCATACCAACTGGAAAACCGCATTGCACGATATTAAGTTGAACCATTACGATATTGTATTTCTGGATATATCGATGCCGCAAAAGAATGGTATGGATTTACTGGCTTTGGCACCGGAAATGAAAAGTGAAGTAATATTCGTTACAGCACATTCCGAACATGCTGTCGATGCATTTGGTTTTGGAGCAGCAGGCTATATCCTGAAGCCAATAAACGATACATTGCTTTACAAAACGGTAAATAAAGCCATAGAACGAATTGACAATAAACGTGCTGCGGAAAATTCTCAACCTGTGGCATCTGCAAAGGCAAGGATTGGTATTCCATCGCAAAAAGGTATAGACTATGTGGATATTAACGACATACTATACCTAGAAGCAGTAAACAGATATACCTGTGTTGTGAAAAGTGATGAGAAACTGCTGAGTTCTTACAGCATAGGCAAATATCGCCCGTTGCTCGACGGACACTCTTTTTGTCAGGTACACCGCTCCTATATCATAAACCTGCAGTACGTGAAACGTTATGAACACCCCGGTGCCGTGTATATGACGAATGGTATGATGATACCCGTATCAAGACAGCACAAGGATGATTTTCACCGCATGTTTAATGAGCGGGGATAAAGACATTGTCAAGCATTTTTGTATGTTTTTTAACATTTCATACTTGCATGATGGGTGCCTATAATTGTAGTTTTAATTGAATATATCTGATTGTATGCTAAGAAGGGTATTGCTATTATTTTTTAGTTTATTAGTTAGTACCACTATAAATGCACAGGCATACAAAGATATGTTGATAGACTACGGAAGGGTATTGCCGGTTTACAATCGTGATGGAGCTTTGAATAAAACATATCTTTTTAACATCGGGCTTGACGTATTTAATTATAATAAAGAAAAACCTTTGTCAATAGTAATGGGGGCGCGTGCGGGAGTGCTGAAAAATGATGAATACTATACTGATGAATACAAGTCTACTTATATATGGGGTACAAAATTTCAGGCAGGTTTTGTAGCAGGTGCTAAGCTACAGCATGTACTCAACAGGCATATGCTTGAGTGTGGAATAGCAGTAGGCCCTATGCATATGGTAAGTATTGATGCAGGTGATATAAATAAACCAACGAATGCAATCATCACAGAATCGTTTGCGTATGCAGAATTGACAACAGGGTTATACTTAGGAGCAAAATTTATTCACTATCCTGCATTCTTCGACCACAAAATCAGATATGTTCCCAACAGTGCACAGTCAATAGTGGCTATATCATTGCGTATCGCTATATAATGCTTATGCTGCTTTGCCAAGTGTTATTCTGGATGCATAATCTGTAAAGAATGACTGGAAGAAATACCGGAAACAGTCAAACATGTCCATCTTATATACATTCCTGTCTTTCTTCAATGCGCCGGGTACTTCACTGTCTTCATCTACCATTGCCATTTCGCAGTCGCGTATCAGCAGCGGGCAGTTCTTTTCGCTAATGTATATATTAGGATACTGAAACAGCAGCATGTTTATCAGTGCGCGGCTATCGTTATGCTCAGGTTTCTTTTATTCAATACTGCTTGCCGTTCAGGAATATTCAGCATACTGCGTATCATGCTGTAATAACTATCGTTTTTGCCATCAAAGCCTACATCGCCGTGGTTGCCGCTTGCATCACCTGTTATGTACATGTGGCAGCCTTTGTATTTGGCATATATCAGTGTACATAATTCCTGCAACTGGTCTTTTACGCTGAATTCGTCTATGAAATGAATAAAACTGTTATGCGCCCCTTTATTAGGGCTCATCTGCGCCACAAGGCAGGTAAGGGGATTCCGGTTAAAGTCGAACGACAGATATATGGGAAATGATGGCATGAAATCTATCTCTTTTTTCAGATGCTTTTCTTTATCGAAAGCAAACAGCCATGGTGCGTTATTTTCCCGCAAGCCCCATTCGCCCAATGCATATATACGATACTGGTTTTCGTTATAGAGCTTTAGTAGTTCTATCTGTTTTTTGTCAGCATCTGTAAGGTGCGGGTTGTCTTTATAAGTACTATGGATTTTTACACAATCATCATCAAGGTCTTCCCGGTCAAAGAAGTGTTTCTTCAGCCAGTGCTCCTCGTGCATGGGGTTGAATACGAGTGTTATTTGTATGTTTTCCCTGCCACGTGCACGGCGGTTCAGCTCCAGAAAGTCTTCAAAGTCCAGCTCGGCAGCTTCTTCTACCAATATGCGTTCCAGCCCTTCAAAGCTTTTCAGTTTATCGGGGTCATCCAATCCGCGAAAAATAATTTCAGAACCATTTTCATGCTTCAGGGTACGGTCGCTTTTATTTTCTTTGAATTTATCCTCAAGCCCTGTTTCTTCTATCCGGGCACGAAACCCGGGTATTACGCTATCCCGCAGGGTATTGGCCACCTTACGGATAACTAATGTTTTTACTTTTCGGGAATCTGCTATGCTTATTTCTTTTTGAATGGCACTATAGCTCTTTCCGCTGGCAGTGCCGCCATAGCTTAATACAAATCTTTTTTCAGCAGCCATCAGGCGATGGTATAGGGTAGTGTGGGTCATGGTGAATATACTTAGGTTGTGCAAAAATACAACAAAATGTATATTAATACAAAAAAGAAAGAGCGCACGATAGCGCCCCTTATTCCTCTATATGTAACGATTTTTATTAAAACTGAGTTACTGTGTATATAATGCTTGCAGTATATGTGCCGCCAGGGTAATCATAGCCCGGAGTAGCTTTATACTTTACAGCGAATGTTTGATTGGCACCCCTGCTTGCATCAGTTATTACCTGCGATTGTGCAGAGCCGCTAACCGGCTGAAATTGTGAGTGACCGCCTGCAATATTACCTGTAGTGCTGTTGTTGGTTACTTTCAAAGCCAATACATCGCTTACTTTCATTGTAGTATTAGTGGTAGCAGGGCCGCTATATGTAAAGTATTCGCTAACTGCCTGTGCTTTAACACTGAAACCATTTGTGCTGTTGATAGATACAGAATATTCAGGGCTTTCTATACCATTGTTCATTACATCTGTACCCATAAGCGGCATAGTTACAGCGGAGCTGTTGCCATTACCTGCACTGAACTGTGATATCTGAACAACATTTGCCAATGCCAGCGATACTGTTTGAGACGCGCCTGAAGAAGCATTTTGGGCGTTTGCAGTAGTGATAGCAGTGATGAATAATAATGTGGTGAATAGTTGCCTCATGTTATGCGCTTGTTAATGATACAAATATGCATCATTATGCTACCCGTTTGCAAATCTTTCACCGGTCGTTAACAACCGATTTACAAGTCATTAACAAGCGGTTAACAAAAATGAGCAATGGTATAAATAAAAAAAGAGCGCTATAAAGCGCCCTTCCTTAACCAATTAGTACTATATGAAATTTTTTAATCTTGTGTTGCAGTGTATATGATAGTAGTAGTATAAGTACCTGCAGGATAGCTGAAGCCCGGTGTAGCACGGTATTTTACTGAGAAAGTCTGGTTGCCGCCACGGTCGCAGTCGTTAAGGATGCGGGCATCATGATCGCCATCTACATGCTTATATTGGTGGTAACCGCTGTTTATTTGGCCTCCGGTATTATTTGCAGATATTTTCATATCCAATACGTCTTTTATTTTCATTTGAGGAGCAGGAGATGTAGTACCTGAGTAGCTGAAGTAATCATCTACGGCTTCTATTTCTATATCAAACTTCTTGTTGCTGCGTACACGAATCTGGTAATCACCGCTTTCAATACCGTTAGCATAATCGTTAACGTTGTTGAACATCAGGTTTACTACAGACCCTGAATTGTTGCCTGTAGCTGTAAATGCTATTTCAATAGCGTCTGACAGGTTCAGGTTGGCAGTTTGTGTAGCACTGCTGTTTGCATTTTGTGCGAGTGCTGCTGTGCTGCAGATAAGTGCCAGGATGATGATTGTAATCTTTTTCATTTTGTAATCTTTTTGCTTGTTTCGTTAGTGTGATGCTGTTGCTTAATTGGTATTGCTTTGTTTCTTGATACAAAAATAGGCACAGGTGCACCGGATAACGAAATAAATGGCACCGCTTAACGCCGGATTTGCAATTGGTTAACCGTTGATTAACAAGTTTGTTGTAATTGATTGATAATCAATGTTTTTTATTGTTTACTATTGAAGTAGTGTATAGAACAAAAATGCCACAGCTGATGGCTGTGGCATATATTAGATACTCCTCTTAAGACTATTAGTTAAGGGTACATGCTGTACCTGCGAGTCTCCCGCTCTGCGGGCAGCAAGCTGCGAAACTTCCTGAAGAAACCGATAATTGCTATTGCTGTTATCATACGCTATGTTTTAATGCAGCAGTGCTGCTTCGTTACTGGTTAAAAAGCAACCTTACGGGGTTGCTTATTTTTTTAGTGTTTCAGGCCTTACGGGGCTGTGTTACAATGCTTTTAAGCTTTTCTCTTCTTTTATCACAACCTTACTGGGCTGCGCTTAGTCCTTTTGCTGATAGCAGCATTACAGTGCTGCCTTAGTCCGGTCTTGTTTTGCGTGCCTGCCTTACGGGGCTGGTCTTTTTGTATTGCCAACCTTACGGGGTTGGTCTTGTTTTGCGTGCCTGCCTTACGGGGCGGGTCTTTTTGTGTTGCCAACCTTACAGGGTTGGTCTTTTTTGTTTGTTGCCTGCCTTACGGGGCGGGTCTTTATTTATGTCAACCTTACGGGGTCGTTTCTTTTTTTGTTTTGCCTGCTTTACGGAGCGGGCGATACTCTTGTTTTGAAAGGGCCTCTCTACGGTGTTTGTTTTGCTTGTTTGTTTGTTCGTTTGTTTGATGACACAAAGATGGTGCGGCAGCAATCGCTTAGAAAATTTTTGGCTTTGCTTAACAGCGTTTTTGCAATCAGTTAACCAGCAATTAACAATTAGCTATAGATTAAAAGGCATTAAAAAGGAATTAAATATGTCGAAAATTGATTGTGATCAATGGATAAAAAACAGAGATGCTATATCTTGGCTGCGCCTAAACCAAACAAATAAAAATATCATCTATGCACGAAACAGAATTTCCATATTCGGCAACCGAGCTAAGCGCGTTTGCAGAAACTTTCGGTACGTTCATCATATCATTGAAGAACGGACAGATTGTTCACCACGATCCGAAAGATGAAGAGTCTTTCCGAAAGTGGTTGCTGGATAATGAAGTACGCTACCTCTCTTTAAGAAACTGATTATTCCTTTACAATTTTCCCGTATGCCATCAGCTTTGCACTACCATTGTTGATGGCATAGTTGTATATGCCTGATACAAGTGATTGCATAGGTATCCTGATGCTATGTACTGCGGCAGTGTAATGTTGCAGCGGAAGATGATAGACAATACGACCCTGCATATCTGTAATGCTGATGCTGAGTGCCTGTGATTGCGATAGTTTAAGTTCTATATTCGTATAGTTTTTTGCAGGGTTTGGGTAGTGTGTTGCGGCTGTTATCAGGGCTGAAGTGTTCGCTACAGAAAGTTTTGAATTAGTGTATTTTGCCAACTCATAACCAATAGTATCATCGCTGCAGATATAATACAGACTGCCTTTAAAGGTAATATGTTCATCTGAACGCGAAACTACTTTGTCAGTAAGTAATATTGGCGGGTTGATTCCGTTTAATGCCCACAGCTTAGCCCTGTTATATTGGTGCATACTATCCTTGCTGCAAAATATAATACTACCAAGGTGCTTTTTGAACCAGTAGCAATGTTTAATGCTATTACCATTAGCATCGTATATAAATCTGTCATATTCAGTCCTTGTATCATACCAGCTAAGGCTGCTGTCATTTTGGTAAGTACCATAGTAGAATATTTTTTCATCTACTTGCTGAAAACCTGATGTATGATAGACATTATCAACCCTGTTGAATTTTTGTACGCTTCCTGTTCCTGTATAATAATATAACGTTCCTGAATTTTTAGGGAACAACACAGGTTCCGAAGTTCCTGTTGCCAGAATGAGTGTGTCATTCATAATGGTATAATAATCGATGTTGTCGAAAGTGTAATTCGTGAGGATAGGAGTAGTAGTATTGTTTGCAGGGTCATACTCGTATAGTTTATTGTAATTGAGAAAGCTTGGAAGTTTTTTGCCTGTTTGTATTATCAGTTTGTTTTTAAAGATGAAAACATCGCGGATGCCACCGTTTGTTAATGTGTCGTTCAGGTTTGTGATGCGTGTTGTGATATTATTTGACGGGTCGAAGGCATATAGTTGGTTTTTATTACTATCATATGCCCTGAAATAGAGCTTATTGTTAAAGGCAAGAAATAAGGATGGTTGCGGAAAAGTGCCGCCCGGTATTACTTCTGTTGCTAAAGCAATGTTAGTGCCATCGTAGCTGTATATTTTTGAAACTGATGAACCGGAGTCTTTTGCAGTGAAATATAACTTGCCATTTAGCACAGCCATATACCTTAAGATATCATTGCTATACATCAAGTGCCAATGCAGGCCCTTCCCTGGGCCAACGACAATACTGCGAATGGGCGGATTTATGCCATCTGTACTCCAAATCTGCTGATTCAGAGAACTGTCTGTAGCATAAAAATACAGCCTGCCGTTATATTCAGTTAGCGATAAAGGATTTGAGCTTTCAGTACCCGGGAGAATGTCAAACTTCTCAACAGTATTTTGTGCAAATGCGGATTGCAAGGAAATGATAAACAAAAAAAGTAGAGGATACTTCATCGCATGTTATAGGTTTGTATGATAAAAGTAAGAATCATTTTTTCCTGATACAATGCATATCTATAAATATGGCAATGGGGTGAAAACTTCGTAATCTATCTGTTACACCCTACATTTGCGCCATGCCTGCCGCTACGCTGAAGGATTATTATAAAACACTGGAACTGCTGCCATCGGCTACGGCTGATGAGGTAAAGAAAGCATACCGTACGCTAGCATTTAAATACCACCCCGATACCAATCCCGATAATACGTTCGCGCACAGTCATTTCCTGGAGATACAAGAAGCCTATGGCGTACTAAGCCACGAGCATAAACGGCGTAAGTATGATGAGGAACGCTGGCTGAACGGCATGAGCAGCCGTACTAAAGAACAACAAATAATATCGCCCGAATGGATATTGCTGGAAGCCCGCAAATTGCATACCCACATGAAAACGGTAGATACCTACCGGATGAGCCATAGTGCGCTGTATGATTATATAATGCTGCTGCTGGGCGATAGCCACATGGCAATATTGCAGCAGGATGCTGTTATGAATACCGCCATTGTAAATGAACTGCTGCATAGCACACATCACCTGAAGCATCAATACATGTTGCCTCTTGCAGACAGGATGGCTAAGCTGGTACCTGCCGATAACGAACTGCTGCATGCCATTTACAAACAACAACGCCGCAGCTACAGGCAGGCAGTTTGGGAAAAATACCTGCCGGTAATAATAATTCTTACCACGTTACTGCTCTGTTGCCTGATGATAATTTATTGATTATTGTTCCTTTCCTGTGGATATGTGGATATAAAAGGCCAGTGCCTGCATCTTAGCTGGGTATATTTGTAATACCCATCGTTAGTAATAGATGAAGACTGTACCTTCTTCTACGGAAGATATTTTTGTAAGAGAGATGATACTGCACGGCAATAAAGAACGTGCGGTGAGGGCAGCTTTTCCCCGCATGTTGCCGGAGTGCATACCTGCCGCTATACAATACATGATGGAGAACCCCGATGTGCAGCATCGGATAGATGGAGGTATTTTCTGTTTTTATAAAGATTTCTTTCCGCAGTTGGACTTGCCTGATGCTGAACCTGTGACGATTGAAGAAAAAAGGGAGTTGCTGCACCGCATCATACTACGCCGGCGCAAGCACCCGCAGTATATTCGTACAGAAGAGGGGTTGCGTATGATAATGGTGCAGCCATTGCCTGAAGAAGTAAGCGATGCAGTGTATATGGAGCAAGAGCTGAAGTTGCTTGTAGAAGAAAATAGCAGGGTAAAATATTTTTAGTTTTTTTGCATATCTTAAGTAATTTTGTGGTCACCATAAAACCTGAATGACCATGTTTGCAGAAAACCCTCAGTACAAAGAAGTATTCCATTCCACTGTTCATAATCTCCGTTTTTATATGCCACATGATGTGGCCAATGGCTATCACATGAGCCGCTATGTAGCTGCGGGTGCGCAGAATATATATGCAGCAGGCGGTGCTACCAAAGATGTGCTGGCTGCAATGATGGATAAAATGCTGGGACTGTGTAATGACGAAAAGAGTGTGAAGACGCTGCGTAGCGATATTGCTACACTTGCAAATAATATCAAGTATCGCCTGCGCTACCCTGTAGATGAAGACTGCGCACTGCGCATGGGTGCTATCTATGCTTTTGCAGAGGGAGAAAACCCGGATACTACCGAGGATTACTGGACAAACAGGAAAGTAATGCTTGCTAAAGGTGATGCTGCACAAGGTATTGCCCCCGACCCTGCATTGTATGCTTTTTTTTTGAGCATAGGCGTGCCGTACACACCGGCATGGAGCGAACAATCAGCTATTTTGACAGATACGAACTATTTCAGCCAAAGACGGGAGCTGCTGAACGCCCTGATGCCGCAATCAGAAGTGTAGATGCTAAGGTGGATGAGTGGTACGATGGCTTTTGGGATATTGCTATGAAATATAATGAGGGCGATATACGTGCTGCGGAACATATGATGGATACAACGGTATTTATGTTTTACTACCGCATCAAACAAAAAGCTCATTATGCTAAATGGCATAATGAGCAGATGAATGAAGCGAAAAGAAGTGCTTAGTAATATTCGTAGCTATATTCTTCCAGCATATATTCTTTGTTTGCAGCATAGCCCGTTTCGCTGAACGCATTAATAATATTGCCTTTTTCGTCGCGAGTTGTATGTGCGTATGTTTCCGAACCGGTTATTGTAGTCGTAACAGGGGGCTCGTATTGACGAAGGTGCAACCTGAATGTATTGCTTTCGCTATAGCCCCGCATCACTTCGTAATATGATGTACGTTTTGTAGCGGATAGCCTGTAATTATCATCAAGTGTTACCAACGATACGCTTGTTAGCTTCAATGAAGTATCACTTACTGACGCATAGGCATAGCTGCTGTCAATGTATAGTTTATCTCCCAGCATGTACGTATGTTGTGTATGCACTTTGCATCGCCTGAGTATATGGAAATATTAATACACTTATTGCTCTTGTATTTGTATTCGGTACGTGTAATGTCTATTGTGTCTGTAAACGGGGCATGTATATTATCAAAACTGTAATTGACGCAGTTTACAATATTGCCATTTCTGTCGAAGCGTGTTATCTGTTTGTTGTACGGATGCTTCATTACTTTGCCGAAACTGCTATCTGGTTTTTGCATAGCCTCATAACATTGAACTATAACAGTTTTGGGCTGTCCGTTAAAGCCAAGCTCGCTGGCATGGGAATAAACTGTTTGAGAATAGGCATCAATAAATGAGTACATACTCGCAATGAGTAAAATGGCTTTCGTCACGTAGTGTTATTTAATCAAAGTTAGTAGTAAGTATATCCGAGTAGGTGGAGCCTAAGGATTTTTCCATTGGCGGTGGTTTCTTTTGTAAGTACAGGGTTGCGTTCCTGGTTATATTCCTGTATGTTAATATTTGTCATTTCAGGTGTTGGATTGCCAGCTAACTGTTTTGTGATGATGGTTTCCATGTCGCGGTATTCCATCATGGTTATTGGCCTTTCGCCTGCATGTGGCCCCAATGGTTCGTGAAAGATTGTGTTGATTCGGAAACTGTTATCTAATGAAACTGTTTGTATTTCTGTCAGCAATCCTGTTGTATCACGTTTATTGTCGATGGTAAATATCGAATCGGTATATTGTTTCGGGTTTATCCATGTTCGTACAACACGGTTTTTAAGTACATTATTTTTATACAGGATATAGCCGCTGTTTTTTTCATTGTTATTCTGATAAACTGTTTTGGTGATATTGCCATATCCGTTTTCTGTTTTCTCTGTTAGCCATCCGTTTTCGCTGAATTGGTATGTTGTGATACCATCCCATGTCGGGCCTGTTATACGCCATTGCCCATTTTCTATCAGTGCACGATAAGCGGTGTCAATAAATGTTTGTACTTTATTGTTTAATTGCATCAGTTGCCAGTCGTTGGGGTATGTCTCTGTTGTACTGGCTGTTTCCCTTACTTCAGCAGTTTTAGTGTTTTCCGCAGTGTTGTTGCAGGATATGATTACAACACTGAAAAGTAGTGGTAGGATTTTTTTCATGAAAAATGTTTTAGTAAAAATAGTATATGTTTTTTTCAAAAATAAATTTTGTGAAATAAATATTTTTTGTACTTTTGTTGTGAAATTGTTCTTTTCTATTGGCAGACGTGCCATCCAATCCACGTCATCAGGCAACTGTGCCGCCTGCAAGCGCATCTACCCGAAATAATAGTGAAACCAATACCCGCTGACATGGCAGATGTAATAGATGTTGTGCATAAAATTACCTATGAAGTAGATGATAATGCGCTTGCAAAACAATTCGTGGCATTAGATAAGCTGATATCGCAGCTGAATAAATTGCAGCATAATACTAATAAAACACAGTCTGCGTTTTCTCAGTTTGGCAAAGGGCTGCTCGATGGCTTTGGCCTACCTGGCAGCTACTGATGTGAATGGCTACTATGCCCACCTGTTGGGCAGGCTGCCCATCAGTATTGCCGGAGGTGTATGGAATACACAAGGTTATTTCGATAGTTATTACAGCAAAGCCAAAGCAGCTGCTGATGATTTTGTAAGTGCGTATAGCGCTGCACAGCTGGTAGATAAAGAAGCATCGCACCCATATATAGTAGAGGCAAGTACGGATTGTCCTGATTGCAGGGGTATGGGGCAGGTGCAGCAGGATTGTAATAGTTGCCCGAATGGCGTAGAACTGGTATCGTGTGGGGGGTGTGGTGGCAGCGGGCAAATAAGCCGCAATCCAGGGCAACACATTATAGTGCCGCAGGATAAATTAAAAGATGGTTCACGGATTCAAATCATTAACCCTGATGTGAGCATCAACGCTCACCACCGCAATGTATGCACACAGGTAATGGGGCTGATAATAGAAGCGCTGCACCTGCAAAAAACAGATGAGGCACAAAGTGGTGTAGCGAAAGCCATAGACCAGGAAAGGTTGTATAAATTCATTAGTAATATCAGCAACCATGTATTTGACAAACTGCTGACAGATACTTTGCGAGATATAATAGCCTACCGCAATGCGGGTGCTACGGGTGGTACGTTGCACCCGGCAGAATATCCCTTCCGTGTGGTGAAGCCAACCCAATTCCGCATCAAAACATCGGCCGACTTGCTGCAGGAATATAGTACTGGTAAACAGGCGGGTATGCCTGCCTTTATACGCAAGCGCATGGCTATGGATTTTATTGACAAACAATATAGCGGCGATGCGGTGATGAAGAAGAAGGCGCAACTGATAACACAGCTTGACAGCCTGAGCGTATTAAGCATAGAAGAAATTACCGCCCTGCACCATGCAGGTGCTATTACCGACGCGGAACTGCAATACAGCCGCAAACTACCCGCAATGATAGATGCCTTGGTGCGTGATAAAGGAGAATATTGGTTTTTAAATACGGACGTGTGTCTTGTTGAACAAGTGTTGATGAGGGTTTAGTGTTTTTTTCTTTCATAGAGTAAGTAGCGTGCCTTGTCTAAGGTGCGCTATTGTTTGTATAGTGTAAAATAACAGCGTGCGATAATGTTTTATATGGTAATTCTTTATTTTTAGGGTAAATACCAACCTTATGAACAAACTTACCCTATATGCAGTAACAGTCATACTGGCATTATATGCATGCAAAAAGAAAGATACAATAGATACCACAGGCGGACCATACCCGACAACTTCTTATACGTTTACCAATAAAACTGATAAACCTATCAACATACGCGTTTTCACAGATAGTGGCGACTTTAATGATGGTGGGCGATGTGTGTACTTATATGCCTTGCCCGGGCAACAAGTAGTGATGCCGTATAATAAGCTGAATGAAAATGCACCACCAATACCACCAAGGTTTGCCTATTATTGGTCGTCAACAGATAATACACTGTCGAGTTGGGGGAAAGATTTTGACCAATACCCGCGCTTTGCATACTATGCCCCTGTACAGGCGTATAATATGGATATACTGCCTTCGGATGGCTCTACGGATGCCGCTTATGCGCTAAACGGACTTGATGGTAAAACTACTTGGAAATCTATAGATGCTTATGATGCTAATGGCAACAGTATATGGGCATCATTGCCAGATAGCCAGAAGCAGTACAGGGTATCGCTACACTGGGGTAAACGTGTATGGCTACGCCGCATGAATAATGCTACTGATGTAAGAGATAGTATGTTTTTGCAATTTACCACTACGCATAGTTCACCTTTTGCAATGATTGCTCGCCAAACATTAGCACCAACCTTCGGCATTACTAAAATTGAAATGCGCCCGTTATTATATCCACTACCGGCACTTACTGGTAGTTATGATAAACTATATATGCTACTAAGTAATAATCCACCATTCCTGCTGATGGAGAAAGTAAAATGATGGGAATATGCGCTATCTAATTTTTGGAACAGTTGCTGTACTCTTCAAGAAGAGCATCGGGGTTAGATGACTCGAACCTCAAACCAGCCATTCGATTTATTTCATCTTTGGTTTTATTGCAAATTGTAGTTGTTCCGGTAAATGTGGTAGTTCCATAGTAGGTAACGGTACACTTCCAGCAATACTTTTTGTTTTTTGTGCAACTGCTGAAAATTAAGATAAGAGCCAAAGGGAATATATATTTCATAGGTTAAGTATTTGATACCGTAAATTAAGCTATAAGCTTGTTACTTGCAACATTACAGGATAACAGAAATGTCATATTGTTTATTCACAAGGCTCATTTATTTGTTACCCGTTCGTTAACCGATTACAAAGCCGCTGTTAACAGTGGCTTAATATTTCTTTAATGGAGTGCTGTGCCCCCATATTTGCATTATCAAACGAAACAACGCAGCCCTGTAAGGCAGCCACAAACAAAAACAAACTAAAAGGCCCTGTAAGGCCGAAACATAAAAAAGCATTAGCCCCGTAAGGTTGATACATAAACAAAAAACAAACAAGAAAAATTTAAACACACCAATCATGGCAACACAAAACAATGCAGTAGCGGTATTAGTACCCGGCGCCGAACAATCGGCAGTAGCCACAGCATCAGAAAAGTATCGTATACAGGTAGTAAACGAAGAGGTGTATAGCCAGCAGCGCGATTATGAGCGTTACTTCAAACCTTCTAGGCAAATCTTTCATAAAGATGATGTAAACCTGTTATTTGTATTTGCAGATGGCAGCGCCCAGTTGGTAGAAGATACTGTTAGCCTGAAGGGTGTGCTGAATAAAGTGAAACAATTAGTAGGCATACAATAGATATTTGTCTGACTGGTTTATAAGAACAGAAATTTGTAAACGTGTTGCTAAGAGTTTGTAAACAAGCTGTTAAACACTGTTGATAAAAATAAACAGGGCATAAGCTCTGCCTATATTCGCAGTTCGGTTGTTTTCGTACAACCGCACATGAAGACAAAAAAACACAACCGTTTTCGGACGGACAAAACAAAAACATAAAAAACACACAAGAATGAACGCAGTAAACAATGCCGTGGCAGTGTTATTCCCCGGCGTAAACACAACCGACATCCAGAGTGCAGCTACAGCACATCATGCATCAATATTGGTTAAAGAACCATATAATGAGCAAAAGGATTACACGAAATTTTTCAAACGCTCAAAGCGCGTAATTACTACAGACAGTATGAACCTGTTGTTTATATTTTCTGATGGCGAATCGCTGATGGTTAAAGACGTAAACGCATTGAAAAAAGCGCTGAAACGCGTTGCGATGGAAGCAGGTGCATTTGCATAGCAGACAAATGCTTATTGCGCTTGTGTTCTTAATATAATTCTGTAATGGTCTGCGGATAGCCACCTTGTGGCTTGCCACAAGGTGACGGCCAATTTAAATAGTATTAGGAAGTGTGATGGTGAATGTGCTGCCTTTGCCCGGTGTACTGGTGACAACAATGTCGCCGCCATTCTTCTTGATGAATTCGTAGCATAATTGCAAGCCCAGCCCCGTACCTTTTTCACCACCTGTACCACGGGTACTATCCAGGCTCAATTCTTTGAACAGTTTGCTTAATTGTTCATCCGTCATACCCACTCCAGTATCGGTTACAGATATTTGTGTGGTATTACCATTTGTAAAGCCATTGATTGTGACACTGCCACTTTCGGGTGTAAATTTGATGGCATTAGATACCAGATTTCGCAGTACAATATCTACCTGGTTGGCATCGCCATAAGCACTGAGCCCTTCGGGAATATTATATGTAAGGTTGATGTTTTTCTGGGCTGCGGCATCTTTCAGTACAGCCATTGTTTTCAGTGCTTTCCGTTTTATGTTAAGCTTTTCAATATCCAGTGCATGTTCTCCCTTCATGCGGCTTTGTGCCCAAAACAGCATGTTTTCAAGCAGCAGGCTAACAGACTGTAATTTGTTGTTCAGCTCGTTTTTGTGCATGGCAAACTCTTCGGGTGTCATCAGCTTTTCGTCCAGCATCATCATGGTGCCTGTAAGTGCATTCACCGGGCTGCGCAGGTCGTGAGAGAGTACAGAAAATGTAACATCTTTAAAATCGTTCAGTTCTTTGAGATTAGCTGCTTGTTTTTCAATTTCCTCTTTCTGGCGCAGTATTTCGCTTTGTCGTTTACGTTCGCTTTGAGAGTTTCGGAAGAACATATAAGCAATGATACCTGCAAGGATAATACCAATAAATGCAGCCAGCAATTGGATGTTTTTACTCTTTGCCTGTGCAGCAGACAGTGCTTTGTCTTTTTCGAGCAGTGTTATTTCTGTTTCTTTCTTTTCTATCTCGTAATTGAAAAGCATTTGCTGCGCTTCATTATGTCCGTTGTCTTTCAGTAAACTATCGCGGTAGCTGTTATTTATTTTGACGTATTGGAGTGCATTTTTGTAATCTCCATGCTGCTCGTAAATAGCAGCCAGCTTGCCAGATATATCTCTTGCCTGTTCTTTAATGCCAATTTGCTGCATGGTGTTGAGTGCGCTTTTTAAACTCAACAATCCGGTTGCAGTATTTCCCTGTTTGCAAAGTATCTCACCGATTCCGGCATCTGCTATAGCTACGCCCTCAGCATCATTCATTTTTTGTGATGATTGCTTTGCTTCCTTATATAGTTGCAATGACTTTGAATAATCACCTTTTTTCAGGTAAACTTCCGCAATATTGCCCTTCAGCAGGGTGATGATGAATTCATTATTAACACTTATGGCAATGTCCAGTGCTTCTTCAAGTATTATTTGGGAAGAATCATACTGCTTTTGTTCGTTATAGATAATAGCTGCAGTAGTGAGGTTGGCAATGATATTGCCTTTTGCACCTGCTTTGCGGTTAAATGCAAGGCCACGGTTATTATAAGCTATTGCATTTTTGTAATCTCCGAGCCGCATGTACACATTTGCAATGTTAGACATGTCTGATGCTATGTCAGTAATATTGCCTAGTTCTTCCTGAACTGTTAATCCCTTAAGGTAAAAGCTGAGTGCCTTTGTGTAATTGCCCTGGATGTAAAAGATATTGGCAATATTGCTGGATGCCTTCCCTTGCATTAATTTATTGCCCGTTTGCAGGGCATAATGCATAGCGCTATCGTATGCATTCAGGGCATCGTAGTATTGCCCTTTTCTGAAGAGGGCATTGGCAATATTGTTATGTAAGGCACTACGTTCGTAAGTATTGGCTGATGTATAACAATTTTTCAACCCCTCTTGCTGGTAATAGATGCTGCTGTCATAATTGCCATGAAGGAAATGCGAAGAACCTATTTCTTCCAGCGATGCTATGATGCCAAGAGTATATTGCAGTTTTCGGGATATGGCCAGTGCCTGTGTGGCATATTTGTATTGAGAGTCGGCATTGCTGTAATAATACTGCTTTGCCATCAAGACAAGCAGGCCCGCTTTGCCGGTATCTTCTTTTTTGTAACCGGACAGCTCTCTGCGCAGGCTGTCTGTTTTCAATTGCGCATAAGAGTGATTGGTGGCTGCAGCAAATACGAATACCAGTAATGCAATAAATCGAGACAATCTGTTCATCAAAAGGTGCGATGTTGTTTGTTTGTGTTTGTCATGGTAGTTCTGTACAGAACAGGAATAGCGTATATATATAGCTGTAAATATACAATGGAAATATGAAACCCGCTTGTAGAAGTGTTGATGCATGGGCATTCAAGCTTTTGTCATTATATTGTAGGTACATCGTGTGTAAATTTTTACTAATAATATTGTTCTGTGTCGCGTCGCATAAAGCTATATCGCAAAAAGCTGTATTAAGTGCGGACGATACAATATCGCGTCAGGAATATTTGTTGCTAAAGGAGATTACTAATGACGGTAATTAGTTTGATGCGCCTTTAATAGTCATCTGAATAAAAAGCAAAAAAACTTTTTTAAAAATATTTTTTGTTATCTAAAATAGTTTGTACATTTGTACAACAAAAACCAATATCACCTACCATGAATCTTAAGCATTTCTCGCCCAAAGATGCCCGTATTATAAAAGATAATGAGGGTAAAACACCTGATGAGCTACTTGCGATAGGCCTTTCTCAACGCGGTTATCGCCGATTGATTGAAGCTGGCATCGAAGTAGAGCAAACTAACAGTGTATTGTTGCAGCCTGTAAGTGTTGAGGCTGTGTCTTTAACGTCCGTACTACTTAATCCTGCCGATATGCCGCTGCGGATAAATCTGCACAATAAGAAAAGCGGCAGAGTGGTATTGATGGGTTATAAAGCAGCCGCAATGCTCGCAGAAAAATATCCTAACGAATTTGAAATTTTCTTGCTGTTGTCTTGTGCTGTTTTTATGGTTTCTGATTATCCGGGAATAGATGAACATACTAAGTTGTTACTATTGAAATGGTTTTCAGGTGTTAATATGCTGGTTTGGGGATTATCTAAATTATTCGGTTTAGAAGAAACAACATCATCATGACGACACAAGAAATAACAATCATTGATAAACAGTTGCGGGGCATAAATCTACGCTTAATATGGGCTTTAGTTGTATGCACTGCTGTAAGTGTATCAACAGTACTAAGCGTATATTATGGATTTAAAACGGACTTGGCTATTCAAAAGTTACATATAAAATTATTAGAAGCCCGTATCGATCGAATTGAGGATACGGTAAACCGCAAATAAATATGAAAACCCTTATCACTTATTGCTTCATCATGCTCTCATTGTGTATGATGTTTACAGGATGCTATTCTGAGAATAAAGCACATCGTCAATTATTTAAAGTAAATTCAAAGTATCCGTAGGTTGTAACAAAACATTGTGCAGATATATTTCCAGAACAAAGCTTTTCAGTTGATAGCGTTGTCTACATTCAGGGAGATGTTATTACAGTTCTGGATACTGTGTTTATCTCGGATACGATTGCAAAAGTTGTAACAAAGAATATTGTACACTTTAAGAGGAGAACAGATACAGTCTTTAGATTGCGAAATCTTCAAACTGTAAATAAAGCAAAGGAATTATTGCTTACTACTGAAAATCAAAAAATATCTACTCAACTTGCTAAAGAGCAAAAGGAGAATAGTATACTCTTTTGGGTTGTTGTAGTTGTAGGAGGATATACAATACTTCGCTGGATAGTAAGGTTTTGGGGGATTCGACTGCCTTAGAGATATTCCGTCTGAATGAGGTATTATTCCGTTTCGCTGACACTTATTTTATTAATACAACGCATTGTGTTCATTTTACATAAAATTGATACAATGCGTTTTTTCTATACGCTCATATTATTAACATTATCTGCTGTCTCATTTGCACAGGTCGATGTGCATAGTCCGGATGCCTTACTAAGATATGCCGATAAGCAGGCTCCTCAGGTATTGCAATCAAAATTGATTCCTGAAATGGCAAAACAGGATGTAAACATACAGGCTTCCGGGCTGTATCCACGTGTAAATGTATTTGGTGCCGGAGATTACTACCCTATTATAGCCACACAGGTTATACCTGCAGAGGTTTTGGGTGGGGCTCCGGGAACATATCTGAAGGCGCAGTTTGGATTGCCTTATGTTTTTGCTGCAGGTGCAGAATTAACCATGCCGGTGGTAAATCTTGAAAAATGGACACAATTATCTAAGTCCAGAACTATCTATAATCAATCAAAATGGACGGGTAAGGCTTCCTTAGAGAGTTTTCACGTGCAATTAATTCAGGCTTATTATCAAACATTGGTAACAAAAGAGGTGCTCAGCTTGAATGATGAGAATGTAACTACTGTTGCAGAGCTTAAAAGAATCATGGAGGAACGTTATAATAATGGGGTTGTAAACCCAGCAGACTATAACCGAACTACTAACCTGTATATGGACGTTCAATCTGCCGGGTATAATTATAAAAAGCAGTTGCAACAGTCTTATAATGCCCTTTCTGCTATGTTGAATCTGAACAACGATTCGCTGATGCTGTCTGAAAATATAATTGAATTTAACTGGCCGTTATTGCAACATGTAAATGATCCGACTAACAGGTCGGCTTGGAAGGAGGCCGACTATAAACTCCAAGCAGCAGAATTGTCGTTGAGTGAAAGCCGTAAAGGAGGATTGCCACGTTTATCTCTTACAGGAAGGTATACATATAATATGCAGAGCAAGTTTGAGGTTGCGGGGAATAACGTTGAATTCAATACTGCAAATGTGGGTATGCGTGTAGATTTTCCATTGTTTCAGGGCAATTATTATCGCTCTTTACAACATAAAAGTAAGTTGCAGTTAGAGAATGCAAAATTGGAACAACAGCGTACGCAGGCTACTCTTACGCAGCAACAAAGTGATTGGTATGCGCAATATCAAGCGGCATTCAGCAAGCACAACGTATTGAATGAAAAAGTAAAGAACGCATCCGATAATCTACGCATAGCTAAGCTGAACCTGAAAGAAGGGGTGATGGAGTTTGATGAATTTAATAACATATTTACCGAATACAACCGAGCAAGGATGGAAAATCTGCAAAACCTTGCTGATGGGATATTATATTATCTGTTAAGCACACAAAAATTTTAGTACAATGAAACAACAGCTATTATGGTTGTTACTGGCTGCGGTTGTTAGTAGCTGCGGAAGCAAAGAAAAAGAAATAATGCCTGAGATGAAACTGCTCACATCCGCAGTTTATGCATCAGGTACTTTGGTGCCCGAACTGGAATATAAAGTAGTCTCCGGTGTAGATGGTTATTTGGTGCAGGCGTTAGTAAAAGAAGGGGATACTGTTCATAAAGGACAATTGCTTTTTACAATCAGCAACGATGTGCGTAATGCTCAGGAGCATGGGGCCCAGGCACTGGTGCAGCGTACCGCACCTGCGGTAGCCGATAATGCACCTGTATTTAGGGAATTGCAGGGCAGGTTGGAAGTCGCTCGTATTCGTATGCAGCAGGATAGTATGCAGTATATACGATACAAAAGCCTGTTTGACCAGAACGCAATTTCTAAAAGCAATTACGAGAAATATTATCTGCAATATCAAAGCTCTTTGAAAGATTTTCAGAATTTGAAACAAAACCTGCATCAACAACGTATAACTGCCGATTTGCAAATGCAGCAGGCACAGAATAATTATATGGTCGCTTCTGCTCAATCGGATATCGGGAAACTGAAAAGCTTTGTAGATGGTATTGTATATGATGTGTACAAAAAAGAAGGTGACCTTATTAATCCTAATCAGGCAGTAGCACTGGTAGGTGCCGGAGATATGTTTGCAAAACTGATGGTAGATGAGGATGACCTTGATAAAGTTTATAAGGGGCAGCAAGTATTGATTACAATGGACGCATTTCCTGACAAAATATTTAAAGCCCACATCAGCAAATTATATCCGTTGCTCAATAAACTGGAGCAGTCTTTCAGAGTAGATGCCACCCTCGATGAACCAATACCGGTATCTATGTACGGGTTGAATCTTGAGGCAAACATTGTAGTTGCTGACAAAAAGAATGTATTGGCAATACCACGTGCGGCTTTGATGAAAGGAGACACTGTATGGGTAAAAGAAAATGGTGAAAAGAAGAAAGTGAAAATATTGAAAGGCGTTGAAGATGATAGCTGGGTAGAAGTGCGTGGGGGATTAACCCAATCATCTGTAATAATCATGCAATAATGAACTGGAAATTAGCCTTTACAATTGCGGTAACCCACCTGCTCAGCAAAAAGAAGCAGACACTCATTGCCATGCTGGGTGTTACATTCGGTATATCCATGTTTATCATCATGATAAGCTTTATGACCGGTGTAAACACTTTTCTGGAAGATATGGCAATGGATAACACACCGCATATACGTATATACAAACCGATAGAGCTTCGTGAAAACAAAATTATTGCTGCCGGTAAACCGCAAACAGATAAGGATTGGTATGTGCTGGAGCATCAACGCCCTAAAAAGGAACTGACAAAGATTAAGAATGGATTGATACTGGCAGAAAAAATAGAACAGATGCCTGAGGTTATTGGTGTTGCACCGCAGGTGTCATCTCAGGTGTTTTTTAATAATGGCCCTACACAGATACCTGGCACACTATCTGGTATCGATATCGATATGCAGAAAAAGCTGTTCGAATTGGATGAGAAACTGGATGAAGGGGAACTGGAGGATTTACTGAAAGGTTCGGATGTGATAATAGTAGGCAAGGGATTGGCGAAGAAGATGAATGTGAAACTAGGCGACAGGGTAAGCGTTACCACACCGGAAGGTAATAATGTGAATGTAAAAATAGTAGGTATTTTTTCTTTTGGTATCGCAGCTTGGGACGAAACGAAGAGCTATGCTACATTGGCTACTGTACAAAAAATAATGGGGGTTGATCCTTCTTATGTTACGGAACTGCACATGAAGCTGAGAGATAAAGAAACGGCGCTTGCCTTTAAAGAAAAGTTGAGTGCCCGATATCCGAATGTATATATGGAGGACTGGGCAACAGCAAATGCTTCTATAATGGCTGGTACCGAAATCAGGAATGTAATGACGATAGTGGTTTGTGTTACGCTCCTCATTGTGGCCGGTTTTGGTATTTACAATATCATGAACATGAATATCATCAATAAGATGAAAGATATTGCCATACTGAAGGCAACCGGTTTTCAGGGCAAGGATATTACAGGGATATTCCTGCTGCAATCTGTAATGATTGGTGTAGCAGGTGGTTTGTTGGGTTTGCTGATAGGGTGGTTCTTTAGCTTTGTCCTTTCACGCACCCCATTCCCGGCAGGCGAGATTGTTCGTATGAGTACTTTTCCTGTCAATTTCAAATTAGTTCACTATGCATCGGGTTTGTTCTTTGGTTTCCTTACTACACTGTTTGCGGGCTATTTCCCGTCAAGAAAGGCAGCTAAGGTAGATCCTGTAAGTATCATTCGCGGATAATATTAATGCAATGACGATTCTTAAAGCATCAAATATCAGAAAATATTTTGCCCAGCCCGAAAAGTTTGAGGTACTGAAAGGCGTAAGCTTTGATGTGCAGCAGGGAGAGTTTCTTTCTATTGTAGGTAAAAGCGGCTGTGGTAAAAGTACATTGCTCTACATACTTTCTACAATGGATACCGATTATGAAGGTACTATGGAAATAAAGGGGCAGCAGCTGACAGGGCAGGGGCAGAATGAACTGGCGCATTTCCGTAATGAAAATCTTGGTTTTGTATTCCAGTTTCACTACCTGTTGCCAGAGTTTACAGCGTTGCAGAATGTTATGATGCCTGCGTTGAAGCTGGGCAGGTATAGCAAGGAAGAAATAGAACAACGTGCCATGCAAAAGTTAAGCATGGTAGATATGCAGGATTATGCGCTGAAGCACGCATCGCGCCTATCGGGCGGGCAGCAGCAGCGGGTAGCCATTGCACGTGCCCTGGTAAACGACCCGGCCATTATTATGGGCGATGAGCCGACAGGTAATCTGGATAAAAATAATTCCCAAAAAGTATTCGATATATTCAGGGAGCTGACAATAACAAACAAACAAACGATTATAACCGTAACCCACGACCCTGATTTCGCAAATGGCAGCGACAGGATTATTGAAATGGAGGATGGTAATATTATCGGCACACATTTTCCTAAGGGTAAACATTAAGATTTGTATTTTGTGATAATAAGAAAAGAATGTTCGGAACTGGTGACAAATAAATTGCAAAAACAGATAAGGTTTTTGAAGTACAGGTTTACGCCCTACTTCATCATTGTCATGTTTTCATTTCTTGCATCATTTGTACGTTTTTACATGCTGCCCGATTGGGGATTAGGTGTGCATGTATTTATGTTCCTTTCGCAGATAGTTATTCTTACATTTATTTGGCTGCTCATCAGGGCGCTGAATACTTATCTTGATAAACGCATCCCTTTCAGTAATGGCCCTATAAGCCGCATTGCTCTGCAGATAGTACTTACACTTATAGTTGTTGCACCGGTTTTTACAACAATGTTTTTAGTGACGCATAAGCAACTGCCAACCTTTGTTACCCGGGAATTTGTTGGCATTGCTGTAGCATTGTTTGTAGTAGTTATATTCTTATTCAACTTCGCGTTCTATGCCTTTTACTTTTTTAAAAACTGGCAGGATAGCATTGAAGACAGGGCAGCGCTTGAAATACAGGCAGCACAGCTTGAAAAAGAAAAAATGGATTTGCAGTATCATCAGTTGCGCAATCAGGTCAATCCGCATTATCTCTTCAACACACTTACATCGCTCGACGGTTTGATACACACCAACCCTGAGCTGGCAAGCGAGTTTGTTCGCCACATGTCGAAAGTGTACCGGTATGTATTGCAGCACAAGGAAAGTGAAGTAGTAAGCCTGTATGAAGAGCTGGAGTTTATACAGCACTATATAAGGTTGCTGCACATACGCTATGCAGAAGGGTTGCAGATAAGAACCTGTATTTCGGACGAGGCTAAAGATAAAGGCGTTGTAATGGTAACGTTGCAGATGCTAATAGACAATGCTGTAAAGCATAATATTGTGCAGGCAGGTGAACAATTGTGTATAGATATTTATGATGAGGCTGATTGCCTGGTTGTTCGCAACAACAAGCAATTGCGCAAACAGATAGAAACATCTAACGGACAAGGCTTGAAACAGCTGAAACAACTCTACACATTTCTTACAAACAAGCAGTTAGTAATAGAAGATACTGCTGATACATACATTATTAAAATACCCTTGCTGTAAATTTGAGTTATGAAGATACTGGTATTGGAAGATGAGCATTTGGTGGCTGAGAGCCTCATAAAACTGGTGAAACAATTGGAACCGGGTGCAGAGATACAGGGGCCTGTTGCAAGTGTGAAAGAAGCGAAGAAGATATTAGCGGTATCAATTCCCGATTTGATAATATCTGATATTCAGTTGTCAGATGGTATATCGCTCGATGTGTTTTCTGATGCCAATATTACTTGTCCTATAATATTTACTACCGCATTTAATGAATATGCCATACGCGCTTTTAAGGTAAACAGTATAGATTACCTGCTGAAACCGATAGACAAAGAAGAACTGAAAGCAGCATTGGATAAATATCACCTGCTGCAAAGCAAATTCGGCAATGAGCAATATCTGGCACAAATAAATGAACTCTTTAAAAACTTCGGTGGCAGCAAAAAGTATAAAGACCGTTTTACCGCGCATCTTGGGCGCAATATAGTGCTGATGCACACCGATGATATCACGTGCTTTACCAAAGAGGAAATCATATACCTTGTACACAAAGACGGCAAGAAGTTTATTACAGACTATCGTTCTCTGGACGAAATTGAAGAATTGCTGAACCCCGAACAGTTTTATCGTGCCAACCGCCAGTTTATCATATCACTGCCCTATATCGATACCATGCGTAGCGATGAAACAGGCAAGATTATCGTGAAGCTGAAATACCCGGGTACTCCCGAAATCATCGTCAGCAAAGAAAAAGCTGCACAATTCCGCAAGTGGGTAGAGGGATAGCAGAGATTGTATATATTTGATGCATATTACCCAATATGCGAAAATTCACCATAGCTCTGTTGTTTGTTGCATCCAATCTGTTTGCACAAGACAATCCTAACGAAACCATAGAAGGTGTTCGCAATATTTCAGTGTCAAATATCCCATTTATTGCCCGCCAGTATAATGTATTGCCTTATAAAATAGCGGACTATAGTTATGATAAGGAAACACATAAGTTGTACATATACATAGATGAAACCATCGCACGTAGTGGACCCGATAAAAAAGGGAATGGAGTAATATGCTATGATATGGAGAATATGAAGCAACTGTATCGCTATGACTACAGTGGTTCGTCTGATATGCTTCATATTGTCGGTGGGTATATTCTGCGCGACGAATCTTTAGGCACACTCATAAAAGATGAAAAGACCAATAAAGAAATAGCATTTCTGAAAGGCAAAATCGCAATGTTTAGTGCCAAGCACAAGCTTTACATAAATACCAACGGTACTGCATACGATATTACAACTGGTGAAAAACGTTGGAAAGCTGAATTTAAGAGAAAAATTCCATGGCGAAATGTGCTTGCAGTTGATGATGATAACATCATCGTTGGTACAGAGGGTATTCACAAGCTCAACTTCAATACAGGTGTTGTATGGTCTTATCCTATGAATACAACACTTACAAGCATGCCTTCCATTTGGGATGTAATTAATTATTCCGCTATGGTGTTTGCACCTGTTGGGTACTATGCTAAATCTGTAGGTCCGGATTATAATCATGGTATGTGCTCAAATGTATTGGTAGATAGTAATAATAATTATTACGAAGCCGGTAGTGATAGGATAATCAGTGTAAACAAAGATGGGAAACTCAGGTGGGATAACCCTTTAAAAATTTACAATACCGGCAAATCAAAAGTATGGAGCAGTGGAGATACGCTATATATGTTGAGTCTTGGTTATGCAAATCGTCAAAATTTGCTTGTGAGGCAAAGTTTTCCCTACATAGATGCATACAACCGGAATAGTGGGAGACTTATCTATCATAAAGAATTGGGAACAAATGAGCCTGTCATAGATTATCTTATTGATGAAGATAACTTATTTGTCAGAACGATAGATTTATTAGTGAGATTCAGCTTGAACAAGGGCATATTATATATGCAGCATTATGTGCAGGATGAAGATGGTTTCAGAAATGCGTTTTCTATAATTCCATATAAAGACTTATATAGAAGAGGGCAAGATGGTTATAAACCCATAGATGCAAAACACAAAAAAAGTATGTTGCTACTGGGCAATGATAAAGTATATGCTATTAATGATAAAGGGGAATACGAGGTATGTGTAGGTGAAGACCGTGCATATAGAATGCTCACTGTTGATGATAAAGAAGTGTTCAACAGCAAAGGTCAATCAGAATTCATCTGTGGTAATAGAAAGGTTGCTATCAATGAATATACTGATGCGATATTTGATAATAGGGTACTGATTGTAAATGAGCAGTCTTTTATAGTAGCTGAGTGTAAATAGTAAATTTCTCTTTAGCAAAAAGTTAATAACTATAGCCTTTCATAGTATTAACAACACGCTTCATTCCCTTTTTTGTAAATTGCCTGTATGATAAAATGTAGTCGTATCATTTTGCTGTTTGTTGTACTGCTATATACAGCAAGAACAACGGCACAGAAAGTGTCTTTTGAAGGGTTTAAAAAAGTAAATGGCGTAAACCTCTATTGCAAAGTTGTAGGTGAGGGAACACCGATATTAGTTGTGCATGGCGGCCCTGGTATGAATATGGAATACATAGAACCGCACCTGCTGTTGCTTGCAAAAAAGAACAAACTCATTTTCTTCGACCCCCGCAGTACAGGCAGGTCCGATATCCCTGCTGATACTACCGCTACCAAACATCAAAATCTGATAGATGATATTGAAGGGCTGCGTAAAGTATTTGGTATTAAAAAGCTGAACATTCTGGCACATTCATGGGGGGCAAAGTTGGCGGTGTATTATGCCCTGCGCTATCCGTCTGCTGTTAATAAATTGATTTTGTCTGATGCAGTACCGCTGAATCATGATTATGATAGCTTGCAGGCAGCATACAGTAATAACCGTTCTGTGGCACCTGAGCTGAAGGATAAGAAATTTGAAATCATGAACAGGCATATAACGGTCATTGAAATAAAACAGCGCCTTGCATTCATGTATAGCATGTACGATTACAACAACATAGATAAAATAAACATTACATATCCCGAAAACTATGGCGATGCTCAGATAGCGTTGTTTCGCGGGCTTACTGCCGATTACAGAAAATACGACAATGATATTTATCCTGTTATCAACCGCATAAAGCAGCCTGTATTGGTATTGCATGGTGACGCAGACGCTACACCGGTAGCTGCTTCTGTAAAGCTTGCAGAAAGTTTAGGTAATGCTACACTCATAAGGTTTGATAAGTCAGGCCATTTCCCGTTTATAGAAGAACCACAGCACTTTGCCGATGAGGTAAGCAATTTTATTAATGCTAAGAAATAATAACAACTGAATTAATAAAGCCACGCATCGCGTGGCTTTATTAATTTGTGTATGTGTCAAATCTTTATTCGGCCACCATCTTTAATGTGGCTGTTTCGTTGTTGTTGCGCAGGTGTACAAAATAGATGCCTTTAATATCGTCAGGCAATGAAATTGTATGGTTGATAACAGAAGTATTGATAGTAAGGCTCGTATGATATACCAACTGTCCGATGGCATTCAATATGCGTACTTCCATCGTCCCGGGTTTCAGATTATTGCCTTTTATGGTAAACGTACCCTTGTTAGGGTTGGGATACACCTCAAAGTTATGAAGCTGTGCTGTTTGTTTGATATCTGTGCCTATTACCGTAAATACAATTGGTGTACAGGTAACAGTATCGGGTACTGCGCAGATATTGCTGCTTTTTACCGTAACGGTAATGGTATCGTTATGTACAAAATCTACGCCGGCGGTAGCACCGTAAGTAATGCTTGTTGCACCCGGTATAGCTACACCGTTTTTCTTCCACTGATAAGTGGGGCTGCTGCCCGCGTTGGTAGGTATCGATGTAAAGAACATTACAGTACCATATGTAACCCATGTGCCCGGTGCTGCTGATGCATATACACTGGGTGGTGTGCCCGGTAGTCCTACAGTTACATTAATGGTGTCTGATATTTTTGCAGGTAGTGTAGAACGGATGCGGATGCGATAGCCGCCGCCTACGCCTGTACTTCCCGGTACAGTACATGCAATGTTGCCACCCGTAACAGATGCACTGCTGCCGATTGTAGTAGCTGCTGCAAAACTTCCTGTGTTGTCAGACAATTCTACATTGAAAACATTGGTAGGTAAAAAATCATTCACTGTAGAAAAGCTGATACTTGTTGGTACAGATTTGCATATAGTGCCGATGGCCGGTGGGGTAATATATAAACCGTTGCTGTAGTGTTTTATTTCCTCAACGCTCAATACACGGTTATACAGTCGCATGTCGTCAATAAAACCATTAAACCAATAAGGGAATGAACCGCCTACACCCTGATAGTTTGCACCGATATATAATCCCTCGTTCGATGAGCCCATTGTGCCTGACGTAGCTACGTATGTAGATTTCAGGTTGCCATTTACATAACACCTGAATGTGTCTTGCCTGTATGTAAGCACTACAGTGTACCAAGTGTTGGAAACAATGCGTGGTGTATAACACCATTGCGATACAGCCCCTGTGGATGTGCCGGCATATCCGTTGAATACCTGTGCCGATGTATCGAGCGAACTGCAGTTGTCGCCATCACATGGACCGTCATAAAAGCTGAGGCCATAGCAGCCACCGGTGTTTTGATATCCGCGCCATAATATGGCGTTTACCTGGCATGTGCCGCTATAGTATCCCGTTGGTTTCACTATTGCACAAATAGAGTATTGGCTCAGGTTCATGCCACTTTTATAGGGTACGTTTACATAACTACTGGTTCCGTTGAAAATGGCCGCAGTATTGAAGCCGCCATTCATGCCCTGTCCATAACTTACAGTTACAGATGTTCCATGATTGCCGTTGCCACTGCTGTCGCCGGCGTTGCCGTTGAATGGCCAATGTGCTACCAGCCCGCTTGATAATTGTGCAGATGCTGCTGTTGTTATTAAGATGCAGTACAGGGTAGTCAGAATACGGTTCGCTTTCACAAAAATTATTTTATGATGTAAAATACATCATTTTTCTGCATCAGCGTTCATTCAATATGGGGAGATTAATGCACTGTTAGTTTGGCTTCGTAGTCGCCGTATTTCGCAGGTAGCGGGTATCCCAGGCTTTGCATAATGTGTTCCAGCATGGGTTCTTCAAACGGGTCATATTTCTTATTCAGATTAAAACCATGAAACCTTGCCCATGCCTGCCACCTCATTGCGTACAACGCGTTTTTATAGGCCTCCATTTTGCTGTATATATTGGCGCCGCTCTGTCTGGCAATCAGTTTTACCAGCAGTACGCCCTGTGTTTCATTCAATGCGGAAATTTCATTTTCAAAACGCCTGCGTATTTCATCTTCTTTGGTATTTACAAATGCTTTTCTTTCGCGCTTGCTTATGTTCGGGTTTTGTTCTTTTTGGTTCAGTTCTTCCATAATGCTGCTGGCGGCATTCAGGTAGGGTAGTATTGTTGTTACATAATACTTCATCTGGTTGTATTGATAACGTATGGTATCGTTACTCCAATTTCTTTGAGTGTTGATGTTGACATTCGGCAGATTAACCAGCAACATAGTGTCCCTGTTTTGGGCGTAGGTATTAACAGTAAGTATTACAGATAATATTGTAAAAAGTATTCTCATACACTATGGCTATATCAAGCCATGTGCCAAAGATATTGCCAATTGTTAAAGAAAACAGAAAGCATTTATCGTACTACTGTAAATGGTATGCGCAACAGGTGTCCGTTGTGTGTTATTTGCAGGAAATAAATGCCGCTACTCAGCCTGTCTTTCAGGTTGAAATGATGAAGGATGAATTTTTTATCGCTTTGCAGGCGTATTTTATATACTTCCTGCCCAGCGCTGTTCAGAATACGCGCATCAATAGACTGGTCGCTGTATAGTTTGCCCGATATGGTGAATGTA
Organism: Flavipsychrobacter sp.; assembly: GCA_016786615.1. Taxonomy (GTDB): domain Bacteria; phylum Bacteroidota; class Bacteroidia; order Chitinophagales; family Chitinophagaceae; genus Polluticoccus. The sequence continues at coordinate 263,402 of JAEUVX010000004.1, forward strand.
CCGTTGTTGGGCGATGGGTATAGTGCAAAATCGTAGCGTGATATAAAGTCCCTCACATCAATACTCGCTATGTTCGATGCTTTACATCCGTTTTTGTCTATTGTAAGGATGTATGTACCGATGTGGTTTTTGCTAACGTTGCTGATGGTTACATTATCGCCGCTGTCAGCCCAGTTGTTGGGGCCTACCCAGTAGCTTACAATACCTGTCTCGTTACTGTTTGTTGTCAGTTGCAGTTCCTGCCCTTCCCACAGCGGGCTGTTGTGTATGATGCCCGGTATGGCAGGCATAGGTTTCAGGCTTACGTGGGCAGTGTCTCCCTGTGTGGTACATCCGCCATTATCTGCCAGTACCGTATGCCATCCTGTATCAGAAGCTGATACAGGGTATTTAATAATTGTTTCACCCGTATCAGTTGTGTTTTGCTGAGAAGCCCATTTGTATTGTATGCCTTGTATATTACTTACAGCTTTCAGCATCAATGTGTCAACAGGGCACAACGGTGCGTTAGTCAGTATATGTGGTTTTTGCGGATAGGCATTTACTTCAACATAAATAGTATCGGCATTGGTGCACCCGCTGATGCTGTCTTGAATAATATAATAACCCGTAGCCAGGGTAGAAGCATTGTTGAGTAACGGGTTCTGAATATTGCTCTTGAAATTATTCGGTCCTATCCACAGGTATGTTGCCCCGGGTACATCCTGTACGGTCAGTTGCATGCCATCGCCTTCGCATAACGGACTGTTGCTGCCGCCTACAGGTTTTTCAGGCCTGTCCAGTATAGTTACCGTATCGTATGCGGGTACAGAATAGCAACCGTTGAATTTGGAACGGAGCATATATACACCGGCATTTGCATGGCTTATATTCAATACAGATGGTGTTGGTGCTGCAGAGCTGAAACCCGCAGGTCCGCTCCATTCATATGTTGCAGATGGCGAACCGCCAAGCAGTGCATAAAACTGGATGTTTGCACCAACACATAGCGGGCTGTTACTGATGATAACAGGGGTATCTGGCAGGAATTTAACGGTGAAATTGCTGTAAACTGTTGCGCTGCACCCATCCTGCATGGCTTTCAGTGTACAGGTGCCTGCATACTTAAATACAGCCTGATGTACTATCAGGTATTGAATACTATCGTAGGAGGATGCGTCCGGTAAAGTCAGTTCGTATATCGCACCGGGTGCACCGCTGAAGTTAAATTTCATCGTATCTCCCAGGCATACCGGTGAATTTGTGGTAAGTATAGGTGTAGGTTTTGGCTTTATGGTTACATTGATGTTTTGCTGAATGGTGCAGCCGTTCAGTGTAGCTTCTATGGTATAAGCACCTGCCATGCCCATAGTTGCCGGGCTGCGTGTTACACCATTGCCGATATCATTATAACCACCCGGCCCTGTCCATACTATGGAAGCACTGCCGGTGTGCCCTGCATTCAGTTGCAGGTTGTTGCCTTCGCATACGGGGCTGTTGCTCGATGGTGCAATTACAGGGAATGGCCTTATCGTAAAATCAGCACCATTATTGGGCGATGTGCGAACGGGGGATGATGATAGGATACGTACCCTGTAGCCATTGCCCGTAGTAGTATTAGATGGTATAGTGCCTATTATCATGCCATTGGTATCAGACGCATAAGCTCCGATAGCAAGAGGGCTGCTAAAGCTACCTGAAGAGTTAGATAACTCTAATGTAAAAGTATTGCCTGCTAAAAATTTTCTTGAAACAGTATAGTGTACATGAATGGTATCGCCGGGGCAAAGGCTTAGTGTGCTTAGTTGCTGGCTGATGCTGACAGTAGTATCAGGCCCTTGTGCAAAGCCGGATAGTGTAATAGCCAGTAATACCAGTGTAAATAATGCCCGCATTTATCAGATAAGTACTTAATAAATATAAATTTACAGAAAAAAACTACCCGAACCGTCCTGTATGGTTGTTTTAAGCATATCTTAATGGACTGAACAGATTTATTATCAAACAGTTATTATAATTGCAGGTAGTATATTAAAAATCCTGTGCAGGCATACCAACAATACATTATGTTCTTTATCTTTAAGTTTGCCGCATGATAAAATACCTTTTTTCAGTTATGGCTCTGTGTATGGCAATGCAGCTCAATGCGCAGGCCGTTTACGAAGTGCAGAAAGGTATGATACGTTTTTACTCAGATGCTCCGCACGAGCTGATACGCGCCTCTACAACACAGTTAAAGGGCGTATTGGATATTAAGAAGAAGATTTTTGCTTTTAAAGTGTCCAACGCGAGTTTTGCAGGCTTCAACAGCCCGCTGCAACGAGAGCACTTCAACGAAAATTATATGGAAACGGAAGTGTTTCCGGAATCGAGCTTTACAGGAAAGATAATAGAAGATGTAGATGTAAGTAAAGACGGTGAATATAAACTTCGGGCAAAAGGAAAATTGAAAATTCATGGCGTAGAACAAGAGCGTATTATTGATGTGGAAATCAGGTCAAAAAACAATAAACTGACCATACACTCAGAATTTCTTGTTTCATTATACGACCATAATATAAAAATACCCAAAGTGGTATATGATAAGCTGGCACCTGATATTCATGTAACAGTAGGGGGAAGCATGGTGCCTGCGGCTAAATAAAATTTATGCGTTGCGTTATAACAATTCTACTTCTTGCAATAGGCACTTGCTATGCATTGGCGCAACGTCCGTTTACACGAAATTTCTGGCTTAATGAAGCCCAGTTGCCATCGAAGGTTAATGCAATACAACAGGATGGCTACGGGTATATATGGCTTGGTACGGATAATGGCCTGTACCGGTTTAACGGCAGGGAGATAAAGCCTGTTACCGATAGTGCGCACAAAGCAATTACAGCACTTACATTCGATGGTAAGAATATATATGCGGGTTATGCAGATGGCCGCATTGCTATAATAGCTGGGATGAAGGTAATCCCGTTGCGCTTCAGGGGGCAACAACCCAAAGCTGCAATATCTGATATGAAAGTTGATGGCAGCGGTGTCATCTGGCTGAGTACGGAAGGAGATGGTGTCTTTGCAATCCTGAATAACTATGCACTCCATTGCAATAGTGCCGACGGACTGACAGACGATTTTGTTTATAATATTTCTGTTTTCCCAAATAAGCACGTTGTTGTAAGTACAGACCAGGGTATTAACGAACTGTACTTTGAAAATAAGATACTGAAAGTTAAAAGCTTCTCTACCGGCGATGGATTGCCCGATAATATTGTACGCACTATAAAACCAATGCCCGATAATACCGCCTGTTGGGTGGGTATGCAGGAAGGGGGTATTGCTTTCTATTGCAGGCAAAGCAGAGAAGTATGGTCGCCGAAACTGGACAGCAGCTGGCATTGGGGGCAGATAAATGATATACTACCGCTTGGCAAAGGCAAAGCATGGGCTGCAACAGAAGATGGTTACCTGGTGGAAATGACTACCAACGACCTGGAAACTGTAAAGACAAGGGCATACCGCTTTGAGGGCAAGATGCGCAAATTGGTACTGGGCAGGTCGGGTATCATCTGGATTGCTACCAGTGCAGGTATGACAATGATAGCTGATGAGTATATGATGTATTTACCTGTTACAGAATCGTATGCACTTACCAGCCTGCGCACTGTTGTATGCGATAATAATAATAATGTATGGTACTCTCAGGATAATAAACTGTACACACTCTCATTGAGCAGACCTGCCGAAAAGCCGCGCTATGTGTACACAGCAATGGCAGGTATAACGGCACTGCACGCTGATGCTTCGGGCAATCTGTGGATAGGCACTTTCGGGGCAGGCCTGTACAGACGCAATAACAGGGGAGATATCAAAAAGATGGATAACATTCCTATGTTGCAGAATGAAAGTGTGTTGGATATAAATAGTCACAATCAATACTTGTGGGTGTCGGGGCTTAATGGTGTTGCACAACTGCAGTACGATACCGTTTCGGGTGTGTTAAATCTCGCGAGGGTGCATAATAAAAACAGTGGTGCAGGCAGCGATTATATATATCAGGTTTACCCCGATAGTAAAGACCGGGTGTGGATGGCTACAGATGGTGGCGGTGTTGTAATGTATAAAGACAACAAGTATCAATACTTTAATGAAGGAATAAGGAGTAAAGTAGCATACACTATTGCCGAAGATGCTACAGGTAATATATGGGCTTCTACCCTGAATGATGGCTTGTATTTCTATAACAATAAAACATGGAGCCGTGTAGGTACTTCGCAGGGTTTGCAGGATGTGAATATACATACCATTGCACCAAATGCTACAGGGCAGGTGGTGATAGTAAATGATAATGGGGTGGATGTATGGTATCCTTTCAGCAGACAGTTTCGCAATTATTCGCCCAAGCAGGGGCTGCACCTCGATAGTACATCAACAGTATTGAAACTATATGCGCGTGATACCGCAGGGAATGTGTTGCTGCCTTTTGAGCATGGGTTTATTATATTCAAAAACATACACGCCCCTTTTGATATCAGCCCGAACGTGCATATAGAAACAGTAAGCATGTTCTTCAAACCGGTAGCATTGGTCGATAATAACTTTTCTCACAGTCAGAATCATATAAGTATATCATACGAAGGCATCAATTTCGCCAACCCCGATAAGCTGCATTACAGGTATAAGCTGGAAGGCTATAACGATAGCTGGATTGTTACCAATGACGAGGCAGTAACATTTCCGCAACTGTCCCCCGGTAAATATACTTTCAGGGTGCAGGCATCGTTGAGTAATCATTTCGGTAAGCATAACGAAGCCGTATATAGCTTTGTGATAACAAAACCTTTCTGGCGAACGCCGTGGTTTTTATTATTATTCAGCGCTGCTGTATTCGGGGTTGTATACACCTATATTGTAATACGCGAAAAGAACCTGAGAAAGCTATCGCTGCTGCAACGGGAGCGTATGATGTTTGAATACGAACACCTGAAAAGCCAGGTCAACCCGCACTTTCTGTTCAATAGCTTGAATACACTTGCCAGCCTGATAGAGGAAGATAAAGATATTGCTACGAAATACACCACCCACCTGTCAGACCTGTATCGCAACATGCTGTCGCACCGAAACAAAGACCTTGTGTTGCTGAGCGAAGAGTGGGATATACTCGAAAATTACCTGTACATACAAAAGAGCCGTTTCGGCAACTCGCTGGTGATCGAAAAAGATATACCGGTTAGTGTAATGGAAACAAAAAAAATCATCCCGTTGGCTTTGCAGATGCTTGTTGAAAACGCGTTGAAGCATAATGTGGCATCACAGTCGCGCCCGCTTACCATACGCATTAAGGCCGATGAAGAAACGATAACTATACGCAATACGCTCAACCCCAAACTCAGCAAAGAAAAAGGTGCGGGTTTAGGGTTGAAAAATATACAGAAAAGGTATTCGCTGTTAACGGATAAGAATATCTATTACGGCGTCAGCGATACCGAATATGTTGTAAACTTACCACTGTTATGAATGTAGTAATTATTGAAGATGAAATGCCTGCATACAGAAGGCTTGCAAAACTGATAGATGAAACATTGCCGGGTACTACTATTGTCGCGCATCACGATAGTGTGGCAGATGCACATGCATGGTTCAGTACCAACAAGTCGCCCGATATCGTGTTTATGGATGTACACCTTGCAGATGGTTCTGCTTTTGATTTGCTTAAAATCATCAAAATAGATGCTCCGATAATATTCACAACTGCTTTCGACCAATATGCAATAGATGCCTTCAAAGCATCCAGTATCGATTACCTGATGAAGCCGATAAAGAAGGAAGAATTAAAATCGGCATTAGATAAGCTGGACGAATTCAAAAAACTGTTTAATGAGAAGAGTCTGGCTTTAGAACAGGCATTTAATGCACCCGAATACAAACGCAGGTTTGTTATTCGTTTTGGTGAACATATCAAAACACTGGAGGCCGACCAGATAGCCTATTGCTATAGCGAAAACAAAGGCACAATGGCACGTACTTTCGAAGGGCGAAACTACCCGATGGACCATAACCTGGATGCGTTGCAGGGAATGCTTGATCCAAAAACATTTTTCAGGCTGAATAGGCAATATCTTATTAATATAAAATCTATAGAAGATATGAAGTCGCACACAAAGGCGAGAGTAATCGTTACGCTGAGGCCTGCTGTGAAAGAAGCGCCGGTTGTGAGTTCGGAAAGGGCAGCAGACTTTAAGAAATGGCTGGCTGATGATATATGATACAAGGATTATCTGTTCGGGAAGGAGAATACACTACTCGTCAATACTATTTCCCGTTTCGTCACAATCCATTAGTCATTAAAAAGCGTAGTTAATAATTTTGAAAAATAATATGGCAACACTATGACAAAAAAGAGAATACTATACCTGTTGTTAGCAGCAGTATTTGTGGGTGGTGCGGTAGGATATTATATGTGGAATAAACCCCATGCTAAAATTGAAAACGAAAAAGGTTTAACCATTACAGCATCTCAATTATGTGCCGCATTTGCAGCGAATGAAGCTGCTGCTACTGCAGAATACACATCTAAAGTGCTGGATATTACCGGTGTGGTTGCCGAAGTAAAGCAAAATCAGGAAGGTAAATCAGCCATTACTTTGCAGGGCGACGATATGATGTCTGTACAATGTACAATGCGGGATGCTGATGTTAATGTATCAGTTGGCAGCAGTGTAACCATTAAAGGGCGTTTTGCATCTGTTGATATGTTTGGCCCTACACTTACAGATTGCGTATTAAATAAGTAAATTGTTAAAAGAGGGATTGATAATGAAACAAACACGAAGTCTTGGAATACTTGTTGTACTATCTGTACTGATGATAATAGCATGTACACACAAGCCCGAAACTCCGGTTCCTGCTGCTGCTAATAACAACACAGGAAACAATGGTGGTAATAACGGGGGGAATAATGCAGATACGGGTATTTGTTTTTCCCGCGATATACTTCCGGTTTTTATTGCAAACTGCACGCAAAGTGGCTGCCACAATGCAGTTGACAAAGCCGAAGGTTATGTGTTCACCAGTTACGAAACCATTACCGCAAAGGATTTTGTAAAAGGCAATGCGGGCGAAACCAAACTATATAAGACAATAACGGATAAAGATATTAAAGACCGTATGCCGCAAGCGCCTAATGCACCGCTTACAAGCGCGCAAATAAGCCTGATAGCACGATGGATAAATGAAGGAGCGAAAAACACTACCAATTGCGGTACGCCATGCGATAGCAATAATTATACATACAGTGCCGCTATAAAGCCAATGATGGATACGTATTGCAAGGGGTGTCATAGTACGGCGTCGCCATCTAAAGGTGTAATATTAGATACCTACGATGGTGTTAAGAGTGCTGCTACAGCAGGCAAGCTGTTGCAAGCCATACGCCACGAGGCAGGAGCAGTAGCTATGCCAAGCGGTGGCAGTAAACTAAGTAGCTGCCAGATAGTGCAGGTGCAAAAATGGGTAGCTGCCGGAGCGCTAAACAATTAATCTGTAAAAAACCGATATTTATATAAAGAAGCACAACACACGTATATGAAAAAAATACTCGTACTGTTTATTAGTGTTATTACCTTTTCGGGCTGCTATTTCGATAAGGAAGACCAGTTATACCCTAAAACCACAACAGGCTGCGATACTACTAACGTCACATTCTCGGCCACAGTACTGCCTGTAATGCAGCAAAAATGTGCTACTGCCGGTTGTCACGATGCACTGGTGAAACAAAGCGGGTATGACCTGAACCTGTATGCCGATGTGAAAAAATGCGTTACAGACAACAAACTGCTGCCTGTAATACGTCAGGATGCGGGTGCAAAAGCTATGCCGCAGGGTGGTGCCAAGCTCGATGACTGCACTATCAGCAAAATATCAGCATGGGTAAACCGTGGTATGCTGAATAACTAAAAAATCTTACAGAAATATAAAACTAAGAACATGAAAAGGATAATAATTGTTGCTGCGCTTTGCATAGGCTTTACAAATGCACAGGCTCAGAAGTACATGACGAGAACAGGTAAGGTTACTTTTTTCTCATCTACACCAATAGAAAATATACAGGCTGTAAATAACGAGGCCGGTGCTGTAATGGATAGCAAAACTGGAGACTTTGTTTTTCAGCTGGCTATCAAAAGTTTTAAGTTCGAAAAAGCCCTGATGCAGGAGCACTTCAACGAAAACTATATGGAAAGCAATAAATATCCTAAAGCCGAATATAAAGGTAAGGTTACGGATATTGCTTCGGTTAACTTTGCTAAAGATGGAGCCTACAAAGTAAACACTACCGGCAAACTGACTATACACGGTGTAACCCGCGATGTTACTATACCTGCAACAGTTACCGTAAAAGGAAATTCAGCAACGGTAAATACAAAGTTTAATGTGAAGCCTGCCGACCATAAAATAAAAATACCGGCTGTAGTAGAAGGTAAGATTGCTAAAGAAATAGAAGTAACAGTAAATAGCATATTAGATAAAAAGTAACACTCATTTTAACCAACAATCATATTGTATCATGCGTATTATACCCGCAATACTGTTAACCGCCGCTGTATTTACAACATACAACGCAGGTGCGCAGGAAAACAATAAAAACAAGAAAGAAGTAACAGAGAGTGATGATTTGCTGGGAATGCTGGAAGATGGAGATGCCAAATCAAAATCTTATACAACGGCAACATTCAAAACATCGAGGCTGGTAAACGGCCATAGCATCGAAAATACAGCCGCAGGTGTATTGGATTTTAAAGTGAACCACCGCTTTGGCGAGTTGAAAGATGGTTTCCAGACATTCTTCGGCCTCGATAACGCGAATACACTTATCGGGTTCGATTATGGTATAACAGACTGGCTGATGATAGGTGTAAGCCGCAGTACATACCAGTCTGAGTATCTGGGCTTTGCTAAGGTAAAACTGCTACGCCAGACGGATGGTAAGGGAATGCCGTTCAGCCTTAGCTATTATGGTGCAGCCAGCGTACAAAGCATGCCTGCACCAACATTACCTGCCGGGCAGGAATATCACTTCAGCAACAGGATGTTTTATGTAAACCAACTGCTGATAGCACGTAAATTCAATCAATGGCTTTCTTTGCAGTTGATGCCTACACACATACATTACAACCTGGTGCCAACAACGGCAGAGCCTAATGATATGATAGCAATGGGTGTTGGCGGACGCTTCAAATTATCGAACCGCGTATCGCTGAATGCAGAATATTATTATCGCTTTAATGAGTTGAACGGTTATTTCAATTCATTGTCAATAGGTTTCGATATAGAAACAGGCGGCCACGTATTTCAGTTGATGGCTACCAATGCTACTGCTATGACAGAACGCGCATTTATCGGACAAACTACTAGCGACTGGGGAAATGGCGGGATACATTTCGGGTTCAACATATCGAGAGTATTTACAATTGTTAAACCTAAAGAGTTTAAAGGTTCTAATTCAAATAAGTGGTAGTTTTGCCACGGGTGTATTATTTTTCATAGAGGATAAGGCTAAAGTTAATTCTGAGGCCTTATTCTTTTTTTATGCAGTATTGACAAACAACAATGGTGTTATACTTGGATTTAAAACCCTTGTATGTTTGGAGGATAAGCTTATTGAAGCTACTGCTTTAAGATATGTTAGCGTACGTAGATATTGTACGTAGAGCAATACTTCTTCATGCAATAGAAAGTTCATAGTAGTTAAGTTATTAAAGCTTGATAGATTAATCGAATCCCGACAGAAGTGTCGGGATTTATTGTTTGTTTAGTGCAGGCATAAAAAAACGGGTAGCAATTGCTACCCGTTTCAGTATTTGATTGTTTAATCCTTATTGCTTCACAAAGCGGATAACTTTCAATGTATTGTTGTCGCTGTCTGCAACATGCAGGTTGTAAACACCCGCTGCAAGGTTTGCTACGTTGATGCTGCCTGTGTTGTTCATCAGGGTTACATTTTCGTTAGCTACCAGGCTACCCATGTTATTGGTTACTTTCACCAATACATTGCGGCCGTTGTAGTTGCCACTCAGCATGATGTTCAGTGTATTACCATTTACAGGGTTAGGGTAGATGTTCATGTCAACTTCGTTGCCATTGATATTAGCTACAGAGCTGCTGAAGAACAATGACAGTCCTACACCGTTTGATGTAACTGACGGAGAGCAAAGGCCACTCACGATACACCTGTACATTTTGCCGTTCATGTATCCGCCTGCAGGGTTGATAACTAATGTGTCGTCGTTAACGCCTGAGTAGAATGCATTGTTGCTGATGTTCATGTAAGACCTGTTACCGTTGATGATAGTATCAGCCTGCCATTGGTAAGTCAGGTCGCGGCCTACCGCTACTACGCGGAAACGAGCCAGGCCTTTGTAATTAGCAGCCAGTTGCTGAGGCTGATAAGTGATAACCGGAGCAGGATCTACAAACAGTACTCTTGGTTGAGTGTATTCTATACCGCAAGGGCTTGTGATTTTACACCTGTAAGAATTACCGTTCAGAGATTGAGGAACGTTTGCAAACGTCAGATTAGTACCATATACGTTTTGGTAAACATTTGTGTTAACTAATGGCTGCCATCCACCTGATGTACCTGATAATTCTTCCCACTGGTAAGTCATATCCTTGCCATCAACAGTAAAGCTGAATGATGCATTTGTGCTTACACATGTAGTATCATTAATCGGTTGAGTCAATACAGTAGGAGAGCTGTAAACTGTTAATGTTACAGTATTAGTTATAATGTTTGGCAGGCAAGGTGTGCTCAATACGCAACGGAATTGCATACCACGCATACTTGTGTTCACATTGTATATCCTCATCTGGTTTGTATTTGTAAAGCTATAGTCGCCGCCTGATATTACAGGAGTCCATACCGTACCGTTCAGCCATTCCCACTGGTAGTTGCTTGCATTACCGTTTACATTGAAGAATACAGTAGTGTTAACGCAAACTGTCTGGTCTGTTGGTTGTACGTTTATTGACGGTGGAATGTTAACTGTCAGCATTGCAGGATTAGTGATTGCAGCCGGAGCGCAAGAACCTAATACAACACAACGATATAGTTTAGTATTCAGTGTAGTAGTAGCGCCTGTGATGCTCAGTGTGCTTGTATTAACACCGCTGTAGAAACCACCATTGCTCAGGTTGGCATAAGTAGAGCCGGAGCTTATCTGCCATTGGTATCCTATACCTGTACCTGTAGCTGTAGTGCTGAATGATGTATTCAGTCCTGCACAAACTGATGCAGCAACCGGTTGTGCTGTAATAGTTGGCAGAGAGTTAACAGTAAGTGTAGCAGGAGCAGATATTTGTGACGGAGCACAAGTACCACCTACAACACAACGGTAAGTATATCCATTGTAGCTGAGCGGTGTATTGATGATTGTCAGAGTAGCACCGTTATTGCCATTGTATGGAGGATTGCTGATAATGTTTGTGAAACCACTACCTGTATTTACCTGCCATTGGTAGGTAAGTGTAGCACCTGTAGCACCTACTGTGAATGATATATTCGTGTTAGCACAAGCTACTGCTGAAGTAGGATTTGAAGCAATTGTCGGCAAACCGTTTACTGTAAGTGTAGCAGGGTTTGAAATAATTGTTGAAGGACAAGTACCTGATATTACACAACGGTAAGTATAAGCGTTGAAGCTGAGTGGTGTAGTTGTAAATGACAGGGTAGCTGTTGTAGCACCGCTGTATGTACCACCATTTGCTACGCTTGTGTAGCCACTACCTGTATTTACCTGCCATTGGTAGGTAAGAGCAGTACCGCTTGCATTTACATTCAGAGAAGTATTGCTGTTTTGGCAAACTGCTGTATTAACAGGGTGTACGTTGATAACCGGAGCTGTATTTACAGTCAGTACCGCATCTGCAGATATTGCAGGAGGCGCACAAGTACCGCTTACTACTACACGATAAACATAACCGTTCATAGCAGCTGTAGTGCTTGAAATGCCAAGTGTTGCTGTAGTAGCACCACTGTATATACCACCGTTTGTTACGTTTGCAAAGCCTGTGCCTGCATTCAACTGCCATTGGTAGCCTATTGCAGTACCTGTAGCTGCTGTAGCAAAAGAAGTGCCGCTGCCCGCACAAACAGTACTGTTTGCAGGTGCGCCAACTATTGCAGGAGCTGTATTTACGTTAAGTGTAACTGTGCTTGATGTAAGTACCGGTCCGCAGAAGCTACCTACCAGACAACGGTAAGTATAACCATTCTGAGAAGCTTGCGGATTGATAACAGTAAGTACTGCGCTGTTCATACCTGTATAAGGTGCGCCGTTAGTGATGTTTGTAAAACCACTACCTGTATTTACCTGCCACTGATAAGTGATAACGCCTGCAACAGCACCAATGCTGAATGTTGCATTTACATTAGCACATACTGTAGTGCTTACAGGTTGTGTATTGATAACCGGCAGTTCATTTACTATCAGGTTAGCGTTGTTTGTCTGTACAGACGGAGAACAAGTACCTGATACCACGCAATAATATTTATTACCTGATAATGCAGTTGTTGCACCGGTAATAGTTAATGAAGCAGTTGTTGCACCACTGTAAACACCACCATTGCTGATAGGGCTTGATGTAACACCGCTTAATACATACCACTGATAAGTAAGGTTGGTACCATTAGCAGTAGTATTGAATGTTGTATTAGCACCTGCGCATATTTCAGCATTTGCAGGATGGCTCATTAAAGAAGGAGCAGTAAAGAAGTTGAATACAGAATTAGCAGATGTAATTGGCGGAGCACAAATGCCGCTTACAACGCAACGTACTGTATAGCCGTGGTAGATAGCTGCACTTAAACCTGTGAAAGTAAGTGTGCTTGTATTAACGCCTGTGAATGCAGGGCCGTTTGTAAGGTTGGTAAATGTGCCATTACCCGGAGCACCCTGCCATTGATATGCTATGCCTGCACCGCTTGCAGTAATAGTAATATTGTTTGAAAGCGGATTAGAACATGTAGGTATTGTAGCAGGTGGTTGTGTAACGATTGCAGGGCTTGAGTTCACTGTTAATCCTACAATGTTTGAAGCTACAGCAGGTGCACAAGTGCCGCTTACCATACAACGGTAAGAATTACCATTGAAAGAAGCTGATACGTTAGTTATAGTAAGGTTGTTTGTATAGATACCTGCATAAGGATAACCTGTAGGTATTGTAGTCCATACGCCACCGCTGAAAATCTGCCATTCATACAGCAGTCCTGTGCCGGTAGCCGCTACGCTGAAAGATGTATTTGTATTAACGCATATAGTAGCATTAACCGGTTGTGTTGCAATAGCCGGAATACTGAACAGGCTCAACGTAGCTGCATTAGATGTAACACTTGGTGCACAAGAACCGTTCACAACACAACGGAAAGTATAACCGTTCATTGCATTAGTTACTTGTGTTATAGTTAGGTTGGCACCATTCATACCCGAATAAGGATAAACATTAGGGATGTTATTAAAGCCACTACCTGTATTTACTTGCCATTGATAGAAAATAGGATCGCCGCTGGTACCTGTAGCACCTACAGCAAAGCTTGCGCCTGCACTAGGGCAAACAGTTTGATTGGCTGGCTGAGAAGAAATGCTAATCGGAACACGTACACCCAGTGTAGCGTGTGTAGATGCAACCGGTATGCCGCAAAGGCTGCTTACTTCGCAACGGAAAACATCGCCGTTCATTGTGCTGTTAGCACCGGTAACATTCAGCGTAGCAGTATTAACGCCGCTGTATGCACCACCATTAGGAATGTCTGCAAAACCTATACCACCATCCATCTGCCATTGGTAGGAGAGGACATTGCTTACTGTAGTAGCAGTAGCGCCTACAGAAAAACTGGTGTTGCCACCATCACATATAGTTTGTGATTGCGGATTGCTGGTGATAACGTGCTGACCATTTACAAAAAGTATTGACTGGTTTGTTACGACACTCGGGCCGCAAGCAGCTGTAACCTGGCACCTGTAAAAAGTGCCATCCATAGCCAATGATGGATTGCTGACAATCAGTACCGATGTACCGGTACCGCTGAATACAGCGTTGTCTGAAATGTTTGAGTAGTTGGCCCCCGTCCACATTTGCCACTGATAATTCAGTGTTGTGCCCGAGGCTACTACGGAAAAGAAAGTATTGGATACCCCCTGGCAGACGGTGCTGTTCGATGGCTGGGTAACAATACTCGCAGATGTACATTGTGCATTCACTTTGCTGCCGATGGATAACATCATCAGCAACAACATCGCGGTGTAAAATTTGACTGTTTGCATATGGTAGATAATAAATGAAAAAACAATGTTTAGTTAATACAATCCAAATACCATCAATAATATTCTTATTGATAATAGCTTATAAATCTCCGGTAACGACCGGGCGTTTCTCTAATACTCTAATATATGTAACAAAAGATGCATGTAATGCTTGGGTTAATGCATCTGATAGGGGTATCTTCTATTCAAAATACGGGTTAAAGGTATAAAACACAATCTATAAATGAAAATCCCCATCTTTATTTTTTTCTTACTTACAGGCTTAATGCTATAATCTTGTTTATATACATTTTAATATAACTGTATAAAAAAAGCCACCCTGAAAAGGGTGGCATATTAATTAATGTTAATATATTACTGTTTTGATAATCTGCCGCTTGTTAACAGTTGTCCGTTATCATCGCGTACTGTATATATATACATGCCAGATGCCTTATTTGCTACCGGCAATATCAGGTTGTTTTTACCTGCCTGGTAGTTTGCAGCATTGTTATAGATAATACGGCCTGCCATATCAGTAAGTGTTACATGCAGGTATTGGCTGCTTTCCAGCGATATTTCCATTTGCGCGTCAGCAGTTGCAGGGTTAGGATATACTGTTACATTGCCTGTAAAAGATACATTTTTAATGCTCAGTGTGCTATCCATCAGCATAAACAGTTCAGTGCCGTTTGCGCTGTCAGCCGCACGGAAATAAACATTCTTGCCCATTTGTGTAATGTCAGACGGAGAACCGCTTATTGCACCTTTGTATATGTCTGCAATCATTACAGGTACGCCTGTACCGTTGTACATCCATAGTTCATTGCCTACAGTACCGTTGTCTGCAGAGAAATAGATTTTGTTTTTAACCGTCAGGATATTAGTGATATTACTATTGCCTGTTGGGTTTACTTTATAAACCAATGTTGTAAGTCCGTTTGAAGGGTCGTATTTATAAAGATGGCCCGATGTAGAAGCCTCGTTGCCCGAGAAGTAGATTTTACCACCAATGTTGCCAATCATTGCAGCACCGCTTACAGTATTACTGATACTATTTGAAAAACCGCTTACCACATCTGTCAGGCGCGTTGCTGTAGTTCCGTTGTAGCCATACAGTTCGCGTCCATTTGTGTTGGTATAAGCTGTGAAATACAATGTAGTATCTGCAACCTTGAAGTTGTTGGGTGAAGAGCTGGATGCACCAATCTCTATATCGCTAACCATTACAGTATTATTTGTAGCAGGGTCGTAGCTCCACAATTCTGTACCCGAAGTATTGTTGAATGCTGCGAATACTATTTTGCCGCGATAAGCAGTAATGTTTTGAATACTGCTGGAACCGAGGGTATAAATATCTGTAATGCGAGAAGCTGTATTGGTAGTTGTATCATATACCCACAGCTCTTCTCCGAAAGAACCATCGTTGGCATCGAAGTATATTTTGCCGTTCATTGATACTACTTCGTCTATGCCGGAACCATTGGTGCCTGCCCATATTTCTGCTGCCAGCATCGGAGGGTTTGTGCCATCCCACCTGTATAGCTCAGTACCGCTGCTGCCATTTGCCGCAGGGAAGTAAACGTATTTACCCAAAACTGCCATGCCGCGGTTTGCGCTATAATTGATGCTGCTTGCTGCAGCCGGATTGATGTTGAATGCCAGATTTGTGCCCGATGTATCTCGTGCCCATAATTCGTATCCGTTTGTACCATCGTTAGCGGCAAATACAAGTTTGTTGCCAAACGCCGTCATGCGGAATGGAAAACTACCGGCGTTGCCCGGGTTCATGTCTTTTACAAGTGATGTTTGTGCATATGCAGACATCAGGCCTGCGCACAATGTTATACTCAGTAAACTACGTTTCATATTCTGTAGATTTTATTTGTTGAATTGTGAATATAAAATGGTTGTAATTATTGTTTTTCTATGCGTCCGCTTGCTTGCATACTGCCGTTGTTATCAAACAGTCGGTAGATGTATATGCCTGCAGGCAGTGTTTGCATATTCAGTGTTATAGTATTGGTACCTGCACTGTAAGTCTTTGCATTTTCACGCGCAACTATCTTGCCTGATACATCTGTTAATACATAACCAAGTTGCAATGCCGATTCGCTGCTTATTTCAATGTTAGCAACATTAGCAGTAGGGTTAGGATATACCTTAACCGCTGCATCGAAACGTACATTCTGGATGCTTAATGCTGCAGAATCGCTCAGTTTGTACAACTCCATACCATTTGCATTGGTGTATGCACTGAAGTAGAAGTTGGTACCCCAGCGCAGCATGTTTGACGGGTAGCTGCTAACGCCAGTATTGCTGTCTATGTCAGCTGTCATCAGAGGTTGGTTGGTGCCATCGTAAGACCATAATTCTGCGCCATGTGTACCATCATCTGCACTGAAGAATATTTTGCCGGCATAGTAGGTGAAGTTTTGCGGATAACTGCTGCCCGATGGGTTGATAGCATATACTTTTGATGCTACGCCATTTGACGGGTTGTATTGATACAGGTCAACAGTGATGCCGTCATTACCTGCAAAGTATATTTTGTTTTTGTACCAGATAAGCTGTGTTTGCCCGTTCGATACTGCATAAACACCATCGCCGCTGCCATTATCTACGTTAGTAAGGCGCATGATGTTTACACTGTCGAAAGAATATAATTCCCTGCCGAAAGATGGGGTGTATGCACTGAAATAAAGTTTGTTGTTGATAACAGCATATCCCTGAGGGAAGCTGCTGGTAGCACCCGCTGCAATGTCAGATACCATAGCGGTTACGTTTGTTGCAGGGTCGTATGCATACATTTCAGAGCCGCTTGTACCGGTATTGGCAGTGAAGTATATTTTGTTTTTATAAACAGTAAAGTTCATCGGGAAGCTGCTGTTGATGCCCGGGTTCAGGTCTGTAAGGCGTTGTGTATAGTTTGTAGCTATTGTATAAGACCATAGCTCCGTACCATGTGTACCATTGTCCGCATTAAAATAAATGCGTCCGTCGTGCGCCAGTACTTCTGTAATGTTTGCAGAGCCACCTGTGTTTACCTCTGTAGCAATTGATGGTGTGTTTACACCATTCCATTTGTACAGTTCGATGCCATTGGTGCCATTGTCAGCCGGGAAGTATAGTACCCCACCTGATTGAGCCATTCTTTGGTTGTCGCTGAATACACCGCCGTAGGCTACGCCCGGGTTGATGTCATACTCCAGCCTTGCAGCTGTGTCATAAGACCAAAGCTCGCTGCCGACGCTGTCGTTATTTGCGAAAAACACAACCCTGCTGCCGAAGCCTGTTATCCACATAGGTGAGGCGTCTCCATTGGGGTTGATGTCTTTTATTAATTTAACCTGGGCAGTTGCAGTCAGGCTGCCGGCAAGTAGTATTGTGCTGAGTAAACCAAATTTCATAAGTGCTCCGCTCGTTTTATGTTAACAAATATTTAATTATAGCTATAAATATAAAAACTATTAAGTGAATATTAAATACTTGTGACCCTTATTGATGAAAAATACCCTATATACGGTATATCATGCCTTTTAAAAGGCTATATAATGTTTATCTGATTGATTCATAGATGATTACCCAAATGTTAACCGCTGGTTAACCGTTTGCAAATCAGTGGTTAACAAACGGCGAAAATTTGACAACCGACTACCCGTACCCCCATATTTGCTTCATAATCAACAACAAACAACATTTTTAATCGCAAACATTAACAAGCAAAAAACAAGCAATAATGAAAAAAATCATCGCAATCGCAGCTTTCTCAATCACAGCAGTCGCAGCTAAGGCTCAAAACGCTTCTTCTACGGCTCAGCAACAAGTAAATCTGAACCTGAACAATGCTATCGAACTGACTTTTACCGGGTCTAACAGTGCTACAGGTGCAGCAGTTAACATCGCTTTCAACACAGTTAACGATTACGCAAACGGTGTTGCATCAAATGCACAGGAACTGAAAGTACGTTCTAACAAGAAATTTGATGTAACAGTTAAAGCAAACGCTGCTTCTTTCTCTTACACTGGTAGTACTACTCCTGCTCCTGTAATGCCTGTACAAGGTGTTCTGGCACTGAAAGTAAGTGCAAACGGTACAGGTGGTACTATAGCAGGTGGTTTCAGCGGCTACACTAGCCTTACTTCTTCTGCTGCTAACCTGATAACAAATGGTAACAACGGTGGCAACCAGACATTCAGCGTTATGTACAATGCAACTCCGGGTTTTGCATACCCTGCAGGTACTTACACTGTAGATGTGGTATATACTGCTACTCAACAATAATTACAGGGAGATAAAAGATGCTGTAAACAGCTTCTGTCAATACACGGATCTTTTTCATCCAAATACGGAAAGCTACTCTTGGCGGGGTAGCTTTCTTTTTTGTGTAGATTGCAGTCTTGTATAAGTAATTATGAAACGGATTATAGTATTATCGGCAGCAGCACTGCTTTTTTATGTAAATGCCACCGCACAAAGCACAACAAAAACAATCGATTCTGTATTAAGCCTGTATTACAAACATGGCATGTTTAATGGTACCGCACTGGTATATCAGTATGGCAGGCCCGTATTGGTAAAAGGATACGGATACAGAGATGTTGCAAAGAAATTGCCAAATGACAGCAATACGGTATTCCAGATAGGCTCTGTCAGCAAAACCTTTACATCGGTAATGATAATGATGCTGCAGGAACAGGGTAAACTGAATGTAAAAGATAAACTCACAAAATACTTTCCCGACTACCCGGATGGTGATAAAACCACTATCGAAAACCTGCTGACTCATACGTCGGGTATATATAATTATACAGAGGATACCGCATTTGCCAATTCCGGCATGTACTCTCATAAGAGCAGGAAAGAAATGATGAGCTTGTTTAAAGATAAGCTGACAGGAATAGAGCCCGGCTCAAAGTTCAGCTACAGCAATTCCAACTATCTGCTGTTGGGTTATATTATAGAAGATGTGACAGGAAAGACATACTATGCTGCACTCAGAGATATGATACTGCTGCCGCTGGGTATGAAAAACACAGGTTGCAATTTCAGTGGCTTGAAAAATAAAAACAAGGCTACCGGTTATTATTCAATAGATGATGTGAACGGGATGAAAGCACCTGCTGTAGATTCCTCTGTGTCTTATGCTGCGGGTTGTATATATACTACCGTTACTGATTTGTATAAATGGGCAGATGCGGTGCATCATGCAAAACTCATCAGTGCAGAAAGCTGGAAGCTGATGACTACACCGTTCAAAGAATACTATGGCTACGGGTGGATGATTGGGGAGACGATAGGCAAAAAAAGCATAGGCCATAATGGTAGCATTCATGGCTTTGGCTCCAATCTTTTTTTAACACCCGACGATGCCGGAACGATTATACTCATATCAAACTGTATGGATAATGATCAGGCGCAGATACGCAGAAACATATCATCGGTGCTGAACAATAAAAGGCTGGAACTGCCTGAATTCAGAAGCGAAATGAAACTGGCAGCCGGTGTGTTGAAGGATTATGTAGGCGTTTACCAGTTGGCTCCAGGTTTTAATATTACCATTACAATGGAGGGCGAAAAGATGTATGCACAGGCCACGGGCCAAACCAAACTGCGTATTTATTCTCAACGCAGAGATTACTTCTTCTTTAAAGTGGTGAATGCGCAAATTTCTTTTCACCGCAATGTTTACAGCAAAGTGGAAAAGATGGAGCTGATACAGAATGGCCGCATATTGCCAGGTATGAAGAAAGATTAACTATCAGATTATAATATACCGGCACAGCCAACCCATTCCGGGTTGGCTGTTTTTATTGATTGTCAATGCCTTAATAAGAAGCCTGTTATTGCGTGGTTAACAGGTTGCAAAGGGGCGGTTAACCTATTGGTTTTTTTAGGCAAGGGGGTGTTGTCGATAGCATATTTGCATTACAAACTGAGCACAGCCCCTGAAGGGTACAAACAAAACCAACTGAATGAAACAAACCATCGCACTAATCGGCATCATAGCTTGCAGTATTGGCGCACATGCACAAAGCAGCAACAGTTCTCAAACTGTTACAATGGGCGTAAGCAGTACCATAGAGCTTGCATTTACAGGAAGTAACAATGCAGCCAGTGCTACCGTAAATCTGAATTTCAATACAGTTAACGATTACGCAAATGGCGTTACTTCATCTAATCAGGAATTGAAAGTAACATCCAATCGCAACTTTACAGTAGCTGTAAAGACCAGCGGTACGCATTTCAGTTATACAGGCAGTACTTCTCCTGCACCTGCTATGCCGGTTGGCATACTTGGGTTGATGATAGCGTCAAACGCTACAGGTGGTACTATAGCAAGCCCGTTTTCTGCAACGGCATACAACAGCCTTACAAGCAGTAACCAAATGTTGCTCAATACCTGTACCGCCGGCAATAGCAAACTGTTTGCTGTAAAGTATAAAGCGACACCTGAATTTGCATACCCTGCAGGCACCTATACTGTTGATGTTCTTTTCACCGCAACACAATTATAAACCCCGAAACAAGACAAAAATGAAAAGAACAAACAAACAATTCAGCACAATAATAAAAGCAGTACTGCTGTTTGTATTAGGTATGGCTGCGGCTATCGCTGCTTCTGCACAAAATGCAAATACAAGTGCAGTGCAAACTGCAAATCTCAACCTGAATGATGCTATAGAATTATCATTTGTAAATGGCGGTGGCGGTACAGTTAACTTTGCTTTTACAAACGCAACTGAGCTGATAAACGGTAAGGAGAGTATCACACAGGATATCAGGGTACGTTCCAACAAAAAGTTTAAAGTAGCAGTATCAAGCTCTACAGCCAACTTCACTTATACAGGTACATCTATTGTAAATAATATACTGCCCGTAAGTACGGGTTTGAAGGTGATGGTGACGAGCAATAATACAGGCGGATACATGACACTGTCTGCATTGCTGGGCTGGCTGGGTGTAACATTCGGTAACAGTACTACACTACTTACTTATTGCGACCCTGGTGGCAATCAAACCTTTACTGTAAAATACAAAGCTACTCCGGGCATACTCGCGGCACCCGGCACCTATACTACCGATGTTATTTTCACCGCGACACAAATGTAAGTGCACGTACTATGAATTATAACAAGGGCAGCCTTCGTGGCTGCCTTTCTGCTTATGGTTAAGCTCATGTTAACTGGGGGCGTATTTTTTGAAACGCCTTGTTTGTAGCGGATATTTACAATAACAAAACATGATAAAAACATGAAAGCATATTCCGAAGCACGACCAAAATTATTCAGCAATAAAGTATTGCACTATTTCACAAAACTCAACCCTTTTCGCGGAGAACTGGTAGAAGTAGAAATGAAAGTAGTAGGCAAGCGTATTGTTTATACTTACACCAAAATCAGGGATACTCATTAATAATCCCGTCTTATTCTTTTGCTGTAATATTGTATTCATAGCCGTTTTTAATAATGCCTGTGAATAACCTGCGCATCTTTCTTCTCTTTTTCTTTGCTGCCATAGTTGGTACGGTTGCACACGAGTGCGGACACGCTTTAGCAGGCACGCTTGTTGGGTTCAAAACATCAGTACATTATGCCTATACCACTTGTCTTAATTGTTTTGAACTGAGCAATGCTGCAAAGACTTTCCGGCAATTACAGGAGTACGAGCATCGACGCATTCTTTTTACATGGGGTGGCCCGATTCAAACTATTCTTACAGGTGTTATCGGTATTGTTCTATTACTATTCATGCGGAGAAAAGAACTGATTGATGCTTATAATGTGAAGCACCTGTTTGCGCTTACCTTATCTTTCTTTATCAGCAGAAACGTGTTTAACGAAGTGTTTTTCTTGGCAAAATATTTTACATCAAGTAAAGTGTCTTACAGGTGCGATGAGTGCAAGTTATTGGATTACTACGATGCAAGTCCGGTTGTCGGACATCTTACTATATTACTTGTTGTGTGTGTTGTATTATGGTGGGTTACTTTCAGCATACTCAAAAAGCATCGCGTGCAATTTATAGTGTGGGGTGGGCTTGGCAGCCTTAGTGGTGGCTTATTGTGGTTATACGTAATTGGTGAATATATACTGCCATAAAAAAGCCCGCTTATGCAGCGGGCGGTTCTTTTATTCCTTTATCAGCTTTCTTCGTTCAGTCACATTGCCACTATCATCATGTAGTGTTAATATGTACAAGCCTGCTGGTAGTTCAGAAGTATTGATTGTATTGTTATTGCCAAGTTGGGTTGTCACACCTTTGCCCATGGCGTCTGTTAGCTTTACAGAAGCAGCATCCGCATCCACAGTCAGTTGATTGCTGAATGGGTTGGGGTAGATGTTGGCAGGATTGTTTGTTGTAGTGTTATTAATAGCTGTTGGTGTTTGATTTGAGTATATGTATATGCAAGAAGTATTGAAAGGATTGTAGGTGATGTTGTTCTCTGTATAGCAGAGCGGGGTGCCACCGTATACAGTCATCATGCTGCCATAATAAAATAAGAATCCGTTTACGCCAAGTCCGTCAATGAGGTTTACTTTGGGATCGTTTGTCAAGAAGCGTTTTCTGTATATACCACCTATGCTTACACTATCTGTGCTTGTTATTATGGCATTGGTCAATTTAGAGTTTCCGGTATTGTATTCAGTAATATGTTTTATCGTATCTCCGATTGTTTTGTTGAAGTCCCAAAGTATTGATTCAAACGTATCCATATCACAGATGTAAATACGCTTGTTGTCTTCCCTTATACCAAAAGCATACTTGTCTGAAGTTGTGGCTCTTCCGTTTGATAACTGCGGAAAGCCTATAGTGCTTGTTTGCATAAAGGTTCTTTTGCTAATCTTCTGATAGGTCTTGCCGGCTATTATGGTATCTGTACCTGTGGCGATGTACATGTCTTCGTATGTGGCGTAGTTGTTTACATTAGATGGTTTAGAACCGTAGGTAAATGTCCACCATGCATTGCCGTAAGGAAAGGGGCGATACTGTTGTGCAGAGGCGCTGCAGAAAAAGAGAATGGCTGCCAGTTGCAGCAAAATGAAAGGTCGCATAGGTTGGTTGTTTTATTAAAGTTACAAGTTCATAACGGAAATTGCAAAGAGCTTAGTGTCACGGTATTGCAAAAAAAATACAGCCCCTCATTGAGGGGCTGTATACATATATTAAGTATGGGCAATCAAAATATGATTACGCTACCAGCGTATCCAGTACAGCGTTCATGCTGCGTACTGCTTCTGCACTTTTGTTGAATGCTTCTTGTTCTTCAGCGTTCAGTTTGTAGTCGATGATTTTTTCCCAACCGTTGCTGCCTATTACTACAGGTACGCCCAGGCAAATGTCGCTTTGGCCATATTCGCCATCCAGCGCTACGCAGCAAGGGAATACTTTCTTCTGGTTGCGGATGATGCTTTCTACCAGTGCAGCACCAGCAGCACCCGGTGCATACCATGCACTTGTGCCCAGCAGTTTTGTAAGTGTAGCACCACCTACCATTGTATCAGCAGCAACTTGTTTCAGCTGTTCTTCGTTCAGGAAGTTGCTTACAGGTGTGCCGTTCAGTGTAGCAAGGCGTGTCAGCGGTATCATTGTAGTATCGCCGTGGCCACCTATTACTACTGCGTGCAGGTCGTTCTGAGAGCAGTTCAGTGATTGTTGCAGATATGTTTTGAAGCGTGCGCTATCCAGTATACCACCCATGCCGATGATGCGGTTTTTAGGCAGGCCTGTAGCTTTCAGCGTCAGGTATGTCATAGTATCCATAGGGTTGCTTATCACCACTATGATAGTATTAGGAGAATATTGCAGCAGGTTTTTAGCAACTGTTTCAACGATTTTAGCGTTTGTGCCAATCAGCTCTTCACGAGTCATACCCGGTTTGCGCGGAATACCTGAAGTGATAACGCAAACATCAGATCCGGCTGTTTTGCTATAGTCGTTTGTGCTGCCTATCACGCGGGTATCAAAACCCAGCAATGATGAAGTTTGCATAATGTCCAATGCTTTACCTTCTGCAAAACCTTCTTTAATGTCAACCAGTACCAGTTCTTCAACCAATCCCCTGCGGGCAATGTTGTCGGCACAAGTAGCGCCTACTGCGCCTGCACCCACTACAGTTACTTTCATTTTAGTGTATTCTTTTTATTGTGAGTAGAAAAAATAATAATCGGTGCAAAGATAGGGGGAATTACTATTTGACAAGATGATTTTCGTTAGTAATTACACACCATAAATACAGTTTTTAACATATTTGGCATAGTTTTTTCTTTAGGTGTAATAAGGATTACCCGTTTCGTATTGGTTCACCAATCTAAAAACGAATTGTGTTATGGAAATGGAAAAGGAACATGAAGCACAGGTGTCTGACCCCTCTGTCCTGTCTATGCTGGCATTGCTTACTGGCTTGTCTTTACTGCTGGGTGCTGCGGTTTTTCTGATTTTTTCGGTTACTCAGGTATTCCAGTAGTGCATTTACCTCCGGGCGGAACAGGCGAAGCGCAATCATAACAGATATGATAAAGCCCGCTGCAGCCATGAATACAAATGCCTTGTTCATACGGATTACAAAATACCTTAACGACAATTTATCGGCTTCTTCTTTACCAATGAACAGTGCTGTGGTTTTATACACCAGTTTGGTCATTACGCCCAGTTTGTCCCAGTTCGTATATTTCCAACCCATCTGATAGTTGTACGATTTGTTGTAATTGGCAGATAAGTGGTTTTTGTAATAACTGTTCCAGTATTTAGATACGGTATCTATTTCTGTCATATTACCGTTGCTGTCTCTGAATATGTGCCCTGATAGGGGGTCAACCAATAAGAGCTTATCATCCTGTTCTACAACAGTAGCAATATGCCCACCTTCCCGTCCGTTTACATTCAGTATTACGAACTTGCTGCGGTAGCCAATGCGCGCCATCAGCCTGCTGAAGAAACTGGCATAAGCACCACAGGCGCCTTTGCCGAAGTAAAAATTGGAAAATGAACTGCCGGTAAGTATTGTTTTAGGAGAGCTGAACTCTTTATTGCCAAAGAGTGTCATCATAGGGTCTTGAATGATATGTGTGTAATACATAGCAGTATCGGCTATGCAAGACAGGTTTGAAGGTCCATCGCAGCGTTTGATAACTTCGGCAGATAAATGTTCAATCAATTCATCCTCGTATTTCCAGTCGCTATAACTGAGAATCGTAAACATGAATAAAAAACCGGCTATAAAAATAAATAAGAAGCCGGCAATCTTCCTTTTGAGCATTGCGCTATTGTGTTTTTTTTGATTAGGGTTACAGTCAGAGGATGTGCAAATGTATTATTTTGCCTGAAATCAATATGTAGTCAGTTCATATAATTATACACAGATGTGTATTACATTGACGGTATTAACAAAGAGTTATTGCCGGTTTTCTATCCAAAGCATTTGAGTATCTTAGCAGCAAGATTTTAAGAATATGAACGCATCAAAACGCGTGTACGATAATGTACTGCAAACAATTGGTAACACTCCGCTGATAAAACTGAACAAGGTAACGGCCGACCTGCCATGCCCTGTTTATGCAAAGGTAGATTTCTTTAATCCGGGCAACAGCATCAAAGACCGTATGGCGCTGAAGATGCTGGAAGTAGCAGAAAAAGAAGGTAAGATAAAACCCGGCGGCACTATTATTGAAGGTACAAGTGGTAACACTGGTATGGGCCTTGCATTGGCTGCCATCATCAAAGGCTACAAATGTATTTTCGCTACTACAGATAAGCAATCGAAAGAGAAGGTAGATATACTGAAGGCCGTAGGTGCAGAGGTGATTGTATGCCCTACAAACGTTGAGCCTGAAGATCCGCGTTCTTACTACTCTGTATCTAAGCGTCTCGCAACAGAGATTCCTAATAGCTGGTATGTAAATCAGTATGATAATCTGGCAAACCGCGCTGCACACTACGAAAGCACAGCCCCTGAAATCTGGGAACAGACAGAAGGTAAAGTAACACACATTGTGGTGGCGAGCGGCACGGGTGGTACCATTACAGGTATTGGCATGTTCATGAAAGAAAAGAACCCCGACATCAAAATGTGGGCGATAGATACCTATGGCTCGCTGCTGAAAAAATGGTTTGATACAGGTGAACTTGATATGAACGAGGTGCACCCTTATATATCAGAAGGTTTTGGTGAAGACTTCCTGCCGCAGAACTACATTAAAGATGTAATAGACCATTTTGAAAAAGTAACTGATAAAGACGGTGCTGTAATGGCTCGCCGCATAGCGAAGGAAGAAGGTTTGTTTGTTGGTTACTCTGCGGGTTCTGTAATTGCAGGGCTGAAACAATTGAAAGACAAGCTGAAGCCTACGGACCTTGTAGTGGTGGTATTCCACGACCACGGTAGCCGCTATGTAGGTAAAATATACAATGATGAATGGATGCTGGATCGTGGTTTCCTAGAAGTATCAACCGTTCGTGATTTGATTGGTGGCCTTGGCCGTCGTCGTTTGGTAACTATAGATGAAGGTGCTAAAGTGAGCGATGCACTGGAATTGATGAAGAAATACGACATTGAGCAGATACCTGTATTGAAGGACACGGAAGTAACTGGTGCCATCACGCAGTCGGGCCTTTTTAAACAAATGATAGATAATGGCGAGGTGCGCGATTTCAATATTGGCGATGTGAAGGAAGCTGCACTGCCAATGGTAGAAATGGATATGCCGTTGGAACGCCTGAAGCACTACATCAGCAAAGAAAACGGTGCTGTGCTTACAAAAGACGATAGCGGCCAGTATCACATTCTTACCAAGTACGATGTGCTGAACGCTTTTAGTAAAGGATAGGCGTTTTGTTGGTTGAATAGTTGATTGGTTACTAAAACGTATAAGTTTTGAGTTTTGTAGAAAGATTTATAAAAAAGCCGCCGGTGTTATTTCCACTGGTGGCTTTGTTTCATATCGGCATGCTGGTGTTTAGCATATACAATGCAAGTACAGAGCCATTTAGTTCGCTGATATGGCTGCAGCCTTTGTGGATGGTAGCATACACATTTGCATGGTTGTTTGTGTGCGATATGAAACGGTGGGCTGCTTATGCCTATATTGGTGTTACAACATTAAGTCTGCTCTTGCATTTTCTTGTAAAGGAAGAACTGTATCATAGCAGCCTGTTTCTGATCGATGCAGTATTTGCAATGATTGTAATGGCATATATAAAGAGGTTTAACTAACCCCTAAATCCCCTAAAGGGGGACTTTACTAAATTTGAAGTAATCACTTACGACTTATGCCTGACGACTTACGACTTATTACCGATATGCTTGGGCGCGATGTGGAATTTCAGTTTCCGCCAAAGCGCATAGTGTCTGTGGTGCCATCGCAGACAGAGTTGTTGCATTATCTGGGGCTGGAAGATGAAGTTGTAGGCATCACCAAGTTTTGTGTACACCCCGAAAGCTGGTTTCGCAGCAAGACAAGGGTAGGTGGCACCAAGAAGCTGAATATAGATGTGATACGCGAACTAAAGCCCGACCTTATCATTGCCAACAAAGAAGAAAACGAACGCGAACAGATAGAAGCACTGGCAAAAGAATTTCCCGTATGGATAAGTGATATGCACAACATACCACAGGCACTGCAAATGATACAGGTTGTGGGGCAACTGACTGGTAGAGAAGGTAAGGCAAACGAACTTGTGGATGAAATAGTGGTTGGTTTCACCAATCTGCAAAAAGCAACAACGCCAAAGCGCGTAGCATATTTTATCTGGTACAATCCGTGGATGAGTGTAGGTGGCGATACATTCATCAGTAATATGATACAAACCATAGGTTGGCAAAATGTACTGAAGCACGAAAGCCGCTACCCTGAAGTAGACCTTGAAAAACTGAAAGAACTGAATCCTGAGCTGGTGTTGCTTTCATCAGAGCCATTCCCTTTTAAAGAAAAGCACATTGCAGAAATAAAAGCAGTACTGCCCGATGCTGACGTAAAGCTGGTAGATGGCGAAATGTTTAGCTGGTATGGCAGCAGGATGAAAGAGGCTGTGGGGTATATGAGTGAGTTAGTGAAATAGTCTAACTTTAAGCTATGTATACACCATTCCTCGGCCTGCGTACATTCGGGTTCAAAGTAAATGATATAGAAGCTGCAAAACAGTGGTACACCAAAGTGTTAGGCATAGAGCCTTATTTTGATATGCCTTTTTATGTGGGCTACAATGTGGCAGGTTATGAGTTTGGTTTGCAACAAACTGATGACGAGCTTACCTATGGTAATAACACGGCCACTTACCTTGGGGTAGATGATGTACATGCTACTTATACAATGCTGCTGTCAGCAGGGGCTACCGAATATGAACAGCCGCAGGATGTAGGAGATAGTATTATGATAGCTGCAGTAAGAGACCCATGGGGCAATATCTTCGGGATAATCTACAATCCGCATTTTAAGTAGTAACCCCTAAATCCCCTGAAGGGAACTTCTCACAACAATTGGAATGTAGACATTAGTATTTAGAATTTCCATCAGGTACTTCCTCTATGCTATAATACACAGGCAGTCCTTTGCTCAGTACAAGGTCTCGCTCCATATTGGCACCACGGCTTTCTGCAATTAATAATAGTGCCTCACAGTTGTCTATTACAGCCATCGATATATCCATAATGGCTTTGTAGCGGTCTATTACATTCGCAGCATCTACAACAGGCAGTGCAGCATTAATGCCTATCAATGGAATATGTCCTTTTTCTAAAAGCATAGCGGCAGCTTTGTTCAACCTTTCAAGATTTGCATGTCGCTGTTCTTCTGTGTCTGCTGAGTATGGTCCTGCTACGCCTATTATCATAGCTGTTGTTTCTCTAAAGTTAGCCATAAAAGAAAAGCCACAACAATTGTCGTGGCTTTCTGTAAAATATGTAGGTTCTTAGAAGTCAGTTTCTACAGGGTTCAGCTTTGGTTGTTTCAGCTTTACCATTCCTAGTGCGCTGAAGAGGCGGATGATATAATACACAGGGTCTATCTCGTGCCAACGCACACCAAAATTGGGGTTAGATGCACGCATGTGGTGGTTGTTGTGGTAAGATTCGCCCAGCATCAGTACATCTACGTGAAAGAGGTTGTCTGATGTATTTTTCATTTCAAAGTTCCTGTAACCGTATTTATGTGCATACCAGTTGATGATAGCACCATGTACCGGGCCAGATGCATAGTGTATCGGCAGCAGCAGGTACATCCACCAGCTTGTAGCAAAGTAGGCGTAGTAAGCAGTATAAGCTGCCGCCCAGAAGAGGCGTGGCGCCCATCCGTGTGCAAACTTGTCGAAGCTGCGCCATTCCGGTACGTTCTTCTTAAAGCGTTCTTCAATCTCAAACTTCTCGTCAAAGATAGAAGTGTACACATTCTTCGTGTGCCACATCATCGTAAACACATTGGAGAAGTATTTAGGAGAATGCGGGTCTTTCTCTGTATCTGCAAATGCGTGGTGCATACGGTGCATAAGTGCATAAGTGCGTGTACTGAGGTAAGAAGAGCCCTGTGTGACGAAGGTGAATATAAACCAGAATTTTTCCCAACCCTTGCTCATGGTATAAGACCCATGTGCTGCATAGCGATGTTGAAAGAATGTTTGAGAAAAAAGTGATAAATACCAGTGAGCAATAAAAAATATCAGTATAGCCATTTAATGTCTTGTTCGATTTTATCGGGCGCAAAATTAGGTGTTTTTCTTTCTGCATCGGGTTTTATTTCATTGATACGGGTATAATTATGCTGGTTTCATGATGATTTACCGCTATGTATGAAGATTGTTTAATGATTGAAATAGGCATTGCATAAAGATGTGAACAGATTATATTTGTACATACATGGCTGCTTTTTCCTTGTTTGCAAAACCTACCAGGGCAGATATACGTTTCCTGGTGTCACTATTGGTGATACATGCAGTATATTTTTTTGTGGCCACGCAGTACAAATGCATATACAACGGCGATTCGCTGGAGTATATAAACATGGCACTTAATTTTAATAAAGGGTGGTTCTATTCCGGTGGTTTACTCGAGCCGTTCGACCCGATGTATTATACATTGCGCCCGCCGGGCTACCCGGTTTTTCTATGGATTATTTACCTGTTCGGTGTCAACAACTGGCTTGTTTTACTGGTTCAAAATCTGATATCTGTTTTTAATATACTGTATCTCAGGCATACACTTCGTGTAGTTGGCTACAGCCGCAAGTACGATTGGATACTGATGGCATTTGTGATACTATATCCATCGCAATTTATTAATGCCAATATCATTCAACCGGAACTGCTGCTGCAAACCTGTGTATTGTTCTACTTCAGCAACCTGATACTATTAGTCAGAAAGCGTTCCTGGACACATGCCTACGTAATGAGCATTGCCCTGATATGCGGGTTGATGATGAAACCCGTATGGTATCCATTTGTACTGATGCATTTTGTGATATTGGTAGTGTTTACAGCCAAATACAGGAAAGGTATCCTAAGGTCTTCTGTCGCTGCAATTCTGCCTTTGTTTGTAGTGCTGGTTTACAGCTATTGGAATGGGCAACGTACAGGCAAAGTGCATTTTTCCAGTATTCAATCAATCAATGCGCTCTTATATAATCAGGAATATTTCATACGCGAAACTCAAGGGGCAGATTCCGCAGAACGTTTTTACCACAAAGAATTAGCTACATCTAAAGCTATACCTGATTTCACAGAAAGGTATAATTATCAGTCGCAAAAAGCACTGACTATGCTGAAGGATAACTTTGTGTCATACATCGCTATTCATATCCGCAAAAGCATGTTTATGCTTATAGACCCCGGGAAGGGAGAGATGGATTTATTTACCGCGCAAACCACATTGCAACAGATATTCAATCCATCGAAAAGGCCATTCAGAGAAGTAATAATGAAAGATGGGTTGTATGGTGCAAAAGCTTATATCAGTGCCAATCCTTCAGCTCCCATCGCTATACTGATATTGGTATTTAATATCTTCAGGTTGATAGGCATCATTCTGTTTTTCTATTCTCGCAATGTAGCACTCAAGTACAAATGGATTGCCGGGGTGCTGTTGTGTTATTTTGTTTTTATAACAGGCCCTGTGGCATACGCACGTTATTTTATGCCTGTTTCCTTAATAGCAATAGGCTGTGCTGCCATCGGTTACCAGTTATTATTGCAAAGGCTGCGTAATACTTCTAATATTGTAGCGGTTAAATAAAGTAAGGATTGCTACCTGTACGAAAATACATGCCGTTTATACTAACTGCACTATATATGGTGTTGCTGGTAGTATTGTATTTTCCTTATTGCAAATACTATGTTGACCCGGATGCTACTGCATATCTGACCATATCTCAACGCTATGCCGATGGAGACTGGCAGAACGCAGTCAACGGATACTGGAGCCCGTGGAGTTGTTGGATGACTGCATTATTCATAAAACCCGGTGCAGGTGCTCTAGTTGCTGCAGTCATAGCCAATACAATAGGTGCAGTATTATTATTGTGGGTTACACAATCATATTTTATTAAGTATAGCATCACACCATTTGCGCAATGGATGCTATGTGCGGCAATGGCTGTGTTTCTCTCTTATGCAGTCTACTGGCAAAATTTTGATGACCTGTGGGAGTGTTTCTTCCTGTTGTATGCACTGCGCATAATGATTAGTCATCGTTTCAGACATACACCTGCGTTGTGGATAGGTGCAGGTGTGCTGGGTGCACTGGCATATTTTGCTAAAGCATACGCGTTTCCTTTTTTCATACTAAGTACATTGGCTGTTGTATTTTATAACACAAGGGCATGGAGAAAGGCAAACATGGCAGAGTGGTTGAAGATATCAGCTGTTATAATAGGGGTAATGTTGCTGTTGTGCAGCCCCTGGCTATATGCATTGCATCATAAATACGGTATGTGGACTACAGGTACAGCCGGCAAACTCAATATGTCATGGTATCTGGTTGGCCATCCGTATTGGAAAGATGGAATAGGTTATTTATTGCCGCCGGGTAATGGTATTACGTATTGGGAAGACCCATGGCTGGTAAATGGTGAAATGCCAAGGTTTTGGAGTTCTAATGAATTGTTCATCCGCCAGTTGATGAAGCTGGTACAGAATAGCTACAAGTTTACGCTCAGCAGCCTGATGATTGGTGCAGGTTTCCTTGCAGTGTGGGTATATATGGTTTGGCTCTTGCTTTTCCGTAAAGTAAGGCGGCAAAAGTACAGGGTATATTATCCAATCATTATACCATACATACTTTTCCCGCTGCCTTTCTTCCTCATTAACTTCGAACCACGATACATCTGGTACATGTTGCCAATCAGTATGGTGTTGGGCATTGCTATCCTCAGAAAGAACAGACTGTTCAGCCGCAAGTGGGTGATAGTATTGTTTGCTGCCAGTTATATTGTTTGGCCGATATGGGATATACAGAATATGTGGAATGTAGGCAAGGATGAACATCAACTTGCACAGCAATTAAAGCAAAAAGGTATTAGTGGCACTTGTGCTTCCAATGTTGTATTTGGTATGTATGAAGCTGTTAAGATGCAAAGAGTAGCCTATTTCTCTGGCAATCGCTATTATATCAAGACTTCAAGCTCTGTTCACAATCAAGAATTGCTCCCAGAGCTAAGAAAGTATAAGATTGAATATTTTTTCTATTATTACGATCAGATAGCGGATGCAAACTATTATGCTCATTTGAGTGATGAACATCACAATCCATTCCCGGTAGTATTTGAAAATAGAGAAGTGAAGGTGTTCTTCCTTAACCCCTGATTAACTACAGCGGGTGTAACCAACTTATTGGTTTAATAATTATCTTTGCACACTTTTTAAGGAAAAATATCATATATATATGGCATCGAAAAAAATACAGGAACTGCTGGGCGATCAGGCAGGCTTTTATCTGGACCACACTTGCAAAACCATCGACAAATCTGTACTGCACCTGCCTACAGGTAGCGTAGTAGATGACGTATGGCAAATGTCTAACCGCAACATCCAGACGCTGAAAAGCATTCAGGCACTGATGGGCAATGGCCGTCTTGCAAACACAGGTTATGTATCTATCCTTCCTGTAGATCAGGGTATTGAGCATAGCGCCGGTGCGTCTTTCGCTCCGAACCCTATTTATTTCGATCCTGAAAATATTGTGAAGCTGGCTATGGAAGGTGGTTGCAACGCGGTTGCATCTACTTATGGCGTACTGGGTTCTGTTGCTCGCAAATATGCTCACAAAATACCTTTCATTGTAAAAATCAACCACAACGAGTTCATCTCTTACCCTAACAAGTTCGATCAGATCATGTTCGGCACTATTAAAGATGCGTGGAACATGGGTGCAACAGCAGTAGGTGCTACTATCTATTTTGGTAGCGACGAAAGCGCTCGCCAGATTGTAGAAGTTGCTAAAGCATTTGAATATGCGCACGAACTGGGTATGGCTACTGTATTGTGGTGCTACCTGCGCAACAGCGGTTTCAAGAAAGATGGCGTTGACTACCATACTGCTGCCGACCTTACAGCACAGGCAAACCACCTGGGCGTAACAATACAGGCAGATATCATTAAACAAAAATTACCTGCAGGCAATGGCGGTTACAACGCGCTGGCTTTCGGTAAAACACATAAGAAAGTTTACGAAAACCTGACTACAGACCATCCGATAGACCTGTGCCGTTATCAGGTAGCTAACTGCTACATGGGCCGTGCCGGTTTGATAAACTCTGGTGGTGAGTCTAAAGGTGCATCTGATATGGCAGAAGCTGTAATGACTGCCGTTGTTAACAAGCGTGCAGGTGGTATGGGCCTTATCAGTGGCCGTAAAGCATTCCAGAAACCAATGAACGAAGGTGTGGAATTGCTGAATACTATTCAGGATGTTTACCTGGATAAAGACATCACAATCGCATAGTTTTTAACTTTAAATTAATTTTACATAAGAGCTGTCGTGTTTATTCACACAGCTCTTATTTTATGTGTAAAATATTGCCATCCCGATAGTTTTTTTGTTTATATTTAATGTATCTTTAAGGTGATTTTAACCTTATATTGAAGCATTTTTAATGTAGTCATAATTATGAAACATCTCTACAAACTCAAATTTTTGTTGCCTGTACTGATGCTGTTTGCAATCAGTGCAAAAGCACAACTACCGGCGTGTTCTACATACGTATTCACGACGTCTAGTGAAACGTTTACATATTTATCAGGAGGTACTTCGGCATCTAGTATACTTTGCGATGATTGTATTCAGACAAATATCCCAATGAACTTCACATTTCCGTTTTGTGGTAACAACTACAATACAATTAGCGTTGGTTCAAACGGTTACATATCGTTGTCAAACAGTGCTAACGTATGGTTGGGAGTTTCTACATCAGCTATTACCAGTACACAACCTGTGCTTTTCGGTATGTGGGGCGATGAGTGGGGAAGTGCTGGTGCTGCATCATATTTGACAACGGGTAGCGCCCCTAACCGTGTATTTACTTTCGAATGGCGTAACTGGCGCCCATACGCAAATACAGCAAATCCTGAATATTCTATGCAAATGAGGTTATATGAAACTTCTGGCAGGATACAATTCTTATATAAAAGGGAAGGTACTACTACCCGCACATCTACTTATGGCATTGGTATTGCATGGTCTGCTGCGGACTACCAGTCTCTGCAAACAAATACTGCTACACCTGCTATATCAAACACATCGTTATTTACTTATTCCGGGTATCCACCTAACAATCAGGTATATCAATGGGATCCGCCAACACCATGTACCAAGGCAAGTGCGTTAACAATGGGTAATTACAACTCACAAGCAGCATCATTCAGTTGGACAGGCGTTCCCGGTTCGTTAGATTATCAATATGCCGTAGATACGAGGGCAGATTTGAGCCCTAATCTTACTACGACAATTACTAATACTACAGTGACAAGTGGCACTGCAATAGGTCTGACACCCAATACAAGGTATTATATTCACGTTCGTACACGTTGTTCACTCACGAGTATTTCACAGTGGGACACGCTATCTTTTGTAACGCTGCCTCAATGTTCTCGTCCTGATACGTTGATAGTAGGCTATGTAGATTCTAATAGTGTGAATTTCCAGTGGTCGCCTGTTATCACTGCCTTGTCTTATGACTATATATTCAGCAGTACAAAGATAGTGCCTACAAAAGCAATGGCTACAAACATATCAAGCCCGGTAGTAGCAAAAGCAAGCCTTACAGAGGGTACATGGTATTATGTTTACTACAGGTCGTTGTGTACTAATGCAGATAGTTCAGGCTGGATGTTAGATTCTATCTATACACCGGTGCCATGCCGTGCACCACAGCTTAGCATGAATATGCTTGTCAGTAACAATGCAATTGTTACATGGAGCCCTGTGAATACTGCATATCAATATGAATATTTTGTTGGCACATCAGCTACAGAACCTACATTAGGTACACCACATAAGTTCACAAGCCTGCAACTGCCATACCTTGTGCCAAAATCTACTTATGACCTGTTTGTAAGATGTAATTGTAGTGATAATGGTATTAAAACAAATTCTAAGTGGGCATTGCTTGAGTTTGCAACACCTCCGCCAACAGCTATTAACAGTATATATATGAATGCTGTAAATCTCAGCGTTTATCCTAATCCTGCACACGATGTGTTGTATATAGAGTTGAGTGGTAAATATTCTTCTAAAGCATCAATCTATATTACTGATGTTGCAGGAAGGGTGATACAGACAGTTGATGTTTCTGCTGACAAATTCTCTGTTGATGTGAGCCGTCTTGCAAAAGGTGTTTACTTCCTGAAGTTTATGGATGGTGAGCATACAAAGACAACACGTTTTAATAAGCTCTAATTAATAATTGATATTATAAGACAAAGCCTGCAGATACCTGCAGGCTTTTCTCATTTATACATAGTTTTTTTTAAAAAGTTTAATAATTCTGTTTGTCAGTGCATTATGTTTTTTTAATGTGTTTATAATTCCGCTTTAATCGTAGGTTAAGTGTATTTTAACTACCACATAATTGCATTTTAATTGACCTGAATAGTGCTTGGGGCAAGGCTTCCATAATTTTACAATTATAGATAACAGGTAAAATTATGTTTATGAAGTATATATGTAATGCCATTAAATCCGCTTTACTTTTCATATTGTTGATGGGTATTGCTAATAATGTTCAGGCTCAGATACCGGCATGTTCTACCTATGTTTTTACAACATCCTCCGAGCCATTCACCTATCTTACCGGAGCCAGTTCAGCATCTACAATTCATTGCGATGACTGTACCATGCGGTTTATATCAGTTGGGTTTAGTTTCCCTTTTTGTGGTAATAATTACTCGTCAGTGAGTGCGTGTTCCAATGGGTTTTTATCACTTTCAAATTCATCCAGCGCATCGTTATCAAATTTATTATCAGGTGTTAACAGTATAGCTCCTATTCTGCAGGTAATGTGGGATGATATGTATGGAGCGATTGGTTCAACAGCCAGTTATAAAACACAAGGCACAAGCCCAAACAGGGTGTTTATATTTGAATGGAAAAACTGGCGTACATATGCCAATCGTAATACCGGAGCAGCAATATCTATCCAGTTGAAGTTGTATGAAACATCGGGCAGAATTCAAATGCACTATAAAAGAGAAGCATCTGCATCATCATACAATCCCAGTAGTGCATCTATAGGTATTGCATACAGTAATGCCGATTACCAATCATTACCTAATGCTGGTGTCAGCCCGGTTCCTTCTTCAACTACATTCACAACCGGCATCAACGCATGGCCTGCTACCAATCAGATTTATCAATGGGATCCTCCAACGCCTTGTACCAAATCAAGTGCATTTACTATGGGCAATTACAACTCACAGGCTGCATCATTCAGTTGGACAGGTGTACCGGGGGCATTGGATTATCAATATGCGGTAGATACAAGGGCCGACCTGAGTCCTAATCTTACAACACCCATTACAAATACAACAGTAACCAGCGGTAGCGTTACAGGCCTCACGCCTAATACACGGTATTATCTTCATGTGCGTACCCGTTGTTCTCTTACAAGCATTTCTCAATGGGATACGTTGTCTTTTATTACGCTACCCGCATGTTCACGCCCGGATACTTTGATTGTCGGTTATATTGATTCAAATTCTGTAAGTTTTCAATGGACTCCTGTTACAACCGCATTGTCTTATGATTATATAGTTTCTCAAACGAAACTCACCCCGATTAAAGCGCTTGCAACTAATATTATCTCGCCGACAGTAGCACTTAATAATCTTACAGAAGGTACTGTATATTATGTTTATTACCGCTCTTTATGTACAAATGCGGATAGTTCTGCATGGATGTTAGATTCTTTCCGTACTCCGGTGCCATGCCGTGCACCTGAGCTTTCATTGTCGATGCTCGCTAATAACAACGCTGTGGTATCCTGGAAATTAGTTAATACTGCATATCAATACGAGTATTATTTAGGTAAAGAACCCACACCACCAGCTCTCGGTACACCAATAAAAACAAATAGTGTGCAAACGCCTTATCTGGTACCCAGTACGATGTATGATTTGTTTGTGAGATGTAATTGCAATGACCACGGTATCCTTACTAATTCCAAATGGTCGATGCTGGAGTTTGTAACATTGCCACCTACAAGTATTTCCGGTGTCAGTCTGAATACGGTATTTATAAGTGCATATCCCAACCCCGCTACTGAAACTTTGAATATTGCCATATCCGGTCAGTATTCTTCAGATGCAATGTTATTCATTACAGATATTGCAGGTAAGCAATTGCAAGTCGTGAATGTGCTTTCGGGTAAAACATCAATAGACATCAGTAAGCTGACACCTGGTGTATATCTGTTGAAATATGCAGATGGTGCTAATTCAAAAGTATTGCGATTCAACAAGATGTAAGTCTGACGTTTAATTCTGAAATACACTATGCTACATCATGTGGCATAGTGTATTATATGTTACAAAAAACAAATCCAATTTATTGTTGTTATAATGTTTTTTTGTTTTTCACAAATTACATTCATTTATCATCTCAACGCCGTATATATATGCGATTATTCCAGACAATTAAAATCTAATTAAAGTGCGATTAAAGACTGATTAAACAGAGGTTAAACATTGATTAAAATTGACTCTTGGAGAATTTAATGACGTTGTGTTCTCATAATAGTGTTTAAATTGATATTGATTGTATTACCTATTGTTTTTGGTATAAACAAAATAACAACTTATAGCAATGAAGAGAAATTTACTATTATTCTTGTTTTTATGTTTTAACTGTGTTACTGCATTTGCGCAGCCTCAACATGTTAGATCGGCAACCAGTGCAAACAACTCATTCCCATTTAATACTACCAGTAGTAACAGGGTTCAGAATCTCTTTATGGCATCTGACTTTTCACCAGCGTTGCCAATGGGTACAATCACTAAAATATATTATAAAAGTGCAACAAGTACAACCAGTACGTTTTCAAACGTTACGATAAGCATCGGCACTACTACATTAACGGCATTTGCAACAGGCCCATGGAATACAGGCCTTACTACTGTTTTCGGACCTGCTACTTACGCCAATACATTTGTTAGTGGCCAGTGGTTTGAGTTCACTTTAAGCTCTCCTTTCTTTTATGATGGCACTTCAAACTTTATTGTTGAGGCATCTCAGACAGGTTATACAAGTGGTGTTATCATTCAGCAAGGAAGTGTAGGTGGGAACAGGCGTATGTGGGGTAATGTAACAGCTACAACAGCTTCTGCCGGTACAGGTAGTCCTGAGTTTGGTATAGATATTATTCCGGGGTCTCCATGCACAAAAGCAATTTCATTACCTACAACAAATATTGCATCCACATCTGCACAGGTAAACTGGAATGCTGTTCCGGGTTCATTTAAATATGAATACATCATTGATACCACAGCACCTGGAAAGGCATATACAAGTATCGTGTCAACAACTAACACGAATGCATTTGTAACGGGTTTGATACCGGGTAAAACACATTACTTACGTGTTAGGAATTACTGTAGTGCTATCAGCTACTCTATGTGGGATACTATGCAGTTTGTTACATTGCCTCCGTGCAGCAAGCCAGCAGGTTTTACTGTCAGCAATGTAGATTCCAACTCTGCGAATATCCAGTGGGATACTGCAAATAACGTAATATCATGGCAGTGGCTGGTAGATACCAATAGAGCCAATCCATTGTTAAGCAACCCGAATATTCAGAATACGACGATACGATTCAAAGCTTTAACAGGCCTTGCTGAAGGAAAATGGAACTATGTGCATATACGTGCAAAATGTGTTGCCAATGATAGTTCAAGTTGGTCGTTAGACTCATTCTATACACCAACTCCATGTCGTAAACCCGCATTGTCACTTTCATTCCTCAATCCATTTACAGCATCTATATCATGGCCTGCAGTTAAGACAGCCGTTAACTATGAATACTTTATGGGCCCTGTATCGGCCATACCTGCAAATGGTACGCCATTAATCAATCCGTTTATCCTGACACCATATCTGGTTCCAAGCACCAACTATACAATGAGTGTACGTTGTAATTGTATAGACAATGGAGTTAAACAAACATCGGGCTGGGCATCGTTAGATTTCACATCGGCACCACCATTAAGTGTTAGCAATGTATCAGAAACACCATTCAGTATTGCGACATACCCCAATCCTGTAAAAGACAACCTGGTAATCAAGGCTACTGGCAAACGCAATGGTGCAGCTACCATTACTATTATGGATGTAAAAGGTAAAGTGATCGAAAAGCTTACGATGGAAACAGACGACCTGACAATTAAAACAAATCATTATGCTGCAGGCATCTACATACTGCAGTATGCAGATAATGCTACAAGCAGGGTAACTAAGTTTACCAAGCAGTAGCAGAGCAGAGATGTCATAATTTTTCAAAAAGCCACTTTTTTAAGTGGCTTTAAGTGTTTATATAATTTTAATCTGTTTTTAATCTTAACATTAATAGGTTTTAATCCAATTTTAAGTAATTTTTCATATCAAGATGATTCTAATGAAAGAATCGGGTAACGCAATTGTTATTAAAAGAGACTATTTGATATGAGTAAAAAATTACTATTGTTGATGTTGCTTATTGTATCGGTTAATCTGGTACAGGCACAGACTTACATACGCACAGCTACCGGAGCGACAAACGTTTTCCCTTTTGGTAGTTCTACCAATAGGGTACAGTATTTATACGAGGCTGCTGACTTTTCGCCGGCAGTGCCAATGGGTACAATTACTAAAGTATATTTTAAAGCGCAGTCAACGTCAACCTCTACTTACTCCAATATGACGTTGTTGATAGGTACTACTGCATTGACACCTACTACATGGCCTACGGGGGCAGTGCCTTGGATTACCGGACTTAACTCAGCATTTTTTGCTTCATCCTACACTATTCCTGCGGTTACAGGCCAATGGTTTTCATTTACATTAACAACTCCATTCTTTTGGGACGGTACATCAAATATTATTATAGATGTGTACTCAAATAGCGCGGGGGGTATATATCTCGATCAAGGTAGTGTTGGTGGCAACAGGCGTTTATGGGGTGTTTCTACCAACACCAATGCTAATGCCGGCGGTACAGGTAGTGCTGCTCTTGGTTTAGATATCATTCCCGGTTCTCCGTGTACCAAAACATTGGCATTGCCTACAACAAATATTGCATCTACATCTGCGCAGGTAAACTGGAATGCTGTTCCGGGTTCATT
This sequence comes from Flavipsychrobacter sp., assembly GCA_016786615.1. Lineage (GTDB taxonomy): Bacteria > Bacteroidota > Bacteroidia > Chitinophagales > Chitinophagaceae > Polluticoccus. The sequence continues at coordinate 304,454 of JAEUVX010000004.1, forward strand.
TAAGTATGAATACATCATTGATACTACAGCACCGGGCCAGGCATTTAAACCTATTGTATCTACAACCAATACGAATGCATTTGTAACGGGTTTGATACCGGGTAAAACACATTACCTGCGCGTAAGGAATTATTGCAGTGCTATCAGCTATTCTCTGTGGGATACAATGCAGTTTGTTACGCTGCCTCCATGCAGCAAACCATCAGGTTTTACTGCAAGCAATATAGACTCCAACTCTGCGAATATTCAGTGGGATACTGCTAATAACGTTATATCATGGCAATGGCTGGTAGATACCAATAGAGCCAATCCATTATTAAGCAACCCGAATATTCAGACTACTACTATACGATTCAAAGCTTTAACAGGCCTTTCGGAAGGGAAATGGAACTATGTGCATATACGTGCAAAATGTGTTGCCAATGATAGTTCAAGCTGGTCGTTAGACTCATTCTATACACCAACTCCATGCCGCAAACCGGTATTGTCGCTTTCATTCCTCAATCCATTTACGGCATCTATATCATGGCCTGCGGTTAAGACAGCCGTTAACTATGAATACTTTATGGGCCCTGTATCGGCCATACCTGCAAATGGTACGCCATTAATCAATCCGTTTATCCTGACACCATATTTAGTTCCAAGCACCAACTATACAATGAGTGTGCGTTGTAATTGTGTTGACAATGGAGTTAAACAAACATCGGGCTGGGCATCGTTAGATTTCACATCGGCACCACCATTAAGTGTTGGCAATGTATCAGAAACACCATTCAGTATTGCGACGTACCCCAATCCTGTAAAAGACAACCTGATAATCAAGGCTACTGGCAAACGCAGTGGGGTAGCTACTATTACCATTATGGATGTGAAAGGCCAGGTAGTTAAGCAACTGAAAATGGATACGGAGCAGGCAGATATTGATGTAGCATCATTAGCATCAGGTATATATCTGCTGCAATACGTTGATGCAAATACCAATACAAATACAAAATTCACTAAGCAATAAATTCGGGAGTGTATTATTTTAAGACGAATACCTGTAATCAGGTATTCGTCTTTTTTGTAACCCGAAATTAATATGTTCAAAATCCTAACGATTTTCTGGTTATAGCCGTCTATTATATATAGAAACAGGTGTTTTGAGTATTCATTTTTTTTTATTATTATTGCTACAACACTTAACTTTATAAAGGTTTATTCAAATTATAGAGCTCATGCTAATAAAACTTTACCCAAACCGTATTAAGACCGCTATTGCAATTGCAGGTTTAATACTGACAGCAGGCACTGCTGATGCTCAGGTATATTGTACACCGCAAGCAGCAGTTTCCGGTGCCAATTGTGGCCAGGGGTCTCCGAGCGCAATTCGTATCAATAGTGTTACCACTACAGGTGCTGTTACAAACATTGCAAACGCAAACAATACCTGTAATACAGCTACAGGGTACGAAATATACAGTGGCCCGGGCAAAGAGCTGACGGTTAACGCAGGTACAAGTTTTGGCTATACTATACAGTTGGCAAGTACAGGTACTGCATTCCCTTATAAAGTAGCAATATGGGTTGACTGGAACAGAGATAGCGTATTTAATACACTGGCTTATCCCGCCAATGCCAATGGTGAGTTTATGGTAGTATCTCCGGGGGCATTTACTTGTTGTACAGTACCATCGGGTACTATGGGTACAACAATACCTGTGCCACCTACTGCAAAAAATGGCCGTACGCGTATGCGTATCCGCGTGGGTACAAGGAATGGTGTTAACCCGCCATACGCACCACCAGTAGGTGAAGACCCTTGTTTCCTGGGTGGTTTCTATTACGGAGAAGTTGAAGATTATTATGTAAACGTAATCAATCCGTGCTCTCCGCCACCACAAATCACATATTCAAACCTCACATACAATTCTGCGAACATTAAGTGGAAAAAATGGCCAACTGCTCTGATGTATGAGTATGTAATTACAACTACACCGGGAACACCTGGTAATGGTAATAATCTTACAAAAGATACATCGTTGAGTTTGCCTGATAGCAACTTCCCGATAGTATGTAATACAAAATACTACTTCTACATACGCAGCATTTGTGATACAGCAGGCCTTAATCAACAAAACTGGGTTGTATCTCCATGGAAGCTGGACTCGTTTGTAGTGCCGCCATGCTGCTATACACCACAGATAACAATTGCAAATATTTCGAGTACAACTGCCATTGCAAGCTGGACGCCGGTACCAAGTGTGCAGCGTTATGAGTATGCCGTGCGTATAGATACACAAATACCACAGAGCGGCAATATCACAACACAAACAAGTGTAGTGTTGCAAGGTTTGGCACCGGGTAAAGAATGGTATTTCTTCCTGCGTGCGCATTGTACACCAACACCGTTATCTCCTTGGGGGCTCGACTCGTTCCTGACACAACCGGGTACAGGCATCGTAGCTACAGGTAATGTTAAGAACTTTGAAATACAGGCATTCCCTAACCCGATGAAGGATAAATTTAACCTCCGCGTAGTTGGCGGCATGAAGTCAGGAATAGGTAATATTATCGTTACGGATATTACTGGTAAAGTAATATCTCAACTGAAAATGGAAAATGACATGATGGATGTTAACCTTGAAGGCAAACCGGCTGGTATGTATTTGCTCAAATACACCGATGATGCCAATAGTACCATCATTAAGGTCACGAAAGAATAGATTTAATAAAACTTCATAACAAAGCCTCCGCAGTCAGCGGGGGCTTTTCTTTTTTATAGATAGGGTGATAAAAAGCGTTAATCAGAAATAAAGTTTATTTTGGAGCGTTATATCTAACAACTAAAACGAGTATATGTCTCAAGACCTGACATTAGAACAGATACAGGATTTTAAAGGGAAGTACCCCAAGCAGATATGGTACCTCTTCCTCACCGAAATGTGGGAACGATTTTGTTTCTACGGATTGCGTGGTATGCTTACCGTATTCATGGTTACGCAGCTGATGATAGACGAGAAAGCAGCCAACCTGCAGTATGGTGCTATACAGGCGTTTATTTATGCATTTACTTTCATAGGTGGTTTGTTTGCAGATAAGATACTTGGTTTCCGTAAGTCGCTCTTTTGGGGTGGTATATTGATGATAGCAGGCAGCTTTATCATTGCGGCAAATCCAACAGAGTTCTTTTATATAGGTACATGCTTTACCATCGTGGGTACCGGTTTCTTTAAGCCTAACATATCTACCATGGTGGGTGAGCTATATCGTGCAGGAGACCCGCGCAGGGATGCCGGTTTTGGTTTGTTTTATTCAGGTATTAATATCGGTGCATTCTTTGGTGGTATGGTTTGTGTCTATCTGGGCAAATACCATTCATGGAATCTCGCCTTTGCTTCTGCAGGTATTGTAATGATGATAGGCTTACTGACTTTTGTGTTTACACAAAAAAGTATGGGTCCTATCGGTTTGTCGCCGCTGAAAGATTATGTGCCTGGTAAAAGAAAAATATATGAAATAGCAACTTTCATTGGCTCTTTGGCAGTAATGCCGTTGATACTGCTGATGGTAAGCAAGACAGAATATACAGACTATTTCATGTACACCATCGGGCCGTTGACGCTTCTCTACCTGGTATATGAAATGACAAAACTAACAGGTGCAGAACGCAAAAAAATGATTGCAGCGTTAGTGTTCATTATCTTCTCGGTATTCTTCTGGGCATTCTTTGAACAGAGTGGTGGTTCATTGAGTTTGTTTGCCTTGTATAACTTGAATGATACATTACTTGGCGTATCCGGTGTGGACCCGAATGTGGTAAATAATAGTGCCAACTCGGTGTTTGTTATTGTATTCAGCATTGTTCTTGGTTTGTTATGGATATGGCTTGCAAAAAAGAAAATTGAACCCAACTCTGTTGTGAAATTCGGTTTAGGATTTTTGTTCCTTGCGGGTGCATTTTATACTTTCTATGCAACACGCTTCTTTGCTGGGCCTGATGGTAAAACATCGTTGGATATTTTTACACTAGCATATCTGGTAATCACATTCGGTGAATTGTGTCTTTCTCCTATCGGCTTATCGCTGATGACGAAACTGGCACCTAAAAAGCTATGGGGTGTGATGATGGGTATGTGGTTCCTTGCCAGTGCATACGGGCAATATGCAGCAGGTTTGCTGGGTGCAGGCATGGCTACAACCAACGAAAATGCCAGCCTTACAGAAAAGCTGATTTCTTATACAGATGGTTACAAGCAATTGGGTATCTACGCGCTGATAGCAGGTATTGCACTGATTGTAATATCTCCGATTGTCAGGAAGCTGATGCAGGAAGTGAAATAATAAGTGCTTTTTAGATATGAAGCCCCGCACATGCGGGGCTTTTTCTTTGTTGTGTAAATTATATACTGTTTTTTTGTGGCTGTATCTATGAAGAAATATGCTGTAATAGTAGCGGGTGGCAAAGGTGTGCGCATGGGTAGTGCTGTACCTAAACAGTTTTTGCCACTGAACGGGCATCCGATTTTATATCATACCGTAAAAGCGTTTGCAGATGCGTATGCAGATATGCAATTGGTACTGGTGTTGCCGCAAGACCAGCTAAGCTATGCACAGATGGTGCTGCAATCTTTCCCCGAAAGAATAGATATAACAATAGTAGCAGGTGGAGAAACACGCTACCACAGTGTGCAGAACGGACTGAAAGTTGTTGACGCGGACAGTATTGTATTTGTACACGATGGTGTGCGCCCGTTGGCAACAACAGAACTGATACACCGCTGCTACGAGCAGGCTGTAGATAAAGGCAGCGCCATACCTGCCATCCCCGTTGCAGACAGTATGCGTATATTGGAAGATGAAGACAGCCGCCCGATAGACAGAGAACAGATGCGCATTATTCAAACCCCGCAAACATTCAAAGCAGAAGTGATACTGCCTGCATTTGCACAGGAGTATCAGGCTGCATTTACAGACGAAGCTACAGTTGTAGAAGCTTACGGAGATAATGTGCATCTGGTACAGGGAGAGCGCAGCAATATAAAAGTAACAACGCCCGAGGATATGATAGTAGCAGAGGCTTTACTGAAAGCAAGAGAAAATGCGTAGTGTTTTTACCCTGATATTAATTGTGTGTAGCACTGTGTCTTTTGCGCAAAAAGATACAAGTATATTCAAACTGCCCATCAAAATGGATGATGTGGTGATAAAAGCAGTACGAAAAGGCTGGGATGTGCAGGGATTTATAAAACGAGTGAAAACCGATACCACTTTCTACAAAGCTTTTCGCAGCCTGCATGTGCTTACCTGGAATGCAACCAATGATATTCGGGTGTACGATAACAAAGGAGCAGTACAGGCATCGCTCAATAGCAAGACAAAACAAGTGTATGCTAATGGCTGCCGTACGATGCAGGTGCTGGAAGAAAAAACAACAGGCGATTTTTATAATCGTAAAAGGCAGTACAATTATTACACTGCCGAATTGTATGCTTACCTCTTTTTTACAGTCGGTAAAAAATGTGGTGAGAATGATTATGTAACAGCCGGCATCAGGAAGGTAGGCAACAGTAAAAATGAGAGCAACAGTTATAAGCTGAAACAACTGATGTTTAACCCCGGCAGCAAGGTTACCGGCATCCCGTTAATGGGTGATAAAAGTGCCATCTTTGAACCCGAAGTCGCTAAGATGTATGACTTTAAATTATCATCGCAGGAGTATCGTGGAGAGGAATGTTATGTATTTAGGGCCGTACCCCAAAAAGGTTATGAAAAAGAAGTGGTATATGATGATTTGACCACATGGTTTCGCAAAACGGATTACAGTATTGTCGCTCGAGATTATTCATTGTCTTACAGGGCAGGTGTGTACGACTTTATTGTGCGAATGAAAGTGCGCATGACGCATGCACATGGTAAAATGGTGCCGTCGCATATAGAATATGATGGAAATTGGCATGTGTTTACCAAGAAGCGTGAACGCGTAAAGTTTACTACCAGCCTCACCTATTAATTACCCGCTGCCATTTTCTTTAATTAACTTCGCAGAAATGATTTCCCCCGCATCCATACAGGAAGTAATGAACCGTGCCGACGTCGTTGAAGTCATAGGCCAGTTTCTGCGTTTGAAGAAACGTGGGGTGAATTATATTGCCAATTGCCCTTTTCATAACGAAAAGACACCTTCGTTTACCGTATCGGGTGCCAAGGGCTTGTATAAATGTTTTGGTTGTGGCAAGGGGGGCAATGTGGTAAGTTTTGTACAAGAGCATGAAAAGCTGACTTATCCCGAAGCCATCCGCTGGCTGGCAGATTACTACAAGATAAAGCTGGAAGAAACAGAGCGCAGCCCCGAGCAACAGCAAATGCAACTTGCAGAGGAAGCGCTTCGTATTCTGAACGAATATGCCGCACAGTATTTCTCCGAAACCTTATCGGACAGTGAGGAAGGGCAGACTATAGGAGGCAGCTATTTTAAGCAACGGGGTTTTTCTAAAGAAACGATTGAAAAATTCAGGTTAGGGTACAACCCTGAAAGCGGGGAGGCATTTTATACAGCCGCTACAAAGAAGGGCTATAATGCCGATTTGCTTGAAAAAGCTGGGCTGATAAAAAACAGCGGGCGTGGTTATTACGATATATACCGTGGCAGGGTGATATTCCCCATACAGAGCATGACTGGGCGTGTACTTGGCTTTGGTGCACGCATACTGAAAACAAACGACCGCGCACCTAAATACATTAATACACCGGAGAATGAACTGTATAACAAAAGCCGTGTGCTGTATGGCATGTACCAAAGCCGTACTGCCATCAGCAAACAAGACGAGTGTTTTCTGGTTGAGGGCTATACAGACGTTATATCATTGCACCAGGGTGGTGTAGAGAATGTAGTAGCCAGTAGCGGTACATCGCTTACCGAAGGCCAATTAAGATTGATTGGCCAACTGACACACAATCTGACAATACTTTATGATGGTGATGCTGCGGGTGTGAAGGCAGCGCTACGTGGGTTGGATATGGCTTTGGGGCAGAGCTTTAATGTGAAGCTGGTATTGTTGCCCGAAGGTGAAGACCCGGATAGTTTTATACAGAAAAATGGTGAGCACGGTTTTCGTGATTATGTAAAAGCACATAAGCAGGATGTGATAAACTTCCGAATGGAAGTAGGTATGAAAGAAGTGGGTGACGACCCAGTGCGCAAATCGAAACTGGTAAACGAGATTGCCGAAAGTGTAGCGCGTATTAACAAGGCAGAAGACTTTGCTTTGCAGGATTATTACATCCGCGAAGCAGCAAGGAGGTTGCAGGTAGATGAAACAAAGCTCGTCAACCTTGTAAACAAATATATACGCGACAGGGTAGAGAATGACCAGAAGCAACAGGAACGGAATAAAGCAGCAGCTACCCCAACTACCGACCCTGACCAGATAAAAACAGAATCGGAGCTGATAGATCATGTATCGAAGGTGAAACCGAATGTGCAGCAGGAATGGGAGCTGGTGCGTGTGTTGCTGGAGCATGGTGCAAAGGATATACCGGATTTCAAAAATGTTGCAGATAAGGTACATCAGACAGTAGACCCCGACCTGATAGAAAATGAACTGGCACGAAGGATTTTTGATGATTACTTCAAGCACATTGCGATACATAATGTACCGCCGGATATACAACATGTGGTAAATAATACAGGTAAAGATGTACTCGACATTATATCGAGCGTGTTGTATGTGCGTACAGACATCAGCCACAACTGGAAAGATGTGTATGGTATTGAAGCATTGCATGGCGACCTTAATTATATCAACGAAGTAGATAGCTCGCTTGCATATTTTGAAGTGAAGAACCTGAAAATGATGCAGGCACAATTGCTCAACAGGTTGGCTACTGAAACAGAGCAACCCCGTATCATGGCTCTGGTAAAAAAACAAATGGAACTGAAACGGACTGAAGCAGAGATTGTAAAGCGTATGGGTACTGTGATTCTTAAAATCTGGAAGAACCAAATATAATGGGCAGGATACTGGCATTAGACTATGGCAAAAAGCGTACAGGTGTGGCCGCTACCGACCCATTGCAGATAATAGCAACTGCCGTTGATACCGTTGATACAGGAGAACTGATTGGCTGGCTGAAAAAATACATTGCAGCAGAGCCTGTAGAAAGAATAGTAATAGGCTACCCGCTGAATTTTGATGATACCCCAACAGATGCCACACCATTAGTTGAAAAATTTATAATAAAATTTAAAAATGTGTTCCCCGATATGCCTGTCGATACATGGGATGAACGCATGACTTCTAAGATGGCATCTCAGGCCATAGCAGAAATGGGGCTTAAAAAGAAAATCCGTGAGCGCAAAGAACTCGTAGATAGTATTGCAGCGGTGATCATTTTACGCGAATATCTTGAAAGCCGCAGCTAATTCGTATTTTTGCGGATTATATAATTTAAAATATTAGATGGTTTTACCAATTGTAGCTTACGGGCACCCTGTATTAAGAAAAGTTTGTGACGATATAACGGCTGAATACCCTGAATTGAAAAAGCTGATTGCCGATATGTGGGAGAGTATGTACCATACCAATGGTGTAGGATTGGCAGCGCCGCAGATAAACAAACCTATCCGCCTGTTTGTTGTTGATACATTGCAGATAGTAGAGAATTTTGACGAGGAAGACAAAAAAGAATACCCGAATGAGAAGCCTATAAAAAGGGTTTTCATCAATGCACATAAAGTAGAAGAGAGTGGTGAGCCATGGGCGTATAACGAAGGTTGCCTCAGCATACCAAAGGTTCGCGAAGATGTGCATCGTCAGCCGAAAGTGAAGATGCGCTATATGGATGAAAACTTTCAGGAGCGTGAAGAAGAATTTGATGGCATCACTGCCCGTGTTATACAACACGAGTACGACCATATAGAAGGTAAGTTGTTTATAGACTACCTGCCGATGCTGAAACGCAGATTGATAAAGAAAAAGCTGGATGATATCAGCAACGGTAAAATAAAAACTGACTACCGCATGGTATTCAGTAAATAAGAAATACTTTAGTTAACGAAACTGATTGGCACCCGTACTGACATATAGTGAAGAAGAACTGGTTTTGTTGCTCAGGCAACAGAGTCAGGATGCTTTCAGCTACCTGTATAAAAATTATGCAGGTGTGTTATATGGCGTTATCCGAAAAGTAGTGACAGATGAGCAAACAGCACAGGATGTATTGCAGGATGTGTTTGTGAAAGTATGGAATAATATAGGACAGTATAATACAGAGAAAGGCAGGATATATACATGGATGATAAACATAGCCCGCAATGCAGCGATAGACAAGTTGCGTTCGAAGGGTGAGATCATGAAGTCTAAAATCCATTCAGGTGAAGATGCCGTATATAATGTGCAGAAGGGAATGAAAACGGAGCAGTCGACAGATACTATCGGATTGAAGGAAGCGGTAGCGGATTTAAAGCCCGAATACCAGACTATTGTCAATCTTGCTTACTTTAAAGGTTTCACATTAGATGAGATTGCAAAAACACTTGACATACCCTTGGGTACGGTTAAAACCCGTATGCGGGCTGCCATGCAATCGTTAAGGGAATATTATAATAGTAATTAGTAAAAGTGAATATAAAGGAATACATAGAATCGGGCATCTTGGAAGCCTACGTACTCGGAGCACTAACCGAACAGGAGCGTGCATCGGTAGAGGCCGATATGGTGATGTATCCTGAGCTGGCAAATGAAGTGGCAGCTATTGAAGCGGCTATGCAATCTTTTGCCGAAGCTAATGCCGAAGAGCCACCTGCTCATATGCAGCAGCAGATATGGAATGCTATACAACAATCTGCAACTCAATCGGTATCCGAACCACAATCCGTACAAGAACCTAAGCAACAACCTAAAGTAGTAGAAATAGCCCCACCAGTGCGCCCTACATGGCAACGTGCAGCCGTATGGGCAGCAGTAGCAGTGAGTGTGCTTACCAACTTCATGCTCCTTTCCCAACGCAACAAGACGAAAGATGAGATAGCGCAGATGACATCGCAGATGGATTCACTGAAAGCATCGCAGCAACAAGTACTGGCCGAATACAAAAAAGGTCGTGATATGCTGGTAGATACTGCCATGAAGACAGTAGTGATGCGCAGCACCCAAACCGGCAAAGAAATGACGGGGATGATGTTCTGGAGTAAAACAACCGGAGAGTCTTACCTTACCATACATACCATGCCAATGCCTGAAAAAGGCAAGCAATACCAACTGTGGGTGATACAGGATGGTAAACCTGTAAGCATGGGTGTAATTGATAATAACCTTGTAGCCAATGCAGGTATGATGTATAAAATACCAATGCATGTAAAAGGCGGGCAGGCATTTGCTATATCGCTGGAAAAAGAAGGTGGTAACCCTACACCTACAGAAGTAATGGCGGTAGGTGCTATATAAGTTTTACGAAGTTTTCTTCATCAATACTACACTCGCGCTGTTCAGTGTATAGTGATTTACAATCAGTATATTATTGATAGCAGGGTTGATGCCTTTCTTCTGTATTAACACTTCATGTGTTGATTGTTCCTGAAATAGTTTTGTTGCTAACCACATAGCAAAGCCTGTGCTGGTATCATATTCGCCGCAAAGGTGTTTGAATGCAGCTACGGTAGTATGCGCTGTCGTGTTTTCAAGTATCGGAGTATATAATTGTTGAAAGCGGACATCGCCACTCATACCACATAATACAACATCAATATCTTTCAGCTTCATACCATGTGCAGCAAGTATATTGTCAATACTTTCCTGCACTGATGCAGCAGTAGGTTGTTGCAACATTTTCAATTGCTCTACACTGCAAATGCTATTAGCACTTATGTTGCTCACGGTAAAGAACGCTGCACCTTCACCGCCAATGCTGCCTTGTGTGTTGCTGTGTTGCAATAGTTGCAGGCTGTTCGGTAGCTCCTTCTTCCAGTAGCCTATTTTATTCTTAACGATGAAGTACTCATCAGTCATTTCATCCAGGCAACCAACAAGATATGTTTGTGGTTCTGTAGCATCGTGCAGCAACATCTTTGCATCCAGCAATGCCATCTCAAGTGAATGTCCACGATGTACATAGGTCTGGTTGTAGCCTGTGCATTTTGTCTGCATAGCCAGCCAGCCGTTCACACTGTTGTAAGTGCTTTGTATAAAGTAAGTAGGGTTCAGTGCTTCTTCTTTCAGGCGTATCATATCGCCAAGGAAGAGTTCCATATCTCGCATACTGCCACGCCCTGTACCTGTAATAATGCCATCCAGTTTTTCTACACCCGAAACTTGTACGGCCTTCATGCCTGTGCTGATGCCGACTTTCAGCATACGGCTCATGCGGCGTATAGCTACAGGGTTGATGAACTTTGAATAGTCGGTGTCTTTTACATACAGCTTGCCATTATCACTGCTTATTACATCAGGCAATAGCGTATCTGCATCAAAACTGTTTTGAGGAGATAATGCTGCCGCAGCTGATATGTACACAGGTTTCATCATGCCTTACTGAATAATAATGAAACATTATTGCCGCCAAAGCCAAATGAATTGCTGATAACATGGTTGATAGCAGCATCTGTAAGAGTCGTAACAGGACGAACGCTCACGTCTTCCATCGGTGTGGTAAAGTTCATGTTGGGCCATGCTTTTTGTTGTTGCAATGCCCATATACTGAAGATGGCTTCTATACTTCCTGCTGCTGCCAGTGTATGCCCGGTGTATGGCTTTGTAGAGCTGAACAGTGGTGCATTATTTTCAAACAATCGTTCTATGGCCTTGCCTTCTGCAGCATCGTTATTGATGGTTGCTGTGCCATGTGCGTTGATGTAGCTGATGTCTTGTGGTTGCAAGCCTGCTTTTGAAAGTGCCAGTTGCATGGTATTGTATGCACCGTCACCATTAGGAGATGGTGCTGTGGGGTGGTATGCATCGTTCGTATTGCCATAGCCTGATAATACGGCGAGTATCTCTGCGCCGCGTTCTTTAGCAGATTTCTCAGTTTCCAGCAACAGATAACCTGCTGCTTCGCCGAGGTTCAGGCCAAAGCGCGTATTGTCGAACGGGCGACAAGGTTGCTTATCTACATTCTTCAAAGAATGAAAACCATTGAGTGTGAAACGGCTTAGTGCGTCACATCCACCACAGATAGCGCGCTTTACTATGCCATGCTGTATCATCCTTGCGCCAAGAATAATGGCATTGGCAGATGATGAACATGCTGTACTGATAGTAGCGGTAAACGGATGTATGTCGAAATAGTTAACTACATTTTGTGTGCTCTCTGCACAGTCCAGTGTGTCTATATATTTCAGGAAATCGCCCTCTTGTTTTTCAGCAACAAATTCAGGGTATAAATCTTCTACTGCGCACATACCGCCAACCGTATTGGCATTGATGTATGCAAAGCCTTCGCTTTGCAGCAGGTCTTTGTCTATACCTTTCATAACTTCCTGCATGGCTATCATTGCAAGCAGGGTAGTTCTGGTATAGCCATTGTTGCCTGTAGGCAAGCCCAGCATAGCAGATAACACATCATTGCTATATGCCACTTCGCCCATGAGGAATTCATGGGCGTGAATGCTTTGCAGCAAATCGGGAATATGCAAACCACTTTTAAGGGACAACAGTGATTGCAGATTTTCATCTGCCCCGTTTCCCAAAGCTGAAAGGATTCCCAGTGATGTAACTACTATTTTTTCCGCCATGCGGTGCGGCTGTTATATTTTGCGGTGTTGCTCGATGTATGCTGCCATAGAAGCTACAGACTCCAGCACTTTACGGCCTTCGCGTGCATCTTCTATTTTGATGCCGTAGTTACGCTCCAGCAATACCATCATTTCCAGAGAGTCAATGCTATCCAGTCCCAAACCTTCACCAAACAGAGGCGCATTATCGTCTATATCCGCAGGTGTCATTCCTTGCAGGTTCAGCGATTCGATGATTTGTTGCTTCAGCGTTAATTTCAAGTCTTCCATATCAATATCAGGTGTGGCGCAAAAATAATATAAAAGGGGCTTATTATTAATAGTTATTAAAACAAAACAGGGCTAAAAGCCCTGTTTAATGTTGTTGGATTTAAAACTATTATATATCAAACGCTTTGTCGATGAGCGCTTGTTGTTCTTTAGCGTGCATTTTGCTATAACCTGTCGCACTTGCAGCACCTGCAGGACGGGATATATATTTAGATACAACCGCTTCTTCCTGCATTTTCAGGAAGCCCAGCGCACCCATATTATATGGTTCTTCCTGTACCCAAACCCATTCTGCTTTTTTGTATTTAGCACGTAGTTCTTCCAGTTGTTTTGCCGGTAGTGGGTACATCTGTTCCAGTCGAATAATAGCTACATCCTGCCTGTTTTCAGCCATTTGCTTTTCGCTGAGGTCGAAGTAGATTTTACCGCTGCAAAGCAATACGCGTTTTACCTTGCTTGCTGTTTTAATGCTTGCATCGTCTATCACTTCTTTAAAGCCACCTGTAGTAAAATCTTCGATACCTGAGTACGCACGCACGTGGCGCAGATTAGCTTTTGGAGAGAAGTTTATAAGCGGTTTTCTAAAGTCCCACTTCAACTGGCGGCGGAACATGTGGAACAGGTTTGCTGCCGTCGTAATGTTTGTAACAATGATATTGTTTTCAGCACACAATTGCAGGAAGCGTTCCAGTCGGGCAGAAGAGTGTTCCGGTCCTTGTCCTTCATAACCATGTGGCAGCAGCATAACAAGGCCACTCATTTTTTGCCATTTGGTTTCGGCAGATGCTATGTACTGGTCTATTACTGTTTGTGCGCCGTTTGCGAAATCACCAAACTGTGCTTCCCATATTGTCAGTGCATTAGGGTTGGCAATAGAATAGCCATATTCAAAGCCAAGTACTGCAAATTCACTCAGTAGTGAGTTGTATATCTGCAAACGAGCCTGATTATCACTCAACTTGCTGAGGCGGCTGTATTCTGCATTTGTAGATTCATCGTGCAGTACTGCATGACGGTGAGAGAATGTGCCGCGTTCTACATCCTGGCCACTGAGGCGAACAGGGATACCTTCTGCCAATAAACTTGCATAGGCCATCAACTCACCGGTTGACCAGTCCAGCAGGCCTTTATCTTCATACAGTTTTACTTTTTCATCTATCAGCTTTTGAATCTTGCGCAGTGGTTTAAAGTCTGATGGTATATTCATCAATGCTTTAAACAGTTTTTCTACCTGCTCTTTACTGATGTTTGTATCAGGAGATTTGTCGAAGTCTTCAAATGTAGAGCGGCGAAGTTCTGTCCATGCTTTTTCAGGTGCCTGCATCTGGTAAGGAAGTGGTTTTTGTTTCACTTCATCCAGCCTTTGTTGCAAATCATCCCAAAAACGCTTTTCCATTTCGGTAGCTAATTGCTTTGCATCAGCAGTACCATTTTTCAGGAGGTATTCAGTATATACTTCTCGTGGGTTCGGGTGCTTCTTAATCAGGTCGTATAGTTGCGGCTGTGTAAAGCTCGGATCATCGCCTTCGTTGTGGCCATGCTTGCGATAGCACACCATATCAATAAAGATATCCTGATTGAACTGCTGGCGATATTTTACAGCAAGTTTTGCAGCTTTTATCACAGCTTCAGGGTCATCGCCGTTAACATGTAGTACAGGAGCCTGTACCATTGCTGCTACGCTTGTACAATAGTCTGCAGAACGTGCCTCATCAAAATCTGTTGTAAAGCCTATCTGGTTGTTAATAACAAAATGAATGGTACCACCTGTTTTGTAACCAGGTAGTTTACTCATCTGGAGCAATTCATATACAACACCTTGCCCGGCTACGGCGCTATCGCCATGTATCAGGATAGGTAACACCTCATCGTATGCGCTGTTATACAGTATATCTGCTTTTGCACGAGAGAAACCTGCAACAACCGGGTCAACCACTTCAAGGTGAGATGGATTGGGCGTTAGCTGCACATTGATTTCTTTACCCTCAGGTGTCTGGATATTGCTTCGGAAACCGAGGTGGTATTTCACGTCACCACTACCCATGGTAGTATCGGGAGGCATATTACCTTCAAATTCAGAGAATACCTGTTCGTATGTTTTGCGTAGTGTATTCGTTAATACATTCAGGCGGCCACGGTGTGCCATACCTATTACTACTTCTTTAACACCGCTATTGGCTGCGCTATTGATGATAGTATCTAATGCAGGAATAGTGCTTTCCCCACCTTCAAGGCTGAAGCGTTTTTGGCCGATGTATTTTGTATGCAGAAACTTCTCGAAGATTACACCTTCGTTCAGTTTTTCCAGTATGCGTTTCTTTTCATCCAGCGTCAATTCCTGCTCCTGCATAGTCTCGTATGCTTCCTGCACCCACATGCAGGTGTCGTAATTGTTGATGTAGGTATATTCAATACCTACATTGCTGGCGTATAGTTTTTTCAGGCGTGCTATTATATCGCTCAGTTTGGCTTTGCCCAAACCTGCGAATGCGCCTGAATGAAATTCAGTATTCAAATCTGCTTCGCTCAAACCGAAGTCTGAAAGTGCAAGGAATGGTTTGCGGTCTATACGAGGACGAATGGGATTAGTTGTAGCTACCAGATGTCCGCGTTTCCAATAACTGCGGATGAGGCGATAAACACTCAGTTCTTTCGAAATCTGTTCGTTACTTACAGGTGTTTTATCAATAGTAATTGTTGCTGTTGCCGCACCGCCGTTACTATTGGCTTTAGATATGGCAAAATCAAAACCTTCAAAAAATTTTTTCCACTCCGGGTCAACAGTTGTAGAATCTTTTACATAGTCGCTATACATAGACTCTATGTAAGAAGGGTGTGAACTCATCACGTACGAAAAATCTTTCATCGTAAAACCGTCAGTTTTTTGCAGAAATTCTTTAATAAGATAGCGTGTAAAGTTAACGGTAATTAGGGGAAACTGAAAATGCAGAAAACCTGTTTTTGCTAATAGGGTTGGTTTATATATAAATACCTTTCAATATTGTAAAAACAATTAATTTATCATCACCCAATTAAAGCCAAAACGTATCATGAAGTTTTGTGCTGCATATCCGTTTGCAATCAGGGTGTTCCTGCTGAATAACTGTTGTACCTGATCTGCCATCAGGTAGGCACGGAAGCGTTTTACTTTGAAATTGAAGAATACGCTCATCTCAGGTGTATTACTGATGCTGTAAGTATTTTGATAATATAAGCGATTGAAGAAAGGAGAATAACCTGCGGGATTGTACGAGCTATGATATCTTGCTTCCACACCTGTGGCAACCAACAAAGCTTTTTTGAATATATATGTTTCAATAGCCAGTTGGTGCCTGCCCATTAATTGCGGTATGTTCACCGGCGATCGGGTTTCTGTTTGCTGATAAGTCAGCTCGTTATCAAGCACCAGTATCTTCCACCTGAATGCTTTGTGCGCCCATAGCTGAACAATATTAAATGTGTTTAAAAATTGTGTGGGCAGTTGCTTGTCGTTTGTGTAGATATAGTTATTTATAAAATAATCTCTTACACCGATGCTGAAGTTGTATCGCTCATTCAGCCATTCTCCATGCAGTTGTGTGATACTCTCTTTGGAGAATGTATTAAGGATAGTATCGTATTGGTTGTAATACGTGGTGTAGCTGTAAGGTGCTGTATTTATATTCTGGATTGCACCCGCACTGATGCTTCCCAACTTATCGCCAAGGTCTTTCCCTATCAGTATTTTCAGGGTGCTTGCGCCTGCATAATTGCCGGTAACAAAGCTCAGTAGCTCTGCGCCATAAAACCATTTGCCTTTCAGTAATGCTTCTTTATTAATTGAGGCGGTAATATAGTTGCTTGTTTCTTTTGTAGTAATCCAGTCTTTTAAGAAGAAGGATTCAAATTTATCATACCTGTTGCCGATGCCCGCACTGAAACGTAATTGATTTTCGTGTTTGCCGATGTATCCGTTTAGTGATAACCTGTTGTCTATAAAAAACCAATCCTGCCTGCTGTAAACAGAGTCGTTTGCGACAAAGCTTTTTGTGAAGAAAGGTGAATACCTTAATGAGTCTGCACGTACATCTCTGAACAGATGCCTTTCACCACTCATTTCCACACGATGTATAATGGAGAAACGAGGTGTCATTTCCAAGCTGTATTTACTACTGTCGGCATTATACAGTGTATCAGTTTTTCCCCATGTATAGCCATGTTGCAGCATAATAGAATAATCCCGCAATCTGTTCGAAACCGAAGACCTTCTGATACTGCTGCTGTTGCCGAACGCATCGTTTTGAAATGCAACTGTAATAGTGCGCCTGTCGTTATATGCGGCACTGTCCAGTTGTTTTTCATTTATCATACCGCCATTCTCATCCTGTTGCAGGTTATTATATACCACACCAGCAAATAACTGGTAGTGAAGTTTTTTGCTTTGGTAGTGTGTAGATAAAAATCCGTTATCGTGATTGGTGCGTTGAATATTATAATACCCCGGTGAATTGATTTTATTATATCCTGCTGCAAAATTCCAGTTGGGTTTTATGTTTTGGGTATGCAGCAGTCGTGCCATCTGTTCCTGCTTGCCACCTAATTGGTAGCCGAAGATGGAGTACGGGCGATTCGTGTTATAATAATTCAGGCTGTCAATATCATACCTGTAAACATCGTATGCAGTATAACCGAGGGTAGGGCCTAAGCGGTTGTCGGGCGTAAATATCAGATTTCTCGTGCTGCTGCCATTATTCCCAAGGTCTCTATACGGAAAGTTTACAAACCTGCGATGAAAGCTGTGAATACTTGTGTCAGGGCTATAAACCCTATCAGACTGTAGCTTGCGATAAAAAATACGATAAGTTTCGTCTTTCCAGTCTGCATTATTACTCTTTCCAAACTGGGTACTGTCTTTTTTGTTCTGATCGAATACAGATTTTCCCTGCCCCGGTGGTTGTATCTGGGCAAATCCGGAATAGGCATTTACTGCCATCAAAACAGCAATAATTACAGATAAACGTATGTATGTATAGTTCTTCAAAAGTGGCCTAAAACTTGGCAAAGATAACTGAATAGAAACTACATTTTCTGAATAATACCTTCTACAAGGGATGCCAGCTTTGGTGCCGCGGCATTGGCAGCAGCCAATACTTCTTCATGAGACACTTTGTGTACAATGCCCGGAACGCCCAGGTCGGTGATGATGCTTGCAGCAAATACGCGCATATTGCTGTGCTTCGCAACGATGTTTTCAGGTACAGTGCTCATACCCACTGCATCGCCACCGATTATATGAAGCCATTTATATTCTGCTGGTGTTTCGAATGTAGGCCCTTGCAGCCCTATATATACACCTTCTTTTACTTCCAGTTGTTGTGTATGCGCTACTTCTTTTGCTAAGGCCAGCAATTGATGGTCATAAGGTTCACTCATATCGGGGAAGCGTGTGCCGAAACGTTCATCATTCGGCCCGCGAAGCGGATGCTCCGGAAACAGGTTGATATGGTCGTTAATCAGCATGATGTCGCCCACTTTAAATCCCGCATTCATACCACCTGCCGCATTGCTCAGAAACAGTGTTTCTACACCTAATGCTTTCATTACCCGTATCGGGAATGTGACATCTTCCATTGAATAGCCCTCGTAATAATGAAAGCGGCCAGCCATCATTACCACTTCTTTGCCACCCAATGTGCCAAACAGCATATTGCCGGAATGGCCTTCTACAGTGCTTTGTGGAAAGTCAGGAATATCTTTATAGGAAATCTCTTTTGTTACTTGCATAGCATCTACCAGACCGCCGAGGCCACTACCCAGAATGATGCCTATTGTAGGTTGTGCACTGGTTTGTTGTTGTATGTATGATACTGTTTGCTGTATCTTATCAAATAAATTCATAACTGTTATTTACAAGTACTGTTTATTAAGCCATCAACAGTTGCGTCCCCGTATAGTTTTGCGTTCTGAAAATCGGTACATGCCTGTGCAGCCCTGTTGGTATTCATATACAAAATGCCCCTGTTCTTATACGCATCACTGAAGTCTTTTTTCAGTTCGATAGCTTTATTCAGGTCTTTTTCTACTGCCACATAATCTTTATTCATAAACGAAACCGCCGCCCTGATATTATATGCTTCGGGTAGTTGTGGATTTATCTCTATGCATGTATTGCTTGCAGCATAGGCTCCGTTATAGTCTTGCAGATTGTATTTTACAAATGCAATGTTTGAATATGCCAATGCGAATTTTTTATTCAGTCTAACGGCTGTTTCAAGGTCTGTTAATGCTTCTTTATTCCTGCCCGATTTCAGATAAGATAATCCCCTGTTGTAATAAGACTGCGCATCGTCAGGTTTTACTTTAATAGCTTCGGAAAAGTCTGCAATTGCCTCATTGAACATATTATTGTTCAGGAAATAATTTCCCCTGTTGCCATACGCGCGAGAGATATAAGGTACAGGCTCATTTTTATTAATAATATCCGTCAGAAAATCGTAGTCATTATTCCAGGTTTTGTTTCGCTCCCATATTGAATAGCAATATATTATCCCTCCTGCAATGAATGCAATGTTGAATGCCTGCAGATATTTCTTTGCCAGAACTGCATCTTCCTGTATGCGGTTGTATATATAACCGATGATAATAAACAATCCTATATACGGGAAGTAGGCATACCTGTCTGTAGTAATAAACAACCTTGATGGTATCAGTTGAATATTGATGGAGATGGTTATGAAAAACAGTGCGGCTCCGAATAATACCATCCTGTTTTTGCGAAAACGATAAACAAGGTATAATATGAATATAAATAATAGTGGCGAAGCGTAATATTCCCATGGTAGCATACCACCTGTTTTAGGTGGATATACATATATGCCACACAGGTTGATGGGGAGTATCAGCTTGAAAAAATAAAATATGAATGAATAACACACCATAAAGAATAAATCTATTGGTGTGTATGATATTAGCATACCGCCGGAAAGGTTGCCTTGTGTGTCGCTATCGCTGATAGTAATGATACCGAATATGATACTAAGCGCGAAGAATGGAATTTTTTCCAGAATCAGTTTTACATTCAGTTTGCGGTTGTGGTAATAGTCTAATGCCAATAATACCACTGGAAGTGTTACTGCCTGTGCCTTGCTGAATAATGATATCAGGAAGAAAACTGCAGTAATAATAATGTATTTCGGAGCGTATTCATTTTTCAGGTATCGTACATAGTAAATAAGTGCAAGCAGGTAAAATAATACATACATACTACTGCTGCGTGCTGATATCCATGATACGGCTTCGATGTTCATGGGGTGGAGCGCAAAGAGAAAAGCCGCGATGAAGGCTATATTTTTTTTATCGGTCAGTTCAGCAACAAACCTGAATACCAGCCATATATTCACCAGATGCATTACTACATTAAGCAGGTGGATAGGCATGGGGTCCATGCCGGTAGTAGCATAATTGAAGGCGAACGTAAGTACCGGTAATGGCTGGTACATTATCAGGTAATAGCTTGTAAATATTTTCTTGACGCTTGCCCAAGACAAGTCTGTTACTTCAGGATACAGTTTAAAGTATTCTATATCGTCAAAGTTCAGGATGTCATTTTGCAGACAGTTGGAGTAAACCACAGCTGTTATAGCTATCAGCACACCCAACCATAATTTATAGTCTGTAGTTTTTTCTTTAGGCGCAGCAGTTGTTTTAGCAGTATGCGCAGCAGCTTTTTTAGCCATATTGTAGTAAGTGCTTATGCTAAAAGCTAATATAGGTATTGTAAAAATACGATGTTAGTATTTTATCATTTCCCGCTGTCATATCCCGGGTTGGGTACGTCATTTACTTTTACGCTGCTCACTCCTTCGGGTTGAAAATCGGGCAGTTCTAAAAAGTGGCGTTGTTCAATGGCATCTATTGATGCTTTACGTTTCAGGTGTTGGCTCACCAATGTTTTTATGTGCTTGCCTGCAAAGCTCAGGATGTCGTTTTTCAGGCGTATCTGCCTCAAGGCCGTACCCAGAAAATAAAACAAGAGTGCGATAATGCCTATCATGCCGTAAATGGCTAATGTAAACATCCGCACGTTCATCCATCCCAGTTTTATATAATCGTCTTTGTACTGCAACTCTGATAAAATATAGAAAGGATATATCTTATTCATGAAGAATGCAAAGGCTATAACGCCCAGTGCCAGCAGGTAACACAGTATTTCAGAAACTATCAATATGCCTTTATTTACAAGGCGTTGTGCAGCAGGTTTGCTCAGTTGGGTACCCATGGGGTCAAACACTTCAAGCTGACTGTATATTAAAGTTTTATGTTCTTTAAATTCATATAATAAATCGTCATGCAGCTTGGGCATATTTTCACTCTGTTTTCAGCTGACAAAAGTAAAATAATGGAGCAAAGCCGCAACGTTGCGGCACTATAATGTGGAAATTGTGAATGAAATGTGGATTTTTTAAGCCTGTAATACTGTTCAAATCAGGTTTTAGGGTGATGCATACAGCTTTGAAGGCTCAAAGTCGGCTAAAAAATCGCAACTTTGCGCTTTCAATTTCAAAACGCTCATATCGAACGCTTTTGAATATTGATTTTTTTGAATTACAACAATGAAATACGAAAAAGAAATCGGCTGTCGCCGCACTTTTGCCATTATATCTCACCCAGATGCGGGTAAAACTACACTTACAGAAAAACTGCTGTTGTTTGGTGGTGCCATACAGGTGGCAGGTGCGGTAAAGAGCAATAAGATAAAGAAACACGCAACGAGCGACTTTATGGAGATAGAGCGCCAGCGTGGTATCTCTGTGGCTACCTCTGTAATGAGCTTTGAGTATAAAAATACACTCATCAACCTGCTGGATACGCCGGGACACAAAGACTTTGCCGAAGATACCTACCGTACACTGACAGCTGTAGATAGTGTAATACTGGTGATAGACAGTGTGAATGGTGTGGAGGAACAAACCCGCCGCCTGATGGAAGTGTGCCGCATGCGCGATACGCCGGTGATTGTGTTTGTGAACAAAATGGACCGTGATGGTAAGTTTCCGTTCGACCTGCTGGACGAGATAGAGAAAGAACTGAACATATCGTTGCACCCACTTTCATGGCCTATTAATATGGGTAAAGAGTTTAAGGGTGTATATAATCTCTACGATAAAAGCCTGAACCTTTTCACTGCCAGCCAAAAAGCTACTGACGAAAACTCTGTACCTATACCTGACCTGAATGATAGTTTGCTGGATGAAAAGATAGGCGAGCGCGATGCTAATCAATTGCGTGAAGATGTGGACTTGCTGGATGGTGTATATGGCGACCTTGATACAGAAGCATATCTGAAAGGTAAAGTAGCACCGGTGTTCTTTGGTTCGGCGGTAAATAACTTTGGTGTGAAGGAATTGCTCGATACATTTATTCGTATAGCGCCTCATCCGCTTGGCAGGGCTACAGATAAACGCTTTGTAGAGCCGGGTGAAGATAAGTTCACCGGGTTTATATTTAAGATACATGCTAACCTAGACCCACGCCACCGCGACCGTATTGCCTTCCTGCGTGTATGCAGTGGTAAGTTTGAACGCAATAAATATTATAAACATACCCGAATAGAAAAGGACGTTCGCTTCAGCAATCCTTATTCATTCCTTGCGCGTGAAAAGGACGTGATTGAAGAAGCATTCCCTGGCGATGTGGTTGGTCTGTTTGATACAGGCAACTTTAAAATTGGTGATACACTGACTGAGGGAGAAAAAATGCAATTCACAGGTATCCCTACTTTCTCTCCTGAGATATTTAAGGAACTGGTGAATAAAGACCCGATGAAAACCAAGCAATTGGATAAAGGTATCAACCAGTTGACAGATGAAGGTGTTGCACAATTGTTTACCCAACATGGTGGCAACCGTAAAGTGATTGGTTGCGTAGGTGAGCTACAATTTGAAGTAATCCAATATCGCCTCTTACAAGAATACGGAGCATCTTGTGCCTTTGTACCGCTGAACTTCTATAAAGCCTGCTGGATAACAGGCGATAAGAAAAAGCTGGAAGACTTCATCCGCTTCAAGCAGGCAAACGTGATGGAAGATAAAGACGGTAACCTCGTTTACCTTGCACAGAGTGAATGGTTCTTAAACACAGAACGCCAAAACAATCCTGATATCGAATTCCACTTTACAAGTGAGTTTAAAACACAGATGGCGTAATAAATACTGCTTATTAAACTAATTGTTTGCCGGATAGTCTATGCACTATCGATAAACAGTTTATGAAGTATTTATTAGTATTTGTATTGCTATGTGGTTCCGTCAATGTTCATGCGCAACAAATAGGTTCATTGCCTGCGTTTACTAAATGGTATCAGAATCCTTTGGGTGTGTATCCTTTGAATCTGCACACTTCTCATGCCATCATATTACCAACATTATTGGCTGCTACAACCTTGCTTATTACCAAGAAAGATAGCGCACTACATAGCCGGCTTAGCTATTTCGCAGATGCCGGTTACTACAAAGGGTATTTTGCCGATAAAACAAATGTATGGCATCAGAATGTAGGTATTACATATAACCTCAGAAAATGGTTGGCAGTTGGGGTAGAAGTCACTACTTACTATTTTCATGATGTGCATAATAATACTCCCGGTATCGGTGTTCGTCCATTCTTCAGGTTTTATCCCGTGAATAAATCGACTTTCAAATGTTATTTCGAAACAGGTGCAGGTTTGTTGTACACATTCCGGGAGTTTCCTCAGCCATCCGGTTTTTGGGGCGATACCCGCATGGGTACACATATCAACGGTACACCCAAATATGGCATAGGTATAGAAGTGAAAGCAGCTAAGAAGATAATGTTGACAGCCGGGGTTAGGCATATACATCTATCAAACGGCAATGTTTTAGGCACTGAGCGTAACCCTGCACATGATAGTAATGGTGGGTATATTGGTGTGAGTTATTGTAAATGATAGGTATTAAATTATTTGTTTCAGCTATCTACTTCCATCTAAAAACACCCTACTTTCGCATTTCAAATCCAAATACTATATGAACAAAAAGTTCATTGGCGCTATAGCCATAACCACTTTGTTTGCTGCGTGTAAAGATGGCGGGCAAAAGGAAGCAGCGAAAGGTGATATACTTATCGCAAACATGGATACAACGGTTAATCCTGCCGATGATTTCTTTGAATACGCAAACGGTGGCTGGATAAAAGCTAACCCCATACCGGGCGATGAGACAGGTTGGGGTATTGCCAATCTTGTTCAGGAGGAACTGTACAAGCGCCTGTTACACATCAACGAAGAAGCACTGAAGAAAAATGCAAAGTCGGGTACCGACCAGCAGATTGGCGACTTTTGGTTCAGTGCTATGGATACTGTAACCATTGAAAAAGAGGGTATCAATTCGCTGAAACCGGAGCTGGATAAAATCTATGCACTGACAGATGCTAAGGCGTTGATGGCTTATGTAGCTTATGCACACGAAAATGGCATTGGGCTTTTCTTTGGCGAAGGTGTATCTCAGGATGCTATGAATAGCGAGGTAATGGCATACTATCTGAGCCAAGGCGGCTTAGGATTGCCTAACCGCGATTACTATTTTAATACAGACGAGCGTACAACAAAAATCCGCAATGCATATCCTGCTTATGTTGCTAAGATGTTGTCGCTGATGGGTAATGATACAGCTGCGGCAAAAACGAAAGCTGCATCTATCATAGCTATTGAAACAAAGCTGGCACAATCTTCCCGCAAACTGGAAGATCTGCGCGACCCTTATAAGAACTACAATAAGATGGCCATAAGCCAGCTTAAAACAGTATCTCCAACTATCGACTGGACAAGTACACTGGCACAAATGGGGGTTAAAAGTGTAGATAGTGTAATAGTTGGTCAGCCCGAGTTTTACAAACAATTAGATAAAGTAATATCTACAGAAAATCTGCAAAACCTGAAAGACTATATGGCGTTCCACATGGTGCGCTCTATGGCAGGGTACCTGAGCAAACCGTTTGTTGATGCTAATTTCGATTTCTATAGTAAGTTGATACGTGGTGCACAGGCGCAAAAGCCTCGTTGGAAGCGTGCATTGTCTGCAGAAGAAGGGGCAATGGGTGAAGCACTTGGCCAGCTGTTTGCAAAAGAGTACTTCAACGAAAAAGCGAAGAAGCGTTATGAGGACATGGTAGAGAACGTGCGCAACGCTTACAAAGCACGTATGGAAAAGCTGGACTGGATGACTGATAGCACGAAGAAGAAAGCATTGGCTAAACTGGCTACTATCACTAAGAAAGTTGGTTATCCTGATAAATGGAAAGATTTCTCGAGCCTGAAAGTGGACCGTGGTGCGTATGTGTTGAATGCTATGCGTGCCAACAAATGGTGGAATGACTATTACATGAACAAACTGGGCAAACCTGTTGACCGTACAGAATGGGAAATGACACCGCAAACATATAATGCATATTACAACCCGTCGAACAATGAAATTGTACTGCCTGCAGGTATATTCACAGTGCCTGGTTATCGTGATGAAGAGCTGGATGATGCGTTGGTATATGGTTATGCCGGCGCATCAACCATAGGCCATGAAATAACACATGGTTTTGATGACGAAGGCCGTCAGTTTGATGATAAAGGCAACCTGAAAAACTGGTGGAGCAAAACAGACGAAGAACAGTTTACCGCCCGTGCAGAAGTATTGGTACAGCAGTTTAATAAAATGACACCTGTAGATACCATGCACATCAATGGCCGTGCAACATTGGGTGAAAACCTTGCAGACCTTGGTGGCATATTGATAGGTCTGGATGCTTTCAAACAAACAGAAACTTATAAGAAAGGCGAAAAGATAAATGGCCTTACACCGTTGCAACGTTATTTCTTAGGCTATGCATTGGGCTGGATGTACCAGACACGTAAGGAAGAATTGGCAAGCCGCTTGCTGACAGATGTACACTCTCCTGCAAAAGAACGTGTAAATGGTCCGTTTCCGAATGTGCCTGAATTCTACGAAGCATTTAATGTGAAGCCGGGTAATAAAATGTACCTGCCCGATAGCATGAGGGTGCGTTTATGGTAAAAAACATATTTTCTTACTAACAACATGTTAAGCACCGATTATTTAATCGGTGCTTTCCTTTTATTGGCATTAGTTTTGCAGATAGCATTGCAACGTTTTCCGGAAAATGAATATTAAGAAATTACTCATCGCCAACAGGGGCGAGATAGCTATACGTATTTGTCGTGCAGCTTCAGAATTGAATATCCAGACAGTAGCCGTTTACACTTATGAAGACCGTTATTCGCTGCACCGATACAAGGCTGATGAAGCTTATCAGATAGGTGAGGATGCAGACCCGTTGAAGCCATATCTGAATATTACAGAAATAATAAGGGTAGCAAAGGAATGTGGTGCAGATGCCATACATCCCGGTTATGGCTTCCTGTCAGAGAATGCAAACTTTGCAGCCAAGTGTGCAGAGCATGGTATAGTATTCGTAGGTCCATCTCCTGAGGCAATGGCAGCACTGGGCGATAAAGTGACTGCCAAAGAAGTAGCACAGAAAGCAGGGATACCGCTGATAGAAAGCAATGTCGATGCTTTGGTTGATGAGGTTACAGCATTGAAGGAAGCACAGCGTATAGGTTACCCGCTTATGCTGAAGGCTGCTGCCGGTGGTGGTGGACGTGGTATGCGTGTGGTAAGGGATGATGAGCAATTGAAGAAGGCATTTCATGAAGCAAGGAGCGAAGCAAAGAATGCCTTTGGTGATGATACGGTGTTTCTCGAAAAATTTGTTGAGAACCCAAAGCACATAGAAATTCAGATAGCAGCCGACAGGCATGGTAACATTGTACATCTATATGAAAGGGATTGCTCGGTGCAGCGTCGTTTTCAGAAGGTGGTAGAAGTAGCGCCGTCTACAACGCTCAGTCAAGCGGCATTGAATAAGCTGTATGGCTATGCTGTTAAGATTGCGGAGGCGGTTAATTACAATAACCTCGGTACGGTAGAATTTCTGGTAGATGCTGCGGAGAATATTTACTTCATAGAAGTGAATCCGCGCATACAGGTAGAGCATACTGTTACGGAGATGATAACAGGTGTTGACCTGATAAAGACACAACTGTTTATTGCAGATGGCTACAAGCTGTCTGATAAAGAAATAGGACTGGGCAATCAACAGGCAATACCAAAGAATGGTGTGGCTATACAGTGTCGCATTACAACAGAAGATCCTGCAAGTGATTTTAAGCCCGACTATGGCACACTGCTAACTTACCGCAATGCTACAGGTTTTGGTGTGCGTCTGGATGAGGGTAGCTCTTATCCGGGTATGAAAATCAGCCCGTTCTTTGATAGTATGCTGGTGAAAGTGAGTACATGGGGTAACACGCAACAGGATGCAGCACAGAAGATGCACCGCGCATTGAGGGAGTTCCGTATTCGTGGGGTGAAGAATAATATTCCTTTCCTTGAAAACCTGATAACGAATAAAGATTTCATTGAAGGTAAGGCAACAGTAAACTTTATACAGGAGCATCCTGAATTGTTCAATATGCCGCAACGTCAGGACAGAGGCACGAAGATGCTGAAGTTTTTGGGCGAGGTGACGGTGAATGGTAACAGTGATGTGAAAGTGAAACACGATGGCCGCAAGTTTGAAAAGCCGATAGTGCCGGCTTTCGATAGTCTGCTGCCATATCCTAAAGGAACAAAAGACTTGCTGACAGAACTTGGTCCTGATGCATTTGCACAATGGCTGAAGAACGAAAAGCAGATACACTATACAGATACTACATTCCGCGATGCGCACCAATCGCTACTGGCTACGCGTATGCGTACATACGATATGATGAAAGTGGCAAAGAGTTTTGCCATGAATCACCCGAATACTTTCAGTATGGAAGTATGGGGTGGTGCAACTTTCGATGTGTGTATCCGTTTCCTGAAAGAAGACCCATGGAAACGCCTTGCTGACTTGCGCAAAGCCATACCAAATATCTTGCTGCAAATGCTGATACGCGGTGCAAACGGTGTTGGCTATGCTGCGTATCCTGATAACCTGATTGAGAAATTTGTAGAAAAATCGTGGGAGACGGGTGTAGATATATTCCGCATTTTTGATTCGCTCAATTGGATGGAAAATGTAGTGCCTGTAATAGACATGGTGCGCAAACGTACAGGTGGCCTTGCAGAAGCATCGCTTTGCTATACAGGCGATATACTGGATGTAAAACGTACAAAATACACACTCGACTATTACCTGCGCATAGCAAAAGATTTGGAGAATGCAGGTGCACATATTCTTGCCATAAAAGATATGAGCGGCTTGTTGAAACCATATGCTGCAAAGGAGTTGATAAGTGCACTAAAGAGTACGGTTAATATTCCTATCCATCTGCATACGCACGATACTTCTTCTCTGCAACCTGCAACCTACATGATGGCGATTGATGCAGGTGTAGATGTGGTAGACTGTGCATTAGGTTCTTTGTCGGGCCTTACGTCTCAGCCAAACTTTAATGCGATTGTGGAGATGATGAAATTCCACGAACGCGAAAATCAATACGATATCAAATCGCTCAACAGGTATTCTGATTATTGGGGTGCTGTACGTGAATACTACTATCCGTTTGAATCGGGTTTGAAAGCTAGTGCTGCGGATGTATTCCAACACGAGATACCGGGCGGACAATACTCAAACCTGAAACCGCAGGCGATAGCATTGGGTCTTGGCGATAAGTTTGAACAGATAAAAGACATGTACGCTACGGTGAACGATATGTTTGGTGATATAGTGAAGGTAACACCAAGTTCTAAGGTGGTGGGCGACATGGCACAGTTTATGGTTGCCAATAACCTGACGCGCGAAGAAGTATATGCGAATGGTGAGAATATTTCGTTCCCTGAATCGGTGCAGCAATTCTTTATGGGCGAGATAGGACAGCCTGAAGGAGGCTTGCCTAAAGACTTGCAGAAGATTGTATTGAAAGATAAAATGCCTTTCACAGACAGGCCAAACAAACATTTGCCACCCGTAGATTTTGATAAAGAGTTTGAGGCATTCAAAGAGAAATTCAGCAAAGACCTGACGATGATGGATTTCCTTTCTTACAAATTCTACCCGAAAGTATTTGAAGAGGGTTTTGCCTTTCGGCAGGAATATGGTGATGTATCTGCAGTGCCTACTTCTATTTTCTTCTACGGTATGCAGATGGGACAGGATACTACGATAGAAATTGCGAAAGGAAAGACATTGCTGATACGCTTGCTGAGCATAGGCCCGGTAGATGATAACGGTAAGCGCACCGTATTCTTCAAACTGAACGGGCAGACGCGCAATGTGGATGTGTTGGATAAGTCTGTAAAAGTACAAAAGGTTGAAAACCGGAAAGCAGATAAAGCAGATGCTAACCAGGTAGGTGCGCCGCTACAAGGCATGCTGTCGAAACTGTTGGTGAATAAAGGCGATAAAGTAAAGAAAAACCAACCACTGTTTGTAATAGAAGCCATGAAGATGGAAACTGTTGTAACTGCTCCGCATGATGCTACGATAACCGGTATTGACTTGCCATCGGGTACATTGGTAAATACAGGCGACCTAGTGATGGTAATTGCTTAGGTATTGCTAATAAAAGAAAGGTGCCAATGTGAGTTGGCACCTTTTTTATGTTCAATATTATTTTAATTAAGCCCATGTGGCAACAACAGTGGCTAATGCTTCGCTATTGCCGGTCAGTTCTGCCAGTCGTTCCATTACACGTTCTACCAATGCATCAGGGCAAGAAGCACCAGATGTAATCATAATACGCAGCGGCGATTTGTTCGGCAGATAATTATTTGTTTCAACTTCTGTATGTGTATGCAGGTCGAAATGCTTGATAAGTGTATCAGATATAAGACATTCTTCATCCTTTATAAAGAACGTAGGCAACTTCAGTTCGCAAAGTTCTACAAGGTGCGATGTATTAGAACTGTTATATCCACCTATTACAATCGCCAAGTCTGCATCAGTATCCAGCATGCCTTGTACGGCACTTTGGTTGTCGTTTGTGGCATAGCAAAGTGTATCGCGGGTGTCAGCTACATAGTCACTAATAGCATCTGCTGTTGGCTTGTATCGGTCTATCATCACTTGTTTCAGATAGTCTGCAATGCCTTGCGTTTCGCTGGCAAGCATGGTTGTCTGGTTTACAACGCCTATACGTTGCAGGTCTTTGGTTACATCAAACCCCTCAGAGTATTGACCTTTGAAGTCTGTATAAAACTGTTCAGCAGGTAATTCGCCTGTTATGTATTTCGCAAGACGTTCCGTCTGCTCCATATCCTTTACTACAACTGTATGTGTGTTTGCCTGGCTATGCGAAAACGTAGCGCGTGTTTCTTCGTGGTTGGGTTTGCCGTGTACTACAATCGTGTAGCCATCTTTACCGATTTTCTCAGCACGGTTCCATACTTTCTCTACAAACGGGCAGGTGGTTTCGTACCTGCTTGGTTCAATGCCTTTATCGCGAAGTGTTTTTTCGAGCTCCAATGTAGTGCCGAATGCAGGTATGATAACAATGTCATCTGACTTTAACTCATCCCAACCCATCAGCATATTGCCTTTGGTATCCATTATGAATTTTACGCCAAGGTTGTGCAGGTCTGCATTTACACCGGGATTGTGTATCATTTCGCTCAGCAGGAAAACTCTTTTGTCAGGGTTTTCAGATACAGCACGGAAGGCAATTTCTATTGCATTCTCTACACCATAACAAAAACCGAAGTGGCGTGCAAGGATAAGTTGTAAAGAACCTGCCTCCAGAATAGTGGGGGCGAAATCCTTTTTCATTTTATCAGCCGCTTTGCGCTTTTGTTTGATGGCAGTAACCAGTGTACTGCGGTAGTGTACCGGAACGTCAAATGATTTCATTGCGGTGCAAAGTTACACTTTAGGCTGTTATGAAATGTATAATGTGCGTTAGCTTCTCAGCTTGGTTACCTTCACGTTCATGCCGGGTTTTGCCTGCATCAGTCCGGTAAGTATGATGGTGTCGCCAGCTGCGATACCCTGAATAATCTCTACTTTATCGCTTGTACGTTGCCCAAGTTTGACAACTGTAAGTTCAATTTTGCCATCCTTGATGCGGGCAACCTTTTTGTCTTTAGTAGTGGGTATAATCGCCTGCGACGGTATCAGTATGGCATTATCCTCACTTTTCAATGGTATGGTAACATTTGCATATGAACCGGCAATCAACTTGCCATCAGTATTCGAAACAATGGCTCTTACCTTTACAGTACGTGTACCTGCTTCGGCACCAGCATCTATAGCAGCAATTTTGCCACTTAAAGTATCAGTTCTGCCTGCTACAGAGAAATTTACAGTATTACCAACAGCAATAGATTTCAAGTACTGTTCTGGTATATTGAAGTCCATCTTTAATTGATGTGTCTGCTGCAGGGTAGAAATAACTGTAGTAGGAGATACTACAGCACCGATACTGATGGTGCGTATACCTATTGTACCATCAAAAGGAGCTATGATTCGAGCTGCCCTTAACTGTGCTTCTGCAAAAGCTATATCTGCATTGATAGATGCTATCTGTGCTTCTGTGGTTTCATAATCTTGTTCGCTGATGCCGCCTATTTTCAAAAGCTCTTCCTGTCGTTTCAGGATGTTTTGTTGCAGTTTCAGTTGAGAACGTTGTTTTTGAAGTTGTGCTCTTATCTCTCCATCATAAAGCTGTATCAAAGTTTGTCCCTTGTTTACTTTACTGCCTTCTTTAAAGTTGATGTCTGTAACACGCCCTGCTATTTCAGGGTGTATTTCAATTTCTTCATTTGCAAGCAGTGAACCACTTGCAGCATATTCGCTGCTGAAAGATTGTGCCGTTGCAACATATGCTTCAGCGTTCAATCCTTTGGGCTTACCTTTTGCACCCGCATTTTCGTCATCACCGTTTTTACAAGCACCTGCTAATGTCACCAACAATAAAAAAAATGCAGTCTGTTTTTGGTAGGCCATGCTCGTTCCTTTCATTATTTATTCAGAAATTGTGAAGCAAATATATTGATAACTCATGTAGCAACATGCAAGAAGTACATCATAAATGGCATTGGCGCTATAAGCAAAAACTAATCAAACTGGCTGTAATCATAGCTGTTTGTGCTGTCGGTATGTTATACCTGGCTGATTGCCCGTGCCATGCAGATGTGTATAATCAATATGTATTTCAGCCATACCAGCTATTACGAAACCTTGTCTTCGGAAAAATACCATTCAGCATCGGGGATATTGTATATATATCTTGGGGCTGCAGTTTGCTGATATTAGTGTTAAGGTGGTTGTACTACCTGATGAGTATTCGTGAGTATGCAGAAACACTGCGTTATGCATTTATAAAAGCTATGGGAGGCCTGGCATCTATCTATCTTATGTTTATGATTGGCTGGGGTGGAAATTATTACAAAGAACCACTATCAAAATATTGGCTGGTGGATGAAAACAGGTGGAATGACAGCTCAATTATTGCTTTTGATAAATATCTGGTGCAACAATTAAACATTACAGCACCGCATTACAAGTCATATAACTTTAAAGAAATAACACGCAGGGCAGAGGGTTATTATAAAAAACATACTGATTGCTACAGGAATGGTAAGGGATTAGAAGTAAAAGCTTCTTTATTCGGTAACTGGTTGCAATACATGGGTGTTCAGGGCTATTATAATCCATTTACAGGCGAAGGACAGGTGAATAAGGGTGAGCTGCATTTTATGTTGCCCTATGTTGTCAGTCATGAGTTGGCACACCAGTCGGGTGTTGGGGCAGAAGATGATGCTAACTTGTTGGCATATGCATTATCGGTTCAGACAAATGATACCACGTTTATGTATTCCGCTTATTTCAATGTCTGGCTATACACACATATGCAGCTGCGCATGCGCGATACTGTGGCGGCGAATGTTATCAAAAAAGATTTAAACCCTATTACATTACAACATATAAAAGAGCTGAGAGAGCAACGAAAAAAATACCGCAGCAAGTTAGGCGCATATACAGGAGATATGTACGATCAATACCTGAAACTCAATGGCCAGAAAGATGGCATTGAAAGCTACGATAAAGTAACCGTCAGCGCATGGCTCTGGGAGTTGCAGCGCAACAACAGGATTATAAAGCTGAATATCCCTTAACCTTTATATTCTCCCCATACACCACGCAAGGTATCTGCTATTTCGCCAAGCGTACAGAGGTTTTCTACCGCTTCTATAACGGCAGGCATCAGATTGTCTGTGCCCAAAGCTTTTTCACGTATAGTTGCAAGGCTGGCATCTGCTTTTACATTGTCGCGTTTTGCGCGCAGTGCTTTCAGCTTTTCACTTTGTACTACGCGGATTGAGTCATCTATTTTTAATAGCGGCGTGTCGTTGGTTTCTTTTGAAGTGAATTTGTTTACACCCACTATTATTTTATCACCCGTTTCAATGTCTTTGTTGTATTTATAAGCGCTGCGGGCAATCTCTTCCTGTATAAAGCCTTGTTCGATAGCTTTTACTGCGCCACCCATTGCATCTGTTTTATCTATCAGCTTCCATGCAGCAGTCTCTACTTCATTTGTCAGTTGCTCTACGTAGTAAGAACCTGCTAACGGGTCTACGGTATCAGTAACGCCACTTTCAAAAGCTATGATTTGTTGTGTGCGTAATGCTATGGTTGCTGCAGCTTCTGTTGGCAATGAAAGCGCCTCGTCATAACCATTTGTATGCAGCGATTGTGTGCCGCCCAATACAGCACTTAAAGCCTGTAGCGATACACGTACTATATTGTTTTGTGGTTGTTGTGCGGTAAGTGTACTACCGCCGGTTTGTGTGTGGAAGCGCAGCATTTGTGCTTTAGGGTCTGTAGCGCCAAGGTCTTTGGTAATCTTAGCCCACATACGACGTGCAGCACGGAATTTGGCTACCTCTTCAAATATATTGTTGTGTGCATTGAAGAAGAATGAAAGACGTTGAGCAAATACGTTGATGTCAAGCCCTTTTGCTATAGCAGCTTGCAGGTATGCTTTACCATTTGCTAATGTGAAAGCCAACTCTTGCACAGCAGTAGAGCCTGCCTCGCGTATGTGATAGCCCGAAATGGAAATAGTATTCCACTTAGGTACTTCTTTACTACAGTATTCGAATATATCTGTGATGATACGCATAGATGGTGCAGGCGGATATATATATGTACCGCGAGCTGCGTATTCTTTCAGGATGTCATTCTGGATAGTACCTGATATTTTTCTAACATCAGCACCTTGTTTCTTGGCAAGCGCTATGTACAATGAAAGTAGGATGAAACCCGTAGCATTGATAGTCATAGACGTAGATACATCCTGTAGGTTGATACCTTTAAAGAGTATCTCCATGTCTTCCAAAGAATCAATGGCAACACCTACTTTACCTACTTCACCCTCGCTCATAGCGTGGTCGGAGTCGTAGCCTATTTGTGTTGGGAGGTCGAAAGCAACTGAAAGCCCCATCACGCCTTGGCTTAGCAGGAAGTGGTAGCGTTTGTTAGATTCTTCGGCAGTACTGAAGCCCGCGTATTGGCGCATGGTCCAAAGTCTGTCGCGATACATGGCAGCGTGCACACCACGGGTAAAGGGGAACTCACCCGGCTTTTCGGTCATTGCCACCGGTTCGCAATACACTTGCTTTATTTCAATACCAGAATCTGTAACAATTTTCTTGTCGCTCACTATTATTCGTTTATGCTGTCGGATATAAATTTATTATGCCATGGCACCCATAGAGAGGATGCGCTTTGCTTCTTCATTGATGATTTGTAGCGCAACGGTTGTTGGTGGTTCGCTTGCATCTGTCAGCACCACATCTACTATGCGCATATGCAGTTCTTTTGCAGGTGCATCGGGCTTCAGTTGTTGTGCGATTACGCCAACCATATTTATTTCTTGCTCCATTACACCTTTCACGGTATTCCATACATTGCTCGATACATATATCTGCTGAGATAGGTTGTGCTCAAACTCGCTGCGGATATTGAATACCAAAGCTTGCTGCAGGTCTGTTACCGTCATGCCGCTCATATATACACGTGGTATTAACGAACGAGGGGTGATGCGTTCTATATACAATGCCAGTCTTTCATAAGCCTGCAGGCGCATGCGCACTGTAAACTCTTGGTTTTCACGTAGCATGGCAAATTGTTTGCGTTGCGTTTCCGTTACCAGGAATTTCTGAACAATCAGGTAGCAGGCTATTAGTACAATGATTGAGGGCAGGACGTATTTAAGTATTTCTAATGCAGTAATCATTTTATAAAATTGAACCGCAAATTAAGGTGTTTTTGCGTGGTTGAGATGTGTTTTCTCCTTAATTTGACGGTTATTATGAAAGCTGAAGATATATACATAGATATAAACAGGCAATTGTGGAATGAAAAAACACCACACCATGTTAATTCCGAATTTTATGATAATGATTCATTTATTGCAGGTAAATCAACATTGAAAGAAGTAGAGCTAGGCTTGCTGGGAGATATAAAAGGCAAATCTGTATTGCATTTGCAATGCCATTTCGGTCAGGATACCATGTCATTGTCTCGGATGGGCGCAAAGTGCACAGGCGTCGATTTTTCTGATGTAGCAATGGATAAGGCAAGAGAATTGAATGCACTACTAGGATTGAATGCAACATTTATTTGCTCTGATGTATACAAGCTGCCAGAAGTGCTGCAAGAGAAGTTTGATATTGTTTTCACCACTTACGGCGTACTTGGCTGGTTGCCCGATATGCAGCGATGGGCAAATGTAGTTTCGCATTTTCTTAAGCCCAGCGGTAAGCTTGTATTAGTAGAATTGCACCCCGCAGTGTGGATGTTCGATAGTGCATTTACCTATATACAATATCCTTACTTCAACAAAGAGGCCATTGTTGAAACACTGCAAGGTACTTATGCAGATAGAAACGCAGATATAGAACTGCAGGAA
This sequence comes from Flavipsychrobacter sp., assembly GCA_016786615.1. Classification (GTDB taxonomy): domain Bacteria; phylum Bacteroidota; class Bacteroidia; order Chitinophagales; family Chitinophagaceae; genus Polluticoccus. The sequence continues at coordinate 340,402 of JAEUVX010000004.1, forward strand.
ATAGGATGGAATCATCCGTTGTCAGAAGTAATGCAGTCATTGATTAATGCCGGTGTATCTATTGAGATATTTAACGAGTACGATTATTCTACACAAAATTGCTTTGCAAACATGGTAGAGGTAGCACCGGATAAATTCTGTTTGAAGGGTATGGAGGGTAAACTTCCGCTGATGTATGCTATTGTAGCAAAAAAGAAATAGTGGCAGGAAAGAATAAGCACATATCGGCAAGCGGGTTTAATATAATTAATGAATGGTTGCAGTCAAAAAGCTTGCAGCCATTTCCGTTTCAGGAAGAAACCTGGCAGTTGTATGCGGAGGGGCTGAGCGGTATAGTAAATGCCCCTACCGGCTTTGGTAAAACATTTTCTGTATTTCTGGGGGTGGTTATCGATTGGATAAATCATAACCCTGATTATATATCCCGAAAAAAGAATGGATTACAATTATTGTGGGTAACACCACTGCGCGCATTGGCAAAAGATGTGGGGCGTGCAATGGAGGAGGCTTTGTTTGAATTAGGCATCCCATGGAGGGTAGCAGTAAGAAATGGCGATACTACCACTGCCGAAAGACAAAAACAAAAGACGAATACTCCGGAGGTGTTAATCATAACGCCCGAAAGCCTGCATCTGCTTATTGCGACGAAGCACAATAAAGAACTCTTTAAAAACCTGAAATGTGTTGCGGTAGATGAATGGCATGAATTATTAGGAACAAAACGTGGTGTGCAGGTAGAACTCGCTTTGTCGTATCTCAAGACATTAAGCAGTGCTGAGTCGCTATTAAGGATTTGGGGCATCTCTGCCACTATCGGCAATCTCGATGAAGCATTATATGTGTTGCTTGGCGATAATCACAACGGTACTATTGTAAAAGCAGATATTCGTAAAGAGATAGCGATACATACCATCTTGCCCGAAACTGTTGAGTGTTTTCCTTGGGCGGGCCATTTAGGCATCAGGATGATAGAGCATGTATTGCCTGTGATACATAATAATACATCCACCCTTTTATTTACAAACGTTCGTTCTCAGGCAGAGATGTGGTATCAGGCGTTGCTGGATGCAGACCCAGACCTTGCGGGCGTTATTGCATTGCATCATAGCGCCATTGATGCCGAAGTAAGGGTGTGGGTAGAAGAACAACTGCATGCCGGTACATTGAAAGTAGTAGTATGTACTGCAAGTTTAGATCTTGGGGTGGATTTTCGTCCGGTAGATACAGTTATACAAGTTGGCAGCCCTAAAGGTATTGCGCGCTTTCTGCAACGTGCAGGCCGCAGTGGGCACTCGCCGGGCGCTGTCAGTAATATATACTTTGTTCCTACTCATTCGTTGGAAATTGTAGAAGCTGCTGCACTGCAGGAAGCATACGAAAAGCAATTGGTAGAAAGCCGTACACCTGTAGTGCTGGCATTTGATACATTGGTGCAATACATGGTTACCCGCGCGGTGGGCGATGGTTTTGTGAGTGATGACTTGTTTGCAGAAGTAAGAACCACAAATTGCTACAGGGATATTACAGATAGTGAATGGGAATGGCTGCTGGCATTTATAACATACGGAGGCTCGCTGCTTCGTGAATATGATGAATATCATAGGGTAGTAAATGTCGATGGTGTGTATAGAGTGGCGAACAGGCGTGTAGCGATGCGGCACAGATTGCATATAGGTACGATAGTGGGAGAGGCATTGTTGCGGGTAAAGTTTATGAGTGGGGGTAATGTAGGTACGATAGAAGAGTATTTTATTTCAAAGCTTGTTCCCGGAGATGTATTTGTGTTAGCAGGCAGAAAGCTGGAGCTGGTTATGATACGCGATATGGTAGTATATGTACGCAAGTCGAATGCAAAGAAAGCGCACGTGCCGGCATGGGCAGGTGGACGAATGCCATTGTCTGCAAATCTTGGCAGTGTGCTGCGGCATAAGTTTCAGCAGGCAGCGTTAGAGCCACATACAAATGAGCTGCTTATGTTCATGCAACCATTGTTTCAGAAACAACAGGAATTATCTGTTGTGCCGAAAGAAGATGAATTACTAGTAGAGCTTATTAATACAAAAGATGGGTATCATTTATTCGTCTATCCGTTCGAGGGTAGGCTGGTACATCAGGCAATGGCATCATTAATAGCTTACAGAATATCGCAGCAAATACCTATCACGTTTTCGATAGCCATGAACGATTATGGTTTTGAGTTGCTCAGCGATCAGCCAATTCCTGTTACTGAAGATAATATAAGGGCACTGTTCAATCCTGATGGATGGTATACAGACCTGAAGCGAAGCGTGAATGCGGCAGAAATGGGGCGGCGTAAATTTCGGGATGTAGCGGTTATATCCGGTTTGGTTTTCCAGGGCATGCCCGGTGCATATAAGAAACAACGCCACCTGCAAAATTCTACATCGCTTATATATGAAGTCATCAGCCAGAATGAGCCGTCAAATATATTGTTGCAGCAAGCTTATACAGAAGTATTGGCGTATGAGATAGAGTCTGCACGCCTTTACAATGCCTTGCAGCGTATACATGAACACAACATTATAATCTCGATGCCTGTTAATCTCACACCATTCTGTTTCCCGATAAAAGTCGATTCTTTGCGAGAAGAATTGAGTAGCGAAAAACTTGAAGACAGAATAAAGAGAATGCAATTATCAGCTCAAAAGCAGGCCTGATAATTGTTTGCGTCGACATATTACAAATGCTGAATAAAAATATGCAGGACAATGTTTGGAAGTAGAACATTCTTATCTACTTTTGCACTCCCAATCGACGCCGAGCGGGTAAGTTCTTAAAGCGATAGTTACAGCAAAATCTGGTCAGAGAGTGAATGGTTTGAGAGAATGATAACTGATTAAGAAAATAAAGTTTTAAAAAACATTTTGCAGTTTAGAAAATAGCTTCTACCTTTGCGCTCCCTTAGCGGTGCTGCGGTAACAAAAAGGGAAGAACGCAAGTTCTTAAACGAGTAAAAAAAGTTCTTTAAAAATAAATTTTGCGGTTTAGAAAACGTCGATTATCTTTGCGCTCCCTTAGCGGAGTAATGGTAACGAAAGGGTAACAAAAAGTTCTTTAAACGGTAATAAAAAAGGTGGTTCGGTTCGAGGCCGATGGTGAGGTTCAAGTC
>JAEUVX010000006.1 GCA_016786615.1 Flavipsychrobacter sp.
GCGAAACCTGTGATACCCAGAGCGATGATTGCGATTACCTTTTTCATTTTAATTTGTTTGTCGTTTGATTATTTGATGAATGTTTGTTTGTCCGTTATTGTGATACAAAGATGCATCGGGAAACACCCCTTCGCCAAAAAACAGGCCTTGTTAACCCCGGATTAGCAAGCGGCTAACAAGCTATTAACAAAAACAACGTAACTTATTGATTATCAATAAAACCGAATATCTCAAACCTTCGTATTTTTATAAGAAATAGAGCAAGAAATGTCGCAAAAGTATTCTTTCGTCAGCCACTGGAAGGTAAAAGCACCTATTGATGACGTTTGGGAATTGATTTATGACTCTGTAAAATGGCCGGAATGGTGGCAAAGTGTAATTGAAGTAAAAGAAACATATACAGGAGATACAAGAGGGATAGGCAGTATGCGTAGCTACACAATGCGCAGCCCGATGTTATACACATTAACCTTCAACCTTGAATTGACACACAGAGAAGATTTAAAACTGTTGCAAGGTAATGCTACAGGCGATTTATCAGGAACAGGAGCATGGATATTATCTGAAGAAAAAGGCATTACAGATATACAATGCCATTGGAATGTAGAAACAACCAAGTGGTGGATGAATACTTTTGCCTTTATATTAAAACCTGCATTTCATTTCAATCATGCAGCAGTAATGAAGGACGGTGCATTATGCCTTGGCAGATTACTTAATACCGAAGTGCATATAATTTCATAAATCATAGCTTATGTACACTATTCAACTAATAGAAAAAGAAAACATCGAAATCATACTACCCTTTTTAGAAATACTAAATGAAAAAACGGATAAAGAAGAATTAAGAAACAGGCTAAGGGAAATGTGTGGCAATAATTATGAATGCGTAGGCGTGTATGACGGTGAGAAACTAATCGGCATTACCGGTTTATGGATACTCACCAAGCACTATATAGGCAAACATATAGAACCCGACAACGTAATTATACTCCCTGAATATCGTAATCAAAAAATAGGCGAGCAATTGATGCAATGGATTTTTGACTATGCGAAACAAAAAGGCTGTGTCGCATCAGAGCTTAATTGTTATGTACAAAACCACAAAGGTGTACGTTTTTGGATTAACCAAGGATACCGCATTATTGGCTATCACATGCAAAAAATACTGTAGCAAAAAAACTAGCTGCTATTTAAAAAGAAAATCCCCGCACAAATGTGCGGGGATTATTTATATAGATTCTGATTTCTTATCTCACCAAAGTCACATCACCTTTGTATGTTTCAATGTATCCGTCAGGGTATGCCACACGTATCAGGTATTGGTAATTGCCCGTTTCCTGAGCTACACCTTTCCATGTACCATCCCATCCTTTATTGCTGATGCTGTTGTATATCTCCTGGCCCCAGCGGTTGAATACCCTGAACTCTACAAAACGCTGGAATGTCATATTGCTCACCCTGAACACATCATTCTTGCCATCACCATTCGGGCTGAATGCTGTTGGTATAAACAGGTTGTCACGATAGTCAATGCCTACTCTTACAGTGTCATAAGAACGACAACCGTTTGTACCGATACCACCTACTACATACATAGTCGGT
>JAEUVX010000010.1 GCA_016786615.1 Flavipsychrobacter sp.
GCCAAGAGCAATTGCATTAAAGTGAGTATTGAAACGACGGGCATCAAAGGTATCTGGAAACATACTACACCGGACATCTACCCGAACCCGGCTAAAGACAAGTTGATAATAGAGGGTATATCGAAAGGTACAAGAATACAACTGATTGATGTACTCGGCAGAACGGTCATCAACCAAACTGCAATCCAAGAAACGGAAGTACTCAACACCGCTCACCTCATCCCGGGTAATTACATCCTGCAGCTAAGTACAGAACAGGGTGAACGCATGAGGGTGAAGATTACGAAAGAGTAGGAAGTAAATACATTGAAATAATTGTTGTATATTTGTTATGTAATTATCCTCCTGTTTTCAAAGGAGGATAATTTATTTATAAGGCTATGGCAACAAAAAAGCTACAATTGAAAATCGGCAACAAATTGCAACAAAACATAAAATTTATAATTGGTAACATGTAGTATATGAATGAGGTATTCATTATCACTCAAAAAAACGTAACCATTTGTAACCGTTTTATTTACCGATAGCCCTGCGGGTTTACCAATCAACAAATCAGCGTATCTTGCAGGGATTTTCGACTTTTCACTTTTGAATTATATATAATGTATCGTAGTCATACTTGTGGCGAATTAAGACTGGAGAATAAAGGCACTGAAATAACCCTTGCAGGATGGGTACAAACTGTACGCAAATTTGGCAGCATTACATTTGTTGACCTGCGAGACCGTTACGGCATCACTCAGCTATTGTTCAACGAAGCACTCAATCCGCGTTTAGATGAAACACCTATCGGCCGTGAATATGTATTGCAGGTAAAAGGTATTGTTGCCGAACGCAGCAACAAAAACCCCAAACTTCCGACGGGTGATATTGAGATACTGGTGAATGATTTTGCCATTATGAACAGCGCATCTACACCTCCATTTACAATAGAAGAAGAAACGGATGGCGGTGATGAGTTGCGTATGAAATACCGTTATCTGGATTTGCGCCGCCCTGTACTGAAACGCAATCTGGAACTACGTTATAAAGTGAATCGCAGCGTGCGTAATTATCTGGATACTTTAGGTTTTTGGGATATAGAGACTCCGTTTCTTATTAAAAGCACACCCGAAGGAGCGCGCGATTTTATTGTGCCGAGCCGCATGAATGAAGGACAATTCTATGCGTTGCCACAAAGCCCGCAAACCTTTAAGCAACTGCTGATGGTAAGTGGTTACGATAGGTATTACCAGATAGTAAAGTGTTTCAGGGATGAAGATTTGCGTGCAGACAGGCAGCCTGAATTTACGCAGGTTGACTGTGAAATGAGCTTTGTAGAGCAGGAAGATATATTGAACACATTTGAGGGCTTGTTCAAGCATGTATTCAGGGATGTAAAGGGTGTGGATATTACATACAACTTTCCGAGAATGACATGGGATGATGCTATGTGGCATTATGGTAATGACAAGCCCGACATACGTTTCGAAATGAAACTGCAAAACCTGAAGGCTGAAAGCAAAGTGTATGCAGAAGTGTTGAATACAGTAGATTTCAAAGTGTTCAGCGATGCAGAAACGATACTGGCGATAGCCGTACCGGGTGCAAGTGAATATACCCGCAAGCAATTGGATGAATTGACGGAATGGGTGAAACGTCCGCAGATAGGGATGAGTGGGGTAGTGAATGTAAAATGCAATGCTGACGGCAGTTTCAAAAGCAGTGTTGACAAATTCTTCAGCGAAGATAAACTGAAGGAGCTGGCAACATTTTGCGGCGCAAATGCAGGTGACCTGATATTGATATTGGCGGGCAATGAAATCCGTACCCGTAAGGCTATGAGCGAACTGCGCCTTGAAATGGGTAACAGGCTCGGGTTGCGCAATCCTGATGATTATAAACCATTGTGGGTAATAGATTTTCCGTTGTTTGAATATGCCGAAGAGGACAATCGCTGGGTAGCTCGCCACCATCCGTTTACATCTCCTAAGCCTGATCAGATAGAATTGATGAACAATCCGGCTCGTTTCGGAGAAATCAAAGCAAATGCCTACGATATAGTACTGAATGGTACGGAAATAGGCGGTGGTTCCATCCGTATCTACCAGAAAGACCTGCAGGAAAAGATGTTTGCAGCATTGGGTATGGATAAGGAAGAAGCGCACGAAAAATTCGGTTTCCTGCTGGGGGCATTTGAGTATGGTGCACCTCCGCATGGCGGTATCGCTTTTGGTTTCGACAGGTTGTGCGCGTTACTGGGCGGACAGGAAAGTATCCGAGACTTTATAGCGTTTCCGAAAAACAATTCCGGAAGGGATGTAATGCTGGATGCCCCGAGCGCCGTTGATAAAATTCAGCTTGACGAGTTGGGCCTACAACACAAAAACTGATTAACAGGTTGTGCAAAACAGCTATTTTGAAATTATAATCTGATTGTTATCTTTATACTTTGTAACTATATAGTATGAAAAAACTTTTAATAGGATCTCTGCTGACCGTATGTGTTGCTTCATCGATAGTATCATGTAATAATGGTGCATACGATGCAAACCCAGGTAAAGACAACCAGGGTGCATTGAATCCGCTGGATACTTCTATCGCCGGTATCGTTTATATCGGTACAATGAAAGGTATTGTTAATGGTGGAGAGTTAATCTTTTCGCCTGCTTATTTTTCAATAGACCCTGAAAGTGGTACACGCCATATATGGGGAAGGGTTCAAAATGATTCAGTGTATTGGAGAACTATTACAATGACAGTAGATAACGAGCTTGTGAAAGGCAAGAAAAATGATACTGTTAGGACTGCATCTTTTACATATTCTGTATATGATACTGTTCGCAAAGTGCATAAGAAGTACACGCAGACACCTACGAATACAGCAGATTTTCATGTAGTATTGGTGGCTGATGAGAATAATACAATGAGGGGTTATTTTAATGGCTTTGTAAAGAATACGGAACCCGTTATTCCAACACCTAATCCAAATGATATCGTAACATTTAAAAAGCTTAACTTCTATCTGGATAATAAGCCATTCAAGAAGTAGTGTCAGAATGTTCTTACATAATAACAGAGCGACCGTAAGGTCGCTCTGTTTATTTATAGTAGCTTTTGTATTGATTGTTTTTAAACTTCTGCGGTGGACAGATTGTACCTTTTGTACCGGACTTATCTCCATTTCCATGTCCTCGCAAGAATTTAGGTATGAACCTGCGAATGCCGGAATCGGGGTCATCATAGCCATTGTCATTAGACCTTAAACGTACTTTCTCACTTTTGATGAACTTCCAGGACAGGCCGGCATAAGCATCTATGTTCGATATGTTCTGACCGGTAACTAATGATAGTAATGAGGATGAGCCCACGAATAGAGGGCCTAAGTAGGCTACAGCACCCATATTAAGGGTCTTGTATTTCATTAGGGTGATTGGCAGCCCAATTTTAAATGCTTTCAGGTCGATACGAGGTGTAATGTTCAGATAGCTTGCATATCCGGGGTTATATACCTCTCCGTTATTCCCTCTAAGATTCAGTAAGGTATTGACAGATACATATACTTTAGAACCCAGATTCCAATCAGTGTTGATACGAAGAGCAGTCGGCAGCCCTATCCTGAATTTATCCGCCTTTTCTTTTGATGTAATGTATCCGATGCCTTGAAGCCTTGACAGATAGTAAGCGAACTCATCGTTATCTACATCCTGCAATTCAACATTATTAATTTCGGTTGGATTGCCATTGATTGTATAATTCCCGCTTCCAGCATCGCCTACATAACTAACACTGCCAATATCTGTAATAGATGCTGCTATACTGAATTTATAAGGCACTGTGATATTTGGGTCATCATTGCCGTAATACTCATAGAACATCCCTATGTCAAGCCCCAGGCTACCGCGACCCGCCCTTGTGGCCAAATCATTACTACCCGGTGTTACATTGTATGTATAAAGCAGGGTAGCATCGCCTGTAGCATAAAGAAGTGAGTCGCTGCGCCTGTGATAGGTAAGCGAGTTGCTGAATGCGTTAATTGCAGCATACCCTATCAGATATTTAACGTTGGCACCGATACCTACTTTTATATATTCATCGTTGCGAACCAGCTTACCTACAGAAAATCCAACCTCGCCAAAAGCATGTGCAACTGCACCTACGTTTTGATAATTGAGTTGGTGATTATAAAACTGCGGATGATTCTCATCTGAAATGATGTCGAAATTGGCTTTGCTTACATTCCCGCCATTGGCAATAGTACGGAAACGGGTATATATGCCCAGTTGGTATTGCCCCTTATAAGTAAATGATGCACCCGGCCCTATAATATCAGCATTCAGCCACAGCTTTTTGTTCTTAGGGTCTGTCAAAGGGCCATAGTCTTTACCTTCCACAGGGCTTGTATTTCCACTTATATGAGACAGGATAGACATATTTGCCATGTAGGCATTATTACCTGCCAGTACATTTACTGCAAATAAGTTTACCTCAGGCCCTGTAAGGGCGTTATTAACCCATGCAGGATTTAATGGTAATTGGTGAACGGCGGAGTAGTTATTAGTGGTCATGCCAATAAACTGCTGCGCATGGGTATTGTATGCGATTAATGACAAAAAAACACCCGATATTATTTTTCTCAGCATTTAAATCCTTAGTTACTTTAATAGTATTGACATACAAGCAAAGGGCGTGGCAAGATAGCTATAAATGTTTATGCCTGATACTCAATTGTATAACGTAATTGTAAAATGTTTAGTAGTACAAAAATAACTTCTTCAATTAATATGACAATATAAAGACATTTAGGGTATAGGTTTTATGAAACAAAAATAGCCGCTTATAGGCGGCTACTTTATTATAAACAGATTATTAGTACTAGTTAGCACTCACAGCATTCTGTACCAGTTCTGCTGCTTCGCTCAGCAATATTGCTGATTGTACTTTCAGACCGCTGTTTTCTATCAGTTCCTTCGCTACTTCTGCATTAGTACCCTGCAGGCGAACGATGATAGGAATATTGATGTTGCCCATGTTCTTGTATGCTTCGATAACGCCGGCAGCAACCCTGTCGCAACGAACGATACCACCGAAGATATTAATCAGGATAGCTTTTACGTTAGGGTCTTTCATGATAATGCGGAAGCCTGCTTCTACAGTTTGTGCATTGGCACTGCCACCTACGTCCAGGAAGTTTGCAGGTTCGCCACCCGCAAGCTTAATCATATCCATAGTAGCCATTGCAAGGCCGGCACCGTTTACCATACAACCTACGTTACCATCCAGTTTTACGTAGTTCAGGTTGTGTTCACCTGCTTCTACTTCTGTTGGGTCTTCTTCGTTTTTATCGCGCATGTCTGCAAGGTCAGGATGGCGCATCAACGCGTTATCGTCAATGTTCATTTTGCAGTCAACTGCAAATACTTTATCATCAGCAGATTTGAACAGTGGGTTGATTTCCAGCATTGCGCAATCCAATCCAACATATGCGTTGTAAAGATTGGTAACAAATTTTACCATGTTCTTCAGCGCATCACCACTTAAACCAAGGTTGAATGCTATTTTACGAGCCTGGAAAGGTTGCAGTTGCATATTAGGTGCAACCCACTCTTTGAATATTTTTTCAGGAGTGTTGTGCGCTACTTCTTCAATGTCCATACCACCTTCGGTACTGTACATGATTACGTTTTGTTTCTTAGCACGGTCCAGCAATATAGACAGGTAGAATTCTTTACGTTCGCTCGGGCCATCGTAATACATATCCTGTGCTACCAGTATTTTGTGCACTACTTTACCTGCATCACCCGTTTGGATGGTAACCAGTGTATTGCCTAAAATATTTGTAGCAACTGTTTCTACTTCTTCTGCACTTTTGATAACCTTAACACCGTTTTGTGTAGGTACTTCTTTCATGCTACCCTTACCACGGCCACCTGCGTGTATCTGCGCTTTGATAACCGCAAACTTAGTGCCTGTTTCAGAAGATATTTGTTTGTATGCTTTTACAGCATCATCAACGTTTTCTACAGCTATACCGCTTTGTGTAGGTACGTTGTAACGCTTTAATAATTCTTTGGCTTGATATTCATGTAAATTCATGACTGCAAACGATTTTTTAAATACGGGGCGAAGATAATCTTAATTGCTCAAATGCGTAAGCCGACAAGAGTGCATTTGTGAAAAAAATATGTTATGTATTCAGGAAAAATATATTTAACCGAACAGACTTGCCTCGTATAGCATCTTAGGTGCGGGTAATGCAGTGCCACAATGCTTGTTAAGTTGCTCTATCAGGTATTTTATCAGTTCGGGGCTATGCAGCTCTTCGTGCTGGTGCATAAAGAAATAGCATTTTTCCAGCCCTTGTTCCATCCAAGCATTGATGCGCTGCACCCATTCATCGATACGGGTATAGTCGGTAGGGTGTAACGAGTTGCCTACAAAGCGAATAAAACACTCGGGTGTGCTGAGGTGCATGTGTACGTAGTTGCGTTTGCCTGCGGCATCTGTGATGATAGTACCACGACCATTTGCCTGCAGATAATTGTAGATGTCTTTGTTATATCCATCGGCATATACATCATCGTGCCTGAGCTCCAGAAACAACGGAACATCTTGAGGGAAGTCATTGATAAATGCTTTGATTGTATCGAAATGTTTTACACCCATCTGCGGATGCGGCATCAGGAAGATGGGGCCGAGGTTATCGCCAAACTCTGTAATGGCTTGGAGAAATGCACCTGTTTCTACTCCTGTATTTTTCAGGCGTTTGAGGTGTGTAATGGTTTGCGGAAACTTGGGGAAGAATTTAAATCCATCGGGTACTTTGCTCTTCCAACGCAATACATCTGCAGGTGATGGAGATTTGTAGAACGTGGCATTCATCTCTATACAATTAAAGAGACGCGCATAATGCTCCAGAAAATCTTTGTCTTTTGTACCGGCAGGATATAGCTTACCTACCCAATCTTTACGTCCCCATTTAGCACATCCTATCCAGAATTGTGTATTGCCTTTGCCTGCCTTTAATGCCTGTGTAGTAACGGCGGGATCGGTGGGTAATGAAAAATTGATGCCAGCCAGTTCCTGTTCAGATACTCTGCCAAATTCCATAAGGTGAAGTTAGCACAAGTGATGGTAAATTACTTGCCAACAAACTCTACAAAATACAGCCAGCCCAAAACTACTGCTGCTGCCAGCAGAAACTTGCCCAAACGGATAAGGATATGTGCTTCTTTTTTTTCGGGTTCAGCGGGCGTATCAAATACGGTGCGATAGCCCGAATAGCGAAGCAGGTTTACTGCCAGTGGTACGTCTTCCTCTTTGACCTGTAGTTTGATGCCACCGAGGGCATTTGTGAACATAGGGTTTACCTGTACAGTATGCTCGTCCTGTATATAACATTCAATGCCATCGGCCTCCAGTCTTCCCTTCAATAGCTGCGCGTGGAAGGCCACTGCAAATACGGCTATTGTTATCAGTCTCATGCTCATTGTATATGCAAGTTAGGTGATAGTGGAATGCGGTAGTATTGGTATCTGTAATAGATGTATAGGCTTATTTTTTCTTTTTGCTGGCTTTTGCCTTTGGGTTATAATCAAGGCATAGCTTTATCCAGTAGTCCAGCTCACTTTTCTTTTTGATGTTCTCCGTATCTATATACAGGTAGCCCTTCATCGGTTTGCCTTTCATGTCCATAGGACGGGTGCCGGGTTGTTCCATCAGTTCGTCGTACATATCGGGGTCTACACGACACATGATGCCATCCGCATTCACACAAATGCACATTTTACCATTTACCATAAAGCACATGCCGCTGAACATAGTCTTTTCTTCCAGTTGTTCTATGTGTGCCAATGCTTCGCGGATACGATTGGCTAGTTTTTCTGAGTATGGCATAGCTGTAATTTACGGAAATTGTGTGACGTAGTCAGAGACTATGCCAAGCGATAAAACATATAAGCTGTATCCGTACCAATGGGTATAGTAATATACCATTAATAAGGTACTTGCAGGCATTAACTGATAGTCGAATTTTACAATGATAAAATACAGACTATGAGAAATACTTTACTTGGGTTCCTTTTTTTAACAGCCTTTGCTGCAAATGCTCAACCAATGCTAAGTAACGGCTTCGGTTCATTGGCGGCAATAAATGGTGCAGGCTATCAAAAGACTACTAATATAGGTACAGGTAATTTTGGCAATGTAACAGGTTCGTATGATGGTACGAAGTTTTTTGCTTCCGGTGCAAACACCACAGCAAATAAAGTGTACTATGTTGATGCCGCTACAAATAGCATTACTGATTCTTTGACTTTACCATCAAATGGTGGTGATATAGCAGGCTACAAAGAAGCCAATACGCTGTTCATGAACAGGGGGACGGCAATGTATCGCATTAACACTGCCACAAAAACCTATGACAGCATTGTGATAGGTAGCCCATTCAGGATAGAGGAACGGCCTAACAGCAAAGAGGTATGGGTAGCTGCTGACAGCATGATATATGTTGTTAACTACGTATCGGCACTTAGTACAAATACCATCGATCTGACATCTAATAAATTTGACAACGCTGATGTGCGCTTTGTAAAAGGTGGTAGCATTGCATACAAAGCTGCAAATAGTACCAAAAAGATTTACAAAATAGATTGTAATGCCAAAACAGTTGCTGATTCAATAGATACGGCGCCGTATGGCTTTGCCGCTGTAGAGGTATCTGCAGATAGCAGCAAAGTATATGCGGCAAGCAGCAATAAGATATATGTTTACTCAACTGCAACCAAAGCATTGGTAGATTCTATCACATCAAACAAGCAGGTCATGAATTTGTATATGCACCCGACACGTGCAGAGTTGTGGGCAGTACATCATTTTGCAGATTCTGTGTCTGTATATAATACAACCAACAATGCAATAATTGCAAGCTTTGATATCGGTAACGACCCCTTCTTTCTGGCATTTGCTACTGCTAGCAGTGGCATTAGCAGCACAGGCGCGGTACACAGAACATTATTATATCCTAACCCGGCTAATACGGCTGTCCATCTTAGTTTTTCAAAGATTGCCAAACATACCGTTGTGATTTATAATAATGCCGGCATAAAAGTGACGGAACAAACAACTGTAGATAAACAATGCAGTATTGATTTGAGAAACCTGCCAGCGGGTAGTTATTATACTGCCATATTTGATGATGGCAAGTATGTAGATTCTGTACCGTTTGTGAAGTATTAAACCTTTATATGTCAATATTCAAAGCCCGCCAATTGGCGGGCTTTGAATATCAATCTGTATAGAGATTAGTTCTTGATAGCTGCTATACCGGGCAGCTGCTTTCCTTCAAAGAATTCGAGCATGGCACCACCACCTGTAGATACATAGCTGACATCGTTTGTATAGCCGAATTTGTTTACTGCTGCAACGCTGTCGCCACCACCTACCAGGCTGAATGCACCATTTGCTGTAGCCGCTTTTACAGCATCTGCTATGGTCTTGGTACCGTGCTGGAATTTCTCCATTTCAAATACACCCATAGGGCCGTTCCACAGTATGGTTTTGCTTTCGCGGATTACTTTGCTGAAAGTCTGGCAAGCAATGTTTCCTATATCAAGGCCCATCCAGCCATCAGGTATTTCTGTATTAACACCAGATGATGTGTTGGCATCTGCAGCAAACTTGTCTGCAAAAATGCTGTCCTGCGGCAGGTGTATCTGCACACCTTTCGCTTCTGCTTTTGCCAGCAGTTCTCTGGCAGTTTCCAGACGGTCGTCTTCGCAGAGCGAGTTACCAATCTGTCCGCCCATCGCTTTGAAGAAAGTGTATGCCATACCACCACCAATGATTATGTCTGTAGCTTTCTCCAGCAGGTTTTCTATAATCAGTATCTTGTCTGAAACCTTTGCACCACCAATGATGGCAACAAATGGTTTCTGTGCTTCGTTCATTACTTTTTCGGCAGCCGCTACTTCACCTTCCATCAGCAGGCCAAACATTTTTTTGCCCGCAGCAAAGCTATCAGCTATTACAGCTGTAGAAGCGTGTGCGCGGTGTGCTGTACCGAATGCATCGTTTACATAGACATCGCCATAAGTAGCCAGCTTGTCGGCAAATTCTTTATCGCCTTTTTCTTCCTGCTTGTAGTAGCGCAGGTTTTCAAGCAACAGTACCTGTCCCGGTTGCAGTGCAGCAGCTTTAGCCGCAGCATCGTCACCTATGCAGTCTTCTGCAAACTGTACATCAGTACCCAGCAGGGTAGCCAGGTGTGCAGCTACAGGCTTCAGTGTAAAATCTGCCAGTGTAAGGTGTGGTTTCTTTTCAATGTCTTTCAGCGGACGGCCCCAGTGGCTCATCAGCACTACAGCACCACCATCTGCAAGTACTTTTTTGATAGTAGGCAGTGCAGCACGCATACGCGTATCATCACCGATTACACCGTCTTTGATAGGTACGTTAAAGTCTACACGTATCAGGGCTTTCTGGCCCGCGAAATTATGATTGTTGAATGTGCTCATAGTAAACCTGTTTTAAAAAAGAGAAACGCCGCCCAAGAAGGACAGCGTTTCTTATAGTTAGTGAGATTATTTAGAAATCAGACCGGCGAAGTACTTAACAGTACGAACCAGTTGAGAAACATAGCTCATTTCGTTATCGTACCAACTAACAGTTTTAACCAGTTGCTGGTCGCCAACAGTCATTACTTTAGTTTGTGTAGCATCGAACAAAGAACCGAAAGATGTACCGATGATATCGCTTGATACGATTTCATCTTCTGTGTAACCGAAGCTTTCGTTTGATGCTGCTTTCATAGCTGCATTGATTTCTTCAGCAGTTACTTTTTTGCTCAGTACAGAAACCAGTTCAGTAAGTGAACCTGTGATTGTAGGAACACGTTGTGCGCTACCATCCAGTTTACCTTTCAGTTCAGGCAGTACCAGGCCGATAGCCTTTGCAGCACCTGTAGAGTTAGGAACGATGTTTGAAGCAGCAGCACGAGCACGACGCAGGTCACCTTTAGGGTGCGGAGCATCCAGTGTGTTCTGATCGTTTGTATAAGCGTGGATGGTAGTCATGATACCCGTTACGATGCCATATTGGTCGTTCATAACTTTAGCCATCGGTGCCAGACAGTTTGTAGTACAAGAAGCGCAGCTGATAACAGTTTCGCTACCGTCCAGTATGTTGTGGTTTACGTTGTAAACTACAGTTTTCAGTTCGCCTGTAGCAGGTGCAGAGATAACTACACGCTTAGCGCCTGCAGTGATATGTGCAGTTGCTTTATCAGCATCTGTGAAAAAACCTGTACATTCCAGTACAACGTCTACATCGTGCTGACCCCAAGGAATCTGAGCAGGATCTTTCTGAGCGTAGATTTTAATTGTGTTGCCATTAACAACGATTGAATCGTCTGTGTGTTTTACTTCAACATCGAAACGGCCTTGTGCAGTATCATACTTCAACAGGTGAGCCAGCACGTTAGGCTGTGTCAAATCGTTGATAGCTACTACATCGATACCTTCCATGTTGTAGATCTGGCGGAAAGCCAGGCGGCCGATACGGCCGAAACCATTGATGGCAACTTTTACTTTACTCATTTTTATTATTTTAAAAAAGATTAATTAAAATTCGGGTGCAAAGGTACGAGGTAAACAGGATATATTGAAATGAAAATATATAAACATGCGTAATTATTAAATGTGTATTAACTGCTTTTGAAATCGAAAATTAGGCAATAAACTTGCACCATGCCTGAAACACGTAATAAGAACCGCCGACGTACTATTCATGTATCTACTACCATGCGGTTGGTGGAAAATGCACATATATTATTATGGCTGATAAAAGACTTTTGCTGGGCGATGGAGTGGAAACAGGGTGGTGTGTTTATGATTTTCCCTACGGTAAGTGTAGCTTTTTACCTGCTTAGGAAGACACGTAAGGTAAGGGCAGAACTGTATCATAATTTAGCAGTATGCTTTTGGATACTTGCCAACAGTACATGGATGGTAGGCGAGTTTATTGATAATGACTTCAGGATATATGCGGCAAGCCTGTTTGGCTGTGGTTTGATGGTGTTAGCAGTGTATTACGCCTTCTATTTCAAAAAGGACAGGAGTACTTACAGGATGGAGTAGAGGGATTAATGTATCCCTCTGGTATTTAAAGCTTGTTGGTAAGCACGTGCATTCCTTTGGTGTTCTGCTAGGTTGGTAGCAAAGCTATGATAGCCACTGAAATCTTCTTTTGCGCAGAAGTACAGGTATTTTGTTTCGGGGGCATTCAGCACGGCATCTATTGTTTTTTTAGACGGTGTACAGATAGGCCCCGGCGGAAGTCCGTTGTTTTTGTAAGTGTTATATGGAGATGCTATTTGCAGATGTGTACCTGTAATACGTTTTATTGTAAAATCGCCGATGGCAAATTTTACAGTAGGGTCGGCCTGTAATGGCATTCCGATTTTGTACCTGTTGATATAAACACTTGCTATATTACCCTTCTCATCATTCATATTTGTTTCTTCCTCTACTATAGATGCAATGGTAATTATCTGTAAAGGTGTCAGGTTTTTTGCTGCTGCTTTTTGTTTTCTTTCCTCGTTCCAGAAGCGGGTGTAGTTTGCCGCTATTTTATTCAATACTTTATCTGCGGTGGCGTTCCAGTAAAACTCGTATGTGTCGGGTACTATCAGGCACATGGCTGTAATGGTGTCAGCATCGAATGCTTTGGTAAATACAGTATCGTTGAGCAGGTATAAAATACTATCGGCTTTTACTTCCAGATTGGTAGCTACAAAATTGGCAAAGTCTTGCTTGGTACGCAGCTTATTGATGACAAGTTTTACAGGTTCCTGACTACCAGAACGCAACATACGTACCAGCCTATAGTTGCTCATGCCAGTGGGGATCTTGTATTTACCGGGTTTTACTTTATCAGGATAGCCCGCCATTCTTGCAACTATATCAAAACTGGTATAGGTCACAAGCATTTCTTCTCGTTCAAGTATTGCTTTTACGGTATCGTAATTTGAGCCCGTTGGTATATAAAGATACTGAGATATACGTGTGCTGTTATTGCCGAACAGTTGCGATAAAGCAAGCAGCGCCAATACTGTCAGCGATAATAGCACGATATATATTCTGCGTCTGGTTTTCATACAAAAAAATACCTGCTCAATATTACAGAGCAGGTACGGTATTCTGAAATGATTTCTATTTTAAATTATTTGCCTGCAGGTGCTTTTTGCTGTTGAGCAGGTGCGCCGCTTTTTTGCTTCTGCATTTCTTTTACTTCTTTCGGCGTTTCGTACATAGTAACAGCAATAAGGCATAATGCAGCAATGATAGCCATAGAACCCCATGTGCCTTTTTCCATTACATCGGTAGATTGTTTAACGCCCATTACCTGGTTGCCAAGGCTGCCGAAGCTACCTGAAAGGCCACCGCCTTTAGGATTTTGGATCAGAACAAAGAAAGCCAGTGCTGCACAAGCCAGAATTATCAGTATGGTTACAAATGGTATCATGATTGTTTTTCTTTTAAGAGAACCTCAATTTTCCGGGCAAAATAAGCCTTTTTTTGGGGATTACGCAAACTTAATTTGCGATACATTTCTATTGATTTATCAAACTTGCCCTGCATAGCATATATTTCTGCGAGGCTTTCGCTTACAAGGTCGTCTTCTTTAGTTATTGAGTTGACGGCCATTTCGAATACTTTTTCAGGTATTTCTTCATTTTCTTCTTCCAGTGCGGCAGCCAGTTTTTCTTTCTGCCACATGGTTTTCACTGCTTTCTGGCCCTCTACTTCTTCCTGTTCCTGCTCTTTACGCTTTTTAAAATACATCAGCCATTCCGAAAAGCTCATGACTACCATCAATGATTTTGCTTCATCGGCAGGACTAAGGTCTTTGCCCGGCAAGTCTTCTGGTATATTGTTTGATACCTGCATACCCTGATGCAGGAAATAGTCTTCGGTATAAACAGGCAGTATAAACGACTCATCTGTTTCGGGATGATAGTCTTCTTCCTGTGTTGTTACTTTCTTTTGTGTATATAATGGCTCCGGTTCTACAGCAGCTGCCTGCGGAACTATAAATGCTTCTTTTTCAACAATGGTTATTTCCTCCTGAGCATCAACGGCTTCTATCGCTTCTTCGATAACAACAGGTTCTTCAACAAACGATACTACAGGCTCATCTGCTACCAATACTTCTTCTGCAATTGGCTCCTCAGCAATTAATTCTTCTACCGGTTCTTCTATAACAAGTTCTTCAACCAGTGCTGGTATTGGTTTTTCTGGCTGCGGTACCGCTACATCTGCGCCGTTTAATGCCGTTTGCAGAAACTGGCAATACATCAGCCAGTTGCTCATATACAACTGCATTGCCGACATCATCGGGTTGTTATATGGTTCCTTCTTATGTTTATTTGCAGCATCCATATATCGTGCGGGTACAAAATACGGATAAGTTTCTATCAAAGCAGCAATACTCTCGGAGTCTGCATCCGATATGTTTTGCGGCTCTGCCAGTACCTGCGATATGTATTGTATGGAAGATGATGTAATCATGTTTCAGCGTAAAACTACTACCAATTTACAAATGCTTTATTAAAAATATCGTCTGCCAGTTGATTTCCTATAGTTTCTATCAAAGTTCCCTCTACCGACTGAACTGTCTGGCTTGCCGGAAAATCTGCGAAACGGGTAAATGTCTGCGTAAAATCAGCTTTTTCGTTCAGCTTGTTTTTAAATATTACAGATATGGAAATCGTTAACCTGTTTTGGCTAGCCTGTTGTGTGTTGGTTACCCCTGACACCGTTACCTCGTATCCGCTAATAGTACCTGTAATGTCATAATCAGCTTTATCTGTTGTTACAGGTGTCAAACCTGTTTGGGTAAGGATGCGGCTTCTTATTTTGGTAGTAAGGCTGGGGCTTAGTGTAGGTACCACGTTACGCGCACGGTTTTCGAACGTATGTATATTGATGGTTTTACCTTCTATACTGGCACCTGTGAAGCTATAAACACCACAACCACTGCATAGCAATAATATGGGAAAGATGAGTAATAAAAGCCTGCGCATGATAACCACTCTGTAAATTTAATCTTTGATATCGTATTCTTTAATCTTTCTGTACAAAGTGCGTTCGGAAATGCCGAGTTCATTGGCTGCATCGCGGCGGCGGCCTTTGTGTTTTTTCAAAGATTTGATGATGAATTCTTTTTCCCTGTCTGCAAGCATCAGTGTTTCTTCCACTTCTTCATGATGATCTACGCCTGAAGCATTTGGCTGCAATACTAACGGCGAGCTAACCGGTGTAATAATAGGTTCGGTAGGGGCTACAGTATAGCTCGGAATAATATTAGCCTCAGGCATGGATACCGGTGTATAACCGGATGGCTGATGCCCCATTAATAATTGCTTTATTTCAGTCATGTCTTTCTTTAACTCGAAAAACAGCTTGTATAGTATATCGCGTTCTGTAGTATTGAATTCATTGCCGGCTGACGCAGAGGGGCTGGGAATTGGCATGCCTGCAGGTTGCAGCAATGCAAGGCCCCTGTTGCCTGATGCCTGCGGTAAAAACTTTTGTAAGGCATCAACACTCAAAACTTTTTCCGTACTCAGTACAGATATTTGCTCTGCGATGTTTTTCAGTTCGCGCACATTGCCCGGCCACGGATAATTCATGAGTGCCTGTTGTGCTGCAGCATCCAGTTGTACTGATTGTGTCTTATAACGTTCTGCAAAATCGGTAGTGAATTTGCGGAACAGCAGGGGTATATCTTCTTTCCTGTCTCGCAGTGCCGGTACACGTATAGGTACTGTACTGAGGCGATAATACAGGTCTTCACGAAACTTGCCGTTTTGTGCATGTTCCAATAAATCGCGGTTAGTAGCAGCAATCACACGCACATCTGTTTTTTGCACTTTGGAAGAACCCACCCGGATGAACTCACCACTTTCTAATACACGTAATAAACGTGCTTGTGTGCCAAGTGGCATCTCACCTATTTCATCCAGAAATATGGTGCCGCCGTTTACGGTTTCGAAATAACCCTTGCGGGCATCTACTGCACCGGTAAAAGAACCTTTTTCGTGGCCGAATAGTTCACTGTCGATAGTGCCTTCTGGGATTGCACCGCAGTTAACAGCTATGAAAGGGTTGTGTTTGCGTGATGATAGTGCATGTATGATATTGGAAAAAGCTTCTTTACCAACACCGCTTTCACCTGCTATCAGTACAGAAAGGTCTGTAGCGGCTACCTGCACGGCAGTATCCAATGCATGGTTCAGCGCAGGCGTATTGCCTATAATGCCGAACCTGTTTTTTATGCTTTGATTATCCATTTGTTTTCAGTCGAAAGTCTTGAGTAGAGAGTATAAAATGCTCTTACCATGACCATTTTTGTTAATCAACTATTTCGCCAATCAACGTAGCAGACGTTGCTGTGTTGACTTTTACGTTTACATAGTCGCCTTTTTGCAGTTGATAATCTCTTTTAGGGAATACCATCATTTTGTTTTGTGAATTGCGTCCGCACCAATCCATATCGCTGCGCTTGCTATCGCCTTCAATCAGTACTTTAAATGTTTTACCTATGTCGTTCTTATAGCTTTCGCGCGAGTGGCCGTTTTGCAGATTGATGATTTCCTCAAGCCTTCGTTTCTTAACATCTTCAGCTACATCATCTTCATATCGGCGAGCTGCAAGTGTGCCCGGGCGTTCGCTGTAAGAGAACATATATGCCATATCGAAACGGACGATTTCCATGAGGCTAAGTGTGTCCTGATGTTCTTCTTCTGTTTCGCTGCAGAAGCCGCTGATAACGTCAGTACTCAAACCGCAATCAGGCATTATTTCGCGGATGCGTTTCACTTTTGCAAGGTACCATTCGCGTGTATAGGTACGGTTCATGTGTTGCAGGATACGCGTGTTACCGCTTTGCACCGGCAGGTGTATGTATTCGCAGATGTTTTCGTATTTGGCCATTGTATGCAGTACCTCATCCGTTATATCTTTCGGGTGAGATGTGCTGAAGCGCACACGCAATAGCGGAGATACCTGCGCCACCATCTCCAATAGCTTATCGAATGTAATTTCTGTGCCGTCGGCTGTAGTGAAATAGTAGCTGTCAACATTCTGCCCCAATAGTGTAACCTCACGGAAACCACGGTTGAACAAGTCCTGACATTCAGCTACGATACTTACAGCATCGCGGCTGCGTTCACGGCCACGGGTGAATGGTACTACACAGAAAGTGCACATATTGTTGCAGCCACGCATGATGCTTACAAATGCCGTAACGCCATTGCTGTCTAAACGAACAGGGGAGATGTCTGCATAAGTTTCTTCACGGCTGAGCAGCACGTTTACTGTTTTCTGTCCGCCTTCTGCTTCTGTTATCAAACCAGGCAAGCTGCGATAGGCATCGGGGCCTACAACTATATCTACCAGTTTTTCTTCTTCCAGAAACTTAGCTTTCAGGCGTTCTGCCATACAACCCAATACACCTATCAACATGCCCGGTTGTTCGTCTTTCATTTTTTTGAAAGCCTGCAGGCGATTGCGGACTGTCTGTTCCGCTTTTTCGCGGATAGAGCAGGTATTAATAAATATGAGGTTGGCGTCTTCAATATTACGGGTTGCACCAAAGCCTTCTTCATGAAGGATAGAAGCTACGATTTCGCTATCGCTGAAGTTCATCTGGCAGCCATAGCTTTCTATATAAAATTTCTTACTGTATGCATTAGGGTCTTCGGCAAATGGGGCATAAGCCTCACCTTGCCTGTTTTCTTCAATTACCTTTTGCAGAATCTCTGCCATATTTTCAGTTTCGGTTTGTGCAAAGGTAATATAAAGGCAGTTACTGGCATCCTAAACAGGGGTTAAAAATGCTGATAGGCTTATAATAAGCATAAAAAAACCACCTCATATAGAGGTGGTTTTATATTTGAGTTTATTTTTATGATTAATTGAACTCGCTGTCAGGTATGTTTTTATTTACTTCAGCAGTTTCAGTTTTTGCAGAGATAGTCATCGGACCAGAAGAAATTTTAACTGTATGTGGCAATTTGTAACCATTAGCACCAGTTACTTCTTTATAGTCATCGAATTCCACTGTCTGTGTCTGGCCTTCTTCAGTTTCTACTTGTTTAACCAGCAGTCCTGATTGTGCATCATAAAATTCAGAAGATTTACTGCCTTTTGCATCTGTAGCTTCCAGTACATAAACGTCTTTATCGTTTACTTTCTCCATGCCTTTCAGTGTACGTTTTGTACCGTATTGTTCAGGATGCAGTTCTGCAGCTATATCAGCTTTTTCTTTTGCAGCAACAATTTCTTCAGCACCCATATCCTGGCGTTGACCTTGTTGTTCTTTATATCCTTTTGCACCATCAAACACTTCTTTAGAGAACACCATACCCATACCTTCTACCTGAGATTTCATTTTACCCGGTGTCTTTTTCATCTCTGTAATAGTCAGTGGTATTTCCTGTCCCTGTACGCTCAGCATACCTTTGCTTACCGTTTTGATGTCTTTGATGCTTGTCAGTGCTTTTTCTCCACCAATTGCAGCTACATATTTTTTCATAACAGCATCGGCAGTAATGCCGGCAGGTACTGCCTTAGCTTCTGTATTTTTCAACGGGTTGCCATAGTTGTCATAATAGTCAATTTTGCCATCGCTGTCGAAACGAACCAGTGATTTATCAACATCGCCCTTAGCACCTACTACTACTATGTTAGCTTTATCAGCAGTAACATATTTGCGGGCTATCATTTGTATATCATCTGCAGTAACAGCGTTCAGATTTTTCAGGTAGTTCTGATAATAATCTTTAGGCATGTTGTAACGCTCGATATTGATAGCATACTGAGCGATAGTCTGCGCGTTTTCCAAACCAATAGCAAAGCTTCCGGACAGGTAGTTGAGGTGGTTCTGCAGTTCTTCAGCACTTACTTTTTCATTCTGCAGTTTCTTCATCTCTGCAAGAATTTCGTTAACAGAGCTGTCGCTAACCGCGTTGCGGCATTTAGCATAAGCAGTGAAGTTACCTTTCAGGTCGTCTTGTGTGATAGAAGAATAAGAGCCATAAGTCCACGCGTGTTTTTCGCGCAGGTTCAGGAACAGGCGGCCATTAGAACCACCACCCAGTATTGAGTTGGTTACACGTGCTTTAAGAACATCGGGTGTGCCCGGTAACAGGTCGATTGGATATGTAACATTGATAACGCTTTGTACAGCACCTTCGCGCGGAACGAAAGCAACATTTGCTTTAGTAGGTGCAGATGGGTTACTGTATGCAGTTGCAGGAACTTCTGCCTTCTGCCAGCCACCGAAGTGTTTTTCAACAAGTTGCTTTGCTTGATCTGCTGTGATATCGCCGATAACAGCCATGTAAGCAACGTTAGGGCGGAAATAAGTGCTGTAATATTTCTTACAATCTTCCAGTGTTATTTTACTAACTGTAGCATCTGTTGCAACTTCTCCGTAAGGATGTGTTGCACCGAAGTTGACAACAGCGCTTACGTTATTCAGCATTTCATCCGGTTCGTTCTTACTTGCTTCAAGGCCGGAGAGTGTACGTTTCTTGATTTTATCAAGCTCGGCTTGTTTGAAGTCTGAATTGATAGTAAGGTCAGCCATCAGTTCCAGTATTTTGCCAGCATGCTTTTTAAGGCCTGAAGCATAAACACTTGCATCAGAGGCACTGATGTTTGCACCGATGTAGTCTATTTCTTTTGCAAGCTGCTCGTTGCTGCGTGTCTTAGTACCACTTGTCAGTAGTTCAGACATCATTTCGCGGTAGCCTGTTTTATCCCCTTCAAGAGCAGGGTCGATATCTAACTGAATGCTTACGCTTACAACAGGCAGTTTGTGTTTTTCAACAACAAATACTTTCAGGCCATTAGCTAATGTAAAGCTGGTTGGTTCGCCGAGTTTCACTTCAGGAGCCGCCCCGGCTTTAGGACGTATGCTGCGATCCAGTTTTTGTGCAGAGGCGTTTAATACCAATGCTAATGATAATATGGAGAGCGTTATTTTTTTCATTTTATAATACAGTTGAAGCTTGTTTAAAAAATTGGATTATCCTTTCTTTTGTTGCGATTTTGGTAAATAATGTACTATCAGCCTGTTTTCTTTACCGAAGTACTTGTTTGCAACACGCTTCAGGTCTTCTTTAGTTATTTTAGTGTACTTCTCTAATTCTGTATTGATGAGGTTTGCATTGCGGAAGTAAGTGTAATAAGTAGCCAGATTTTCCGCAATACCTGCAACGCGCTGATTTTGAGAAATGAAATCGTTTTCAGCCTGGTTCATCAGCTTCTGGTATTCTTCGTCAGATATCAAAGTTGTTTTTACTTTTTCAACTTCAGCTATCATAGATTTTTCCAGTTCTTCAGGTTTTACACCGGCGTTGGTAATACCATACATAAAGGCAACACCCGGATCTTCGTTAGGTATCATGAATGCACCAACAGCCAAACCTTTTTGTTGTTTCTCAACTATTTCTTTCTGGAAACGAGAGCTCTTGCCCTGAGAAAGCATTTGTGTCAGTAATTGTAATGCATACCAATCATCAGTACCCATTTTAGGCGTGTGATAAGCAACTATGGTAGCAGGAAGCTGTACGTTGTCGAAGAATTCAACACGTTTTTCAGCAGTTTGTGCAGGCTCTACATCCGTCGGGCGAGGTATTGCATTTGTACCCTTTGGTATTTCGCCAAAGTATTTTGTAATCAGTTCTTTTGTTTTAGCAACGTCCAGGTCGCCTGCGATAGATAATACCGCATTGTTTGGTACATAGAAGGTTTTATAAAAATTCATAAACTCTTCCAGCTTTGCCTGGTCTATGTATTGTTCTTTACCGATGGGGCTCCAACGGTAAGGATGTTTTGTGAATGCACTTTCATATACACAGTTCAGCAACTGGCCGTATGGTGTATTATCATAGCGTTGTTTCTTTTCTTCTTTTACAACTTTGCGTTGTGTTTCTACACCCACCATATCAATCTTTGCCTGAAACATACGCTCAGACTCCATCCACAAAGCCAGTTCTAATTGGTTTGATGGTAATACTTCGTAATAATAAGTACGGTCTTGAGACGTGTTGGCATTTAATTGCCCACCGGCAGCCTGTACCATTTTCATGTATTCGCCACGGCCGATGTTAGCACTGCCTTCAAACAGCAAGTGTTCGAAAAAGTGTGCGAAGCCCGTCCGTTGCGGGTCTTCGTTTTTAGAACCTACATGGTACATTACAGATACACATACAATGGGTGTTGCATGGTCTTCGTGCAGTATTACGTGCAGTCCGTTTGGCAGGTCGAATTCGGTAAACTTGATGTTTCCTTCTGCTTTTGCAGTGTTAGCCAGCAATGATGCCCCTAACAACATGGCATAGAAAGCTTTGCGCTTCATAATAAAATAATTTGAAGCAAAAATAACCGTTAGAACGGTATAGATGAATGTTAATTATTCTTAATTGATATAATTTCCCCCGAAATATCACCCGTGAAACAGATATTTGCACGCAAATCAGGATATATGATTAATACGGTGTTGTTTGATATGGATGGCTTATTGTTTGATACTGAACCACTTTGGGGTGTAAGTATGCTGCGTGTGGCGCAGGCACATGGCATACCGATAACCCGTGAACGGTTTAAAGACACACGAGGGTTTCATATATATGAAGTGACAGAGTTCTGGTCGGTAAAATATCCGTGGGAGGGCAAATCATCCCAAGAGGTAGCGGAAGAAATACTGGACGACATCATTGCGCTTACCATAGAGCAGGGGAGTATAATGCCGGGGGTAGTACAGGCATTAGAAACATTGAAAGCTAATGGTTATAAGATTGGGCTTGCATCTTCATCGCCCATACGGATGATAAATGCATTAGTAGAACATTTTGGCATCAAGCATTATTTCGACTGCATCACATCTGCCGACGAGGTGGAATTGGGTAAGCCGCACCCTGCCGTGTTTCTACACTGTGCCGATCAACTTGGCTCTTTGCCACTGCAATGTTTGGTATTAGAAGATTCTATCAATGGTGTAATAGCAGGCAAAGCTGCCCGAATGAAAGTAATAGCCATACCGGAGGCAGCGCATTACGAAGACCCGCGTTTCTCACTGGCTGATGCAAAGCTGCAAAGTATGGAAGCGTTTAATCTTGATTTAGTGAGGTCGTTGTAATTGCTGTATTCTTTTCCTGCTGCTGAACCAACGTTCTGCAAAAATCAGCAATAGTACTATGTTGATACCGAGAATGTAACTACTGAAATGTTTTGGGAGTTTTGTCGTATTCAGATTCACCCCGTAATCAGGTAAAGTATCTCCGGATGTGAATACCATATATAATGATACAAGCATACACAGTACTAAGACTGCAGTAATGCTTTTTATCACCAATGGGTTGATGTAGTGTTTTCTTACAGGTGCAACTTCCAACCCTTCGATGCTATCCATCACATTTTTGGTGAAACGCATAGACGGTTGTTCTGCCTCCAGCGATTTCATCAAATCATTATATGTTTTATCGTCCTGTTTCATTTCAGTTGATTATTAAAGTTACATCAATTGCGATATAATAATTCTTTTTCCTGTCCGTAAGCACGATCTACAATGTCTTTCAGTTTTTGTCTGGCACGATGCAGCTTCACTTTCACATTGTTTGCTTCAAGTTGCATGATGATGGCTATTTCTTCAATAGTTTGTTCGGCAAGGTAGAACAGAGTGATTATCTCTGCATCATCCGGTGGTAGTTGCTTAATACAGTTGTTTACTGCAACACGTAGTGAATTGTAATGCGGGTGCTGGATATTTGCTTTGGAATCTGTATATGCAGCTATGGTGTTTTCTTCTGCAAACACGACATCAGGCCTCGATTTGCGAAGGTGCGATATTGCTGTAGTATGTGCTATGCTGTATAGCCATGTGCTGAATTTACTGCTGCCTTTAAAACCTGCAAGTGAGAGGTAGGCTTTAACAAACACTTCCTGCGATACGTCTTCGGTTTCTTCACGAATAGGTATCAGCCTGTTGATAATGGTAAATACATAAGACTGGTATCGCTCAACCAATATTGCATAGGCAGCTTTATTGCCCTGCAATACCGATTTTATGATATCAGCATCATGTAATTGTTGCATAGTTTGTGTATAAGACGCAATAAGCAGGTGAAAGGTTACAGAAAAATATTTTCAACCATATTGTAACCCAAACAAACTGTATCGCGTCATAGATTCATCAACAAATTAATAACTTTAAAAAATAGAATATGGAAGCAACTGAAGCAATGGTGCCTATAGTATTGTTTATTAGTATGGCAATAACACTGTTTGGTATTGTATATATGCGCAATAAAGAGAATATGGCACTGATAGAAAGGGGTATTAATCCGAGGGAGAGTTATAAGAAATTCGGGTCACTCACATACCTGAAGTATGGATTGCTGATGATAGGTGCCGGTTTGGGTTTACTGACTGCATATTTAATTGACAGCGCAATGCCACCTGTGCGTTTACATAGTGATCAGGATCGCCCTGCTTTGTATTTTTCTTTAATAGGTATTTGTGGTGGTATAGGATTGGTTATATCTTACTTTATAGAAAAAAAGGAAATGCAAAAGCATAATAACAGAGATTAAATAATAAAGCCCCGATAATTCGGGGCTTTATTTTATTTTTTGTTCAACCACTCATCGGTAAAGTGTCTTGTCCCTTTCTCTTCGCTGAATTTCTTGTTGTTGTATTCGTTTGATTTGTTTCGTGGAATGGATAGACTGTTCCATCCATCGTTTTTATACATTTTGGCTATATATACTATCTGCCCTACGTGGTAAGCGTAGTGCGCTATTTGCCTGTTGATGGCCTCGAGTATGCTATGCCCTTCGTTGCGGATGTATATGATTTTTTCAAGGTCGTCATCCGTTATGCTTTCCAGTGCAGTGAAGAGGCATTGCCAGCCTTCATTCCATTTCTGCATCAGTGCTTCACGGTTCTGTATGTCATTTTCAAATTCAGCATCACGTTCACGCCATGGTTTTTCACCATCCGTAGTCAGGAAATCTGTCCAGCGGCTTAGCATATTACCCCACAGGTGTTTTACAATTATGGCAACGCTGTTGCTTTCTTCATTTGGCTGTATGAAGAGGTGTTGGTCGTCTATCTGCAGGATGGCATCTTCGCCAAGCTTTTTATACATGAGGAACTGCCTCGTTGCGCTTTTTAAATATGGTATTGCCATTGTGTTTCTAATTACAAGGATTATTACTATCGCCGTATATAGCAGGGCGTGTTATTTCCATTAAACGTTCCGGTACAGCAGGACTTACAAAACCAAACTGTTCATACAATCCATGTGCATCTAATGTTGCTAATGTGAGCCTTCGGAGTTTTTTAACCCAATCGAGGTTCATCAGTATTTCCATCATCTTTTTACTAAGCCCTAAGCCACGGTGTGTTTCTTCTACATATACATCTGCCAGATAGGCAAATACGGCATAGTCTGTTACAAAGCGTGCGTAGCCTACCTGCCTGCCATCCTTCAATATACCGATGCAGTAAGAATTGTCGAATGCAGTTTTAACTACATCAAGCGGTATTTTCTTACACCAATATGCTTCAGTCGATAACCACTGATGCACATCATGTACATTCATCAATTGCTTATCGGTTGTTATGGTGTATCCGTTGTAGTCTATGGTTATTGGTTGCATATACTAAATGATATAATTCCAGTTATGATTATCAGGTGCTATTCCTTTACGTATATCGTACAATGCTTTTTGCAGTTTATACATCGTAGCGTCGTCATCAATATAGCAGTTATGTTCTTTTCCTTTTATTGCGATTGTTTCTATAGGTGCTATAACGGCAGCGGTACCTGCACCAAATGCCTCAACACGTTTCCCCGCTTCCAGCGCCTGTTGTATTTCTTTATAATTGATGGGGCGCACATCTGTTGTAATGCCCAGTTCTTTTGCTAAGGTCAATAACGAATCTCTTGTTACACCATCCAGTATAGTGCCCGACAATGGTGGTGTGATGAGTGTATTGTCTATAAAGAACATGAGGTTCATCGTTCCCGATTCTTCAATCATTTCATGTGTTTTGCTGTCGGTCCATATTACCTGATCGTAACCTGCTTCCCGTGCAAGTTTGGCAGGGTAGTAAGCACCTCCGTAATTACCTCCGCATTTTGCAAAACCCGTACCGCCATCAGCAGCGCGCGAATATGTGTCTTCAACCCTTACCTTAAGTGGCTTGGTATAGTATTGATATGCAGGTGTGCATACCACCATAAATATATACTCATCGGCAATCTTAACACCCAGCCTGTCTTCAGATGCTATCATAAACGGGCGTATGTATAGTGAGCCATGCTCGGCATCAGGAACCCAATTACTATCGAGCTGTACAAGCTGGTGCAATGCTTCGGTAAACAAACCTTTTGGTACTATCGGCATACACATACGCTCCAGCGATTTGGTAAAACGGTCGTAGTGCTTGTCCGGGCGAAATATATTGACACGCCCGTCATTCATCAGAAATGCTTTCATACCCTCAAATACTGTTTGCCCGTAGTGCAGGCATAATGCAAAGGGGCTCATGCTGAGATTCATGAATGGTACGATGCGGCTATTGTGCCATTTACCATCCTTATACTCAGCAATAAACATATGCTCGGTAGGCTGCACACCAAATGGTGTGGTTGTAGTGTCTTTTACTTCTCTTGCTGCCTGTGGCGTAATAGTGATTGCATACTCCATAACAGTTACGTTTTTATTCCGCTTCGGGAATGGTTAATAATGCCGCTTTCTCTGCTGCGGTTTGTTTATGTTTCCGGCGATAGCCGTAATTTACCATATATACACCACCTGCGATGGTTGCAAATGCAAGTGCGGTGTACCATGTTAGTTGTTCGTTTAGGATAAAGTAACCCAGTATCACAGCTACCAGTGGGTTTACATAGGCATACAATGTTGTGATACCGACCGGCAGTTCCTTCAGTGCATACATGTATAATGTATATGCCAGTACAGAGCCAAAGATGACGAGGTAAGCAAGGTTCCAGATGACTTTTGGTTGAAACAGATTTACATGGCTGTAGTCATCTACAAACAGGCTGAAGATGAATAAGCCTACACAACCAAACAGCAATTGCAGTCCCGAATTGAATATAGGGTTGATGGTAGATGTATGCTTCTTATTTACTACGCTGCCAAACGACCAGCAGGATGTCGCTATGAATGTTGCTAAGATGCCGAATAGGTAGTTTCCATCACCTATCAACGCAAAGTTGTCTTTGAAGATGAGGGCTATACCTGCAAAGCCGATTATCATACCGGCTATTATGATGCCGTTGATACGTTCTTTGGTAAGGGCAATATTAATAAGCACAGCGTTCAGCGGCATCAGCCCGCATATCAGTGCAGATACACCACTTGGTACAAAACGTACACCCCACATCACAAAACCATTGCCTATAGTGATAAGCAGAAAGCCAACTTTTGCCTGATGGAGGATGTTCTTTTTAGACAGGTCGGCCTTTTTGTTGATGAACAACGCAATGGCAATAATTATGAACCCCGCAATAACCTGCCTGAGCGCTGCGAATAAAAATGACGGAAATACCTGTACCACAATACGTGCCGATAGGTACGTTGTGCCCCAGATGATGCAGATATAAAATAGTGCCAATAGTGCTTTGGTGTGCCTCGACATAAAGGTGCCTTAGTTAGATATAGTTGTGAAACAACAACGCAAAAATCCTGAGATTATTTGAAACAAAACAGATACAATTTTTGTAATTTCGACCAGTACAGTTTTTTTTAACATTTTTCTGTTATGAAGAAAACCATCAAAGGAAAGGACGGGCATATATACCTGCATATAGCAGATAATATAGAGCAGCAGATAATGGATAAGGTGCTCAGCATTGGCGATAAGCTTCCATCGGTAAGGGTTTTGAGCGACCAGCACAGTGTTAGTGTCAGTACTATATTGCAGGCGTATTATCATCTTGAAGGGAAAGGATTAATAGAATCTCGCCCGCAGAGTGGTTATTATGTACGCTTCAATCCATCACGTTTTCCGCAGCCTTTACAAAAAAGTAATCCAACCTTAACAGTAAAAAATAAAAACGTAGAGGCCATCATATCCGAAGTGTATGATGATTTTGTGATGCCGGGTATTACCCGTTTTTCGCTGAGTGTACCTGCGCCCGAAATACTACCGCTTGCCAAGCTGAATAAAGCTATGGCACAGGCATTGAGGGAATCTCCCGACAGTGGTACATCTTACGAATCGATACAGGGTAATGAAATGCTGCGTACACAGGTAGCACGATGGAGCCGCCAGTGGGATGGCAACCTGAAGGCTGAAGACCTTGTAACCACTGCGGGATGTATGAATGCCATATCCTATTGCCTGATGGCTATAACAAAGCCCGGTGATACCATAGCTGTAGAGAGCCCGGTGTATTTCGGTACGCTGCGCTTTGCACAGAGTATAGGGCTGAAAGTAGTAGAGCTGCCTACACATCCCGATACAGGTGTTGACCCGGATGATGTAAAACATGCACTGCAAAAACACAATATAAAAGCGTGTTTTTTTGTAACGAATTTCAGCAACCCGCTGGGCTATACCATACCTGATGAGCAGAAAGAAGCATTGGTAAAACTACTATCCCGACATGGTGTGCCATTGATAGAGGATGATTTGTATGGCGATGTGTATTTTGGTAAAACACGCCCCAAGTCGTGCAAGAGTTTTGATGAAGAAGGTAATGTGCTTTGGTGCAGCTCTGTATCTAAAACACTGGCGCCGGGTTATAGGGTAGGCTGGGTAGCCCCAGGCAAATACCTTGAGAAAGTGAAACGCCTGAAGCTATACCACAGCATCACCAGTGCTACTGTGCAGCAGGCAGCTATTGCCAATTTCCTGTCAACCGGCAGGTACGAGCATCATTTGCGTAAGCTTAGGCAGACACTACACTCCAACAGCCTGCAATATTCGCGTGCAATTGGCGAGTACTTTCCTGAAGGGACAAAAATGAGCAGCCCTAAAGGTGGCTTTATACAATGGCTGGAGCTGGATAAGAGCATAGATACCTACCAGCTATACCAGGAGGCGATGCTGCATAAAATAAGCATAGCACCGGGCAGTATGTTCACCCTGCAAGACAGATACCGTAATTGTATGCGCCTGAGCTATGGTATGCAATGGACACCACAGATAGACAGAGCATTGAAAAAACTGGGCGGGCTGGTGCATCAGTTGATTGCGTAATGTAAGTGTTCATTTCATTCCACATTCCGGAATGTGGAATGGTTTTATTTTTAAAAACACGTTTTTGGTATTCCATTCCATGGAATGGAATACGTTATGTTTTTAAAACGGGTTTTTATATATTACATTATGTCTCATGCAAAAAATGAAGGTATAATTTGCCCGAATTGTGGTTTTCATACATCGCACAACTATTGTGCGGAGTGCGGGCAGCAAACACACCTGCATCAGGAAACCTTCTTTGCATTAGTGGTTCATTTTGTTGCGCATTATTTTCATTACGATTCAAAATTCTGGCAAACGGTTAAAACCCTCGTTACCAAACCCGGGAGGCTCACGCTGGCTTACTGGAACAAGCAAAGAGCGAGGTATATCCCGCCAATTTCTTTGTACATTTTCATCAGCACTATATACTTCATTATAGCTTTTTTAGTGAACCCTGCAATACCTGGTTTTAAAGTTATTGAAAAAACTGAGCCAAGTATTGAGCGTAAGGCTGATGAGAAAACTGCATCACAAACAACTGCTCCTGCACACGAAAGCAATGCAGCACAAAATACATTGCCTCAAAAATCAAAATTCGTGCAGATGTTTAGTGATAAAGCTGAAGTATCGAATTTTATAGAGAAAGTGAAAAGTTCTTTTTCAAAGTTCTTTTTCTTCATGGTGCCGTTTCTGGCATTTTTCTTACAACTGTTATTCTATAAACAAAAGGAGCTGCTCTTTGTAAATCATGCAGTATTCTCTCTGCACTTACATTGCATATACTTTTTGGTAATGCTGACGCAGCAGTTAAGCATGTTAACCCACGTTATTGTATCGGGTATATACTCCGTAGTTACAAGTATCGGGTTGATGATATATGCAGTTATGGCATTCAGAAATGTGTACAATATTTCTGTTGGCAGGGGTATTTTGTATACGATAGCTGTACTCGTGTTTTATATCTTTTGGATAATAACAATCGGGCTATCAAGCTTATTTTTATATCTCGAATATTTCTATCATCCTCATTAACCGGTTCATTCCATTCCATGGAATGGAATGCGCTATTCCTGAAAACACTTTTTTTGTTCCGTTCCGCGGAACGGAACACGCTATGAGTTATTTCTTCTTTTTGCCCTGTGGCTGTTCTTTCTTTTTCACTACCACCCATTCGTCTATGCTTACGTTAAAGGGCATTTGCCCTATCTGCACTATGGCTTTTTTGCCACGCAGTTCTGTAAGCTTGCCCACCTGGTGGTTGTCTTTGTTGCGTACCATATCACCAAGTTTGGGTGTGCCACCTACCACATCGTAGTTCTTATCGGCCTTCTTGGCTACGGCTACATTGGCGGCTATCTGCTTGCGTTTAAAGAGTACATTCTCTGCCGCGGCTATTACCTCGCCTTTGTTTTCGGCCTTCTTCCAGTCTGTTATTATCTGTTTAAACTTACGCTCCATATCGCGCAGGTAGTCCAGCTCTTCTTTCTTTATCTTGTTCTGCAGGCGCAGTGTATTGTATTGTTGCTCTTTCTTTTCCTTATCTATCAATTCGCTGAATTCTTTTTCCAGCTCTTTGTTCTTCTTCAGCAGCTTGTCTATTTCTTTTTCTTTATTGGCCAGCTTCTGGCTTTGCTGCTCTGTCTGGTGCAGCATCTTATCCAGCTTAAAGTGTCCGCGCTCTGTCAGTTGTCTTGCACGGTCTATAATAGCCGCCGGCAGTCCGCTGCGTTGTGCAATGGCAAAAGTGTAAGAGCTACCGGGCTTGCCCACCGTCAGTTGGTACAGTGGTTCCAGCTTTTCTTCATCAAAAGCCATCGCACCGTTAAAGATGCCCTGCACTTTACCCGCCATTACCTTCAGGTTCAGGTAGTGAGTGGTGATGATGCCCATGGCATGGCGCTTGGCAAGTTCTTCCACAATAGCCTCTGCAAATGCACCACCCAGGTTGGGGTCAGAACCGCTACCCAGTTCATCTATAAAGAACAGTGTTTTACCATTGGCAAAATCCATGAAGTATTTCATATCGCGCAGGTGTGCGCTATAAGTACTCAGCTCATGTTCTATGCTCTGTGTGTCGCCTATGTGTATCATCATCTGCTTGAAGATGCCCACCTCGCTATCGGGGCTGGCAGGTATCAGCAGCCCTGCCTGTGTCATCAATTGCAGCAGCCCTACGGTTTTCATCGATACCGTTTTGCCACCTGCATTGGGGCCACTTATTATCAGTACACGTTTATCTCTGTTCAGCGATATATATAATGGTATGGTGGGCTTGCCCTCTCGGTTGTTGTGCAGTAGTAGCAATGGGTGTGTAGCTTTTATCAGGTCTACATGCGGGTGCGGACTCAAACGCGGCATCTCTGCATTCATATCCATTGCCAGCATTGCCTTTGCACGTATAAAATCGTAGAGGCCACACAGGTGATAATAACTATCCAATTGCGGATGCCAGCCAGATAGGGTAGCGGTGGTCTGTGCCAGTATGCGCTGTATCTCGCGCATCTCTGCACGCTCCAGCGATGCTACTTCGTTATTCAATTCAATGGTTTCTTCAGGCTCTATAAACACGGTACGTTGCGTATCGCTCTCGCCATGATGAATACCTTTTACAATGCGTTTATGCTCTGCAAACACCGCCACTACACGCCTGCCATTCAGAAAGCCTTCCGCGATATCTGCAAGATACCCCTGTTTGTTCAGCTTGCGTAGCACACCTTCAAACATCTTGCGGAGGTCTTGGCGGCGGCTTGCCAGTTCGGCACGTATGCTCATCAGCTCGCGCGATGCGTTGTCGCGCACATTGCCCATCTCATCTATTACAGCGCTGATGGTTTCATTTATCTGCTTTTCGTACTGTATTCTATCTGCCAATGCGCGTAGGTTCAGATACAGCCCATCATGGTTTTTAAGCCAGTTAAGTATATCACGTATGTTTAGCGCCAGTTGCTGAAAAGCCAATAACTGGTCGGCCGCCAGTACAGCACCGGGTAGCGATACCAGTTTCAGTTCTTTCTCTACATTTCGGGTAAAGTCGTTGGGGAAATAATCCCCGCTCATCAGAATCGACTTGTACTCGCGCGTTTGCAACAGCGCCTTCTCCACATATTCTATACGGGTATGAAAACGTAAAGATTCCACCCGTTCGCGGGCAGCATCGGTACGGCATTTCAATTTCAGCAATTGGGCTACCTTACTAAACTCCAGAGCATCTGCGGCGTGCGCAGGGTATAAAAGCATCATATATTCTTCTTCCTAAAAGGTATGCAAAGGTATGGATACCGTTGATTTTTAGGATTTCCGAAACATTATTTCCGTTATATTGCATATAGGGATTAATATGGATAATTACGACAGGCTCATATCACGATTAGATGCATTTATCAGGAAGTATTATGCCAACCAGTTATTGCGTGGTTCACTGATACTTTTTATATGCCTGCTGGCATATTTCCTTACCGTATCTGTAGGCGAATATTACCTGTACCTGCCTGTATGGGCAAAGCTCGGTGTATTGTCGGTATTTATTATAGCAGGGCTTACTGCATTGGTAGTATGGGTAGCAATACCCTTATCGAAAATGGCAAGGCTTGGCAAGCAGATAAGCCACGAGCAGGCTGCGGTTATTGTAGGTAAGCACTTCCCCGAAGTAAGCGACAAGCTGCTGAATATACTGCAACTGCGCCATCAGACAGGCAATCAATCAAGTAAAGAACTGGCCATTGCCAGCATCGACCAAAAGGCTGCTCAGATAGCAGTAGTCCCGTTTACCAAAGCCATAGATTTAGGGAAGAATAAAAAATACCTGCCATACCTGCTGCCATTAGTACTGGTAATAGCATTTATATTAATAGCCAGCCCAGATGTATTCTCTGATGCCACAACGCGTTTGCTGCAACCAACCAGAACATTCGAGAAACCGGCCCCATTCCGCTTTGTAGTAAAGAACAAACAGATGCAGGCTGTCAGAGGGGCAGACTATGTATTACAGGTAACAGCTGAAGGTAATGCACTACCTGCTGATATGTTTGTAGAACTGGGTAACGACAGGTTGTCTATGCAATCAGCCGGCAAAAACGAATTTCATTATACATTCCGCAATGTTACAGAGCCTGTCAGCTTCAGGCTGTTTGCAGCAGGATTTTATTCGCAGCCATACCTGATAGCTGTGGTGCAAAAGCCTGTGTTGAAATCGTTCAATGTAAAAATGGATTACCCTGACTATACAGGGCGCAAAGATGAAATGCTGACAAGCATGGGCGATGCTAGCATACCTGTCGGTACCGTCATCAGTTGGGCATTTATTGCAGAGCATACAGATGAGGCATTTATCAGGTTCGGCAACGGCAATCCTATCAGGTTGACACAGCAGGCGATTATGTTCGGTTCGCAGTTCAGGTTTATGAATGATACCTCTTATGTAATATCTCTGAGTAACAATACCACTAAAATAACCGATAGCTTCAGATATCATGTAAAAGTAATACCCGATGAACACCCTGTAATACAAATGCAGGAATACAGAGATAGTGTATCGGGCAAGCAAATATTACTGACAGGTACTGCGGGCGATGATTATGGTATCAGCAAAGTGTTGTTTCATTACGATATTACCAATGCACAAAACCAGCCAATATCAAACAAAAGCATACCGTTACCATTATCCGGTGGTTCGCTTACATCTTTTCAATACTATTTCGATGCTGAACCACTGAACCTGCAACCCGGGCAGAAACTGCAATATTATATAGAGGCATGGGATAATGATGGGGTACATGGTGCCAAAGCTACCCGTAGCGAGGTGCGTTCTTTGAACATGTATAATACAGAGCAGATAGACTCAGCCATGAATGCCAACGCCGAACAAATCAATTCCGGGCTTAGTAACAGTTCTGACCAAACCAAAGAAATACAACAGGAATATAAAGACCTGCAAAGCAAAATGCTGGAAAGCAGCGATATGGGTTTTGAGCAAAAACAAAACCTGCAGCAGTTATCTGATATGCAGCAGCAATTGAAGAACCAACTGGAAGCTGTGAAGAAACGCCTTGACGAACAAGTGAAGCAAAGCCAGCAAAAGCAATACAGCGAAGATGTAAAGGAGAAACAGCAGGAACTGCAAAAACAAATGGACAATCTGCTGAACAAAGAACTGCGAGAGCAAATGAAGAAGTTGCAGGAGCTGATGCAGAAGCTGAATAAAGACAAGGCTTTTGAAACCATGAAACAACTGGAGCAGGAGAACAAACTCTTCAACATGGATCTGAAGCGTATGCAGGAACTGATGAAGAAGCTGGAGATGCAGATGCGTATGGAAGACCTTGCTAACAAAATAGATAAACTGGCTGAAAAGCAACTGGACCTGAAAGCACAAACGGATAAAGCAGATAAAGTAGAAAAGCTTGCAGGGGAGAAGAATGACGCAAAAGATAAAGCTGATATTGGCAAAAAAGATAATCAGCAACTGGCTAAAGAACAGGAAGCATTGAAGAAAGAACTGGAGCAGGCAATGAACGAGGAAATGAAGCAGATGGATGAGCTGAACAAAGAAATGCAGAAGCAACAGGATATACATAAGGAAAAAGATAAAGCCGGGGATGCAAAGAAGGATATGCAGGATAGCAAGCAGCAATTGGAGATGGGGCAGAAAAGCCAATCGAGCAAATCGCAGAGCCAGGCAGCAGAGAACCTGCAATCTATGGCGCAAAGCCTGCGTTCGTCGGCTGGTGGTATGGGTGCTATGCAACTGAAAAAAGATATTCGTGCAGTCAGGCAAATACTTACCAATCTTGTACGCCTTTCCTTCGACCAGGAACAACTGATGAAGAAAGTGCAGTCAACCTCACCAACCAGCCAAACTTATATTACCAATCAAACAGAACAAAAACGTCTTCATGCCAATTCGCGTATGATACGCGACAGCCTGTATGAATTGAGTAAAAACCTCTTCAAGCTGGCACCTACTATTAATAAAGAAACTACTGAACTGGAGAAGAATATAGCATCTGCAATAACACTGCTTGAAAAACGCCGAAGGGAAGATGTGCTGGCCAAGCAGCAATTTGCTATGATGCACACAAACAACCTTGCATTGATGCTGAACGAAGTATTATCGAACCTGATGCAACAACAGAGCCAGTCTCAATCATCGGGGCAACAAGGGCAATGCGAGAACCCCGGCGGTAAAACACCCAAACCCGGTGCCGGCAAACAGTTGAGCGATATCATAACCAAACAGCAGCAGTTGGGTAATGCCATGCAACAGATGGAAAATGCCAAACAACAACGTGAAGGTTCAAAAGGACAGGAATCGAAAGATGGCAAGCCACAAAACAAAGAAGGGGGAGCAGGCAGTGAAAGTGAATATGGTAATGCACAGCAACTGGCCCAGATGGCACAACAACAAGCAGCTATCCGTAGGCAATTGCAACAATTGAACAGTTTGCTGAACAGCAAAGGAATGGGTAATGCCAAAGAACTGAAAGAGATTCAAGAGAAGATGGACAGG
This sequence comes from Flavipsychrobacter sp., assembly GCA_016786615.1. GTDB lineage: Bacteria > Bacteroidota > Bacteroidia > Chitinophagales > Chitinophagaceae > Polluticoccus. The sequence continues at coordinate 34,777 of JAEUVX010000010.1, forward strand.
GTAGAAACTGACCTGGTAAACAAGCGTATGAGTGCGGAAATGATGATGCGCCAGAAAGAAATACTGACACGTTTGCTGCAGGCAGAGAAATCGTTGAGGGAACAGGAGCAGGATGAAAAGCGTTCATCGCGCAGTGCAACGGATATCAGTAAACCGATACCTGCTGAATTGCAGAAATACATTCATGACAATAAACAATTAAATGAGCAATATAAAACAACCCCTGCTCAGCTGAAACCATACTACCGTAACATGGTGCAACAGTACTATCAATCGATAGGAAACAAATAAAATATAACGATTTTATTCTGAACTTACAAAACTGGTTACTAACTGTTTTTACATAATTGTGAATATCATAAATCAATGCATTTTTCCTTTGTAAATGATTGATTTGCAATTAATTGCGTATTCATTTTGGCATAGTTTTTGAACACATTAAAAAAGAAGTGCAAATTTTAATCCAGCCAGCCTTGTAGCGGCTCAATATTGTGCTTAACTTTCATATAAATCAGTTCTTTTAACCAAAAATTAGTGCCTATGATATTCTCACGTACTTACCGGTATCAGTCCACGATGCGTCCGGACGACATAAAAGGTCGTTTGTTGGGTAAACATGTAAAGGTTCACAACATGGACTTTGAAGTATCCGAAAAGGATAAAGTAATCAGAGTAATTCCACATGCAGAACAAGAAAATGAAATCAAAACACTGCCTATTACACACATTGAGTTGAACAACAAAGGGGATAAGACTCAAGTAGTAATTAGTTCTAAAATGCGCAAAATAGATTCGGGAGGCCCATTATTAATAATGATATTCTGCCTGTTCCTGTTTATTGCTACAGTAGTAACGTTTACAGTAGGTAAAGACCTTCAGATATATACTTATACATTCGGTATCATTGGTGTCAGCATATTTGCTATATTCTGGATGCGAATGGAAAGGGGTTATTTTGATTATGTCAGAAAAATCAGAGATTACGTAAAAAAACAAAGTGTGGCTTAAGCCACACTTTGTTTTTATTGTATATACGGTTTCAATGAATCTATCGGTACATCGCCCGTGAATATCTTTACCAGTTTCCTGTCTCTGTCGTAAATGTTTAGCTGCGGCAGCGATTTGTAAATAAAGGCTTTGTTTATAAAACCTGTTTGCTCCAACCCTACTTTAATAGCAGGTGCTTCAGAAGCTCTTGTTACGTTTTCAAAAAACTCCATATATTCTCTCATTACGGTATCTGCAATCAGCAGCATTTCCGTTTGCTGAAAAGCATCAATATGTTTCTTGAACAATATCGTTTCATCCTGGCAATGCCCGCAAGTGGGGTTGAACATCATTACTAAAACATTCTTTTTCTTGCTGAGGCTTCCCGGTGTTATAATTTCACTACCCATCGTTTTGCCTTTTGATACCATCATCCTGATGTCGGGCATCGGAGAGCCTAAAGCCTTGTAGTCAATTTTTGCAGTATCTGTATTGGTGGTAGCTACTGCGTCTGATTTATTTTTCTTCTTTTTCTGTCCGAAACTTATAAAAACACTGCCTGTGAGGCAGAGAATGATTAGTAATTTGCGTTGCATAGAGCGAATTTAGGGAAATACCTTTTAATGAATTGCTAATAATATGACAGACTATACACAAGCACCGTTGGCTGAGCGTATGAGGCCGAAGACATTGGGAAACTACATTGGTCAGCAGCACCTGGTAGGGAAGGGCAAGGTACTGGAGCAAATGATACAAAACAGGAAAGCACATTCTATTATATTTTGGGGGCCTCCGGGTGTAGGTAAAACAACACTTGCACAAATCATTGCCCATTCATTAGAGATACAGATTTTTTCGCTCAGTGCTATTGATAGTGGTGTAAAAGAAGTGCGTAGTGTTATTGATGCCGCCAAGAAACTTGGCCATGCATTGTTGTTTATAGACGAGATACACCGTTTTAATAAAGCTCAGCAGGATAGCCTGTTAGGTGCTGTTGAAAAAGGAATAATAACACTGATAGGAGCTACAACTGAAAATCCCTCTTTTGAAGTAATAGGTGCCTTGCTCAGCAGATGCCAGGTGTATGTATTGCAACCGCTGACGGAAGATGAGTTGAAGGAAATGGTGAACCAGGCACTGGAACACGATGCATGGTTGAAAGGTCAATATGTGATAGTGAAGGAGTGGGAGGCATTGCTTCGATTGAGTGGTGGTGATGGAAGAAGATTGTTGAATTTGCTGGAACTGATTGTTACATCACTTCCTTCCGACAATAAAGTAATAACCGATACTGCAGTGCAGGAAATAGTACAACGCAAAATGGCGCTGTATGATAAGACGGGCGAGCAACACTATGATATTATTTCAGCGTTTATCAAATCTATACGCGGCAGCGACCCTAATGCTGCTGTGTATTATCTGGCAAGGATGATAGCAGGTGGGGAAGACCCTAAGTTTATTGCACGCCGTATGGTTATACTGGCAAGCGAAGATATAGGTAATGCAAACCCTAATGCGTTGTTGCTGGCAACTACCACTTTTCAGGCTGTAGAGATGATTGGTTATCCTGAATGTCGGATAATCCTATCGCAATGCGCTACCTACCTTGCCTCGTCTGCAAAGAGCAACGCCTCGTACATGGCCATAAATCACGCAGAGGCACTTGTTTCTAAAACGGGTGATTTATCTGTACCGCTGCAAATACGCAACGCACCAACTAAGCTGATGAAGAATCTGGACTATGGTAAAGGGTATGAATATGCACATAGCCACGAGGGTAATTTCGTCAACTTAGAGTTTCTGCCCGATAGTATTGCCGGTACAAAACTATACGACCCCGGAAATAATGCTTCTGAGGCACGTATAAGGGAATATTTGCGTAACTGCTGGAAAGAGAAGTACGGATACTAACTTGTCAGCTCCACCAAAGTTTTTTCAACCTTATTCTTGATGGGCTTTACTGTTTTCAGGTAACGGTAAATTGCTTTCAGGTCATTATCGCTCATACGTTTGAATGGCCCCCATGGCATAGCACTATGCTTGATGGCTTTGCCTGCCTTGAAACGGTTTATAAACATTTCCTCTGTCCATCCGGTTAAACGTCCCGTTTCAGGATCAGGTGTTATGTTAGGAGTGACACAAGCATATTTCGTTGGCTCCAGTGGCGATTCCATCTGAAAACCACCGGCATAGTCCGGCCCGATAAAAGCACCTGTTTTCAGGTCGCGATTAGTGTGGCATCCTCTGCAGTTGGCTACACTGTTGGCAAGGTACTTACCGTATTCAGCCGTTGTGTCTATAGCAACAGTTTTAGGTACATCCCCATCGGGGCCTACAGGTTTAATCATAAATGCTTTTACAATTTTACCCAATACATTTAATGTACTCTCCGGTACTTTGTTTCTTACAGGTTGCATTGTTCGCAGGTAAGAGAATACAGCCGCAAGGTCTTCGTCGCTGGTATTATGAAACGGCATGAAGTCGAATAGTACGGTACCATCAGGTTTTACACCGTAGCGCAGCGCTCTTGCCAGTGCTTTGGTTTCTATTTTGCCAATACCTGTTTCTTCGTCTGGCGTGATATTGGGTGCATATACCTTGCCAACCGGCAAATTGAACAGGTAGCCGCCCTCAAGTGGCACTATCTCACCCCTTTCTTTTTCTGCTATCATATCCACTTTCCCATGACAATCGGCACAATGCCCGGGGCCATATACGATATAGGCACCTCTTGCCAGCGTAGCACTATCGTCCGATAAGACGATATCAGGGTAGGGTGCATCATACTTTATATTTTGCCTTGTCGCAACTAGTGCTGCTATTGCTATTACCAGCACTAATATGCCGATAACTGTCCATTTTACTATTTTCTTAAACATAACGGGGGATTTTAATATAAAAGTAATATGCATAAATATTATATGCAATATTATATAGTGCCAATTTCAGGGTGGAATTTCATATAATATTGAAAAACAATAGCTTTTGCAATCAATTGCAGTAAAGAAGCGAGCTGGCTGATGTGCTTCAAGAAGCCTGATTTTGTTGGGTTTTTACCGATATTTGCGTCACAGCAAGAAAAATTTTAAAATTCCTTTAAAATATTTTGTCTGTATTGAAATAACGCATTACCTTTGCAGTCCCAAATTTTACGGGTTAGAAGTTATTTATAAGTATGTCACAGCGTATCAGAATAAAACTGAAATCTTACGACCACAGCTTGGTTGATAAGTCTGCAGAGAAAATCGTTAAGACTGTGCGCAATACAGGAGCAGTGGTTACAGGCCCTATTCCTTTGCCAACAGAGAAGAAGATCTTTACAGTATTGCGTTCGCCGCACGTAAACAAGAAAGCGCGTGAACAGTTCCAACTTTGTACGCACAAGCGTTTGTTGGATATCTATACTTCTTCTTCACGCACAGTAGATGCACTTTCGAAGCTGGATTTGCCAAGTGGTGTAGAGGTAGAAATTAAAGCTTGATAGCTTTACAGCTCTTTAAAAAAATTAGAAAAACGGCTTATCCCGATCCACACATAGGCAATCGGGCGCTAGGCTAAAATATAAGAAAATGAAAGGTATTATTGGTAAAAAAATCGGCATGACCAGTGTGTTCGAGCCGAACGGTAAGCAAACAGCTTGCACCATCATAGAGGCCGGCCCTTGTGTGGTTACTCAAAAGAAAACCGTGGATACCGACGGTTATGATGCGTTGCAAATAGCATTTGGTGAAGCAAAAGAAAAGAATACTCCTCAAGCGCTCATCAATCACTTCGCCAAAGCAAATACATCTCCTAAGGCGATAGTAAAAGAACTTCGTAATTGTTCCATTGATAAACAAGTTGGTGAATCACTTACCTGCGAAATATTTGCAGAAGGTGAAAAAGTAAGTGTGATCGGTACCACAAAAGGTAAAGGTTTCCAGGGCGTTGTTAAACGTCACGGATTCTCTGGTGTGGGTGAAGCATCGCATGGTCAGCACGATCGTCAGCGTGCTCCGGGTTCTATCGGTGGTTCATCATACCCTAGCCGCGTATTTAAAGGTATGCGCATGGCTGGTCGTATGGGTGGCGATCAGGTAAAGATCAAAGCACTGCGTGTTGTTAAAGTATTCCCTGAGCAGAACTACATATTAGTTAGTGGTTCAGTTCCAGGTCATAACGGATCAATTGTTTTAATTCAGAATTAATTATAGTCATGCAAGTTGACGTTTATAATAGTAAAGGTGAAAAAACCGGTCGTACACTAGAGTTGCCGGAAGATATATTCAATATCGAACCAAACGATCATTGTATATACCTCGCTGTGAAGCAATATCTTGCTGCACAACGTCAGGGTACGCACAAAACTAAAACACGTGCCGAAGTGCATGGTGCTTCTAAAAAGCTGCACCGTCAAAAAGGTACCGGTGGTTCTCGTAAGGGTAATATCCGCAACCCGTTATACAAGGGTGGTGGTGCTGTTAACGGTCCTGTGCCTCACGAATACGGTTTCAAACTGAACCGTAAAGTGAAAGACCTCGCTAAGATGTCTGCACTGTCTCATAAAGCACGTGCCAGCAAAGTACTTGTAGTTGAAGATATGAACATCGAGACGCCTAAAACAAAAGATTTTGCAACAATGCTCAGCAAAATGAACGGTACTCAAAAGTCGCTGTTCATCATGCCAGAATACGATGCAAAACTGTATATGAGTGCTCGTAACATTGAAAGGAACAAAACAGTAGTACTGAGCGATATGAATACTTATGATCTTGTAAATGCACAAGTATTGGTGTTCACAGAGTCTGCTGCCAAAATGTTTAACGAGGCTGTTGAAGCGTAATAGATAAAAGAATTTTCGTAACACGAAATAATTAAAGAAAATGAAACTCACTGACGTATTGGTAAGGCCTGTGATTACTGAGAAAGTAAACACACAAATGGAGAAATCCGGCCGCTATACCTTTGTAGTGGATAAGAAGGCTAATAAGCTGGAAATCAAAAAAGCTATAGAAGATTTTTACGGTGTTAAAGTATCTGATGTAAACACGATTGTGGTTCCGGGTAAGGTTAAAAACCGTTTCACTAAAGCTGGATTTATCAGCGGTATGAAGTCTTCTTATAAAAAAGCAACAGTAACACTTGCTGAGGGTGACTCTATTGATTTATTCTCAATGTAAGATTTGATAAAGAATTAGAAAATGGCATTACGTAAATATAAACCGGTAACAGCCGGTACACGTTGGAGAATAGGTAACGCATACGCAGAAGTTACCACTAATGAGCCGGAAAAAAGCTTGCTGGAGCCTCAAAAATCTACAGCTGGCCGTAACGCTCAGGGTCGCCGTTCTATGCGCTATATGGGTGGTGGTAACAAAAAAATGTACCGTATCGTAGATTTCAAACGCGATAAAAAGGACATTCCCGCTACTGTAAAAACTATTGAATACGATCCTAACCGTACAGCATTCATCGCATTGCTTAGCTATGCAGATGGTGAGAAACGTTATATCATAGCTCCTCAAGGCCTTGAAGTTGGTGCTACTGTAGTAAGTGGCGACAGCGTGGCTCCTGAAGTTGGTAATGCGTTGTTGCTGAAAAACATGCCATTAGGTACAGTAGTTCACAACATCGAAATGCAACCTGGTAAAGGTGGTTCTATGGCTCGTTCAGCAGGTACTTATGCTCAGCTGAATGCGAAGGAAGAAAAATATTGCGTACTGAAAATGCCAAGTGGTGAGTTGCGTAAAGTGCTTAGCACATGTATGGCAACTGTAGGAACTGTATCTAACAGCGATCATGGTTTGCAATCAATGGGTAAAGCAGGCCGCAACCGTTGGAAAGGTATCCGCCCACGCAACCGTGGTGTAGCGATGAACCCTGTTGATCACCCGATGGGTGGTGGTGAAGGCCGTTCTTCTGGCGGACACCCACGTAGCCGTACAGGTAAATACGCTAAAGGTGAAAGCACACGTAGCACTACAAAAGGTAGCAACAAGCTGATCATCCAACGCCGTAACGGTAAAAAACTTTCAGGTAAATACAAAAAATAACCAGGGACTTCCCTGATAAAATATAACGAATAATGGCTCGTTCAATTAAAAAAGGACCTTATGTAGATGCAAAGCTGGACAAAAAAGTCTTAGCTATGAACGAAGGCAAATCAAAAAAAGGTGTTATCAAAACGTGGAGCCGTCGCTCTACAATCACACCTGATTTTGTAGGTCAGACATTTGCAGTACACAACGGTAATAAGTTTATACCGGTTTATGTAACTGAATTCATGGTTGGCCACAAGCTGGGCGAATTTGCACCTACACGCAACTTTAAAGGCCATAGTGGTAGTAAATAATTAATTAAATAAAATTGGTGCCGTCTTCAGGCGGTATCGCTTAAGTAATAAATAATAAAATGGAAGCTGTAGCTCGTTTACGTAACTATCCTACATCGCCGCGCAAAATGCGCCTGTTGGCTGATTTGATCCGTGGTATGGATGTAGAAAATGCGCTGAATACTTTGAAATTCAGCACTAAGCATCCTTCTGTTCCTTTGGAAAAACTGTTATTAAGTGCCATTGCAAACTGGAGGGTTAAAAATGAAGGTGTTGACGTAGCAGGCGCAAACCTGTATGTGAAAACCGTGTTTGTAGACGGTGGACGTACATTGAAGCGCATGAACCCTGCACCGCAAGGCCGCGCTTACAGGTTGCGCAAACGTAGCAACCACATAACACTTATTGTGGACAGCAAAACTGCCGTGGCAGCTAACGCATAATTTTTAAACATTCAACTTAATAATATAACGAATGGGTCAAAAAACTAATCCTATAGGTAACAGGTTGGGTATCGTTCGCGGATGGGACTCAATGTGGTTTGGCGAGAAAAAGGATTTCGGTCAGAAACTGGTAGAGGATCACAAAATCCGTACTTACCTGAATGCACGTATCAATAAAGGCGGTATTTCACGTATCGTTATTGAGCGTACACTGGGCAAACTGATCGTAACTATCCATACTTCTAAGCCAGGTATCATTATAGGTAAAGGCGGTTCTGAAGTTGATCGCATAAAAGAAGAGTTGAAAAAACTCACCGGTAAAGAAGATGTTCAGATCAACATTATGGAGATCCGTCGTCCTGAACTGGATGCGAACATCGTAGGCGAAACAATCGCTCGTCAGATCGAAAGCCGTGTTAGCTACAAGCGTGCTGTTAAAATGGCAATATCTACCGCTATGCGCATGGGTGCAGAAGGTATCAAGATAAAAGTTGGTGGCCGTTTGGGTGGTGCTGAGATTGCTCGTTCTGAAGAGTTCAAGCAAGGTCGTACACCATTGCATACATACCGTATGGATATCGATTATGCATCAGTTTTTTCACTGACTGTTTATGGTAAAATCGGTATCAAAGTATGGATATGTAAAGGCGAAGTATTGGGCAAACGTGATTTGAACCCTAACTTCTCTGCAGGTTCCGATAATCGTGGTAATGCAGGTGGCCGTCCGGAAAGTGGTGGTCAGCGTGGAGAAGGTCGTGGCGAACGTCGCGGTGGTGGAGAAGGCCGTGGCGGTGAACGCCGTGGTGGTGGCGAGCGTCGCGGTGGTGGCAAAGGCCGTTAATTTGTAAAATAATTAGAGCAACTATTTAAATATTGTAACAATGTTACAACCAAAAAAGACGAAACATCGTAAAGCGCATAAAGGCAGAATTAAAGGTAACGCACAACGCGGTACAATGATTGCTGCGGGTTCTTTCGGGCTGAAAGCGCTTGAACCTAAATGGATAAATAACCGCCAGATAGAAGCTGCGCGTCAGGCACTTACCCGCCACATGAAACGTGAGGGTAACGTTTGGATACGCATATTCCCTGACAAACCAATTACTCGTAAGCCTGCAGAGGTACGTATGGGTAAAGGTAAGGGTAGCTTGGAATTCTGGGCAGCAGTTGTGCATCCTGGACGCATCATGTTCGAAATTGATGGTGTACCAATGCAGGTAGCTAAAGAAGCTTTGGAACTGGCAGCTCAGAAATTACCTATCAAAACCAAATTCGTAGTTCGCAGGGATTACGTTGAGGCATAATTAAAGTAGAAATTAGGTTTGCGGCTTTCAACCGTTGCAAATCATAATAAATAACAAATAGAAATTAAAATGGCAAAAGCAAAAAAAGCGAAAGTTGATGATTACCGTTCGCTGGATAACGAAGCGCTGAATGGCAAGATCGGCGACGAGGAGCTGCGTTTGAAAAAAATGAAGTTCAGCCATGCGGTAAACCCAATTGAAAATCCGCTTACTATTCGCCAATTGCGCCGTACCATCGCGCGTATGAAGACGGAACAACGCAAAAGAGCATTAGGTTTCTAAGTAAATTTTTATAGATGTCAACAACGACTGAAAGAAAAAGCAGAAAAACCCGTATCGGGATTGTGAGCAGCAATAAAATGGATAAAACCATTACTGTAGCTGTAGAGCGTAAGGTAAAACACCCGATTTACGGAAAGTTCGTTAAAAAAACGACTAAATTCCATGCGCACGATGAAGCACGTACCGCAGGTATAGGTGATACAGTACGCATTATGGAAACTCGCCCGCTGAGTAAAACAAAACGCTGGCGCCTGGTAGAAATTATTGAAAAAGCTAAGTAATCTTATTAAAAGATGATACAACAAGAATCAAGGCTCAACGTAGCAGACAATAGCGGTGCGAAGGAAGTACTTTGTATCCGCGTGTTGGGTAACTCGGGCCAGGACTATGCCGGTATCGGAGATAAAATAGTGGTAACTGTGAAAGACGCGTTGCCTGGTGGCGGTATCAAAAAAGGTACTGTATCAAAAGCTGTTATCGTTCGTACCAAAAAGAAATTGCGCCGCAAAGATGGTTCATACATCAATTTTGATGACAACGCTGTAGTGTTGCTCAACAATTCTGACGAACCACGTGGTACCCGTATCTTCGGACCGGTTGCCCGCGAACTGCGCGACAAGGGTTATATGAAAATTGTTTCATTGGCACCTGAAGTATTGTAAAATTTGTTGTACCTTTGCCGCCCGTTTAAGGCTGCAAGCCAGCAACGCTAAAAAATAATATTGTGAAACAAAGATTTCAACCAAAATTCAACATCAAAAAAGGTGATAACGTGGTGGTAGTTGCCGGCGATGATAAAGACCGTAGCAAACCACGCAAGGTGTTGGCTGTTTATCCTCAGAAGAGCCGTGTGCTTATTGAAGGCGTGAACATGGTAACGAAGCATCTGAAACCTAATGCACAAAACCCACAGGGTGGTATCGTGCAAGAGGAAGCTACTATCCATATCTCAAACGTAATGTTGTGGGATGCAAAAGCAAAAGCTCCTGTACGTATCAAACGCGAACGTACTGAAACCGGTTTTAAACGTATATCTAAAAAATCAGGGGAGGAAATTAAATAATGAGTACGACTACATATATACCTCGTTTACAGAAGAAGTATAAAGAAGAAGTAGTGCCTGCTTTGATGAAAAAGTTTGGCTATTCTACAGTAATGCAGTGCCCTCGCCTGGTGAAGATATGCCTGAACCAAGGTGTTAAAGGTTCTGTTTCTGATAAGAAATTGATAGATGATGCGGTTACTGAAATGACTAACATCTCTGGTCAGAAAGCAGTAGCTACACTATCTAAGAAAGATATCTCAAACTTCAAGTTGCGTAAAGCAATGCCTATCGGTTGCCGCGTTACGCTTCGTCATACTAATATGTATGAGTTTTTGGATCGTATGGTTGCAGTAACCCTGCCACGTGTACGTGACTTCAAAGGTGTTAATGATAAATCTTTTGATGGTCGTGGTAACTACACAATGGGTGTTACAGAGCAAATCATCTTCCCTGAAATCAATATTGACAAGGTAACACGTATCAGCGGTATGGATATCACATTCGTTACTACTGCACGTACTAACGAAGAAGCATACGAATTGCTGAAAGAGTTAGGTATGCCTTTCAAAAACATTAAAAAAGATAACAACTAATAATAAATGGCAAAAGAATCAGTAAAAGCCCGCCAACGCAAACGCGAAGCAATGGTAGCTAAGTTCGCTGAAAAGCGTGCTGCATTGAAAGCTGCCGGTGATTATGCTGCTTTGGATAAACTTCCGAAGAACTCATCAGCGGTTCGCTTGAAAAACCGTTGCCAGCTTACCGGTCGTCCGAAAGGATATATGCGTCACTTCGGTATCTGCCGTGTGATCTTCCGCGAAATGGCATTGGATGGCAAAATACCAGGTGTACGTAAAGCAAGCTGGTAATTAATAACGTTCCCAGGTCGGGTAGTAAATAAAAATCCCGAAACCGGTAGCAATTAAAAACTTTACAAAACTTAAGAAAAGAAATGGTAACAGATCCTATAGCAGATTATCTTACTCGTATCCGTAACGCACAAATGGCGCGTCACCGTATAGTAGAAATCCCGGCTTCGAATGTAAAAAAACGTATCACAGAAATCCTTTATGATAAAGGATATATCCTGAAATACAAATTTGAAGACGATAACAAACAAGGTATTATCAAAATAGCTTTGAAATACAATGCTCAAACTAAGGAGCCTGCCATCAAAGCATTAGAGCGTGTTAGTCGTCCGGGTCTTCGCCAATATGCAAAGCCTGCAGAAATCAAACGCGTAATGAGTGGTTTAGGCATAGCTATCGTTTCTACATCTAAAGGTGTAATGACTGATAAAGAAGCTCGCGCAAACAATGTTGGTGGTGAAGTAATGTGCCACATTTATTAATAGATTGAAACTGGTACCCGATACATTAAGCCGGTTCCTATACAGGCTGATCGGTTGGAGTACTGCAACAAATAAATAAGTAAATTTTTTTTACAATGTCTCGTATAGGTAAAAAGCCGATAGTAGTAGCAAAAGGTGTAACAGTAACAATTACTCCTTCAAATGAAGTAGTATTCAAAGGTCCGAAAGGCGAATTGAAACAAGCTGTTGACCGCGATATTAAAGTAGAAGTAGTAGGTGAAGAAGTAATAATCACACGTCCTACTGATCAAATCCGTCACCGTGCATTGCATGGTTTATACCGCGCATTGTTATCAAATATGATGCTTGGTGTAACAGAAGGTTTTAAAACAGAACTGGAACTTGTGGGTGTTGGTTATCGTGCCGCTGTTACCGGTCAGCAATTAGACATGGCTTTAGGTTTCTCTCACAACATCATTTTCGATTTGCCGAAAGAAATTAAAGCTGCTGCAACTGCTGAAAAAGGTCAGAATCCTAAAATTATTCTGGAATCTACTGATAAACAATTGCTGGGTGCCGTAGCTGCAAAGATTCGCAGCCTTCGCAAACCAGAGCCGTACAAAGGTAAGGGTGTTCGTTTCGTGGGTGAAATTGTACGTCGTAAAGCAGGTAAATCAGCTGGTAAGTAATAAGAATTATCATTCGCAAATGCGGATGATAATTTCATTTATAATTTTTGTAAACATTTCGGTAGCCACAAAGCAACATGCAGCGTGAGCCCGTAAAAAAATAGATAAAAATGTCATTAGATCCGAAAGTACTCCGCCGTCAGAAGTTACGTTGGCGCATCCGTGCCAAAGTTGTTGGCACTGCAAAGCATCCACGTCTTTCTGTATTCCGCAGCAATAAGGATATCTACGTACAATTGATAGATGATGCAACAGGTACTACATTAGCTGCTGCAAACTCTCGTCAGAAGGATATAGCTGCGCAAAATGGTACGAAAATTGAAAAATCAGCATTGGTAGGTAAAGCTATAGCTCAGAAAGCACTTGCTCTGGGTATCGAAGCTTGTACATTCGACCGTGGTGGTTATTTGTATCATGGCCGTGTTAAGTCTGTAGCAGATGGTGCACGTGAAGGTGGTTTGAAATTCTAATTATTACATTGTTTAACTTTTTCTTTTAGAAATATAATGGCGAAGACACAATTAAATCGCGTAAAAGCCGGAGACCTGGAATTGCATGAAAAGGTAGTGGCTATCAACCGTGTGGTAAAAACCACTAAAGGTGGCCGTGCATTCAGCTTTTCCGCATTGGTGGTTGTAGGTAACGGACAAGGTGTAGTAGGCCACGGTCTGGGCAAGGCAAAAGAAGTACAGGAAGCTATCACTAAAGGTATAGATGACGCTAAGAAAAACCTGATAAAAGTACCGGTAATGAATGGTACTATACCGCACGAGCAGTTTGCAAAAGAAGGCGCTGCAAAGGTGTTGATAAAACCAGCTGCTCACGGTACGGGTGTTATCGCAGGTGGTAGCATGCGCGCAGTATTGGAAGCTGCAGGTGTTACAGACGTATTGTCTAAATCTTTAGGTTCTGCAAATCCTCACAACGTTGTAAAAGCTACTTTCGTTGCATTGGGTATGCTGCGCGAGCCTGTAGCTGTAGCTAAAGAGCGTAACATAAGCCTGAAAAAAGTATTCAACGGTTAATAACTGTTGATTTTTAATATCGAATTTTAACTTTTGAATTATAATAGCGTCATGGCTAAAATTAAAATTACACAGACGAAGAGCGGAATTGACCGTCCTGAGCGCCAAAAGCGTACGCTGATAGCACTGGGCCTGCGTAAAATGAATGCTTCTGTAGAAGTAGAAGCTACGCCCCAGATACTGGGTATGGTACAAGCTGTTCATCACCTGGTGAAAGTAGAAGAAGTAAAATCTTAATTATTAACTGATTTGCGAGCGGTTTTACATTCCGCGCAAGTTCAAAAATTGTAAATTATGCAATTGCACAATCTTAAACCTGCAGAAGGTTCAGTACAGAAAGTAAAACGTATCGGTCGTGGTGAGGGTAGTGGTCATGGTGGTACAGCTACACGTGGTAACAAAGGTGCTCAGTCAAACACCGGTTATAGCCGCAAAATAGGTCACGAAGGTGGTCAGATGCCTATTCAGCGTCGTATGCCAAAACGTGGTTTTAAAAATAACAACCGTGTTGAATACAAAGTTTTCAACTTAGGTCAATTGGATTTCCTGATTGAAAAATACAGTATTCAGGAGTTCTCTCTTGACAATCTTTATATCAATGGCCTCATCAGCCGCACTGATCTTGTGAAAATATTAGGCGCTGGTGAAATGAAGACCCAAATGGTATTTAAAGTAAACGCCATCAGCGAAAAAGCTAAGCAAGCTATTGAAGCTGCAGGCGGCTCAGTAGAACTGGTTTAAACTCATTCTATTTCTGAAAGACGCATTTGGTAAAATGCGTCTTTTATCGTTTATTCGCATTTCATTTTTGATTAACTACAGTTCCAAGTGAAGAAACTAATTGAAACGCTTAAAAATATCTGGAGTATAGAAGAACTCCGCAAGCGAATCCTGTTTACGCTATTGCTAGTGATGGTATACCGTGTAGGTTGCTATATCACACTTCCCGGTATCAACCCTAATATGCTTGCATTAGAAGGCGGACAAGAAGGACTTTTAGGTCTGTTCAATATGTTCGCAGGTGGCGCATTCAGCCGTGCTTCTATTTTTGCACTGGGTGTTATGCCATATATCTCAGCTTCTATCTTCATGCAACTTGCTGGTATCGTTGTACCGCAATTTGCCAAAATGCAACGCGAGGAAAGCGGCCGTAAAAAAATCAATCAATACACTCGTTATCTTACAGTATTAGTAACTGCCTTCCAGGCAAGTGCTTATGTTGCATACCTGCGTACGCAAACAGCAGGTGCTATCGTTCCTGAATTCAGTGCATTCATGTTCTGGTTATCTACAGTTGTTGTATTAACTGCAGGTACTTTGTTTGTAATGTGGATGGGTGAAAAAATAACTGATAAAGGTATCGGTAATGGTACATCACTGATTATCATGGTTGGTATCCTTGCTCGCTTGCCGCACTCAATAGGTCAGGAGTTTGATGCCCGTAACCTTGGTGGTGGCGGTGGCCTTTTGATATTCCTTATCGAAATTGCTGTATTTATCGCTGTTATAGTTGGTTTGATATTGCTTACTCAAGGTACTCGTAAAATACCTCTGAATTATGCACGCCGTATCATCGGTAGTAATAACGCAGCTAAAGAAGTGTCGGGTGCAAGAGACTTTATACCACTGAAGGTAAACTCTTCAGGTGTAATGCCTATCATCTTTGCTCAGGCTATTCTTTTCATCCCTGCTACAGTTACAGGCTTTGCCTTTGGCGAAAGCGAAACTGCACAAGGATTTATCAAAGCATTGTCTGATCCTCAGTCTCTGTGGTACAACGTAATGTATGCAGTGCTTGTAATTGCATTTACATACTTCTACACAGCGTTGATATTCAACCCGACAGAAATGGCGGATAACCTGAAACGTAATAACAGTTTTATTCCCGGCGTAAAACCAGGCGAACCAACTGCAGATTACATAGCAACCATTATGGATCGTATCACTTTGCCGGGTGCATTATTCCTTGCAATAGCAGGTATTCTTCCCGGTATAGCAGGTCTTTTGGGTGTTACCAGTGGTTTTGCATCATTCTTCGGCGGTACTTCAATGCTTATCGGTGTTGGTGTAATTCTGGATACCCTGCAACAAATTGAAAGTCATTTGCTGATGCGCCAATACGATGGCCTGATGAAAACAGGTCGTATAACAGGCCGCCAGAGTGCAGGTGCTACAGTTTAATATTGATTAGTGAACATGATACATATAAGAAGCAAAGACGAAATTGAATTAATACGTAAAAGCGCTTTAACAGTCACTGCCACCTTAACACAGGTGGCAAACTTTTTGAAGCCCGGTATTACTACTGCATCAATAGATAAGATGGCAGAGGAATTTATACGTGATAACGGTGGCATTCCTTCATTTAAAGGTTACGGACCATCTTATTCGCCATTTCCGGCATCATTATGTATTTCGGTAAATGAAGTAGTAGTTCACGGCTTCCCAAGTAATTATGAGTTGAAGGATGGAGATATCATATCAGTAGATTGTGGTGTTTACATGAATGGTTATCATGGAGACCATGCTTATACTTTTGCCATCGGCAATGTTAAGCCCGAATTATTGAAACTGATGCGTGTTACGAAAGAATCATTGGCAAGGGCAATTGCTGAAGCACACGAGGGTAACAGAATAGGTGATATTTCTTTTGCAGTAGAGAACTATACAGCTCGTGAACATGGTTATGGTGTTGTACGCGAATTGGTAGGTCATGGTGTTGGTAAGAAACTGCACGAAGACCCTCAGGTGCCAAATTATGGTCGTCGTGGAGATGGTAAGCGCTTGAAAGAAAATACGGTGCTGGCAATAGAGCCGATGATTAACCTTGGTACGCGTGATGTACTTACATTGGAAGACGGCTGGACTATTGTTACTGCCGACGGTAAACCATCGGTACACTACGAGCATACTACACGTGTAGGTAAAAACAAAGGGGAGGCACTATCCAGCTTCGTTCCTATAGAAGCAGCAGAAAGGGCTAATAAAGAGCTTAATACGGGCCATTTGGACCCTGTTGAGGTACTTGCTTAGCAAGCTTGTCTATAACGCATTAAAAAGCCCCGAAACACGGGGCTTTTTCTATTATGCAGTTTGTGGTTGCTTCTTTTTGGTAAATATCAGTATGCCTATACCAATCAATATCAGGATGGAAGATATAATCTCTGCCTGTGTCGGGTGCAGGAATCCCCAGTCGTATTTATAGTTTACACGTATTTTTTCTACAAGAAAGCGTTCAGCACCATTGAATATCAGGTAGATGCCAAACATTTGCAGCGGAATATTAATCTTTCTGCGGATAGCCCATAGGAAAGCGAAAATTCCGGAACATACAACAGCTTCGTATAGTGGAGTAGGGAATACGCCAACAGGTAGTACACCACAATAGTTTCCGGTACATCCTGCGATAGCTATGCCTTCACCATTTACATTGTGGGCATAGTTCATTGCATACAACCAATCCGGCAGCCACGATGGAGCAGGAGCGTATAAATGCGGAACTGTAGATATGCTGCCAAAATTGTTTACAAAATACTCTTTACCCACTTGCAGCATATGTTCAAACTGTCCTGTTGCTGCAAGATGCAGCGATCCGTCTGGATGCGTTATGTACGCACTGTTGAAAATGCCCCAATCTCCATCTCCAGAAAAATGACATCCCAACCTGCCGATTCCGTAACCTAATATTAAAGCAGGTGCTGCTGCATCGCACAAGTGTTTGAAGCCTATTTTATGTTTACGTGCATAGTACATCAAAACTAATGTAGCACAGATAAGCCCGCCGTAAAATGTCAGTCCAGAGCGAGAAAATAAATTACCAATCGGGTCTTGTATGAAGTTGTCCCATGTTTCGAATGCGTTAAATATTTTTGCCCCTAAAAGCCCTGCTACGGCGCAAATAATTACAATTTCAGAAACACGCTGATGCGGATAAGTAAGTACTTGTTTTGTTTCACCTGTTTTTTTATCCTTCACCGGGCTCAGGCTTGGTTGTAATAAGCCAAGCTTTTCTTTACGTTTCAATTCAGATGTAAGCACCCATGCAGAAGCTATAAATGCAAGTGCAACAAAGAGGCCGAAGATTTGAAATATGTTCAGAAAATCCGGCATGTCAGCACCGGTTAGTTGTTCCAGTGCAAATTCAAAATTTGGATACATGCGGGTAAAATTAGTCGATTTGTGTTATTGCAAAACAGATTAGTTGTTAAATGTATCTGCTATCAGGCTATTGCCTCCAATGTTTTTGTAATCATATTATCTATAGCAGCATCAATATTTGCAGAAATTTTTTTTAGTTGCCTGTTATTGATTACAGTACTTACAGATAAGCAATGATGCTGCATTACTTTTCCAAGCCCGTATAATGCAGATGTTTCCATCTCAAAATTCAGTATCCGCATATTTCTGCTGTTAAATGTAGCCATAGCATCCAGAAGGTTGGGCAATGCAATGGGGATGCGCATAGCCCTTGCCTGCGGGGCATAGAAACCGGGTGTTGTAACAGTAATGCCGTGAAGGAAATTATTGCCGAAATATTTCCTTAGTTGAATAGAAGCCTCAGCTATGTACGGAGATATATTGTTGTTTTGCAACCTTGTATGCAGCCCGAACTCATGCAGGATATATTGTTCGTCTGCATTGTTTTCGTGTTTATAATAATGCATCAGGTTATCGAGCCCTATAGCATAAGATGAAACAATCAGGCTGTCAATTGTTGTGTCTGCCTGTAATGCGCCACAAGTTCCTAACCTTATGATGCGAAGATTTTTTGTTTGTGATTTAACGTTACGAGTTTTAAAATCAATATTCGCCAGTGCGTCCAGCTCATTCATTACTATGTCAATATTATCGGTGCCTATACCTGTGCTGATAACAGATATTCTTTTATTGCCGATGTATCCTGTATGCGTAATAAACTCCCTGTGTTGTGTCTTGTGTTCTGTTTTGTCGAAGTGTTTTGATACTACCACCACTCGTGCAGGGTCGCCAACTAATATTATTGTATCTGCTAATTGTTCCGGTTTCAGGTTGAGGTGATATATAGCGCCGCGTTCCGTAATAATTAGTTCAGAAGCATTTAGATTTTTTTGCGGCGAAGTCATTATTTTATTTTTTTGCTCTTGTAAAGAAACGATTTTTTACTACATTTGCAATCCGCTAATGGTCCTGTGGCCGAGCGGCTAGGCAGAGCTCTGCAAAAGCTCGTACAGCGGTTCGAATCCGCTCGGGACCTCAAAAAAGAAAGCCTCACATTTGTGAGGCTTTCTTTTTTATCTCATCACTCAACCTTATGTTCATTATAATATCTGTCCATGTGAC
Source organism: Flavipsychrobacter sp. (assembly GCA_016786615.1). Classification (GTDB taxonomy): domain Bacteria; phylum Bacteroidota; class Bacteroidia; order Chitinophagales; family Chitinophagaceae; genus Polluticoccus. Next base: position 53,493 of record JAEUVX010000010.1, read on the forward strand.
TGCTCAAATATTTAGCAGAAGGGTAATAGTAAATATCAAATTTCTTAGACTTATATACTGGTTTAGATTTTTTCTTCCCCTTTTTATTTCCGGAGAAAAATGTTGGTAGTCTTGTATATAATGTGCCGTTAGGTGCAGGGTCGGGTATCCTGTCAAAGTTGTGGTTCAGTAAAACGAGTCTCATTGTTTGAGACCCGACGTTATATGTATTTTCTCGTCCTGGTCTGCCTTTTTTACTGTCAGTAACTTCCGCAATTTCAGAAACATAATTTCCGAAATAAATAATTTGATAGTTAGTATCGTCAGGTGCAATCGGGCTTACAGAAACCGGGTTAAGATTTTTGTCAAACAAAACACCCGTAAACTGTCTGTTCAATATCGCATCATTCAAGGTGTCATAAAAAAAGTAATAATCACAAAAAGAAAAATTCTCTTTAAAGTCTGCAACCATTTCTTTTTGAACATTAGCAGCATCATTCCTGCATATTTTTGCGTACTTATAATTCTTGGCTTTTTCATACACAAGTATGCGTTTGTGGTATGTTGGTAGTTTTACCAAAACCAAACTAGGTTTTGGATATTTCAGGTAACGTTTTATTACTTGTGCATGTAGGTTGTGCTCATAGTTCGTAAAGAAGATGCAAAAGAGGAAAAAGTAACAGAATGGGTAAAGAAAGCTTCTATTATTCATATCGCAAAAATAAAAAATCCCTCCGCTAATAACGGAGGGATTTGTAATGAGAATATCAAATTACTGTTGCAGGTTCAGTTTCTGACTGGCTTGTTGTGTAATGAGTTTCAATTTTGCTGATAACTCATTATAAGTAGCCATATCACCGCTGTTTTGTGCAACATTCGATAGTATGTTGATTATGGTAGCATCACGTTGCACATCATTAGATAGGCTGTTAGCCCTGTCATCGTCAAGTGATAGTACATATTTAATATCGTCTTCACAGTTCTTAACAATCTTCATTGTCAGGTCGCGGCCTTTCTTTTTATCACCTGTGTGGTAATAAGCCATAGCCACATAATAAGCTGTAGCGTCATAGAAATAAGACCTTTCAGAGATATTGGTCATTACTTTATCAAGTATCTCAACACCTTCCTTATTCCTGTTAGCTGCCGCTAATTCTGTTGCAATTCTTCCCGCGTTCATACGGTATGCTGCAAACATCAACCTGTTCTTCTCGTCATAATACACGTCTTTGCGCTCAGCATTGCCCCATTTGTATGTGTTCATAAACAGTTTTAAACTCTTATCAACATCTACAGAGCCCATATCCTGTTGGGTAGCTTTGATTGAATCAGCAAGACGGTATGGCAATAACCTGTAAACAAGCCCTTCCATGCGCAGGTAGTCATCAAGCCCCTGATAGTTTTCGCCAGGTAAGAAGCCACCGAAGTATATCGGTCTTTTCCAGCCCTGACTGGCAACAGATGCAATGATGTTCAGTGTAGCCAAATCATCTTTGTATGCTACAGTTTTAGGGAACTTAAACCTCATCTCTGCTACTATTTTGTTAGTGTCAGCAGCATTGATTAATCCGTTCTGTACTAATTCTGCTTTACTAAGGCTTGGTACAAAGAAGTTTTGCGTAGGTATGTAGTTTTCCATTGTACCGGACATAGATTGCAATTTAGATTGCGGGTCTTCACTGGTCATGAATTTACATACATCAATCAGGTTGATGAATTTATCCTGCGGAATTTGCGGGCTGGCATAGTACTGAATATAGTTGCCGTTATCACCCACATAGTTTTTCTTAGTCCATATCATTGGCACAGGCATCGCGTCATTTACACGGTAGTTCAGTTGGTCTATATACCAATCAATACCCAATAAGCTGAGGTTGATAACACGTACGTCTTTACGAATACCTTCTATTTCCTGCAAATACCAAACAGGGTAGGTGTCATTATCACCAAATGTAAAGAGTATAGCATTCGGAGCGCATGATTGCAGAACGTTATAAGCACTTGCCTGCGCCAGTGTTTTTTTAGAGCGGTCATGGTCATCCCATTCTTCTTTAGCCATTAGAGCGGGCACAGCAACCAAACAGAGTGCAATAGCAGCATAAGCGCCTGCCGAACCCTTTACAGCACGTTGCAGCCATTCATTTACCATTAGTACGCCTAATCCTATCCATATAGCGAATGCATACATAGAGCCTGCAAACGCATAATCTCGTTCACGCGGCTGTAGTGGTGGCATGTTCAGGTATATTGCAATTGCGATACCTGTAAAGAAGAATAATGTTGCGGTAATAATTCCATCCTTTTTATTGCGGTTGAACTGGTAAACCATACCCAATACACCCAAAATAAATGGCAGCATATACAGCTTGTTATGTGCTGGGCTGTACTTGTTGTTTTTAGGGTCATTTACATAACCATCAGCCATTTTCGATTGGTCGCCCAATCCTAAAAAGCTTTTGTCAATAAAAGGTATACCCGTAATCCAGTTACCATTCTTAGCGTTGCCATTGCTCATACCTTGCAGGTCGTTTTGGCGGCCGCTGAAATTCCACATAAAGTAGCGCCACCACATCCAGTTGAGGTGATAACCAAAGAAGAATTTAAAGTTATCAGATGCAGTTGGTGATTCACCTTCTGCAAGCCCTAAATAGTCGCGGTAATAATTTACGTGGTTAGGGTCGTTATTATCCCATATACGTGGGAAGAAGCGTTTATCTGCGGGGTCGAAAACTGCCTCCAGTTTTTTGCCTACTTCTTCATAATAGTCTTTACCTGCTTTTTGAGAGCGAGAATATTGAATACCGTTGTCTGCATATTCTGTAGGACGTTTATCAAAATCCTGGCCGAATAACAGTGGTTGCTGGCCGAATTGTTCACGTTGGATGTACGATGTTAAACTGATAGCATTATCAGGGTTTGTCATGTCTATAGGCACATCTGCGCGAGAGCGTATGATAGGTGCCAGATAGCTGGAAAAGCCGATAATAATAAATGTTATACACAGTACGCCTGTATGCAACAGATACCAGTTCTTTTTCTTAGCATACATCAATGCCCAAACCAATGCCGCAACTATCAGTACAATAGAGAACAATGCTCCTGAATCAAATGGTAATCCAAAGCTGTTAACGAATAACAGGTCGAGTTTATATGCCAGAATCGGTACACCTTGTAATACACCAAACTGTACGAATGCAAGCAATACGCAACCTATGATGAATGCGATGATACTGCCTGTAGTAGTAGCGTCATAGCGTTTGTAATAGTAAACCATTGCAACAGCAGGTATTGCAAGCAAGTTCAGTAAGTGGATACCTACTGATAAACCCATCATGTATGCGATGAATACCAGCCATCTGTCAGCATATCTGCTATCAGATATATGCTCCCATTTCAGGATAGCCCAGAATACTAATGCAGTGAAGAAAGATGATGTTGCATATACCTCAGCTTCTACTGCCGAGAACCAGAAGGTATCTGAAAATGTATAAGCCAATGCGCCAACAAGGCCTGCACCCATTATCAGGGTTGTCTGCAGTCCGTTAGGTTCCGCATCTTTAGATGTTAGTTTTTTAGCAAAGTGCGTGATAGTCCAGAATAGGAATAGTATTGTCAAACCACTGGCTATTGCCGACCAGGCATTTATCATTAAAGCCACTTTTGAAGTATCTCCGCCTGCGAGAATACCAAAGAGGCGCTGTATCAACATAAAAAGCGGAGCGCCCGGTGAGTGGCCTACCTCTACCTTGTATGCACAGGAAAGAAACTCGCCACAGTCCCAAAAGCTTACGGTAGGTTCCATAGTCATCAGGTACACCATCGTGGCAATGGCACCTGTAATCCAACCCGTCAGGTTGTTAATCTTGCGAAAATTCATGTAGCTATAATAATTTGACAGGCAACAAAAATAGAAAAATACACTTATGCACCTAATGCCCGCGATGGAATTAACATATTTATATGTTTATTACTTTCAATGTATTGCCGGCAGTTAATTTAAACGAGCAACAAATGGGTGTTTTTCAGTTTGTCAGTTTCCACAATTTGTGCCAGTTGCACATCCGGTAAATTTCGTAGCAATTGAATGATATCTCTTGCCTTTGCATCATAGTCCGCACACTCTATCATCCACAGGTAGTCCAGTTGTTTTATTTCGGGGAGTAATGGCTCATTTTCACTTTTCAGCCGATAGATCGCATACCTGCCACCATTCAGTGGTAGGTCATATTCATAAAAATGAAAATAATGTGTCTCGTCTTTTATTTGAACAACAGGGTCGCTTTCTGCTTTGCGTTCAAAATTCATATCAAGCAGACGGTTGATAATACCGCAAAAACGATGCGATGGTAGCGTGGATACGATGCCTATCAGCGCTGCGTCGGAAAAGAAGTTTTCCTTTATTTCATCCATATCCAGTACCAGCTTAGCCATGCGCTCAGATTATTGTTCCTTCAAATTTCGGGCATATTCGTATATTTCCAAATAAATCGAAATCTATGTTCCCGCTCATTGCTCTTGGTGTTCTTGTTATTTTAGTTTTGTTGTGCTTAGTTACCGTTCAGCAGGGTACAGTGGCAGTTATCACGATATTTGGTAAGTACAGGCGTGTACTGCGCCCCGGCCTTAATTTCAGGGTTCCTTTGATAGAGCAGATATTTAAACGCATTTCTTACCAAAACCGTTCTATTGAGTTAAAGTTTCAGGCTATCACACAGGATCAGGCGAATGTCAACTTCTCAGCCATGTTATTGTATTCGGTACTTAATGAGGAGAATGAAACGATACAGAGTGTGGCTTTTAAGTTTGTGGACGAGCGAAGCTTTATGCAGGCGCTGATACGCTCTGTAGAAGGTGCTGTCCGTGCTTATGTGGCTACTAAAAAGCAATCGGAGATTTTGCAGCTGCGTACAGAAATCATATTCAATGTTAAGGAGCAGTTGGATAAACAACTGGAAGGATGGGGCTATCACCTGCTCGATCTGCAACTGAATGATATTGCTTTTGACGAGGCTATTATGCGTTCTATGGCGCAGGTTGTGGCTTCCAACAACCTGAAAGCTGCTGCCGAGAATGAAGGACAAGCCTTGCTGATTACAAAAACAAAAGCTGCGGAAGCAGACGGTAATGCCATCAAAATATCTGCAGAGGCCGAAAGGCAAGCCGCGCAATTGCGTGGCCAGGGTGTGGCTCTTTTCCGTGAGGAAGTGGCACGTGGTATGGCTGTAGCTGCAAAAGAGATGCAAACAGCCAATCTGGATGCGTCTTTTATACTATTTTCGATGTGGACAGACGCTATCAAGCATTTTGCAGAAAACGGGAACGGGAATACAATCTTTTTAGATGGCTCTAACGAAAACCTGCAACGTACTATGCAACAGATGATGGCACTGACGCAGCAATCTGCCATAATAAAAAATAATGACGGAAAATAAAGGAAGGGTTATTTTTGCCGTTCGGTAGTCATTACAGCTACTTTTTTTTCATTTTTTAAACTTCGGGTTTGTTTATTCAACTTATCCGGTAATTTTGGGCGCGAAATTTTTTTTATGATTGATGTTTTGCTGGGTTTGCAGTGGGGCGATGAAGGTAAGGGTAAGATAGTGGACTATCTTGCTGCTAAGTATGATATAATTGCACGCTTTCAGGGCGGCCCCAATGCAGGGCATACTTTATATGTAAATGGTAATAAGGTAGTATTGCACACCATACCGTCAGGTGTGTTTCAGTCGCACTGCCTGAATCTGATAGGTAATGGTGTAGTGATTGACCCGGTTACTTTACAGAAAGAAATTAATACAATCGTTGCTTTACAACCCGATGTATTGTCACGTCTGTTTGTTTCACATCGCGCACACCTGATAGTTCCTACGCACCGTGCACTGGATGCTGCATCCGAAGCGTCTAAGGGTAACGATAAGATAGGTTCAACACTGAAAGGTATTGGCCCTGCTTATATGGACAAAACAGGCCGTAATGGCCTGCGCGTTGGCGATGTGCTTAGCAAAGATTTCAACGAAAAATACAACAGGTTAAAAGAAAAACACTTACAGATATTATCTCAATACGAACATCAGGTAGATTGGCAGGAGTGGGAAACGCAGTTCTTCGCTGCTGTTGAGTTCCTGCGTACACTCCAAATAGTAAATGGTGAGTATTGGTTGGATAATCACCTGAAAGCCGGTAAAAAAGTATTGGCAGAGGGTGCACAGGGCAGTATGCTGGATATCGACTTTGGTACTTACCCGTTTGTTACTTCGTCAAATACAATTACTGCCGGTGTATGCAGCGGCTTAGGCGTTGCTCCGTCAAAAGTGGGGGATGTGTACGGCATAACCAAAGCATATTGTACACGAGTAGGTGGCGGACCTTTCCCTACCGAGCTTGAAGATGAAACAGGGGAGGCTCTGCGTAAGGCAGGTAATGAGTTTGGAGCTACTACTGGCCGTCCGCGCCGTTGTGGCTGGATAGATCTGGTAGCATTGCGTTATGCTGTGATGCTGAGTGGTGTTACTAAGCTTATCATCACAAAAGCAGACGTGATGGATAGTTTTGACCCTGTAAAGGTTGCCGTTGCGTATAAGGTAGATGGGGTAGAGACACAAGAACTTCCGTACGATTTGTGCAGTGTACAAACCGAGCCCGTTTATAAAACATTCCCGGGTTGGGAAATGCCGATAGGCGACTGCAAAAACTACGAAGAAACACCGCAGGTATTTAAAGATTATTGCAGTTTTGTAGAGCAGTATCTTGGTACAAAAGTTGCTTTTGTGTCTAATGGTACAGGACGAGACCAACTGTTGCAAATTCCTTAGTAAAAAAATTATGTATTTAATACCCAAAAAAAATTTGGGAATTTCGAGAAACTATTAAAATTTTACGTCATCAACGGATAAGTGCTATGAAATCAGGTTCAAGCAAAAAAGAAACAGCAAGCAAAAAAAGCGCACCGGCGAAGTCGGCTACAAAGAAAGCATCCTCTAAACCTGCTAAGAAAGCAGATGAAGATGATGAAGATGAAATAGACGAAGAAGAGACGCCAAAGAAAAAAACTGCAGCGAAGAAAACAACTGCAAGTAAGTCGAAGAGCAAGGATGACGACGATGACGATGATGATGATGACATCGATGATGAAGATGATATGGATGATGATGGTTTTGGTGATGAAGAAGAAGACTTTGATCTTGATAAAGATTTTGAAGAATTCGAATTGCCTAAATCAAAATCTGCTAAAGGGGGTAAAAAATCTACCAAAGACGATGACTTTGATGTAGATGATGATTTCAAAGACCTTGGCTTCTTCAGCGAAGATGGTGGTGGTTTTGATGATGACGACGATGATTTCTAATCATTAAATAAGTGCTTTTGCAAAGACAAGTTGCAATATTTGATATCGCCCCGGGGCGATACGAGATACTTAAAAACGAAATGCTGAACTGGGCACAACAGTTCAGCATTTTTCTTTTTCTTGATAGTAACAGCTATCAGGATAAGTATAGCCGTTATGAGTGTTTGCTGGGCATAGGTGCGCATGAGCATGTAGCCTTCACATCGTTAGACGCGGTGCAGATGTGGCATGATACACACAAAGATTGGCTATTCGGGCACATTGCATACGATTATAAAAACGAACTCGAAAACAGGCTTTCTTCGGCACACAAAGAAAGAATAGGTTTTGAACCACTCTGTTTTTTTCAGCCGGAAATAGTATGTACTGTAAATGCTGAAAAAACAAAGCTAACAATAGAGTCGCTCGGTATTACACCGCTCGAAGTGTATAAATCTTTCCTGTTTGCCATGCCCGAAATGCAAGGCGAATTACCCGAACTGAAATTCACGCAACGCATCTCTAAAGAACAGTATCTGAATACCATCGATGCATTGCGCAGGCATATTGGTGATGGAGATTGTTATGAAATTAATTTTTGTAATGAGGGTTTTGTAAATGGTACTGATGCGGAGCCATTGCAAATATTCCAGGCACTTAATAAAATATCACCTGCGCCATTTGCGGCATTTTATCGCAACGATGAATCATTTATGATGTGTGCAAGCCCCGAACGTTATTTACGAAAAGAGGGGAGTGTTGTGATGTCTCAGCCAATAAAAGGTACTGCTAAGCGTGGGGCTGATACAGAGCAGGATGAAGCAATGAAACAATCATTGCATAACAGTATAAAAGACCGCGCTGAAAATGTAATGATTGTTGATCTGGTACGAAATGACTTGTCGCGTAGTTGCGAAACAGGTAGTGTACAGGTCGATGAACTTTTCGGTATCTATACTTTCCCGCAGGTACACCAGATGATTTCAACCGTCAGTGCTGCATTACGCACAGGTATGCCATTTACAGATGCTATACGATATTCATTCCCTATGGGGAGTATGACAGGTGCTCCGAAAATAAAAGTGATGCAGTTGATAGAACAATATGAGCAATCTCGCCGCGAATTGTTCTCAGGTACAGTTGGGTATATCACTCCGGATGCTGATTTTGATTTTAATGTAATCATCCGCAGCCTGTTCTACAATGCAGATACAAAATACCTTGCCTATCAGACAGGTGGTGCAATCACATACGATAGTACACCTGAGCAGGAATGGGAAGAGATGCGCCTGAAAGCATGGGCACTGGAGCGTATTTTCAGCTAAGTATTAAAACCTGTATCCGAATCCAACCTCAAACTTGGCAAGCCCTGCATAATCTATCCTGTCTTGTTTTGCCAAATCAGGGTAGTTAACACCGCCACCACCACTTACGGTTAAAAACATGTTGCGGGTAAGGTGTATGTTCACACCAAGTTCTATCATAAATCCCAGGAAACCGGTTGTTTCATTTACAGCGTAAGTCTTCGTTTTGCCGTAATAATCAAGAGAGTCTTTATTGATAGGCCTGTCGCCATAGCCAACAAGCAAGGTAGGGGCAATAAAAGGGCTGGCAATACGTTGACCGAAGGGGTATAGCCTTACAGAAGGTGTAAAATATGCTCCGGGATAGTTAATCATTGCAAAAAATGGCAGCCTGATACCGGTATTGCCTTTGCGGTTGATGTGTTCATAAGATACGCCTAAACCTATACCGTTTGTAAGAAAAGCAATGGGCATTAATGTGACGGTATTCCTTTTATACACCCTGCGTACTTTCTCGATACGCACTACATCAACACGTTGTTCTGCTTCAGCATTTTTCTCCCAAGCTTTTTCGTTAACCCATAGTACTTTGCCATCTGCAGATGTTATCCTTACAATATCTCTGCGGGGTGCTATGTATGACGGGCCATTGGGGTAGTCCCATATCTTATACTTTACTTTGCCCGGGTTTATTTCTTCCAGTTTCACTACTATTGGCGCTTCTTTCAGATAGTAAATGGTGTCTTGAGCATTTGCGGAAATGCTGCCGCAAAGCAATAAGGAAAACAGAAGGTGTTTCATAAGTACGTTGGTTAATGATGTGTTCAAACCAAATACTGTGCCGATTTCAAGTTTGGCAAATTATTTGCACTATACATAGAAAGTCCATAGAGTGAAACAGTTTATACTACTTATTTCAAGCTTGTCAATATTAACCTTGGGTTGTAAAAAGGTCGATTCAAATGACCTTAAAGATACCGTGCCATACTACCAGTCTTATGGGGTTTATTTTGATAAAGATGCAGGTACTATTGAAGCCTCTGCGGTATTCAGGGTAAGAGATGTAAATGGTACAAAAGTAGAGTTGTCAAATGGTGCAGGTGTTACAGCCAATGGGGTAGCAGCATCAACCAATTTCATTCTGCCATCAGACTATTTCTGGAATATGATAGGGCTGAAGGATGTGGAGTTCGTGTTGACTAAAAATTCAGGTAACGTTCTTACCAACAGGGCAAAGCTTTCAGACATCAGCAATATTTCCTTTGCAAATACATTCCCAGCATCTGCATCAAAATCAGGCTTTAGTTTCGGTTGGGTGGGCGATCCGCTGACGGGCAATGAAACAATGGTTGTAACTATCAGCACCATCGATTCAGCAGGGACTGCTTCTAAAGCATTAGATGCCAGCAATAGTGCCACAACTGTCAGCTTCTCTGCAACAGATATGCAATACATGAAAGCAGGCAACAACCTGACGGTAGAAATGACACGCTACAAATCAATACCACTGCAAATGGCTGACGGTACTGCTACGGGCAGCATAGCGTTGAGATATAGAACAACAAAAACGATTCCGCTTAATCCATAATGCTATTTTACACTTGTATTGCAAAATAATGATTTCGGTATAGTACTTTTATTATCATAAACCTATAAATGATATGAAAAGACTATTCTTTTACATTACTGCTGCTACGGTATTGATAGCTTGCAAAAAAGACGAAAACACTCAACCTAAACAACTGCTTTATACACAGAATTATTCTATTAATTGGAATATGGATGATGATATATCCGTTATATCAGGAAGTATTGGCTCTTCTGAAAATGATTATAAATACCTATCGTCTGATGATAAATCGGTAATAAGCATAAACGGATTAAAATTTACACCTCCTAAATATCCGGACTATCACAATAGAGTCGGTACCAGCTTTTTGGGTTTAGTAGGTGCAGATTTCATATTATACAAAAGTGATGGTAGCATGGTAAAGAATAAGGTAAATGCAAGCGAAGTGAGATATGCAGATTTTGCACCTGATTTTCCTACTATTATCCCCAAAAGTAAAGTGCTAAACATTGAATGGGTCGGACAATTGCCAATTGACAATGGAGAAAAACTTTCAGTATCCATTTTAGGTGCCAGAACACAGAATGACTCAACAGGGTGGCAACCAACTGCAAGGGTATTAATTGAAGGTGTTTATAATAGTAATAAAGTAGAAATACCGCAATCTGAACTTGCAAAGTTACCTGAGGGAGATGCAATAGTTAATATAGGTCGTGGCGGAGGCTTTAAGCAATTAGCCATCAAGGACAATGATATTCCTTCCTATGTTTCTTTTAGTAGTATAGCCACTAGAAAAGTGAAAATAGTCAACTAATTAAATCCAGCGGCAGCCTGCACAGCCTGCCGTTTCTTATGGTATCACTATCGTTGCCTTTCCGCTTTGCTTGCTAACGTGGCAGCAATCGGCACTTATCACAAAAGGTTCATTCACCACTTTCACGCCGTTCTTTATACCTATGAAATAGAAAGTGTCTGACTGGTTTTGCATTTTTTGCAGGTAGCCATCGTCTAGCACTATATAACTACTATCGTACGTTGCCATTGTCTGGTCGGGGCGGTAAACTTCATTATTGCTTTTGCGGCGTGTATATGCCTCATCCAGCAGTATTGTTTTGCCGGTGGCATTTGTCACTTTGGTGTTTATCATTACAAACATAGCGGTACACATTGCACCGTCGCATGGGTTGGTATGATGGTCGTGTTTGTTGCATGATGATGAGCTTGTTGTCAGGTACACTACACCTAATAGTATCCCTAAGAATCCTTTTTTCATGATTATTGTTTTTGGTTATATAACAAAATTAATGCCAGTATTTAAATGCTATGTGATGTGTGTATTTTTATGGATGTTTTTTTGTATATTTGTTATTGATAACGTTCTTTAATTATAACCTAAAGGTTGATAAAATCTTTGTGGGTTCACCTCGAAACAAATGTCGATTATTTCATTTTGTTGCATATGCTATATTCAGGAAAAACTGCAACAAAGTGCAACAAAAGTCAGAGTATGTATGTTGATAATCAGCTGTTTAAGTGGTTTAACTCAAAGGGAGACGCAACAAAATTGTTACATTTTTCCGTAACCGTTCGTAACCATATTGGGTAATTGCATTATGTGTTTTGCCTATTCACCTGCTGTGGATAAAACCGCGTGTTCAGGCTGTGCTATTTTCGTTACTTTGTAAGACGCTGTTTGGCTACGTGATACTATGAAGTTTTCCCATTTACACAATCATACGCAGTTCTCTTTATTGGATGGTGCATCATCTATTGGCAGGCTATACGACAAGGCTGCTAAAGATGGTATGCCTGCAATGGCCATTACCGACCACGGCAATATGTTTGGCGTGTTCGATTTTGTGTCGCAGGCATGGAAGAACACCAAGGTAGTGGGTAAACGTGATGATGGAAAAGACATTCTTGAACCGGTTGTAAAGCCTGTAATAGGTTGCGAGTTCTACTTAGTAGAAGACCGTACTAAGCGCCAGTTCAGCCGCGAAGAAAGGGATGTACGTTACCATCAGTTGTTTCTGGCTAAGGATGAAACAGGTTATCGCAATCTGGTGAAGCTTTGCTCACTTGGCTATATGGAAGGGTTATATGGCAAGTACCCCCGAATTGATAAAGAGCTGATAGAAATGTATCATGAAGGGTTGATTGCTACTACCTGCTGTCTTGGTGCACAGGTGCCGCGTACCATTCTCAAACATGGCGAAGAAGCTGGTGAAAAAGTGTTTCAGTGGTGGCACAACCTGTTTGGCGATGACTATTATGTAGAGATGCAGCGTCACGACATTCCCGAGCAGATAAAAGTGAATGAAGTGCTGCTGAAATTTGCCCGCAAGTACAATGTGCCTATCATAGCATCCAACGACTCGCATTATGTAGAGCAGGAAGACTATAATGCACACGATATCCTGTTATGTATCAACACAGGAGAGAAGCAAAGCACACCAACCAACAAAGAGTTTTCTGACGATGACGAAGCAAAACCGAAGAATACACGCTTTGCTTTCTATAACGACCAGTTCTACTTCAAGAATACCGGAGAGATGACGAAGCTCTTTGGTGATTTGCCCGAGGCCATCGACAATACCAACATGATTGTCGATAAGATAAAACCTATGAAGCTGGAGCGCGAGATATTGCTGCCTCACTTCAAAGTGCCGCAGGAGTTCAACGACGATCAGGATCATTTCCTTGAACACCTGACATGGGAAGGTGCAAAAGAACGATACAAAGAGCTGACACCTGAAATAGAAGAACGTATAAAATTTGAACTCTTTACCATCCGCACAATGGGTTTTGCAGGTTACTTCCTTATCGTGAGTGACTTCATCAAAGCAGGGCGCGACTTGGGTGTGTTCGTAGGGCCGGGACGTGGTAGTGCGGCGGGTAGTGCAGTTGCTTATTGTATTGGTATTACCAATATCGACCCGATAAAATATAACCTGCTGTTCGAGCGTTTCCTGAATCCGGAACGTAAGAGCATGCCCGATATAGATACTGACTTTGATGACGTAGGCCGCCAGAAGGTGATAGACTATGTGGTAAACAAGTACGGTAAAAATCAGGTAGCGCATATTGTTACCTATGGTACAATGGCGGCCAAAATGAGTATCAAAGATGTAGCCCGTGCACTCGATTTACCATTGCCCGATAGTAATGCATTGGCAAAGCTAGTGCCTGAAAAACCGGGCATCTCTTTGAAGCGTGTGCTGCATGCACCGCTTAAAGGGGAGAAGAGCCTAGAGGAAAAAGAAGGCTTAGGTGCAGAAGATTTTGAAGGCGTGAATAAGCTGCGTGAAATATATAATGATGGCAGCTTGCTGCAAAGCAAAGTACTGCATGAGGCAGAAAAGCTGGAGGGTTCGGTACGTAACACAGGTATACACGCTGCCGGTATCATCATTGCGCCGAAAGACCTTACAGAGCTGATACCGGTTGCAACTACTAAGGATGTAGACCTGTTGATTACACAGTTTGAAGGGAATATCATTGAGAATGCAGGTGTAATCAAGATGGACTTTCTGGGGCTTAAAACCCTTACCATCATCAAAGATGCATTGGCACTCATCAAACGCAACTATGGCATTGACATAGATATGGATGCCATACCGCTGGATGACCTGCAGACGTATGAACTGTACCAACGTGGCGAAACCAATGCTACGTTTCAGTTTGAAAGTCCGGGTATGCAAAAATACCTAAGAGAACTGAAGCCCGATAAGTTTGATGACCTGATTGCAATGAACGCTTTGTATCGCCCCGGTCCGTTGGAATACATTCCCAACTTCATCAAGCGTAAGCATGGCGAGGAAGAGATTGTGTATGACGTGGATGATATGAAGGAATATCTGGAGGAGACCTATGGTATTACCGTGTATCAGGAACAGGTGATGTTGCTATCGCAAAAACTGGCAGGCTTTAGCAAGGGCGATGCCGACGTACTGCGTAAGGCAATGGGTAAGAAGCAGATTGCAGTACTGAATAAAATGAAAGCACAGTTTGTGGAAGGTGCTACCCAAAAAGGGCACCCTGCAGACAAGCTTGAAAAAATATGGACGGACTGGGAAGCATTTGCGCAGTACGCGTTCAATAAATCGCACTCTACCTGTTATGCATTTGTAGCATACCAGACAGCATACCTCAAGGCGCATTATCCGGCAGAGTTTATGGCTGCCGTACTCAATAACCAGGGCAATATTGATAAGATAAAGTTCTACATGGAAGAGTGCCAGCGTATGGGTCTGCAGGTATTGGGGCCAGATGTGAATGAAAGTTTGAAGGGCTTTTCTGTAAGTAAAGAGAGCGTCATCCGTTTTGGTATGAATGCCATAAAGGGAGTAGGCGAGGCCGCGGTTGAAGATATTATTGCAGAACGTGAGGCAAACGGGCCATACGCTACTATATATGATTTGATCTCACGCGTCAACCAGCGTACAGTTAATAAAAAATCGCTCGAAAGCCTGATATTGGCAGGTGCTATGGATAGCTTTAAAGAGCTGCACAGGGCACAGTATTTCTACCTGCCCCCAACAGACCCTATAAGTGGTTTGGAAAGATTGGTGCGTTTCGGTAATCAGGTGCAGGCAAGTTCATCAATGGCAAGTAACAGCCTTTTTGGCGAAGCTACTATGCCCGATATTAAGCCACCTACAATACCGCCTTGCGAACCATGGGGCTTGCCGGAATTGCTTGATAAGGAAAAAGAAGTAGTAGGTATATACCTGAGTGCGCATCCACTGGATGGTTATAAGTTTGAAATACAGCATTACGGGTTTACGCCTATCAGCGAAATAGAGAAGCTGAAAGGACGTACTGTGCGAATAGCAGGCTATGTGACTGATGCAGGCCATATGACCACTAAAAAGGGTAGTAAGTTTGGTAAGATGATATTGAACGACTATTCTGGCAATCAGGAAATTGTGTTTTGGGAGAATAACTATGTACAGTACAGCAATTATATTGATAACGGCCAGAAGTTGGTAATAACAGGTGTGTATCAGGAACATAAGTATCGCCCGGGAGTTATGGAATTCCAGATACAAGGTATCAGCCTGCTGGATCAAGTGCGTAAAACAATGACACGTAAGATAAATTTGCATATACCGCTGGATAAGATAGATGATATGATGGCACAGTTTCTCTATGAAAATGTGAAACAACACCCAGGTAATGCGGATTTGATTATATCTGTTTCAGATGCTGAGACCGAAATGGCAGTGAAGCTGCGAAGCAGTAATATGAAAGTGGAGTTGAATGACGGGCTCATACAGTTTATAACACAATCGGATTTTGTAGAGTATAAAGTTGAATTGAATACCTAGTGGATAAGCTGTTAATTCTTATCTGGATATAAACGTTGCCTATGCGGCAGGCTCAGAAAATGGATTTAAGTTTACAGCCTTTCTAAAATTAAATTATTTCACAAAATGGCAGCAGTATATACAGATGCAAACTTTCAGCAGGAAGTGCTGAATTCGGATAAATTAACCGTGGTAGATTTTTGGGCACAATGGTGCGGCCCTTGTCTGGCACTTGGCCCTACCATAGATGCACTTGCAAAAGATTATGAGGGCAAGGTAAATGTAGGAAAGCTGAATGCGGATGAAAACCCGAATGTGTGTATAGACTATGGTGTAACGGGTATGCCGGCTGTCTTGTTCTTCAAAAACGGGCAATTGGTTGATAAACAATTAGGTTTGGCAGCTCGTGGTGTGTTCGAAAAGAAGATTCAACAGCATATGTAAGCAAGCCTTATATATGTATTTCGGTACTCTATACTACTAAACCGAAAATAGATAGTAAATTTGTACTTCATTTTTATTTCAATTAATAATTAAACAACTAGAAAATGGCAGCAGTATATACGGATGCAAACTTTGATGCAGAAGTACTGAAAGCAGACAAACTGAGTGTAATTGATTTCTGGGCTCCATGGTGTGGCCCTTGTTTGGCTTTAGGGCCAACAATTGAAGCATTGGCTACAGAATACGATGGTAAAGTAAACGTGGGTAAAGTAAACGTGGATGAGAACCCTAATCTGTCTATCAACTACGGTATTACAAGTATCCCTGCTGTACTGTTCATCAAAAATGGCCAGGTTGTAGATAAGCAAGTTGGTGCAGCACCTAAAAGTGCGTTTGAAAAGAAAATACAGTCGCACCTGTAATCAATGCGCCTGTTATAGATAAGATTAAAGCCCCGCAATTGCGGGGCTTTGTTATTTATGCTCTTTGTCAATCTTCTTGTTCATAACCCTGAACCACAATGGTGGTATCATTGCAAGTATCATACTGCCCGGGTAGCCTGTCGGTAGTTGCGGAGAGTTATCGTGATAGCGAAGCAATTGGTATTTACGGCTTGCGAGGTAATGATGGTCGCTGTGGCGGCTCAGTTCGAAAAGCATGATGCGCCCCAGTATATGGTCACTATTCCAGCTATGCTCGGGCATGGCGCGTTCGTATTTACCGTCACTAATAGGTTTTCTGAAAAGGCCATAGTGTTCCACATAGTTAACAGTCTCTAAAAGTAATATACCTATACATGCAGCAATTACGAAGTAGCTCAGTGTTTGTAGTCCCCATACATAACCTATCAGTATCAGGAAAGCGATTTGTATCAACTGGTAATGCAGCATTTCATTTTGCAGGAAAGACTTTCCTTTCTTTTGCTGTTCATCACCTGCTATTTTCCATGCTGACATATATACACCTGAAATACTTCTTAACCAGAATGCATACAGAGATTGATTTCGTCTCGCAGTACTCGGGTCATTTGGGGTACCTACGTGTTTGTGATGGCCGCGATTATGTTCTATAAAGAAGTGCATGTAGAGTGATGTCAGTAATAACATACGCGCCATTGTCTGCTCTGCTCTGTTAACCCGATGCCCAAGTTCATGTCCAACATTTATGCCCATTACACCGCACATCAGCCCCATGGTCATAATGCGGCCAATGGTGTCTGCTGTCGTTAGGCCGGGGTCATTAATATGTGTAAGGAATTGATAAAGTACAATGTATTGAATAGGTACTATACAATACAGTATCCAGTCGTATATGTTGTCATCTTTTGCTATGGCTTCCTCGTTGGCATCCAGATTGCTATGGTCAGGGTTTATCATCAATTCTAACAACGGAATGATGACAAAACCGAATATTACAGGCCCCCATGCAATAATTCCTGTGTAGTGGAAACTGCGCCATGCCCCTATATTGAAGAGCAGCGGGATAGCATATTTCATTACCCTTACATTCATTCCTGATATTCTAAGTTAAGCGTTGAGGGTTAATTAGTAAAATACGCCAATCTTTACTTTTTAGATAAGATGATAAACATCTGTGATGGTTTACCAAATGGCTTCCTTAATATGTCGAATGCTGCAAATACACCAATGAGTATTTTGTATACCGGATGGTAGAATGCAGGTCTTGATGCATTAATGTTAACCAGTTTTTTTTGCTTTAAGTAAGCCATTATACTTACCGCCCAAAAGGGGGCACCTTGTGTGTAAGAAAAATGGTTCACTTTCAAACCTGCTTTCTCGGCTGCAGTTGTAATGCTTTCTTTAGTGAATAATACCCAATGCCTCGGGCAATGATATCCTCCCCAGTTTTTATGTTTAAAGATCCTGGCATCTAAAGCATCATAATTAGGTGTTTTTATCAATACAACACCATCTTTAGTGAGGATGCTTTCTATTTTTGAAAGTACTGCTAACGGGTCTTTTACGTGTTCTATGAGGTTCAGCAGTAGTGCAAAATCAAATTTAACATCGGTATTAAAGTCTTCTATACGGCCGCAAAAATACTGGTGCCCGTTCTGGATTGCTAACTTTTCTGCATCAGGGTCAAGATCTACTACATGGGTATAGGTAACCCTGCCGGTAATAGATTTTATAATGTTGAGTAGCCAGCCATTGCCACCACCAACATCCAGCAGTTTCAAATCATTCCCCGGCAATTGGTTCAGTATTTTTTTGAATAGCCTTTTGTCAAGCCATTCCTTAATACTGTTCACTAATGATTGTTTTTGTGTGGCAAATGAGTAGTAGTTCGGGGGGTATATCTTAGATAATTTATCTTCCGGTACGGGAGCAATTTGCAACAGTTTACAGTTGTTGCATTCGTAAAAATCGTAGTGTTCATCAGTAGTGAAGTACTCAACATCTGTAGCGCTGGCATAGTGTGAGAAGTTGGCTTCCCCACAGAGGAAACATTTCTGGGGCTTTATTTGCATCCCTGATTATTTATTAAACAGTTTGAAAAATGCATTGAAATAGTTGGTACGTGTTTTATTGATAGGGGGGGCTAATTCCGTGTCCATTAAAAACTTTTCAAGGTCTTTAAGGCGGGTATATGAAACCTGAAGGTCCCAATGGTGTAATAAATGCCTATTGAAGCCTGCACCCCCTAAAGTTGATGATACAATTCCTTCGCCGAACATTCTGTTTGTTATACCCTGATCTACTTCATTGTAATTAACATTTGCATTTGCATGTTCACCGCGATGTTCCAGAAGCTGGCGTAGTGCTGCAAAGAAAGGAAACATAACATAACGCCCATGCCTATTAGCCATACCAATGCAATCTGCCAGTTTCCTGTAAGAAATAATGTCAATACTATCAGGAAGTTGAATAAAGCACCCCTTAAAAGCATGCGTTTGTTACCTGCTAATAATTCGGGGCTGATGTTGTTATTGGTCTTCATTTTTTCATCACGGTTAGTCATTACTTTTATAACCCTGATACCTGTAAGTGATTCGATAAGGAAACGCCAGTTGAGCCCGTCGAAGTATGTTTTTTCTGTATCTTTTGTTGTACCTAAATACCTGTGATGATCGAAATGAATAACCCTGTAGAAGCCAATGTCCATCCCTACAATTAACCCAATGAATATGTTGGCTAATTTATCATTCTGTTTTCTGTCAGGAGCAATATTGTAATGTGCTGCTTCGTGAATGAACAGATGGATGTACGCGATGATATAACCAATAAGAATTGCAGCTAATGGGATTGTGAGATAGAAATAAGCAGCATAGTATTGTTGCAAGTACCATACTCCCAATAACGTGGCTATTAATGCCATGTATCCGAGGCTGATATGAAACCAAACGATACTGTAAACAGGCTTTAGTGTTGCTTTGAACTCGTTGTACTTTTCACCTTTGCTATTGACGATGGTGCTTTTCTTTATGCTTTCGAATATCGGAAGTTCCATGTATGCAAATATAACCGAAAGCATATATAAATGCTACAGGATGAGTGTATGCCGCTGAGGTGAATGTCATATTTATCAAAAAAATAAAGCCCCTGAAATGAAGAGGCTTTATTAATATTTATTTGTCAGATAATATTTAGATGCTGCACTTGGTAGTATAACTGAAAGTAAAGCCCATATAGCTTCCGCTTGAGCTGTTTTCATTGGCTTTACATTTACTTTCGGCATCTTTCTTTTTAGATTTATTAATATCAACTGTAAAAGAGCTGTCTGTAGTACCGAAACCAGGGATAGTAGCAGAACTGGTACACTTACATACATAGTCTTTTTTACAAGATGCAATAGCTACTGCGGCTACCATAAATAGGGCGATTTTTTTCATAAAGGTCAGTTTTTTAAGTGCTGCAAAATACAAAGAACAAGTGAAATAATTACATGTTTTATGTAATAAGAAAGCCCGTAATATTAATATTACGGGCTTTCTTTATTATGATTACAATGATTTCTTAGCGGATTTCGCAATAATGCTGAACTACTGCCTGTTGTGTTGCGTAGTCTTCTTCTGTTTCGAAATAAACACACTGATTTTTAGCATCCCCTTCTGCTACTGCCCTGATTGTGTTGCGAGATGTAGTATTTGCTACTACTTTTCCGTTCACTAATGTGTTTATATTGCAAACGCAGTTATACTCTTTTTTGCAAGAGCTGAATGCTGCCAGAGTTAAAAGGATCAAAGAAAAACTATATATCTTTTTCACAAGCTGAAGTTTAAGATTTCAGTAAAAATATCATTCACTATTCAAAAAAACAAGATAACCGATGTCTAATTACGGCTTTTAATTGCTGCGAGCATTTGTTTGTGCCTTTTTTCTGCTCTTTTATTTTGTAAATCGAGTACTGCCCAAACTGCAGCAGGCAGCCAGCCGATAAGTGTTATCTGTAATACAAGGCATAAAATACCACGCAGAATTCGACCCCTGAGAAAGAATGAAAGCCATGGTAAAAGAATAGCTATAAGTATCATACAGGCAAAGATAACTAAAGCCCATATTTAAGCTTTCTCCGTATGGTGGTTTTCTTTAACTTTGCAATCCTTTCAGAAGGGTATAAATATGTTTGAAAATCTCAGTGAGCGCCTCGAAGGTGCGTTTAAGCAGTTAAAAGGTGAAGGCCGTATATCGGAAATAAATGTTGCAACAACTATAAAAGAGATACGCCGTGCATTGGTTGATGCCGACGTAAACTTTAAAATTGCCAAAGAGTTTACCGACAGGGTAAAGGATAAGGCAATGGGCGAAAAGGTGCTTACATCAGTATCTCCGGGCCAGTTGATGGTGAAGATTGTGAAGGATGAATTGGCAGACCTGATGGGCGGTACCGAGGCTGAGATAGACTTGAATAACAAGCCAACAGTTATACTAATAGCAGGTTTGCAGGGTTCGGGTAAAACAACCTTCAGTGGTAAGCTTGCAAACTTTCTGAAAACTAAAAAAGGCCGTAATCCGTTACTGGTAGCTGCAGACATCTATCGTCCGGCAGCGATGGACCAGTTGAAGGTATTGGGTGAACAGATTAAAGTACCTGTTTACAGTGAACCTGAAAACAAAGATGCAGTAGCTATAGCGCTGAACGCAGTAGCTGAAGCTAAAAAGAATGGTAACAGCGTAGTAATCATAGATACTGCGGGCCGTTTGGCAGTAGATGAGGCCATGATGGCCGAGGTGGCGAATATCAAGGCCGCAGTGCAGCCGCAGGAAATACTGTTCGTTGTTGACTCAATGACAGGTCAGGATGCTGTAAATACAGCAAAAGCATTTAATGACAAGCTGGACTTTACGGGTGTTGTACTGACCAAGCTTGATGGTGATACACGTGGTGGTGCGGCACTTACAATCAAATACACAGTAGATAAGCCCATCAAATTTGTGAGCATGGGCGAAAAGCTGGATACGCTGGATGTTTTCTATCCGGAGCGTATGGCACAGCGTATTTTAGGCATGGGTGATATAACCACCCTTGTGGAAAGAGCGCAGGCACAGTTTGATGAAGTGCAGGCAAAAAAGCTTGAAAAGAAGATTCGTGCTAATAAGTTTGATTTTGAAGACTTTAAAGAGCAGTTGAATCAAATAAAAAAAATGGGCAATATCAAAGACTTGCTTGCCATGATACCAGGGGTAGGGAAGGCAATAAAAGATATTGATATTTCTGATGATGCGTTTAAGGGTATAGAGGCTATAATAAACTCTATGACACCGTATGAGCGCAATAACCCGGATGTAATAGATGGCAGCCGCCGCAAGCGTATCGCAAAAGGCTGTGGTAAAGATATATCTGATGTGAATGCCTTTATGAAGCAATTCGACCAAATGCGCCAGATGATGGGGCAAATGAACAAAATGAAAGGTATGATGCCGGGTGGAATGGGTATGCCATCGCCATTTGGGAGAAAATAATGGTTTCAGAGATTAAATTTCTATTAATTGAAATTTAATTTTCTAATTATCAGGATTTTTGTTTAACTTCGCCATCCTTAAAAATTTATTGTTAACACAAATAATTTCTATTATTTATGTCAGTTAAGATTCGTCTTCAACGCCACGGGTCAAAGAAGCGCCCGTTCTATTTCATCGTAGCTGCAAACAGCGTAGCTCCACGCGATGGTAAATTCATTGAAAAAATAGGTACTTACAACCCATTGACAGTTCCTGCAACTGTAAGGTTGAGCCGCGAACGCGCATTGTACTGGATGCAAGAAGGTGCACAACCTACAAACACTTGCCGCCGTATCCTGTCGTTCAAAGGTGTATTGTACCTGAAACACTTAATGCGTGGTGTAAGCCTGGGCTTATTTGATGAAAAAGCTGCATGGGAAAAATTTGAAAGCTGGAATGCAGACCACGAACAACTTGTAGCTAAACGCGAAGAGTCTCATCGTCAGCACAAAGCAGAAAAACGTCATGCTGCAATGAGTGAATCAGTACGCAAAGTAGAAGAGAAACTGGCAGCAAAAGCTGCAGCACAAGTTGCTGAAGCTGAGCAGGATGGTGCAGAAGATGAAGCGCCTGCTACTGAAAATCAAGAAGGATAATCGCATTGCACATAGAATGTGCTTTGTAAAAAAAATGAAGGCAACGTAATAAATACGTTGCCTTTTTTAATGTAAAACATCTTATTTTCGGCATCGCACATGGATAAAGAGTACGAATCGTTATATCATACAGAAGAAGACCATAACTGGTGGTTTGTTGCACGCAGGGACATGTTGTTGAAGTTCATGGATAAGTACAGCATAGCTAAAGAGGCTAAAATATTAGATATCGGATGCGCAGGTGGTACGTTTATGGCAATCCTGAAAGATAAAGGCTACAGCAATTTATACGCCCTGGATTATAGCCCTGAGGCAATAGAGCTTACTAAACAGAAAGGGATATCTAATGCTTATGTGATGGATGGGCATAAACCTGAATTTGAACAGAATAGCTTTGACCTTATCATTTCATCAGATTCATTAGAGCATCTGGAACATGATGAAACAGCACTGAAAAATTGGTATGGGGTATTAAAACCCGGAGGTATAGGATTTGTATTGGTGCCGGCTTACAACTTTTTGTGGACAGAACATGATGATATCAATTATCATTTCAGAAGATATACTAAAAAAGGGCTGGCGTTAAAAGCTTTAAAAGCGGGTTTTGAAATAGTATTTAAGGGGTATAACTATGTATTGTTGTTTATACCTACAGCTATTGTGAGGGTATTGATGAAACTTAAGAAGCCTAAAAAGAAAGCAGCAGCAGACGGGCAAATATTATTATTGCCCGAATGGATTAATAAATTGCTGACGTTAGTTCAAAAGATTGAAAACACGTTGAGTAAGTATATCAGTTTCCCGTTTGGAGTAAGTGCCTTTGTTGTGATAAGAAAGCCGCAAAACAAGTAGTATTCATTAAATTTATAAGGTTCTAAGAAGTATACATTTTTATATGACAACATTGCAAGCCTCAGAAACATATAAGGAGTCAAAATTGTGGCGACAACTATTTATTGTTATCAGCATTGCGGTATTGATATTGATGCCATTCATCAGTAAAGATTACGGACAGAGTGGTGACGAATGGTTGCAGATAGAATATGGTACCCATGTATGGAATTATTTTGCGAATGGAGACCAGCAGGCCCTCGACTATACAAACAAACAATTGCAGTATTCCAATCAGCAGTTTTACGGTGGATTGTTTGATTATTCGATGGAGGTATTACACAGGGCTATGCCATCAATACCGATCCTTGTACTTCGCCATTTTTTCAATGCATTGCTGGGTGCATTGATGATGATATTTACAGGCTTACTGGCTCGCAGGCTGACAGGGAAGTGGCAAACTGGCTTAATTGCGTTATTGTTCATCGTCTTTTCTCCACGCATATTCGGAGAGAGCATGAATAATCCTAAAGACATACCATTTGCTTCCGGTTTTATAATAGCTATTTATTTCCTTGTTTCCATGTTGCAGGATTTCCCGGCAAAAGCATGGAAGTATGCAATTGGTTTAGCAGTGGGTTTTGGTATAGCGTTTGGTGTACGTGCAGCGGGTGGTATATTATTGTTGGCTTATTTCGGGCTGTTTTTTGTATTGTTTATGCTTTTGCATAAAGAACAGCGTGCTGTGTGGGTTGCGGACAGTAATAAGCTGTTGAAGAAACTAATACTAATATTGACTGTGGGTATTGTTGGCGGATATATCATTGGTTTGCTTGCATGGCCATGGGGGTTGCAAGATCCGATAGGTAATCCGTTAGCATCATTGAAAGGGATGACGAACAGGGAGGCTTATTTGCGTGTTCTGTTTGACGGGGCATATTATATGAGTAATGCTATGCCGTGGTATTATGAGTTTAAATGGATATTTATCTCTAATCCGTTAATCGTAATAGCAGGCTCTCTTTTGTTTGCAGCATTGTTTAACAACATAAAAAAACAATACGGGCTTTTCGTTTTTGTAATTGTATTGTTCGGTGCACTGTTTCCGATTGTTTACATGATATACAAACATTCTACAGTGTATGATACATGGAGGCATATATTCTTTGTCTATCCTTTTTGGGTTATTGCAGCCGCAATAGGTTGGGATGTAGCAAGTAGTTTTATCAAGAACGAAAAAATAAAATGGATACCTGCAGCAGTAGCAATAGTTGGGCTATTACCCGCAATGGTTTGGACGGTGCGCAGTCATCCTAATCAGTATGTATATTTTAATGAAATAGTTGGTGGTGCCAAAAATGCGTACGGCTACTATGATTTGGATTACTACCAGAACAGTGGCAAACAGGCTGCAGATTGGATACTGAAAAACGTTAAACCAATACCCGGAAAGAAGATATTTGTAAGGTCGAATATGGTGGGTTTTGATAAGTATTTTGCAAAAGATACTAACTGGTTATCATTTGACTATGGCAGGTATACAGAGCGTCATCATATAGAATGGGACTACTACGTAGCTTATCCGAGATATATTAGTGCTCAGCTGATGCAGGATGATAAATGGCAATTGCAAAATACTGTACATAAAGTGCTGCTTGACGGAAGGCCATTATGTGTAGTGGTGAAAAGAACAAGCACTGCGGGTATTGCAGCTAATGAAGCCTACGAGAAAAAAGATTTTGCGACGGCAGCACAGAAGTATGCAGAGTATATTGCAACAGATAATACAGATGAGTTTGCATACATCAATTACGGAATATCTTTGGCTTCTATAGGGCAGATAGACCCTGCTATACAGGCAATAGAGAGAGCAACGAAACTGGATCCGGAAAGGGTAGAGTTTTACGATGTGCTGTCTCAGTTGTATCAAATGAAAGGAAATATACAAGCTGCACAACAAGCACAGGCTACTAAGAATGAAATACTAATGCGCCAGCAGGAATTATCCGAGCAGAGCGAATAGTAACTATATAGTTTGGAAACACCATCAGGTAATATAACATCACAGCAAAGGCATCATTTTCATACATTTGATGCCTTGCGTTTTTTTGCTTGTTTCAAGGTCTTTTTGCACCACCTTCCGATAGTCGCTTTCCCGTGGTTTAATTTTATTAAGAAAGGAGGGGGAATCGGAGTACAGTTTTTTTTCGTCTTAAGCGGGTTTCTTATTACGTATATAATATGTGAGGAGAAGCAGACAAATGGTAGTTTAAATCTGAAACACTTTTTTGCACGAAGGGTATTGCGTATCTGGCCTTTGTTTTATCTGGCAGTATTTATTGCATTTATTACCCCGAGTGTACTCAATATTATTCATCTTAGTAGTTCAGCTGCAGGATATGAACCCGACTGGTTGGTGTCGGTATTGTTTCTTGAAAACTATAAAATGATAGTTACGCATGATATACCAAATACATCTCCGTTAGGTGTTATGTGGTCGTTGTGTATAGAGGAGCATTTTTATATTGTATGGGGGCTGTTGTTATATTTTACCGGCATTAAATCATTGCCCAAAACTATTGTAACCTGTTTAATTGCCGCTATTATTTCAAGGGTATATTTTGTAAAAAACGGGTTATCTACCAGTGATTTGCTTACTAATATCGATTTGTTCGCTTTTGGTGCTATTCCAGCATATTTGCTAGTGAACTATAAAGAGCGCTTGCTGGATACGGTTAACAAAATATCTATTGCTACAAAGCGCTGGTATGCTATAGTTGTATTGGTGGCAGTGATATTATTTTCTCAACTACAGGGAGATGCGCCATTTGTATGGGCTACATGTATACTTGGTGCCATGTTTGCAGTACTTATCATTTTTACATTGCCTGCAGACACAAAATTCAGGATAAGCGATAGTAGTGTGTTGAGTAAACTGGGCCTGTATACTTATGGTTTTTATATTTATCACACACTTGTGATCAATCTGCTGAAGCGTGTGTTTGAAAAATTGGATTGGAGCATTGATACAGCCTTGTGGGCTACGTTGTTTGCAATATTGTCATTTGCAATATCAATTTTATGCAGTATGCTGTCTTACCATCTTTTCGAAAAGCAATTCCTGAAGCTGAAAAAATATTTCAGATAGAAGGGTATGCTTATTTCTACTATACAATGAATTGGAAAAGTAGCTAAACGTATGTGTTAGTTATTTACGGCAATAAACAATCCTATAAGAACATATACCATAACCAGTGCTATCGTCATCCATTTTGACTTTGTGCCTGTGCGTTTGAGCGGCATTTTGTAAGACATAAGCAATACCTATTAGCGTTAACTCATTTATTGTGCAAGAGCAATATTTTAACATAACGTTTGTATGTGCGGGATATTGTGCTGCGACTAAATATTTTCTCTGAAATAGATAAAAACAATTTTCAAGCCAAAAAAGTATGGGTTAGTCCTGTTGATAGATAATGACATTATCATGGCTTTGCAAGCCATGATTCTATTTCTGATTGGCTCATGGTTACGTAATTTGTTTCAGCCTCTACCCAACCATCTTTCATCAGGTATATAACCGGCCAGCTGAAGCCAACCATGTTTGTGAAGTCATCTGCCTTGAGTTTTGTATGGGGTATATTCTGTGCTTTTGTTTTGTCAAAGAAATCTTTCAGGTTTTCATCTTTGCCGGCAAGAACCATAAATAACGGTAAGGAAGGGTTCTTTTGCTTCATGATATGCATTTTGTAAGCTGCGACGCGGCAATGCGGGCACTTCAGGCTAAAGAAGGCGATTACATGCTTCCCTTTCTTTAAGTCAATTGCCGGGGCATCAGTTTTGCCCGGTTCATAAAGCTTTTGCATATCCAGTTGGAAATGGTCTTTCAGCAGCCATTGTGGTTTTGTATCGGGTATAGGGTAGTATATGAATGGTGTGATAGTGATACCTATACTTATAGCTGCGGCAAGCCATTGTATTTTGTTGCTTCCCCATCCCTTGTGGAATTTATTAAGTAGCCATAACGCGATTAATAACCCGCCATTTTTCAATAGTGAGGTAGAGGGGCTCATCCATATCGCATCGCCAAAACACCCGCAATTGATATTATCGCCGGCATATATCCATAAGTACACCAAATAGATACTGAATACGAGTGTCAGTATCATTGCCAGCTTTATTGCCCATTTATTTTTGCCCCATAGGTGGATGGCTATAAGTATACCTAAGGCCATTTCCAGCCCTACAAGAAGCCTTCCTGCTATTGCAGATACAATCCAGGGGAGCTTCACGTATTCCACTATTGAGTATTGAAAACTTTCAAAGCTCTCGATGGTGTAGATTTTGGTATAAGAAGAGTATATGAATAGTGCACCTACAGCTATCGACAGCAATATCAGTAATACGGTAAAAAACTTTTTCATTATAAGGGGAGACCTTGTCAAAAAATATTGGATAAATAAAAAGCCCGGAAAGTTCCGGGCTTTAAAAATAACGTAAAAGATATAATTATGCTAAAGCATTCAGCTTATTTACGATACCTGATTTCAGGTTGCTGGCTTTGTTTTTATGAATAACGTTACGCTTTGCCAGTTTATCTATCATAGATATTACTTTTGGCAACTGCTCAGTAGCTTCTTTTTTATCAGTAATGGCTAAGAGCGTACGGATAGCGTTACGGGTAGTTTTACCATAATAGCGATTACGGTCACGGCGTTTTTCACTTTGACGTACGTCTTTTTTGGTTGCTTTATGATTTGCCATTTAATTACTTATTTATTTTTAAGGACTGCAAAGGTAAGGGAAAATTATATAACCCAAAAATATTTTCAGGAAAATATTACATGTTTTGGGCGCTAAATACTTGTTTTGACCTTTTATACAGGTATTCTTTCTTGGTAATAAAGGTTTCCAGTTTTTCTTTAGGTAGCCTCAGGTTATATGTTTCTTCGGGATATATGTTGTATTCAAACATATCATAATCCTCATTCCACTTTTCCATCGTGCTTTTATCCAAGCCCAACTCGTGGATGAGCAAATCCATGCTCATCGGTTCTTCGAGCCTTACTATAGCCATAGCTTTCAGTTCATCAGCAGTGAAGCGCGGCTTAGCCGGGAGAGCCTGTTTGTCTGTACCGATTGACGCAGATAGAGCAGTATTGTCTGTTGGACTTACGAATTTTCCGATGTTTTCAAATATTGTGGCTGTAGCTATAAAAGCCAATACATGCCCTTGTGTTTCTTTAGGCAGGTATTGCTTAATATCCCAGAAGTTGCGGCTGCCTGTGCGTTCTATTGCCCTTTTTACAGGGGTAGGGCCACTATTATATGCTGCAACAACTAACAACCAGTCATTCAAATCATCATATAGGTTAACAAGATACTTGGCAGCTGCGTTCGTAGATTTATACCAGTCTGTACGGTCGTCTCTGCCTTTACCTACCTTTAATCCCATTAATCGTGCAGTAGGGGCCATTAATTGCCATGGACCAACTGCCCCGGCACGAGATACTGCTTTATTGTTGAGTGCAGATTCAATAACAGCCAGATATTTAAGTTCTT
Organism: Flavipsychrobacter sp.; assembly: GCA_016786615.1. GTDB lineage: Bacteria > Bacteroidota > Bacteroidia > Chitinophagales > Chitinophagaceae > Polluticoccus. The sequence goes on from JAEUVX010000010.1 coordinate 82,375, forward strand.
TAGGTATTTCATGCTTCTGCAGTACGTTTTCCATTAACGGGAATGGTGTATTACTACGGCCATGAACAACGTTTATAGTCCTGTTGTGTGTCCTTGAATATTTACTAACAAAATCGTTAATAAACCCACTCATAGAGCCATAGTATTCTTTTTCATGAGCCAATGGAACATGTTTATACACCTTAGGTTTGGCTTTCATAGCCTTAGGCATTGCAATAGCAATAGGTAATGCCGGTGTATTGCCATGTTTAGAATGCATAACATTTGCATTGCGTGTAATGATAGTATCGGCCTTTACTTCTCTTTTATGAGAAGAGCCTATACGCACCATTTGTGCAGATACAGATGCTGAAAACAGCATGAAAACAGACGCAAATACAAATGTTTTATTGAGCATTTATTTTGTATCGGTTTTTTAGCGATTAAGAAATGCACCCTTACATGTGAGGTGTAAGAAATACTATACTATGATTCGGATAAAATGAGAAGAAAGGCCTTATTCAGCTTTCTTTTCCTTGATGCCGGCTTCAATCTCGTTCTTTACGCCTTCTTTGGCATCATTGAACTCGCGGATACCTTTACCAATACCACGTGCCAGCTCGGGGATTTTCTTTCCGCCAAAAAATATAACGACAACAAGTAATATTATTATCCACTCCGCACCACTGGGCATCGAAATCAATAACTGTGGATTAATCGCTGATAAAAACATAATCAGATGTTTTATGTAATTAAACTATTCGTACAAAATTAAGGTTAAATCATGATTAACTGTTGTTAAATTATGTATTGCCTTACTTTGTATGGTGTCAAATTAGTGATTTTACGTTTGAAAAACGAATTATTAATTAAAATGACAATGTATGTCTGTTTATATCCCGTCGAGGCTGTTTTTAAGTTGCGGTGTCATTCCACCGGTGTATGTCTGCCATCGTTCAATGACTTGTTTCATCTCATCCGGTAATTCAGAATTGAACTGTATCCATTCTCCTGTAGCGGGGTGTGTAAAGCCAAGTTCTTTGGCATGAAGCGCATGGCGGGGAAGTATTTTAAAGCAATTTTCTACAAATTGTTTGTATTTCGTGAAAACTGTACCTTTTACTATATAATCGCCACCATATGTAGCATCGTTGAATAGCGGATGCCCGATAGATTTCATGTGTACACGTATCTGATGGGTGCGCCCTGTCTCAAGCCTTAATTCTATTAATGTAACATAATTGAAACGCTGGAGCACTTTATAATGTGTGATAGCTTCTTTACCATAATCGCCCTCCGGGAAGGTGTCCATTATTTTGCGGAAACGCAGGTTGCGCCCCACATGTACGTTAACGGTGCCTTCATCTTCTTCAAAATTTCCCCACACTAATGCTATGTACCTGCGGTGAACGGTATGTTTTTTGAATTGTGCAGACAGATTGCTCATGGCCTGATCTGTTTTTGCAATAACCAATAGCCCGCTTGTGTCTTTATCTATGCGATGCACAAGGCCCACACGGGGGAGTGCACTGTTTTCAATGTCTTCTACATGCAGATACCACGCCAGTCCGTTTACCAATGTACCGGTATAATTGCCGCATCCCGGATGTACTACCATGCCATCCGGCTTGTTGATTATCATCAAGTGGTCATCTTCGTATACGATGTTCAGCGGCATTTTTTCGGGTATCACCTCTTCCGATATTTCCCCGCGGCTATCGAATACTATGATTTCGTCGTTGGTGCGTATTTTATAGTTCGACTTTGTGGGCTGTCCGTTTACAGTTATCAAACCATCTTCTATTGCCTGTTGTATTTTGTTGCGGGTAGCACCCTCCACACGTATCATCAGATACTTATCTATACGCATGCTTTCCTGCCCGCGTGTTATACTGAGGCGCATCCTTTCTACAGGGATTATTTCACCATCCTGTTCACTTTTTTCGGGGTCATCGTCATCCCATATTTCTTCCAGTTCGTTGTCGGTTGCCATCAGTTATGTTATTTCAGAAAAGAATTGCGAAGTTACTGTTTAAGCCAGTCTTTTATATCAGCAGGGTCTAATTGCAGATAAGTACTCTCTTTTTCAATAATGCCATTGTTTATCCAGTAAATTGCCGGCACACCGTCTCCTGCCATTTCGGTAAATGAAGCCATGTCTTTGTATAGTATAAATGGAAGGTCGTCTGCTTTTGTTTCTTCAAAAAAAGCATCACGGTTAGATGAGTGCCCGCTTATTACAAGATATACAGGTATTTCAGGGTTCTTTTGTTTGAGTACATGCAGCAGATAGGCTGCTTTTTTGCAATGCGGGCATGTAAGGCTCATATACGCAATTATGTGTTTGCCATTGCGCAATTCTTTTTCAGGCATATTAGTACTATCGGCGTACAAGAGGTTCAGGTTAACAAGTCTGTTAACTACTGTAGGCTTGTTATCAACATGCAGTGGTGCAATAATGAAAGTGCTTACCAGAGCAGCCATAGCCAATAAAGCAGAGAACCATTCCTGATTTTTATAAGGCTTAATCGGGTAAAAACGTAATAAAACAAAGCAGGCTGCAATCATTGCCAGATTCTTCCAGATAGCCTGCAGCGGGTTCATATATATCCAGTCGCCAAAGCATCCGCAATTGCCGGTATTGCCTTGCTGGATAATCAATACACCCAGATACATTGTCAGTATTGCAAGGAAGCCAATAGTTACGGGGTAGGTAACCTCTTTGAGATAGATATGAAACAAAAGAAAAAGGCCTAATAAAAATTCAATGCCGATGAATAGGTGCGCTATAACAGATGCCCATAACATGCTGCCGATACCAAAGCTTATAAATGTCCATTGAAATGGTTCAATGTCGCTTAGTTTGCTGTATGCAGATATAAAAAAAACTGCTGCTAATGAAAGCAGCAGTAGTAAGCTTGTAATGCGTTTTATATAAAAAAAAGCGTTGTTGCTATTTGTCTGTGCCATATTGTTGATGGCAAAAATAATGATTTAAGACTAGTAGAGTTTGCAGGTTTCTACAGCTTTGATACCATCTTTTTCTGTTGTTGAAGAATTTTCTTCGCATACAGATTTCGCTTTGGTCTTGGTATTGCTCACCTTATATTCTTTAACGAGCGTATCTGGAAGGCCAGCCTGACCGGAATATGCAATAGTGCATTGGCATATATATTCACGTTTGCAAGAGCCTAATCCTAACGTAATTAATATAGCTAAAGCCAGTAGAGTACCGGTGCGAAATTTCATGTAACTGTATTTTTAACGGTTGAAGATAAAAGTAAAAATTCAATTGCACAACTCATAACAACTTAATTGCATGAGATTTTTTAGCAAAGATTTATTTTCTGCAGCTTTGTTTTAGGTATAACTTTATGATATTGCCTTTGATAGATACATGACGATAACACAACACACCCTTGCCGATAATTTGGAATTAATAGCCAGACAGGTAGTAGAGGGGTTTATAATTGGATTGCATAAAAGCCCGTTTCATGGTTTTTCCGTTGAATTTGCCGAACACAGGCTGTATAATCAAGGAGATGCACTGAGGCATGTGGACTGGAAGGTTTACGGGCGTACAGATAAGCTTTTTGTAAAGAAATACGAAGAAGAGACCAACTTACGGTGTTGTCTGGTAGTAGATACATCTGCGTCCATGCAATTTGCAGAGCAGGAGGGAAAACTTAGAAAAATAGATTTCGCATGCCTTGCGGCGGCAGGGCTTATTCAATTATTGAAGCGCCAATTGGATGCGTCGGCATTAGCTTTTTTTAACAATGAGTTAAATTATCTATCCGATTGCCGGAGTTCACATACGCATTACAGGATGCTGATGCATGAACTTGAAAAGCAATTGACTGCAAAGCCCGTACCTGGAACTACTAATGCAGCAAAAGCGCTACATGATGTGGCTGAGCAAATGCACAGGAGGTCGCTGATAGTTGTGTTTAGCGATATGATGGATGATGCAGGGCAAATTGATGAGTTGTTTGCAGCATTGCAACACCTGAAATACAATAAACATGAGGTGATTTTATTCCATATTATGGAGGGCAATAAAGAAGTGTCTTTTAATTATGACAACAGGCCTTATGAATTTGTTGATATGGAGACCGGGGATAAGCTGAAGCTGCAACCCAATCAGGTAAAAGAACAATATACTGTACAGATGGAGGCATTCAGAAAAGAAGTAGAAAATAAGTGCCATCAGTATCACATCGATATGGTTTCTGTAGATCTGAGTCAACCTGTAGAGCAGGTGTTGTATGCCTTTTTGCTGAAAAGAAATAAAATGCTGTAAAAATCAATAAATTTGCTACCTTTGCACCCCATTGAAGTTTTTTGACAGGGAACTGATATAGGTGTTTTCTTAACTTATTGATTTATATTGATTTATAAATTTCTGTTGATTGACATTTATAGAAGTAGGGTAGCTGATAGATAAAAATCGGAAGAGCTAAGATGAAACATAATCGTGAATTTGAGATAGCATGGCAAGGGTTAAAGCCCGGTGTTCATACGTTTCAGTACGAGCTCACCGACAAATTTATTCAGGAAAAAGGCAAGGAAGATGCAGATTTTAAAGATCTGGACGCATTGGTAACATTGCGTTTCGATAAAAAAAACAATTTCTTTCTATGCCATTTCGATATTGACGGTAGTGTAACTGTAGCTTGCGACAGGTGCGGAGATGAATTCAAAATGAGGCTTTGGGACGAGTTTGACCTTGTAATAAAGCTGACAGGAACTGAAGACGCAGAGGAGATTGATGAAGACGCAGATGTGGTTTTTGTGCCACGAAGCGAAACTGTGATAGACATCAGTAACTGGATATATGAATTTGTAATGCTGAGCATACCATTACAACGGCTGCATCCTGATAAGGCCGATGGAGAACCGGGTTGTAATCCTGACGTGTTGAAGCTGCTGAATAAGCTTGCTGAACCGGAAGAAGCACCTAAAAATGATATTTGGAAAGGCCTGGAGGCTTTGAAAGATAAGACAAACAATAATCGTAAAACGAAGTAAAATTTAGATACAATGCCAAATCCTAAAAGACGTCACTCTCAACAACGCGGTGCAAAACGTCGTACACACTACAAAGCGACTGCAGAAACGTGGAGTGTAGATTCAGCAACAGGTGAAACTCACTTGCGCCATCGTGCACATTGGGTAGAAGGTAAGTTGTACTATCGCGGTAATGTAGTGATAGACAAAACTCCTGCAACAGCTGAGGGCGAACAAAATCAATAATTAACTCAGGTCTTTGAATGAAGATAGGGTTTGATATCATGGGGGGAGACTATGCCCCCGAAGAAGCCATAAAAGGCGTACAACTTTACTTTCAGCAGGAAACAGATCCGTCTGTACACCTCTTGCTGATAGGTGATGCACAAGCTGTATCGCCTTATATTTCTTTGTTAGAACCCTTCAAGGGACGCTACACGCTTATACCTTCAACAGAAGTGATAGGCATGCACGAGCACCCTACCAAAGCACTGAAAGAAAAACCAAACTCCAGCATTGCTATCGGGTTTGGTTTGCTGCAATTGCAGAAAGCCGATGGTTTTTGCAGTGCAGGTAATACAGGTGCTATGATGGTTGGTGCTATGTACAGTGTTAAAACCATTGAGGGTATATTGAGGCCTACTATAGCATCTCCTATACCAAGGTCGGACGGCAAGTTCAACTTGCTATTGGACGTAGGTATTAATGCCGACTGTAAACCGGAAAACCTGGTGCAGTTTGCGGAAATGGGTTCGCTGTATGTAAATAAGGTTTTCAATGTAGAGAACCCTAAAGTAGGGCTATTGAATCTTGGCGAAGAAGAAGGTAAAGGAAATATACTGGCTCAGACAACGTTTCCGATGCTGAAGGAACATAAAGACATCAACTTCCATGGTAACATAGAAGGTCGTGATGTGTTTATGAACAAAGCAGACGTAATAGTTTGTGAAGGCTTTGTGGGTAATGTAGTACTGAAAACAGCAGAGAGTATCTATACCATCTTCAAAGAAGAAAGAAAGGTAGAAGATTCTTTACTGGACAATTACAATTTTGAAATATATGGTGGTACACCAATATTGGGTGTTAATAGCCCTGTAGTAATAGGTCACGGCATTTCTCATGCACTTGCTTTCAAAAACATGATAGATGTAACACGTAAGATAATTGCATCTGACCTTGTAGGTGCTTTTAAATCTCATTTTGCACCTACTGTAGCATAATAAGATTATTTACAATATTCAATGCCTCGCAATTGCGGGGCATTTTTATTTATGTGCTATCCTTAACTTTAGTATGGTTTAGGGTTTATGAAAAAAATATATTGTCTCAGCGGGTTGGGTGCAGATGAACGGATATTTGCCAACCTGAGAATTGATGGTGCAGAGCTGGTACACCTGCCGTGGCCGGAGTATGATGAACATGACGAACTGCCGTGCTATGCACAAAAAATGTCTGCATTGATAAAAGATGAAAACCCGATACTGTTGGGTGTGTCATTTGGTGGTATGCTTGCAGTGGAAATTGCAAAAATCAGGAAGGTAGAAAAAGTCATAATAGTATCCAGCGCTAAAACTAAAGAAGAGATACCTCATTTTGGCAGGTTTATGAAATTCATAGTAACGAAGCAAGTAGTACCTGCAGTGTTTTTTACATGGCCGAATAGATTTGTGATGCAGATGTTTGGTGCAGCTATAGATATAGAGAAGGAGATGCTGAAAGGTGTGTTCCGTGCTACAGATGGCTACCTTGTACGTTGGGCGATGAAGGCCATTCAGCTTTGGAGGAATAGCACATATCCCGAACCGATAGTGCATATACATGGTGATGCAGACAAAATAATAACACCGGAATATATTCATGCTGATTACTGGATAAAAGGTGGTTCGCATATTATGATATATAATAAGGCTGAAGAAATAAATACTATCATCAACAAAGAATTGAAAAATGGCAATCGTCTATAAATACTTTAATACACCACTGGGCAAAATGATGGGTGCAGCCACAGATGATGGTGTGTGCCTTTTTGAATTTGAATACAGGCGCAGCCTCTCTAAAATACAGCAGCGGATACAAGATGCATTGCAAATGGAATATGAAGAAGGGGAGCATCCGTTGCTGGACCAATTGGGAAAAGAAGCAAAGGAATATTTTGCAGGTGAGCGGGTGGTGTTTGATGTACCATTGAACATGATAGGTACTGATTTTCAGAAGCGTGTATGGAAAGGTTTGCTAGATATACCTTTCGGAGAAACACGTTCTTACAAAAAGCAATCGATATATCTGGGCGATGTGAAAGCAATACGTGCCGTTGCAACTGCTAACGGGCAAAATGGTATTGCTATAATTATACCTTGCCATAGAGTGATAGGAGATAATGGTAGCCTTGTGGGTTATGGTGGCGGATTGCCCAAAAAGAAATGGCTGCTGGAGCATGAAGCTAAGCATAGTGGTAAGGATTTGCAGATGGGATTGTTTGAATAAAATAGATTGAGGTATCTTTCACTGCGATTATGAAGAAAGGGATATTACTGATAGCTTGTTTAGTGTGTTCTTTATTAGCAACAGCTAATGATAACATAAGCTTTTATACAGATAGTTCGCCACGTATGCGTGGTATGATGGTGCCAACATTTCTGGATGAAGCAGGCGTGCGTGAATTGGGTAAGTGGGGAGCTAACCATATACGCTGGCAGCTTACGTGGGGCGGGTTTCCTCATTCGCCTGCAGATAAGGCAAATAAAGAAGAGTTTCGTAATTGGTTGTATGGTGCATTAGCGCATGTAGATAAAATGCTACCTGTTTGTAAGGAACAGGGTATAAAAGTGCTGATAGACCTGCATACGCTACCAGGTGGACGTATGGAAGACTACAACCACCGCATGTTTACAGACAAAGCATGGCAGGATGAGTTTACGAGTATCTGGAAGGAAATAGCTAACAGGTACAAAGATAACCCTACGGTATGGGGCTATGATGTAGCAAATGAACCACAAGACGGCAGGGTAGAAGGCGGTGCCGTTAACTGGCCCACATTAGCATCTGTTGTAGCGCACGAAATACGTGCTATAGATGCAAACCATCCGATAATTGTAGAAGCACGTGGTGGAGATGTTGGTACATTGGCAAGGTTTCAGACAATAGATGTCCCGGGCATTGTTTACAGCTTTCACATGTATGTGCCGCATAGTTTTACGCACCAGAATATAAGTGGAAGGAAACGGACATTTCGCTATCCCGGCTTTGTGGGTTTGAGGCGATGGAATAAAGATGCCGTGCGCAAAGTGCTGGATGAGATAAAAGACTGGCAGGCAAAAAACAATGCACAGATATATGTAGGTGAGTTTAGCGCAATACGCTGGGCACCCGGCGATGATGCTTACAACTACCTGAAAGACTGCATCGATATTTTTGAAGAATATAACTGGAGCTGGGCCTACCACGCATTCCGGGAATATCATGGCTGGAGCGTGGAGCATGGGAATGCGAAAGAAGATGAAACCCCCGCTAAAAATACAACTACCCGCCAGCAATTGTTTATAGATGCGTTTAAACGTAATGCAAAGTTATAGAAATGTGCATGCTACGTTAAATTTCATCCAGGCAAACTATTACACATCTTTTTTTCGTTAATTTTGTATTCAACTACAAGCCGGGTTATCGCTTTTGCATAAGCAGGGGAGGAAAGTCCGGACAGTGAAGAGCAGCGCACCACCTAACGGGTGGGGTCTTGCGAAAGCGGGATACAGACAGTGCCACAGAGAATAACCGCCTTTAGCAATAAGGGTAAGGGTGAAAACGTAGAGTAAGAGCCTACGCATTGTGTTGGCAACAATATGATGGGGTAAACCTTGCGCACTGAAATGCCAAATAGGCGTACGTTTGAGGGCTGCTCGTCCGATGTACGCGGGTTGGCAGCTACAGGTGATGTGTGAGCAGCATCGCAGATAAATGATAACCGTCCCGGGACCATACGGGATTACAGAATCCGGCTTACAGGTTTGTAGTTGTTTTGGTTAAATGCAGAACGCCAGGTTTACAAAAGCCCGGCGTTCTGTCTATTTATAATAAGTGCGTTAATAATAGCTTGTTCTGCTTACAGAGCGGGATAAGATATTATCTTTGCACTCTTATTTTTTTAGTATTACAAGCATACATGGAGCTCAGTAAGAATTTTCAGCATCAGGAATCGGAAAAACATTGGTACGAACATTGGAACAATGCAGGTTACTTCAACTCGAAACCGGACGGACGTGAGGCATACACTATAGTCATGCCGCCACCAAATGTAACAGGTGTCTTGCACATGGGCCATGCACTGAATAATACCGTACAGGATGTACTGATACGCCGTGCTAAAATGCTGGGCTATAATACTACATGGGTGCCTGGTACAGACCACGCAAGTATTGCTACGGAAGCAAAAGTAGTAGGTATGCTGCGCGAACAGGGTATTGATAAAAATAAACTGAGCCGCGACGAGTTTTTGAAATATGCATGGGAGTGGAAAGAAAAGTATGGTGGCATCATCCTGAAGCAATTGAAAAAACTGGGATGCTCTTTGGATTGGGAGCGTACGGCTTTTACGATGGATGATAATTACTACGCGGCAGTAATGCGTGTGTTTACAGAGCTGTATAACAAAGGCTACATCTACCGTGGTGTAAAGATGATTAACTGGGATCCTAAGGCTAAAACAGCGCTTAGCGATGAAGAGGTAATCTTTAAACAGACCAATTCAAAACTGTATCATGTACGCTACAAGCTGGATACAGAAGGTGAAGAATACATTACAATAGCAACAGTTCGTCCTGAAACAATACTGGGTGATACTGCAATATGTGTACACCCTGATGACCCGCGCTATGCACACTTGAAAGGGAAGTTTGCGTTTGTACCGCTAATCAATCGCCGTATACCTATCATATTCGATGATTACATTGATATAGAATTTGGTACAGGTGCATTGAAAGTAACACCTGCGCACGATTTGAATGACTATAATCTGGGGCAGAAGCACAAACTACAGGTTGTAGATACGTTGAACGAGGATGGTACAATGAGCGAAGCTGCGCAACTGTATATTGGCGAAGACCGCTTTGCAGTGCGTAAGAAGATAATAGAAGACCTGAAAGCATCAGGCAATTTTGTAAAAGACGAAGAATACAGCAATCAGGTAGGGTATAGCGAGCGTACAGATGTTGTGATAGAACCACGCCTGAGCATGCAGTGGTGGTGCAATATGCAGGAGCTTGCAAAGCCTGCGTTGGAGAACGTATTGAACGACAATATAGAATTCCACCCGGCTAAGTTTAAGAACCTGTATCGCCACTGGATGGAAAACATCAAAGACTGGTGTATAAGCCGCCAGCTGTGGTGGGGACAGCGCATACCTGCGTGGTATGATGTTGAGGGTAATATCTACGTAGCAGAAACAGAAGCAGGTGCTTACGAACAGTACAAAGAAAAGAACCCTGCATTGGCTGCAAGTAACCCTACGCTGAAACAGGAAGAAGATGTACTAGATACATGGTTCAGTAGCTGGTTGTGGCCGATGGAAGTATTTGACTGGAATAAAAATCCGAACAACGAAGAACTGAAATATTACTATCCTACCAATACATTGGTGACTGCACCTGAAATTATCTTCTTCTGGGTAGCGAGGATGATTATGGCGGGTTATGAGTTTTTGGGAGATAAGCCGTTTGATAAGGTTTACTTCACAGGTATCGTGCGCGATAAGCAGGGCAGGAAGATGAGTAAATCTTTGGGCAACTCTCCGGACTTGCTGCAACTGATAGAAGACAATGGCGCAGATGCAGTACGCTTTAGTGTAATGATATCTTCACCGGCGGGTAATGACTTGTTGTTTGATGAGTCTCAACTGGAACAGGGACGTAACTTCTGCAATAAAATGTGGAATGCCCTGAAACTGGTTAAGAGTTGGGAAGGCCGTGTAGCAGATAATGTAAGTGATGCTGAAGTACGCTTTGCGATAGACTGGATGGAGAACCGTATGGCGCAAGCATCTGAAGAAGTAGCAGAATTGATGAAAGATTTCCGACTGAGCGAAGGACTGAAAACAATCTACTCGCTGATATGGAATGATTTCTGCTCGTGGTACCTGGAGTGGGTGAAGCCCGGTTTTGAGCAACCGATATCGCAGCATGTATATGAACGCACTGTAGGAATATATGAGCAGTTGTTGCAATTGCTGCATCCGTATATGCCATTTATTACAGAGGAAATGTATCACCTGCTGCGCAACAGAGAGGCAGGTAATGATTTGATTATAAAAGAACTACCTGTATATCAAGCTGCAGATACTGTAATATTAAAGCAAGGTGCATTATTGCAAGAGTTAATCACTGCAATACGCGATACACGTAATAAGAACCAGCTTAAACCCAAAGACACCATTAAACTTTGGATAGATACACAGGATAGTGCATTGTACGGAAAAGTGAAAGATATACTTGGCAAACAGATAAATGCCGATGAGATAGGCTATACGCAAGAAGCAAAGCAGGGTAGTATATCTATAGTAGTACAAACAGATAAACTGTATATAGAAACAGCGTCTGCTAATGTAAATACAGATGCACAGCGTGAGCAAATGCAGAAAGAACTGGAGTACTTGCAAGGCTTCTTATTGAGCGTAGAAAAGAAACTTAGTAATGAGCGTTTTGTACAAAATGCCAAAGCAGAGGTTGTAGATGCAGAAAAGAAAAAGCAAAGCGATGCACAGGCTAAGATAAAAGCTATTGAAGAAAGCCTTAGTTTATTGTAACTTTAGTAACTATGAAGCTGAAATCGAAACTGATACTCACTACTGTTTTTGTGGCGGCGACACTTTCTTTGGTGGCGCAGTCTCAGAATAAGGACGCTAAAAGTAATGATAAGGCAAAGGCAAAAACGAAACCCAAGCCTAAACCAATACCTGTTTATCTAGGTAAAAGCGATAAAGATGGTGGGGTGATTTCGAAGAACATGTTTGACTCTTTATTGTTGCAAGGACTCACATCAAGAGATTCTGCAGGAAGGGAACATAAAGTAACCAGTTTTATCATCAACTATGGCGAGCGAAACCTGTATGAAGATTCGGTAGGTAATTTTATGGTTATTACAGACTATCTGGCAGAGAGCTTACAGGGAGATACACTGAGTACGTTTCTCAAGGGCAACATTACAGAACGTTCAAAGCCGGGAGATACCTGCTATTTTGAACAGATATATGTACAAGCACCTGAAGGATATGCTGCACAAGGCAAGAGTATGAAGTTTGTATTGACTAAATAGATTTAATAAATAAAGGCGGTGTCACTACCGCCTTTATCATTGCAATAAATATAGTTTTTAGTTTATCAACAGAATGTTTACGCTACGTTGCAGTACGTTGAAGGCTATTTCAGCCATCAGGTTTTCTTTATCCAGTGTCGGGTTTACTTCTGTTACTTCAAAGCAGCATATCTTATGGTTTTGCATAAAGGATGCCATCAAATCTTCTGCCTCACGTTCTTTCAGCCCATTACTTACCGGTGTTCCCGTGCCACGAGAAATAGAACTATCGAGGCTGTCCACATCGAATGATACGTAAATATCATCGCATCCGCTGAGGTGCAGCAATGTTTGTCTTACAACATTCTCTACACCTTTACGGCGGACTTCCTGTACAGGTATTACTTTGATGCCATGTTTCTTTATCAGGAATTCTTCTTCTTTTTCAAAGTCCCTCAGAGCGATGTAAACAATGTCTTCCGGGTGTATTTTGGGTTGAATCTTACCTATGTTTTTCAGTTTATTCCAGATGTCGATAGTTGTGGCATCGGGTTGGTGTACCTGATTTTCAGTATTGTCTAATGCCAATGCAGTTGCCAATGGCATACCGTGCATATTGCCACTTGGGGTAGTGTAAGGGGTGTGTATATCGGCATGAGCATCTATCCATATTACACCCAACCTGTTTTTTGGTTTAGCCATCTTGATGCCTGCTATGGTACCACCTGCAGAGCTATGGTCTCCGGCTAATACGAGTGGGAATAAACCTGACTTTAATGTTTCTGATACAGACTTAGCTACACGTTCGTACATCGTATGTATGCCTTGTATCCTCTTGGCGTAGGGCGATGCTACCGGTTCGTAGAGCAGTTTATTTTCGTTTTCAATTTGTTCTGTAGGAAAGTTTACGAAGAAGCTGCTCATAAAGTCAAGCGCTGCTATTTTTATAGCATCGATACCTAAACTTGCACCTCTTGTGCCAGCACCAATTTCTGAACGTACTTCAATTATCTTGATGTTTCGCATATCGTCAAAGGTATTAAAAGCACTTGTGATGCCCAAACAGGCTTAGAATGGATAGCCTATTGCGAAGTTGATAACCCAATCGTTTTTACGAACCTGATCCCACAGATGGTCAATGTCTTTTATCTTCCAGTTGCCGGTACCATCTGTATAATTGGGTTGTTTAACAGGTGTTGCAAAGTCGAAGCGTGCTACGAGGAAACCTGCATCCAGCCTTATACCCAGCCCGCCATCTATAGCAAGGTCATTACCCAATCTGTTGAATGCGAACTTGCCTTCAGGGTAGCTGTTTGTAGGGTCTTTGTACAACCATATATTACCCATATCTGTAAACAATGCACCATTAAGTTTGATAGCACCTGCAAATAACTTAACAATATCAAAACGGTATTCTGTAGTAAACTCAATTTTTATATCACCGGTACGATCTATAATATTACCAGCTACCAGTGGTGTTGCACTCTTGTAACTGCCAGGGCCGAGTGTACGTATCCTGAACCCTCTGAGGCTATAGGCGCCACCTACAAAATACTGTTTGATGTATGGCAGCGCAACAGATTCGTCGTATGGAATACCGATACCTGTTTGAAAACGGAATGCAAGTGTAGCATGTCTGCGTGTCAGGAATTTCTGTGCATCTATGTCAAACTTCAGGTATTGCGCATAAGAAGATTGCAGCGAGTTAAATACCTGGTTAAGCCCGTTCATTACAATGCCTGCTTCTTCGGCACTTACTTTCAGGAAGTTGTAATTGATACCTCTTCTTTTTTCTTTATCGCTGAATGTATAGGAAATGCTTTCTCCTTCAATAAAAGTAGGGCTGTAGGTTTTTTTAAGGTATTCATTTCCCTCAAGTCTGCGTTTGAATGTGTCTGTGAGGGTAGGTATAATTTTATTAACGAAAATAGGTGCAATCTCCCAATACTTTGTGCTTGTTTCTCTCCACTTATACATCAGGTTGGTAGATATATTCACCATTGTAAACAGGTTGATACGTTCTACAAGGCCTATACCAACACCCACTGATGTACGTGGTGTATTATGGCTGCTTATCTTACTCTGTTTTATCGGAAATAAAAACTTTGGGAAATCGAGGCTGGTATTAAAACCAATACTACGGGATAACAGGTCTATTCTTTTATTCACAGTATCGTTATAGCTTTCAAGCCCTCCTGTGAGTGACATAGTAAGCAGGTTGGCACCGCGTGCTACGTTTTTGTTGCGCAGGCTAAGTGTAAGGTTGGTACCTGCCAGGTATGTTGTACCGTTTGATAATTCGAGGCTGGTGTTATAATCGTATTTATCATTTGGGGACATGATGATGGCACAGTTCAGCCAGTAACCATTATATGCACCATCTACTGTGTCTTCTCTGAAAGATATGCGTACTGTCTGAAATACGCCGAGCTCATTTAATTTGTTTATAGTTTCATCATATTCCAACTGTGAGTAGTATCTGCCGGGTAGTATTACAAGGTGGTTTTTAATTACTTTTTCGCGGATATACTTGTTGTGATACTTAAACTGTACACCATCGAAGTTTGTTTGTATCATGGTAATACTATCACGAAAGTCGCTATTGTCTCTGAAATCGGGGAATACCCTTACACGCCTTATTCCATATCGCCTGTACGCTTCCCGTCTTTCATCTTCCGAACGCAGTATTACACGAATATCAAGTGTGGGCTTCTTCTGGTTTTTCTGTAATGAAATGAAGTTGACAGCACTTTCAAACGGATTTTCAGCATCTTTAAAGAATTGCTTGTTGAAAGTATCCAGTTCGAAGCTTATATTTTCGTGTGTGAATTTATAATAGCCTATGTTTCGCAGTATAGTGGTGATACGGCTCTTCTCGGCTTCAAGCATATCATAGTTGAAATCAATACCTTTCTTTAATAGAGTATTATGCTGTTCTGCAGATACTACTGCTAATGCCGCACTATCGTCTATATCCAGCTTTACATTGTTTATCAGGTAATTAATACCTGTTTCTACATTGTAGGTAACGTAGGCTTTTCTGTTCTTATATTTCGTTGTATCTGTGATGGTAGCATAGAAAAAGCCTTTGTTGAACAAATACGTACGTATGTTGGAGGCTGATTTCTTTTTCAGTGTACTGTCGTATATAACAGGGGGTTCTACCGATTTTGTTTTGAGTTGATAGTTCTTCGGGTCTTTCTGGTATTTTTCATATCGTAGATTGTAACGATATAATTTTATAGGCAAGTTGCCTATCAGCGAATATGTGTTTGGTTTCTGTGCTACAAGGCTGCCGAGGTTCTCTTTCAATTCTCCCTTCTGTGTCAGGGGTACAGTAGCTTTCAGCTTTATTTCATTACTGCGCAGCAGGTATTTATCTTTCGGTACATACTTGGTAGCATCGCAGCCGGTGAGTACTAAAAAAACCATGCATGTCCCTAATGCAAATATGGTGTTTACAAATCTTCTGCAATTCATATATCAGGTTGGGACAATTAATTAGTTTTGCCGGGTATGTTATCCAAAGCACAAAATAAATATATTCGGTCATTATCGCAGCAAAAATATAGGGCAGAGCATGGTGTTTTTGTAGTAGAAGGCGATAAAATAGCCCGTGAATGGTTGCTGACAGGCAGTAAAATACAGCATATTGTGGCTACAGCCTCTTGGTTGCAACACAATGTTAAACTTACAGATAAGCACCCTGATGCCGTCATATCAGAGGTTTCCGTAGATGAATTACAAACGGTATCGCAATTGCAGACGGCTAATGAAGTCTTGCTGGTGGTACATAAAAATAATGATAATACAATTCTGCCGACAGATGAATGGTGCATTGCGGTAGATACCCTGCAAGACCCGGGTAATATGGGTACTATCATTCGTATTGCAGACTGGTTTGGCATCAATCATATTGTTGCTACTGCCGATAGTGTAGATTATTACAATCCTAAAGTGATACAGGCAGCGATGGGCGGGCACCTGCGTGTGCAATTGCATACTACAGATTTATCGAAGTTTATAGATAATACAGCAATGCCCGTATATGCCGCAGCACTGGACGGCGAGGATGTTTACAGCCTGAAGAATATAACACCCGGCGTACTGATAATAGGCAATGAGTCGAAAGGTATATCTGAACACATCATGCAAAAAGCTAGAAGAAAGATAACCATACCACGCAGGGGAGGAGCAGAGTCTCTGAATGCTGCAGTAAGTGCAGGTATATTATGTGCCTTGTTAATAAAGCCTTAAAGTGATAATCATTCAGGTACAATGCATAGTTTTGGCATAGCTGTTGAATCTGGTATATCAACAATCTAATCCGTTAATTATGAAAAAACTACTATTCACATTGATATTGATGGCTGTAACCGTTGCAAATCTTTTTGCACAATCGAGGCGCAGCATCATTAAAGTAAGGCTCAGCGATAACAGCCGCCTTGCAGTTTCTATCAACGACAGGTATTACGACAAACAGGGTACATCTATTACCATTGGAGATTTGCCTGCCGGCCGTCACTACATCAAAATATACAGGTATGTACCTTATGCTACAGGCAGGGGTGGTAAGGCGAGGGTAGTGTATAGTGGTGGTATCAGGCTGTCTGAAGGGACGATTTCTGAATTTACCTACGATGTACGGCGCAATGAGATATATGCTACTACAGAGTTTATAGACGATACTTATGATGACAGGCGCGATGACCGCAGAGACGACCGTTATGACGACCGCAGGGATGACAGGTATGAGGAGCGTGATGATATTTATAATAACAGGCGCGGACGTGTATGGACACAGCAGGATATGAGCGACCTGAAAAAACGTGTGGATGACCGCATGATGGATGGAGAGAAACAAAAGCTGATGCAAAGTGTATTACAAGACAGGCGCTATACTACAGAGCAAATGCGTACGATGCTTAACTGGCTGAGCTTTGAAAGTACTAAAGTAGAAGTAGCTAAATGGGGATATGATAATGTGAGCGATAAGCAAAACTACTGGAAGCTGGAAAGCGAGTTTACATTCAGCAGCAGTAAGGATGAATTCAATAACTACATTAACGGACGGAGGTAACAGCCTCCGTTTCTTTTTTGGATAACCCGTAAACACGGTTGTAAACCTTGCCAGTAATATATCCTGCAGCCATGCCCAGCAATCCGCCGCAAAGTACATCCAACGGGAAGTGTACACCAACATATACCTGTGCATAAGCCACACTCGCAGCCCATAATAATGCAGCAGGCCATATCCATCTGCCATGCCGTTGCCATGTGATAGCACCGAATACCGCTAATGCAAAGTGATTGGCAGCATGTGATGAAGGAAAACTATAACCACTGCCGCATGGTACCAATAAGTGTACAAACTGTTGCAGGTATGGGTTGTTGCATGGGCGCAGGCGATGTACATAGGGCTTTATAACCGTAGCACTCAACTGGTCGGATAATGCAAAAGTGAGCAGGAAGAACACACACCACATCCATCCCTTTCTGCCGAAGTTGATGGTCATAAACAATAACAGGAACAGGTAGAGTGGTGCCCATGTCCACTGATTGCGCAGGTAAGGTACTATTGCATCCAGCACATCGTTCTGCCACATAGTATTCAGGTAGTACCATGCTGCATAATCCCATGCTATCAGTGTTTCCAGTATCTTTTGCAACAGTTGTTTATTTCTTGAATATCATAATAAGCCTTGGCGACTCTGCCGGGTTGTATTCATTCAATCCGTAATCGCCGAAAGTAGCTACTAAAGATAAGCCTGCAGTTTTAAACATCTTCATAAAATCTGCCAGTGCAAATGCAGCCACACTCTCGGTATAATGACGTGGTTTGTTATCGGCATCCTGAAAGCGGATGTCTTTCATAAAATGATTACGTTCCAGCCTGCGGTTGATGTGGAAGGTATAGCTGCCACGTACTACAGTATCTGTTGGTACAAGGTTTCGGGCTATGTTTTCTGCATTCAGGTAGTCTATTACCAATATGCCACCTTTCTTTAATGCACCTGCAAAAGATTTAGCGGCCAGCAGATGGTCTCTGTCGTGAGCAAAGTAGCCAAAGCTGGTAAAGAAATTGAACGCGTAATCGTAGTAATTGATATAAGCAGGCATACGCATATCATGCACATAAAAATGCAGGTTGTCAGCCTCATATTCCTTAGCTATTTCTATACTGTGATGCGAGAGGTCTATACCCGTTACATCAAAGCCATGCCCTGCAAGCTGGCGAGCATAGCGGCCATCACCACAGGCAATATCCAGCATACGGCTATCGGGCAGTGGTTGCAGATAGTCAATCAGTTTTTCGATAAATGCCTGAGCTTCGGGTTCGTCTCTGTGCTTATACAGTATTTTGTAATACGGCGAACCAAACCAGGTCTCAAACCAGTCTTTTTGTTCCATAGATATTGTGCGCAACTGCAAATGTAATTGATAATGCGCAACTACTTCTTTTTCCTGAGTATTACATAAAGCATCATTCTATCCGATGTTTTTGTAGATGGCAGGTAGTGAACCATCCAAATATCGCCTCGAATTTTTTTAGGGCAAGAAAGTGATAGCTCGTGCATGAAATAGCTTACAGGCCCGCCGTCTTTATTGCCCATCATCGATTTTTCCTTGTTCCACCATCCTTCGTGTTTACTGTTCTTTGCCGATGCTTCATATACAAGCAGCACTTCTATATCCGGGCAATACTGTTTTATAACTTTCTTCATACGTTCAAGGTTTCCGGGTACGGTATTAGAAATCAGTGTGCTGACATCGAAGGAAAACTTTACCGATGTGTCGAGTCTTTGTTGTAATGCTTCATACGTTTCATAGCCTTGTGCTTTATACATCATAAGCCTGAGCGGTTCAAGAGGTAATTGCCCGTTCAGGATGGCTTGTTTGATTAAAGGAATATAATGTGCTTTGTGCGAGCCATCATGTGTGGCTATAATTGTTGCATATAACGAACCGTCTGCTGTGCCTGGCCAGCCGTTAGCGAGTGTATATTGGTATAGTTGTGTGAAGTTGGTAGAGTCAACCATTCGCATTTTCCTATTAATCAAAGCACAGGTAAAACTATCACCGCATGTTTCCGACTTCCTGCGTATATCCTGATCTGCATCACGCATTTTTTTCATCATCATGTAGGCTTCTGTCCTCGGGGTATTAAGCACTGCAAGGTATTTTTCTTTATACGCAGCCTTTACCTCAGCAGACAATCGGTATCTTCTGAAGATGGTATCGGTATTAGCTGTTTCGCCATATATCCAGAAAAAATAATACGGGTCTATCTTCATAAACCACTCACCGGTATGCAGGGTGTCTTTCCTAGCTGAAAAGCTATCGGCCATATACAGGGCACCGAAACTACCTTTCATAAGGCCTGCTTCCAGTTGCTGTATTTCGGCAGTGGTAAGGGTATCTGTATGTGACGGGGCAGCAGTTGTAATGTTGCAAAACAAAATACATAGCAATATGATGTATAGCTTCATAGGAGTTTGCTTGAGGTAACAGGTAATAATATACAGGTTTTTCATCTCATTTGCAAGGAAACAGCACAGCCATTGCTCAATAATATTTAACTTCGCACCCTCGATACAAAATAGATATGAAAAGTACATTGCGCCGTTTTGTTGTTAATAACCGTCTGCTGCTGGCTGTTGTGCTGATAGGCTTGGGTATATGGGTAGGTATGGAAGTAACGTGGTGGATAGGGTGGATACCTATGCTGGTAGCTATACTGATGGTAGTTGCCCATTTTATGATAGGGCCTATGACGCTGATACAGAAATACATAGAGGATGGTGATATGGAAGGTGCACAAAAACTGCTGGATGGTGTAAAATACCCCAACCTGCTGTACAAGCCTGTACGTTCATCTTACTATATGCTGCGTGCCAACTTCAGCACTATGGGCGAAGACCTTGACAAAGCAGAGAGCGACCTGCGTAAAGGGCTTGCTGCCGGTATGCCCGAGAAAGAGTACGAAGGCACTGCTTACCTGCAACTGGGTAGTATAGCATACAAAAAGGGTAATAAGAAAGAGGCTCTGGAAAACATGCGCAAAGCTATAAAAGTAGGTTTGCCTGATGAGGATAGCAAAGCAACTGCCTACCTGCAATTGAGCAGCCTGCTGCTGGAACGCCGCGACTTTAAAAGTGCTAAGATGTATTTTGCAAAAGCAAAAGCATGCAAGGCAACCAACGACCAGATTGTAAGCCAGGTAAAAGAAATGGCTAAATACATGGCTCGCATACCGGGGTAATTATTAAACAACTTATAAGTAACATAAATAAAGCTGTCGGGTGTATGAGATGCCCGGCAGCTTTTATTTTAGGGGGTGATTACTATTTTTATTTTGTACACCAATACTCCATAGCACTGCATGATATCAGTACCGGTGTGCTTGGTGTGCAGGCTTCTGAACCTGAATTTGCAATTTTAAATACCAATGTATGCTGCCCTGCCGCTACGGTATAGTAGTCGGATGTAGCACCTGCACCAAGTGTTGTGATAACACTGCCGTCCCACACTACACTATATGCCTGACTGGTACCCGATTTGTTCATAAAACGTACTTGTGCTGTTTTGTTGGCTTCGCAGGTGCGTGTTTCGCAGCGTGTACCCGTATAGCCGCTTGGGCATTTACATACACCGTCTTTGCAGGAGCCGCCATTCAGGCAGCTTACATCATCACACTTGTCTTTTACACAACTGCTGTAGGTAACAATACCGAATGCGCCAATCGTCAATGCCGCAGATAATAATACAGAACGTAGCATAGTAGTTTGCTTTAATTGTAAACGATACTACAAAGCTATTACAGCGTGTTTCCGTATAATATGAGCAAGGTCATAAAACAGGCTGATTTATCTTAGTATTAACTGATACTTATTCTTTTTTACAGATAATGATTTTGGCAATGTTTTTGCTTGCAAAGTAGTATGAAAATCACCCTTACCACACTTGCAGGTGTTGCCTTATTGCTGTTAAGCAGTTGCGACCCCGAACCCGATGTGCGATACCTATACATCCAACCCGAATCTGTTGTATATGATATTGCAACAGGCAAAGAAGCTGATAACAACGAAGTACCGTTTAATGATTTGCTGGTGCATATAAAAACACCCTTCAGCCAGCAAACGGTAAGTGTACCAACTGCACTGCCTTTTGTTACCAAAAGCTATGCTATGCACAAGGATATGAGTAAGGCATATACGGTAGAAAAAATGACAGGCATACGTGTAGTGACAGTGAAAGACTATGACGCAACGCATCTTGCAGGAAGCGACATCACTGATTTGTGTATGTTTTACAACGTTAAGAAAAATGCGGATACTAATAAGTTGAACCCTGTATTTGCAGAGGGTGTAAGCCTGCAACGTGTGGTACAGGATATGAATGTAAACAGCGAGTATGGTTATGGCGGTATAGGTCCGCGTGCCGAGTTCGGAATAAAGCTATTGCAAGTGCCTGCCACTGCATCGCAGCAGCAATTCAAGATAGAGTTTGAAACGGCAACGCCTTCAAAATTCAGTACTACCACCAAACCATTCATCCTGAAACCATAAGCCATGAAGAAGATATTACTCTGTATAGCAGCTACCATATTATTTGCCGATAGCCATGCCCAGATAAGGGGCTCTTGGGGAAAACGTGGTTCGTTTCACATATTCACTAACCTTACTGCCGATTATCACATCAATAATTGGGATGTAAAGAAAGATGCCGATGCGCCCAAAGATGCTATGGTATCTGCCAATAAAATAGGTACACGTATTGGTTTTGATATGGAGCGCATTACCCGCCACAGGATATTCATTGCTATGGGTTTCGATTTCAGGTTCGAGCCGCAGCAACTAAACCTGAAGTATGATGCACGGCAGATGGGTTTTACCAATACAAACTATGTATATACCGAAGAAAAGACATTTACCAACCGTAATATGGAACTGCACGGGGCTATCGGCTATAGTATAGCAATGGGCAATAATGCACTGGATATAGCCAT
This sequence comes from Flavipsychrobacter sp., assembly GCA_016786615.1. Lineage (GTDB taxonomy): Bacteria > Bacteroidota > Bacteroidia > Chitinophagales > Chitinophagaceae > Polluticoccus. The sequence continues at coordinate 104,651 of JAEUVX010000010.1, forward strand.
TGGCATACGTTTGAGCATGCCTGTAAACGGCAGGGCAGACTCTGCTTATACATCCTTCAGAGATATGGGTAATGGCTATAAAGAGCCTGTATATTCTATAAAAAGCGGGTGGGGTACACAGCGTGCCGAAGTAAATGCACAGGGCGATGACCCGAATATGCTTGCAGGATTTCAGTTTACGGCCGCATACCGTTTGTTGCAGCCTGCTATCTTCAACGACCGTGCTGTGCGTATAGGTTTCAATGCCTGTTTTGTACCCGGTGCCAGGTATGCCAATCGTGCCGAGCTGATAACTTACGGAGCTAACAGGGGGAATGTATATAAATACAGTTACAACGATTTACACCTTTCTGCTGCACTGTTTCTTGGAGTAGAGTTGTAGCTTCTGACCAAGTGTGCCCATTCTGCCCTTTTGCCCAAGTTGTAGTATAAATGGGCACGTGGGCAGGAAATAATAAAGCCATCCCGAAGGATGGCTTTTATGTTGTTACTTACTGTTGTTTATTTTCTCCCAGCTTTCTGTATTTCTCGCGGTTCTCTTCCTCGCGTTGCTCTTCTGCTACCTGCTCTTTGTCGTATGCACGTATGATGTGCTTTACCAACCTGTGGCGCACAACGTCTGCCTCGTCCAGTTGTATGTGTGCAATGCCTTCAATGCCCTGCAATATGCGCTTGGCTTTCATCAGGCCGCTCTTCTGGTTCTTCGGTAAATCCACCTGCGACAGGTCGCCCGTAATGATGGCTTTCGCACTAGGCCCTATACGCGTCAGGAACATCTTCAGCTGCAGGTCGGTAGTGTTTTGTGCCTCATCCAGTATTATGAAAGAGTTATCCAGCGTACGTCCGCGCATATATGCCAGCGGTGCTATCTCTATGATACGGTTTGCCATATAATAATTCAGCTTATCGGCAGGTATCATATCGTCCAGCGCATCGTATAGCGGGCGCAGATACGGGTCTATCTTCTCTTTCAAATCACCCGGCAGGAAACCGAGGCTTTCACCGGCTTCTACCGCAGGGCGTGTGAGGATGATTTTACGAACGGCTTTGTTTTTCAGTGCACGTACTGCCAGTGCTACCGCGGTGTAGGTTTTACCCGTACCCGCAGGGCCCATTGCAAATATGATATCGTTCTTCTCGCTTACCTGTGCCATCAGCTTCTGGTTAGCGGTTTTGGCACGTATCACCTTGCCATTGGGGCCAAACACCAGTATATCGTTATTGGCTTCGTTTTCTACTACTACAGTGTTGCTTTCTCCGTTTTCATCATCACCCAGTATTTCTGCAAAGTAGTTTTCGGAAAGATGCCCGTTTCGTTCCAGGTATTTTACCAGCTGGCCTATGCGTGTTTGTGCATTGGCTACTTCTGTTGGTTGCCCCGACAGCTTTATTTGTGAGCCGCGAGACAGGATTTTGAGCAACGGAAACTTACGCTTCAGGATGTCGAACTTACTGTTGTTAACGCCGAAAAATTCAATTGGGTTAACTGTGTCGAGATTAATAATCGCTTCAGTCAAATTGTTGTGTGGGTTTAAATCTATTAACGCCTGTAAGTTTACGCAAACCGAATTATATCGGTTGTTAAGTAATTATCAAATCCGGTATCCTTCGTTCTTGAATGCTTCTACACGCTCAGCAATTTTCGCATCGCTGAGAGCGAAGATACGCGCCGCCAATACAGCCGCGTTACGAGCACCTGCTTTACCAACTGCCAGCGTACCTACCGGTAAGCCCGCAGGCATTTGTACGATGCTATATAATGCATCCACACCACCCGGCAAGCCACCATCCAATGGTACGCCCAGTACCGGCAGCGATGTGTAGGCAGCGCATACACCCGGCAGGGCAGCAGCCATACCTGCAGCAGCTACTATGGCACCGTATCCGTTTTCTTTAGCGGTAACCATCAGTTCGCGTACCTTATCGGGGTTGCGGTGTGCAGATGCAACAATCATATTGTTTTCGATTCCAAACCAATTGAGCCACTTCTGGCATTCACTCATTACGGCTTCGTCTGTAGCGGAGCCCATGATAATCATTACTTTCATTCAGAGTACTTGTTTAGTGAAAATATAAATTAGAAATGGGATTAACAGCTTTATGCTTGTATAGTTTATCAACCTTTGTGCATATCTTTTTAGTATGTATAAGTGTTGTTTTAGTTATCATATAAATACTTGTGTTCAAGCCTTAACTTTACCTCTTCATAGTTATATATGTATTCTCTCAAAGATAAAGTTGTAGTCATCACTGGTGCCTCATCGGGCATCGGAAAAGCATTAGCCATCGACGCACTGAGCCGTGGCGCAAAAATAGCAGTTTGTGCCCGAAATGAAGCCAAACTAAGGGAGGCAATTGGCACAGAAAATACTAACATTTTATACGCAGCCGTGGATGTAAGTAAGGAGGCTGATTGTCAGCGATTTATGGAGGCTACTTTAAAAAAATGGGGCAAGATTGATGTACTTATCAACAATGCGGGTATCAGTATGCGTGCATTATTTGAATATGCAGACCTGCAAGTAATACGTGAGTTAATGGATATAAACTTCTGGGGTGCAGTGTATTGTACAAAATTTTCTGTAAAATCTATCAGAGAGAATAAAGGTGTGATAGTAGGTGTATCTTCCATTGCAGGATTCAGGGGCTTACCGGCACGTACCGGTTATTCCGCATCCAAATTTGCCATGCAGGGTTTCCTCGAAGCATTGAGAACGGAACTGTATAATACAGGAGCGCATGTTATGTGGGTATCTCCGGGGTTTACGGCCAGCAACATCCGCAATGTAGCCCGCAGTGCCGATGGCAGTGCGCAGGGAGAAACACCGCTTGACGAAGGTAAACTGATGACAGCTGAGCAATGTGCTGCCATCATACTGGATGGTGTAGAAAAGCGAAAACGCACTATTGTAATGACAGGACAGGGCAAACTGACGGTATGGTTGAACAAGCTATTTCCGGGGTTGGCAGATAAGTTGGTTTTTAATCACTTTTTAACTGAACCTAACTCACCATTGAAGGGTTATTAACTGTCTGTATAAGTGACCAATGTCACAATTTTTGTATTAATATTTTACCTAAATTCATACATCCATTACCCTTTAAAACAGATTTATGAGACTGAAAAATCTAATACTTACAACCCTGGTGTGTTTGGGAATACAGCAAACAAATGCACAATTAGCACCCGGACAGATATACCTGCCAGATGCTACACCACCGGATGTTTTTGTAAACGGCAGCAAACAGTCACTTGCATGGAGTGGTGGTTTCAACAACCCGCAACTTGCTACTGCCGACCTTAATAAAGATGCTACCAACGACCTTGTAATATTCGACCCTGCAGGTGGTATCCGTACCTTCCTGAATGAAAGCACTATACCGGGGAATCCGAAGTATATCTATCACCCGGAGTTTGCACTGAATTTCCCGAAGGTGAATGATTATATGAAAATGCTCGATTACAACAGGGATGGCATACCCGATTTGTTTCACAGGGGTTTTGCAGGTGTCAGCATATATCGTGGTTACTACAATGCGCAAAATCAGCTTTGCTTTAATCATTACAGAGAGCTGTATTATTATATGGCAGGTTCAGGTATGGTTAATGCTTACGTTGCACCGCTGGATATACCTGCAATAGCGGATGTGGACAATGATGGCGATTACGACCTGTTATCGTACGATATATTCGGTACTACACTTACTTATTACCGCAACTGCGAAAAAGAAGACGGCTTGCCGAAAGACAGCTTCAGGGTGTGTGTAAAAGATGTATGCTGGGGGCGCTCTACTCAATACTATGAAAGGGCGCTGAAGCTTGGTTTGCCATGTGTGCAATGGGGGCTTACCTGCAAATCAACAGAAAGCGCGGGCAAAGCTACACACTCGGGTAATACAGTACTGATGTTTGACTATGATGGTGATGGAGACTATGATATGCTGAATGGTAATGTATCATTCTCAGATATCCAGTTCCTGAAAAACGGCAGGGTAGAATTGAGTACGGCTATTGATAGCTTTTACTGGCAAGATACAACATGGGGTGGTGCTAACGGCAAAATAATGCACGTAGCATCTATGCCTAATGCACACTATCTGGATATAGATAATGATGGTAAAAAAGACCTTGTATTCACACCTCGTAATGAGAATACAGAAAACCTGCTGTGTATGGTGTATTATAAAAACACAGGCACGCCAACAGTACCGAGTTTCTCATACGTTACAGATACACTCTTTATAAAAGACATGATAGATGCAGGTACAGGCGCACGCCCTATACTGTATGACTATAACAAAGATGGTAAGCCCGATATGTTTGTAGGTAACGAAGGTTACTATCAGGCAAATGGTACATTCCGTACACGCATAGCCTACTACGAAAACGTATCATCAGGTACCAACAGGGCATTTGAGTTGAAGAACCCTGACTTCCTTGGTTTATGGTCTGCCAATTCAAGAGGCAGTTACCCGATAATAGGAGATTTGGATGGTGACGGGCTGGATGATTTACTGATTGGTAAATATGACGGTACGATAACCTATTACAGAAACCTTGCAGCATCTGCAACCGTACAGCCGGTTTGGGTGGCAGGTTTTACCCTCAACGACCAGAATGGCACATTGGATGTTGGTGATAATGCAACACCATTCATGTATGATATCAACGGAGATGGCAAAAAAGATATTGTTGTAGGTTCTCAACTGGGTAATATCACTTATTACAGAAACCAGAGTAGTGGTGGCTCGCCGATGCTAGTTAAGGTGACTGACTCTTTGGGTGGTGTTAAGATAGAAGAATATGGAAACCTGTACACGTACACAACACCTTTCATAGGTAAGATAGATAATACAGGTAAAGACTACCTGCTGGTTGGCAGCAAAAACGGTGTGATATATAAATACGATAGCGTTGTAAGCACAAACCTTACAAAATACAAACGTATAGACTCATTCTACAGCCGTATCAGCGGCTACGACAGGGCTACACCATTTGTTTCAGACTTTGATAACGATGGCAAGTATGATATGTTTATAGGAACAGGCACAGGTGGAGTAGTGCTATACAAGCAATACTTCAATGTAGGTATTTCAGAAAACATGTTGTCTCAGCGCAATGTGGTTGTGTACCCGAATCCTGCAAAAAACAGCATCAGCATCAGTTGGGTAAATGGCTACGGCAATGATGCAAATATTCAGGCGAAATTAGTATCTGTAACAGGCCAGTTATTGCAGCAGATGGAAGTAAAAGATAAAGTACAAACAGTACAGATGGATGTTTCGGCACTGGCGCAAGGTATGTACTATTGCATCGTTACATCCGGCAGTAATCAGACGGTTGTACCGGTTAGCATCATCAGGTAACCATAACAGGAATCATAAAATAGAAAATCCCCGATTGATAACCAATCGGGGATTTATTATTTAAATTAGCTAAGGCTTATTTTTTACCAGCTTTAGCATCTGTGCTTTCAGCTTGTTTCAGCGCACGTGTCATTACTACCGATGCGATAGGAATACGTGGAGAGTTCATGATTTCCATGTTGTCAGCTACTACATCCTGTACACGTACGTTGCCGTTCAGTTCAAGAGTTTCGATGTTTACCTCGATGTTCTCTCTCAAGAACTTAGGTAGTACACGTACTTTCAGGCTTTTTACTTTTACCTCAAGACGTCCACCTGCTTTTACACCCGCCGGCTGACCAACGAATTTCAATGGTAGGTTAGCTACTACTTTCTTATCATCAACCAGTTCCAGCAAATCTACGTGACTCAGTTCGTCAGTCAGTACATCAAACTGCAGGTCTTTCATGATGCAAGTATGCGTTTTACCATTCACAGTTACTTCAGCAAGCTGGAAGTCCGGTGTGTACACCAACGGACGGAAAGCCAGTTGTGATGCACTGAAATGGATTGTTTCTTTACCGCCGTATATTACAGCAGGTACATTACCTTCAGAACGAACAAGGCGAGTTGATTTCTTGCCATAATCGCTTCTGCTGTTACCTTCAATTTTTACACTTTTCATTTTTAAGCGTTTTGTATTTCAACACCGTGCGAATACCCGTCAAACATACGGACGTTGAAATGGTAGTTAACTAAATGATGTACGCCATTGATTCGGCGGACAGGTTTTTTTGTTTAAACAGTCGTTATAAATAAATACTGAGAGTTACCTCAATACTACTTTTTGCCATGAATAAATAAAGAGCTTATTGATTTGTTCTCAAACGTATTGCGTATAGCCACTGCAAATAGCTCTGCTGTAGGTAATACTTTTATTTTAGAACATTCTCCTTTCAGCGGTATGGTATCGCAAACAACCAGTTCTTCCAATTCAGAATTCTGTATGTTTTCATATGCTTTACCACTCAGTACCGGATGTGTACAGAAAGCCCGTACCGATAATGCACCTTTCTCCTTCAGTATCGCTGCCGATTTGCTGAGTGTACCTGCTGTATCACAAATATCATCTATCAATACTACATGCCTGCCGCTTACATCCCCAATCACCGTCATTGCAGCTACCTCATTGGCACGTTTACGTTGCTTGTCGCAGATAACCATATCCATCTCAAAATACTTGGCAACTTCACGTACCCTGTTGGTGCTACCAACGTCGGGGGCCGCAAAGATAATGTTTTCCATCTTAAGATTTTCAATATATGGGATAAAAATCGCCGAACTATCGAGGTGATCCACCGGTATATCAAAAAAACCTTGTATTTGAGGAGCGTGCAGGTCCATTGTCATAACCCTGTTGGCACCGGCTGTAGTCAGCAAATTAGCTACCAGCTTCGATGCTATCGCAACACGTGGCTTATCTTTCCTGTCTTGCCTGGCGTAGCCAAAGTAGGGGATAACTGCTGTAATATAGCCTGCAGAAGCCCTGCGTGCAGCGTCTATCATCATCAAAAGCTCCATCAGATTGTCTGACGGGGCAAAAGTTGACTGAACAAGGAAAACATAATCGCCACGTATAGATTCGTTGAATACGGGCTGAAACTCACCATCACTGAACTTCTGGATAGTGAGATTACCTAATTTTTTACCAAAAGAACTGGCAATTTGCTCCGCAAGGTAGGTAGAACCTGTGCCGGAGAATATCTTAACAGATGGCTGCATGAACATTGTATCAGAATGGAGTGCAAAGGTAAATAAAGGATGTGGTTATTTAAAAGCTGTTTTTTTATTTGTGCAGGTTTCTAAATATTTACAAAAACTTTATACCTACACTGTCTGCTCATGCTTACCTTTGAACCCTAAAATAAAACCATTATGACTAGCAATGCAACTGCCGTATGGCATGGTTCTGGTAAAGAAGGCAAAGGAACTTTATCTACAAAAAGCAATGTGCTGAACAATGCACATTATTCTTTCAAAACCCGCTTTGAAGGCAGCGAACCGGGCACAACACCGGAAGAACTGATGGCTGCTGCACATGCAGGTTGTTTCAGTATGAAATTGTCTTTTGTACTTGGTGCAGCTGGCTTTACACCCGATGAAATAGAAACAGGATGTGCTGTAACAATAGCTGATGGTGTAATTACCAAGAGCGAGCTGACTATGAAGGCGAAAGTACCCGGTATTACACCTGAAAAATTTCAGGAGTGTGCTGCAGAAGCAAAAGCAAACTGCCCTGTATCTAAAGCATATAATTGCGAAATAACACTGGACGCTACACTGCTTTAATCAGAATACTATAATAACAAATGAAGGGTATATGTTTTACATATACCCTTTGTTATTTCTACATAATAATAAATAGTTACCAGCCACTTGCAAGTACGTCTGCAATATGCATAGTTTGTATCGGCAGGTTGTTCTTTTCAATATAACCCTGTACATGCATCATACACGATACATCGGTTGTTATCATGTACTTAGCACCTGTTTCCAGTGCACTCTGTACTTTGGTTTGTGCCATACCCAGTGATATGGCTTCATACTTAACTGCAAATGTACCACCAAAACCGCAGCAGGTTTCGCACTCTTTCATCTCTACCATTTCCAGCCCCTTTACATGGCGCAGCAGTTGACGAGGACCTTGTTTTATACCACATTCGCGTAGCGCACCACATGCATCATGATAAGTAGCTTTACCTTCCAGTGTAGCGCCTAAGTCTTCTATCTTCAATACCTGTGTCAGAAACTCTGTAAACTCGTACATATTGCTGCGAACTTTGTTGCTCAGCAGGTGCTCGGCACTGTTCTCCAGCATCTTATCGTAGTAGTTGCGTACAAAACCTGTACATGAGCCACTGGGGCCTACTACATAACCTTCACCTTCAAAATCGTGCAGGAATTTTTTAGCTACGGCTTTTGTCTCATCCCAATAACCCGCGTTGAAAGCCGGTTGTCCGCAGCATGTTTGTTTTGTATTATAAGACACTTCGCATCCCAGCTTTTCTAATACCTTCACCATATTCATTCCGGTCTGTGGGTATAGCTGATCTACAAAGCAAGGTATGAAGAGTTGTACTTTTGTCATGTAATGGTTCGTCTTTTCAGTATAAATATAATCAGTTTGCAGGGTTGGCAAGCATTCTGCTGTTCTTAATCATTTTCAGGGCTGTAATGGCTGCTTCTTCACCTTTGTGGCCATGTATGCCTCCCAGCCTTTCCCATGCCTGTTGTTCATTATCCAGTGTCAGTACGCCGAATATTGTTGGTATCGGTAAGTCGAGGTTCAGTTGTGTAATGCCTTCTGTTACTGCTTTACATACATACTCGAAGTGGGGTGTACCTCCGCGTATCACAGTACCGAATGCTATAATGGCTTCGGGGGCATCATCGTGCAGTACACTTGTTTCCCATATCTGTTTGCAGGCAAAGGGTAGCTCAAAAGCACCCGGTACAGCTATGTCGTGTGTAATTGTAGCATTGTATTGAGACAAGATGCTTTTGCATCCGTCCCTTAATGCTGTGATAATTGTGTCATTCCATTCTGTATATACAATAGCCACTTTTGCATTGGCAAGTGATTGCAGTGCTGATGTATCTAATAATGATGTGCTGTGTGCCGATTGTGCCATAATAGAAAAAACCCCTTTTCGCCGTCAAAGGTAAAAAGGGGAGTTTAAAAAACGTTGTAAAATATTAGTCGTGTTCACCAAGGCGGCCAAGGTATTTTTCTACTTCACGTGCTTGCTCGCTTTGCGGGTACTCATCTTTAATAGTCTGATAATATTTCTTAGCTTCTTCTGTTTTGTTCGACATCTCATAAACAGTAGCCAGTCGGTACATATAGATAGGCGTTAAGATGTTGTCATTTGTATTTTCAACAGCCTTCTTGTATGCATCAATCGCTTTGCTGCTATTGTTGTTTTCCATGTATGCATCGCCCAGTGCGCCTGCTGCTGCAAATCTTACCTGTGTACCGCTACCGTTAAAGTCTTCGAGGTATTTGATAGCGTTTTTAAAGTCGCCCTTGTGCAGGTAGCAGATACCGGCATAGTAGTTACAAAGATTGCCTGCAGTAGTGCCGCTGTATTTCTTCAACACTTTCAGGAAACCCTGGTGTTGTCCGTCGCCGTTCAGTGCTTTATCTACCGAGTCTGCTTCGAAGTAGCGTTGTGCAAAAGCCATTGCGGTAGCAGCCTTGCTTTCACGAGGTTCGCTGTATAATTTGTCGTAAGCAAAATAACCTACAACAGCAGCCAATACTACCGTTACGATTGTATTAATGCGTTTTTTGTTGCTTTCATATTTAGTCATCAGGTTATCAAGAACCTTCACTTCTTCAACATCAGTTATTTGTTCAGCACCCGGTTTATTTCTAGCTGTGTTTGCCATTTAATTATATAGAATTTGAAATATTAATACTTGGTTTCTGGTTCAGATTAATCCGTAATATAAGGATAGTTTTCGTCTACGTAAATATCCTTGTACAGTTCGCTGTCATCAGGCCATGGGCTTTCTTCGGCAAAACGTACACTTTCTTCAACTTCCAGCCTTATTTTCTCATTAATTGCCTCTATTTCTTCCTCTGTAGCCCATTTGTTGTCCATAATGGTTTTCAGTACCTGATTGATAGGGTCTTTTTCTTTATACTCTTCCACTTCTTCTTTACTACGATACTTAGCCGGGTCGCTCATAGAGTGGCCACGGTAGCGGTATGTTTTGATTTCGAGGAAAGTAGGGCCGCCTTTTTCACGTGCACGCCTAACAGCACGCTCCATTGCCCTGTGTACTTCTTCGCAGCTCATACCATCCACACTGTCGCCCGGCATGTCGTATGCATCGGCAAGGCGGTATATATCCAGTGTTTTAGATGTACGCTCTATAGATGTACCCATAGCATAGTAGTTGTTTTCGCAAACAAATACTACAGGCAGGTTCCATAGCATGGCCATGTTAAAGCTTTCGTGCAGCAAACCCTGACGGGCAGCGCCATCACCGAAATAACATATTGTAACCCTGTCGTTATTGTTATAGTTATCTGCAAAGGCGATACCTGCACCCAAGCCTATCTGGCCACCAACGATACCGTGGCCGCCAAAAAAGCGTTTCTCCTTGCTGAAGAAGTGCATACTGCCACCTTTACCCTTTGTACAGCCTGTAGCTTTACCGTAAAGCTCTGCCATACATTCTTTAGGGCTCATGCCTTTAGCTATTGCAAGGCCGTGGTCGCGGTAGGCGGTAATCATGTTATCGTCATCGCGTATAGCAGTCATGGTACCTGCTGCTACGGCTTCCTGACCTATGTACAGGTGACAGAAACCGCGTATTTTCTGCATACCATACAGTTGTCCCGTCTTTTCTTCAAAGCGGCGGAGCAACAGCATGATCTCGTACCAGTATAGATATGTTTCTTTTCCGAAAGTAGTCTGCACTGTTTTTTTAAATTTGTGCGAAAATATAAAAACTTTCGCTGCTTTTTTCGCTTGGCTACAATTAAGAAGATAACATTAGTACAATTTCGCAACTATTCGTCCGGTACGTTTCAGTTCGATGCCGCTATAACCTGCATTACAGGCGCTAATGGCAGCGGTAAAACCAACCTGCTGGACGGGGTGTATTACCTGTGTTATACCAAAAGTTACTTCACAGCCTACCAGCAAAACTGTGTAAAGATGGGCTTGGATGGTTTTCGGGTGGAGGGCGTGTTTAACAATGGGTTAAAGAATGAAACCATAGCCTGCAAATGGCTACAGGGCAAAAAGGAGCTTAAAGCTGATGGTGCGGAGTATGAAAAACCTACAGACCATATAGGTAAATACGCAGCCGTAATGGTAGCGCCGGATGATTTGGAACTGATAAACGACGGCAGTGAACCCCGAAGAAAGTGGATAGACAGCATCCTCAGCCAGACAGACAAGGGATATCTGGAATGCCTGATGCGATACCAGAGGGTGCTGCAACAACGCAATGCATGGCTGAAGCTGCATGGCAATACTGCTAATCCAAACTATACCGAACTGGAGTATTACGATGCACAACTGGCTGCTGATGGTACATATATATATGGCAAGAGAAATGTATTTGTAGGGCAGTTTTTACCATACCTGCAAGCATACTATCAGCAATTGACAGATGGGAAAGAAGTAGTACATATCGATTATCAGAGCGATATGCACCAACAATCGCTGTCTGCATGGCTGCAACAGAGCCTGCAACACGATATGCGCCTGCAACGTACACTGAGAGGTATTCACAAAGACGACCTTGTATTTCTCTTGAATGATACATCTGTAAAGGGTTTTGGCTCGCAGGGGCAGAAGAAGAGCTTTTTGTTTGCACTGAAACTGGCACAGTACAAGTACCTGAGTGGCGTACTTGGGTTTAAACCGATACTACTGCTGGATGATGTTTTTGAAAAGCTGGACCAGCAACGTATGGAAGCCCTGTTGCGCATCATTCGCGGTGCAGACTTCGGGCAGGTGATACTGACGGATACACATTGCGAAAGGGTGAAAAATGCCTTTGGTGATGGGGTGGAAGTAGGTATGATAACATTATAACAAAACCTTAATACCCGCTTAATTGTTGTATTTCAGATATATACATTTTGCCACTATCGGGTATGGTATAATTTATTTATTTGTTGCACGAAAAATAGTCTGCATTCATTACCTTTGGTGGCGTTTAAAAACAGGTAAATACAGCTTCTAAATAAATATGGGTTACGTAAAAGATAAGTTCAAAGCGGTTGCTGACGAACAAGCGAAAGAAATCAAGAACATCATTGCAGAACATGGTGAAATGGTATTGGATAAGGTAACGATAGCACAGGCATATCAAGGTATGCGTGGTATCCCCGGCCTTATTACAGAAACATCATTGTTAGATTCTAACGAGGGTATCCGTTTCCGTGGTTATTCTATTCCTGAACTGAGAGAGAAACTGCCACATGCGGAAGGTGGTAGTGAACCATTGCCAGAAGGATTATTTTACCTGATGCTGACAGGTGTTGTGCCAACACAGGAAGATACAGAACACATCTCTGCTACATGGGCTCGCCGTTCTCACGTACCCAATCACGTATTTGCTTCTATCGAGGCATTACCTGTTTCTACACACCCTATGACACAGTTTTGCATAGCGGTACTGGCATTACAAACAGAATCTAAATTTGCGAAAGCATACGAAGAGGGCATCAGCAAAAAAGAATATTGGGATTATGTGTATGAAGATACAATGACCCTGATAGCTCGCCTGCCACGTATTGCAGCATACATCTATCGCCGCAAATATAAAAACGGTGAACACATACAGCCTGATGGTATGCTTGACTGGAGTGCAAACTTTGCACACATGCTGGGCTACGATAACGATAGCTTTAAAGAACTGATGCGTTTGTACCTAACGATACATGCCGACCATGAAGGTGGTAACGTATCTGCACATGCAACACATCTTGTTGGTTCTGCACTGAGTGATCCTTACTTGTCTTTCACAGCAGGTATGACAGGCCTTGCAGGCCCCCTGCACGGCTTAGCTAATCAGGAAGTTATACGCTGGATAGAAGAACTGCAAGAGAACCTGGGCACGCTGGAACCTACAAAAGAACAGATTGCAACGTATATCAAAGATACATTAACAGCAGGTAAAGTTGTTCCGGGTTACGGACATGCTGTATTGCGTAAAACAGACCCTCGCTTCACTGCACAGATGGAGTTTGCAAAAACACACTGCCCTGAAGACCCTACTGTAAAAACAGTTTGGAACGTGTATGAAGTAGCACCTGCTATATTGGAAAGCACAGGTAAAATCAAAAACCCATGGCCTAACGTAGATGCGCATTCAGGTGCATTGCTGAAACATTACGGTCTGGTGGAAGAAGATTTCTATACGGTATTGTTTGGTGTTAGCCGTGCATTGGGCGTACTGGCAAGCCTTTGTTGGGACAGAGCACTGGGCTTCGCTATCGAACGTCCGAAGTCTATGACTACAGAATGGATTCAGAAATTCATCGCTAAGAGCCAGGCAACTGCTTAATTAGCTTAGTAAGTTTATATATAGAAAGCAGACAGTGTAACGCTGTCTGCTTTTTTGTTTATACTATTTTAATAGCTGATGTGCGGGGATAGTTGCTATTAATAAATTATCTTTGCGCTCCATTATACTTATATCAAATCATAATTAATTTAATCAGTAATGAGCAATAAGGGTCCTGTTTCACAGTTTATACAACACCACTACCGCCACTTCAACGCGGCTGCGCTGGTAGATGCTGCAAAAGGTTACGAAACACATTTGCTGGAAGGTGGTAAAATGCTGGTATCGCTGGCGGGTGCTATGAGTACCGCAGAATTGGGTATTTCATTGGCAGAAATGATACGCCAGGATAAGATAGCTATCATCAGCTGTACAGGTGCAAACCTTGAAGAGGATATCATGAACCTTGTAGCACATACACACTACAAGCGTGTACCTAACTACCGCGACCTGAGCCCGCAGGAAGAGTGGGAACTGCTGGAAGGTGGTTTCAACCGTGTAACGGATACATGTATTCCTGAAGAAGAAGCATTTCGCCGCATACAGCGCCACATCGTTAAGATATGGAAAGATGCAGAGGCGAAAGGTGAACGTTACTTCCCGCACGAGTTTATGTACAAACTGTTACTGAGCGAAGTAATGAAGCCTGATTATGAAATAGACCCTAAACACAGCTGGATGATTGCAGCTGCTGAAAAGAACCTGCCTATCATAGTACCGGGTTGGGAAGACAGCACCATGGGCAACATCTTTGCTTCTTACTGCATTAAAGGTGAGCTGAAAGCTAGTACCATGAAGAGCGGTATTGAATACATGATGTGGCTGACTGACTGGTACCGTGCAAACTCAGGCGGTAAAGGTGTTGGTTTCTTCCAGATAGGTGGTGGTATAGCGGGCGACTTCCCGATATGTGTAGTGCCTATGATGTATCAGGATCTTGAATGGCACGATGTTCCGTTCTGGAGCTATTTCTGCCAGATAAGCGATAGTACTACATCTTATGGTTCTTATAGTGGTGCAGTACCTAATGAAAAAATCACTTGGGGTAAACTGGATATCCACACACCTAAATACATTGTTGAGAGCGATGCTACCATCGTTGCTCCGTTGATATTTGCGTATTTGCTGGGTTGGTAATTTTGTTGACAATAGATATTACAAAGCGGTGGCTATGGCTACCGCTTTTTTTGTTTGCTCCATTTTGCTCCGGTGCTCCAATTATAGTAGTCTGGATTTGTGGAGCAAGTGGAGCAGACTGTTTCATTTCATCCATTTCACAACTGGTGAAATGAAATGGTGAAATGAGTGAAATAGAACCACTCGCCTCATTGCGAGGAACGAAGCAACTCTTTTCATGGAGCGTAGCGGAATAATCTCACGAAATAAGCATATATATCAGTAGGTATTTTTTATCAATAGAGATAATCAAAACAACTGTTCTGTTAAATCAATCCAATTGATATTCATACTTTCAACAAGTAATATCTTTTTCTTTCTGCTACCTCCTTTAATACGCTTTTCTTCTGCAATAGCCATTTCAATAGTATCAAAATATTGATAGTACACTAACAATACACAATTGTATTTAGCAGTAAAACTATTGATATATACTTTACTCTTGTGTTCGTATATTCTCTTAGGTAAATCAGACGTAACACCTGTATATAATGCAGTTTTATCAGGTGATGACATGATGTAGACTGCTCCTCCTTTATACATATACTCAATATACTATAACACAATAATAAAACATCCGTCATTGCGAGGAAGTATTTGCGTATGCAAATATGTACGAAGCAACCTCGAGATATAAGTGTTGCTTGTACAATATCTATATAATGATACTTATCTGTATGTTGCGAGGTTGCTTCGTCGTTACCTCCTCGCAATGACGCGAGTTGGGGGTATTTCACTCATTTCACTATTTCACCATTTCAGGAGATAGTAATGTGAAATGATGAAATGAAACGCTTACTCCGATGCTCCATTTGCTCCAATCCTCCAGACTACTATAGTTGGAGCAAGGTGGAGCATAATTGTTTTACCCCTTCACCCTCCCCAACAAATACTCCATGCCTACCAACTCTGCGCATGTAGCAATCGATGTGATGCTTACGCCGAGTACGCCGTGCAGATTTACGTTCTGTCCAGTTAGTAGCAGGTTGGGTATTTTGGTGCGGGTGGCTATGTTTGTTTCCGCAGGTTTATTGATGTCTTTGAGGATGCCATATAGTGAGCCTTTGGGTGTAGCTGTATAGTCTCGGTAGGTGAGGGGGGTAGCAGTACTTTGTGCAACTATGTTCCCTTTCAGTTGGGGTATGCGCTGGTATAGTTTATCCAGCAACAGCTCTGCACGTATCTCTTTAAATGCTGCGTAGGCATCGCCCCTGTCTTGCTCGTGTCCTGTACGGTTTATGATGTGTTCAAAAGGTGCTACCTCGCTGTAGTGCATATAGCTGAGTATAGATATGCTTTCGGCATAGCCGGGGTGCTGTGCATCTTCAGTAAAGAAAGCTGCATAGTTAGCAGGCCATTGCCCTGGATGGTAGTTTACAGCATCCCAAGCGTTGTTGTTTGCATGCCAGTAGATGTTGTAGTTGCGCATTGGTACCGTACCGGGTTTCAATACCACATTCAGCATAAAGGTAGAGGTGGTTTGTTCCAGTCCTTTTACACGCTTGCGGTATGCGGTACGGAATAGCGGGCTGTCAACCATATCAAGCAAAACTTCAGGTGCTACATTGGCTATAAATTGCTTGCCATAGTATCGTTGCCCGTCTGCGGCCTCTGCATAGGTGATGCTGCCGTTTTCTTCTGCAAGTTTTGTAACAGTTGTATTGCGATACACTTCTCCGCCATGTGCCTGTAGTTCCTGCCACAGATACTTAGATAACTGGCTGCAACCCGGCATCACTTTGTGGCTGCTGTGTATATAGCTCTCTGTAACCAATGCGTGTAGATAGAATGGTGTACGCTCTGCCACACCAGCATACAACAGGTTGTTACCTGCCAGTACGTTTTGCAGTTTTGTATTACTTGTTATGTCACGAAGCGTTTGTGTTACACCCCAATTACTTACAGCAGCTTTTTCATCTGCACTGCCATGCCTTAAACGATATAACGGAAAATGGTCGCCTATTTTGGTAACGGTCTTTACGTATTTCTCCAATGTCTCACGCTCGTCGGGGAAGTAGGGTAGCAATTGCTCTACAAAATTATCCAACCCCTGTGCATGTGGGTACATCACCTCCTCATCGCCAAAAGCTATCTTATCAAATGCGTTGTTATCATAAGCCTTCAGCGATAACTTATCCATCACACCTGCATATTGCAGTATGGTGTGCAGTGTGTGCCCTTCGCCAAGCCCGCCTATATAGTGTACGCAGCTGTCAAATACTTTTTTGTGCAGCGAAAATGTTTGCAGGCAGCCACCTATCTGTTTATCACGCTCCAGTACACATACTTTCATGCCTTCTTTGGCAAGTATTACTGCACTGAGCATTCCGCCCAATCCTCCACCCGCTATTACTACATCGTATGTGTTTGGTGCAGACAATACATTAAGCTTGGCTGAACATCATTTCCTTTATATCGGCCATGATGCGTTTGGCTACATTGTTGGCAGTTGTTTCGTTCGTGCTTTCAGCGTATATGCGTATGATGGGTTCTGTGTTGGATGTACGCAGGTGTACCCAGTCACTGTCAAAATCTATACGCAGGCCATCTTCGGTATTAATTGGCTGCTTTTTGTATTTCTTTTTTATCTGTTCGAATATGTGTTTTACATCCACAGTTTCGTTCAGTTCTATTTTGTTTTTGGATATGAAATAGTCCGGGTAGGTACCACGTAATGTTTTAATGCTCTTACCGAATTTTGCAAGATGTGTCAGGAACAGTGCGATACCTATCAGTGCGTCACGTCCGTAGTGCAGTTCGGGTACTATTACACCACCATTACCTTCGCCACCTATTACGGCATTCACTTCTTTCATTTTCTTTACCACATTCACCTCTCCTACAGCACTTGGGTAGTATTCACCACCATGTTTTTCAGTAACATCTCTCAATGCCCTTGTAGATGACAGGTTCGATACCGTATTCCCTTTCTTATGGCTCAATACATAGTCGGCTATAGCTACCAGTGTATATTCTTCGCCAAACAAGCTGCCGTCGTCACATACAAAGCACAGGCGGTCAACATCTGGGTCAACAGCTATGCCGAGGCTTGCATTTTTCTTAGCAACCGTACTGCAAAGTTCCCTCAGGTTCTCAGGCAGTGGTTCGGGGTTATGTGCAAAGCGTCCTGTTACTTCTTCATTTATTACGGTAATGTTTTCTACACCCAATGCACGCAGCAGTTGTGGTACAGATAATGCACCTGTAGAGTTTACAGGGTCTACCACCACACTGAATTTCTTTGCTTTTATAGCAGCAACATCTACTAACGGATGCGCCAATATTACGTCTATGTGTTTTTGTATATAGCTATCGTCAAGCCTCAGGCTACCCAGATGGTTTACATCTGCATAATCAGGTTCTGTGTCATTTACATAATCCAGTATCCATTGCCCGTCTGCTGCACTCAGAAATTCGCCCTCGTTGTTCAGTAGTTTCAGTGCATTCCATTCTTTAGGGTTGTGGCTTGCTGTCAGTATGATGCCGCCTGCTGCATTTTCCATTTTCACAGCCATTTCTACCGTTGGGGTAGTACTCAGTCCCAAATCTACCACATCAATACCACAGCCTTGCAGAGTAGCAGTTACCAGGTTGCGCACCATTTCTCCCGATATACGTCCGTCACGTCCTACAAGTACTTTTTTGCCTTTTCCCTGCGCAGTTATCCATGCCGCGTATGCAGTGCTGTACTTTACTACGTCCAATGGCGAAAGCCCTTTACCCGGTTTCCCGCCTATTGTACCCCTGATGCCCGATATCGATTTAATGAGTGCCATGCTGTATGCTTACTGTGTTTTATTCTGCGAAGATAAGTGTTTAGTTATCGCCTGAAAATGATAAGGTTAACTTATTTATCATTTAAGGCACATAAGGTATAACATTTTTTTAGCAATTAATTCTTCTGTACACTGAAATATGACACAGTATTTTATTTCTTTTGTTTCCTCAATCTCTTATTATGCAACCTATATTAAGCAATTTCAAAAGCAGGGTGGTGGCAATAGCCATTATTACTGCAGGTGCATTCAACACCCATGCACAAGACCTGAACGCGAAACTACCTGTGGACACTAAGGTGACGAAGGGTAAGTTTGCCAACGGGCTAACCTATTACATACGTCCCAACTCGAAACCGGAGAAGAAAGTAGAACTGCGCCTTGTAGTAAATGCAGGCTCGGTACTGGAAGATGACGACCAGCAGGGGTTGGCGCACTTTATGGAACACATGAACTTCAACGGCAGTAAAAACTTCCCGAAGAATGAATTGGTAAGCTACCTGCAGTCTATAGGTGTAGAGTTTGGTGCCGATCTGAACGCATATACAAGCTTCGATGAAACAGTATATATCCTACCTGTGCCTACAGACAAACCAGGCAATCTTGATAAAGGTTTCCAGATAATAGAAGATTGGGCGCACAATGCATTGCTTACGGATAAAGACATTGATGATGAACGTGGTGTAGTACTGGAAGAAAGCCGTATGGGTAAAGGTGCAGATATGCGTATGCTGGACAAATACCTGCCTACATTGATGACAGGTTCTAAATACGCAAGCCGCCTGCCTATCGGTAAAGACGATATCCTGAAGAACTTTAAGTACGATGTGGTTCGCCGTTTCTATCGCGAATGGTACAGGCCAAGCCTGATGGCAGTAGCTATTGTAGGCGATATAGATGAAGCAACTGCAATGAAATACCTGAAAAAGCATTTTGAAGGTATGAAGAACCCTGCTAAAGAACGTAGCCGCGATGCATTTCCTGTACCGGCACGCACTTCATCCGAAGCTATGGTGCTGACAGATAAAGAAGCTACCAACTTTCAGTTGCAAATCATCTTCCCGTCTGTAACAAAAGGTGATGAAAGTACACTTGGCGGTTATCGTGATAATATTAAACAAGCATTGGTAACACAAATGTGGAATCAACGCCTGAGCGACCTTGCACGCAGCAGCAATCCTCCTTATCCGTATGCGGCAGTAGGTTTTGATGGTTGGGCTCGTGGTTACGAAAGCCTTTCGGCATTTGCATTGTTTGGTGCAGATGGCCCTGAGAAAGCAATGAATGCATTGACGGCAGAATTGACAAGGGCTAAGGAATATGGCTTTACAAACAGCGAACTGGAAATAGCCAAGAAGGGTATGGTGAGTTTTATAGAGAAAGCATACAACGAGCGTAATACTACAGAAAGCGGTTCGCTGGTAGATGAATATGTACGCAACTTCCTGGAGGCTGAACCAATACCGGGTATTGAAAAAGAATATGAATACTACAAGCAATTGATGCCGGGTATTACCGTAGAAGAACTGAATAAGGATGTAAAAGGCTGGATGAGTAATATGAATACTTTCTCGCTGATAACAGGCCCGCAGCAAGCTGCCGATAAACTACCTACCAATGCACAGCTACTGGCTATGACTAAGAAAGGTTTTGAGCAGAAGGTGACGGCTATGGAAGAAAAAACAGTAGCTGAAAACCTGCTGGATAAAAAACCAACACCGGGCAAAGTAGTATCTAAAAATGATGATAAAGACTTTGGTGCTACTACATATACACTGAGCAATGGTGTGAAAGTAACTATCAAATCTACCAGCTTTAAGAGCGATGAAATACTTGTAAAGGGTATTAAAAAAGGTGGTACGGGCAGCTATGGGCTTGGCGATAAATACAGTGCGCAATATGCTACACAAGTGGCAGGTGCTATGGGTTATGGCAACTTTACGCCTACCGACCTTGAAAAAGCCATTGCAGGTAAAACAATCAAAGCGAGTGGTGCTATCGGCGATATACAGAACTCTGTTACTGCAAGCAGTACTATCAAAGATTTTGAATCGATGCTGCAACTGATGTACCTGAAACTGACACAACCACGCAAAGATGATGCACTGTTCAAAGCATTCATCGATAAGCAGAAGATGCAATTACAATTCATATCTGCCAATCCGCAGGCTGCTTTCTTCGATACGATGTACACAGTGTTATATAATAAAAACCCGTTAGCACCATCTGCTGTTCCTAAAGCTGCACACTACGATGCTATCAATCTCAACAGGGCTTTGGAGATATATAATACAGAGCTGGGTAATGCAGATGGTATGGAGTTTTATATAACAGGTAATGTAGATGCTGCAACAGCCATTCCGCTTATAGAAACATATATTGGTGGTTTGCCGACGACGGGTAAAAAGCCTTCGTTCAAAGACAATGGTGTGCGCCCTGTAGCTGGTGTGCAGAAGTTTACCTACAAGAAAGGTACTGAAAAACAAAGCCTGATATTTGGTTTATATACCGGTGAAACCAAGTACTCCGAAGACCTGAACCTGAAAGCACAGGCATTATCAGAGATACTGAATATTAAAGTGATAGAAGAACTGAGGGAGAAGCTGGGAGGTATATATGGTGGTGGTTATAATGCAGGTGTAAGCCAGTATCCGTACGAACGCTATAATGTTAGTTTGTACCTGCCTTGCGGACCTGAAAATGTAGATAAGCTGATAGCTGCTGCAAACGAAGTGGTGGCAAGCATTAAGAAGAACGGCCCTGATGCGAAAGACCTTGATAAAGTAAAAGCACAATGGCACGAACAACGCCGCGATAAGATGAAAGAAAATGGCTTCTGGAATGAGAAGATGGAGCAGGTAATGTTCTGGGGTAGAGACAGGAAGAATGTTTTTGACTACGATAGTTGGATAGATAAATTAACGACCAACGATATTAAAGATATAGCCAATCAGTTGTTAGGTGGCAAGAACGAGTTTATCTCTGTTCTGTATCCTGAATCATAATACAGGTTGTAACAGCATAAAAGAATAACGCCTCGTATAGTACGAGGCGTTTCTTTTTGTATACTAACCCAAAAATGTTTACCAGTTGATGTATTGATTGGTTGTAATTGTAACAGCAAATTGTTTTCATTGTGATAGGGGGGGCTGATTAATTAATCAACCAGTCAACTAATCGACTATTCCGCGGGTTGCAGTGCGGCACGTATTTTACCTTCAACTTCTTCTGCAACTTCAGGATTGTCTGACAGGAATTGTTTAACGGCATCGCGGCCTTGTCCTATCTTGCTTTCGCCGTAGCTGAACCATGAACCGCTTTTTTGCAATATGCCCAGTTCTACACCCATATCTATTATCTCGCCTATTTTGCTGATACCCTCACCGAAGATGATATCGAACTCTACCTGACGGAACGGAGGTGCTACTTTGTTTTTCACAACCTTTACACGTGTACGGTTACCGCTTGCTACATCACCATCTTTTATCTGGCTGATGCGGCGGATATCCAAACGTACAGAAGCGTAGAACTTCAGCGCGTTACCACCTGTAGTAGTTTCAGGGTTACCGAACATTACACCAATCTTTTCGCGTAGTTGGTTGATGAATATGCAGCAACAACCTGTACGGCTGATGGTAGCTGTAAGCTTACGCAATGCCTGGCTCATAAGACGTGCCTGTAAACCCATTTTGCTGTCACCCATTTCGCCTTCCAGTTCGCCTTTTGGTACAAGTGCTGCTACAGAGTCTATCACTACCACATCTATAGCACCCGATGATATAAGACGGTCTGCTATTTCAAGTCCTTGCTCACCATAGTCGGGCTGAGAGATGATGAGGTTATCTATATCTACACCCAGTTTGCGTGCATAGCTCGAATCGAAAGCATGCTCGGCATCTATTATAGCACAGATACCGCCTTTCTTTTGTGCTTCTGCAATGGTATGTATAGCAATTGTTGTTTTACCCGAAGATTCAGGACCGTAGATTTCTATTATACGCCCACGAGGAAAACCACCTACACCTAGCGCTACATCCAATCCTAATGAACCTGTGCTGATGGTGTCTATGTTGTCCTTTTGCTTATCGCCCAACATCATCACGGAGCCTTTACCATAATCCTTCTCTATCTTGTCGAGAGCGAGCTTTAATACTTTTAATTTTTCATCTGCTGCCATTGTGTTGTGATTTTAATCTGCTAAACTAATTTTTTTCAAAGATAAATAGACTTTGTACAATATCTATACATTTGTACAATAAAGTTATCCACATGTGTATGAATTGTTATTTTTTATGTTGATTATCAACTATTTATGATTTTGTATGGTTGAACATTCTTTACCTGTATTAAGGTATTTCCATGATGTTATTATAATATGTCTGTCCACATCATTAGGAGAATGATATACATAAAATTATGGCAATAATACATTTTAAATATGTACTATTTCATCCCGACATCCTTAAAGAAGATTAAATAAACGTTAACCCAAAAGTAGGGTATGCCCAAAATATGTTTGCCTTACAAAAAGAGTGAAAGCCTTGTCGCTTAATGTTTTAGCGTATCAAAATAGTGCCTGATAATGTAGTCATCTACCAAAAACCACAGCATAATAAATTTAGTGGCTTTTCTGTACATAGTAGTTTTACACTAGAGGATATCAGAGTATCAAGTCGCGACCAAGTAATAACGATACCTGCAACCGGAAGCCGAAAAGGGTTAAAGAGTAGGCACTCATCATCTAAACAGTACAATAATGAAATACATCATCAGGGGCACACTACGTGGCCTGCTATGCTCAGATTGCTTTATGCATCTGGCAAAAATCAAAGTGCGCCTTTACAGCGCATCAAGCGATAATATAACGATGGTAGCATCTGCATCAGCTGCTCAAACATTCCACCAGTTATCGGACGATGAAATAAAACGCAAAAGCAAAATGCTGATTGCGGAAACTACTACCGACGATGCGGGTAATTACAGTTTTGAACTGAGTGAAAAACAATACAAAGGCGAGGCTTATGAAATAGACATTGTGCTCGATACCAACTTCGGTAAAGAAAAACAATCGAAAGATGCAAAAGAATTCCAGTTCCACCTTACTACACGCCAGCCCGAATTCCGCTTGCGTGATAATATAGCTAAGGGAATACTGGTTGACTACTGGCGTTATGACATCATCGCTAAATGGTGGTGCCGTATTCTGCAACTGCTGGACCTGTGGGTGATATGCGGACGCGTAGTAGATTGTGATACCAAACAACCCATACCGGGTGTAAAAGTATCGGCGTTTGACAGGGACTGGCTTCAGGACGATGCACTGGGAAGTGCTTTTACAGATGCTAATGGTTATTTCAAAATATACTATACATCTGATGCATTCAAACAAACACTGCTGAGCCCGTGGCTGAATATTGAATGGCAGGCAGGGCCTGATATCTATTTCAAAATAGAATCATCGTCAGGTGCTGTGCTGCTTGCTGAAAGCCGCAACACAGGCCTTCGCGACGACCGTGTAAACAGGGGCAATTGCTTCTGCGTAACGCTCTGCGTGAAAGACGGTCCTACATCTACCGAGATACCATGGTTCACACACGTTGGTAATTACAGCATTACTAACGATATAAGCGCAGTAACAGGGCTTACAACACAAAACCGCAGCTTTGCTACAGGTATAGGCTTTGGTTTCTTTGGTGCGGTGAAGCTGGTAGGCTATGCCACCAAGCGTGTGCCTACAGCACCGGGCAGCCCGTTGTACTACCGCTTCCGCTATAGTACAGATGGTACTACATGGCAGAATGTAACTGCTACACAGATAGTGAATGGCCGCCTGAAAGTGGCAACGCGTATGGTAGCATGGGGTAGTGGCACTGCGTTTCAGGATGTGGTGATAGACCCTGCACAGGCAGCATCTGCACCTGATGCACTACCGGTATTCGACCCGATGAACCCATCGACACCACCTGCCGACCATGTATTGCACCCTGATGCAAACGGATGGGTACGTGTTGACCAGCCTGCATTGGATAACGGCTTCTACGGGCCGCTGATGTGGCTGAACACAAACACCATAGCACCGGGTGGTGCAGGTGCAAGTGCGGGCGATACCGCAGGCAACCTGCCATCAACACCACGCAACGGGCATATTGTATACGTGGCATTCCAGACAACGGACAACCCTGCTACACATACCAACCCCGGCGATCCGAACTTCAACGAACAAGTGATGCAGGCACACATCTATGTAAACAACTGGGGCGAAGTAAGTTTGCTGAAACTTGAAGAACTGTTTGCCGGAAGTGGCGGATGTACACCTGTGAGTGCAAGTGCTACCGTACGCTATACTGCCGACCATGAGCTGATAGCAGCATGGGGATTGTCGGTATCATCGGCTGCAGTGCCGGGTGGTATCACCATCAACCATTCGCTGACGGCGGGCAGCACTACACGTGGTAATGCGCAATCCTTCAACATGGCTGCACCGGGCGAGGTAACACCTGCCTTTAATACATGGCCGTCATGTGCATACAGTCTGGTACTTACTACAAGACGCAAACTGACCGATGGTGAAAACAACGACCACGGCAAGAACAACCAGGTAATATTCTGTAAATAACAGTTCCCCGTAAGGTACTGCTTATATGATGCGCTCCCGGTATTCGGGGGCGCATTATCTTATTCACGCATATTTACAGATTTTTGTATCATCGTTAGACTAATCCGACGTGGATTCGAGTTGGCTTGTAGAAGGTTTGAAATTATTGCCTGGACTTTTTATTACGCTCTCTCCATTTTTCTAAAATGCGTATTGCGGTTTCCAACTTTACGTTATTATCAAGATTTTTCAGTTCTCTCATAGGTAACCAGTTTAATCTTAAAGTTGGGCTAAACGCATCATTAAGCTGCTTTGCCTGAGATAAATTAATTTTCATTTTTAGTGCCAATGTGCAATACAAAAACGTAGAAAATGTTCTAATGAAATAATGATAACTGAAAAAGAATATTATTAAAGCTATACCCATTATTAGAATTCCCTTATTCTCAAAAGCAGGGGTATGTGATAATATAATAATCGTAACAGTAATTGTTAAAAGTTTAAGTACCAGATCATAAATGTGTGTCCAGATCATAGCTCGAATGATTATATTACAATTTACTGGTTTTACAGAACAATGCATGATTTTGTTCTAACGTTTTCCACCGTTCCACCTGTTCCAATATTCCAGATATAGAACAAGTGGAACAGTGGAACAAATATTCACACTTACAAACCGTGAATGTGTGAATGAGCGTGAATAAGAGTATTACTTCATCGTGTACCTGATGCCGAGGAAACCACGTATGCCCTGCAATGATGCATAGTTGTAACTCGGGTCGAAGGTATAGCCCTGCGGATTATCGAGCGGGTCGTTTACTTTTTTGTCAAACGGGTCGTGCGCACGCAGTATCGGGTACTTCGGCACAAAGTTGAACAGGTTTTTTACACCGCCATATACTTCTATTTGCTTGCCTATACGCTTGGTAAGCTGCACATTGGCTATACAAAACCATGGCGAGTATTCGGGGCGGAAATCGTTGGGCAGCAACGGCAGTCGCATAGGTCCGTTCCATTTACCTGTCAGGTCTATCATAAAGCCACGCGGCAGTGTGTATGTAACAGCGAAGTTGCCACTCCATGTTGGTGCCTGTATCTGTATGGTTTTAAACAAGCCGGTGCCTGTGTCTTCCATCTGGTACACATTCATATAGGTAACACCAGCCATCACACGTATCGGGAAGCTGAAATTGCCCTCAACATTCAGCGATATGCCCTGCGATATGGCATGGCCTTTCAGGTTGTCATATATAATCTTGTTAGGGTCGGTGTCAAAGTCGCCATTTATCTTGTTGGTAAAATAAGAGTAGAAAGCAGTAATATCTATTACAGCAAATCCACGTCCTATTACCTGTTTTGTGTTATAGTTCAGGTTGGTGTTGTAAGAGCGTTCGGGATTCAGTGCTTCTTTTATCACCACCTGGCGTGCGCCTGTCAGTGCTGCATGGTCTTCGGTAAAGAGGTTCACTACACGATAGCCTGTACCCACGCTGGCACGTATTGCATTGCTTGTGTTGGGTGCCCATTTGTAGGCAAGGCGTGGCGAGTGTATGCTGCCGTGGTTTTTATCGTAGTCGTAACGATAGCCAAGCAGTATTTTATGTTTCTCATGCACAGCCCATTCGTCTTGTATAAATATACCGGGCAGGGGAGTAATGGCAGGAGCGTTGCTCTTACCATCAGCCGATAGGGTAGCAGGTGTGTTATCATCGTACACTGTATAACGATATGATGCACCGAGTAACAGGCTGTGTTTATCATTCACACGCTTGTCCCAATACGCCTGTATAAAGGCTACCTGCTGGTTGGCATTATAAGGTGTAGTACCGTAGTAGCTATCCTGAAAGTGGTAGTTGTACGAATACTGTGTTATTATCTTTTCGCGTACAGGCAGTTGGTACATACCTATCAGCTCTATGCGTTTGGTAGTAATGCTCTCGCCATAGATGCTGTCACTACCCCTGTAGTCGGGTGTCCAGTTCATTTGTCCGCCCCAGCGGTCTTCAGCCACGTAACGTGCTGCCAGCGAAGCCAGTTTATAGTCTTTGCGCAGCAGGCTCCATTTATTGAATATCGATACACGGTTTTGCAGGGTGACATCTGTAAAGCCATCTTTATTATTATCTATGGGATTGCTGTAGTTGAAGTAGCTGACACCGAGCATACTATTCAGCTTACCGAGCTTGAATTTGGTTGATATATCGGCATTATACTCCTGCCAGTTTGTAGCAAATACATCGGCACTCAATAGCGGTGCGTTGTTGGGGGTGCGGGTAATTACATTGATGATACCACCCATAGCCTCCGAACCATACAGCGATGATGCTGGGCCTTTAACCACTTCTATACGGTCAACCATACTATTGGGTATGCCATTCAATCCATATACGGTAGATAATGCACTGACAATAGGCATGCCATCTATCAGTATCATGGTATATGGCCCTTCCATACCATTGATGTGTATATCGCCCGTATTACAGATGTTACAGTTCAGCTGTGGTTGTACGCCATTCAGCATACCTACCGCCTCAAAAAGGCTTGGTGTGGGGTTCTTTTTAAAGAATTTCGCTGTGATAATCTCTACAGGTATAGGGCTGTCTTTACGGCTCATTAATTTCATAGTGCCTGTTACCACTACATCCTCCAACGTGTCTTTACTGCTTTGTGCAGCTACATTCAGGCTGCTTAATATCAATATCGAGAGTAATAATTGTTTCATGTTGGGGCAAAGGTATAATATTTTTAGATTAATCTAAATTAATTTATTTGACAGCTCAAAATATTGTGATTTTATGAAGGTATTTTTTGTTAATAGGTGGTTAACCAGTTGCAAAAGGGCAGTTAACGAAGGTTGGATTTTTGAATGTATATATAGGCTAAGGCTACATTCGTGCAGTATCAAATGAAAAAGCGATCAATCTCAAAACAAAGTACAAACATGAAACAGTATTTAATCCTTATTATGGTAACGCTTGGCTCAGTAGGCCATGTGTTTGCGCAAAACTGGAACGTACCACAACAACTGGATAATGGTAGTGGTGCGATGGTGGGCGAATCATCATCATTATTGGTGGTAAACGGCAATCCTGCTATGTCTTACTTCGATGAGACGAATGGTAACCTCAAATATGTTCGCGCAACAAACAGTGTGGGCGATGCATGGGGTACACCAATTGTGGTACAGTCTACCAACTTCGTAGGTGAGTTTACATCTATGGCTATTGTCAGCGGTTACCCTGCTATATCGTATTACGACCAGACAAACGGTAACCTGATGTACGTTCGTGCTACAAACGCTGATGGCAGCTCTTGGGGTACACCTGTTACGGTTACATCTACAAACAATATAGGCCAGTACACATCGCTGGTAGTTGTCAGCAGCAACCCTGCTATTGCATACTACGATGTTACAAACGGCGATTTGAAATACGTACGTGCTACGAATACAACAGGTAGTACATGGGGTACACCTGTTACGGTTACATCATCGGGTACGGTGGGGCAGTATGCATCTATGCAGATTGTAAACGGCAACCCTGCCATAGCATATTACGATGCTACTAACGGCGATATGGAATATGTACGTGCTACCAATACTACTGGTGGTACATGGGGTACACCAGTTGTTATACAATCTACTAATAACGTAGGGCAATATTGTTCTATGGTAGTAGTAAACGGCAACCCTGCTGTTTCTTATTACGATGCTACCAGCTTCGACCTGAAATTTGCACGTGGCAATGATGCAAGCGGCAGCACATGGGGTACACCCGTAACGCTGGATGCAACCGGTGACGTAGGGCAATACACATCATTGAAAATAGTAGATAACAACCCTGCCATAGCATATTTTGATGTGACCAATGGTGACCTGAAATATGTACGCGCTATAAACACTTCAGGTACTACATGGGGTTCACCTGCAAGGTTTGAAACCACCGGTGATATAGGCGAGTATGCTTGTCTGCAGGCTATAAACGGTGCACCAGCCATATCATATCACGATGATACGAATGACGACCTGCGTTACGTAAATCTGTGTAATACATGGACAGGTGCAAGCAGCACCGACTGGCATACGGCTAACAACTGGTCTTTTGCAAACGTGCCTATCAGTACAGAAGAGGTGCATATAGTAGATAAAACCAACGACCCGATAGTATCAGCTGACGCTACAGTTGCTACTATGAAAATATACAGCGGCGGCAGGGTTACATTAAGTGGTTCAACAACAGACTTTACGATATCAGGCGCTTTCGATAATGCCGGTATCATCAGCATAGCAAACGGTAACCTTGCTTTAGGTGGTGCTGTAAGCGGTGCTGGTACTATCACAGGTGGCAGCACATCAAACCTTAATGTGAATGGTGCAGCAGGTACATTGAACTTTACAAGCGGTTCTCGCAAATTACTGACGCTGGCATTAGGCAGCTCGGGTACTGCAACACTCGGTACTGCTCTTGACATAGAGCCTACCGGTGTGGTAACTGTTACAAGCGGTGGTGTACTTACATCAAACGGCAACCTCACACTGAAATCTACATCAGCAGGTACTGCACGTGTAGCACAAGGTTCAAGCTCGGGCAACTACATTATAGGTAATGTAACAACTGAAACATATATAGCTGGAGGCCGCAGGGCATTCCGTTTCATAACACACCCGTTCTCAAGCTCGATAGGTTTGAATCAGTTGACAGACGATATAGATATCACAGGTACAGGTGGCGGAACAAATGGTTTTGACTACCAACCCGGTAACCCTGCATCTGCATTCTGGTACAATCCTGCAACAGGTAATGGCTCTACCGTAAATGATATAGGCTGGACAGCATTTACAAGTACAAACGGCAGTGGTGCAAACAGTTGGGATAGATGTGAATCAGTACGCGTATTGGTACGTGGCTCGAAAGGTCAGGGACTGTATGCAGGTACATACACACCCGATGCTGTAACACTTGATATGACAGGTCCGTTGAACCAAGGTAGCGTAACAGTGCCGCTTACAAAAGGAAGTAATACACCATTCGTTTTGGTAGGTAACCCTTTCATGAGCCCTATTAATATGCTGCTGACTACCAACACAAGTTTAGGTGCCAATCTGATTGTATGGAACTCTAACCAAGGTACTAGAGGTGGTTATACAAGTATTCCTATACTGAATGGTATCATCATACCGGCAGGTGCATCGTTTGTAACAACTGTATTATTCAGTGGTTCAATCACCTTCCCTGAATCTTGTAAAACTTCATCTGCAGGTTTAGGTTTATTGAAAACAACAGCTGCAAAGCCTCGTCAGATAGAATTGAAGATAGAAGACAGCACTATTTTCTGGGATAAACTGCTTGTATTGTTTGACGATACAGCCAAAGCATCTTATGATTATGGCGATGGCCTGAAAATGGCAAACCCCGATATCAGTATCTATACTTTTGGTAGCGATGATTCTTTATTAGCTGTAGATGCCCGTAAACATACAGACAGTCAGGTAATAAGGATGGGATTATATACGCCGTATAAGAAGAAGTATAAGTTTGTATTGGGAGATTATGATATGGCTCTTGGTACAAGGATTTATCTGCACGATAAATACATGAATATAAAAGAAGAAATCGTTCCGGGTTTTGAATATTGGTTTGAAGTAACAAATGATGTTGCAACAACCGGCGAAAATCGTTTTGAACTGATAATGGAGGGCAAAGCAACCAAGCCAACAAATCCTACGAACGTATCGCTTCCTGTAGCTAAGATACAGGAAGCAGCTAAACTGGAAGTAAAACTTGCTCCTAATCCTGCTAATACTACAACTGTATTACATTACAATGGTGCAGCCAACGAAACAATGAAGATAGCTGTAACAAGCATCCTCGGTACAGTAGTGTCTGTTACGGAAATAAAAGCTAAAACAA
This sequence comes from Flavipsychrobacter sp., assembly GCA_016786615.1. Taxonomy (GTDB): domain Bacteria; phylum Bacteroidota; class Bacteroidia; order Chitinophagales; family Chitinophagaceae; genus Polluticoccus. Next base: position 135,550 of record JAEUVX010000010.1, read on the forward strand.
GTGGTGAAGTAGTATTACCTGTACAAGCATTACCTGCAGGTATGTACCTGGTAGAGGTGAGCAATGGCAAAGAAACTGTAGTTGAAAAACTGATTAAACAATAGTAATAGTATTGCAAAAGCGGGGTGGGCAACCATTCCGCTTTTTTTGTTAACCGATTGTGAAGCAGATGCAAATCTAAGGTTAAGCGGATTGATAATTTAGGATGAACCTTTATCGCTGAACTACCTTTACAATACTGAACAAGACACAAATACTATTAAACAAACTATAAAAGATATAAGATGAAAAAGGTACAAGTATTATTAGTTTTCACTGTGATGATGTTACTGGCAAGTTCACAGGCATTTGCATTCGGCCCCGGTTTCGACCCTGATGTAGAACCATATGCTGCCCCGTTGGATGGTGGTACAAGCCTGTTGGCAATTGCAGGTATTGTGTATGGCGTAAGGATGTATATGAAGAATAAGCCTGCTAAAGCAAAAGCATAGATAATAGCTGTAGAATAAAATAGGGTAAAAAGCCTGCAATGTATGTTGCAGGCTTTTTTATGCATTAATATCTGTCATTCTGATTCGTAGTATAGAGCAATGTGCTGCAATAGAAAAAGCCGCCTTGGAAAAGGCGGCTTTGTTGGTATAGTAAGTGTCTTGAATTATACTTTAAAATGCGAGAACGCTTTGTTGGCTTCAGCCATACGGTGCGTATCTTCTTTCTTTTTGAAAGCGCCACCTTCACCTTTCGCAGCAGCAACGATTTCATTAGCCAGTTTATCAGCTATTGTTTTACCGTTACGTTCGCGGCTGAAACGGATAAGCCATTTCATGCTCAAAGATATTTTACGGTCAGGGCGTACCTCTGTAGGTATCTGGAAAGTAGCACCACCGATACGGCGGCTGCGCACTTCTACCGCAGGAGTAACGTTTGTCAAAGCGCGCTTCCACACTTCGTAACCGTCTTCACTTGTTATTTGGCTTACTTTATCCAGAGCATCGTAGAATGCACTCAACACGATAGTTTTGTTACCACCCCACATAAGGCAGTTAACGAAACGTGTAACGTTTTTATCGTTGAATTTAGGATCCGGTGCTAAAGGGAGCTTTTTCGCTTGTGCCTTCCTCATCGTTTATGATTGGCTTTAATTATATTAAATATTATTTTTTAGCTTTTTCTTTCTTCGTACCGTATTTAGAGCGGCTTTGTTTACGGTCTTTTACACCCGCAGTATCAAGCGCGCCACGTACGATGTGGTAACGTACACCCGGAAGATCTTTAACACGACCACCGCGAATCAGCACGATAGAGTGCTCCTGCAGGTTGTGGCCTTCACCAGGGATGTATGCGATAACCTCTACTTTATTTGTAAGGCGCACTTTGGCAACTTTACGCAGGGCAGAGTTTGGTTTCTTTGGAGTGGTTGTGTACACACGAGTACATACGCCGCGACGCTGAGGACAAGCATCCAAAGCGCGAGACTTTGACTTGGCGCGAATTTGCGTACGACCTTTACGAACTAATTGTTGAATAGTAGGCATTTGCTATACCGTTAATAAAATTTTAATGGAGTGCAAAGGTAATCTTTTTTAGAATACCAACAAAAAAATACAAATTATTTATTGACATGATTTTGTTGTGTATGCACCACTTTGTTGATAATATATAACATAAAATAGGGTAACGGGCTGGTAAAGAACAGGCGCAGACTGCTAATCTGGTCTAAAAAAACAATGCCGAACAGCCCTGTTTTCCATTGAATAAGGCCAGTAATACCAATAATTGCGATTGCTGCTGCATAGGATATCAGCCATAGCTTATAAATCCACTGTATGCCATAAAATCGCCATCCGATATATCCAACAGGCATTATTGCCACTAATAGTAGTATATGGCCTATTTGACGTTGTAATGGTGTAATTAAATGTGCGTGCCCTTCTGTAAAGTATTGATAATCAATCCAACATAGTGCAGCTACAATGATAAATGAAAGCCAGAATGCTAATTTTTTATTCATTTGGCAGCAGGCTTTTTAGAATATAGCACCCAGCCATAGAATACAACCGCATAAATAACCAGCTTGAACGCATAATGGTGTGCAAAATCAGTCAGGTCGTTGTGATTGATATACATTACTGCCAATACCGCACAACGAATCACATTCAGGGTATAAATAGCTGCAAACCCTACGAGGGTATATATCAATATCTTTCTGAAACTGGCAGGGAAACACAACATGAAGCCTATGTAAAGTGCGTTGAGTTCCAAACCATTACATTGATGACCAATACTTACAGAGGGTATGCCATCAATGAATACGATAGTGCCGGCTTGGGTAACATTGGGGTAAAACCATGATAATACTTCAGCAGTACCTATCTGTACAAGTTTGCTTAATTGGTTATCAGGTATTCCGGCAGGCCCTAAAACAAATTTGTACAATAAAGTCCAGCCAACAACCAATAACAGGCCTCTTATAATAATAGGCCTGATATTGGAGGGTAGAACTTTATTTAAGCTAAAGCTGTCTGTTTTAGTTTCCATTTTTTATTGCCGGATACAAGACTTATTTCTCTTTCTTATTATTCTTATACCTTTTAATGCCCAGGCCGGCTGCACCTGCAACTAATAGTGCTATGCCACCATCCAAAGGAACGGCATAACCACCACCGCCGCCACAGTTACAACCCCAACCGTACTTTGAATAGCACCATGTTGTGTGTGCAAATGTGCTTAAAGGCAATACAAGCATAGCTGTCAGCAGCAATGCTTTAGCAGAATAGAGGACTTTTTTCATACTGAGTTTTTTATTTTTATTTCGTGATAGTAGGCAAATATCCCTTTTTACTTTATATCACGCAAGGAATAGCAAAACATTAACGAGCGATTTACGTTTATTTATCCCATATTTAATAAAACAAACTTCTTACTAATCAATTATTATACCAATCCTGTAAGCTTGGCAACCACCGTGTCTACTTCTTCTTTGGTATTATGTCTGCAAAAAGAGAAGCGTATCGGTACTATGTTGGCTGCATTTTCCGGATACAGTTCTTTAATAACATGGCTGATGCTGTTGGCCCCACTACTGCATGCGCTGCCGCCACTTACACAGATGCCTGCCATATCCAGATTGAATAGCATCATATCAGACTTATCCGTCAGCGGGAAGCCAACGTTCAATACCGTGTACAGGCTGTTGCCTTCAGCATCGCCATTCAGCAGTATGTTGGGGAATGTGCTGCGCAGTTGCGCTATCATGTATTGTTTCAGCTCCTGTATATATTGGCTGTCCTGCTCGTAGCGTTCGGTAGCTATTTCCAGTGCTTTGGCATAGCCTACAATACCATACAGGTTTTCTGTACCTGCACGCATATTGCGTTCCTGTGCACCACCGTTTAGCAATGGTTGTATTTTAACGTCTTCGTTTACGTAGAGCATACCCACACCCTTAGGCCCGTGAAACTTGTGGCCTGCCGAGCTGGCAAAGTGTATATAAATATCGTGCAGGTTGATGGGGTAGTGCCCGATGGTCTGCACCATATCGCAATGGAAGATGGCATTGTATTTACGACACAGTTCGCCCACGGCTTTTACATCCAGCAGGTTGCCTATCTCGTTATTGGCATGCATCAGGGTTACGAGTGCTTTGTCGTCACTTTCGGCAAGCAGATTTTCAAGGCTTTGCAGGTCTATATACCCGTTGGGTGTCAGCTTTATAAAGCTAAGTGCTGCTTGTCCTGTTTTGTGCAGGTATTCAACCGTATGCAGCGTAGCGTGGTGTTCTATGGGCGATGATATGATGCGTTTGCAACCAAGGTCGCGCACAGAAGCATGTATAGAAGTATTGCTGCTTTCCGTACCGCCCGATGTAAAGAATATCTCTCCCGGGTTTGCATGTAGTATTTTAGCTACAGACTTGCGGGCATTCTCTATAGCCATTTTTGTTTCTCTGCCATAAGAATAAATAGCAGACGGGTTGCCAAACTTCTCTGTCATGTATGGCATCATTGCATTCAACACGTCCTGGTCCATTGCAGTTGTAGCTGCATTGTCAAAATATATCCGCTCCATAATCGGGTGCAAATTTACGGAAAACTGTATTGTATGCTGTTAATATTCGCTGTAGTTTAGCTCAGTATTTTTTGTAGGTATAGATGAAAAAAGTGCTATTTGTAGTCTGTTTGTTGTCAGTATTTAGTGCAGGTGCGCAGGATAAGCCAGCTATTCAGCTATCAGCGTATGGAGAGCTGTATTATGGCTACGATTTTAACGAACCGCGAGACCATAACCGCCCTAACCATATTGTATCGCACAGCAGGCACAACGAGGTGAATCTGAACCTTGCCTACCTGAAAGCCGCCTATGAGAGTAAGCATGTGAGGGGGAACATAGCCTTGATGACGGGTACCTACAGCAACGCCAATTATGCAGCAGAGCCGGGTGTACTGAAAAACATACTGGAGGCAAATGCAGGGGTAAAGCTCAGCAGAAAGCAGGAACTATGGGTAGATGCGGGCATCATGCCATCGCACATAGGGCTGGAGAGTGCAGTTGGCAAAGACAACCGAACCCTGACACGCAGCCTGATGGCTGACAACTCTCCTTACTTCGAGACAGGTGTACGCCTGAGCTATAAAAGCAAAAATGACAAATGGTATGGAGCACTGCTATACCTGAATGGTTGGCAGAACATACAACGCAAGCCCGGCAATAATACACCCGCATTTGGCTTACAGCTTACCTATACACCGTCAGACAAGCTGACCATCAACTATAGCAATATTGTTTGCAATAACGAGCCCGACAGCCTGAGAAAATGGCGTTGGTATCACAATTTCTATGCAGTATACAAACCTGCTAAAAGATGGGAAGTGGCAGCAGCATACGACATAGGCGCAGAGCAAATAAGGAAGGGTGACAACACCTACGGCCTGTGGTACAGCCCTGCACTGATAATAAGATATGCAGCAAGCAAGAAGATAGCCATAGCTGCCCGTTGCGAGTATTATGACGATTACTACGGCTTAGTAGTGCGTGGTGCTGCGTCACGCCAATTCCGCACATGGGGCAATAGCCTGGGTTTAGACTATAGCATCAGCAAGCATGCTATGTTTCGTGTAGAAGGCAAGTATTATAGCAGTGGACAATTTGTATTTGCCAAATACGGTATGCCTATAAAGAACAATCTGGTAACTACGGCTACGCTATGTGTTTGGTTCTGATCCCAGAATAGAGATTAATATAAAGAATGCGCAAATTGCTATCCAGATTAACAATGGTTTCCAAACAGGTTTGGTCCTGTGTTTTATTTGTGCCCCCAAGTACTTATTCCAAAATAGTCGCTCCAGCAGAAAAGCACCAAACCCGTTAAATGCTACTGCCAGTGATGATGTTGACTTCACGATTTCAGAAACATAAATCATTATTGTCAAAAAAGTGATTGTATAGGCAATGCCAAATAGTAATACTTGATTTGAAGCTTTCTTTTCTTTTGCAATAATCAGGTTTCTTCTAAGTAATAGTGTTCCTGCAAGCATTGTAAAGAATACCGAGAACAGGTAAATTGCTAATTTGGAATAATATTGAGGGGCTGCCGGGTCATCTGTTATGTTGTCTTTCCAACGCCCACCTGATGTAGGTTGTTGTTTCTTTCTTTCGATAGCAATGTTTAGTGCAGTCTCATCAATAGGAATACAGCGTTCTTTCAATTCTGCAACGGCGGCTTCTATAGCTTCCACCATGTATTTTTCTGGTTCATGAATATATTTGAGCAGTTCTTCGTTGGTTTTCTGCTTCATAAGGGTTTCATACTGGTTCTCCATCGTTACGTATTTTGTAGTTATTTCTGTTATTTAATCATTTCCCAAAGCACCACACCCATGCTTACAGATATATTGAGTGAGTGTTTGCTGCCAAATTGAGGTATCTCTATGCATCCATCTGCCATGGCCATCACTTCATCGTTCACCCCGCTTACCTCATTGCCAAATACCAATGCCACAGGTTCATTGTTCCATTGCAGCGTATTAAGCATGGTGCTATTGTGCGCCTGCTCTACGGTATATATTTTATGGCCTAGTGCCTTAGCATGGTTTACGGCATCCATGGTGGTTTCAAAATGCTTCCAGCTTACCGTTTCTGTAGCACCAAGCGCCGTTTTATGAATGTCCCTATGGGGAGGTGTTGGTGTATAACCACAGAGATATAAGGCTTCTATGGCAAAAGCATCGCCTGTGCGGAAGGCACTGCCCACGTTGTGCATACTGCGCACATCGTCCATTATCACTATTACCGGATGCTTTTCGGCAGCTTTCATTTCATCTGCACTCAGGCGTTCCAGCTCTTCCATCGTCTTTTTGGTAAACATGCCGCAAAGATATGATTGGTTGCAAATTCTCAAATTCCTTATATTTGCAAAAAATAACAAGTAAATGAGTTCAAGAGAATATCAAATGGGTGGTATTCAGTGGCAAACACAAGAGGATGCTGAAGAGGATGTACTGGTAGAGGAGATGCACAACCTGATAGTATGGAACGACGATGTAAACACGTTCGACCATGTTATCGAGTCGCTAATGGAAATCTGCGAACATTATCCTGAACAGGCAGAACAATGCGCACTTATTATTCATCACAAAGGAAAATGTGGTGTAAGAAAAGGCACTTTTGAGATGCTGCGCCCGCAAGCTGAAGCTCTAATAGACAGGGGCATTCAGGCAACTATCGATTATTGATTTATGAATTATAGCAAAACAGAAATCCCCTTGTAGAAACAAGGGGATTTTTTGTTACCTCTCGCATTTATCCTTTTGCTTTAATGGATATATCTATATTCTGCAACAGCTCGTCTTTGAAGCTGAGCCGCAGCATACTGTTCTTATACCTATACATTACCAGCTGATTATTCTTTTCTACTCTGTATTCGTTTGGTATACCCAGCAAACGCACGGCATCATTTGTTTTTGTAGTACCTGCATTTAGCTTGCATAACAGGCTTTGATCTGCCTCTGTCGCCGATGCGCTCGCTGAGTAATTATATTCCAGCAGTTGTTTAGTGGTCTTGTCCCATACCAGCATTACCCGCCTGTCTTTGTTATTATATAGCCATTGCTGTTTATTACCGTCATTGTTTATCGTGGTAGGCTCACCAAACATTTCTTCAGCTTGTTTTTGGGTAGTTACACCCGGTTTAATATCCGTTACTTCGGGGGCAGGTATTGGAGTGCAAGCGTATACATGTACGCTGAAAACTGCCATCAGCGCGGCAAAGAGTATTTTCTTCATAATAGTTGGTTTTGAGAATATAACGATGCGGATAGGGGCATATTGCATTTTCCCCCGTTTTCTGACCCTTTTATGATTTCTTTAAAGTTTCAACTATCCGCGATACCGACTATTTTTGGGGGATACATAGTACAGAATTATGAAATACTCTCTGCTGATAGCGTCTTTATTGGTTGTGCAGCTTGCCAATGCACAGGCTAAGAAACAAATAACCATGGACGACCTGTTCAAGAACAACACTTTTCGTATGAAGAGTGTCCCTGGTTTTAATGGTATGAAAGATGGCAGGCATTATACTAAGATTGAACAGTCAGGTGATGTACAGATAATAAAGAAATACAACCTTGAAACAGGCGCTGAGCTGGAAGTGTTATTTGATAACAGTAAGACACTATTCAACGGCAAGCAATTGAAATTTGATGACTATAGCTTCAGCAAAGACGAGAAGAAACTGATGCTGAAGGCTGAGAGCCAGAATGTGTATCGCCGCTCTGTATTGAACAAAGTATATGTATACGATATAGCTACTAAAAGCATAGCATCTGTAGATAACGATAAAGTATTGCATGCAACATTCTCTCCTGATGGTAATGCGGTTGCTTATGTAAAAGGCAATAATCTGTACACCATCAACTTTGCAAACGGAGAGAACAAACAGGTAACAACAGATGGCGAATGGAATAAAATAATAAACGGTAATTGCGATTGGGTGTATGAGGAAGAGTTTGAATTTACACGAGCATTCGACTGGTCGCCTGATGGTAAGTATATAGCTTATTACAGATTCGACGAAACAAACGTTCCGCAATTCAATATGGCGATGTATGGAGGGCTTTATCCCAAAGATTATCAATACAAATACCCGAAAGCTGGTGAGCCTAATTCTGTAATAGAAATTAAAGTGTATGACTTTGCGAGTGGTAATATCATTAAAGCAGATATAGGTACAGAAACAGACCAGTATATACCACGCATTAAATGGACGAACGACCCTAAGACGCTATGCATCTACCGAATGAACAGGTTGCAGAACAAATTGGAATTGTTATTTGCAAATGCTGCTACCGGTAAATCTGAAGTCATATACACTGAAGAAAATAAAAGTTACATAGAGATAAATGATAACATGGAGTTTTTGCCCGATAACAGCTCATTCATTTTTACGAGTGAAGTAAGTGGCTATTCACACCTGCACCTATGGGATTGGAAGAATAAGAAACTGACAGACCTGACACCCGGTAAATATGATATAGCAGACATAACAGGAGTAGATAAAACAAAGAAATTAGTTTACTACACTGCTGCGGAAAACAGCCCTGCAGAACGTAAGTTATATGTCATCAATTGGGATGGTAAAAAGCGTAAGACCATTACAGCAGAAGATGGTGTACACTCCATTACGCCAATAGAGGGCTATCAGTACTTTTTAGATAAGTATTCAAAAATCAACCAGCCGCCGGTATATTATTTGCGTGATGCTGATGGCAAGATTCTGAAGATATTGGAGGATAATAAAGGGCTGAAAGATGTTATGGCTGATTACAACCTCGGTAATATAGCAATCAAACAGATAGATTTGAGTGGTGGTAACACATTCTGGACATGGATGATAACACCTCCAAACTTCGATCCGAATAAAAAATATCCTGTACTGATGTATCAGTATAGCGGACCAGGTTCTCAGGAAGTAGCAGACAGGTTTCCGATACGCGATTTCTTCTGGCACCAGATGCTGGCACAGAAAGGGTATATCGTGTTTTGTGCTGATGGTACAGGTACTGGTTACCGAGGCGAGGCGTTTAAGAAAAAAACATATTTGCAACTTGGTAAGTACGAAAGTGATGACCAGATAGCTATTGCAAAATGGTTGGGCAGTCAAACTTATGTAGATAAAAGCCGCATTGGTATTTGGGGTTGGAGCTATGGAGGCTTTATGAGCAGCACCTGTGTATTCAAATCGCAGGATGTGTTTAAGATGGGGATTGCCGTAGCACCGGTTAGCAACTGGCGCTACTATGATAATATATACACAGAACGCTATATGCGTACCCCAAGGGAAAATGCTGAAGGCTACGATAATAATGCCCCTGAGAAGATGGCAGGCAATCTGAATGCCAAATACCTGCTGATACACGGCACGGCTGATGATAATGTACACTTTCAGAATGCAGTGATGCTGACAGATGCGTTGATTAAGGCGAATAAAGAATTTGATGGGGAGTATTATCCTAACAAGAATCATGGTATTTCTGGTGGTATAACGCGGTACCACTTATATAAAAGAATGACAGATTTCATTCTCAGCAATCTTTAGCCGTAATTTGTGGTATGACAAGACTGGAAGCTACCATTCTGCAATTACCACCAGTAAAAGTGCTTACTAATTGGGCTAAGGGGGTAGTGTTGCCTGGTTTTCAGGGGGTGTCGTTGTTTGATGTTGGTAAATTCTTTTATAAAGAGGTAACCAATACAAAAGTGAATGTACGAGCCGCTGCGGTCACATATAATTTTTTGATGGCGATACCGCCAACATTGTTATTCCTGTTTTCATTGATACCTTACCTACCCTTAGGTGATGTACAGGTTACTATATTGGATACACTTAAATTGTTGGCTTTACCCCCCGCCATTTATAATAGCATATCCGGTATTATTATAGACTTTCTGAATACAGAAAGAAATGATGTATTATCATATGGTATCTTACTGACATTGTTTTTCTCTTCAAACGGCATGATGGGATTAATGAATACATTCGATAGGGGAACTTCCATACATGTAAAACGTTCGGGGTTGAAACGCAGATGGACATCCATCAAACTGACTGTGATGTTAATATGTGTTGCTATCATCAGTCTGGCAGCACTCATCCTGCAGACAGAAGCATTAAATGAGATTATACTGAGTGTATTTAATAATGTAATTATAGTAAAGCTGTTAAGTATGCTGATACTTATTGGCTTGATATTTTGTATGATTTCTATTGTCTATACTTATGGGCCTTCAATGGTACACAGGTTTAGTTTTGTATCACCCGGTTCTGTTTTTGCTACAGTACTGAGTGTTGTGGCAACAGTAGTATTCTTTTTTATGGTCAACAACTTTATCAATTATGATAAAGTATATGGTTCTATCGGGTCGTTGATGGCATTTATGGTTTGGGTGTGGTTGAATACGATGGTTATCATATTAGGATATGAACTCAATGTCAGCATATTGTTGGGCAAATTTTCTGTAAAGCATGAGAGTGAAAGCAAGAAAAATAGTAAGTAGTATAGCAGGTATATTAATATTATTTCAATCGTGTGATAACCCAAACAGGCTACCCGATAATGTAACATTCACTGAGCATATTGCACCGCTGATGTACAAGAACTGTACAGGTTGCCACAGGGAGGGTGGTGGTGCACACTTCAATCTTGTTACTTATGCCGATGCTAAGAAGTATGGTGCGGCAAGTGCATTTGTGATGCGTGAACGCATGATGCCACCCTGGCCTGCAGACCCTCACTATACTGAGTTTGTTGGTCAGAAGGTAGTAAGCGAACATGATATACGACTTGTAGAAAAATGGGTACAGGATGGTATGAAGGAGGGGCCTGCAGATAAAATGCCATCATTACCGGATTACCCGAAAGGTTCATTGATAGGTACGCCTGATTTGCGTATTCCTGTGGAGCCGTATTATTTGCCCGCTAACAACAGCGATAAGTTTTTGTTGGTTAAAGTGCCGTTTGAACTGCCTGCAGATACTTACGCAAGTGTTATAGAGTTTATGCCCGGAAATGGTGGAGTAGTGCATCATGTGAATGGTGATATGGTGAAGTATGACTTTAACAAAAAGAAGACCGTTTATATAGGTGATAATATTGCGGATATGGTTGAGGATACTACTATAAAACTCGCATTTGAAAAACTTGGTTTGCCCAATGATGATGGTACATATCCTACGTTGCAAAAGTCTGTAGTAAACTACCTGCCCGGTACTTATGGGCAACGCTATCCTGAAGGATTGGGTGGATACAAGCTGCCACGTAAAGGTGCCTTTATTTTAAATGATTTACATTATGGTTTCACAAAGAATAAAGCCGTGTGGGACAGCTCATATATCAATGTATTCTTTTCAAAACTACCACCTGACAGGCCTGTTAAAGAATTTCAATTGGGTACAATTGGTGTATCGCCTGTATTGCCCGACCTGATATTGGAACCCAACACAGTAAAGAATGTATATACTAAGTACACCTTACCCGAAGATATATCTGTACTTACCATCAACCCACACATGCACCTGATAGGTAAGAGTTTTAAAGCCTATGCATTAAAGCCCGATGGTGATACAATCCGTTTAATATCAATACCTAAGTGGGATTTTAACTGGCAGTATTTCTACACATTCAAGAAGCTGGTGAAAATACCAAAGGGTAGCACCATAGTGGCAGAAGGTGTGTATGATAATACGAAGAACAATATGAACAATCCTTTCAGCCCTCCCAGATTGGTAAAAGACCAGGATGGCAGTATGCGTGCAACAGATGAGATGTTTCAGTTCATCATTACCTATGTACCATATAAAACAGGTGATGAAAATATAAGCCTTGAATAAACCTTAACAGTTCTCAATAGTCCATATCCCTTAACTTCATAAAAAATAACATTGCATGAAAAATCTTTTGCTGACTGCCGCATTATTCAGTTCATTTTCTGTACTTGCACAAAACAATATCACGAGCATAGAAGTAGGAACAACAATACCTATGGCGGATGCTAAAATGAAATCGACTGATGGTAAAACAATATCCCTTGACAAAGCCAAGACCAATAATGGCTTACTGGTAATGTTCTCTTGCAATACCTGTCCGTATGTTATTAAGAGTGAAGGTCGTACAAAAGAAATGATGGACTATGCTATGAGCAAACAAATAGGCATGGTTATCATAAACTCGAACGAGGCCAAGCGTGGAGATGAGGATTCTGACAAAGCAATGGCTAAATATGCAAAAAAGATGGGGTATAAAGTGCCCTATGTAATAGATGAGAAATCGGCTGTGGCAGATGCGTTTGGTGCTACACGTACACCGGAGGTTTTCCTGTTTGACGGTAACGGTAAACTGATGTATAAAGGTGCCATGGAAGATAATCCATCTAACCCTTCAGAATCTAAAAATATGTTTCTGAAAGATGCAATTGATAAAATAGTGGCAGGTCAGGTGCCCGACCCTAATAGTACCAAATCAATTGGTTGTACTATTAAACGTATGTAATCTGTTTGTTATCAATATATTACGGTTTTAGTTGAAAGGCGGGGCATAATGCTTCGCCTTCTTCATTTTCCCGATTTTGAGTGTAGTTTTTCCCGATTTTGAAAGCGCAGATAAGTTTGCTCTTATACTTTTGCGCCACTCAAACGAATTATAAGGATATAATGAAAAAGCAATTAATAGTAGGAGCAGGTTTAATGGCAGTAATGTTTGCATCTTGTAAAAAGGATGACAATACAACGGTAACACCAAACGAAAATCTGAAAGTACCATATTCTACGCTGACATCGACTACCAACTATTTCGAAACATTTAAAGGTACTGATAGTAAAACAACTGTAGATTTCGCAGGACAAACTACCCGTATCAGTATGCTGAAAGAAATAGACGCATATATGAAGAAAGGTGTAACATCTGCTATCACAGCAGCTAAGCTGAAGGATATGTATGAAAACAAAAACAGTGCTTTTACTAATGCTGCATTGAATAGCGCTACTGATAAAACAATCGTTTCAAAAACGGCACAGTCTTTTGCTACTGTAGATGCAGATGCTGAACGTCAGCGTTTTTACGGATACTTCACTCAACTGGAAGCTGCAAGCAATTCATTTGCACAAACAGCAGAACAGGGTAAAGCAGGTGTGCTGGATGGCAAGTATCTGGTAAATGAAAAAGGTTTTGAATATGGACAGTTTGTACAAAAAGGCCTGATAGGTGCTATGATGCTCGACCAGATCAGCAACATCTACATGGGTACCGAAAAGCAAGCTGCTGATAATAACACAATCGTAAGTGGTAAAAACTATACTGCGCTGGAACACCATTGGGATGAGGCTTATGGCTACCTTACTGCTAATGAAATGTATCCTAAAAAAGACCCTGCAGATGCTACTAAGTGGTTAGAAACATATCTGGGTAGTTATGTTCGTCAGGTGAGTACTTCAGTTGGTGGTGAAAATGCTGCTGATATTTACATAGCATTGCTGAAAGGCCGTGCTGCCATTGTAAATAAAGACCTGACAACACGCGATGCAGAGATAGCATATGTTCGCTCATCATTGGAAAAAGCTATTGCTATCATAGCAATCAGCTACCTGAATAAAACAAAAACAGCTACTACAGATGGTGCTAAGTTTCACTCATTGTCTGAAGGTTATGGTTTTATATACTCATTGAGGTTTGCACACAATGCAAAAATTAACAAGGCTAAGTCTGATGAGCTGTTGAATGTATTATCAAATAAAGCAAATGGTTTCTGGTCTCTGACGAACGCTGATATAGACAATGTTCGCGACCAGATAGCAGCTGCATTCGGTATTAATAAAGAAGTGGTTGTGAACCACTAAAACAATATTGCAGTTTGGTTTTTCTGTAAAGCGGTGATTATGTTCATCGCTTTACCCGTTAAAAAGAGTGAATTTAAAAATGAAGAAAACATTAGTTTTTGCAACGGTTTCGGTACTTATTTCTGTAATGAGTTTTCTGTCTTGTAAGAAAGATGATAAAAATGATGTTACAGAACCGGGGCTTGACAGAGCACCCATGCTGACTAACTATGCTGATAATTATATTATTCCGGCATACACCGCTATGGTAAAAGATCTGAAATCTCTGAAGGCTAAAACGGATGTCTTTGTAGCCAATCCGGATGCAGCAACACTCACTGAGTTAAAATCATCTTTTGAAGCAGCATATATTACATGGCAAAAAGTAGATGTATTGGAGTTTGGCCCGGCAGAAGATGTGTCGTTGCGTATGTACATGAATACGTACCCTGTTACCGTAACGAAAGTTAACAGTAATATCACTAATGGGGGATATGACCTTGAACAGTTTGGTAATAAAGATGCACAGGGTTTTCCTGCTGTTGATTATCTGCTGAATGGCAATGCAAATACGATAGAATTGTTTACTACAGACGCACAGTCTGCAGCCCGCAAGCAATATCTGCAGGCAGTTGTCAACAAAATGCTGCAGAAAACAGAAGGTGTCGGCAATACATGGGTTTCTTACCGCAATACATTTGTAGCAGCAACGGGTACTGATGTTAATGGCGGACTATCTAAAATGGTGAATGCCTATGTGTTGTATTATGAGCGTTATCTACGTTCGGGTAAAATAGGTTTGCCCGTAGGTGCAATGACTGGTGTTGCAAAACCTGAATTAACAGAAGCATATTATACGCCTCAGTTATCAAATCTGTTGGCTCAATATGCAAATGCTGCCGCAATAGCTTTTTATGAAGGTAAGAGCTATGATGGTACGGGTTCAGGTGCATCGATGAAAACATATCTGGCAAGCATTGGTACAAAAGATGATAATGGTACTGCTATGGCAGACCTTATCGTCACCAAACTGAAACAGGCTGAAACAAGACTGAAAGCTTTGACTATCCCGATAAAAGATGCAGTGATAAGCAAACGCCCCGAAGTACTGACTATATACGATGAAATGCAGCAATGTGTACCACTACTGAAAGTAGATATGGTATCGGCATTCGGGATATCTATTACATATACTGATAATGACGGTGACTAATTGATGAGCAGAACATTGCCAGACATATTATCCAAAGCATATTTAAGGAAGCCTGTTTATTCGGCTTCCTTAGCTGTTTTCAGGATAGTGTTCGGGTTGATGATTCTGGGCAGCACTGTTCGATTCTGGTTGAAGGGATGGATTGATGAATTGTACATCAAACCACAATACTTTTTCCACTATTACGGATTTGAATGGGTAAGGCCATTGGGGCAATATACCTATACATTGTTTGCATTGTGCGGTATCAGTGCATTGATGTTTGCATTAGGCTTGTGGTATCGTTTAGTTGCTATATTACTGTTCCTCAGTTTTACGTACATCGAACTGATGGATAAAACCAACTACCTGAACCATTACTACTTTGTAAGCCTTGTATTATTTCTGATGATATGGCTGCCTGCCAATAGCAACTTTTCTATTGATGCTAAACGCAGGTCTGCATTGTTAAACCGCTTTATACCATTATGGACAGTAGGTAGCATCCGCCTGATGATGGGTATTCTGTATGTATATGCAGGATTGGCAAAACTCAATTCAGATTGGTTGCTCAAGGCTATGCCACTGCGTTTGTGGTTACCTGCACAAAACGATACTCCTGTAATCGGTGATTTATTCAACCATGTATGGATTGCTTATGCCTTCAGTTGGTTTGGTGCTATTTACGACCTGACAATACCTTTCTTCCTTATCAATCGTAAAACAAGGCCTTATGCTTATATAGCAGTGGTTGTGTTTCACGTCCTCACGTCTATACTGTTCCCTATAGGTATGTTCCCGTATGTGATGATTGTATCAGCGTTGGTGTTTTTCGATTCGGCTGATGCAGACAGGTTATTAATGAAAATAAAACATACATGGGCTTCATTACCCATTGCAATATCTGATAATGTATTTACCTTTGCGCGCCTTCGGGCAAGGGGTATTCTTTTGATGTTCGGTTGTTTCTTTTTGTTGCAGGTTTTGCTGCCCTGGCGATACCTGTTGTACAAAGGAGAGTTATTCTGGACAGAGGAAGGTTACCGCTTTTCGTGGAGGGTGATGCTGATGGAGAAAATGGGTTATGCGCAGTTTGTAGTAAAAGATGGTGTTACGGGAGAGAAGATTGCTGTTAATAACAATGAATTCCTGACGAAGAACCAGGAGAAGATGATGGCAACGCAGAGTGATTTCGTGCTGCAATATGCACAGATACTGAAGCATTACTATGAAAAACAAGGTGTGCGGCAACCGGAAGTATATGCTACTATATATGTGGGATTGAACGGAAGGCGTAGCAGGCTATATACTGATACCGCTGTAAACCTTGCTGATGAAAAAGACGGATTAAAACACAAAACATGGCTGATGCCATTCAGTGATAAGATATATGGGTTATAGGTTATTGTTGATACTGATGTTGGGTGCTATAACTGCTAATGCACAGGACAGCACAAAAAAGCTGAAAGAAGTAGAAGTGCGCGATGTGAAGTCGGGCAATTTCGGTAGCCTGCGTCAGGTAGATGGTATGAAACTTACTGCCGGTAAAAAATCGGAAGTAATACTGGTAGAACAATTGACTGTAAATAAAGCAACCAATAACACAAGGCAGGTATATGCTAAAGTAGCAGGTCTGAATATATTTGAGAATGACGGTAGTGGATTGCAGCTGAGTATTGGTGGCAGAGGTTTAGATCCTAACCGTACATCTAATTTCAACGTTCGCCAAAATGGTTATGACATCAGTGCTGATGCTTTAGGATACCCTGAGAGTTATTATACACCACCAACAGAAGCATTAAAACGTATAGAAATCATTAAAGGTGCAGCGGGCCTGCAGTATGGTACACAGTTTGGCGGCTTGCTGAACTTTGAAATGAAACAACCCGGTGCAGATAAAGCATTGTCTGTAGAAAGTAAACAAACATTCGGTTCGTGGAACTTCTTTGGTTCGTATAACAGCATCAGTGGTACGAAAGGTAAACTGAGCTACTACGCATATATACACTACAAACGTGGTGATGGCTGGCGCCCTAACAGCAGGTTCGAGTCGTT
Organism: Flavipsychrobacter sp.; assembly: GCA_016786615.1. Lineage (GTDB taxonomy): Bacteria > Bacteroidota > Bacteroidia > Chitinophagales > Chitinophagaceae > Polluticoccus. The sequence continues at coordinate 152,664 of JAEUVX010000010.1, forward strand.
GAATGCTTATGCAGATATACACTACCAGGTAAACAGCAAACACATGCTTGGTTTTGAATATACACGCCTGCAATACCTTGCACAACAACCCGGTGGGCTGGATGATAATATGTTTGACAAAGACCCGATGCAGAGTAACCGCACACGCAACTGGTTTGCCGTGCAATGGAACCTTGCAGACTTTGAGTGGGATTATGTAATGTCATCGCGCAGCCGTTTACAAACAAGGGTATATGGTTTGATGGCATCGAGAGATGCAATAGGTTTCCGCCCCAACCGTCCTTCGCAACCTGATAATGGTGGTGCAAGAGATTTGCTGAAAGGAACATTTCAGAACATCGCATTGGAATCAAGGTTTTTACATCGTTATACAATTGCAGGAGCAGAGCAAACATTATTGGTAGGTGTACGTGCATACAATGGCTACAGTACCAATAAACAAGGCTATGTAAATAACGGAACAGGTGCTGACTTCAGCTTCAGGAATGAAACAACGGAAGTGCTTTCTGACTATGCTTTCCCTAATACAAACTATGCAGCATTTGCAGAGCAGATTGTACGCATCACACCGAAGTGGAACATAACACCCGGTGTAAGGGTAGAGCACATAAAAACGAAAGCAGATGGTTCGTATCACGACAGGGTACTCGACCTGCGCGATAGCATCATCAGCGATGTAGTGACTTATGAGAACCGTGAATTGCCGCGCACGTTTGTATTAGCGGGTGTTGGTAGCAGTTATAAGTTCAACGCAGACCTTGAAGCGTATGGCAACTTCTCTCAGAACTATCGCTCTGTTACATTCAATGATATACGTGTAGTCAATCCGTCTTTCGAGATAGACCCTAATATACAGGATGAAAAAGGATGGAGCAGCGACTTAGGTTTTCGTGGTAATGTACGTGGCAAATTTCGCTTTGATGCGAATGTATTTTATCTCTATTACGGTAACCGTATAGGCGAATATTTTGCAGTAAAGAACAATACACAGGTGATACGCAGGCGTGGCAACGTTGGTGTTGCGCAGATATACGGGCTGGAGTCGTTTATGGAACTGGATGTATTGAAGCTGTGGAATGTGAACCCTGATAAGTGGGGTACTACAATTTATTCAAACCTTGCATTGACAGAAGCTACTTATACAAAAAGCCCTGTAAAGAATATTGAAGGCAAGCGTGTAGAATATGTACCGTTCATAAACTGGAAAGCAGGTGTACAGGCTAACTACAGGAAGTTTAAACTTACATACCAGTTCAGCTACCTGAGCGAACAGTATGCCGATGCTACCAATGCTGACAAAGGTGGCTATAGCGGTGTGAATGGTATGGTGCCAACATACTACCTGATGGATTTATCTGCAGGATATAGCTGGAAGTGGCTGACGCTTGAAGGTACTGTGAATAACCTTGCGGATGTTCCATACTTCACACGCAGGGCTACAGGCTATCCCGGCCCGGGCATAATACCAGGCGACGGCAGAGGTTTTTATATAACTGCTGGTGTAAAATTTTAGCCGTTTAACAAGGCTTTATAAAACTACTGCTGATTAGAGGCCTCAACTATCAGGTCCTTGATTTTTTCATCAAATGCTTCCGTATCGGTTTCCCATGTAATGTCTATCTGATGTTTTTCTATCAGTGCATTGGGGTTGCCTATCAGGTACAGTTCATAATCCTCATCGCCTGTTTCTACAACTGCAAGCTGCTGCTGTATATGCAAGATGATGCGTTTTATTTCAGCATTGGCAAACTCGCTGATGGGGGTGTCTCCCTGCAGGTATTCTGTGATGTCGTGTATGTCAAGCATGGCAGTTAGAATATTGCGTGATGGTTTCTTATGCTAAGGTACAATCTTTTAGTTCTTTAAAACCAATCATCCTGTTTGTTTCGGGGTCCCATACTTTCAGACGAAAACAGGCAGCGATTTCCTTGGGGTGCAATGATGTGGTTCTGGCATCCTGCAATTCAGGGAAATCATTATACACTTCGGGCAACCTGTAGAATGGTATGCGCGAATTGAGGTGGTGTATATGATGGTAACCGATATTGCCCGTCATAAATTGCATGAAAGGATTCATTACCATATAACTCGATGATTCCAAAGCAGCTACTTCATATTTCCAGTCTTCTTTATCGCTGAAGGTAGTAGCAGGGAAGTTGTGCTGTGCATAGAAAAGGTATGCGCCCATGGCAGATGCCAGAAATATGGGTATGAATACAAAGAACAACCATGTTTCCCAACCGAAAGTGGTGAATATAAACCAGTTGAGGAAACCATGCACTACCAGTGCTATGAGTGAATCGTAATGCTTTTTAGGAGCACTTACGAAAGAGCTGATGCACATACCGATGATGAACATTGTGAAATAACCCATGATGATGGTAAGAGGGTGGCGGATGAAAAGGTACATCCTTCTTTCTCCGGGCTTCATGCTCAGGAATTTGCTTTTGGTAGCTATGGGGTAAGAACCAATGCTGGCACTGAAGAGTTTTGAATTATGTGCATGATGGTAATCGTGCGAACGCTTCCAGATGCTGGCAGGTACCAGTACATACATACCATACAGTGTCATGATAACATCTGCAAGAACAGAACGGTGCAGTATGGCATGGTGTTGAAAGTCGTGGTAGATGATAAACATACGCACCATCAGCAGCCCTGCAAGCAAGCTGCATACAAGGCGCAGTATTGTATAGGGTATTAAGAAAGCACCCGACAATGCAGCAGCCAGCAGCAACAAGGAAGATATGAGTAACAACCAGCTTTTGTTACGGTCTTCCTTTGTATATGGCTTTGTAGCTAATATCAGTTCTCTGCCTGTACGCATTATGCTGTCGGTTTTTTATGTTTCCACCTGCGGTGAGACCATAACCACACTTCGGGTTGTTCTATAATATCTCTTTCCAGTTTGCGAGTATGCATTTCAGATACCTCGCCTTCTTTGGTGGCTTTAGGCTCTTCGCACAGTATTTCAGCAAACATCTGGTACTCACCACGTTTCACTCTCTTTACAGTAGCATATACAATGGGGTAATTGATTTTGCGGGCAATCAGTTCCGTACCTCTGAAAATCGGAGTATCCTGGTTCATAAAGGTAGTCCAGTAAGCACTTTCGGGTGCAGGTGTCTGGTCTGCGATAAAAGCAGTTGCATTCAGTTCTTCTCGGTTTTCCAGCATTTCTCTGAAAGTATCTTTCATCGCAATCAGTTTGGTGCCGAAGCGTGTACGCATTTTATACATCAGCCAATCAAAGTATTTATTCCTGATAGGATGATATATAACATACAATTGCTGTTTTAGTTGAAGGCTGAAGGTATTTCCTGCCCATTCCCAGTTGCCCAGGTGGCCCATTACCAATACGATGCTTTTGTTTTCGGCTGCCAGTTTATCAAACAGCTCCTTTGCACTGGGGTGGAAGTAGCAGTGTTTCTGCATAGCCTCTTTGCCAATGGTTAGTGTCTTAAAGGTTTCCAAAAACAAATCGCACAAGTATTTATAATAACGCTTGCCGATGGCTTTTATTTCTGCTTCGCTTTTTTCAGGAAATGAATTGCGCAGGTTGGTATGCACGACCTCCTTACGATACCCGAGTATATGATACAGGAGTATATAGAAAAAGTTGGATACCATGTACAGTACCCTGAATGGCAATATCGATATCAGGTAGATAAACGGTAATGCTATATAATATACTAATGCCAAAAGATGCGTTTTTTCAATATTCGTAAACGTACAAATATAACACGCAAAAGACGATTTACCCCTATTAATCGGTTATGGTGTCTTGAGATTTTTGTCTTAGAAGTTTTTCTAGAATATATTAGTGTTAATTGCAGCTTATAATGCCACTTCAGCAAATACTGGTTATAGTTCTCTTTTTTACAATACCAATTATTGGAATTTGTTTGCTCGCGTTGTGTAAAAAGAAAGTCTGGAAAATAATAGGAGCCATACTGTTTATAGTAGGCACTATTATGTTCGTACATGAAGGTGTTTGGCACATGCTGCTTATCAGCCTTGGTTATGCTTGACACGTTAGGAGCTTATCCCTGATGCGGACGTATTCTTAATATTACCATCTTTGATGTGGGAGTATTGCTCTTGTCTGCCACGCTGCCTATCGGTACCAGTACATTAGTTTCTGGGAAGTAGGTAGCTGTACAACGCTCAGGTATGCTGAAAGGTATGATGAGGAATTTGTGTGCCACACGTTCTACACCATCGTGATAATTATATAAATCAACAATATCATTTGCTGCAAAGCCTGCTTCTTTAATATCCTTCTCATTCATGAATATTACCCTGCGTTCATTCAACACACCACGGTAGCGGTCATCGAGCCCGTAGATGGTGGTGTTAAACTGGTCGTGGCTGCGGATGGTCATCATCATGTATTCATCCTGTTCCAGCTTAGGGAATATAACATCTGCTACATTGAAGTGTGCCTTGCCTGTTGTCAGTACATTAAACTTGCCCTGCCTTGCGGTGTTGGGCAGGTAGAAGCCACCCAACTGACGCACTCTCTGATTATAACTATCAAAGCCGGGTATAACAAGTTCTATATCATTGCGTATATAGTCGTAATGCTCCAGGTACAAATCCCAGTTTATCTTGCTGCGATTGCCAAGTGTAGCTTTAGCAAGTTTTGCAACTATCACAGGTTCGCTCAGTAGTTGTTCAGATACAGGCTTCAATCCGCCCTTGCTCATCTGCACCACACCCATCGAGTTTTCGCAACTGATGAATTGTTCTTCACCATTCAGCACATCTTTATCGCTGCGGCCGAGGCAGGGTAGTATCAGTGCTTCTTCGCCTGTTATCAGGTGGCTGCGGTTCAGTTTGGTAGATACATGTACGGTGAGTTTTGTACGGCGCAATGCTTCGGCAGTATATTCGGTATCGGGTGTGGCAGACAGGAAGTTGCCACCCATTGCAATGAATACTTTTGCCTTGCGCTGATGCATGGCATGGATGCATTCCACTACATCATAACCATGATGGCGTGGTGGTTCGAAACCATACACCTGTTGCATCTTATCGAGGAAAGACTTTGGTGGTTTTTCGTAAATACCCATCGTACGGTCGCCCTGCACATTGCTATGGCCACGCACGGGGCATGTGCCCGCACCTTCTTTACCAATGCTACCTTTCAGTAATAATAAGTTCACCACTTCTTTAATGGTATCAACAGCGTTTTTGTGTTGTGTCAATCCCATTGCCCAGCAGGCTATTATCTTGCTCTTGTTCTTAAATACTTCGGCAGTTTGTTGTATCTGCTCCATCGATATACCGCAGGCTTCTGCCAGTTGGTTGATATCGTATTTGCCGATGTTGCTCAGGTAATCTTCGTAGCCTGTTGTGTGTTGTGCTATGAAGTCGAGGTCGAATACTGTACCCGGTGCTTTGGCTTCTTCTTCCATCAGCAGTTTGGTAATGGCTTTGATAAGAGCCATATCACCATTCAGTTTCACTTGCAGGAAGATGTCTGTTAGCCTTGCCTTGATACCCAATGCGCCCTTTACCGTTTGCGGATTGCTGAAACCCATCAGCCCCGTTTCGGGCAGTGGGTTAACTGATATAATAGTACACCCGTTCTCTTTTGCCTTTTGCAAAGCACTTAGCATACGCGGGTGATTGGTACCGGGGTTTTGCCCTAATATTATAATGACCTCTGCCTTGTAAAAATCTTCCAGCGTTACGGAGCCTTTACCTATACCGAGGCTTTCGTTGAGTGCAACACCGCTTGATTCGTGGCACATATTAGAGCAGTCGGGCAGGTTGTTGGTGCCGTATTCTCTTACAAACAACTGGTATAAATAAGCAGCCTCATTACTTGTTCTTCCCGATGTGTAGAACACAGCTTCATCAGGGTTATCGAGTGCATTGAGGTGTTCAGCTATTTTATTAAATGCATTGTCCCAACTGATGGGTACATAGTGTGTGCCGCCTTTGGGCAGGTACATGGGTTCTGCCACACGTCCTTTTTTACCAATGCGGTAATCATCATTTTCAGCTAATTCCTTTACCGAATATTTAGCAAAGAAATCGGCGTGTAGTTTTTTGGTAGTAGCTTCTTCTGCTATTGCTTTCGCACCATTCTCGCAATACTCTGCAATGGGCGAACGGTGGCCGTCGGGGTCGGGCCATGCACAGCCGGGGCAGTCAAAACCATCTTTCTGATTCAGCTTTGCCAGCGCTTTGAAACCACGCCCGAAACTCATCTCTCCGAACACATGCTTAATGCTGGATATAACAGCAGGTATGCCCGCTGCCGCATCGTGTACGTGTGTAAACTTTATACCGGTAAACTCCTCGGGGTTTTCGGCATTCGGTTTATCATCGCCCTGCTTTTTGTTTTGCTCTTCGCTCATTTGTTTTGCAGATTCATGTTATAAAGAATAGCTGCGGGGTTTTCGTAGTTGTCGCTCTGGTCTTCGTGTGTTTCGTCCAGGCATTTAAAATCTTTTTCTAACAGAAGGTACAGTTTTTTTCCGTCACCGAGGTCCATGTTATGCTCATAACCCACTTTTTCGGTACGTGCCCATTCATCTGCTTTTGCAGCAGGCATAAATATGGTAAGTGTGCTATCGGTAAAGGTAGCATACATATTATCGGCATTGCTGCGCTGCATGGCATACGTAAGTGTTGCCGTACCAAATTCCGTTGTCTCTTCCACAAGCCCTGTTTCGGCAAATTTATCCATGTCACTTTTGGTGACACGCATCCGTACAGAGTTGCCTTTTATTCTCATTTTCATATAGTAACTCTTTGATTGCCAGTATAAATATTAAAGCGTTCGCCACGCAAAAAACCGATGAGCGTCATGCCAAACTCTGCAGCCGTTTGTGCTGCAAGGCTCGATGGTGCGCCTACTGCCGTCACTATTTTAATGCCTGCCATAGCCGCCTTCTGTATCAGCTCGAAGCTGGCACGCCCGCTGAGCAGCAGTATATGTTTATCGAGTGGTACTATGTTTTGTTCCAGTGCTGCACCTATCAGTTTGTCCAGCGCATTGTGCCTGCCCACATCTTCGCGTAGTAAAATTAAATTACCTGCTTCATCAAACAAAGCAGAAGCATGCAGCCCGCCTGTAGTATCAAACACTGCCTGTTGCTTGCGCAGCATATCGGGTAGCTTGTAGATAAGGGTAGATGACACCTGTAGGGTATCTGCACCGCCTGCCACATCGCACACCGTCTTTATAGCATTGATAGACGACTTGCCGCACACACCACAACTGGATGTAGTATAAAAATGCCTTTCCAGCTTGGCAAGGTCCAGTTCCACATCTTCCTTAAGCACTACCTGCACTATATTATCGGGGATGGTAAAAGCGCCCTTAACATCGCTGTATTGTTTGATAATGCCCTCGGTAAACAGAAAGCCTATTGCCAGTTCGGTATCGGCACCGGGGGTGCGCATGGTTACCGAGAGGCTTTTCTGAATACGTGCATCTGCCTTGCCGTAGTTGATGCGTATCTCCAATGGTTCTTCTGTTGCCAGTACATCATCTACGTCGGCAACCGTATCGGCAGTTACCTTTTTGATGGCTATATGCGAGACAGCTACATTCATTACTACGAATTTACGATGTTTAGTTGATAGGTTGACCGGTTGATTAGGGTGTTCGACTGTTCAGGGGTGTCCCATTTGTCCCACTGTCCCACTGTCCCATTTGGGACAGTGGGACAAAAACAGGGGTTTAATGTATTATAAGTTTTTAGTGTTCATGTTCCGAACAGTGAACACCTGAACAGTTTCTAAGATTCTCATTTTCTAGAATTCTAGAATTCCAAGATTCTAGAAAGTTGGAATAGTGTGTTTTTTGATAACAATTATGAAGTGAATAGAAAATAAGAACATTGTCAGATTAATTGTTGTAGTATCCCTTATTTATTCAATACTTAATATATTTTCACACCATTTTTTGAAATTGAGACTATGTTAAGAAGTACCCTATTAATAACATTAACTATAATAAGTAATGTTATATACGCACAAACTGCTGTTAAAATTGATACTATTTATTATGATATTAAATGGAAAATAGTTCCTGAAAAAGATAAAGCAGTTTATTACCGAATAGCAGAGAAACTAGCCGATAAAAACTATAAAGTAACTGATTACTTTATGGATGGACTATTGCAAATGACTGGTACTGTTACTGACCCGCTATGTGATGGTGATGATTGTGATAATGGACCTTTTGTATACTATTTTAATAATGGTGTAATAGAGTGTGCGGGTAATTCTGTAGCAGGAAACCGAGTTGGTAATTGGAATTGTAATTATATAAATGGCAAAAAATCAAGCAATACGAATTACAAAAATGGATTGTTGGATGGTAAGGCAATATTTTATGATTCCCTGACAGGTAGAAAAGAATCTGAAGGCATACATGTTGCAGATGAAAAACATGGTAAATGGCATTACTATGATACGAATGGAAAAGTGTCGAGAATTGTTGAATATAATAATGGGAATTATCATGGTAAGTGTATTGTTTATAACACAAATACAGGTTATCCAATAGCTGAAGGTGTATTTAAAGATGATAATAAAGAAGGTAAATGGACTTATTATTATAATAAGCCTGATAAGAAAATTAGCCTCATTGAAAATTATAAAAAGGGCTTATTGGATGGAGAGGCTATAAAGTATGATTCTATAGGGAATGAATTACTACATTCTAATTATAAAGATAATCTGAAGTCTGGTGCATGGAAATATTATTATTATGGTTCCGATAAAGTATGGTTGTCATACTACTTTACAAAAGATTCTCTCGATAAAGAATTGATATCATTCTATCCGTCAGGGAAATTAAAAAGAAAAGAAGTATATGATAATGGTAAGATTCTATCATCTAAATGCTATGCTGAAAATGGTGACGAAATGGAGTATTACCCGATATTAACCGGTGCGCAATTTGAAGGAGATGTAATGACTTATGTTGGCAATACATTGGTGTACCCTAAAGATGCTAAGCAGCAAAAGATAGAAGGTAAGGTTTTGGTGAGTTTTGCAGTTAATGAAAGTGGTATTGTAGAAGAGCCTAAGGTTATTAAAAGTGTTTCTAAATCATTAGATGCCGAAGCATTGAGAATAGTTGAACAAATGCCTCCGTGGCAGCCTGCCCGTATTGATGGGCAACCCTATAAAAGTGTGCAAGAGCTACCAGTAGTTTTTTGGATACAGGACTAAGTCAAAATATTCTCAATTCCAGAATTCTAGAAAGTTAGAATCTTGGAATTTTCTGGAATTTGTTCGGGTGTTCAGGTGTTCGGAATCCGAACAGGTGAACAGTCTACGCGAGACCAGATTATTCAGCTACGCTCCATGAGAAAAGTTGCTTCGTGCCTCGCAATGACGCGATTACGTGTTTTTGTCCCACTGTCCCACTGTCCCAAATGGGACACTTGGACAGTGGGACACTTGGGACACTCCTGAACACAAACTGTCCCGCTGTACGAACTCGTACACCTGTACACTCGTACACCCCGATATCATTTAAAGATAGCAGTTGTAATAGACGTACCTTTAATAAGCAGTTATTAAACAAGCTGTGCAACATCATGTTTACACCCAAGCATATACCCGAAGTGCCACAGCAACCCCACGAACCATTACAACAGCCTAATGAACCGTCACAACAACCTTCTCCGCCGGAGATAGTACCTAATACAGAACCGCAACAAGTGCCCGGCAAGCCCGAAATGCCTCCTGCACCTGCGCCAACCAATCCACCAAACCCCGGTGGTATTTAGTATAGTGTTTGCCATATAGCAAACTGTTCAGGTGTTCGAACACTGAACATAATGTAATATTGTTATTGAAATTGTCCGACTGTCCCAAATGGGACACTTGGACACTTGGGACACCCTGAACACCTACAGGATTTTTTTCTTTCCCTGTACTTTGATAATCAGCAACTTATACTACTGCAAGAATATTTTATCAAAAATTATTTTGTGCAATCAATTGGTTGCGCTTATATTTGCAACTGAACGGTTGCGGAATGTATTAAATACCCATACCGTATAGTATATGAGAAGAGATGTTTTTCAGGCAATAGCAGACCCCACACGCAGGGCCATCATAGCACTGATAGCCATGCAGGCAATGACGCCCAATTCGCTGGCAGAACATTTCCACACATCGAGGCAGGCAATATCCAAACACTTGCAGATACTGGTGGAGTGCGAGGTAGCCATACCCAAACAGCAGGGCAGGGAAATATATTATGAAATAGAAATGAAGAAGATGAAAGAAATAGACAAGTGGCTGGAACAGTTTCGCAAAATATGGGAAGACAGGTTCAACCAGCTTGACGAAGTATTAATAACCTTAAAAAAACATAAACGATGAAAAGCAGCCTATTAATGGATTTTGTGGTGAACAAAGAAAACAAAACCATCACAGTAAAAAGAGCATTCGCAGCCGAGCGTCCGCTTGTTTGGGATGCCTTTACAAAACCTGAAATACTGGACCAATGGTGGGCACCCAAGCCGTGGATGAATAAAACCAAATCGATGGATTTCAGGGCAGGTGGCAGCTGGCTGTATGCAATGGTAAGCCCCGAGGGCGAATCGCATTGGTGCATACTCAACTACATCAGCATCGAACCTCAAAACGGCTATACCGCAACAGACGCTTTTGTAAATGCCGAAGGCGTTGTCAATAAAGAGATGCCGCAGGCTACATGGAAGAGCAATTTCAGCAGTACGGATGATGGTACACTGGTGGTATTTGATATATCTTACGACGACTTGTCGCAACTGGAAGCTACCATCAATATGGGCTTTAAAGAAGGATTTACAATGACACTGAACAGCCTCGATACATTATTGGAAACACTCAAAAAATAATACTTAGAACATGGAAAATCAGGCAGTAAAAGTTACAATCAATGCTACGGTAAACGCTCCTGTAGCCAAAGTATGGGAAAACTGGACTACACCCGCAGACATTATGCAGTGGAACAATGCATCGCCCGACTGGCATACACCACGTGCGGAAAATGATTTGAGAAAAGGTGGTTCATTTCTATCGAGGATGGAAGCTAAAGACGGTAGTTTCGGTTTCGATTTCACCGGTATCTACGATGAGGTGATAACCAACAAGCATATAGCATACACCATGCCCGATGGCAGAAAGGTAAAGATTGACTTTACAGACAATGGCGACAGTACGGGCATACAGTCGGTATTTGATGCGGAAACAGAAAACCCCGTAGATATGCAGCGCGATGGCTGGCAGGCAATACTGAACAATTTTAAACAGTACACAGAAAACACAGCGGGGTAATAGTATTACAACCAACAGTATTAAGCCACTTGAAAAGAGTGGCTTTTCTTTTTTCTGCTGCTGACATAGGGCTGTCATTAAGTAGTTTTATTTTTACAGCATGGCTACAACAGAAATAGAAACCTTTTGCCCGGCAAGTGTAAAGGATTGGAGGCAGTGGCTGAAGAAATACCATAGCAAGAAGCAGTGTATATGGCTTATTTGCTACAAGAAAGAAACGGGTAAGCCGACGCTTAGCTGGAGCGATGCTGTTGACCAGGCACTATGCTACGGGTGGATAGATGGTACACGAAAGTCTGTAGACCATGAAAGCTTCATGCAGTATTTCAGCAGGCGGAAGCCAAACAGTATGTGGTCGAAGATAAATAAGAACAAAGTGGAAAAGCTGATAGCAGATGGGCAGATGACACAGGCAGGGCTGAATGCTATTGAGATTGCCAAAGAAAATGGTAGCTGGACAATACTGGATGATGTAGAAGAATTGGTAATACCTAAAGACCTTGAAAATGCATTTAAAACACAACCCGGTTCAAAACCTTATTTCATGAGCCTAAGCAAATCTGTAAAGAAGATGATACTGCATTGGGTAACTGTTGCCAAACGGCCTGAAACAAGGGAAAAACGCATAACAGAAGTAGTAACACTTGCCGCAAAGCAACAAAGGCATCAGCGGTTTATGTAACTGCTATGTGTGAACATAGGTAATACATCAGCTAATATCGCTGCGATAGCTTAACCAATGCTTCCATATAGCCCATACGGGTATCAACACTTTGCAGTATAGCATTGTCTTCGGGTATTATCTTCTGCGCATTGGCTTGCCTCAATATCCATTGCAGGGAGTACTGCCCGATGTCGTGTTGCGCCAGCATGATGTCGCGAATATCGGGTGTATAGATGCCCAGCAGCGGTTCGTACACATTGGCCTCGTCATTGAAGTAAACAGTGGTTTTACCATTATATTCTATGGACAGTTTGTGTATGTTGTGCGCACGTATATAGGGATAATCGCAACCCACAACCAGGAAACTATCGTCGGGGTAATGCCTGTATGCAGATAATAAAGCAGCCATCGGGCCAATGTGCCTGTAGGCATTTGCATCTACAATAGTAGGGTAGGTATCGCCTATTTCCGAAGCCTGTTCGTTGTTGCAGGAAATGAATACTTCTTCGCATAGTGGTTGCAGCATCCTGTACAGCCATTCCCGTTGCGGAACGTCGTGATATTGCAACTGGCTCTTATCCATGCCCATACGTGTGCTTTGTCCGCCGCACACTACGAGGCCGTGTAATACACTCATTCAAAAAAAGATTTATTGAGTACAGGTGCGTTTTCTATTTTGTAATGAACCCTTGCTTCATCAAGCAGGTAATCGCGTATTACTAAGAGGAGTTTGCTTTGAGGTGCCTTATCGGCTTTATACAAAGATATAATTTTTGAGATAACAGGTTCAAGTCCCGCATTTTGTTTCATTTCCAGCAGTCCTACCTCATCTACCACTACCCAATCTACAGGCATTTCAGTGCTTTTCAGCAGTAGCTGCTGTGCCAGGTGGAAGCCTGCTTTGCTGAAGCGAAATTTACCAATCATTATCAGGTCGTTCACTGGGTGGCTGGCTCGTACCTGCAACGGGTGATATGTTTTATGAGCTACATCATACAGCATCCGCCATTTGTCAACATCGGGGGTAAGGATGCCCGCAGCACTGGGTGTTCGTTCCAGCCAGTTCATCAACAAGGTGGTTTTGCCGCTATGTATGGGCTGGCTCAGTATGCAGATGTTGTTATTCGTCATTTCCTTGCAAGCTTGCCACTATCAGTATAAATAAAAAACCTGTGTACCTGCCAAAGCCCTTGTATCGTTCATTGGCTAATTGGTATGCGGGGCGTATATAGCTGCGCATCTGCGGCATCATATCCAGTATGGGTTGCAGTTTTTCGCCGTGTTTGCTGCGGCTGCTGTTTATCCAGCGTTGCATAGCCCATTTCATAAACGGTGCTATGATACCGAATATAAGTAACAACACAGCAAGTGTACGCAGTACTGCATACAATGCCTTGCTCATACTGCCGCTGAATGCAAATACGGTAGCAATGAATAGGAGTGTTGATAACAGGAATATGATTTTGCCCGCAAGGCTTTTCTTTTTCTTTTCAGGATTATCAGTAGTATTATTAACTACCAGTTCAACCTTGCCGATTGCTTCAATGCGCTTCGGCAGCCGCGATATCCATATACCAATAGTTAAACCCCACAACGTATATATACTACCATAGATGGCTATTATCCAGAAACTGTAAGAAGTGTCTTCGGGTAAATGAAAACTGCTGAGCAGGTTCTGAAAGAATTTATCTACCGCTTCCCACAACGATTTCCCAAACACGATGGTCATCATCAGCAACATCTGGAAGGCACTTTCAAGCATGGCTATTATAGCAAACAGTACAGATGCAATGGTGTAGTTGGGTATGGCACGGTACATCAGCGCACCTACCAATCCCTGAAAGCCTACTGCTATATATGCAGGAAAACCCGACTGTGGGCTTACGGCTGCTTTTACTAATATCACCAGTATAGTAGCCTGTAGCATCTGCCGTACATTGTTGCGGGTGTAGTGTGCCAGCAGTCCTATAATTACTACGGCAAAGCCACCGACAAAGAAACCTGTAAGGGGTATCTTCAGCGCATGCATCCAACCCCCGAGCCCGCTTTCGCAAAGTGCCCAGAGAGCCGTAAGGCGTTGTATGGTGGTAGTATTGTTTCGCACTATGTAAATATAGTGCCTGAAATGCTAAATCCTATATTGGGATGACGTTATCTGATGATGATTGGTATTGTTTCCGATTCGTTTTTAGAACTAAGCCTTAGCATATATGTACCTGCAGCAATGCTTTGAGGTAATACAATTTTTTCGGAAGTAGATGTAGTAAGTATATTGGTTTCATAAACCACTTCTGCCCGCAGGTTGTATACAGCAATACGTAAAGCATCACCTTTGTTATATTTCCCTTTCAGTATTAATGTGCCGTTGCTAGGGTTAGGGGAGATGCTGAATGCTTTATTAGCCGTGTTATTAATACCAAGGTTGGTATTAATGACATTGGCTGTGCTGACAGAGTCAGTTATACATTTGTCAAGCCTTTTTACCCATACAGTTATCGTATCTCCTGTTATGAAATCTACCGAAGATGTGCCGACATAAAAGCTGTCAGTAGCTCCGATAATGTTTACCCCGTTTTTGCGCCATTGGTATTGATATTTGCTACCTGTAAGGCTGGTGCTGAAAACTATTCTTGTAAATGGCCCTGCATTAAGGCTAGGGAATACAGTTACAACAAGCGGTATTGGTGGAACTGTAGGAAGTATATCAGCAGAAGTTATCCTTATGCCCACTGTGTCAGAATAGCATTGAAAGCCAGGATATGTCATTGTATGATAATACATGCCTGTATCAGCAAGTGTTGCATTATTGATGGTAATAATCCCACGAATTTCAAGCAAAGATTTTTTGCCAAACCAATAATGGTCCCAGCCAGCGGGGAAGTTGTTCATTTCTATTATACTCAGCGAATCGCCTACACATACCGGTGCATTGCCACTAAGCTGAAGTGTGGAATTGGGTGGAACACCGTACGTTTGAATAAACACTGTATCGCTCTCTGAAGTACAACCTGCTTTTGATACTGTAAGAATGTAGTTTCCTGTACCTAACCCCGTTGGCATCATGAATGATGGGTTTTGAGAAGACGATGTAAAGCCGTTCGGGCCTGTCCAGCTGTAGCTGATACCTGTACCAGTAGCAGAGCCATAAAGGTTTGTCAGCCTTCTGTCGCAGGCAGGTATTGGTCCGTAGCTGGCATTGGGTTGCATATTGCATGGCTGTGCATAAGAAGTATAGCTGATGAAGAGCATGACAGCCCAGAGTGTAAGTTTAAGGTTCATCTTATAGGTTTGTAATAATGACAGTAAATATATGGAGAACGGTTGGTAAATAACAGTTTATTGATATTTATCATCTGCTGAGGTGAAGAATGTCATATAATTAAAACAGAGTAAATAATAATTTAGCATTACTTATTATATAGGATATGCAAAAACTCTTGCTTTCAGCGTTGTTGTTTATACATGGTTTTATACACCTGATAGGCTTTACAGCAGGCTTCGGACTATCTGATATTAAAGGTTTCTCCGGAAAAACAATCATACCTCTTTCTGCAACTGCTACCAAAGTACTGGTTATACTATGGCTGTTGACATTTGTATTGTTTTTAGTAGCCGCATTGGGTTACATACTACACCGGCAATGGTGGTGGATGTTTTGCGGAGCAGCAATTGTTGTATCACAGTTATTAATTATTATCTACTGGAAAGATGCTAAGGCCGGTACAATTGCAAATCTGTTATTGGTATTGCCTGTTCTGTTTGCCTATGGCAGCTATCGCTTTTTTAATACTGCGGTTACGGAAACAAAAGCGATGATATCAATACCTACTGCTTCAGAAAGCATTGTGACTGAAGATATGTTGGTGCATTTGCCGATAGCTGTTAAGACATGGCTGCGCAATAGCGGTATTGTAGGTAAACCAATGACATCGCGGGTGTATCTGAAACAACGCGGCAAGATGTGTATAAAACCCGGTGGTACATGGATGGAAGCTGAGGCTGAACAATATTTCAATATAAATGAACCTGCTTTTATATGGACAGTAAAAGTAAGGATGCTTCCGGGTGTGGATATGACTGGCAGAGACAGGTTTGCAGATGGCAGGGGCAATATGTTGATAAAAGTTGAAGGGCTCTATACTTTTGCGGATGGCAAAGGTGATGAGATAGACCAGGGAACCATGCTTCGTTATCTGGGAGAGATATGCTGGTTTCCGTCAGCTGCATTGCAACCGTATATACAATGGAGAGAGATAGATACACACACTGCAGAAGCAACAATGTACTACAAGGGTAAATCTGTATCTGCAATATTCCATTTTGATGAAAAAGGCAGGCTGATAAGTACTGCTGCAAAGCGATATATGGGTATGGGTAAAGACGCCGCTCTGCAAGACTGGTATATACCATGCACCGAATGGAAGGCATTTGAAGGTGTGACGGTACCTGTAAAAGGTAATGCTACATGGAAGCTGAAAGAAGGTGATTATGATTACTATCAATGGGAGATAACCGATTTGAGATATAATGGGCAAGTACCACAGCAGGTTAAATCAATATTATAATATCAGTACCGATGATGATTTTTGTCATAGTCTGTGAGTAGCATTTTTCGTAAATTGTATTAAATAAAAAATCTTATGACGCATAGGATAAAGGTTGTTTTCCTTGTTATGCTTGTGTTGGCAAGTACTGTATCATCTTGCCGTAAACCTGACTCGGACGACGACGATGGCGGCGGCGGTGCAACTTGCAGCGGACAGGTACAGATGACACCCTATACATGGTACGACCCTGCGCGTTTCCCTAAAGCAGAAATACCTGCTGATAATGAGATGTATGTAGAACGCATTGCATTGGGTAAGAAGTTGTTTTATGATACCCGTTTATCGAACAATGGTGAGTCTTGCGAAACTTGCCATAAGCAAAATATGGGTTTCTCTGCTTCCGGTGTTTCCGACTTTGATAAGGGTTTGCAGAAAATGCCGCTGGTAAATCTTGCGTGGTATAAGAATTTTATGTGGAGTGGCCGTATAGTTGGTACGCTGGAAGAAGTAATGCATGCCGAACTGACTAAACGTTTCAGTACCGACTTCGCAAAAATCAATGCCATACAGGAATACAAAGATTTGTTTTGTAGGTACTATGGTACCGATAACATCACTGCTGAATTGATGTCTAAACCACTTGCACAGTTTATGCGGGTACTGGTATCTAAAAACAATAAGTACGACAGGTATTTACTGGGTTTGCAACCACTAACGCTTGATGAAGATACTGGCAGGGCTATATTCTTTAGCGAAAGGGGAGACTGTTTTCACTGCCATGTGCAGGTGCTTGCTACAGATAACATGCTGCATAACAACGGTATTGATAGCTTGTATGCAAAGGATATAGACAAAGGATATTTTAATGTAACGGGCAACCCTGCACACTTAGGTATGTTCCGCACACCCAATCTGCGAAATGTAGCTTTGCGTACAGAATATATGCATGACGGTAGGTTTAAAACATTGGAGGAAGTAGTAGAGTTTTATGACCACCAAGTGCATATCGGTGTTAAAAACATAGACCCCGTGATGCTGAAACCCGGTAAAGAAGACGGGCTGAACCTGACACCACTGCAAAAGAAACAACTGGTAGCCTTCCTGAAGACGCTGACAGATGATGACTTTATTAATAATGCAGAATTTAAACCATAATTATTCGGATAGTCCTTCTTTTGAGAGAAACTTATAATCGGTAAGTGTTTGGAGAAATGCAATAATCTTTTGTTGTTCTTCAGTGTTTAATTGCAAGCCGGGAGTACCATTTTTAATAAGCAATGGAGATACGGTAGCAGAAGATTTTACACCTGTTGCATAGTGTTGCAATACCTGTTGCAGTGTGGCAAATCGGCCATCGTGCATGTAGGGTGCTGTTACTGCAATATTGCGGAGTGTCGGTACTTTAAATGCACCCCAATCTTGAGATAGCTGAGATATACGATACCTGCCCGAATCAGCAGTATATACTGTATCAATGCCATTGTTTCTGAAGCTATAGTCTGTTAGCAGAGGTTCTGCATGGCAGGTTGCACAGTTGTTTTTGAACAACATATATCCTTCCAGTTCTTCCTGTGTGAAACTTGTTTTTCCTCTATATACATCATCGTATTTTGATGTGGCGGATACGAGGTTGCTCATATACTGTGCCAATGCCCAAAACATCTGCTGGTCGTCAATACTATCCCTGCTGAATACTTTTTTAAACAGGGAAGGGTAGTCTTTGTGCCTGTTTAGTTTATATACGATATGTCCTATGCTTTCTCCCATCTCTACAGGATTGGTAAGCGGGGCGAGTGGCATTACTTCAAGGTGGTTAACACCTCCATCCCACATAAAGCTTTTATTCCATGCCATGTTGAATATAGCAGGTGTATGGCGTCTTCCTTTCAACCCGTTGACGCCACTGCTGAAGGCTACCGGTATATCCGCGAATGCATATTGTTGTTTGTGGCAGCTACCGCATGATATGGTATTGTCTATAGATAGCAACGGGTCGAAGAACAGTTTTCTTCCCAATTCATATCCTGCCTTGCTATAGGTATTCGGGTTGTGTTTGTAATATGCTTCAGGGAAGTGTGCAGGTCTGTCGGGTGCGTCAGCTACTACATCCGGGATTACAGTATCGTCATTGTTACGGGTACAGGAACCCATGCTCCACAGTATTGTAAAAGAGGCAATATATATGATACGGCGGAGCATGTGAGGAAAGTTTATTGTAAAGGCTCTATTTATTTGGCTTCAATACGGGTTTATACTGCCACGGCAAGCTTATTATACTTGTTGCGATACTCCAACGGCGATAACCCGGTTATCTTTTTGAACGTAGTACGGAAGGCTTTTATATCTACATAGCCCACTTCATACATTACTTCATTTACATTCTTGCTGCCTGTTTCCAGTTCCTTCTTGGCTGCTTCTATCTTTACGCGCTGTATGTATTCTGTTACGGTGTTGTTGGTTGCTTTCTTAAACCTTCTTTCAAGGCTGCGGCGGCTGAGGGCATACATGTAGGCAAGCTGGTCAACAGTTGTTTTTTCTTTGTAGTTGTTTTCAATAAACTCCTGTGCTTTTTTTACCGGTTCGTCCTCATGCTCCTTCTGTCCCTGGAATATCATGAATGCAGATTGACTGTCACGTTCCAGTTGCACTGCAAATACTTTCGCTATCATTATTGCCATATCACGCCCTGCATATTTTTCTATCAGGTGCAGTATCAGGTTCAGGTAAGAGAAAGCGCCACCACTGGTATAGATGCCGTTTTCATCGGTAATTATTTTTTCAGTTATCAACTCTACCTGCGGAAACATAGCCCTGAATTCGTTGGCTGCAACCCAATGTGTAGCACATTTCTTACCGTCCAGCAATCCTGTAGATGCCAGCAGGAAAGCACCAAGGCACAGGCTGGCTATTTCAGCACCGTTATGGTGCATGTCTGTCATCCATGCTACAAAATCTTTGTTGGCTTCCAAAGCTTGTTTCAGGTCGCCATCTATAGCTGGTATTACAATAAGGTTTGTCTTTTGTACCTCATGTATCAGCTTTGTGGAATTGACGGTAAATAGCCCGCCACTTACTGTAGTTTCCTGAGTCAGCCCTACCAGTTGTATATCAAATACCGGTTCACCGCCATGCATCTTTATCAGCTGGTTTACCTGTGAAAATAGTAGTCTGCTGCCTTCAAGGCTGGCTAATATGGCACCTTTGGGAATGAGTATAGATATGTGTATCATGATATTCAAATTTATGCAAACATATTGTCGCAAACAACCCCACAAGTTGCCGCTTTCGCACCTCACTGTTTAATATATCAGGCTATAGCTTTGCAGTATCATTTACAAAACAATAAACTATGGCAAATCAAATCTTCGTAAACCTGCCTGTTGCAAACCTGCAAAAGAGTATAGAGTTCTTCACGCAAGTAGGCTTTACATTCAACCCCCAGTTTACTGACGACAAAAGCACTTGTATGATAATAGGCGAAAACATATTTGCCATGCTCTTGGTAAGAGAGCGTTTTCAGGACTTTACTAAAAAAGAGATAAGTGATGCGCATAAAACTACCGAAGTGCTGCTTGCTATAGATGCGCCAAGCAGAGAAGCTGTTGATGATATGGTACGTAAAGTGGTCGCAGCAGGTGGTGTAACATATATGAACCCGCAAGACCATGGCTGGATGTACCAACACAGCTTTGCCGACCTTGACGGACATCAGTGGGAGGTATGCTTTATGGATGAGAGCCTGTTGCCTAAAGAATAATCAGTAACCAATTCAATCATTATAAAACAACAAAAACAATGGCAACTCTTAGTCAACACATCGCATTCAACGGCAATGCGGAAGAAGCATTCAATTTCTACAAGGGTGTATTTGGCAGCGAGATACAAATGATAATGCGCTACAAAGATACCCCCGAAGGAATACCCAATCCTACAACACAGGCTGAGGGCGAAATGGTAATGCATATATCTATGCCTGTTGGTAATGGTGCCATGCTGATGGGCTGTGATATGCCTGCTGCTTTCGGTAAAGCTAGCTACGGCAATGCCTTCAATATATCTGTAGGGGTGGATAGCAGGGAAGAGGCGGATAAAATATACAATGGCCTGTTGGAAGGTGGTAAAGTATCTATGCCTATTGCTGATACCTTTTGGGGTGCATACTTTGGTATGGTGGTAGATAAGTATGGCGTACAGTGGATGGTGAGCTACGATAATATTAATAATAACTAACTTACTTATCTGTTCATCAAACTAACACTGAGCACTTATGAAAAAACTGAACATCGCTTACTGGGTAGTAACGGGTTTATTCGCCGCGTTCATGATATTTTCGTCAACTGGTAATGTAATGAGCGATGCCTCTTCTGTAGATTTGATACATACACAGATGGGGTTCCCGAAGTATATCATACCTTTTCTTGGTGTGGCAAAGATATTAGCTGCTATTACGATACTGATACCAAAGCTCGACAGGATTAAGGAGTGGTCATACGCAGGACTTGTATTCGACCTTGTGGGGGCTACCTATTCTTTTATAGCACTGGGTTATCCAGCAAGCGGATGGGGGATGATGCTTGTATTTGTGGGAGTTGCGCTGTTATCTTATTACCTGCATCGAAGAAGACAACAACTACTTGCCAAAGCATAATGTATGGTAGCTGTATTTAAAACCAATGTGCATGAAGGCGGTAGCGATAATGTATTGCAACTGCTGCGTGTGCATTTTCCTGATAGCCACATCACCATAGACCTTGAAGACTGCGACCGTGTATTGCGTATAGCGCCCTGCCATCATCCTGAAGACTTGGTACAGCAGCTATTGGCAACACAAGGATATCATTGCGAAACATTATTATAAAAACATCATACAATGGAAAAACTTCAGTTTAAAACAACGATTAATGCACCACGTGAGAAAGTGTGGGACATTTTATGGACAGATGAAACGTATCGTGCATGGACATCGGTTTTTGGAGAAGGTTCACATGCAGTTAGTGACTGGAAGAAAGGAAGTAAGATACTCTTCCTTGGTGGAGAAGGGACAGGCATGGTATCTCGTATTGATGATTTAGTGCCGAACGAGTTTATGTCATTCCAGCATCTGGGCGAGGTAAAGGATGGGGTAGAAGATACTACCAGCGAACGTGTGCAGAAATGGGCAGGCGGTAGGGAAAACTATACGCTGAAAACGGTGGATGGTAACACCGAGCTGACAGTTGATTTGGACATTCCGGAAGAATTTAAAGAGATGTTTTCAGAGATGTTTCCCAACGCATTGAATAAAATAAAAGAATTGTCGGAGCGGTAGCTGATGATATAAAACAGTACATCAAACAACTCAAAAAAAAAACAGCAGGCTCTGATAAAGCCTGCTTGTGTTTTTTTAATAGAGGTATCGTGTTATTTATTTATTGTTTGAATATCTGTCGAGTTCATAAGTTGCATCAAGAGAAAGAGCCTGCAAATTATCTGCATACTGTTACCGCATCATTAAGGATATAATACATCAATGCTACCATTATGTTAGGCGTTATACTATATTAGCACAGCAGATGAAGGGCAGCGCAATATATATAGCCATTGAAGGTTTGGATGGTACGGGCAAGTCCACCTTGTTCAATAACCTGTGCGATAAACTGGATGCTGCCAATATAAGTTACAGCACTTTATGTCCTACACGAATGACAAGGCCTAGGTCGCTGATAGAAAGGATGTATAATTTTAATAATTGGCATAAACGCATACTTTGGTTTCGCAGGCTCATCTATGCATACCGTTCTTATTGTGCGGTTAAAAGCCTGAATACAGATGTAGATATTATACTGGGCGACAGGAGCATTGCAGGTACCTATGCAAAAAGCTGGAAGGTATTATTTGGCTCTCGCAGGCTAACAGTAGCTTTCTTCAACCTTGCAGAACCATTTATAGCAGCACCCGATTACATTTTGCTATTGCAGGCTCCTATGCAGGTTATCCATACAAGATTGCAGGGTAGGGCTTATATAGATGCTGATGAGAGCGAAGCATCGCTGTTGAAAATGAAGGATGCCTATGCCGAGATAAGCGGCAGCTACACCATACACAGGCTACGCAACAGCCAATGGATACCCGTTGATGCAGATAAAGAACAGGATGTGCTGACAGATGAAGTGCTGGCTATGATACACAAATGGCGCAATACTGATAGTTAAGAATATTTGTACACTGTAATGTGCTGCAACCAGCGCCTGTATATCTTGGCGGCCAGTATGCCTGCAAATAATTCTTTGCTCAATATTCCCGAATACATCTTGCCTGTATCTTTCAATACCTTCAAAGACCATCTGAAGTACAGGCTTAGGTCTGAAAGCGTGAATTTCTTTTTACGCGCTATCATATCATTGATAACTATGCCTATGCAATGGTGTGTCATGGTTCTCCACTGAGACTGGATACTGCCCGACAGTATGTATTTATAAGGATGCGGATGGCGCAGCTTTGCGTACAGGTCTCTGCTTTCGCTGTCATTCAACAATGTAGTATTGTATTTGCTGATGAAGTCGAGGTCTATCAGTACCACATCATCGCTGCTGGTTATTATTATGTTCGATGGTTTTATATCCCTGTGTACGATGTCTGCAGCAAATAACCCTTCGCTGGCTTTGTACAGTGCGGTAACTACTTTCCTGATAAATACGGTAGAATATCTGCCCTTTGCAATGATTTCGCTCAATGGCCTGCCATGCAGGTAATCCATCACTGTATAGTATAGCAGTTTGCCATTATAATCAAGGAAAGATACATCGTGTATCGGTACAAGGTTGGGTATCTTGTGGTTGATGAGATAATGCTCTTTGCAGCGCATCTCATTACCAAACTTATCGGGCAGTGCCCTTGTGTATATTTTAATGGCTCTTGTATTGCCCTGACGGTCGTGGCACATAAAAACATCTGCGCGAGAGCCGCTGCTTATTTTTCGTATCAGCGTATATCCTGCATCTTGGAATGCATCACTTAATCCTGTGGTAGGATAGTGTATTTCAGGGGCTATCATGGAAAGTAGAACGATTTTTCAAATACAAATTAAGCATATTATCCCACGTTCTGCCCCTGTTCATTGGTTAACGATATGTTATTGAAGGCAGTTTTTTTGGTGATTTCATTCTTATCTATTGGATAGCAATGGTTTATGAAAATGCTATGCAGCTTGTGTTAGCTATACAGTTGCTGTATCGCTTTAATAACTTTTCGGCGGGTTGCTGTATGCTGTGCATCAAATTGTACCTGTATAGTATGCAGCATAGCTCTTTCATTTTCGGGTACAAGGTTGTTGTATTGTTTCAGGTGGGTTACAAATACGACACTGTCAAGGTAATCTCCTGATACTTGTGCGGCATCTTTATAAGCATCGGGCAATGGCAGATAGCCTTGTACATATACCATATCCTTCAGGTGCTTGCGGATGGTGTGTATATCCTCGTCTGTAATGTGCGGAGATAATAGTGCATGTATCGTTTGCAGGTGTTTATTGTTGCGATGCACGTACTGTTTGCGATGCAGGTGGTACGGGATAGCATGCTTTAACTGTTTGGATATTCGTGCAAAGGATATTTGTTTATATGCCTTGTCGTAGGCAGGATGTTGTTTTTGTATTTCGTCCTGTATCAGTTGCAGGTATTGTATAGGCAGTGTTGTTTTGTGTGTGTATAATGCTGCCAGTTGCTGATGGTGCAATTGTAAATCGCGGATGGTGCCTGCTGTGCGATACAGCTTTTTCAGTGATGAGGGTATATCCTTTTTGCTATGCTTGCATTGTACCAGTCTTATTACAGCACGCATTTTTTTGAAGTTTACCCGTAGCTGGTGTATGTCTTCCATATCGTAAGACACATACGCTTTCTTTGCCAGTTGTTGTATGGACTGCAATTTTTCTTCTATATCGTGCAGTAATTGCTTACGGCGCATATTGCAAATGTACGTAACATATTATGTATCAACAGGTATTAGATAAATGACAAAAAAACCGGTGTTTATCTCGGTTGACAATGGCTTGTTGGTTATGTATATTTACTTTTCTTCCTCTCAGAACAGCAAAAATACCGCGAAACCGAAAACGGGTTAACAGAGTAGGTATTCATCCTTTAATACATTTTACCATGGCACAGAAAGAATTCAAAGTAGTGCTTGATGGCATTAAGCTGTCTGCTGATGCGGAAAAAAGAATTGAAAAAGGCATCCAGTCGCTGGTAATGCAAGAACTGGCTGGCTACAAGCCCAACCCCGACGGACCGGTTGGCGGTCCCATTAAAGTAGGTCCGATACCGGGAAGAACATTCCATATCCCGATTGACTGGATTGGTATCATCGCAAGAGACTTCAACCTGAAGGAAGCAAAGCAAATTTTCAGATTCTGATAAACTACATCAGTATGAAAACAGAAGCAGATAATAAAACCTGTCCGAGCAGTACTTGCAAGGAAGGTGCGTTATTGCTGGGTGTGGTGCAGGGCGATAATACTGTCGCCCTGCTTACCGGCACTCCGCTGACGGTTGATAAAGCATTTGCCGAAAAAGCACATGAAGACGGCGACCCTGAAAGAAGGTTTCGATTTGCCAATAAATGTGTACAGACAGGCTGCAAACAATGGACAGGGCATAGCTGTGGTGTAATAACCCGCCTGCACGAAATGAATGAACGTATAGAAGCCGATGCACAGCTAAAGCCATGTGCCATACGCAATACATGCAGGTGGTATGCGCAAGAGGGAGACAGTGCCTGTACGATATGTACCTATGTGGTAACTAATAATCTGGAAGAAGTGTAATGTCTACTACTCTTTATCGGTAGCCAGCCTGATGCAGCATATTGCCAGTAAGAGTGTAAGGATGCCGAATGATTTTTCCATCAGCGTTTGTGCAAAGATATTACCCAATGTGTTGATGGAGAACATAACCACCATCAGCCACATGGCTATGCGGGTAGTGCGCCTGTCGATACGGAAGGGCAGCCAGCGCATGTGTGCGGCTACTATCAGTATTACGGTTATATTTATCAGTACAGATACCGTTTCGAAGCGTATCATATCGGCATGGGTTTTCAGCCTGCCGCCCCACGTAATATCGTAGGGTATTACACCCGTCAGTATCAGTGTGTGCAGTATGATGGTAATCCCCATGATGCAGATGGTGGTATATGCCGCTGTTTTGCTACTGATGATTTTATTCATATTGCTGGCAAAGCTAAGTGCTTTTTTGGTTGTAAGGATGTGTTGTCAACTTAGGCATGATAAGAAAAAATATAGATATTTCACATCGGGTAAGCATAAGATATGTGTTGTAAAGACAAAACAGTTTAGATAGAAAATGTTATTAATTTTATTAAAACAAACAGTTTGGTATGAGTATAGAACCCAAACACACTAATCCCTTAAAAGGCTATTTGTCTCCGCATTATATACATAAAAGCAATTGGCTGAGGGCGGCAGTGCTTGGTGCAAACGACGGGATACTTTCAACAGCCAGCATAGCTATTGGTGTGGCATCGGCAAGTGTAACGCGCGAGCCAATTATCCTGGCTTCTCTTGCAGGGTTGGTTGCAGGTGCATTGTCTATGGCAGCAGGTGAGTACGTGTCTGTCAGTTCTCAGACAGATATAGAGAAAGCAGACATAGCCCGTGAAGCAGCAGAACTGAAAGAAAAACCTGATACTGAGTTACAATATTTAGCCACAATATATGAGCAGCGAGGGTTGAAAAAAGAAACTGCTCTGCAGGTAGCTAAAGAGTTGACTGCGCATGATGTCCTTGCAGCGCATGTAAGGGATGAACTTGGGATAAATGAGATAAGTCAGGCAAAGCCCTTGCAAGCAGCTTTAGCATCGGGTGCATCATTTACATGCGGTGCATTATTGCCCTTGCTTATTTCTGTATTTATGCCATTAAAGTATATGGTATATTACCAGTATTGTCTTGCTATAGCTTTTCTGCTGATGCTTGGTGCTATAGCAGCTAAAACAGGAGGCTCCAGCATAGGTAAAGCTGCATTGCGTATAACCCTGTGGGGTACAATAGCTATGGCACTGACTGCAGTGGTTGGACGTATATTTGGTGTAGCAGTATGATTACAGAAAGGAATCACAAGCCATTAACTTTGATACGCAATACTGTTTGATATGGATAATACACAAAGGCTTTACAAGATGATATTTGCAAGCGTGTACCCCTACTATATACAAAAAGGCAGAGAAGAAAGGGCGCACGAAGGAAGAGGTAGATACCATCATCTGCTGGCTTACGGGATATACCGAAAAAACATTGCAGCAACAGATAGATAAGAAAGTGAATTTCGAAACCTTTTTTGCAGAAGCACCGCAACTGAACCCCAATGTATCAAAAATAACCGGTGTTATCTGCGGGTATCGGGTAGAGGATATAGAAGACCTCCTGATGCGCAAAGCCCGCTATATGGATAAGCTGATAGACGAGCTGGCAAAAGGCAAAGCAATGGAAAAGGTATTGCGCAAGTAGGGTAGTTACTTAATGTTCTTATACGTTTGTATGGTAGTAACGGGTGTGCCCGAAGTATTGGGTTTTGTTATTTTCAGTTTCATCTGCGTGGTGCTTATCTCTAAGTCGAAGGTATCGGGGTTGCTGTCAACAATAGCCAGTTTTGTATCGTTATTAAGCAGTGCATAGGTTGCTGTTTCTACCTGTGCATCGTCGGGGCATTTATTGGTGTTTTCGTCCATAGTAGCTTTGCCGTCTGCTGCAAACTGCATAAAGTCGTCTTTATCACATTGATCCATCTGGCTGTATATGTCTATAGAGGTATCTTTGCCCATATAGTTTATGGTAGCTGTACCGGCAATCATCTGCCACTTGCCAGCCTCCAGTGCTTGCCTTGCAGCAGATGTATTATTGTTCTTGTTATCGGTATCATCTGTTTTTTTACAAGCTGCAAAAAGTGCAATGCCACAGTATAGGGTAATAACAGCAGGTGTAAATTTCATAAGTATATGTTTTATATAAAAATATGATACAATTCATATTGTTGCAATACCTGAATAGGATAGTATTATTCTGAGGTTGCTTCGTTATGATTCCTCACCCCGAAGTATCCACACTCAATCCACCACACACATACCATTCATTTCTATACATTATGAATAACGAATTTTTCACCTAACTTCGCGACTTATTTTTTCAGTAGTTTAAGGCTTATTCTGCCCCGATGGGTAGCGCAGCCTTTGGTATTTTGAATCAACGAAATGTCGGACAGGTACGTAGAATATAAAGGACTAAATATGCCAACCATAGAGCAGGGCATCCTGCAACTGTGGAAGGAGAATGATACTTTCAATAAGAGTGTTACAGGGCGCAATGGCTCTCAGCCATTCGTTTTTTACGAAGGTCCGCCCAGTGCCAATGGTATGCCCGGTATTCACCACGTTATTTCCCGTACCCTCAAAGACCTTGTATGCCGTTACAAAACCATGCAGGGCTATCAGGTACACCGCAAAGCGGGGTGGGATACGCATGGCCTGCCTGTAGAGCTTGGCGTGGAAAAAGAACTGGGTATTACTAAAGAAGATATCGGTAAAAAGATAAGTGTAGAGGACTATAACCTGAAATGCCGTGAGGCAGTAATGCGTTATAAAAAAGAGTGGGAAGACATTACCGAGAAGATGGGTTATTGGGTGGATATGGGCAATCCCTACATCACATTCGATAATAAATATATAGAAACCCTGTGGTGGGCTCTGAAGACCCTGCATACAAAAGGGTATCTCTACAAGAGCGTCAGCATACAGCCCTACAGCCCTGCTGCGGGTACGGGTTTAAGCAGCCACGAGCTGAACCAGCCGGGTACGTACAAGGATGTAAAAGATACTACAGTGGTGGCTATGTTCAATGCCATCCGCAATGCACAGTCCAAGTTTCTGTATGAGGCATCGGGTGGCGAAGCGGTACACTTCCTTGCATGGACGACAACCCCATGGACGTTGCCAAGCAACTGCGGCCTTACTGTAGGAGAGAAGATAGATTATGTGTTGGTAAAAACCTATAACGCATATACGCATCAGCCTATCAATGTAATACTGGCAAAGGCATTGGTTGGCAAACACTTCAAAGCCGAAGGGCAGGATGCAGACTTTGCAGCTTATGGTGCAGAGCAGAAAATCATCCCTTGGACAATTATTAAAGAGTTTAAAGGAAAGGACATAGAAGGTTGCCGTTACGAGCAACTGCTGCCATACGAGGGTAATACTGCCGAGATAACTGGTGGCGACCCATGGAGGGTAATAACAGGTGATTTCGTAACTACCGAAGATGGTACGGGTATCGTACACACTGCCCCTGCTTTTGGTGCAGACGACTATCGTGTAGGCAAAAAGAATAATATAGGCATACTGACACTGGTAGATAAGGAAGGTAAGTTTACCGAATACCTTGGCGAACTGAGTGGCAGATATGTAAAGAATTATAAAGATGACAGCGAGTGGAAGGATGTAGATGTGGATATAGCTGTGAAGTTGAAACTGGAAGGCCGTGCCTTTAAGGTTGAAAAATACGAACACACTTACCCGCACTGTTGGCGTACCGATAAGCCTGTTATCTATTATCCGCTGGATGCTTGGTTTATAAAAACCACTGCCGTAAAGGATAGGATGATAGAGCTGAACAAAACCATCAACTGGAAGCCTAAGGCTACCGGTGAGGGTAGGTTTGGCAATTGGCTGGAGAATATGGTGGACTGGAACCTGAGCCGCAGCCGTTATTGGGGTACACCATTGCCGGTATGGGCTACCGAAGATGGTAGTGAAATACGTGTGATAGGCAGCCTCGAAGAACTGAAAGATGAGATAATCAGGGCTAATAAGTCATTGAATATCAATCAAAATACCGAAAGTATAACGCAGGATTTGCACAAGCCATTTGTTGACCAGATAATATTGGTAAGCGATAGCGGCAAACCTATGATGCGTGAGCCAGACCTGATAGATGTATGGTTTGATAGTGGTGCTATGCCTTATGCACAGCAGCATTACCCGTTCGAAAACCATGCGGAAAGAACACTGAGCCAAAACTTCCCTGCCGACTTTATAGCCGAAGGGGTTGACCAGACACGTGGTTGGTTTTATACCCTCCATGCACTTGGTGTAATGCTGTTCGATAATGTGGCATATAAGACAGTAGTAAGTAACGGCCTGGTGCTGGATAAGAATGGTAATAAGATGAGCAAACGCCTTGGCAATGTCATCAACCCATTCGAAACGATAGAGAAAAACAGTGCTGATGCTACGCGTTGGTACCTCATAACCAATGCAAGTCCGTGGGATAGCTTACGATTTGATTTAGAAGGAATTAAAGAGGTTCAACGGAAGTATTTTGGTACATTATATAATACCTACCAGTTCTTTGCGCTATACGCCAATGTCGATGGCTTTAACTTCAAAGAAGGTTATGTACCGGTAGAGCAACGCCCTGAGATAGACCGCTGGATATTGTCATCGCTCAACACCCTTGTAAAGGATGTAACCGCTTATATGAACGATTACGAACCTACGCAGGCAGGCAGGGCTATGGAAACTTTCCTCGACGAGCAGCTGAGCAACTGGTATGTTCGCCTGTGCCGCCGCCGTTTCTGGAAGGGAGAGTATGAGCATGATAAAATATGTGCATACCAAACCTTATATGAATGTTTGGAAACACTGTCATTATTAATGGCACCAATATCACCATTCTTTGCAGATTGGTTGTATAGCAATCTTAATAATATAACAAAGCGTTACGAGGCTAAGTCAGTTCATCTGGCAGATTACCCGGTTGCAAACGTAGATGTAATAGATACGGAACTGGAAGAACGTATGCACCTTGCGCAGGATGTATCATCTTTGGTACTGTCTTTGCGTAAGAAGGTTAATATCAAAGTTCGCCAGCCATTGCAAAAGATATTGATACCTGTACTGGATGCACACATGAATGAACAAGTGCAGAAAGTGGAGGATTTGATTAAAGGTGAAGTTAATGTAAAAGATATTGAGTATTTATCTGATACAGAAGGATTTATAAGAAAGAAAGTAAAGCCAAACTTCAAGTCGCTTGGTGCTAAAATGGGTGCAAAGATGAAGGCAGTAGCTGCTATCATCAGTGCTATGGACCAGCAGCAGATAAGCGCATTGGAAAAAGACGGAGGCTATACCCTGACAGTAGATGGTGAGCCTATAGATATAGTAAGAGAAGACGTAGATATAATAGCAGAGGATATACCGGGATGGAGTGTAGCTAATAAAGACACCCTGACTGTGGCATTGGATATAACAGTTACCCCGCATTTGCAGGATGAGGGTAACGCAAGGGAATTGGTTAATCGTATTCAAAAAATTCGTAAAGAAACAGGATTAGAACTTACAGATAGAATAGCAGTTAGCGTAGAGGAACACGAACCATTAAAGACTGCCATATTAAATTTCAGTGATTATATTTGCACGGAAATTTTGGCAGATAAGTTAGAGATTGTCCCTCAGATATCCGAAGGAACGGAGATTGAGGTTAATGAAGCAATACTTAAAGTGTTAATATCTAAAAAACAATAACGCTATGGCCACAAAAAAGAAACCGGCAGCCAAGCCAGCTAAAAAAATAACAGCTTCTAAATCAGGCGCTAAAAAGGCAGCGCCGGCAAAAAAGATTGTGGCATCGAAAAGTACTAAGAAGGCAACGCCTGCGAAACCAGTGAAGAAAGCAGCACCTAAAGCTGCACCGAAAAAGGCTGCGCCTAAAAAAGCCACACCTGCCAAAGCAAAACCAGTGAAGAAAGCAGCACCGGCGAAGAAGGTAGCAGCCACTAAAAAAGTGGACTCGAAAAAAACTAACCAATTGAAAAAGACAGCAACAACGAATAAGAAGACTGTAGCTAAAGCAGCACCGGCAAAGAAGGCAGCGTCCGCTAAAAAAGCAGCGCCTGCACCAGCAAAGAAAGCAGCACCAGCGTCAAAGCCGGTAGCAAAGAAAGCGGCACCTGCTCCTGCACCGAAAGCGGCTCCTAAAAAAACAGAACCGGTAGCAGCACCGAAGAAGGTAGCACCAGTACCTGCTCCCAAAGCAGCGAAAAAATCATCTAAGACGTCGCACCATATTACAAAAACTGTTACAACGTTTGCAAAAGGCGCATTACCTAACCGTCCGATATCTGCATCAGCATCGGCAGGGTCGTCTTTGCCATCATCACCTACCAAGCAGGCAACACCTGTACGTGGTGCTGAGAAAAAACCAAACGTTATAGTAGCACATCGCCGTCTTGAAAATAAAGCCAAGAAGAAAGATGACTCTGGCAAAACAATGATTAATTACCAACCGGAATTTACACGTTCCATATTAGATGAACCAATACAAATGCAAGGACCAGTATACCGTTATAGTGACGAAGAACTGAATGAATTCAGAGAGCTTATCATGGCACGCCTTGATAAAGCACGTAAAGAGCTTACTTATCAGCAGGGTTTGATAACACGTAAGGATGAAGCGGGCACAGAAGATACAGAAAACCGCTACATGAACATGGAAGATGGCAGTGGCGCTATGGAGCGCGAACAACTGGCACAGCTGGCAAGCCGCCAGATCCAGTTCATCAACCACCTGGAGAAAGCGCTGATACGCATCGAGAACAAAACATATGGTATATGCCGTGTAACAGGCAAGCTGATAGATAAAGCCCGCCTGCGTGCAGTACCGCATGCTACACTCAGCATCGAAGCGAAGAACGTAATGACTAAGAAATAAAAGTATTTATACTTTAAGCAATAACAAGCCACCTGCATTAACGGGTGGTTTTTGTTTTAATGTAACTTTACTCCATGCAATTCGCGGAATCACAAAAGTTCAGACAGTGGTGGATATGGTTGATAGTAATAGGCGTTTCTGTATCGACTATACTGAGTGCAGTATATGCTTATAACAAAGCAGGTGGCGAACTGGCTGGTAGTGCCTTGTTCAGTTTTATATTCTCTTTTATTCCCTTATTGGTCATACTCTTGTTCTGGCTGCTGCGGTTAGATACTGTGATAGATGAAACCGGCATAACGTACTGTTATTACCCTTTTATAAAAACGAAACACATACCATGGAGCGAATTGCAACAAGCTTACGTTCGCAAATACAGTCCGTTGATGGAGTATGGAGGCTGGGGCATACGTGTAGGTATGGGCAGAAAAAGCGGTGCTTATAATGTAAGTGGCAATATGGGTCTGCAACTGGTATTTAAAAACGGCAGATACTTACTATTGGGTACACAACATGCAGACGAATTAGAAACCTATATGCAGGATTTGTATAAAAAAGGATTGGTAAATAAAGGTGAAACAGAACCAAATATCAAAGACAGGTATTAACTTACAGTACACAAACATACCTGCATGGCATCTATCAATATAAAGAAACTACACCACGTAACTATATGTATCCCCACAGGCTTCGAGGCTGAGGCAAGGGAGTTTTATACAGGATTGCTGGGTTTGCAGGAGATAGACAAACCCAAGAGCATACCGGGTATTTGGTACAAAGTAGGCGAGAGCGAACTACATCTTGGCATAGAGCCAGAAATGTATCCTACCAAACGTTTTCCTGCTTTTGAGGTTGATAGCCTTGACAGTGTACGCAAACTGCTGAATGAAAAAGGCATTGGCATAAAAGAAGAAACTGCGATACCTGGGTATAAACGCATCTCCTTCCTCGACCCGTGGAAGAACAAGCTGGAATTGATGCAACGTATATAATCCTTACCTGAAGAAGCTCATATTATCTTCCAGAAACTCGGCGTTATAATTACCTAAATAATCTTCCCTGAATGCAACCATGCCATTGCGCAGGTAGTAATCCAATGCAGGGTTTTCATCTGTTATTACTGCTACAGAAGGGTTGGTAAGCATCTCCGTTACTTCAAATGTTTTCAGGCTACCTTTTATTGGGTAGTAATTGTCTGTAAGTATCTGTACGGTATCGTAGCTGCTGTTTTTGTTTTGTGTGGCTACATACATTATATCGTAGCTGGTACGTTTGGGCGATGATGAAAATATACGTGTATTAAAACCCGCACTGTTCAGCGTATTGTACACCATCTGCTGTGCAAGCCCGTCATCTTCCTGTCGTATGCCATCAAACTCTATGAAGATTTTACCATCGGGGTTCAGCAGTTCTTTCATTTTGGTAAATGCTTCTTTACTCAGCAGGTGCGATGGTACATTTTCGCCCAGTAGTGCATCTACTATTATCAGGTCATATTTCTTTTTGCATATGTTTATATAATGCCTGCCATCATCTACCGCAGTATTGGCTACTGCATGTTGCAGCCCGAAGTATTTCTCTGCAAGCTCCGGTAAGCGTCCGTCTATCTCTACAGCATCGTAGCTCATGCCATGTTGTTCCAGTTGCAGTGCTACCGTACCTCCACCCAAGCCTATCAGCAATGCTTTGCTACCCTTGGGCATACTTTTAATAACAGCATTGGTAAAACGTGTGTAGTACAGAAAGCTGAAGTGTTTATCCTTACTGCTTATCCATGTTTGCCAGTTGTGGTTTACCAGCATTACACGCGATGGTATGTTCAGTCCGCTTTCGGTATAGTTGAAGTCAACAACTTTTACCTGCCCGAGCATACCCTCTGTATGATACAGGATTTTGTACTTGTCTGTTTCGCGATGGCGGTTGCTATCGTAGAAAAAAAAAGCAGGCACTAACAGCAGCAGCAATACACCTGCTACTATTTTATTCTTAGGGCGTAGTACTATAATGGTGAGCAACAGTAATATACCACCAGCCACAATACATGGCAGCGATATACCTACTAACGGTACTAACCAGAAGCCGGTTATCATAGTAGCTATTACACCACCCAGTGTAGATATGGCATATATCAGCCCGGCTGCTTTACCACTGTTATTATTTTCTGCTATCAGGCTGATGAGCATAGGGCTAACCATACCCATACCCATAATAGGTGGCAGCAGAAAGAATAGCTGCGATGTAATAACACCTGTAAGGAAACTCATTTCAAGTGTATTGCCCATGATGAACCTTGCAGTCATAGGCATAATGATAACTAATGCAGACGCTACAGCCAGTATCAGGAACAATGCTTTTTGCCTTTGGGGTAATTCCTTTTTACTGAGTTCGCCACCCCAGTAGTAACCCAATGTAAGCCCGCCTAGTGTAAGTGCAAGGGTGGAAGCCCATACATATAATGATGTACCGTAGAAAGGTGCAAGCATCTTGCCGCCTGCCAGCTCTGCAACCATTACACATGCCCCCTCGAAGAAGGATAAGAGTAAGAGCATATTGCGTGGTATGGCAGTGGTGGTTGTAGTATCGTTTTTCAAGAAAAGCTGTTTAATGAAATAAATATAAGGACTTTGGTGGGAATTGAGAATTTGTAACCGGTAGTTGGTGTTTTGTTTTATCTGTTTCAGGTGTTGCAACTTGAAACATGAAACAGATGAAACAAGTAATCGTTTTATACCTAAGTGTGTCGGAATGTGTTACTTGAAATGTGAGGCCGTTTGGAAAATATGAACGCGTTTATTGCAATAGCACACAGGTGTCAATAAGAATATATATTACACATAACAGTATAGTTAAGTATCAGCAATAGGTATATGGTATGTTATCATTATTGTAATGCTATTATTGCGAAAGAAGTATATAATAGTATCTCAAAGGAATACTATTAATCATTGAGTTTATGTTATATGCATTAATTGATACTACAAATTGGTACAGAGTATCAGGTATGAATATATGTTTATTATACTCATTGAATTCGAGTTAGTATTCTGTTCTTGTCCCACTGTCCTAACTGTTTCATTTGTTTCACGTTTCAGGTTCATATTTGTGAAACAGATGAAACGCTATGAAATATCACTATTACTTTTGTATCAGCTTTTAAACTTTCTGAGTGTATAGGTTACATTCAGCATAAAGTATTGTTGCAATACATTGGTCTGGCTGTCTTCTATATATGTATCGGTAATATTTCGGGTTACGGCTGTGTTCTGGTTCAGCAGGTCGAAGGCGGTGAGTTTCACCTCCAGCGAACGGTCTTTCAGGAATTTATAACCCACACCTGCATTCCACAACAAAAACTCCTGATTAAAGCCTTGTCCCAAACCTGTATATAATGTATGCGTCAGATTGGTGTTCAGCACCAGCCCTTTCCATGGCAACCAGTTGAATTTGAGTGATGTTGTCTGGAAATAATAGCTGTTATCTGTTTGTGTCTGTAATGTGTTTTTGCCAATGTTGTAATTACCGGTATAGCCTGCGGTAAAGTCTATCTTTTCACTGATATTGCTGCCGATGGTTACGCCACCGTTAATGCCATAGTTGTCGTTGTAGTTAGTTTGGTTATTGATAATGGCAGGTGTGCGTGTATAATTGAAACCTGCACTCAGGTTTATATTGCTTTTTATGAAACCAGCAGGTATACCGTAGGTGGCAAATGTCCTCCCTTCAAAATAACCATCGAGGTTTACAGGTAGCGTTATCTGGCTGCCACGACTCACGCTGTAGTTGTTAATGGCTGTATCCTGTGTGGGTATGAAAGTTGCATTACCAATATAGTTGTTTACATAATTGGCAAAAGCAAATACAAAGAAGCTAGTAGCGTTTTTAGGATTAGCACCTCCATACCTTGTTACCAACCTGTGAGAGTAAGATTGTTTCAAATCAGGGTTACCGGTTTTCAGTAGTAACGGGTTTGATATATCTACCACATTCTGCAACTGCGATACTGACGGTACATCGGTGTTTGTACGGTACATAATACGCAGGTTCTTACTTTGGTTGAAACGGTAATTGTACATCACATTCGGCAACAGGTTGGTAAATGTTTTGTTGGTAGTAAATGCAGTAGGGAAGTATTGAGTGCCATCCAGCGTAGTGTACTGTGCATCTGCGCCGATATTAAAGGTTTGCTTTTTATCGTTGTATCGATAAGATAATCCACCCTTATGACGTATGTTGATATTGTCATAAGTATTACTCAGCAGCGTATCGAAGTCGGTATAAGTATTGTTTGCAGTATTCAGGTTATTAGTTTGCTTATCCGATTCATTTTTGCTGTAGCTCGGCGAATAGTTGAGTTGCAACTGGGCATTCTTCCCTACGGGCTCGGTATAGTTCAGCCCGGGTGCTATGGTGTAGCCTTTTGTTGTAAGGGTATATTCTTGGTCGAGTAGGGTAGTATCTGCAGGTAGTCGATAGCCTGCATAATTAGTGCCTTCGCCGTCACGGTTATTTATCTGTGTATTTACATTCAGCGATATAGTGCGCCCTTTCTTGTCAAACTTGCGGCGGTAAAGCAGGTTATTACTGAAGTTCAAACCGATATTATCGGCAGTGGTACGTGTATCGGTATTGCCAAATGCCAGCCCAGAAGGCAAGGTATTAGTACCTGACAGGGTATTGCTGTTATCATTTACCTGCAGGCTTACTCTTGGTGTTAATACAATACTGTTTTGAGAGTCAATATCATACTCCAGCCGCAGGTTTATACGGTGGTTCTGATTATTATTATTGGCAGTTGAGGTTTCGTTATACAACAGGTTATTGTCCTGAGAGGTAAGGTAAGTGCGGCTAAGTGTTGTATTATTGTTATTGTCTGTAGCATTGAAGAAGTAACTGCCGCTTACTTTTACCTTCTTGCCCCAGTTATCGCTATAGTTTAGCCCTAAAGCGTGTGTGGCAGTAATACCACCTTGCTGGCCAACCATAAAGTTGCTGATGTCGTTTCCGCCTCCCATACTGCCTCCTCTGTTACCACCACGGTTCCCACCCATTCCCTGCGGGCGCATCATACCACCACGATTTTGCCCGCTGTTGCTACCTACAACGCCCATCAGGTCTTCTGTAGCAAAGTTTTGCTGGTTGATATTATTGGATAGTGCAATGATAGATATGCGCCTGTCTCCTTTGAACAGGTTGATATTGCCACCGGCTATATATCGGTCATCAGTGCCGTATCCTGCATATAGCTTACCGAATTGCCCGTTGTTCTTGCCACTTCTCGTAATGATGTTGATTGTCTTTTGAGACGAGCCATCATCAAATCCTGTAAATTGTGCTTGTTCACTCAGTTTGTCAAACACCTGTATTTTATCAACCACATCTGCAGGCAGATTTTTAACAGCAGCAGCAGGGTCATCTCCAAAAAAAGGTTTGCCATCCACCAATATCTGTTTCACTTCTTCACCGTTTACCTTCAGCTTGCCATCTTCATTTGTAACACCCGGCATTTTGGTTACAAGATCTTCAGTATTTGCATCCGGGTTTGTCTTGTATGCATTGGCGTTAAACTGGGTAGTATCACCCAACTGCTCTACACGTTTCTGTTTCTCTGTTACGGTTACACTTTTCAAAGATTGATTGTTGGGTTTCAGGGCAATTGCTCCTGTATTGGTGTTGCCTGTTATAGTCAGTACTTGGGTGTATGGAACAAAGCCAATATAACTTGCCTTCAGCAGGTAGCTGCCATTGCGAATATTCTCTATTATAAAAATTCCTTCAGCATCAGTTGTTGCACCTCTTTTATCGGCAGTATCATTTACAGGTGCTATAGTTACGGTAACACCTATCAGTGCCGATAGGTCTGTACCATCTGTTACCTTGCCCGATATGCTGAATGTTTGCGCATACACCGATTGTGATATTAAAACTATCGCAAGTACTATTATTCTTCTTATGTTCATTGATTGGTATTATAAAACCCTTAGAGTGTTTGATGCCCTAAGGGTTTAATGACGGTATGTTATAGAAACACTAAAGCGTTAGTCTTTGTTTGCCTTTACGAGTTCATCAAGATGCATGTCGTATTCTTTTACAGGGTCTTCACTGTTATGCAGCCTGTCTTCTATTGGGGTAAAAATAATTTTGCCTTTATCCAGGTAGTTATTCGCTTCGTACATGGTATATGTCATGTTCGCTATGTTCTTTACTATTGCTTCTTTCTTTGCATCCGTCTCTGCAAATAGTTCTTTATCACCCAGTGTAATGGTTACATCTTTAAAATCTTTTACTGCAATACCTATGTATGCAACTTCAAGAGTAGGGTATTGTGCTTTCAGTTCAACTCTCATCTTTTCATTTGTAACTGCATTTATCTGAGAGTCAGTTTCTTTACAAGCCGTAAAACTGATAGCAATAATTATAATTAAGGGCAGTAGATTTTTCATCGACGAATTTTTTTTTAGTCATTTCAAATGTAATGAAAACTGCTTGTACACAGCCTTATGTATTTGAGTTGTTATTTGTTCGTGTATGTTTTTTTGAAACTTTATTTGGCAGAGAAGAAAACCTGCTTATCTTTGCATCCCCGTTACGAAAAACGGTAAGTTCTTAAAGAGGATACAGCAAAAAGTTTAGTTAGCGATTAGTGAGGAAATAAGAGTGCGGCTAACTGATTAGAAAAATAAATTTTCGAAATAAATTTTGCGGTTTAGAAAACGTCGATTATCTTTGCGCTCCCTTAGCGGAGTAATGGTAACGAAAGGGTAACAAAAAGTTCTTTAAACGGTAATAAAAAAGGTGGTTCGGTTCGAGGCCGATGGTGAGGTTCAAGTC
>JAEUVX010000007.1 GCA_016786615.1 Flavipsychrobacter sp.
TCTTTCTACGGATGTCTTTGATGAAGTTCTCTGTAGATTGTTTTTTCTTCGCTTCCATACATTTTGTTTTAAATGTTAATAATGGAAACACTATCTAAAGTTAAGACCTTAATCGGTGAACATTATGATGAACCTTTACAAGTAGGTGACAATATATGGGTACGGGACAAAAGCCATTTGCAAACCATTTGAATAATATTTACCTGCAAGTTGAAATCATTTGAAAAACATTGATTTCGATTTGAAATATGCAAATTTCTATTTAAAACGGCTATCACACATATAAGGATCAACTAACACTTCGTAGCGTTTGTTATTGACAGGCTCTAATGTATTCAAATTGTATATACTGTAGAACCCGTTCCTCCCACTGCAAGGTCCTTGATGATGAGGTGCAGGACCATCATAGTTCTGATTCCGGCTGAATATGTAAAATATTTTATTTTTTTCGTCAACTGTAATACTATGAGGTTGAAAAAATTTGCCTTGTATTTTTTTTACAACTTCAAGCGTATTGTAATTGATAACATATACCGAACCTCTGAACCCGGCACCTACAGTGTTATCTTCCATGCAACATACGAATAAATAAGGTTCATTCTTAGATAACACCATCGCTTGTGGTTCTGCCCCAACAGGTATTATTTTTTTGATACTATCTGTTTTAGCATCAAGTATGCGTATCTCACCCGATTTTGCACAAGAGATGAAATACTTAGAATAGTCAGGAGACATTATTATGTCATACGGGTCAGGGGTTGCACCTGTAATTGTTGTTAACGGCAGCTTATCTATGCTTATCTTTTTGTTATAACCTTGTGCAAATTTATATACAGTATTCCCAAACATGCTGGCAACATAAAATGTATCAAATGAAGCATTACTGGCTACACCATGAGGGTTGATAAAATCATTATTAGTTAGTTTTTGCGTTTGAGATGTTACAGTATTGATTTGCATCAAATCAAAATTATCACCGTTTGTAACTACAATTTTTTGTCCATCTTTTGAAAATTGCAATACATTCCAAAACAAATCGCCCATATCAATAAAGCCTATCACTTTGTCTGTACGAGTATCAATCTTATAGATACGTTGGTCATACCACATAGATACGTAAGCATATCGCCCTTCCTTGTCTATTCGTATGTATGTTGCACTTTCGGGATAGGGTTTTATGCCTATTTGTACATAGCGCATTACTACATTCCGTTCCACGTCAATTACTGCTATTTCATCGCACCCTTGATGTATAGCATATATTTTTTGCCTTGTATCTGCTTTATCTGCAAAAGGAATACTTCCCTTATCGTCAGGTGCACCACTCGCTATCCAATCACGTATGGTGATATACTCTTCCTCTGTCAAAGGTGTATTGTTTAGTGGCATTCTGGGCTCTGCTGTTATACCAAGACTTGAATCAGGATTAATGAAATAAAGTAAAGAACTGTAATCAATGCTGTATGGAACTACTACCGCTCCACTATTACCACCATTAAATAAATGATCCCAACTATCCAGTAATAATCCGCCACTATTTATATAGCTGGCAGCATTATGGCAACCAGCAGTTGCACATTTATTTACAATGATTTTACCTACTTCTACCGGAAAGTTACCGTATTCATCTGCTGGCGAAACCTGTATAGGTTTATGCTTACAAGCATATAATATAATACAGCAACCAATCAGGACGATGCTATATGATAACTTACGTTTCATTTGGCTGTATTGCAGAAAGAATTTACAAATCAAGTAGAAAACATATTGCTAAAACAATATGTTTTCTACTTGATACTATTGAACTATTATTTTTTCCATCACGGCATTTTCATTGCTCATCATATTCACCATGTACACACCTTTTGTCCATGAGGAAATATTTATGGTATTGTGCATAGCATTTGTAACCGATGAATGAACTTGTCTGCCTGAAATATCACGTATAATAATTCTTATCGGCTCATTACTCTTTATTTCATCCAAGTCAATGTTTAGAACATTAGATGTTGGATTTGGGTAAATAGTGTAACTTATATTTTTTGATATTTCAGGTACAGAAACCACATTTGGATTATCTATACGCATAAATTTTTTTGTGGTATTATTTACATACCATATTTTATTATTCAAATCTACACGTACCCCCATCACACCCGGTCCGCCTGTAATTAGAGTGCCTACAGATGTAGCCGGCATTGTTCCTGAAACATTATAAATATGTATATTACCAGTTGCATTATCGCTTACAACAATTCTTCCATTTCTATAATCAATACCACATGCAGAGGTTAAGCCTGAAGATACAACCACTTCAACAGTTGCACCCGTAACTGCCTTATATTCAGCTAATGGTTCACTGGCTGTTGAAGGCACTGTAAGATTAGCCCCCATTGTACCTGAATTTGTTTTCATGCGCATAACACGATTAGTACCGCCATCAATGTAGTATAACCAATTATTAGTTTTATCTAAAGCCATATGGCTTGGTACATTAGGTTTTCTCGTAACTGTAACATCTGTATAGCGATGTATTTTGCCATCAGAGTGATCATCCTCACCAACGCCGTGAGGTGTTGCAAAATCATATTTACAGATATTGCCATTATGCCCATCAAAGTACCAATATACTCTTGCGTTATCATAAGCCACACCCATGCCAAAAGGGCTTTGATGTAACATATCTATATGGCTACCAAGTAATTGACCTGTAACCCAATTGTTTTGATGCAAACGGGCAAATATAGATGTATCATTTGACCATAAAGCAGGACCCATAAAAGTAGAAGAAGCAGATGCAGTATTTTTTATTTCTTGTGCAGAAACAAACTCATTGTTTTCACCCATTGCTATGGCTACGGCACGTGCCATGAAGTGATCATTATGAGAATCCCTCCGAAATTGATGAGATTGGTTACTTTTACCTGGATTCCAAAATATCACAACACTACCGCCTGTTGCTTCTTTATTCAATACCCACCACTCATTTTGTCTATTAGGTACATAATCCAAATCATGTGGTGCAGTTAACCCATGACTTGTGCCCGCTATTTCAGTGAATGTGCTTGAGCCATTAAAATAATTATCCAATTGGTTTTGACCAAAAGATACTGACGTGCAAAAACACGTAATTAAAAGAGTTGAAAACCTTTTCATAGGCCTAATTTTAAGATTTAAAAAAATGATTCTATTGATATTAGACTTAATGTATCAAATCTTGAAAACCGAATACAGAATATACAACGGAGATGTACCCGTGACTAAAAGAGGAGGTCTTAAATAAAAACTACAGAAGGTTTGGTATTCATTACGCAGAACGTCAAAATTCGGAAATGATGTAAAAACTAAGGGTAAAGAATGGAAAACTTTTAAAAGAGAAATATTTTCATAAACCCGGTTGTGTTCATTAGGTTTTTCAATTTTTACAACCGTATCATCACAGCAATCTTTATCAGTTTCATTATCACAACAACATCGAATGGCTGAGCAATCAAAAGAAATACCTGTTAATTTACCATTACAATAATTTAATGAGAACGATAATCCCATTATTGCTGCTAAATAGCAAAAGAAGGAAAATATGACAACCAGCTTTCTCATCAGTTCAAATATAAGCAAAAAAGAGCAAATCAAATATTGAATATTTAAAATGTGAATTGGAGAGCTATAAAGAAACTACTGCCAATTTTTCATTTAAAGGTATCTTTGCCTCAACATGCTACAAGTATGAAATATCTGTTTCTACTGACCGCTTTATTTTCGTTATCCTCATTTATACTTGATGAAGGAAATGGAATACCTTCTGTAGATATAAAGTCGCTTGATGGAAAATCAATTAATACATCTGAGATAACAAATGATAAAAAGCCAATAATCCTTTGTATTTGGGAAATGTCATGTGTGCCATGTGTTCATGAGTTTGACGAAATATCGAAGCAATATGAAAATTGGCAGAAAGAAACAGGTGTAAAAATAGTTGCGGTATCTGTAGATGATAATAGAAATTATAGTAGAGTTCCTTCTCTTGTGAAATCTAAAGGGTGGAAATTTGAATTCTACCAAGACAAAACTCAAGATTTAAAAAGAGCATTGGGTGTATCTGTTTGCCCTTCTACAATAATAATTGACGGCAAAGGGGAAATTGTGTGGCGTAAGAGCGGTTACTTGCGTGGTGATGAAGAAACTATTTATGAAACACTGCAAAAAGTGATAAAGGGAGAAAAAGTGTCGGATTAAATTACATAAAATGAATACTATATGAAAAACCTAACCGATAAAAATTTATATTTATTATTCTTTATTATTCTGTTGTCGTGTGGACGTAAAGAACCTGAACCGACCAATACCGATATTGCTGGAAAAGGGGGCAGTGCGACCTTAAAAATTACGCCTAAACATCATAGCAAGAACATTGACAGCTGTACTATCTATATAAAATATAATGCACAGGATATTCCTAACAGTTATGACGATTCAATAAAAGCTGTAAAAGAAAACGGTAAGCCTGTTGCAACATTTTCGCAACTAAAAAAGGGGAAATATTACTTATATGGTTATGGATGGGATACAACTATTAGCAATAATGTTAAGGGAGGTATTCCTTACACTATTACGGAAGAAAAAGTACATGAAATTTCATTACCAGTAACTGAAGGTGATTAGGAATGAATTTAAAGACAGGTGTAATGATCATTTTCATTTTTTGCCATGTAACCCTTAATAGCTACAGATAATTTCTACATCTATAGTTTGATATATACCATCTTTATTTTTAGATTTGTCTAAAAATTGATAATTATTCCTATTTTTGTGGATATGAAAAAGGTATATTTCGCAATAGTTATTATCCTATCAGGCTTTTTATTCTTACTGTCTTGTGAAAAACTGGAGCCTAAAGCTCCACTTGATGAGGATATATTAGACGGACCTGTAGAGGGATTATCAACGGAACAGAACCAAATGTTTCTAAGGGGTGACATCGCCTTTAACGATGATGTATTCACGAAAGAAACGGGATTAGGTCCGCTATTTGTTTCAACATCATGTGGCAGTTGCCATGCCGGAGATGGTAAAGGACACCCATTTACGACCCTTACACGTTTTGGGCAGATTGACGAAAATGGCAACACATTTTTACACTTGGGCGCACCCCAATTACAAAACAGGGCAATAAGCGGCTTTGAACCTGAACAGATACCGGCAGGTGCTACATTTTCCAAATTTACACCGCCTGCAAATACAGGTTTAGGCTTTATAGATGCTGTTTCTGATGCCGATATTATGGCAATGGCTGATCCGAATGATGCGGACGGCGATGGTATTAGCGGTGTACCAAACTGGATAGGTTTAAAGGGATTTATTACACCTCGAAACGGAAGTATCACCAATAATGGAAAACATATTGGAAGATTTGGTAAGAAAGCAGGAGCTTACGACTTGTTACAACAAACGGCTGCCGCTTATAATCAGGATATGGGCATTACTTCAACCTTTGAACCTTTTGATACACACAGCGGGCAGGAAATAGACCCTGAAGTTTCTAATCAAACGGTGCATGACGTAGTGTTCTATTTGCGCACATTAAAAGCGCCTGTACAAAGAAACGTAAACGATGCTGATGTATTGAGAGGCAAAGAACTGTTTATACAATCCAACTGCGGTAAATGCCATACACCGGAATTGAAAACAGGAGTATCACCTATTGCTGCACTTTCCAACAAAGCCTTTTCACCATATACTGACATGCTGATGCACGATATGGGCAAAGGACTGGATGATGGCTATACTGAAGGAACTGCAAAAACTAATGAATGGCGAACACCTGCTCTATGGGGCTTGGGGCTATCAAAAAATTCACAGGGCGGAGGATATTTCCTGTTACATGACGG
Source organism: Flavipsychrobacter sp. (assembly GCA_016786615.1). Classification (GTDB taxonomy): domain Bacteria; phylum Bacteroidota; class Bacteroidia; order Chitinophagales; family Chitinophagaceae; genus Polluticoccus. Next base: position 5,889 of record JAEUVX010000007.1, read on the forward strand.
CAGAGCAAGAAGCATTGAAGAAGCTATCTTATTACATGGCGGCGAAGCGCAAAATAGTCGTGAGAGATATAATGTGCTATCTCAACAAGAGAAACAGAAATTGATCAAATTCTTAGAGAGCCTTTAACATCCATGAACAGAAGAAAATTCATTAAAACAGGCTGCATTGCTTGTACCAGCATAGGCTTTCTAAGCACGGTAATACAGGGCTGTACTGCTGTGAAATATAGTACAGGTACATTAAACGGGAATGGAATATTGATAGATGTAAAGGATTATGAAACAAAAAACGGCATTCGCAACTACGTGATTGTGCGACATGACGACCTGCAATTCCCTATCTGCGTTTACAAAATTGATGAGCAAAAATATTCTGCTTTGCTTATGCGTTGCACCCATCAGGGTGCAGAGTTGCAGGTGGCAGGCGACCAGCTTACATGCCCTGCTCATGGCAGCGAATTTGATAAATGGGGAAGGGTAACACAAAGCCCGGCGGCAGAAAACCTGCGCAGCTTTCCAGTATCAATCGCTGGCGACAAACTTTTTATTGACCTAAGAAAACAAGTATAATGCAAAAAATATTATTTATCCTGCTTTGCTTATTAACAGCAAAAACAACCATAGCCCAAATAGACAGTACACTGTTTAGAAGGAAGCCGCTTGATAGCACGGGAATGTTGCTAAACATGGATGCAGTATATAATCGTCCTTTCCTTTCAGTTGGTAAGCTGCCTGTAGCATTAGGCGGGTATGTAGAAGCTAATTATCAGCATCTTGGTACAGATGGCATTAGCGAAGGGCATCAATTTCAGATGCGCAGGTTTACATTATTTGTTGCATCAGGCATATCCCGTAGGATAAAGTTTTTATCAGAGATAGAATTTGAAGATGGGACAAAAGAAATTAATATAGAATTTGCAGCGTTAGACATAGAGTTTCACCCTTTGTTCAATCTTAGAGGCGGCGTAATAATGAACCCTATTGGTGCATTTAATCAAAACCATGATGGTCCTAAATGGGAGTTTGTAGATCGTCCTGCATCGGCTACGCAAATGCTCCCTGCTACATGGAGTAATGTAGGATTTGGGATTTATGGCAAGCAATTTCAAAAGGATTGGGTGTTGGCTTATGAGGCATACCTTACCAATGGTTTTAACGACAAAATCATTGATAACAGTGAAGGCAGAACTTTTTTGCCAGCCGCCAAAGAAGACAGGGAACGATTTGAAGAAAGTTTTAATGGTGTGCCATTGGTTACGGCAAAAGGTGCAATAAGGCATAAAAGAATTGCAGAAGTAGGTTTGTCATATATGGGAGGTGTTTATAACAAATTTCAGGACGATGGCTTGGAACTGGATAAAAGGCGCAGAGTTGATGTATTTGCAGTTGATGTAAATTCTACCTTACCTCGCCTGAGAACCTTTATAAATGCAGAATGGGCATGGGTATATGTGGATGTTCCTGGTACATATACACAACAATATGCCAGCAGGCAGCGAGGCGGTTTTGCTGATATTGTTCAACCGCTATACACGGGAAACATATTTGGGTTTAATAAGTCGGTAATCAATGCTGCTTTTCGTTTTGAATACGTTGATTATAATGTTGGCAGATTCAATGAGACAGGCGATAATATTTCAGACCACTATTATGCTATTGTGCCTGCCATTAGCTGGAGACCTTCGCCTCAAACGGTACTTAGACTTAATTACAGGTATAGCTGGCGGTCGGACTTGTTGGGCAATCCATTGAGCAAAACTGCCGGAATACAGGTAGGGTTTTCAAGTTATTTTTAAATTTAATGTATCGTTTATGATATGCTTTAGTAAGTTTTGTTACTAAAAAAGCTATTTTTACATCTAATGCGTTTGACGGCTTCCATATTAGCCATACTTGTTTTGATCCTAAGCTGCCTACCTTGCGCAGACATGGATGCCATGCCTGTTACGAAGGCAGAGGCAACTTCGTCCCTAACACAGCCAATAAAGGAACATTCCGATAATCACAAGGAAGTTGACCTTTGCTCCCCATTTTGCCATTGTGCCTGCTGCGCTGGCTTTTCTATTATTTATCATCCTGTTTTAATACCTGAAAGAGTACAAATTCAGGTATCACAATTACATAGTGATTTTTTGTCTTCGGAAATTATTGAAATTTCCCTTCCGATCTGGCAACCTCCACAATTAGTATAAGTCTGAATTTATTTTTAAACAGGTTAGCCCTCATAGGGCTTAGTCTGCGTTTACATTCAACTTATACTAAAAACAATGTTAGATAAGATCATTTATTTTTCTATAAAAAATAAACTGGTTGTAGGCATTTTCACAATAATGCTTATTATCTGGGGTGTTTATTCACTTTCCAGATTACCAGTTGATGCCGTACCGGATATTACCAACAATCAGGTACAAATCATTACCAATGCGCCTACACTTGCCAGCCAGGAGGTTGAGCAGTTTGTAACCTACCCCATAGAGCAAAGTCTGGCAAACCTGCCGGACTTAACAGAGATACGCTCTATATCCCGCTTCGGACTATCTGTGGTAACGGTGGTTTTCCATGATGACGTTGACATTTACTTCGCAAGGCAGCTAATCACAGAAAAACTGAAACAAGCGGAGGAACAAATACCTGAAGGCATGGGAAGTCCTGAACTCGCTCCGGTTAGCACCGGATTAGGTGAGGTATATCAGTATATCATACATCCAAAGAAAGGTGCTGAACACAAATATTCTGCAATGGATTTGCGGACGATGCAGGACTGGATCGTTGCCCGACAGCTATATGGTACTCCCGGTATTGCAGAGGTAAATTCTTTCGGGGGAATGCTGAAACAATACGAAGTTGCCATAGACCCTAATCAACTAAAGGCAATGAATATAACCATTGCTGATTTAATAGAAGCATTGGAAAATAATAATGCAAACACTGGAGGTGCATATATTGATAAGAAACCAAACGCATACTTCATAAGAGGTATTGGACTTGTTTCTTCATTGGAAGACATCGGAAATATTGTTGTCAAATCAGTAAACGGAATACCAGTTTTAGTACGGCATGTAGCAACGCCTCGTATGGGAAGTGCGGTGCGTTATGGAGCAATGACCCGCAACGGGGAAAGTGAAGTAGTGGGCGGCATTGTAATGATGCTTAAAGGGTTTAATAGTTCGGACGTTGTAGCTAAGGTGAAAGACAAAATGGCTACTATTCAAAAGTCTTTACCTACTGATATTGTGATAGAGCCATATATAGACCGGACAAGTCTTGTGAACCGTGCAATAAATACTGTAAAAACAAACCTTATAGAAGGTGCATTGATAGTAATTTTTGTACTCGTTTTGTTTCTTGGCAATCTGAGGGCTGGACTCATAGTGGCATCAGCCATTCCTTTATCCATGCTTTTCGCTTTGGGAATGATGCACGTTTTTGGGGTAAGTGCAAACCTGATGTCATTAGGAGCTATTGACTTTGGTCTTATTGTGGATGGAGCAGTGATAATTGTTGAAGCCGTGATGCACCATTTAGGAATGCGAAAGATGGCAGGGAAACTTTCTCAAAAAGAAATGGATAAAGAAGTATATCAATCAGCATCTAAAATCAGGAGTAGTGCAGCTTTTGGCGAAATAATAATCCTTATCGTGTACATACCCATTCTTACACTGGTAGGTATTGAGGGGAAGATGTTCCGCCCTATGGCACAAACAGTAGGTTTTGCCATATTAGGCGCATTGATTCTGTCACTTACTTATATCCCGATGATGTGTGCATTAGCATTACCAAAAAATACTGTACATACACGAAACTTCTCTGACAGGATGATGGATTTCTTCCAAAGAAAATATGAGCCGATCCTTAAAGCTGCGATAAGACTAAAATATATAATAGTAAGTATAGCGGGTATTTTATTGCTGATAACGATATTCATATTCACACTTATGGGTGGCGAATTTCTACCGCAGTTACAAGAGGGTGATTATGCTTTTCACTGCATATTGCCGCAGGGAGCATCACTGTCCCAAAGCATAGAAACTTCTATGCAGGCAGAGCGCATTATAAAATCTTTTCCCGAAGTAAAGCAGGTAGTTGGTAAAACAGGCAGCGCAGAAATACCAACCGATCCTATGCCACCGGAAGCAACAGACCTCATCATTGTTCTTAAAGACAAGGAGGAATGGACAACAACAGATGGCTATCAGGAATTGGCTCAAAAAATGATAGAAAAACTGGAAGCCATACCGGGAGTTTTTTTTGAAGCCAACCAACCTATACAGATGCGTTTTAATGAGCTAATGACAGGAGTTCGTCAGGATGTAGCTATTAAAGTATTTGGGGAAAATATCGAGACCCTTGCTTCCATTGCGAATGATGTAGGGAAAGTAGTACAATCGGTTGATGGAGCGACTGATCCCCAAATTGAACGTACAACAGGCTTACCCCAAATAACCATTGACTATAATCGTAATCAACTCGCTGCGTATGGATTGAATATAGCCGATGTAAACCGTATTGTAACCGCAGCTTTTGCAGGAACAAAAACTGGTGTTGTGTTTGAAAACGAAAGGAAGTTTGATTTAGTTGTACGACTTGATAGTGCATACCGTACATCTATTGAAGATGTGGCAAATCTGTATGTACCTATTGCGAACGGCAACCAGGTTCCGCTAAGTCAGGTTGCTAAAATATCGTATAAGGAAGGTCCTGCACAGATAAGCAGAGAAGATGCCAAACGAAGGGTAGTAGTTGGCTTTAATGTGAAAGGCAGAGATGTGCAAAGCGTTGTAAAGGATATACAGGCAAGACTGGCAAATTTTCCATTGCCTACAGGTTATTATTTTACCTATGGTGGCACATTCGAGAATTTAGAACAAGCATCTGACCGCCTTCAAATTGCTGTTCCTGTAGCCTTGTTCCTCATTTTCGTGTTATTGTATTTCACATTTCGCTCTGTAAAACAAGCCACACTTATTTTCACTGCTATTCCTATGGCAGCAATAGGTGGCGTGTTTGCCTTGTTGCTAAGAGGAATGCCGTTTTCTATCTCTGCCGGAGTCGGTTTTATAGCATTGTTTGGGGTAGCTGTTTTAAATGGTATTGTATTAATAGGAACATTTAATCAATTAGCTAAAGAAGGGATGGATAATGTAATAGACAGAGTATTCGAGGGTACTAAAATAAGATTACGCCCTGTGTTAATGACGGCAACAGTAGCGTCATTGGGCTTTCTACCAATGGCAATATCTACTGGTGCTGGAGCGGAAGTACAGAAGCCATTGGCGACAGTTGTAATTGGCGGTTTGGTTACAGCCACATTCTTAACGCTGGTTGTGTTACCGTTGCTCTATATCATCTTCACAAAGAATAACAGGATCAATAAAAACGTAGCAATAACTGCTACTGTCTTGTTATTTGGCTTACAAGCTTTTCCAGCTAAAGCACAGTCATCCGTTGATGCTTTTACCGGAAGCACACGTATTTCATTTGAAGATGCCTATAATATTGCCTTGCAAAGTAATCTGCAACTAAGGAGCAGTGATATTGCGCTTAGACGTTCTCAATCTCTTACGGGAACATATTTTGACATTCCGAAAACAGGAATATTCGCCGAAAATGAAGACTTACGCCCGTCAGATAATCAAGGCATATTAAAAATTGGTGTATCACAAAGTATCGAGTGGCCGGGTATATATTCCGCCCGCAGAAATATGCTTCGCCAGCAGGTTCGTTCATTTACTTACACGAAGCAATTACGGGCGTTAGAGATAAAACGTAACCTACAGACTACCTATTATACGCTTTGGTATCACCAAAACCGGCAACAGCTTTGGCAGCAATTAGATAGCTTTTACAGTCAATCCGCAGCTATTGCGAGGCTACGTGTTAAGACTGGCGAAAGTGCCGGATTGGATAGCATCTCTGCAAATGCAAAAAGCATGGAGGTTCAGTTGCAACTAAAAACTATTCAGAACGACATAGAAATGCAACAAACTGCACTAAAAGCCTTATTAAATACAGATACAATATTTCTTCCTGAGAATACAAGACTTGGCAAAATTGAAACTGATTACTTACCTACCCTAACAGAGCATCCTTCACTATTGGTACAACAACAGTCTGTTACCATTGCAAATGCAGATTTGAAAATAGCCCGCTTGAGCGCCATGCCTGAGTTTTCAGGACGTTTTTTTTCACAGCGTTTATATGGGTTGTCTAATCCCTTCTCAGGTTTTTCTGTAACAATGGGAGTGCCGTTATTTGGTATTGGCAATTACAGAAACAAAATTAGAGCTGCGAAATTGGAACAGGATTATCAGCAGACATTATACAATTATGAAAGCCAGATTTTACATGCACAACTACATCAGGCATCCCAATCATTAGATAAGAGTAGGCAGATGTTACAATATTATGAGAGTGTTGGTTTGTCGCAGGCAGATGCGATAATAAAGGCAGCTAACTTATCTTATCAAGGCGGTGAGATCAGCTTTGCAGAATTATCTCAATACCTTAATCAGGCTATGGATATTCGCAAGAATTATTTAGACACACTACATCAATACAATCAACAAGCAATACAGTTGAATTACTATTTAAACAAGTAATAATGAGAATATATAAAGCAATTTGGTCTATCACCTGCATACTATTAATTGGAGCATGTGGCAATAAGACCGAAACAAAAACTGAAGAGAAAAATACGGAAGAAACCCATGAGGAAAGCAATATTGTTGCCATCAATGATGAGCAGATGAAAATGGTGGGGATTGAAATCGGTTCTGTTGAAATGAAAAATCTTACCACCTCTTTAAGCGTAAATGGTACGTTAGCCGTTCCTAACCAAAATAAGGCACTTATAACTTCATTATCAGGAGGTATCGTTCGTAGTATAAGCGTGCAACCGGGTAGCTATGTTCGCAAAGGGCAAGTAGTAGGTACAATCGTTAATACTGAATTGTCGGGTATTCAACAACAGCTTATCTCTATCAATGCTCAGATAAAATTTTCGGAACAAGAACAAAAAAGACAAAAAGAACTTGTTGCAGGCAATGCAGCCCCATTAAAAAATCTTCAAAAGGTTGAAGCTGAACTTAATGGATTAAGGGCGCAACGAAATGCACTTCATGGACAGTTGTCAGCATTGGGAGTATCAACATCCGGCAATATTTCATCCACATTAAACATAACCGCTCCAATAAGTGGGACTATATCAGACATTACTGCGCAGATAGGCTCTAATGTGGATGCTAATTCTTCCATTGCCCAAATCATTAATAATTCTGAATTGCATCTTGATTTGTTTGTCTATGAAAAAGACTTACCAAAAGTAGCATCCGGTCAAACCATTCATTTTACGCTTACCAACAATCCCGGAAAGGAATACGATGCAACGATCTATTCTATCGGCACTGCATTCGTGAATGAGACAAAGGCAGTTCCGGTACATGCTCATGTGATTAATGATAAGACTGGATTAATCGAAGGAATGAGTGTGACTGCCCGTATCAGCTTAGGTCAAAACGTATATCAGGCAGTACCAGATGAGGCAATCGTAAACAATGGAGGAAAGGATTACATTTTCATTCTTACAGATAAAAAAGTTGAAACCCATTCAGAAGAAGAACAAGAGGGAAATGGTCATGCGGAAGCAGACGGAGATCATAAAGAGCTACCTGAAACAAGTTTTGAACGAATACAAATTATCCGGGGTGCTTCAGATGTGGGCTATACTGAGATTAAACCTATTGTAAACATCCCAACAAATACAAAAATTGTTATTAAAGGCGCATTTTTCCTGATGGCTAAAATGACAAACGCCGGAGAAGCGCACGAACATTAATTTTTCACTTTTAAAATCAATATATATGGAATATCAAAAAGGCAGATATACTCAACGTATGCTAAGTCAGCGACAATCAAAATTCAAACTCAAAATTTTAAGTTTTCTGGTATTAATGTTATCAGCCTGCCTTACAAATGCACAATCCAAAGTCACGACAATTAATATAAAAGCATCTATTTATTGCGATCACTGCAAACAATGTGGAAGTTGTGGCAGCCGCCTTGAAAATGCCGTTTATTCTTTGAAAGGGATAAAGCGAGTAGATGTAGATGAGAAGTCGAAGACTGTGAACGTAGTCTATAACCCTAAGAAAACTACGCCTCAACAAATCAGGCAAGCCATAGCAAAAGTGGGGTTTGATGCAGACGATGTAAAGGCTGACCCTACAGCATACACAAAACTTGATGAGTGTTGTAAAAAACAATAATAGCATGAGCATAATAACGAATACAAATGAAGCGCACTCACATGAGCAAGCAAAAGAAGATGCAGGATGGAAAGCACATTGGGATTTGCTTTTAGCTTTAGTTATATTAATAGTGCTATTGGTTCTTGAATATGGATTTCAGATTGCCCTACCTAATTTACCATTGCTCATTATTAATCTCATTGCATATTTTCTTGCTGGAAGAAAAGTATTGGCACTCGCTTTCAGAAAATCTATAAGAGGTGATTTTTTTAACGAGTTTGTGCTAATGAGTGTAGCGACTATTGGTGCATTTATCATTGGTGAATACGAAGAAGGAGTTGCTGTGATGGTTTTCTACCAAATTGGCGAGTGGTTTCAGGATGCAGCGGTAAACAGTGCAAAACGTAGTATTAAAGCCTTACTTGATATTCGTCCAGATACTGTGACTGTAATAAAAAATGGCAATAGCAGCGTTGTTGATCCTTCTCAGGTTCAAATTGGGGAAACTATACAAATAAAACCCGGAGAAAAGGTAGCATTAGATGGCGAGTTATTGTCTGATAGTGCATCATTCAATACTGCTGCACTTACAGGAGAAAGCAAACCAGACACTAAATATAAAGGGGAGGCAGTATATGCGGGAATGATAAACCTGAATACAGTTACAGAAGTAAATGTAAGCGCCTTATTTAAAGATAGTAAACTCAGTCGTATTCTGGAAATGGTGCAGGATGCTACTGCGAGGAAATCACAGACACAGTTATTCATTTCCCGATTTGCAAAGGTTTATACACCCATTGTTTTTTTTCTGGCTTTAGCACTTTGTGTTGTGCCTTATTTTCTCGTTGATGATTACAATTTTCAAACATGGTTTTACAGGTCGTTAGTTTTTTTGGTGATTAGCTGTCCTTGCGCATTAGTAGTGTCTATACCATTAGGCTATTTCGGCGGTATTGGACTTGCATCACGTAATGGCATTTTATTCAAAGGTGGTAATTACCTGGATGTAATGACCAAGATAAATGCTGTTGTAATGGATAAAACCGGAACCCTTACTAAAGGGGTATTTAAGGTACAGAAAATAGAACCTAATGATGTAGATAAGGAGGAATTTGTCAGGCTGACAGCAGCTTTAGAGAAAAACTCCACTCATCCCATTGCTAAAGCCATCACCGATTATGCAGGTATAGTTAATGAGGCACAGGTAAGTGGAATTGAAGAAATTGCTGGTCATGGCTTAAAGGGTAATATAGATGGAAAAGAGGTATTAGCTGGCAACTTGAAGTTGTTAAGAAAGTTCAACATTACATATCCCCAAGAGTTGGAGAAAATTGTTGATACGATAGTGGTAACAGCTATCAACAATAAATATGCAGGGTATATAACTATTTCGGACGAAATAAAGGAAGATGCAGCACAGGCTATAAAAGATTTGCACACTCTCAAAATACAGACCATAATGTTATCTGGCGACAAGCAAGCCGTAGTTGATGATGTTGCAAAGAAACTCGGAATTGATAACGCCTACGGTGATTTGCTGCCAGAAGGTAAAGTAGAAAAAGTACAAGCATTAAAAAGTGAGGGAAAGCGCATTGCCTTTGTAGGAGATGGAGTAAATGATGCACCCGTGGTAGCCTTAGCAGATGCAGGTATTGCAATGGGAGGATTAGGTAGTGATGCTACTATAGAGACGGCAGACATCGTAATTCAGAATGATCAGCCTTCAAAGATTGTGGCAGCTATCAGGGTTGGTAAGATTACCAGAAACATTGTTTGGCAAAATATAATTCTCGCTATGGTTGTGAAGATCATTGTCCTTGCTTTAGGAGCGGGGGGCGTAGCTACTTTGTGGGAAGCTGTGATTGCAGATGTGGGTGTTGCACTATTAGCAATATTGAATGCTGTGAGAATACAGAGAATTAAAATATAGTCATAGGTTATTATAAATAATTAAAATCTTTAACGATTGTAATTTGGAAATTATTTTTGAAATATTTTTTGATAATTTACAAATACTATTTACCTTCGTTTTTCACCATTTGAGAATATAGAGGTGGTAAATAAGAATATGATAGCGTTAGCAAGAGAATCAAGAGGTTTAAGTCAGGCAGAGTTGGCGACAAAGATTGAAATGTCACCAGCAAACCTTTCTAAGATCGAAAGAGGAGATATAGGTATAAGTCAGGATGTTACGGAATTAATAGCATCAGTAACACGTTATCCCATGTCTTTTTTCTTTCAGGAAGATGAAATGTTCCCTGAGCATTTAATATATAGAAAGCGGGAGAAGGTTGCACAAAAATTACTTACTCCGATTAATGCCAAAGTAAATATCGTGCGCTTTCATGTACAGTCTATTATAGAAGAACTAAAAGTCAAGCAACCATATATTCCATCTTTAGAAGTTGATGAAAAAAATACACCAATGAGTGTAGCTCAAAAGTTAAGAAAGACTTGGAAGGTTGAGCCAATCATAACTGATTTAATTCAGCTATTAGAGAACAAAGGTATAGTTGTTACCTCTTTTAAATTCAATACGGATAGAGTAGATAGCAGAAGCGTACTTACGAAAGAAAATTATCCGGTGATTATCTACAATAGTTCACTACTTGGTGACAGGCAACGATTTTCCATTGCCTATCAATTAGGACATTTGATAATGCACACTTCAACCGATGTCAGTTGGGACAGAGATATAAGTCACGAAGCAAATCTGTTTGCTGCTGAATTTTTAATGCCTGAAAAAGAAATAAGACATGATTTTGATAATGGAATTACCGTACCGCAGCTCGGAGAGCTAAAAAAGAAATGGAAAGTATCTATGATTTCATTGCTCTTTAGAGCCGATGATTTAGGGTATTTGTCAGCTAATCAGAAACGATACCTGCTACAGCAATTTAATGAGCAGAAAATTCGCAAAAGAGAACCTATGGAATTAGACATTCCAGTAGAAAAGCCAAGATTGATCCGTACATGGCTTAGTGAGCTTAAAGCAAAACAGAAATTAAGCGTAGCCAGTCTTGCGGCAAAGTTACACTTACAGACAGATGAATTTATAGAATTATACAACTAAGAAAGAGAATACTACCCATCAAAATAGCAATATGAACTGTGTAATTAAACAAAAGAGAACTTATAAAAAATGCAATTATGGAGATGGTAAAGACACTTGCGGCGTATGCGAGACCTTATAGTTTCAAAGAGCTTGAGACCCTTTATGGAGTTAGCCATAAAACCTTCAAAACCTGGATTCAACCTTTTCTGGAAGAAATAGGTGAAAAACGGGGCAGGTATTTTAATGTGAAACAGGTGCAAATAATTTTTGCAAAGCTGGGTTATCCTGAAAGTGTCGAGGAAGAAAAATCGGGTAGAATTTATCCAAGTCAGGTCAATGCAAGCCAAATAAGGAAAGCAGTTTAAGAGTGAGTTTCAACTTTGCCAAATGGCAAAAATTATTGAGTTAAAGAGCAAGTATGAGGGCAGGTTGGAATTAGAGCATTGTAAGAGAATTTTGGATGCGGAATCAGAAGGATACTCAGATGAACAGGTAGTATTGATTATGGATTTCTTATATAGTATAGCTTCTTTAGAATATGATTTGTTTAAAAGAAAAAATGCTGTGTCAAATATTATTGATTTAACTGAAAAATTACAGGAGAATGCGCAAAGCAATACTTTACATTCGGGTGAGTACAGACGAGCAAGCTGAAAAAGGCTACAGTCTAAAGCATCAGGAAGAACGGTTAAGAACTTACTGCGATCAGCAAAATATCATCATTGCTGGTATTTATAAAGATGACCATTCTGCAAAGAGTTTTGAAAGACCAGAGTTTCAAAAGCTGTTATCTAACCTTAAAAAGAATAAAGGATTTGCTAACCTTCTTTTGTTTACAAAATGGGATAGGTTTTCCAGGAATGCCCCAGATGCTTATGCAATGCTTAACCAGCTAAATAAATTAAGCATAGAAGCACAGGCGATTGAACAACCATTGGATTTGTCAGTCCCTGAAAACAAAATTATGCTTGGGCTATATCTTATTGCACCGGAGGTAGAGAACGATATGTAAAGGTTCATCATTGTAAAGGTTCATCATAATGTTCACCGATTAAGGTCTTAACTTTAGATAGTGTTTCCATTATTAACATTTAAAACAAAATGTATGGAAGCGAAGAAAAAACAATCTACAGAGAACTTCATCAAAGACATCCGTAGAAAGA
>JAEUVX010000008.1 GCA_016786615.1 Flavipsychrobacter sp.
TCTTTCTACGGATGTCTTTGATGAAGTTCTCTGTAGATTGTTTTTTCTTCGCTTCCATACATTTTGTTTTAAATGTTAATAATGGAAACACTATCTAAAGTTAAGACCTTAATCGGTGAACATTATGATGAACCTTTACAAAACCGTTGAGGATAGTAAGACCTCCACCCAACTTTAAAGTATTTGATCTTTTAAACATGCTGTACTCACCAAGCACATCATGAAAAAAAGCCTGCAACTTTCTATTACCCGCATTTTGTGCAAGGAAGTTAAAATTGTTCATGCCAAACTGTGTATAGAAAAATACCCTGTCTGTAAGCTGGCCATACAATTGCATCCTTGTACGCCTGAGACCGATATCGAAAGTATTATCAGCAGACACTCCATTAACAGTTGTCCCGGGGTTGCTCTGGTTCCACCTGACCCAGGTCTGATTAAGAAAAGTTGCCTTTATATACTTTGTGCCATCTGCATTCAGGCTATACTTCAATTCATTTTTTTTCTGAGCACTTGCAACAGTTCCAGTAAACAGTAAAACTGCAACAGCGGATTTTATATATTTCACCAGTTGTTTTTATTATGCCATGCAAATGTACATTCCTTTACGAATGATGAATTACAAGCTGATTTATTCTTTATACCACGTTCAAATATCTATTCTCTAAATATACCCTGAAAATAAAACAGCAAAAAAATGTATCTATTGTAACAAATGCAGGAATACAGAATATTATAAAACAAAAAGGCATACAATATAATGCGTGATAGTTTTGTTATATTTAAATAATATAACCCACAGCTATGCCTTCAAATAAGCCTATCGCACGCTGGCTTAAAATATCATTACGATTTTTAGCATTTACGACGGTGTTTCTGATACTCGCCTGGATAGTGCTTATGATATATATTGCGAATAACAAACAGGCATTACTGACAAAAATAAGTGCTGAAGTAAACAATAAACTAAAAGGAGAACTGAAAATAGGTAGTATGGACATCGTACTGTTTAATAACTTCCCGGATGTATCAGTTTCTTTAGAAAAAGTATCGCTCAGAGATAGCCTTTGGCAACAGCACAAGCACGACCTCGTTAATGTTGAGCGGGTATATATAGATTTTGGACTGCTATCATTGCTCAAAAGAAAACCCGTTATCCATAGAATGCGTGTAACAGATGGAAATATATACGTATATACCGATAGTAATGACTATAGCAACACATGGGCAATACAACCACAAAAGCCAAAGAACACGAAAAAAAGAAAGGCTGAAATAGAAAACCTCCTGCTCAGCAATGTAACCCTTGTAATAGAAAACAAAACAAAGTCAAAATACTTTAAAATAGACATTCAAGAAGTTGCAGGAAAATGGAAAAACTCAAACAAAGGATGGAAAGCACGTATTGAGGCAGATGTATTGGTTAAGCAATTTTGCTTTAACACTTCCCGTGGCAGTTTTCTGCAAGACAAAGAACTAAACGGCACATTTGTATTATCCTACGACAAGGCAAGCAGCAAACTATCTATCCAAAAGCAAGCAATACATATTGACAATACCCCGGTAGCAATCTATGGCACATTCGACTTTGAACAGAAACCGGCAAATTTCCAATTGACTATTAGTACAGAATCTATAAAAATTCGCGACGCGGCTGCAATGCTAACCAAGCCCATAGCGTCAAAAATAAATCTTGTGAACCTTGATAAACCCATAAATGTAAAAGCAATAATAGTCGGTACAATTAAATATCGCGATACGCCATGGGTACGAACATATTGGGCCGTAACAAACAATACATTGCATACCCCTGCAGGCAGCATTACAAAGGCAAATCTTACAGGCATGTATACCAACCAGGTAATACGCGGCGGAACATACGGTGATGAAAACTCTGCAATTTATGCTTACAATATGAAAGGGAGTCTGTATGAAATCTCTTTCAGTTTTGATACGGCTGCAATTCACAACCTGAAACACCCGGTATTCAGCGGGCACCTGCGCAGCAATTTCGAGTTAAGTAAAATCAATCAACTAACGAATGGCAATACATTCGACTTTAAATCCGGCAGTGCTAATATAGACCTGATATATAAAGGCGGGCTCAGCACATTCGATACAGCAGTACCTTATATCTACGGATACATCAAACTAAATAAGGCTACAATAAACTACACACCCAAAAACATTGCGTTCAGTAATTGCAATGGTTCGCTATTCTTTAATGGTAATGACTTAAACGTTACGAACCTGCAACTTACACGAAACCAAAGCACCATAAAGATGAATGGTGGTGTTAAAGAATTCCTGAACTTCTTTTACAAGTCGCCAGACAAAGCACTGATTGACTGGCATATTGTAAGCAACTATATTAATATAAATGACTTCTTACCTTTTGTATCGAAAGCAAAATACACTGCATCCATACATAAAAAACATAGCACCACAAACCGGTACATGTCTCGGCTTAACAGTTTCCTAGAAATGAGTAATGCTCATCTTGATGTAAACATTGTACGTGCAGGATTCAGAAAATTCAGCGCATCAAATGTAAAGGCAGACATACTTCTGAGAAAGACAGACATTCTGCTAAACAATATAAAGCTAAACCACGCGAATGGCGTATTACAAGTAAAAGCAGAACTCTTCCCCGGCACTAACAATACACCATTCAATATGAATGCTGATATTGCTCATGTAAATGTACAGCAGCTCTTCTCTGCCTTCGAGAACTTCGGGCAAAAGGCTATTGAAGACAAAAACATACGAGGTATTTTCAGTGCTAACATCAATATGAAAGGCAACCTGCTTAACACCGGCGGACTAACGCCATATTCATTAAACGGCAATTGCGATTTTCAACTGGTAAACGGTGCTTTGGTAAATTTCGAACCTTTGGAAAAAGTGGGAAAGTTTGCCTTCAGAAGACGCAACCTATCCAATATCACATTCAAAAAAATAGAAAATAATCTACAGGTGCAGGGTAGTAAAATATACATCAGCCCAATGGCTATCCAATCCAGTGTGCTGAACATATTCCTGAAAGGCGTATACAGCCTTACCGATGGCACTAATATAGAAATGGAAATACCCATCAGGAACCCCAAGAAGGATGAACTGATAGAAGACAAAGAGCTAAAAGAAAAACGAAGCCGCAGAGGTATTATATTATACCTGAAAGCTGAAGACGGTGAAGATGGAAAAATAAAAATAAGGTGGAATAAAGAGGGTAAAAAGATAATTACCGAGTAAGGATATTCACATAGTTTTGCAGCATGAAAAAACGTATCCCCGTACTGCTGCTGCTTACAATTTTATCTGTTATATGCGGGTACCTGTTTCATAAAATATCGTGGATAGGCAGGCTGGGTATCAACATAGCTTATGATGAATACACCATTTTTAAAAGCTGGTGGAAAAGTTCTTTGTTGGTTTTTGGTATTTATATGGCGCTATACCTTATTCACTATCTGGCATGTAAAAACAAACCGCAACGAAGCGTCATCATAATCAATATTGCAAGCATATTATTGGCTATCGGCGGGCTTTATTATACCTATCACGATTTCAGGACGGATTTTTCTCACCGCATTGCGGGCGAACGCTTTCATTTAGGCTTTTATTTATTCTGGGTGGGATGGATAGTAATAAACCTACACTTCATTATCCGTAAGCAACCTAATAGTGCAAACAAACAATTATAGCTTCAAATAATATGGTTGCAGTAATTG
Source organism: Flavipsychrobacter sp. (assembly GCA_016786615.1). Classification (GTDB taxonomy): domain Bacteria; phylum Bacteroidota; class Bacteroidia; order Chitinophagales; family Chitinophagaceae; genus Polluticoccus. Next base: position 3,729 of record JAEUVX010000008.1, read on the forward strand.
TGTAAACTCATCGGTGTAACCACCTCCCTGCTTATAAATTTGCAATGACACATCTTCAGTAGCAACACTTTTTTGCGGCACACACAAGCTTACTACACGATTATGTGCTACATTTTCCCCGGGGTACACTTTCAGGATTTGAGACATAGACCAGCCTGATTTTTCTATCAACTGCAACCAAATAACATGCTCCGCAGCCGGCAACAAAACAGATGCATATCCATCAGGCGTTAGTACTTTCCTCAGAACTGCAAGCAATGCTTCGTATGACAATGAGAGTGTATGCCTCGCATTGTTTCGCTGTGCATCATTACCCAACAGGTTGTTATTGAAAAAAGGTGGATTGCAGATAACCATATCGTACTGCTTTGTAAAAACATGCTTTGTCACGTCTGCATTTATCACATTAATCCTATCTGCCCAAAGCGATGCATTTACATTTTCAGTTGCCTGTGCAGCAGCATTCTCTTCCAATTCAATAGCATCTATCTGTATGTTATTATTACGCTGTGCCAGCATCAATGATAACAATCCTGTACCTGCACCAATGTCCAATACCTGTGTTACATTATCAGTAATAGGAGTCCATGCTCCTTGTATGCAGGCATCGGTTGACACCTTCATCGCACACTTTTCCTGATGAATGGTGAATTGCTTGAATTGGAAATACTGGTTACTCATGACCAAACAGCCCTGGCAGTAGGACTGACACTTAAATCGGAAAAAGAACCTTGCAGGTATTTATAATAACCAGTAATGCCAATCATAGCAGCATTATCGGTGCAGTATTCAAATTTGGGTATATATACCTGCCAGCCCATTTTGGCACCTGTATCAGCAAGTGCTGCGCGCAATCCGCTATTTGCAGATACACCACCTGCTATACCTATGTGTGTTATATCAAGTTCTTTAGCTGCTTTTTTCAGTTTTTTAATCAATGTAGTAATAATGGTATGCTGTACTGATGCACAAATATCATTGAGGTTATTAGCTATAAAATCAAGGTCTTTCTTTTTTTCGTTTTGCAGGAAGTACAGCACAGAAGTTTTCAAGCCACTGAAGCTGAAATCATAACCTTTCATATCACTTATAGGAAAGCTATACTTCAGAGGATTACCCTCCTTAGCCAGTTTATCTACCATCGGGCCTCCCGGATAAGGTAAGCCAAGCATCTTAGCTACTTTATCAAATGCCTCACCTGCGGCATCATCTATCGTTTCGCCTAATACTTCCATATCCAGATGGCTGCGGCATAGCACTACCTGTGTATGTCCGCCCGATACTGTGAGGCACAAAAACGGGAACTGCGGCTTGGGGTCTTCTATAAAATGCGCCAACACATGTGCCTGCATGTGATGTACAGATATCAATGGTACATTTAACGCCTGTGCGTATGACTTGGCAAAACATGCTCCAACAAGCAAAGAGCCTATAAGGCCCGGCGCTTGTGTAAAGGCTACCGCTGTTATGTCCTTTTTATCAACACCCGCATTTTTAAGGGCTACATCTACCACCGGTACTATCTTTTGCATGTGCGCACGCGATGCCATTTCAGGTACTACACCACCGTATTGTTCGTGTACTTTTTGTGTAGCTATCAGATTGCTGAGCACTACCCCATCCTGTATCACCGCTGCGCTGGTATCATCGCAAGACGACTCTATTGCTAATATATTCACCTTTTCATGTGCCATAAAACTGGATGCAAAATTCGTTAATCGGCAGCTTAATATCAAATAATCCACATTCGGGTATAAAACAACTGCTGCAAATGCTTTGACTGCGTGGAATGATTTATATTTTTGCTACGTATCAGCACTGTATTTTGTCTTTCGTCAAAAGCAATATTGCCATATTAATACTCCTGTTCTCCACAGCTCTATTGGGGTGTAGTGAAAATGGAGTACCCCAACAGGAAAACGGGCCTATAGAACTACGGTTCAACTTTGCCCAAGACAGTAACTACCAATACATATTGGATAGTAAAATGGCACTGGAACCAATGGTTAATGGTAAAACGCTGACCATTACACAGCAAATGAAGCTGTTATCCAGCTACAAAGTAACGACAACAAATGGCAACAATAAAAATGTAGCCGTTACCTACAACCGCATCACTATCAGCTCCGGCAATGGTGTTACAATTAACGAATACGACTCTGACGATACCAGTAACAAGAATGAATTGTTCTCATCTATAGGCAACCTGATGAACAGGACATTTAATATTGCTGTCTCTAAAAATGGAATTACAGGCATACAGAGCCTGTACGACGATGAGCAATTAGCCGATAGCAATAGCGTCGTTCATACTTACGGAGACAGTTCATTACGAAAAGCTATGTTGCAATTTTTAGATGTTTACCCCAATAGCACAATAAAACCGGGCGATACATGGAAGAAAAGCTTCAGCACATCTAATGGATTCATACATATGAAGCTTGAGAATACCTATAAACTGAAAAGCATAGATGAAGGGATAGCACATATAGAGCTGGAAGGACAGATAAGGCCGGAAGATACTACTCAGGCAATGGTATTCAGCGGTGTACAATCAGGGGGTATTGATATTGATATTAAGACCGGGCTCATCACCATTGCCCGCATTACACAACACCTGAACGGTAAAATAACTGCAGCAGGGAAAACAAACGAAGTAAGTGCTACTTCTGAGATTAACCTGATTGGCAATAAGCTATAAAATCAAAATTCCCCTATCCTCTGTCCGACAGCGATTTGGGGAAATTTCTCAAGGTTTTCTTTCAACCTTCAATATCTATAGTACAATTATTATGCCATTTCATCACCTGCAATGTCATCAGCAGGTAAATCCGGTTCATTATCATCACCCGCTTTTTCAGTTCCCGCATAAGCAGCATCTGCTTCTTGATTGCTATTCCACTCTATAATAAAGTTATTCCTACCTGTACCTATCAACAATCCCAAAAAGCGTTGTTGTACCAACTCCAGCATTGCTAGAAATGTGAATATGGCATGTATCCTGTTTTCGCACTGAGAGAATACAGCTTCAAATGCCACACGTGTATTTGCCTTCATGAATTCGAGCATGTGCGCCCGTTGGCCTTCAAGGCTGTAATTATATTTTACTACAACGTGTTGCGGTTTGTTTTCTCTGTCCTGGAAACGCTTCATCACTTTCTCAAAAGCCTGCATCAGCTTGAACATCGTAACAGTTTGTATCTCCGTTCCTTCGCTGTATGTTTCACCAAGAGCTTCCAGTTCTTGCCTGATGTTTCCACGTTTTTGCTGCAACAAGCGTTCGGCTTCCATTATCACCATTTGTTCCGATGCTTCTTTGAAACGCTTGTATTCCAGTATTTTATCTACCAGTTCCTGTCGGGGGTCTATTTCATTACCATGTGCATCCACCTCTCTGCGCGGCAACAGCATTTTTGCCTTGATACGCATCAGCGTAGATATAAAGAGGATAAACTCACTCGCCAATTCGATATTCAGGCTCTCGAGCTCGTGTATATACTTGAGGAAGTCTTTGGTAATATTGTGTATAGGTATGTTGTAAATATCCAGTTCGTCGCGTTCTATAAAGAACAGCAACAAATCAAATGGCCCTTCAAACTGGGGTAACTTTATCTGATACGATGTGGACATTAATCAAATCTATAATTAAACAAGCGTACCTGCAAGGGTGCGCTTCAAAAGTACTCTTTTCAGTTCAGAAATCGGGCATTAAAACTTATATGCAAATCCTAATGTGAATATCTGTTTTGTCTGGAACCAACCCATAAATTCGCCGGGTTCATCTTTACTAACTTCTTTACCTGTTACAGCATCTACCGTTGTAGCAGTATATGGAATATCATTATCATACATTAGTGTAAACCCTAATGAAACGGTCAGGAATTTGTTGGCTTTGTAGAGCAACAAGTTATCCCACAACCAATCAATATTTCCGGGATTATCTTTTTTCACCACTTTACCTGTTGCATCCGTCACATCTTTTGCAAGGTAATTTGTATAAAAATCTACCCTTGTACGGTATGCCAAAGGCTTGTTGAGGTCTGTATTATATCGTCCTGTAAAATATGCGCCTAATTCAAAACGGGAAGATTTACCATTTTCTACACCGAAGGCACCGGCAGGGTCGCGCATGGTGTAGTATTTATCAACCAGTGTCATACGTGCTGCAACCGGCGAGAAGAATAGACTCAGGTTGCTGCCTTTACGGTATTCAAGACCTAATGCAAGTGTGAGGTATGCAGGAGACAAAAAGTTTGATACAGAAAATGTATCCCAGTTTGTAGCCTTGTAGTCGTAGCCTTTAGTAAACTGCGATTTAAAGTTGAACAAAGCAGTAAGATAAAAGTCTTTTGCAGTGTCCAGGCGCACACCATATTTAGATGTAAAATCTATTCGATCATCCATCTTGCGCGGCACAAAACTGTTTGAGTATGCGTAGAACAAAGCATAGTTCAAATCCAGATTATTTGTCCATACCTGCCTGTGGTACAAACGTGTTACATAACCATTAAACAAGCCGTTTACCGTCATTGATGCCAATTCGCCACCTGCAGCCCAATTGTGCAGGAAACCTTGATTAATACCAACATTCAGCAAACCACCCTTCAGCCAGGCAACAGTATCTTTATTTTCTGTGGACAATGATTTTTTTACATCTTCTGCCTTTGCCAATTGTGCATCTGCATTAACAGCAAATAATGAATGTGTAAGGAACAGTAGTACTCTCTTCATAATCATTTGTTTTTTTGTTTGAAATACTATTTCGGCTTGTATTTTGATTCCTGTAAAAAGCGTTGCTCTTCAATCGGGAGTGCGATAAGCTTTTCCAATGTCATTTCAGGATGCTGTGCCATGTAGGCATTAACAATCTGTAATCCAACCCATGTACCTACTTCTCCGGGGCTTTGGTCATTCATACCCGCTGCACTGGGTCCCTCCATTACATAGCGTACTACTTTTTGCAGGCTGGTTTCATACAGGAAATTCTGTGTGATAAAGAAATTGTATATCCCTGCTTCATTATCCTCACACCATTTCAGTTGCTTCTCGGTATAAGCGAGGCGTATGTGTTTGGGTACAAACGGCAATACTTTTTCTATATAATAAGCTTCTTTACCACGCTGAATCATCATATGCAGCAAAGTCTTACCATCCATTTCGAAAGCTGTTTTATCCCTGTACATTGCCTCAAAAGCTGCTACAGGAATATATTCTTTGTTTAATTGCGCACTCCAATATTCAGGAACACCCACTGCTTTGTAATAAGGATAAGATGCTCCTAAAAACATATCGAGCCCGATACCAAGTATAGTGCTGTCATAAGTAAATGCTGCCCAGTTATTCAGCCAGGAAACAGTATATACTACTTTACGGGGTTTTGAAGCCGGGAAATAATGCTGGTGATATTGAAATCCTTTTTGAAGCCATTCATCTACCTGTTTTGTATCCGGGTAATGTTTGGCAACAGTATCAAACAAGCCACGATAATCCTTGTGTGTAAGAAAACTGCGCATACCTAACCTGATACCCTGAACAGTATCGATATAGTTGCCCTGAATGTTCAACCCCATTAATGTATCTAAGAAGAATGGCAGGAAATCAGGATATTTTGCTTGCAATTGCTGCAAGCCGGCAGCAATATTATTAGTATCTATTGCCGCAATGTCTTTGTCCAACCTTCCGGTACTCAACTCCACCTTTACATCAGATACATCAGGAGCGTTTTCATCAGAGCCGCAACTTGTGATAAAAGCAATTGAAAAAGCTAAAAACAAAGATTTAACAGTCCTTTTATCAACATTTGAACACATTGCTGTGGATAACCAATCTAACATAGATAAATGCGCTTTATTTTTACGGCGGCAAAAATACGGCTTATTTTTTGCCATTCTTTAGGATTTGGAAGACTAACCCATAGTATATTATGAAAAAACTATCCGTATTGGCATTATTGTGCCTTATGACCGCTTCAGCATTTGCACAACGTTATGAATATGGCGAACCTGTACCTATAAATGAAGGTAAAAAAAGTAAGCGCAACAGAGGTGGAGGCGATGTAGCCCTGAAACAAGTTCGTTTTGGAGCTTTTATCGCACCAAATTCAGGATGGATGAAACCAACTGCCAATAAAAGTGACGACAAACTGTTTATTGTAGATAAAGGCAGTTCTCAAATGGGCTTTGCCTGGGGCCTGATGATGGATTATTATTTCGCAGAAAATTATGGTATTGCAACCGGTTTTCAGCTAAACAGGATGGGCGGTAATATATCAATTACTCAAAACCCTGCAGTGACACAGCCCGTTGCCATCAACCAGGTACGCAGTGCCGATTTTACTTATAAAGTACAATATCTGGAAGTACCATTCGGCCTAAAGCTACGCAGTGATGATTTGGGTGGCATACGCGTATTCGGACAGATAGGTATATCTGCCGGCATTACACTTAGCAAAAAAGCTACCTACGATGTGGTATTTACAGATACTGCAGCAGGTACAGCAATTGAAAAAAGAGCTACTGGTGAAAATGAAAAAATCTCAGGGCTGGGCATAACACCTATCCTGCTGCAAATGAACGTTGGTGGCGGTATAGAATATGCCATTACCGAAAAAATGAGCATTTATGCCGCATTACTATTCAATAATGGCTTTACACCGGACGCTACAAATCCTAAAGAACTGGACCTTGACTTTAAAGGCAAATTCAGCGATGGGAATGTGAGGATGAATAATATTGCCCTGAGAATCGGCCTGTTTTTCTAAAACATGTTTCTATTTAACCAAAACATAGAATATAATCCCGCACTGTAATGGTGCGGGATTGCTTTTTTAAACCACCTTAACGTTACGATTATTACTTTTGATACAGGATGAAAATATTTCTTGCACAACAGAATTATCATATAGGCAATTTCGAAGCTAATACGGCAAAAATTATTGATGCTATCAGACAGGCGAAGTTGCAGGGAGGGGATTTGATTGTGTTTTCTGAATTATCGGTATGCGGATATCCTCCTCGCGACTTTCTGGAATTCAATGATTTTATTGAGCAGTGCGATAAAGCAGTTGACGCAATACGAAAAGAAGCTGATACCATTGGCGTAATAATAGGAGCACCAACACGCAATAAAAACACAGAAGGTAAAGACCTGCATAATAGCGCTTACCTGCTCTATAATGAACAAATTGCCGGTATAGCACATAAGACACTGCTGCCCACCTACGATATATTTGACGAGTACCGCTACTTTGAACCGGCAGATAGCTGGAATGTAATTGAATTCAAAGGAAGACGAATAGCACTCACAATATGTGAAGACATCTGGAACCTGGGCAACAACCCACTCTACAAGATTTGCCCTATGGACAAACTGATGGAGCAGCATCCTGATATCATGATAAACATCAGCGCATCTCCGTTCGACTATCTGCATGCTGAAGGCAGAATGAGCATGGTAAAACAGAACGTAGCCAAATACAAACTGCCAATGGTCTATTGCAACACCGTAGGCTCGCAGACAGAAATTGTGTTTGATGGCGGTTCTGTAGTGATGGATGCACACCAGAATCTGGTTGCAGAGCTACCTTATTTTAAAGAAGCACTGCAAAGTGTTACACTGAAAGATGACAGGACATTTGCAGAAGACATAGTGAAACATGCTGCTGAAATACCAACTGCAGAGCTACTACCCGATGGCTTTGATGATGACTACGACATCGACGAAATACACAAAGCACTGATACTTGGCATCAGAGATTATTTTGGCAAAATGGGCTTTACAAAAGCCATCGTTGCATCATCCGGCGGTATAGACAGTGCTGTAGTCTTGGCGCTGGCATGCGAGGCTTTGGGTGCTGAAAACGTGCGTGCATTGCTGATGCCATCGCACTACTCTACCAGCCACTCTGTAACAGACGCAGAGCAGCTTTCTAAAAATCTGAACAACCAGTACGACATACTGCCAATCAAAGACATCTTCAATACCTACGAGCATACGTTGAAACCTGTCTTTAAAGATTTGCCTTTCAACGTAGCAGAAGAAAATTTGCAGTCGCGTATACGTGGTGCTTTGGTGATGGCGCTGTCCAATAAGTTTGGTTCTATACTGCTGAATACATCCAACAAAAGCGAACTATCTACAGGCTATGGCACGTTGTATGGAGATATGGCTGGCGGGCTTGGTGTATTGGGCGACCTCTACAAAATGCAAGTATATGCACTGGCGCGCTACATCAACAGAAATGGCGAAATCATTCCGCAAAACATCATAGACAAAGCACCATCTGCAGAGCTGCGTCCAGACCAAAAAGATAGCGATAGCCTGCCGGAATATGATGTACTTGACCCGATACTGTACCAGTACATCGAGTGTCGTAAAGGTCCTAAGGAGATTATTGCAATGGGCTTCGATGCAGCTCTTGTAAACCGCATACTACGCCTGGTGAATATGAATGAGTATAAGCGCAATCAATTCTGCCCTATCATACGCGTATCACCAAAGGCATTTGGAATTGGCCGCAGGGTACCTATTGTTGGCAAATACTTATCGTAGCGCCGTAACCTGTACCTCAGAAGGGGCAACACCAAACTGCAGTTTATATGACCTGCTGAAGTAAGACAAGTTACTAAAGCCTGTCATGTATGCAATTTCAGAAATGTTGTGCTTGCCAGCTTTTAATATTTTCTGCGCCTCATTCAGCCTTACCGAACGTATGAACTCTACAGGCGTCAATCCTGTTATTATCTTTATCTCGCGTTGCAACCTGTTGCGCCCCAGGTTGAAATGTTTGCCCATAGTATTTACATTCAAATCGGGGCTGTCAAGATGTTCCAGTATATAATCAATGTATTGCTGTACATTATTGTTGCTTGCTTCTTCTGTAATTACATCCTTCTGTTCCAGGCTTTGCGGTTTGTTCAAATAATCGGCCAGAAAGCTGTCACGTAGTTTTTTTCGTTGTTTCAGTGTACTGTCTGCAATTGCCAATAGCTCCTGCAGTTGAAAAGGTTTTGTAAGATAGTTGTCTGCACCAAGCTGATATAAATCTACTTTGCTTTCAATTTGCCCCTTCGCACTCAAAACTATTATAGGGATATGCCCCAGCGTATCTGAGTTTTTAACTGCATTTACCAGCTCTTCACCATTCATGTCAGGCATCATCAGGTCTGTTATCACTATATCTGGTATATTATCCTGCATTATCTTCAACGCCTGCTTACCATCAAAAGCGGTTACAACTTTAAAACCGTTGCTTTCAAAAGCCTGTGCAATAAATGCATTCAGCTCTACATGGTCTTCCACAACCAGCATCAATGGCAACTTATCATCATTGGTAGTTTCAGTTTTTACAATTACTTCATCTATCACTTCCACGCTTATATCCGGAGAAACTACAGGTATTGTGATACTGAATACTGTCCCTTTACCTACCTCTGATGCTACTGATATTTTGCCACCAAGCTGCGATACATACTCTTTCACAAGTGATAGCCCGATACCTGTTCCCTTATGATTATTGACATCTACTTTATAAAACCGTTCAAATATTTTTTCATGTTGGTCTTTAGGAATACCGATACCTGTGTCTTTTATTTCTATCAATACCGTACCTGCGTTTTTTGTAACACGTACACTTATCAGTTCTCCTGCAGATGTATGCTTAAATGCATTTTGCAACAGGTTGTGTATTGACTGTGATAGCCTGAAATGGTCTGATGTAATGTTCAGTTCCCGCGGCACGTCCAGTGTAAATGTTATGCCTGTCTCAATGGCAAGAGGTTCATATTGTTCACAGATACTTCTTACTGCTGCAGCAAGGTCTATTGATTCATGTTTCACATTACTTATACCCTGTTCAACGTGATTCAATTGCAGCAACTGTTCTACCATCGTCAACAGATGGTTGGTGTTCTTCAATATATAACCCGCCTGTTGCAGTACCTTCGGGTCTTTTGATATATTATTGATTTGTGTTGCCGGCCCCAATATCAGCGACAAAGGCGTTTTCAGGTCGTGCGAAATATTGGTAATGAATTTACTCTTCATGGTCTCTATCTCTCTCACCTTATTCGCTTCCATTTCCTGCCTTTCTGCCTCCAGTATTTTTTGTTCCACTCTCTGTTTAGCAATCTTAATGCTACAAAATGCCGCAATCAGTCTGAATACCTGTAAATGATTATGCTGGTAGTATCTTTTTTTAGGATGCTCAGAATCTATCACACCAAGCACTTCATCCCCAATAGAAATCGGCACTGCCAACTCAGATAACCTGAACTGGTCATCAACAATATAATCTTTACGCTGTGTGGTATCTTCTATTATTATCGGTTCATTAGAGACAAAGACTTTGCCTACTATCCCTTTACCCGGTGGAATTTCTAAGGGGTTTAAAATTTGTAATTGCTCGTCTGTTTTACTGCCATAGGCAGCTACCTGTACCAGTTTGTTTTTACGCTCATCATACAGATATATTACAAAATCATCCAGACCCAACAATGGTATACACTCCTTAGTTACATTCCACAATACTTCATTCAATGGCTTTTCTTCCATCAATATTTTTGAAAGGCGTTGACTCAGCTCTTCAATTTTATCAAAATGCCTTTCAAAGAATTTCATTTTCTGTTCGCCGAATCTGAAATCGATTATCAGCAAATAAGTATTACAACCTGCAACTACTATACCTATTATCAAAGGCACAACCATTTCGGTAACACCTGCGGCCTTACCGGAATTATATACCGTACTTACTCCCATAGAGCCAAGACACAATGTGATGCTGAGCATCAGGTGTACGAAATTCATATACCCTCTTCGCTCGCATATCAGCATACTCATTGCCCATGCACAGATGGTTATGATATCGGCCCTGTTGATATTGTGATAGTTGGCAGAATAAATATGCAGAGACAAGCCCGTACACATGATGAGCCAACAAAGTGGTATCTGCCATTTTTCTTTTAGTACAGACCAACTCGATATTACAATAAAAAATACTGCAGACAGCACTATGCCGTCTGCAGTATTAATATTCATTAATGATTTTCCGGGCAGAAGGTTGCCACACGCGTGCAATAATAATATTGCGCCCATCCACTCCTTCATCCTTCGTGGTGTACCACCCGGATTAACAGATTTTGTCAGGTATGCTTTTACTGTTCTAAACACAATACTATCTGTTGATATGTACAGGCAATACAGAATAGTTTTCTGCAAATTTCACCTTTATGTAATATAAGCCATTTGCTACATTTTCTGGAACTGTATATACTTCTGTATTACTATTCCACTGAGCTACCTGCTTACCTGCTGCATCATACATCATCACATTTTCAATTCTGTCATTACCCATAATCTTAAAATACGCAGACGCAGGATTGGGGTATAAACTAACGGCTGTGTTATTACCACTGATAGCAATGCCTGATGTAGCTTTATTTTCAAGATTCAGCCTGTAAACTAAAAACTCTGTTTCGTTGGTAATTGTATTTTTAGCATTACCTGCTATCAGCACTTTACCATCCGGTTGAGGAACTATACTCGAAACAGATAAGATTGAAAAGTCATTGGTTGCAGAATACATAACGTGTCCATTATTTCCAAAACCTGTATATGGATTGCCACTTGGGTCAAACATCAGGCCAAGTGTATGCCTTTTATTGTTAACATCTTCGTAGTTTGACAAAACGAAGAAGTTGCCATTTTTCATTTCCATTACATCAGTAAATTGTTCATCTTCAGCCAGATTTGTCATATCGTACGATATCACACCTTTATTGGCGCCAAATACATTGTCAATTACACCGTTCGTATCAACCATCAATAATACACCAGACTTATCATTATTGGCTCTGTTGTATGTACAGCTCAAGAGCATTTTACTATTTGATGTACGAATCATGTTAAATACCTGAGATGCTTTGCCATCCATCGCAAACTTAAATTTGCTACTAACGCCAAATCCCGGCATGCCAAGACCTACACTATTCAGCTTTGCCATACCAACCTGTGCCAATACACCATCAGATATTGTACCGCATACTATTATATTCCCACTTGGCAAAACCTCCATATCTACAAAATTCCCTTGCGTTTGTCCCAAAAAGATAACAGGAGAAATACCGTCGGAAGAAAATGAATTATCAGGTGTTCCGTCGGCTAACAAGCGAACTATAAACATATTACTACCACTATTAGTATACCTTGTACAGCCAATTAATATCTTTCCGTCAGGCTGTGCCTTTATTTTCATTGCAGACTCATTGCCGCCGGCATCTACCATGACTCTACCATTATTTCCCCATGTATTATCTATTGATCCGTCCGTATTTATTTTATAAATGATTACATCATTATCATTTGTACCCGCCTGATATCCACCTAACAATATTTTACCATCCGGCAATACGTCGATACAATATGTATAATCATCTGCACCAAGAAAAGGATCGAACATAGAAAAGCTAAGCCCTTGCAGGCTACTATCGGGCTTACCGTTTGCTTTAAACTTTGCTACAATCATATCTATATTGGAGCCATCCACTTCTCCTGCAGCAAGAAACCTGCCATCGGGCAATAGCTTTATTTCTCTCAACCCATTAGCTACACCCAAAGTAGCTGCCCAGTGCATTGCGCCATTATCTCCAAATGTTGAATCTAATGTTCCTGGAACCTGAGCTTTAGCAACAAAGCTTGCAAACAGTGTACATAGTAATATTGTCTTTTTCATATTTATAGCATTTTGACACAATATTCCGTCATGCGCTATCTCAATGCTTTCAAAGAATGCACCAATTCTTGTAATTATTGCACACCATGCAAATAATGCAAACAATATGCAATTAGTACAAATGCAAATAGGGCATCCACAAAGGATGCCCTATTCAAGGTATGTATTGTATAATCAGATTAGAGCTGAGTAGCAGTGTAAACTACATCTACAGTATAAGTACCTGCAGGGTAAGCAAAACCCGGGGTAGCTTCATACATTACGCTGAATGTTTGGTTACCACCGTTGTTACAGTTTGTCAACAGGTTTGCAGCTGTTGATGTAAGGCCGACAAATCCACTGAATGAACCGGCTATTGCACCACCTGTACCGTTTGCACTTACTTTAAGAGCTAGAACACCGGAAACAGGCATTGTTGGTGCAGGAGTAGTAGAACCTGTATAAGAGAAGTTTGTTGCATTTGTTTTTACAGTAACACCGAATTTCTTGTTTGAACGTACTTTCAAACCTTGTGCAGATGACTGAACACCATTTGCATAATCG
>JAEUVX010000011.1 GCA_016786615.1 Flavipsychrobacter sp.
AGGTCTTACATCAACAGCTGCAAACCTGTTGACAAACTGTAACAACGGTGGCAACCAAACATTCAGCGTAATGTATGAAGCTACCCCGGGTTTTGCTTACCCTGCAGGTACTTATACTGTAGATGTAGTTTACACTGCTACTCAACTGTAATTAAAAAAACATTCACAATACAAAAGAGCCTACGGGCTCTTTTTTGAGTTTGTGTATGTAGAATAAGTACCCTGCAATCGTTTCAGGGTTTTTATGTATTTTGCCGCCAAAGGAGAATATTGATGTTGTTGGCTGCAGATACATAATACTGATATGCCCGAAGTATCACATGCACACAACAGTATAAATGAGAGCGACCCATACATATTATTTACTTAAGGTATTCCTTGTACCTGTATTCATCGCTTTCTTTACACCTTTCGCTTCTGCTCAATTAAGCAAAACCATATACAAAACGGTCGTAACAAATGACACGCTGGTAGCGATGGGTAACCGCGACTTCATGTTCAACACAATCAATATTACTAACCTTACCAACGAGAAAATAAGCATTATAGTAAATGTGTATCCACCGGAAGGATGGGATATGGTAACACAAAAATTAGTAACAATAAGCCTTGAGGCAAATGGTAATACCAGCCTGCCAATAAGGTTGGTTCCTACAAAGTCAAAAACAGCTGCATGGCAAACCGTAAAAGTAGAATACCGGTTGAATGATGGTATTGAGAAACTGACAGACACTTTCAGGGTACGGGTAAAAGAGTTTACAAAGTTTAAGGCCTCTCTTCCGCTTTCCAACTATGCACTGGCAGGTTATGAGAAAAACATAAAATTCCCGGTACAGGTAAAAAATACAGGTAATACCCCCCAGAAATTCATCATCGTCTTCAGCAATGCTTTTTTGCAACTGGATTATAAAAAAGAGCTGACATTAGAACCAACTCAAGACAGCACTTTTTTAATCCCGATACATATTACAGACCGTCAATGGAATGCATTAAGAAGAGAGGATATTAAAGTGCAGGTAAGTGTTGAAAATGGTGAAACCATGAACCTTACACAGGTCATAACTCGAATAGGCAGCGTATTGAAAGACAATAGTTCCGCTTTTCTGGATATGCCGTTGCAGGTAGAGGTCGGTTCTACATTTCAGGGAGAAGATGATATACAATACTATGGAGCACTTCATGGCTCAGTTGATCTTACGACACAGGATAAAATAGCACTCGACGTACGAAGCAAAACACTTACAAAAGGCCAATCAGTTGACAATAGCATTATTCGGGCTGAATATATAGGCTATAACTGGAGTGCATCTGCAGGCAACGTAAATGAACTGACAGACTTTTATATGGATGGCTATGGAGCTAAGCTCGGGCGTAGCTGGAATCAACGCGATAATATAGGTGTCTATGGTATGTTTAAAAGCCGTTCCGGAGATAGCAAACTCGGCGGCATTAATTACCTGTATGGCGGTATGCACCCTAACATAAAAGTAAACGGCAACCTTACAGCAAATTTCGATAATGATAGAAAACTCAACAGCTACCTGCTGAAACAAGGCGGAGAATGGAAAATAGGCGAAACGGGCAAACTGATAGTAAATGGAGGTATCGGTATGGAACAGAGCCTTGCCACATTAGTTGGGGGCGCTAAAAACTCACAATGGGGCACATCAATCGGCTACAATTTTCAACTTGAAAAAAAGCGATATGGTATTGTTTCAGCTATGTTACAAAATAGCAATTCATATCCGGGTATTTTTAAAGGACAAAGAATGCAAAACCACGATGCCCGGTTAATATTTGGCAAAACCTTCATCGGTGGCTTTTATGAAAGCAGCCTTCGTAAAGCAAATTTTTATCAGGATACTACATTATTTTCAGATGTATTCAATCTGAAAACCGAAACATACGGAGCAAGAACAGGCATTGGTTTCAACGGAACAAACATTGTATTGTCTGCAGCAAATCAGCTGCAGGTAAACAGTGATACCGGCACATACGCACAATACCGGTTTCAATACCTTAATCTGAACATATCCGTACTTCTTATTAAACACCTTTTCTTAACTGTTAACACCTACTATGGGCAGGGTACTATTCCCGGACAGGAGGCTACTACCACTGTTACCATTAACAGCAATCAAGGCAGCCTCCAGTATCGCTGGATAGGGGCAACACTCCGCTATGATAACGGCCCGTATTACTATCATGAGTATATTGCTTTCATTAAAAATCCTGATGAATATAAACGTACCGTAATTAGTCCTTACTTAGAACTTCCGTTATTCAAAAAATCCCTCAATATCAGGTCTCAATTAAATTATGCCAAAAGCCTTCCAGGTGGTATTGAAACATCAAATTTATTAAGCAACATAACTTATACCAACGTCAAACATGGTTTCGACTTCAATATCATTGGTATCCTTCCGATAAAACAACTGGAGGCAACTCCATATGTAAGCGCATCATTACGCGTGCGGCTGCACACTCCATTTGTTGCGGTGCGCAAGTACTACAATATGAGAATGATATTGTTTAAAGATGCCAATAATGATGGTGAAATGAATCAAGGAGAAGAAGCCATTACAGGCCAAATGCTTGCTATTAAAGGTAGCAGATTTATTACGGATGATAATGGAGCTATTTTATTTAAAAACGTTGAAAAAGGAGATTACAAAGTTGACTTCGGTTTTGCGAGTAAAATAAGAGGGTGGGTACCAAATGCCGGTCCGGTACAAACCTTCAAACTTACTGGCAATAAAACTTATTTCATTCCGTATAAAGCAAGTAAGATACTTAATGGCCAGCTGAGACTGGAAATTGATGACAAATCAAATCTTACTTTCAAGTTGTCAAACATCAAAGTAACAGCAAAAATTGTAAGCCAGACAGATACCATTACATACTCTACACTTACGCAGGAAAACGGTGAATTTTACTTCAACCTGCCAGGAGGCTTATATACAATAGAACTAAGCCCGTTAGCATTCGATGAGAACTTCAGGCCTACTACATTTACCCAACAAGCTGACCTGATAAATAATAATGAGAAGATGATTTATTTCGACATCAAACAACGTAAACGTACAATCAACATTAAGAAACGTGATTAAGTCTCATTTTCACTTCTTTACTTCCCTACCTGTTTGTTAATCACTTGTTAACCGCTTGTAAAAGCAGCGTTAACAAAGCACTGTTATTTGTCATCATACATGTGCTTATAGCATATTTGTATCATCAAACAAACAACAAAACTTCTTCTATTATGAACACTCAGGAAAAAAAGATTGCCGCATTTGCACGTATGGCTCAACTGGTTGTAAAAAAGCAAGTAAGGGAACGTGCTCTCAATTCATACGACTATCTTGGAAGTATGATAAACAACATGCAACACATCAATACCACTTTGATGACGACTGCTATACACGTAATCAAAAAAATGAAAGACGATAATAAGGACGAAAATCTGGAATATATCACAAACGAGTTTCGTAAAATCATTCATGCTTCTGTAGAACAATACACACAGAAAGCCTAACTGATTATCTATAAAAAAGAAATAGCCCCGAAGTTTCGGGGCTATTTTATTATCAGGGAAACTGATTAAGCTATTTTTTCTACCTGCATGTAGTTCAATTCTACCGGCGTAGCACGTCCGAAGATTTTTACAACTACTTTCAGTTTTTTCTTCTCTTCGTTTACCTCTTCGATAGTACCGTTAAAATCATTGAACGGACCATCTGTAATACGTACGGTTTCGCCAACGATATATGGCTCTGCATACCCGATACCTTGTTCACTAACCTCATCCATTTTACCGAACATCTTATTCACTTCGCTTTTGCGCAGAGATGTAGGATGGTCTTTACCGAGGAAGTGAATGACACCAGATACATTTTTGATAGTCTGTATCATATCGTCCGTCAGTTTACCATCTGCTGCTTCCAGCATCAGGTAACCCGGGTACAGTATTTTTTCGCGCAATACTTTTTTACCGGCTTGTACTTTGAATACTTTTTCAACAGGACACAATACCTGATGAATAGCTGCACCCCAGCCATTAATCTTAACCTCTTTATCTACGTATTCTTTGGCTTTTTTCTCTTTGCCGCTGATAACACGCAGTACATACCACTTCGATTCCTGTGTTGTAGTAACTTCAGCCATGTTTACTTTGCTTTACTTACCTAAAATACCATACAGTATGGTCAATACTCGTTCAGAAACGAAATCCATACCGAAGATGATGATTGTGGTGATGATAAGCCCCACCAATACAATAATGGTTGTTTGTTGCAGCTCATCCCACGAAGGCCAGCTCACTTTGTGAACCAACTCATCATAAGCTTCCTGGATATATGTGCCAAACTTGCTCATAGAATTTAGTTAGCTGACCAGCCGGAGCGCTAACAATGCTGTCAGCTGATCAATGTTAGCACGGGCACGCGGATTCGAACCACGATCTAAGGTTTTGGAGACCTCTATTCTACCGTTGAACTATGCCCGTAAAAAAAAGCCCCCTCATCAGGGGCGAATGCAAAAGTAAGGAAATTCCTTTCAATTTTCCCAAAAAAATAATCCCGCAGGCTACATATTTGATATTAAGAATTGTAAAACTTAGTAATACAATCTACGAAAATGGCAACATCTGTTGCCGTATTATAATAATGGGTACTTATTCTCAATAACCCATTTCGTTGCGTAACTATAATATTATGTTGCTTCAGCCATTCCCCTAAACCATTTTCATCTTTCAGAAGCACAAATGCAGCTCTGTTCTCCATTGTCAGCTTGCCTATTGGCAATACCGGTAGTTGGGCAATTCCATCCAGTAACTGTTGCATTAGCCCCGTATTACTGGTTGTGATGTTGGCAACACCCAATTCCTGCTTGTGGTTGATGGCAGCATTCAACACTGTTAATCCGTACATATTCGGGTGTCCCGGCTCATAGCTAAGTATAGATGGCCTGTATTGCATACTCCCATCAATCATACGGTAACTATTATTCCCCCCAACAACCGGCGGATATTTTTGCAGAAACTCTTTTTTAATGCTCAGCACACCTGTACCAAAACCCGCGTTCATCCATTTATAATTACTGGCAGCAAATACATCTATGTGCAACACAGACAGGTCTATGGGCTGTGCCCCCATACTTTGTGTGGCATCTACCAAAAACAATACCCCATTCGCCTTACACAAATCACCTATGCGTTTAATATCCAGTAAATAGCCCGATGTCCATTGCACATGGCTGATGGCCACAACGTCTACCCTACGGCTTGTAATAGCACTCTCTATAGCTTCAACATCTATGTTGAATCCATCAGGTGCATCTACCCATGTAATGTCAAACCCATTAATACGGAATGGCTCCAGCAATGATGGATAATCATGCTTGTACAACAATACTTTTTCATCTCCCTTCAGCGATTGCACTACCGCATTCATAGCCCATGAAAAATTGGGTATCATGGCTACCTCGTCTGCAGGCGCTTTGAGGAATGCTGCTATTGCTTCGCGTGTTGGTGTTTCTTCCTCAAAACGCCAATGCTCTGCACGGGTACTGCTATTTGTTTCCAGCGCTTTGTATAGTTCTGTTGCTGCTGCTATTGTTGCTGCAGGCACAAGACCGCAGGCCGCAGTGTTGAGGTATATTGTTTGTGTATTTGTTGACATAATTTTCGAGACTACAGACAAATATCGAACATTATAAAATCAAAACAGCCCCGGGATATCCGAGGCTGTTTATTATTTAATCAAACAGTATTGCTACTGTAGGATATTACTTGATGATTTCAGTTACCTGACCTGCACCAACTGTACGGCCACCTTCGCGAATCGCGAATTTCAGACCTTTTTCCATCGCTATTGGAGCGATCAGTTGTACGTGCATGTTTACGTTATCACCAGGCATTACCATTTCTACGCCGTCAGGAAGTTTACACTCACCTGTAACGTCTGTAGTACGGAAATAGAACTGAGGACGGTATTTGTTGAAGAATGGAGTGTGACGACCACCTTCTTCTTTGCTCAATACGTAAACTTCACCTTTGAATTCAGTGTGCGGAGTGATGCTCTTAGGAGCGCAGATAACCATACCACGACGGATATCTTTTTTCTCAATACCGCGGAGCAGCAAACCTGCGTTGTCACCTGCCTGACCTTGATCCAACAGTTTTTTGAACATCTCAACACCAGTACAAGTAGATGTCAGCGGAGAGTCGTTGAAACCAACGATTTCTACGTTTTCACCAACTTTAATGATACCACGCTCGATACGACCTGTAGCAACGGTACCACGACCTGTGATCGTAAATACGTCTTCTACAGACATCAGGAACGCTTGGTCTACCGGACGAGGAGGCAGTGGAATGTATTCGTCAACTGCTGCCATCAGTTCATCAACTGCAGCAACCCATTTGTCTTCACCAGCCAGTGCACCTGTAGCAGAACCTTTGATGATTGGTGTGTTATCACCATCATATTCGTATTTGCTCAGCAGTTCACGGATTTCCATTTCAACCAGGTCAAGGATTTCAGCATCATCAACCAAATCTACTTTGTTCATGAACACAACGATACGAGGAACGCCTACCTGACGAGCCAACAAGATGTGTTCTTTAGTTTGTGGCATCGGACCATCTGTAGCAGCAACCACCAAGATAGCACCGTCCATCTGAGCCGCACCAGTAATCATGTTTTTCACATAGTCAGCGTGACCTGGACAGTCAACGTGCGCATAGTGACGATTAGTAGTTTCGTACTCTACGTGAGCGGTATTGATCGTGATACCACGCTCTTTTTCTTCAGGAGCAGCATCAATCTCATCATAACCCCTTTTTTCCGCCAAACCTTTGTTTGCCAGGATGGTAGTTATAGCCGCAGTCAATGTAGTCTTACCATGGTCCACGTGGCCAATGGTACCGATGTTTACGTGGGGTTTCTCCCGCTTAAAGGTCTCTTTTGCCATTGTTATTGTTGTTTAAAAATTTGAATATTTCTTTTTCTAAAAAGTGTGCAAATATAAGTTATTTTTGATTCAAATAAATTTATTTTTCTGCTGTCATATATTGTTTTTTCAATTCGTTCGCAGAAACCGCTACCCACAAGCACAAAGCAGGCATAGAAATATAGAACATCCGTTCCAAAGATCCTGACAAAAGCATCTGCAACATTACCGATAACATAAACCACAAGAACAGATAATCCTTCTGTTTCCACCAAGTTTTAAAATACCCCGGAACGTATAAATATGCGAGTAGCGGGATAAGCGTCCAGACAAATAAGTTTGAAAACATCTTGTAAAAACCTGTAAAACTCAATAATGATTTAATATAAACCGGTATCCTGTAAATATGAGACAAGTCTGCCTTTAGCCCGCTGAAATGCATTGCCGGCGCATATAATTCATAGATATACCTATAGCTGAATACAAGCGCACCTGATAATGCTAAGTAAACCAACTGTTTACCTTTATTGATATGGCCGTAGAAAAAAATCAGGGGTGCAATAAAAATGAACGATTCTTTAGCAAATGGGCCGACAAATATTGCGGCAATCAACATTGGTGTATTGCGTTCTTTTATTCCCAATAACGACATAGCAACTACCACACAAAACAATGAATCTACCAACGGAAGTGCAGCGAGATAAGAAGTGTACCTGCACGTAAGCATCACCAAAACACCGAGTAAGGCTACAACAGGCGCTAACCCATATGCTTTACAATAGCGATAAATAAGCACTCCAAAATAGCTCATCAGCATACTATTGACAATAAAAAAGCTGAAAGGCAAGCCAAAATCACCTTTGAAATATGTTGGCGCCAGCTTTACAAATATTGCACCGAATACTTTATTCAGCAGTGCGGCTGTAAACGGTATAATTACCCTGAAACGCCTTACCGGGCTTTGCTCAAAGTTAAAATCAGCTATACCAAGGTATGAATAACAATCTGTAGCCTGAGACAAATCGAACGCAAATAATATTGCTATTGCCGGCCCGGTTATTACTGCCAAACAAAACAGAAATACCAGATTATACTCCCGAAAAATATAATTGCGAAGTGCTTGCATTAGCAGCAAACATATTAAAAACAATAAAGGAAACGTAAAAATTGAAAAACGGAGAGAGCTGTTGAGCAGGATTGAACTGCCGACCTCTTCCTTACCAAGGAAGTGCTCTACCACTGAGCTACAACAGCTGCAATCATTTCAAAGATGCTAGAAAGAGAGCGGGAGACGAGATTCGAACCCGCGACCTACAGTTTGGAAGACTGTCGCTCTACCAGCTGAGCTACTCCCGCAAATACAATCAGCCAACAGTACGCAATTCAAATTTAAAGGTATCCCTAAAAATGAGTGCATACTGTTAAACTAAATGTGGGCAGAGAAGGATTCGAACCTCCGTACTCGTGAGAGAACAGATTTACAGTCTGTCGCCTTTAGCCACTCGGCCATCTGCCCGTGTACAAAATAAAATAAAAAAGAGCCGCTTGCCGGAATCGAACCAGCGACCTACTGATTACAAATCAGTTGCTCTACCATCTGAGCTAAAGCGGCTTCTAAATATTATTTAATCAGTAACTTTCAAAGAACTGCCGATGCAAATCGGGATTGCAAAAGTATATAACAAATTGATTTTTGCAAATTTTTTTTACCTAATTCAACACATGATTATTGATGTAATAAATAGTGGGGGCTGAAAACAAACCTGAGGCTGCATTATTTGTGCTTAAAATCACTGCCAATACTGACTTATTCAAATAATCTGGATTGTTATGGTTTATACTCTCCGGTCAGGTTGATGGTATCTCTTACAACAACGGCATTATCATAATTGCTTGTATAATATATGCAAGACAGATATTCACCTGTTTCACTGATATTACCATTACTACTAACAATTGTTGTGTAGGTAGCAGGGATAGATTGATTTGCCACAATTACAAAATTCAAAGCACTTGCACCCTGCAATGTTGCGCCGCTATACTTTCTGCCGAGCGCACCCTTTACTCCGTTATAACTATTACTTAAATTATCAAAAAACAGTTCAAGAATACCCTCACCCCTTCTGATATTGAGTGTGTATTTTTTTACAGCATTTATATTGGAAGCTTTGCTGCTTCCAATAATTGTTTCGGTAACAGACCAGTTTCCGATATACCGAGCATAAGAAGCTTTATCACAATAAGTACCTTCATAACCAGGTGTACAACTGCACTTGCCTTCAATACATGTACCCCCATTCTTACAAACCACACCGTCACATGCAGTTGAAACAACTGTATTATCCTGCTTCCTGCACGCGGAATACAATGTTGCAATAAAAAGTAACGTTGTTACTACACCTGTCAATAACGCGATGTTTTTCAACTTTGTTATCATTCCTGTTATTTAATACAAAAATACGCCTGTTATCGTTTCCAAGAAAAATACACCGTCACGGTTGTGTCTTTAGTTGTTGTATCTGTTAACGGTATTTTTCGGGTAAATGCGTAGTTGCCTTTTATTATACCGGTTACAGAATCTAATGTACCTGTGCCGCTTTTGATGCTTAGAAATGTATCAATTTTTTGTTCTTCAAATGAGAA
Organism: Flavipsychrobacter sp.; assembly: GCA_016786615.1. Lineage (GTDB taxonomy): Bacteria > Bacteroidota > Bacteroidia > Chitinophagales > Chitinophagaceae > Polluticoccus. Next base: position 9,595 of record JAEUVX010000011.1, read on the forward strand.
CATGCGATATGATAACCTCTTACACAATATTGCTTTGCTCACGGTATCTGCAAAACCCGTTATGTAAAAGCTATCTTTTGTATTGATGCCTGCTACGCTTATTTCATACTTGTACCTTACGATATTATCTTTTGCAACGCTATCGGCGGCCATCCATTTACCCGAAAACTTTTCATTCCACATCTTACTGCAGGTTGCGCCCTCGTAACCTGCCGGACAAGCACAAGTTCCATTCACACAAACACCCCCATTATCGCATACCAACTGCCTGCATTTATCTTTTATACAAGAGTCGTACATAACTAATGTAGCAATACAACAACTGAATAGTACTGCAAATAACTTCCCTTTCATTCCAACAAATATAATCTATTCGAGATTGAGCAAAAAAAATAAGCGCTGCTACTGCAACGCTTATCAAAAGTTTTTATTGTGGTTATACCTGTTTCAATTCCGCAACAAGGTCCTGCAATACTTTCTTGGCATCACCAAACAACATAGATGTCTTGGGCCTGAAGAACAATTCATTTTCAATACCTGCGTAGCCGGGCTTCATACTGCGTTTATTCACAATTACATGTTCCGCTCTTTCTACTTCCAGTATCGGCATACCATATATAGGGCTACCGGGATCTTCTTTTGCCGCAGGGTTTACCACGTCGTTGGCACCCAATACCATTACCACGCTTGTAGTACCCATCTGGTCGTTAGCATCTTCCATCTCCAACAACTTCTCATACGGCACATCAGCCTCTGCCAGCAATACGTTCATGTGTCCCGGCATACGGCCAGCAACAGGGTGTATACCATAAGCTACTTCAACACCTTTTTCCTGCAATATTTTTTCCAGTTCGTGACACACATGTTGTGCTTGCGCCACTGCCAAACCATAACCCGGTATTATCATAACTTTCGATGCATAAGCCATCAAAACTGCAGTATCATTCAGTGAAATCTCTTTGTAGTTACCTTGTTCTTTTGCTCCCGCAGGGCCTGCCTTAGCTCCGCCACCAAACGAGCCTATCAATACATTTTTCAGCGATCGGTTCATGGCCTTACACATCAGGATAGTAAGAATAGTACCTGCCGAACCTACCAATATACCACCTGTCAGCATTACCGGATTGTTGTACAGGAAACCACCGAATGCTGCTGCCACACCTGTAAAGGAGTTAAGCAATGATATAACAACAGGCATATCAGCTCCGCCAATCGGGAATACGAACATTATTCCGTACAACAATGACAATACCAGTATTGTATAGAAAAGCATGATGGTAGTATCCGGCCTCATCGCTACTACATAAACTGTAAGTGCAGTAATGACACCTAACAACAACAAGTTTACTATGTGTTGTCCGTTAAATGAAAAGTCTTTGATTTTACCATTCAGTTTACCCCATGCAATGATACTGCCGGCAAAAGACACACTACCTATCACCATACCTACTATAATGGTAATAAACAATGTACCCGGTATCATTTTCAATGCAGATGCTCCAGCTTCCTCATACAGGTCTGCGGGTATAGATGTGTGATGCTTAAACTCAATAATAGAGATGAGCATCGCACAGGCACCACCCATACCATTGAAGAGGCTAACCATTTCCGGCATAGCAGTCATCTGCACTTTTTTAGCAGCCAGCGTACCAACAATCGAACCGATGATAAGCCCACCGAATATCCATGCGTAGTTTCCCAGCTTATTACCATTTTCATCGGTGTACAAGAAGATGGTAGCCAGTATAGCTATCGTCATACCTACTGCTGCAACAAGGTTTCCCTTACGTGCACTATCGGGATGAGACAGCATTTTTAAACCTATTATAAATGTTACCGAACCTATAAGGTAACTGAGTGGTAATATTGCTTGTTGCATAAATAAATTTAGATATTGCGGTAAATAAATCCCTGTTTATAAACTTCAACAGGCATTACGCTTTCTTACCTTTTTTCTTTTTGTCAAACATTTCCAGCATCCTGTCTGTTACTACAAAACCGCCGACTACGTTCAGCGTACCCAGAATAACTGCAAGAAACCCCAGAACAAGCGCGAGATAATCATCGCTATGTGCTTGCCCCATTACAATGATAGCTCCGATAATCACAACACCATGTATAGCATTCGCACCACTCATCAGCGGCGTATGCAGTACCGATGGCACCCGGGATATTACTTCAATACCCAAAAAAATAGATAGAATTACAATCGTCAGCAACCTGTATGTTGCTGGGTCAGCAAATAGTTGTGTTATAAAATCCATGACTTGATTATGCGTTTACTGTTTGTGGATTAATGATAGACTGAACCCTGTCATTGATAACATTACCACCTGTAGCTATACAAGTGCCTTTTACAATGTCGTCTTCAAAATTCAGATTCATGTTTGCTTCCTTATCTATTATCAGCTTCAGGAAGTTGAGTACGTTTTTACTATATACTTTGCTGGCATCTGCAGATGCAGTAGCCGCTAATGCAGAGTTGCCGATAATTGTAACGCCATTGTGCATCACAGTTTCCCTATCTTTCGTAAGGTCTGTATTGCCACCGGTTACCGATGCAATGTCTATAATAACCGAACCCGCACGCATATCTTCTATCATCTGTTTTGTGATGAGTATAGGTGCTTTTCTGCCCGGTATCTGCGCGGTGGTTATTATGATGTCAGATTTTCTGGCATGTTCATGTATTTTATCACGTTGTTTACGTTGAAAGTCTTCGCTCTGCTCTACTGCATAGCCACCTGCCTTCGATGCATCTGCCGCACCTTCTACTTCTACAAACTTGGCACCGAGGCTCATTACTTCTTCCTTCACTGCAGGACGTGTATCAAACACTTCTACTACTGCACCCAGCCTGCGTGCTGTGGCAATAGCTTGCAGTCCTGCTACACCCGCACCAAGTATCAGCACTTTTGCAGGTGGTATGCTACCTGCTGCTGTCATAAACATCGGGAAGTATCTGCAGTATTGGAACGCCGCCAACAGCACTGCCTTGTAACCTGCTATATTTGCTTGTGAGCTCAGCACGTCCATCGCCTGAGCACGGGTGGTACGTGGTATCGTATCAAGACTGAAAACAGAATATCCCTTTACTGCCCACTGCTGCATCAATTGTGCATTAAATAATGGCTGATATACTCCCATTACCGCAGTGCTTTGTTTCACATTCTCCGGCAGATTGTCTGCATGTATTGTCAGTATCAGGTTAGCTTCATTCACAATTGTTGCCTTATCCTTTATCTGAGCACCTGCATCCGTATAGCTTTTATCATTATGAAATGCTGTATCTCCCGCTCCGGACTCTACATAAATAGTTACATTCATCTTCACCAATGCAGCTACCACTTCAGGCACAAGAGACACTCTCGTTTCGGGCGCCTGTTCCTTCAATACACCTATTACCATATTATTTCAGGATTCGTTTTAAGATTTATGAAAATAATTTTTTTATGTGACACATCAAAACAGGCAGGCGATTATTACAAATAAATAATGCCGGTTTGGGTATTGGGTGTAATTTTGCGCCATGCATTACGTTTCGGCAGAGGGAATCAGCAAATCGTTCGGAGTTAAGCCATTATTTCAGAAAATAACATTTCACATCAGCGAAGGCGATAAAATAGCCTTGGTTGCCAAAAATGGCAGTGGTAAATCTACCTTGCTAAAAATACTATCGGGTAATGACCAACCGGATGAAGGCACAGTTTGGATACACAAAGATGTGACCGTCGCCTTATTTGAACAGGAACCCAAGTTTAATGAAGAACTTTCTGTAGTTGATAATATATTCCACTATAAACATCCTGTAGCCGAAGCGCTGCGCGATTATGAAAGGATATTGGATAGCGAGGAGAAAGACCCTGTTGCATTATCTGAAGCACTTGCCAAAATTGATGAGCTGAACGCATGGGACTTTGAAGCCAAGGTAAAACAGATACTAGGCAAACTTAACATCCACCACCTCGACCAATCCGTAAAAACGCTATCAGGCGGCCAGCGAAAGCGTGTTGCACTTGCACAAACACTAATAGATATAGGATTTGAGCATAAACATGTGCTGCTGATAATGGACGAACCTACCAACCATCTTGATGTTGAAATGGTAGAATGGCTGGAACATTACCTCAACCAGGAAAATGTAACATTGCTGATGGTAACCCACGACCGTTACTTCCTGGATGCTGTTTGCGATGAAATCTGGGAACTGGATGGCAGTACGCTTTATGAGTACAAGGGCGACTATGAAAACTACATAGAGAAAAAAGCCGCACGTATTGAAAGCCAACAGGCAAGTATTGATAAAGCGAAAAACGAGTACCGCAAGGAGCTGGAATGGATGCGCAAGCAGCCTAAAGCGCGCAGCACCAAGGCACGCAGCCGTATAGATAACTTCTACGATGTAGAATCTCGTGCAAAGCAACGCATAGAGGATAGTAAAGTAGAACTGCAAATGAAGATGAACCGCCTCGGCGGAAAAATTGCAGAGCTTAAAAAAGTGTATAAAAGCTTTGGCGACAAGACAATACTGAAAGGCTTTGACTACACGTTCAAAAAAGGAGACAGGATTGGCGTTGTTGGTAAAAATGGTGCCGGCAAATCTACTTTCCTGCAGATGCTGCAAGGTTTAGAACCTGCTGATAGCGGCAAAATAAACATTGGTGATACCGTAATATTCGGCAATTTTTCTCAGCAGGGACTTGAGATTAAAGAAGATATGCGTGTAATTGAATATGTAAAAAACATTGCAGAAAGCTTCCCACTGGCTGGTGGCGGCACATTAACTGCTGCTCAGTTCCTGCAATTATTCTTATTTCCACCGGAACAGCAATATACCTACCTGAGCAAACTAAGCGGTGGCGAAAAGAAAAGATTGCAATTGTTATCCATACTCTTCCGCAATCCCAATTTTTTAATTCTTGACGAACCAACAAACGACCTCGACCTACCCACATTATCAGTATTGGAGGAGTTTCTAAGCGAATTTCAAGGCTGCTTGCTCATAGTATCACACGACAGGTACTTTATGGACCGGTTAGTTGACCATTTATTCGTATTTGAGGGCGATGGTATCGTTCGCGACTTTCCGGGTAATTATACGCTGTACCGTATAGCACAGAAAGAAGAAGAGCAAAGAAAAAAGCAACAGGAACAAACCATACAAGCTTCTGCTACAAATACCGGAACAGAAAAACCGAAGGACAAAAAGAAACTGTCCTTTAATGAGAAAAGAGAATTTGAACAATTAGGCAAGGATATACCGGCGCTCGAAAAAGAAAAAGCAGCCATAACTGAAAAAATGAGCTTAGGCAACCTGCCTTACGAAGAGCTTGAAACATTAAGTACTCGCATAACTGAGATAACACAACTACTGGAAGATAAAGAAATGCGATGGCTGGAACTTAGTGAACTGGCATAAAAAAGGAGCAACTTTCGTTGCTCCTTTTATTTTCTTATTCTTTATTTACTAAGGTGTTGTTGTTTCACCTTCTTTTTTCTTCAAATCATCAAATTCAAACATCAGCGAGAAGCGGAATGTATTTGACAATGGATTCCTGTTAATACCACTGCCTGAAGGCACTAAGTATGCAAAATTCAGGTTGAATACATTGTAACGTACACCAAGGCCGCAAGTAAAGTATTTACGGTCTCCTTTGTCTTTGTTTTCGTAGAAGTAACCTGCACGTACTGCAAACTGGTTTTGATACCAGTACTCAAGGCCTGCAGATATTTGCCACTCTTTCAACTCTTCGCCAAAACCACCCGGAGCATCGCCAAATGAACCAAACATACCTGATACAACTGTTTTTTCAGGAATAGTGTATTTTTTAACACCCGGTGTAGTAGATGTATCCTGTGGTGTCGGCACCATCAGTTTATTCAGGTCTAATGCAGCAGTTATCTTGTTATACTCATCCATTTTATAAGTATATGCAGCACCGATACCTAAGTTAATAGGAATGAAATCTCTGCGTGTAGAACTGTATGCAATTTTAGAACCTACATTGCTGATAACCGCACCAAAACTGAAGTTTGTACTGCGGAAATCATCAAGATCTTTTGTTTTGGTATAGTACAACCCCAAATCTGCACCAAATGCATTACCCGGCTTATAATCAATACCGGCAGTACCTGTGGCCAGGCCTGATGCTATTGCAGAATGTATGTATCGAAAACTTAAACCAGTAGATAAATACGGAGACAATTGGCGCGAATAACCGAGATCAAAAGCAAATTCATTCGGTTTACCCGTACCTATAGGTTCTGCGCTGATGTTGGTATAGTTAATTTCACCTAATGAGAAATAACGGAAACCAAAGCTGATAGCCTGTGGTGTTTTTTCGCCAAACTTCGCATAACCAGAGATATACGCTAAAAAGATATCAGGTACTATGTCCTTCAACCACGGTGTATAAGTAGTAGATATGCCATATTTCTTTTGTGCAAAAGGAATCTTTGACACATTCCAGTATTGAGCGTTAGCATCAGGTGTTATAGCCAAACCTACATCCCCCATAGCACCTGAACGTGCATCCGGAGATATACGCAAAAATGGTACTGCCGTTGTTACAGTATTTACAGTACTTTGTCCGCTAAGGCTGGTTTGTGCAGTAGCATTCAGGGCCAGGGCTAAACTTAATCCAATTAAAGCAAAGCGTTTTGCCATTCTAATTAAAATTTATTTTAAAGTTTTGCAAAGGTATTGTATTATAGAAATCCCGACAAATTATAGCATTATTAATTAGCGGGACGGCTAATATACACTATTACGTTCAATATTAACGGGTAATCACCAGTTTTTGGTATGCCATGTCTTTCGCTCCGTTTCCTGCTGTTATCGAAACTTTATACAAATACACACCCGATTGCAACATAGCACCATTATTGTCTGTGCCATCCCATGTCAATTCTCTGCTGGCGCCACTGCCTGCTTCATAAACCTGTTTTAAGGTACGTACAAGCCTTCCATCCATTGAATATATAAATATTTCTGCATATAAATATTCTTCCGGGTGATTATGTTCAAAGACAAAATGCGTCTTATCACGGAAAGGATTAGGATAGTTCATGAGCTTTTGCACTCTTACCAGGTTGCCGTTAGCTACTTCAAAATCCACCGTTCCTTCTCCGGAATTGTTATTTACATCCCACGCCTTTACACGCAAACGGTGCCTGCCATCAGTCAAATTACTAAGCGGAAAATTCACATACCCACGCTTGTATGTATTCGACTCTGTTTCATAATAATCATTAAGTATGTATGGCGCTTCGATATTGTCATCAAGAATGCCAACCAAATCGTGCCCTACAGCATTACCCGATACATTAATGCCGGTTTCATCCTGCAATATCGCGAACAACAAACTATTGGTACCTGTAAGCCCGCCGTTCTTAAACAGACTATCGCCTATATATGGCCTTACAATCGGAGGGTTGTTTTCTAAAATCGGGTTATCAGAATATCCGCCAACATTGTACGATTCGTCAAAGCCTGCGGCATCTGTTTGCCCGTTTTCAGCATAATAGCTGATTTTACCTTTACCAATTTCGTAATTGATATCTTTGGGCGCAATGAATGATACCGAAAACTTACCGTTTGTAACAGTTGCTCTACCCTTGTAAATGATGTTGTTCCGTACTTTAAAAGTTTTATTGATTTCCGTAAGTGTAGATACTGTTCTGGGCTTATCGTATATTATTACGTTCAGCCTTCCGTTGAAATTATTCAGAATATTTTTATTGATATCACCTACAAAACCGTTTATTGTATAACTACCTAATGCCGCTATTGATGTAACATTCTGTCCGCTGATACCATCTGCAATATTCTGTGTATAAATATAATGCTCCGGAAAATTTGGCTCTAATGCAGGGTCTCCAAGCAGTGCAAATTTCCTGAAATTGATAATATACGATTGTGAAGTAGATGAATTACTGTATGTCTTGTTCTTACCTATCCTGAATGCATCACCAAATGTATTCCACTTACCATGCAACCTTTCAAACTGTGCCGTCAGAAAATCTTTATTTATTATCCTGTTGGCGTCCTGATACACAAGCTGTGTAGTAGTTAGCGAGCTGATAGCACCACCGTCTTTTTTCAATACTATCTGCTCACCGGCAGATACAAATTGAGGTTGGTCAAATTGTCCGAAGTCACAAGTTGCCGTTATCATAATGGGTTGTTTATAAACATTATCCCATTTACTGTAATCATCCTGTGTTATTATTCTTTCATGAGACAGTACGTCTATATTACCATGCCCGCTATAGTTCAATAACAATGTGCCTTTATAAATCTGGTCGTTTATTTCTTTATTCGCTTGCGGTGCTCTCAGCCCACCGGGTGTTGATACAAACGGAATAGCATCCTGATAAATCTTTGTTGAATTATACAGCTTGCTTTGGGTTTGTATTACACCATCCATTACTTCCCCATCTTCCATATGCGGGCCGGCATTATCTTCATTATCGGTAACAAGTGTAACAGATAATCTCCATGGCCCTAACGATGCCGCACTTTTGTATGCTTTCACTTTATCTACCATCGCCATTGCTTCAGCAGCACTTTTTACAGGAAACCTGCCTACACCCACATCTAATGTATTGGCAATATTAAAGTCCTCGATATTCTCATTATCATCTAAAAAACCAAAAAAATCATCTCCACTGTAGCTTGATATTAATGCAAGAGATTCTTCAGATTCAAACGTAGGCACAAAATTGGTATTATTACTTACCCTGTTTTTGTAATCATAAGATGCATCACCCAACAACAGTACATACTTCGGCATTTGTGTAGTGTCTGTACCTGCCTTATCATAAAACATCTTCACAAAATCGCGCAATGCAGATATATCCTGCCCACCTGATGAAAATTCATTGTAAATATGTTGTGGAGTTGTTACCAAAACACGCATGTTTTTGCGTTGCCTGTGAAAGTCGGCAAGTGAGTTTGCTGCCGCTATAAAATCAGGATGGGATATGATAATATAATCCGTAAAAGCTTCCCCATGCAGGTTTTGATTATCAACTTTACCTATGTACTCCGGTAATGATAATCCACCTGGTTTAAATGCAGCAAATTCATGCAGTGTTGCTGCTTCTCTTGAAAAAATATAATTACTGCCTGTTAAAGAACCATTCATCTTTACAGGCGAAAACCTGTCAGTTACATCCCAAACCTGTACACTACCATCTGCATTAGCAATGCTGTACCCTGCTACATTGGCAGCACCGATACTGTTCAAGTCTCTGAAGTTAACAGACGTGCCTTCGAACATGAGTGTACGACGTGTATTCACTTCAATAAAATCCAGATAGCCAACCCCATCTGCCTGTGCCGGCTGATACCCTATGTTTATCATATTTTTACCGTTTGCACCAGCTATTGTCCAGTTTGCCTCCTCAAAATTCATAGGAATATCTTCATTATCTCGTGCGGATACTCCAAGACTATAGCTTCCTAAGGTCTGTCCGTTTCGTCCGAGTGTGAAGATATTTGGTGCAGACGGACATCGTGATGCAAATACTATTTTGAATTGTGCATCTCCGCTTAACGTCCCCAACTCTATATCAAAATCACGCTTGCTCACTTTACCCGGGTTATTACTAAAATCTTCCCCAACCCAATTTTTGCCATATTTGGCAGGATTATTCAGATCTTCTTCATGCAGTATATAGTCATTATAGCTATTTACAGCAGTGTTAGACGCGGGCACATTACCCTGCGATGAAACACGTTTCCCTGTTGCATCAAAATTCAGGAAATAATAGGCTTTATCTTCATACAGGTTTTTTTGATGTCTGAACCTTTTATTTACCATATCAGCAGCCCATGCTGTAGTACCAACACCATAAAAAACCACATAATCCCCCGGCCCGAAAGAGCCATCCCCGCCATCATTCACCCATATTGCAGTTTCTGTCAGGTCTGCCGGTCGTGGCAAACTATTATCTTCCGGCAACATATTGCCACCGTTACCAAATACCCTGATTTTATCAGAACTCAGTGCAGCAGCGTTTACGCCCAACTTCGATGTTATAAAATCATAGTCAATTTTATAAATACCGGTACTGCTTATAGCTATTTTATACCAATTGCCGTGAGATAACGGAGAATCTGATCCGGTAGTTTTTAATGCCGGTGATGCTGCTTGCTCTTTTTCTGTTACATCAATCGAAAAAGCAGCTAATTGGCTTAATACACCGTTATTGACAGCGTATGCGGGTACACGTATCAGCGCAAACGGTTTTTTCCTGTCTTTACCTAAAATAATTTCAGGTTGTGTACTGCTGCTGGGTATTGTGCCATCCGGCAAATTATCGATAGCCTTATAAGATGTATTATTCAATACTACAGCAGGTTTTGCATACTGCTGCAGCCATATTTTTTTAACAATATAACCATTTGTCACTTCAGATGTTGCGACAATAAAATCATGCTTTTCAACCCTTGCTCCCCAAGCATTTATAGTACATAATAGGCTAAAGGTGATGATCAGTTTTTTCATAAAACAAAATGCGTAAAAATTAACCTGGCTACTATCAAAATTACACTATTTAAAGCATCGAATCCCTTGACACACGTGCCGATTGTAATGTTAACGTAAAACTTAAAGTATTATTATAATTTAATTAACATTATCCATGTAGACAAATTTTACATGATAAAAGTTTGAAAGCTTGACATTTTGAAAAGAATGCTCTATCATTGTAACACTTTTAACAAATTGTTCAACCAATTCGTAGCAAATATTTTTCTCTGATTATGAAAAGAACTCTCATCGGCGTGAGCTTGCTTTGCATCGGAACAGCTACCTTTCTAACGGCTTGCTCTTCTAAGAAAAGTGTCGGTGTTTCACAGACAACCGGCTGGGACTATAACGACCCTCGCCTGGGTGGTTTTGACGTGGCCAACTATCCTGGCCAGCAAACAGGACCCGGACTTACTTTTGTAGAAGGTGGCCGCTTTACAATGGGGCAGACTGAAGAAGATCTCACAGTAGAGCGCAACAACGTTCCTCGTACTGTATCAGTTTCTTCATTCTACATGGATGAAACCGAAGTAGCAAACGTTCACTATCGCGAATACATCTATTGGTTGTACCGTTCATACGGTTCTGACTATCCGGAAGTGATTGCAAAAGCTTTACCCGATACTTCATGCTGGCGCAAAGCGTTGTCTTACAACGAACCGCTGGTACAATATTATTTCCGTCACGCAGCTTACAACTACTATCCTGTAGTTGGCGTTAACTGGTATCAGGCTAACGAATTCGCTAAATGGCGTAGTGACCGTGTTAATGAGTACATCCTCATCAAAAACGGTTTCCTGAAAAAGAATGCAACTCAGGTGAACGAAGACATCTTCGACTCTGAAACATATAGCAATGGTCAGTACGATGGTACTCCGGGCAAAAATCGCAAACGCGATCTAGATCCTCAGGGTGCCGGCAAGCGCAACCTGCGTTATTCAGACGGTTATCTGTTGCCAAACTACCGCCTCCCGACAGAAGCGGAATGGGAATATGCTGCTGTAGCTAACATCGGCAACAACCCTGAACGTGAAACAGGTCGTCGTCGTGGTGAAGAAGTTATCACAGACCGCAATGTTTACCCTTGGGGTGATGCTTATACTACTCGTTACGGTATCCGCAACTCATATCAGGGTCAGTTCCTTGGCAACTTCAAACGTGGCAAAGGTGACGCAATGGGTCTTGCCGGTGGTCTGAATGATAATGCAGATATCCCTGCTCCAATCTATTCATACCAGCCAAACTCTTACGGCTTGTATAACATGGCAGGTAACGTTTCTGAGTGGGTATTGGATACTTATCGTCCTTACACTACAGACCTTAACGACTTCCGTCCGTACCGTGGTAATGTTTATGAAACTTACAAGCGTATTGCAGAAGACAATTCATTAGATGAAAAAGATAGCTTAGGCCACTTGTCTACTCGTATCCTGTCTAATGACGACGTTATGGCTAAAGAAATATTTGATGGTAACACTGCTGATCTGCGCGACTACCAGGATGGTGACACCGCTTCTCAGTTTACTTACAACTACGGTACAAATACTTTAGTTAACAATAACGCTAAAATATATAAAGGTGCTTCTTGGAACGATCGTGCTTACTGGATGTCTCCTGGCACACGCCGCTTCATGCAGGCTAAACAATCTAGCGCTACTGTTGGTTTCCGTTGCGTAATGGATCGTCTGGGTTCACCAAACGGCCGCAACGATGAAAGGGCCGGTAACTACTTCGGTAAAAAAGGTGGCCGTCCTCCACGTAAATAATCAGAGATTCTTTTCATAATAAGAAACCCCTTCTTCCGAAGGGGTTTCTTATTTTTATGCATTAAACACATGGCATTGGAAACAGCAGCTTTATACGAGATTTATAAAAAACACCCCTCTGTACAGACCGATACCCGCAAACTGAAACAAGGGGATATATTTTTTGCACTGAAAGGCCCTAATTTTAATGGAAACGCATTTGCAAAACAAGCGCTGGAAGCAGGCGCAGCCTACGCTGTAATAGATGAGAAAGAATTTGCAACAGACAACCGCTACTTGCCGGTAGATGATGTACTTACAGCATTGCAACAACTGGCAAAACACCACCGTCAGCAATTCAATATCCCTTTCATAGCCATCACAGGCTCTAATGGCAAAACCACTACTAAAGAACTGGTTACAACCGTGCTGCAGCAGCAATATACTACATACGCTACCGAAGGCAACCTCAACAACCATATAGGCGTTCCGCTGACGCTTTTAAAGATTAAAAGTGATGCACAGATGGCAGTGATAGAAATGGGTGCCAATCACCAAAAGGAAATAGAAAGCTATTGTAAAATAGCGCTGCCTACACACGCCATCATTACAAACTGCGGCAAAGCACACATAGAGGGCTTTGGGGGCATAGAAGGTGTACGTAAAGGCAAAGGTGAGCTATACGACTTTATACGCGAAAATAACGGCACTATATTCCGAAATACAGACCTTGATTATCTGGCAAGCATGAGCAGCGGCATCAGTAACCAGATAACATACGGCAGTACAGATGCAGATTATATCGGCACGCCCGCTATGAAAGATGTTTTTCTGTCTGTAGCACTTACAAAACCTGCAAATACCAATATTGACACACAATTGGTGGGAGACTATAACTTTCCCAATGCAATGGTTGCCATAGCCATAGGTTTACACTTTGGAATAGACATTGCTACCATCAACAATGCTATAGCACATTACAACCCGGATAACAGCCGTTCTCAATGGTTGCAGAAAGGCAGTAATAAAATCATTCTCGATGCCTATAATGCCAACCCTACAAGTATGCGCGCTGCAATCACCAACTTTGCTAATGCGCAATTGAGCAATAAAATGCTGTGGATTGGCGGAATGAAGGAAATGGGCACTGAAGAAGCTAAAGAACACACAGATTTGGTACAACTGGTACAGCAATATAACTGGAGCAATGTAATACTGGTAGGTAAAGAGTTTGATGATATAGCTAATAACTATCTTCATTTTCAGACATCTGCAGATGCTGCAGTATATCTGAAAGAACACATGCCTGCAGATGCATCTATCCTTATAAAAGGCTCACGTGGCAGCCGTATGGAGGTGTTGCTGGAGGCATTGCAGGGCTAATCGAAAAACTTATATTAATTTCACCGCGTTGCAAAAACAGTGCTATGAAAGCTAACGAAGTGCCGCAGGATAAGCGCGATTTCAAAGAAGGGGATAAAATACATAAACTGATGTATGCCTTAGATAATGACGGCAAATACACAGGTATTACTTCTGCTGGCTGGGAGGCCGAAAACATCGCTACCAAACAAGCCTGGGATGCTGTTGATGAAGAATTGGCAGAAACTGCCGAAAAAGTTAAGAACGGAGAATTGAGCCCCATTGCATACTATATGCAAAAGCATCTGATGGAAGTATCCTTACTGGCTAAGTATGTGGGTAAATGGCAATGGCAGGTCAAACGCCATTTCAAACCGGCTGTTTTCAGCAAGCTAGGCACTGATACGCTCAATAAATACGCAGCTGTATTCAATATCACAACCGAAGATCTGAAAAACTTCGGCAAATAATCATCTACTCTATTATACTACATGAGTACCACATCATACAAACACTACCAGCATGCCCACTGCGAAAGCGGCGTTACAGCCAACCTGCTGAGGCACGAAGGCATTAATATCAGCGAACCGATGGCGTTTGGCATTGGTGCGGGCATTTTCTTCGCTCATATACCTTTTGTAAAAATAAGCGGCACCCCGGGTACAACCTTCCGCACCTGGCCGGGGGCTATCTTCAAACGCACTACACAGCGCCTTGGCATAGATATGCATACGGAACGTTTCCGCAGCCCTATACGCGCCAATCAGGCTTTGGACGAGGTACTGGCAACCGGCAAGCCGGTTGGGATGCTCAGCAGCGTGTATTACCTGCCTTACCTGCCCGAAGCCTTCCGTTTCCACTTCAATGCCCACAATCTGGTTGTATATGGCAAAGAAGGCAATGAATACCTCGTCAGCGACCCTATACTGGAAGAAACAACCCGCATCAGCCCCGAAGACCTAGCAAAAGCACGTTTTGCCAAAGGCTCTCCTGAACCGCGCGGCTTTATGTATTATGTAAAATCAGTCCCTGCCCATATAGACTATACCAAAGCCATACAATCAGGCATCAAACAAACATGTTTTTTCATGTTGTCTCCACCCCTCCCATGGTTTGGTAATAAAGCCATCTTCCTGCTATCGAAACAAATAAAGAAATACCCTCAAAAGCTTACGCCGCGCAAAGCATCCCTGTATCTGGGCAATGTAGTGCGTATGCAGGAGGAAATTGGTACCGGTGGTGCGGGTTTTCGCTTCTTATACGCCGCTTTTCTGCAGGAAGCGGGGGAGTTGCTGAAAAGGGATGATTTACAGGGGTTTTCGTCAGAATTGACCAAAATAGGTGACGACTGGCGCAATTTTGCCTATCATGCTGCCCGGTTGATGAAAGACCGCAAAACAGACCTTGTTTCCTACGACGAACTGAGCGACCTGCTGCGCATCTGCGGTGAAAAAGAACGTGATTTATTTGGCAGAATGCAGAAAATAAAGTGGTGACCTGCGGCGTTTTAACAACACGGTAGAAAATAATCTTTATTTTTGCCGACTAATCTACCTCTGTGTGAACGGCAATAACCGACGCGCCATATTGAGTTTTATAGATTTCTTCCACCCGCCATTCAGGCGATGGATAAATCGCCAGACTTTCCGCTACCTTGCCTGCGGGGGGTCAAATACCCTGCTCGATATTATCATATACTGGTTCAGCTACAATTTTGTATTGCAAAAACAGGTGGTACATATAGCCGGGATGCATATTGCCCCGCACATTTTCGCTTTCATCATATCGTTCTCCATCAGTTTTCCGTTGGGCTTTGCATTATCAAAATATCTGGTATTCCCCGATTCTAATATAAAAGGGCGCATACAGCTATTCCGTTATGCAGTACTGGTAGGTATGTGCATCGTACTGAACTACGTATTCCTCAAGCTGTTTGTTGATGGTTTTGGCTGGTATCCTACGCCATCCAAGATACTGACTACAGGGCTCGTTGCCATTTTCAGCTATGTATCACAGCGCAATTTCACCTTTAAGGTAAAGCCTGATACTGCTGTTGTGGAGTAACCCCCAATAGCATAATATTATAACCACTATGCCGTTGCTTTCTGATGTTATAATAATGGCTATACGCTCTCGCTACACCTAAAACCGTACCTTTGCCCACACATTATGACACAGGAATACCTGAAAGAAATGCGCGAGCGGGTACAACACCTGCATCGCTTTTTGAAAGTAGAAGACCGCAATGCCAAGGTAGAGAACGACCGCACCTTGACACTCGCACCGGGTTTCTGGGACGATAACACCCGTGCTACCGGCATACTCAAAGAAATAAAAATCAATAAATACTGGATAGACCTCTGGGACAGTGTAAATACTGCTGTTGAGGATTTTGCTATCCTTTTCGATTTCTGGAAAGAAGGTGCCGCAAGCGAAGAAGAAACACAGGAAGCATACAACAAGGCGCTGAAAGCTATTGACGACCTCGAATTCAAATCTACCCTCAACCAGCCCGAGGATGAAATGCCTGCCGTGATGGTCATCAACAGTGGCGCGGGTGGTACCGAAAGCCAGGATTGGGCAGAAATGCTGCTGCGCATGTACCGTATGTATGGCGAAAAGCAGGGCTGGAAAGTGTCTGAAATAGATATTCAATATGGTGATGGTGCAGGCATCAAGCAGGCCACTATTGAGTTTGAAGGTGAGTTTTCTTATGGCCTGCTGAAGGCTGAAAGCGGTGTACACCGCCTTGTACGCATATCACCTTTCGATAGTAACGCACGCAGGCACACCTCATTTGCATCTGTATATGTATATCCGCTGGTTGATGACAGCATTGAAATAGCCGTTAGCCCAGCCGACCTGGAATGGGAGTTTTATCGTGCAGGTGGTAAAGGTGGCCAGAACGTAAACAAAGTAGAAACCGCAGTGCGTTTGAAACACACACCTAGCGGCATCATAGTAGAATGTCAGCAGGCACGTACGCAGGGAGAAAACCGTGAGAAAGCTTTGACGATGCTGAAAAGCCGCTTATATGAAGAGGAACTACGCAAACGTGAAGAACTGAAAAATGCCAGCAACAGCAGCAAGAAAAAAATAGAATGGGGTTCTCAGATACGCTCGTATGTGTTCCACCCGTACAAAATGATTAAAGACCACCGCACAGATTACGAAGTGGGCAATGTGGGTCCTGTAATGGATGGTGAAATAGATGATTTCATCAAAGCATACCTGATGAGTTTTAAAGAAGAAGTATAGTCCATTGTCTGCAGATAACAACATAAAAAAGATATTCGACCTTAGTTTATTGCGCCGCATTTTTTCTTTCGCCGCACCATATAAACGAAGCCTGTACTTTTCCATGTCGTTATCAGTAATACTTGCCGCACTATCTCCCTTACGTCCCTATCTTATACAACTGTCAGTAGATAAATACATTACCAACCACTTGCTACAAATGCTGATATACATCAGCGTTGTGCAATTGGGAATCCTGCTGATAGAAAACGGCCTACGGTTTTGGTTCCTGTACCGTATCAACTGGCTGGGGCAGACGGTTATTAACGATATGCGCAAATCTGTATTCCGCAAAATACTATTCCAGAATATCGGCTATTACGACCGTACTCCTATCGGCACACTCACTACCCGCACCATCAATGATGTAGAGGCTGTTAACGATGTATTTTCTGAAGGTATTGTTTCCATCATTGCAGATATACTGACCATCATTGCAATTATGATTATCATGTTTATCACCGATTGGCGGTTGACACTTGTATGCCTTGCCCCGTTCCCAATTCTGATACTTGCTACTTATTGGTTCAAAGAGAGCGTTAATAAATCCTTTCAACGGGTACGTAATGCCGTTGCAGCACTCAATGCTTTTGTACAAGAGCATATTGTAGGCATGTACATTGTACAGGCATTTGCAGCTGAGAAAACCGAGATGGACAAATTCAAAACAATCAATAAAGAACACCGGGATGCGAATATCAAAGCCATATTTGCCTATTCTGTTTTCTTTCCTGTGGTAGAGATTATCCTTGCTATGTCTATGGGCCTGCTGGTATGGTGGGGAGCACATCGCATGCTCGATTACAGTGTTACACCCGGTGTAGTGATAGCATTTGTTATGTACCTGAACTTATTATTCCGCCCGTTGCGTATGATGGCAGATAAATTCAACGTACTGCAAATGGGCATGATTGCGGGTGAGCGTGTTTTCACTGTGCTTGATAGTAAAGAACATCTTGCTGACAATGGCACAGTAAATGCTGACAACATAAGAGGTGAAGTAAAATTCGAAAATGTACACTTCAGCTACAAGGCAGGCACACCTGTATTGAAAGGTATATCTTTTGAAATACCTGCTGGTAAAACAATGGCAGTTGTGGGGCATACAGGCGCGGGCAAAACATCTATCATCAGCATACTGAACAGGCTGTACGAAATAGAAGGCGGCAGCATCAAAATAGACGGCACCAATCTGAAAGATTATGACATCTACAGCCTGCGCAATCACATAGGCATCGTATTGCAGGATGTATTCCTGTTCTCGGGCACTATTGCCGAAAACATAACGCTTCGCAATGCAGACATTCCTCGCGAAAAAGTAGAAGCAGTTTGCAAACTATTAGGTATACACAACTTTATTATGAGCCTGCCCGGTGGTTATGACTTCAATGTAATGGAACGAGGCAATACATTATCGCAAGGCCAAAGGCAATTACTTTCGTTTGCGCGGGCACTACTCTACAACCCATCTATACTTATACTGGACGAAGCCACATCATCTGTTGACAGCGAAAGCGAACAACTAATACAACAGGCTATTGATAAGATGATTACAGGCCGCACATCCATAGTCATTGCACACAGACTATCAACCATACGCAGGGCAGATGAAATCATGGTCATGGACAAAGGCCAAATCATTGAGCGTGGCAATCACCAATCATTGATAGCCGCACAGGGCGAGTATTATAAGCTATATACTGCTGTTGAAAAACAAAAAGAAAGGGTATAACGCCGTTTATTACTTTTGCAGCAACTCCTCATTTATAACTTCAATAATTTCCCCAGCCCCTATCATTCTTGCACCCTCATAAAACTCAAACTGAGTTCCACATTTTAGTTTCCTTTTAAAAATATCAATCCATACAATTCGAATTTCTGCTAAGACTGTCTCTCCCGGATAGACCATTTCTTTATCTAAAAACTTTTGTTCTCCAGATGTCATTCTATCATCGAAAGAGAATTTTATTGCGGGTCTGTATCCAGTAGCTGCGTAATGACTTCGCCCACCATTTTCTGTAGTACGATACGTTAGAGTCGCAATGAAATCAGCTTTAGTCGTCATTAAAGATTACTATTCAGTTACAAAATGTAATACAATACACTATTTCACTTTTTTATCCAACCAATCACTGATTGCTGTCAATGCTGTTGGCGAAATAGTTTCTTCCAATACACCGTATTCCTGCACTGTACATACCTTACATGTTTGGAACAAATGGTTCAAGCCGGGCAGCTCTTTCACATCGTACATCTTTGTTTTGCTCTTTGCCAACGACTGTTTTATACCATCAAGATTTGCTTTTGATAATACCTGCATATCTTTTTCACCATTTAGTGCCAACACTTTACAATTCAGCTTTTGTAAAACCGGCTGCGGGTCATACTTCAAAAAGTAGTTGAACCAAGCATCATGGTACATCCTCATAAATTCATCAATAAACTTCTTTTCCTTTTCAAAATCATCTATATCAACTAATGCTATTGCATCCTTCGTTGCAGTGCTTTTCCAGGTGGTAGTTACCTGTATCATTTTGTTTTTCGCTTCTTCACCTGTAGAT
The DNA here is from genome assembly GCA_016786615.1 of Flavipsychrobacter sp. Taxonomy (GTDB): domain Bacteria; phylum Bacteroidota; class Bacteroidia; order Chitinophagales; family Chitinophagaceae; genus Polluticoccus. Next base: position 29,098 of record JAEUVX010000011.1, read on the forward strand.
GATGATATGACCGCCTGTTCAATACCTCTGTACAGCTTGCGGTATTCAGCAACAATGTTTTCACTAACTCCACCTGCAAGCATCATAGCAGCACTCTGGTCTTCCATCAATTCATATATCTTCACACCGGGGCCTGCCATCAATACTACAAAGTCAATATCTTTTCTATCCGCAGCAACCATAGGTGCTATCATACCACCTTCGCTATGGCCGAGCATACCAATCTTTTTCACATTTACTTCCTTACGGGTTTTCAGGTAGTCTATTGCTGCATTGGCATCTTTTGCAAAATCAGCGCTTGTCGCTTTTTTTCTATCACCGGTTGTTTGTGCAACACCTCTGTCATCTACACGCAATACCACGTATCCTTTCTTTGTCAGATAGTCTGCTAATACTGCAAATGGCTTATGCCCCATCAGCTCCTCATCTCTGTTTTGCGGGCCGGAACCACTGATGAGCAATACAGCAGGGTATGTTTTACCACCGGCAGGCATAGTAATGGTGGCACCATAACTGATGCTGCCATCCGCATTTTTGAATGTTACATCTTCGCTCAGATAACCAAATGGAGGTTTCGGTGTTTGTGGCCTTCTCAGCTCTGCAGGCTTGTCAGTTTTCTTCATCACCAACGGCAGCTTCATACCATTTTGCTTCCATACACCATCTATACTTTCTCCTTTCAGCAATCCTGAATACTGTATACCTGCATTACTCAAGTCAAACAATACGCTATCACCATTCATAGTTGTACCGGCAACAGGTATGCCTGTCACACCTTGGTCTGGGCTATCCATTATTGTTGACAGTTTGCCGTTCGCTTCTGTCACCCGAAACACCAATCTTACTTTTTGACCAACATTCATTTCTCCTTCCCAGTTGCCTGTCAATTTACTTTGTGCAACTGCTGTCAGCGACAATGCCATACAGGCTGCTACGAGTTGTACCTTCATATCTTTATTGATTTTGACTTTTAGTATTTCTGAATAATAAATAAGAATAGCCTACTGGTATTATTACCATAATAGCGATGAGTACCAACATCAGCACTTCCATCACTTCCGGTTTGGCTATCAGCGAAGCGATACAAATAGTAACACCCCCTGCTACCCATACATGGCTTGCTATGCGGTGTGTTTGTTCCCAGTTATTTTCGTCGTTCAGTGTCCATGGAACACGAATACCTGCAAAGTAGTTGGGCTTGATATTATTCATATAATTGCCGATAAATGCCAGCAGCAACCCTACCAATGGCAAAATTGCCTTTTGAGCAATACCCTCTCCATTACTGATACCACTCAGAATAATAATGACACTCAATGCTGTAAGAAACAAGCTTACACCTACAGCCAGTTTATTGAACACTGCAGATTGTTCTGCCTTGGCTCGTTTAGGGTCTATTTTATGAATATTGCTGATAAGCAGATACGTAAATAAATTCACGCCACATAATATCAGTATCGCCAACAGAAATTCCTGTTTATTGCCCATCCTGTCCACTTTTCCACTCATATCATAATGCATGGGCATCATCTCTGGCAATGTATCCCACACCCAAGCCAAATAAGCTATTGGTATCAGGATAACGGCACATACAAGTATATGTTTAACTAAACGAGCGTTTTGCATTGCTGACTGTTTTAATTTTTTTTTCTGTTGGTTTTAATTGCATCAGCCACTTCAGAAATTCATCTACCACCGTTGTATTCAGCGAGTAGTATATAAACTGCCCCTGCTTATCTGCTTCTATCAGGCCTGCCTGTTTTAGCAAGTCCAGATGGTGCGATATGCTGGGCTTCGAGATATTAAACTTGTCTGCTATCTCTCCTGCAGTCAGCTCTTTCTTTTTCAGCAGTTCCAGTATATCCCGCCGCGTCTGGTCATTCAGCGCTTTGAATAACTTATCCATTTAGACATTTAGTTAATTAGACAAATATCTAAATACTTTTTTACCTGAACAAACTATTAACAAAAAAGGCCCGCAAATGCGAGCCTTTTTAACAATACTATCTGATGATTATGCTACTGTAGTAACAGTTTCAAATTCCAATGCTTTTGTTACCATATTCTTAGAACCGATGTAAATAGGTACACGCTGGTGCAATTCTGTTGGTATCACCTCCAGTACATTGCTATATCCTGTGCTTGCGATACCACCTGCTGCTTCTACAAGGAAAGCCATCGGATTGCACTCGTATTGCAAACGCAGTTTACCATTCGGATTGCTCTTGTCAGCAGGATACATAAAGATGCCTCCTTTGATAAGTGTGCGGTGCATATCTGCCACCATACTACCTATATAGCGCTGAGAATACGGACGGCCTTCTTCCTTATTGCTTTCCATACAATAGTTCAGGAAGTTTTTAGTACCCTCATGATATTTTACTGTATTACCCTGGTTGATGGAATATATCTTTCCTTTCTCAGGGCATTTCATATCAGGGTGGCTCAGGCAAAACTCACCTATCGATGGTTCCAGCGTAAAGCCATTAATACTTGCTTTGGTTGCATACACCATCATGGTGCTGCTGCCATATATTACATAACCCGCTGCCATCAGTTTATTGCCCGGCTGCAAAAAGTCAGCTGCGGTGCATGGCTTACCCAATTCACTTACACGGCGATAAATAGAGAATATTGTTCCTATAGGTGCATTCACATCTATGTTTGATGAACCATCCAATGGGTCGAACAACACTACATATTTCGAGTTTACAGACCACTCATCATCAAAGCTGATAAAGTCGTCATTTTCTTCAGAAGCTATACCTGCACAATCTGCACTATGGCGCAGTACGTTTATCAACGTTTCATCAGCATATATATCCAGTTTCATTTGCTCTTCGCCCTGCACATTGGTAGCACCATGCTTGCCAAGTATATCTACCAGCCCTGCTTTCAGCACTTGCTTATTTATCAGTTTGCAGGCAAGCCCTATATCCCTCAGCAACGCAGAGAGTTCGCCGGTGGCTTGTGGAAATTTTCTCGTTTCCTGGATGGTAAATTCATCCAGCGTCATTAATTTCTTGGGATTCATATTGCAAAGATAATCAAAGCACCCTAACAGGTTAAAACATAGGCTCATATTAGATATAAAAAGTTGTACCGACAAGGGCGAGCAGGGCTTCTTTTTATTACCTTTGAAGCACATTTTTTAAACACCCCCTGCCGGAGCAATGGTTCAATACTTCAAAAACATCAACCGCCAGACGCTGGAAATCCAGCAACCGGAGGGGGCCAACTGGATAAATGTAACTCCCCCCTTTCAGGAAAACGAGATTGACAACCTTTCTCGCTCTCTGACTATACCCCGCGATTTACTGACGGATACGCTGGATATTGAAGAACGTGCCCGTTATGAGATAGAGGACGGCGTTAAACTAATAATCCTCAAAACGCCAGTGGACAATAAATCGCTTAACGAAGGGGATGCGGACTATGTTACCATTCCCATCTCCATCATCATCAACGAACGCAACCAGGTAGTTACAGTTAACTCTTTCGAAAATGTGGCTATACGCCGCTTCCTGAACACTTTTGCAAAACGCCACCCCGAGCGCCCAAATATGATGGTTCTCAAGATTTTTGAGAAAGTGGTAATGGACTTCATGGAAGTTTTGAAAGAGATTAACCACAGCCGCAATATACTGGAGCAAAAACTGTACGATAGTAACCGAAACGAGGAACTGCTATACCTGATGCGTGTGCAGAAAAGCCTTGTATATTTTGTTACCGCACTGCGCAGCAACGAACTTTTGCTGATGAAAATGGAGCGTACCAACTTCCTCAATTGCGATGAAGAGGAACGTGAATTTTTAAGCGACTTAATTGTAGAATTCTCTCAGGCCCTTGAAATGGCCAATACTTATACTAACATCCTCAGCAGTACTATGGATGCGTTTGCCAGTATCATCAATAATAATATGAACCTGGTTATTAAGCGCCTTACCAGTATTACGATTATGATTTCGATACCAACGCTGATAGCCAGTTTGTTTGGTATGAATGTGGAAATACCTTTTTCGCATGGAGCTTACAGCTTCTATCTTCCGATTCTGATATCCCTTGTGGTATCGGTTATAGTAGTATTCTATTTCAATAAGAAGAAATGGTTCTGATATGCAATCCGCCAAGCGCTTCAATATTCGCGTGTATGGTATCTGGCTGCATGATGGCCACGTCTTGGTGAATGAAGAATTGATTCGCGGGCGTAAAGTCATCAAGTTTCCGGGTGGCGGGCTCGATTGGGGCGAAGGCACTATCGACTGCCTGAAACGCGAATGGATGGAAGAACTGAACCTTGAAATAGAAATTCTCGACCATTACTATACTACCGGCTTTTTTCAGCAATCCGCCTTTGACGACTCACAGGTTCTTAGCATCTACTATCTTGTTTCGAGCGATGCTTCTCGTACCATCATCAACAATATTCCCGAAGAACGCACCTACTGGATGCCTGTGTCTCATATTACTGACGATACTTTTACGCTGCCAATTGATAAAATTGTAGGTATGATGCTCATAAAATAAAAGTGGCACACATTTACCTTTAGTAATGCTTTCAGGCAAAATAAATCACATATTTTGCGTATATTTGCTATAGTAAAAAATCAACCATTCCACTAACACCTGATACTGCAACAATTTTTAAAAACCATGAAAACTGCAACAATCTGCAACAAAATATCCGTAACCATTTGTAACCAACCTATTGCAAAACATGTTGATAATCAATGACCACAAACGGTTACAAAACAAAAACTGTGCAAATACTATCAAAAACTATCAACAGATATACATTTTAATCATATCTATCCGACTTCTGCGAGGCTCAGTTTGTCAACCCAATATCATAAATAGCATCCTTTGCCAAACTTTCGGCTAAACCCATATCTTTGCCCTTCGTCTACAGACACCATATATATGAAAAAAACCTTACTGCTTTTAGTGCTCCCGCTTATGCTTGCCGTATCATCCTGCAAGGACGATTTTGAAGTAGCTGCACCTTATCAGCAAATCACTGTGGCTTATGCCATATTCAACAAGGCCGATAAAAGCCACTATGTACGCATCCAGAAGGCTTTTCTGGATAATAATAAGAGCTCTATAGATATGGCCAAAGAACCCGATAGCAGCTTTTACAAAGACCTGACCGTTGTGATGAAAGAGTTCAACAACGAAACGGGCAATCTTGTAAAAACCATCCCTATGACAAGGGTTGACCTGAATATCGAAGGCTATCCTAAAGACGAAGCGGGCAGTCAGGGCTTTTTTACAAAACCCAGCTATGCCTACAAGCTCATGTTCCCGAATGTTACAGATTCACTCAACCCCTTCCTGAAATACAGGCTGGTTATTAAAAACAACGCTACAGGCAGGGTCGATTCCAGCGATTTCTTTGCCATCGTAAACAGCAATCGTGATAACAACCCGAGCAGCTTTTATATCTCAACATTTACCAACCTCAACTATGCACTGAACTTTGCAAAAACAGAGTTTCAGGCAAAATATACGCTGAATGGCAAAATACCCCGAAATGCCAAAATGATAGAAGGTATCATACGCTTTCATATGGTGGAAAAAGACCTGAACACAGGCACTAAAAAGAACCTGTCTGCAGACCTTACATTCGGCACATTTGTTAGTACTGGTACATCTGAGCAGTTCAAACTGGAAATTCCGAACTCCAGCTTTTACGGTTTTCTGTACGATGCATTCGGCGCAGCACCTGTTGGCGTGCAGCGCTATATAGATAGCTGCGACTTCTTTATATATGCCGGCAGCCACGAGCTTTATAATTATTACAATCTTGCGTTGATACAAAACAGCAGCCTGCTGGGCGACCAGATAAAACCAATATACTCTAACATGAGAGGAGAAAACACCTATGGCGTATTGGCCTCAAGGGCATTAAATACCTACCTGAAAGTACCAATAGATGAGGTTACTATCGACTCTATAAAACTGAATAAGATAACAAAGCCACTTAATATTATTGGCCGCAGCGATGAATAATTGACAATATTTCATATACAACTCTGATTAAATGCCTTAATGTTAGTTCATTAAGGCATTTTTCATTCAACCTGTCACATCGGCTGACATTATTGCCGAAAACTACCAACTGGCATATCTATTGACAATAATTTCTTAACAACTGTAAATAATAAAACGATATAATAACAAAAGACTATGAGTAAAATTATCGGCATTGACTTAGGTACTACCAACTCTTGCGTTTCTGTAATGGAAGGCAACGAACCTGTGGTAATTGCTAACGACGAAGGCCGTCGTACCACCCCATCGGTAGTAGCCTTTTTGAAAAACGGTGAACGTAAAGTTGGCGACCCTGCCAAACGCCAGGCTATCACCAATCCTATGAACACAATCATGTCCATCAAACGTTATATGGGCCGCCGCTACGACGAGGTAACAGGCGAAATGACGCACAACTCTTACAAGATTGTGAAAGGCGACAATAATACACCACGTGTGGATATTGAAGGCCGTATGTATACACCACAGGAAATCAGCGCTATGATTCTTCAGAAAATGAAGAAAACTGCTGAAGACTTTCTGGGACAGGAAGTGAAAGAAGCGGTTATTACCGTACCGGCATACTTCAACGATGCGCAGCGTCAGGCTACTAAAGAAGCAGGCGAAATCGCAGGTCTGAATGTACGCCGTATCATCAACGAGCCTACAGCCGCAGCATTGGCTTATGGCCTCGACAAACAACACAAAGACAGCAAGATTGCCGTGTTTGACCTTGGTGGTGGTACGTTCGACGTATCGGTACTGGAGCTGGGCGATGGTGTATTTGAAGTAAAATCTACCAACGGTGATACTCACCTGGGTGGTGACGACTTTGATAAAGTTATCATGGACTGGCTGGCAGATGAGTTTAAGAAAGACGAAGCGATAGACCTGCGCAAAGACCCTATGGCTTGGCAGCGTCTGAAAGAAAGCGCTGAAAAAGCGAAAATCGAGCTTTCTTCTTCTCAGGAAACAGAAATTAACCTTCCGTACATTACCGCTGTAGATGGCGTACCTAAACACTTAGTTCGCAAACTGAGCCGTGCTAAGTTTGAACAACTGGCAGACAGCCTGATAGAGCGTACACTGGAACCATGCCGCAAAGCATTGAAAGATGCAGGTATGAACCCAAGCGAAATTGACGAAGTGATACTGGTAGGTGGTAGTACACGTATACCTAAAGTGCAGGAAGTAGTTGAGAAATTCTTCGGCAAGAAACCAAACCGTAGTGTGAACCCTGATGAGGTAGTAGCTATAGGTGCTGCAATACAAGGTGGTGTACTGACAGGTGATGTGAAAGATGTATTGTTGCTCGACGTAACACCCCTTTCACTGGGTATCGAAACAATGGGTGGTGTAATGACTCGCCTTATCGATTCTAACACAACCATCCCTACCAAAAAGAGCGAAACATTCTCTACTGCCAGCGATAACCAGCCAAGTGTTGAAATCAACGTACTGCAAGGTGAGCGCCCGATGGCAAACCAGAACAAATCGCTGGGTCGCTTCATCCTGGATGGCATTCCACCGGCACCACGTGGTGTACCTCAGGTAGAAGTTATCTTCGACATCGATGCCAATGGTATCCTGCATGTAACAGCGAAAGATAAAGGCACAGGTAAACAACAAAACATCCGTATAGAAGCTGGTAGCGGCCTTAGCAAGGAAGAGATTGAAAAGATGAAGAACGAGGCTAAAGCTAACGAGGAAGCAGATAAAACTGTACGTGAGCGTGTAGAAAAACTGAACATGGCTGATGGCCTTGTATTCAACTCGGAAAAACAACTGAAAGACTACGGCGACAAAATACCTGATGCTGAAAAAGCAACCATTGAAGCTGCTGTTGCAAAGCTGAAAGAAGCACATAAAGCAGAAGATATGGATGGTATAGACAAAGCTGCCGAAGAACTGAACAATGCTTGGCAAGCTGCCAGCCAGCACATCTACAATGCACAGCAGGAAGCTGGTGCTGCAGATGGTGGCGCACAACAACAGCCTGCAGGTGATGCAGACGGTGGTGTAGCAGATGCTGAATACGAAGAAGTGAAGTAACGAGGTTAGGTATAAATGAGTAAATGACGGTTGTTTATGACAACCGTCATTTTTTTATATATGTATGATTGGTAAATTGCTTGTATCAAAACGCCTCAATATGAAAAATGCAAGAAAGAGTGAAAGCGGCCAGAACAAGCAAGGTCATGTAAACACACCAAAGCCTGATATAAGGGACGATATGGATAGCCGCAAAAACAAGGAAGCCAATATCAATAAGATGAACCCGAAAACACCGGTTAATGCTAATAAACCGGGAAAGAAAGCTCCTAAAAGCTGATTACTTCTTATTGGCAAAAACGATAAAGTCCAACCTAGGTATCTTGGTTTCGCCCGCCTGGCGAAGCATGGTTACTAATTGCCCCCTGTGATAGGTAGCATGATTAAACACATGCAACAGCACCTTATAAACAGGCATCTTATGCGACGTTTTCTGCAAGTCGTAGTATTGCAATACATGTTCAAGGGCATTATCATCAAACTGCTTTTCTACAAACTGCAATAATGCTTCACCTACTTGCAACCAATGTCTGCACACTTCATCTATTGGTTTATCAACCTCACCACCTACCCACAAAGGCTGCTCGGCTAATTGCAGGCGTTGCAGCCATATATAATCCGCAGCACGGCAATGCAGCACAGTCTTCCGTATAGTATCAAAACTGCTTGTGATTACCATATCCGTCTGTTCAGATGTCAGTTTCAGTACTGTATCCACCATCAGCTTGTTTGCCCACAGGTTATATTGAGCAAATTGTAATAAGGTCTGTTTCATACTATAAATGTACCTTTGCATGGCAAAATTAATGATCCTCTCAATGAGCGACGGAAATAATTCAAAAGGTTTCGACACCCTGTGTATACATGGTGGCCACAAAGCTGAAAACAACAGGGCACACCTTACGCCCATTTACGCAACAAGCACTTATACTTTCGATAGCGCAGAACAGGGCATTGCCATCTTCAAAGGCGAAGAGCAGGGCTATATATATGGCCGCTTCGGCAGCCCGAATACCAACGAAGTAGAAGAAAAGATAGCCCTGCTGGAAACATACGGACTAAAAGACGAAAACGGCAACCCGATACATGCAAAAGCTATCCTTCACGCATCGGGCATGGCAGCTATTACAACCATGTTGCTGGCCAACCTGAAAGCAGGTGATACCATCATCACCCATCATTCACTATACGGTGGCACACAGGAGATGATAGATAAGATACTTCCCAACCTGCATATCAAAACAACTATCGTTGACTTCCATAATCCTGCAGAAGTAGATGCTGCCATCAAAGCAGACAGCAGCATCAAAATGATGTATATAGAAACGCCCGCCAACCCTACACTGCAATGTGTAGATATGGAAGCATTGACTGCTATCGGCAAGGCTAATAACCTGATAGTATGTGCAGACAATACGTTTGCTACGCCATACCTGCAACAGCCTTTTAAATACGGTGTAGACTACATCATGCATTCTACTACCAAATTCCTGAATGGGCATGGTACAGCTGTGGGTGGCATTGTTATAGGTAGAGATTTGCAGATGATGAACACAACCGTTACCAAAACGCACAGGCTGCTGGGTGGTAACAGCAATTCGTTCGAAGCATTTTTACTGAACAATGGCTTACGCACATTTGCACTGCGTATGGAAAGGCATTGCAGCAATGCAGAGAAAGTAGCAGCATTCTTAGAACAACATCCTGCTGTAGCTAAGGTAAACTACCTGGGGCTTGCTTCTCACCCCGACCATGCAATAGCTATGCAGCAAATGAAGCATGCCGGTGCTATGCTGAGCTTTGAACTGAAAGGCGGCTTTGACGTGGGTACACAATTCATCAACAAACTGAAACTTTGCATCAGTGCAGTATCACTTGGCACGTGCGATACACTGATATCTCACCCTGCATCTACCACACACACAGGTGTGAAGAAAGAAGACAGAGAACGCTTCGGCATCACTGATGGATTAATCAGAATGAGCGTAGGCATCGAAACTGTTGAAGACATTATTAACGACTTAACACAAGCATTAGCATAATTATGAAAGAGGTATTTGTAATAGACGCTGTAAGAACCCCGATAGGTAAATATGGTGGAACACTCAGCACTGTTCGTCCGGATGATTTACTGGCACATGTTATTAAATCGATTGTAGAGCGTAACCCTGCTGTAGATGTAAATGCAATAGAAGATGTGATTGCTGGTGCTGCAAACCAGGCGGGTGAAGACAACCGCAACGTGGCTCGTATGGCAGTATTGCTGGCTGGGCTTCCGCAAACAATTGGCGGATGCACAGTAAACCGTCTTTGTGCATCAGGACTGCAGGCTATCATGGATGCATCTCGCGCTATTATGTGCGGCGATGGTGATATATATATAGCTGGTGGTGTGGAAAGCATGACACGCGCACCTTTCGTAATGGCAAAGTCTGAAAGTGCATTCGGGCGCGCGCCGGAGATGTATGATACAACAATGGGCTGGCGCTTCGTCAACAAGAAGTTCAATAAAGAAAGCAACTACCCATACACAATGGGTGAAACTGCAGAGAATGTTGCTGCGAAATACAGTGTGAGCCGCGAGGCACAGGATGAATTCGGCCTGCGTAGCCAGCAACGTTATTTTGCTGCACAGGCTGCGGGCAAATTCAAAGACGAGATAGTACCACTGACAATAGACCTTGGCAAAGGCAAGACTGTTGTATTTGATACAGACGAACACCCACGCGAAACAACGCTTGAGAAAATGGCGAGTCTAAAACCTGCCTTCAAAAAAGATGGCACAGTAACAGCAGGCAACTCAAGCGGCATTAACGATGGTGCATCTGCACTGTTGCTGGCAAGCGGTGAGGCTGTTGCTAAATATGGCCTGAAGCCGATAGCAAAAATCAAGAGCATGGCTATAGCTGGTGTAGACCCTGCATACATGGGCATAGGTCCTGTACCTGCTACACGCAAAGCACTGCAACGCGCAGGCCTGGAATCTAAAGATCTTGACCTCGTAGAGCTGAATGAAGCATTTGCTGCACAAGGCATTCCTTGTATGCAGGAACTTGGTTTGGATGCTGAGAAAGTGAACGTGAATGGTGGTGCCATAGCAATAGGCCACCCATTGGGTTGCAGTGGTGCACGCATATCAACAACACTGCTGCACGAACTGAAACGCCGTGGTGGTAAATACGGCCTTGCTACAATGTGCATAGGCGTAGGTCAGGGTTCGGCCATTATTTATGAAATGGTGTAATTTAGAAGTAACACAACTAAGACTTTGAGAAAGATAGATATACATACGCACATCATGCCGGAGAACATACCAAACTGGTTTCAGAAGTTTGGATATGGAGATTTCATCAGGCTGGAGCATCATAAGCCTTGCTGTGCTAAGATGATAAAGGGAGATAAGGTTTTTCGTGAAATAGAGGAAAACTGCTGGGACCCTAATGCAAGGATGAAAGAAATGGATATGACTGATGTTACCGTACAGGTATTGTCTACCATTCCCGTTCTGTTCAACTACTGGGCAAAGCCTGAGCACGGCATAGAAACATCGCGCTTCTTCAACGACCATATCGCACAATGCGTGGCAGATAACCCTACACGCTTTGCAGGGCTGGGTACTGTGCCTATGCAGGACATGTACTTTGCCATCAAAGAAATGGAGCGTTGCGTTACAGAGCTGAAAATGCCAGGCATTGAAATAGGTTCCAACATCAATGGCAAAAACCTGAGCGACCCGTTCTTTGATCCGTTCTGGAAAGCTGCCGAAGAACTGGGCTGCTGCATATTTGTACACCCGTGGGAAATGATGGGTGAAAACGATATGCAGAAATACTGGCTGCCATGGCTGGTAGGTATGCCTGCAGAAACTGCACGTGCTATCGCATCCATGATATTCGGCGGTGTGTTTGAACGCTTCCCTAAACTGCGTGTGGCATTTGCACATGGTGGTGGTTCATTCCCGTTCACTATCGGCAGGATAGAACATGGCTTTAATGTGCGTCCTGATTTATGTGCGATAGACAATAACGTAAACCCTCGCGATTATCTCGGCAAATTCTGGATAGACGCATTGGTACACGACCCTAAAGCATTGCAGTTTGTAACAGATGTAATGGGACACGATAAAGTGTGTATGGGTAGCGACTATCCTTTCCCGCTGGGCGAACACCATCCCGGCAAACTTATTGAAAGCATGGAAAGCTTTACCGCATCGCAAACAGAACAACTGTTATATAAAAATGCGATGGACTGGATGAACCTGAAAGAAAATCACTTTTCTAAATAATTGAAAAGCCCCCGGTCATTTGGTTGCAGGATATGAACCGGGGGCGAACTTCAACTGTATGAGCTATGCTCATGATGACAGGGTTTTATATTAATTAAGCATTACCTGTTGCTGCACGGCGCTTCTCATCTTCTGCACCACTTCTGCGCCTTTGTACCGGAGCTATTGTGCGCTTACCAAATCTGTATGTCAGAGAAACACTCAACTGTCTTGTTTCGCGCTGCGCCGTAAAGTTCTCTATGTAATCGGTGTAAGTAGATGTTGCCCTTGGATAACTTCTCCAGAATATATCTGTACAGTTCAGCCGCACCGTCATTCTTTTATCGAACAAATTCTTCTGCACACCTGCTGTCAATGACCACAACGGGTGTATCAGCATATAGCCATGTAATTGTTCTGACTGATAAAACAAGTTCAGCTCTGCCGACCAGTTTTTGGGAAGTATGAAACTGTTGGTAGTGTGTACATCAAAAGTCACCTGTCCTCTGTCAAGATTTGAGTTTGCAATATTCCCCTGAAACTTACTGTAGTAAATATTTGTATTGGTAACGTTTGTCCACCATTTTGTTATCTGAAACTGATAAGAGCCATTGAGTGAAGCGAAGTACTGCTTACTCAGATTCTTATTAGTTTGTACCGTTACCCTTTTCTGATTGGTATCGTCACTTGGCTGTATTACTTCGGTAATGGGCTGGTCGAGGATACTGTAGTTAAAAGAGGTAACAAAGCGTTGCTTGTATGTGTGCGATACTTCAGCCACGTATATCAATTCGGGCATCAGGAAAGGATAACCCGCTTTGTATGTGCTTGGATCTAAGTAGTACTTAAACGGGTTTAACTGTTCATAGTTCGGGCGCGTAATGCGGCGGCTGAGTGTAAGGCCAATATCATGCTTATCATTTACATGCCTTTGCAATGCCATGCTAGGGAACAATTGTGAATAGTTACGCTCAAATTTCTGTGCATATATTTTTTGCTCTCCTGTGGCTAAAGTCTGTTCAAGCCGCAACCCTATTTGTGTACTCCACTTCTGCCAGTCTTTAGAACTGTTTACATATACAGCATTAATGTTTTCATTATAAATGAAATGATTACTTTTTGTAGTATCAAATATATTCCCTCCGCTACTTCGGTCAAAAAACTTTACATCGTTGTCTTGAGTAACATAACTTGATTTTATTCCCGCTTCTATGCGTAGATTATTTTTCAGTGGGTGTACGTAATCTGCTTTTACGGAACGGATAGTTGTTGTTCCTGTCAGATCGCCAAGAAGCAGGTATTTTGGTAAATAATCCTGTCCGTCTGTATTAATATACCGTGTAGTAAAATTCTGATCTCTGCCGGCAGTGAACGTACCGTAATCAGCATCGAAGCTCAACTCCTTTCCTGTACTATCAAATTTGTGACGAAGGTTAAGGTTCACTGCATAGTTGTCATTCTTGTTGTACGACCGATTGACAGTTGTAAAATAAGATTGCAGTGCATAATTCTCATCCAGTATTTTGGAGTAGTTATTACCATCTACATCAAAAGCAATGATATCTGCATTCAGGTTCATACCAATACTTGTTTTTCCGGACAAGCTGTAGTCCATAGCACATGATGCATTGTTAGAATTAAATCCAAACTTGCTCATATTATCCTGATCGTACGCATTTTTAAAAACACCCTTCTCATAGAAACTCCTGTAGAGCGTAAGGTGATTAAACCCGTTTCTACGAGCCGTATTATAATTAGCATTCAGGTTGAACTTTTTATTCCGATAATTAAGACTGAAACCTCCGCCATATTTAGGATATACACCTTGTGCATAAAATCCATTGACAGTGCCGTTTACACCAAAGCGTTTGTCTTTTTTTGTTTTGATATTGATAATACCCGCAGTACCTGCCGCATCATATCTGGATGATGGGTTCGTAATAATTTCTATCTGTTCAACTGAACTTGCAGGCATGCTCTTCAACATATTTGCAAGATCTGCACCACTCATAATAGTACGCCTGCCATCTATCATTATGTTTACGCCGGATTTTCCTTTCAGACTGATGTTATCATTCTGATCAACGCGCGCACCCGGAGAGCGTGATATAACATCTAATACAGAAGAGCCCGTATTTGCGATACTATTCTCAACATTAATAATTAGCTTATCAGCTTTAATTTCTATCAATGGTTTTTGAGAACGTACCGTAACTTCTTTCAATGACCCGGATTTGGGTTTCAGTTTTATTTCAGGCAATGCAACATCCGCCCCTGATACAGTTATGATTTCAGAATTGTACACTTCATATCCTGCTACCGTTACTTTCAATACATACACTCCATCGGGAATATTATCAAATGTAAAACCTCCGTTTACAGCAGCTATATCAGCTTTTACTAAAGTTTTATTATCTGTTTTAAGCAGTACAATATTGGCTGCATCAACAGAATTCCCTTCTGAATTATATACCTTCCCGGTAATATTTCCGGGCTTTGCAAATACTGCTATTGAAGTACAGGTTAACAATAGTATAATCAGCAGGAATTGTTTTCTGAACATAAGGGCAGCTTTATGCATCAAATGTACCTGCATGATATTTGCAAGCCGTCACCCATTGCGGGGGAAATGATGTTTTACCCCACCACCCTATATGGGGGATTTATTTGAGCTTCAAGCCTAAACAGCATTTGAGCTTAGCAAATGCAAGCAATAATGTAACTTCACTATTGTGAATCGACTCTTGAACATTGCTATTATTTTATCTGTACTATGCGCTTGCAACCATGTATTTGCGCAGCGCTACCCATTCTACAATCTGAATGTTGAAAACGGGCTGATACAATCTCAGGCAACATCTATGGTACAGGATAAATACGGGCATTTATGGATAGGAACATTAGGTGGGCTTTCAAGGTATGATGGCAAAAACTTCACCAACTATACGGTAAGAGATGGCATGACAGACAATACTGTTAATGCCTTGTCAACCGACAAAGAAGGAAATATATGGATTGGCACAAGAAAAGGAGTATCGCAATACGATGGCAGAATTTTCAAACACTATGTTTTTCAATCTCCAGAAAACCCTAATGCAAATGCTGTTACTTATATCGAAACCACTAATAATAATGACACATGGTGTATTGCCGGCGGCAAACTATACCTGATACAAAATGGCAAAAGTCAAAACATAGCCTTGCCGGCAAAAGATGCAACCGTTACTGCTGTATTGCACGATGGCAATAATATGTGGATTGCACGTAATAACGGTGTGATATACAAGCTGCAAAACAACATCTGGGATAGCCTTACATTCAATGAACCACAGCTTAGTGGTATCCCGCATGTTTTTTCAATGTACAAAGACAGCCGTGGCAGATTATGGATAACTACAAATGGCGGCCTGTACAATATTGCTAATGGCAAGATTACAGTTGCTGCATTGAATAAAAGGTCTTTATACGCATTACCTGCAATACTTAGCATCACCGAAGACAAGCAGAAGAATATTTGGCTTGGAACATCAAACGGAGCTTTCAGACTCAATGACAGCAGCCTGGTGTATTGTAATAAAAAGAACGGCCTTACAGACAATACCATCAACCGAATGCTTACAGATAAAGAAGGCAATGTGTGGATGGCATCCGATGGAAGGGGTGTCTTTCGTTTTTCAGGTGCACAGTTTTCTGTTTTAGATGAAACCGCCGGACTGCCGAGCGCACAAATAATGAGCATTGCCGCAATGGGTAATCGTATTTACCTCGGCACTTTTGACGCTGGTCTATTTGTGTATGAAAACGGTATAGTGAGTACCATACCAATACCACTCAACCCTATGACTGCCATCACAGCTATACACATCAATAAACCCGATGAAATATGGCTGGGGACACGCGACAGGGGTTTATGGAAATACAACGGCAGTAGTTTTAAGCAATACACCATCCCTGTTATTTCATCGAACCTGATAACCAATATCTATAAGGATGATAAGGGCCGAATGTGGATAGGGATGGGAAATGGCGCAGCTTATTATACAAACGATACGTTTCATAAAATCGTATTAAAAACTGCAGTACAAGACATTGTAAGCATCGGAGATGATAGCATTGTATTTGCTACTAATGAGGGATTGCAGATCTACAACAATGATGAGACCATAAAAATGAAGACGAATGGTGCTGCAGACAGCTCGTCTCCGCAATGCCTGGCAATAAATGGTAAAGAGCTATGGATTGGCAGTAGCGACAACGGTATAATACGCTACAACATACATACAGGAAAAACAGTTGTCATTAATAAAAACAACGGGTTACGTTCTGACTTTATCTACAATATCGTTACCGATGATTATAATAACATATGGGTTGGTACCGGCTACGGAATTCATAAAATAGTACCATCAAAGGGTAAGTACAATGTACAATTCTTCGGGAAAGAGCAAGGAATTACCGGCATGGAAAGCAATCACAATGCTGCATTCAAAGCTACAGATGGCAGTATATGGTTTGGCACAACCAATGGTGCTGTGCACTACAACCCCAAATCGAACATGGTAATACCTGAAGCGATTGATATTGTACTACAGTCTGTAAAAGTATTTGGAGAAAACATCAATGACAGCAGCTACTACAGCAGCACAGACATGTGGTATAAAGTACCGGTAGGGCTTCGCCTACCATTCAAAAAGAATAAT
The DNA here is from genome assembly GCA_016786615.1 of Flavipsychrobacter sp. Classification (GTDB taxonomy): domain Bacteria; phylum Bacteroidota; class Bacteroidia; order Chitinophagales; family Chitinophagaceae; genus Polluticoccus. The sequence continues at coordinate 46,147 of JAEUVX010000011.1, forward strand.
ATCACATTTACATTTCAGGCACTGACATTGAGTGGTACTGAGCAAGTACAATACCGATACAGGATAGCCGGGCTTGAATCTCAATGGAGCGACTGGTCTGCTATAAACACCGTAACTTATTCTGCACTGCCACCAGGGAAATACACCCTGCAGGTGGAGTGTATGACAGGTGACAATAACAAAATAAAACAACTCCGTTATCCATTTGAAATTATCACACCATTTCATAAAACAAACTGGTTCAGGTTGGCAATACTGGGTGGCTGCATACTACTTGGTATTACCATCCAATACATAGTGAATAAACGTAAGCAAAACCGGCTTGCATTGCTGGAACGCCTGCGCCGGGAAGAACAAAATAAAGTACGTCAGCGTACCGCAGAAGATTTTCATGATGAAGTAGGCAATAAACTGACTCGCATCAATGTGCTGACCAATGTGCTGAAAAATAAAATGGGTGAATTGACCCCGGACACCAAACGCATACTGGAGCAGATACAAGACAATACAGGACAATTATACAGTGGTACAAGAGACATCCTTTGGTCGCTGAAACCAACTAATGACAACCTCTATGAGATCCTGCACCGCCTTCGCGATTTTGGCGGAGAATTGTTTCAGGATACGGAAATAGATTTCGAATTCACAGGTACAGACGACACATGGAAAAACTACAGGCTACCCTTAGATACAAGCCGCAACCTGATAATGATTTTTAAAGAAGCCCTGAACAACTGCCTGAAATATGCGGAAGCGACCAAAGTAGTATTGAATGCAGAACTGAAAGGGAAAGACACCCTTCACTTGGAGCTAAAGGACAATGGCAAAGGATTTGATATGGATACGGTGAAACGCGGGCATGGCATCGACAATATGAATACACGCACCAAACGTATGAATGGCAGGCTATACATAGATACACATAATGGCAAAGGAACTATTATCAGCCTGAGTTTTAAGCTGCCGGAGCAAATGTCATAGACTTGTTAATATTTAAAAATAACCTGATAAGGGGGAGTTGCTTAATGAACTTTCTTTAGAACTTTATAGAAATACCAGCTAATGAGCCGAGACCTCGACATACATGTTTGCATTATTGAAGATGACGAAACCATCCGCGAAGGGTATGTATATCTTATCGGTAATACACCCGGCTATAAAGTTGTGGGCAGCTACCCGTCATTTGAAGATGCTGCAAAGAAAATTGCTTCCGACAACCCGGATGTAATATTACTGGATGTGGAACTTCCCGGCATATCGGGCATTGATGCCCTGCCAAAAATCAAAAAGCTGGTACCCGAAGCTTATATACTGATACTGACCGTATATGAGCAAGACATACTTATATTCCGCGCATTAGGTAACGGGGCGGCAGGCTATCTTACTAAAAATACACCCCCTGAAAAGATTATCAGTGCTATACATGAAGTAATGGAGGGCGGCGGGCCAATGAGCGCCCACATAGCCCGCATGGTTATAAGCTCATTTCAGCGAAATGAAGCATCGCCTCTGACGCGCAGGGAGACAGAAATACTTGAACAGATTGCCACTGGGAAAAGCCGCAAACGAATAGCACAAGAGCTGTTTATCGACCTTGAAACTGTAAAATCTCACATTAAAAACATATATCACAAGCTGAATGTACACAGCAAAGCAGATGCAATAAAAACCGCCAAGGACAATAAGTTCATCTAAAAAACGTAATAAATAAAAGCAGCCAATTGGCTGCTTTTATTTATTATAACCGATAATGTTAATATTTTTTGCTTTCTAAAGTATATAATGTTCTTATTTTTGCATCATGAAGGAAACGGGATTCCGCATGCATATAGAGGATGTTCTGCAAAACCATTTCCTGAAAAATGATGGTATATTTTGCAATACCTCATCATTATCAACATATTGTGGTAAGATTATTAGTGATTTTCAAACTAAGATTACTATATTAGAACTTAATTATCAGAACTGATGCTACGTGCTATACTATTAGTCATTGCAGGTGTATTATCAATCATCTTATACAGGATGTTGAGCCGTGGTGGCAAAACCTATGCATACGACCGTACGCAAATGTTATCTTTTCTGAGTGATGGCTCTGAAAATGTAATACATGAATCTACAAATGGCAGCATTATCATTACTAATAAAACAGTATTAATAGATGGGCTGGAATACATATACAAACCCGGCGATGATGAGCCACTGCAAGCATTACTAGACTACGATGATAACGGGCTGCGAAGCGTGCGCGTATTGCTGAATGAGGGTGAGAAGCAATACTTCATCAACAGAGCACCGACTGCCATGCGTATAGCATAAATAACTACATAAGATATACTAATAGAAAAGCAGCCTTATGGCTGCTTTTCTTATTCTATAAATTTCAGTTCCTTTTTCATCACTTCTACCGTATTGTAGATAATAGGACAACTACCGTAGTGCAATAATGTACCCAGAAACCGTTCTCTGAAACCTGGCTTGTGCAGATGTGGAAAATCTCTGCACTCTGTAAATCTTTCAGGATAGATGCTGCAACTGGTACCCGACAAAAAATGACACGGCACACTATTAATAAAGCAATTACCCGCCAGGCTTTCTTCAATGTATTTTTCGCGCAGGGCTTCTTCTGTCATATTCATAAACACTGATAGCCTTTCTATTTCGGGTGGGGTAATGTTTACGATAAGTGTCTTGCAACAATTACCACAAGCAGTACAATCTACAACAGCATTCACATCCTGAAAAACACGATTGGCCATTTCATCGAGCACAGCACCATCATAATGGCGAAGCGAACGCAGAAAGTGGTCGTTTTCTTCTTCTTTTTCAGAAGCTATTGCTGCAATCGCTTGCAGATTGGTTTCGTATGCAGTATTTGACAAAAGGACAGATTAAGCTGCAAAGGTATAGAATTACATTCTGCCTGCCTCTTCGGTTTTATTATTATGCTGTTGTACGCCTTCCATCTTCCTGCCAAAATTGTAACTGAAACCCAGTTCTACTGACTGCGAGCCAAACCGAAGTGATGATGCAGTTTCTATACCATTCCACTTGGACGAACTTGTAATCCCATTCATTCGGAAAGGGTCTTCTATAGACAGCCTGATAGTTGCTGCTTCTTTCATTACTTTCTTAGCCACATTGAACCCCAGCCAATAGCTTGGGTCGTAGCGGTCTATTACATTCTGCAAATCGCCGGTACTGGCATAGAATGTAGTATCTGCAGTCCACCCTCTATTTAAATTGAACGTAGCCTGAAAATGGCCTGATGCTCCAATGGAAGTACCTAACAATCTATTGCCACGATAGCTGAGAAATTTATTATAGTACACATCTGCAGAAGTAGTTAGCAACAACCATTTGGCACATTGCTTATTGTAATTGCACGAGCCATGCAGCACGTAGTCATCTGCATAATTGCCCCATGTAGCAAATACGGCTTTGTTATTAGCATCGTAGCCAAGTATTGGTGTGATATAACCTGTAACCTTGCGCAAGCCTATTGATACAAATAACTCGTTACGATTATTATACCGCAACTCCAGATAGTTTCTATATGCTGGCGATAAATCAGGATTGCCTTTTTGATAATAGTATTGAGAAAAGTACGTAATGAACGGACTCATCATAGTATATGCTGGGCGGTTAATCCGCCTGCCGCAGCTTGCTTCTACACTATTATTATCATCTATCTTATAGCTGACAAACGCTGTGGGGAATACGGAAGTGTTACTGCGCTGAAACGCTCCACCCTGTTGTGTTTCCTTACCATCGTTATTCATATTCTCTACACGTACACCTACCTGTGTATCCCATTTTTTGCCAAATGCTTTTGAAACATTTACATAAGCAGCATTGATATTTTCTTTGTAGATAAAATGATTGGTACGTGTTGTATCGTTTATCCAATTGCCATTATTCAGTGTATGGAAATACGCTCCATTATCTACCACAACATAGCTCGATTTCACACCTGCTTCTGCTTCCCAACCTTTCGCTACTTCGCCTGAATAATCTGCTTTAGCAGTTACCACATTGATGACTGATTGCGATTGATTATCTAAATCGAGATTGCCACCTGCGTGATTACCTTGTACATCATAATTTCTACCGACAGTATAATGCGTTTCGCGTTGGTCGCGGTAAATGTAGTCTGCATCCGCAGTTATCTCATGCCCTTTTGCAGGCTCATGTTTGATGTATACATTGCACAAGTAGTGATTGCGCTCAAACGTGTGATTGTTGACAGTTGTATTATACACCACATTACCCATTGCGTCTGTCACTGCTGCATTTGCTTCGTCGCGCTGAACATTGGGATGGTAGATACCTTTTGCACTTGCACCTACTTTAGTCTTTTCTGTGACTGCACAGTCTGCACCCAGCTTTGCATTATAGTCGCCGAAAGTTTCTTTCATGAAGATGGATTGATCTGTTACAGAAATTAACTCCCCTGTTTCCTGATTGCTTGCTTTGCGGGTATCTTTTCTGTTCAGAAAACCTGTAGCAGCCATCTGGCCCAGGTTTGTATATAGCGTCAGTTTATTGTTTCTGTAAGTAAGGTTGCTGCTGTTATGTGTGTTGGGATATACACCCTGTCCGGCTTCCAGCGCTACATTACCGTTCAGTCCTTTCTTCTTGATGTTCTTTGTTTTGATATTAATGATGCCACCTGCACCCTCCGCATCGTATTTGCCGGATGGTTGTGTTATCAGTTCCAGTGCAGCCACATTATCGCCCGTCATGCTCTTCAGGTAGTCTTCAAGGTCTTTGCCTGCGAGGTAGGTTTGTTTATCATCTATCAATACAGTTACGCCCACACCTTGCAATGTTATGTTTCCGTTGTTGGCATTAACGCCCGGAGATTTACGCAATAAATCCCATGCAGAATTGCCGAGTGTATTTACCTGATCCAGGTTCACAACTGTTTTACCCAAACCTGTTTCTATACGTGGGGATTTGCTACTCACTACCACATCCTGCAATGTTGTATTGGCTATTAGTTGCAGCTTCAACGTTTCATTTTTTTCTTTCACATCTACCTGTTGCATCAACTTTGTAAAACCTGCTGCATTTACAGCTACTATATAGTTGCCTGTCTTTGCAACATGCAATACAAAAGCACCATTATCATCTGTCAGTTCAGATTGTACCCATGTAGAGTCTGTATTCAACAATGATACCGTAGCAGCAACTACAGGCTTGCCTTGTGCATCATTTACAGTACCATTCAGAGCGATTTGTTGTGCGTAGATTTTTGTTGTGACAACAAGCAGCAGCACAATAAATACAGAGAGTGATTTTTGCATAGATAGATTTTGAGCGCGTGAGGACTAAAAATACTACCATACCCAAGCATAGCGCAACAGCACGTAGTAGGGTTTTGGTTAATATTAACATAAATAAAAATAGCCGGCGAACCGGCTATTAATTATTGATTAAACTGTTGTGTTTTAGTTACTTAAACTACGGAAGTCTACCGGTACCAGTTTACTAACACCCGGCTCTTGCATCGTTACACCGTAGATAACGTCTACAGCTGCCATCGTCTGCTTGTTGTGCGTTACAATGATGAACTGAGAGTTGTCGCTGAACTTGCGTATCATCTGCGTAAACTTACCAACGTTCGCATCATCCAGCGGTGCATCCACCTCATCGAGTATACAGAAAGGTGCAGGCTTTATCAGGTAGATTGCGAAGAGGAACGCTGTAGATGTAAGCGTTTTTTCACCACCCGAAAGCTGTGTAAGCGTGCTCGGCTTTTTACCTTTTGGCTGTGCATATATCTCAATGCCGCTATCAGCAATATTATCAGGATCTGTCAGGCGCAAATCACAATTATCTTCTGCAGTAAAGAGTGCTTTAAATACTTCTACGAAGTTTTCGCGCACTTTATCAAACGTCTCCCGGAACTTTGCATTTGCAGTCAGCTCTACTTCTTCAATAGTAGCCATCAGCGAGTCTTTCGCATTCACCAGATCGGTCTTCTGCTCAACGATGAAGTCGTGGCGTGCTTTCATTTCCGTAAACGCCTCGATAGCAGTAGGGTTGATTTCACCCATATTCTCCAGGCGCTTCTTCATGCGTTCTGCTTCTGCAGTCAGTTCGTCTACCGTCAGTTCGTTTGCACGTGCCTGATCCAGTATCTCGTCCAGATTTACTTTAAACTCAACACTCAGGCGCTCTTTCATACCAGCCAGTTTCAGCTTCATATCATTCAACTGATCTTTGATGCTGTTGAGCAATGTTTCTGCGTGTTCTTTTTCGCGACGCTTCTGGTTCAGCTGACCTTCCTGTGCAGAAATGGCATTACGCATTTCGTAGTACAGGCGGTCTTTTTCATTCAGTACTTTTTCTTCTGTGTCTTTGCGTGTCAGCAATTCATACAGTTCGTTATCGCCGGAATGCAGTTGTGTTTCTGTTTCGCCCAGCTGGCCTGCAATCTGTTGCAATTGCTCGCTGTTGCTGGCTATCTGGCGCTTCAGATCGTTCAGTTGGTTGCTGCGGAAGCTTAGTTCCTGCTTCAAACCTTCCTGTTTGCTCTGCTCTTTGGTGTACTGAATGTTGTGATTATTATACTGTTGCGTAGCCATGTTGAATTCCATTTCTACTGCATGGAATTCAGACTCTGCGTTTTGTATGTTTTGTTGTAACGATTGCAATTGATCGTTGATAGATTCCAATTCGCTGCGCGTATCTGCTATGCTTGCATGCGTATCTTCCAGTTGTTCCTGCAGGTCTTGCAAACGTTGCTCACCATTTTGGTTCAGGTGTTCAAAGTTTTCAATCCTGTTACTCAGGTTTACGGTATGGTTTTGCAGGCGGTTTATTTCCTGACGCGTTTGCTCAATAGCCCTGTCGTTCAACTCCTGATTGAAACCTGTTATCTGCGTTTGTGTATCGCTGATGTGTTGTTTCAGTTGCGTAGTAATAGTTGTCAGGTCTTCTATTTCTTTTGCAAGGCGCTCCAGATTTTTTGCACGCCCTATTTTATTACCCTCAAACAAACCAACAGAACCGCCACCCAGTGTGTATTTACCACGTACTACTTTACCACTCTTCTCTACTATCACATTGCCATTAGTCATAGCAAGGTCTGTAATAGCAGCTTCGTTATCGGCAATGTACACATGGCCCAGCAGGTGCTGCGCCAGCGGCATATATTGTTCATCCACATTCACTACACTCAGTGCAGATGTTAAGCCCGCAGGTGCGTTGTGCTGTGCTGCCTGATACTGCTGAAACTGGTTGGTAACAAAGAAATTAGCCTTACCTTTTTTATTGCTTTCCAACAAATGAACCGCTTTTGCAGCCTCACCTATATTCTCAACTATATAATAGTTCAGATAGTTGTCCAATACGTTTTCCAGTGCGGTACGGTATTCGTTCTGTACCACAAATACGTCTGACAATAGAGGCGCTTCGCTATTCCAGTCTTTGTTCTTTTTCAGGAATTTGATGCTGTCCGGGTATCCTTCAAGGCTCTCTACAAGCGACTTCAACAGGTCGTGCTCGTTGCGGCGGCTATCCAGTTTACGATTTTCATCTACAGACTGTGAACGCAGTGTTTCTAATTGTTCCTGGCTTTGCAGGATTTTAGATTTCACTTCTTCGTATCGTGCAACAAGTGACTGTAACTCGTCGTTCTTCTCTTGCAAATCACCTTCCGCATCTGTACGCTCGTTTGTCAGTTGTGTTATCTGGTTGGCACGTTGTGCTTTTTCTTCCTGTATCTGCTGAATACTGCGTTGCAGGTTCATTACAGAGGTATCTGCAATAGCTACTTTCTTCTCTGCATCAAATTGTGTGCGTTGTTTGCTCTGATATTCTGCACGCAGTTGCTCCATCACTTTTTTCTTCGCATCAAAAGCATCGCGCTTTTCATCTACTATGCCGCGCATACTTTCCAGTTCATCGCGCAGTTTTTCAATGATTTCGTTTTCGTCCTCTATCTGCTTTTCTGCAAATGCAATAGACTCTTCGAGGCTTTGCAATTGCATACCAGCACCTGACAGGAATTCGCTCAGGCTTTTTTCGCGTTCTTTCAGATGATCGAGGCGCTGTGCGGCAAGGCGCTTGTCGCTTTCCAACTGGCGTACGCGGTTTATCAGTTCGTTGAATTGTTTTTGCAAACCATTCAACTCCTGTTCTTTCTCAATCAGCTTTACTTTATCCTGCTCTACTACAGCTTCTTCTGTAGCTACTACAGCTTCCAGTTGTGTCTTACGGTCAGTCTCTGTATCGTGCTGCTCGTTGAGCGATTTATATTGATCATTGAAATGCTCCAGCGATGCTTTTGCGAGTTCAACACTTACTTCTTTATACTCCCCTTTTATCTGGAAATAGCGTTCTGCTTTCTTCGCCTGGCTTTCGAGTGTACGCAGGTTATTCCCAATCTCAAACAACAAGTCTTCGATACGCGCAAGATCCTGCTCTGTTGCATCCAGTTTCAGCTTCGCCTCTTTCTTACGTGTTTTGTAGATAGAGATGCCAGCAGCCTGCTCCAGCATACGGCGGCGAGAATTGTCTTTGTCTTTGATGATGTCATCGACCATGCCAAGCTCTATGATAGCATAAGAGTCATTGCTGACACCTGTATCAAGGAACAGATTGTGAATGTCTTTCAAACGACATGTTACGTCGTTCAAACGATACTCACTCTCACCATTTTTATAAAACTTACGTGTAATGGTAACAGTGGTAAATTCTGTAGGTAAGAGATTACGTGTATTTTCAAAAGTAAGCGATACCTCTGCCATGCCCGAACCTGTACGTGTACGAGAGCCGTTAAATATCAGGTCTTCGAGGTTATCAGAACGCAAGGCTTTAATCTTGTGCTCACCAATAACCCAGCGGATAGCATCCACGATGTTCGACTTACCACAACCATTTGGCCCTACGATACCTGTAATGGGGTGATCGAGCAGCACATGGGTCTTATCTGCAAAGGATTTGAATCCTTTTATGTCCAACGATTTTAAACGCAATTTTTCAGTTTTTGTGGGGATGACAAATTTAGACATTTCGCCCGTTTGTCAAGGGTATATTATAGGCTTCGTCAATATTTGTGGGTAAACTGGGGAATATACACAGGGCACACACATGTTAGTTAAAGAGCATGTGTGCGATATTTACTTTTTGCGCAGGAAGACCTTTCCTTTAAATGAGTATATTTCATTATACTTTTTCTGAATATCTTGACCTGCAATCAATGACCTGCTGCACAAAATCATAGCCGAGCTATCGGCATATTTCAGAAATAAACTATCATCATCAACGGCTTCAAAGTGGGTGATAGTAATATCATTGTGGTGATATAACTTATTATACAAATATATGTTCGGGTTGAAATTGTCAGATACAGTAAGATACCCTCCATGCTTTTCAGCATAACTCAATACATCTTCCGTATTTCGGCCAATGTCGTCGCGAAGATTAATACCTAGATTGATGATGCCAATGCCAAAAGCTATGAGCATATGCAGGCGCAACAACCAAGCTTTTTTAATACCATCAGCGGCAGACATTGCCAGATACAGCAGTATGATGAGGTAACTTACCCCCCTGTACATCGGATATTTGGCATTGAACAAATAATGCAGGCCTATCATCACAAATACCGAAAAGACAAATATCAACACCTCATCCTGTACTTTTCTGCGATAAACCATCATCCCTACTGCCAGCATCAATGATCCAAGATATAAGAGCTTAACTACCTTGAATACAAACAACGGCAACCAATCTGCCAGACACATATACGATATCATACCAGAGAACATGCCGTTTTTAAACAACCAGTTTGTACCAATGATATGCGCATCGGCTGTGTTTATCACCTTGCCCATAGTATATACGTATGCCAACACCGGCACTGCCAATGCAAAAGCAAGTATTATCCTCTTTTCTGCAATGATGGATTTGTATTGCCTCAACACAAATAAACCCAGCATGGCCATAAACGGTATACTGAAGCTGAATATAGCCAGCGATGCTATACTGCCCGATAGCATGAAATAATATACTTCACGCAGGCTTTTATTGGCTGCATAGCTCTTGTAATAATACAGTGATGCTGTGAAAGACGCGATAGCAACAGCATAACCTCTGCCTTGCGCAAAGTATATCATGTACGGCATGAGGAGTAGCAGCACAGCTGCAAACCTGAATTGTGTACTGTCTTGTTTTGCAGGCATCAATTTGTTCAGGAATATCCAGTACACCCAAAATGCTGCAAGACTTATGAGTCTGTAAAAGAAAGGATGAATGGCACCAATATGCTGTAGCAGATAGAAGTAGAGCGAATTGAGTACGTGATTGTTGGCGATATTGAATTTGTAACTGACAATGTCGTAAACAGACAGGCCTTCTATTTTCTGATAGGTCCATGCCTCGTCATATTGCCACTCGGCAAAGACTGCGCTTATAAGCAGGAGAGCGAATACCAGTATTGCCGGTAAGTGTTTTTTATATTGTCTCAATGGGGGTACTAATTACCTGAACATAAAGATGCAACAAGATTATGCCTGAAACATAATTAACTAATGGCATTTACAACCGATTAACAAAAGATATATACATAAAACAGTCTTTATAATTACTTTTGATGCGAATGAGGAAACACATCCCCAGCCTTAACGGATTAAGGGCAATCAGCATACTACTCGTACTACTCCAGCACATAGATATTAAAAACCTGAACGGTTTTTTATCAGGCAAGTATCCATTGCTTGTTGACGGTAACCTGGGTGTGAATGTATTTTTCGTTATCTCGGGTTTTCTGATAACCACGCTACTGCTGCAAGAAGAAGAACAGGCAGGCAATATCTCTCTAAAAGATTTCTACATCAAGCGGGCATTCAGGATATTTCCGGTGTACTATACCTTGTTGTTTGTATATCAGACACTGCAACTACTGAATATACTTGACTTCACGGCAGGTTCCTGGCTTACCTCGCTTACATATACCAAGTACCTCAACTGGCATTCTGATTGGGAAACAGCACACCTCTGGTCATTATCTGTAGAGGAGCAGTTTTACTTTATATGGCCGTTTGTATTCAGGTATGCAAAAAAACACAGAGCTAAATATGCTTTTGCTATTATTATACTTGTACCACTATTGCGCATAACGCATCAGGTAACACAGTATCAATGGATGGACTTTTACACCATCTTCCAGCGGGTTGATGCCATCATGTGGGGTTGTGTTTTTGCATTGTATCACGACAAGATAATGCCTGTGGTACAGAACATCCAGTCAAAGCACAAGTGGGCGATAGTTGTGCCTTTTTTTGTGCTGTTTTCACTGCCGTTGTTCGACGTTATCAACCAGAGGATGGACCTGCACATGGGCCTTTTCATAGTACCGCTGGGCCGTACAACAGGTACTATAGCCGGTATTGCAATTGGGTTTATCATGCTTATTTCTATCTACTACCGCAATGTTTGGTTCAGCCTTCTGAACACACGTTTCATGGAATACATTGGTAAGCTGTCTTACAGCCTGTACATCTGGCAACAATTATTCTTTTCGAACAAAATAGGCCCGATTGGTAAGCTGCCATTGAATATCCTGCTGATTTTTGTAACAGCTAATATTTCTTACTATCTGATTGAAAAGCCTTTTCTGAAACTAAGGTCGAAAGTGCTGCCGAGATAAACTATTCTATCGGCTTGGGAAATTCATATTTATCGGCATAGGCATCAATCAGCGAGTACAGCTTATTCAGCTTTTCCTGCTCTTGTGAAGTTGTCATCATCATACCCTTGTATGCTTCAGTTATTTGCTCATCCGTTGTTGTTGTGTCAAACGTTTCAAATACCAGAAATTTCGGAAGCACTGTTGTTTTTTCAAACTGTAGTATATCCAATTCAGCTTTCCTTATTGGTTCTGAATTCCCGACATCATCCATATTATCAATAAACACAATATTTCTATCTATAAACTGTTCGAGATTTTGCCTTAACGGCTGCAGTTCTGAGAAGTTTTTTGAATTTACCGCTATTTTAAACTCATCGAGCCAGATTTTACCAAAACGGTATAAAGAATCATTGATAGCGGTGATTTTTCCGGTGAGCTTCATAGCTTTTTCTTGCCTGTTCCAATTGCAGGATGCAATTCCGAGACAGAGCAAGATGATGGATATGTACGTAAACGAACGCATAGGTAGTGCCAAAGTAATTCAATTCTTTTTATTGAATCGTTTAAGAAACGTGAAAGTTACAGGAATATTATAGCCTTTATGGGCAGATAGGCAATATTAGCTACACAACTGCCCCACATGCGCTACCTTTGTGCCTCCAAAATCAGCAATATGGGCAAAGTAGCCATCAATATAGCCACAGGCAGCCTGCAACAGAAAGAAACGATTGTAGGCATAGACTTGGGCACAACTAACAGCCTGATAGCAATTGTGCGTGAGGATACCCGCCAACCACTGGCACTCCGCGAAATTGACGGGCTTACACTGGTACCATCTATCGTCCACTTTGACGAATATGGCGGTGCAACAGTGGGCAATCCTGCTAGAGAGAAACTGATAGCAGAACCACACCGTACCATATATAGTGCCAAGCGCCTTATGGGTAAATCTTACAAAGACGTAAGTGAACATGCCGGTTTCTTTGCATATAAAGTAATAGATGACGATACCGATTCGCTGGTAAAAGTGCAGGTGGGCGATAAGTTTTATTCGCCGATTGAATTATCATCTTTCATACTGAAAGAACTGAAGCAACGTGCAGAGCATATTCTGAAAACACCGGTGAACAAAGCGGTGATAACTGTACCTGCCTACTTCAACGATGCACAAAGACAGGCTACACGCGATGCGGGCAGGCTGGCAGGTTTGGATGTACTGCGCATCGTAAACGAGCCTACAGCGGCTAGCCTTGCATACGGACTGGGTGTGAACCCTGATGAAGAAAAGACAATTGCGGTGTACGACCTTGGCGGTGGCACATTCGATATATCTGTACTGAAAATAACTAATGGCATATTTGAGGTATTATCTACCAATGGTGATACTTACCTGGGCGGAGATGATTTTGACAGAATATTGGCACAATACTGGCAACAGGCATTGGGCTTAAGCAATGAAGAATTGCAACAGCACAAATCGCTGGCGCAGGAACTGAGACTGACGGCAGAAGAAGCGAAGAAACACCTGAGCAGCAATGATAGTTTTGAAGGTGCTGTAGCAGGTGAGAAAGTGAGCATCACAAAAGCAGCTTTCAACGAACTGATACAACCACTGATAGACCGTACTATAACATGCTGCAATAATGCTATGCGCGATGCGGGTCTGCAAACAAGTGCTATAGATGCTGTGGTAATGGTAGGCGGTAGTACCCGTGTACCATTGGTAAAAGAAAGCGTGAGCAAATTCTTTGACAAAGAAGTATTTGACAACCTGAACCCTGACGAAGTAGTAGCACTGGGTGCTGCTGTGCAGGCAGATATACTGGCTGGCAACAATACAGATATGCTACTGCTGGATATTACTCCGCTGAGTCTGGGCCTTGAAACAATGGGTGGATTGATGGACGTATTGATACCACGTAACTCTAAAATACCGGTACGTGCTGGCCGCCAATATACTACACAGAAAGACGGACAGAGTGGTATGCGTATCTCAGTATATCAGGGTGAACGCGACCTTGTGAAAGACAATCGTAAACTGGCAGAGTTTAATCTGACGGGGATACCTGCTATGCCTGCTGGATTGCCGAAGGTAGAGGTGAACTTTCTGATAGATGCAGACGGCATACTGAAAGTAACAGCGAAAGAACTACGCAGTGGTGTAGAAACAAGTGTTGAGGTGAAACCACAGTATGGCCTTACTGATGAACAGGTAGAGCAAATGTTGATGGACTCTCTGACGCACGCAAAAGAAGACATACAAACACGTGCACTGGTAGAAGCAACAACAGAAGCAGAGCAAATGCTGGACACAACTGAGAAGTTTATAACCAAGCATAGTGAGTTTCTTACTGCAGATGAAGTTGCAATTACACAACAACATATACAGCAACTGCGCAATGCCATTGCCGCAAAAGATAAAGACCTAGTGCAGAAAGAAACTGAGCAACTGAATGATGTGAGCCGACCATTTGCAGAACGCGTAATGGATGCCGCACTGAAAGATGCAATGAAAGGAAAGAAGATTTTATAATTAATAATAAAGGCGGGTATCTTACCCGCCTTTATTTATTTCATAACCACCTGTACGGTGTGTCTTGTTTTTTGTTCGAGGAGTGTGTAGCGTCCTTTGGTTAGTTCAAATACAATCTCCGGTGTGTAGTGACGGATAGTGAGCAGGCTTACATCATCATTACGCAGCACTTTATAGTTATTACTCAAGGCATCTACCAACCTTGTTACATTATCTTCTTTATTATCAATACAAGCTACAAAGCTGATAGCTGCATTCTGTATAAGGTTCACTTTTATCTTCAGATCGTGCAGTATGCTGTATAGCTCGCTCAGATTATCTTCTGTTACAAAAGAGAAATCTTTAGACGTTACCTGCAGCAATACCTGGTCTTTCTTCAATACTATCAGTGGTGGATAGAAGATGCTGTTCACCTCGTTCTGTATCACCGTTCCCTTCAAGTCTTTATCAAGGAAGCATTTTACATACAACGGTATATTGTTGTTCTGCAATGGCTTGATGGTTTTAGGGTGAATAACCTGCGCACCATAGTATGCCATCTCAATCACTTCGTGATAAGTAATTGCTTCAATCTTTACAGTATTCGGGAACAGTTTAGGGTCAGCATTCTGCAGACCTTCAACGTCTTTCCATATCGTAACACCATTTGCACCCAACATAGCAGCCAGCATAGCGGCAGTGTAGTCAGAACCTTCACGGCCAAGTGTTACAGAAGCATTATCGGGGGTAGCACCAATAAAACCTTGTGTTATGATGCTTTTACCTGAAGTAAGTACGGGGGAAAATATCTCTATGGCTTTCGCCTTGGAGTAATCCCAATCTACACGTGCATCGCGGTAAGTATCGTCTGTACGTATCACATCACGCACATCTGCCCACTCAAAAGGCAGGCCACTTTGCTGCAGGTAGAATGCGAATATGCGTGTCGATAACAATTCGCCCATGCACACTATCTGGTCGTAAGAATAATCGTATTTATCAGCCGTAGCATCATCTACAGCCCATTGCAGTTCTGTAAAGAATACATTCAGTGCTTTTACTGCCTGTGCATAATATTCATCATTCAGCAAACCTTTACAATATTCAAGGTGTGCTTGCTCCAATCCTTTCAGCAAATCCTGTGCTTCCTGTTTCTTACCCTTGCAGGCGTTGGCAACTATCGCTTCCAACGCATTTGTTGTTTTACCATAGGCAGATACCACCATAATGATGGGATGTTCTGCGTCTTTAATAATCGGCAAAAGTGCCGTCATTCTTTCAGGGCTTGCTATTGAAGCGCCACCAAATTTGTAAACCTGCATTTTTATTTGAGTAAAAAATTAAAAGTAAAAACTAAAAAAACATATTAACTCAGCACCATCAGTTTTTGCAAAGCAGCTTCAAGCATGCCCAGCATTTCGCTGATTTCTTCTTTCTTGCACGTACCTATGCTAAGCCTGTACCAAGGCGATGTACGGTCTGCACCGAAAGCGTAAAACGGAACGATTGCCAGTTTTGCTTCGCTGAGCAGGTATTCTGTAACATCTGCTTGATTTTCCAGTTGTGCATCGCCAGCCTGCATACCTTTCAAATCTATCTTTATGGTAAGGTAGATAGCTGCCTGTGGCGCAACCGCATCTACAGGGTAGCCTTTTTCTTTCAGTGCTTTGAAGCCATTGTATATAGCCCACAACCTGTCTTCCAGTTCTTTTTTGAAAGCAGAAAGATACGTCTGCACTGCATCTTTCTGCAACAGATATTTTGCAGTAGCTTTCTGTTCTGCCATTGGCGCCCATGCACCGATGTGGCTCAGCAACGCTTTCATTTTGCCTATCAGATGCGCCGGGCCTAAAGACCAACCCAGACGCACGCCAGTTGCTGAGAATGCTTTTGATATACCATCTACAAACACGGTGTATTGCTTCATCTCCGGACGCAGCGATACGGGGTTGTAATGTTGTGTTTCGCCGTATGTAAGGGTGAAATACATCTGATCGAACATTACGTAGAGTTTCTTTTCATCTGCACCACGACGAGCATTTTCTGCCAGTACCAGATCACATATTTTTTCCAGCTCAGCCTTAGCCAGCGTAGTACCTGTAGGGTTTTGCGGTGTACACAGACATAGCAGCGCAGCACCTTTTATATGTGGTTCAATATCTGCAGCCGTTGGCATGAAGTCATTTTCCAATGTAGCTTCTATTACACAATGCTCGCCATCATTCATGTGGGTATAGTGATTGTTGTTCCACGATGGTACAGCGTATATTACTTTATCCCCCGCATCTACTATAGCACGAAATACAGAATATATCAACGGGCGGCCACCACCTGCAATCAATACTTCGTTTGGTGCATATTCTATGCCCTCCCTGTCTTTGATAAAAGACGCAACTGCCTGCCTCAACTCAAGAATACCATCGCCGGGAGGATAGTTTGTTTGTTTGTTACGATACGCATCAACAATAGCATCTTCCAACTCCTGCGGGATAGGAAATATCTGCGGGTCGAAATCGCCGATAGTGTAGTTGTAGATTTTCTCACCACGATTCACGCGTACAGCTATCTCATTACCCAGGCGTACAATTTCAGAACCGATTAATGTTTCAGCCAGTTGGCTTAGCTTGCTCATATTGTTATATCTCTTTTATGCGTATTAAAAAGGGCTTACCATTTTTGTGGTAAGCCCTTGTAAACTATGCTGTAGCTACATAAGAAACCCGGCTTACCCTTGCGGCATGCGTTTTTTGTCTTTCTTATATGGCTTATTTATCATCATTGCGGGTGCAAAACTAAACATATTTTTAAAATCACCAAATCCATTATTCAAACAATTGCTCTTTCGACTTAGGACGCTGGTCTATCAACCACCTGAAACGGCTTAGCCTCATTGCCGGTAAATCGGCCTTATCCAGTGGTGTCATCTTTGTTTTTACATCCTGTTCGTAGGTGATTTTATCCAATCCTTCCTCCTTAAAATATATTTTCATTCTTGTAGCAGTCACCTCATTTACACCCAGATATGCACCGTTATCATCTTTACTAAAATAAATTGTCTGTGCATCCGGCTTCACCAGCATATAGTCCATCTGGCCTTCTTTAAAATAGCCTGTCATGGTTTTACCCTGCACCTGATCAAAGAGTTTTGCTTTTTCAGGCCCCGATTGCGAAACCATAAAGGCATTATTAGGGACAAAGATTTTACGGATTTTACTACTATCCATATACAACAATATCGTATCTCCTGTTATCTGGCTTTTGCGCGACCATACAATCGGATCGTACATCAACCTCATGATAGAATCTGCCTGCGAGTAGCTGACACTATCGCATTTGCCCTGCATAGAGTCTGAAAATATCAGCACATGATGATAACCAATAAACTGCCGCGGAGCTTTGCTATCGGCTGATGTTGTATCTGCATCAATTGTCTGCTTCTTATTCTTTTTGCCTTTTACAGATGTTTTCACCTTCAAAGTATCTCCCTTTTTAGGTACCGGCGATGAAAAGAATGTATCTGCCCTGATAAACAAGCTATCCTTGTCGTTTACCTGTTTCAACACAGGCTTAATGCTGGCAAGTGTTGTTTTCTTTTTTTCGTTAAAATCAGCCCTGCCGCAATACAGGGTAGTATGTTGTGATGTATCTATTGCTATTACATTGCCTTTGGCGAAACCTATTCCGGTTTTCCGGTTATGGTCAATATTATCAGCTTCGATATATTGCTCTTTATTGAGCATAGACGAGCGGCAAGTGAAATGTGCTATTTCGTTTTTGGTATCGTACCGACCACAAGAGGTACGCAATACAGAGCTATCGCTGGTAACAACAGAGGGTGCATAAAAGTCGACCACTTTCGATTCAGTATTGTAACCCATATCATCCGATACGATTTCGTATTGCGGGTCTATCACTATTACTTCTCCTGTAAAACGTGCATCTTTTGTTTTGGTATTGTAAGAACCTGCATTGCTCGACAATGTAGTTGTGCTATCCTGCAAGGTACCACCCTGTTCATATACCCCAATTTTCGTCGCTGTATTATATGTAAGGTCTTCTGACCATAAATGGCTTCGTCCGTCTGTCAACATTACATTTCCCTTCATGAAGCCTGTTTTCTGATTACCGACATAACGCATATAATCGCTCTGTGCTTCGCTGCCGGGTTGTATTACACGCACATTACCAAAAGCTTCCATTGTGTTTTTTGCGAGGCTGAAGTATGCACTATCGCAGTACATATATGTTTCGCCCTGCTTCATTACAACAGAATCTATCAGCTTATCAATCTCACCTGTATCTGTTGTGAGGTGCAATAAAGAACGTGCACTGAGAATTTCTACTTTAGTGGTAGAATCTGCTTTTTTTTGAGCAACAACCAATCCATGCACCGAGCATAAGACAATTAATAAAAAAAAGCTTTTGAAATATTGCAGCACTTATTACTTGTTCTTGTTTTTTCTGCCAAATATTGAAACGTTGATATAACGTGAAGGATGTGCATTGATATCTGCCATCAATGCATTCAACGTCTTCAGCGACTCTGCAAGATTATTGTGCAATGCCTTATCGTTTACCAGCATACCTAACGAACCTTCATTGTTATTTATTTTGTTCATGATGCCATTTAATTGTGAAATTGTGGCCTGAAGGTCTTTTACAGTCTGTTCTATTGGTGCATTTGCCAGTTGATTGCTGATGTTATCAGCATTCTTCATGATGTTGGTTATCTGCTGATTGCTATTTGCCAGGTTGGTAGTAATACTGTTTGCATTGCGTATTACAGATGCCAACTGATTGCTTTCATTATTCAATTTTTCCGATAATGAAGAGAAGTTTTTTAATGTCACATCCAGCGAAGCTACACTGTTTGATATATGCTGGCGTGTTTCAGGATTCAACATATTATTTACGCCCAACAGTACAGTATCTAATGTAGATACCACATGTCGTATATCTGCAATTAATGGAGCTATTTCACCTGAAAGGTTATCAATCAACCCACCTTCAATTTTAGCTGGCAAGGTAGCTTCATCTACTATCTGTTTATCTCCGGCTGCAATTTCCAGCTTCAACACTTTGGTACCTAATAAATCAGAAGATGCCAGTTTGATAGCGGAACCATCTGTAACTTTTATCTTTTTATTCACTGCTAATTGCACCTTCACCTTTCCATCCTCTTTATTCAACGAAATAGCAACTACCCTACCAACAGTCAGCCCTTTTACCTGAACTGCAGAAGAAGTCTGCAGACCCTGAACGTCATCAAAATATGCGTAATATTCGTTTTCTCCTGAAAACAAATTAGCTCCTTTCAAAAAATAAAACCCCGCAAAGAAAATCAATAGTGCTGCTGCTACTAAAAGTCCTATTCTTGCTTCTTTAGAAAACTTCATACAGGTGCGTGATATAAGTGCTATTTATACTTGGCAAAAGTAATAAAAAGGGGCGCAATAAGCGCTTGTAAGCTGTTAAAAACAAACGCCCTGCAAATACAGGGCGTTTGTTACAAAATATGCTGATATTGTTAAAAATCGGTACCTATAGAAAAATAGAACAAGGGAGACCCACCATCTATATTCGTTGCCACATCAAACCTTACGAAATATCCCAGCATTGTAGTTCTTAAGCCCCCACCATAACCTAAGCCAACACCACCTGTTTCGTCAATAATAACTAAAGACACCTGAGAATTGGCTGTAGGATTGTTCGGATCAGGTAAATAACGGTTGTTTTGCATTTTTTCAACTGTTGGCAAAAGGCCCTCCCAGGCACTACCGGCATCGGCAAATAGTACTAATTGCATGTTTTTCAGGAATGCCGATTGAATAGGTCTCTTAACGAAAGTTGTTACCAATGGCAGGCGCAATTCAGTATTCAACAAAGCATAGCTATTACCATTTCGTGAGTTCTGTTCATACCCCCTGAGGTTATTAGCCAATGCTTCAAAAGCGTAATTCTGATTCGGGCGAACAGGAACATACTCGCTGTACTTCGCATTAATCCAGTTATCTACACCACCAAGATGGTATAATATGCGCATATCGCCACCTGATGTAGCACATGCAAACCTGTTTGCCCAAATAAAGTTTTTATATATTTTTTTATAATAACGAACATCTGCCCCCAGATTGTAGAAACCACCTGTTACACCATTAAGCTTATACATATATTCGGCAAATATTTTGTAACGCATGCCGTTGTATATATTAAGTGTTGGGCGAATGGTATTATCATGAACGAACTCCACCCTGCTCATCAACCAATTCTGATTCTTTTCAGCTATGTCATAACTAAGACTGAGAGTATCCTGCGATTTGAATTTGAACGCATCATTCCTCAGCCCAAGATGCATCCTGATACTACTCATCCTATTGAACGGGTAGCTAACTGAGCCTTGAAGCATATTTGTAACCGTCTTACCTAATTGCTCCCTTACGAGTGATTGCTTATTAACGGTATCGACATACAATACATTATATCCGTTTAGCGATGCAGAACGCAGATACAGCACACTCCAGTCAACCAGTTTTTTTGCATTTTCATATTGTAAGAAATATGTGGTACCTGAAAAGTTTATCGGCAATCTAGCTCCACCTGTTATCCTATAATTTTCCATCAGGTCATTCAGACTCACCGTTAGCATACCACCCAAAGGCGGGTTAATAAAGCGTCCTCCATTTTGAGATGATGACTGATACCTGTTAAACAACACTGAATTATCTACCCTGATGGTAAAGAAATCGGGTTTCATCGTAAGCCTGTATGGCTGAGCCTTCATTTTCAGGTATTCGCTATCAGCAGCCTGCTGTGTATTTATTACAGCTTCTTCATCCAAAAGCATTTTTGACGCTTTTTTGCTAACAATTGGCTCATCATCTTTGAACTCTGTCTGGAACGTATTACCACTCTTCAGCGTATTATTATCCTGCTTATCTTCTGAAAGTGTTGCCCTCGACCCACTGTTTCTTTCTTTTTCGAGTAGTAAAGTAGGTTTCAGTTCTTTCATTTCAAGGGTTTTACCCGGCACCAATTGCGGTTTATAATATACCCTGTATTTATTACCTACCTGCAGTACATCGGACACAAGGCTACCAGATGGTATGTATTGATGTGTAATAACATTACGCGCATGGTTCGTAACCGGAACAGCGTAGGCGGAATCCATGTTTTTTGAACTGCGTTTCATCATTACGATGTATTGATTCTGCACACCATTACTATCGTACAAAAATGCATAATTATCGCTACCGTACTGAATTGGTTGTGTCGCATTTCCGATTTTGAAGTGCGACATCTGCAATAACTCTCTACGCTTTGTCTTTGTGTTGTAGAAGAACACGTTCATAGCTCCGTTAGGCAGTTCATTTACCTGTAGCGGAACATCGAGATTGGGTTTAGTTCTGTTTGACAAAAACAAAATACCTCGTCTTGAACCACCACTAACGAAAGCTGGTTGAACATCGTCCCAAGCATCGTTTGTAATATTTCTAACCTTCGCACCACGAATAACAAATTCAAACAAATCTGTCTGGCTCTTCTTGATAGCTGAAAAAACTATCTTATCATCATCCTCATTAAACGTCATACCCAACGCCCTGTCAAATCTGTTTGGCGGTATATTATAATTTTCAATAGCTCCTTTATAAGAGTTGTATATACGCAAATTTGTGTACTTGCCCTTCTTGTATAGTATTGCAAGTTTATACCCGTTATTAGACCATGCCATAAGCGGATAATCGGGGTCAGCTTGTTCATTATAGTCCAGCATACCACCTTTTAGTATTACACTGGTAGGCTTTTCTCCTTTTGTATTCTTTATGTGTACCTGATACTCACCATTCTTCCATGTTACGTAAGCAACATCCGTCCCCCTCGGCGCAACGGTTATATTTCTTAATATCGTACCATCTTTAGGCACTTCAATTTCTGCAAGTAAATTATTGTCAGATGGTTTTTCCTGCACTAACTCATCCTGTGCATAAATGTTTTTATAATAGCTGATAACTGAATCATAGGTTTGTTTTACGTTCTGACCTAAGGATGCTTTTATCCCTTGGTTCAGGTTATTTTTCAGCTGCATAGTGTATAACACATTCTTGGTTGTATTATCACCATACTTATCATTAATATATTTCCAGAATGCTTTGCCTGCTAATTCAGGTTGTTTTTCAGCTAATTCATAAAAGCCTGATTTGGGCTGTGCTTCCAAAAGGTTTTTCCAATCGCTGTTGCTCTTACTATCCCAGCCATCTACCAAATAGGAAATAAAGCCATATACAGTCCAGTTAGGTAAGTTCATTAAAATGGCATTTCTGACCATCTCCCTGAAGTTTTCACCGAATAATATCCGTTCCATAATGGCGCGAGACATACCTGCACGAGTTTGCCTTCTCAGGTCGGTATGTATGCCATTAAAATAAACGACTAATTTATCACCCACAACATCTACAGTACCGGCGGGGATATCCTGTAATTGAGATTCAAACTTTCTGCCAATATTCGTTTGCCTATATTCATCATAGCTGTTATAAACGATGATATTAAACCTGCGCGGGAATTTACCGCCCATCTTTCTCTCTACTACCTGAATATCATTTTCTACCTGTTCGGCCACATACCTTGCTAATTGTCTTCCAGCAGCATCGTAATGAAATATTCTGAAGTGTTTGGTATCAAAATATTTCCATGCAAATTTTCTGTGCTGAAGCCTGTTCTGGCCAAATGTTTCCACATTGGTTTGTGCTGAAGCCTGCAGAAATGTACAACTTAACAATAAAGCAGATGCTATGCCTATACACGCAACCCTGTTACGGGAGAATATTTTCATATTATATACGCTGTTAATAATCCTGATTGATAATATTGAACCAGTGAATTGTATTCTAAGTTATAAGTTTGTGTCCTAAATTACTTAAAAATAGCTTAAGAATGCTACAACTACAAGGTTTTACATTTAACGCATTTCAAGAGAATACTTATGTACTGTATAATGAACAAAAACATTGCTGGATAATCGACCCGGGGATGTACGAAACGGAGGAAGTCGCCTATCTGACCTCTTTTATAAATGACAATAAACTCATCCCGCAAGCTATTATTAACACCCATTGTCACATAGACCATATCTTTGGGGTTAACGCCATAAAAGATATTTATAATATACCTTTCGGTGTACATAAATCTGACCTACCTGTATTACAAGGCGCAGCAGGCTCAGCCATGTTATTTGGCTTCAGATTCGGAAGCGTCCCTGTTCCTGATTTTTTCATAGCAGAGAATGAGGCATTACTTGGTCTGAAAACAATAAAGGTGTTATTTACACCAGGACATTCTCCGGGAAGTGTCAGTTTTTTTGCACCGGAGGAAGGATTTCTTATATCAGGAGATGTATTGTTTAATGGAAGCATTGGCCGGACAGACCTACCGGGAGGCGATTTCAAAACACTCGTCAATAGCATCAAAACACAAATTTTTGTATTACCTGACGATACTCAGGTATTTAGCGGGCATGGGCCGGCTACTTCTATTGGAGACGAAAAACGATATAATCCATTCTTACAGGATTAGTTTTTTAACATTTATTAATATTTATTTTAACGCATATTTTACACTCATCGGTAACAGCGCTCATTAACTTCGTTTTCATAAAAACATACAACTTATGAAAGCAATATTTCCAACTTGTATCGCACTGGCAATGAGTTTTTCATTGCCACTAGCTAATGCTCAAAACGCTAAGGCAACGAAAGATAAATCTGTAAAATCTGAAGAAACTATAGTCATTGATAAAGCTAAAGGAAGAACTATTATCGAAATAAAAGACGGGGATGTTATTATTAACGGAGATAAAGTAGCCAGAACTGATGCGGGAAACAACCTTAGAAAAAAAATCATCATCCATAACGATGGATATGAAGGCGACATGCCATTATTCATAGATAAAGAATTGAATGAACCCGGCAAGAAGGCCATGCTGGGTGTTTTTACAAAACCATCAAACAAACAAAGCGCCGGTGCAGAAATTGACAGGGTAATGCCGGGATCTGCTGCTGACAAAGCCGGATTAGAAAATGGGGATGTTATCACACATATTAATAATCAAAAAGTAAATAGTGGGAAGCAGCTATCAGAGGCTATCGCACAATATAACGCCGGCGATAAAATTGAAATTTCGTATGAACGTGATGGTAAAGCCCGTAAAAGTTCAGCTTCATTATCGAAAGCAAATAATACTATTGCACGAACGTTCACTATACCTGACGATCTGAATGAACGTTATATACCTAATCCTATGGTTAGACCTTTCATGTACGACATCAGTGATATGGCTATGGATGCATCGCCCAAAATGGGGATTGAAGGAACTGATATTCCAAATGATAAAGGAGTATTGGTTACAGAGGTATATCCCAATTCGGCAGCTGCCAATGCAGGCATCCAAAAAGGAGATATAATTCGTAAAATGAACAATGAGACAGTAGTTTCTGTTGATGATTTACAAGAAAACATAACACTATCTAAACGCAATACTAAAATACCATTGGAATATACGCGTAATGGTAAATCTCTTAATAGCAATATCATATTCAGCAACCCCGTTAAGAAAAAGAAACTATAACATGATATAAAAAATAAAGGATGCTATAGCATCCTTTATTTTTTATAAACAACAAGTTCTTTACCTTTTAGTATTGGTACAACGGGATGTAAATCGGGAGTAGCACAGTATTCCATATCGGCATGTAAACCATATGCCGAAAGCCTTTTATAGTGTGAACTATCTTTCAGAAACTCAATAAAGCTGGTTTCAGAAGAGTGCTCATATAAGTAATTAGCAGCCCTGGCACTATCGCAGTTCACTTCAAAATTCGATTTTATCCTATTAACGACTGCTCCTGCAAATAGGGTATCTTCCAAGTTAAATCTGTCTTTCCATGCCGCACAACCCAATAATACATTCTTACCCTGAGCAACTAAAAAATCGCATACAGCAGACAAGTTTAAGAAAGAGCCTGTAATGATTGTATCGGCATCCTGTACCATATGCAACAATCGTGTACCATTCGTAGTTGTCAGCACTAATGTTTTACCCTCAATAAACGAAGGTGGATATTCCGATGGTGAATTACCATGTTCCAAACCCTCTGCCACCTTACCATCACGTTCTCCGGCTGTAATGCTATTAGTAATCTGATTCCCTAAATCAATACACTCCTGTACTCCGGCAACGGGTATAACACATTTTGCTCCGTTGTGTAAAGCTGCTGCTATAGTTGATGTAGCCCTGAAAACATCTATAATAACCACTACTGCACCTGTAGTATCGTAGAGGTGTAATAAAGCAGGAGATAAACACACTTTCAGTTTAGGCAATTGAACTTTATCCATTCTATGTTAATTGTCCGCAAGATAAATCAATAAGTGCTTGTAAGAAAATACAAAAGCCACCCTTTGAGGTGGCTGTTGTAGAATATTTATTAGCGGTATTAATAAACCCACATATCGTGTTCTTTATTAAACAGCACTTCAGTAGATTTTTGACCTTCGTACAAAGCTTCCAGATTGCTCATACCTTTTTCTTTGAAAGTAAGATCGAAAGGATTGCTAACCTTGATAATACGACTTGCAAAATAACGGCCTTCGAAGAACTCGTACCAAGTAAGCCTTGACATGTCATTGTCCGGATTGAATACTTCGTACTGAGCCATCATAGGTGTAATCTCAGGATAGTATAACCAAAACACAGCTTGAGATGTACGATAAGAACCATCGTCGTTGTAAACGTCTTTGATTGGAGCCATACCAATTATTTGTCTATGCATACGACCTGTGTTCCTGTCGATATACCAATCTTCTTTCAGACGATATTTTGTAACGATATCCGGATCAAATTCTTTTTGAGAAATAACGATCTTTTCCTGACCTGTTTCCGGATCAATAACGATAGAAGTATCAGGTTTACCTACTAACAATTCAACAATTTGTTGTTGAGAAAGGGATGTAGTAAAACGGTCATCCATGTTAGAGTAAGCCTTAATCTTACCTTTTTTAACAGCGTCGAGTATTATCTCAATGAAATAACCACCACCTGTATAATCATCACCGGGATAACGGAAAGCCATGTTTTGTTTTTCGCGGATGTCAATCTCACGCCAAACACGCTTCTTCCACATGATATCTGCTTCACGTACAGCCTGTGGAAGCAATGGGTTATTGATGTGATTTACACGATCATATACCCCATCTCTTACCAATGATGGTTTCCAAATGTCAGTAACACCATCAACACTTTTGAAGTTGCCAACTGACGGGTCATTTTGAGCAAACGTTACGCCACTGATAAATAGTAACGCGGTAGAAGCTGCAATTTTGTATGTTTTAAGGATACTCATAATCCTGATACGATTTGCTAAATGAATAAATTTATTAAAATTATCTAAGATTTAAACCTACAGTACCTAATTTACGTGTTGATTTATCCGGTCCTATTGCTGAAATCTCTTCTATGTATATTTTATCGCCTGGTTTACACCTCTTGATAGCATCAATAACCTGAGGGTTTGCATCAAACTTAGAACCTTTAACCGAAAACGGGCCAATTGCTTCACCGCGCTTAGGAACCACACTGAAGTCGAAACTTGTTACTACGAAACGTGCAGCAAAATCGAAGTTTTCTAAATCAGCTAATACACCTAATTGCGACTTAAATATGTTAGTAAATATCGGACCACCGGTAACACCTCCTACTTTAGCTATCGGGTTAGGAATACGTTTTACACGTATTTCCTGAGCACCAACTTTCTTAGGACCGTTCGCAGTTTTAGCCATAATGTTTGCCATAACTGTACCAGGTTTAGACACCATTATATCGAACTTGCCTTTTGCAGCACCAGCTGTAATATTAGCACCCGGGATATCAACAGATACGTCTTCCAGAGAATAACCAGCTGCAGAAACAGTTATCGGATTCGGAACACCTATATAAAACACGTTCATCTTATCCAACTGCATTGAAGCACCTTCAGAACCCACCATATAAGTAAACTCGTATGGTTTAGTTTCTTTTCTTGGACCAAGGTCTAATGTTACTGTACCACGTACAGTTTGCTGACCAACACCTGCTGCAACGGTTTCCCACATAGCAACACCG
This sequence comes from Flavipsychrobacter sp., assembly GCA_016786615.1. Lineage (GTDB taxonomy): Bacteria > Bacteroidota > Bacteroidia > Chitinophagales > Chitinophagaceae > Polluticoccus. The sequence continues at coordinate 73,456 of JAEUVX010000011.1, forward strand.
TTTTCAACTTTTGATACGCGGCCACCGCTAGAAGTAACCTGAGGATTAACTGCCTTATTATAAGCCGCAATCATAATACTTGCTTCAACCTTTTGGCCCGCGAGTACATAACTATTTTTAGGTACCGCAATAGCTTGAATTTCGTCAAATTTAACCTGAACGTCTCCAGCTTCTTTGAAAAGTTCGTTAACAATAACAGCCTCACTATTCCTTACGTCATTCTGGAATTTAGAAAGTAACGTTACAACAGCCATTGTAGGCATATTGTAGAAGTAACCAGTTGACCAGTCTGCCTGAGGGTTGTTATCTGATTTCTGAGGGTTAACAACTTTAATCGGCAAAGAGCTTTCAAATTGTTTTTTAGCATCCTCATTAATCACACTCAGCATTTTAGCTTTTAAGTCTTCCAACTTCTTTTTGATTTCATCACCACCCTTACGTTCTACTAAAAGTAATGTACTGGCATCGATGTTATCTTTACGTTTGATATCTCCATTAGGACCATCTTCACGGCCACCGGATTCCTGGATAACTTTTTCTTTCCATTCTTCCAGATATTTAATCATTTCAGCGGCATCAGCTTTTACCTGCTTGGCCTTATCATTATATGGTTTTACGCGGTCACGTGATGCTTCCTGAGATTCTTGCTCGTCCAAACCATCATATAGCTTTTTATTCTTTTCTTCAATAGAAGAATTAGAAGAGGTAATGCTCTGATTAATCGTTTGGAACGCGTGAAGGATTTCCGAAGACACGTTAAGCGCCAACATAGCAGTCAACACCAAGTACATGAGGTTGATCATTAACTGCCGTGGCTCTTTAGGCATTGACATGCTGCAAAAAATTTACGAGTTATCTAAAATGTTTCTTTATTAAAATATATCCTATTATCTATTAACGTCCTTGCATAGCAGCAAGCATGTTTCCATAGATAGAGTTTAATGTAGTCAGGTTCTTAGACAACAATGATATTTGTTCTTTTGCTGCAACAGCATCAGTAGCACTTGAAGCCATAGCATCAGACGCACTTACAAGATTGCTATAGAACTTGTTCATAGCTTTCAGATGGTTGTTAGCATCTTGCAATTCCACTTCATAAATCTGGTTGAGTGAACCTAAGTTGCGAGATAGTATCACTACTTGTTCATGGAACTTAGCTGTATCATCAGCAGCATTATTGAAAGAAGCCATAGTGTTAGAGGCACCTACGAAAGTATTTTTCATTTCGCCTAATGCACTGGCAGCTTCACGTGCGCTTTGAGAGTATTCTGAAGTAGCAGAAGTAACATCAGAGATATCTTTGATTTGCTCAACTACAACACCAAAGCGTTGGAAATTTTCGCCCAGCTTACGGATGTTAGCAGGAGTGATTTGAGCATCCTCCATCATTTTATCCAAAGAAGCTCCCGGAGATATTTTACCAGCTGCAGAATCAAATTTTGTTCCTTTACGATAAGCCTCAACATGAGGGTTCTCATCGATATTCGGATAGAAACGCTCCCAATAGTAATCTTTATGTGGAGGTAAAATACCCAACAGTGCAAAGATGAACGCTTCAGTTAACATACCCGCAGTAAGCATCGGACCTGCACCAGGCCAGTGCTGAATTTTGAAGAGCGCACCCATCAATACTACCGACGCACCAAAACCGATAATCAGGTTTTTGATGTATTTCCCCTGTTTGGTCTCGAAAAACAGTGCTATTGAATTCATTTCTATTTATTTTTCTAAAGGGTTGAAAAAACTAATTAATTTATTAACGTTCAGTTATATATTCTTATTGTTTATTTTAACTAAAAGTTATTATTATCTTCTGTTAGTTAATGCCGGAGCTATTTGTTGGTACACGCAACGGAAACCAATATAAGCTTTAGCAGTATCAGAATATTCGTAATCACGAGTTCCGTTTTGCAGATAGAAAGCTACATCCCTCCAGCTACCACCACGCAATACCTTACGCTTCATCCATTGAGGATCATTATCGCGAACTTTATAATTCAAATCAGGGTTAACATCAGCCACTGTTTGATAAGCGGTACCAAAGTAAGCATCACGTGTCCATTCTGCTACGTTACCTGCCATATTATACAGACCGTAATCATTAGGCCAGTAGCGATCAACAGGAACAGTATACAGACCACCGTCAGCAGCATAGTTACCACGCTGAGGCTTGAAGTTAGCCAAGTAACAGCCTTTTTTGTTAACCAGATACGGACCACCCCAAGGATATGGAGATTCTACGCGTCCGCCGCGAGCTGCCCACTCCCATTGTTGTTCATTAGGCAACATGAATTCACCTTCAAAATACATTTTGTTCTTTTCGCGATCCTGCTTCCAAAGCATTGTACGCCAGTTACAGAATGCATTTGCCTGATTCCAGTTTACACCTACAACAGGATAGTTGTTGAATGCAGGGAACCAGTTGTATTGCAAAGCAATTGGTTCATTATAAGAATATGTAAGCTGCCTAACCCAAACTGTAGTGTCCGGATAGATAGGAACATTGTATTCTTTTACAAAAGAACTTTTAGCCTGACCCGGATTTGCTACGTTGTCACGATAGTCATATACCGAATAATGATATACAAGCTTAGAATTATCGAATTCTTTTTTACCCCAACCTGATTGGTCAGCGGGAATAAAGAAGCTGCTTAACTGCTCCTGAAGTTCAGGATCTTTCCAGTTAATTTTCTTCCTCATATCCAAACGCTGATTGCCATCTGCGTCGTCTATAACATCACCTAATGTTTGGTGAGCCATAGAATCGCGTACCCAGTTTGTAAACTGACGGTATTCAGCGTTAGTTATTTCAGTAGCGTCCATGTAATAACCTGTCAACTGAGCGGTACGAATCATCGCGTCATTTTTCCCGCGAACATCTTCATCACTAGCTCCCATTTTTAAAACGCCAGACGGTACGTACACCATGCCAATCGGAACAGGCGGCTTGTAAGTCATCATGTTAGGTTCGCCTACAAGCTGACCACCGTTGCCTGGTTTTCCGCAGCCGGCAGCCAATGCTAGTAATGCTACAGCCGAGATCTTCAGGGAAAGTTGTTTCATACTACTTATAATTATTGTTTTTGCTATTGGCAAATAAAGTAATTTTTTGTCATTGCAGGTACCTTTCCTGCAAAACTGTTGCACAATATTTGAAGATTTTTCCAAAAATGCAAGTTTCAAAAAAAAATTTGTTAAGAATTTTAAACCCTTTTTTAATGAAAGGGCAATCAAAATACATTTTTATTTTAACACCTGCAAATATTTCAAAACATTGGCTGAAAGCCGCTCCGGTGGCATACAGGCTTCAGTAGTACACACAAAAATGCAGTCGGGGTTGTACTTAAACTTGTCTTTGAGCAATGGGATATCAAATATTTCTTTTTTTGAAGTGATTATGTATGAACCCGGCAATAACCTCTTTTCTAACTCCTTTGACTGGTTTCCGGTACATACAATGGCTTTATACCCGACAGTGTATTGTTGCAGTAATATAGCCCAATAACTGAAGGAATATGTGTACCGATATGCCATACCCGATATATTGAGTAACATAGCATAGGCCTGTTCCATCCATGCTTGATTATCCATACACAAGCCTAATAAAAGCATATTATGTGCCATGACAGCATTGGCTGATGGCAATGCACCCTCATAAACATCTATTTTTCTCACAGGCACTTCATGGCTATTTGCCGAAGAATAATAGAAAAATGTTTGTTCTTTATTTACAAAATCAGGATGAATTGAGGCCAGAAGTATATTCGCATCTGCAATGTAGCTATTCTCCCCACTAGCAGATGCCAACTGCAGCATCGCATGTATCAGATAAGCATAGTCTTCGATATTAGCAGCTATTCTGGCTGTACCATTTTTCCATGTATGTAGCCATTTATCATCAACACAAAAATGTGACTTCATCCACAGCATGTGCTCAGTTGCTCGTATGCTGTATGCACCATTGTCTAATACCATCGCAGCTTTGCTAATAGCAGTATTCATAAGGGCATTCCAGGATAACAGGCTTTTATCATCAGTCAGTGGGCGGATGCGGCTTTCTCGTGCTGCAAATAGCTTTCTTTTTACTTCAGTAATTTTCTCCTTTACAGCTTCGATGCTTAGCCCGGTTTGTTTGGCAATACTTTCCTCGTTTCGGGCAACATGCAATATGTTGGTATGTTCCCAATTCCCATTCATTGAAACCCCAAAATAAGATATCAATATTTCATCATTACCTACAATTTCTTGCCATTCATTCCACGTCCATGTATAATACTTCCCTTCTACCCCCTCACTATCTGCATCCAATGCACTGTAATAGCCTCCACCCGGCTCTTTCAGCTCTCTTTCAACAAATGCTATTGTTTCTTCAATTATTGCTTTATACCGTTTGTTTCGAGTTACAGCGTATGCATCACACAATACAGAAATAAAGAGCGCATTATCATACAGCATTTTTTCAAAGTGCGGCACCAACCATTTCTCATCTGTAGCATATCGTGCCAATCCACCGCCAATCTGGTCGTATATCCCTCCATCAATCATTGCATCAAGACTTTTCAGGGCATGTTGCAGTGCTGCTTCATCTGCTGTAAGCACATAATACTGTAACAAATAGCCTATTGCCATTGTACCCGGAAATTTAGGCGCACTCCCAAAACCTCCATAATTAATATCTGCCTGCTTCAGCAGATTCTCTGCCATTTCCTTACAAGTATCCGTATTCCATTGCTTTCCTCCTGAACCTCCTATTTTTGATGCATTTTTCAGGTGTTGCAGCATTTGCTCTGTTTGCTGCGCGACCTGCTCCTGCTCTTTAGTCCATACCTCGTTCATTCTTTCAAGCAATTGCGGCCAGGATAAGCGGCCGTACATTGGTTTGGGCGGAAAGTACGTCCCCCCATAAAATGGCACCCTATCGGGCGTTACAAAAGCATTGAGCGGCCACCCGCCACTACCTGTTAATGCCTGCACCGCATCCATGTACATATGGTCTACCTCCGGATGTTCTTCCCGATCTACTTTTATACAGATGAAGTGGTCATTCATATACTGAGCAACTTGTTCATTTTCAAAGCTTTCACGCTCCATTACATGACACCAATGACATGCTGCGTAGCCAATACTCACTATTACCGGTTTGTTTTCCTTTTGTGCCCTTTCAAAAGGCTCATCGCCCCATGGATACCAATCTACGGGGTTGTGCGCATGCTGCAGCAAATAAGGGCTTAATTCATGTTCCAGTCTGTTTGCCATTATATTTGTAGTTATAAGATAAAAATAGGGGTTAAATACGGCTTAGAAACAGAAAAGGCTCAATCTGTGATTGAGCCTTTTGAATGTTTTATGCTAAAACTTATTTTTTCAATGTTATGAGGTATTGTTCCAGAGCAGATACCATAGAAGGTGCATTAGGAGCAGGCGCCTTAACATCAAGCCTTAAACCGGCATCTTCTATAGCTTTAGACGTGGTAGGACCAAAAGCACCAATCAAAGTACCATTTTGCTTGAATTTCGGATCGAAATCGAATAGTGTTTGTACACTGAAAGGACTGAAAAACACAATCATATCGTGATGGTCTTTCATTACTGTTGCAATATCATTTGAAACAGTACGGTACAATGTAGCTTCAGAAAACTGAATATTACTGCCTGCAAGGAATAATGCAATGTCATTTTTCCCGTTATCGGCAGTTGGTAATATAAACTTCTCGTTGTGCTTATGTTTACCAATTACTTCCAACAAGCCATCTGTACTGCCATCTGCAGAAAAGAATACTTTGCGTTTGCGGTATAAGATGAATTTCTGAAGATAAAGCGCTACAGCCTCAGTAATACAGAAATACTTCATATCCTGAGAAACCTTAACCTTCAACTCTTCACATATACGGAAGAAGTGATCTACAGCATTTCGGCTTGTGAAAATGATAGCAGTATGCTCCGCGATATCAACCTTTTGTTTCCTGAAATCCTTACCCGCCAAGCCTTCAACCCTAATAAACGGGTAAAATTCCAATTTAACTTCATACTTCTTCGCGAGGTCGAAGTAAGGAGATTTTTCCGTTTCCGGACGAGGTTGGGTGATTAATATCGAACCAACTTTAGGCGTATCTTTTTTCCCTGCGCTTTTAGCCTGTGAACGTTCAGCTTTTGCCATATTGGGTTAAAACGGGTGTTTGATGTTAATAACGGAACGGGGAATAAAACTCTGAATTAATAGAGCATACCACGCACCAACAACTTCATTAACACTGCCAGCGGCAATATTTCCGAGGCGCAAAGGTACGTAAAAAAATGAAATTTACTGAACCGGAAGAATGAGCTGAAAACCTGCCAAGACCTTATATACCTGTTTATGAAAAGCAAACAAACCATTATGACAGATACAATAATTGCAGATTGGGTATATTCAGGCTCTCCAAATGCCATTATCAGTACAAATGGCAAGAGTGCGATAGAAAGTATTTTATTAACAATGAACACATTAAATATATAAGAATCGGATACTGAATCAAGTTTGAATGCCCAACCACCAAATCTGATTGCAGCATATTTTGCTATATATATGCCCCCAATACCTACCATAAACATGAAAATCTGCAAATATGGAGGCACCTGGTACATCCCAATACCGAATGAATGCTTAACAATATAGTAAACATAGAGCCCACCAATCATGCTAAAAAAAACATTCATGAAAAAATTGCTGCCACCGGCAACTTCTAATTGCTCTTTAGCAGCATGCGAGTAACCGGGGCTACGAAATGCATTCCACAAATTGACAAAATAGCGTGGATTAGCATACCTCACAACGCCCAATAGCACCATTAACAGCAATATAAGGTAGAAATCAAACGTCTTATCAGTAAAATAATGCGGGCTTTCCACAGCATTATATACCACTTTGCTATTCAGCATCGGGTGTGCCAGCACCATGCTATCAGTGGCATGATTATGTGCTGCAGCAGTTGTTTTAACATCCGGCAATGCGAATGGCAACGTGCTATACTGAACCTGAGAATATACTATCGTGCAAAATAATATGCAGAATAGTAGCGATAAAGAATATTTTCTATTAATGAAGATGTACATACTGTGCTCTGACAGCAAAGTTAATAATGACAGGTAAACGTTTTGAAATATTATCGGAAAGCTATGTGAAGACGCGATCTTATCTGGTTATATATAATTTCTAACTGATCCTTATTTTCAGATTTACACATTTCTAAAGCCAGTAATCTTGACTGTTTGAAACAATCTTTCAGAACAGTATCACAATTCGCATCAATATCATTGGCAATAGCTATAGCCCAAGCTTCTTTATATGCAGGCTTTACTGTTTTTGAAAACAGCAGTTGTATTGCATCGTCCGGATTATTTTGAATATATCTGCGGCAAGCAGCCCCCAGGCTCATTTTCAGCTGTTGATCTTTTGTGTTGTAAAGCACTTTTGATACAAGAAAAATATAAAATGGGCGGGTATCATCATTTTCGGTAAACATGCTGTCGGCGATACTATTCATCACATCATCATCTGCCGGTTTTACAGCACCTGAGTGTATACTCTTTGCTGCCTGAGACACTGAAGGGAGTGCCATGTAATATGTCGTTTGCTTCAATTCTTGTGCCTGCGATAAATAGCACACACAAACTGACAAACATATCATTAGTAAAGTCCTTATCATCTAAGCCCTTTGATTGGAAATACTAAAAATAATACCCCAAACTTACATTCAATAGTACCAAATCAGATTTTTTACAAATACATATTACCGTGTATTGCACGTAGCTTTGTGAAATAATCACTTCTTTTGGCCGGCATTTATATACACATACCCTTTTGCAAACAGGCATGCAGCTACTGCAATTTTCATTTTTCAACCAGTTTGAAAATGAAAGATGACATGGTTAATGCTATTATTAAGGAACTGGCTTTACGCAAAGAATATCTCGGCGGTATCCCGATAGAAACAATATATTTTGGAGGTGGAACACCTTCTGTTTTAAGCGCAGACGAGATAAAGCGCATTACAGAACAGGTATATAAACACTATGCCACATCTTCTTTAAAAGAATTCACCCTGGAAGCAAACCCGGATGACTTATCAAATGCATATTTGAAAGCACTGAATGATACAGCCATTAACAGGTTTAGTATTGGTGTGCAATCGTTTAAAGAACATGACCTGAAATACATGAACAGGGCACATAATGCTCAGCAGGCAGACCGCGCTATAAAAGCAGCCCAGGATTCGGGGTTTACAAATCTTACTATCGACTTGATTTATGGCACTCCGGGTTTGAGTGATGCTGACTGGAAATATAACCTGAACCAAGTCGTAAACCTGAATATACCGCACTTCAGTGCATATGCCCTTACTGTTGAAGAAGGCACATTGTTACACCATAACATAAAACGGAATAAATCTACACCGGTAGAGGCAACACAATCTGCTGCACAATTTGAAACACTGATGGATTTTGCATCAGTAAACGGGTATGACCACTACGAAATATCAAACCTTGCAATACCCGGAATGCATGCCATACATAATACCAACTACTGGATGGGCATACCATATACAGGCATAGGCCCATCTGCACATTCATTTGATGGAAAATCACGTTGCTGGAACATAGCCAACAATGCCTTATACACAAGCAGCATACTGAAAGAAAATAACCCTCCCTTGGAAACTGAAATACTCACTACAGAGCAACAACTGAATGAGTATATCATGACATCACTACGAACCATGTGGGGATGCGACATTAATTATATTGAGGTGAATTGGGGTGCAGATTATGCCGAAAAAATATCAAGTGCTGCATATCCTTTCGAACAAAAGGGTTTATTAAACGTAACAACGAATAGAATTACGCTGACAAACAATGGTAAATTATTTGCTGATGGTATTGCCGCAGACATGTTTGTATAATTTATCATATTGCCTAGTTTCATGAAAAATTACTTTATGAGAACCCTGATATTTACCCTTTTTATCAGTTTCGCATTTCTTGTGCAGACATGTTACGGACAAACCATACTCATAACAAAGATGAGCAAAGAAATGCCCGTTACAAGAAAAGATAAAGAACCAATGTGCTTCACTACCGATTTTCTTGAAAACATCAGCACTGAAATGTTCCAAAACGGCAATCCTAAATACATTTGGGTTGATTTAGTAAAAGACGGCTATGTAACAGCAGGCGATGGCTTGGGTTATAATCTATACTTATATCACGACAGCAAAGAACAAGGCGGAACCATAGCTATACCCGAAGAAATACAACAAGAATACCTAAAAAAATGGTACTTATTTTTAAATACCATACATGAGCCTGCACAAGCACGCGACAGAGATTATCTGCATTTATTTTCCGGTGTATTGTGCAAAGACATATCAGACCCAACTTCTGATTTCAGAAAAATTACACAACCGGAACTATCTCAGATGAATTTAAACACCAGAGGGGAATTACGATTTTTACAAGAGTTTGTGAATGATGGTTTAGCTCCGTTAGACAAACCTTTACACCTTGCCTTTGGCAACAAAGGATATTATGTAAATGGCACACGAATGAATCCTATACAGCGAGAAAAGTATGCCGCTTTATGTAAAGAAATTTATGGCACAGATTACTCCCAGTATAATCAAGGTATTATAAAGAGCCCGGAAGAAGACAATACGCTTGGTAATGAAATTAATAAATACAAGCAACTAATCGCCACAACTAAATAACTACTTAAACAATATAGCGATCTGTCCCGCGTTGGAAATTAAGTACACTTTGAAAAAGTCCGAATTATGCCGAATACCGATTAATTGACCAATGTTTTGTGAAATTATAAACGAACAATAACGACATCTGGCTCATCATATTCAATAACATTAACTCTTGTTTACTAGCAACTTGCGCATAAATGCTCCGGAATATCTGGAGCATTTTTTTTAGGCCAAAATGCTAATACCTTGTTATCGAAATCGCATATTTTTTGTTGTTTTAAACAAAACAGCCTGTTAATGCTTGTATTTAGCCCTTCCTAATATTATATTCATTCATACATTCGTGGTACAAACAAACTAAACAGACTTTTTTATGAAAAGTAAGACCCCTATTAAAGTAGTATTAGCCAATAGTAACATGCTGTTACTAAATGGCATAAAAGCCGTATTGGCTTCCGGCGGCTGTAAAGTTGTATTTGAAACAGACTCCGGTAAAGCACTGTTAAACAAATTAAAAACAAAGCCTCCGGTTGATTTGTTAGTTCTGGACATCAACCTCAAACAAGTAAACGGTTTTGATTTAGTCAAAGAGTTAAACACAAAGTATCCTACGCTGAAAATACTGGTTGTTTCTCAATTCACACATCCCTATACACTCAACTACATGTTTCACTATGGAGTACGGGGTTTTGTGAACAGCAATGTTGATGAAAAATCAATAATTAAAGCTGTAAATGACATTCACACAAAAGGATATCATTACAACAAGCTAACTACTAAGCAATCTGTAGTTGATGCTATATCCGAAAAACCGGATAATATAACAGCACGACAAGTAACATTTCTGGAATGCTGTTGCACTGAGATGAATTATTACGACATGGCTAATAAAATGAAAGTTAGTTCGCGCACAATAGATTGGTATAGGGATATTATGTTTGAACGCTTTAAACTGACAAACAGGGCAGACTTAGTTCTTTTCAGCCTCAGGACAGGCCTCGTAAGTTTATAATAAAACATTCCACTGAACCTTTCTATGCTGCACAAATATAGTTGCAGCATAGTATTATCATGCAATAATCTCAGTCGAGCTCTAATCATCGTCTCCTGAGCCCTATCCAACCTATCTTTTATTAAACCTGATTATGCTAAACCCTGAACGGTTCATAATTTCTTAACACAGAGGTATTAGCTACAAATACTGCAGATACTAATTTTGCCGTCTTTGTAAAAAATATACGTATTGGTATACAGGTCTATATTAACAATCGCATTATTAGCCGTAATGCAGCAAGTGTACAGCAATGACACAACCAAATACAAAAAGATTAAAATACTACCTGTACCGGCATTTGGGTATAGCCCGGAAACGAGGGCATACATAGGCGCTGTCAGCTTATTTACAATAAGGAACTATGACACTGTACACACAAGGATATCGAATGCTAAAATAGAGTTCAACTACACATGGAATAAACAAGTGATAGCAGAAGGCGAATGGAATTATTTTTTCAACAAGGAAAAATGGTTTACAAAAGGACGCGTTCACTTTTCTCATTATCCAGACTTTTACTATGGTATCGGTGGGAATACACCAGATAGCAATAAAGCTATATTCAACAGCAGGAGATACATTTTTGAGGCATCTGCACTTAAACAGGTGCGCTACAAGCTTTTTACGGGTATCAGTGCCAGATATATCAACTACAATAACGTTTATTATATAAACAGCAACACTATGTACACCGAACTTTCTGACAGCAGGACATTGGGTATAGGATATTCCCTGCTTAATGATAGTCGTAATAATCTGTTGACACCACAATATGGCAGATACATCTTTGCAGACATCAGTTACAATACATCTGTAAACGACTATTTGAAAATTATTGCAGACTGGAGAGAATACAAGACATGGAATAAAAAACAAACTTTAGCTATACGCCTGTACAATGAGCTGAATATAGGTAAGCCCTCATTTTATGATTTGTCGCATCTTGGTGGCGACAAGTTTGTGAGAGGATATTACTATGGCAGATACAGAGATAATGGAATGGGTACCTTACAAGCAGAATACAGATTTCCAATTGTTTGGAGATTCGGGATGGCAGCATTTTCGGGCGTATCAACAATGTACTCTTCAATCAACAAGTTAAATCAGGCATCTCTGAAATACAATTACGGATTAGGTGTCAGATTTCTGGTAGATAAAAAAGACAATACTAACCTGCGTGTTGACTATGCCGTGGGCAGCAATAACAATAATGGGTTTTACATTTCATTCGGGGAAGCATTTTAAATGCAATAAGCCCCTTTCAGGGCTTATTTACAACTCTAATATTAAAACACTAATAATCTCCTCCAATTTTTCTCTTATTAAGAGCAGCTTGTTTTTCAAATTTTGGAAGTGACTTTGGAATAGATGTCATTCCACTGGTATCTGTAAGCGATTTCATAAAAGCTATGATATCATGTACCTCCTGTTTATTAAGACTAAGGCTATCGAATGGCAATGTCTGGTGTTCCAGTTTTATACCTATACCATCTCCCCCGCCTTTATTGTAAAAGTCCATTACATCTTCCAATGTTTTATACGACCCATTGTGCATGTAAGGTGCTGTTAACGCAACATTGCGTACAGTTGGGGTTTTGAATGAGTATTCATGGAAGTATGCATTATCCTTCAGCATACCTTTTGCACGGCCTAAATCAGGATCAAGAACCGGCACTTTCACATAAGGGTTTTGAGGCACGCCTAATACTTCGCTTTCACTTTCCTCATACCTTGGTGGCACAGTGCCATTAAATACTGGTGCAAAATGACAAGTACCACAAACCGCTTTTCCCATAAATAAATTATAACCCCTGCGTACTGATGGTTCTATGGTACTCACTTCCCCCCTGACGTATTTATCAAATCCGGAGTTAAACCCACGCAAGGAAGTAACAAAGGCCGACAATGCAAAAGTGATGCCTTGGCCACTTATTTTTTCACCTTGATAGTTTTTCAACCCAACCTCAAACCTCTCTCTATATTCTTTACTATCCTTTAGTTTATCAATAATAGCTAACATATCCGTATCAAATTCTTTACGGTTTGTCAACACATGTTCAATCTGTGATTCTAATGCCTCCGTTCTCATGTCATGAAAAAAACGCTCACTGTAAACACAGTTAATGAGCGTAGGTGCATTTCGTTCCACGGTTCCATCAAAATCCAGTGCGGTACTTTTAGGATTACCATCCGTAAAAGCCCTGGCCGAATTATGACAACTTGCACAAGCCCGGTTATTTTTTGATGACAATACCGGATCGTAAAACAATGTCTTGCCGAGTTCAACAAGTTCCGCTGTATAAAGCTCCTGTGGCAACCCTATGTATTTAAACGGATTCAGGAAATCATTTGCAAATAAGTTGTTTGCCTGATGATTATAAGGGGGTAACAAATGTGCTTGTGTGGTCTCGTGCAACATTTCTACACCTGATGATCGGTGCAATAACAACATTTTTTCAAATAAAGGGTTGAGATAGTTTGTCAGAAATTCTAACCTGTCCAGTTTATCAAAATCATTATGCTGCTGCAGATAAGTAATACTCTTTGATAATGAACTGTAAAATGTTTGTGTAGCAGCTTTATCAGTTTTTTCAAACAAGGTTTTATATAACAACATATCCTGCTCAATAGTCTGCAACACTGTAATTGCGTCAGGTATTGAATTACCTGAACCAGGCACATCAAAACCTGTTAATCCCATTGAATTAAGCCGTACAAAAGCAGTTCTTGTCGCTTCAAAAACTATTCTATCATATATATATACCGGTAGGTTATTGTAATCATTCAATACAGAAATCAATTTGTCTGTATGAGCCAACAATTCATCCTTACTATCATGCAGCGAATTGCTAAAAAGCAAATCATCAATCTGCTGCATGCCCTTTGGTTGCATCACAACTATCCCAAAAGTATTGCGTTCCAGCTTTGGCAATGGTGCTCCGTTGACATTATCCTTTACAAACTGAGGGTCCATATATTCACCTAAGTACTCCCAAGCCTTAAATGCTTTTCTGACCTTAATAAATTCAACTTGTAATTCTTCAACACCCTTAGCCGTATCTGCAGACTGTAAAACAGTTCTGAATTTTTGCAGGCTGGTAATAAAATCATTCAGGCGCATTACCTGTCTTTCTTTAATAAGAGCAGAAGGTTGTTTATCTGAGTTATTAAATGCAGTGATGGCAGTAAAAACTATCAGTATGGTTATAAAAAGTACACTTATCTTATTCATCTTAACTACTATATTCCGTTTAAACCAAAAAAACCGAAGCCCTCATCGGGGCTTCGGCAAAATTATTCTTACCTGTAAATTATTCAACTATAAACTTCAGTGTTTCGCCATCTGCGCTGCGGATGAAATAAACACCTGCCGCCATATCAGAAACATCTACCTTCTGTACGTTACGATACACTTTCAAACGCTGACCGTTCATGTTATAGATAGCAACATCCATAGGCTGGCTGATATGTAATTCGCGAGATACCGGATTAGGATATATCGTGAATGATTTAGTTTTCACCTCAGTTGCAAATATGCTTGTTGATGGTTTTGTTGTATCGAAACCGGTAATAGCATAAGTCAGTGAGTTATTATAAGGAGCAACATTATTACTATTCGGGTGCTGAGAATTGAATAATATTGTTTCATGATCTATCTGCATACCACCTGTTATTTCTGCTCCGGGTGCACATGCGGTCAATCTTTGTAAGTCATTAATTGTAGGATTCGCAATAGACATATCTAATAAGTAAGCCTCACAAATAGTAGATGTTAAACCATTCGGCATACGGTTATAACTTGTACCATTCAAATCCTCTTGTATCATCATATATGTTTTGCTTCCGAACTTGAAGAAATCTACACCATCAGGATTAGATAAATGCTTATCAGGATACTGAGGAAGCTGATCAGAAGTAGAGCTTGACTTGTAAGGACCACCTTCAATATATGAACGTACTGCATCAGTAGCAGGGTCGAATTCTATTACACGGCCATAATAATCGAAAAACTTACCAATACGAACTGAATCCGCTGCTGCCGCATCAGAATTAGGGAATGCAACACCATTTACTATCTGATAACGGATTTTGTATCCATCAACCAAAGATTGAGAAATTGCACCGTTTAATGCAATACCGGAATTATAGTTAAATGCATCGCGACCAGTTTCGCAAATGTATATTTTACCATTGTGTTGTGCGCCCCACTCCAAACGGTTAAACATTGTTGCGCCACGGCGTATTGCAACAGTATTCAGATTAACTAATGTATCCAGATTGTTTTCTATTGATATCCATTTTGTAGGAGTACCATTGTGTTTGTAAACGTACATCTGGCCAGTTGTGAAATCGCCTGCAGTTGTTGCTACGAATTTTCCTAAAATACCAGGAGAACCATCTTCGAACAAATAAACTGTTTTGTTATCAGCCATTACAACACCACCTTCCCAACCAGCACGTCCCCAGTTGTATTGCTTGCGCAATGCTTTACCTGTTTTAGGATCTATTTCTACTAACCAGTTCAGGTTTTGATAACGCTTCAACGTTTTGCCATTGAAACCAGGAAAGCCTGCAGGTGTAGTTGTACCAATTACAAAATCAGAAGTATCACGATAACCATTACCACCTGCATAAATGCCCGGGTTGCTGCTCTGCATCCACTCTTCAGCAGTCCATACACGACCACCTTTAGTAATACCACCACAGTTCATACCTGTTTCACCTGTAGTGTTTGCAAAGTCAACATTAAAGAATTTACCTGTACGTCCATCAGGCAGTGTAGTTGTAACTACTTCCAGTTCTTTATTTGCTTTCTTACGCAGTTTGAAAGTAGTCATACCACCACCATCACCGTTTTTGTCGTCTTTGGTAGTCATCTCATGGTTTACTATCACCCAACCCAAATCGCCTGCGGCAGTGCTGTCTTTTACAAAACCGATATAATCATGCCATTGTTTTGCTGGTGCTTTACCCGCTGCATTACCATAAGTTGCAGTAGTTTCAACTGTGTCTTTACCACCAACAAATATTACTTGTTGTTTCAGGGGAGATTTTGGCATCCACACTGTCTGTGCAGTCCATTGACCACTGATATGTACCGGAAACTGTAGCTGTGCGTTAGTTTCAGTACAAACAGCAGCGGCCATTGCTGTAAGTAAAAATAATTTCTTCATCGCAGTTTTGATTTTGATGCAAAACTCATCATACATTGTTAACTAATGGTTGTGCCAATGTTAGCGATGTGTAATGACTATATAAACAATAGATTATCTTATTGTTACTACGTGAATTTCATTGGGTTTTAGTGTATGAACTAAGCAATTGTTCAAAAAAAACAATTTAAATCTTTCTTTTACCTCAACAATTTAAACACATGCAAATACCATGCAAGAAATAACATAAAGGAAACATTAAGATTATAGTTTATCAGGATGTGCGCACATAGCTTGCAGGTTTAATTATAACCACTGCAATGAAGCGAATTATTACATTTATCCTGATTACTACTATTATAATACTAAGCTGCAATACTCATTCTGAAAACACAGAAGAAGGAAAAGTTTTAGCACAAACGTATTGCGGCAGTTGCCACATAGTACCTGCTCCGGATTTGCTTGATAAACATTCATGGAAAACGTATATGCTACCACGTATGGGAGTATTTCTGGGGATTGTAGAGCATGATTCGTTGATAGATGTATTATTAGAAGATGGCCCTGGCAGAGATATTGTGAAACAATCGGGTATTTTTCCTGAAAAACCGATGTTGAGTGCGGAAGAATGGGAAAAGATAAAAACATACTATATCGTCAATGCTCCCGAACAACCATATGCCGCACCAACGAAATCTATTACAAAAGGGTTAAAGACTTTTGATGTATTAATACCTGAATATAAACTTTCTCCCCCCAGTGTGACATTCGTAAAATTTAATCCTGACAACACTATATACATTGGGGATGCTAATACACAATCACTAAATGTCATATCAAATGATCTGAAACTAATACAAGCCGCAAAGGTAAAAGAAGGTGCTGTTTGGGCAGAGGAGTTTCCTCAAGAGCTCTTGCTTACAGTTATGGGGTCTTTCTCTCCCACAGATATGAACAGCGGTTTTATACTATCGTTGCCCAAAGTAGCTAACAGGCAGCCTTTCAAAGTAATTGATTCTTTACAGCGCCCTGTACATAGCAGTTATGCCGATCTGGATGGCGACAATCAAATGGATATCGTTACATGCGAATTTGCAAAATGGACAGGCAAACTATCCTGGTGGCGCAACAATGGCAATGGCAGCTTTACAAAGAATATTCTTCGAAACAAACCCGGTGCATTAAAAGCATACACGAAAGACCTGAATGGAGATGATAAACAAGATATTATAGCCCTGTTCGGACAAGGGGATGAGGGCATTTATATTTACTACAACGAAGGAAATGGGAAATTCAGAGAAGAAGCAGCGTTGCGATTTCCACCTTCCTATGGTTCCAGCTTCTTTAGATTATTTGATTTTAATGGAGATGGCCATGACGACATTATATATACAGCAGGAGATAATGCAGACTTCAAGCCAATACTCAAAAACTATCACGGTGTGTATGTATATATAAACGACGGAAAGAACAAGTTTAAGCAAGAGTTCTTTTATCATTTAAATGGTGCTTACGCCGCAATACCTGCTGACTATGATAAGGATGGTGATATAGACATTGCTGCTATTTCATTTTTCCCTGATTACAGCAAACAACCTGAAGAGAGTTTTGTGTATTTAGAGAATGACGGCAAAAACAAATTTACCACATCTACCATGCAAGACCCAACACTTGGCAGGTGGATAGTAATGGATGTAGCAGATTATGACAAAGATGGTGATGAGGATATAATACTGGGTTCGTTGGCATTTGAAGTAATCCCTGCAAATGGATTGGTAGATAAATGGGTAAATGGAGGTATACCATTTGTAGTACTTAAAAACAAGACTGAGTGATAAATAACAAACACATCTTAGTATATATACTATTCTGTGCTGTTACTATCACAATATTTTGCAGCTATCATGGTGGTGCAGCAAATGGCAACCTTGGCAATATGACAGGAAGCCCCGGAGCCGGCAATTGCGGCAATTGTCATAACGGCGGCACTGATACTACGTTCAGCACAATAGTGATAAGAAAAAAAGGAGATACAACAAACAGTAGTATTAAACACTACACGGCCAATTCATTATATACTATTACTGTACGTGGCAAACACAGTCAATATGATATGTTTGGCTTTCAAACAGTTGTGTTAGACCACAATAATAACCCTGTTGGGAACTTTGCAAACTTTGACAATTACTCTCACGGGCATCCTGCAGTCAACCCGGTTTATGCAGAAAATAATACACGTATCTCCAAAGATACCAACGGTTGGTTTGAAGTGAATTTTGGTTGGAAAGCTCCGAATATGTCATCCGGAGAACTTATACTATACGGTATTGTAAATGCGGTAAATAATAATGGACAGCCCAGCTTTGATAAAACAGGTCAAACGATGGCTATTCACCTTACAGACTCCACACCTGTAAACATTTCGTATTTGCATTTAAAAAGCAATGTGTTAACATATCCAAACCCGGCAGATAAACTATTAACTATTGTATTGCCAAAGAATGAAAATCTTAAATTACTGCAGCTATTATCTTTTGATGGTGGTGCAGTTATTAAAAATATTATTCCACAACAGGCAAGCTCAAATAATGTATACTACATTAATACCGACAAGCTTTTGGCCGGTCGTTATATACTGAGAACAGTATACCACAACACTACACTAATGAATACAATAATTATAAAACATTGAATTCAGACACTGTATCTTCTAGGGCTTCACTATAGATACACTTATTTGACAAGCTGCGACGTAATAGATAATATTTTTTCAAAAAAGCTTTGTTTAGTCATAATATATTGTAAATTTAATTGCTTTTTAATCCTATTTTAATTACTCCTTAATGTATTTATAAAATTGTTTTTTTAATCAGTTATGATTAAGACTATAGGAGTAATATTGTCATTTATTTTTCTATCACTCGCCTCGAAAGGGCAGATAAAACCTAATGATTTTTCGATATTGAACTACCGAATTGCAGGTTTTTCTGTACCGGAAAACACTAAAGCCACTTCGTATATATTTCAAATAGCAAAGGGAGATATTTCAAATGAACAAGCTTTTGTTAAAGCAGTTTTCATTACCCATAAAACAAACAAACCAAAAGATATAGCAGAGTTACCCTACTGGGGAAAACAATATACATGGCGTGTATCCTATCTGGACAATGCCGGAAAAGAATTTGCCAACTCCGGCTTGCATCATTTTGCTACAGGAGATTTAGTTTACACAGACACAACAAAAAATGGATTAATTGTTATAAAACAAGCAACTGACCATAAAGATTTGCTTGTATTGGTTGACAGGACATTAGTGATGTATGATATGAAAGGCAGCCCTGTGTGGTATATGCCCGATATACCGGAGATAAAAAAACGTGATGTTGGTGTTCGCGATTTTAAAGCCACCAATGATGGCACATTTACATTTCTTGTACAAGACAGAGCGTTTGAGATTGATTATAACGGGCAAATAATCTGGGAAGCTCCTAATGATGGTAAAGTTAGCGGCAAAAAAACGGAAGGGTATCATCATGAATTCACTAAACTAAGCAATGGGCACTATATGGTTGCCGGTGCAGAAGTTGTAAAAAAACGTGTTCCCGGCCCGATAGCCGATTATTTTTCGGATGGAGAAGTATCAGTAACAAAAGGTAACGATGGAAATTATTATAAAGAGTTTACTTGTGGCACGTTGATAGAATATGATGCATCAGGCAACGTAGTCTGGTCGTGGAGAACTGCAGAACATTTAAACGATGATGATTTTTTCTGGCCGATAAAAACAATCAAAATGCCGTTTGACGGTAATCCGTATATGAACGGATTTGATTTTGACATGGCGAATAATGTGATATACATGAGTTATAAAAGCATTAACCGAGTTATTAAAATCGCATACCCGGGAGGAGAAATATTAAATAGCTATGGCGGGAAAGAAGATAATAGCCCCTTTTACGGCCAGCATTCATGCCGTGTAAACAAACGTACAAACGAGCTGTACTTGTATAACAATAACCACAGTGATTATTTACCGATATCAACCTCACAGATTGATGCCGAAGGATACCTTACATCACATGTTGTGAAATACAAACAACCTGCTGGCAGCAATAAGCTTATAAAAAACTGGGATGTCGGGATTAGATTATCACAAGATAAAAATGCACAACAAGTAAGTATCCGCGGTGGTAGCGTAGATATATTGGATGATGATTGCGTACTGGTGAATACGGGCACTTTAAATTTGCTCATCCTGATAGATAATCAAAAACAAAAAATATGGGAAGCTGTTCCATTCACTACAGAGAATAACTTCAGGGTGCCTTTACTACCATACCGCAGCAGTCATTTGCATAAGAAGGATATTGAAAAATTCCTTTTTCGCCTGCACTAAAATACTACTGATAAACCTGTATAAATATCAGATAAAGAATACTACTAACAAACCACACTTCAGCATTATTCTACTTGTAAATATCGAAGGTGTTCGCTATACTTGCCCATTAACTAAAAACTTATGAAAAAATTAATCCTTCTGAGCCTGCTAACCCTAACTGTAGCATCATTCAGCTCTTGCGTAAAATTAACTAAATGTGATTGCCCTGCCGGTAAATCATTGAGTGTAAACGGCAATGATGATGATGAAATCCGCGCGAACTGCGAATCGAAATCTGGCGGTATGTGTACGTACTAATAACACGCCTGCAATACAATTCAAAAAGGCTTACGTTTCCGTAAGCCTTTTTTGTTTTCGCTCCCCCTTCAGGACTTGAACCTGAGACCCCCTGATTAACAGTCAGGTGCTCTAACCAACTGAGCTAAGGAGGAGTGTAATTCCCCGATTGGGATTGCAAAAATAAACGTTTTCTTATTTCTGCAAAATCTTTTTTGGATTTGTGCCCAGATATTTAAAATTCTTAAGTATCAGTGTCAAATCTGCCCCAGCTGTGTATTGCTGTGCATATATGCTGTCCAGCTGAGAAGCCACTGTGGCAGAGGGTTCGTAGTCTGCAGCAATGAAATATGGCGGCAATATACCCATGCGTATGGCAGGTAGTTGATTGTTGGCAGTTGTGTAACCTACCCATGTGTTTCTGCCCATCAGCACCAATATGCAGTTTACCCAGAATTGCAGTCCATTCTTTACAAACAGCAGCAGTAATGGCCACATTATCAGGAAGATGACAGACAGCCCCGCATCCAGTATGCGCTTATTGCGCAGCTGCGAGAATTTAGAGAGGTTGTAGCGTTTGTCGAGCGTATACAGGTCGCCCGCGGTGTGGCTGCTGTTGCTGCCTACAAAGCTCTCGCTGCCCTGCAGGTGTATCTTGTATTCGTAAGCACCACCACAATACTGCATCTGTTGCAATATCTGCGCATAGCTGAGGCCGTTTACACAAAATATCACTTCGTTGATACCTGCGGTAAAGAGGTAAGGCTTCAGTTCGTTGATGCCTGCCAGCGCCGTACCCTTGTTATTTTCTGTGGCAATACGTCCGTTCAGGTCCGGTGCGTAGTGTACACGGCGCAGTGTATTGGCAGTATCGGCATAGTTTTTTTCATCGGCTACTATCACGGCTTTACGTGGCAGCTTGTCGTACGGGATGAACTTGAAGATACCCAGGCGAAAAAACAGCTCGTGCAGCGCCAACATAATAACCGTACCCGATATACCACTGAATATGATAATAGCACGCGAATAGCGCAAGCCCGGCTGCAGCAAACCATAGTATGCCAGTATCATGATGGTACCTATCACCATAGCACGTATTACACGCAGGCCTCGGTACGACTGGTCGTACACACCATTGATGTACAAACTGACCACCCACAGCGCAATATATACAGGGAAAGTAGCCAGTACAGAGTTGAGCGGTATAGGCTCTATATTCTTTACATGCACCACCCAGAACTCTTTCATAAACCACAGCGTGCCCAGCATTATCAGTGCATCAAACATTGGCATCCGCAGCACTTTCAGCACCTGCTTTACCACACCCAGTATGGCACGCAGTACAATACCTATGTTGATAAAGATGGTAAACAACTGTGCATTGCCCTTGCTATAGTGCTTGCGCACAAAAGTTGAGAGCGCCTCGTTGAATATGCGTACATAAGACAGTGTAGCCTTGCGTGTGCTTTCTCCTTTATAATGTATCAGTGTAGCCTCGGGGAAATAGATATTCTGATAACCTGCCTTCTGTATGCGGTAAGAAAGATCTACGTCTTCACAATACATAAAATAATCTTCGTCGAACGCGCCACCTATTTTGGGCAGCACAGCAGTACGCACCAGCATACAGCAGCCCGAAAGTACATCTACCGCAGCCGTCTCGTCTTCGCCAATGTGCACGGCGTAGTATTTATTGAAGTAAGGCGATTTGCTGAATACCTTATTAATACCCGTAGTCTTGAAGATAGCTACCGATAGCGAGGGGAAAGATTTTTTCCCGTCGGGTGCAAACTGCCCTTTACCATCCAGCAGCTTGGGGCCAATGCTACCCGCTTCGGGGTGGGCATCCATATAGCCAATGGTTTTGGTAAAGAAATCTTCTGGCATTACTGTGTCGGGGTTCAGGAAGAGGATATACTCCCCTTTGGCTATTGCCACACCCTGATTATTGGCCCTGCCAAAGCCCGCATTGTCTTTATTCTCTATACGGATGACGGTGGGGAATTTCTCTGCCACCATCTGCATACTGCCATCGGTACTGTTATTATCTACCACTATCACCTCGGCATCAAACCCATTGGTAGCACGCAGCACACTGTGCAGGCATACCTCCAAAAAGTACTTCACATTATAATTAACAATGATAACCGATATCTTCATCAGGCAGTATAAGCGTCTGCGAATATAAGCGCAGCAATCCTAATAACGAAAAAACAGGGTGGAGATTGCGTTTTAATAGGATGCAAATAGTATTAAGCAATGAAAAATGTAAAAATCAATTCCCTGATTCATTATCTTCATATTCTATGGCAAGAACAAATGATGAAGATTTCGACATGTCCGACATGGGCACGCTGAACAAGTATAAAGCAGAAGTTGTGAACGGTGTAGTAAAGGGCATACAGCTAACTGATAAAAAAGTAGATGGTATCAGTGTAGAGGGTAAAACCATTGATGGTACATACACCATAAAAACCATCTACCTCGTTGCATATAGCGAGGAAGAAGCCCACCGGATACTCGGCGAAGTAAAACAAAAGTATAAACTGCAATAGAGCCACCGTAAAAAGTGGCTTTTTATATTCAACTCTATACAACCTTAAAAAAGATGACACTATTAGAAGCATTAGACGCAACGACAGGTCAGATCTATCTGTTTATGTATACAGTCTTTGCAGCACTTATAGGAACAGGAATTATCATCTTCTTTATGCTAAAGCTGATACTTAAATTCTTCATCTGGCTAAACGCTAAGAAATGAAAACATTAACAGACGTTGTAAAGGCTGTAACAGTAGTATTTATAGTTTTGTTTGTATCAGTTGCTGTTGTGGGTGTTATCTCCGTTATTTTGTCACAATAGCCCTCATAAACATGCACCTATGCTCAGTTCATTATTATTAGACATATCAGAAGACATCTCTACAGAGGTGACAACAGGTGACAAGGTCTTTTGGATATACTTCTACTTTGCTGCACTGGTGGGAACAGGCGGACTGCTTTACATGCTCATAAAGTTTGTAAAATGGTTAATCAAAAAGATTAATCGATAACCTTCATTCGCACTTTAGCATTTGTTAATTCTCCGTAACCAACTGATAAGCTTGGTGCAATTTCCTACTTTCACAATACAAGAACAGGTACTATGGAGGCAATCAGCAAAATAGGCATTATGACATCGGGCGGCGATAGCCCGGGCATGAACGCTGCGGTACGTGCGGCAGTGCGTACGGCTATTTATCACGGCATGGAAGTGTATGGTATTCGCCGTGGTTATCAGGGTATGATAGAGGGCGATATCTATCGTATGGAAGCTACCGATGTATCGAACATCATACAGCGTGGTGGCACTATACTGAAGACTGCCCGCAGCAAAGAATTCATGACCGAAGAAGGTATGCAGAAAGCATACGACCAGTTGCAGCAACACGGCATCAACGGCTTGGTGCTGATAGGTGGTGATGGTACTTTCCGTGGTGCGGTAGAGTTCTTCAGGCGATATACCATACCTGCTGTTGGCCTGCCCGGCACGATAGATAAAGACCTTGCAGGTACAGACTATACCATTGGTTTTGATACCGCTGTGAATACGGCTGTAGAGGCGATTGATAAAATACGCGATACGGCAGAGGCACACAATCGCCTGTTTATTGTAGAGGTAATGGGGCGCGATGCGGGCTATATAGCACTGCACAGCGGCATAGCCTGTGGTGCAGAAGATATACTGATACCCGAAACACATACCGACATCAATGCCGTGCTGAACCGTATTGATATGGACGAGCGCCGTAAGAAGAATGTACACATCATAGTAGTAGCAGAGGGTGATGATTTTGGTGGTGCCAAAGAACTGCATGCAGAAGTGCAGCGCAGGTTCCCCTTGTTGGATGTACGTAGCACGATATTGGGCCATATACAGCGTGGTGGCAGCCCTACCTGTGCAGACAGGGTATTGGCAAGCCGCTTAGGACATGCTGCGGTAGAGGCACTACGCACCGGCAAAACACAGGTGATGGCAGGCATTGTAAACGGAGAGATTCTCTACACACCGTTTGAAAGCTGCGTGAAACAAAACGCCATCATCAGCAAAGACATGATAGAGATGATACATGTGCTTGCGGTGTAAATACTAATATCGAAATGCTAATTTCTAAATCCTAAACGCCTTAGTGGTTGAATTCAGAATGGCAGAGTTTATCGGAGAAATAGTAGCGTATATATTCACCACTGTCATAGGTGTTACAGTCAGGGCTGCATGGATTGTTTGCTCCTCGGGGTTTACCGTTTCTTTTATTTAAACTTACAGAAAACTTGTAGCAGATAAAGATGATTTCGGGAATTTCTGGATAGGCTTTGCTGTTTTTATTTCGCTGATAGCAACCGTCATTATTATTCAATAGCTTCATCTGATAATTTCTTCATACCCTAGCGATGAAACTATTAATTTACACCTTTGTATATGCCTAACACCGATAAGATAATATATAACACCACACTTGCTGTCACCACAGCATTTGCATTGTTGTATATTATTGCATTCGGACATGATGCATTTGATATATACAACTCCAACTACCAAGTAGGCAACCAATTTTTTATGGCTTACTATACACCTACAGCCGCATTCAGGCATATAGTAACATATTGTGTACTGATTTTGACAATGCTATTTCTACTTGCAGTACTATGGAAGAAAAACAAAAACAAAGCCAGTCTGGTAGTCTGTGCTGTAATATGGCTGACTGTATTATCAAGCAATTGGGTATATAACTATCTTACAGAATACGCAGAGTCCGAATAAACAACCAATCAACAATTGAACAAACTCATTCTAACATTCATAGTTTTTCTTTTTGCTTTCACAGCAAATGCGCAGGTATACCCTGTTGTGTTCTACAATCTGGAAAACCTGTTTGACCCTGCTGATGACCCGCTGACGGATGATAAGGAGTTTACGCCAAATGGCAGCTATCGGTATACAGATAAGATATACAGCCAGAAGCTGCGCAATATGGCATATGCACTGCAACGTGCAGGTACAGACAAGAGCGCTAACGGCGCTTCACTGATAGGCATTGCAGAGGTAGAGAATAATAAAGTACTGAACGACCTTGTGAATACCACCGAACTGAAAGCACGCAACTATAAGTATGTGTGGTATAACAGTACAGACCCGCGTGGTATAGATGTGGCGTTGTTGTATAATCCTGCGGTGTTTAAAGTCATTGCATCAAAACAACTGCCTGTGCGCAAAGGCGCACGCGAGCCATTGTATGTAAAAGGCATACTGGCGGGTGATACGGTGCATGTATTGGTAAACCACTGGCCATCGCGCAGAGAAGGTGCAGATGAGACAGAACACAAACGTAGAGAGATGGCTGCCGCCAACAGGAAGATGATTGACGAGATTCGCCGCGCTAACCGCAATGCACGCATACTGATGATGGGCGACCTGAATGATAACCCTACAGATGCCAGCCTTACGCAAGAACTGGGTAGCATTGCAGATGCCAATGCGGCGGGCAATAACACGATGTACAATCCCTTCACGAGCATCTATGCAAGCGGCAGGGGTACGGCCGTGTTTCAGCGCAGGTGGGACTTGTTTGACCAGGTAATACTATCTGCAGGCTTTGTAAAAAGCAAGGGCATACAGTATGCAGGCGCAGAGATATACGACCGCCCCTTCTTGCGGCAGGAAGGTGGTAAATTCCGTAACTATCCTTTCCGTAGTTTTCGCGGCACGTATTGGAACAATGGCTACAGCGACCATTTCCCCGTTGTTGTTTATCTGAAGAAGTAAATAGATACCTGATGACTCCCAACGAAAAGAAATTCAGTGATTGTGTGGCAACAATGATGCGTTATGCAGCAATCATTGGCATGGATAAAAAATATCTGCCTGCGTTAGAATCTACAGGAGAGGGTGCTTATCTCGATATAGATTTATCAGGAAGACTATACTACGTAATTAAAGAACGCGGACAAGAACTAAAAAACGAATCTGGCAGAGATATGGACGAGATACTATTTCAGGTATTTAAGGATGCAACATTTATGATGGCAACTGATTATGAAGTACTAAACAGAATAGCAGGAGAAGATTCAAGAAGACAATCCTTTGCAATGCAAATCAAACTAATGCGAACACTGAGTGAGAAATGGGGCGACAGGGCTGAAGCAGACATCAAGAACACACTCTGGCATTATCCATATGACGACAACGCAGGTATCCGTGCAGACTATATTCAAACGCTTATGAAAGCAGGCATGTCTGGTGCAGATGCACGAAAAGAGGCACAACAAAAATATCCTTTGTCTAAAAAAGATTAATACCCATAAACCGTTTCCTTAATTTTGCCGTATGAAAAAGCTACTCTTGTTATCTGCAGTATTATTCCTGTCTGCCTGTAGTGGCGATGCGGGCAATTCTACCGATGGGGAAGATCTTGCAACCATAGCGGCTACACAATCGCCGACACTGGGGGTGGTGGCAGAGGCTGTTGCAGATGCATCGGCCATACCGCAAATGATACAGGGTAGCTGGGTGAGTGTGGAAGATCCGAAGGCTACACTCATCATCACCAAAGACAAATACATACTGGGCTACGAAGGCAGTGGTAATGATACGGTCGATTATACCATCAGCCACAAAAGCTGCACAGACAGTGCCGAGAATGAGGACTATTACATCTACCTTCCTAAGGACGATATGTGCTATATAGTTGTAGATGCCAATGAGAAAAACCTGTCCTTCATCTACACAGCACGTGGCAATACGCTTACTTATACAAGGGTGAAATAAGAAGAGGTTCATTTAACGTTTCGTAAACGCTGCTTTACAAAAGCTTTAAGACTATGCACAGTACTTTGTGCACAAATCTTATTTTATGAAACTACGTTACACCTTAATCCTTGCTGCGATTGCAGCCTCTTTCAGTGCATCTGCACAAACAGACAAAGTAGCCATATTGCGTACACCCAAATTTGCAGTGGGTGTAGAAGCAGGCTTTTTCAAAGAATGCCTTAACAGAGATTCGGCATCCAACAGGTTATATATGAACTACAGGCAGCGTACCAGCTATCCTACCGTTGGTGTGTTTGCAAGACACTATATTGGCAACAGGTTTGCAGTACAGGCAGGCATAGGTACTGCTTTCATTAAAGACAATATCTATTCGGGTTATCTCAATGGGTTTGATGGCATAGCTGCGCTACCATTCAACGGCACTGCAAGCACGCGGGCATATGATGCTAATCTGTCTTTGCAGTATTATGTGCATCCGGCTGCAGCAAAAGTGAGAGCATATTTCGGTGCGGGCATCAATGCACGCTATAACAAGTACAATATTGATGGATATTATATAAGTAATAATGCTGCACTAAATACGAGTATAACGGACGTGCAACTGGGCTTACTGTTATCGCAGGGCGTTACATGGCAGGTGCACAAAAACTGGCAGTTAAATGAATCCATCAACCTTGTAACGAACGGCAATACAACAAGTGGTGGCATCAAAATAGGACTTGCCTATACTATACAGTAAACAATAAGGGAGGGATGAATACCCTCTCTTTTTTTATACCTACCCCATTGCGGGGGATGGATGTATTCGCTGCTCTCTATAGCTTTGCAATACAATACCGTTTATGAAAAAACTATTGCCATTACTATTTACCATCTGCACGCTTGCAGCATCTGCACAAAGCACCAAGCCATTTGTACTAGGCGTAGTAGACAGCCTGTATTCCGCATCGTTATCGCAGCAGCGCATCATCAACATCTACCTGCCCGATGGTTATCATGATGATACGGCAAAGAATTTCCCTGTCATCTACCAACTGGATGGCAGCGCCAACGAAGACTTTGTACACACGGTAGGCAATGTACAGTTCCTCACCATGATAGGCTATATGCCGCCAACTATTGTGGTAGGCATTGCCAATGCAGATCGCAAACACGATTTTACTTTCCCCGCCGGCAAGGTCAATAAGAAGCCCAACCCAGACACCCTGATAGCATTTCTTGAAAAACGCTTAGCGACCATAGCAGGTGGTTCGCCACAGTTCATATCGTTCATAGAAAAAGAATTGCAGCCTTATATCAACAGCCATTACAAAACAGGTGGTACTACTACACTCATCGGTCAGTCGCTGGGTGGTTTGCTGGCATCAGAGATACTGCTGAAGAAACCTAATCTGTTTGATAACTACATCATCGTTAGCCCCAGTCTGTGGTGGGACGGAGAGTCGCTGCTGAGCGATATACCAGCCATGCTGAAAACACCCTATACTAATAAGAAGCAGCTGTATATATGCGTGGGTACAGAGGGCAGGCAGATGGAGAGCTATGCTGCCAAGCTTGCCTCAGAGCTGAAACAATACAAAAGCAAAGAAGCACGCATACAGTTTGCCCCCATGCCGCAGGAAACACACCTCACCATTCTGCACCGTGCAGTGTACAATGCGCTACTATGGATGAACGGCAAGTAATAGTTTTCGCTTATACCCTGTTATGGCTATACTTTGGTATAGTGTCTATTGTCGTAGCTACATGCATCGTACCTTTGCAGGGTAAATGTTTTCTAAACCGTACCTGCTGACAACTGCTATCTGCATAGCAATGGCCATACCGGCCACTGCACAGAAGGGTGTGCAAAAACTACCCGCGCAGCAACAGGTGCAAACAAAAGGCAAAAAGATGAAAGTAGATATCTGGAGCGATGTGATGTGCCCTTTCTGCTACATAGGCAAAAGGAAATTTGAAAGCGCACTGGCAAAATTCCCTAATGGTAAAGACATAGAAATAGTGTGGCACAGTTTTCAGCTGGACCCTGAAATGACCTCTCAACCCGGCAAGGATGTATATACCTACCTGGCAGAGCGCAAGGGCATGACGGTAGACCAGAGCAAACAGATGCACAAGCAAGTGGTGCAGATGGCTGAGGGCGAGGGTTTGCAATACAACTTTGACAAGGCTGTGATTGCTAATAGCTTTGATGCACACCGCATCAGCCACCTGGCAAAGAAACATGGTAAGGGCGATGAAATGGAAGAACAACTGTTTCGCGGATACTTTACCGAAGGCAAAGACATTGCCGACCATGCAGTATTGATTGCTATGGCAAAGAACATAGGCATACCCGAGCAGGAAGCTGCCGATGTACTGAACAGCAACCGGTATGCAGCAGAGGTAGAGGCCGATATAGTACGCGCATCGCAGATAGGTGTGCGTGGTGTACCTTTCTTTGTGCTGGATAATAAATATGCCGTAAGCGGTGCACAACCGTCAGAAACATTTCTGCAAGCACTGACACAGGCATGGACAGAATACGAAAAAGCTAATCCTAAACTGACAGTAGTTGGCGGTGATGCCACAGTGTGCGAGCCCGGTGGTGAGTGTAAATAAGAAATCTATCTTATGTGACATATTCTATTAAGCATAGTTATACAAACATTGCACAACTATTTCAGGTTTGCAGTATCTTTAATCATGTATGCTATATGCGATAGTAGATATTGAAACGACGGGGAGTCATGCCGCAGGAAACGGTATAACAGAAATAGCTATTGTAGTGCATGATGGTAAGCAGGTAGTAGATTTTTACGAAACACTTATCAATCCCAATGCACAGATTCCCTACTTTATTCAAAGGCTTACGGGCATTACCAACAGTATGGTAGAGCATGCTCCACGCTTCAGCGAGGTGGCAGCACGTGTGCACGAAATGTTAAAGGATAAAGTATTTGTTGCGCACAACGTAAACTTCGACTACTCTTTTATAAAGCATCACTTAGAAGCCAGTGGCTACGAGCTGGGCGTAAAGAAACTTTGCACTGTACGCATGGCACGCAAGATATTGCCTGGCAAAACAAGTTACAGCCTTGGTAAACTTTGTGTGCAGTTGGACATCAATCATGCCAATCATCACCGTGCAGGTGGCGATGCGATGCAACAGCAGATCTGTTTGCGATGCTGGTAGCAAACGATGCAGAGGGTGTGATAAACACTATGCTGAAAGGCCGCAACAGCGAACAGTACTTACCACCACATGTACCTATTGAGCAAGTAGGTAGCCTGCCGCCTGTACCGGGTGTTTACTACTTCTACAACATCAGCGGCAAGGTGATATATGTGGGCAAGGCAAAGAACCTGAAACGCAGAGTAAAAAGTCATTTCAGCAATAATAAAACAGGCAAGCAAAAGCAGGATTTTCTGAGAGATATACACCGCATCAGCTATAAAGAATGTGCTACCGATTTGATGGCGCATATTTTGGAAAGCACTGAGATACGCAGGTTGTGGCCTATCTACAACCGCAGCCAACGCGGCTACCTGCCAAAGTTTGGTTTGTTTGTGTACGAAGACCAACAGGGCTATAAACGCATTGCTATAGAAAAGAACAAACAGGTGCTGAAGCCATTGCATACATTCAATACAATCATAGAGGGACATAACAGAATACGTGAAATGATTGCAGAGTTTGGTCTGTGTGCACGCTTGTGCAATCTTGCCAAGAAT
Organism: Flavipsychrobacter sp.; assembly: GCA_016786615.1. Classification (GTDB taxonomy): domain Bacteria; phylum Bacteroidota; class Bacteroidia; order Chitinophagales; family Chitinophagaceae; genus Polluticoccus. Next base: position 104,587 of record JAEUVX010000011.1, read on the forward strand.
GCAGACTGCACCAATGGTGTGTTTGCAGATAGCTGTACGGGGGTGTGCGGTGCTACTATGAAGACGAAAAAGTATAACCGCAAAGTAGATGATGCGGTAAAATGGTTGCATAAAACGCTGCCAACATTTGCATTTGTAGACAAGGGTATTAATGATGATGAGCAGAGTTGCATCTTCATCAACAAAGGTTCATTCTACGGTATGGGTTATCTGCACGATGGTGTAATGCCCGATAATATTCTGGAGCTGCAGGAGAAGCTGGAACCTATGCCTGATAATGATTACATCCGCAATATAGTGTATAAGCACGCCGCAAAAAATCCTGATAAATGTATCAGCTTTTCTAAGTTTGAACTGACACTACCTGAGGTGCGTTAATATGAAATTTTATTGGGCCAACCAGTATTTGCGTAGCAGCCATTCTGCCACTGCAAAGATGAGTATCAACAGGAAATACCATTTCCAATCTACCAATGGTACAGACTGAATATTGCTTTGTATAACAGGCTTTATGTTGGTGTTCTTCTTAATGCTATCTGCCAGCGATGTGATGCTTGCAGCAGGTACAAAACCACCGTTATATTTTCTTGCAAGTGTGTATAGCATACTGTAGTCTGCGCCTGTTTCCATTTGCTCAAGCGGCATGTGTTCTACGACAAAGCTACCAGCAGCAGTGTAGGTAGTGCCGTTGTATACTGCGCGTGCAGCGTAGTTGTATGTGCCCGCAGCCCATATGCCGGTGTTTAGCCTGTAGCTGCTGCCGCTTTTCTCAAAGCTGAAGTTTTGTTTCCTGCCACTTGTGTCTGTTATTACCAGTTGCACATCTGCATTGTTTACTTGCTGGTTAGTTGCATTCAGCAAGTATGCATTCATACCAATGTTTTCCTGATCGCTCCATACATATTTTGACAACTGGATGTAGAAAGGCTTTTCGTTGCTGTTGGCTGCAAGGAAAGAAACCGTCTGGCGAATACACTCATCAATCGTATTGTGTGTGTTGAAGTTTTTATACTCGTACATCCTCCAGCGCCATATGCCTTCGCCTGTAGTAATAGCAGTTGAAGGGTTGCCTTGTTGCAGCACCCACAGTGGTTGTTGCTCACCATCGCGCTGACGGAATAGAACATCTGCATTCGGCTTTGCCTGTATAGTGCCTTGTGGTACGCTGAGTGGTGGCATCTTGTCCATCACTGCCTGCATATTTTGCGGTACAGAGAAGTTATTAAATGCTGCGTTGTATGCCGGGTATAAATCTCTTGATGCAAGCGGGTTGATGCTCATCTGCACAGGCGATGATAGTTGCATTACTGCCGCAGGGTTTGTTTGGCTGCCAAGTATATACCACGCTGCTTTGCGCATGGTAGTAATATCGCGGCTGTTGTTGAGGAACTGCGATGGCAGTTGGTGTAGTATTACTACTTTATAGTCTTGCAGCGATGGTATTTCATTTGCCATAGCCACTGTTACTTTATAGCTTTCCAGCGCGCTGAGTGCCTCTTGTATCGCTTTAATATCCGGATGCGGAGCTGCGGCTGCTATCAGTATTTTCTTTTGTTCATCTACCACTTCTACAAATACATCTCTTCGGTTGTTAGCAGTGTTTTGCTCGCCATCTGCAGTTGGTGCAACGATGGTATAATGATGCAGCCCTGCTTTAGTTGCTTTGATGCTGAACGAGATGGTGCGGTCGTACTGATTGTTATTGATGCTTATGGGTGTGGTGGCAATTGTTTGCCCATCTTCTGTTAGTTGTATGTTGTTACTATACCCATTGCAAAGTGTGGCAATGATATCTGCACGTATTTCAAAATTGCTATTCAGCGATACTGTTTTGTTACTGTATACCTGTGCTATACGAAGGTCTTTCTGTCGACTGCTATCGCCAATGCCAACTGTGTATAGCGGGCTTTGCAATGATAATTGCTGAAACAATGGATTACTCCCCTGATTGTATTTACCATCGGTAGCCAACACAACTGCGCCCAGATTTTGCGCACCGTAGTACTCCTGCACGTTTTCCAGTGCTTTAGATATATCTGTGCTTTGGGTGGTATAGCGAAACAGGCTGTCTGCCGAGGTATTGCCGTTCAGGTTCCATGTTATCACTTTATAGTCGCCCGAAAGCTTGTCAATCAGCGATTGCGTATTTTTCTGGTAGGCACTGCTGTCTTTGCCAAGTGCTGTATTAATAGAGCTTGAATTGTCCTGCACAAAAACTACCACGGGTTTCTGTGTCTCGTTGCTGGTAATGCTGATGACAGGGGCAAGCAATAGTAAGAGTGCCAGGAATACTACCACGCCACGAAGTGCGGCTGTAAGCCATGGGTAAGGTGTGCCACGCTTTTTATCTGCGCGGTATACCCACCATGCGGCACCTGCCGAAAGTATGATTGCTATGGCCCATAGTAGTACTTGCATTGTTCTTGCAATCTAATGAAAAATGAGCGCAGATAACATTCGCAAAAAGCGCTATGTGTGTAATAGTCTTGTTAAATAAATTGAATTAACTGATTGTAGAATAAACAATTGCACTGCGGTGATGGTTTCCTGACAAAAATCTAATTGCTAATTTTGCACCATGAGAATGCATTTAGTAGCATCCGAAGCGGATAAGCAGGCATTTTTAGCATTACCCAACGCAATTAATCAAAACAACCCCAACTGGGTACGCCCGTTGGATAAGGATATAGAAGAAGTCTTTGACCCCGCCAAAAACAAGTTTTTCAAAAAAGGGGAATGTGCAAGATGGTTGCTGAAAGATGATAGTGGCACTGCAATAGGCCGTATCGCTGCATTTGTAAATACACAGTATAAAAACGAACAGCCCACAGGTGGCATTGGCTTTTTTGAATGTATAGATAGCCAGCAGGCAGCAAATTTTATGTTCGACCATTGTAAGCAATGGCTGCAGGAACGTGGTATGCAAGCAATGGATGGGCCTATTAATTTTGGGGAGCGCGATAAATGGTGGGGGCTTTTGGTAGAGGGCTTTCAGGAGCCACTCTACTGTATGAATTATAATCCGGAGTATTACCAAAAGCTATTCAGCAATTACGGTTTTCAGGTGTATTACGAGCAGATATGTTTTGCACTGAAAGTACAGAGCCGCTTGCAGGATAAGTTTTATGAAGCATATGATAAGTATGCTGCAGACCCCGATTATAGTGCCAGGCATTTTAGAAAAGACCAGTTAGAGAAATTTGCCAAAGACTTTACGATTATATACAACAGAGCATGGGCAAAACATGGTGGTGGTAAGGAGCTGGAGGAAAAGACGGTGATAAAGATGTTCACAACCATGAAGCCTGTGATAGATGAGAGCATACAGTGGTTTGTGTACTACAAAGGAGAGCCGATAGCTTTCTGGGTAAACCTGCCCGACCTCAACCAGTATTTCAAACATTTGAACGGTAAGTTTGGGCTGTTGCAGAAACTGCAATTTTTGTGCTTGAAGCAGTTTGGTAAATGCACTCGTTTTGTAGGGTTGGCATTTGGTGTTGTGCCGGAGTATCAGGGCAAAGGGATAGATGGCTACATGATAGTGAGTGGCGCGAAAGTAATACAGACACAAGCCAGGTACGAAGACTATGAAATGCAGTGGGTGGGCGACTTCAACCCAAAGATGATAAGCATAGGCGAAAGCCTTGGCACCTACCGCAGCCGCAGGCTACAAACACTCCGCTATCTGTTTGATAGGAGTAAAGAGTTTAAGAGGCATCCTATGATTGGATGATTTTGGGCGTTGGATTAAACTATTGTGATAATCTGTGGTCTTACACTAAATTACAATATGCCTAGACCACTACGCTGTCTGGTCCTGTTATCTGTAATCGTTGGTTTTTCTGCAAATGCGCAGCCAACAGGTATTTATGTGTTGGATAACAGTAACGGAACCTACAGGGATGCTAACATACGAAGCTATACGTTTGTAAACGGCTATGTATGGAGGTGGAGTTGGGCAGATATTGAGACATCGCAGGGTGTGTACAACTTTGCAGGTTTAGACCATATCGTAAAACGATTGGATTCGCTAAATCAGAAACTGACAATACTATTCGGTGCATATAGCGTAGAGCCACCTTATGTAGCTGCAAATGCAGCGGCTACTTATTCATTTTACGATCCTGTATCTGCTGTCACAACAACGAGAGCTGTACCGTGGGATGCATATCTGATGGCCCGTTTCAGGTTGTTTATGGCAGCATTGGCATCTCATCAGGTATATAGTATGTCGGCGGGGGCAAATGTTCCCCTTAGCACGCACCCTGTGCTCGCAAACATTACTGCCAATATACCGGGACTTGGGGCTATACGCAATGTGAATAGCCTTACGGCAGGTTTGCACACTACACTAACGGGATATGCAAGACAGAAATTTGCCGATTCACTGATAGCGAGCCTGAAAGTGCACACAGATTATTTTCCGACAAAAAATGTGTTCATTCCATTCTATAAGTCGGTGACGGATAACGTATCTGCGCCACAACTGGCTACTTACATCAGAACAAGGTTATTGCAGGGCTTCAACGGAGTGGCAAATCCCAAAATAAGCTTCTGGCAAGAGAATCTTGCTGCATACAAGGATACGGTGACCAAAGTGGTGACAGGATTGCCAACAACAACCAATGCGTCGATAATGTATCAGCTCAACGACTCTGCTTATACAATGTTTCAGATGCTGCAAGGGTGGACGCATCCATTCTCTGACCCGGCAAAAGTAGCCAATACCACACCGGTGGATGCTATGTGCTACGCATATAAAACCTATGGTACCAGGTATTTTGAAATCTATGCAGATGATATAGATAATACGCTGTATCAACCATTATTTGCTTCGTGGAGCAATGGGGCAGTTTGTAATACAGCTGCAGCAGTGTCGAATGCATCTGGCAAGCTGAACGACGTTCTTATCTATCCCAATCCTGCAAAAGATGTTTTTATTGTTGCCAATCTTCCTGTTGATAAGCCATGTATCATTACGATATCAGACATGACGGGCAAAGGGCTGATTGTTACTGATAGCAGGCAGGTAGATATAAGTGGGCTAAGTAATGGAGTGTATAGGCTCTCTGTTAGTTGCGGTTCAGCTACTATTTGCAGAAAGCTTATGAAGCAGTAGTGCCGGGGTATAAGTGTCCGTATAGCTTTATCACCTCCATCGCTTCCTTTACATCATGTGCTCTTAGGATGTTTGCGCCTTGTTGCAGGGCTACCATGTGTAGTGCTGTGGTGCCGTTCAGTGCTTCTTCTGGTGTGGTGCCAATTGCTTTCCATATCATGCCTTTACGTGATATGCCTGCCAGTACAGGCTTGCCAAGTATGCGCAGGGTGTGCATGTTTCGTAGTAGTTCGTAGTTGTGCTCCAGTGTTTTGCCAAAACCAAAGCCCGGGTCTATGATGATGTCTTTGATGCCTGCGGCTTCGCATTTATCAACCATCTGCCGCAGATAGTTCATTATATCCAGTGTTACGTTGCAGTATTGCGAATTTTGCTGCATGGTGGCAGGTGTGCCTTGCATGTGCATGGCTATGTAGGGTACCTGTAGTTGTGCCACGGCAGCTATCATATTACCATCTATGCTACCGCTGCTTACGTCGTTTATGATAGATGCGCCTGCGTTTACGGCCGCTGTTGCCACTTTGCTATGATAGGTATCAACAGATAGCCAGGCTTCCGGGAAGCGCTTGTGAAGTGCTTCTATAACAGGTATTACACGCTTCAGTTCCTCTTCCGGGGCTATGATATCACTACCGGGTTTGGTGCTGGCACCGCCTACATCCAGTATCGTAGCTCCTTCGCTGAGCATACGCTCTGCATTGCGCAGTATGCTGTCCGTATCGCTGTCGCGGCCCTGATTGTAGAAGCTGTCGGGCGTGGCATTGAGGATACCCATTACAACAGGCGTAGATATGTCCAGCAATCTGCCCCTACTTTGCAGGGTGGTTTCTACGGGTAAAACTGTATTTTTGAAACTCATAGCACTACAAAGAAAATGCAGGATAGCGTAAGCGCCAACATAATGACAAATACTTTAGCACAATACAGGGCCGTTGTAGGCCGCTGCAAGGATATGTACGTGAAAAAAGCCAAAGACTACGGTACATCGTGGCGGGTGCTGCGCGGCATATCTATAGTAGACCAGATATACATCAAAGCATGGCGCATACGCCAGATACAGGAAACGGGGCAGCAGAAAATAGGCGATAGTATAGAGAGCGAGTTCGTAGGTATTGTAAACTATGGCATCATTGCCCTGATACAGAATGCCATGCCTGCGGATGCACCGATTGACCTTAGCTACGAAGAGGCTAAGCAATGGTATGAGGACAAAGCACAGGATATAGAAAACCTGATGCAGCAAAAGAACCACGACTATGGCGAGGCATGGAGAGAGCTTTCTCAGCAGTCTTTCGTAGACCTGATACTGGTAAAACTATTGCGCATCAAACAGATACTTGCCAACGACGGGCAGACGATTGTTTCGGAAGGGGCAGATGCCAATTTTCACGATATCGTAAACTATGCCATATTTGCCCTTATCAAAATAGACGAAGGCAAAGCATAGGCTTTAACAGTTTATTTCAAACCCATTTTGCATATTAGCGGTCAATACTAAACGCACAAACCAACAAATATGAAGTACATACTGTGGCTCATCAGAATTATTGTAGGCGTTCTGTTCATTTTCTCAGGCCTTGTAAAAGCGAACGACCCCCTGGGCCTTAGCTACAAGATGGATGAGTTTTTTGAAGTATGGCAGATGCACTGGATGATGCCATTCTCGCTCTCATTATCTGTTATGATGATTGCTTTTGAAATAATTGCAGGAGTTGCAGTATTACTGGGCTATGCGCAGAAAGTATTTTCTGTATTACTGTTGTTGCTAATCGTTTTCTTCACATTCCTTACAGCCTATGTACTGTTCAGCGGTAAGATAAAAGAGTGCGGTTGTTTTGGCGATTGTATAAAAATAAGCAATGAAGAAACTTTCTGGAAAGATGTGGCTTTAACCGTATTAGGATTAATACTGTTCATTTACCGTAAGAAAATACAGCCGATTTTTTCGGGTAAAATAGGTACACCTCTAATGGTGCTTACTGCTATCTTCTCTTTTGGTGTACAATGGTATGCGTTGGCACATCTTCCATTTCATGATTGTCTGCCATATAAAGTTGGTGTTGATATTAATAAAGACCGTAAAATACCTCCAGGTGCAAAACCTGATGTGTATGAAACTATGCTTGTGTATGAAAAAGATGGTGTTAAAAAACAATTCACCACTCAAAATTTCCCATGGCAGGATACTACTTGGAAGTATGTAAGCAGCGAATCGAAATTGATAGAAAAAGGTAATGCTGAACCTAAAATCAAGGACTTTATCATATCAGATTATGATGGCAATGATGTAACAGAAAATGTATTGACAGCCCCGGGTAACACACTTTTACTTTTCGTAAAAGATATAGAGAACGCAAGCACAGAAAACATGAATAAACTGCACGACCTGATAGAAGATGCAGAGAAAAATAACGTACCCACTTATATATTGTGTTCAGCTACTAAAGAACAGGCAGAGGCGTTTCGAAAGGCAAATAATATAGAGAAAGGAGTGCTTTATATGTTTGATGGTACGGTGAGCAAAACAGCGCTGCGTTCTAACCCCGGCCTGATGTTGCTGGATCAGGGCGTGATACGCGGTAAGTGGAGCTACAAAGATTATCCTTCTACACTGGCTGCTGCAAAATCGGGTAAATAGTGCTGCGCTTTCTGGTACGGCGCATACGTTACAGCATGCTGGTATTGGCAGGTGTAATCACGGTTGTGTTCTTTCTGTTCAATGTACTACCCGGAGACCCTGCAAGGCTCACCATGGGGCAGCGCAGCGACCTTGCATCTGTAGAAAATGCAAGGCGCGAAATGAACCTGGACAAGCCGCTTGCCACACGCTATTTTTTGTACCTCAACGATATTTCTCCCATCGGCTATCACAAGCGCGATAGTGCAGAAAAAGCAAAGTATAGTTATGCTACACTGTTGCCATTGGGCGACCATGCACTTGGGTTGAAGGTTCCTTATCTGGGACGTAGCTACAATACCAAACGTGGGGTAAGTACAGTGCTTACAGAAGCACTCCCCGGTACTATTATACTCGCACTGGCTGCGATGGTAATAGCCACTATCTGCGGCATACTATTAGGTATCGTTGCTGCATTGAAAAAAGATACCTGGCTCGATACATCTTCCATTGCTGCAAGTGTGGCAGGTGTTTCAATGCCATCATTTTTTGCAGGTTTGGTGATAGCTTATTTCTTTGGCTATGTATTGCATAGCTACACGGGGCTGAATATGACGGGCAGCTTGTGGGAGTATGATGCCATCACAGGCAGACATCTAGCACTGAAAAACCTGATACTACCTGCTATTGCTTTGGGGATTCGTCCGTTGGCTATCATCACACAACTTACGCGCAGTGCCCTGCTCGATGTGCTTTCGCAAGAATATATTCGCACGGCTTATGCAAAGGGATTATCTACCACCAAAGTGGTGTTTCGCCATGCATTACCCAATGCGCTGAACCCTGTAGTGACAGCCATCTCTGGCTGGCTTGCTGAATTGCTGGCAGGCTCTTTCTTTGTCGAATACATCTTTGGCTGGAAGGGCGTTGGCAAGATAACCGTCGATGCGCTCGATAAGTTCGATTTCCCGCTGGTGATGGGTTCTGTATTGCTCACCGCGTTTATCTTCATCATCGTGAATCTGGTAACAGATATGCTTTACGGCTGGCTGGACCCACGCGTGCGCCTGCAATAGCAGAATGCTTTAGTCGCAATCTATTGAAAGCTAACGAGGTGCAGGCTTATAGATATACGTTGTCGCAGTGTCATGATACATGTTGCCGTTTTTTGAAGAAGCTTCTACATGAAAAGTATAAGTGCCAGGTACAACACCGTTATCTGCATTTGCATTTCCCTTAAACCCCAGAGAACAACCCTCAAAAGTTTCAATTTTATCGTTCAAGCCATTGATACTGACATAGTCTTTGTATTGCCCCCAGAGGATTTCCTGATTTGCAGGTATGGTTATATTCGATAATCTAATTTCTCTGTTGCAAAATACTTTTACTGTTTTCTTTATTATTTGATTTTTTATTGAGAAAAATTCCGTTTGACAATTCTCTTTGTTGTTCAAAGACACCCATTTACTCAATGGTGTAATAATTACAAACTCACTGCTTCCTCTTGATGAACTATCTGATGCAGATGCATCAATGCCATAGTAAATATGTTCTCTGTCTGGATTTTTACAATTATATTTTATACAGGACTGAAAAGAGACCAACGCAATAAGTACAGTTATAAATAAGGAGGTATTTCGCATATAGGTTTTTTATACTTCAAGCAATAATCATGTTAAATGCAACCTATTAAATAGGAAAGAAACTTTACAAAACAACTTTAACTCCAATGTTACCAAATTATTAAGTATTGATTATGAATTTCTTACGGAATTGTTACCAAAATACATTTGCGTCCAGAAATTAAAAACCAAAATGCGTAAAATTTTACAAGCGGGTATTGCAATCGTGTTATCGTTAGCATCTTCTACAGCTGTTTTTGCACAGAAAGGCGAAGCTATGGAGCTTAAAGCAGATGCAGCACCCAAAAAGAAATGGTATGAATCTGTGAGTATAAGGGGATATGTACAGGCAAGGTATAACCGCCTGCTGGAAACAAATGATAAACTGAGCTGCGAACAGTGTGACCGTAGTTGGGGCGATAACGGTGGCTTCTTTCTGAGGCGCGTACGTATTATATTTTTCGGACAGATAAGCAAACAGGTATATTTCTACCTGCAACCCGATTTTGCCAGCTCTGCATCTACAACCGGTTTGCACTTCGGGCAGCTTAGGGATGCGTATTTTGACATCGGGGTCGATAAAAAGAACCGTTTCCGTTTCCGTATAGGCCAGAGCAAAGTACCTTATGGTTTTGAAAACATGCAATCGAGCCAGAACCGCCTGCCGCTTGACCGTAATGATGCTCTGAACAGTGCCGTGAGTAATGAGCGCGATTTAGGGGTAATGTTCTACTATGCGCCTGCAAAAACAAGAGAACTGTTTTCTAAACTTGTAAATGATGGTTTCAAGGGTTCGGGCGACTATGGTGTAGTAGGTTTTGGGGTGTACAACGGACAAACCGCTAACAAGCCAGAATTGAATAATGACCGCCACGTAGTAGGCCGTATATCTTACCCTTTCCAGATAGGTACACAAATACTGGAGGCAGGCGTACAGGGTTATACCGGTTTTTATACAATGGCATCAGACCAGCTTTCTACAGGTGTTAAATACAGAAAAGACCTGACTTATGTAGATAAAAGGGCTGCCGCAAGTGTTATCCTGTATCCGAAACCTTTTGGTGTGCAGGCAGAGTATAATATTGGTAAAGGTCCAGAATTCAATACACTTACAGATAGTATTGAAGCAAAAGACCTGACGGGTGGTTATGTAACACTGAACTATATGCTGAAGTTTAAAAACCATATATTCTTCCCTTTCACAAGAATACAGTACTACGAAGGTGGCAAAAAGCATGAAAAAGATGCACGTAGCTATAAGGTTAATGAATTTGAAGTAGGTGTAGAATGGCAGCCTGTAAAGCAATTTGAACTGGTTGCGATGTACACGGTATCATCTCGCCGATTTGAGGATTTCGCAAAGCAAAATAACCTCCAACAGGGTTCTTTGCTGCGCTTACAAGCACAGATTAACTTTTAATAATTACTATTAAGTGATTATATAATTAAATAATATTAAACTCAATGTTAAGGAATTATTAAGTGTTTGACGCTAACTCCATAGCCTTGAGAAACCAAAATACATTTGCGCACAATTCAATAGTATAAATATGGGTTTCGCCTCAATAATGAAGATTTTCCTGCCTAAAGACAGGGTGTTCTATGGCTTGTTTGAAGAAGTAAGTAACAACCTTACTCAAATGAGCGATATTTTCAATAAAGCAGTGGTAGAGAAAGATGTTACTGCCCGTAATACTTTGCTGAAAAGCCTTGAAGAATGGGAACATAAGAATGATGAAGTAACACATAAGATATTTATAGAATTAGGCAGAAACTTCATTACGCCATTCGATCGCGAGGATATTCACTATTTGGCAACATCGTTAGATGACGTAGCAGACTACCTGTGGGGTGCTTCAAAACGTGTAATGAATTATGGCATTGATGACCTTGATGAGATAACACTTGAATTTGCACAAATCATAGCCAAATCAATTACCGCACTTAATAAAGCGATACATGGTTTGCGTGATATGAAAGACCTGCGCTCTCTTACAGAAGCCTGTGTGCTTATCAACAGCCTTGAGAATGAAGGTGATGATACTCTGGACAAAGGTATGATGCAGCTATTCTCATCAAATATCAACCCGGTTGAAATCATTAAGAAAAAAGACCTGTACCAGATGCTGGAAATAGTTACTGATAAATGTGAAGACGCAGCCAATGTGATTGAGTCTATCATTATCAAATACGTATAATCCATCGGTACAAAACAGACATTATGTTTACTTTCTTAGTAGTCATTATCATACTGGCCTTGGTGTTCGACTACATCAATGGCTTTCACGATGCAGCAAATTCCATTGCCACTATCGTATCTACCAAAGTACTCAGCCCCTTTCAGGCTGTTGTTTGGGCAGCGGCATTCAACTTTGTTGCCTATTTCATTTTCCAGGACCATGCTGTTGCCAATACAATTGGTAAAACGGTATATCCCGAGTTCATTACCTTACCTGTAATATTTGCAGGTTTGATAGCAGCCATTGCATGGAACCTGCTGACATGGTGGTATGGCATTCCCTCATCTTCTTCACACACACTTATTGGAGGTTTTGCTGGTGCCGCATTGATGCACGCATACATGACCAAAGGTTTTGTTGCATTCAGTTCTATTATCGAGATTGAAAAGATATCTAAAACTGTACTCTTTATATTTCTTGCCCCGCTAATAGGCATGTTTATTTCCATGTTCATTACACTGGTTACCATCATGCGCAATGTATGGGCAAGGATAGGCATTATCATTCTCTCTACTGCTTTTACATGGATGCTCTTCAACAATTTTGAGCAAACTAAAATCAAAGAAAATGTAGCCAAACTATACAAGGTAGATAAGTACGAAAAAGAACTGAAAAAACACCCTGAAGACGAAAAGACTAAAGAGAAGCTGGAAAAAGCAAAAAGTGAAGCAACAGCTGTAATGGCAGTTGCTAAATATTACGATGCATTGGGTGCAGATGTAATTGCCGATAGTGTAGCCAATCTGGGACTTACAAAATCTGTAGGCGCTAACAAAGCAAAAGACGAGGTTAAAAAAATATATGGCCTTGATAGTATAAAAGCTGTAGCAGGCGTAAACCCTGCTATGAAGCCTGTTGCTGATAGCCTCAATGAATTGGTAGAAAGTGTAAAAGGCCTTACAAAAATGTATGGTGCTGTACCAAACAACCAACTGGCAGATAGCATTGCTGTAGTATTGGCAATGACAGATAAACAACATACAAAGCTTGAAAAAGGGCTTGATAAAATAGACATACACAAAGAAGTAGTAAAAACACTAAAAAAAGGTGATAACTCACTACTGATGTATGGCATTATGGCTGTAGTTGCCATTTTTATACTTAGTTATATATATGTTGACTTGCTTAGAGACCCAAGTGCAAGCCGTAAAGCAAACATGTTCAAACGCCTGCAATTGTTGTCATCAGCAGCATTCAGCCTTGGCCATGGTGGTAACGATGCACAAAAGGTAATGGGTATCATCTCTGCAGCATTTGTAGCATATAATACACAGAAATACCCTGATATCAGTTCTGCATTAAAAGACTTGGGTTGGGTACCTTTAGCTTGTTATACTGCTATTGCTGCAGGTACATTGAGCGGTGGCTGGAAAATTGTAAAAACAATGGGTTCCCGCATTACAAAAGTGACTCCGCTTGAAGGTGTTAGTGCCGAAACCGCTGGTGCACTTACCCTGTTTATGACGGAACAAATGGGTATCCCGGTTTCTACAACACATACTATTACAGGTTCTATCATTGGTGTGGGTGCTACAAAACGATTATCAGCAGTACGCTGGGGTGTAACGGTAAACCTGTTGTGGGCATGGATATTAACCATACCTGTTAGTGCTGTTATTGCAGCAATAACTTACTTTATCACATCATTGTTTGTGTAATATTTCATATTAACAGGAATTTAATTGAAAAAGGCGCTCATATGAGCGCCTTTTTCCGTTACTTTTGCAGATTGCCTTTTTCAGAACGAAGAAACGCATGATTGAACTTAGATACTAAAGAATGTCATTACCACCATTATTAAAGCATGTTTATAACCATGGAACGGAAGAAGTTGTACGCCGTGGTAAAAAAATCTTCTACACCGCTGGTGTGCAGATGCTGGATGTAGACCACTTGCTGGAGCAGGTTCGTTTTCGTGTGCGTAATGATGTGTATCAGAACTATTATACAGTAACCATAAACAAATACTTAGACCATAAGAACCTTGCAGTACGTTGTCAGTGTCCTTACAACATGGGCGACATTTGCAGGCATGAAGTAGCAGCGCTTTTTCAATTGAATGATATTCTGCAAAGCGGCTTCTTTGAAAATGCAGATATTACGTACGATCAGAAACACTCTGTAGTACGGATGCGGCAAGTAAGCCTGCAAATGCTGCGTGTATTTGCATCGGCCGAAATAATTGAGAAAGCTACAATATGGGCAAACAACAAAAAAGTAATATTTACCAGTAATAAGACAGATCGTGTAGAAGGTGAAGTGCCGGATGGCGATATGACGTACAAAGTAGTACTGAAACAAAATGACGAACGCTATTTTGATACCTCTTGCGGATGTTCGGAAAAACAATACCCGCTATGTGTGCATAAGGCTGCTTTGTTTATACAAATACTCAATACACATGGCGCACAGTATTTTCAAACAGTACGCGATTGGGATGAACAAAAAAATAAGCTGCTGGCACTATACGGCTATAGCCTTAAAGACGACTTGACCGGGAAGTTTGAATTTATATACCAGAACGGCAAACCGTTTTTACGTGTTTTGGATACTAGTATTAAAAAAGTAAGTACACAGCCTGCTTATCATTCAGCAACCAACAATGCTATGGTTGCGAAAAAAGAAATACCACAGGCACAACCAACACAGGTAGAAGACCCTAAACGATTGGGGATAGTAATAGACCCCAAAGTAAGTTGGTACCCGTTTGTGAATATAATGCTGGTAGCCGGAGAAACTGATGAAGAAGCTACCAAATATATGAATGGCGTGCAACAGTTGGATTTACAACAATATGTAAACCCTATACAGTTTAAGGAAGAGGAGCGGGAATTAATACCAATAGTACGAAAATTCTCGCCTGAAGAAACACTCCGGTATCTTAAAAAGAATTTACCATTCGGTGATTTTCTGGATGATTACCAAACTGTACTTAAAGAAACACCCGCTGAAGAAGTTTCGGAACAAGTATGGGAGTACTTGTTGCCAAAATATCAGAAACTGCTGGAGCGATACAGAGATCATTCATTGAGTTTTATTAAAAACAATACGAAGCAGCTTAGCTCCAAAACACTGGAAGCCGTTGCATTTTCAATGCATAAAGTGCAGGCACAGTTAAGCGCTATAAAGTTGGGTGATGGTAATTACAGTATAGAACTATCATGGATAATAGACGATAAGTATGTGCCGTACAAAGATGTCACAGTGTTGAATGCCGGGCTTATCATGTACGACTATAATGTACATGCGATTGTCAGCGTAGCACAAGTACGTCTCATAGAACAGTTTTTACCTGATGGTGAAATAAAAATAAGTGCCGCTGACTGGCCATCCTTTTTGAATGACAAACTGATGCGATGGAGCCAGTTCTTGCATGTGAATTTTGGAGATGATATCGTAGAGCATGTAGATGCGGTAAAACCTCAATACAGACTGTACCTTACTGAACGTGACCAAGTATTGGTTCTGCAACCTGCATTTTCCTACAACGGGATAGAAATAAAATGGGGATTTTTTGGAGATGTAATAGAACCTCTGGATGGTGTTGTAAAAGTGGTAAGGCGCAATGATGCAGATGAGCAGGAATACATCAATATGTTGCGTACACTGCACACTGACATGCAACACAATGTAAAAGAACACTACTTCTACATCCCCGCAACATCTGTATTAGCTAATAATTGGTTCTTCCGTTTTGCTGAGGTGATGAAAGAATGGAATGTTGAACTATTTGGATTCGATAACCTGAAAAATCTACGTATAAGCACTTATAAGCCTGACACACGCATACAGGTAAGCAGCGGTATAGATTGGTTTGATGCAACGGTAGAAGTAATCTTTGGCGACCAATCGGTATCGCTGATAGAAGTAAAACGTGCATTGGCACAGAAGCAAAATTTTGTTCGTCTTGGTGATGGCAGTATCGGATTGCTGCCGGAAGAGTGGCTGAAGAAATACGCCCTGTTAATAAAAATGGGCGATACAAAAGGCAATAGCGTACGCCTGAAAAAGTTCCACTTTAGCGTACTTGATGAGTTGTTGGCTGATATGGATGAAGAAGAGTTGCAACAGGAACTGGAAGAAAAGAAAGAACGACTCACAGATATTCTGGATAACGACTATAGCAATGTGAGCGCTCCTGATGGGCTGAAAGCTAACTTACGTCCATACCAATTAGCAGGCTTTCAATGGTTATTATTTTTGAAAGAAGCCGGATGGGGCGGTATACTGGCTGATGATATGGGTCTTGGTAAAACAGTACAGACACTTGCTTTTTTCCTTCATTATAAACAGGAGCATCCGGATGCTAAATTCATGGTGGTATGCCCTACTACGCTGATGTATAACTGGGAAAACGAGATAAAGAAATTTACCCCTTCTCTCACACACTTTATACATCACGGACCAAAGCGTATGGCTACCGTGAAAAACTTTGAACCCTACGACATTATCATTACTACATATGGCACAATGCGCAGCGATATCAAAATCTTCAAAGATATGGAGTTTGATTATGCCGTATTGGACGAAAGCCAGTCAATCAAAAACCCTCAGTCGCAGGTAGCAAAAGCGTCTTTGTTGCTGAATACCAAACACAGGCTTGCTTTGAGTGGTACACCTGTACAAAACAATACATTCGACCTATTTGCACAGATGAACTTCCTGAACCCGGGTATGCTGGGCAGCAGAGAGTTTTTTATGAATGAGTTTGCAACACCGATAGATAAGTTTCAGGAAGATGAGGTGAAACAGCAACTACGCAAATTAACGTATCCTTTTCTGTTACGCCGTACTAAAGAGCAGGTAGCAAAAGATCTGCCGGAAAAAACAGAAATGGTACTGTATTGCGAAATGGGTACAGAGCAACGCAAGATTTATGATGCTTACCGTAATACTTACCGTGAGCAAATTATGGGCATGATAGAAGAGCGTGGCGTAGAACGCAGCACCATGCACATACTCCAAGGGCTTACCCGCCTGCGCCAGATATGCGATTCCCCAGCTATACTCAACGAAGCCGAGCGTTTCCATAACTATAGTGTGAAACTGGACGAACTGACACGAGAGATAGATGAGAATGTCGGCAAACACAAGGCATTAATATTCTCTCAGTTTCTGGGGATGCTGGCACTGATAAAAAAAGAACTGGAAGCAAAAGGCATACCGTACGTATATTTTGATGGCAGCAGCAGTGCTACGGAGCGGGAAAATGCCATACAGGAATTTCAGAACAACCCCGACTGCAGAGTATTCCTCATATCGCTGAAAGCAGGTGGTATCGGTTTAAACCTTACTGCTGCCGATTATGTGTATATAGTAGATCCTTGGTGGAACCCGGCGGTGGAACAACAAGCTATAGATCGTACACACCGTATCGGACAAACGAAAAACATTTTTGCTTACAGACTGATATGTAAAGACACGATTGAAGAAAAGATGCTGATACTGCAAGAGCGTAAACGCGCCCTTGCCAACGAATTGGTATCGGATGATAATGCCTTCCTCAAACGTCTGACGAAAGAAGACATTGCCTACTTGCTTAGTTAGATATTACTTGTCTGTAAGTAAAGAACTTTATTATTTTTTTACTTGTTATAGTATAATTAAGAGTAGTGTACCAACAAGTGTTTTATCTTAATGTACACTATTTTTTCTTTGCATATACATACTCTGCAAAGCCCAGTAAATCCCAAAAAACATTCGCAGGTATCTTTTTGCCTTTCAATACAAAGCCTGTTATTCGCAATGGCATTGTAAGTATATAGAACCAACTTCTACGCATACCTTTTGACAATACTATAAAGCCGCATTGAGAAAGTATGTCTGCTATCTCATTGTACGAATAAATCCGCACATGCGTCGGGTCATCATAATAGTTCAACGAACCAGACATTGATGGCAATTTAGTACTCTGTTTCCCGGGATACTCTATATATATGTGCCCTCCTGTTTTTAATTTAGCAGCAAGACCGGCTAATACTTTATCACCATTATGCAGGTGCTCTATTATATGCGCCATATTGATATAATCAAAGTAATTATCCGGTATGTTTTCATATTCCAATTTGGTTAAATCCATTTCGTAAAACCCTTTCAAGGCTTTTTCATCTGCTTCATTATAATTGTAGTCTTTACTGAGATCCACTCCATGATATTCACAAGACGGGAATAATTCGACAGTCTTGGATGGAGAATGATTCCCTGCCCCAATATCCAGTAATGCAAATTTCTTGTCTCCCATAGCTTTACTCATAAAGTAATACTTAGGAGTACGGGTAGATATAAACCTCTTTAGAACGGATGCCATCGTTGGTGAAATTAAATTTTATTCATAAATAATAAAGGCGCAAAATATGCGCCATTACAATTTTCTTTGGTTATAGTTATTTTCGTTCTTTTTCAAACTTCTTCAGTTGTTCGCAGCTGAGGTATTCGGGTTCAACTTTCACATAATAGCTTGGGGTTTTCTCCGTAACCCAATCCTGTAATTTCTTCGATTTCTTTTGTTGCAAAGCTATTTCCTGAATACGTGCATAGTCATCCACAAGATTGGCCTTGTGTGGCTTGCTTATATTTTTTAAGAATACTATACGGCATGAACGATCTCCTCTGCCATTATCAAATACTTGTGGCTGCGAATAGCTGCCTACTTTCATGGTATCAACCATCAGGGCAATAGCGGGATCCAACTTATCAATTTCCATCAAGGTAGCATTGGTTTGCGGATCTACAATCATACCTCCGGTACGGTTGCTCATTTCGTCTTGAGAATACTTGCCTACTGCCTCCTGAAAGCCTAGCTTCCCTGCTATAAGTTCAGAACGTACAGTATCCAGTTTCAGGAATGCTGCTTTATAATCTGCTGAAGTATGTTCCGGCTTTATCAGGATGTGCCTTACATCAGCCTCATCGCCACGGCGTTTTATCATTTGTATAATATGATATCCAAACTGTGTTTTTACAATCGGAGATACTTCACCATTCTGTAATTTGAAAGCTGCTGCTACAAACTCAGGTGCCCAGCCACCACCTTTACGGCTGATGCCATCATACCGTCCGCCATTATTGCGGCTTCCCGGGTCATCGCTGTATATACCAGCCATTGTTTCAAAATCCTTCTTGTCAACAACTATCTCTTTACGGATACCGTCCAGTTTGTTGCGGGCATACAAATCCAGTTCCGGATTAGTAGGCGGATTTATCACTATCTGTCCCATTTCTACCATCGCCGGAAAGAAAGGAAGACTATCTGCAGGAATTGTATTGAAAAAAGCACGTACTTCACCGGGTGTAATTTTTACATTTTGAAGTATTTGAGATTGCACACGTTCAGCCATCATGTTTTCACGTGTCATATCCCGGTACTCTTCTTTTAACTGAAACACTGTTTTACCGGATACTTCTTCGAGTTTCTCTTTACTGCCGAATATACCTACGAAATAACGCACCCTGTTATCCAATGCAGCCTCTACTTCTTCTTCACCAACTACCAGACTATCACGTTCTGCTTGTTCAACCAGCATTTTCTGCAATATCATCTGTTCCATAATATCACATTTCAGTGCTGTTTCATCAGCATTAGGGTCATTTTGCTTTGCAGAAGCTACCTGCACATCTATTTCTGATTGCAAAATGATGCGGTTCTTTCCTACTACGGCTGCTATTTTATCCAACAATTGCGCATTGGCATTATTGCCCGATAGCAATAACACAATTGCAATACTGAATTTCATAATAGCACCATATTTATTTATGCTCATATACATTTAGTCGAAAATCGGTGTCCAAAAGTAAAAATGCAAACGTTAAGGTTTTGATATAAACATGCAGTTCAATACATGTTATTTCTTTTTCTTCTTCTTACTATCTTCTGTTTCCGGTTGTATGAAAATGCCTTTTACGGCCATTTGATTATAAAAATCTGCTGCAACAGGGCGATATGGATGTACTTTCAACCATTCTTCTATCTTCGGCAATGCATCAGGGTGAAACTTATTCCAGGCATCAAATTGCTGTGGGTTATCAATATGGCCAAATACCCACTGGTTATACATATCGAAATATCCATTCCTCAACATATCATCCATTCTGGAAAACATGCTGAAAGGATATCTGCCGGCGTAGTGTTTACCCCACTCCATCAAAAAGCGGGTACGCAGCATTACCAGGTTCTCTGTATTTATCGCATCGCTGACAACCGGTGAGAGTTTCAGATAAGTTGTATATACAGCATCCTCAAATCCCTGCACGGTGTTTATTGTATTGCTGGTTGATTTATACTTAGGTACATTCTTACCGGCCATTCTGGTAAATAAACGCATGTAGGCTCCCAGTAACATATCTTTTGTTTCTTCTGCACGTGGGGTGTGCTGCTCAATATTCAGGAAAACCTCTGCGTATATAACTGCCCATACAGGCTTATCTGTACCCATATACATACGGGCAGCCTCATAATAGCTGATATGATATGCAGGATCTTGCTGTATTGCAGTAAGCCAACTGGTAAGTGCCGCTTCCTGGTCGCCTTCCTGTTCCTGCAGTTTAGCCAGTTGATTGTACAATATGCCCGAATGCGGGTAGCGTTTTATAGCATCCAGCAACAATACCTTAGCTTTTTTAGGTTGGTTTTGCGCAATTAAACAACCTGCTGCAGTTTGGTATGCATGGTCATCTGCCTCGCCGCTTTTTATAATTGGTTCCAGCGTTGCCTGTGCTTCATCGTACTGAGAAGACAGGTAGTATGCCTGTGCAAGGTCGCGATGCAAAACCATTTTTTCGGGAGCCAGCAGTATTGCTTGCTTATATGTAATAATGGCTTGATTCAGATTGCCTTGCATCATTTGTGAACGGGCATTATTATACATCTGCTCAACCTCCGGAGATGACCAGACATCTTGTGCCTGTGCCAATAAAGGCAGCATACATATAGATAATATAGATAGTAAGCGATTCAGCATATTAAAAATCTGCGCAAAAGTACTCGGAAAAAAGGGTTGAAGTAATAAAAAATAATATTGAATATGTATTAATTATGAGTGTTTAACATTTTATTATTGAAATGAACCTCGTTTGCAGCATTTTTTACCTTTAATTTGTACCTGTGAAGCGTTTTCTCGCATATTTCTTTTTGATAATATTCAGTTTTCAGGTGCTGCCCGTAAAGCAGATAGGGAAGATATTGTATAAAGGAATGATGACCGAAGAAATACATGAAACCCATGAAGTAGAGGACGATTGCAAGGATTCTAAAAGCAAATTAGGCTCTGACCCCTTAAAGGAACTATATGCAGGTAACAAACAGGTTGCCCTTATGCAGTATATAGCCGAAGCAGTTAACATTGCGATTCATGATGCCGAATTGGTGCCCATATCGCATGTTACGGATATTTTCACCCCTCCTCCCAACTGCTAATACTTTTATTATCAATTAGTTGATACGGAATGTACATAGTGCAGCTGCACTTATTGTACTCGTGTCTTGCGGTATTGCAGATTTTAAACGTAGAATTTCTCCCTCAGAAAATGAATAATAAGAGTAACGGCAATTTATTTGCGCATTTTAAAAGTGACTTTGTTTCAGGACTTATCGTATTCCTGATTGCATTACCATTATGCCTTGGCATAGCTCTGGCATCTGGTGCGCCATTGTTTTCGGGTATCGTTGCAGGTATCGTCGGTGGTATTGTCATTGGTTTTCTCAGTGGTTCTCATCTCAGTGTTACAGGCCCTGCCGCAGGCTTAACAGCCATCGTGCTGGTTGCCATTGGCGAACTTGGTGCTTTCGATATCTTTTTGTGTAGTGTGATGGTGGCAGGTGCTGTACAGTTTCTGTTGGGTGTATTGAAAGCGGGTACTATTGCCAATTACTTTCCCAATAGTGTTATTGAGGGTATGCTTGCTGGTATTGGTCTTACTATTATCATCAAGCAGATACCTGATGCTGTAGGCTACACTAAACAAAATCACGATAGTATGGTGGATGCGGAAGATGGTTTCAGCTTCAGCATCATTGAAGATTCGCTGAAACATATAGAAATAGGCGCTGCTGTCATTGCTCTGGTAGGTATCGCCATCTTGATTATGTGGCAGACCAAAGCTTTCAGTAAACTGAAAATGATACCAAGCGGGCTGATAGTAGTAGTAATGGGTGTGGTATTAAATGCCGCCTTCAAAGGAGGCAACATGTATCTTGATGAAACACACCTGGTAAGCCTGCCTGTCGCAGATAGCTTCAGTGGTTTCATCAGCAATTTCACCATGCCAAACTTCAGCGGATTTATGAACCCTGCTGTGTGGAAAACAGGTGTGGTAATAGCAATTGTAGCGTCTATAGAAACACTATTATGCATTGAGGCTACTGATAAACTTGACCCATACAAACGCTACAGCCCTACAAACCGAGAACTACGCGCGCAAGGTATCGGTAATGTGTTAAGCGGACTGATTGGTGGTTTACCGGTTACATCTGTTATCGTACGCTCATCTGCTAACATCAATGCAGGTGCACGCAGCAAGCTATCCACTATTATTCACGGTTCATTGCTACTGGTATGTGTAGCAACAATACCTGCAATACTGAACCTGATACCTAAGGCATCATTGGCCGCAATATTGATATATACCGGCTATCGTCTGTGCAAGCCGGCAGTATTTGTACACATGTGGAAGCATGGTGGCGTACAGCAGTTTATACCATTTGCAGCTACGGCACTATGTGTGGTATCGCTCGATTTGCTGAAAGGTGTTGGTATCGGTATGGTTATCAGCATCTTCTATATACTGCGTAATAATATGCGCATACCATATTACTATCAGCGCAGCACATTCAGCAATGGCGAACTGGTGAAGCTGACATTAGCACAAGAAGTGTCTTTCCTGAACAAAGCAAGTATTAAGGAAACTCTAGAGAACCTTCCGGCCAATACAAATGTTATAATAGATGCCAGCCAGACAGAATATATAGACTTTGACGTTCTGGAACTGATAAAAGACTTTAATGACAGTAAAGCTCAGGATAAAAATATCAAACTATCGCTCATAGGATTTAAAAACACTTACAAAGTACCTGTGGCAGCCAGCGAATGGGATGTGGTGTCGGAGCTCGCAGATGGCAATGAAGTACCTAAACGCAGCGCAGGTGGTTATAAAAAATTATTAAAACAATTGACGGGAACTGATTAAACAAAAACAGGATTTATTAACAACAAACAATTATTTAAAATGGCAACAATACATAATACACAACCAATACCGCAAGACATCAGCCCTGCTGAAGCGGTACAGATATTGAAGAAAGGCAATTTTCGTTTCATCAACAACCTGAAAGTGAACCGTGATTTGCTGGAGTTGGTAAACGAAACAAAAAACGGACAATGGCCATTTGCAGCTGTACTCAGCTGCATGGATTCCCGTACATCAGCCGAACTGATTTTTGACCTTGGGTTGGGAGATATATTCAGCATTCGCATTGCAGGCAATATAGTAAGTGAGGGTATATTAGGTAGTCTGGAATATGCTACAGCTGTAGTTGGCAGCCGCCTGATAGTAGTATTGGGACATACTGGTTGCGGTGCTATAAAAGGCGCCTGTGATAATGTGCAGATGGGTAACATTACAGCAGTACTCGACAAAATACAATCATCGGTGCGTATGGAAGATTCGGTAAAAGAGAATCGTACCAGCAATAACCCTGAATTTGTAGATGCTGTTGCAAAACTGAATGCTCAAAACTCGCTGAACAAAATACTGGAGCAGAGTATCATCATTAAAAAACTGGTAGAAGAAGGCAAAGTAGGTATCATCTGCGCTATGTACGATGTGGGTACCGGCAAGGTTACTTTTTACGAAAACGAAGCAATAGCTAACAATACAATGAAAGAAGCCGCACAACTGGCTTAATTGAAGATTTGCAATACCCGCTTGCTGCAAGGGGGCAGTAAGCAAAGCCGTTACTTTTCAGTAATGGCTTTTTTTGCATTTATGAAAAAGCCGTGCATACAAAATATGCACGGCTTTTATTAATTAGTTGGTTTATTATCAGTTGTACAGATAATAGATGTTTGTTACATACTGGTTGCTGTCTTTAGTATCGCCCGGGCCTTTGATGTATTCTTCAATCACTAAGCCCATTTTCTTACCGTTTTTACCAACATGTGTACCCAATGCCACATGTGCAGCAGCACTACCTGCATAACCACCCGTATATACAATCTTGTAAGCAGGCGATGTTGCAACTTCTACAATGGTACCACCTTCTACAGGTTTGTTATCTGCCACCGGGAAACCAACATGCATATCTGCCTGTTGATTAGTCTCATCCCACTTATATACGATATCTGATGGAGGGCCTGCAATACGGCTTCCTAATGCTTTACCCATAGCCTCGTAAGTATCGCTATAGAACTTCATCATATCAGCCCAGTTAATCACTTTGCGGATACCGGCATAAGTACGTGCCGCAAACTGTGTTTCCTCAATATTGAATGTGCTTCCGCCAGGCACATCATTCGCATGTTCCTCACTATATGTTTTCAGTAATTTCAGGCCACGGTCGAAACTGGCTTGCATCATACCTTTTGCAAATAAAGCTGTAAGACCACGTTTGAAGAAATCAACATTATCTTCAAAGTGCCATGTAGCTTCTACTTTACCATCTTCTCCCTGCACTTGTACAAAACCTTTGGGTCTGCCTTCCATAGGTTTAATAAAATGCATATCGTAGGTCATTTTACCATTTTCAACACCGGTATTTGTTATTTCACCTTCTCCGGAATTAGCACTTCCATACCAATGGTATACACTGCCTTTTTCGCCATCAGTACCTGTTACCTCCCATTTCATCGTACTATCCATTTCTTCCCATGGGCTCCAGTTTGTCCAATTATTGAATTTCACCATTTGCTCCCACACTACTGCTTTAGGTGCATTGATGGTCGTCTTTCTATCCATTACAAACTCGGCAGGTGTTACAAGGCACAATACCAAGTAACCTACAGCTAATATCAGGATGAGTATCCCGAGAAATCGTAATACTTTTTTCATAATGTGTTTATTTTTACGAAAGCTAAAAAAAGTTTTGTTTAAGTAATAGTCCTGCATGTCATTTTTATTAAAGTTTAATTGTTTGGTAATGACTATAAATACCATTTATAATGTGTATCGTACCTTTGCAAGATGAAGAATTTACGGAACAGCAGCCTGCAAGACCTTGAAACCCTGCTCGTCAAGTGGGGAGAACCCAAATTCAGGGCAAAGCAGGTATATGAGTGGATGTGGCAAAAACATGCAGGCAGCATAGATGATATGACCAACCTGCCCAAAAGCCTCCGCGAAAAGCTGAATGCCGAATATCATATACCTAAAGTAAAAATTCACCACAGCCAATATAGCAGCGATGGAACCATAAAAAACCGACTGATGTTGCACGATGGCCACTTTGTAGAAAGTGTGCTGATACCTACCGAAAAACGTATTACAGTTTGTGTATCCAGCCAGGTGGGTTGTTCGCTTGCATGCAAGTTTTGCGCTACAGGCTTCCTTCCCCGCAAACGCAATATGGACTTTGATGAGATTGTAGATGAAGTAACGCTTGCCAACGCACAGGCATTAGAGCATTATGGCAAAGGCATAACCAATATAGTATTTATGGGTATGGGCGAACCATTGCTTAACTATAAAAACGTATTGAACGCAATTAATAAAATAACAGCACTTGCACCCGACGGATTGGGAATGAGCCCACGACGCATTACTGTATCTACTGCTGGCATCAGCAAAATGATACGCCAATTGGGCGATGATGAGGTACGCTTTAAACTGGCACTGTCTCTACATGCAGCCAATGATAAGAAGCGGGATGAGATTATGCCGATCAACGAAACAAGCAACCTGGATGACCTTGTAGATGCACTCAACTACTTCTATCAGAAAACGAAAAATGAAATCACTTTCGAGTATATCCTATTCAACAATTTCAACGATAGCATACAGGATGCTGATGAACTGATAAGGCTATACCGCCGTGTACCGGTAGACCTGGTAAACATTATAGAATACAACACGATAGAGAAAGCCGACTTCAGCAAACCGGATGAAGATACTACCGAGCAGTTTATGTCGTACCTCGAAAGTAAACGTGTCAATGCCCGCCTGCGCCGCAGCCGTGGCAAAGACATAGATGCAGCTTGTGGCCAGTTGGCAAATGTAGATAAGGCGGAGGGATAGGTATTAGTCGTCAGGCATTAGTATAAAAGTTCGCGTTGCAAGTTATATTTCATAAATTATTATATATGAAGCTGATACTATTTATTCTGTTTGTATGCATGCTGGTAAGTAGTTGTAATAACGTTGCAAATTTCCCGATTGCACCTCCTGATGCTACTGCTACAGATGACCGTATTATCGGTAAATGGCAATTTAATGAAGATACTAACGCCAATAACTATTACGAAGTATATAGTGGTTATGAATCAAACACCTACCATATCCGCTTTTGGGACAGA
Source organism: Flavipsychrobacter sp. (assembly GCA_016786615.1). Classification (GTDB taxonomy): domain Bacteria; phylum Bacteroidota; class Bacteroidia; order Chitinophagales; family Chitinophagaceae; genus Polluticoccus. Next base: position 130,686 of record JAEUVX010000011.1, read on the forward strand.
GGGGGAACTAACCCTACCTACGAATCTAACCTACACTTTTCTGATGTCAATGGCATACGCTTTATCAATATACCATACTTCGAAGAAATAGGCTTTTTGCAGTACGGTTTTCTGAAAATATTAGATACTGACAAAGACTTTACGAAGATAACCGCTGCTGTAGTGGGCGATGAAAATATTGAAAGAATAAAATCGCAAGAAAAACTGAACGCGCATATCACCAAAAACATGAACAACCCTAGGTTCTATTCAGATACCATACATTTTTATAAAATACAATGATAACCACAGCTACAGCCCGAAAACTGGCAACCACTTTTGACGAAGTAACTGAAGAGCCTCATTTCGAAGTCACTTCTTTCAGGATTGGTAAAAAGATATACGCCACAATGAATGAACCTGAAAAAAGAATGACAGTAAAGTTCACCACTTTCGATCAGGACGTATTCTGCACCTTCGATAAAGAAGTAATATACCCTGTACCAAATGCATGGGGCAAACAAGGTTGGACACACGTTAACCTGAAGAAAATACGCAAAGAAATGCTGCTGGATGTATTAACAGTTGCCTATTGTACCGTTGCACCTAAAAAGCTAGCAGATAAATACAGGATTGAATAATATGTTTGCTGCCAACTAATAAATACATATCTTTCGCCGAAATATTGTTAATCATCCACAAAAAGACCTTATGAAAAAAGTATTATCCATCGTAGCATTGGCAGGCCTTGTAATCTTTGGTACATCTTGCAGCAAAAAATGGGATTGCACTTGTACAGACATAGATACAAGTGTTGAAACTGTAGAAAAAGTAAGAGGTGCTAACAAAGATGCTGCACAGATAAACTGTGTTGCTAAAACAAACAGCAGCAGGGTTTGTGTTATACTGTAAGTAATCATTAACTAACTGTATAATGGCTGTAATGCACTGCGTTACAGCCATTATTGTTTTTGCCCTAATCAATAATGTTTCATTGCTTGTTGCATTATCTGTTTTATCTTTTCCACGTCAATATCAGCTTCAGGATTCACCAACAGTATTTTCATCCGCGCACGTTTTTCAAGCAACAGATCAGGGTGTTGTAGCTTGTCTCCCACAACTATGCCTATGTATGGCAGTTTGTATTTTTTGTGTATCCACAGATAGCAAAACATCTTGCCTTTATAATAGTAAAACGGCAACTTATACTTCCATTCTTCGGAAATATCATCGCTCAATGTAGGTATGTAACTGCGCAGAAAAAGCATGGTGCTTTTTATTGGTTCTTCAAGGTTCAAAAAGAAATTATCTATCGGACGCAGCATATTGTAAATATAGCTAGCAATTAGCAAGTGTATGTATTCCGGTACATTATTCGAAGTATCAAAAGAGAGATAATACAGAAACAAAAAAGCCTGCACATGGCAGGCTCTTCAAATCTTTATACTTGCTACAAACTATTTCAGACTGTATTTAGCACCATCGTATGCCCACTTGATGTAGGTAGCACCCCATGTAAAGCCACCACCAAATGCTGCTAGTACAATGTTGTCGCCTTTCTTCAGTTGCTTTTCATAGTCCCACAGGCATAGCGGCAGTGTACCGTTGGTAGTATTGCCATATTTCTGGATGTTTACCATCACTTTTTCGATAGGAAGGCCCATACGCTCGTATGTAGCTGCTATGATGCGCAGGTTTGCCTGATGTGGTACCAGCCATTGTATATCGTCTGCTACAAGTTTGTTGCGCTCCATTATTTGTGCTGCAACATCTGCCATATTCTTTACCGCGAATTTGAAAACCGTTTGTCCTTCCTGATACACATAGTGTTCTTTGTTCATCACAGTCTCCAGACTGGCAGGTTTTACAGAGCCGCCTGCTTTCTGGTGCAGGTGCGCACGGCCTGCACCATCGCTCTTCAGTACGCTATCCAGTATGCCATAGCCTTCGGTATCAGGTTCCAGCAATACGGCACCACCACCATCACCGAATATGATACAGGTTGTACGGTCTTGGTAATTCAGTATAGAGCTCATCTTATCTACACCAACAACTATTACTTTTTTATACGTACCATTTGCAATAAACTGAGCACCGGTTGTAAGTGCAAATAAGAAGCCGCTGCATGCAGCATTTATATCATACCCGAAAGCATTAACCAACCCTGCTTTATCACTGATTACGTTTGATGTTGCAGGAAACTGAAAGTCAGGAGTTGTTGTAGCACAGATTACCAAGTCTATATCTTCAGGCTTCACATCAGGGCGTTTCTTCAACAACTCTCTGATGGCTTCTACCGCCATATCGCTGCTACCCAGACCTTCACCTTTCAGTATGTGTCTTTCTTTAATACCGGTACGAGAGGTTATCCACTCATCGGTAGTATCTACTATCGTCTCCAGTTCTTGATTCGTCAATATGTAGTCGGGTACATACCCGCCTACCGCTGTAATGGCAGCTGTTATCTTCTGCATTAATGGTTAATCTTTAGAGGTGCAAAGTTAGTTGATTGGTTGATACGTTTAACAGTTGACAGGTTGGTTTATAATTTTATATCATACGTAACTTGTAACAATTCGTTTTACCGGAAATCTGCCTGCTACGTACTCATTGCTCCGCAGGTATTAATAACCTGTCCGCTAACATAACTACTCATATCACAGGCAAGGAACAGCGCAACATTAGCGACCTCTTCTGGTTTGCCAAAACGTGCCATTGGTATTTTTTCAAACCATTTTTCCGCACCGCCATCTTTCAGGTAGTGTGTCATATCAGTTTCGATAAAGCCAGGTGCTATGGCATTGCAACGGATGTTGCGGCTACCCAGTTCCTGCGCTATGCTTTTTGTAAAGCCAATTATACCTGCTTTTGATGCTGCATAGCTGCTCTGCCCACCATTACCTTCCACACCTACTATACTGCTCATGTTAATGATACTGCCGCTGCGTGCCTTCATCATTGGTTTGATAACCTGTCGGGTGAGATTATACACTGATTTCAGGTTTGCCTGTATTACATCATCCCATTGCTCGGGGGTAAGGCGTAGCAGCAGGTTATCTTTAGAAATACCCGCATTATTTACACAAATATCTATTGTGCCAAAATCTTTCAGTACGTCGTTAGCCAGTTGCTCAGATGCTGCGTAATCTCCTGCATTGCTTTTATATGCTTTTGCGTTGACACCATATGCCTTCAATTTTGCTTCTAATGCCTGTGCTTTTTCGTCTGACGAGAGATAGGTAAATGCCACGTTGGCACCATGCTCCGCAAACTTTATAGCTATAGCCTCGCCAATGCCACGGCTGGCACCGGTAATCAGAGCTATTTTATTTTCTAATAATTTCATCAGAAAGGTGGATTTGTGGCTGCTAAAGTAATAATTATCGGTGATTTGGGTGAATACGATGACTATATTAACCAGATTATCAGTAGCGTAGCAGTTATAATCAGTTATTAATTTGTAACAAATACTGCAATACAAGATAAAAGCACCCATTCAAGTGCTTTTATACTATTTACAGACTATTCATTCAGTACTGCTATTGCGCGAAAGTCGGTATCCATCGGAAGGCAGTTTGGGTTTGTAACCCAGTGCTGTTTCCATTTTAACTGCATATTTCTTTTCCGATGCTCCATCCAGCTTCTCCCCATCAACATAAATACCTCCCTTGTTCCACTTCAATGTCATATGTGCCTTATCTTTTATTAGCCCGTCCGCTACCATTTCATCTATAACTTCTTCCATAAGACGATTCCTTTCAGCTTCTGCATTCCCTTCATCTTCTGTTGGTTTCCTGTTCCTGTTTTCTTTAGCCAGCTCGTCAAGATTCAGCTTAGTACCTGTCATCGAAAACTTTGCCCTTGTACTGCCTTGCTCCTTTTCAAGAAATGTTTCCATTTTTGCTATATACTGCTTGTTGTATGGCGATGGTAATACATCACCGTTAATATTCAACATACCATTATCATACTCATAACTGAATGGCTGCCCTTCGTACAGAAAGCCATCTTTCACCGCATCGGCTACTATATAATTCTTATTGCCGCTTTCGTAGAGTTGTTTACTGAGGGCTGCAACAGATGTGGTGTCTTTTTTACTACCTGCGAATGATACTAATGGCAGTAACAATGCTACTGCAATACTTTTAACTTTTGGGAATACCGGTGTCATAGCTTAAGTGTTTACATAAAGTTATATATAATTCATAGCAAGTATTGCTACACAAAATGTTAATAATCTGATGACTGTGGGGCTATTTTTGTTTTTATAGAATCATTAAGTAATTGTATTTCTGCATTCAACAACGTTCATAGAACAAGTACTGCACGAACATTGAGCAAACCAAAAATGGCCGAATAACGTATAAGTGGCTAAAAAAGTTATTAACGAATCCTTACTACAGATTAAATGTAATACGCGGTATAACAATAGCATTTCTGGTGAGCCCGTCAGGGCGATTATCTCTTGCATACACAGGCCCTGCAACTGTAAAGTCGAATACCCATTTATCTGTACGGTAATAAAAGCCAAGATTGATATTTATGGTAAAGCCGGCGCTATTCTGTAAAGTGATTTGTGTACCATCTGCCAGTATGCTCTTATCGTCTGTAAGGTGGTAAAGCAGCAAAGGTCCCCCATGTATCCCAGTGTGTTTCCAGTCTTTCTTAGCCTCAATACGCAGTAGTGCATCGCCAGCACGTCGCAGATGACGGGATGAGAAATAAACAGTTTCTATGCTATCCCTGTTTTGTATTGTATGATAGCCATTGTCGTTGTATTGCAATACCGGTTGCTGTATGCCGGCTGCTAACACAAAGTATTTACCAACGTTAGCACTAATACCCAGTATTACATCGGTAGTGCCAAGGCTTGTCTGGTAAGCCATCGGCAACGATTTGCCATTCAGTTGGTCATCTGCATTGCCCAAACCAACACGCAACCCTGCAGTATAATTCATCTTCAGTTTCTCATTCTTTGTTTTAATGCGGTGGGTATATGTACTTATCAAATCGCCAATACCAAAATTACCCCCCAGATTTCCAGTTACAATCTGGTAAGGCAGCTTTATGTCTATATAGCTATTGTTATTCACAATGGCTTTTATTTCAAGTTGAGGGCTTATCACCCATGCCCGTTTTTCGCCACTGGCTACCGCTACAGAAAAACCAGCAGTATTCCGATCTCCCTTTTCTTTGAGCAGCCCGTGCTGCATGGCTCCGACACTGCAAAAACCAGCATCAGCACAGCCTTGTGCATACACATTTATGGTAGATATTGTGAGTATTGAAAAAGCAATTGTTTTGAGCATCACGAACCGATTTTACTTTTTATAAAGCTATATAAATATTTATGCAGCAGATTGTAAACCAACAGACAATTATACGCAAATGACAAAATGATGATAAATAGCACGATAATAATAATTCTTAAATTGTAGCCTGTATGAAACCACTTGTAGATAAAAAACTTAAACTTCATAAGTATGATGCCAAGGGTGGATGGACCTATGCCGTGATACCAAATGCTGTACCCGATAAAATAAAAAAACCATTCGGGTGGATGAAGGTATGTGGCAGTATTGACGGTTATATGATAAAGCAGTATACCCTAATGCCTATGAGCGATGGCAACCTGTTTCTGCCTGTAAAGGCTGCAATACGAAAAGCCATTCAAAAAGAAGCTGGTGATATTGTACACGTGATCCTGTACCCGGATGATAGTGTTGTAGAAATACCGGGAGAATTACAACTTTGCCTTGAAGACGAACCTAAGGCGCTGCGCTTCTTTACCCAACTAAGCGATAACGAAAAGAAATACTACATACAGTGGATATACAGCGCGAAGAAGCAGGAAACCAAAATAGAGCGTATAACAAAAACCATAGACAAACTATCACAAGGATTGAAAATGTATGATAAGGCGTAAGACATAGCAGCATTGATTTTCGAAAAGATTTTAACCCCATTGCATATCAACCCATGCCGTCACTCAATAATTACGTTTTGTAATAGTGGCAGCCTATGCATAATATAACTAGATAGCTGCTTACTAAAATTGACTAAAGTTAAATTTTACGAAGTAGATACCCGATAGTTTTGTGACGATAAAAATCATCATTACAATTCTTAAAAATGAGTGGCATGAAGTTCAATATTACTAAGGTGATTACAATAACCACCGCAGCTATTATGCTGCAATCAGCATTTACAGCATGTAAAAAAGATAATGATAACACAACAACACCTTCTCCATCAACGCCCACCCCTGCGGTCTATCCCAAAACCGTAAGCATCGAATTCAGTCTGGTAAGCGAATCTGGTATCGATACTGCAAGCACCATATTGTACACCAACGAAACAGGTGGCAACAATACAGTGAATAATGTAAAGCTGCCATTTAGCAAAAAACTTACACGTACTGTAAAAAAATATGACAATCTCGGCTTTGGCTTTAATACTTATGGTGTAGGATCTTTCCGTATGAAAATGGTGGTAGATGGTGTAATAGTGAAAGAGCAGACATATAATGGCACGACTGCCATATCAGGCACATTAGCTTATATCTTCCAGTAAACAAACAGAACATAGGTATTATACTGCCGCTTAATGCTATAATCTATGGTTGCAGCAAGGGGAAATGGTGGCATGTATAAAAAGCTCCCCTACAATACAAATCTCTATATATAGAGATTTGTATTGTAAAGGGGGCTTTTCTCAATGTTGTCAACTATTATTACATAGCTATTCTTCACACTATCAACCCTTTAACAGAGATACTTAAAAATAAATTACAAAAAATAAAAATATTTTTGTATCTTTGTGCTTTATTAATTTTTAAAGTAAAAACAATGCAAGAAGGTACAGTTAAATTCTTCAATGAAACTAAAGGTTTCGGTTTCATCACACCTTCAGCAGGTGGTCAGGACATCTTCGTTCACGTATCAGGTCTTATCGACGAAATCCGTGAAAACAGCAAGGTGACCTATGAAGTACAAAATGGTCAGAAAGGTTTGAATGCAGTTAACGTTCGCGTTATCTAAGTTTTATATCGTCATTATCATTTAAAGCCCTGCTTATTGCAGGGCTTTTTTATTTAAATTGTTTATTCCATTCGTTTTTGGATAAACAACCTGTAAAGCAGGTAGATGATATTGATAATAAACTGCACAGCAGACAATAGTAGAATGAACATAAAAGTGCTGAGCCTATCATTCCAACTCGCCCAGTTGAAGAAACCATAATAGAGGTATATGCTGTAAACTGCAAATAGGATTAGGTTCACTATTGCGAAACGCTTATTGTACCTATAATTTAGAATTACTGACAAAAAGCAGGCTGTGCTAGTGAGTATCAGTATCGGATTATCGTCCATAATATATCCATTAGTATGATGATAAAATCTTATGACAACTACAAGATATGGTAAATACAGTCAAGACATTATCATATTTACAATATAATATTGTAATTTTATAATATCTAAACACAACAACTATGAGAGGCGCACCAAAAGATATGGGCTGGATAGTGCTGATACTCGTTAGCTTTGCATTATTACTGGCAGGTACCGAAAGGGTCATTAAATGGTATAAGCTGCGAAGGGAAAAGAAAAAGCTGCTGCAACAACTGGCACGAGAAAGCCATGATACAGAAACGCTGTAGTTATCATCAATTCTGATAAATAGATGAATCTTAACCACATTTATCCGATTTTCAGATAGTAAATTGTATTTATACACAAACACTACTCCCTAACCAAAATATTTATCCTTCAGCTTAAGCACAGGGGTTTCTACTAACTTATAAGATAAAGAGGCCAACGCAAAAGTAATGAGCGTATAAAGCGGAAATTTTATAATCCACGCATGAAACTCAAGCTTTGCAAGAAAACCCATTTGCCTGAATGGGATACTGAACCAAATCGGATCAAATATATACCTTGTAAGATAATACTGCATACTGTTGTGATACAGGTACATTCCATAAGACACTTGGCCTATATTCAGCATATGCTTATTTGTCAACAATTTATTAATACTACCTATCGCAAAACCTGCATTATAAGCATGCAGCACTAGATACAGGTTACATAGTGTCAGCAGCAAGTGCAGCATACCATGGTGTGTACGACTATAAGCCAGCAACATTGCAGGTATTGCTATCAATACGCCTATCTCGGAAAACTTTTTGTATGGTACGGATTGTCTACCCACCTTTTGATACATAGCGGCCCCATATTGGTTATCAACCCAGTGTAGTCATACTTATCCATCCCGAATATATTGACAACTATTTGCGAATACGCTATCAGTACCAAAGCCACACATATTGCTGCAAGGATTTTCACATTTCGCTGAAAAACAATAGCAATAAACGGAAAAAATAAATAAAATTGCTCCTCAACACACAAAGACCAAACCTGACAGAAATGGTCGCCTACAGAGTCAATACTAGGCATTAGCCAGTTGTACGTATATGTAACACATGGGGTGCGTTGATGATGACAAGTACAAGTATGGTGAGATAATAGATAGGGAATATCCTCAACGACCTGCGACCTATAAATTTGATGTATTGTTTACCAAACGGTTTATCACTGTCGACTATAAGTATAGATGTAATGAGAAAACCGCTGAGTACGAAAAACAAGTTTACACCATAAAAACCGGAAGCGAAATACTGACCTATAAAGTAGGCAAAGTGGCTGACCAATACCATCAGTATGGCAATAGCACGCAGGCCGTCAAGGCGGGGTTCATGTTTTAGATTAAACATATACCCTGCAATAATACTATTTAGCCCTGATAAAAGACAGTAACAGCAACATCTTAAAATTATGTAATTTCAATATATGATGCTAGATAAACATACAACTGCAATTCTTCTAAGCCTACTATTACTAAGCTGTGCACAACCGCAGAAACCTACAACAAAACAATCACTGATAGTTGACAAAAAAGAACTGGAATGCAAACGCAAAAACTGGAACCAGGTACCTAAAAGTGAAGGGTATGTACAGGATGTAGTAAAGAAGGATAAATACGAACTGAAAAAGTACAGTAATCGACAAAAAAGGGTAGCAATTGCCACCCTTTCAAATATATCATATAACCAGTATTAATGCTGGCTTGCTTTCCATTTTTTAACTGCTTCCGTAAGGCGTGGCAATACATCCATTACATCACCCAATACGCCATAATCTGCCGCTTTGAAGAACGGAGCTTCAGGGTCTTTGTTGATAACAACAATCGTCTTAGAGCTATTGACACCTGCCAAGTGCTGAATAGCACCGCTGATACCTGCGGCAATGTAAAGGTTCGGGCGAATGGTACCGCCTGTCTGGCCTACGTGCTCATGGTGAGGACGCCAGTGAGAATCTGCTACAGGACGGCTACAAGCTGTTGCAGCCCCCAGTTCTTTTGCCAGTGCTTCCAGTATGTGCCAGTTTTCAGGGCCTTTCATACCACGACCACCGCTTACTACCAGTTCAGCTTCACTCAGTGGTACAGCACCTGTTACTTTGCTTACTTCTTTTACTGTGATGCCGAAGTCCTTATCATCAAAAGCAACATCTAGTTTTTCAACTGCTGCGCTGCCTTCTCCCTTCTTCACTGCAAAAGTGTTAGGCATCAGGTTGATGATTTTTACATCCGTAGTGATATTTACAAAGGCAAATGCTTTACCTGAGAATACAGTTTTCTTTACAATGAAGCCATTGCTTGTATCTGGCTGCGATACTGCACCCGCTACCATACCCGCCTTCAGGCGTGCAGACAGGCGAGGAGCTACTGCCTTGCCCGTTACATCGTGCAGGCAAACGACAACTTTTGCACCTTCTTTTTCGGCAGCTGTAGCCAGTGCTTTTGTATAGGCACGTGCATTCAGGTTATCGAGGCGTGCATCTGCTACATGCAATACTTTGGTAGCGCCATACTGGCCCAGTTCCTGCATAGCAGCGTCGTTTACATTACCCAGTGCTACCGCAGTAACAGTGGTGCCCATTTTCTGTGCCAGTTCGGCAGCGTATTGAACCGCTTCAAAGGTTTTCTTTTTGAAAGAACCCTGTGCGTTTTCTGCTAATACTAAAATCGACATACTTAATTATTTGAACCGGGATTTACTCTGATCAAGAGATTTGCCGTGATGATTAATGTTTCTAAATACTTTATACTTACTACTATCTAGTTAAGACTGAAAATATCAGATAACTTTTGCTTCGTTGTGCAACAATGCAACCAGTTCGTCCATATTGTTTTCGTCTATCATCTTAACACCTGTTTTTGCCGGTGGCAAATCATAAGATGTGATAGTAGTCAGCGCATTGATTGCTGCCGGAGCAACTACTTTCAGTGGCTTTGTACGTGCAGCCATGATACCACGCATGTTTGGAATACGCGCTTCTGCCATACCCTTCTGGCAAGAAACTACTAGCGGCAATGCACTAGTATCTGTTTCTTCACCACCTTCTATTTCACGTTTAACTGTAACGACACCACCGGCAATATCCAAAGCAGATGCGAAGCCTATGTAGTTCATGTCCAGCAACTCTGCCAGCATAGCGCCCATTACGCCGTTATTGTAATCAATAGATTCTTTACCGCAAAGTATCAGGTCGTAACCTTCGTTCTTAGCATATTCAGCTATTTGCGCTGCAACAACATAAGGGTCGTTGCTGTCTGTGTCTATACGGATAGCTTCGTCGCCACCCAATGCCAATGCTTTGCGGATAACAGGTTCAGCATCTGCTTTACCAACTGTTACCAGGTTTACGGCAGTAGCAACACCTGCTTCTTTCAGTTCCAGCGCGCGTACCAGTGCATACCATTCATCATACGGGTTGATGATGAGTGTTACACCTGCTGTGCTGAATTGTGTGTTATTATCGCTGAAAGCGATTTTGGTAGTAGTGTCAGGCACCTGGCTTATACAAACTAATATCTTCATCAGATTTCGAGATTTGATATACTAATACAAACTACAAATATGTAGCCCGAATGGTTGGCAAAAGTACGGCAAAAATCACATCGGAACGAATGTAAAGCTTACAGATTTGGTAAAACTTAAAAAGAGAAAGGGGCTAAAATAAGCCCCTTTCATCAATACATTATATAAATCTTATTTTATCTCTACTTTGTCGTTCAGGTCAACATCAACGAGTACCCTGCCACAGTGTTCACACACGATGATTTTTTTGTGCTGACGAATTTCGCTCTGGCGTTGCGGCGGGATAACGTTGAAGCAACCACCACAAGAATCTCGGTGGATAGGCACTACTGCAAGGCCATTGCTGTAACTACCACGGATGCGCTCATAAGCAGACAACAATCGGCTATCTACTTTTTCTTTAGCCGCTGCAGACTTCTCTGCCAGTACTGTTTCTTCTTTTTCTGTTTCAGCGATGATTTTTTCCAGTTCTTTACGCTTGCCTTTCAGTACGTCTTCAACATCTTTTATTTTGTCTTCAGTACGTTGGCGTTGTACAGCGCGCTCTTTCAGTTCGAAGTTGGCATCTTTAATGTGCTTGTCATTCAGCTTCACTTCCAGCTCCTGCAGCTCCATTTCTTTGTTGATAGCTTCAAACTCACGGTTATTCTTAACGTTGTCCTGTTGTTTTTCGTACTTCTTAATCAGAGCCAACGCTTCTTTCTTAGCTTCAGTCTTTTGATCAATAAAGCTATTTATGCTTCCTATTTCAGCATCTATATTTTGTATACGTGTCTGCAATCCTTCAATCTCATCTTCAAGGTCTTTCACTTCCATTGGCAGTTCACCTTTCAGCGTTTTGATTTCATCTATTTTAGAATCTATCTTTTGCAGGGTAAGAACCGCAACCAGTTTTTCTTCAACCGAAAAGTCTTTAACAGTAGCCATCAACAATAATATTTTACCGGATTTGTATTAGTATTTGATACAAGGACGGCAAAATTAGGAAATTTTTTATTAAGTATAGCCTCAAATATTTCTACCGTATATTGTTCACTCTCATAATGCCCTATGTCGGCTATTACTATCCTGCCCTCAGCATCAAAAAACTGGTGATATTTAAAGTCGCCCGTTACAAAAACATCTGCCCTTGCGCCTATGGCATCCTTTAGCAGAAAGCTACCCGAGCCACCACATATTGCCACTTTTTTTATATCTGTACCTTTTAGCGCAGTATGGCGGATGTAGCTAAGCTGCATTCTTTCCTTCAAAAAGGCCAAAAACTCGCTTTCAGGCATCGATTTTGGCAAAAAACCTACCATTCCTGCCCCTAATTGCTGGTTTTTGTTCTCCAGCGCGACTATCTCATAAGCCACTTCTTCGTACGAATGTGCCTCAAAAAGCGCCTTTAGCACCCTACCCTCATTGTGTTTTTCCAACAGTACTTCGAGTTTCACCTCATTGGCTACCTCTCTGGCACCACCTGCTACCCCAACCACAGGGTTAGCATCTGCAGTCGCACGGAAAGTACCCTTGCCCTCTGCACCAAAGCTACACTCGCTGTATTTACCTATCTGTCCCGCACCTGCTGCAAAAAGGGCATCGCGTACCTTATCAAGTTCGGCAACGGGTACATACGTATGCAGTTTGCACAGCGTGCCGCTCATTACAGACAGGATTTTAGTATCTACCAACCCTAGTTTCTCGGCTATTTTGGCATTTACTCCTGCTCGCACATTATCCAGATTGGTATGCGCAGCGTAGATGTGTATATCGCTTTTGATGGCTTTATGCACAATACGCTCTACATAGTTGTGCCCTGTAATGCGCTTCAGCCCAGAAAATATCAGTGGATGATGAGCCACTACCATATTAGCCCCGCGCTCGATAGCCTCATCGAGCACAGCCTCGGTCACGTCCAGCGTCAATAGCACACCTGTTACTGCTGCATTGGCATCGCCCACCTGCAATCCGCTGTTATCATACCCCTCTTGGTATGCCACCGGAGCAAACACCTCTATGGCTGCCATGATGTCTTTTACAAAAATCATATACCGTAAATATAGCCTTTAGCACAAAACTACACATAAGGCTTATCTTTGCGCCATGCAATTACTCGACGGCAAGGCGGTATCCGCACATATCAAAGCGCAGATAAAACAAGAAACCGAAGAACTGAAAGCCAAAACAGGCAAAGTACCACATCTGGCAGCTATACTGGTTGGCAATAATCCTGCCAGCGAAGCCTATGTAGGTTCTAAAGTACGCACCTGCGAAGAACTGGGCTTTGGCTCTACCCTGTTGCGTTTCGATGAGAGTATTACTGAACAGGCATTGCTGCAAGAAATAAAAAAACTAAATAACGACCCACGCATAGATGGCATACTGGTACAGCTACCATTGCCAAAACACATCAGCGATGATGCCGTTATCAATACTATAGATGCGGGTAAAGATGTGGATGGCTTCCATCCTGTATCTCAAGGCAAGATGGTGCTAGGGCAACCAAGCTACCTGCCTGCTACACCCTATGGTATGCTGCTGATGCTGGAACACTATGGTATCAATACAGCGGGTATGCACTGCGTAGTTATAGGCCGCAGCAACATCGTAGGTACACCCATGAGTGTGCTGATGAGCCGCAACGCTAACCCTGGTAATGCAACCGTTACCATTTGCCACAGCAAAACAAAAAACCTGAAAGATATTTGCCTGCAGGCTGATATTATCGTGGCAGCTATTGGCCGTCCGCGTTATGTAACTGCTGATATGGTAAAAGAAGATGCAATTGTATTGGACGTAGGCATCAACCGCGTAGACGATGCAACGAAGAAAAGCGGCTCTCGTCTGGTAGGCGATGTTGACTTTGACAATGTAGCACCAAAATGCAGCTATATAACACCTGTACCCGGTGGAGTAGGGCTAATGACCATTTGTGGCCTGATGAAAAACACACTGGAAGCAGCGAAACAACATATTTAATATCGTGTCTGTTACTATCAATCAAATAACATCATATCCTGTGATGGAGCATTTTTACACGCTTCAGGGAGAGGGTATGTACAGCGGACAGGCAGCCTATTTCATACGCCTTGGTGGGTGCGATGTGGGTTGTGTGTGGTGCGATGTAAAAGATAGCTGGGATGCTTCAAAACATCCCGTAATGACAGTGGAAGAAATAACTACTGTAGCATCTGCACATCCGGGACGCATTGCTGTAATAACCGGTGGTGAACCTGCCATGCACAACCTGAGTGCTATTTGCAAGTCGCTGCATCACGAAGGATTTCGTGTACATATAGAAACATCAGGCGCGCATTCGCTTAGTGGCAAGCTCGATTTTGTAACGCTATCTCCTAAAAAATTCAAAGCACCGCTTGAAGAAAACATGGAGTTGGCAGATGAGTTGAAGATTGTTGTGTACAACAAATCGGACTTTGCATGGGCAGAAGAACATGCTGCAAAAGTGGGCAAGAAATGTAAACTATACCTGCAACCCGAATGGAGCCGCATAAACACCATGACACCACTCATTATCGATTATATCAAACAACATCCGCAATGGCAATTGTCTTTGCAAACACATAAATACATCAACATACCGTAATGACTTTATTCCAATCAATTATACTCGGCATCGTAGAGGGCATCACAGAGTTTTTACCTATTTCATCTACAGGACACATGATACTTGCCAGCTATTTTATGGGCATACAGGATGATAGTTTTACCAAGCTGTTTGAAATATGTATTCAACTCGGTGCAATAATGTCTGTTGTTGTACTCTACTGGAAGAAATTTTTCGACTTCAAAAAATGGCAATTTTACCTGAAACTTGTTGTTGCCGTTGTACCTGCATTGATATTGGGTTTTTTGTTCAATGACGCCATTGAAGAACTATTAGAAAGCCCTATGACGGTTTCTATATCCCTGATATTAGGCGGTATTGTATTGTTATTTATAGACAAAGCTTTCAACAATCCTACTATAACTACAGAAGAAGATATAAAACCTAAAAACGGTTTTATAATTGGCTTATGGCAATGTGTCTCAATGATACCGGGTGTTAGCCGCAGCGCCGCAACAATCATAGGCGGCATGCAACAAAAACTCACACGCAGCGTTGCAGCAGAGTTTTCGTTCTTCCTTGCAGTACCTACTATGGCAGCTGCAACCGGTTACTCGCTGATACTGAAAAACTGGAAAGTAGATGGTACGGAAATGAAAGGTTATGAATTGCTGTTGCAAAACAGCGATAATCTGATGATATTCGGCGTAGGAGCATTGGTATCTTTCATCGTTGCAATGATTGCTATCAAATCATTCATCAGCTTTTTACAGAAATACGGATTTAAAGTATTCGGTATTTACCGCATTGTCGCAGGATTGATTGTGATGCTTGTATTGGGGTTGAATGCTTGACCCTCTTACTCAGGCTTCCATGCGTTGAAGAGGAGATTCAGATAATGATTCTCTTCTTTGGTTATCACATTATCGGCCGCCGATAATTTGAGTGCAAAGCGCAGCAGGCTATCACGCTCTTCTTCTGTAGAGTCGTCATAAAAATCGTCCATAGCCTTCTGAAAATGGGGCTCCCATTCATCATGTTTCAGGTTACTGATGATTTCCATTTGCTTGTCAAGGTTCACCCTGAAAGGAAACTCCTCAACGATATAATCACGTATCACATTATCCTCGTGTACGCTTATGCGGTAATCCACAGCAGATAAAATCATCAGCAAGTGGTATCCCGCTATGGTTTTGTTCATTCTGTTGTTGGGCATACAATTCTTCAGCTTATAGTTAACTCTGGGTTGCCAACAGCAAGTCCAGATCGGTATATTTAAAATTAAATCGTTTGGCTATCGGCGCATTAGTCACACAACCTTTGTACAAGTACACACCATTGCGTATGCCACCCTTAGCTTGTATCAGGCTTTCAAAGCCCCCCATATCAGCACATTGCAGCATGATAGGCATCAATACATTGCTGATAGCACGTGATGCGGTACGCGATACTGCCGATGCCATATTGGGAACACAGTAGTGTATCACATCATACTTTTTATAAACCGGATTCTCATGTGTTGTAGCTTTCGACGTTTCAAAGCAGCCACCACGATCTATACTCACATCTATTATTACAGACCCTGCCTTCATGTTGCTCACCATCTCATCGCTCACTACCACAGGTGTAATGCCATTCTTTGGCTTTAGCGCGCCCACTACCACATCCGTATTCGCCAGTTCTTCCGCCAGTGTTACGGGCTCTATTACAGAAGTAGGGCAACGCCTGCCGATGTTATTCTGTAATCGCATCAATCTGTATATCGAGTTATCGAATATCATTACTGATGCTCCTAAACCCAGTGCAGTACGTGCAGCAAATTCGCCTACCACACCTGCGCCTAATATCAGCACTTTTGCAGGGGGCACTCCAGATATACCACCTAACAATATACCCTTGCCGTTGTGCACGTTATTCAGGTATTTGGCAGCTGTAAGTATAGCAGAGCTGCCCGCTATTTCGCTCATAGAACGTACAATAGGATAGGTTCCTGAATCATCCTTGATAGAATCAAATGCAATAGCAATTATTTTTTTCTGTACCAATTGCTCTATCATCTGCTTCTTAAGGAAAGGCATGTGTATCGGCGATATTACTACCTGGTTGGGTTGCAGCAAAGCTACTTCCTCCTCAGATATGGGTGCCGATTTTATAATGGTAGTTGCTTTATATACTTCAGACTTTTCGTACACGATACGCGCTCCCACTTCACTGTAATCGCTATCAAAATAAAAGGAGCCTTCGCCTGCATTATGTTCCACAACCACATCGTGGCCATTATTAACTAAAACTGAAACTGCCTCAGGTGTCAGTGCTACACGATTTTCCTGAAAAGAACTCTCTTTAGGAATGCCAATAAAAAGATCCTTCTTTTTAGGTAGTATTTCCAATGTTTCTTCGAGCGGAACATAGGAAAATGATGGCGATATGTACGGCTTCTTACTCATGCACTATCCGATAGACATTTGGCAGAAAAATACAAAACAAGTTTCGATAAAAGAAGCCTGTTAACACCCAAATGATTGTTAAGAAAACTATCAAAGATGCTAAATACTACAATGCATTGACCTATTTGTCGGCGTAAATTATATTTTTGTAATGAAGATAGGATATATGCTCAGACAGTCGCAACAGCAGAAATTATTACAAAAACTATCCCCTCAGCAGATTCAGCTTATGAAACTGTTGCAGATACCTACTGCTAATCTGGAAGAAAGAATAAAAGAAGAACTGGAAGAAAATCCTGCATTGGAAGTAGGTGGCGAAGAAACATCTACTGATGAATACGACTTACAGGATAACGAATCTGACGACTTTGATGATGATATAGAAGACGTAGAACTAAGCAATGACACTGCAGACAAAGTAGATATTGATGACTTTCTGCGACATGAAGATGACGACAGTGGCCGGGATTATGGAGATGACTACTACGGCAATAGTGATACCGAAAGAGGCACAACACCCGTAAGGGTTGAAACAAGTTTTCACGATTATGTGCTCGACCAATTGGGCATGCTTGAGTTGGACGAACACTCTCATGCTATTGCAGAACAAATAATTGGCAGTATGGATGAAGACGGCTACCTGCGCAGAGAGATAACTGCATTGGTGGACGACCTTGCATTCGGACAAAACATCTACACAAGGGAAGAAGAAGTAAACGAGCTTATAAAAAAAATTCAACAGTTCGACCCACCTGGCGTATGCGCATGGACCCTTCAGGAATGTTTACTATTGCAATTAAAACGCATTGAACCACAATCGAAAGCAGTAAAGAATGCTATTGAAGTCATTGACGTTTACTTCAACGAGTTTATCAAAAAACACTACGATAAAATACAACGCCACCTTGGGTTGAATAACGAAGATTTCAAAGAGGTTATCAATATCATCATAAAGCTGAACCCGAAACCTGGTGCGGCATTCGCCATTGTAAATAAAGCAGAAAGTTATATCATACCCGACTTCTTTGTGTTTAACAACAATGGCAAGCTTGAGTTATCCCTCAACTCGAAAAACGCACCTGAACTGAAAGTATCTGAAGGGTACAGAGAGATGATGCGCGCCTACGACAGAGGTGATAAAAAAGATAAACGCCAGAAAGAAGCAGTGCAATTCATCAAACAAAAACTGGACTCTGCAAAATGGTTTATCGATGCCATTAAACAAAGGCAACACACCTTACTGCAAACCATGCAGGCTATAATCGATTTTCAGACCGATTTTTTTCTGACAGGCGATGAAACAGCTTTAAAACCAATGATACTGAAAGACATTGCACTGATAACCGGGTTGGATGTTTCTACCGTATCACGCGTTGCTAACAGCAAATTTGTACAAACTGAATTTGGCACTTATAAGTTGAAATATTTCTTTTCTGAAGCATTGCAAACAGAAAGCGGTGAAGAGGTATCTACACGGGAAGTAAAAACTATACTGAACGACATTATCGGAAGTGAGAATAAACGCAAACCACACTCCGATGAAAAACTGACTGAAATGCTGCAGGAAAAGGGCTACAATATTGCCCGCAGAACGGTTGCCAAATACAGAGAGCAACTGAACATACCGGTAGCACGCCTGCGCAAAGAACTATAACACAATTCGCACCCATGACTTTTGACACACTAATAGAGGGTAAACCTGAACATCTGCAAAAAGTAGCCATGCAACTGAAAGGACTGGCACTTCGGGTAGATAAACTGATAAATGAACAGATATACGGCGGTACCAAGTCGAAAGTAGCCCTCTATAGCAAGGGTGGGGCCGACAACGTATTATTCGGTATTCAGCTCAATGAAAAATACTGCATATTATATCTGCACCATACCGAAACTGCAGATACTATGACGTTGAAAATAGAAGGTGATGGCAAACACGCCAAACATGTGAAGATTACTGCAATGACACCGGAACTTGAGACAGAGATAAAGCAAGTGATGAAAAACATCATTCGTGCCAGCAGGCATTAAGCTTTATCGGCATTCATCTTCTTAGCCACAGCATCTAAAGTATCATAAAACTCCTCGCCGTATTTTCGGATAATGGAATCTTTCAGGAATTTATATACCGGAACTTTTAACTGCTTACCTAGCTTGCAGGCTGGCTTACAAAGGCTTTTACGAGGTTCGTAATTTACAGCTTCATACCCATCCATTTGTTTCACACGTATGGGATACAAGTGGCAAGAGATAGGCTTTTTAAAAGCAATCTTACCTTCTTTCCACGCTTTTTCGAACGCACATTTTACTATCCCCACTTCGTCGGTATAAGCATAAACACAAATACCTCCGTTAACCGCAGGTGTTACGTATCCATACTCATCATCTATGGTATGTGTACCCTGTTTTTCTATTTCAGCAATGTACTCAGGCAGCAGGTATTCCTTTACTTTCGGATATACAGATGCGATAATGATTGTTTCCTCCTTTGTCAGTGGTGCACCGCAATCACCATCTACACAACAACCACCTTTGCAACTGTTAAGGTCGCACACAAACTGTTCTTCAACCACTTGGTCGCTCAGCAATACATTATCTATAGCAATCATGAAAAAAGGAAAATCTTATGCAAAGATACAATTAGATATTAAGGTAGTTCATCAGGTTGTTGAACCTATCCTGCAGACTGTCCTTATCTGTTTTATCACCAAATACCTCTTTTACTTTGAAGTTATGCCTCTCCAGTGCTGCAACTACTCCGCCAAGGCTGTTTCTATTGGTCTTCAGAGTTACTTCCAGTTTGCCTGTCAGTTTATTACTGAATATCTGGGTGCTTATCAGCAATACCTCTTCACTTTCGCAGATACGGGCTATTTCATACAGGCTGTAATTTCGAGGGTCAATCTCCAATACTATTATTCCACCGGGGTTATCCAACCCGCTGTTTTCTGTAACATAACGCAACAGTTCATCTCGTGTAATAGAGCCTACATATGTATTCTCCATATCCACCACAGGTACTACCGACAGATTTTGCTGATGTGCTATTCGCAGTGCCTCGTAAGGGTGCCCGGATGCCAATACGGCAGGGCGATAACTGAGAAAATCTGCACTTTGCAAGGCATTATCCGGATTATCCCAATCCAGCAAATCATTCTCCTGTACCAATGCCATGTATTTATCATCCACCACCAACGGCAATTGTGCCAGGTTGGCTTCATCCATAAGGGTTAGCGCCCTGTCCCCTGTATCTGTAGGCATCAGGGTGGGTACAATCGGTGATATCAGTTGCTCAACTACCATTTCTATATTTTACCCTTTGTTATATACTATAACGTACAAAAAACCAACCAAGTTTTAAGAGCATCGATTATTATAACAACAAGATGACAATCGGGGTATTAGTATCATTTATGCTTTGCGAGAAAGCCATCTAAAATCACATTGAATTCAGCCGGCACTTCCATCATCGGCGCATGTCCGCATTTATCTATCCAATGCAATTCAGAATTTGGTATCAGTTTTTTAAACTCTTCTGCTACCATTGGCGGGGTGATAGTATCATTTTTACCCCATATCAGGCAGGTAGGCACTATTATTTCCTGTAGCTCATCGCCCAGATTGTGCCTGATTGCAGACTTTGCTAATGATATTATTTTCAAAGCTTTAAGCCTGTTATTAACTATAGAATATACTTCATCTACAAGATCTTTATTAGCTACAGCCGGATTGTAGAAAGTAAGCTCGGTTTTTCTTTTTATAAACTCGTAATCGCCGCGTTTAGGATATGTTTCGCCCATACCATTTTCAAACAATCCGGAACTACCGGTTAAAGTCAGGCTTTTCACATTAGCCTGATGTTTGAGCGTGTACACCAACCCTACATGCCCCCCAAGGGAGTTTCCCAGTAAGTGTACCCTCCCATAATTCATCGCATCCAAAAACTTCTGAACATGTTTTGCCAAACCGGCAACAGTTGTATCCAGTATCGTCAGGTCAAAAAGCGGCAACATTGGTATAACAACCCTATGAGTCTGCTTGAAATGATCTACCAGATCCTTAAAATTGCTCAATGCGCCAAAAAGCCCGTGCAACAACACTAAAGGCTCGCCTTCTCCCTCCTCTACATACTTAAACTTACCTGACTGTTTTACTTCGTATTGCATGCTGCAAATAATGGTTAATCTAAAATACTACTGTTTTGTGCAAAATTATACTTTTTCGCCCATCGGTTAACAATTTGTTCTGCATGTTGTTATTATCAAAATATCAAGAAATAAACTATTCTCATAGCTTTTTTCACAATTTGCTTCAATTCATTCTGCTAAATTTGCACTGCATTATATCGGCTCTATGTTGCAATACTATTGTTCTTCGCTTACATCATACCAGAGGCTTAAAACCAAAGAAGTAAAAATCGGTGATTTACTGCTTGGCAATGACAATCCAATACGCATTCAAACCATGACCACTACCGACACAATGGATACGGATGCTACCGTTGCCCAATGTGTACGTTGTATAGAGGCTGGTGCAGAACTGGTACGCATAACTGCACCCAGCAAAAACGAGGCAGAAAACCTCCTGCATATCAAGAACAAATTACGCGCAATGGGCTATAGCACTCCATTGGTTGCTGATATACACTTTACCCCTAACGCTGCTGAGATAGCTGCACGTATTATTGAAAAAGTACGTGTAAATCCCGGTAATTATATAGACAAAAAGAAATTTGACTTTATTGAATACACAGATATTGAATACGCTGCTGAGATAGACCGTATCCGCGAACGTTTTACCCCATTGGTAAAAATCTGTAAAGAATATGGTACTGCCATGCGCATTGGCACCAATCATGGCTCACTAAGCGACCGTATTATGAGCCGCTACGGAGATAGCCCTATAGGCATGGTGGAAAGTGCAATGGAATTTCTGAGGATAGCGCGCTACGAAAACTATCATCAGATAATACTAAGCATGAAATCGAGTAACCCGCAGGTAATGGTACAAGCCTACCGTTTGTTGGTACAAAAGATGGATGAAGAATTTGGTGAATGCTATCCTTTGCACCTCGGCGTTACAGAAGCAGGCGATGGCGAAGACGGACGTATCAAGAGCGCTATAGGCATCGGCACACTGCTGGAAGATGGCATTGGAGATACCATCCGCGTATCACTGACAGAGGATCCCGAATTTGAAATACCTGTCTGTAAAGATATTGTATCCAGGTACTGCAACAGGCAAAGCACGCACAACATACAACCATTAGATACTGGTAAAATTGTACTTCCTTACTCACCATTCTCCTATTCAAGAAGGGCAACCAACAACGTCGATAATATCGGAGGACATCATGTGCCTGTGGTACTGGCAAATCTGAAGGACGAACAGAACCTAATGCCTGCCGACCTGGAATCTATCGGCTACAAATACGATGAAATAACAGACAAATGGAATATTGGCGATGGCGCAGCTGACTATATATATACAGGTAACAACTTTGTCAACTTTGCACTACCGGGTACGTTGAAAATAATTTGCAGCTACGATACATGGCAGCATACTGATGACAAAACTAAATACAGGCCTTTGTTTGATGCTGCATCATTCATCAACACAAGCAAACTCCCCGATACCGCTCATTTTGTAGTTTTAGACACAAGTGGCGACTGGCAACAAGTAGTAGAAGCTATCACAAAAACGAATCATAATACGGTTTTATGCCTTTATAGCATAGATTCCAACAGCATGGCTTCAATGAGGCGTGTTGTCATTGAAATGATGGAACGAAACATTAAATGCCCTGTTATCATCTGCTGCAACAACAAAGACAAAACAATAGACGAACAACTTATAGACTTTGCCACTGCAACAGGCGGATTACTGTTAGACGGTATGGGTGATGGTGTATGGCTATGGAACCACATGCGCGAAGTACAAAATATCAAAGCTACAGGGCGCACATACCTTGAAGTAAAGAACAATTACCAATTCCTGAATAATACAGCATTTTCAATATTACAGGCTACACGTACACGCATCAGTAAAACAGAATACATCAGCTGTCCGAGCTGTGGCCGCACTCTCTTCGACCTGCAGGAAACAACAGCTAAAATCCGTAATGCCACCAACCATCTGAAAGGTGTGAAGATTGCCATCATGGGTTGCATTGTAAACGGGCCTGGAGAAATGGCAGATGCCGATTTTGGCTATGTGGGGAGCGGACCGGGTAAAATAACCCTGTACAAGGGCAAAGAAGTTGTGAAGAAAAATGTGCCGAGTGATATTGCCGTAAGCGAATTGATACAATTACTGAAAGACAACGAAGCGTGGATAGAACCCGTTACAGTGTAGTAGCAGGTAGTTCGTCAGCTTCTTTTTCCAGTTGTTTGCTTTTAGCTGTCAGCATTACAATCAATGCAATACTCAGGTAAAACAATGAACCCACCTTATGGGTTTCTATCAGTTCCGAAAAGAAATTGTTAATAAATCCTGCACCAAACATCATGACAGCACCCATTGTACAAAGCTTGTAAAACCGGTCTTTGAAACGATAGTATGTTTTCTGCGCCTGTGCTATTACTACCATTACCATTATGGCATACAATATCATAGCAGGCCACCCCTGCTCTACAAGCATGTAGAGATAGTAATTGTGCGTAGTAGATTTTTCAAAATTGTGGCTTACATATGTTTTGAAAGATGATACACCATAAGGTTTGTAATAGTAATAAAATGTATTCGGGCCAAAACCTTTTACCGGCTCATCCTGACTCATCCGCACAGCAGCTATCCAACGATACAGGCGTTCCATAGAAGACATATCCTGCCCGCGGAAAGTGGCTACTATATGGTCTGTAAACTTCTTACGCATGAATGTATGCTGGTAGTCGGGACGGAAGTCCATAAACTTCTTATCATTCGACATGTAGATAACAAGCATTGTTATCAACGCATAAAAAACAGGCATAATCCACTGTGCAAGCTTCATCCTGATAGCCAATGCTATACCCAATGCAAAAACAACTGCCAGCATAGCTGCGCGTGCATATGTAAGATAGATTGCAGGAAGAAACAATAGAATTATCAATAGTAATGGTACCCGGATAAATGGCCCTTTACCTTTAGTCATGAGGTATGCTACCCATAGCAAAGGGTAGAACATAGACATTACGGTAGAGTAATCTACGTGGTTATTATATACCTCACCAATTGCAATCTCAATTCTGCGGAAATTGAAACCAATCATGGCATGGCGATAAACGACAATGCAAATTGTAATGAATAGTGGTACAAGGGTTACAACAAAACCCTTTATAAAATCCTTCTTTTCTCTGAATACAAACATTGGTATAATAAAGAAAGAAGCGAGAAACCATGTTTTTGCAGCCAAAAATTTCAATGACAACATTGGCACATGCGAATAGCAAACAGCCATTATCAGCCATACGTACTGAACAGCAACTATCAGTACAATTGGGTTCGTAAGCCAATCCCTGTTGAATAAATAAGGACGGCTTGCTGCTAATACAAATAATAACAAGAGAAACAGCCACATAATAGGCTCATCCGGCACACTCGTTGATAGTGTTTCTCCGAAGAAATGCACATCAATGGATAACGGTATTGTAAACAGAAAAACCCAGAAAGCCGTCTTCCAACTAACACCGGTAAGCAACAAAAACAGGAATGCAAACGGCACACCAGCAACAATAACATTCCCGGTATAGGCATAGGCCATTATAGAGAGAAACAACACCCCCCATGGCAAAACCTTTTCTATCCTGTTACCGAAAAGCAGTGGCTGCATCTTATCGCTCCATTGCTATTAATGACCTGTAATATGTACGAATAAGTACGTATATACTACTAAAGAATAAACCTATAAATCCGCAAGATAATATTGTTAGTGCCAGGCCTGGCGGCTTAGGTTTTACCGGTGGCCTAGCAGATGTTGTGATATGCAACAAAGGAATGTCATCAGTTTTTGATGTCGTCCGGTATTCATTCAGGCGAGATGTGTAACGTGCGCGGTCTGCAACCATCTGGTCTTTCAGTGAAGAAATATTTTGTACCTGCTCCATTGCCCAGCCATAACCTGCACCACCACCATGCGTTGATGACACCATCAGATTTTGTCTTGCAGGGTTGATGATATCATACACTTTGTACTTATCACGCAATGATGCCAGTGTATCAGTCATAGCTATTATAGAGCTATCCATCTCATTAATTTTCGCTTCAAGAGACACTATCATTTTAGCACGTTGGCTAACGTAATAACCCCTGAAAATACTTTCTATACTACGCATCGTTTCATTAACTACACCAGCCGCAGTAGCAGGTTCAGTATCTATAAAACTCACCTCACAGGCATTGTATTCAGAGCGTATTACCTTATAATTGTCTTTATAGGTATCCAACAGTTTTTTTACATCCTTCGGCTTGGAAGCATCCAATTTATAATGCGCCCAAAGGTTTAGCTTATCGGCTACCATGTATTTTACAGTATCCGCTTCTACTAATGACATTAGCTTATCCACATCATCATCACCAGCAAAATAATCTACGAATTGTATGCCGTTTTCCTGAAACAGATTATTACGGTCCGTGTACAACGGATTGGTCATTATAAAGCTACCTATAGCCTTATACTCCCTTTGCGAAATCAGATAGAATGCAGCACCTAATACAGCTGCTACAACCGATACTATCAGTATCGTTTTTCTGTTGTTTCGTAGCGTATGTGTTACGTCTACAATGTCAAAACGAGGTGTACTCATCAGGATTTGTATTAAAACTTTTAAACTTAGCTTTTATTATTGAATAGAGTCAAATCTGCTGTATTATATTACTGTTTCACCAGATTGCATTTTTTCTGCATTTTCGGCAAACTGTAATGCATCTATCATATCACCAATATTACCATTCATAAACTCATCAAGGTTATAAACAGTCATATTTATCCTATGGTCCGTTATCCTTCCCTGCGGAAAATTGTAGGTTCTGATTTTTGCAGACCTGTCGCCCGAACTCACAAGACTCTTCCTTCTGCGAGATATTTCTTCTTCCTGTTTCCTTACCTGTTCTTCATATAACTTGGTACGCATCATGGCAGTCGCCTTTTCGCGGTTACCCAACTGTGTACGCTCTGTCTGACAAGTTATTACTGTTCCGGTAGGTACGTGCGTTAGGATAACTTTCGTTTCTACTTTGTTCACGTTCTGTCCGCCGGCACCACCACTTCGCGCAGTTTCCATTTTCAGGTCGCTTTCTTTCAGCTCAAAGTCTATCTCTTCTGCTTCCGGCATTACAGCCACTGTCGCAGCTGATGTATGCACCCTGCCACTGGCTTCTGTATCAGGTACACGTTGTACCCGGTGTACCCCACTTTCAAACTTCAGCGTACCATATACATCATCACCAATGACCTCCAACTGTACCTCTTTATATCCGCCAACAGTACCCTCCGTTTCTGATAACGCGGCTACTTTCCATCCTTTCTTTTCGCAATATCGCAGGTACATACGCATCAGGTCTCCAGCAAAAAGGCTCGCTTCATCACCACCGGTACCGGCACGTATCTCCAATATTGCATTCTTCTCATCCTGCGGGTCTTTAGGTATCAGCAACTGGCGTACTTCAGCTTCCAATTCCTCCAGTTGTGCTTCCTGCTTCTCCAAATCTTCTTTTGCCATATCACGCAGGTCTGCATCACTTTCTGTATCCAATACTTCCTTAGCAAATGCAATACCATCAATACAAGCTTTGTACCGCTTATATGCATCTACTATTTTTTCCAACTTACGATATTCGCGGCTTACCTGCGAAAAGCGTTTGTTGTCATTCACAACCTCAGGATTGGTGAGCGCTATACCCAAATCATCAAATCGTGCCTTTATAGCCTCCAGCTTTCCCAGAACAGAACTCATGTATAACGTATTATTTACTCTAAAATTATAAGTGTGCGAAGTTAATTATAATAGCTGGATTCATTAGCCATTTATCAAGATGAATTAATTTTCAATTTCAACATATTAAATGATTTAAATTATAAATACTGATACCCTTAATAGTATTCTTGTTGGTATTTTACAGTCTTCTTTGTTTTAAACATGAAATTCAAATCGTCCATCTCCAATATTCTGCTGATAGTATTCATAATACTAGAGTGTTATTTCCTCTTCTACACAAAAGGGAAGCTGGAACAAACGACTAATGCAACCTTATATGCAGGCTGCTCATTGTTAATAGGACTAATACTACTGTATAAGTTTCAGGGTGCTGAAGTTGAATCAGCGACAACTAATAATAAAGTAGGCTCTAATAAAATACTGTCTTTTGTACTACTGATTGCAGGTATTACTCCATTGGCTTATATGGCAATACTTGAAAATAATGCAATAACTCAATTTCCGCTTGACCACCGTCAATCCGATGTTATCCCTATGGTGCAGCACATGGTTCAGCGGCTTTTAACCGGCGAATATGTTTATAAACCCATTTATGATTTCGGGTATATGCTCTCTCCGACTTATATGCCACTGCACTGGATGCCATTTGCCATAGCTGAAACTATGCACTTCGATTATCGATGGATGGCATTCATTCTATGGAGTATTGCAGCTGCAATCCTTATAATACAAACCTTCAAAACGAATAACTACGCAGTAAAGCTGTTAACACCAATTGGCCTCTATCTTTTCTATTACAATATCTTCCTGCACGACAAAACAGTAAT
The DNA here is from genome assembly GCA_016786615.1 of Flavipsychrobacter sp. Taxonomy (GTDB): domain Bacteria; phylum Bacteroidota; class Bacteroidia; order Chitinophagales; family Chitinophagaceae; genus Polluticoccus. The sequence continues at coordinate 158,341 of JAEUVX010000011.1, forward strand.
TGGCAATACTGTGGAACTGACTATTGCTGCCTACTATATGCTTCTGGTTGTCGGCATCAATAAATCTTCAGCAATAGCTACAGGTATAGCTTTTACACTATGTCTTATGTCTCGATACAGCCTTGTACTATGGCTTCCGTTATGGTTCTTCGTGATGATGGTATCAGGAGAGAGAACCTATGCAATAAAAACAACAGGAATCGTAGTAATGCTGGTTATCATCGTGTATGTACTACCATTTTTAAGTAAAGACCCGCATATATACGGCAATACTATCAGCCAATACCTGAGGGCTGCTATCGGGGAATGGGAACACATCAATCCAAGTAATGGCAAACCTTATCAATTATATTCAGGTACAGGATTTGCACACTTATTTTACGAAAAATTGCATGATTGGAGATTAGAAGATGCTATTAAAAGACTGCAAAAAGTACATTTTCTGCTGACAGCAGGTACTTCCGTTATATTGGGTATATGGTATTGGTTCAACAGGCATAAAATCAATAACAGGATATTCCTGATGGCATCTTTCAAAATCTACTTTACTATATTTCTTGCCTTTATACAGGTGCCCTATGTGTATCTTATGATTGTAGCGAATTTTGTGTCCATAGCTTTGTTTACAGAACAGATGCGGTATCGGATTGTATCTTATAAATAAATAAAGCCCCGAATTACGGGGCTTTATTATTGATTGACTTATATATTTAATTACAAAGTACGCTTTACTTCTACCTCATCAAAACCTTCTATGATATCACCAACACGTATATCATTGTAGTTCTTAATCATCAGACCGCATTCGTAACCTGCATTCACTTCTTTTACGTCATCTTTGAAACGCTTCAGAGAAGACAATTCGCCTGTATGAATAACGATACCATCGCGCACTATATTCAGTTTGGTATTTCTTGTCATTTTACCATCCAGCACATAGCTACCGGCAATGGTGCCAATACCACCAATCTTAAATACTTCACGCACCTCGATATTACAAACTGTTTTCTTCTCAATCTTAGGCTCAAGAAGACCTTCCATTGCGCTCTTGATTTCATCAATTGCATCGTAGATGATTGAGTAGTAACGTATTTCGATATTCTCCTGTTCTGCCAGCCTTGATGTTTGAAGTGACGGACGAACCTGGAAACCTAGGATGATGGCATCTGATGCAGTAGCGAGCAATACATCACTTTCTGTAATCTGACCAACACCTTTGTGTACAATGTTTACAGCAACCTCTGCAGTAGAAAGTTTCTGCAACGAGTCACTCAATGCCTCAACAGAACCATCAAAGTCACCTTTAATAATAAGTGCCAGCTCTTTAAAGTTGCCCAGTGCAAGACGACGGCCGATTTCATCAAGCGTTATATGCTTACGTGCACGGATACCTTGTTCACGCAATATCTGTGCACGGTGATTAGCTATCTCTTTTGCTTCATTCTCATCCTGGTAAACCTTGAATTTCTCACCCGCTTGTGGCGCACCGTTCAAACCAAGAACCTGCACAGGCGCAGACGGGCCTGCAGACTCTACACGCTGGCCACGTTCATTGAACATTGCTTTGATTTTACCGTAGTACTGTCCACATACAATCATATTGCCCTGCTCCAATGTACCATTTTGTACCAATATGGTAGATTGGTAACCACGTCCTTTATCAAGTGATGCTTCAATAACACTACCTGTAGCTACCCTGTCAGGATTAGCTTGCAGTTCCAGTAATTCCGCTTCAAGTAATATTTTTTCAAGCAGCAGCTCAATATTCAATCCTTTCTTAGCAGATATTTCCTGACTTTGGAATTTACCACCCCAGTCTTCTACCAGTATGTTCATCTGTGCCAGTTGTTCCTTGATTTTCTCAGGGTTAGCACCTTCTTTATCTATTTTATTGATTGCAAATACCATCGGCAGGTTTGCAGCCTGCGCATGCGATATCGCTTCCTTCGTTTGAGGCATTATCGCATCATCCGCTGCTACAACAATAACTGCAACGTCTGCTACTTTAGCACCACGGGCACGCATTGCGGTAAACGCTTCGTGACCCGGTGTATCGAGGAATGTAAGTTTCTTGCCACCTGCTGTAGTTACCTGGTAGGCACCTATGTGCTGTGTAATACCACCTGCTTCACCCGCTACCACATTAGCTTCGCGGATATAATCAAGCAATGATGTTTTACCATGGTCAACGTGACCCATGATAGTAACAATCGGTGCACGAGGCACTAAGTCTTCCGGAGCATCTACATCATCTTCTTCTATTTCAGCTTCCTGCTCCAGGTTAATAAATTCCACATCGTACCCGAATTCGCTGGATACCAACTCTATAACCTCTGCATCAAGGCGCTGGTTGATAGACACCATAATACCCAGACTCATACACTTACTGATTACATCCGCAAAGCTCACATCCAACAAATTGGCAAGCTCACTTACAGATATAAACTCAGTAACCTGTATTACGTTGCCCTGCTGATTCTCTTCAGCAGCTGCACGTTTTTCAGCCATTTCCTCACGCTTGTTACGGCGATATTTAGACTTCAGGTTCTTACCACGTGTACCACCGGCAAGTTTAGCCTGTGTCTGACGGATTTTTTCCTGTATTGCTTTTGCATCGATTTCCTGCTGTTGTGCAGATACCGGTGCATTTCTGTCTTGTCTTGGTCTGCGATCACCGCCACCACCTTGTCCGCCACGGTTGAATCCGCCACCTTGCTGGCCACCACCACGATTCTGGCCGCCGCCACCACCTTGTCCGCCACGGTTGAATCCGCCACCTTGCTGGCCACCACCACGATTCTGGCCACCACCACCTTGCTGGCCGCCACCACCACTACGGTTTTGGCCTTGTTGGTCAGGGTTGAACGTTTCCGGTTTTTTCTGAACAGGTATACGTTTACGATTACGTTTTTCTTTACTATCTCTGCTACCTCCAGGTTGAGAAACAGGCAATTCAATCCTACCTATTATCTTTGGCCCTTCCAGTTTAGGAGCCTTCATTTCTATATGTTCAGGCTTCTCGTCTTCTACAATTTCAGGTTGTTGTGCAGGTGCAGATACTACCGGCGCTTCTACGGGTAGCTGTGGTGCTGCTTCTGCAGGTGTTTCTTCTTCTTTCGCCTTCTTAACTTTCTTAGGTTTTTCAACCGCTTCTTCTGTTTCAGCAACAGGCTTTACAACTTCTTCAGTTTCTTCCTTCTTTTCTGCCTTCTTTACTCCCTTTTTAGGTCTTGACGATTGGTTAATATCATCCAGATTTATTTTGCCTAATATATTCGGGCCACCCAGCTTTGGTGCTTTCACATCTATATGAGAAGGTTCTTCAGTCACCGGCTCTACAGGCAATTGCTTAGTAGCTACAGCCTCTACAGGTTTTACCTCTTCCATAGGGGCAGGGTTCGGAGCAGGTATTGGTTCAGGAGCAGGCGTCTCAACTTCGGGAGCTTTTTCCACCACCACCACAGGCGCCGGTTCAGCAGGTTTTTCTTCTACCTTCTTTTCTACCACTGGCTTCGCTGCTGGTGCTGCCGGTTCTTCTGCCTTCTTATCTTTTACCGCTACCTCTTCTTTAGGCTTTTTACTGTCTATCAGAGAGCCTTTAGGCAGTGCAATCTCATCGCTCTTGCGTTTAGCAGCTTTGTCTTGTGCAAACTCTGCCTGCAGGGCGTCGTACATCGGCTCTGTAAGTTTGGTATTCGGGTTGCTGGCATTGATATCAAATCCTTTTCCTGTCAAATATTCAACAAGGGTTTCTTTACCTATGTTGAATTCTTTGGCAGCAGCCAGTAACCTTGGTGTTTTTGTTCCTGTTGACATTCAGTTATTTACTCAATAATTATTTGCTAATTTGTTTCCTCTTTTGCCTGCCTTACAAACCTACGCCATTTTACCCAAATGGCTTGTCATCGCTTCGTCTTAGTCCGCTCTATTCTTTATTATTACTTATTATCCTGAAATTCAGATTGCAATATCTTATGAACATCGCGGATTGTTTCTTCTTCAAGATCGGTACGGCGCACCAATTCTTCAACCGACAATCCCAGTACACTCAATGCTGTATCACAACCTATTTTCTTGAATTCATCAATTATCCAGCTTTCAATTTCATCTGAGAATTCATCCAGATCGATATCGTATTCTACAGTTTCGTCCTGAGAGTCACGATACACGTCTATGCTATATCCCGTCAGTTCCTGAGCCAGTTTAATGTTGACACCTTTTTTACCAATAGCCAGCGATACCTGATCCGGTTCCAGATACACGTCAGCATGCAGGCCTTCGTTATCAAGCTCCATACGGCTGATGCGTGCAGGCGTTAGTGAACGCTGTATCAGCAGTTGTATGTTTGCAGTATAGTTAATGATGTCAATATTTTCGTTGCGCAATTCGCGTACAATTCCGTGGATGCGGCTACCCTTCATGCCGACACAAGCACCTACCGGGTCGATACGGTCGTCATAACTTTCAACAGCTACTTTAGCACGCTCACCGGGTTCACGAACAATTTTCTTAATCACAATAAGGCCATCCATTATTTCAGGCACTTCTATTTCCAGCAATTTTTCCAGGAAAGAAGGGTGTGTACGGCTCAGGATGATAACAGGTGTATTGTTACGCATCTCTACTTTCTTAACCACTGCACGTACAGCTTCGCCTTTTTTGAAGAAATCTGTTGGTATTTGTTCAGATTTCGGCAGAATCACTTCATTGCCCTCATCATCCAACAACAGTATTTCTTTCTTCCATATCTGATATACTTCAGCACTGGTTATTTCACCTATGCGGTCTGCATATTTTTTAAGCAGGTTATTTTTCTTCAGGTCGCCGATACGTGCTGCCAGTGTTTGCTTTGCGGCTAATATAGCACGGCGTCCGAAGTCAGTAACATTCATTTCCTCATACACCTCTTCTCCTACACTATAGTCAGGCTCTATCTTGATGGCTTCAGAATATTCTATCTGCAGGTTATCGTCTTCAGACATACCGTCTTCTACAATTTCCCTGCGACGAAAAATTTCAAGGTCACCGGTCTGGTCGTTCACGATTACGTCAAAGTTTTCGTCTGTGCCGTACTTTTTACGCAGCAAGGTTTTGAACACATCTTCAATAACCTTCATTAAGGTAGGGCGATCTATATTTTCCGCCTCCTTAAACTCCTGAAACGAATCAATAAGATTGATACTTGCCATTGTTGTCACTTTTTGCCTTTGGGGGCTTTGTTTTAAAATATAATTTGTACTACTGTTTTTTTAATATCCTCAAATGGCACCTCTACCATTGTCAGCTCTTTCTTCTTGCCCACTTTTACTTCCAGCACCAGCTTATCTTCCAGCACTTCTTTCAACACACCTAATATATCTTTGCCATCATTAGGTGTTATCAGCACCGTTCTGCCCACATTTTTTTTATACTGCCTGTCCGATAATAATGGTTCATCTACACCGGGGCTTGATACTTCCAATGAAAAATCACCATCCGGATACATTCCTTCAGCCTCTATCAACTTATACAACTTCCTGTTTATTTCCGCGCTTTTACCGATAGACAATCCACCGTCAGCATCCAAATACAGTTTTATATTATTAGTAGGCTTAATCTTTATACTTACAACAAACACGTCCGTTCCTTCTAATAAAGGCTCGGCAAGCTGTTTAATTTTATCTAATACGTCACTCATGGGTAAAAAACAAGGGGACTATTATGTCCCCTTCTTTTGAATTAAATCCGATGCAAATATATGTACTTTTCAGCTTTTAGCCAAAAATCGGCTATCGAATACAATTATATTTTCATTAACGGGGCAACTTCCGGCTTTTTGTACCTTTGATATTAATTATGATACTCAAGTTTATAATCTGGTCAATTGTCCTCACCTTGATAGTGAGATTTGTATTTCGCTTTTTGTTTCCGGTAATGACTATGACCAAAGTGGCACAGGAAAAAATGATGCAGATGCAGCAGCAAATGGAAGATATGCAACGCAGGCAAAATGCTGCATCTCAACCCAAAGCTTCTGCAAAGAAAAATATTGATGGAGACTATATCGATTACGAAGAAGTAAAATAACTACTGCTTCGGCAAGAAAATATCACTTTCTATCGTCATACCTTTTTCCAAATAAATGGTACGGATACCTACCGACTTTGCCCCTTCAATATGTTGCGGGCTATCATCTATAAATAAAGTATCCGCAGCTTTCAGGCCGTTTTCATCTAAAATCCGCTCAAATACTTCTCGATTGGGCTTGCGCATACCTATACGATGAGACAGGTACATTTTATCAAAAAACACACCTAAAGTTGGCATCCCATGAGATTTATATAATATATCGTTGAAAGCCACTTCGTGTATTTCATTGGTATTGCTTAGTAATAACAAATCATAATACAATCTTAGTTGTTGCAATATCTGTAGCCTGCGAATCGGGAAATCGAGTAACATAGCATTCCAGGCATTGGTTATCTGTTCACTACTCAATTGCAACCCCGACATATTTTTCATTTCACTAATAAATTCTGTCGAAGCAATCTTACCTGTTTCAAAGTCATCGAATAGCTGCGACTGGGCCAACTGACTGTAGCGTTGTGGGAAATCCGTTACTCCAAGGTTAATGAATGCTTTCTCAGTAAGCTTGTAATCTATATTGAGTAATACCCCACCTAAATCAAAAATAATATGCTTTATACCTTCTATCATTTTACAAAAATAAAGTTGTAAAGAAGATTTTTCATTTTTCAGGAAAGTCCATTACATTTGCAATCCATTTTTGGCAACAATGCCATGGGTCCTATAGCTCAGTTGGTTAGAGCACCTGACTCATAATCAGGGGGTCCTAGGTTCAAGTCCTAGTGGGACCACTTCAATAAACAGCCTTCAAATCTGCTACAGTAGCGAATTTGAGGGCTTTTTTTATGTTTATACCTTTTCAGGTACAATCAAAATACAAAGTCCATAAAGGCTACTTCACTTGTACATCACTTGTACCACAATTAACCAAATACGTCCCTGCTAAACTAACCATAGCATGGATTTATCTTACAAAATCATCCTTGATAAAAGGAGAACCAAACCTAATGGAATATACCGACTAAAAGTAAGGGTATTCCAAAATGGTATCACAAAAGAACAGTCATTGGATATTTACGTCCATGAGAAAGACTGGGATGAGCAGGAACAAATCATCTTATCTACTAACAAAAACTATAAGACCAACAACTTCAAACTTAACACGGCTAAGACTAAGCTGGAAAGGACAGTATTACTACATGAAAGTAATGCAACCCTAACACCTGAGATATTATTGGGTTCTCTCAACCCTACAGAAGTAAAAACAAGTAGTACCAGTTTCAAGGAGTATGCAGATGAACTTATAAAAGAGTTAATCACAGCCAAAAGGGCAGGTACAGCGATGGCATATACTGATGCAACAAACAGTCTTATTAATTATGGGGGTAAACAACTTACATTGAAGCAAGTAAACTATACCTTTTTGGATAAGTATAATACACACATGCTTGCCAAAGGTGTTAAGGTTAATAGTATTGCAGCTTATTTGAGGAGTATTAGAGCCATATACAATAAGGCTATTAAAGCTGGTATTGCTTCAATTCAGGATTACCCATTCAGCAAATTCAGGATTGAAACAGAGGACACTTTCAATCGTACCCTATCCATAAATGAAATGCAGAGGTTTGTGTCAATACCACTAAAAGAGAATACCCCTATATGGCACAATAGAAACTTCTTTATACTATCATTCTGTTTAGTGGGTATTAACTATACAGACTTGTTCACACTAACCCCTGAGCAACATATCAAAAGTGTGATACATTATAGACGCGATAAGACAGGCAAATTATACAGCATTGGTATTGTCCCTATTGTACAAGAGTTACTTGACTATTATGAACAACTACCAAGCAGAAATGGTGGTACATATCTATTACCACAGTTACAACTCACGAATGATGTAATGCAACATAAGAAGTGGGTAAAACAACTCTGCCAAAACAGTAATAAGCAACTCAAACAGATTGCCAATAGATGTGGTATTGATATAGAAGTTACCACATACTATGCACGTTATACATGGGCAAACATTGCTAAGAAGTTGGGATATACTAAAGACTTCATTGCTGAGGCATTAGGACATGAGTATGGTAACAAAGTAACGGGCATTTATCTTGACAGGTATGAGAGTGAGAAGATAGATGAAGCCAACAGGAAAGTAATTGAGGCTATATTTTAAAGTCCATCAAATCTTTCAACTTCACTTTTAATACCTGTGCTATCTTAATAATGTGGCTGATGCTGGTATTGATACTACCTGTTTCTATCCTACTTATTTGTGATGGGGGGAAATCACACTCATTAGCCAATTCTTCTTGTGTAAATCCCTTGTCCAAACGTACCTCACGTAGCTTTTTCCCAAAAGCTTTCATTCCTGCTTCATTATGGTAATATTTAGCCACATTCAAAGAGACTAAATCCAATCACCTCACACCATAGCAAATTTGCTAAGTGTAATAATTCATAATATCTTTAACCTAACAACAAAATGGCATCATATGAAGAAGTTGATTTTACTATTGTTATTCATACCACTATTTGTACATGCACAAGGAAACGCAGATTGTATTAAGTATAAAGGACAAACACTGATAAAGGCTACAATACGTAACCTCATCCAATTCTACTACTCATCAGAGGATGACTTAAGGCTTTTAGCAGCAAAATGTGGTTATGTAAGTCCGAGTGAGGGACAATATATGAAGTCGATAGACAACCACAGTTATGCCATAACTAAAGGGAAAGGTTACATTGCCATGTACATCAATAAAGATGACAATGAGTTCAAACGAATTTCACAAGAGTTAAAGCCATACTTAGTTGGCCTTGCTGAGGGTGGGTTCTCATTTAGTTTTACAAATAGTGGAGTGGAGTTTTATCTTGCTGCAACTGACAGTGATATAGCTCCCAATATGGTTAAGATATACATGACTGAAGTGATGGCAAAAGGGCACAATTAGTCATGAGGAGGAAGAACAGAATAACAAGGTTACTATTATTATACCTAAAATGCCTTTTACATTTATTCAGATAGAAAGAAAATAAAACAGGCAGGTTTTACCCTGCCTGCTACTTATGCTGCTACTGATGTATTCTGTATTGCTGTTATCATTTCAGTCAATATATCAGCTTTCCACTCCTCCCTTTTTAGGTGAGGTGCAAACCCTAAACACCTTGCCAATTCTTCTCTCATTACAAGCTCTGTATAAGCCTCATTACCCACTGGAACAGCTATACTATCATGTATAGGAACAAAGGGCAAATTAGGCTTCTCAGACACCATTCTGGGGATTATCTTATTGAACAGGATATAACTTTCCACACGCTGTAATAATACAGGTAGGTTAGCATGGTCTTTAACCTTTATCATACGGCACAACTCATATATATAAGGGAACCAGTCCCTAAATACACGTTTACATGCAGCCTCATCTTGGCTAATGAAACGGTTACTGGTAAACAATACAGTAAAGAACATTGTTTTTACATCTTGTTTACTTAGACCTGTCATACTTAACTTCTGCTCCAGTAGGGAGCGAAAATTATCATAAAACTCACCTGATGCTACCAAATCCCTAAACCTCTGTATCTCTACCTGCCTATCACTATTATGTTCTGCATTTTTACACATCATAATGAATGTAGTGTAGTGCTGACGTGTTGAGAACATATCCCTAATATTCAAGTAAGGTATATGAGTGTGGTTAAAGCTACCTTCCTCATCCCAAAACTTATGGTCTATTAACAGTGTGAGTAGTGTTGGTTGACTGTTTGATATGTCAACAGCTACAACCTCTTTACCATTAATAGTTATGGCATGGCGTAATTCTCTCTTACACTGGGTAATAACAGAATGTAACCTATATACATTACTATCATGATGAGGGTTAAGCCTACCACTACTTATCTTGTCAATACTGATTTGTGAAGCTCTGTACTGGGTGTGTGGGTTCTTATAATGTACCCGACCAGTTGTAACTTCTTTATCCCAAAAATTCTTGCTCTGACATTTGTACTCAAATGCAACCTTATTATACTGATTAGCCAATTCATGGTCTATCTTTATTAATCCTGACCTGTACCAACCAACAGCCGTTTTATAAGGTGTTGCTAAATTATCTACAGCTTCATCTTCTTCAAGGTTATTGTATAACCATTGATATTGCTTCAATTTTTCAATTAGTGTTAGGTCAGTAACTAATACTTTCTTAACACCTACATTGTACGTCTCCGAATACTTGTACCCTATTGACTTCTTACCTACAATATAACTGCCATTATATTCTATTACACCACCATTCACCAACAAGTCAACATACTTTTTGTAATCCTTGCCTATCCATTTCTGCATGGTCTTACCACTTATAGAAACATAACCATTCTCCGATACCATGTCCTTATACCATGATGGCAATTCAGCAATGGAGTTAAGGATGAAACATAACTTATCCTTACTGAATGCTGGTATCCCCGTAAAATCCTGTGCTTCCAACACAGTGTCCAAATTCAAATTCTCTGGTACATAAAAGTAGTACCTCATATACAGTCATCTTGTGCAGAGGTCTCTTAACCCTCTACTTGTCATAAACTCTTTCTATCATTTTCTTAGTTGCTTCTATGTTTCTTCAAATCCCCTATTTGCTATCTGTTTGGGTAGGGTATATTGCCCAAACGCCCTATAATGGTATAGCCATAAGTAACAGGACATACCAATCCTGATACTGGCTTTAAATGGTTGATTTGTTAATCTTTTCTTTGGGATTTTCTTCTGTATTCTTCGGAGGGATTCTTCAAGCCACAGAATGGGAATTCTGGGAAGGTGCAAAGATACATCATATTTTGTCCCAAACCAGAGCAAATTTGCTAAATATTATACTTTTTTAGAGCTCGTATGTGTCTGAGCACCACCTCAAAATCACCTATTTTGATGATAACGCCTAACCAAAACGAGTTAGGACGCCCAATATATTATTATATAGCATTATTGGAACCTGTTTTGCCAACAGGAACATGATAAGGAGAAATACCAAAACCATAGCTACAATAGTAATAATTAGCCCCTTTGAGCCCGTACAGTCTATAGTAATACCACCTATTTTGATAAGTACCTTTTCAGGTAGTTGCTTAGCCATTTTTAAATGAGTTTTGGACAACCTATCCGTAACCGCATTACAAGAAAAGGACAGGCATACTTACAATGGCATTAGGGCAGATTACAAGCCTTTTCTTGTAACTTTAAAGCATGCGATTACAGGTTCATAAAATAAGTACAATTGCTTTATTCTTAACAGCTATGGCAACACCTTGTTGTTTCCCACTGTTTGGATTTGTACTTGCAGCTTTGGGTTTAGGGAGTTTTGAATTATTTGGTGGTTGGACAATGTGGGTATTCCTGGGCTTAGTATTAATATCCCTACTTGGATTATCTTTCTCATATCGTAAACATAGATGTACATGGCCTTTATTAGTAGCAGTACCAAGTGCAATCCTGATATATTATAGTTATTTATTCATAGATGCCGAGTATTGGACTACGTTAATATATATTGGCATGTTTGGTTTATTAGTAGCTTCGGGAATAGATTATTACAGGATGAGATTACATAACAAAAATGCGATAATAGAGTTACAATCAATTATTACCTGTCCAATATGCGGACACAAAAAAGAAGAAACAATGCCTGTTGATGCTTGTCAATACTTTTATGAATGTGAAAGTTGTCATTCAAGGTTAAAGCCAAAAGAGGGGGATTGTTGTGTGTTTTGTAGTTATGGCACTGTGAAATGCCCGCCAATTCAATCAGGAGAAAAGTGCTGTTAATACCTTCCCCTTAGCATATCTGCATATCCATTTGGTAGGTTACAAAATTTCCCCACCTAAAATTATATCCCCATGTTCGTATATGCTTTAAGAGTACCCTTTGATATAAGCCCCGTACTTGATATTAAGTTGACAGTCCACCCACCCTTTTGTGGGGGGAAGTGCTGAAACTGTAGTTTTCAAGTTGTCAAATCGGAATGAAAATGTAACAATAGGACATCTATTATACGCAGGTTATAAGGATTCATTACGGGTATGGTACACAAAAGTTACGCCAGTTACTATAACACCTCAACTTTTATTCTATTAACCCTCATGAGACTTTATGAGGCACAGTAACTGTCATACCTTATTGTAGGTACCTTATACCCTTCATTCAAGTAGTTCCCATGTCTGTTGTACAGCCATTTCACTACATTGTTTGTGCTCGCCATGCTGAACCCATTGCTGCGTTCATGTAATTTGTTAGACATAAGGCTGCCCTTATTTACATGCCTCACAAATCCCATTCTCTGTGTGTCATTTCGTATTGCATACTCCCATGCCACCCCAGCAAGTGGGTACTCGCAGGTAGGCTCGCTAAATGAATTTCTCTACTAAGTCAAATGCAGGTTCACCCAATTCCATCCTACTTACAAACTTTAAATTGTAGCCAGCACTTTTGGCTATAGATAGGATATCATCAACATCTTTTTGAGGTGTATTAATCCCAAATGTTAAGCTGCATATTTGAGTTTTATCCAATGGTTGAATACTATATAAATCTCCATCAACCTCAAATAACCCATCAGCATTAGATAGGTGAGTCCTTACCTCTTTCTCATAGCCCCATCTTTCCGATTTGGTATATACCCAATAAACAAGTGCCAAGCCCCCGACCATTTGATTGGTTGAAAACATTCTTATAGGTGTAATCTTATGAGTATAATTCACCCTCATGGTTAGGGATTGTTCATTTATACCAAATGTAGGCACTCTAATACCTATACATACACCTGAATGGCTCTTAGCATAGTGAGACCACATTAATATCTCATCTCTTATTTCGGAATAACATTGAATTAAAGAGTGTGTCCTTTCCTCTTCAAGTGTGTCGAAGTAAGTTTTTTGAAAATGTTGAATACTAATATTCTTGAGATACTCATCAATACCTTGAGGAGGAGGGTTATGTTGTAACACTGCACGAAGTCTAAATTCCATTTCTTCCTGAGTACACCCTATATCAATACATTTTCGGTTGAATTCAAAAGGGTCATTGAAATTGATAGGAGATGAATATCTAATACTACAGTTCCCAAGTATAGCCTTAGCAGCTTCTATAGTTGTGTATTTATACAATGCATCACCTTCATTATGGCGTTCAATACCTAATGACTTAAGTGTAGCAATTAAGGATTGTTCAATCGTATTTAAATCCATGAGAGAGTTATGTTGTATTTTCTTTACAGTACTACTAAACTATGTAGTTATGTGCACAATCATTACATAGTTTGTATTGGTTTCTTTTGAGACGGACTACCTCTCTATAATATCAAAGTCCCCTGAAAAGAAATGTTTTTTTATTCAATTTATATGTAACTTTAATGTATAACACTGTTGTATGACAACATTAGATTTTATCAGAAACAACCATCTTAAAGTAGGAGATAAGCTCGTTAGGGAAAAGGGCATACTTTCTAAGCATCATGGTATATATGTAGGCATTCATAATGGGCAGCCATTAGTAGCTGAAAACCAAGTTGGTCATGGGGTGCATTATATAACCCTAAGTAACTTTTTGAAGCATGACTATAGGAACATAACTCGTATAGAGAAGTTTCCGAGAAGTGACTACCATAGGCAACAGGTTGTTTCACATATCAACAGCTATGTTGGTACCCCCTATGATGTTTTAACCTTTAACTGTGAGCACTTTGCTAACCTTATTCAATATGGTAGGGCTGAAAGTAAACAAGCAATAACAGCCTTAGCTGCAACTCTTATAGGATTAATAATAGTAGGTACCTATATGAGTAGCCAGTAACCTATTACCATTATGGTATGCAAAACTGCAGATGATAATGAGTATAGGGTGTGGGTAGATATTAGATAGATATTATATTTTATAACTTAGGGTGTATTTGTTACTTGTACATGGCTTGTACATAGTGGTATTGTAGAGATTGAAATGGTTGATATTATTGGTAGCTCAGTTGGTTAGAGCACCTGACTCATAATCAGGGGGTCCTAGGTTCAAGTCCTAGTGGGACCACAACCTTTAAAGAACCGGCCTCTAAGCCGGTTCTTTCTTTTTCAACTCGTTTCTATTCTTTTCTGCTGTAAGAATTATATTGAATTTATCATTTCAGATATTTTCTGATTTAAACTGAATGTGTAACTATGTACTATCAAAATTACATAAGACAATGTCGTATCCGTATCAGATAAAAACTAAAGAGCAGTACCATGCCGCATGGAATAAAAGTATGGAAGACCCTGAAGGATACTGGGCAGAGGTTGCATCCTCTTTCCTTTGGAGGAAAAGATGGGATACTGTATTGGAATGGAATTTTAAAGACCCCGATATAAAATGGTTTAAAGGAGGTAAGCTAAACATTACGGAAAACTGTCTGGACAGGCATCTCGGCACACTTGGGAATAAACCCGCACTGATATGGGAACCCAATGACCCTGAAGAACATCACCGTGTTATCTCCTATCGCGATTTGCACCATAAAGTAATGCAGTTTGCTAATGTGCTGAAGAACAATGGTGTAAAAAAAGGAGACAGGGTATGTATATATATGGGAATGGCACCGGAGCTTGCTATCGCAGTGCTGGCATGTGCACGTATCGGGGCCGTACATTCAGTAATATTTGGTGGCTTTAGCGCACAGAGCATAGCAGACAGACTGCAAGATGCACAGGCAGAATATATTGTGACTTGCGACGGCGCATATCGTGGCAATAAAGAAATACCACTGAAATCTGTAATAGATGATGCATTGGTACAATGTCGTTTTGTAAAAAAAGTAATTGTACTGACACGTACCCGCACCCCAATCAGCATGCTGAAAGGACGCGACTTATGGTGGGAAGATGAAATAAAAAAAGTAGAAACAATGGGAAACCCCTATTGCCCTGCGGAAGAAATGGATGCTGAAGACCCACTATTTATCCTATACACTTCCGGTTCAACAGGTAAGCCTAAAGGTGTAGTACATACATGTGGTGGTTACATGGTATATACAACCTATTCATTTGTAAACGTGTTTCAATATACCCCGGGTGACATACATTTCTGTACTGCTGATATTGGTTGGATAACAGGACATAGTTATATTCTGTATGGCCCGTTAGGGGCAGGTGCAACGTCGCTGATGTTTGAGGGAGTGCCTACTTGGCCTGATGCAGGACGTTTCTGGAATATTGTAGATAAGTATCGGGTAAACATACTTTACACTGCCCCTACTGCTATCCGCAGTCTGATGGGTTATGGATTGGGCCCTGTACATGGACACGACCTCAGTAGCTTGAAAGTATTAGGTTCAGTTGGCGAGCCTATAAACGAAGAAGCATGGCATTGGTTTGACGAAAACATTGGCAAAGGCCGATGCCCAATTGTAGATACATGGTGGCAAACTGAAACAGGCGGCATCATGATATCGAACATGGCAGGAGTAACACCTGCTAAACCATCTTATGCTACTTTGCCATTACCGGGCATACAACCAATACTTGTAGATGAGAATGGCAATGAAATAACCGGCAATGATGTAAGTGGCAACCTGTGTATTAAACATCCTTGGCCTTCTGTTATCCGTACTACCTATGGCGATCATGAAAGATGCCGTACCAACTACTTTGCTACATATCCCAACCTGTACTTTACCGGAGATGGTTGTTACAGAGACGAAAATGGCAATTACAGAATTACAGGCCGTGTAGATGATGTACTGAATGTTAGCGGGCATCGTATAGGTACTGCCGAGGTTGAAAATGCCATCAACATGCACGCAGGTGTTGTAGAAAGTGCTGTTGTAGGTTATCCGCACGATATTAAAGGGCAAGGCATCTACGCTTATATAGTGTACAGCAATACACACGGCGATGAAAACCTCACTCGTCAGGATATAATGCAGACAGTTACCCGCATCATTGGCGCTATTGCCAAGCCTGATAAAATACAGTTCGTGACAGGCTTGCCGAAAACACGCAGTGGTAAAATTATGCGGCGTATCCTCCGCAAAATAGCAGAGGGCGAAACAGACAATCTTGGCGATACAAGCACACTGTTAGACCCGGGTGTAGTTGATGAAATTAAAAATGGGAAGATTTAATACTGTTATATCATTAGCCTGAAGGATTACATATTCTGTAATCCTTTTTTTATTTTACCAATATGCGATATTGGCTTTTATTGCTTCTGCTAACACTTTCGACATATTCTAATGCACAAAGAGCATATATACTAGTGCTTGGTACAGCACAAGATGGTGGTTACCCTCATCTTGGTTGTAAAAAACCTTGCTGCGAAAAGGCTTGGAATAACCCGAGTAACAAACGCTTCGTAGTAAGCCTTGCATTAATCGATTCTCAAAGCAATAAATGGTGGCTGTTTGAGGCCACTCCAGATATCAAAGAACAATTGCAGTACTTTAAAAAAATCACCAAAGGAAAGTACCATTACCTACCTGAAGGCATCTTCATTACACATGCGCATATCGGTCACTATACCGGCCTCATGCAATTAGGAAGAGAAGTCATGGGGGCAAAAGACATTACAGTATATGCCATGCCCAAAATGAAACATTATCTTGAAAACAATGGTCCTTGGAGTCAATTGGTCGCATTGCACAACATCAGCATTCATGCAATACAGAATAATGAGAATATAATACCGGTAAATGGTATCAGTGTCACTCCGTTTATCGTACCGCATCGCGATGAATATTCAGAAACAGTCGGTTTTAATATCAATACAACAAACAAACGCTATTTATTTATTCCGGATATAGACAAATGGGGAAAATGGGAGAAAAATATCATCGAAGAAGTGAAGGGTATTGATTATGCCTTCATCGATGCCACATTCTACAACGAAGCAGAATTGCCGGGAAAGCACATGGATGAAGTACCACATCCTTTTGTTGCAGAAACAATGAAATTATTTAAGGACGAAACTATCACAACAAAAAGCAAAATTCATTTCATACACATCAACCATACAAACCCGCTGCTGTGGCAACGCAGCTTGCAGGATTCTATATTAAAACAACATTTTAATATCGCAATACAAGGAAAACAATATTAAAAAAAGGGGCTTAATAGCCCCTTATATCTTTAACTGAATGCATCTTTCAGTTTATCAAAAAAACCACGTTCTTCTTTTGTCTTTTCCGCATCCGGACCAGGCTTGAAGTTGTTGGAGTTTTTCAGCTTCTCCAATATATTACGTTCTTCATCCGTCAGGTTTTGCGGCGACCATGCATTTACTTCTACCAACTGGTCTCCTTTTTCATAAGACTGAAAAGCAGGGAAGCCCTTTCCTTTCAACCTGAATATTTTACCACTTTGTGTACCTGCCGGTATTTTGATTTTTGCTTTACCATCAATAGTCGGCACTTCTACCTGTGTACCCAATACTACCTCAGGGAATGAAAGATGCAGATGGTATATTACATCCAATTCATTGCGCCTTAGTTGAGGGTGTTTTTCTTCTTCTATCAGTATCAGTAAATCGCCGTTAGGCCCGCCACGTTCCCCTGCATTACCGGCACCACCCATACTCAGCTGCATTCCATCCTGTACACCTGCAGGTATATCAAGGTTTATTGTTTCTTCTCCATACACACGTCCTTCACCTTTACAGCTTCCGCATTTAGATGTTATCTGTGTACCCTCGCCATTACATGTAGGACAGGTGGTGACAGTTTGCATTTGCCCCAGAAATGTTTGCGTAACTTTCCTTACCTGTCCGCTACCACCACAGCTACCACAGGTTTGTACCGAGCTTTTATCTTTTGCACCACTACCAGTACAGGTATTACATGGTACATATTTTTTAACCTTTATCTTTTTATTTGCTCCGTTTGCAATTTCTGCATAGCTCATTTTCAGCTTCACACGCAAGTTGGCTCCACGAGAGCCTTGCCTGCGTCCGCCGCCACCTCTTTGGCCACCACCACCAAAGAAACTGCCAAACATATCATCACCAAAAATATCACCGAAGTTTTGGAAGATATCTTCCATGCGCATACCACCAGGGCCACCATAACCACCACTTGCTGCACCACCCATACCGGCATGGCCAAAACGGTCGTACTGTGCTTTTTTATCCGTGTTGCTTAGCACATCATACGCTTCAGCTGCTTCTTTAAACTTTTCTTCCGCTGCTTTATCTCCGGGGTTACGGTCTGGGTGGTACTGCATGGCTATCTTGCGATATGCCTTTTTTATCTCATCGGCACTCGCAGATTTAGATACACCCAATACCTCGTAATAGTCTCTTTTTGCCATATTTTTTCTTAGTCATTAGCTGCCGGAAACTGATTTCCGGTCAGCAATTCAATTTATTTACCAACCACCACTTTCGCAAAGCGAATCAACTTATCATTCAGGTAATATCCTGACTGTACTTCATCTATTACCTTACCAATCATATTTTCGTTAGGCGCAGGTATTTCTGTTATTGCCTCGTGAAGGTCTGCATCAAATGGCTGATTTACAGCTTCCATCTTCTTCAGCCCTTTATGCTGCAATACAGATTGCAGCTTGTTGAAAACAAGGTAAATGCCTTCTTTAATCTGAGACAAATCATCCGATGTTTCCATTTGTTTCTGAGCACGTTCACTATCATCCAATACATCCAGCAATGACTGAATTACATCCTTCCCTGCCGTCTGAATCAATTCCACACGTTCTTTTGCATTGCGTTTGCGGAAATTATCAAACTCTGCAACAAGGCGTATGTATTTGTCTTTCGCTTCTTCCAACTCAGCCCTTAATTTTTCCATCTCGCTTTCTTCACCCACTTCATCATCAAGGTGCTGCATGCCGTTTACGCTATCGTCGGCATTAAGACTGGCAGCAAGGTTTTCCTCATTTATATCTGCTGACATGTTGTCGGCATTTCCATTCATTACCTGCTCTTTTTCAGACGTATGCTCACTCATTGGTTTCTTCTTTTTAAAAAACATTGTGCAAAAATAGCTTCAATTATTTTGCCACAGCTGCAATATGGGACAAATTGTCGCACCAAAGTGGTACAGATTTGCCATTTTGTATTATAATGTTAGTATTAACCTCTAAGTAATATTGATTTCAGCTTCCAGATCAAAGAGTCATTTTTCTGTAGTACAAGGTATAACTCCCTTTTTGCCCCAAAGCTTCTGAAGAATTTTTCAACTCCCTGGTCCATACTACCTTCCAAATCAAAACTTGTATTGCCTCTTTGTTTAGCTTCTTTCATGCAATGCCACAGCAATGCAGGCATGGCTCTGTAATTATCATTAGCGGGCTTTTGTGCCCCCATAAAATAGTAGCTGCAATTTGCATCCCACAGATTCCATACAATTGCCAGCGTATCAGCACCCTGCTTTGCAGTATAGATAGCTCCACAGTTATTGCCGATACATGCCTGCATCAGCTTTTGCATATCGGCAAGGCTATGCGCCTGCATCACATCTTTCTTGTCAAGGGTATGCTTCTGGTATTCAAACAGCGTGGTGAGTGCAGCATTATCCTGTTCTATAGAAAGCTCTGTGCTACCTGCTTTTATATTACGACGCAGGCTTTCTTTCATATTACCCAGCAGCGCCTGTTCTTCCTGCAACAGGTCTATCAGAAACGTCTGTCTTGTGTCTATACCGAAACCATTTGCTTTCAGCAGTCCCGCCTGTTTTTGCCCGGGCAAGGTAGATACATCCCACACTTTCGCAGCAGGCAATTGTTTTATTAACGCTGCTATCGTTTCATGCTCAAAGCCATCTTTGTTAGATGCTTTTAAATCTTGCGGATACAACACAAATGGACCTTGGTAAGGCGTTAATTTAGGTGTGCGCACTATACTCACACCCATCTTCTGTTCTCTGTTATAAGGCCATACGCCAGCTACTTTATCGCCGTTCATGGCAATGGCAACATCCCAATCTGTACACACTGCATCCATCCACCGGTATTGCAGAAACACCGGTATTTGCGGATTGGCCTCGCAGATGCTTATGTATTGTTGTTTGTTGCTCACTATTTGAATTGCAATACCCTTGCCGGTTGAATACGACGAATATACAACGATGGCAGCCACATACATAGTATGCACAGCACAACCGTTGCCACATCAATTATCACTGGTTGCCACCAGTACAACTTTACAGGTACATACTTCAACGAATAGCTGGCTTCTGTCAGTTTCAGAAAGCCTGTCTTAAATTGAAGCCAGCAAATACCGAAAGCCAATACATTACCTGATATAATGCCAATACCTGATATGATAGCAGCATAGTAAAGGAATACACGTTGAATCTGCGACGTTGACATGCCCTGCGCTTTCAATATACCCACCATCCGCACCTGCTCTACTATCAGTATCAATAAAGCTGCTGCGAGGTTTATTATTGCTACTATTGCCATTATACCTATCACTACCCTTGTGTTTACATCCTGTAGGTGCAACCAGTCAAACAGATTGGGGAAAATATCCACCATCGTATATGTTGTCAGTGGTGGCTGCAGATAATTATAGAATACTGTATTGGCAACACTGTCTGCCATAGCATCATTATCTAATGATAACTGATACCCGTTTATCTTATCCTTATCCCAGTTGTTGATACGCTGTAGCAGACGCAGGTCGCACAAAGCATATGCCCTGTCAATCTCTTCCATACCTGTATGATACGTACCTGCCAACAGCACTTTTCTTATCCTTGGGAATATAGAACCGGGCTCTATGAAATACAATTCCAAAGCGTCTCCGGGCTTTACATCCAGCCTGTCTGCCATAGCTTCAGACAGCATAATTTCTTTAGCGTATGCAGTATCATTGTAATTAATGTTCCGTCCTTTTATTTCTATGCTTGCCGGCAACTTGTAAGAAGCATCTACGCCTTTCAACTGCACACCTTCTATTAGTTTGTTGGCATTAATAATAGCTGACTGTGCCGCAAATGCAGCTACCTGTGTTACGTGAGGCGTATTACTCAATTTTATTTCCAGACTATTATCCCTTGACACGGGTTCGGAAGAAATAACGGTATTTGAATTCATAGAACGGGGCTCGATATGTACATGCCCCCAAAAACTGAATAGCTTTTCTCTTACTTCATATTTAAACCCCGTAACAATTGCCATAGCCATTATCATAGCGGCAACGCTGATAGTAGTGGCTATAACTGCAAGCCTTATGATAAAGGAGGAAAATGCCCCCTTTCGTTGCAACAAATACCTGCGGGCTATGAAGAATGGTAAGTTCAAATATGCTGGCTGCGGTTTTAATGATTTGTATAGTAGAGCCGCGATAACCCTGTAAATATAACAAGATACATCTTAAAACAGTGAAGGGACTACCTTTCGATAGTCCCTTCACCTCAAAATTATTATTATTGATTAATCCAACGCTGTAGCGCTTTCTATCAGCACACTTGCTTTGTTATTCAACACTTCTACAAATCCACCCGAAATTTCGTACTGTTCCGTAGTGTTTTTGTCTTTCAGTATTTTCATTTTACCCTTACCAAGTGTAGCAATAATAGGTGCGTGGTTTTCGAGTATCTCGAAAGAACCTTCAATGCCCGGCAACTGAACGCCGTAAACATTACCACTATATACTTTGTGTTCGGGTGTTAAAATATCTAATTGCATACTGCAAATTCAAATCTTGTTCTAAAAAAACTAATTAACAAGTCAACAAATCAACTTAGTTCTTAGCTTGTTCCATCAGCTTCTTACCCTTAGCTATCGCATCGTCGATAGTACCTACCAGGTTGAACGCTGCTTCCGGATACTCATCTACTTCACCATCCATAATCATGTTGAAACCACGGATAGTTTCTTCGATTGGTACCAGTACACCTTTCAGACCTGTAAACTGCTCTGCTACGTGGAATGGCTGAGACAGGAAACGCTGTACTTTACGTGCACGCTGTACTGTCATTTTATCATCATCACTCAATTCATCCATACCAAGGATTGCGATAATGTCCTGCAGTTCTTTATAGCGTTGCAGTATCAGCTTCACACGGTTTGCAGTATTGTAGTGTGCATCACCAACGATAAGCGGTGTAAGGATACGAGATGTAGAATCCAATGGATCCACCGCAGGATAGATACCAAGATCCGCAATCTTACGGCTTAATACCGTAGTAGCATCCAGGTGGGCAAATGTTGTTGCCGGAGCCGGATCGGTCAAGTCATCCGCAGGTACGTAAACTGCCTGTACTGATGTAATTGAACCATTTTTAGTTGATGTAATACGCTCCTGCATCAGACCCATTTCTGTAGCCAGCGTAGGTTGGTAACCCACTGCCGATGGCATACGGCCCAAAAGAGCCGACACCTCAGAACCTGCCTGTGTGAATCGGAAGATATTATCTACGAAGAAAAGGATGTCTTTACCTTTACCTGTACCATCACCATCACGGAAATATTCTGCCATTGTAAGACCAGACAGTGCCACACGAGCACGTGCGCCCGGCGGTTCGTTCATCTGACCGAATACGAATGTTGCTTTTGAGTCTTTCAGTTCTTCAGTATCTACAGCTGAAAGGTCCCAGCCACCTTCTTCCATGCTATGTCTGAACTTCTCGCCATATTTAACGATACCAGCTTCTATCATCTCACGCATCAGGTCATTACCCTCACGTGTACGTTCTCCCACACCTGCAAACACTGACAAACCAGAGTATGCTTTCGCGATGTTGTTGATAAGCTCCTGAATCAATACTGTTTTACCAACACCCGCACCACCAAACAAACCGATTTTACCACCTTTTGCATAAGGCTCAATCAGGTCAATAACTTTAATACCGGTAAACAGGATTTCTGATGCAGTACTCAGGTTTTCAAATTTCGGAGGCTTCGCATGTATCGGGCGGCCATTTGCTTTATTAGGCTGAGGCAACCCGTCAATCGCATCACCTGTAACGTTGAACAGGCGGCCATGGATTTGCTCACCTATAGGCATTGCAATCGCTTTACCTGTATCTACAACTTCCATACCACGTACCAGACCTTCAGTACCGTCCATTGCTACGCAACGTACGCTATCCTCACCAAGGTGCTGTTGTACTTCCAATACCAGTTTTTCACCGTTAGGGCGTGTCAACTCTAACGCGTTGTAGATTTCGGGCAGCTTATTTTCTGCACTGAAGTGCACGTCAATTACCGGACCGATGATTTGCTTGATTTTACCAACGTTTGGCATAAGATTCAATTATATAAAAAGACTAAATTTTGATACCTGATTCAGATGGAATAAATGGCATTCCTCCTAAATTTGGCGCAAAGGTAAGGTTATAGAACTAAAAAGCAAAAGGAAAATAATGCAAAAAGAGGTTAAATGTTAAAAAAAACAATATCATCTCCTCCTAACTACAGTTACCCAAAGGTTGGTATACATTTTTTCTGGTCTGTTAAATCTTCTCCCAGGTATCCATTTAGGCATATAATATAACTGTTGAATTGCATGTTTGTAAAATACCCTGGTAACGAGTGGATTGGTTATCATTTCAGCCGCTAATACCTTGCCGTCTACATCAATTAAAATTTTCACAGTAAAACTTACATAATCTGCTTTAGCGATGTCCAATAAATCACCATCCTCAATATGATACATATTATTTCTTTTTTTATCATAAAAAGGTGCTACCATTTCTTCGCAATGGCCTTCAATCTTTCCATTTGTATCGTAACACCTCCTTTCGATGCATCTTCCATATTCATAAAATTCAGTACAGCTTATTTTCCCGTTTTGATGATAATATGTCCATAAACTGTCTTTAAATTCTGTTTGTATTATCTTTCCGAATTCTGAGATCTGACCATTACTAAAAAAATACTGTTCTTCACCATCTCCATTACCTTCAGTATCATACATACCTCTGAATATCACATTACCATTATTATCCCACTTTAATCTGTTTTTGACTAGTTGATCATTTTTGTAAATAGCTGAGTCAATAATTAGTCCATTTTCATTATATGCTTTATATATACCCTCCCTTAGATTGTTAATGTAACGAACCTTACTTTCTAACTTTCCATTTGGGTGATAATAAAAAAACATGCCTAGTTTATTGTCGAATTTACCTTCAGCATATTTTGTATAATAACCTTCCATTTTCTTCACTTTTTCTATCAGGTAGAAGTCTTTCACTTTCCACCAGTTACCATCTTTATACGCCAATCGATAATAATAAGCTGAATCTGGAGAACAGGCTTCTCCTCTGTAGTTCATATAATACTCTACAGTATCCGTACTTTGTGCAAATGCTAATGTTGATGTAAGCAGGCTTATCAGTAATATTACAACTCTCTTCATAGGGCTGCAAAACTAAAAAAGGTTCAATAAAAACGGGTATTACCATGAAGTAATACCCTGATATTTATAAAAAGATGTTTCTACTCTTACGGCTTATACAGTATGGATACAGATGTACCATTCTCACATTTAGGTAATGCGTCTGAATAATATAATACGCCTTTATAAAACAAGAATATATACCAATCAGTATTCTTCAACAGACTGACAGTAGCTTCATTTGGCTTTGTACCGGGATTATGATTGTAGTCCACCATAGTAATAAACTTCGATTTATCTATAGTAGCTCTTTGCAGCAACCAACCCATAAGGTCTGCACTTTCCTTCTTGCGTTTTGCGTAGTTTGTTACTACTCCGGGTGTACTTTCCCTGTATCGGTATATATCTGCACCTAGTATATAATCTGTTCTGTCGCATATAAACATTTGCATCTCGGGGTCATCCATCATACGGTTATCTACCGCAATTCCAAAAGCACAGTTTTGGTAACGTTCATCGCGCTTCAACTCATTAAACGCCATTGCCAATGCAGGGTCTGTTCCCACCCTTTCATCCATCATTTTAAGCAATCCTGCTTTTGATTCTCTTAATATGTAGTTGTACAAATCATCACTCCACCCCTCGCGCCTTACCATCAGTACACGCTGAGATGCAGTATTAGCTGCTTTTCTATATTCATCATTGCCCTGAAGCGTAATTTTCATGTACTTTATCAGGTCGTAAAATGCTTTAAGTTCGGCAGTATTAGCCGTCACAGCCTCATCTTTTACCAATTTATCCATTGCCGAAATGGTTTGTGCAAACTGCTCACGTGTTACAAAAACGTCTTTGTTTTTTGCAAGTGTATCAAACGCTCTTTTCTCTTTTAATAATTGCTGATACTGCAATGCTTCTTTATCAAGACTGTTATCCCCGGGCACATACCAATGCCCGTTATAATTCATAATCGTTTTATCTTGTGCATCAACGGCAGACATTGCAAATATCAATGCAAGAAAAAGTGAAATCCTTTTCATATAATCTGTAATTTTCAGAAGCTTGAAAATAATCTTTATTCAAATATTTTCACAGTTTTACCCTTTATTAATTTAAACACTCAATTAAATAACCGCCTATGCCAGCAACAATTTCAGACCGTATCAAAACCATTCAAAAACAACTTCAAGTTTCAGCAACAGGCATCATCGATATGCCAACGGCACAAGCTATATTGACCGCACTAAAACTAAAAGCTACCACTACTTCCCTCAGCTCAAACATTAAAGCAATACAAAAAGCCCTTGCAATAACAGCAGATGGTATTGCAGGGCCTGTAACAATTTCCAGAATCGAAGCCCTGATTCAGCCCAAACTACCCAACATCCCTTTGGGTGCATCAATGGTCATTTCTGCTGCATCACTCAATCTGATAGTGGCTGCAGAAGTATCATCAAAAGAAATGTACATGGCTAAATACCAATCACCTGTATGGCCGGGTGGTGATAGCGGAGTAACAATAGGCATCGGCTTTGATATTGGTTATTGCAGCAAACAAGAACTTGCAAATGCATGGTCCTCTCATGTTTCTGCAACTCAGCTAGCACAACTTACAGCAGTATGTGGCAAAAAAGGAGCTAATTGCAAGCACCTTGTTACTTCTTTAAAATCTATTAAAATCCCTTACGCTACAGCAGTAAATGTGTTCTATCAACATACTTTGCCTGCCTGTGCAAGAGACGTAAGGAAAACTTATCCAGGAGTAGAAAAGCTCCCACCTGATACACAAGGAGCTATACTATCTCTTATATACAACAGAGGCTACCTTATTAACGATACTGACAGACGAAAGGAAATGAAAGCCCTGAAACCTATCATTGCAGCAGGAAATTTACAGGGCATCGCTCAGCAACTAAGAAATATGAAACGGCTTTGGGACCCGAAAAAGCAAAAGGGGCTGATTGTAAGACGTGAGCAGGAAGCCTTACTTGCCGAAAACGGGAGCTACAATATATTACCCGAGCATTTAATTATCGTATAATAACAAAGGCAAGCTAAGCTTGCCTTTGTTATTATTGAATTCGTTCATATTCAAAGCTCGGATTACCTTTAACGGACTGATAGTAGAAATCAAGAAAATGTAACTTATAAAACTGATCCCTTCTGTTTTTTATTATATATGCTTTATTCTTATCAATTGTATAACTGCTTTCACCAGTACTTCTGTTAAGTTTTAATATTTTCCAATCATATCCTATAATATCTCTATGGTCAGAAAATTTATACCCTAATAAATTCCCCGATTTTATGTTGGTATATCCTGTAACACTATCTTTAGCAAGGCTGGTATTATACGGGTTCGACAGAACCCCAGTTACAGGATATGGGAACTTATCAAGAGAATAATAAATAATACGATACCTTGTAAATACAATATCCCATGTATTCTTAGGAGGTTCAGGATTTACTACCCTACCACCTTCTGAAAAAGAGAAATACGAGTAATTATAATTTGAGTTTTTTGCAATATTTATCATCTGGGTGTTTGCACTTCTCAAATCTCCAAACAGCATCACATATTCATTATCATTTACTGATAAAATCTGTATTTTTTTGAAAGTATCAGGGTAGAATTGCGGGTCAAGTTTTACGATATATACTTCTTTTTTAGAATTTCCTCCAACCAACCAATCGCCAATACCTGTAGAATCATTAACAGCGCAAGATGCATCAAACTGCCATTCACTATCCTTAACAGATGGTGGTGTTAATACCTTAGTAATGTCTGTTTCATGTGTATTATAAACAAAAACATTTGTTCCTCCTCCATTCATAAATACATGATAGCCATTCGCTGAGGCTTCAAAAGCAAAATCCCAACTTTTTATCGGGCTGGTATATACTACAGATTTAGTCTCTAAATCAAAAAACACCTGGTCGGTGTAATCTTCCCCCATCTCAATTCTTGCATATTCCGATCCTTCGCTTGGTGGTAAGGCTATTGGTTGCTCAACTTTTTCACAAGCAACCAGAAATAATCCAGAAAACAGCAAGAGCTTACTAAGTAGCCTGATTTTTCCCATCTATATGCAAATATCTATCACTGTGGCGAACCTTATGTCAAAAATTTGTCATTAAGGCAGTCTTTTTAAATAAATCTATTGTAAAATATCATACTTCAACGAATTTACTGCCATAAGCATATTATTATTTAGGTTTGCACTGCGAAAAAATACAACATGCGATTAAAATTTGTCCACTTCATTCCGGTATTATCATTACTTGTTGCCTCATGTGGTTCTAGCGACAACCAATTTACCATAAAGGCTGAAATTGCCGATATGCCTGAACAAACTGTTTATCTTTCAGAATTAGGCATTGACAAAATAACCCTCATTGATTCTATTAAAGCTCCAAAATCGGGAAATTTCACATTGGGCGCAAAAGTACCTGAAGCCGGGCTTTACCGTATAAGCTTCTCTGCGGATAAAAATAAATATATACTATTGTCTGCAAACAAGGGAAAGATTGAGGTTGTAACCAACTGGAATAGCCTCGACCAGATAACAATCAATGGTTCGCCAAGCTCACAAAGCCTGAATAACTTCCTGAAAGCGGTTCGCAACCAGATGCAAACCTTCAATACTTTCGGAATGATACTCGATAGCTTCAAAGCCCGGGGAGATGACAGCATGATATCAGTCGTTCAAAACGATATTACTGAAGAGAACTTCAAGTTTACCCATTTTATCGAGCAGTACGCCGATAGCACAGTTTATCTGCCAAATGCTCTGTTTGCCGTTCAGTTTCTGAACCCGCAATCTGAGAAAACCTATATTCAGCAGTTTATTCCGGGTATGAATAAACGCTTCCCGAACTCAAAACTTGCTAAAGACTTTTCTAAGAAAATTGACAATATTTTCAAATCAATGGATGAGTCTGAAGCTGAGGATGGGCAAACATCTCCGGGAAACCCCGCTCCTGAAATCTCACTACAAACACCTG
This sequence comes from Flavipsychrobacter sp., assembly GCA_016786615.1. Classification (GTDB taxonomy): domain Bacteria; phylum Bacteroidota; class Bacteroidia; order Chitinophagales; family Chitinophagaceae; genus Polluticoccus. The sequence goes on from JAEUVX010000011.1 coordinate 186,729, forward strand.
ATGGGAAAGTTGTAAGCCTTACAAGTTTTAAAGGCAAATATGTTTTGGTAGATTTCTGGGCATCATGGTGCGGACCTTGCCGTAAGGAAAACCCGAATGTTGTTGCTGCATACAACAAATTCAAGGATAAAAACTTTACAATACTTGGCGTATCTCTTGATGAAGAGAAAGAAAAATGGACTGAGGCAATCAGTAAAGATGGGCTTACATGGACGCATGTCAGCGACCTGAAGGGCTGGGAATCTGTTGCAGCAAGAACATACAGCATCCAATCAATCCCTGCAAATTTCCTTGTTGACCCACAGGGTATGATAATAGCGAAAGACCTCCGTGGCGCAGAGCTTGAAACAAAACTTGCGCAGGTAATCAAATAATATATTCTGTTGTATCGCAACAAAATAAGGGGTACTTAATAGTACCCCTTATTTTATTATTTACTTGCAACAAGTACTGCCTTCGGAGTACCAGACTTGGTGTACCTGATATCAAAACCAATACTCAACATTATCAAGTTCACTTTATAGCCTGCATAGGGTTTTGAAAGCACGGGCAACATACCGCTGCTTGTCTGTGTATAATCCGGGTTCATGAAGTTTGCAGGATAATATTGGATCTTAAATGCTATGCCGGGGTCTAATGAAACACCTGCAAATACATACGGCATAATCAGTGGAGTTCGATCGCTAAACCATTCATTGAATTTATCTTTCTTACCACGCTTTACAAAACCTTTCTCCCGATAGTTGAACGGAACATCAACGCCACCACCTATAAATCCATATGTTCGCTTTTTAAGGTTCCCGAATTTTATGCCTGCAGGTGCGCCTATAGTGTAAACCCTGCGTTTTATGGTACTGTCAGCTACTTTATCAATAAACCCGATATTTTTAATCCCTAATCCTGTATATACACCCCAATGCTTATTAAAGTCATAATTGAAATTGAAACCAAAGTTTAAGATATAACTGAACCTGAGCGTAGATAATTTACTCCTACCAAAGCTTTGTATGCTTGAGGTAGAAAATATTGCTGCATCAATTGCATTGCTTGTATAAAATTTTTTAGCCATGCGGGGTTTAATATCTATTTTTCCCGGTGTATTATCCTGAGCCAACATACAACTATTAGAAGCAAGTAAAATTATAAGTAGCAGTGGTGCAATAAGGTAGCGAAGTGTCATATGATGTATTTAATCGGCATAAAGATAGGCAAATAGACAGTGCCTGTAAAAATTACAGTTTATTTGGCTTTGGCATAAGTATTGACTTGTATCTTTACCTGCTGTTTTCTTTTCAAAACAGCAATAATGTCATATTAGTAGCATGAACACAATGAAATCAATGATGGATATGTTTTTGGGGCAGCCGGAACAGGAAGTGGAATTTATGCCAATAGTACCTTTAGGGGAAGATGAAATGGACGATCAGGAGAAAGGGAACCTCCCTACTGAGATACCTGTAATCGCACTACGCAATACAGTATTATTTCCAAATGTTGTATTACCTATTACTGTTGCAAGAGAGAAATCTGTAAAAGCAATCACAGAAGCACAGAAAAATGGCAAATGGATAGGTGTTGTCGCACAGAAAGATGGCAGTACAGAAGACCCAAATACTGATGAGATTTATCGCGTGGGCACACTTGCCAAGATTGTTAAGCAGATAAAAATGCCTGATGGGAATACGACTGTATTCATTATGGGGCGTATGCGCTTTGAAATTGAAGAATATACACAAACCGACCCTTACTATACTGCCAAAATAAAGTACCTGGAAGATAACTTCCCGCAAAATGATGCGGAATTTGAAGCATTGGTTGCATCTATCAAAGAACAATCTGAAAATATTGCGCAGCAATCGCCCAATATGCCCAATGAAACAAGCATTGTTCTTCGCAATATAGAACACCAGTCTTTTCTTGTTCACTTCGTAGCATCCAATCTACAGGCAAAGCTTGCTGATAAGCAGGCATTACTTGAGGAAAATGATATTAAAATACGCGCAGAACGTTTATTACAACTGTTGCAATCAGAATTGCAATTGCTGGAGCTGAAAAACGAAATAACAAACAAAACTCGCGCAGATATTGATAAACAACAACGCGAATACTTCCTGCAACAGCAGATGAAGTCTATACGCGAAGAACTGGGTGGAGACCCTAACGAGCGCGAAATACTGGACTTAATAAAACGTGCAGAAGGTATCAAGTGGTCTGATGCTGCAAAAGAGCTTTTCCAGAAGAATATAGAAAAGCTGCAACGCATGCACCCAAGCACGCCAGACTATTCGGTTATCTACAACCATCTGGACCTGATGCTGGACCTGCCATGGGAAACATACACTGAAGACAGTTATGATTTGAAAAAAGCACAGAAAGTGCTTGATGGCGACCACTATGGTATGGATAAAATCAAGGACCGCATACTGGAATACCTTGCAGTGCTGAAGCTGAAGGGTGATATGAAATCACCCATCCTGTGTTTTGTAGGCCCTCCGGGTATTGGTAAAACATCGCTTGGCAAAAGCATAGCCAATGCCATCAACAGGAAATATGTGCGTCTGAGCCTTGGTGGCCTGCACGATGAAAGTGAATTACGCGGACATCGCAAAACATACATCGGTGCAATGCCAGGACGTGTTATACAATCACTACGCAAAATAAAATCTGCAAACCCTGTATTTATACTTGATGAGGTTGATAAAATCGGTAAAGATTTTCGTGGCGACCCAAGCTCTGCATTATTGGAAATATTAGACCCCGAACAAAACAATACTTTCTACGATAATTACCTTGAGCTGGAATTTGACCTATCGAAAGTCTTATTTATTGCTACAGCTAATAGCCTGAGCGATATACAGCCCGCACTGCGCGACCGTTTAGAAATCATCCAACTGACAGGCTACTCTATGGAAGAAAAAACCGAGATAGCTAAAAAACACCTGATACCTAAACAGAAAGAATTACACGGCCTCAACAAAGTGCAGTTGAAATTCAGCGATAAAGTGCTGAACAAAGTAATACAGGAATATACCCGCGAATCTGGTGTTCGAGAGCTTGACAGACTTATAGCAAGCGTTATGCGTGCTGTAGCCAAGCAAGTAGCCATGGAAGAAAAAGTAGCAGCACAGGTATCTGTAGAGCAGATAGAGAAAGTACTCGGCAAGCCACGGTTCAATAATGATATTTATACCAAAGGGCATCCTCCGGGTGTAGCAGTTGGCCTCGCATGGACGTATGTGGGTGGCGATATCTTATTTATAGAAACAGGACTTTCAAAAGGCAAAGGCGGATTAACACTTACCGGCAACCTAGGTAATGTGATGAAAGAAAGTGCATCTACTGCATTGTCTTACCTGAAAGCACACGCTTCCGAATATAATATTGCTCCTGAAAAATTTGATGAATGGAACATACACGTACACGTACCCGAAGGTGCTGTACCTAAAGACGGGCCAAGTGCAGGCATTACAATGCTTACTGCATTAACCTCTGCTTTTACAGGACGCAAAGTACGCCCATACCTCGCCATGACAGGCGAAATCACTTTGCGTGGACAAGTACTGCCTGTTGGTGGTATTAAAGAAAAAATACTGGCTGCTAAACGTGCAGGCATCAAAGAAGTAATCATGTGCGCACAAAACCAGAAAGATGTAGAAGAAATAAATCCTGCATTTATCAAGGGTGTTAGGTTTCACTACGTTACCGAAATGAGCGAAGTATTACAGATTGCTTTATCGAAAAAATAATGACACTCTTATATTAGTAAAAGAGGGGATTAACAATGTTATCCCCTCTTTTATTGTATATTTAATAATATCTGTAAAGCTGGCTGATTAGTAATGAAAACATATATCGCTATATCTTTATTGCTATTCCCTATTGTCTGTTATTCCGGACAAACAGACACCATTAAAGTAACTCGCAATAATAATGCAATTGAAATTGCACAACAAAGAGCCGATACTATTTCAGTTATCAACCCGCAAACATACAAGCAGGGAAAACGAGTTATACGACACTCTCCTATACCTCTCACACTCAATGGTATTAATATATTCTTCGATGAGCGCAATAATAACTTCATATTAAAAGCTGCATCAACTCAAATTCAGGAATGCATACAATCTGTTTTTAAAAACATAAAAGATGAATTACCTGCCGGCAGTTATTCCTATCAACTACCTGATATCGTAATAGACATTAATGGTAAAGTAGCCTATTATTCTACCAATGCTTTCACAGCATCTGCAGAAGTGTTATTGACTGAGAAGCAATACAATACCATTAACATTGTTTTCGAAAAAGCACTGAATGAACTGGAACTTGTTCCGATGATAATAGACGGTGAAAAAACACCTTTCAGGCTAAGTATATCAGAATATATTAGGTTGGCACAATAGATAAAGGGGGTAATACTACCCCCTTTATCATTACATACCATTTGTAAATATGCTAATTCTTTACCGGCAATAAACCGTAGTTTTTACCAAACTCCATCATTTGTTTGTAGAAGCTTTCAGGATATTCAACCTTTACATCGGTTATCTTATCACCGTTCATCACAGGCACCAGTTTAGGTTGCACAAAACCTTTGTATGGTTTTACATTTAGTTTAGCAAACCTGTCAAGTACTTCTTTGTGCAATTGCCTGTCAACTTTTACACCATAAGTCTCTACCAGATTTTTACCTGCTTCATAATCCCCCTCCGATTTTATACGCTGAATCTCACGTAGCAGCTCACCAAACAATACGCGCAGTTTATCGTAGTCATTAATCTTTACATAAGTTTTACCATATTTCTTCACCATTTCCACTACGTTATCCTTCTTGCCTTTTTCGTACGCCCAATGTGCATTCAATGCACGATTACGCATGTGCGCTTCTTCCAGTTGGTCGCCCAGTTTCAGGCGTGTCAGCTGCGTCATTAGGCCATTCATCATATAGCTGTCATACTCCGCCATACCTACTTCTTTACTTTCAGCAACACCAATATCTATCAGCTTCTTATCAAGTGCATAATACAACCCTACCAGGTCTGCACGTGCTTCCTCCAGGCAAGATGCATAGTTCTTCAATGTCTTATCTGTAGTTTCAACACCCTCATTAATCTGTCCTGAAGCGTGTCCTATACACTCATGCATATCTGTATGCAGGTCAGATGCAAGGCTACCATATTTACGTGCACGTGCTTTTATCACATCATCTATAGCAAACTCATCCAGCATTCCGCCTTTGGCACCCGCTACATTATATGAGTGTACGATATTGCTCAGCGATACTGATTTTGAACCGTGGTTTTTACGTATCCAGTCTGCATTCGGCAGGTTGATGCCAATTGGCGTACTTGGTGCCGCATCACCACTTTCTACTATTACTGTTATTGCTTTCGCGGTTATGCCTTTTACTTCTTTCTTTTTATGCTCAGGCATCAGCGGAGAGTTATCTTCAAACCATTGCGCCTGATCAGCAATTGCTTTGATACGTTTTGTAGCCTCCATATCTTTCATAGACAGGGTGCTTTCAAAACTACCTTTCTTGCCTATTGCATCCATATATACTTCTATAAAGCCATTCACTACATCTATACGCGATGCAGTATCATATACCCAGGCAATGCTGTAGTCATCAAACGTTTTCAGGTCACCTGTTTTATAGTATTGCGCCAGCAATTCCAGCGCTTTTTTCTGTTCAGCATTTTCTGCAACAGTTACAGCCTTTTCCAGCCAGCCAACTATTTTGCTGATAGCCCCATCATACATACCTCCAACTTTCCATGTCTTCTCAACTATCTGCCCGTTTTCTTTCATCACTTTACTATTCAATCCCCACGACGGCGCATCGCCTTTAGTATCAAATTTTGCATAGTATGCTTCTACTTCCTTCTGTGTTACACCTTCATAGAAGTTGTTAGATGAGTTAACGATATTATCAATATTCGGGCGAAGATCAACCAGCTTAGGTTCTATTTTCGGGTCGTATATTATCGGTTTAATACGTGCTATGAATGCATCTGTACTTTCACCGGTTTCTTTTGGAAGCTGTGTTGTATCACTGCTTTTTATGAGCGTTGCAAGATAATCTGCACTGCACTCCGGGAAAAACTTCTCATTGCCATAATGATGGTGGTTACCATTGCTAAACCAGAAACGGCCGCAATACACTTCAAATTTTTTCCAGTCTTCTGTGTTCTTATCCCCGCTATATGTTCCATATATCGTTTCAAGCGTTTTCCGCAACATGATGCCATACTTACTCTTCTGGTCGTAAATAATGTCTCGCCCGCATAATGCAGCTTCATACAGATAGTATGCCAGCTGTTTTTGTTGCAGGCTCAGTTCATCCCATCCGGGGATTTGATAACGCAGCAATTGCAGGTCTGCAAATGCCTCTGCTTCAACTTTGAAGTTTGTATCATATCCTGCAACCGCCTTGGTGCTATCTGCATTACCGGCTGTATTATTTCCGCCGCAAGACGACATCATGATTTGTGTGCCCATAAGTGCGATTACGGGTATTGCCCACTTTTTCATTGTTTATACACGATTTTTTAGAAGTACTAAAAATACCTGTTTTTCATCAATCATTAAAACCTACTTTTGCGCAGCATGAAACGATTTGCCATACCTATTTACATAAGCTTGATTATTTATTCAGCCTGTCAATCAAAACAAGCTTCCAATCCCGGAAATAACACATTAAAAATGGAAGCAGGCATTGTAATAGCTGCTGATACTACTGATATTACTGAAGATAAACTGAACAACCATCTTTTTTCGGTAACTGTATTTACAAACGACAGTAGCATTAATGGTTCTTACGATATAGAAACAGCTTGGGGCTATAATACTGCATATACATCTATCCGTATGCCTTATGGTGGCGAACATTTCAAACCTATCATTCGCAAAGGCGATAGTCCCTATACATACGTTATCGGCTTCAATTATGATGACGACACCACTTTCCGCGAATATTATGAGATAAATGGCAACAAAGGCCAGATAAAAGCACGTTATACACGTTCTTATACAATAGAGTAGTTTACCGGTTTCCTTTCCTGGTAAACTTCATGTGTGTTTGCACAAAACCATTGTTCATGTAAAAAGCATGCGCTTCCTCCCGCCAGTTGCTCGATGTCACTTCAAACACATCATATTCTGTAGGCTCTATTTGGCTATGCACAGCCGCTACCATCTTTTTGCCTACACCATTACCCCTGTAAGCCTCGTCAATATACATTTCCTGTATTTCGTACGCAGTACCTGAATGGTGCAGCAGTTGCTGGCTATGGCAGCTAATAAAACCACTCGGTTCACCGTTTACCTCAGCTATCATGTATATGATCCGCTCATCACTCACATTACGTTCATAGCACTTCTCAAAACGCAGTTTGTCATGTTCCTTTTGCGAAAGCGAACACAGCATATTATATACCACAAATACATCTGCGGGTTCAGCCCTGCGTATCACTACTTCGTACATAGCAATAGATTTATTGCGATATTATAAAAGGAATCACAACAGAATGTTTCGGCAGTTTTAAGTTTTTGTGATGTTCAATAAAAACAAAAGCCCCGCTATTGCGGGGCTTTATATCCTTACTCTTTACAGAGATTAGTTTTTGAACTGAGGAATCATATCCTGTGCCATCTTCACCATCTTAGCGATGCCGTCTTCAGGCAGGTTACCTTTCTTAAATTCTAACAATAAGTCAGGCATTTTCATTTCCATTTCGCGCAAGAATGCTTCTTCAAATGCTTTCACATTCTTAACAGGCACTTCGCGGATCAGGTTATTAGTACCCAGATAGATGATAGCAACTTGCTTTTCTACGCTATATGGAGTGTACTGGTTTTGTTTCAGGATTTCCACGTTACGGCTACCTTTATCCAATACTACTTTCGTAGCAGCATCCAGGTCACCACCGAATTTAGAAAACGCTTCCATCTCACGATACAATGCTTGGTCAAGTTTCAGTGTACCTGCAACTTTTTTCATTGATTTAATCTGCGCACTACCACCCACACGGCTTACAGAGATACCTACGTTGATGGCAGGACGGATACCTGCAAGGAACAAGTTTGATTCAAGGAATATCTGACCGTCAGTAATTGAGATTACGTTTGTAGGGATATATGCAGATACGTCACCTGCTTGTGTTTCGATGATTGGCAACGCTGTCAGTGAACCACCACCTTTTACAAGGTGTTTGATGCTTTCCGGCAGATCGTTCATCGTTTTAGCGATAGCATCGTTGTTGATTACTTTCGCAGCACGTTCCAGCAAGCGGCTATGCAGGTAGAATACGTCACCCGGATAAGCCTCACGGCCCGGTGGACGACGCAACAGCAGAGATACCTCACGGTATGCCACAGCTTGCTTAGACAAATCATCATAAACAACCAATGCAGGACGTCCTGTATCACGGAAGAACTCACCTATCGCAGCACCTGCAAAAGGAGCGTAGAACTGCAATGGAGCAGGGTCAGCAGCAGGAGCAGCAACGATAGTTGTGTATGCCATTGCACCATTTTCTTCCAGTGTTTTCATAACACCAGCAATAGTAGATGCTTTCTGGCCTATCGCAACATATATACAATATACAGGCTTGCCTGCATCGTAAAATTCTTTCTGATTGATGATGGTATCGATACAGATGGCTGTTTTACCTGTCTGACGGTCACCGATTACCAACTCACGTTGTCCACGACCAATAGGAATCATCGCATCGATAGACTTAACACCTGTTTGCAATGGTTCTTTTACCGGCTCACGGAAGATAACGCCCGGTGCTTTACGCTCGATAGGCATTTCATACAGTTCGCCTGTCAGTGGCCCTTTACCATCTATCGGTTCACCAAGTGTGTTTACCACACGTCCTACCATGCCTTCACCTACTTTGATAGAGGCAATCTGGCCGGTACGGCGTACTTGTGCACCTTCTTTAATGCCTTCACTTTCACCCATCAATACCACACCTACATTATCTTCTTCAAGGTTCAGTGCTATGGCTTTTACACCTGTTTCAAACTCAACCAGTTCACCCTGGCGTACACCGTTAAGGCCATACACGCGGGCAATACCGTCACCTACTTGCAGTACGGTACCTACTTCGTCCAGATTGGCAGAAGCGTTGAAGTTTGTTAACTGTTGACGAAGTATCGCCGATATTTCATCCGGTTTAATCTCAACCATGACTATTTATTTTATAAATACTAAAAACTGTTTCTTTATAATTAATTCTCGAATATAGTACTTATGTATATATTCTTCTGGAACTGTGCTTTCACATCATTCAGATCGCGACGCACACTTGCATCTACCAGTTTGTCGTCCATCTGCAGTATAAAACCACCGATAATATCAGGGTTTATCACTTCAGTTACTTCTATCTGGCCGTTATGCATCGGCGTTGCTATCTTGTTTATGATAGTCTGCTTTACTACATCGCTTAGCGGTGTTGCTGATGTCAGTTTCACCGTTTTGATGTTTTTCATTCCCTTGTACTGGCTGATAAAAGCTGAAGCTATCTCAGGCATGTTTGATTCACGGCCTTTGCTTATCATCAGCTTCAGGAAACCTTGCGTAATAGGTTGCAGTTTGCTGCCTATTACCGCATTTATGATGTCCTGCTTTTTATCTGCTTTTATTATCGGGCTGCGCAGCATGTTTGCAAAGTCGCTGCTCTGTTTGCAGATGGCATCCAGCATCTGGATGTCCTGCAATGTAGTATCTACTGCATTTTGTTCTACAGCAAGATCCAAAAGAGCTTTGGCATAACGTGAAGCGAGACGTGGATTTGGCATATCTTATTCTGTTACCTCAGTTAGTTCATTTTAATATCTTCCGTCAGCATCTTTGCATAGTCGTTCTGACTATCAGTAGTTGCCAGTTGCTTGCGGATTACTTTTTCAGCTACTTCTACAGCCAGTTTACCGATTTCATTTTTCACTTCGGTAAGTGCTGCCATCTTTTGTTGCTGTATTTGTTGCTGTGCTTCAGCTATCATCTTATCAGCTACAACTTTTGTTTCTTCCTTAGCCTTGCTGATGATGCTATCCTTCATATCCTTCGCTTCTTTCAGCATTTGCGCACTTTGTGCACGTGCTTCCATCATTATCTTCTCGTTCTCAGCCTGTAGTTGGCCCATTTCTTTCTTTACACGCTCAGCAGCAGCTATTGAATCAGCGATGCCTGTTTCACGCTCATGCAGCGAGTTCAGTATCGGCTTCCATGCAAACTTGCGCAAGATGAAGAATACAGCCAGAAACGCTATCAGCGTCCATACAAATAAACCGAGTTCCGGGGTTAACAAATCCATAATTCTTTATGATTTGGTATTTATGATAATTCTTAATTCTTTCTTTTAATGCTTCCTCACTGAGAAGAAGGTTTTTAATAACTGCACCCATCGCCCTGTGCTTTGGGTGCAATTAATGCTTTGTGTCCGTACTATAATTACAGTACGATAGCCAACAAACCTGCGATTACACCAAACAGTGCAACACCCTCAACGAAGGCAGCTGTAAGGATCATGTTCGCACGGATGTCACCTGCAGCTTCCGGCTGACGAGCGATAGATTCTACCGCACCTTTACCGATTTGACCGATACCTACACCGGCGCCTAATGCAGCGATACCAGCGCCTACTGCGCCCAGACCTGCACTTTCAGCTGCTAACAAAATTGTGTTTAACAGAGACATTGTATATGGATTTAAATTAAAAAAACTAAGTTATAAATATTATTCCCAATGTATTAGTGGTGGCCTGCTTCCGCATGTGCATGGTCATCGTGATGCGCTTCTTCAATTGCCTGGCCCAGGAATACCGCAGTCAGGTTTGTGAAGATGAACGCCTGAATAGCTGCTACCAGCAATTCAAGGAAGAACATGAATATAGAGAAAGCCAGCGACACCGGTACAAAGCCCCAACCGGCAACTTTGCTCAATGCACCGAAAATGAATATCATTGATATTACACTGAGGATAACGATGTGTCCTGCCAGTATATTGGCAAAAAGACGTATCATCAACGCTATTGGTTTAATAAATAATGAGATAAACTCAATAGGAACAAGCAAAAACTTGATACCCAGTGGCACACCCGGAGGGTTGAACAAGTGACCCCAGAAATGCTTATTTGCACTAAACAGCATTACAATAAACGATACCAATGCAAGACAAGCCGTTACAGCAATATTACCGGTAAAGTTAGCACCACCTGGCAACAAGCCTAGCAAATTGTTTATCCATATAAAGAAGAAAACTGTAAGCAGCAATGGCATAAAGCGCATATACTTATTTCCAAGATTTGGCTTACCTACTTCGTCACGTATAAAAGTAACAACCGGTTCCAATGCATTCTGGAAACCAGTAGGAGCCACCATTGTACCGTTCTTTTTGTATTTCTTAGCTACGCTCAGCATTATCCACAGCAGCAATACTACCGAGATAATCATAGACAGTACATTCTTAGTTACAGAAAAGTCTATTATAGAAGCTCCATCTTCAGAAATGATCTTTTCTTTCATTCCTTTTTCTATATGGTAACCATTATAGCTTTCGTGCCCGTGGTGGAATTTTGAAGCTGAGAACATTTCCACGCCTTTTTCAGGGTGGTATATAATAACCGGTAACGACAAGCTTACCGGATGTTCGTTAATATCGAACAAATGCCAATAGTGAGAGTCACCAATGTGGCCAAATATTACTTCAGAAGCGTTAAAACCTTCTTTTTTCTCTTCGTGGTGTCCTTCATGTGCCGCTGCAGCCTCTGTAGCAGGGGCTGCTTCATGATTTTCTTCATGTTGAGCAAATGTAAAAACAGGTGCGCTCGACAGCGCGAAAGTCAATGCCAGTAAGGAAAATAAACGTCCGGATCTCATTATGCAGCCCTGAAAATTTGCGCAAAGATACGGGTTTATAGTTCAAAAAAAAGAGCGATTCGCTTTTTTACAAAATCAACCTTGTTTTCCTTGACCATTCCACCTGATATTTGTTAATAATCACCTAAACAAATTACAATTAACCATCAACTATACTTATAAAAACATCTATTAATACTAACAGATATATTATTTCTGCATTAATTGTGGTATAAACTACTTGTTATTGTTTATAAATTTTGTAGCAACCTGCTGAAATTTAATAGTGGTTGAATTTTTTATGTAGTATTTTTGCCGCCTCAACTTTTTCTTTAACAAAAGATAATTTCTATGCAGGAATTTGGTAAAAAGAACCCTTCAGCTAATCTTAGTAATATAGGGCTGAATGTTGCCGTTGCTCACTGGAATCTCTCTCCTGAAGAGCTGACTCAAAAAACAATTGAATTAGGACAAGGCGAACTGAACGATACAGGCGCTCTTTGTGTAAGTACCGGAAAATTCACAGGACGCTCTCCTAAAGACAAATTCACGGTAAAAGACGCTATAACCGAGCATAGTGTTGATTGGGGTGATGTAAACATTGCTTTCTCTCCTGAAGCTTTCGACAAACTATACGATAAAGTAGTAGCTTATCTGGGTGGTAAAGAAGTATGGGTACGTGATGCTTATGCATGTGCTGATCCTAAATACCGCCTGAACATCCGTGTGGTAAACGAAACCCCATGGGCTAACCTGTTCTGTAACGACCTGTTCCTGCGCCCGTCTGCACAGGAAATCGAAACACAAACTCCTGACTGGCACATCATCCAGGCTCCTAGCTTTCAGGCAGACCCTGCTGTAGACGGTACACGTCAGGCAAACTTCACTATCGTAAACTTTACACGTAAGGTTATCCTGATAGGCGGTTCTGCTTACACAGGCGAAATGAAGAAAGGTATCTTCGGCGTACTGAACTTTGTACTGCCGCACGATCATAAAGTACTGAGCATGCACTGCTCTGCAAACGAAGGTAAAGATGGCGATGTTGCCCTGTTCTTCGGTCTGAGCGGTACTGGTAAAACTACACTCTCTGCAGATCCTAACCGCGCACTGATTGGTGATGACGAACACGGCTGGGCAGATGGTTCTGTATTCAACTTTGAAGGCGGTTGCTATGCAAAATGTATAGACCTGAGCGCTGAAAAAGAACCACAGATATTCAACGCTATCAAACCAAATGCACTGCTGGAAAACATCAAATTCCACGCAGGTACTAAAACTGTAGATTACGCAGATGGCAGCATCACTGAAAATACACGTGCTGCATATCCTATCTACCACATAGAAAATGCAAAAGAACCATCTTACGGTGGCGATCCTAAAAATATATTCTTCCTTACCTGCGATGCATTCGGCATCCTGCCTCCAATCAGCAAACTGACTAAAGGCCAGGCTATGTACCACTTCATCAGCGGTTACACTGCAAAAGTTGCAGGTACAGAGGTTGGTGTTACAGAACCACAAACAACGTTCTCTGCTTGTTTCGGCCGCGTATTCCTGCCACTGCACCCAACTAAATATGCTGAGTTGCTGGGTAAAAAACTGGAAGAACATAGTGATGTAAACGTATGGCTTATCAACACAGGCTGGAGCGGTGGCGCTTATGGCACAGGTAGCCGTATGAGCCTGAAATACACACGCGCTATGATTACTGCTGCTATGAACGGTGAACTGAACAATGTAGAGTACAAAGCACACAATACATTCGGCGTACTGGTACCGCAAAGCGTACCGGGTGCACCTGCAGAAATACTGAACCCACGCGATACATGGGCAGATAAAGAAGCATACGACAAGAAAGCTAACGAACTGGCACAACTGTTCGTTAAGAACTTCGACAAATACGCTTCTCAGGCTAATGAAGAAATCATGGCTGCTGCACCAAAAGTGATGCAGAACGCTTAATTAAGTCTGAAATTCTCTGAATTATAAAACCCCGACCGGATGGTCGGGGTTTGTTTTTCATAACCTCTATAAACTATACAACTCTCCCAATCAGCTCCGCATCACCCACCACCCATACTTTATCACCTTCCTCAAATACTGTGTACGACTCTGGGTTGAGAATACGCTTACCGTCGCGTTCTATACCCACTATCAAGCCGTTAGTTTTCTCTCGTATACCACTATCCCTGATGGATTGCCCCAACAAGGGTGAGTTTTCATCAAGCGTCAGTTTTTTCAATACTACTTCACGGGTTTCCTGCGCAGCAAGGCTTTGTCCGTTTTCCGGTTCTATGTACTTTTTAAATGCTTCCAGTTGTTCGTCTGTACCTATTACAAACATTTTATCTCCCGGATACAGACGCTCGTACCTGCCGGGAGCAGGTATCGTATGCAGGTCGCCTCGCTTTATCATAGCTATGTTCACACCAAACTGTTCTCTTATCTGCATTTCTTCCAGTGTCTTTCCGGTGCATACTGCCCCCGCAGGGAAAGTAATACGCGCTATATGTGCATCCCATGGGGCAAGCTCTCTGAGACTGGCTTTGGCCTCCTGCATTTCACGATGATAGAAATTGAACATAAACCTGTCCTCCAACCTAATGTAGAACTTATGTATCCGCTTAGAAAATACAGCAGCAAAAGTTACCAGCACTATCGCCCCGGCTATTGCCACCACCACCGGGAAAAAGCTGAGCATAAACACACTGATATATACTATAGATATGCCCGCCCTCACAAGGCGCATAAACAACAACGGTGCGCGATAACGCCTGTTGCTCCATAGTGCTGCCGATGCCTCAGGTGCGGCTTTGCGCAATACCAATGCCCATAAAAACGGAGACATAGCCGCAAGACATAATGATGCTGTAATTATCTGCCCCCATATACCCGATGCAATGTTTACATCTATCCAAGGCCATACATAACGTGTAAACAGAAATAAGATACCTATAATTATCAGCGAAAAAAGAATAATCACAATCAAAGTAGCCTGCAGTACTTTACGCCAGTCGCTGGCTGCCGTTATAGATTGCGCACCCGTACTATACCTGTCCAACGCTTTCTTCCACCTCAGGGGCAATATCCTGTCAATATATTCATAAGCCGGCCCTGCAAGTTTTATCATGTATGGTGTCGAAAATGTTGTAACGGCAGATACTGCCACAGCAATCGGGTACAGAAAGCTGCTTGTAACATTAAGCGTTACACCAAGCGTTGCAATGATAAATGAAAACTCTCCTATCTGCCCCATGCTCATACCCGCGTGCAAAGCCCGCTTCAACGGCTGCCCTGCTATCAGTGCTCCGATAGTAACATGCAATATTTTCGCTACTATAAGTGTTATCGTTATTACAAGTATAGGCAGGGCATAATCCACCAGTACCTTCGGGTCTATCAACATGCCTACAGACACAAAGAACACTGCCCCGAACAGGTCTTTTACCGGCTGCACTATGTGTTCTATCCTTTCTGCCTGTGTTGTTTCTGCAAGTATCGATCCCATTACGAATGCGCCTAATGCCGGAGAAAAACCTGCCTGAGAAGACAACATAACCATACCCAGACACATCCCTATTGCCAGCACCAGCATCGTTTCATTATTCAAATGCTTCTGTACCCTGCTAAGGAAAGACGGGATGAAGAAAATACCTGCAATAAACCATAGTATCAGGAAGAAAGACAATGCAAGAATAGACGTCAGCATTTCTGTACCTGCAAACTGACGGCTTACAGCTATGGTTGACAATAACACCATCAATACCACTGCTACAAGGTCTTCTATAATCAACACTCCGAATACAAGCTCTGCAAACTTTCTACCCTTCAGTCCCATCTCATCAAAAGAACGGAGTATAATGGTTGTAGATGCTATACTCATGATTCCCCCCAGAAAGATGCAATCCATTGTAGGCCAACCGAGTAACTTACCCAGTACAAAACCGATACCCAACATTGCAGAAACCTCTATTAATGCCGTGATGGAAGACGTACCTCCTACATGCATCAGCTTTTTAAAACTAAACTCAAGTCCAAGCGTAAACAATAAAAATATCACGCCTATATCTGCCCATACCCTGACATTTGCAATGTCAGAAATAGTGGGGAACAGCGTGAAATTCGGGCTAACCAATAAACCGGCCAATATATAACCCAGCACTACAGGTTGCTTCAGTCGTTTGAAGAGTAATGTAGTGATGCCTGCTACTATCAGTATCAGCCCGAGATCTTGTATCAGATGTGGTAAATGGTTCATGAACTCTTATAAAAATAGCATTCAAAAAGCAATCCTCATTGTTATCTGTACATTTATTAACTATTCATTTATAATGCGCTCATGGTAAGTGCCCCATTTATGCTATACGTATAATTGGTGTATATTAGTACAAATAATTGCACATGCGTTTTTACATCTACATAGTTACCATATTCATCACTGCTTTATTGCAAAGGGATGCCAATGCCTGCACCGGAACTACATTATCTGTATTCGACATTACGGCAGATAGTGTAACCCTATCATGGCCTACAGCAGGTGCTGTTGCCGGCTACGAATATGAAATATTGCCGGCTTCTGCTCCGCAACCTACAACCGGCACAGTCATTACAGGACTAAGCATAAGGTTGGGTGGGCTAATACCGGGAACTGCATACAAAGCATGGCAACGTACCAACTGCGGCGGCGGCCAGTTCAGCAGTTGGATATCTATCAGCTTTTCAACACCTTGCGGCATTCCTGCCACCATCGGCATCAGCAATGTGAAAGGTGATAGTGCTGATATAAATTGGACACAAGTGCATCCCGGGGCAAATTATCAATACGCGGTAGATACACTCGTTTCTGCTCCCGCATCAGGCACACCTATTAATATCAACAATGTTCGGGTAAAGGGCTTGAAGCCATCTAAAACTTATTATGTATTTGTGCGTACAGATTGTGGCAGTGGTATCTATTCTCCATGGGCATCAACGTCATTTTTTACCCCCTGGTCCGTAGGTGTCAATAATATTACTAACACCCCAAATGATATCAGCATCTATCCAAACCCTGTAACAGATATATTACATTTCAACTTTACAATAAAAGAGCCGCATCTTATTACAGTATATAATAGTACCGGTAGTGTTATGCTGTCACTAACACTTGATGCAGATGCTACTGTGACAGACCTGACCCAACTATCATCAGGGTTATATTTTATAAAATGTACCGGCAAAAACAGCAGCAATAGCTTCAAAATACTGAAACATTAACCAGCGCTTAACCTTTATTTACAGGCATTTGCTATCTTTGCAACAGAGATAGTAAGAGAGATTTAAATAGTATTCAAACATGAAAAACTACATCTCTTTACTTAGCCTATCGGCAGTTCTTTTATTTGCCTGCAATAAAGGCAATGTTAACACCTTCCCTGAAGGTACTTCATACGGCAATTCAGGCCTCACATATCAGCAAATTACCGGCATATATAAAATGTATGACAGCATCCACTTTGTAGGCAATCAGGCATATCAGCCAATTGATAACAAATTCGTATACCCGCTGAATAAAAACGAAAGCTTTGCAATATCTGTGGAAAACGGTGTAGGTGTATTCACGTATCAGGGACAGAAATTTGTAGAGACTAAAGGTGTGACGAACGAATACATGACAGCAAGCCCTTACTACGACATTGCTAAAATCAGGTTCAATAAAGACAGTGTGTTCGTAAACTTCTTCAAGCGTGAATACAGCAACGACAGTAGCCTGAATATAACCGTCAAGGGCTATAAACTATATTAAAATAGTAAAAGCATGATGCAATGCTTTTACTATTTTTCATCTTTTGACTTCCAGAGCAATAAACAAGCATAAGTACGATAAGGGCTCCATTTTTCTGACAGCCGCAGCATTTTTTCTTTGAATACCTTTTTATCACTCGTGTCCATTTTATATAAGGATGTCATACCTTGCTGTATACCCAAGTCATCTACCGCAAACACATCCTCTCTACCAAGTGCAAACATAAGGAGCATTTCAACCGTCCACTTCCCTACACCTTTTATTGGCAACAGGAAATGCATCACTTCCTCATTACTCATTTTATACAATTTCTTATCATCCATGCCATGCTCCAATGCATAGGATGCAACATTTTGCACATAACGCACTTTGGCGTTCGATAAACCTATACCCCTTAGTTTTTCAAATGGCGTATCCGTTATTTGCTGCGGTGTAGGTTCAGCATCCCCGTATAATGCTAAAAAACGCTTATATATTATATCCGCCACCTTGGTACTCAATTGCTGGCTCATGATAGAAGCGCAGAGATGCAGGCAAATGTTTTTACGTTTCTTCAACTGAAGATTGGGGAATTTCAATACCAGCTTTTGCAACTTATTGTCTTTAGACAAGTGTTCTGCGTATGTGGCAAATTGTACTTTTTCAGCCATAATTAACAAATAATTATTGTATTTTTGTAATCGTAAAAACTATTGTCCTACCCCCAAACAAATATCAATATTCCCTTCCATTAGTTTGCACACTGTAACAAAAAATAACTCTGCCGAAAAGCCGTAACCGTTTGTAACAATTTTTCAATCAAACCAATCAACATATTAAAACAAACAAGCATATTAACTATTTAAGCAATAACCTATCTTTGCACGCAATCAAATTTTAATCCTTTCGGTAAAATGAAGAATACTCCATTTACACAAAAACACATTGGCCTAGGTGCGAAAATGGCCGAATTCGCGGGTTATAACATGCCCATATCTTATAGCGGCATCAATGAAGAGCACCAAACCGTTCGAAACAATGCAGGTGTGTTTGATGTAAGCCACATGGGCGAATTCATCCTGAAAGGGCCCGATGCGCTCGATTTGATACAACGTGTTACCAGCAACGATGCATCGAAACTGACTGATGGCAAAGCACAATACTCTTGCCTGCCAAACGAACAAGGTGGTATTGTTGATGACCTGTTAGTTTACTGCATCGAAACCAATAATGTATATATGTTGGTTGTAAATGCTTCGAACATTGAAAAGGACTGGAATTGGATAAGCAAGCACAACACAAAAGGTGTTGAAATGCACAATATATCTGACAAAACCAGTTTGCTGGCAGTACAAGGCCCTAAAGCTGTGCAGTACATGCAAACGCTGACGGACATGGACATCACCAACCTGAAATATTACACTTTCACAAAAGGTACTTTTGCAGGTGTTGAAAACGTACTGATAAGCGCTACCGGCTATACAGGTGCAGGTGGTGTAGAAATCTACTTTGAAGATAAAGACAATAATGCAGAATTAATCTGGAACAAAATATTTGAAGCAGGTAGCGCAGGCGGCATGAAACCGATAGGCTTGGCTGCACGCGACACACTGCGTCTTGAGATGGGTTTCTGTCTGTACGGCAATGATATAGATGATACAACATCTCCGTTGGAAGCAGGCCTAGGGTGGATAACTAAATTCACAAAAGACTTTACTGCCCGCCCTATACTGGAAGCCCAGAAAGCTGCAGGCCTTAAAAACAAACTGGTTGGTATTGAGATGATAGACAAGGGCATCCCTCGCCATCACTACAAAGTACAGGATGCAAACGGCAATGAAATAGGCTATGTAACATCCGGCACACAAGCACCAAGCC
Source organism: Flavipsychrobacter sp. (assembly GCA_016786615.1). Lineage (GTDB taxonomy): Bacteria > Bacteroidota > Bacteroidia > Chitinophagales > Chitinophagaceae > Polluticoccus. The sequence goes on from JAEUVX010000011.1 coordinate 206,239, forward strand.
TCGGCAAGGCTATAGGAATGGCTTATGTCACAAAGGAAAATGCTGCCGAAGGCACTGAAGTCTTCGTTGCAGTTCGCGATAAAGCATTGAAGGCAAAAGTGGTGAAAATACCATTTGCATAATATAACACTGAAACATTCGTTAATTTATAAGAGCCGTCTGTACAGACGGCTCTTATCTTTGTAATTGATAACCCTGGTAACGATATGCCCCGTAAGCTCCTGATAACGGCAATACTTCTAATTTCACTCGTAATATCATTCCTGTTCTATCAGCAGTATGGTAAAAAAGCCTCTACTTTTTATGGAGACTCATTAGGATACTACCTCTATCTGCCAGCTACATTCATTTACAACAATCATAAAGACATTACCAATTACCCGAATAAGGAACAATTACCCGAATCTGTACAATGGTATATACAACAACAACAAACAGATGGCTTAAAAACACCTAAAGGTTATGTACTAAACCAGTATACCTATGGCATAGCATTTTTAGAACTTCCATTTTTTTTAATAGCTCATAGTATAGAAAAAGCGAGAGGGTTACCAGCCAACGGGTTTTCAGAAACATATAATACATCTCTGAAGGCAGGTACAATATTTTATGCACTCTTAGGTATGGTATTCACTTACTTGATACTTAAACGCTTTTTCAGCAAAACTATATCTATTATCAGTATAACGCTAATGTTTACCGGCTCTAATATGTTTTGGTTTACACTGCAACAAGCAGGCATGTCACATATCATTCTATTTTTTCTTTTTGCCTTTTTAATGCTTTCCACCATCAGGATACATGAATATCGAAAAACAAAGGACTATATCATTATCGGGCTTACAGCAGGTATGATAACTATCATTCGCCCTACGGACATATTATGCCTGCTTATACCACTACTATATAATGTATATAACAAAGCAAGCATTAAAACTAAGGTACAGATGCTGAAGGAAGATAAGATCAAAATACTTATAGCCTGCACTGTATTCCTCATCCCTATCATACCCCAACTGTTCTATTGGAAGGAAATGACAGGCAGCTACTTCTTTTACAGCTATGGCGGGCAATCTTTTGATTGGAAGCACCCGAAACTCTTTGAAGGGCTTATGGGTTTTAAAAACGGATGGCTCGCGTATTCTCCGTTGATGCTTTTTAGTATGGCTGGTTTTCTATGTTTCAGGTATTATAAAAAATGGGCTTTCTGCCTATTTATACTATCCCCATTGTATGTGTATATTATCTATTCGTGGTATTGCTTTAACTATATTAATGGTTTAGGTTCAAGACCAATGATAAATATATATGCGCTGCTTTCTATCCCCTTTGCTGCATTCCTTACATTTATTGCTAAGCGAGGCATATTGATAAAGGCTGCTACTATATCTTTATCTATACTATTAATGGCTGTAAACATATCTTATAGTGTACAGAAATCGTTAAATATCTTGAATAGTGAAGAATCGAATATGGCATTCAACATTCAAACCATGTTCAGGTATAAACTCAACTATCTTGATTACGTAGTAGCAGATGCAGGAGAGCGCCAACCGGACATCAAGACGATATCCCGAATTGGTTGTTTAGCCATTGAAAGTTTTGAAGACTCTGTATCAGAACATTTTGTAAAAGACCCCCTTGGCAGAAGCAAGTACTTATACCATTTTACAGACAACGAACATTTTGTACATTCTATAAAAGAACACTACAACACAAAAAGATTCAAAGGTGCTAAATGGTTGAAGTGCAGTGGACTGTTTATGGTACCCAATACAAGGGTATATTATCAGCACTTGATGGTTCTCGATATTAGCCGGAACAATAATATTATGAAATGGCGCAGTTGCAAAACTGATAATAAAATCGGGCTTGTCGACAATCTGTGTGAACACACTGATAAGATAGATATCTATCATTATGATAAGGGCAGATGGGGACATGTCTATTTTTTTGTGGCGATTCCTGATAATATTAAAGAAGGTGATATTATCACACTCGACTTATGGAATATAGGTAAGCAGGAGTTATATATGGATAACCTGACTTTAGAAATATATAAATAAGCCCTTGTTTGTTTGTGTATATACTATCTTACCCAAGTTTTTCATTTCTTTGCAGCAAATTCCCCCGTTCAATATTAACATTAGGTATATGCTTCCAAAATACAACAGAGTACTGCTGAAACTTTCCGGTGAATCTTTAATGGGCGACCGCAACTTCGGTCTTGACCCAAAAATGCTGGAACAGTACGCAACCGACATCAAAGCAATTACTGACCTTGGTGTGCAGGTAGCAGTTGTAATAGGTGGCGGCAACATATATCGTGGTATGAACGAGGCAGAGACTGGTATAGAGCGTGCACAGGGCGACTATATGGGTATGCTTGCAACAGTTATCAATGGTATGGCATTACAAGCATCACTCGAAAAGATAGGTGTTAAAACACGCCTGCAAAGTGCCATTAAAATGGAGCAGATTGCAGAACCGTACATCCGCCGCCGTGCTATACGCCACCTTGAAAAAGGCCGTGTAGTAATATTCGGTGCAGGAACGGGTAATCCCTATTTTACAACAGACACTGCCGGCTCTCTGAGGGCTGTAGAAATCAATGCGTCTGTAATACTGAAAGGTACGCGCGTAGATGGCATCTATAGTGCAGATCCTGAAAAAGACCCAACCGCAACTAAGTACAACAAACTAACCTTCTCTGAAGTTATCAGCAAAGAACTGAAGGTAATGGATATGACTGCCTTTACACTTTGTCAGGAAAATAAGTTGCCCATTATCGTGTTTGATATGAACACGCCCGGCAACCTGCAAAGCGTTATAGAAGGTAAGTCTATCGGTACACTGGTTAGCTAATCAGCGTACACGCTTACGCTTGTTGCGCTCATAATCTTCGAATATAAATTGACCTAAGCCATCGAGCGATGAATAAAAGGCTTTGCCATTATTCACCTCTGTAAACTCGCGTACAAAAGCCTGCAGATAGGGGTCGTTGGCTATCATAAAAGTTATAACCGGTATCTTCAGCCTGCGTAGCTGCCCTGCAAGGTTCAGCGTACGGTTCAGTATTTTGGTATCTATGCCAAAGCTGTTTTTGTAGTACTTGTTACCAACTTTCAGGCAAGTAGGCTTGCCGTCAGTTATCATAAATATTTGCTTATTGGGGTTCTTGCGCCTGCGCAGTATATCCATTGCCAGTTCCAGTCCTGCTACCGTGTTGGTGTGGTAAGGCCCTACCTGCAAGTAAGGCAAGTCTTTCATTTCTATCTGCCATGCATCATTACCAAATACAACAATATCCAAAGTATCTTTAGGATAGCGCGTTGTTATCAATTCACTCAACGCCATTGCCACACGCTTGGCGGGTGTTATACGGTCTTCGCCGTACAGTATCATAGAGTGAGATATATCTATCATCAGCACGGTAGATGTCTGTGTCTTAAAATCCATTTCGTGAATTTCAAGATCATCCTGCTGCATCTTAAAACTTTCTACACCGTGGTTCACAAAAGAGTTGCGCAAACTGCCTGTGAAGTCTATCGCCTCCAGTGCATCACCGAATTCATAAGGCCTTGTTTCCGGGTTCAGTTCATCGCCCTGCCCACTGCGGAATGTGCGGTGGTTGCCCTGTTTTGTTTTCTTCAGTTTGCCGAATATCTCGTCCAGCGAACGTTTGCGGATAATTTGTTCAGACTTCGCCGTTATTTTATAAGCACCGTCGTTTTCATTTTCCTGCAGATAGCCTTGCTCCTTCAACTCATCAATAAAATCGCCTATGCTATAATCGTTGTTTGTTAGTTTATGTTTCCTGTCAAGCTGTGTCAGCCAGTCCAGCGCCTCAGTAGCATCGCCACTGGTATATTGCAACAGCTCCATAAACAGGTCGAACAGTTTCTGAAACGGCGACCTGTTATCTTCCTCCCTGAATTGTGTAAATACAAATCCTTTCATCCTGACATGAAGTTACAGCCTTTAAAGCTTCTGCTGCTAATTGCATTTATCGATATAAACATTGATACTGTGCATTTTGAACAATAAGCAATCATTGCTGTTGTTGTTGCATGTCTGTCTTCAAGCTGGAACGTAAACAACTCATAAGATGCGATATAGATACCCTTTGGGCATTCTTCGCAGATGCACGCAACCTATCTGTCATTACCCCTGATTATATGAACTTTGTAATAACCTGTGATATACCGAAAGGTGATGTATATGCAGGGCAGGTAATTACCTACAAAGTATCTCCGCTGCTAGGTATACCACTCAATTGGATGACGGAAATAACCCATGTGGAGCGCAACAAGCATTTTGTGGATGAACAACGAGTAGGCCCATACAAAATGTGGCACCACCAACACCTCTTCGAGCAAACAGATAAAGGGATTATGATGACCGATATTGTGCATTATCGCTTGCCATTGGGCATTCTTGGCAATATTGCACATGTACTCTTCGTAAAGAAACAATTACGGGATATATTTGACTATCGGTACCAACAGATAGAAAAGCACTTCAATAAATAAACTTTTTTATACTGTTATTGTTTTAAAAGCAAAATCTGGTACTGTGGATACTGTAGCAATGAATAGGTTCAGCATTAAGGATATAGAAAACCTCACAGGTATCAAGGCGCATACTATACGCATCTGGGAGCAACGCTATGGCATATTGCAACCCAAACGTACTCCTACTAATATACGCTACTACGATGCGCTGGATCTGAAAACGGCACTACGCATATCGCTCCTCAACAATTACGGCTATAAAATTTCCCGTATTCATGAAATGAGTGATGAGGAGATGAACTTGCTCATTCAGAAGATAAATGATAAAGACTTCAAGCTACAGGTACTTGTCAACGAACTGCTGGAAGCCACACTGGCAATGGATATTGACAAGTTCGAAAAACTTGTCAATGAATACCTGCGAAAGTACGGTATTGAGCAAACTATAGAACAGCTAGTCTTCAACTTCCTCGAAAAGATTGGCATCATGTGGATGACAGACAGACTTTTCCCTGCACAGGAACACATGGTGAGCAATGTTGTATATCGCAAACTGGCACTGGCTATAGAAGGCTTGCCAGCCAAAGAAGCAGATGCAGGCCCATCGGTACTATTGTTTTTGCCCGAAGGTGAAATACATGATATAGGCCTGATGTATGTAAACTACCTGCTGCACAAATACGGCAAAAACCCTATATACCTGGGTGCGAATTCGCCTATCAAAGATGTGAAGATGGTTGTTGAAGCGAAGCATCCCGACTATCTTTATGTTCACCTCACGTCTGTAGCATCAGACTTTGATGTAAACAAATACATGCAAAAACTACACAATACCTTCCCAAATAGTAAAATTCTGGTATCGGGTAGTTTGTTGAATGTAACCAAGCAAATACCAGTTAAGAATGTGCAATTCATGTATACATTACAACAAGTAAGAGACGTTCTTATAACTTTAAATTAAAATGTCTAACTAATTCTCTAACAGGCTGAAAATGATTTTCAGCCTGTTTTCTTTATATAAGCCTGATTTTCAATAGGTTTTATTTTGTTTAAGAAAATATCATAAAAGGATAAACAAAATCTATTTCGTTGGAATGTGTTCTTGTTTAATTTCGTACACACAAAAGTTAAACAATATGACAACGGCAGATTTTAATTCGATGGTAGTACGTCATAGCGACTTTTTAAGACCTTATGCAGTATCGCTGACGCACGACAATGAAGATGCAAAAGATTTGTTTCAGGAAACTATGATGCGCGCATTGCTCAACAGAGAGAAGTATCAGTTTGGTACCAACCTGAAAGCATGGTTATACACCATTATGCGAAACATCTTCATCAACAATTACAGGCGTAATAAGAAATTTACCAAAGTAGCAGGTGATGCACCGTCTGAAAATGTAATGTACAATGCAGACAGAACTGCTTATAATGAAGGTTGGCACAACGTAAGGCTTAGCGAAGTGAAGAAAGCGGTAGACGACCTGCCACAGGTATTCCGACTTTCTTTTGAGCTGCACTACACCGGATACAAGTATCAGGAAATTGCTGACCTGCTGAACGAACCATTGGGTACTATAAAAAGCCGTATACATTTTGCACGCAAAATGTTAATGTCAAAATTGGACAGGTAAAATTTCTTAAATTTAAACAGTACCCCTGTATTGGAAAAGGTAATCGTTATAGGAAGTGGTTTTGCCGGTTTATCCGCCGCGTGTTTTCTGGCCCAGCAGGGTGCAGATGTAACCGTTGTGGAAAAGAATGAACAACCTGGAGGCAGAGCAAGGGTTTTCAGGAAGGATGGTTTTGTATTCGATATGGGACCAAGCTGGTACTGGATGCCTGATATCTTTGAACGTTTTTTCAATCAGTTTGGCAAATCTGCCAAAGACTATTATACGCTCAAAAGGTTAGACCCATCTTATCGCGTTTTCTGGGATGATGAGGTTGCTGATATACCTGCAAATTTTACTGAACTACAGGCATTTTTCGATGCTACAGAACAAGGTGCCGGGCAGAAGCTGGAAGCCTTTATGAAAGAAGCTGCCTACAAGTACGATGCAGGCATTAATAAGTTTGTACACAAACCCGGCTTATCAATATTCGAATTCATGAACTGGGATGTGCTGAGCTCCCTGTTCAAAATAGATATGTTCACCTCTATGCACAGCCATGTGCGTAGTTTCTTCAAACACCCTAAGCTGCTGCAACTGACGGAATTTCCCATACTCTTCCTGGGGGCATTACCACAAAACACACCCGCACTCTACAGCCTGATGAACTATGCCGATATGAAACTGGGCACATGGTACCCAGACGGTGGCATGGGCAAGATTGTAGATGGTATGTACGAACTGGCACAGAGCCTTGGTGTACATTTCAAATTCAACGAACCGGTACAGAAGATAAATGCATGGGGCACGGAAGCTACAGGCGTATCTACTGACTATGGAGACTATAGCAGTGATGCTGTAGTAGTAGCCTGCGATTATCATCATGCAGATAGCGAGTTACTGTCTGATGAGTTTAAAAACTATACTGAAGAATATTGGGGCAATCGCAGCATGGCACCATCGTGTCTGCTATATTACATAGGTTTAAACAAAAAAGCAGATGGACTGCTGCACCACAATCTGTTTTTTGATGCACCGTTTGAAAAACATGCAGCTGATTTGTACACTACGCCAAAGTGGCCTGAAAATCCGCTGATGTATGTTTGCTGCCCATCTAAAACAGATGCAACAGTAGCACCTGAGGGTTGCGAAAACCTCTTTGTGCTGATACCAGTAGCACCAGGCATGGAAGACAACGAGAGTATCAAAGAACACTATTACAAAATCATCATGCGCAGGCTTGAAAAAAAGCTGGGCACTAATATACAGGATGCAGTAATATACAAACGCAGCTACGCACACAACGACTTTGTAGCAGACTACAACGCATTCAAAGGCAATGCTTATGGTCTTGCCAACACACTAAAGCAAACGGCCATCTTGAAGCCATCTATCAAAAACAAGAAACTTATTAATCTGTACTATACAGGGCAGCTTACAGTACCGGGACCGGGTGTTCCGCCATCACTTATTTCGGGCGAAGTGGTGGCCAACCAATTATTGCATCAACTAAAACTAAAAACTACCTGACTATGATATCGCTATTTCATAAAGTGTGCCATGAGTGTAGTGAGGCGGTAACGAAGCGATACAGCACTTCGTTTTCCAGTGCCATCAAACTGCTGCATAAAGACTTGCGTGCTCCTATATTCGATATCTATGGTTTTGTACGATTTGCCGATGAGATTGTTGATACCTTTCATGATTATGATAAGGAAACACTACTGACTGACTTTGAAGCTGAAACATGGAAAGCTATAAAAACAGGTATCAGCCTCAATCCTATACTACACAGCTTTCAGCATGTGGTGCGCAAATACAACATACCACACGACCTGATAGTTGCTTTCCTGCACAGTATGCGCCTCGACCTTAATAAGACCGATTATAAAACCGCTCACGAACTCAATGAATACGTGTATGGTTCTGCAGAGGTGGTAGGCCTAATGTGCCTTTGTGTTTTCTGCGAAGGAGATATGCAACAGTATGAGGCATTGAAAGGAGAAGCAAGAAGCCTTGGTGCTGCATTTCAGAAAATTAACTTCCTGCGCGATATACAAGCAGATTACAACAACCTGAATCGCACGTATTTCCCCGACTTTGATTTCTATCGCTTTGACCAACACACAAAGCAACGTATAGAAGAAGATATTGAAAAAGACTTTGCTGCTGCACTGGAAGGCGTCCGCAAACTACCTTGGAAAGCACGCTTTGGTGTGTACACCGCATACAGATACTACTATGCACTATTCGAAAAAATAAAAGGTATGCAACCCGCAAGTGTACTACAGCAGCGTGTTCGTGTGCCCGATTATCAAAAAGCATTCATCATCTTTTCGGCGAGCCTCAATAACCGTCTGAACATGATATAAACCTGAGGAGCATGTTGTACGATAAAAACAACGTTATAATTGTAAACGAGAAAGACGAATGGCTTGGTACTATGGAGAAACTGCAGGCTCATAAAGAAGGAATACTCCATAGGGCATTTTCAGTATTCGTAGTGAATGGCAAAAACGAATTGCTGCTGCAACAACGTGCAGAGGATAAATATCATTCCGGTGGGCTGTGGAGCAACACATGCTGCTCTCACCCTGCACCGGGCGAAAGCACTACTGCCGCAGCACACAGAAGGCTGCAGGAAGAAATGGGCTTTGACTGTGACATTGAAAAAATATTCGAGCTCCGTTATAAATCAGATGTAGGAAACGGGCTGATAGAAAACGAATACGACCATATATTTATCGGCTATCACAATGACGAAGCGACTATTAATACTGCCGAAGCAAAAGACGCTAAGTTCATATCTATAGATGCACTGCAAATTTGGATGCAGCAGGAACCGAATGCGTTTACAGCATGGTTTCATTTAGCCATGCCAAGGTTTATAGACTACCTTACACAACAAGAAAAAGCTGCCTGATATTTTGAGTACATCTTCCAAGAAAGCCATCATCATAGGTTCAGGGATAGCGGGGCTTGCAAGTGCTGCAAGGCTGGCATCAAGAGGCTATGATGTACATGTATTTGAGAAAAACGATTTCTTCGGTGGCAAGCTGGCACTGCATGTGCAGGACGGTTATTCCTTCGATATGGGGCCTTCTATCTTTACACAACCTTTTGTACTGGAAGACCTTTTCAATTTCTGCGGCAAAGAATTCAGCGACTATTTCCGCTATCAAAATCTTGCCATCAACACACACAATTTTTTTAACGATGGCACAGAGATAATTGCCTACAAAGGCAAAGAGAAATTTGTTGCTGAGATAAAGAAGAAACTTAACATAGATACAACTCGTCTTGAAAAATATCTGCTGGAAGCTGAGCGTATGTATAACGATATAGGCAAGATATTTCTTGACGAACATATACACGACCTACAAACGTGGACAACAGCACGCATACCCAAAGCATTGAAAGCGCTTAAGTGGCAATACCTGCTGAAGTCTATGCACGACTATCACAAGCAAAAGCTGCAACATCCCAAACTGGTGCAGATGTTCGATAGGTTTGCAACCTACAATGGTTCCAATCCATTTGAAGCACCTGCCATGCTGAGTATGATAGCGCATCTGGAAATGAATGATGGTGCTTACTACCCCGAAGGCGGCATGATAAGCATACCCAATGCAGTGTACAAACTTTGTAACGATCTTGGTGTTCATTTTCATTTCAACAGCAAAGCAGAACGGATACTTACGGAGGGCAACAAGGCAAAGGGCATTGTAGCAAATGGCAAAGAACATCTTGCAGACATTGTTGTTACCAATAGCGATGTTTTCTACAGTTACAACGATTTGTTGCAAGACAAAGAAAAAGGCACAAGTATCGGCAAGATGGAACGCAGTACCAGCGCCATGATATTCTACTGGGGTATCAATAAAGAATACCGACAATTAGGGCTGCACAATCTTTTCTTTTCAGACAATTACAAAGAAGATTTTGAATATACCTGCAAGCACAAGAAACCATACCATGACCCTACTATATACATCAACATTACATCAAAAATGGAAGCTCAACATGCACCTGCAGGTTGCGAAAACTGGTTTGTATTTATAAACAAACCTGCAATCATAGAAGCGAATGAAAATGATGTAACTGCCGGAATCAAAAAATATACCATTGCAAAGCTGAGCCGTATGCTTGGAGAGGATATTACACCGCATATAGCAACAGAGCATACGCTCACACCAACATCTATACAAAGTCGTACCAATAGCTATCTGGGTGCATTATATGGTACAGCATCTAACAATAAGATGGCGGCCTTCAAAAGGCACAGCAATGTATCTCCTACATATAAGGGCTTGTATTTTGCAGGCGGCAGTGTACACCCTGGTGGTGGCATACCACTATGTCTGCGCTCTGCAAAGCTTGCAGTAGATAAGATATTAGTGGGTTAGTTTTCGTAGCAGCCGATATCCGGCGTAACAGGATCTCTGGGTTTACCATCCAAATCTGTAGCTACAGCGGGCGTTAATGCCTTGCCTTTGCCTATTGCCGGCGATCCTGATTTGAGCCTGAAATTAAATGTCTGATAATTTTCAAACTGCGGATCCTGATTTAATATACAGTTTGTTGCAGTTGCTTCAGCAGGCAATGCTTCCTGATTCTTTATGAGGCAGTTATTGACCTTTACATCAAAAGTGTTATTGCTACGTTTACGTATAAAGCATTCATTATCCAATGAGCCCCATATAATACAATTATCGAGCTGGGCTACAAGGTCACCAGCTACATAACTCACATCATCTATATCACGATAATTTATTAAAGCAAGCACAGGGTTATCAATGTGACTAATCTTATTACTTCCGTATGTAACAAGATTGCAATGTCGCAAATAATACCCCCCACCCTCGAATGTTGCCAATGCCTGTGCCCCGCATGCATTTATTAAACAGTTCTCTGCAACTAAAGTGCTTGCAAACGCCAATATGCCATAACCTATCGAATTTTCAATTGTACAGTTACGCATTGTCAGCATAGCTTTATTATCGTTTATCGTATCCGGATTCAGCTGTATGGCTGCAGGCGAGAAAACAGACTCACCAAGTTTAGTACTATTGCCGCAATTACGCAGTATCACATATTCCATCTGGTTATCGCTGCTTGTGGTATTAAAATACAAACCTCCCCACTCTCCGGGGTAACCTTCGTTTCCAAAATACTTTCTATCCAACCTGTCTCCCTGAAAAATGATGCTGTCTTTTTTTGTGCCTATAGCATTCAGCTTACCCCATATCAGCAATCTGCTGTCTGCATGCATGTATATACGACAACCGGCAGGTATTGTCAGTGTTTCGCCTTCATCGATAAGGGCATTATTGATTATTACGTATGGCTTATCAGTCTTCCATGTTTGGCTCTTCATCACACTATCGCGTACATAATACGCATTCTGCCCGTATGCCATAAATGGGAGGGAATATTCCTTCCCGTTCATTGTAGCTATCAACCTATCCTCTACTACAAAAGGTGTATTTATATTTGTAGGGTCAATATTTACTGTAGCAAATACATACATACTGTCTTTTGCTGCCAGTTCTATATTATTTACTGTGTTACCGGGTACTCCATTTACATTCAGTTTGAAATATGAAGCAGTCCCCTTCTCAAGCCTGATAGTGCTGATATTTACTTTCTGGTCTTGCGGGTTATAAATCTTTAATTGGGTCGTAAAACTACCTAATGATGTAAATACGGTATCGAAACTGAGTGTATCCGTAGAGAATTTTAATTCTCCGCCAGACGACAACAACTTTTCTTTTTTACATGCAACATTGGATATTGCTATAATCACCAGCACCAACAATACAACCCCACTGCCTTTAATATGCTTCATTATGTGTCAATAAATATTATTCACGATAATCAGATAACGTAAATATCTGTCATTTATTTTAAACAATCAGCTTTGCTTTGCAGTATACAGCCATTACTTTTGCTATTCTTATGGCTAATATCACATTGTTATCAGATTTTGGTCTTCAGGATGCATCAGTCGCATCTGTGAAGGGCTTACTGTTACAATATGCAGCCGATTTACCTGTTACAGACATCTCTCACATGGTAGAGCCATATCACCTGCAACAGGCATCCTATTTGCTGAATACAGCCTACAAAAATTTTCCTGCAGGAAGCTTCCATATTATTTTATGCGATGTCTTTTATACACAAAACCCACAGCTTGTTTTATGCGTAAAAGACGGGCATTTTTTCCTTGCGCCGGACAATGGTATTCTACCACTATCCTTTAGTACCTATGATGCCGTATGGCGTTGTGCTACTTTGCAGAAAGGGCAAACCATGCTCGACTGGACAACCATTATTACGAAAGTCATCAACAAAATAACTTCTAATAATGGCGATGCATCTGAATTGGATTACGAACCTATACAAATGAGCAATTTGTTATTGCATTGGCAGCCCAAACAGTCCGGCAACGCGTTGGAATGCCATGTAATGCATATTGACAGGTTTGAAAATGTTGTAGTAAACCTTACAAATGATGATTTTGAAAAATTCAGAAGAGGGCGAGACTTCAGGATACAGTTTGTAAGGCATACCATTACAGAAATAAGCCATAGCTACTCTGATGTAAAGCAAGACGATATGCTTTGCAGGTTCAACTCCTCAGGATACCTTGAAATTGCAATTAACCGTGGCAAAGCCGCAAGTTTGCTGGGGCTGAAACTCAGCAAAGAACAACATTTGGTTTATAATGCTATTAAAATAGTTTTTGAATGATAGTTCGTATCGTGCAGATGACTTTTAAGCCTGAGAATGTAGATGCTTTTCTGCATCTATTCGAAGAGCGGAAACAACTAATCAGGCACTTTGAAGGATGTACGCATCTGGAATTGTGGCAGGATGCACATGCTGCAAACATATTCTTTACCTATAGCATGTGGGACAGTGAAGAACATCTTAACCATTATCGTTTTTCTGAACTGTTTAAAGATACATGGGCTAGAACTAAAGCATTATTTGCTGAAAAGCCTCAGGCATGGAGCGTAAACCGCAGAATGATGATAGAATAAGAAACGGGGCATATTAGCCCCGTTTTATATATTGTCAGTAATTTTCTTTTGTATTTCTTTAAACCGACCTTCTGTCAGTTTTAATTTAGGTCGTGTAAAGTTCAGATCATCGGCTGTTTCAATCGGTACCAGGTGCATATGTGCATGTGGCACTTCTAAACCAATAACACTGATACCGCATCTGTTGCAATCAAACACCTTTTCAATCGCCTTGGCTATTGGTTTGGCAAATAATAACCACTTTGCGAGATATTCATCACTTACATCGAATATTTTATCAGTTTCATTCTTGGGAACTATTAATACATGTCCTTCAGTCATCGGAAAAATATCCAGAAAAGCATAAAACATATCATCTTCAGCAATTTTGTAAGATGGTATCTCTCCTGCTATTATTTTACTGAATATTGTAGCCATATTATGCCGAAATATTTTCAACTTTAAACTTCAATACACCACTCGGCACAGATATTTCTGCCACATCACCTACTTTTTTACCCAACAATCCTTTACCAATCGGCGATGTGATGGATATTTTACCCGCTTTAAGGTCGGCTTCTGTTTCAGAGACAAGTTGATACTCTACAACTTTCTTTGTACTCATGTTTGTCAACTTCACTCTGCTCAGGATTGAGACCTTGCTCATATCCAGGTCTTTAGCATCTATCACCCTTGCATTTGCTATTGCGGATTCAAGTTGAGCAATTTTAGCTTCATGGTACCCTTGTGCTTCTTTCGCAGCGTCATACTCTGCATTTTCCTTCAAATCACCTTTTTCGCGTGCTTCTGATATGGCACGGGCAATTTCTGCACGTCCTGATGTTTTAAGTTGCGTCAGGTCACCTCGCATTTGCTCCAAAGTTTCTTTGGTAACATAGTTTATTCCTGCCATGCTATTCTAAACTTTTTGTTGTTTCAAATCAGAAAAAAATACAACGCTTCTGTTGTGGCAGAAGCGTTGAGAATATCAAAAATAAGGAATTTTATATTAACGCATAAAACGTAGCGAAAACACGTGTACACCGTTAGCAGGACGTTGTGTAGGGCGATATGAATAATCAATAGCCAGCATTGGGCCTTTTTCACCGATACGCTGCTGTACTGTAGCACCTGCACTTATGCCGGTGAACATTGTAGTACTGTTTTCAGTACCTATGTTTTTTTCGTACCTGTAGGCACCACGCACCATAAACATCTCTTTAAATGAATATTCAGCGCCAAGGCCCAAAAAGTCATTATTAAACGAGTTTGATGTGAAGTTTGCCATTGCAGTAACCCTGTGTTTAGGTTTTACAGCCTCAATTTTTTGTTCATCAGAGGCAGCAGCTACAGTATTTTCATCCAAATAAAAATCATAAGCAACGCCAAAGTTCAGATAAGTTGGCATTTCAAATTTCTCAGATGGTGTAAGTGTGTTTAATGTATATGATTCATTTTCAGCAGCTGCATTTTCCAAACTAAACCCGTTACCTGTAAAACGCATATTGGTACCGATATTACGCAATGTAATGCCGAAGTGGAAATTATCCCTTTTGCCGGTAACATACTGGATACCCGCTTCAAATGCTGCGCCACTTGCTTTTACGTTTGAGATTTGTTGTGAAACAAACGTAGCGGCAACACCTGCATATATATTGCGCGAAAATGCCTTTGCATAACCTAATTGCAGGTTGAAAAACTGTGGTCTGTAAGACCCGATATTACCTTCAGGATTGTTGTAGTTAGTAACAGTGATTTCACCATAGTTCATAGCCATAATGTTTACACCAACTACACCACCATTACTTCCTAGTTTCTGTGCAAATCCAAGATTATTAACACTGACACCAGAACCTTTCAGATACAAACTATATGCAGCGCCTATTTCTGTTTTATTTACAAAAGCTAAGCCCGCTATGTTTGTTTTAAGGGCTTCAATACCTTTTACGTGAGATGTGTTCAAACCAAACACACCAGTACTCTGACCCCATGGATTGATCAGCAGTTCTGTTGCACCAGCCTGTCCGGTACGATCTTTATTACCTGCCATTGCTGTAGTAGCTACACCCAATACACAAGTTGCCAAAGCTGCTGTTGTAAGTATTTTTTTCATAAGAATCTTGTATTCTTTTTATATGCCTGCACATTTTTACATGTGCAGGCTTTATTTATTTCAGAATTAATAGCTAATTATATCCAATGGGCGCATAGCACCGAACCATTTAATAACTGTTTCACCAACACCTTGGGCATCTACATGTATTAAATACAACCCACTTGCAATAGGCAGACCTTTAACATTGCGGATATCCCAATCAATATAAGATACATTCGGGTTATCTTTTTCAAGACGCTTGATTAATGCACCATCTACTGAATAAATGCTGATAGTTGCTCTTTTAGGAAGATTAATAATCCTTACACGAGAATCTAACCTGTTTTGTTCATAGCCTGCATATCCGTAGTATGGATTAGGTACTACATGTATCCTATCTAACAATGCACTCTTATCACCTGTAATCTCACTAAGTGGAGTAGGTTGCAAACCATCTGTACTAAATGAGTAACGAGGACGGCCAAAGTTTTTGTTCGGATTCGATACCGTATCCTGTAACGGTGCGTTGTATTTAGCATACGGACGATCAACCCTGAAACGCAAAGTTGCATCTGTAGGTATCAATCCATCGTTCAAAGAACGGAGTTGGTATCCCTGATTCAACAACGGCAATCCAACCCATTGAATAGTCTTCATTGCAGTGTTTTTACCTAAAGCACCTGAATTATATAACTTCAGGAATGAAGAACATGAATCATAACGTGTATTCATTACATATACATAATGTTTACCACCATTAATAACTGTACGTGCGCCCAACAAATTTGTTGACGTAGGATTCCAAATCATGTCGGTGCCATTATGTTGCTTCAACCATGAGTCTTCTCCGAACATTACATTCAACCTCTCACCAGTTTCCTGATTTATTGCATAACCAGGGAACCAAGACATACCAATATCACCTGTAGTTTTTGAATACACCGGGCGACCGTTTGCATCTATATCCAGGTTCCAGCTTTGGTGTCCTCTCAGGTTAAATTTATCAACATTATTCTCCGAAAGATCTTTTACATCCTGCAATTCAAGCACAACACACCTAGTCCATTTGGACTTATCTGAAGTAAATACGATATCTACGCTAGGCAAGCTATACAAACCGTTATTAACAGTACCAGACCTTGCAACACCAAAACCACACTGACCTAAAATCGGATTGTCTATCGCATCACTTGCCAAAGTATATGGAGCCCATGTACCAGTTAGCAAAGCATTGTTAGGTAACATTTTTTCGTAAACCTGAGCAGAAGTATCAAAGCCTTTACCTGCACGATCATTAAAGTCGCACATTTTAAACGTATCATCCGAACCACCGCTTCTAATCCAGTTGTTCCAAGAACGTTGTTCTTCATCTTTAACACCTGTTAACCATGGTAGAGAATTATCGGCAAATATTACATCTGATGAAATATACCCGTTACCATTTACCTGGTCATCACCCGGCCTTTTTACTTGTTCAATAGTTATAGACAAACCGTATTTTTCTATTATCTGCTCATCGGGCCTACTTATACCAAAGTTACCTTCACTATATATTACTTCACCGGTATTTGTATTTGTTAAAGTCCACAGGCTGAATGAATCCAATCCACGAGCTTCTTCCGGTTGTGTATTACCCATAATATTAATTTCCCAGTTTGCCGGTACTATCTTACGAGGGTCAACAACTTTCACTTTTACCGGACCGTATGCTGGCTCGTATGTAGGATATACTGATTGGTAAGGCGGGTTCATTGCTTCTGCAACAGATTCTTTTGTCAAGCGCAATTCATTGTGTCCGTTACCTGTACCCTCCAAACGTTTGATAACAACGCCAGATCCGTAATCAGAATTCAAAACTGTACCCATATCTCCGTTTGCAGGGTTTGGCATTGCCGCAACAACGGCTATAGGAGAGCCACCAGCACCGTGCGAACTTTCCAAATATGTAAGATCCTGTGTAGAGTCTGACTTAGTAGCTACAAATTTCGCAAACTCATTGTGAGCGTATGCTACAGCCACAAAATAATAGTTTCGGTAGTTTACAAGACTCTTATCGTTTGTAGTAGCAAATTGATCCTGCGAAATTACAAAGCTGTGTTTAATACCGCTATCTGCACCCTTCACTTTTTCTATAGGTACCCATGTAGTATCACTTATCTCCGTATTTTTATCGTAACTAACTATACGTTTAACACCATTCTTAATATCGCACTGGAATACTTCTGCAGCGAGCTCTGTATTTACTGTACCGCTCTCATTAAATATTTGCGCTGGCTGTACCAAAGCATTCTTCAATTGGAACACCCTGTAGCCCTCGAATTTATACAAAGAATCAGCGTAATCTAATTGCCTTGCTTTGGGAGAAGCGACCCTGAATTTAGGATCATTAGAGCTACCATAGCGTTCCCTGAAATTATTACTTGCAAAGTCATTAACCAAGTAGAATATTATCTTACGATCCATTTCTCTTGCAACCATACGTGGTGCTTCTGGTCCTTCGATTGTTTTGAAATTATTATCAAATAGGTTTTGAGCAGCATCATCTGCATTACGTATTTTCTTAAAGCTTGTGTTAGGGCAACCACCGGCATCCGATACCCACACAGCACCTATGATGATGTCATTTACAACACCTGGCTCTAATTTAAACGGTCCTGCAGAGTGAACAAAACGTCTGTCTGCTACAGGGTTTTGACAAGCACACTCAGACCATGTAGTATTGTCCTCAGGATCACCATAATAAACAAACCTAGTCGGTATTGTACCACCATATGCTTTAGAAGGAGTTCCTGCACCATTAAAGTCATTCGTAAAACGCTGACCGTTACGGATAGAACCAGTCATGTAATAATATATCTGCACACCATTGCTGGGGTTACCGATATTACTGTTATCATTATTATAGTATGTAAATGATTCCATTCCTAATTCCTGATACACTTTGCCTGGTTTACCATCTATTACTGTATCACGTATCGGTTTCATTGGCCCCTGAAAGAAGTCAACACCAACCATAGGTACTTTTTCACCATAGCTATTCACCTGACCCGAACCATCAACACTTGTACCATTATATAATATACCTAAACCACGAGTTGTATCACAACCGATATAGTCATCCGCATAATAGCCAAGGTCAGCATCCGTCCATGTAGCTATATATGTGCTATCCAATGTCAGGTTGCTACGGTTGATTAACTTGAATTTGTAGAATGTAGCATCATTCAGGAAGTCTTTAGTTGAATAACCAAATGCGCTTGCCTGCACTTCTATACCTATACCTTCTGTCTGAGATTGTTGTTTGGTATTTCCTTTATCATTAAATACCCACCAGATAAACTGGTCACCCAATATATCGGGATAGTCTCCATCTTCGATAGTGTACTTACCATCAGCGTTAACATCTATAAACGGTGCATAACTCTTGCTCGTATTTTCTAAGTTCAAGTCATTATTCTTTGCACCTACTGCACGTTTGTTACCTTTTGCAGGCCATTGTACAATCGTTTCGAAATTAACATCATTTAATGCAGCAGTTTTATCCGCCAAATCACGGAATTTCAATACATCAGACTTATTTAACTTCCAGAACTTATCCCACTCCGCACAATCAGACTCTGTAATGTTAGCATTATTATCATCTAAAGGGCCGGGCCAATAGTCATTACCATCCTGCCTGTAGGTTTGTGCAGCTACTTTCAGCTGTCCCTGAGCATCGCGGCCGCCAATCCACACAGAACCGGCAAATAAAGAGTTTTTACGGCTACCCTTTGGTACTTCATAACGAGCTTCTGCAGTACCATTATCCCACCACATATCACCACCTGTCATCAGGCGCGCACGTACGTTATTAATGTCAAGATCTATTTTAGCTTCTGCCGGCTTACAGGTGCTTGCAGTGGTTTTCATTTGCCCACCGGTAGTTTTCAGGCTACCACTGTTTACATTAGGGCGTGCATCGGCGTGCATTGCCATACCTGTTAAGGCCATGACAGCAGCAGCGATTACGGTTTTGTTATTCTTAAATATCATAACTACACAGTTATTTAAATAAACAAATATCTTTTAAATATTAGAAACTTAGTTGGAGGCCTAAGTTAATACGCCTTGGGAAGTTGATATTTCCATATCCACCCCTTGCACCATTCTGCAAGTTCATATTATAATAATCAACGTATGAAGCCGGACTAACCTGTATGTCTGTAATCAACTTACCTTGCGGTGAAGCTAAGTAGCCATCATCATCAGGGCGACCAGTGAAACCATCAACAGCTATGATATCTTTTATGTTAAAGATGTTGTTTATCATAACATAAGCGTTCAACATAACTTGCCTTTTAGGCTCAACTTCAGATTTTCCGTTGAATAATTTATACAATTTGAAATCTTTATCAAGCCTCATATCAACACCATAGTGCCAGCCTACACGAGAACCATTCAAACCACCTTGGGTAAGGTTACCAACTCTTTCAGGCTGAGCAAGTTTAGTATATGGTTCACCACTACGTGCCCTGAGTATAAAGTTGATACCGGCATTTTCAAGTATATGTTTTCCGCCAACTACAGGGCCATCATTATCTGAATAACGATAATCTAAAGTTGTAGCTATGTTATGCCTAGAGTCAATATCCAACACTGTAGAATAGCGCATATTTGGCAAACCGGCAGAAATGAACTGAGCCAATATACCATTTCCATTAAGGCCTGAACGTGCAGTACTAGTAGCGTTAGAACCTGTACCTTCTGCAAATTGTAATGTATAAGCAATGTTCATACGCAGGTTACCCACTCGGCGCATATCATAGGTTAATGTCAAACCTTTTGTTGTAGAGAAGTCCCTATTACCGTATGTGAAATATGTAACAGGCCATGCATACAAATAAGGCCTTACCTGAATCATATCTTTACGCTCTTTATAGAAAGCAGTAATTGTAATAGCAGATTGCTTAGTTAATGCTTGTTTGAAACCAACTTCATAGTCAAACATTTTCTCTGATTTCAAATCAGGATTGCTGATGATATCCTGTGTATTAACCGTAAGATTATAATACTGTAACGGAGAAGAAATCATCTGATTAGCGCTAGGACGCTGAACCAACACATCGTAGTGAGCATAAAATAATGCCTGATCTGACACAGGGAAATTGAATGATATACGTGGTGCAACATTCACCTGTGGTTTATAGTCGGTAAATGACTGGTCAGGATCAAAAGTCGGACTCTTAATGTTCTCTGTTGCATTTTTCAACAACGGCTGCGGTTCACGGCCATTACTATAGTTTTTCAATACATTCGGGTCTTCTATCAGTTTACCTGCAAAGTCATACCAATCGTCACCGTTACGGTAACCAATCACATCTTTGGCTGCAGATGTATTATTATTTACATACACCACATAATCATCACCTATGTTAGACGGTCTTATACCACCGTTAAGCCTGTTTGTAACACCTGATAAAGCAGAAGCTTCTTTAGCAGTAGTAACTGCATACAATGAATACGGGTCTTTCAACACTTTTGTGTTAGCATCAAAACGCTCAATACGTACACCTATATTAAAGTTGATATCCTTGAATGAGAATTTATCAAGCAGGTAACCTGCAATATAACTTGGCCTGTATGCTCCTATATCACGTGTATAATTACCGTTCGCATCTTTTTTAGTAAAGAAGTCATTAAAGTTAACTTGTCCTCTTTGTCTCTTACCTTTATAATCATATCCGCGATAACCAATAAACTGATTACCATCATTCAGTAATTCGTCAGCAGAGAACATATCCAATGAGAACATTGTAGGGTCATAATTATCTACATCTACATAGTCTGTCAGACCTACACCGAGTTTATTCCTCAGGTTTTGGGCAAATGCAGATATTGTATCACTTGACCTCTTATTATATATAATAGTATCATATGGAGAAGGAGAAACAACACCGTTCTTTACATCTTCTAAAGTATATTGTTTTCCACCAACCAGGAATGTAGGCTTGCCATAATCAAAACTGATATGCCTGTTAGATAACTGGCGTGCGTACTGCCAAATATTAGTACCTCCTGCAAAATTACCTGCAGCATAAGAACTGCTTACCTGCTGCTGATAATACAAACCAAATTCTATCTGATGCCTTGTTTTGCCTGGTTGAAAATCAAAAGATGCATCTACACCAACCGCAAACTGGTCATTAGATGTATTATAGTATTGATTTATACCGTACCCAATATTCTGGTATAAACTGTATGTAGCAGTTGGCATATAGCCATTAGTCAAAAAGTTTTGCGCAACAATATCTGTAATAGAATTAGGTTTAATACCCGATTCATTCAAATACTGTGTGGTATAATTAGCCAATTCAGGATTCATGTCAGAACGCTCATATCTTACACCATCAGGAATCCTGTCTTGCAGCAACCTGATACCCATCATTTTTGAACTATCATCAACTGATGGCGAGTAACCTTTAATATAGTCAGTATAAAATTTACCGACATAAGCATATTTAAACACATCTTTACCAAACTGAGGATGGTCTTGTTTTCTTACATCTTTCTGATAGTCTGCCTGAACTGAATAATATGCATTTGATATTACAGGTTTAGCTTCACCGCTTTTTACTTGTGTATTACCAAACCTTTGTGTAATACGTAAATAGCCGCGGCCTGTTATATTTGTTTCAACCGGTGTTTGCTCGTAAGCTATTAAAGAAATTGCACGATTATGATTACCGGTCTTGCTATAGCTCATAGTACCACCTGCCTGTATATTCAGGTTATCAGTCACCTGAAAATCCAAACGTCCGTTCAAGCGTCCTTCCATTACTTGTGCATTCGGACGCTGTTTTACAGTTTCAAAATCACTTTTACGCAGGTATTCTGTTGCATAATTATATACAGTACCACCACTCTGAGTAGTTTGAGCAACCAACGGACGTGCTTTTATCTCGGCAAGTTTATCGTCTTTAATTTTATAGTGTTCGTAGAAATACGGTGACCTGTCTTTATCATAGAAGAAGTCACCATCTATCCTGAAACCAACTATTGGCTTCTTATTAATACTATCTAATTTTTTGCTGAATAACGGACCAGACAAGTTGAAGTTAACCAAATTGTGGCCATAACCGTCAACTGATTTTTCTAATAATATACCGGCAGAAATCTGCTTTGAAACACCTTTTGTAGTGATATTAATTACACCACCTAATGCGTCACCATATTTTGCAGACAAACCGGATTGCAATACCTCAATTTGATCAATAGCACCCTGTGAAAGATTTACCCCTCTGCTACCATACACACGGATACCATCTATAATATATGCTGTACCGCCTTCACGGGCACCACCCAACTGCACAGCGTCACCATCTTTTTTCTGGATAACACCCGCACCTGTAGAAACAGCAGTGTTTACGTTACGAGTCGGAAGTTTTTCAAACTCTTCGGATGTAAGTACCCTTCTCTCATCTTCACCAATCAAAGGCACCCTGTAGGCAACTACAATCTGCTCATTCAGTTGCTTAGCATCTGTAGTTAAATCAGTGTTTACAGTTGTATTCCTGTCCGGGCTTACAATTACCCCTGTGATTTTTTTGGTACTGTAAGATGCCATTTTGAAAGTAACATCATACTTACCGGGATTCAAAGGCTTGATGATGTAGTTTCCTTCTTCGTCGGTAGCAGTACCGCCTTTAACAACACCTGCCTGGCTTACTTCAACAAAAGCGCCAATCAGAGGTTCCTTTGTGTCGTCCAATACCTTACCGGCAATACCACCCACCTGGGCCATAGCTGTACCGGCAACGCCTACAAACAGTAAAAGGAATAAATAACGTAGTGTACGTGTCATATCCTGCATTAATAAATTATTAACCAAATGAACGGTAAAGATAAAAACTTCTGTTAAAAGTACATCGGCAGTTTAGATTTTTTGTCAGATTTATGTTTGTTTTCATTACATTATCGTAAAGAAGCATACATCTTACTTCATCATGACAATTTTATCTAACAGTATTTTGCTCATTTTATAAACAGCTTCGAAACTATAGCCCGCTATATGTGGCGTCAGTATTGCGTTTGAGCGGTTTGAAATATCAATCAGCAATTCCTTTTGTTTATCGCTCATATTACCAAGTGGCTCTTCTTCCCAAACATCCAGACACACTCCTGATATTTTTTTATTCTGCATACCAAACAACAAAACTTCATTATCAACCACTACACCTCTGGAAGTATTTATTAATATGAATGGTTTTGTTACTTTTTCAAGGAAATGCTTATTGAAATAATGAGTCGTATCTGCCTGCAACGGAACATGAAAACTTATAATATCTGCATGTTCAAATATCGGATCTAGGGTATCACATGGGTTTACATATGTTGGAAAGTGTTGCCTGTTATACTTATCATATGCCAGAATCTGCATATCAAAACCTATCAGTTTCTTAGCAAAAGCCCTGCCTGTATGCCCAAAGCCTATCAGACCTATAGTTTTGCCCTCCAGTTCAGTACCACGATTTTCATCGCGCAGCCATTGGCCCTGTTTTACTTCATTATTGCTCTTAATAATGCGTTTATTCAGGCTCAAAAGCATACCCATCGCGTGTTCTGCCACTGCATTGGCATTACCGTTAGGGCTACCAAAGCACTTAATACCCTTAGTTTCTGCATAGGATACGTCTATCACCTCCATGCCACTGCCCATACGCCCTATCCACTGTAGTTGGGGCGCTGCATATATCAGGTCTTTATCCAGTTGCAGGCGGGTAGATGTGATGATGCCTGTAACGTCCTTCACCAGCTCAAAAGCTTGCTGCTGGCTTATCTTTTCGTGCATCAGGCATTCATAGCCTTCGGCTTTCAGTCCATCTGTCAGTACGGGATGTACAGGTGCGGCAATCAGTACTTTCTTCATGATTGCTGGTATTGCTTGTGCATGGCAACAAAATCTGCTACAGACAGCTGCTCTGCGCGTTTATCAAATATCTTATCGGTCAACGCTTCCGGTGGCAAAGTACCCTTGAGTCCATTGCGCAAAGTCTTGCGGCGCTGATTAAAAGCTGCTTTCACCAGTTGCTTGAACTTCTTTACATCTGTAATACCATGCGGATTGTGCAGATTGGTCAGTCGTATCACACCACTTTTCACCTTAGGCGGTGGCGTAAAGCAGTTTTCGTGTACGTCAAACAGGTATTCTACTTTAAAGAATGCCTGCATCAGCACACTCAGGATGCCATAGGTCTTGCTACCTTCTTTGCAAGCCACCCTTTGCGCCACTTCTTTCTGAAACATACCTATCACCTCTGCTACTTTGGGCTCCCAATCCAGCACCTTAAATAATATAGGCGAAGAAATATTGTACGGAAAATTGCCAATCACGCTGAAAGTACCTTCAAAAGGGGCATCTGCCTTCAGAATATCTTTATGAATAATCTTATCCTGCAGCACAGGATAGGTCTTTTTCAGATACTCCACCTTCTCGTCGTCTATCTCAATAGCCTTGTATTGTACATCGGGCAGCTCTATCAGGTATTTGGTGATAGCACCACCGCCCGGGCCTACTTCTGCCAGTTGCAGACCTGCAGATACGCGCAGTTGCTCTACTATTTTACGACACATATTCTCGTCGTGCAGAAAGTGCTGACCGAGGCTTTTCTTTAATGTATATGGCTGAGACAATGTATTACGATTCGTGTTATATAAGCAATATGACTGCAAAGTTAGTTTTAAACTTATCAAACTATCGCACCGAAGTATAACTTTGCAGCCTAATCTGTATACTATTCATGGAATTTAAGATACTGCAAAAGCCATCGGGCAAGAATCATTTGTATATAATAGACGATGTTAAGTCTTTAAAAAACATTGCATCACTCAGCGATAAAGAACAAAAATATGCCACAGAGGCTATTGCCGCTGAACATACGTCTGTTACCATCAACCAATATGGCGCACTGGTATATATATACAACCTGAAGGCAAAGAAAACAGATTGGCAAACTACGGAAACATTGCGCAAAGCAGGTGCTGAATGGCATGCGGTATGCAACAAAAACAAACTGGCTGATATTACCATCACCAACCTGTCTAAGCAGGCAAATGCTGCTTATGTACTGGCAGAGGGTATGGCGCTGGCTGCTTATCAATTCCTGAAATATCGCAGCGATGCAAAGAAGATAACACAATCGCTGAAGACAATATCATTTACCAAAGAAAGCATTACGCTGAAAGAGGTAAGCCAGTTGAGCATCATCAACGAAGCTGTTTACCGTGCACGTACACTGGTAAACGAACCACTGAACTATCTGACAGCAGAACAGCTTTCTAAAGAAATACAACAACTAGGCAAAGAAGCAGGATTTACGGTACGTGTGCTGAACAAAGCACAGATTACCAAAGAGAAAATGGGAGGTATCCTTGCAGTGAACCGTGGTAGCATTTTGCCGCCAACATTCACCATCATGGAATACAAGCCTAAAAAAGCCATCAACAAAAAGCCTATAGTACTGGTAGGTAAGGGTATTGTATATGATACAGGCGGCCTTAGCCTGAAGCCTACATTGGCTTCTATGGACCGCATGAAGAGCGATATGAGCGGTGCTGCATTGGTAAGTGCTTCTATGTATGCGCTGAGCAGAATGCAATTGCCACTGCATGTTATTGCACTGGTACCTGCTACTGAAAACCGCCCCGGCGAAAACGCATACACACCTGGTGATGTTATTACCATGTACGACGGCACTACAGTAGAAGTATTGAATACAGATGCTGAAGGTCGCCTTGTACTGGCAGATGCACTGCATTGGGCAAAACGCTACAAACCTGAACTGGTAGTAGACTTTGCAACCCTCACTGGTGCTGCATCCGTAGCTGTTGGTGAGCATGGTATAGTATGTATGGGTACTGCTGATGACAATACAAAAGAAGCATTCAAAAACAGTGGTTTCCGCCAGTACGAAAGGTTGGTAGAATACCCGCTGTGGGATGAATACGGCGACCAGATAAAATCTGACATTGCCGATCTGAAAAACGTAGGCGGTCCTTCTGGGGGCGCTATCACAGCAGGTAAATTCCTGGAGCATTTTACAGAATATCCGTGGATGCACTTCGACATAGCAGGCGTATCGCACAGCATTACCAAACGTAGCTACATGCCTGCAGGTGGTACAGGTTACGGTATTCGTATGCTGCTCGACTTCCTGATGCACTACGGTAAAGCATAATTATAATTCAACAACAAGCTGTTTGCTCATGCAACCTAACAATATAGAAAAACCGATAATTGGCATTACAACAGGCGACCTAAACGGTATTGGCCCGGAAGTAATCATCAAAACATTGTCGGACAACAGGATACTCGATTTGTGTACACCGGTGATTTTTGCCTCTAACAAGCTTATTAATTTTTACAGAAAACTTGTTACGGTAGAACACCCTATGAATTTCAGCAGTACGAAAGACCTTACCAAGCTGCATCCTAAGCAGGTAAACATTTTCAACTGCTGGGAGGAAGAAGTACCACTGCAGCCCGGGCAACTTACAGATGCTGCGGGCAAGTACGCTATCCGCTCGCTGCAGGTAGCTACACAATGCCTGAAGGATGGCGAACTGGATGCGATAGTTACAGCACCTATTCATAAGAACAATACACAGAGCAACGATTTCCCTTTCACAGGTCACACACCGTTCCTGAAAGAGAAATTCGGTGCTAAAGATGTGGTAATGATACTCTATAGCCACAATCTGCGCGTGGCGCTTGCTACAGAGCATATTCCTGTAGCAAAAGTGGCTGAGACTATTACAAAAGAACTGCTGCTGAGCAAGCTGAACATACTACGCGACACACTGATAAAAGACTTTGGTATAGACAAACCAAAGATTGCTGTACTTGGCCTCAACCCGCACGCTGGCGACGGTGGCCAGATAGGCAACGAAGACATAAATGTCATCAAACCAGCAATAGACAGTATGCAACAAGCAGGGCATCTTGTTTACGGACCTTACAGTGCAGATGCTTTTTTTGCACGTAGCAGCTATGTAAACTTTGATGCAGTGCTGGCTATGTATCACGATCAGGGTTTGATACCATTCAAAACACTGGCACATGGCGAGGGTGTAAACTATACCGCAGGTTTACCTGTGGTGCGCACGTCACCTGACCATGGCACAGCATTCGATATTGCCGGGCAAGGCATTGCAGACCCATCTTCTTTTCAGGAGGCTTTGTTTCAGGCAATAGATCTGGTAAGGCAGCGTGCAGAATACGCTATTTACACTGCCAACCCCATGCGCCGCGGGCGAATAGAGAAGGAAAAAGAAAACAGCACTTCCCTTAAACTGGAAGAATAAATAATACCAAAGCACACTTCAGGGTGTGCATTTTTTATCGAGATACAAACGGCTTAACTTTAGCGTTTCACAGAGAAAGAGATATGTTAGACTTCGAAAGATTTACATTAGAGAACGGGCTGCGTGTAATTGTACACAAAGACACCACTACCCCTATGGTAGCGGTGAATGTATTGTATGATGTGGGCGCAAGAGATGAAAACCCTGAACGTACCGGTTTCGCACACCTCTTCGAACACCTGATGTTTGGCGGCAGCGAAAACATACCATCGTACGACGAGCCACTGCAGATGGCAGGTGGAGAAAACAATGCCTACACAACCAATGATATTACCAACTACTACATACAGCTGCCATTGCAGAATATTGAAACGGCTTTCTGGTTGGAGAGTGACCGTATGAATGCACTTGCATTCAGCGAGAAAAGCCTTGATGTGCAGCGTAAAGTGGTAAGCGAAGAGTTTAAAGAACACTACATCAACAAGCCATACGGCGATGCATGGGAACACTTGCGTAAATTGACGTATAAACAACACCCGTACCAGTGGATGACCATTGGTAAAGAGCTGAAACATATTGAAGAGGCACAACTGGAAGATGTAAAATCTTTCTTCTACAAGCATTACCGCCCCGTTAATGCTATACTTGCTGTTGCAGGCAATGTAACAACAGAGCAAGTGAAAACGCTTGCAGAAAAATGGTTTGGCAACATACCAACAGGCGAGCAATATAATCGTAACCTGCCTGCAGAACCACCACAAACAGAAGCACGTACAGCTACTATCGAAGCAAATGTGCCACTCGACGCATTGTACAAAGCATGGCATATAGGTGGCCGCATGTCACCGTCTTACTACGCTGCAGACCTGATTACCGAAATCATGGGCAATGGCTTTGCATCACGCCTGTACCAGCGACTGGTAAAAGAACAACAACTGTTCAGTAATATCAGTTGTTACCATACAGGAAGCACAGACCCTGGCCTGTTGGTAGTAGAAGGTAAGATTGTTGAAGGCAAAAATATAGAAGATGCCAATGCTGCGGTAGAAGCGGAAATTGAAAAACTGGTAAGCGATGGTGTAACAGAAGATGAACTTCAAAAAGCGAAAAACAAGATAGAGGCCATGATAACTTTCGAAGACATGACCATTCTGTCTCGGGCAAATAACCTGGCATTCTATGAATTGCTGGGTGACGCTAGCCTCATCAACAAAGAATGGGACAACTACAATGCGGTTAATACTACTATGCTGCAACAAACAGCACAGGAAGTATTCAGGAAAGAAAACAGCAACACATTATTTTATAAAAGAAAAGCGCAGTAACCACCATGCTCTTTGAAGGAAAAATTACAGACAACGGCTTTGATAACCGTATCACAAAACTATTCGGCATACAATACCCCATTATACAAGCAGGTATGATATGGGCATCCGGATGGAAGCTCGCATCTGCCGTCAGCAATGCTGGTGGCCTCGGGCTGATAGGTGCGGGCAGCATGTACCCCGAAGTATTGCGCGAGCATATACAACAATGCAAAGCAGCAACAAATAAACCTTTTGGTGTAAATCTGCCACTGTTGTACCCGGACATCGATAAACACATAGCTATCATTATAGAAGAAAAAGTACCTGTCGTTTTCACATCGGCAGGCAATCCTAAAACATGGACTGCTAAACTGAAAGAGAATGGCATAACGGTGGTACACGTAGTATCGAGTGCCAAGTTTGCAAAGAAATGCGAAGAAGCAGGTGTAGATGCTGTAGTGGCAGAAGGCTTTGAAGCGGGTGGGCACAATGGCCGCGAAGAAACAACCACACTCTGCCTGATACCAAATGTACGCCAAAGCACCAGCATACCGCTGATTGCAGCAGGTGGTATTGCCACAGGCCGTGCCATGTATGCTATGATGGCAATAGGCGCAGAAGGTGTACAGATAGGTAGCCGCTTTGTATGCACACCGGAGGCATCCAGCCATCAGGCATTTAAAGATGCAGTGGTAGCCGCCAATGAGGGTGACACCATATTGACACTAAAAGAACTTACACCCGTACGTCTTATCAAAAACGACTTCTACCGACGTGTGGCAGAAGCAGAAGAAAAATGTGCTAGTAAAGAAGAGATGGAAGCATTGCTTGGCAGGGCAAGAGCGAAAAAGGGTATGTTTGAAGGCGACATGACAGAAGGTGAACTGGAAATAGGACAGGTTAGCAGCATCATAAAGGATATTAAACCCGCAGCTAATATTGTTGCCGAAATCTGGTCTGAATTCACTGAAACCGCAAAAAATCCATTCCGTTTCTGAAAATATTGCTTATATTACAATTTCTAAAATCAGGTAAAATATGAAAAAAGCCTACTTAACTCTTTTATTAGGTTTATCTTCTTTAATAGGCTATTCGCAAATAAGTGCACCCGATACTGTTTGCTATGGCACTCCGGTGACATATAGCACAACTTATCCTGCAAGTAGTTATACTTGGTCGATAGGCGCGGTAAATACTGATCCATCATCTGTAAGCGGTAATGCACCCATAAAAATGCCGCATGCAACCGCATCTATATCAATGCAGTATCAAAACGGTACATATTATGCATTCGTTACAAACAGGGCAGGCTCTTTAGTGAAATTAGATTTTGGTGCAAATCCATTCAGCACACCTGCAACTGTAGATTTGGGTGATTTAGGCGTCTTGGGTGATAGTACTATAGGTATAGATATTGTGAAAGATGACAACAACATCTGGCATGGATTTATGGTAAAAGGCAGGCAGCTGATACATGTAGATTTCGGTACAGACCTTAATACCAGTACACCGTCTGCAACAGCAATGAACTTCAACTCTTCATTTAACTACCCGTATTTCATATCAGTTAAGAAATACAATTCTGAATGGGTAGCTTTTGTCCTAAACAGGAATGGCTTTAATCCATTAGTAAGGCTTGATTTCGGAGGCTCATTATCTGCTACACCTACTCCTAATAATGTGAATGTTAACGGATCTTTGAGTGTTCCGGTAAATATGGCATTGCATAATGAAGGTGCTGTATGGTACGCTTTAGTTACTAACCTCGGATTCGGAGGCCCTGGCGGTGGTGATAAATTAGTACGCCTCAATTTTGGCTCTAATCTGAAAAATAACAGCCCTACTGATGTAAACCTTGCAAATCCGAACAACCAATTAAGCAACCCACGTGCAGTATCTGTAGTTTCTACTTGTAATGATTTATATGCGCTTATTACAAATGAAAATAACAACAGGCTTACAAAAATCAGCTTTAGTGGCAATACTATGGCTGGTGTAGCATCAGGTACAAATCTTGGCACAATGGGTATTCCTGATAATGAAATCAACTCATTATCTCCGTTTTGGTATCAAGGTCAGCTAAATTATATTGGCAGCAGTTTCGACTCAACAATCTATGTTATAAGCAATGTATTTACCCTGCCAACAACTAATGCAACTTTATACAACACAAATACATATACCAAATCAATGATTACTGGTGGTGTTTTTGATGTTATGGTACAGTGCAATCAAGGTTCTTTGACAGGTCCAAGGTCATTCTGCAAACCAATTGTTGTAATAGGTAATATTAAAGTTGCTATTAAGCAAGATGTAGATACTTTAGTTGCATCAGGTACATTGTGCGAAAACTATGTATGGAAGTTTAATGGTGTATTAATCCCTGGTGTAAATACACAAAGATACTATCCTACGCTGGGTACAGGTGTATATACTGTTACAGGCTCTACAGCCGGTTGTGCCGCAACATCAAACTATCAGTATTTCGCTACAGGTATCGAAAATGTTTTGAACAACAACAATATTATCATCAGCCCCAACCCTTCTGCAGGTGTATTCAATATCAGTATGCAAGGTGTTACCGGCAATATAACTATACAGTGCTACAATGTAATGGGTAGCCTGGTAGCTTCTAAAAACATAGAAACCATCAATGGTAATGTAAATACTTCGATAGACCTGTCAAATATGGCTAAAGGTCTTTATCAGGTTAAATTGCAGGCTGCTGATGGTAGCAGTGTAGTAAAACAAGTAGTATTACAATAATATCTTTGAGATGTTTTAAAAGAAAAGCCCCGCATGTGCGGGGCTTTTCTTTTAAATATCGTTGCTGCTACTCAATCATGTATGTCTCTCCGCCCTCCAGATTCAGATCTACATTATCACCTGCAATGCCTTCTATAGAACCTTTAATATGTGCTGCGTTCAGCAATACTTTTTCCAATTGCTTTTCACGTGCTTTCCATAGCTTCTCCATCTGCTCTCGTTCTTTTTGTATAGACAAACGCATGCTCATAAAGCCTTCCCTTATTGCTTTCCACTGTTCTGAAAATTCACTACTGATGAGATAGTTATAGAGTAGCGTCATTTTATCTCCTTTATTTTCCTGACTTTTGGCAGCATTATATACTTTTATAACAACATCACGTAATATAGTCGTAACAGATTTTGCCTCAGGGAAGGTGCAAATCCATACACCATCCTTTTCACCAAAGCCATCCATATCTTTAGGCATTGCCTGCGTTACTATCACAGCTATATCAGCGCCAAGGTTGCGCATATCTGCCTTCAGCTTCTCTATCCAGTCATTGCTAAAGTCTTTGGTACGTTTACTTTCATAAATGATTTTACCACACTCCTGCCCGTAGTTATTGCGTACGGTTTGTATACAGTCTGCTCCACGTACCCCTTTGCCCACTTCTTCAACCATATCAAACGGGAAGCTGGCTCGCAGCAATTCTTCCAGCGCCAGCTCCTGCACCTCTCCCTGTAGCTGCATAGAGCCTTGCTCCTGTTTGCGCTTCATTTCTTCCGTCAGTTGTTTCTGGTCTTCCAGTTGTTTTTCAAGTTCTTTCACTTTCATAAAGTGTTCGTGCTCACGAAGCTTATTCAACTCCTCCACTTCTTTTTGCAATGTTGTTTTGAGTTGCTCACGCTCATTCATCAGCTTCTGCTGTACTTCTATCTCCAGTTGCTCCTCACGACTTTTTAGTTCCTGTTGCATTTTCAAGTATTCCAGCTCTTTAGCTCTTGCTTCTTTCAGGCGTGCTTCGTTATCGGCATTCGCCTGTTGCAGCATTTTCATCTGCACCTCATAGTCGCCTGCAAGTTGTTTGCGCAGGTGCTGCTCTACCTGTGCTACGGTTTCCGCCTCCTTCTTTTTATATTCATCTTCTTTTGTTCTTTGCCAGTCAACCATCTTTGCACGTAGTTCTTTCTGCACCTCTTCGCGTATAGCATCAGTAGGCTCAAATTCATGCGCACAATTAGGACAAGTGATCGTTGTATTCATAATAACCGCTATGGATTGGGAAAATACGAAGTTCGGTGTTATGCAGGTATGAAAGCACTTATTATTTTTATGTACTTTTCCGTATTGATGCACATTAAGTACGCTTTATTGTTTTCTGCCATGTTGTTTTGTGCTGCTTTGCAGGCACAACAAATTGCAGCACCCGGCAAAAATTATATGACCGCCATGGAGTACATGGCGAAAAAAAATAAAGCAAAAGCATACGAATACATGCAGATTGCTGTACGCGAAGATGCATCCAACCCCGAAGTATATAGCACGTTAGGGCAATGGCTTTTTAAAGATCATCGATTTAAAGAAGCCGCTGATGTATTTATAAAAGCATCACAAAGCTGTCCGAATGGCAGTAAGGCATTTGCTTTACCGCTTGCTAAAAGCCTGCTATACAGCTACAGCCCCGATCAGGCATTACAACTCATTGCAGCATATGGTACACTGAAAGAAAAAAGTCAATGGGTATTGTTGCGCGAGCAGGCTTATTATATGAAGCAAGCCCTGAATACACCTTTTAAGGATACAATATTCAACATGGGCATCCGTGTAAACAGCCCTGACGCAGAGAGCTTCCCTTATATCACAGCAGATACGCAAAACCTGTTTTTCACACGCAGGGTAAACGGCATAGACGAGGATTTTTACACCGCACATATAGATAGTTGCGGGGGATGGTTCAAAGCACGCAACATGGGCAGCCCTCCCAACTCCAAACACTTCGAATCTGCCCAAAGCATTTCGGGGGATGGCCATTATCTCTTTTTTATGAAATGTGATAATCGTAGCGAAACGGGCTGGGACCAAGGTGGTTGCGACTTATTCATGGCATATACTGCTGATAGTATATGGAGTATTCCCGAAAACTTTGGCGGCACTATCAACACGCCGGGGTTTGAAGGAATGCCATGCCTTACACCCGATAACCGACAACTGTATTTCGTAAGCAACCGCGAAGGTGGTTATGGCGGATTGGATATATGGATGTCTGAATTCAAATTGGGATTGTGGCAGGCACCGCAGAATCTTGGCCCGCTTATCAATACCCAATACGATGAAACAGCTCCTTTTATTCACGTAGATAATAATACACTCTATTTTGTCAGTACCGGGCATCCTGGCATGGGCGGGCAGGACATTTACTACAGCCGCAGGGTAAATGATACTACATGGGGGAAACCGCAAAACATGGGCTATCCTATCAATACCCCGTATGACGAAAACAGCATCAATATCAGCTTTGACGGGCTAAGGGCTTTTATGGCTTCGGACAGAGACAGTGCAGCAGGAAATTTTGATTTATATGAATTCAAATTATCGCCCGGTACGCAACCAATACCTGTAGCATTAATAAAAGGAATCACATATGACAGCCTCAATAAATCGAGATTAAGCATGACCAGCATTTATATTAACGACCCGAAAACCAATCAGCCATCATATCATTACACATCTAACAGGGGAGATGGTAGCTATATGATAACACTACCAACAGGATACCAATACAATTATACTGCTGACCGCATCGGCTATATGGCTATGAATGGCATTATAGACCTTAGAAATAATAAAAACACCGAAGTTATTTCATTCAACATACCTATGTTGCCAAATGACTATGTAAAGCCGGTAAATGACAGCCTTATTGTCACAATACCATTCCCGATTAACAGTAAGTCTATTCCCGATTCAGGGAAAGCATTATTACAAACAGCTATGGAACCATGGTTGCAGGAAAGCGGGCTTACGATTATTATCAATGGCTACACCGATAATTCGGGCAATCCGCTGCTAAACGAAGAACTATCTTATCTGCGGGCAAACCTTGTAAGTAAAGAGATAACAGCAATGGGTATAGACCAAGGCCTGATAGATGCCAAAGGCTGGGGCGAAGCAAATCCGATAGCTCCCAACGATACTGATGAAAATAAAAACCAAAACCGCAGGGTAGAGGTTATCATCAGGCGTTGACGATTACAAGCTGCTTATTAACATAATTTATATACTGCTGTTGCTTTGTAGTTTTTTTCTACTTTTACCATCAATAAAAGTTTGTAATAACAATGGCACACCAACTGCTGAAAGGAAAAAAGGGAATTATATTCGGCGCGCTCGATGAACGCTCAATAGCATGGAAAACAGCTATCCGCGCGGTAGAAGAAGGCGCTGAAATCGTACTGACAAATGCACCTATCGCTCTGCGTATGGGCAAGATTAATGAACTGTCAGCTCTTTGCAACAATGCCCCTGTTATTCCTGCGGATGCTACCAGCGTAACAGACCTCGAAAACCTGCTGCAAAAAAGCATGGAGCATTTCGGTGGCAAAATGGATTTCATCCTGCACTCAATAGGCATGTCTCCAAACGTACGCAAGGCAATACCATATACAGATACCAACTACGATAATTTCCTGAAGACACTTGATATATCTGCATTGTCGCTGCACAAAGTGCTGCAGTCTGCAATGAAGCTGGATGCACTGAAAGAATGGTCTTCTGTAGTAGCACTCACATACATTGCTGCACAGCGCACCTTCCCTGGCTACAATGATATGGCAGAGGCTAAAGCACTGATGGAAAGCATTGCACGCAGCTTTGGTTATCACTATGGCTTTGCGAAGAAAGTACGTGTAAACACAATTTCTCAGTCTCCGACTATTACAACTGCGGGTTCAGGTGTATCAGGCTTCGATGCATTCTTTACTTATGCTGATAAAATGTCTCCTTTAGGTAATGCTACAGCAGAACAATGTGCAGACTACTGCCTTACAATGTTCAGCGACTATACCAAGATGGTGACAATGCAAAACCTCTTCCACGATGGTGGCTTCTCTAACACTGGTGTTAGCCAGTCTATTATCGAAGAAATGGAAAAGGCAGCACAGGCAAACGGATAATTTATACGGATAGTAAACAGCAATAAAACCCCACGTGATACGTTTAAAGCATATGCAATGGACTAAATGGAGCGGCTTATTGCTGTTTACCCTATCTGCTTTTATCACCAACGCACAGGTAACGGGCGGGCGTTATGCAATGGAATTCCTGCGTTTACCTAATGCACCACATATCACAGCTTTAGGCGGTATTAACGTAGCGAACCCGGACCAGGATATATCTTTCGCAGGACAGAACCCCGCACTCATGCGTCCCGGATTACACAACCAACTGGCTCTTGGTCAGAATTTTTATTACTCAGGCATCGGCGTATCCAACCTCTTATATGGTTATCATCTGCCAGATATTAATACTTCATTTGCGTTGGGTGTGCAGTATATCAACTATGGCACGTTTACGGAAACGGACAACATAGGCAATGAGTACGGCACTTTCCGCGCAAACGATTATAACATCAACCTGACAGCCAGCCGTCAGTATGGTAAACACTGGCGTTACGGAGCGACACTGAAGTGGGCACATTCTAAATTATATACACAAACAGCATCGGCTGTACTTGCAGACGTTGGTGTTAACTACTACGATACTGCCAGCCTTTGGGATATAGGCATAGTGGCGAAGAATGTCGGGTTTATGGTTGATAAATATACCAACAGCTTATTTGCCGAACCATTACCACTGGATGTACAAATAGGCATTTCAAAACGCTTCAAGCATTTGCCTTTACGCCTGATGACAACCATACATCACCTGTATGAGTGGGATATCCGTTATGATAATCCTGCTGACGCAGAAGCGGGGAACCTGTTTGGCAGTACCGATACTACATCAGCAAATAAGTCTTATTTCGGCAATAAACTGTTGCGCCATTTCATATTTGCTGCAGAACTGACACTGGCCAAACGCCTTACGGTAACAGCAGCGTATAACTACCAGCGCCGCAGCGAAATGTTGATTAAAGACAAACCTGCATTAGCCGGCTTCTCTTTCGGGGCAGGGCTATACCTCAACAAGTTTCAGATACACTATGCACGCTCTTATTACAGCATTGCCGGTGCATACAACGAAGTAGGCATCAATATGCAATTGAACCAATTGTTCGGTATTGGTAAATTCGGCAACAAAGTTGGATGGAAGAACAGTTATCCGGATTGGCAGTAATTAATCCCGTCCGCTCTCCTTCCCCTTATGTCTTGGGAAATTGAATAGCACAGAACTTAATACCGGTATCAGGAATATACCAATACTTGTAAATGAGGTAATAATATCGCCCCAGATAACGGGGTGTTCGCCAAGCGGCAAATGCTTCCCCTGCGATTCCAGGCAAGATTGTGGCCCTTCTAGGAATTGAGCAAATGGAGAACAAGGATTGAAGTGCGCTACTAAAGAAAGCGTAAGCTTAGTACCCAACAAGCCTATTACTATATAAGCGCAAGTATCCAGAAACGGATACTTTTCCATCAGTTTTACAAATCCTTGCGCTACAAAGCGCATAGCCAGTATACCAATAAACACACCTACCCATATCAGCACAATATTTTTTGTGTAGGCATTGGCAGCAATCACATTATCAATCGAGAATGCCAGATCCATCAGTTCTACCAATATTACAGTAGCCCAAAACGGGCCAAATGCACCCAATGTTTTTCTATACAGCCAGCTCTTGTGTGCGTGGTCCAGCTCTTGTTGCAGGGTTTCTTCTTCGTCTTCTTTTGTTTTCTTTTTAGTAGAAAAATGCTTGATAGCCAGTATCAGCAGGTATATACCACCTACCGGCTTGAACCACCATACCTGTATCAGCAAAGATGCGAACAACAAGCAAATACCCCTGAATACATAAGCACCTATGATACCATACTTCAATGCCTTCTTACGCTGGTCTTTGGGCAAATCAAGCACCATTGTAGCCAATACAGCAGCATTATCTACAGATAGCAAGCTCTCAATCAATATCAGGTTCAGCACCACCATAAGTGATGGCACCGGCTTATCAAATATCTGTTGTACAAGTTCTAATATACTATCCATGATTATACTGAAAGACTACGGGTGCAAATGTACCATCTTCGTACATTCCATTCCGCTTTATGCTTTAATATTTTACAACGTATATGTGTTTCGACAAACTACCTTCTTTATGTATAGACAAAATATATGTACCCGCGGGTAGTTCTTTAGCAGATATACTTGCACTGCCGGAAAAATATTGCTCAGAAAGCGTTTTGCCACTTACATCCGTAATTGTACAGCGTGTGTGTTCAGGCAAGCCATTGATGTACCAATTATCGTGTGTAGGGTTCGGAGATAAGCTGATTTTGTTGAATATATTATCTGCAACACCGAGTACTGCGGCATCTTTTTGTATTTGCCCCAGATTATTTATTATATGATCGTTGGGGTCAATTTCAATACTGCTGATTTCATCTTCACATGCCGTCACAAAAGTTTGAGTATTGACATTGTTGAACAACGTGATAATCCTGTCCCCTTTATCAGTTTTGAGTTTAATTTCTATCGGCATCTGAAAGCACTGTACAGAAGATGGTTTTGAGGTTATCTGCTTAATCTGTATTACCACCAGGCTACCTTGTTGCGCCCATTTTGCGCTGTATGTCGGAAACCCTTCTCTGAATATCCATTGCGAAAAGAAAGTATCAAGGCTGAATCCATAAGATTGCTCCATGAGCTGTTGCAAATTTGCAGTACTGGCTACAGACTTCCCATACTGTTGTTGATAGGCTCTCAACCCTTTGAAAAACAGGCTATCATGCGGAGCCATATATCGCAGCATGTGTGTTACCGATGCCCCTTTATCATACGTTAGTGTTCGGTTAAATATCCTGTACACATTTGTTGTATCATCTACATACACAGTACCGGTCGGTGCTTTCGATGCATTCATTATACTCGTACGATATGCTTTTGCCGCCACTCCGCCCCTGAACTTTTCTACAAACAACTGTTCGCAATAAGAAGTAATGCCTTCGCTCAGCCATATATCCCTCCAGCTACCATAAGTCACGTTATTGCCCCACCATTGATGTCCCAGTTCATGCGCGATAAGTGTGACAACATTGTACGCAACAGTACCCATTGTGGTCATAGTCTGGTGTTCCATACCTCCACCCAGTTTACTCATACTGTGTCCGTATTTTTCCTTATCAAATGGATACCTTCCGAATAATGAAGAAAAGTGGTCAACAATATATCCTGTGCTATCCAATGCAGCTTTTGCAGTTGGTGTAAAGTGGCCGGGAGTATTGTATATATAGTTTTGAATGAGCATGGAATCGTTGCTGCCATCTGTAAAGTGCATAAAATAGCTATACTCATTGTACGGAGCAACTGCTACAGCAATGAGGTAATAATCTATCGGGTATTGTGTTTTCCATTCATAACGCAATTTATTAGCGGGTAGCGTTACTGTGTTTTTCAACAATCCGTTACTGCCCACTTTCAATGTATCATCAGTGGTCACCCACATATCTACACTGTCTATCTTATCCACCAAAGACTGCTTGCAAGGCCACCAGTCGTCAGCATACAAATCGTCACTGATTGAATACATCAGCTTAAAGCCACCGTCATTTACCGGGTGTAACCCTCCTGTAAAAAACTGGCCGTTACCTGCTGTTGCCGCACCTTTATAAAAAACCTGTGCGCTGAATACTGTATTCAATGTTAGCGCCGTAGGCAGGTTAACCATTCGAACAGAACCTGTTGTGGTAACAGGTAGTATTACATTATTCAGTTTAAATGAATCTATAGTCAATGCACTGTTTAGTTCAAAAGCATAAACACTCATTGAAGGTACTGATACCGTGGCTGTAGTAGTAACATTACCCTGCACGTACGCAGATGTATTTGTAAGTTCAATATCAAATTTTACGTGTTTAATATCATAGTAATTTTCTTCCGGTGTAGCAACTGTTGTCTTTGCTGCCACGCCATTACCCATCCTCTTCTCTGCACACAATGATGCATTGCAATGTTTATGTGCGTTTGCAGCACTACATGCCAAAACCATTAATGACAATATTGTCAGTTTCAATCTCATATTACTATGCTTTAAACAACTTATATGTTTTAGTCTTTTTACCTGCTTCTTTTACATACAATATATACACCCCGGATTGCAACTGTTTTGCATTTACAACCTTCACACTACCTACATCATAAACATCTGCTGCTATGCTTCTGCCACCAGCATCAACTAAAAACAATTGAGCATCCTTCGATATATTCAACAGTACCCATTTGTCAGTTGCCGGGTTCGGGAAAACGTTTACACCTTCTGCAATTAATTTGTCAATACCTAATACCGGGTTGTTCACAGCCCCTTTATCTTCATTAATAATCCAGTTATCGGGGTCTGTTATTATGTTTCTGATCTGCCTGTCTGTATTCAACTTATAATCCTGTATCGCCTGGTTATTGTATAACCTTACCAATGTATCTCCATCATCAAAAACCAGCTTCAGCACTATAGATGTACTGAATAATGGCACTGACTGCGGATGTGTTGCAGATTGTACTAAACGTATAAATGCAGCACTACCCAACTGATTCCATTCTACCGAATATACAGGAATACCTTCCTTATATATCCATTGGTCAAAGAACACATCCCAATTGCTACCGGAAATTGTATTAACTGTCTTTTTGAAATCGTCAGTTGAAGCGGTACCCCACTGATATTTTTTCAAAAACGTTTTTAGTACGCTAAAAAAAACACTGTCATTATTCAATTCAAAACGCAGCATGTGTATTACCGCTGCAGCTTTATTGTAAGACAATTTCCCTTCAAATATCCTGTCAATATTTGTTGTGTCATCCACATACACAGTACCACCGGCATTATTGGGTGCTAATAGTTTTGTATGAAAATTATTCAGCCTAGTCCTTGCAACAGACTCTCCCCTGAAACGGCTGTAAAAAAGGTATTCAGCATAAGATGCGAAACCTTCATTTATCCAGATATCCCTCCATGTTGCACAGGTAACATAGTCTCCAAACCATTGATGAGCCAATTCATGAGATATCAAACCAGGGCCGGAATTACCACACGTAGACATTGTCTGATGCTCCATACCTCCGAATAACGGAGCCATGCAATGTCCGTACTTCTCTTTGTAAAACGGATATACTCCGAAAACTTCAGAGAAATACTGCAGCATTTCAGCCGTACTGTCTAAACCTGGTTTAAAATAATCTAATGCCCCCGGACGGTTATATATATAATTCTGAACAGGCATTGCATCTGTAATGCCATGAAGCGGTATTGAGTAACTGTAATCTATATATGGTGCAACTGCTACACTTAGCAGGTAATAAGCAATCGGATAATTCGTATGCCATTCATATCGGTTCTTACCACCCTGTATGCCTGTTATATTCCTTAACAACCCATTACTGCCCGCCTTCAGGCTATCGGGTACTGTAACCCATATGGCTGCACTATCAATTTTATCTTGTAACGATTGTTTACAGGGCCACCAATCACTGCTCATGTATGGCTCACTCAGTGTATAAGTTACTTTAACACCCCACGGGTCTGCTATAAAATTATTCAGCCCCGACCGGTCAAAAAATCCATTACCTGCTTTCGGCAATCCACGATAATAGACCTTTACATCGAATACTTGCCCTTTTGATAATGGATTTGACAACAAGACCGTTCTTGCATCACCATCAGAAGTAAAACCCGCTTTTGAGTTATTGACAAAAACAGAGTCAACAATAAGCAGCGTGTCCAGTTCAAAAACATATGAAGACATCGCATCCGCAACCACTACTGCCTTAGTAAAAGCACTGCCGGATATTGATACATCCTCATTATTCAGCGCAATATCCAATTTCACATATCGCACATCATATTGTTCTTCTGCTGCCGATACTGTAGTTCTTTTCTGCTGGGCAGAAGGGCTGTGAATATACCGTTTAACATTACTGCAATTATGAGCCATTTCCTGCGCTGCGGTATGATAGCTGATGAAACAGAACAGGCATAAATAATACAATAATTTCATTCTCATTACTTGCTTAATAAAGTTACCGAATTTTGAGGTACGAAATCCCCCCAAACGGGTTAATGGGCTCTTATTACATTAGCATAAATTTATTATACCATAATCTTGCAGGATATGAAAAGAATTTACGCTCAGCGTGCTCAGTTTATATGTAAATCACTTTTGTGGTCTGCTCTGCTATATTCATCTGTAATGATAGTTATCGAATGGCGGGAATTGAAAGCTAAATTAAAAGAAGAGGCTACAGTCGTAAAAATTATTCACGGTACAACACAACCTGTAAAAAACACATCGTACCAAAATGGCAATGTAATAAAAACAATATGGCTGCACTTATTGCGCAGCCATTTGTAAAACATCTGAAAATTATTGTCTCTTATGCAGCATTTTCGGCATGCTCTATCAACTGTTTATGTTCGTTGCTTACAATCTGTAATGCAAGGTTTTTTATAGAAGGGAATATCATGTCATATACATCCTTTCTGCTGTCAGGTACATCAGTATCCTGCATACCAAGTATATATATAATAGACTCCGGCACATCCAGTACCTCACAAACCTTCTTAATAGTACGTGTACTCGGGCGCTTGACACCATTTTCTATCTGCGAAAGTGATGTTTGAGATATATTACATTTATCAGCCAGCTCATATTGTGTAATATCAAGTTGCCTCCTGATTGACCGTATAGCTATTCCAATATTCATGGGTTGTATATTTTTGGTTGTCTCTGATAATAAAGACGAGCTAACCTGCAAAAAGGTTGGTATTGCCGGTATAAAATATTAACCAATAGAAAAAGATTATATACTTCATAAGCTTCACTGATAATGTAGCACCATAGCAAAAGACCTATTTTTGCCCTATGGCAGGCAATTTTACGAAGCGGATAAGATTCAATGGCAAGACTGCATTAGCTGTTATTATACCCCAATTTCGAGACAACGGGATATATTACGAAGTGAATATACAAGGCTATCCAAGGTTCAATATGCGTTGGTCTTCGCTTGACAGGTATGATATTGCATCCGAAGGATACAACCTGCCTTATGAACTGATATTAGCAGTAAGCGATGCTATAGAGCAATCTGTCTGACACCTAATCTTCCATCTTTCTCCATGCAATATGAAGGCTTTCTGTTTTACCAGCTTTTTTACGCATCATAATTGCAAGTGTCTTGTTGGCTTTATGAAATGACTGGCTTCCCGGATAAATATGCATAAACTGTCCCTCTGCATTACCACCGAAAAAGTGTCTCTTTGTTACAATATTTTTACGGTTGATACTATATAAGACCGCATTAGTGGTAGTATAGTCAAAGAGTTGTGACTGTTTTTCAAAATCTGTTTTTTTGAAATTCTCCTCACTTTCGTTGTAAAGTATGTAGTGGTTTTTACTGGTATTTAAAGAAACAGTTGAAAAAAGGTCTTGCGTGTTTTTTGAATAAAATACTACTGGTTTTGATTCCATTTGCACATAATAATGTGTTTT
This sequence comes from Flavipsychrobacter sp., assembly GCA_016786615.1. Classification (GTDB taxonomy): domain Bacteria; phylum Bacteroidota; class Bacteroidia; order Chitinophagales; family Chitinophagaceae; genus Polluticoccus. The sequence goes on from JAEUVX010000011.1 coordinate 249,574, forward strand.
AGGAATTACTGTCGCCCATATTTCGTCACCTTTATCATCAAATTTTGTTACACATAGATTACCTGCCGCACGAGGACTGTATTTTATCCATTTTTCATACAAACTTTCAGGCATAGACTTAGATTCAAAAACAACTGTTGTTATACCCCTGTCATCCGTGTTCTGATCAATTATTGTTCCATAATACTTTGACGTATTACTATCAATATGTTTCCTGATGTATTCATTTGCTTTATTACATGAAAAAGATGCAGATGAAACACCGGAGAAGTCTTTCGGGAATATATACATTCCTTGAAGGACAGAGCCTACCGTTTCATTTTTCAGCCCTTTTGTCTCAGCACTTAACCATTCCTTTGTCGTTATCATATTTATGTTATCCGCGAATTTATTCACGGTAAACTTCGCATTAACAACCTTCATGTTAGTGGGCATTTTCACCTCACTGTATACAAATTTGTTTTCGTCTTTTGGCATATATAACAATACATACGTATAGTCATACAATACAGGGTACTGTATGATTTTAGCTAACTGGAGTGTTGCCATAATATCTCCGGATGGATCCATTTCGGCAGAAATAAAGTTAACATTGTCATATGCTTTACTCCTTACAGTGTATGGTATTTCAGCTATCATCTGATGTTTATCATTGTATCTGATCAGCTTTACCTCTGTTACAGTATCTGTGGGTAAACTCATATAACAGAAGACAGCATAATCAGATGCGCCTTCTCTTGCCAAAACATATGTACTTATTTTTTTAAGAAAGCTTTGGGACTTAATTACTTTTTCTTCTCCTAAAAATCTACCAGACGCACCATCATATCTTAATCGTATCAATGTCTCGTTATTATCTATGTCTTGAGTCACAAATAGTAGCGCCTCATTATTTACTTCAACGAGAGCATCAAAAAAAATTCTTTCCAATGCATTAATATCCAATATTTCGGGTACATGTTTTTTACTTGAAATTTCTTTATGGGTTTTATCATACACCTTAACAACGATACCTTTTCTTTTTTCAAAGTGAAAAAGCAAAGTATTTCCGTTGGATAGTTGCAGCACTTTGTTCCAACCATCTTGTGTAATATCTATCGGGGCGCTGATAACGAGTGTACTGTCTTGTGCTTTTGCCGTGTTTATAATGAAAATAAACAAGAATAACCGGGTAATAAATTTCATATAGGTAGTAATATTTGATGCCGCCAAGTTAATAAAGAGCAAATAATTTTTATAACAATTAACTATTAAAAATATAGCCCCAGCAAATTGCAGGGGCTATATAATATTAAATCATTTATCTGCTATGCTTCTGCTTCCATGTAAGAAGAAACAGGTTCGCATGTACAAATCAGGTTGCGGTCGCCGTATGTATTATTCACACGTGCTATGCTCGGCCAGAATTTATTGTCCTTCACCCATTCCAATGGGTATGCTGCCTGCTGGCGGCTGTAAGGACGATTCCACTCATCTGCAGTTACCACAAACTGTGTATGCGGTGCATTTTTCAGTACGTTATCTTTCTTATCTGCTTTACCTTCTTCTATAGCGCGTATCTCTGCACGGATGCCCAGCAACGCGTCGCAAAAGCGGTCCAGTTCGGCTTTATCTTCACTCTCAGTAGGTTCTATCATGATAGTACCAGGGACTGGGAAGCTAAGCGTTGGTGCGTGGAAGCCATAGTCCATCAAACGTTTTGCAACGTCTTCTGCTTCTATCTCTGCTGTCTTTTTGAACGGACGCAGGTCTACGATGAATTCGTGTGCACATGTACCGCCTGTACCTGTATATAGTATATCGAAGTCTTTTTGCAGACGTGCACGCATATAGTTCGCATTCAGTATCGCATACTCTGTTGCTTTGCGCACACCTGTAGAACCCAGCATTCTGATGTATGCATAAGATATCAGCAATATACTTGCAGAACCAAACTGAGCTGCAGAAACTGCATTCGCTGCCTTGCCATTTGTTTCCGTAACATGCGATGGCAAGTGCGGAGCCAGATGCGACTTCACACATATTGGGCCCATACCGGGGCCACCACCACCGTGTGGTATAGCAAATGTTTTGTGCAAATTCAGGTGGCAAACGTCTGCGCCAATCAGGCCCGGTGCTGTAAGACCTACCTGTGCATTCATGTTTGCACCATCCATATATACCTGTCCACCGTGTTGGTGAACGATGTCTGTAATTTCTTTTATTGTCTCTTCGTACACACCGTACGTAGATGGATATGTAACCATGATACCAGCTAGGTTTGCTGCGTGCTGTGCAGCTTTTACCTTCAGGTCTTCTACATCTATGTACCCGTTTTCCAGCGCTTTTACCACTACTACTTTGTAGCCAACCATTACTGCTGATGCAGGGTTGGTACCGTGCGCAGATATCGGTATCAACATTACGTTGCGGTGTTTATCGCCGCGGCTATCATGGTAAGATTTTATAGTCAGCAACCCGGCATACTCGCCTTGCGCGCCGCTGTTTGGCTGCAGGCTGCACGCATCAAATGCTGTGATTTCGCACAGGTAGTCAGACAGTTCTTTTGCCATTTGCAAATAACCTGCTGCCTGGCCTTTTGGTACAAACGGGTGCATCTTGCTCCAGTGTGCCCAACTAAGCGGCATCATTTCTGTAGCAGCGTTCAGCTTCATGGTGCAAGAACCCAGCGATATCATGCTTGTATTCAGGCTCAGGTCCTTGTTCTCCAGCATTTTGATATAGCGCATCATTTGCGATTCGCTGTGATGCGTGTTGAATACCGGGTGTGTAAGGAATGAAGATGTACGCGTAAGAGATGTACCGATGTTTGTCAGTACTTCTTCGTGATTAATTTCAAAACTTACAGGCTCACCTGAATTATCGAATATGCTTATGATATTGAACAGGTCTGATGGTGTTGTTGTTTCATCAAGAGAAATACCAACCAAAGTATTATCTGCAAAATAACGGAAGTTGATTTGAGCAGCTTCTGCTTTTGTTTTGATATCATTCGCGTCAGCTACTTTCACAACGATTGTATCAAAATAAGATTCTGACACAATGCTGCAACCATGCGCTTTCAACTGATTAGCTAATGTATGTGTCAGCACGCTAACACGTTTAGCGATATTTATCAAGCCATCAGGGCCATGATACACTGCATACATAGCAGCCATATTAGCCAGCAATGCCTGTGCAGTACAGATGTTAGATGTTGCTTTCTCGCGTTTGATGTGCTGTTCACGTGTTTGCAGCGCCATACGCAGCGCGCGGTTGCCGTTAGCATCAATACTTACACCAATGATGCGGCCTGGTATAGCACGCTTGAAATCATCAGTACAAGAGAAGAATGCCGCATGAGGGCCACCATAACCCAATGGCACACCAAAACGTTGTGCACTACCCAGTGCTACATCAGCACCTAATTCTCCCGGAGGTGTAAGTAGTGTCAGTGCCAGCAAATCTGTTGCCATTGCTACATAAGCACCTGCTGCATGTACTTTTTCTATAAAGCTGCGATAGTCTTCAATACTACCTTTATCATTAGGATATTGAAGCAATGCACCGAAGTAAGTATTATCTATTGTTGCTATTTTGTAATCTCCAACCACTATCGTAGCACCCAGTGGTGTAGCGCGGGTTATTACAACATCCAGCGTTTGCGGGAAGATGTTTTCATCAACAAAAAATTTAGGACGCTCCAGATTATCATGGTCTTTGTTCAATGTTGCAAGGAACATGTGCATTGCTTCCGCAGCAGCAGTAGCTTCGTCCAGCAACGATGCATTTGCAATTGGTAAGCCTGTCAGGTCACTAACCATAGTCTGGTAGTTCAGCAGGCTCTCCAGGCGGCCCTGAGAAATTTCTGCCTGATACGGTGTATACTGTGTGTACCATCCCGGATTTTCAAAGATATTGCGCAGGATAACGCTTGGTGTAAGGGTATCATAGTAACCCTGACCTATATAAGTTCTGTAAACCTTATTCTTTACTGATATTTCTTTTGAAATACGCAGGTATTCCGCTTCGCTGATACCTTCAGGTATGCTCAACGCTTTGTTCATGCGGATAGCCGAGGGTACCGTTCGGCCAATCAGCTCTTCCATATCTGTTACACCAATAGTTGCCAGCATCTGCCTGGTATCATGTTCATTAGGGCCTATATGGCGTCCTGTGAACTCCTGATTTTGAAGGGAAAACAAATTCATACTATAAATTAGAACTCCTTAAAGATTATAAAGAAATGCAAAGTTAGCGGGATAGCGGGTAATTGCAAAACCAATCAGCTTCTTATTAAGATTAATAAGATTTGTGTGTAATATATGATGCTTACAATTGATTATTTGTAGAACAAACTACTCCAGCACCCCTTCTTTTATCTCGTTCCACAGTGCACGGTAGCAGGTGGCGGCAAAGCTGCTTGGTGCGAAAGCCTCTACCGGAGCATTTTTGATGCCCATTCTTTCAATATCCGATAGGTATGGAATGTAGTATTCAAAAAAACGCTTGTCTTTGTAAAGCTCTGTCATTATGTCTTTATGCATATTCTTGCGGATGTCAACCATAGTAAAAAAGCACATCAGCTTTTCAAGTTCGCCAGCTTTTTCTTCAAAATAGTTCTTTACAATATCGTAGGTACGCACAGATAGCGTTGTTGGTATTACCGGCATCAATACGGCATCCGATGCACAGAAGATATTATCTGCCAGATGAGAGAAGCCCGGTGGACAGTCTATAAATACAAAATCGTAATCATGCTCCAGTCCTTTCAGTAAGTTGCGTAGTTGCTTTTTAGAATGTTTATCATCCAGCAGCAAATCGAGCTTGCGGGCAGAGAGGTCTGCGGGTATGATGTCCAGCCCTTCATAGTCTGTACCCATGATAGCCTCATCTATCGTCATGCTATGCTCTATCAGCTTTTTGGCTGCACCTTTTTCTTTGGGCTGCGCTTTGTAGTAAAAGCTGGCAGCCCCCTGCGGGTCAAGGTCCCAAAGCAGGGTTTTATAGCCGTCTTTTGCGGCCATGTATGCAAAGTTGACACACGATGCAGTTTTACCCACACCACCTTTCAGGTTGTATAAAGATGCTACAAACATTACATTGATATTAAGCTATATAAAACTACATTTTTATGTGTATCACGACAATGGGGTTATGTTATGTTTTTGAAACGTACAAGAGCTTATTCCCTACTTTTACATACACCATCATGTCGGGTATGGATACTACATTTGATTTCGGAACTATAATTACTGCGATAGAAAACAGGTATTGCAAACTAAGCGAGGATTGCATCGCTGCATTACCACTGCACTTCAAACTGATGCCTGCATCAAAAGATACCAAACTGGTGAAAGAGGGCCAGTATGCCGATAAGACCTATTACATAATACAAGGCTGTGTAAGGGCATTTTATGTTAAGGATGGCAAAGAGATAACAGACTGGTTTGCTTTTGAGAATGAGTTTGTATGTTCTATCCACAGTTTCTTTAATAATGTTCCCAGCCCGCATTATATTGAGGTGCTTGAAGACAGCCTGCTACTGGAAATTAACAGAGCAAATGCGCAACTACTCAGTGACAAATACCACAATTTTGAGAGACTACAGAAAAAAGTAGTAGTGCACACTTTACTGAAACTACAGAACCGTGTGGAATCATTATTATTCGAAACCGCGAGTAACCGTTACAAAAGTTTATTGACCACACAACCAGATATTACGCAACGTGTGCCTCTCACTCATATTGCATCTCACCTTGGCATAACGCTGGAGACACTCAGTCGCATACGCAACCCCAAGTACGGAATTTGATGTATGTCAAATGTAATCTCGCAGGGCCTGTTCAACTTTGCTTTTGTAATAAAGACAAACATGACAGGCAAGAAGATACTGGTCATTAACGGACACCCTGATACAGAAAGTTTTAACCATGCCCTTACAGATGCATACGTCAGAGGCGCACAAAAATCAGGCACAGTTGCAGAGGTAATACATATCGGTACACTCAGCTTCAACCCCAACCTGCAATATGGCTACAGACAGCGCACAGAACTGGAACCCGACCTGCTGGACGCACAGCAGAAGATAATGTGGGCAGAGCATATCGTATTCATTCATCCACTTTGGTGGGGTTCTTATCCGGCTATCATGAAAGGCTTTCTGGACCGTGTGCTGCTGCCGGGCTTTGCATTCAAAAAACGAGAGGGTTCTGTTTGGTGGGACAAGCTATTGAAAGGCAGAACGGCTACCATCATCTGTACGATGGACCAACCCGCATGGTACTATTGGCTGGTTTATAAAAGCCCCGGCATTAATGCACTGAAGAAAACTACGTTGGAGTTTTGTGGTATTAAACCTGTGCGTACTGTAGCGATTGGCCCGATAAGATTATCAAAAGAAAAGTACCGTGACGCATGGTTGCAAAAAGTAGAACAGTTAGGATTAAACAATAAATAACATTACTTCTTCTCCACTTCTTTCATCCCGATATTGAATAGTTTGTATGCTAACTGCACTGCAGCTACTTCAGGCTTACTGTATGCAAAAGATTGCTCTTGTACTGCATATTCACCGCTTTTGTCCATCACATAATACTTGATGCGTTTTTTGTTACCTGTTCCGCTGAAACTGACATACGCCTCCGGAGCCGGTACGTTGCTATTATCTACCCAATTAATATTACAAGCTTTCAGGCGTTCTATTACCTTGCTATCCTCATCCCCAACTACACGCAGACGCATATTCATCTTCAATCCGCTGTTTGGTATCAGTTGCGGATAAAATTGATATAGCTTATATACAATATTGCTGTACGCAAGGTTGTCCTTACGCTCCAGCGCACATTCAGCCTGCGCCTGGTAGACACGGGCTATAAATAGTTTTTCATATTCTGCGTCCATATTCGGGTCGCGCAATATTTCATCGAGCAACAAGCGTGCTTCTTTATAATTACCCTGCTTCATTTGCAGCTTGGCCACAAACAGGTTGAAGTATTTACGTACGTACTTTCTGTCATCTGTCTGCGATTCTTTTTCAAACCGTTTCAAGAAGAACTTGGTACTGAAATCTTTTATCAGGTACCATATCTCATCCCAACCTACTGTACTTTCGGTACTGAAGAGTTTGTACACAACTTTATCCCTTTCAGGGTTCATTGCAAACTGGTTGATGATAAGGTATTGCTGTACATATTTTTCACTAAGCAGTTTTGCCATACTTCCCAAAACATTCGGGTTATACCACCAGTTACTGTTTTCAAACTTCTTACGTTCCAGTTCAGCTTCTTTATTCATCAGTTTTACAAGCTGTGTACTGAAATCATAATGCGTTTGCCCGAGTGTAGTACCTATGTGCAGTTCTTTAAACTCAGCAGCCTTATTGATATGTCTGTTCGATTCCGACAGCTGCCCATCGTAATACAGTGCACGTGCCAATGCTATATTATACCAACCAAATCCCGGGGTTGAGCCATTAGCTTTTATCATATCACGCATCAGGCTTACACCTTCTTTCGGCTGTGATTTGTAGATGTTGATGATGCTTGTATAGTATGCCCACTCTTTCAGGCGTTTATCACGGCTGTCTTGTGCTATGGCTTCTTCGTATTCTTTTTCAGCCTCACGGAAATCACCACAGATACTACGGAATGTTGCATAGTTGTTATGCGGGAAGATGCCGCTCTTGCGCAATAATTCATAATAGTACCGTGCAGAATCTACTTTGATGGCGTAGCTGTACAGCATAGCCTTGTAGTGATACACACTATTCTTTTCCTGCTGCTCATACCCGGGTGGAAATATCTGAGAGTTGATATGCCTGTTAATATTGATACGTCTCAAGCCCGAATCAAGATAACGATTTGCCAACCGTTCATTTTCTTCAATACTGTTTTTCAGAAAGAAGTATTTATCGCTTGTATAAAAACGGTTGCGATGCACTGTCCACCCCAGGTAGTTATATGCATCCATAAAATAATCCCGCTGAAAATTCCACTTCAATACTCTGCGCAGCAGGTTATATACTTTCACAGGGTCTTCTATGTTGGCATAGCAGTCCATCAGATAATACGCTATAGTAGTATAGTCTATCTGGTATCTGTATGCATATACATAAACGGCTACATCAGGACTGCGTGTAGAAAGCTCTTTTTTATAATCTTTCTCCATCAACAGCAATGCTTTTTCAAGTGGCACTGCAGCATTTTTGTAGCCTGTATAATCGGCAGCATGCTCATGCTTGTAAGCTCCTTCATACATCCACCCGACATAATAGCTGCTGTCAATCCTTTTAAACTCTCTGCTGCGAGGCAACGCATCTGCACTCAGCATATCTGTACCCATACGCTTGGCGTCTATTTCATAACGCTGCGCAGGATTTTTTCGATGCATCATGGGTTGTGCATCTGCTGCAAAAGAAATAAGGATACAAGCCCACAGGCTTATTGCATATATAAACCTGCGTGCCGCTTCAGCAATGCCAGTGTTATGCATACAATTTCAATTTCGCAAGTCGTTCTGCTTCTTTGTTTATGATACTGTCCAATGCTTTTTGTTTACCGTCTTTGTTTCTGTATATCAGGCGATGGTCGAGTACGGCTCTTGCTATATCTTTTACATCGTCTTCTATCACAAACGTACGGCCACGCAGCAGTGCGTATGCACGCAGGCATTTGATGAAAGCAATACCGCTACGGGTAGATGCACCAAGTGAAATATCCTGATGCTCGCGTGTACCGCGTACCAGGTTGCTCACTGCCTTCAGTATTTCTTCATGTACAAATACATTCTCAGCCTGTTGCTGCAATTGCAGTATATCATTAAAGCTCAATACCTGTTGCAGTGACACAAGGTTATCTGCAATCGAAACATACTCGCGATATATATTCAGTTCCGTTTGCTCATCAACATACCCGAAATATATCTTCATAAAAAATCTGTCGAGCTGAGCTGCGGGCAAAGGGTATGTGCCTTCCATCTCTATGGGGTTCTGTGTAGCTATGCTAAAGAACAAGCGCTCCAGTTTGATGGTAGTATCCCCAACCGTTATCTGATGTTCCGCCATGGCTTCCAGCAACGCACTCTGCACTTTGGGCGATGCACGGTTTATCTCATCTGCCAGCAATACATTACAAAACAGTGGTCCTTTTTTGAATATAAAATCTTTATTCCTGTCGTCGAAGATATAAGTACCTATCAGGTCCATCGGCAGCAGGTCTGGTGTAAACTGTATTCGTTTGAATATAACATGCTCACCTTCTTTTTCACCGCTTATGCATTGTGCCAGTGTACGTGCCAGCACAGTTTTACCTGTACCGGGGTTATCTTCCATCAGTATATGGCCGCCAGCCAGCAGGCAGGTAAGCACCATTTCTACCTGGTGGCGCTTGCCGCGTATTACTTTTTCTATTTGTGAAATAAGATGCTGTACAGCCTCTGTCGGATTAGTAGTTATAGCTTCAGATGTAGGTTCTATCATATATACCAAGCTTTCTACAAGTTTACAGATTTATATGCTGTCATGAGGACTTTGCAATATAATTTTTTGTGAAAAGAAAACCGGCAACAGGTATATCCCATTGCCGGTTTCAATGTTTATTAATATTAATCTTACTTACTCGCCAACCTCACCACCGGCACCAGCATCTCTTCCAACGATATCCCCCCATGCTGAAAGGTATTGCGATAGTAATTCACGTAGTGGTTGTAATTGTTGGGGTAGCACAGAAACACATCTTCCTTCGCGAATATGAAAGTAGAACTTACATTCGGGCGGGGCAAGCCTGCCTCTCTCGGGTCGCGGAAGGCAAGTACGTCTTTGGCTTCGTACTGCAGGTTTTTACCATGCTTATAGCGCAGGTTAGTAGTTGTCTGCCTGTCGCCAATACACTTGCTTGGTGTTTTTACACGTTGCGTGCCGTGGTCGGTAGTTATTATTATCTGTATGTTTTTATCAGCTATCTTTTTCAGTGCTCGATATAGCGGCGAGTGCTCAAACCAGCTCACTGTCAGCGAACGATAAGATATTTCATCACCTGCCAGCTCTTTCAGCACTTCCATTTCGGTACGTGCGTGCGATAGCATATCTACAAAATTGTACACCACAACACTCAGGTCATTATTCAGGTAGTTGTGTATGTTGTCTTCAAAATCCTTGCCGTGCTCGTTGTTGGTAATCTTGGTGTATTGTGTTTTCAAATGGTCCAGTTTCAGTTGTTTCAACTGGTTGCGCAGAAACAATTCTTCATGCAGGTTTTTACCACCTTCTTCATCATCATTTTTCCATTCATTCGGAAACTTCGTTTCTATGTCTATCGGCAGCATACCTGCAAACAATGCATTGCGGGCATACTGTGTTGCGGTAGGCAATATGCTGTAAAACATATCTTCTTCCACCATCCTGAATGTTTCGCTGATAATGGGTTGCAGTACCTTCCACTGGTCGTAGCGCAGATTGTCTATCACTACTACAAAAGTCGGTTTGCCTTGTTCCAGATGAGGAGCAATTTTATTCTTAAACAACTCATGCGACAGCAATGGCGCTTCACCTGATTTGTCTTTTATCCATTTGCTATAGTGTTTCGATACGAATTTGAAGAACTCTGTATTGGCTTCCGATTTCTGCGATTGCAATACTTCCATCATTTCATCGCTATCGCTGCGCGCCATTTCCAATTCCCAATACACCAGCTTTTTATACAACTCCTTCCATTCTTCGTGATTAGGATTAGAGCTGAGCGCCATAAACAGGTTGCGAAAATCCTGCTGATAGGCAGATGTTGTTTTTTCGCTCACCAGCCTTTTGCTGTCTATTATCTTCTTCAGTGAAAGTAATACCTGATTGGGGTTCACCGGCTTGATGAGGTAATCACTTATCTGTCCGCCGATGGCTTCTTCCATAATATTTTCAGCCTCGTTTTTGGTAACCATTACCACGGGCTGATTGGGGTTCATTTCCTTTATCTTGGAGAGGGTTTCCAACCCCGTAATACCGGGCATACTTTCATCCAGCAATACTACATCTACACTTTTCTCTTTCAGAAACTCCAGTGCATCGTGGCCATTGCTCAGCGGTGTTACTTCATATCCTTTATTCCTCAAAAAGAGTATCTGCGACTTCAGCGAATCTATCTCATCATCTACCCACAATATTTCGCCCTGTATGTTACTCATAGTATATGCCTCCCGGTTTGTTGTTCTAATTAAACTTAAAAATACATTTCCCTGATGGCAATCCCTACGCATTTAACGCAAGTTTACCATCTTTACAGCCCGATAACGCAGCCTGCCCGGGTATATTGTGTTATCGCTTCACAATCATTTGATAAAATGAGCAACATAATAATAAGAGACGCTGCTATTGCAGACTGCCCACGCATGATGGAACTGGTACACGAACTGGCAGTTTTTGAAAAAGCACCCGATGAAGTAACCGTGAGCATGGAACACTTTATACAGAGCGGCTTTGGCGATAAACCTGTGTGGTGGGCTATTGTTGCAGAAGCCGATGGTGTGGTGGTAGGCTTTGCGCTATACTACATCCGCTACAGCACATGGAAGGGGCAGCGCATGTACCTGGAAGATATCCTGGTAACGGAAGCATGGCGTGGCAAAGGTATAGGCGGCAAACTGATGGACAGGCTGATTGAAATAGCCAAAGAAAAAAACTTCACAGGTATGCTGTGGCAGGTTTTGGATTGGAATGAACCAGCCATCAACTTCTACAAAAAATACAATGCAAAATTCGACCCTGAATGGGTGAACGTGAGTTTGGAAATGAGCTAGCTCAGCTTTCTCAAACGCCTTATACTTCTGATGAGGTTTGCTGTACTCATCAATATCAACATCAAGCCTAAACCATATAAAGCTGGTTTTGTATAACTATACCCGAGATAAATCAGATAAAAGCAAAATAGTATAGACAGTATACTACTTACAACCACAAAACGATTACCAAACTTTGAGAAGTATACAGGATCAGAAAGCTTTTGAAAGAAGTCCATTATCGGTAGCTATTAGTACATGAAATAGCCCTCTTTCAGGTATGCAGGGCACTTGTATGTTTTGAACTGGAAAGACAGATTGAACAGGAACATCATATACTGGTCTTTGGTTGCACTGTTGCCTCGTTGTTTTCCTTCACGCCCAAGCGGATCGCCACCTTTTTCCAGAGAGCGGTCTTGCAGGTAATAAGCCACCGGTGGGTTCGAAGGGTCTTCTGCTTCAAACAGCTTACGGTCAACATAAGTAGTGCTAACATCATCCAGATAATCTGTCAATGTCAGTCGGTGAACAACTTCAAAGCCCACATTCACTCCGGGAACCACCCAGTACTTCACACCCAGCCCTAATGGGAAGCAAATATTGAAATTATTGTATATCCTGCCTGCATAGCCTACATACTGGCCCTCAGTACCTACATCTTTCAGATTGTAACGAGAGCCATTGTAGAATGTATAAGGGTTAAAATAAAATGCACCTACACCTGCGGTGATGTATGGGGTAAAACGACTGTGGAGCTCCCCTGTGCTAAATCGAAAAAAGTTGAACTCTGTCTGAAAAGCTACTTCTACCACATCGCTGCGAAAATTAAGGTTGCGTTTTTTGTTATATGAATTGGTAGAAAAAGCATCATCATAGCCCAGTTTGGCATAATTGGCAGTAAATCTGGTTGCAATAAAAGGGCTCAGGTGTATTCTGGCAAACACTCCGCCCGCAGGCCGCACATATTTGAAACCATAATTATCATTCAAATCACCAAAATATTGAGAACCACCCAATGCAAAACCATATTCCTGGCCTGTAAAGAAACTCTGCGCCTGCGCCTCGCGGCCGCAAACCATTGATAACAGCAGTAAGAATGTGATTATTGATTTTTGCATAGCTCAATAAGGTATAACTACAAATGTAATAGTTTATTGTTTGATGTCAATTACGCTTATCGATACCCCAATACAGCTTCTGCCTGATGGTATTCAGAAAGTTGTGCTCATCCGGGCGTACCAGCGATATGGTGAAGTTTTCGCGCTTTACTGCCAATTGCACATTGCTGGTAATGATTTCAGTACGCGAATCGAGGGTACATAAAAACTGCTCTGTTCGCCCTTCTACTTCAAAAGAGATTACATTATCATCCGGCACCACAACAGGGCGTGTATTCAGGTTGTGCGGGGCAACAGCCGTAATGATAAAGCTGGATGTTTGCGGAAATACCACCGGGCCACCACAACTAAGTGAATAACCGGTGGAACCTGTTGGCGTAGCCACTACCAGGCCATCTGCCCAATAGGTATTCATAAACTCACCATTCAGATACGTGTGTATCTTAATCATCGAAGATGAATCCTTCCTGTGTATCGTAAATTCATTGAGTGCAAAGGGTGCGTCTGCGAACAATGGCACACTGCTATCCAGGTGCAATAGTGTACGTTTTTCGAGTGTGTATGACCCCCTTACTAATGATAAGATGGCTGCTTCTACTTCTTCTTCGGGTATGGCAGCCAGAAAACCCAGCCTGCCAAGGTTGATGCCGATAAGCGGGATATTACTGCCACCTACAAACGATATAGTATCTAACAATGTACCATCGCCCCCAAGACTGAACAGCATATCTGTATTAAGGGGCAAATCCAGTTTACTTGTAAAAAGTCGGGGAGTACATTTCAGGTTTACATGCGGTTGAATACGCTCATAGAACTCTTTATAAAAGACCATTTGCAGTCCATGGCTTTCCAGCATGGCTACGATATGTTGCAGCGTAGTTATATCATGTTGCTCAAAAGTTCTGTTATAAAGTGCTACTAACATATCAAGTATTATTCGCTATTAACATGTAAAAATAAACCTTTTTCGCCCAAGTGGTTCCACGCATACTCAAGCCGCAGCTTAAAGTCGTATGCCGAAACAACATCTACCCCAACACCATAACCTACCAATGCCCTGTTGTTCAGATAGCTGTTTCCGGGGAAACGATTGGCTGCATACCCTACATCTACAAACACTTTCGGGTACACCCTTACAGGTATTACAGCAAGATATTTTATAGGAAAATTCCGGATGGCCGTGTTCAGCAATTCGTACTTAAAGTTCGACCGTAATAAGCCATACTGAGAACCATCTATTACATAATATTCGTATCCCCTCAGGTATTCGCTGCTGTTACCCATTGCATACCTGAATGTATAGGGTTGCTCATCGGGTGCCGTAAGCCTGCCACGCAGCACCTCAGACCACAGCCATTTTCTGCCCAGCCGTTTAAAGTATCCCACTTCTCCGCTTACATAACTCTGAAAGTCAAATCCTTTTACCCCAACACGCACTACTGCATAACCTACTACCTTCAAACCTGTTAGCGGATAATTCCAGTTATCAACCTTATTCAGGTCGTACCGGTAGGTAAATTCCATCAACTGCAACTGTCTGGCTGCTTTTTTGTAATAATCCGCATTAAGCTGTACAATAGTATCATTCGCCATAAAATCGCGATAGCGCAATTCAATAGTATGCCTGTTGGCATAGCCCGGGCGATGTACATACTGGGCAGCCATTTCAAAATGGCGGATAATGTAAGTACCCGGCTTTTTTACAAACTTCAGTTTATTGCTGTCTGTAGTATAAAAAGTTTCTTCATTCTGCGAAAAGAAGAATGATGCACCTAAACCATGCTGTTGCTTTTTATCGATATAAGGCCTGAAATATTCCAGCCCGAATTTTTGTGTATATCCTACCTGTACAGTCGCGCTCAATTCCTCAAGGTTGCCCCTGAAATTGCGGTGCTTGAACGCCACGCCAAGGTTAGCACGCCTTATATCATGGTTTTGCTCGTTCCACCATACATTAAAGTTGCGGTCTGCCAGTTTCAATGTCAGCTCGGGTAGTATATACCATTGCTCCCGCACTTTAATATGCCAGTCTATCGTAGTATCGTTTATTACTACAGTATTTACAACAACCTCCGAAAACAGGGACAGGTTCATCAGCCGCTTTCGGTTCACCTCCATTTCGTCAGGTACTTTCAGCTTCGATATTTTTTCACCCTCTGCCACACTCATTTCCCTGAGTATAATACTGCGGCGGGTACGCTTGTTGCCTTCAATATGTATGCTTCGTATATGTTGTTTTTCCATCAGCACAAAACTGCCCGTATCTGCAGATTGAGCATGCACAAGATGAGGCATACCGCACAGCAGCAAGATGATATATAACAGACAACGGGGGTGTATCACATTCAAAACGGCTGCAAGATAATAATCTGTTGCCACAGCAGCTATCCATTTATAATGGTATTTTAATCCGTACTTATTAACTACAGGTTATTCTACCATTCTTACAGCAAACAGTCTTTCTTAGTATTGTGTTATCTTTATTTACAACCCTCTTTATAAGAAAATGACAAAACGGATTGCATTATTTACTACACTGTTGTTCACTGCTGTTATTGTATTACAGGCCTGCAAACACAAACCTTATGTAAAACCTGAAGAAACATACGGCGGTTTCCCGGATGAAGTAGGTAAAATCATAACCAATCGTTGTGCTACCGCAGGTTGCCACAATGCTGCAAGCTACACCGCTGCAGGAGACCTGCGTATGGATAGCTGGGAAGAGTTGTTTAATGGTGGCAGGCATGGTGCAGCCGTTGTCCCTTACAGTATAGGGAACAGCCCTTTGCTTTTCTATATTAATACCGATAGCACATTGGGTCCTGTGGTAAAAGACAACCGTATGCCACCAGTGGATGCCGGCAGCGCGCTCACAAAAGACGAATACCTGGCAATACGCAGCTGGATAGCGGCAGGCGCACCCGACAGGAACGGGAAAATACCTTTTGGTGATAATGCCGATACAAGGCAAAAGATATATTTAGTACATCAGGGTTGCGATATAGCAGCCGTTATAGATGGCGAGAAAAAAGTAGTAATGCGTTACATCAGCCTTACGCCGGGTACCGCGCAAAGCTCTCCGCACTGTATTCGTGTATCGGCCGATGGTGCATATAGCTATATAAGCTACCTGAACGCTAAAAGCATTCAGAAAATAAACACTGTTACTGATAAAGTTGAATCATCTGTACTGTTGAAAGATAATGGCAGCAGTTCGTGGAATATATTATATGTTAGCCCCGACAGTAAAGAACTGATGGTTAGCAACTGGATAGAAAATGGTTTTGCTGCATGGGTAAATGCACAAACCATGACACAATACAACCCCATCCCCTTCACGCTGAAAAAACCACATGGCATAGCCAGCAATGCAGCAGGCGACACATTCTTTATTACTTCCGAGCCATATAACGCGGTTTACAAACTGGTACCACCAAGAAATGGCAAACCTGCTTTCCTTGATACTATTTCAATAGTTGACGGGCAGGCACCCGATTTTGTCAATACCGCTACCGCGCCTCAACCGCACGAGATAATGATGACACCCGACCACAGCAAATACTTCCTCACCTGCCAGCGCAGCAACGAAGTACGTGTATTGGATGCACATACCGATAAAGTACTCGCCATTTTCAATGTAGCACAGCGCCCGCAGGAAATTGCCATGTCTGTAAAACAGCCTTATGTATTCATCAGTTGTATGGAATCTACCAAAGCAGGGCAATACAAAGGCGTGGTAGAAGTGATAAATTATAAAACCCTGCAAAAGGTAAAAACAATTACAGGCAACTTCAACCAGCCGCATGGCGTAACGGTAGATGACCGAAACAATACCATTTATGTATTCAGCACAAATGTAGATGGGCCTGCACCGCACCACCCGTCGGGCACAGGCTGCAATGGCAAAAACGGTTACTACAATATCTTCAACCTGAATACGCTGGAGCCTGTCAACAACAGAAACTACGAAGTGAGTGTTTTCCCATATTCTGCCGATGTGAGGTTTAAATAAATCAGCATCTTGTTTTAGCTTTACGCCATGCTTAGTGTTTCATTGCATGGTATCAAGATTGTTGCGCCGATAGGCATGTATGCCGAAGAAAAAGTACACCCCAATACTTTTGAGGTAGATGTGGATGTATGGGTGCGTACGGAAGAAGGAAAAGAATGGCCGTTTATAGACTATGCCATCATCAACGATATTGTAAGTGCCGTATTTACGCCCGATAAAGAAATGCTGGAAGAACTTGTACAGCAGATACACACAAGCGTACAGCAAGAATTTGCAGACGCAGAAAAAGTAAGAGTATGTGTACGCAAACTGCATCCGCCCCTCAGCAATAGTGTTAACTATTCGCAGGTGTGTTGGGAAAAATAAAATATCTAAATCACTGGTTTTAAATACAAGATATTTTTTTGCAAAGGGCAATCGTTAAATGATTGCCTTTCTTGTTTTCTATTAACAGTTTTCAGTCTTGGTAGCGCCGTACATTAGCAATACAACAAACAACTATTTGCATGACTATACATTTTACAAAAAGTTTATTGTTCACTTTTAAAACAGTACGTTATGCAAAATCAGAAAGCGAGTTTCGAAAACATGAATACCCTCAGCAGTCTTACAGAGACAGCATTTAATAAAGGGTACACAGACAACTTCAGGGTTGAAGAAGATGGCTTGTTCGCACCTGCTACAGGCATACACTATCTGCCCAACGAAGTAAAGATTGATAACTTCTATCGTTTTGAAGGTGCATCAAATCCCGAAGACAATGCAATCCTGTATTGCATAGAAACACACGATGGTGTAAAAGGCACATTGATAGATGGCTATGGTGCCAACACAGATGATTTGATTGGTGAATTCATCAAAGACGTAGAAGAAATACAAAAGGCAGAATCCGTAAAATAATATTGGGCGTATAGAGGATAGGTAAAAAAGGGAGACTGTGTTTACAATCTCCCTTTGCGTTTTTTATGCGTTCAGCAGTTTTTCAATTGCTGTATCGTATGCTTCTTTCCAGTCTTTTATGTATCCCCAGTCTGCATTATCTATTTTGATATTGCCACCTGCTTTTACCATACCTATTTTGCTGTATGGATGGCTACCCATTGCAGCTTCAAATGCAGCTACTTTATCGGCGCTTACACTTACCACTACGCGGCTTTGTGCCTCACCAAACAGGAATGCATCTTTGCGGATGTTGCTGTCTGTAGTTATTTCAAAGCCCATGTTCTTTTGCATAGCGCTTTCTACCAGTGCTATAAACAGGCCACCTTCTGCCGTATCGTGCGCGCTGTTTACCACTTTACTGCGTACCGCTTTCAGTACTACATCCTGCAGTGCATATTCTTCTTCCAGGTCGAAGTGCGGAGCAGGGCTTTGTGAAATACCCAGTACATTGTACAGGTATTCAGAACAGTTGATGTCGTTGCGGTTTTGTCCTATAACATATATCGCGTCGCCATCGTTTTTGAAGTACATCGTCATCTTCTGGTCCAGATTATCCAGTACACCTACCATACCGATAGTAGGCGTAGGATATACAGGGCCGTCATCACTGCTCTGGTTGTAGAAGCTAACGTTACCACCCGTAACAGGCGTACCCAGCTTACGACAAGCATCGCCCATACCGCGTATAGCGTGTACAAACTGATAGTAAACTTCTTTATTGTAAGGGTTACCAAAGTTCAGACAGTTGGTAATAGCTACCGGCAGGCCACCGCTACATACTATGTTACGTGCAGCTTCACTCACAGCTATCATACCACCTTTGTAAGGGTTTGAATATACATAGCGGCTGTTGCAGTCTGTAGTCATCGCAATACCTTTTGCAGAGCCGTGTACGCGTACTATTGCAGCATCGCTCGGTTCGTTTGTTTGTGTATTGCCTGTACCTACCATGCTGTCATACTGTTCGTACACCCAGCGTTTGCTGGCAATGGTTGGCAATTGTACCAATTCCATAGCTACGGCAGTAAGGTCGGCAGGCACAGCTACCGTATCCTGATTGAATGCGTTGATTTCTGCAAAGTATTTAGGCTCTTCGTATTCGCGTGTGTACACAGGTGCACCGCCACCCAATACCAAACTGAAAGCAGGAACATCTGCCACCAGTTCGCCATTCATGTAGTATTTCAGGTTCTTATCTTCTGTTACTTCACCTATCTGCACACAGTGGATGTCCCACTTGTCAAATATCTTCTGTACCTCAGCCTCGCGTCCTTTCTTCACTACTATCAGCATGCGCTCCTGGCTTTCGCTCAGCAGCATTTCCCATGCCTGCATATTTTTCTGACGTGTAGGTACCTTATCCAGATGGATAATCATACCATGTTCGCCCTTAGCGCTCATTTCAGAGCAAGAGCAGGTAATACCTGCAGCGCCCATATCCTGCATACCTATCAGTGCACCCGTTGGTATCACTTCAAGACAAGCTTCTAAAAGTTTCTTTTCTTCAAACGGATCGCCCACCTGTACAGATGGCAGGTCGTTCACGCTATCTTCCGTAATATCTGCTGATGCGAAAGATGCACCACCGATACCGTCTTTACCCGTTGCAGCACCTACTATGAAGACACTGTTGCCTTCGCCGTAAGATGTTGCAGATACTGTCTGGCCTGCTTTTACCACACCCACGCTCATGGCGTTTACCAATGGGTTTGTCTGGTAGCAACCGTCAAAATATATTTCGCCCGCTACTGTAGGTACGCCAAAGCAGTTGCCATAGTGGCCAATGCCTTTTACAACGCCTTTCAGCAACCATTTTGTTTTAGGATTATCCAGCTTACCAAAGCGCAGCGAGTTCAGCGATGCGATAGGGCGTGCACCCATGGTAAAGATATCGCGGTGAATACCACCAACACCCGTTGCAGCACCCTGAAACGGTTCGATAGCCGAAGGGTGGTTGTGCGATTCTATTTTGAATACGCAACCCAGGCCATCACCTATATCTACCAGACCGGCATTTTCTTCACCCGCTTTTACCAGCAGGCGTTCACCATCGCGTGGCAGGGTTTTCAGCTGTGTAATGGAGTTTTTATAACTGCAGTGCTCGCTCCACATAACGGAGTACATAGCAGTTTCGTTGAAATTGGGTGTACGACCCAGTATTTGCTTTATCTGTTCAAATTCTTCTTCGCGAAGGCCCAGTTTGACCGCTTGTTCGAGTGTAGCTTCTTGCTGCATATATTTAAAAGAAAGTGCAAAGGTAAATTAAAAGTCTTAAGTCTTAAGGCGAAAGTAGAAAGCAGCCATTTTATTAAAAAATATGACGATGTGTTGTGTTTATCTGTGTTAAGAATGGCATTCGTCTATCTGACAGTACAGCCGTAAGTAAGCAGCGTCAGAGATACACCGGCAATATTGCTCTCAAAAGAAAGTAAAAGCTGGCGTAAGGCAATTACATAATCTAGTAAATACGCTATAGGATAGGTATTAGACACAAAAAGCCGCACTCCTAAGAGTGCGGCTCATTACCAACCTCAACATTACCAAAACACACTATTTTCCTTTGCCGTGTCCTTTACCATGGCCGCCATGTCCTTTGCCGCCACCATTTCCACGTCCGTTGTTATTATATCCTTTGCTTTTGTAATGGCCATATGCATTGCCATTATTCCCTTTATGGTATTTAGGCTCGCGGCTGTCGCGTATCACCACCACATTGCTCGGGCGTCCACGGTATGATACATACCTGTCGCGATACACCGTATGTCTTGTCCATGGGCGTGCATCATTAATCACTATTTTATGTACATGGTATAGATCTACCGGTCGCGGTAGTGCAGACCTGCGCACCCATGCGCCGTTGGCAAATACCACAAACGCCCTGCTGTTTACATCGTAATATGCGTCTGCATCAGGCAGGTAGTAGTAACGCACATAATCGTAACCTACAGGACCCCATGCAGGTTGCATGCCGATGTTCACGTTTACGTTTACCTGCGCGTTGGTTGCAACAGTCGTTGCAATCAACAGTGCCGAAATCATGATTATCTTTTTCATAACATACGTTTTGTAGGTATAATGCCAATACCGTGCCTGTTATGCCATGTTTGCAGTAATTTAACGCTTTACACGGATAGCCGCTATTGGTTTTTAACATATCTGTTGCAAGCGTAACAGATACTTGTCAGTTTCACGCATTATGTTCAACATGCCTGTTGTTTAACATAGCTGCAACAGCAAGGTTAGGCACCCAGCACAGCCACGATACTATGATGTAAGACATAGCGCCGTCGCCCGTTGCTATACTTAGCAGTGGCAACCATATCCGTAGTGTCACAGCCTCAAAACTGTAGGCATAGCTATACACCATCATCTGCCTGTGTGCAGCAATATTTCTTTGCAGGATATGCAGGTAGGCCTTTAGTGTGGTATAAAACCATATGATGCCCAGCGTTACAAAACCTGTAGCTGCTACCACACCGCCATTGGCATAACACCCGATGTATATGCCAGACAACGCGCTCATCCATACGGCTGTAATATATACCTTGCCGATGTTTTGATGGAGCGTTACCCTGCGTTGACGTAGTTTATTACTAAACTGAGGCCAGCCTACAAGTAAAGCAATACCACCACATACAATATGAATGTAGAAACACAATTGCCAAAGTGCACTGTTGTAAATGGCATCAGGCTTACTACCAAGTAGCCCTATCTTGCCGCTGAATATGAAATATATAACGGGATAGATACCAATGACGGTAGCTAGTACACACATGACAGCCCAAACCCATTTATTCTTCATAGTCAATATTTTATGAAGGTGAGACAAGCCGAAGGCTGTTTACCCCCATCTGTATCGTTCATTTTTCGTAGCTTTCCATTGCAATGAAAAACATCAGAATACTATACAACACTTTGCTGGCGGTATTGTTGCTTACAATATCGGTTAATGCTAATGCGCAGGAAGTAAAAGATGGCCTTACCTGGTATACGGATATCTATCAGGTGCAAAAGCTGAATGAGAAAACGAAGAAACCGGTATTTGCATTCTTTACAGGTAGCGACTGGTGCGGCTGGTGCCACAGGCTGGAGGCTGCTGTATTCAGCAAACCGGGTTTTAAAGAATGGGCAAAGAAAAATGTGATTCTGCTGGAGCTCGATTTTCCGCGCAATAAACAATTGCCTGAAAAGCTTGCCAGACAAAATGCAGAGCTGCAGCAATTCTTTCAGGTAGGTGGTTATCCTACTATCTGGATGTTCAATATGGCTAAAGATGCCAAAACAGGCAAGTTTAATATCAGTGGTTTAGGTTCGCTGGGTTATCCGCAGTCGGAACGTGGCAAAGAAGAAACCACTTTTATTACCAATGCCAATGCTATTCTAAAGAATAAGTAAGCTACCTGTTTACCACATCGGGGTTGCCCATTTTGCCTGCATTATAGTCGTTGATACATTGCATGATTTGCGCTTCGGTGTTCATCACAAACGGGCCGTAAGAATACACTACCTCGTTCAGCGGCTGGCCACCCAGCAGGAATATCTCCGCACCTTCTTCGCTATACAGGCTGATGTTATCCGCACCACGTTTGTACAGCACCAGTTGATTGGGCTTTACGGCGTTCTGCCCCTCTACTTCCAGCTTGCCGCTTACTACGTATATAAAGGCATTATGTTCGTTGTTAACGGGTATATCCAGCCTTGCCTGTTTATTCAGCTTCAGGTAATAATAGAATGCGGGTGTGTAGGTTTTAACGGTTGATTTCTCGCCAAACAACTCGCCCAATACCACACGTGCCGTATAGTCTTTGTTTACTATCACAGGCATATTATCATCCCTGTACACCGTAGTGCTGGGGGCATCGTGCTTGTGTGCCGATGGTATGTTCAGCCATATCTGGAAGCCGTGTATCTTGCCGCCTTCTTTCTTCAGCTGCTCGCCGCTTTCCTCCATGTGTATGGCACCGCGCCCGCTGTTGAACATCATATACTCGCCAGTCTGTATCTGGAAATCGTAATCGAGGCTATCCTTGTGGTGGCCGCTGCCCGACAGGAAGTAGGTAGTAGGTATCACCCCCGCGTGCGGATGCGCAGGCACTTTCAGTGCGGTGCTGCCCGGTTTCAAATCTACAGGGCCAAACTCATCGAAGAATACAAAAGGCGATACATGGTCGTTCTGATTGCCCGCAAAGGCACGCATTACAGGCAGTGTGCCTACCATAGTGGCATCGGCATCCAGTATGCGGTGTATCTGGCGGTTTCGCTTGTTGGTGTACATACCGCTTTGCCCGAAGAGTAATGACGGTGCTGCTACAGATGCACCCAGTATTGCCGAACCTTTAATGAATTTTCTTCTGCTCATCATGGTATAAAGTTAGGTACTTATAGTAAGGAAAACCACCAACTAATGTTTATACATCAATAGGATGGGTTTATATATGTTGGAATGGGTTTTGCTGCAAGCTGAAAAGCTCTCCTGTTGTTTTAGGAGGAGTACCCGACAGGGGGAAGGTGGTAACTACGCTCCACGAGCTTTTTGCTGTGCACATGCCTGGGCTTCCTTTCTTTCTTTTGGCAGCAAGAAAAAAAGAAACAAAGAAAAGCTGCCAGAGACCAATGACAGAAAGGTCTCTGGTGGCTGTCGATTGAGCTACATTGCTACTGTGCTGCCGGGCTGTAGGGTGCTATTCCTCTTATTTAAAAAAATGTAGTGCATTGCTGACATTATCATTTTCATTATTTGTTGATAGTTTTTGATAGTATTTGCATAGTTTTTACAATTTTCTTTTCCAACCATATTCCAGTTTAGTATCTAACACTATAGCTCTCAACACTTGAGATACTGTTGGTTGTTGCTGTAATGTTTCAGAATGGTTACGAATTGTTGCTTTCCGGTTACAATTTGTTGCTGTATCGCTGCAATTTGTTTCGTTTTGTTGCATTGCCGATTTAATGATACGTGCCAATAATACACGCTTCCAGTACACATCTGCCAATGCCATACCATAGTCTTGCTGCAATTGTTCTAACACTGCATCTTCTGTTATTGTGAATGCTGCCTGTATTTTATTGCGGATGTATGGAACGGAAAGCAACCGGCAGGCATTGTTATAAGCAGCGGTTGACGAAGATTGCGGGTAAGCTTTGAGATAGGCTTCTTTGCGATTACCATGTGCAATCATTTCCTGTATAAAGGTTTCGTGGCGAAAGTTCATGGTGGTGACTTTTATTAATACAAAAATACAACTATTTATGATAAATAGCACTATTAATACATTCTACTAATGAAAGCAGCCAAAGAACCGGGTATAGGTGTGATTGTGAATTTGTGTAAGGAGGTAAATATTACCTGATACTGCTCACCTACCGCACCAGTGTTATATCTCCTTTCAGCAGTTCTTTTGCGCCAAGGTATTCCAGCGTGCACATGTAGTAATACACCCCGAAATCGGCAGGCTGCCCTTTGTGCATTCCATTCCATCCGGTTGTTACATCTGTGGTAGTAAATATTTTTTGCCCCCAGCGGTTGTACACACTCAGTTCATAATCCTTCACATTCGCAATATCTCCCAGCAGCTTCAGCAGGTCGTTACTACCATCGGCATTGGGCGAAAATGCAGAAGGGAACCATATCTTACAATTCCTGAATGTTATGTTTACCGCATCGTACACTATACCGCATACGTTTTCTATCTGCACTGTTACCACACCGGGTTGCGATACGGTATAAGTACTATCGGTACTGCCACCCGACCACAGCATCTTTGTACCTGCGGGTTTTTCTATATACTCAGGCAGCTTCAATGTAGTGCCTTTGCACAGGTCTCTTGCAGGGCCCAGCTCTATATACGGCAGCAACAGTTCTGCTACGTTTATGCTATCCACGCTTGTGCAGCCATTGTAGGTTACCGCAAGTGTATAGAAGCCCTTGCCATTGGTTTTTGTGGTGCTTTGTTTGCTGCCCGTACTCCAGTTGTATAACGAGCCTGCGGGCTGAGAATTACTGCGCAGTGTTATTGTGTCTTTGGCACATATAGCCGTATCGTTGCCTGCAAACACTATCGGGTTAGCTTTTGTATCGAGTGTGATGGTATCCCTTGTCTTGCAACTGCCTGCGCTTACCTGCAACCAGTATATACCCGCCGCAGATGCGTTGATGTTGTTATCAGTACTTCCTGTACTCCACAAATGAGTACCTGTTTGTGATGTAAATTTGTTACGAAGCGTGATGCTGCCACCCTCACATATCAGTGTATCGGGGCCGAGGTTTACAAGCGGCAATTGCAGTACGGTTATATCTATTGTATCGTATGCCACACAACCATTAAGTGATGCCCGCAACCAATACCTGCCACCGGACGAAACATCGAGATAAGAAGCTGTGCTGCCTGTGCTCCACAAATTGGTGTAAAACGGCAAACCTGTTTTATTCTGCAGGCGTATTACATCTTCCGCACAAATCGTGGTATCATTCCCGAGGTCAACAAGCGGCACAGGTGTTACTGCCAGGTTGATGGTGTCTGATGCAGCGCAGGTATTCTTAGTTACCGTCAGCCAGTACTTGCCCGATGCTTTTGCAAAGATGGCAGAATCTACAGACGCATTGCTCCACAAATAGGTAGCACCTGCAAGATTGGTATAGATGTTTTTGAGCCTTACAGAATCGTTGCCGCATATTGCAGTATCATTACCCAAAGACAATTGTGGCACAGGCTGTATCGTTACATTAAACGTATCGCTGTTGGGGCATACCACACCCGATACCGTAACCCAGTATTTGCCTGTAGCAGTAACGGTGATAGAAGGAGTACTTGCACCGGTGTTCCACAAATAACCTGTAGCACCGGGGCGCGCTGCATTCAGTGTATGCGATGTACCGCAAATGATAGTATCTTTTTTAGAACCTACAGGCCCTATAAACAGGTTTTTGCAAAATGCACTGCCACCCATAAACTCTCCCATGTTTTTGAACAGTGAAATGTTTTTAATACCGGATGTAGTGAACGTATATGATGTAGCAGGATTGTAGAAATTAGTAACATTATATGGCGGCAATTGCACCATGCGTATTTTATAAAAGTTGCCGTTCGACTGGCTGAAGATACCATAGTTCAATGCACTGTCTGACACAAACGGCGAGAAGCCATTAGATGAACCTGTATTGGTATTGCCGAGGCTGGTAACGGTTGGTGCATTGGTAATGCTGTTATTAAAATCCCATTTGGTGAGCAAGCCATTCTCGTTGCACACATAGGCATACAACTGGTTGCAATCTGCAATGATGCCCACACTTCTCGGTATTGACAAATAGCTGCCCGGGTTTCCGAGCAGTGTTCCCGTAGGTGTATTGTTCTGAATATTTGTACCGAAATTGTAGCGTGTAATAGTGCCGTTGATGAGGCTGGTTACCAGCATATACCAGTTGCCGTTTTCATTGTGTATGGCAAAGCCACACGGATTAACAACAGAGCCAACATTATTGATGCGCGTAAACGTAGGCGTATTTGTGATAGATGTACCGAAATCGACACGAAGTATTGTGGAGTTTCGGTCGGCAATAAAACCTATCCATTGGTTACCGTATTTAGCCACGCCAAACTGGTGTGCCCAAAACATGAGTGATGTGCTGTACATGGATGATGCAGGTGCATTGGCAAGAGACGAGCCAAAGCTAAGGCTGTACAACCTGTCGTTGGTAACAACAAAACCATACCAGTTGCCTGTTGCAGAATCCCTTACTATATCTACACCTTCCAGTTGCGATGTACCATACACACCTACTAATGATGATGTATAACTGCTGCTATGCGGATTGCCTGTGAAGGTAAGCCTGCGCAATTCTCTTGTATGATAATTAGTAACAAATGCATACCATACACCATTATCTTTTATAAATTTTGAAAATGTAGGAGTACTGAGGCCACTACCAGCCATTGATACCGCAGCGGAAATCACGGGTGTCTGATTCAGATTTACCGTATCCATCACCCATGTATTGTAAACACTGTTGTTGGTAGTAGAGAAAGCAACAGGGACGCCAAGACAAGCTGTATCAACCGATGATAGCTGTGCTTGTGTATTGTTAGCATTGTATAAAAAGAACAATGCTGCGAGGGTTATAAGTCTGACAAGTTTCAAGTATCAAAATTTTAGGTAGGCAAATTTAAGGATATAGAAGATATGCAGAATAATAATTGCATTAAAAAAGCGCCTTGTAGTAACAAAGCGCTTAGTATTAATTTCATTTTTTCTTAGTACTCATCTTCATTGAAGAAGAAGTCTTCCTGCGTAGGATAATCAGGCCATATATCTTCAATGCCTTCGTATATTTCGCCTTCGTCATCAAGCTCCTGCAGGTTTTCTACAACTTCCAGTGGCGCACCCGAACGTATTGCGTAGTCAATCAGTTCGTCTTTTGTAGCAGGCCATGGTGCGTCTTCCAAGTGTGATGCTAATTCTAACGTCCAAAACATATTATAAATTATTTATTTTTATACTCTATTTCCGCAAATGTAAGTTTTCAATTAACAATAACAAATTTTCTACTCTTAAGGTTATCCTATGTTTTCTCCCCACCCTGCAAACAGGAACGTAGTGTTTGGTATTACAATTTAATTACTGGATTTTTACAACCATTATTAATCCGGCATACTAAAGCCGTAAAAAAATATATACGCCTGATATGCTGGTTGCAGAAAACCTCTTCAAAAAATATGCAGACCTTACTGTTGTAAACGGTGTGAGTTTAAATATTACAAAAGGAGAGATAGTTGCTGTAGTTGGCCAGTCGGGTGCCGGCAAAAGTACATTGTTGCATTTGCTTGGTGTGCTGGACAAACCAGACAGCGGCAAAGTATTAATAGATGGCACTGATGTTTTTAAACTACCGGCTAAAAAACAGGCTGCGTTCCGCAACAAACACATAGGCTTCGTATTTCAATTCCATCACCTGCTGCCCGAATTCAGTGCAGTAGAAAACGTAGCTGTTCCGCTATGGATTGCCGGGCAAGGCAGAAAACAAGCGTTGGATAATGCTGCGGCTATGCTGCAAGTAGTAGGCCTGGGAGACAGATTGGATAATAAACCATCCGAATTATCGGGCGGGGAACAACAAAGAGTAGCTATAGCAAGGGCTTTGGTAAACAAACCAAGCATTGTAATGGCAGACGAACCTACAGGCAACCTTGATAGTGCCAATGCCAAGGCAATACATGATTTATTTATTGAATTGCGCAATAAACTGGGGCAAACCTTTATTATGATTACCCATAACGATGAACTTGCTGCCATGACCGACCGTACGCTGATAATGAAAGACGGCCAGCTTGTATCAGAATAGCTGATTTTGCGCCTCAAACAGGTTATGTTAATAAATATATATAGCTTTTTACATGTTAAGTTTTAAAGAATTTGATGCCGTACTTCATGTTTTAGCCAAAAAGTATATTTTTGCACCATAAAATAAATGCATTAGCCATGTCTGAAATTGCACAACGCGTTAAAAAAATCATCATTGATAAACTCGGTGTTGAAGAAGCAGAAGTAACTCCTGAGGCAAGCTTTACCAATGACTTGGGTGCTGACTCTCTGGATACAGTAGAGCTTATCATGGAATTCGAAAAAGAATTCAACATTTCTATCCCTGACGAACAGGCAGAAACTATCACTACAGTTGGCCAGGCTATAGCATACCTGGAACAAAACGTAAAGTAATCAACTAAACTATTCAGTAACAGAAATTGTTTCAATGAATTCACCGTTCAGACGAGTTGTCGTTACGGGTATCGGCGCCCTTACGCCCATAGGTAATACTGCACCCGCATATTGGGAAGGCCTTATCAATGGGGTTTCGGGCGCTGATTTCATTACCAATTTTGATGCGAGCAAGTTTAAGACAAGGTTTGCATGTGAATTGAAAGGATTCAATCCTGAAGATTTTCTTGAGAAAAAAGAAGCACGCAAACTAGACCGTTTTGCACAGGTAGCTATTGTTGCTGCTGATGAAGCAGTGAAACATGCTAAGCTGGACGACCCAAGCCTTAATAAAGACCGTATAGGTGTTATATGGGCATCGGGTATAGGCGGTATGATTACCTTTATCGAAGAAATGACAGCGTTCAACGCGGGCGATGGTACACCTCGTTTCAATCCTTTCTTCATTCCCAAACTGATACTGGATATTGCCGCAGGGCATATATCTATGCGCTACAGCTTCCGCGGCCCCAACTTTGCCACGGTTAGTGCCTGTGCATCTGCTACCAACGGCCTGATTGACGCATTTACTTACATACGCCTCGGCAAAGCTGATGCTATTGTAACCGGCGGTT
The DNA here is from genome assembly GCA_016786615.1 of Flavipsychrobacter sp. Taxonomy (GTDB): domain Bacteria; phylum Bacteroidota; class Bacteroidia; order Chitinophagales; family Chitinophagaceae; genus Polluticoccus. The sequence continues at coordinate 278,712 of JAEUVX010000011.1, forward strand.
CTGAGGCTGTAGTTACCCAATCGGGTATCGGTGGTTTCAATGCTATGAAAGCACTGAGCGAACGCAATGACGACCCTAAAACTGCCAGCCGTCCTTTTGACCTCAATCGTGATGGTTTTGTATTGGGCGAAGGTGCGGGTGCCATTATCCTTGAAGAACTGGAGCACGCTAAACAACGCGGCGCTACAATATATGCAGAGGTTGCAGGCGGCGGCATGAGTGCCGATGCTTACCACCTGACTGCACCACATCCTGAAGGCCTGGGCGTTATTAACGTAATGCGCAACGCACTGGATGATGCCGGCATGAAGCCTGAAGATATTGACTATATCAACGTACACGGTACTTCTACACCGCTGGGCGATATCGCAGAAGTAATTGCAATACAAAAAGTATTTGGCGAGCATGCTTATAACCTGAATATAAGTTCTACCAAATCGATGACAGGACACCTCCTGGGTGCTGCCGGTGGTGTTGAAGCTATTGCTGCTATACTATCTGTAGTAAATGATACGGTACCTCCTACCATCAATCATCAGACTACTGACCCTGCTTTCGACCCGAGGTTGAATTTCACATTGCATACAGCGCAGAAACGTACCATACGTGCTGCACTAAGCAATACATTCGGCTTTGGCGGACACAATGCGTCTATTATCTTCAAAAAATACGAAGAGTAGAACGTGCGCAGGTTCACGTCACGAATCTTACATTTCTTTTCTCCCAACAAAGAGTTGGTGCGACAATTGGAGCACTTGCTGGGCTATACGCCAAAGCACCTGCCATACTATCAGCTTGCATTAATGCACCGCAGCAAAATTGAAGAGCTGCAGCAAAACAATGAAAGGCTGGAGTTTCTGGGTGATGCTATTCTGGGCTCTATCGTTGCTGAATATCTTTTTAAAAAATACCCTACACAACCCGAAGGCTATCTTACAGAGCTGCGCAGCCGTATTGTGCGCCGCGAAACGATGAACAATGTAGCACTGCGAATGGGCCTGCACAAAATGGTGCAGTATAACCAGAACGACCGCGGACTGAGCCGCAGCCATATATTCGGCAATGCGCTGGAGGCTTTGATTGGCGCCGTTTATCTGGATCAGGGCTTTTCTAAAACACGTACTTTCATACTCAATCAGGTCATCAAACCATATATAGACATTGATGTACTGGAAAGCACTGATACCAATTACAAAAACAAACTGCTGAGCTGGGCACAACGCAATGGCAAAGAGCTAAGCTTTGACAGTGTGGACGAAAAACTGGAAGGCACCCGTAAAATATTCACTATCGCCATAATACTATCGGGCGAGCAGGTAGCTACAGGTACAGGCTTCAACAAAAAAGAAGCAGGCCAGGTAGCCGCACAAAAAGCACTGGAAGTGCTGGGTGTTCCTAATAATTAATCTAATGACATTTGAAATGCTCGAAGGGCTCTTTGCAATCGAGGCATTTATATAAAGACTTGCAGGATGTAGGGCCGAAGCGGCTTACCAGTTGTGTATGTTCACTGCTGCATCGCGGGCAGGGAATATTATCATCTTCAAAAAGGCCAAGCGGATTATCTGATGTTTTGCGTACCGGTGGCGCAATGCCATATTCTTTCAGCTTGCGTTTACCCTCTTCACTCATCCAGTCAGTCGTCCATGCAGGGCTCAATTGCTGCTCGATATTTACTTTTTTGAAGCCCCTGCTCATCAGCGCCATACGGATGTTTATACCTATCACATCCATAGCCGGGCAGCCACTATAGGTAGGTGTTATTACAATAGTCACTTCATCCCCATTGAGCTCAACTTCCCTTACGATACCTAAGTCGAGAATGGTAAGCACAGGTACTTCAGGGTCTGTAACCTGTTGCAGCCATTCGTATATTTTGGATATAGAAGATTCTATACTCATCTGTTAATAATCTCCTGTCGCCAAGTAATTGGTTGCGTATAATAAACCCGTACATGCTTTCCATTCATCTTACCCGGCTTCCATTTAGGCATATTCTTAACAACTCTAATAGCTTCTCTTTCTAAAGATTCGCCATTTATAATTTTATTGCCAGTAATGTGAATACTATCTAATGAACCATCAACATTAACAATAAACTTGACTATCAATCTACCTTGAATTCCATTATCGAGAGCATCAGGTGGATAGCGCATATTGCCAGCAAGATATTCATTCAAATTGAATGTTGGTTCTGGCATTTCATCAACATATTTATAAATTGAATCAGAAACCGGCTTTTTTTCGACAGTCGGCAATTCTGTTTCAAAATCAGCAACTTTAGTTTGTGCATACAACCGAACTGCTGAAAGCAATAACATCAGATTTAGTAATAAGGCTTTCTTCATGTGTACAAAATATTACCATTCCATATCAGGATAGGCCCTTTGCATAAACTGCAACTCTGTAAGTATATATCCGAGGTGTTCGCTGTGGCGTCCTTCTTTGCCACCACTGTGCATCCATGCATTGGCAGGTATGCTTAGGGTAGCTTCTTCCAATACAGCATCTACACGTTTCTGCCATTGTGTTTTAATGGCATTCAAATCTACACCCATACCAGCCGCCAGCATTTCTTTATCTGCCGTTGTCATTTCAAACAACTCGCCTGTATATGCCCAGTTATGATTTACAGCCTCCTGCATACGTGCTTTACTTTCTGCGGTACCATCGCCAAGGCGTATCATCCATTCGCTGCTCCAGCGCAGGTGGTAGGTTACTTCTTTCAAAGATTTTTCGGCAATAGCAGCTAAAACAGTGTCTTTGCTTTTTTGCAATTCTGTATAAAAATAAAAGTTGTACGCATCATAGAAAAATGAGCGTACTACAGTGTAGCCCCAGTCTTTATTAGGCTGTTCGGTAAGCAGTACATTACGAAAATCCCAGCCATCGCGCAGATAAGCGAGGTCATCTTCATCAATTTTCTCATCTTTTGCAATCTTGGCCTGCAATGCAGCAGATACAAAAAGGGTTTTCTTTTCTTCAGCCGGCAATGCATTAAACATATCAGCAGCGTGCTGATATAATGAACGTGCCTGCCCCAGATGGTCGAGCGATGTATTGGTAATTGCAATATCCTGCTCCAGTATCGGGCCATGCCCGCACCATTCGCTGATGCGGTGGCCAAGTATCAGTGCATTATCTGCTATCTGTAATGTGTATGTTAGTTGATTCATTTGTTTGGATTTTGAAATTTTAAACTTACTTGCTTTATCCAAACAATTACATGTGTGTTAATTCATCCGGCAGGTTATAAAAAGTCGGGTGGCGATATACTTTATCGTTAGCAGGCTCGTACATAGATGCTGCTTCAAACGGGTCGGAAGCATGTACATATTTGCTTTCCACTACCCAGATGCTTACACCTTCCATACGGCGTGTATATACATCACGTGCATTTTCAACTGCCATCTTTGCATCAGCAGCGTGCAGGCTACCGGCATGTTTATGGTCGAGACCCGCTTTGCTACGTATAAACACTTCCCACAAAGGCCACTCGTTTGCAGTGTTGTGTGTACCGCTTGCACCCGTTGCCTGTTCTTTATCGCCGTAATCTCCGTAGAGATTTTTATTTATGAATTGGTTCATTATTCCGTATTTGTATCAGCAGGTTAGGCTGCTTTTGTTTCTTTATTTTCTTTACGTGCCTTACGTTTTTCTGAATATGCCATTGCAGCATCGCGCACCCATGCACCGTTTTCCCAAGCGTTCTTACGAGCCTCCAGGCGTTCTTTATTACAAGGGCCATTGCCTTTTACTACATTCCAGAATTCATCCCAGTTGATAGGGCCGAAGTCGTAATGACCACGTTCTTGATTCCATTTCAAATCAGGATCAGGTACTGTCAGTCCTATCAGTTTTGCTTGTTCAACTGTTACATCAATAAACTTCTGGCGCAGTTCATCATTGGTAAAGCGTTTAATCCTCCAGCGCATACTTTGTGCCGTGTGCGGACTATCTGCATCATTAGGGCCAAACATCATAATAGACGGCCACCACCAACGGTTAAGCGCATCCTGTGCCATCTTCTTTTGTATGTCTGTACCATTAGCCAATGTCATCATAATCTCGAAACCCTGGCGCTGGTGGAAGCTTTCCTCTTTGCACACACGCACCATAGCACGCGCATACGGGCCATAAGATGTGCGGCACAGCGGTACCTGATTCATAATAGCAGCACCGTCAACAAGCCAACCTATAGCACCCATATCGGCCCATGTAATTGTCGGATAGTTGAATATGGAAGAATACTTTGCCTTGCCTGTATGCAACTGGTCGTACATCTCATCACGGGTAATGCCCAATGTTTCGGCAGCACTGTAGAGGTACAGGCCATGGCCGCCTTCGTCCTGCACTTTAGCAAGCAATACAGCTTTGCGGCGCAGGCTTGGGGCACGTGTTATCCAGTTGCCCTCAGGCAGCATACCTACTATCTCGCTATGAGCGTGTTGAGATATCTGGCGGATGAGTGTTTTGCGATAATCATCCGGCATCCAGTCACGGGGTTCTATCATCACTTCGCTATCTATCTTGGCATCAAAATGCTCCTGAAAAGAATGCACCGTCATTTATTAGAAAATTTAAGATTACAAAGATAACAAATAGGGGGTAAAGATGTTTACCCCCTGTAAGATATGATTACTGTGCGAATATGAAACGAAGTGTAACACCGGCACGTGTTGTAGTAATAGGGTATGATGTAGAAATGTATGGTATGCTCTGCCTGCGATCGTAGTAGAAGCGCAATGTAAGTTTATCGCTTACGATATAGTCTATTGTTGGCGATATAGTTACCACTTTCTGCCCGCGTGTTATGATTTCCTGATTTTGAGCCAGATAGTTATTACTGCTCTTATCATCCCGCAGTCCTATATCTACTTTTATGTTCAGGTCATTCTTCAGTTTCTTCACACCAAACACTTCGAACGGCAGTATCAAACCGCGGATACGATAACCTGCACCAATGGTATATTCAGTGCTGTTTGTTTCGCTCACCTGGTAATCAATCATACTCAGGCTCACAGTGCGTGTCTTGCGATAGTTGAAGCTGAGTGACATACCATTGCGGAATGCAGCATCGAAACCAAATAACGGGTTCAACGATTCGGAAATGGTGATATTAGGTACCTGATAGAATGGTACAAAGTTGCCCGAATTGGAATCGATAAACGACGGGAATCCAAGACTGAATATATCCTGATAGTACAATGCAGATACAAAGCTGTTCATCGACAGTGTACCGGTGTACCCATGGTTTATTACAAGGTTATTCATCATATTATTGATGAATGGTATTTTGGTAAGGCCTGTATAAGCTACCCTCCAGTTTGGCATCGGCGTATAATTGCGGAATGGATTGCTCCTGATATTGCGGTTGCTATGGTCAACCAAGCCGATGCTGTTAGCACTCTTGCCCGAATAAGCTGCAATAAATGATGGCACTAATACATCTTGCGAATATGCAGTATAACCTTTTTTGTAGTTCGGGTCGTTAGGGTCTGTTACACCATTGCTATACGGGTTGTCTTTACTAAGCCTTTCTGATACTATTTGCCTGTTATCAACAAACTGCTTAAACGGACCTGCATCTACCCCTGATTCTTTAAACATGGTATTCAGGCCGATGTATGATGCTGTAAACGAACCTGTTTCGTAAGGGTTGTTATGCGTAAACTCCCCACGGCCACTGAGAGAGGTATCTTTAAACAATTCACTCATCGACTTGCTGAATGAACGCGTTATAGTAAGATCTACCCTGAAATCTTTAATAGGTTCTATCGTAGTAGTAATATTAAGTGTTTGCGCATATTGTTGCTGAAACTGGGCATTGAATAACGAATCTCTGCTGACTCTGTTTGCTGCTGCCTGTGCTTCCAGCCACGAGCGGTCGGGCTGCATACCATATACATAACCAAAGCCCGGTGCACCGCTCGATGTATTAATACCTAAAAAGCGTGTGCTATCCATATAGCCCGGCAATGTAGAACCTGCATTTTCAGATATGTTTACAGTAGTACGCTTGACCATCGTAAGCAACCTGCCGGTAAACCTTTCTATATCCGTTACTTCCGGCACCGTGTTTTTACGTTTAAGTTTAGCCAGTTTCTTTTCTTTCTTCTTTTTCTCTTTATCAGCTTTCTGCTTAGCCAGCAACTCTGCTTTTTGTGCCTTTCTTGCAGAGTCCAGCTGAGCGTTGGTCATGTTAGCTGCTTTCTCTTCAATGGTATTACCTTTTAAAGAGGCCGTGTCTGATTTTGATTGATTTTTTGATTTTGATATCAGCTTATCATTTTTACCCTTTCCTCTCAAATCTTTCAAATCATTCTTTTCTTCCTTCTTACCTGTTGGCATTTTAGCTTGGTTCACTGCACGCAGCCACCTGTTTTTGTTATACAATTGCGTGAACTGTAATTCCAGGTTTGCCTGTTTATTTTGCGTGTTCCCTAATGTATTACCCAAGTTTCTTGCAAGCTGCGATGCTGCCGTCCATGTATAAGTAGCTCCGTATGTCAATCTAAGATTTGTCCAATCTGTTATCGGCAATTTTTGTGTTGGCAGGTTGTAGCTGGTAGAGAAATCCTGTGAGTAATTTGTATTACGGCCAAATGATAGTATCTCGTTCCACAAGCTGTCTTTTTTCTGGCTGTTATCTACCCTGCCATATGGCTCGTCTATACGCGAATTATTTGTAGCCCTGTAGCTGAATGACAAAGAACGTGTCAGTTCCCAACGAAGCTCGTACATCCTTGACCAGGTGAAGTTCTTGAAATATGTAGGTTGTATTGCGATAGGGCCATCAGAAACATTGCGAACGAGTGTTTCATTCATAATCTTATTAAGGTCTGTACGGAACGTGAAGTTTGATGGCAACAGATTTACGTTAAAATCTTTAATAAGTGACCACCATTTAGACCTTGACCTGATTACATTTTTAAACGGTTCAATAGATTTCGACCTGATATTGTAGGTATAACCCAAACCTATTTTATGATTCAATAATTCATCTGATTCGATGATTGGATTTCTTTTGAATTGACGATTATACGCGTAACTAACATCAAAGTTTTTGATGCTCCACGGCATTGTTTGTGCAGTTTGTTTATCGGGGTTGCCCAATACTCGCACGTTTGAGAAATTGACACTCGTAATGGAAGTATAGTCTTGTGCTACTTTACGCATAGAATCGCGCTGTGCACCATCTCTTGCAGAGTTCAGTTTATCTTTATACTTCACATCCAGATCATAAGGATCGTATTGCGGATTGCTTATATTTTCAGAGTAACCAACAAATACCGGCAATTGTACACCCCATTTGCGCGGCATCACCTTACCCATATTCAGATTGGTAGATGCATTATACTGGTAGAAATTATCCCTGAAACGCTGGTTCAGCTTCTGGTCTATGTTACCATAGCCTACAGTGTGCATTGTACCCCCAAGGTTTACCGAACCTAAATCTGCAAGCTGTATCGATACCTTGCCCGAGGCTGCATAACCAGGTGTTTCATTCAAACCTGTCATACGCAGTTCATTAAACCATACTTCACCGCATTTCGGCATACCATCATCTGCCGGGGAGTTATTGCCTTTTTTAGGATTAGTAACACCCAATAACATAGTTTTGGCATCGCCAAGGTTAGGGTTACCTATTACAGTTATGTAATTACCTTTTTCATTTATTACCTGATAAGGTATGAATGCCGGGATGCCTTTAGCATTCCTTTCTGTTTTTGCTTTTACAAGGTCATCTAATATTAAATCAAGCTTATTGGCTTCAGGCCATACATCTTCCGCTGTGGTAGAGCCGGGCAATGTTATCTTCAACGGCACCTGATATTCATAATAGTTATTTGTAAAGTCACTACCTATACGGATGATGGCTCGTACATCTCCATCTTTTAACGGCTGTTGCCCTACTCGCGACTCAGCGTGCATAAACATACGCAGCCCCTTGAACTGGCGCATATCAACACCTACTTCTTTAAATACTGCCCTTGTATCGCCGTCTTTCAGGTTACAAACCTGTACTGACAACGCCTGTTCGTTCAGTTGAATATTTTGTCCTGTACCAACATTTGCCTGCTGACGCTGTACACCCGATGGTATTACGTAAGGTACCGGCTGACGGTCACTGTTTTCTTCAAGGCTTACAGATGCTACTGCAAAATCTACAGAGTTCTGATCATCTTCAGGGATATTTTCTCCCGGGTTTTGTAAAGAGAACATATACCTGCGCCAGTTGTTACGGCCCAGTTCCAATCTTGCGAAACGGAATATCACACTATCCTGAAAACCATTCAGGAACATACGCATAAAACGTATCGCCCTGAAATCGGAGATATTGCCTGCTTTGGCAGAATATTCGCGGATAGGAACTTTAAACTGATACCATGTTTCCCTGCCAATGCTACCATTAGGCAGCTTTACATCACTCTCTTGTTTGTTTACAAGATAGTTGGAACCAATCTGCATGTTAGGCGTAAAGTCGATACGATACTGATAATAATCTTCTGCTACGTTCAGGGTATTATCACGGTTTATATCTTCAGACTCCGGTACAGTAGTACCTGCATTTGAAAAACCCGAACTTCCGTCGTTTACCGGAGAGTTACCATGCGGGTTATTGAATTTCTTGTACCGCTCCAGCACAGGTGTATTATTACTTTCATAATCCCTGTCTCTGAAATATTTGTAATCATCGCCCGAAGGGTCTGAATTTGCACTCTGTACGTATGCAGGATTTGCAGTAACAGTACTTGCAACACTCGACAAGTATTGTGCGAAAAATCCTTTTTCTTCTTCATTATCCAAACCATCATAACCAACATCCTGCACTGCGCGTGCCTGCAAATCATTATCGAATGCACGGGTTATTTGCTGTGTAAGCTGTGGTGCATAACCCCATACCGACTTATATAGTTTAACAGGGTCTTTAGGATAAGGAATACCGTTTTCAAAGAAACGTCTTGAGTCACGCAATACATCTTCCGAAACATTACCCAGATTGATGTATAAAGAACCACCTTGTGCGCCGGGATTATTTATGAACGGGTCCATAACCCAAAACTCAATAAACTCAACATTCGACTGTTCAAAATCACTATTATCAACAGCCCTCATGATACCGCCCCATTTTTCACGCGGGTTTTTGAACTTACCATCTGCATCAATTGCTGAAGCTGATGCATCAAAATTATACGGGCCACGCTCTTTAGGATAGAATGCAAGGTCTAATGTTGAAAGTGCTCCCTGCAATACGGTTGTATTTCTTTGTTTGAAAACATCCGTTTGCTGTACCAACCTTATATAGTGCTGATTGGGGTCTTTCTTTACATAATCAGGTACTCCTGTATTGGGTTCTACAAGGGTTGGCTCAAGGAAATACCATGCTAACCTCGCCCTGTTTCTACCATAGCTCAGCTTATCTACATCACCCGCTTCCGGGAAGAGTATTTTACCGTTTTTATCTAATGCCCCATTTGGCGTACTTGCTAAAGACCACGCATTGGCAGGAAACTTTAAATCGTATGAACTGCGTGTACCTTCAAAATCATCTATATATACACTACCCTCAGGGTCTAATACATTAATTTGTTTTGAGTGGCCGGGGAACAAACCCGCTACCTCACCGGATACGCTTATTAATGAAGGAGCTGTTGTAGAATATAATGGCAACTTATCTAAAGCTCTTGTAAGTCCCGGAGCCTCTGCCTGGTAGTTTGCATCAATTCCTACTACAGTATTTTTTATCGGGTCTTCGCCAAAAGTTGTTTTTTGTGTGAACGGGCGCTCTGTAAGGCGCATATAAGTACCACCGATAGTGGTACTCTTATTCAGGAAATAATCGAAGCGGGCCCCTAAAAAGTTTTGTTGTTGAAAGCCGAATGTTGCATTGTCTTCATACTGTACATTGATGGGAATACCGGAATTGAGAATACCGGAGTTCAATATCTTTAACCTGCCCAATCCGTAATCTATCTGATAATCTACGTTTTCAACCAATCGCTGGCCACCTGCACTTACAGCTACCGAGCCTTGCGGTATATTGAAGCCCCCAAGGAATATTTCGGAAGATGACGACGATTTATAAGACCCTTTTATTACATACCTGTTGTTTTGCTGAAACTGGCGTGCAATTGTTTTAGTTGAATCATAAAGAATATTATAGAGATATTTTTTTTCGAGTTGCGATGAATTACCTATTGCGGGTTTTAAATCACGTCCGAAAGGTTGCAGCACCGGGAAAATAATTCTACCCTGCTGCGTATTGATTGTTATACCTTCAACAAAGTCGAATATACCATCAGGAGCAGGGTCATTTTGATTATTCAGCCTGTCAAGGTTCATGATAGTAATCAAGGGTTCACCTGCCCTTGCACCTTCGGGAATGTATCTTTTTTCGCCGCCACCCGGGTCTTGATACAGTACATTCAGCCTGAACTCTTCTTTTGAAACGCCTAAACCACCTAGCGCATACACGTTTTTCATCATCAGGTTCCAGATAGGTAATGTTGGCGCATTCGATGTTCCTTTCAACATTTTCAGGAACATGATACGCTGATCCGAAACAGTACTGTTCTGATTAGGTAACGGCGGTAAATCCTCAGCAAACTCACCCACCTGATACACTTTACCATTGTATGTATAACGGTATGCCACCGCTAATATATCATCAGGGTTTAACTGTGTATTCAATGACAAATAACCCAACTGCGGATTAAATGAATATTCAGAAGGATTCAACCTTCTTGCTGTTATTTCATTATAGTCAAGCCCGGTAGATAGGCCGATACCGCTCATAGCACCCGGTGCGCCGATAGTAGTACGTGCAGCAGGATTTTGCTGCAATTGTGCATACAAGCTATTTGCATAGTTATCAGGCAAACCAAAAGGTATCGGCTTAGCAGCGGGTAATAAAAATTGCTGATACGGATTGTTTTCACCCAAATCCATAAAGCCATACACATTACGCACACCTTCTACAGCACCGTTCCTGTTTGTAACCCAAACTTCTATCTTATTGATTGTTGCCTGAGAATTGATAATCGGGAAATTCTGCAGTGCTTTATTATAGTTGTTGTAGAAATACTGTGATAACAAGAAGTGCCTGTTTTCCTCATAATCATCTGCCTTGATAGAAAACTGCTGTGTTTGCGCTCCGCCTTGTATTGTAAGGCTTTGGCGCTTTGACCTTTGCTGCGATACTACACCTGTAACCCACAGTTTACCAAACTGCAATTGTGTTTTAAGGCCGAATAATGATTGCACACCACTGATTAAGGAACTGCGGAGCGGGAAGCTGATATTACCTGCTTCTATTTTTTTGATGATTTCGTCTTCCTTACCTGTGTACTCCAGACGTTGTATATTCTGATAATCGAAAGTAGCTTTTGTATTGTTGCTGATGTTCAGCTTCAGCTTATCGCCCACTGTTGCCAGCAGGTTGATGTTCATCTGCAAATCAAAATCGAATATGCCGTATTTCTGTGCGCGTTGTGGCAGTGTAGGGTTTTTGATATTCTGCCAGTTTCCACCAAATGTCACATCAACATTACCCTGCGGACGAACAGAGATTGCATCACCACCGAAAATCCTGTTGAACAGGCCTTCGCGGTACATAGTTGGCAATTGCGGTTTTGTATTGAATAATGAAAGGGCATCCATCCTGCGTTTCCAGTACGCTTCTTCATCCTTCTGCCCTTGATACTTCACGTACTCATCAAAAGTCATGAAGGTTGGGTTTCTCATGTACCTGTCTCCCAGTTTTTCATTGAAGTAATAACTGTTATCGTCAGGATTGTACTCAACCGATTTTTTAATATTGGCAGGGTCTTTCAGGTCGATGCTCGACGGTGTTTTATCTGATGGATTGCCTGTATGGTCGTAAACGGGGAATTTGAGGCTGGTATCTCTTGCAGGTTTCGATGTATCTGCCGGTTCGGGTTCCTCATAATCCAGGTCAATGGCATATCCGCGTGCGGCTGCATTCGCTATTGCAACCACAAGCGTTATAAAAATCAATAATTTGTATCCAAAATTTGTTTTCCGCTTCAAACTACCAATTCCTTTAGGGTTATAGCACTTTAAGAGCCTGTTTTATCAGCTCCTCAACTGTCAGAGAGCCCGTATTTTTAATTTTCTTTAGGGCAGCCTCTGCAACAGGCTTGCCAATACCCAGATTTATCAATGCAAATAACGCATCTTCCTCTGCAGTATTGTGTGCCGACGCAGGTAAAGTTGCAGTATTTTTTTCTATTTGCAGCTTGCCTTTCAGCTCCAGTATGATACGTTGCGCCGTTTTGGCACCTATACCTTTTACTTTCTCCAGGCTCTTACTGTCTTCTGTGGCTATTACATGTCCTAATTCGGCAGGTGTGAGTGAGGATAATATGATTCTGGCAGTGGTAGCCCCAACCCCGTTAATACCTAATAATTGCCTGAATGTGGAGCGTTCTGTTTCATCAGCAAAGCCATACATTACCCATGCATCTTCCCGCACTTGTATGTGAGTGTATAACCTGCATTTTTCAAGCTGCTGAATTTTGTCATATGTCTGTAAAGTAATATTTACTTCATAGCCAACACCGTTGACCGCAACATGCAACAGCGATGGCGTTTTGTACACAATTTCTCCTTCTATAAACGCATACATCTTTCAGAAATATTATTCGGGGGTAGTAAATGGATATGTTTTTGAAAAAACAGAGCGGTATGATACACACACCGCTCTGGAATTTATTAATCGTAAAATAATATTAGAACCACCAAGGTATCTTGTTGCTGTTGAATTTATAAATCAGCATCAGCGATACAGTAGAATAGCTATCCCTGTTTTCCTTATTACCTCTTTGCGTCCATGCTTCTTGTTTAGCACCTTGCTGTATTGCCCAAGATTTGTCGTACATCTCTTTAGCAACCGCTGCTTTTTCAGGAGTCAGGTACCTATCAAGATATTCGCCGGTAACATAGCTGCTGCTTACATTATCCAACCTGTCGGTTGTTGTAAAGCGGTACAGGTATTCTATACCCCAAGACATTTTATCATTGATATCAAACCTTAAACCCAAGCCTGCCGGTACGCATACCTGCCAGAATTTAGGCGTTACAGCACTACCTATATTTTCCGGAGAAAGCCCTTCACCTTCCAGATGCAAGTCTCCTACATATACCCATTTTTCGGCACGTGTATTACGATCTATGAAAGTGCTGAACGGACGGTAATGAAACACACCAACACCTGCAGTCAGGTAAGGTTGCCAACGACGTTTTGCTGCACCCGATTCCGAATTGCTGCGGAAAGGGAATAACTCAATCTGGAAACTACCTTCCCAGATATTGGCTTTAACATCCTGATTGCGCAGATAACGCTGGAAAGCATCAGCCTCTACAGAAGATGCTGTTTTTGCTTTCTTTTCATTCCAGGCATCTGTAGCATATAGCGTACCGTAGTTTACTCCCAAACGTGCTGCCAGCATAGGATGCGCGGTAAAGCGACCAAACAGGCCACCCATAAACATCGGCTTTTCAAAATATTTGCCGTTTGTGTAATGGTCTACTACGCTTAACGTACCTACATCACCCCAAAGGTCAGTCATACCGAAGTTGATACCCATCGAAAATCCGGGGTGCTCAACATACTCTCTTGGTATTGCAGGTTGTGCATTTACCGAAAGTGTGGCAGCGCTAACGCATAAGGCAAAAAGGCTACGGACAATTTTTTTCCGCATTTTACTCTGGTTTTAGCGATGAAGATAATAAAATTATTTTCCTTTAAAAATAGCTTTTCTTTTTTCTAAGAATGCACCGGTACCTTCTTTCATGTCTTCGGTACTGAAACATTCGCCGAAACGCTTGATTTCATTGGCAAATCCGGCAGTTTCGCCCTTAGCTGCATCATTCACACAAGCTATAACTTTTGCTATGGCAACAGGTGCTTTTGTATGAATTTTTTGTAATATCTCCTTAGTTTTAGCTAAAAGTTCAGCCAAAGGTGCAACATGATTAACTAAACCTAATGCTTTTGCTTCTTCAGCACCTATCATATCGGCTGTCATCATCAGCTCCATAGATTTGCCTTTGCCTATCAATTGTGTAAGGCGTTGTGTACCGCCATAACCCGGTATCAGGCCGAGGTTTACTTCAGGCTGGCCGAATTTTGCATTTTCGCTCGCCAAACGGAAATGGCAAGACATTGCCAGCTCACAACCGCCACCCAATGCAAAACCATTTACAGCAGCAACTATAGGCTTAGGGCTGTTTTCTATTTTATCGAAAACATTGTCCTGTCCTTTTTTAGCCAAAGCCGAGCCACCTGCAGCATCCAGGCTTGTAAACTCTGTAATATCCGCACCTGCTACAAATGCTTTTTCGCCTGCACCTGTAAGGATTGCGCTTTTTATATCAGGGTTGCTGTACACTTCGTCCAGTACTTTGCCTAATTCTTCAATTACGTCTTTGTTCAAAGCGTTCAGTTTGTCAGGACGGTTGATAGTAATAACCAATGTGCCGTCTTGCAGGTCTGTCAATAATGTTTGGTACATAAAATAATGTGCTGAAAAGTTTAAATCTGTCTTCGTTTATTAGAAAAGTTCGGCGCGGTGTTCTTTCACCCAGCCTGTTATATAATCTGCGATTTCCTGTGTAGGCGCTCCGGGAGCAAAAAGCTTGCCCACACCTATTGAATTGAGGTTTTGCATATCCTCTTCGGGGATGATGCCGCCACCTGTCAGCAATACGTTTTCCAGTCCGTTTGCTTTCATCAAATCCATCACTTTCGGGAAAACGGTATTGTGTGCGCCACTGAGGATGCTGATGCCGATAGCATCTACGTCTTCCTGCAATGCAGTATTGACAACCATTTCGGGGGTTTGGCGCAAGCCCGTGTATATCACTTCCATACCTGCATCGCGCAGTGCGGTTGCTATTACTTTCGCGCCTCGGTCGTGGCCATCAAGGCCCACTTTGGCTACCAATACACGTACCGGACGCTTCAAACTATCTGTCATATTCCAATTAAAAAGCGGGTAAAAGTAATAAATGGCGGGGATTTTACTATGTTCTTTTTCGGTTAAGAGGTATGGATGGCTTGGCGCGAGTTTTTTGCTGCGCTCTTTGCCTGCGCTTCCTTTACTTTCTTTTGCGGAAAAGAAAGTAACAAAGAAAGCCGCCGGGAATTAAAGACTGCCTAATTCCCGGTTGCCTCTCCGATATGCTTTTGTGCTACTGTACTGCCAAGCTCAGGAATGCTATTTATCATTTTTCAAATGCCACTTCTTATATACCTCATTTTGGAAAGTATCAATATCATTAATTGCTTGCGACATTGTATCTAATAGTTCAATACAAAAATCAAAATAAACTTTGTTGTGCGACACATCTATAATCTCAATCTTTATATCGCTTGTGCTCATGAAAGAAATTGGTAAATATTGCAACCTATCTAGGTGTGCAAATCTATTTCTGAGCATCCAAACAGTATCGATTGATTTAATAGTTTTAGACGTTTTGTCAAACGGTATATCAAATAGCTTTGCAGCATTTTGCATTTTTTTTGCCCATAACTCTCCTTCAGAAAATTTTGCACTAATCTGTTTAATATACTTCTTTCTTAAATCTTCTATAGAGTCAAAGTCAACTATATCAAATTTTCTGATTTCAGTATCTTTTATGTCCAGTGCTCTTTTAAATAGGTTTTTATCTTGTAATTTCCATTCAATTAAATCAATCAAAAAATATTCAGTTGCAGATGTAAAATTTAATATACAATTAGATATTGCATTTAATCTTGTTTCCTGAAGAAGATATTTTTTTTCATTCTTCGCTCTTTCAAGTATGCCTTCAATAGCCTTATAAAATGGTGCATTACTATTTTTGAATATTTCATCAAGTTCTGATGCAGTATCTCTAAGCTTTTCATCAGAATCCATACAATTTAAAAGCAATCCAAGCCTTGTAATGCTAAAGGATGATAAGAGTCTTGCGTACGCTGCGAACATAACTTTTTATTTTACTTTTTAATCTAATCCTAACTAAAACAATATAACGAAATTATAAATACTCTTTCAACTATCTTTGCAGCCTTATGAGCGAAGAAAAAAGCCTTAATTTTTTAGAAGAGATTATTGAGCAACACCTTGCAGAAGGAAAGTATAAAGAAATACATACACGTTTCCCGCCGGAACCGAATGGCTACCTGCATATAGGCCATGCTTCGTCTATATGCCTCAACTTCGGGCTGGCAAAGAAATATAACGGCAAGGTCAATCTGCGCTTCGACGATACCAACCCCGTAACAGAGGATACCGAATACGTAGACAGCATTAAGTACGATATTAAATGGCTGAGCGATGCTATTGGCAAAACATGGGATAATGAGCTATACGCATCAGACTATTTCGATACGCTGTATAGCTTTGCTGTGCAACTGATAGAAAAAGGCTTTGCTTATGTAGATGACAGCACTGCAGAAGAAATAGCTGCTACAAAAGGTAATACTACAGAGCCGGGCAAAAACAGTCCGTATAGAGATAGAAGCGTTGAGGAAAACCTGCAGCTGTTTGCCGATATGAAAGCAGGTAAATATGCTGATGGCGAAAAAGTATTGCGTGCCAAAATAGATATGGCGCATCCAAACTTGTTGCTGCGCGATCCTATCATGTATCGCATCAAACATGCACACCACCACCGCACGGGCGATAAGTGGTGCCTGTACCCGATGTATGATTTTGCACACGGGCAAAGCGATAGTATTGAGAACATTACACACAGTATTTGTACACTGGAATTCATACACCACCGTCCGCTGTACGATTGGTTTATAGAGAAGCTGGGCATCTTCCCTTCTCATCAGTACGAGTTTGCACGCCGCAACCTTACCTATACGGTAATGAGCAAACGCAAACTGCTGCAACTGGTAAATGAAAACCACGTAACAGGTTGGGACGACCCGCGTATGCCTACCATCAGCGGTATGCGCCGCCGTGGTTATCCTGCACAGTCTATCGTCAACTTCTGCGATACGATAGGCATTGCAAAACGTGAAAATATTGTAGACATCAGCGTGCTTGAATTTCATGTACGCGAACAACTGAATAAGACATCTAACCGTGTGATGGCTGTGCTGGACCCTGTGAAGCTGGTTATTACCAACTATCCAGAAGGACAAACAGAAGAACTGGATGCTGAGAACAATCCGGAAGACCCGAATGGTGGCACACGCAAAATGCCTTTCAGCCGCGAGGTATGGATAGAGCGTGAAGATTTTATGGAAGAACCACCAAAGAAATTCTTCCGCCTGGGCCCGGGTTTGATGGTGCGTCTGAAAGGTGCATACATTGTAAAATGCGAAGGCTTTAAGAAAGATGATGCAGGAAATGTAACAGAGATACATTGTACATACATACCTGAAAGTAAAAGCGGTAGCGATACCAGCGGCATACATGTAAAAGGCACTATCCACTGGGTGAATGTGGCTACTGCAAAAACAGCAGAAGTGCGCCTGTACGACCGCCTGTTTAAAGTAGAAGACCCATCGAGCGAAGAAGGTGATTTTAAAGATTACATCAACGAAAACTCGTTGGAGATTTTGCCAAGTGTGTACATAGAACCTGCACTGGCCAATGCGAAAGAAGGCGAGCACTTCCAGTTTTTACGCAAAGGTTATTTCTGTGTAGACAAAGAAAGCACGCCTGATAAACTGATATTCAACCGCACAGTGGGATTGAAAGATACATGGGCGAAAGAAGCTAAGAAAGGATAGAAAATAACCCTTTATAAAACAACGATTATGGTACGTATAGACAACATAGAAGAAACAATTGCTACGCTGAATAAACTGAGTGCCGATACTACACCACTATGGGGCGGCATGACACCGCAACACATGGTAGAACACCTGACGATGACCATTCAGGCATCAAGCGGAAAAATGAATATAGAACAACGCAGCACACCAGAAGAAGCTGCTGTAGCTAAGCAGGCGCTTATCTATACAGATATGCAGATAAAGCAAGGTGTAAAAAGTCCGCTGATGGGAGATACATTGCCTGCATACGTAAATGCAAACCTGCAGGATGCCCTCAATGAACTGAAAACAGAACTACATCATTTTGCTGATTACTATGCTGCCAACCCAAGTGCTACACATATACAGCCAAGGCTGGGCGCACTAAAGCATGATGAATGGATTATCTTCCATGGCAAGCATTTTACACACCACTTCAAACAATTCGGACTGATATAAAAGTAAAACGCCCCGCAGATTGCGGGGCGTTTTACTTTATTCGAATATTGTGATTGACTACTTAGCTGCCACAACACTTATCTCTACTTTCACACCTTTGGGCAGGCCTGCTACCTGTACTGTTTCGCGGGCAGGCGGATTTTCTGTAAAATAGCTGCCGTAAACTTCGTTTACCTGCGCAAACTGGCCCATATCCATCAGGAAGATGGTGCTTTTCAGCACATTGCTGAAATCCATACCTGCTTCTGTAAGGATGGCTTTCAGATTTTCCATTACCAGCTTGGTTTCTGTCTGTATATCGCCTGTATATAGTTCGTTTGTTTTGGGGTCAATCGCTATCTGTCCTGAAACAAACAACATATTGCCGAATTGTACTGCCTGATTATATGGCCCGATGGGTGCAGGCGCATTATCTGTACGAATGATTTTCTTTTCCATGCTGTAAATGTAATACACTCCTTACATTTGCAGCGATTTTAATGGCATACATCTTACACATAGATACATCGGGCGATGCGGGCATCGTAGCCATCAGCAAGGATGGTGTGGCAATTGCACAAATGGAAAATGCAGATACACGCAACCATGCTGCCAGCATCAACCTGCATATAGAAAAAGTGCTGCAGGATAGCGGCATCGCGATGGCACAGCTAGACGCTATTGCGGTTTGCGGTGGCCCGGGTTCATATACCGGTTTGCGCATTGGCTTGGCTACTGCAAAGGGTATCTGCTACCTGCTGGATAAGCCGCTGATGATGCACCACAAACTGCAGCTGTTAGCATTGAAAAGCATCCATTCGCATAAAAATGAATATGAGCATTATATCTCCATCCTGAATGCAAGAGAAGGAGAATACTATTTTGCATCATATAACAGTGAATCAGATACAACAAACGAACCGCAACATATACTTGCGTCTGACCTGCAAGGTGTTTTCAGCGAGTTTAGTGGAAAATGCCATATAAGCGGCGATATAGGGGATGCATTGAAAGATATTTTAAGCTCTAGAAATCTTGACTTTGAACCTGGTAACCAACCCGATATAGCAAGATGGGCAGCTTATGCAAACGAACGATATAATTGTAATGATTTTGTCAATTTAGCAAATTCTGAGCCATTCTATTTAAAACAAGTTTATACACATAAACCAAAGAATATTAATTAGATACGGTGTACATTTTTGTATGCTATTATAGTTTTTAACGGTGGTTTAACAGATTTTTTTAATATGGTTTTGGTTCATATAGCAGAATGGTGTATGTTTGCACCCCGTTAGAGGATAGCAACGGCTATCAGTACTTAGTTACTCTTTTTTTTATACATAAAATCAATTTGTAAATGGAAACGACTATGTCAGCTAATACGCTGGTTATTCGCAAAGATGAAGGTTCGAACGAACAGATTAAATTGGATTATTTAGCAGTGAAGAGTGCGGCAATGACCTTGAGGGCCATCAACCACAAATTGCGCCAGCAAATCGTTAAACTGCTGGAAGAAAACAAACGCATGAACGTTACCGATATTTACGTGAAGTTGCGCCTGGAGCAGTCTGTAGCATCTCAACACCTCGCCATCCTGCGTCGTGCAAACATCGTTATTACAGAACGCGATGGTAAATTCATACACTATGCATTGAACCATACACGTATCGCTCACGTTGCAAAATTTGTGAACGAACTGGTTAATGCTGAAGAAGCATAATTAACTACAAGTTAATAAAACAAAAGCCCCGAACAGTATCGGGGCTTTTTTAATGCTATCAGGCAAGGTCAACCAATCAACCATTCTTTATCTTATTCCATGTATCATAAAGGCTTTCCTGTGTAGGGCGGTCTGCCGGTATCTCTGTCAGCGGCTCGCAGGGTTGCAAGGTTTCGTACAGGTCTTTAGGCAGGCTTTGGTATAGCTGCGTGCCTTTGGTCTTCCAGCTTATCATGTCATCGCTCACTTCCTTTATTATCTTGCCGGGATTGCCCACTACAAGGCTGCGGCGGGGTATTTTAGTATTGGCAGCAATAAAAGACAATGCACCTATGATACATTCATCGCCAATCTCTACCTCGTCCATAATAACGCTGTTCATACCCACCAGTACATTTTTGCCGATAGTAGCGCCATGTATTATGGCACCATGGCCTATATGAGCGCCTTCCTTCAACAACACAGTAACACCCGGGAACATGTGTATAGTACAATTCTCCTGCACATTGCAGCCGTCTTCTATCACAATACCGCCCCAATCGCCACGCAGAGCAGCACCGGGGCCTATATATACATCTTTACCTATAATGACATTGCCCGTAACAGCAGCCTGCGGATGCACATAAGCAGTAGGGTGAACAACAGGCACAAAACCTTTGAATGAATAGAACATGATTCAAAAGTAAAAAAGTAAATTGCCAATACGTATAGTATTTCGGCTATCCAAAAGTATTATGAGAAGACTACTGGCTATTCTACTGTTGATTTTATTTATTAATACCTCTTATGGACAGGTGCCTATCAAAGAAAGGTTTGATGCTGGAGTTCAGCATCTTAAGGCAAATGATTTTTTTGAAGCAAAAAGCATATTCTCAAAATTGATAGAGATGTCTGATGATGATAAGGTAAAAAAGATGTCTTACATATACCGAGGGTTTGCGAATGAAGGGCTCGGGAAATATACTGAAGCGATAAACGATTATAATAGGGCGATTGTTTTAGACAGCAATGACGATGCTACATACATAGACCGTGGCAAGGCTTATATAAAAACTGAGAATTATAAAAAAGCAGAAGACGACTTCAAATATGTTATCAAAAGGAATGATAAGAGTAAACATAGCGAAGCGGCTTACTATTATTTAGCACAAATATGTTATTATACGTCACAGTATAAAGAGGCTGTTGAATATTATACAAAATTATTGGTGCTAGCTCCCAACGATGCTGAAGCATATTTTAATAGAGGTGCTGCAAAGGGAATGTATATGGATGTTGAAGGTTCAATATCTGACTATGATGCTGCAATAAAAATATATCCTCAATATAAAGAGGCATTTACTAATCGTGGTGTGCAGAAGATTAATTTATTAACATCCAAGGGGAAAGTGCAACCTGAATCTGAAGAACTTAAATCTGCTTGCAATGACTTGAGTACTGCCATGAAATTCGGTGATGAAAGAATTGACTTATTCGACGTTTACTGTACCGATTTAATTAAGAAATAATTTTTCTACGGTACCGGATCATACCCGCTCTTGCCCCATGGGTGGCAGGATAAAAAACGCTTAAATGCCATAAGCCCACCCTTCCACGGTCCGTATTTTTTGATGGCTTCCAGTCCGTAGGCACTGCAGCTGGGTGTGTATCGGCATTTAGCCCCCAATAGCGGCGAGATAAAAGCCTGGTAGAACCTGATGAGCCAGATGAATAGTATGGAGAATAAATGCCTGATGATTCAAAAATAAAAACTAAATACCCAAAACAGGAATAATAATTACTTCACGGCCTCCTGCAGTGCTGCAACTCCTTTTTGTACAGAGGCTTCTATTATGCTGTATTCAGGCATTTCGATGCCGGTATATATAAGAAATACATGCAGTTGCTTATCAGGGGGTATAACAGCATACAGACTGTGTTTATTAAGCCTCCATGCCTCGCGCAGCAGGCGGGCAATACGATGGCGCTGCACCGATTTTCTGAATTTCTTCTTCGGTACGGTAAAGCCGGCTAATGCGGGCGAATACTCGGCGCCACGCGGCACAACAATGTAAAGAAACTTTACGGGTGAAAAAGAAAACGCTTTCCCTGTACGGAAAAGCGTATCAATATGTTGCTCGCGCTTCAGCCGCTCGTATGCTTTAAAAGTATTACGAATGGCAGATTGATTTTTAAATGTTATTACTTAACACGGCGCTCGTCTGACACTGTCAGCTTGTGACGTCCTTTTGCGCGGCGAGAAGCCAATACTTTGCGGCCATTTGCACTTTCCATACGCTTGCGGAAACCATGTACTGATTTACGACGGCGGCGGCTTGGTTGATACGTACGTTTCATAATCTATACTTTAAAGCCCTGCAAAGCAGGTATTGTTATTTAAAATTAAGGAGTGCAAAGGTAACAGTTATATTTTAGCCTGCCAAATAAGAAAGCTGGTTTTTTTGAATAAAAAAGCCCTGCAAACAGTCCGCAGGGCTTTATATTAAAAATTATCATTACTTACCGGAAGATGCACCCAGTCCTTTTTTGATTTCTTTTGCGGTAGGGTTATTGGGGTCTATTGCCTCTATCTTCTGCACCAGTTCCATAGTCTTCACCTTATCCTTTTTATTGTAGTGATAGATAGCAGTGTACTGATATGCCTGCATCAGGTCATTCGGCTTACGCGTGTAAGTAGCAGGCACTTCCATCTCCAGCCATTTGGTATAGTATGGCACTGCAAGGCCCTGTGTGGCATCATTATCTATTGCTGCTGCTGAACGTCCGCTCCAATAATGGCCAGATGGCTCCGCAGGGAATTTTTCTGTCATAGCACCAAAGCTTTTCAGTGCATTTTCATATTCTCTGCCATAGTATTTTGAAAAACCTGCGTAGAAGTAATCTGTTACTGTAGCGGCTGGCATTTCACTCAGTATTTTATCATACCACTTAGCCGCCAGCAACCATTCTTTAGCGTCCCTCAACGCTTCGCCGTTTTCACGATATGCAATCATCTTATTTTTTGCAGTGTCTGCATCTACAGCTTTCTGCAAATAAGTATTGGCTTCGTCCACCATGCTGTTTTGCAATAGTATCTTAGCATACATCCTGTAGTCGCTCGGGCTGTTTTTTGATGCATCTTGTCTTTCAAAATACATACGTGCATTCTTTAAAGCATTTGCAGAATCTTTCAATTCGTACAGACTGAACGCAAGCAGGCCGTAAAACCTTGTTTCAGGTTTCAGGTTGATTAATTCCTGTGCTTTGGCTGCCGCATCTTTGTAATTTTTAGAAAGGAACAGGATATCCATGTGCTTTTCTGTAACTACAGGAGAAGGGTCTGCTAACCTGATATATTCGTCAACATTTTTCTTAGCAAGGTCATACTTACCAACAGAAGTATAGGCATCTGCCAGATCGCGATATGGCAACGGATTGGCAGGGTCAGCTTCTTTAGCTTTCTCCCAGTTTTCCAGAGCCAGTTTGTATGTTTTAGCTTCATACCACAACTTACCGATACGAGAGAGTGCCAATGAGTTTTTGGGATCTTTCTCTACTACTTTTTCGTAGTTGCTCATGGCTTCGCCACCACCACCACTTGGCAGCTTCAGAAATGCATCAGCTAATGATATGCGCATATCCAGGTTGTCGTAATTGGCCAATGCCGCTTTATACCAGTCTATGGCCTGCTGAGCATCGCCACCTTTGGTATATGTAATAGCATCAGCAGCGTATTTCAGTTGTTCCCACTCTTTCTTTTTAGCCTTTGATGCTAAATCGCTCGCAGCCTTCATACCTTCTGCAGTTTTACCTTCTGCAAAAAGCACACGTGCCAATCCTGCAACATTGGCATTATGGTTTGGCTGCTTCAGAAATATATTGCGTGCGGCATCTTTATTACCAAGTTGCAATTCTGCCAGGCCCAGATAATAGTTTGCCAACGGGTTAGTACCTGCAAGCGGCTCAAGCGTTTTCTTTGCTGTCTGGTAACGCTCGTAGTTATACATTTTAATACCTTCTTCCAGTGTCTGCGCCTTCACACTTGTAGCAAGTGCAACGGTTGCAGCCATCATTACAATCGATTGTCTCATTTTCATTTGTTGTACGTATTTAGTGTACAGTTGTTTCAATATTAGTTACTGTTTAGACTATTAATTTTACTGAGGGTTTGAATTAACCGCAGCCTGCCTGAAGATTATGTTACTCCTCAAAGGGAATAATCTCGCCTGCTTAAATATCAACTGTCCTCTTTCTTTACTTAAAAAATTTGCAAGGCCTGTAGCCAAACCCGGATATGTTTCCCTGTGAATAAAATACAGGTTACGTGTCAGCGGATACCAATCAGGCGCAATATATGCCTGGTATGGCAGGTATTCCTTTTGCAAACTATCGTGTACTAAAGCCGCTACCTTTACATCTTTAATAAATGCCATGCCTTCCGCATCGTTATAATCACTTATATAGCTTACACCTACAAAACCAATTGCATCCGGATTGTTTGCCACATATTTTATCACACTGTCATTACCTTTTGCAGCAAATACATTTGCACCAAGTTTTTGCCCGGGTATCAGTGAATCTGTAACATAGCGTACCGTACTGGAGCCCTGATTATCGAATACCACGGTATATTTTTTACTGTACACACCTGTTAATATTCCTTTCAGCTGGCTTTTGCTGAGTATCGTATCTGCAGATGCTTTGTTGAAAACAACTGCCACAGCATCTTTTGCTATTGCCAGTGATGTTGGCACCACTTTTTTATCTTCGAGCATTTTCTTCTCATCAGTACTCAATTCTCTTGTCACCAATATCAGCCTTGCCTTATCGTTCAAAAAGTCTTTGATACATTCCGACTCGGGTTTATAATGCACATTCACATGCGCGTCTGGGAAACTACTATCGAACACACGCATCTGTTGTTCTATAATAGGCCTGTATGTTTCATCAACACTTATATCTATAGTTCCGCTGCTAAGCGTATCTGCAGGTTGCTTTGCTTTATCATCACTGCACGAAGCTGCAAACAATACCAAGCCGGCACTAATCAATATATTCTTCAAACCCTGTACCATGAGGTGCAATTTTAGTCAATATTCTAAAAAAACGTATGAATACTCTTTATGTTGTAACATTAATTTAACAGCACTGTCAGCTCTGTGTAAATTATTACCTGCTTCGCTTTCTGTACTTCATATCCGTTACCCCACGCCAAATACGAAAGATGCCGTAAAATAACATCAAAGCACCCAGAGCATATGCTAAGCCTACAGGCAATTCCATAGCACCAAATGCATTCAGGTAAAACAAGAAAAAACTCATGATAAGATAAAACACGCCCATACCGATATGCATTGTTGTCCTGAAGGAGGAATATGCATTATTATTATCGTTTCGCTCTTCGTAACTCATTATACGCCGTTTAATTGAGGTGCAAAATTAGTTTAATATTATTGCAGAACATCAGCTTTTGCTTATAATTCTGCCTATAATATTATAGAAGCAAAAAACGGAGCAATCCATAAGTAGTATAGTTTATTTAACTAATCCTTAGATAATCACAGACTTGTACAAAAAGAAAAAGAGACTGTACAAAACAGTCTCTTTTTTTGGATTCGCTAAGTTTAAATTATTTTTTCTTAGCGGCTGCCTTTTTAGGGGCTGCATTTGCTTTTGGAGCAGCTTTCTTAGGAGCCGCTTTTTTTGCAGCAGCTTTCTTAGGAGCCGCTTTTTTTGCAGCAGCTTTCTTAGGAGCCGCTTTCTTTGCAGCAGCTTTTTTAGGAGCCGCTTTCTTTGCTGCAGCTTTTTTAGGAGCTGCTTTTTTCGCAGCTGCTTTTTTAGGAGCTGCTTTTTTGGCTGCAGCTTTTTTAGGAGCTGCTTTTTTTGCTGTTGCCATAACTGTGTGAATTTAAGGGTTAAACAAAAACCTTTATATATGGCAAACAGCCAAGGGGGTTAGGCCTCGGCTGTAGCTGAAAATTCTTTAACTGATATTAAAGTCTTAGTACGAGTTTTGCGGAACTCAACGATACCATCTTTCAATGCGAAAATGGTAAAGTCTTTACCAAGACCTACGTTTGTGCCAGGATGATAAACAGTACCACGCTGACGTACGATGATGTTTCCTGATATAGCAGGTTGGCCACCGTATATTTTTACACCCAACCTTTTACTCTGCGAGTCCCGGTTGTTCTTTACGCTACCTTCACCTTTTTTATGTGCCATTTCTTATGCTAACTATTTACGAATTTACAAAAAAAATAAATTATGCAATATCTTTTATTTTTATTTTGGTCAGATATTGACGGTGACCATTACTTTTCTGATAACCTTTGCGGCGTTTCTTCTTGAAAACAATCACTTTATCACCTTTCAGATGATCTACGATTTCCGCTTTCACTTTTACTGAATCAGTAAATTTGATATTGCCACCAGTTGAAGTCATCAGTACTTCTGAGAACTCTACGTTTTCACCTACATTTCCTGACAGGCGGTGAACAAACAATTCATCATCTTTTTTAACCTTGAATTGTTGACCTGCTATATTAACTATCGCAAACATGACGCTCCTAAAATATTTCGCGCAAAGGTAACATTATTTTTCCGTTATCCACAAATATTTTTTTATAATTTGTTGTCAGGGCAATTTACTACTGAAAAATCACGTTATAATTTACCTGTTGTAATACATGTAATCTCATTGCCATAATTGTACTTTTGCTTTCCAAGTTTTTACGATGAAGCTTAAATCTTTCCTTGCCAGGCCTTATGCGTCCATTATTCATAGTCGTATAAGAAAAGGTATGGCTACTGCCGTAGCAGATCAGCAAAACATATTACAACAATTGCTGAAGGTTGGCAGCCGAACGGTTTTCGGGAAAGACCATAAGCTAAGTGACGTAAAAACATATGAGGAATTTAAAGCAGCCGTACCCATCCGCGACTATGAGGCATTAAAGCCTTATATAGAACAGGTAAAAAGTGGCCAGCAAAATGTGCTTTGGAAAGGTAAACCCATGTATTTTGCCAAAACATCGGGTACAACCAGCGGTGCAAAGTACATACCTATCAGTAAAGACTCCATATCTAATCACATAGATACTGCCCGCAACGCACTGCTTTGCTATATGGCAGAAAGTGGTAATACGGCATTTGCAGATGGCAAAATGATATTTCTGTCGGGCTCTCCGGTACTGGAACGTATCGGCGGCATTCCTACCGGCAGGCTTAGCGGCATAGTCAACCATTTTATACCCGGCTACCTACGCGGCAACCAGTTACCATCTTACGAAACCAACTGTATAGAAGACTGGGAACAAAAACTGGAAAAAATAGTATCGGAGACTGTAAATAAAGACATGACACTGATTAGTGGCATACCACCGTGGATGCAGATGTATTTTGACTGGCTTACAGAACGGAGTGGCAAAAAAATAAAGGACTTATTCCCCAATCTGCAGGTATTGGTGCACGGTGGTGTCAATTTTGAACCATATAAAGCCAAACTATTTGAAAGCCTCGGCGGGCCTATTGATACCGTTGAGACATTCCCCGCATCAGAGGGTTTTTTCGCATTCCAGGATACTTTAGACAAAGAAGGCCTGTTGCTGAATACAAATTCAGGTATATTCTTCGAATTCATCCCTGCCGGTGAAATATTCAATGATAACCCTACACGCTTATCGCTGGCAGATGTAAAAATCGGAGAGAATTATGCTTTAATCATCAACAGTAATGCAGGGCTTTGGGGCTATAATATAGGTGATACTATACGCTTTGTAAGCACCGACCCATACAGAATTGTCGTTACCGGGCGTATCAAACACTATATATCTGCTTTTGGTGAGCATGTAATAGGCGAAGAGGTGGAACATGCAATATTGAATGCCGCTACTGAACAAAATGCCAGAATAATTGAGTTTACTGTTGCCCCTATGATACAAACTGATGGCGAACTACCCTATCATGAGTGGTTTGTGTCTTTTGAACATACACCGCAAGACATAGCTACATTCAGCAAAGCAGTCGATGATAATTTGCGTAGAAAGAATATCTATTACGACGACCTGATAAGAGGCAACATATTGCAACCATTGAAAATACGCCCGCTGCATGGCAATGCTTTTATTGAATACATGAAATCAGTAGGCAAACTGGGCGGGCAGAATAAAGTACCTCGTTTGAGCAATGACAGAACTATTGCCGATGCATTGAAACAATGGGCTGAATATTAGAATCTTAACAATACTTTATTTTACCAAAAGCCCATCTATATCAATAAATTCAGCCAAATTTGCCTTTTGCAAATTTTTACAATGCGTTTTTATTTCAGGGCTTTAGCCACGGTTTTATTCTTCAGCACAGGCAGTTCATTTGTTTTTGCACAGGCTCCAACTTCAGGAAAAGTAACAGGTAGTATAACAGATGCCGGTAATAAAGGCATGGGATATGTTACAGTCACATTACTTAAACAGGATTCATCAGTTGTCAATGGCGACCTTACCAAAGATGATGGCAGCTTTTCTATAGCCCCAACAGGTATTGGTAACTTTATTCTCCGTATATCCGGTATAGGAGCAGCAACCAAATACATAAACAACATCAATATCTCAGCAGATGCTCTTGAAAAAAATCTGGGCACTATAAAAGCAGGTTCAACTACCCAACAACTGAAGGGTGTAACTGTAACCGGCGAAAAAGCTGCTTTTGAAATGAACATTGATAAGAAAACTTTCAATGTAGATAAGAACATTACAGCAACTGGCGGCAGTGCTACAGATGTATTACAAAACATCCCTTCGGTTTCGGTTGATGTTGATGGTTCGGTTTCACTGCGAGGAAAATCAAGTATCATACTCATAGACGGAAAGCCTGCCACATTATTTGGCGGCGATGTTACCAGTGCACTGCAAAGCCTGCCATCTGCAAGCATTCAGAGTGTTGAGGTAATTACCAATCCCTCATCAAAATACGATGCACAGGGCATGGCAGGCATCATCAATATCATCACAAAACGCGATAAGAAATTTGGCTTCAATGGCTCTGTAACAGTTGGTGCCGGCACACGTGATAAGTATAACGGTAGCCTGAACCTGAATGTAAAAAATGAAAAATGGAATATATTCTTCAATAGCAGTGCGCGCTTCAATCGCAATTACAATCGCACTACCAACGAGCGTAGCAATACAGGCACT
The DNA here is from genome assembly GCA_016786615.1 of Flavipsychrobacter sp. GTDB lineage: Bacteria > Bacteroidota > Bacteroidia > Chitinophagales > Chitinophagaceae > Polluticoccus. Next base: position 307,828 of record JAEUVX010000011.1, read on the forward strand.
GATGATTTTTTCAGCAGTTATGATGATAATATCCGCAAGTTCAATGGCTTCTTTAATTCTATAGGAGCAGAATATATCATCAACAAAAAAAACAGCGTCACACTTACCCAAAACCTCAACAGAATGCAATGGGGTGGCAACGGTGTATCAAACTACAAAGTATATAGCGGGGCGGCAATCGACTCTACGCAACGTCGAAGCTCTTATAGTGTAGGTGGTCCGCTGTCTTCTTCTACATCACTCGATTACAAACACAAGTTTGCCAAAGAAAAACAAGAGCTGACAGCCAATGCTACTTATGCAAAAACATGGGTAGAACGCAACCAGGAATATGAAACCTATATACTGAATGGCGATGGTACGCAGCGTAACCGTACTGTGTACCAGAAAGCACCGGGAAGCGGCAGTAATGCCAGCCTGAATGCACAGGTAGATTTCACCACACCATTGAATAAAAAAGACAAACTGGATGCAGGGTTAAAAACACAAATCGTAGAATTTGAAAGCAGGAATACCCCAACCATTGATTCAGGATTTGGTGCAAAAACTGATTTCACATTACTGAACATATTTGAGTACAACCAGCAAACACATGCTGCCTATACCAATTATGGTGGCCAACGTGGCAACTGGGGTTACCAGGCTGGCTTACGCCTCGAATACTTTAGCTATAATGGCAGTACACAAACACTGATGGGTAAAAGTTATACCACTGAGTTCCTTAACCTGTTCCCCACAGCTTATGTTTCTTATAAACTGCCAAAAGACCAGAATATATTTCTCAGTTACAGCCGCCGTACCAACAGACCGCACTTCATGCAGTTGATGCCATATATCGACTTATCGAACCCACAGGATACGAATATGGGCAACCCTAATCTGAAGCCTGAGTTTATCAACAATATGGAACTGAACTATAGTAAATCCTTCAAAAAGGGGCATAACCTTACTGCCAGTGCTTACTATCAATACACAGAAAGTATGATAGAACGCTATCGTAAATTTTACAGTGATGGTACCACTTTTACTCAGCCTCAAAACCTGAATACAGGTATTACATACGGATTGGAAATGATTGGCAAAGCACAATTGATACCGATTTGGGATGCAACACTCAGCTTTAACTTCTTCCAGAACGAAGTACGTGGTGCTAATATAGACCCGGTACTGAATAACAGCGGCTTTAGTTGGTTCAGCAAACTGAATACCAACCTGAAACTACCTGAAGGATTTTCATTACAGATAAATGGCAACTACGAGGCTCCCAAAGTAGCTGCGCAAGGCACATTGCAGGAGGTATATTGGCTGGATATTGCAGTTCGCAAAAACCTGCTTAAAAACAAGGCAACTTTAGTTGTCAATGTATCCGACATCTTTAACACACGCAAATACACAACTACATTCGATTACCCGTCGTATAATCAAACCACCTACCGCGACAGAGAAACAAGGATTGGTAACATAAGTTTCACATATCGTTTCGGTAGTTCTGAAAACGGGAATAAAGAGCCCAAAGGAATGAATGGTAACAGCCGCCGAGGTAATAAAGAGCAGAAAAATCAACAAACAAAAGAACGGGAAAACCTTAAAACAGACGAAGGGAGCGGTGGCGGAGAAGGCGGACAAAGCGTTCCTGCACCTTCCGGTAGTTAATAATTGGTATTATATTTGGTAACACTATTGAAAAAGTATCAAATGAAACAGATAGTAAAAACATTGCTTGTAGCAGGAGTTGCGTTAGGTAGTACAATGAGTGCAGATGCCCAGACTTTGAAAGATTGGGTTAACAAAGCTAATACAGTAGTAAACGGCGGTAGCGGCAACAACAATTCGGGCAACGGCAATAACAATAACAATGGTAGTGGCGGGTCGCTGAATAATATCAGCAACAACGAAATTGTTACGGCATTAAGACAAGCACTGGAGATAGGTACAAAAAACGCTGCCGGCAAGCTTAACATCACTAATGGCTTTTTTGGCAATCAAATCATAAAAGTATTAATGCCGCCGGAAGCACGCCAGATAGAAAGCACACTTCGTTCATTAGGCATGGGCGCACAAGTAGATAAGGCAATCCTTTCTATGAACCGTGCTGCTGAAGATGCTGCAGGGAAAGCGGTGCCAATATTTGTTAATGCCATTACAAGTATGTCTATACAAGACGGTGTCGGCATCGTTCGTGGCGGACAAGGTGCTGCAACTAATTACCTGAAAGGAAGAACAACTGCTGCTCTTACATCAGAGTTTCGCCCTGTAATACAGAATTCATTAAATAAAGTAGGTGCCACCCGCTATTGGGCAGATATTGTAAACATCTACAACCGCCTGCCGACAGTACGCAATAAAGTGAACCCCGACCTGACAGGGTATGTAACAGAACGTGCACTGAATGGATTGTTCGTTACCATAGCAGACGAAGAAAACAAAATACGCCTCAACCCGGCATCAAGGGTTACTGATTTATTGAAAAAAGTATTCGGTTCTAATTAATCATATAACGTCTTAACCTTAGTCTTCACACTGTTACTACATTTTATGGAAGAGATTACGCAACAACACGAAACACCCGCACAGCCTACATTACAATCATGGTGGGAATCCGTTAGTTTTTCGGGGAAAGAAAACTATACTCTTGGTAATGATGGACAATTACTGCAAAAAGCAATTGGTTCATTGAAAGAAAGGACAATCAGCACACTGAGCATAGACACTGCCGAAATAACACTGAAGGCATTGAAAGACAAGTTCAGTGAGGTAGAAAATAAATTCAAAGAACTACTCAATGAATGGGAAAGCACTGAAGATAAGCTGAAACTGATAGGCAAGGTGGAGCGTATGAAAGATTACCTGCAACACACATCCGCAATCGGTATGCTGCACGACCTCGAAAAATCTTTATCAGGCATTGAGGATGTTATCAAATCGCTCACTGAAGAAAACTATAAAATAAAAGAAGCACTGGCAAAAGAAGCTGACGTACTTGCCGACAGCAACACATGGAAAGAAACGACACAAGCGTTTAAAGACCTTGCTGAAAAATGGAAACACATAGGCTTTGTTGACAAGCACCGCAATGATGAGTTGTGGAACAGGATAGAAGCTGCTAAAAACAAATTCTATGACCGTAAACGCCAGAACCATGAAGATATAAATAAAGAATTGCTGCAAAACCTTGACCTTAAAATGGAAATGGTTGAAAAAGCTGAAAAGCTCGCAGCATCAGAAGAATGGAAGGATACTACTGAAGCATTCCACAACCTGATGGAAGAATGGAAGAAAACAGGACGTACTATTCATGATAAGAACGAAGAACTATGGCATCGTTTTATAACCGCTAAAAATACCTTCTTCGAAAAGAAAAAAGCCCACTTCGATATTATACAACAAGAACAGGAAGCAAACCTGCTTGCTAAAACAACGCTTGCCGAAAAAGCAGAGTCGCTGAAAGACAGCACAGAGTGGGCTATTACTGCACAGGCTTTTACAGAACTGATGGATCAGTGGAAAAAAATAGGACGGGTACCTCTGGAAAAAGCAGATGAACTCTGGAACCGTTTCATTGGCTCTAAAGAACATTTCTTCAACAATAAAAAGCAACATACAGAAACGCTGAAAGTAACCCTGCAGGATAACTATGCACAAAAGATGGCATTGGTAAAACGTGCTGAATCTTTACAGCACTCTACGCACTGGCGCGAGGCTACCGACGAGATGATTGAACTGATGGAAGAATGGAAAAAAATAGGCCCCGTACCACGCGAGCATAACAATGAAATCTGGGAGCAATTCAGCAAAGCGCGTAAAAAATTCTTTGAGCGTAAAGATGCAAACCGCGAACAACGCAAGCAAATGGCCGAAAAACACAAAAGCCAGCGTATTGAACGTGCACATACTTTCGTAAAACAACTTGAAGAAGAAATCAAAGAAGAAAAAGAGCGCCTTGATGACTTTAAGAACAGTATACAAAATATAACACCGGGGCGAAAAGCTGAAGAGCTGCGTCAGCACCTTGAAAAACTCATAACACAAACGGAACACAAAATACAGCACAAGCTTGCAAAACTTCAGGACGCTGCTAAGCAGGTTGCAGAAAATCCCGAAGCACTTGCAGACAATATAGATAATGAAGCATCTGCTTAAAAATAAAAGCCCCGAATATTCGGGGCTTTTATTTTTATAACTGTTGCATCGTAGAGATTATATCCTGGATTTTTGCACTGCCGTTAAATAGCTTTACGAACTTCTTATTCTTGTCGTACACGGCAATACCCGGTACTGCCTTCAGTTGATAAAACCCTGCAAAAAAGAAATCGATATCCTTACCGAATACTATATTCTTATGCTTGTTCAGCGTGTACTTTTCGGCAAACTTCTTAATATCCCTCAGCTCCATAAACGAAAACATATAAATCTGAACATCTTTCAGTTCTGCCATGTGGTTTTTCATGGAGTCTGCCATATGCTGGCAATGTTCACAATCCGGGCTGAACAACATCAGCATGGTGGCTTTGCCGGCCTTAATATTAAATGTATTCAGGAATTTTACACTATCCAGCAACTGTATCCTGAATGCCGGCATTTCAGGATGTTTAATATAGGGCAGTGATGTATCTACATCCAGTTGAGCTTTTGCAGACATTATCATACAACTGAACAACAATACAAATACATGCTTTAGTTTCATATCCATTTTCTTGTTTGCTTACAAATGTAAGGAAGTCTTCTTTTTCAGATAGCAATGGTTTGTTAACTTCATAGCGTAGTAGAATACCCATGATAGTAAACGAAGAGCTTTTCCTTAGCAGATATAACAACTTGAATACTGAACAACGCGAGGCTGTAGATAACATCTACGGCCCTGTAATGGTAATAGCAGGCCCCGGTACCGGCAAAACAGAAGTATTATCGGTACGTATTGCCAACCTGTTGCGCAGCGAGGCACAGGTACAGCCACAGGAGATTCTTTGCCTAACCTATACCGATGAAGCTACCAATGCTATGCGTCGCAGGCTTATGCAAATAACAGGGCCTGCTGCACACAGGGTAAACATCTGCACTTTTCATGCGTTTTGTAATAATGTTATCCAGAACAACAGCGAATACTTCAGCCTGCGTACACTACAACCAATTACCGACCTGGAACGTACTGAACTTTTATACGAGATACTGGAAGAACTACCAAGCGGACATGCACTCCGAAAACTAAGCGGGAACATATACTTCGATGCTGGCAGGTTGAATCGCCTGTTCGATATGATGAAACGTGAGAACATCAGTGCAGCAACTATTGCCGATGCTATCGATAAACAGATAGCTGAAATGCCTGACAATGAAAAGTACATCTATAAACGCAGTGGAAAAGGATACACCAAAGGTGACATCAAACAGGCAGAAATAGATGAAGAAACACGTAAGCTGAGCCAAACCAAAGCGGCCGCACAGCTTTTTGATGTATATATAGAGAAGATGAAGCTGAAGGGGCGTTATGACTTCAATGATATGATAATATGGGTCCTTGATGCTTTTAAAAAGAATGAAGCCTTATTATTAAGCTATCAGGAACGTCACCAGTTTATATTAGTAGATGAGTTTCAGGATACCAATGGTGCACAAAGCGATTTGCTACATATACTCACCGATTTCTGGGAAGACCCAAACATATTTGTTGTGGGTGATGACGACCAGTCTATCTACGAATTTCAGGGTGCACGTATCAGAAATATCCTCGACTTCTATCAACGCTATAAAGAAACCATTAAAGTTATTGTACTCCCACAGAACTATCGTTCATCGCAACTAATCCTCGACAAGGCGATGGCAACAATTGACAATAACGAGCAAAGGTTGATAAAACAACTTGATGATATTGCTCTTAACAAAAATATCATTGCTGCAGCATCTCGCTTTCAAAATGGGAATGACAGCATCCCGCCTGTAGTGAAAGTGTATAACAACATACTACAGGAAGAAGCAGATGTGGTTATGCAAATAGAAGAACTGCAAAAACAAGGTATAGCGCTGAATAATGTAGCCGTATTGTATGCACAACACAAGCAGGCCGATAATATTATCAGCCTGATGGAACGCAAAGGCATACCATACACCGTAAAGAAACCGGTGAATGTGCTAGACCTTCCACTGATACAACAGGTAATCAATATATTGTATTATCTGGATGAAGAACGTAAAGAGGCATTCAGCAGCGAGGCAAGATTATTCGAAATCATGCACGCCCCTTATTACGAGATTGCACCTGTTGATATTGCAACACTTTCGCTGCATATCAGTAACAATAAATCGAAAGATAAGAGCCTCGGTCTATGGCGGTTGGTATTGAACAATGTGCTGTTGCTCGAAACCATGAACCTTACTACTGCCAAAAATATTACTCGCCTTGGCAGGTGTCTCGACAATTGGCTGCAGGAGCAGCAAACACTTCCATTGCCATTGCTCGTTGAAAAAATCATCTATGAGAGTGGCATGATGGCATACCTGCTCAAAAAAGCAGACCATGTATGGAATGTACAAGTCATCAATACTTTCTTCGAATTTATTAAAGAGAGTTACGACCGCGATGCAAGGCTGAAAGTACCCGAATTGCTGCGTATGATAGAACGCATGTTGGATGAAGGAATCAGTGTGCCGATACAAAAAGTGGTACAAAATGAAAATGGTGTGCGCTTCTACACGGCGCATGGTGCAAAGGGCAATGAATTTGAGTATGTATTTCTTGTTGGCTGCACTAAAAACTTCTGGGAAAACAAATCAGGTGGCACCAATCAATATAAATTACCGGAAGGCATTACCAATACCAAAGATGATGCCGATAAAACATATAAAACAGAAGTAGCTCGCCGTCTCTTTTATGTTGCACTTACGCGTGCCAAGAAATACCTGCATGTCTCTTATGCAATAAGCGATAATAACAGCAAGCCGTTAGAGAACTCGTTGTTTATTGACGAAATCAGTCTGCCCGAAGAGCGGATAAACGAATCTGTTACCAGCGAAGCTATCGTGCAGCATATTCAATGGGCATTGCAACCGGTACCCGATGTGCGCATTAAACTCGCTAACGGGCAATGGATAAATTATATCCTGCAGCAGTTTACCATGAGCTATACGACATTATCGAAGTACCTGCGTTGCCCGCTTACTTTTTACTACGAACACATATTGCGTGTACCATTCTTAAAGAGCGATGCACTGGCATTCGGTAGTTCCGTACACTATGCACTGGAACGGATGTATAAACTCATGAAGGAAAGAAATGGTGTGTTCCCACCTGTTGAAGATGTTATTGCAGCTTTCAAATCAGAAATGTACCGGGAACGGGAATCATTTACCGACATACAGTTTGACAGGAGAATGGAACAGGGAAATACTATACTTACAGAGTACTATGAAAAATACCTGCACACACTCCCTACAAAAGTAGAAATTGAATATAAAATACAGCGTTACATGCTGGATAGTGTACCTGTAACGGGTAAGATAGACCTGATACAGTTTGATGACGACGGTTGCAAAGTGATTGATTATAAAACAGGCGACCCCGACAGGTCTTCAAGCACATACACTGCCCCTCCTAATGAAAAAGAACCCAATGGCGGCGATTACTGGCGGCAGATGCTCTTCTACAAACTACTGATAGAAAATAACCCCGACAAGCAATGGCACGTGAAAGAAGGCATGTTTGACTATATAGAAAAGGGGCGTAAAACAAATCAGTATAAGCAGATTGTAATTCCGTTCATAGGCCAGCAGGAAGAGATTGTACGCCAGCAGTTGAAGAATGCGTATGCAGGTATTATGAATCACGAATTTGATAAAGGCTGTGGTAAAGAAGAATGCAACTGGTGTAATTTTGCAAGGCGATACGAATTGATACGCCCTGTAGAAGAAATGGAGATTGATGATATTTAATCTTGCATGATTATATAAGACTTGAACAATTGATTGACTTATAAAAAGAATGGGGCTCCTGATCAGGAGCCCCATTCTTTTATTGTATGAAAAACGAATTAGTCTTTCAATTTCAAATCCATTGCAACACGGCGGTTCTTCGCACGGCCAGCAGCAGTTTTGTTGCTTACTACCGGTTTAGTATCACCATAGCCGTTATCAGTCAACCTGTCAGCAGCTATACCTTTTGATACGAAGTATGCTTTTACAGATGCTGCACGCTCTTTAGACAATTGCAGATTCTTCGCAGCATTACCTGTGTTATCTGTATGACCATCAATAGTCATCTGGTAATCAGGATAATCGTTCAGTATCTTAACAACTTCGTTCAGCAGTTTATGAGAAGTTTTCTTGATTGTTGCTTTACCCAGGTCGAACTGGATAGCTGTAGCAGCAAATGCAAGGCGCTTCTTAACCTGTACGCTTACTTCAGGACAACCGAAGTTGTTTACAGTACCTGCAACCGTAGGACACTTATCCAAATGGTCGGCAACACCGTCATTATCCGTATCAGGACAACCTTCGTTAGCTATAGGACCAGCAGCTGTAGGACATTTATCTACGTTATCAGCAATACCATCACCATCCGTATCAGGACAACCTTTGTATTGAGCTAAACCAGGAAGGTCAGCACAAGCATCATCTATATCAGCTACGCCGTCATTATCGCGGTCAGGACAACCTTGCATTGCAGGCAAGCCAGCCTCTTGCGGACAACGATCTTCAGCGTCAGCAACACCATCCAGATCAGCATCAGGACAACCTGCAGCAGTTTTAGAACCTGCTACATCAGGACATTTGTCGTCTTTATCCAATACACCGTCACCATCTTTATCAGGGTTAGGGCAACCTTTCATTTCCCAAACACCTTTTTCATTTTTACACTTGTCTTTGCGGTTAGAAACTAAGTCGCCATCGCTATCTCTTGGTTTCTTTTTATTGAACGGAACATAAGCACCGAAGTACATGTTCATACCATTACCTTCACCAAAGAAAGCTAACATGTCATCACTACCAAAGAAGAAGCCACCTACACGGATACCTGCACCGGCCTTAATGCCTTTTGTCAGTGTGCTGTATGTGATTGGCAAACCAAAGCTGAACACGCGTGTATCGAAACGCGGAGTCAAAGTAACCTGGCTATATAATGTATTACCATAACGCAGACGGTCTGCTATGTTTGCCATATATGTAGCATTAACATACAACCCGCCAATAGCATGATAATCCAAACCGATAACCAATGCAGTTGGCAAACCAACTTTTGTAGCAGTTGCAGCCTGGCTTATTGCCAAACCTCTCTGGTTCATATATTTCGACAATGAATCGAAGTCATATATCTTATCAGCTATTTCCTCACCTACTAAGCCGGAACCGTTTCCTGAGAATTTAGATTCTTTATTATTGCTTGAATATTTAATAGAACCTAAATCTGTAACTGCAGCAGAGAAACGCAACAAGTATTGGTTTTTGCTATTGTCACTGATACCTGTTTTACCATCCATATCATATTTATATCCCTGATATTTCGGACGGAATTCATATACTACACCCAGGTCAAAACCATAACCCTTACCTGCATTACCAAAGAAGTTGCTGGTAGCGTTATCACCACCTTCAACCGCTACACCACCTTGTGCATAGCTCAGGTCAGTATTAGTTACATTGAACTGTGCCTGGCTGCTTGATGCACTTGTAAATGTTGCATTCAGGTTACGGCTAACAAGGCTCGCATAACCCGCACCCATCAGGTAGCGTGCAGTAAAACCACCTTTAACCTGGTGCTTGTTTTTTTGCCAGATAACACCACCGTAACTCAGGCCGATTTCTGTCCATAAGTGAGCAGTGAAGTTGAACTTGTCTGCTTTTACAGTAACACCGTTCTGCGGGTTGAAGCTAGAGTCAGTAATATTACGATACAGGTTTTGGTTCATGTTATGAAACTGAGCCATACCACGCATACGAGTAGTAAGCGCAACACCATGCTTGTTTCCGATGCTGAACATAAAGCCAGGTCCGCGAACTTCTGCAGTTGGCAACAGAATGCTGAACTTATCATTATTAGTAAACTTCAACGATTTTGACAGTTTATCACCGTCCAGAATACCGCTGAATACATCACCTGCATTGAACTTTGCAAGGCTGTTGTCAGCACCTACGTTCAATGAAAAAAGATCTACTGTGAATTTGTGGCGAGAATCTGCCAGGTTTGCCGGGTTAAGATAAAGGCTGTTGGTTCCGCTCCAGTTACTGGTAGCAACGCCCAAATACCTTTGCGCATCCGCAGCTACCGGCAATGTAGCAGCTAATGCTAATGTTAGTGTAAACTTTCTCATATAGTGGTGTTTGATTCTACGATTTTATACTCTTCTTAACACATACCATGCCAACACAAAAACATTAATAAAAAATATATCCCTTTACTTTTGGCGCTGCAAAACAACGAAAAACTTTCGGAACACTGAAAACATTTATAGTATTAATGTTTTAAAAGTGAATTAACTACAGCCTTATCTAAAAAAATATAATGCAAAAATAGAAGTAATTCTACAAAGATGCTATACCGTATAAAAGGTATTTCCTATGCGTATTAATACGCACAATGCCAAAAAAGGGTAAAAATGTAAAGATTTGAAATTATAAAGCCATTTTCTCAACCCGGCGCTCATGCCTGCCACCTTCAAAAGCTATGCTTAAAAAAGTATCAATCATGGAAAATGCCAGCTCCTGCGATACAAAACGCGCAGGAACACATATAATATTGGCATTATTGTGCTGACGCGCCAATGCTGCAATTTCCTCGTTCCAGCAAAGTGCAGCGCGTACTCCTGCATGTTTGTTAGCCGTCATACAAACACCGTTGCCGCTGCCACATATCAAAATACCTACCGACGATGCTCCGGTCTCTACCATACTTGCTACAGGGTGTGCATAGTCAGGATAATCCGTACTGTCTGTACTATATGTGCCTTTATCTTCAACAGTCCAGCCATTCTCCTGCAACAGTTTTTTTACTGCTTCTTTCAACTCAAAACCTGCGTGGTCGCATCCTAATGCCAATGGCAATTGCTGATTGAAAACTGTAGGTAACATAGCTCTAATATTTTTGAAGTTCTTTACGCTGTCTTTCTTTGTTGGCCCTGTCGCTGATAGATATACCTGCTTCGTACAGTACCATCAATGGTATTGCTACCAACCATATACTGAACCAGTCCGGCGGAGTAATGATTGCAGCCAATACAAAGATAACAAGAATAGCGTATCTGCGTTTTTCACGCATAAGTTTTGGTGTCAGTAATCCGATACGAGATAAGAAGAATACCACAACCGGCAACTCAAACACCACACCCATACCCAATATCAGGTCGCTCATGGTATCGTAATAGTTGGACATTGTAATAATATTCTTAAATGAAGGACTTAACTGGTAATTAGCGAAAAAGTTGATGGTAAACGGCGCTACTACATAATAGGCAAACAATACGCCTATAAAAAACAGCAACGATGTCCAGAACACAATACCACGGGCATATTTCAACTCACTTGCTTTCAGTGCAGGTTTTATAAACTTCCAGAATTCCCAGAATACAAACGGGAAAGCAAGTACAAACCCAACCATAAAAGATGTAGAAAAACTGAGCATGAACTGGCCGGACAGTTCTGTATTCTGAAACTCCATCTTGATATCCTGCAGGCATAATGCACTTACACCGATTTTATTACCAAAGTCACACAATATCCTGTAGGAGATAAAATTGGCATGTGCAGGACCTAATATGATGTTATCCCAAATCCACTCTATCTTAAAGAATGCAATTATTGAGCAGATGATTACTACTGCCAGGGAACGTATTATATGCCAGCGCAGCTCCTCTATATGGTCAACAAAAGCCATCTCTGCATTGGCAGACTTTTGTCTTTTCTTAAAGAAATTATCAATAAAACTCACCTGCTGTCTGTACGTTAGGGCGCAAATTTATACAAATATGGTTATTAATAGCCTTGTCTGCTGCATATATAATAATGATGGCGGCATTAAGCCGCCATCATATAAAACAAAATGAGATAACCTTATTTTTTATACACTTTGATAGCGCAGGTATAGTATTCCAGTTTTTCAATCTGCTGATCCAATGTCATGCGAGATAATTTATTCGCTTTCGGAAGGCGCAGGTTAGCCTCTTTCGGCAGAGACTGCACTAATTTTGTCAGCGATTTAGAGCTAACAGCAAAGGTAGTACCATCACTTTCAGCTTCTTTACCTGTAATCATAGCCAGTACATTACCGTTAGCATCCAATATAGGGGCGCCACTTTGTCCCGGGTAAGCAGATATTTCCAGTCGGTATTGCGATGAATCTCCCTGATAACCATTTATAGCGCTGATATAGCCCTCATTATAAACAATCTCATCCTGCGGGAAGCCCAGTGTATATACTTTAGTACCCAGTTTACGTTTGTTAGGTGCGAAACTGTAAGGCACTTCACCTTTACCAAAACGGAACAATTTATCCTCTACTTTCAGGATAGCAATATCCGACTGTTGGTCGTAGCCTACAGTATAAGCTTTAAAATAACGCCCTTCACGGTTTTGTATATATACAGAATCCGCTCCGGCTGTTACGTGATAGTTTGTTACCAGATAGCCGTCATTACTCAATGCAAACCCTGTACCTGTGTATCTTACTTCTGCCTGAGGAATAGGCTGCTGTTCTTTAATATTATTGATAAGCTGGTTTTGAGAACGCTTATATTTTTCAAGGTCACGCTTCAGCAAACTGTACTGTGATGCAATCTTTTTATTGTTGTGCTGTATTGCCCAATAAGTAGTAAGTGATGTAAGCAATGCTATACCTGCCGCTATACCTGCCGTACGAACGTAAAATGCACGCAGGGTAATAGTACGTGAAGATTTCGGCTTCATTTCTGCTGCTGCAATATCATGCAGCATATTGCTGAAACGTTTTTGTGCACCAGCATTGTGCAAGCCACGCAGCATATTTACACATTCGCTGAATGCTGCAGCGAATGCAGCATCTGTTGCAAGCCTGTCTTTCAGTGTATTCAGTTCATCTTGCGACAATGTACCTGCTACATATCTTTCAGCCGTCTCCATCATGTTATGCTCGGTCATCATAAATCAATCACTTCTATGGTTTCACCTGTACGTTGTAGAATATCTTCCGCAAACGTGCCAGGCACTTATATTTCTGTGTCTTGGCATTGTCGGTGTTTGTATATCCAAACCCCGACGCTATCTCCTGCATGCTTTTATCTTCATGATAAAATGCTTTCAACAGCGATTTACAAGGCTCTCCTATCTGTTCCAATGCTACATTCAACTGAGAATAATAATTTTCCCTTTCTTTATGTGCATTTATATCGTCTTCGTATGCCCATTCCTGTCTGTCTTCATCAGGCAGCGATACGGGGCCTTGCTGCAGCTTATTTGCTTTTTTGTACCATAAATGCTTGCTGATGGCAAACAAATAAGTACCTATTTTACAACTTAGCCTGAAAGCCTCGTCCTGAGATTTTTCATACAGTATTACGATAGCTTCCTGGTATATATCCGCCGCATCTGCCTCGCTCCCGCCATTATGCTGTATCCATTTGGTGACTACAGGATAATGTTGCTTATAAACCTGTTCCGTAGCTATACGCTCACCTGCTGCCAGCTGAGCCAATAATAATTCTTCTGTATAAGTCGAACCTTGCACTGATTAATCCTGCTTTTAATAAAAAGTAACCCTGTTTGCGGGCAAAAAAATCGTATTAATATTTTAATACTATTGTTTCATAAAGATAAAGACTAGATTGTTAGGCGTATAATAATTATTGTTTTATTTGTTATAAATAATTGACAATCAAACAAATAAATCATTTTTTAGTTACACAAAACAAATTGTACAAAAAAATCTTTAAGAATTTTTCTGTTTTGCGGGTTACCTTTTTCTGTTTAGGGTATAAATGTGAAACATCTTAAAATTTTAAGTTATGAAATTCGTTAAATTAAGCATTTTCGCTCTGACAATGGGTCTGTTCATCGCTTCTTGCGGTGGTAACACTGAAGAAACTACTGAAGCTACAGATACAGCTGCAATGGCTGCTCCTGAAGCTGCTCCAGCTCCTGAAGCTGCTCCAGTAGCTGATACAGCTGCTGCTGCAACTGTTGATACAGCTGCTGCTGCTCCTGCTGCTCACTAATTGTCAGTTTGAGTCATTATAAAAAAAGCACCGGTATTCCGGTGCTTTTTTTGTTTAACCTGTCTATATCCCACGTTCTTCTTTCAGCCGCAAAAAGCTGATGCTCAATATTGGTAAAGAATAAATTGCATATATTTGTATTGCACTCCGGTAATAATTAACCATCTCCTTATTCAGGGTTAAGACGTACCAACAGATATCGTAATCTCCAGTCACTCCATCTACACAGAGTACTGTTTTTACAATCAATGCATTATCGCCGATATAATATCGCGCAGTACATTATTAATCAAAGCTTTTTAGAAACAACAATGGAATACAATACTTCGCGCAGCAAAATGCTGATGCCTGAATACGGACGTAACGTGCAACGTATGGTTGAATACGTAATGACCATAGAAGACCGTGCAAAAAGATTGAGCAATGCAGAAGCAATCATAGAGCTGATGGGTACGCTGAATCCGCACCTGAAACAAATAGAAGATTATAAGCATAAACTGTGGGATCATCTCTACCAGATGACGGATTTCAAACTGGATGTAGATGCACCGTATCCTGCACCGACACCGGAACAGGTATTTAAAAAACCGGAAGTAATCCCATACCCGCAAAGCAGTATAGAAAACCGCCACTTTGGTAAAAACATGGATGCGCTGATTGAAAAAGCGCTGAAAGAAACAGACCCTGAAAAAAAGCAGGGCTTTACCCAAATTATAGGCTACTACATGAAGCTGGCTTATACCAACTGGCACAAAGAGCCTGTTCACGATGATATGATTCGTACAGAACTGGCGGCTCTTACCAATGGCGAACTGCAATATGAACCTGGTGGTTACCGCGTTTACTTCGATACTCGCACTAACTTCAAAAACAACAATAATAATAACAACCGGAATAACAGGAATAATAACAATAACAACCGAAACAATAACAATAACAATCGGGGGGGTGGTTATGGCAATAGTGGCGGCTATAATAAAAACCGTAAATTCAATAAAAACAAGAATAAATAATTTTCGTATAAAATGGGTGCTTTTGAAATACGCGGAGGCAACACACTGAATGGTATCATTACACCACAGGGCGCCAAAAACGAGGCATTACAGGTATTATGTGCCGCACTTCTTACAGACCAGCCAGTCACATTTACCAATGTACCTGATATACTGGATGTAAATATGCTCATCGAGGTATTGGGCGATATGGGAGTTAAGGTATCCCGCCCCGCTGCCAATACAGTAGTACTGCAGGCTACTGATATCAATACCGAATATTTTACCGACAAGGATTTTAAAAAGAAATCCGGCAAGCTGCGTGGTGCGGTAATGCTGGCAGGCCCTATGCTGGCACGCTTTCGCAAAGCACATATACCACAACCCGGTGGCGATAAAATAGGACGCCGCAGGCTCGATACCCATATACGCGGATTTGAAAAGCTGGGAGTTATTTTTGAATACGATAACGAACAAAGCCTCTTTTCGCTGGATGGCAGTAACCTGAAAGGCGCATATATATTGCTCGAAGAACCTTCTGTTACCGGTACTGCCAACATCATAATGGCGGCAGTAATGGCTGAAGGTACTACCACTATATACAATGCGGCCTGCGAACCATATGTACAACAGCTATGCAATATGCTGAATAGTATGGGTGCTGATATTACCGGCATCAGTTCTAACATGCTGACTATAAAAGGTGTTACAAAACTCAATGGATGCTCGCACAGAATGCTTGCAGACATGATTGAAGTAGGCTCTTTTATTGGTATGGCAGCAATGACACAAAGCGAGCTTACCATCCGCAATGCAGACGTTGCACATCTTGGTGTAATACCTGACATTTTCCAACGCATGGGTATTGAATTACAGATAAACGGAGACGACATACACATTCCCAAACAAGACCATTACAGGATACAGAAGTTTATAGACGGCTCTATTCTTACCGTTTACGACCATCCGTGGCCGGGCTTCACACCCGACTTGCTGAGTATCATATTGGTAACGGCAACACAGGCAAAAGGTACGGTTCTGGTACATCAGAAAATGTTTGAAAGCCGCCTCTTCTTCGTGGATAAGCTGATAGAAATGGGTGCACAGATAGTATTGTGCGACCCCCACAGGGCTGTAGTCATTGGGCTCGACAGGCAAATGCCATTACGTGGCATCACGATGTCATCGCCCGATATACGTGCGGGTGTAGCATTGCTGATAGCCGCACTTTCCGCAAAGGGCAAAAGCACTATACAAAACAGCGATCAGATAGACCGTGGTTACGAGCGCATAGACGAGCGCCTCATAGCATTGGGTGCTGATATAAAACGCATCAAAGTCGATTAGTAAAAAATAAAGGGTGGCAATTGCCACCCTTTTCAAATTATATGCTGTTCTGTTTAGAACAATAATGTTCTTTGATTGAAGAAGAATGTAAACCTCGGCATCAGTGTGTACTGGCGGTCTAAGCCATCTGCACGCACATCGCGCTTAATGAATGGCAGGCTACCTGTTACATCCAGTTTGAAAGAACCATAACGGCCGAAACGAACGAAGATATTACCAACACCACTGAGGGTAAATCCTTTTGAGTCTTGTATTTCGTGCCACAGTCCTGTGCGGTCTTCGTACAAATCATTACGCAAATGATACATAGCCAACGGGCCTGCACTGAAACCGATACGATTTGTAGCAAAGCGGCCTTCAAGACGCATCATTACATCACCGTTACGATATAGTTTACGACCTATAATGTATTCGCTGTTGCTATACACAGGGTCGTTGATGTTCGAAGAACGGAAGTACTCATTCTCATTATACCTGAAAACAGGCTGCTGATAGCCTGCTGATATACTTAAATACTCCTTCCATGTAGCATTGAAACCAACAATAGCATCTGTGCTGCCTAAACCACTTTGATATGCCATTGGCAACGGACGGTTAACATCCCCGCTATTAGCTGTAGTCATACCAAACATCAAACCACCTGTTGCTTGCAGCGTCCATGTTTCAGGGTCAGCTTTGAATACATGCGTATAAGCAGCCGTCAGGTCGCCCGCACCCCATTTATTTCCTAAATCACCTGAAGCTGATAGTATCGGGAAACGTACATCAAAATACCCTGTCTCCATTATCGGAAGACGAACTTCCAACTGTGGAATATGGTATTTTACATCCCTTTCGCCTTGTGAAAAAGTATGCCCTACACTGAAATGTGCGCGCTGAAATTCATATTCGTCTTCGGTAATGATGGCAGCTGCACCCCAACGCATTGCGCCGATATTGGTGAAACCAGGGTCAGACTCGCCCTGTGCTGCAACATTGGTTACAGATGCCAATGCGATGGCAGCACTCAGACAAAATGCTTGCAAATATCTCATAATCGTGAATAGATATGTCTCAAATATAATTTTATAAACCCAAAAATGTAAGCCTTTCAGCCATTTTTTTTGGCTTATCTATCATCGGCAACACAGATATAAGAATTACCTTAATCTATCAAGCGACTTTACAAGTTTTTCGTCTTTGTTGATACCTCGTATAGCCATTATCAAAAAAATGATGGCAACAGCAGGTAAAACCGCCCCTATCCAGTAGCTGGCATCTGTGGCAGTCGGGTTATCTGTATTAAAGTTGGTAACCCTTGACAATGTCATTGCTATGAAACCAACAATAGCCACAATAGAGAATATCGCAATGGCTTTTTGACGCTTGCGTATTTTGTACATGAAAATAGCTGCTGCAGGCATAGCTGTTATTACCAAAGCAATCAGCAAGGATGGGTAGTGGTCGTTTACACGGATGTATTGTGTGGTAGCGACACCATTTACCATTACGTTGGCATGATATACATCAAAGAAAAAAAGGCTGAGGCAACACAATGCTGCCAGCAACAGCCATACAGATTGAATACGTTGTATCATAATCTAAAATTCTAAAAACTAATTACTAAATCCTAAAAACAAGTCAACCAGTCAATGGACTATTTAATCATATCTGCACCAAAATACGGTTGCAATACTTTGGGTATTTTAATGCCTTCCGGCGTCTGATGGTTTTCCAGCAGGCAGGCAACTATGCGTGGCAATGCCAGAGAGCTGCCATTCAACGAGTGCAGCAGGTTGGTTTTACCATTCGCGTCTTTATACCTTGCTTTCAGCCTGTTGGTCTGGAAGTTTTCAAAGTTCGATGTAGAACTCACCTCTAACCAGCGTTCCTGTGCAGCACTGTAAACTTCAAAGTCGTACGTAAGTGCAGATGTAAAGCCCATATCGCCACCACAAAGGCGTAGAATACGGTATTCCAACTCCAGCGATTGCAGCAGTTTTTCAACATGGCTCACCATACCTTCCAGCGCTTCGTAGCTTTTTTCAGGCTGTATCAGCTGCACTATCTCTACTTTATCAAACTGGTGCAGGCGGTTCAGGCCGCGTACATCTTTGCCATAAGAACCTGCCTCTCTGCGGAAGCATGGCGTATATGCCGTCATTTTGATAGGCAGGTCACTTTCCTTCACTATCTCATCGCGATACACATTAGTAACAGGCACTTCAGCCGTCGGTATCAGGTAGAAGTTATCCGCTACAGCATGATACATCTGCCCTTCCTTATCGGGCAACTGGCCTGTGCCGCGTGCAGAATCTTCATTCACCATATACGGCGGATAGTACTCAGTGTACCCTGCATCTATATTGTAATTGAGGAAGTAGCTGATAAGAGCGCGTTGCAGCTTTGCACCTTGACCTATATATACAGGGAAACCGCTGCCTGTAAGCTTTGTACCCAGTTCAAAATTGATGAGGTTATATTTTTCTGTGAGTTCCCAGTGTGGTAGTTTCTGCGAACTCAGGTCGGGTCTTGTACCTGCCTGCCTTACAACTTCATTCTCCTCCGGGGTTTTACCAAATGGCACACTGCTGTGCGGTATGTTTGGCAGACGGATGATGAGGTCGTATTGTTCCTGCTCCATTTCTGCCAGTTTTGCTGCAAGTTCTTTGGTTTGTTCTTTGTGGCTGGCAACCTCTGCTTTTATGGCTTCAGCCTCATCTTTTTTGCCCTGTGCCATCAGCAGGCCTATATTCTTGGATGCTGCATTGATGGATGCTGCCAGATTATCGTTTTCTACCTGTATCTGGCGACGCTTTTCATCTATTGCAATGATCTGGTCTACCAGTTCGGTTTCTTTAAAATTCCTCTTTTTCAGTCCTTCCAGTACAAGCTCTTTGTTTTGCCTGAACAGTTGAATCGGCAGCATAGTATATTAATTGTGGCGCAAATATAACTCAAATAAAAAACCCGCCACAAGCGGGTTCTAAAATCATTCGTAGTCAAGCAAGTTACTTTATACTCTCTACTAAAGGCTTTCTACTGAAACACTATGGCACTTCTACCGCGTTCAGTATTTCGTTCAGTATGTGTTCGCTTGTTATGTTTTCTGCCTCTGCCTCATAACTGATGCCTATGCGATGGCGCATTACGTCGTGACATACAGCACGTATATCTTCCGGTATCACATAGCCCCTGCGCTTGATGAACGCATAAGCCTTAGCAGCCAGTGCCAGGCTGATACTTGCACGTGGGGATGCTCCATAGCTAATAAGCGGCTTCAGCTTACCCAGTTTATAATCATCCGGAAAGCGTGTCGCAAAAACAATATCCAGTATATATTGCTCTATCTTCTCGTCCATATACACTTCGCGCACCAATTGGCGTGCTCTCAGTATTTCTTCCGGAGATACTACAGGGTTGATTTTCGTTGCACCTGCAGGGTTCAGATTCTGACGGATGATATGGCGCTCTTCTTCTTTTTTAGGATAAGTGATAACCACTTTCAGCATAAAACGGTCAACCTGCGCTTCCGGCAGTTCATATGTACCTTCCTGCTCTATCGGGTTTTGTGTAGCCAGTACCAGAAAAGGTTCTTCCAGCTTGTAGGTACTATCGCCGATGGTCACCTGGCGTTCCTGCATGGCTTCCAGCAGTGCACTCTGTACTTTTGCAGGGGCACGGTTTATCTCATCTGCCAGTATAAAATTGGCAAAGATGGGACCTTTGCGCACCGCAAACTCATGCGCCTGCGGATTGTACACCATAGTACCCAATACGTCTGCAGGTAGCAAATCGGGCGTAAACTGTATTCGTGCAAAACGTGCATGTATAGCCGATGCCAGCGATTTTATGGCCAATGTTTTTGCCAGCCCCGGCACACCTTCCAGCAGCACGTGTCCATTTGCCAGCAGGCCTATCAGCAGGCGTTCCACCATGTGTTTCTGACCTACTAAGGTTTTATTCAGTTCCATCTGCAGCAGCTCTATAAAAGCGCTCTGCTGGTGGATGCGTTCATTCAGTTCTCTTACGTCAACAGATGTTGTATTTGGTTCCATATTCCGCTAATTATTGGCAATATATTACATCTCAAAAATATTACGCAGCTTATTTTCCCGCTGTTAAAACTGCGTTAAACCAAGCCACCCCCTAAATCCCCTAAAGACGACTTTTACCCAATAAGCTAATCAACAAGTCAACTAATCAACCAATCCCCTTAGCTTTGCAGCCTGATTATGGAAAATTTTGAAGAACGCTGGATACAGGTTGAATTCTTTCTGCGCGAGCGCTTTGATAAAGTGCCCGATATGGAAAGCATCCTCTTTTTGGTTGGGGTAAACGAACTGGACAAACTGCCGAATAAAAAATACTCGAAAGAGCAGAAGCAAGACCTGATGCACATAGCCGTATGCAGCCTGCTTAGCCGACGTGGTTATTACGAATACGAAGGGCGCGATGGTGACGGATGGCCGCACTATGCACAACTGAAACCCGTAACCGCCGAAGGCCTGCAAACGCAGGAACGGATACTGAAAGAATGTATTATTGAGTATTTTGAACAGTAAATAAAAAGCCCCGCTATAGCGGGGCTTTTTATTTATCTGCTGTAGCAGCAATTATTTAGCTACGCTCAATGGCAGCGTTACATTACCATTACCTGTTTGCAGCTTAATAGTATAAGCGCCTGCAGGCAGGTTGTTTGTATTAATATCTATTGTGTTGGCACCTGCATTGTATGTCATGTCGGTAGTGCTGTACACTACGCGGCCCGTCATATCATATACCAATACCTGTACGTTGGTATTCTTCGCCAGGCTGAAACGGATATTCGTTTTGTCCGTTGCAGGGTTAGGATACACAGTTGTTTCTGTAATACCTGCGGCCACGTTATTGATGCCCAATGGTACAGTTTTGTTATTGCTGTTCAGCACCACGCCATCGCTGTTGCGTATCAGCATTACTACTGCATGCATCTTAGTCCTGTTATATGGCTGTGGTATAGTAGTACTGAAGGTATAATCGTAAGTGCTGCCTGCAGTCATTGTAGCCGGCAGGCTTCCTGCAGCACCGTTTACAGCAGGTACTATCATACGTGCTACGTGGTTGTACACCATATCTGCAGCAGGTACTGTAGATGGTTTGCTTTCATAGCCACCCATAGGGCCATAACCGCCACCTGCATAATAGTTGCTTTGTCCGTAACCGCTTGCAGTACCTTTTACATCATCTTCTACCAGTACCAGTGCCAGACGGTAGTCGCCGTTCAGGTCCATTGCAGGCTTCACGCTTGCTTTCAGCGAGTAGTTGAATGAATTAGCAGGAACATCTGTCAGTGTGATATCTGCATAACCGAAATAATCTTTCTGTTCGTTATATACATCAAACAGGTCAGACGGGTCCAGTTCTTCCCTGCGGTCTATCAGCATACTCGGGTAGCCACCTATTTTAGTACCCATGAATGCATCATAAGCTGCTACTTCCATAGGGTCGTTGTTGTGTACCGCTATCAGGCTGAAGTTGCCGGAGTGTAGTTTAGCTATTGAGTCCATATACACGGCACCACGCGGACAGAAACCGCACCATGTACCTGTACCTTCTTCTGCCAGTATTTTCTTAGTAGGCATAAAGGTTACAACAGTTGCATCTGTGCTGTTCGAGTCATTAGTAGCCTCAACATCACCAATCTGCTGCACCCACATGCTGATAGGATAAGTACCTAAAGCAGATGGCAGTGGCAACGGATTAGCACAAGTAAAGTCATAAGATGTAAATGCAGGTATATTGATGCTTGAAAGCGTTGATGATACAGTAGAACCTGTACCTGCTTTATAATATGCATCGAATGATGTAACTGCATTGCTGCTGTAGTTAATAACTGTACCGCCCACTGTCAGGTTGCTGCTGGCAACACCAAAATTTTTAGGCGACCCTTTTTCAGGTGTTATTGCTATAAACCTGATATCGTTGCTGCTTGGGTTATATACTTTAATATAATCGACAGCAAGGCCTATCAGCTTTTTAGTAGCATCACCACCATCGTGATAATATATACCTAATTGCACAGCAGGTTGTCCTACAAAAGCAGCCAGGCTTTTGAAAGTATATTGCCAGTTATCGCCATCGCCATCCAGTGTATCGATGTTTGTCCATGTAGTACCACCATCGGTAGTTATACGCAGGTATGCCGTTTCTTTGGGAGAACCACCTGAATAAGATGCGCCAGCATAATAATAGTCCATCGCAACATATGGGCTGGATGGGCCTATCAGGCTGAATACAGGAGAAATAAGTACAGAGGAGTCGTTTGCTTCATTGGTATTCCAATCATCAATTACAGCATATTTAGTATGCTCTTTCACCATCCAGCCGTTAGTAAATTCCAACTTGCCCGATCCTGATTTCCAACCTGTTGTAGCCTTAGAAGCTTTTGTCCAGCCTCCGGGTAATGCAGGCACTGTTGAAGATTCAAAATCTTCGAAATAGATTGTTTGTGCATTTCCTGATGCCGATAACAACACCACCGCACTCAAACATGTAAATAGTTTTTTCATGTACACTGTTTTGTAGAAAAGGCAATTTACGTTATATTTTCTTTAATCTTTTCACAATAAATAATTTCCATAACTTCGCACTGTCAAAAAAAATGACACGGGGTGCCTTAATATAAGGGCTGAGATTATACCCGCTGAACCTGGACCGGGTAATGCCGGTTAGGGAATAGCAAATTCAGCTACCATTTATTTTGTTGCAACACCCTCTGGATGCCAATGCGTTACGGCCGTACGTATTTGTGTGCAGATGGCGGCAGCAAAAGAAAGGTAACAGGCATGGCGCCCCTTCATTGTTAAACAAATGAAATATTTTTGCCATGCATCATTTCAACAAATCGATTTTTACCGTAGCGGCAATACTGACTGCTACACATGCCGGCGCACAGCAAGACAGCGTAAAGGCACAGAAAACATTACAACCTGTAGAGGTGCGCTCACTGCGTGCGGGCAACAATGCGCCTTTTGTTACTACAGAGGTTAATACAAAAGACATTGAAAAAGCCAACCTCGGGCAAGACCTGCCTTATCTGCTGCAATATACACCGTCGGCGGTAGTGACGAGCGATGCAGGTACAGGCATAGGTTACACAGGTGTGCGTGTTCGCGGCACAGATGGTGTACGCATGAACGTCACCCTGAACGGCATCCCTGTAAATGATGCGGAATCGCAGGGTACGTTCTTTGTCAACTTTCCGGATATAGCCTCATCCACAGGTTCTATCCAGTTGCAGCGTGGTGTAGGTACCTCTACCAACGGTGCTGGTGCCTTCGGTGCTACTATGAGCATCAGCAATATGATGCAGATGGACAAAGCCGGCGTAGAAATCAGCAACAGCTATGGGTCTTTCAACACATGGAAACACACCGTGCGCGGCGGAACTGGATTGATGAAAAACGGCTTCCAGTTCGATGCTCGCCTGTCTAAAATATCATCAGATGGTTTTATAGACCGCTCTGCCAGCGACCTCAAATCACTGCAATTGATTGGCGGATGGAAAATCAGCAAGAAGACATCATTACGCTTTATGCTGATGACCGGTAAGGAAAAAACAGGACAGGCATGGAATGGTGTATCGGGCGATTCATTGAAAACAAATCGCACGTTTAATGAGTTGGGAAAAAAATCTGACGGCAGTTATTACAACAACCAAACCGATAACTATCAGCAGGACTATTATCAATTTTTTGCAGACCATAAATTCAGCAAATACCTAACAGGTCATCTTGCATTGTTCATGACTCGCGGGCGTGGTTATTACGAAGAATACAAAGCAGGCGAATCTTTCAACACTTATGGATTGAACGATTTCGTTTCACCATCAGCAAACGATACGATAACCAGTACCGACCTGATACGCCAGCTTTGGTTGGATAACTATTACTACGGTTCAGTATTCTCGCTGATGTATGAAAAGAAGCAAACACAAATAGCTTTCGGTGGTGGCTGGACACAATACCTCGGCGACCATTACGGGTATATTACGTGGGCACAATACGGCGTACAGGACAACTACCGCTGGTACTTGCTGAATGCACAAAAAAATGACCTGAACCTGTATGTAAAAGCGCAACAAACAGTGGGTGAAAAATGGATACTCTTCGGCGACCTGCAATACCGTAATGTATCTTATATCATCAATGGTTTCCGTCGCAACCCTACATTAAGCCCGAATGCCGATTTCAGTTTCTTCAATCCTAAAGCGGGTATTACTTATTTGCTGCGCAATACAACAAGCCAGAAACAAAAAGTTTATGCCTCTTTTGCAATAGCTAACAAAGAACCAAACCGCGATGATTTTGAAGCATCGCCGCTGAAACAACCTGTGGCAGAACGTTTATACGATGTGGAAGCAGGCTACGAAATCAATAAAAAGAAATGGAATGCTGCTGCAAACTTTTATTACATGACCTATCGCGACCAGTTGGTATTTACAGGGCAAGTGAATGACGTGGGCGCTTACAGCCGTACGAACGTACCGGAAAGTTATCGTACAGGTGTGGAATTGCAGGGAGCCTGGCTACCTGCACACTGGGTGAAGCTGAATGCGAACCTTACATTATCTGATAACCGGATTAAACAATACACAGAATATATAGACAACTTGGATGACCCTAACTATGCGCAGGTTCCGGTTACTCACAACAATACACCGATTGCACTATCACCTAATACTATTGCAGGTGGTGGTTTCACACTCTCTCCATTCCGTTATATGAAGCACGACCAGTTGCTGGAGCTTGATATAATGGGCAAGCACGTAGGCAAGCAACACCTCGATAATTCGGGAGATGAAAACCGTACTATCAAAGACTATACACTTTGCGATGTACGCCTCCGTTACGGCATCAGCATGAAACCTTTCAAAGAGGTGCTGGCAACTATAGCTGTCAACAATATTTTCGACCGCAAATACGAAAGCAACGGCTATGTATGGTATGTGTACCAGACAGGCGGTCAAAACGTAGTTGATAATCGTTTCTTCCCTCAGGCTGGTATCAACCTGATGGCCGGATTGACATTGAAATTTTAACCAATTCGTTGTTTTTTGATTAATCAGCCGGGTAGTTATACCCGGCTTTTTGCGTCTATATGCTTATAACTAAAGCTTTAACACAATAATGGCATATAAAATTTAGCTTTGTACGTCAAAAAATCTGCCATTTTTACATTGGTGTGTAATTTGATAGTATATAAGAAATAAAACTGAAGGAAATGATTGGTTATTATCTCATTGCAGGTATCATGTTCGTGGTGGGCATGTTGGTCAGCAATCGATTGAAGAGCAAGTTTAAAGAGTACTCAGAAGTTCCATTGCAGGAAGGGCTGAGTGGTAAAGAAGTTGCAGAACGTATGCTGCACGAAAATGGCATTTACGATGTACAGGTTACATCATCACAAGGTTTTTTATCAGACCACTACAACCCTGCCGATAAAACTGTAAACCTGAGCCCCGATGTATATAGCGGGCGTAGTATAGCTGCTGCTGCAGTTGCCGCACACGAATGTGGCCACGCGGTTCAGCATGCAACAGCGTACAGTATGCTGCAAATGCGCAGCAAGCTGGTACCCATGGTGCAAATCAGTACGGTGCTGTCTCAGTGGGTGATAGCAGCCGGTGTTGGTTTTATGGGCTTTGGCGGTGGCAACCAAACTATACTGCTGATAGGTATTGCATTATTTGCAGTGTCAACAATATTTTCATTGATTACTTTGCCTGTAGAATATGATGCCAGCGCACGTGCATTGAAGTGGATGGAAGGCACAAACCTTACAACACGTGGCGAACATGACCAGGCAAGTGATGCTCTGAAATGGGCTGCACGTACTTATCTTGTAGCAGCAATAGCATCTGTAGCCAACCTGATTTATTTCATCATGATATTCCTGAACCGCAGGGACGATTAATAAGCACATCAACTAACTAAACATAGCATGATAGTAGAACAATTATATACAAACTGCCTTAGCGAAGCAGCATATTTTATTGCCGATAGCGGAGAGGCTGCAATCATAGACCCCCTGCGCGATGTAGATGTTTACATTCAGAAAGCAGCAGAGATGGGCGTGAAAATCAAATACATATTTGAAACACACTTTCATGCTGATTTTGTAAGCGGCCATCTGGAGCTTTCTAAAAAAACAGGTGCACCAATTGTATATGGCCCGCAAACAAATGCAAAATTTGATTTTCATAAAGCTACTGATGGTGAGGAATTTGCTATCGGAAAATTGAAAATAAAAGCCTTACACACACCCGGGCACACACTTGAAAGCACCTCTTACCTGTTGCATAACGAAGCGGGCAAACAGTATTGTGTATTTACAGGCGATACCTTGTTTGTAGGTGATGTTGGCCGGCCTGATTTATTCAGCGGCAACCTCAGCAAAGAAGAATTGGCAGGTTTTATGTACGATTCTCTGCAAAACAAAATCAAAACATTGAATGAAGATGTGATTGTATATCCTGCACACGGACCCGGCAGCTCTTGCGGCAAAAACCTCGGACCACAGACATACAGTACCATCGGCGAACAGCTTGACAGCAACTATGCGCTGCAGGATATGACTAAAGAGGAATTTATAAAAGTGGTGACAGAAGGCTTAAACGCACCACCTGCATACTTCCCCATCAATGCACGCATTAATAAAGAAGGCTACGAAAGCCTGGATGAAGTAATGAACAATGCAATGACTGCATTATCCATAGCAGACTTCAAGCAGAAGGTAAAAAGTGGTGCATGGATATTAGACACACGCCATGCTTCCGTATTTACAGAAGGGTTCATCCCCGACTCTATCAGCATCGGCCTTGAAGGCAGGTTTGCTGAATGGGCAGGCAGCCTGCTCCCTTTCGACCAGCCATTAGTACTGGTTACCGAAAACGGTAAAGAAAAAGAAAGTGCTATTCGTTTATCGCGAGTAGGCATAGATAATGTACAGGGCTATCTTGACGGTGGCTTTGAAAGCTGGAAAGCAGCAGGCGAAACCATTGATATGGTGATAGACATAGAACCGGATGAACTAGCAATGGATATGCCGCACGATAGTAAACTGGAAGTAATAGACGTACGCAAACCGACAGAATATGAAACAGCACATGTAAAGGGTGCATATAACGCACCGCTTGATACGCTTATCGACCCTGCAAATGTTGCTATGATAGATACCGATAATAATCTGTATGTACACTGCGCGGGTGGCTACCGTTCTGTAATTGCAGCATCATTGCTCAAAAGGCAAGGGTATCACAACCTGCGCAATGTACTGGGTGGTTTTGGCAAGATAAAAGATGTAAAAGGCGTACCGATAGTTGAGGGTGCTAAAGTGTCTTGATATACAACAAGACTATATTAGAAAAGAAAATGGGGAACATTTAAAGTTCCCCATTTTCTTAATAAAAAAAACTACTTACGCTTCATAGCAGCTTCTATTTCTTCTACCGTTATCGGTATACCTTTAAACAAATCTATACTACCGGTTTTCGTTAGCCATACATTGTTTTCTATACGTATGCCCATTTGTTCTTCTTCAATATATATGCCCGGCTCTATGGTAAATAACATACCTTCTTTCACAGGCAATACACGCGTACCCAAGTCATGTACATCTATACCCAGATGGTGCGTCACACCATGATAGAAGTATTTGCGATAAGCAGGATTTTCTGGATCCTGATTTTTGATATCGTTTTTAGTAATCAAGCCAATCTTCAACAATTGCTTCTCCATTTCGCCACACACTTTAGCTGTGTAGTCTATTATTGAGATGCCCGGTTTCAATATCTTCTTTGCAAAGTTGTGTACATCCAGTACGGCATTGTACACTTCCTTCTGGCGCTTGGTGAATTTACCGTTCACAGGTATAGTACGTGTCATGTCCGCACAGTAGTTGCCATATTCAGCACCAAAGTCCATTAGTATCAGTTCACCGTCTTTGCACTGCTGGTTGTTTTCTACATAGTGCAATACACGCGCCCTGTCGCCCGATGCAATGATGCAATCGTATGCATGGCGGGTTGCACGGTTGCGCAAAAATTCATGTGTTATCTCCGCTTCTATTTCATGCTCCCACACACCCGGCTTAATAAACTGCATTACACGACGGAATGCCTTGTGTGTAATATCTACTGCCTCCTGCGTTACTGCTATCTCTTCCTTGGTTTTTATAGCACGCAGTTCCTTCATAACAGGTGCGCTGCGTTCGTATTTATGTACAGGGAAACGCTTCATGAAGTCATGTACAAACAATAAATCAGGACGGAATAGCGACGTATCCAACCTGTCATTCTCATTCGTATTCAGGTACACATGTTCCGCGTGGTGCATCATCACCTGCAGGGCAGCATCTATAGCATCCAGCCATTGTACGTTTTTGATACCTGAAATAGCCGTTGCTTCGTCTTTACGCAACTTATGCCCTTCCCATTTTTCCAAATGTTCGTTAGGTCGTATCAATACCAATACCTCACGGGCATTCTTATCGGGGTTATCCGGGTATAGTATCACCATCGATTTTTCCTGTATTACACCGGACAACCATACCACATCTGCATTAGGCCGGTATGTATAAATAGCATCTCCATTTGTGGGCAATATCGGGTTGCCCGGGAAAATAGCTATACTGTTGGGTTTCATTTTCTTAATAAATCGCTCCCTGTTTTGAGTAAACAGCTTTGAAGCAATCGGTAAATATTTCATCTCTTGTGTTTGATTATGATTAAAGGATAAAGTTATTATTCAGACAGATACCTAAGTTAACCCTTTTACTAACCCCGTTGATAAATAATTAACAATCAAATACATGTATTATAATTTAATATTTTTATCGTATTTTAATCTCAGAAAACTTACTTTTTATTTATTTTACTATGTCTAATTATGTGTGGTACACACATCCATACATTATTTAAACACAAAAAAGCTATTTAACAAACCAAGTTAACTATACATTGATATGAAAAAAATTCTATCATTTACCATTGCATTATTGCTGGCAATAGGCGGCAATGTGCAGGCACAAACCCCTCAGTATACCTATACTGCAGCCACAGGTGGTAACTACATTCCTCTTGGCGACGGCGCAACCTGGGATAATTACAGGTCACAGTTTCTGTATCTACCCGGAGATTTTGCACCTACCATTAACTCAGTAGGTTTTATTACCAAAATTTACTTCCGTGCATGGCAAAACTCTTTGTCAACAACGTATAACGGATTTCAGGTAGATATTGGCAATACAACATCTACATCATTAACAGGAACCTATATTACAGGTTTAACAAACAGTATCCCTTCTTCTACAGTTACGCTGCCGGCAGTTGCCGGTAATGCATGGATACCTATCCAGCTACCGCAACCTGTATTTGTTGATATGTCAAAACCATTGGTAATAGACATCAGGCAAGTAAATAAAGTAGGTGGTGTTGGTGGTTACATACTGTATGCAGGCGGTGTACCTGTGAATCCGATTTATACAGGTAACACACATACATACGGCAACACAAGCAGCCCTAGCGGTACGCCAAGGCGCTATTCATACCAGTTCGGTTTCGACTTCTTTACTGGTTATCCATGCGATAAAGTACCTCAGGCACAGGTAAACGCACCTGATATCGTTTGCCCGGGCAAACAGTTTACTGTAGCACCTACAACATATTACGCAGATGCTGATTATGTATGGGAATTTTCTGATAACGGCGGTTCTTCATGGCAACTGCACCCAAGCCCTATAGGACTGTTGGGTGATATCAAAGATGCTATTACAAAACCACGTTGGTATCGTTGTACTATTACTTGTAAAAACAATACATCTCTCACATTCAAAACCAATCCTAAAAAAGTTGATATAGCACCATTCTATTATTGCTATTGCGATAACACTGTGGCAAACCCATCTGGCCTGGATATAGGTAATGTTAAAGTGATTAAGTTTAATCCGCTTGACCCGACTACTGCAGAAGATACTGTTTTGAATAACGGTAATGCAACTCCGTCATTAAACAATAGTACAGCCAGCAAAAGTTATTCTACCTTCCAGTATCCTCCTAATACAGAAGTAGTAATGTATCGCGACAGTACTTATCGTTTCCATGTATCTCAGATCAACTCTGCTGCAGCATTTAAAAATGGTAACGTAGCTATATATATTGATTTCAACAGGAACGGAATATTCGATGCTGCGGAAAAGGTAATGAATAGGACTATTGACGGGGCAGATATCATTCCTAATACCGAAACTACAGTCTTCAAAGTACCGAGTACTGCAAGCATAGGCATTACAGGTATGCGTGTAATACTCAGCAATGGTAAAATAGACTCTTGCGGCAATGCAATGGCAGAGGGTGAGGTAGAAGACTATCTTGTTGACCTTCGCTATGAGCCTTGTAAAGGTCCTGGTAATGCAGGTAAAGTTGTATCTACTTCAAACGCTCTTTGCCCGGGTTATGACTATCTTGTAGAAAACACAGGCTATGAAGCAACAAAATCTGAACTCTCTCGTTTCTGGCAGGTATCAGGCGATAATATCAACTGGGTAAATATCAATGGCAGCACCGGTAAGGATACATTGATGCGTATATTCAACGGCCAGCCACTGCATTACAGGGTAAGGATGATTTGCGAAGCTACGGATGATACTACGTTTACTGCTCCGCTGAAAATTAATGCTAAAGACGGTTATAAATGCTATTGCTACAGCCAGGCTATAGGTGGCAACCCTAAAGACAATCCTGATCCACGAGACAGCAGTGATATCGGCGGTGTTGTATTCTCAACATTTAACACAAATACAGGTGGACCACACTTACTGAACCTTACGGCAGAACAAAAACGTACTGACTATACAGATGATGATCCTCTGGTACTGTTTACAGAGAATAAGTACAACCTGATTGTTTATCATACGCAGCGTACTGCAGTACATGGTGATGCTAAAATCACTGTGTTCATGGATTTCAACAACAACAAAGAGTTTGAGGTTCCGTATGAGAGAGTATATACAGGCTATACAAACGTTGGTAGCTTTACTGTTACTGATGACATCACAATTCCTTACAAGGTTATCACAGATGTGCCTACAGGTATGCGTATAATACTTAACAACGATATCGGGCCAAATATCCCATCAGATGAGGCTTGCGGACCATACACATCTGGCGAAACTGAAGATTTGATTGTTAAGTTCATCAGGCCTTTCCCTGCAGGTGTTAATACGCTGGCGGCTATTCAAGACCTTGGCATCTATCCAAATCCTGCTAAAGACAAGTGTCGCATACAGTTTTCAGGAGCTGCTAATGCTGATGAAGTAGTAATCACTATTTCAACCGTAACAGGCCAGAAGATTATGCAACAATCATATAAGCATAGTGGTGGCACTTTCACTCAGGAAATAGATGTTACAAAATATACACGCGGTGTGTACTTTGTAGAGGTAGCTGCTGATGGCCAGAAAGCGACTCAGAAACTGGTACTGGAATAATCAATATCATACATCAATAAAAAAGCCCCTGAAATTTCAGGGGCTTTTTTTATTGAAATACATTAAGCCGTTTCTTTCCTTCGTATCGTATCGGGATGCTTACCAACACACCCTTTCCTGCCTTTACATGCCCTGTCAGCTTCACATTTACCTCTTCATTGGCTAACAGCGACAACGCATTTGGGATAATGTTCTGCAAATCTGCCACAAGGGTTACCGGCAACAGGAAGGTACTTGACGCAGGTATGTTAAACCTCTTATCAAGTGTGGCATGGCCGGCCAGCTTGTTGTTGATGTACAGGTCAACATCAGCGTCTTTCAAAGTCATGCTGTATTTATTAGGATTGTAAAACTGTACATCCATACCAACCTCCGGATTCAGGCTTATCTTATTAACCCTGAAGTTCTTTACATCCTGATAAACAAGGTCTTTGGGATTGGCGCATGATGCCAAAAAAAAAGCGCCTAACCCCGCAATGGTATTAAGCGCTTTTCTATGAATAGTATTCTTAATCACGTTTGTGCTTATTTACGCTTCATCACTTTTTCTACTGCTGCAATGATGTCCGGTTTACCAAGCCCGTATTTCTCAAGCAGGTCAGTAGGCGTACCACTTTCGCCGAAGGTATCATTTACCGCCACATACTCCTGCGGTGCAGGGAAGTTTTTGGCAAGTACCTGTGCAACACTATCGCCCAGCCCGCCGTTTGCCTGATGCTCTTCAGCAGTTACCACACATTTAGTTTTCTGTACCGATTTGATGATAGCAGCCTCGTCCAGCGGCTTGATGGTGTGCATATTGATGAGCTCTACAGACACGCCCTTAGCAGCCAGTTCTTTAGCAGCTTCTACCGCAGTCCATACAAGATGGCCACAGGCTATTATGGTTACATCCGTACCTTCTGCCAATACCTGTGCTTTACCAATTTCAAAATGCTGGTCAGGCGCTGTGAAGTTTGCCCATTTCGGACGACCGAAACGCAGGTAAACAGGGCCTTCATATTCCGCAACAGCTATTGTTGCCGCTTTGGTCTGGTTGAAGTCGCATGGTACAATCACCGTCATACCCGGCAACATCTTCATCAGGCCGATGTCTTCCAGTATCTGGTGGGTAGCGCCGTCTTCGCCAAGTGTAAGGCCGGCATGAGAAGCACATATCTTAACATTCTTGCCGCTGTAGGCTATCGACTGGCGTATCTGGTCGTACACACGGCCGGTGCTGAAGTTGGCAAACGTAGTGGTGAATGGTATTTTGCCACCAACGGTCATACCTGCTGCCACACCCATCATATTAGCCTCTGCTATACCGCACTGCACATAACGCTCGGGAAACTCCTTCATAAACTGGTTGAGCTTCAGCGAACCTGCAAGATCGGCAGTAAGCGCTACCACGTCAGAATTACGGCGTGCCGCCTCTACTATACCCTCTCCGAAACCCGAACGGGTGTCTTTTTCATTCAGAATATTGATGTCTTGTATCATTATCTTGGCTAATATGGGCGCAAAAATAAGTTATTCCTTTGGCAGTTCACTTAGCCTTTTGTCATTATATATCCCCAATCTTTCAGCCAGCCGATTACCTTTTCTTTATAATCGCCCTGAATGAGGATGAGGCCTTCTTTGGCACTGCCACCCGCACCACATTTGGTCTTCAGTTGCTTGCCCAGTGCTTCCAGGTCATCGTTGGTACCAATGAAACCCTCTACCAGCGTTACTATCTTGCCTGCACGCTGCTTGCTATCCAGCTTTACACGCAGCTTCTGCTTGTCTTTGGGCTGGGTTTCGCCGGCGGGTTCATCCGGGTAATCGTTGAAATAGTTGTTATTGGTGCTATATACGAGCCCATCGGGGCGGGGTTTGTTCTTGTTACTCATAATCTGTAAAATGAGATAGTAAAAGTAAAAAAGAAAAACATGGGATTAAGATTTCGGTATTGGTATTTAGAATTTTAAAATTTATTGATAGTAAATGATAGTAATTGCACAGTTTTTGTTTTGTAACCGTTTGTTGCTATTGATTATCAACAGTCTTTGTTTCATTTTAGTTACAAACGGTTACGGATATTTTGTTGCAGATTGTTGCAGTTTTCATGGTTTTTAAAAATTGTTGTATTACCAGGAGTTAGCAGAATGGTAGATTTCTATTTTTATTATAGCAAATATACACAAAATATGTGATTTATAGTATTAAAAAAGGCAACCCGTTTGGGTTGCCTTTTTGTTTAGATGGTAGTTTGGTTTAACGGATAAAAAAACTTATTGCTGAATGCTCAGTTTTTGCTGATGCACTATTGCACCATTGCTGAACACCTGTACTATATATAAGCCGGTAGCAACCTGTGGCAGTTGGAGCGCTGTTTCTACTCCAAGATTTTCTGCTAAGCCATTGTATAGTTCTTTTACAGCCTGACCATGAACATTAGTCAGTATTACTTTTATGTTCGCTTCTGTAGCAATATTGGCTGACAGTTGCAGGTATACTGCATCTTTTGCAGGGTTGGGATATACCCTTGTAGCAGCATTTTGCAATCTGATACCAGATACACCGGTTGTGCCGGTTTTAAATACAGGATTACCACTCTGGCTATGGTATCCACCGGTACAATCCCCATATTTATCATACTGTGCATTATTCTGCCCAACAGGAGAAACGACTAAAATATCAATATCCGTAAACTGGTATTTTGCAGCATCAGAAAATACCATCCCTGTATATGGTGCAGTACCACCGATACCTTCAATTTCTTCGGGTTGCGGACTGAGGTTAAATTCTTCGATACAGCCACCCCATGCTATATGATAATCCTGCGTATGCGCAAAAATGGCTTTTATACCAAGAAAATTATATGGTGGCAATATTGCACCACCTGTAGTCGGTTTCAGCTTATCCCATTTTGGTGCGCTGAACACGAAATCCTGTGTGCCATCATATTTGTCTGCAAAAGTCGGCCCCCATAATACACTTGAAAAATCGCTGCCAAGTGTCAGGTAATTGTTGGCATCAGTACCCGGAGTACCTGTGCCTGTCTGGTTGGGATACGCAACAAAATCTTTTTGAGGTGGTGTACCGGTAAACGTTGCAACATTTTTTACGGTATTACCTACAAAAGCACCTGTACCACCGCTGAATTCTGTCTGTACATCATACAGGAAAGGGGTTATGTTGGCATTGCTTGGCGGGGTTGCCATGCTCGATGGCATATTAGGGTCGGTATGCATCAAACCTGCTATTACAAACCGGCTCTCTGTACCCATAAATGGCATTGCTTGTGGTATAAGAGGATGGTAACTTGGCAGTGTCTGCATGGCCCATGCGCCATTGTTAAATCTTAGCCTGCGATTGAAAGGTGCACCTGTATGTGCAAAACCCCAGTGATTGGTATGCGTTACCGTAAATGCTTCGGGCTTTAAGTTGAACCCTCCGTAAGCCATCGGTTGCCAAATAGTATAACCATTTGGAACAGACGGGCCACCACCATTAGGATAACCTTCGTACAGGTTGCTGACAATATAGTGGTCTCTGCCGCTGGGGCCTTCCACAAATGCCACCCCGTATTCACTCTTTCCATAACCATCACCATTGCCTGCAGAAATAAATGGATTATTGCCAAAGAAGTTAATCGTAAGGTTGGCATCATCCACTATCATATTCATGGTAGCGCTGCGCACTATGGTATATGGCATAGGTACCGTAGGTGTAGTAGGGCCATTGTACAAGCCTGTTTTTGCCGTTACACTACCGGTAATATGTATATCGCCCGCCCAGCCTGCAGTGGCAGTACCATTACCATAGTTGGCAGATAACTCCGTCATGTGCATGGCCATATCAAAATCGAATTCTACCGGATTGGTAGTGCCCCCGTTGTATGCCCAATCGTAATACCTGCATGCTATGAGCGTAGGCGTAGCTACCCCCACATCTATGCTCATTACAAATGCCTGCTTCACCGAAGTAAATTCCGGATAAGGCAATGCACCCGGGGTACCCATAGGTATCACAGGGTATGGCCCTGATGCAGCACCTACAGTAGCGTCTTGTGTTACATACCCGCATATATACAGCGTCTTTGTGCCGCCTACATTTTTATACAGCGTATGTGTTGGGTACAGACTGCAGCCAATACCCGGGGTAGATGACATATTCAAATCTGAGATAATGAAATCGCTGCCGGATGATGCACCTGTATAGTCGGTCTGTATTACCTTAATCCTGTCTCGTGGAGCTGGATTGGTAATATCTTCCCTGGCAGACACGGTTATAAAACATGCCTGATTGGTAGTGAAATTTTCCCCAACCGCAATATCCACAACCCGCTGATGATAGAAAGCAGGGTCGGGGTATATGACCACATCATTGGTACCCATTGGGTCGGGGTAGGCGCCGCCTATAGGGTTGGTGTTATTGATGCTGCCATCCAGAAAGTGTACAAAAAAGGGGATACCCCATTGCCTGTTGGGGTCGTATAGCGTACCTGCCATCACGCTTTCGCGTGTGGTGCCTATTACTTCTGTAGAAAAACCTTTAGCATCTGTGTAGGGTTCGTAAGACGTAGCCGCGGGGCCATAGAGCCTGTAGAACATGGAATTGGTGCCACCCATCTGCGCATCTGCCTGTGAAGGCAGGAAAGAACAAGCTATAACAGCTGCAACGGATAATAACCTGCAGTACCATGCAGGCATGCGGCCGGTGTGGCCGCGGGTTGGATGATGTTTCATTTTTTAGAGTATTTATTGGTGTTAAAAAAATTCAATGGTTTGGTGGCGTTCGGTATTGGTTTATAAATATAAATTTGTTTTTTGACAAAAAAACCGGTGATATCACTGGTTTTTTTGTCATTGCTATTATTTAATATTGATTTAACCTGATTGTCATTTTTTTTGACATCCGTAAATAATACTGTAAATTGTACTTACCATATAACATATATCTTCAACTAAAACTACCTGTATGAAAACACCGGCTATCATCGCTGCCTGTTTATTTTCTGCGACATTGCTATATGCCCGAGACGGGATTCAAAACAAAGCTGCCGGTTTCAATGGCAGGCAATTACTGCTTATAGCAAACAAAGGGCAGATAACCGACCAGTATG
Source organism: Flavipsychrobacter sp. (assembly GCA_016786615.1). Taxonomy (GTDB): domain Bacteria; phylum Bacteroidota; class Bacteroidia; order Chitinophagales; family Chitinophagaceae; genus Polluticoccus. Next base: position 344,934 of record JAEUVX010000011.1, read on the forward strand.
GTAAGCCACGCCGCGATATAGATTATAAACTGAGTGGCAGCGATGTAACCCTGTTTGTTGGTGACGGGCAACTGCATTACCAGTGGCTGCAAAGGCAGCCAAATCCGAAAAGCGAAACTCGAAATCCGAAAGATGTTGCGGACAAAAATTCCCCTTCAGGGGATGTAGGGATTACTACCTACCGTATGGATGTGGAACTGCTGGGTGCAGATAAAAACACGGTGGTAGTGGCAGAAGATATGCAGCCATATTATGAAAACTATTACCTGCCAACTGTGCCCGATGGTGCAACTGCACATAGCTACCGGAAGATAACCTACAAAAATGTTTACCCGCATATAGACTGGGTATTGTATGTAAAGTCGAAAGACGAGGTTGGTTCTTCAGGTGTAAGCGGGGGGATAAAGTATGATTTTGTAGTGCACCCGGGGGGCAATGTGGCAGCTATACAATTGCAGTATAATGGTGCTACCGGGCTGGAACTGAAAGACGGTGCGCTGGTAGCCACCACCCCTTATGGCAGCATTACCGAAGATGCACCCTATAGCTATATGGCAGAAACCGGACAAGCTGTAAACAGCCGGTTTGTATTGCAGGGGAATGTGCTGAGCTATGCTACAGCCACCAACGAAAATACGGGGACATTCGTAATAGATCCTGCATTGCGATGGGCAACTTATTACGGGGGGAGTAATCCTGAACAAATTTATTGCCTGAAAACTGATACATCGGGAAATGTATTTACATCCGGAATGACATATAGCACCAGCAATATTGCAACAACCGGTGCGCATCAATCCGTATTTGGGGGCGGGACGTATGATGGGTTCCTCGTAAAATTTAATGAAAACGGTATACGCCAATGGGCAACCTATTACGGGGGCAATTCAAGTGGTGATATTATGCATGGTTTCGCACTCGACATCCCCGGTAATATTTATTGGGTCGGCACATTGGGCACTGCCGGTTTCGCAACAGCCGGCGCTTTCCAATCGGTTTTACTGGGTGGTAGTGACGCAATATTAATAAAGCTCAATAACGCCGGCGTACGTCAATGGGCAACTTATTTCGGTACGGACACCTCAGATGTTGGTGGTGGCGTAACATGTGATAATTCCGGCAATGTATATATATCAGGTGACGGATTGCCCAGTACAACGATGAACTTATCGACACCCGGCGCTATGCAAACTACTTATGACAAAGCATTCTTAGCAAAATTTTCCTCAACGGGCTTAAGGCTCTGGTGTACTTATTTTCCTGCTGGCGGTGCTTTGCATGGTGATAATTTCGGGAATATATATCTCTATGGCAGAACTGATGTAACGACAGGTATAACAACAACAGGGGCATTCCAACCAAGTTTTTCCGGTACAGCGGGAACCAATAATTCCTTTATTGTAAAATTTTCATCAACAGGCAGCAGGTTGTGGGGTACTTACTACGGCTCGGGCTCTTTTTCTACAACACTTAATGATGACAGGATAGAAGCACTTACTACAGATAATATGGGCAATATATATGCCTGTGGTATGGGCAGGCCGGGCAGCGGCTTAGGAACAGCAGGCTCTCATCAGCCCGGTTTCGGCGGCGGTGCCTCGGATGGATTTATTGTAAAATTTTCGCCGGCAGGCACCCGCCAATGGGCAACCTATTACGGTGGTGGCAGCGGCAGTACTATGGAATCTATAAATGGCATAGTTGCGGATGATAAAAATGATATTTATGTAGTGGGTTCAACAAGCACAGGAAGCAGCGCCATTGCCACTGCAAATGCTTACCAACCAAGCTATGCAGGTAATACAGATATGTTTTTTGCAAAATTTACCGGTAGCGGTGCTAGGCAATATGGTTCCTATTTCGGCAGTAGCAGTGGTAGTGAATCTACTATATATGTCAGTCATTTTGGTGGCCTTATCAGTTACCGGTCAGGTAAAATAACATTTTGCGGGAACGCCAATTATTTTTCAAACGGGTTGGCAACTGCAGGGGCACACCAATCATCTATCAGCGGAACTTATGATGATGCAATTATAGTTCAATTTGATGCTGACACATCTGTCTATATCCGCCAACCCTTTGCAGATACAGTAGTGTGTAGCGGAGATACACTGAGCATACCCTATGGGGTTACGCAGAGTTTCCGCAGCAGCAATAATTTCATATTCGAGTTGTCTAATGCATCGGGCAGCTTCGCCACTGGTGTTACCACCATCGGTACCCTCACCGGTGCGCAGAACGGCGGTACCTATCACTGGGTAGTACCACACAGCACGGCACAGAGCAATGCCTACCGTGTACGCATCCGCAGCACCGGCCCCGTAGATACCGCTAACATGGAGTACAATATCCGCATCACTACCACACCGCAGAGCGTCAATGCTACTCATAACACACCCATCTGCAGCGGCAATACCATCAACCTCGGCAGCAGCACCGCTACAAGTGGTGTCAGCTATAGCTGGGCAGGACCCAACAGCTACAGCAGCAATCTGCAAAATCCGTCCATCACTAATGCACAGGTATTGCAGAGCGGCAACTATATGGTCACTTTCACCAATAACGGCTGTATCAGTAAAGACACGGCTGCGGTGGTAGTCAACCTGACTCCCGTAACCCCGGTTGCGGGCAGTAACGGGCCGTTATGTGCAGGCAGTACCTTGCAGCTTACTGCCACAAGCAGCTCTCCGGGTGCGGCTTACAACTGGAGCGGCCCTGCTTTCAGCAGTACAAGCCAGAATCCTTCCATCAGCAGTGTTACCACTGCCAACAGCGGTACTTACAGTGTATATGCCACACTTGGCAGTTGTACGTCCGCTACTACCACTACCAATGTAAGTGTAGTGAATGGCCCGACGATTAATTTTTATCCCAGCCCCAATGATACCGTTTGCGGCAGCCCTGCGGGCAGTGCTACTTTAGTAGCCGTACCTGCCAACCCCGGCAGCAGCCCCCAGTATCAATGGTATAAGAACGGGACTATGATACCCGGTGCTACAAGCACCAATTATGCTGCATCGGGCATCAGTACGGGTGACAGTTATTATGTGGTACTGACACCCGGTGCGGGTGCAGCCTGTACCACGCCTATCAGCAGCAACAGCATTACCATGACTGTGATGCCTTTCATCACACCAACGGTCAGCATCAGTGCCAACCCCAATACGCCTGTACCATCGGGTACGCTCATCAGCTTTACAGCTGTGGCTACAGATGCGGGTACCAACCCCAAATACCAGTGGAAACTGAACGGTGTACCACAAGGTGGTGCTACAAGCAGTGTATGGAGTGCAGCTACCTTCAGCAATAATGACAAAGTGAGTTGTGAGGTGACGAGCAGTTATATCTGTCCGCAGCCACCGAAGGTAACAAGCAGCGAGGTGGTGGTGAAACTTACAACCGGTATAACGGGTGTATGGAGCGGTACTACTCCGGACATCTACCCGAACCCTGCTAAAGATAAACTGATAATAGAAGGTATATCGAAAGGTACAAGAATACAACTGATTGATGTACTTGGCAGAACGGTCATCAACCAAACTGCAACCCAAGAAACGGAAGTACTCAACACCGCTCACCTCATCCCAGGTAATTATATCCTGCAGCTGAGTACAGAACAGGGTGAGCGCATGAGGGTGAAGATTACAAAAGAGTAGGCTATCAATTCTTTAATATACGGTTAATAAAAAGCGGCTGATTGCCGCTTTTTTAATTGCTGTTTAATGCATTGCTTCGATTCTGTAGCTGAATTAAAGTTATTTTTATATTTATCTATCCTAATATGCGATACATGAAGAATATCATACTGATTTATTTCATACTTTTTGCTACTGTTGTTAGTGCTCAAAATTTAGTCCCTAACGGCAATTTTGAAACTTATACTACGTGTCCGTCAGCATTTAGTCAAACTACAAATGCTCCCCCCTGGCGCGCATACCATGCAGGTACTTCAGATTATTTTCATACCTGTGCAACATCTACAACCGTTTCAGTTCCCACTAATACATTCGGTTATCAGCAGCCTGCCAGTGGCAATGCGTATGGTGGTGGTTATTCTTTTTCAAGCTCTACATCTCCAACGGGTTATACAGAGTATTTAGCAACCCCTATATCGCCTATGACAATTGGTACGACTTATGAGATATCAATGTCTATTTCAAAATCCAATTTATCGGGTGCCGCATGTGACGGCTTTGGTGTATTTCTCTACGACATAGGGCCATCAACAAGTATTGCAGGATCCAGTACATTAACATTAACACCGCAGGTGTCTTATAATTCTTATGGTGTAATCAGTGATACCCAAAACTGGGTGCGTGTGATTGCATACTTCACTGCTGATTCTGCTTATGATAATATTGTTATTGGCAAGTTTACACCTCCTGCCGGACTTACATTTACTGGTACAGGTGCTGCCTACTACTACTACGATTCAGTAGTAGTGAAAGCAGCCTCCGGCATCAACAACCTGTACACGGATAGTATGATATGTGCGGGTGATACTTTCGTAGTACCCTATACACTCAATAACAGTGCCTTGTTTACTTCC
>JAEUVX010000012.1 GCA_016786615.1 Flavipsychrobacter sp.
AGGTCTTACATCAACAGCTGCAAACCTGTTGACAAACTGTAACAACGGTGGCAACCAAACATTCAGCGTAATGTATGAAGCTACCCCGGGTTTTGCTTACCCTGCAGGTACTTATACTGTAGATGTAGTTTACACTGCTACGCAACTGTAATTGTAATTGATTAGAAAATATAAATAACTAACGCCCAGAATATTCTGGGCGTTAGTTATTTATCCGTATTTAATAACAATAGCTTCTATCGTATCAACAATATGCTGACATTTTTCGAGCAAAACCTGCAAAATATCGTAATGCTCCATCCATTTAATTATCTGCACTACATCAGTATGACTTGGGAATAATCCGGTGATTGCCGCATCAATCCTATTATCACATACATTAATAATCTTACGCATTTCGCGGCATGGAGCTTCTAATTTTGCCAATGCACGTTTGTTACTAAGCCCTTTTAATGCATCTGCCAACAAACTGATAAGCCGCTTATATTCACCCGCTACATACTGGGTTGTATTGCCGGGAGTAGTCAACCCATAATTATTTAACTGGCGTATAGTTCCATAAGTAAGGTCTGCAATATCATCGAGCCCTGATGCCAACATATGTATATCCTCTCTGTCAAAAGGAGTAATAAAGTTCCTACCCAACTCATGAAACAACTTGCGGGTAGATATATCTATGTTTTGCTCCAACTCATCCAGTTTACCCAGATTATGCTGCATCATACCATTTCCTGCACAAATGGTTTCATAAAACAACTTACTCATTACCTGCAGGTTATCTGCTACCTCATCAAAAAGTTTATAAAACTTCTGCCCGTCAGGCATGAACAACTTTTGCAGCGATGCCATATACCCAATCTTTATTTGCAGCAAATGTATTGCTAGCAAATGCTTTGATAAATAGCTGTGCAGTGACTTAATATTAACTTAATACTGAGTTAACATACGAAAAACGGCCTGCTATATACAGGCCGTTCACACCGGTTATCTTTCTATTATTTATTGTATACTCTTGAGCTTTGCAATCATATCCTCCCTGCTTACAAAACCAACATTGCTCCACACCAGTTGTTTATTCTTATAAATCAATACTGTAGGCAATGCGCTTACTTTCATTTCCGTAGCGATTGTGCTATTTGCATCAGCATCTATACGAACCACGCTTACTGTAGCACCCATATCTTTTGATATTTCGGCCAGGTATGGTTCCATTTTTTTACATGGTGCACACCATGTTGCATAAAAGTCTATCAATACGGTTTTATCTGTGTTAAGCAATGTTTCAAACTCTTGTGTAGTCATCCCTTTGGCAACACCTGCCGATGTACCTCCTTCTTCAGGCAAACCTTCTGATCTCCATTTAATCATTCCACCCTGCATCTCATATACCTGCTTAAAGCCCATATTGCGCATGGCAGATGCTGCAGATGCACTGCGGCCACCGGATAGACAATATACAAACACTGTTTTTGATTTATCCAGTTTTACTACTTCAGCATCAAAATTGCTCCCTCTAAAATCGATATTCAATGCCCCTGCCAGGTGTCCTTCAGAATATTCTCCGGGAGTACGTACATCTAATAATATTTTGTCGGCAGTAGCTTCCAGTTTTTGTTTGAATGCTGCTACTTTCAATTCATTATTAGCTGATGCACGTTGGCAAGAAGCTGCTGCTAATACAGCTACTATTGCAAATATCAGTGCGAATGGTTTAAACATCAGTTTTTTCATATTTTATTATAATGCTGTTGATAATACTTTTATCTCAGGTGTAAAGATAATCTTTGATTTAATTGAATTGGATATCAGGCATGCCGCTTCCGACTTTTGAAGTATTCGCATAGCCTTCTCCCTGTCTTCTTCATTGGTAATTATCAATATCGGGTTCAACTCCACCTCACTGATTATGTATTTACCATCTACTATTTCAAGTTTCCCAACGCCGCTCGATTCAAATTGTTCATACGCAAGTTTCGAGTTTTCTGCTATTGCCAGAAACGTTGTCATAAGACAGCTATTAACAGCTGCAACCAATAAATGTTCTGGAGACCATTTATTAGGGATACCCTTTGCGAATTGAGGAGGTGTAACAACCTCTACTGTGCTGTCAAAATCAGGTGAACTCATCACTCCCATCCTTTCTGTCTGCCACTTCACCACTACTTCATAAAAATGTGCTTCGCTCATAAAATATTATTGATACTGTTCTATAATCTGTTTCAGTTTATTAGCGGGCATTACACCGCTTTGCCTCCATTTCACCTCACCGTTTTTGAATAGAATCAGTGTTGGAACACCGGATATATTGTACGCACCGGCTGCTCCGGGGTTTTTATCTACATCTATCTTTATTATTGTAGCAGCATCCCCAAGCGACTGTTTCAACTCCTGCAATATTGGCGCCATCATTTTACATGGGCCACACCACTCAGCTGAAAAATCGACCAAAACAGGTTTGTCTGAATTTATTATATCTGCAAATTTTGTTGACATGGTTTGTTTTATTTTACTTCTTCAAAGCTAATATCATCAGTAGGTACTTTTCTATGACTTTGGTCATATACCGGCGCACAGCTATCTCCGCAACATCCGGTATTGGTAATCCCCTGATAGAAAAAGAATACTGACATTAACCCTACCAGATAATCCCTCATCGCAATGGCCTGTACAGCAAATATTACTGCAAATACAAGACGCAATACGCGCATAAAATGCCAACCAGTAGATAATTTTCCTTTCAGATATGTTATCATGATTTATATTTTCTCAGGTTCATCCAACTGCCACCGTTATGTACCTCTGCAAAGCCATTTGCTTTCAATATGCCCCTAGCAGATGCGCTACGCATTCCCGACGCACAACAAGTAATAATTACTTTTTCTTTTTTGAGCGATGACATTTTTGTTTTCAGCTGATCAACCGGTATATTCAATGACCCCTTGATATGACCACCTGCATACTCTCCCGGTGTCCGCACATCTACGATTACTGCGCCATTATTTATCAGTTCACCCAAATCGGCTTTCGGTCCGAAACCGAATAATTTACTTAAAATACCCATTCCTGTACTATATTAAATTGTTCACTAATTGATACTGTAAACTCATCCACGAGCCACCATCCAATACATCAGTAATACCTTGCTGCAATAAGATCTGGCGTGCCATACTACTGCGCATACCTGATGCACAACAAACGACGATACTACCATCCGTTTCTTTCAAGCGATTAATATTGGCAGGCAGTTCATTCAAAGGTATGTTCAATGAATCTACCACATGACCACTTGCATATTCATCGCGACTACGCACATCTACCACTGTTAATTTCTTCACCGACATATTTTAATTGTTTTTTGTAACCTTCTTTTTTTGTTCAAAAATGCTAAAGAATAAGCCACCCATTACAGCACCATAAATACTACTGTTTAATGGCTTAGATGTAATCATACATGTACCATTTGCACACCCAACAAAATACCAGTAAGCGAAGCCACCTATAGCCCCGAGTATTACCCCGATTATCACAAGCTTATTCTTTAGCAATTGTTGCTTCATTATTTATTCTGTTTGATTCTATAACACAAATGTCGGGAATGATGTACGCGCAGATAGTGACTTATGTTACATAAACACAATCTTATTTGGGCAGGCACTACAAGTAATGTTTATCATATTCAGCAAAAAAAACTTAAAAACCAATGTCGGAAAGGGATACAGACATATATCCAACACAGAGTATGCTATCTCATTTTAAAACCCACGAATATGTTTTAGCTTTTCTTTAAGAAATAAAACAATCATATGCTGATTGCAATGAACAGTGCATTGAGGTGCAAATACTGTTTATCAAGTCTGATAACAGATTAATCCTTCCGGCTCAATAATATATTGATTGCCTTACCCTCTTCCAGATAGTCTGTAACAATTTTCAGTATTGCCACAAACGGTATAAATAACACCATACCCGCGACTCCCCAGATAATACCACCAAGTATAATTGCCACAAGTGTTGCCCAAGTACTTACATTCAGTTGCGCACCTACAACCCGTGGAAATATCACGTTAGCTTCCAGGTATTGTACGAAAGAAAAAACACCAACTACCGCCAGCGGATAGAAAATGGAATCTTTGGTAAGAAAAGCAATTGATATTGGCAACATTGCACTTACTATAATACCTACATAGGGAATGATGGTCATTATTGCTGTAAGCATCCCAAATAACACAGCATGTTTAATACCTAAAGCCAGCAAACCAATACTATTCAATACACCAACTATGATATATACTAACACCATACCCTTTATGTAATTGAAATAGGTATGTGTGGTTTCAGATAGTATAATATTGAGCTTTTGATGATTATTACTACCCGCAATTTTTTTGACAAATAGTACGAATGTGTGCCTATGGTACAAAAACAATGCAGCATAAATTGGTATAATAAACAATGAGAAAAGGGTAGATATTGTTGCAGAAAAAGAATTTGCTATAAACCCACCTGCACCATTTTTAATATCTGTTGTCAACTTATCAATCCATTGCTGTTGCTCCGACACCGATATACCCCAATGTTTATCAATCCAAAGTTGCAGCTCCGGTAATTTCAGAGATATTTTCTCTATAATAAAAGGCATATCCTGCCTGAATAAGCTTAATTGCCAAAACAACACCCCAATCAATGCCAGAAACAGCAACACAACAGCCGAAAGACTAATCGTTATAGCCAAACCCTTCCCCAATCCTTTACGTTCCATATTTACACATACAGGAAACATAACCATTGCAATCAAAAGCCCCATGAACATTGGCACAAAAAGACTTTTCCCAAAGTATAACAACAGCGAAGTAAACAATGCTATTTGAACATAAGTGAGTACTTTCCCTGCTACAGTATTATCATGCTGCATAAACTTTCTTTTTGCTTTATACAATGCTATTGACTACTATAAAGATAATAAATGATAATAGCATCATTTCATAACTTATTACTACCAATCGTTTGATGTATTCAGTATTTTAGTACCTGTTATGGAAAGCGGTTCAATCGACATCTGGAAATCATTAGTTGGCGTAGCACTCTTTATGCTTGGCATGGGTTTCCTGGAATCTGCTGTAAAAAAACTAACAGGCAGAAGATTTAAACTATTTCTCAAAAAACAAACTTCCAACAATCTCAAGGCAATATTTGGCGGTGCAGCACTTACAGGTTTGTTGCAAAGCAGCTCTATTGTAAACCTCATCACATTGGCATTTGTAGGTGCGGGGGTTATTGGCATGTCCAGCGCACTTGCTATTATGCTCGGTTCAAATTTAGGTACTACACTTAGCAGCTGGTTAGTTGCCTACCTGGGATTTGGTGCAGGTATTGATAGTTTTGCTTACCCATTAACGGGGCTGGCAGGAATTGCATCATTTCTGTTTGACAAGGAAAGTAAGGCGTACCAATGGTGTTCTATATTGCTTGGTGTCGGGCTACTATTTGTAGGACTTGGTTACATAAAAACAGGCATAGAATCTCTTGTTATTTCATTCAATTTTTCAGCATTCAATTCATATCCGGTTATCATTTTTTTACTTATCGGAGTTGTCATTACTTCACTTATTCAGTCCAGTTCTGCCACTGTAGCAATAGTACTCAGTGCCTTATATGCAGATGCTATAACACTATACACAGCTACAGCTATTACACTTGGTGCTGAGATAGGTACTACGTTAAAACTTATTCTTGCATCCGTTGGCGGTAGTGCGGTGAAAAAAAGAGTTGCATTGGGAAATATATTATTCAATGTCATAACAGCAGTACCGGTAATCATTTTTTTATCTTCTATAAATACTTTCATAACAGATGTATTGCATGTAGAAAACAAACTGTTTGCATTAGTTACTTTTCAGAGCCTGGTAAATGTTATTAGCATACTATTATTCTTCCCGCTACTTAATACATTCAGCCGATTTCTGGAACATCGTTTTATAAACGAGGAAAATGAAACTCTCTTTATAAATAAAACAGGCATCCAGGATGTTGATATAGCTATAGCAGCACTGAAAAATGAAACAGCATATTATCTATATCAGGTGACCGGTTATTGTATTGACACATTAGGCATTGCTAATCAGCAATGGCAGAAAGATCCGCTGCTGCCTTTTATTAAAAAGAATAACACTGATAAGTACGACCATATAAAAGCCATCTATGGCGATGTTCATGCGTACTACATGTCATTACAAGGGAAAACAACTTCCGAAACATCATTACAGGAACTTGAAAAACTGATGTTTGCAGTAAGGAATGCTATGTATGGGGCAAAAAACATGAAAGACATTCAACACGACATTGAACACCTGAGTAATTCCTCAAACGATGTAAAGTATGATTTTTTTATTGCAGCAAAAGGCAAGGCCGATAGTTTTTATAGCCATTATATTTTGATACTGGACAATCCGGCATCTGCAAACTTCGAGTCTTTATCCCAACTGTACAATTCAGTTCAGGAAAATTATACACAGACCCTCAAAACTTTGTATGAAGAAACGCTTACACATAAAATATCCGATACGGAAATTTCAACAATACTGAATTTTAATAGGGAATTATATAGCTCTTTTAAAGCATTAGTAATGGCACTAAAGGACTATATATTGAATGAAGAGCAAGCGGCTTATTTTGATGGATTGCCGGGCTTCATACGCTAACTTCTATTAACCACCATTGATAGTCACCTTACCTTACAAATATATTATCTGAGATTGTGGAAATAGCTTAAATAATAAAAGGCTGCTATTAGCAGCCTTTTATTCTGTGGAAGCACACGGGATCGAACCGCGGACCCCCTGCTTGTAAGGCTCAAAAGCTTTTCTCTGAAAGGGTTTACAGACAATTAAACTCAGTATTTACTACAAATTCATCGCAAGATTTTCTCAAGAATCAGCCTGTTAAACAATAAATTGATGTGTTACTATATACTTTTTAAACTTGACTAACTGTACTATCTGTACAAAATATGCCCTACTGAATAGTAAGGCATATTTATCTGTTTCTTTTCAGGGGACTTTAAGATTCTGGAGAGGTAGCCCGTCTCAAAAGAAGTTAATGCATACTATGCTGTTAATGTACAATAACTGCGTGGCACTGATGCATTAAAAAGAAAATACAACATAACTCTCCTGTACAATCAGCATCAGAATTTTGCAACAATATTGAAGTAGCGGTATTTATACGCTCTATCTGCAATGATGTATACCAATTCATCGCTTTCAGTACTTAATACTTCATCGACCATCAATGATGTACCTGGTGGCATATTGCCTATTTGTACCAATGTCAGCACTTTAAAAGGTGTATATATACGCCTCAACAGCCCATTAGTATTTACAAGCAAAACACTGTGAGGGTCACAATACTGCAGGTGGTATATATTCATATAATACTTGTTGCCTGACAACTACAGTTGTTCGTTGTTATTAATTAAGAAACCAGTTATCTGAACTGCTGATAATGCTATCCTGCAATTCATTGACAATAGTGTATGCATTGGCACTCCTGTCCAGAAAACTGTCTATATAGGAGCCTTTATTAGCCCCTGTCAGCAGATTATACAACTTCCAGAGATTTATACTGCCATCTGCACTCCTGCTGAAACTTAAATCGTTGTAATAGTCTTTACATACTACATTGATTTGTGCATCGCCAAACATCATTTCTCCTATATCCTGCTTCATAGCAGGCTGCAAGTACTTATACATCCTGCATCTGCCGATAAAATGGGCAAACTGGCTTTCGGAGATACTTAATCCCTGCATCGACGACATTGTATTGATTTCTTTATCAATTTTGTACTCCGATAGCAAGCTGTTTACTGCTGATTTAAGTTGTGGCAGATTCCTGACTTTCAGGTTACTCATATAACCATCGGTAGATACACACAAATTGGTGCATACTGTATTCTGAAAGCCGATAAATACTTTGAAGTGCTGCTCTGCACCTGATTTTGCATAAAGATTGTCCAGATTGTATGCTTTTACGCCTCCAATAGTCAGCAATAGCTTATTCCCTGCTATATCTGTAGCTATAGAAGGTACTGTAACAACAAATGCCATGCGTTCGTAGTAGAGTGTTTTTTCATGCTCCATCAGCTCACCTGCAGGCTTATTTCGTGCTTCAGGTATGCGTCCTTTTATCGGGTGTGATACCCTTATATCAGGTACATTTATACGCTCTCCGTTAAAAACATTCTGCACACATTCCATGACTGTTTCTATCATAGCTCCATGAGAAATTACAGGCTCATTGTCTTTGATAAATACGGGTATAATATGTTCGGCTGTTAGTTCACTAATACTTACCTGAATTGTATTAGCTTCTATGAATGGCGTGTTATTACCTATCTGTATATCATTAACAATAGGCTGTATGAGCTCTTTTACGTGTAGTGGCTCATTATTAATTGCTGTATTAACCTGTATAAGTTCCATTGGCTATGTTTTTTTGAGGTTCAATAATGTGAGTAGTATGCAACTGCTGTTTACGTGCTGTGAAATCAGGTAGTAAAATCTCCTGAAGGTCGGGATGCTTATTAAATAACAGCAGCAGTTCTTCATTTGTCATACAGGAGAGAATAGATTGCCGTACTTCTTCCTGTGAACTTTGTACAAATGCATGTCCCTTTTGACACCATGCTGCTATTTTCACTCCTGTATCAACAGCAGGAATAAACATCGGTTTATGGGTGAACATCTCTGTACGGTCTTTGGATACTTTTGCATGCAGGCTATTATCCAGGTCGAAGACAATGGTAAATTCATAGTCTATACCATCACGTTGTATGGATTTCAGCCCTACTTTTTCAGGCACTTGTTTACCAGCTTTTTCAGATAACACATAGTCCTGTTTTACCCTGATGGTACATATTATGTGCACATCTGCTAACAAGATGGCATTGATAAATGAATTGTGCCTTGGTGTCAGCTTTGACCAGTTAGTAAAGCTATTACCAACCATCGATGCATGACACTCCAGTATACCGCCTAAGCCATCCCATTCATGAGAAATACTGTCGATGATGATAACTTTCATACCTGCATCTATGCAAATATTAAGTGCCTCAATGTATCTCTCAGGAGTAAATGGTGGTTGCAGGGGCAGTACTTTGTAATTACCCAAATCTGCGTATAAGTCTGCTGACCTGTTTTCTGTATCAATAACAGCTATATATTCCCATTCAGGAGAAATACCTTTTGCTATCAATAGTGCAGACCTTGTTTTACCAGAACCTGATGGCCCCTGAAGTGCCATTTTCATTTTAGTGTGCTTTCTGCTTGCATTATGCAGTTCCATAAAACAGTTTTAAATAATAAAAAAGGGAGCCGAAGCTCCCGTTATCAGTTTATGCCAGAACATTTACTGCAGCAGGCATCGTTAGCTTTTCTTCAGGTACGTAATCATACCTGTAAGCGAGTGTTATTATCTCTCCTGTTTCAGGTATTGTGAACTCATAAGGCTCACATGGCACACGTACAATAGAACCCTGCATTGGCCTGCCAACCATACGTTTGGCTGTAGGTTCATCGAAGGTTGAGAATATCCTGCACCTTCGGGTAGTGGCATAAAATCTGCCTGTGTTCTGAGACTGCACCATTTCCAAGTCTCCTTCAAGTTCCAATGATACATAAGTACCTTGCTCGCCATCTTTCAGCGAATAGTTTTTTACGATAACCATAATCTGTGGTTTTAAAAATGTTAACAATAAAAAATGCCACCCGGGACTGGATGGCAACTCTGTTCACTATGGGGGAGTATTTTCGGAGGTGGTGGTATATTTCACCTACACGTAAAAATACTACTATGTAAAAAAAAGCAACTTTGCTCTGTACTATTCATTTTTATTCTGTAAGTGCCCCTGGGATTATAAATTATTTTGTAACATTGCTAATAAAATCATCGCATGAAACAACTAATTCCCTTATTACTGCTATTAAGTACATTGAGTTCAAATGCACAGAATAATCCATCAAAAGATTCACGTCATATTATTCTAGTAGATGGAATATATACAAAGGCTAAGATTGAAACCACTGTAAACCTACCTTATGGTGCATCATATATACACAAATTTAATTATTCTACTTGGGGGATCGCAATTGGATACAGGTATTCGATTATATCCAATCTACGAGCAGGTATTAATGCAACATACTTCTCATATCATTATGTAAACAATACAAATGCATTCATGTTAGGCGTTCACATTGAAGCGCCGTTTCCTATTACAGATGATTTATTGATTGGACCAAATTTAAACTTGAGTTACGCGCCGTTTGATAATCCATCAAATGCTGAATTCACTCCTGGTGCAAGTTTGGGAATAATGTATAAAATAAATAAACTTATGGCCGTAAACTTAGAGCCAGGGTTTAGATACTATTTCCAAAAGAATAATGGATATGAAATTCCGATTCACTGCGGGCTTAGAATATTATTATAAACAAGTTATATCAACGTGGGTTCAATTCTGAATTAATTGAACCCATTCCATGCATAATTTTTTTTGTATATAAATATAAATAGCAACCAATGGAATCTTGTACGTTTGAGTTCAATTTCTCCGAACTAAACAGAATAAGTTTAAACTATCTTATCAATTGTAAAGTCCCTCTAACCCTATTATTAACCGATTCTCCCATACATTTATATACCAAATAATAACCGTAAGTACCTATGTCTGAAGGGACATTATTAAACATTCCGTTCCATTTTTCTTTTACATCGTTGCTCCTAAATACTACCTGCCCCCATCTGTTTGTTATAATCATTTTATACTCAGTAACACTCATAAACGTTAAAACACCGAACATATCATTTTTACCATCTCCATTTGGAGAAAAAGCATCCGGCAACATAAAACGGCAGCAAACTTCGGGTTTTAATTCAACTGTATCAGTATTTTTACAATTCTGTTTGCTGTTTACTATTACTGAAACAATGGTGTTATTATTCAATCCTGTCAATGTATTTACTATACTTCCTTCATTATTGTAAAATAGTTCTTTAGGATACCAGAAATATGTACTACCATTACTTTCAGCAGTTTGTAAACTTACCTGCTCACCGGTACATACTTTTGTACCAATAATGTTTATTGCTGCATCCGGTAAAGGATGAACAAAAATAGATTTGCTATACGGTTTATTTATACAGCCTTCTACGTGTGTAGTTAAGACCGCAGTCTTGTTGCCTGCAGTCTTCCAGAATAAATAAATAGTCTTATTAGCGTTATCAATTATTGAAGTATCTTCTGTTTGAAACAGGTATTTTCTGTTATTCTTTACACTCAGCAGTGCATCAACTTTTTCACCCACACATGCAGAGTCTTGCATACTGATAAGTCCACTGTTTATTTCATCAGAAACAAAAACAAAAACAGAATCTGATTGATTACACTTACTATTGTAAGCATTTAAATGCAGTTTTTTTAGCCCTTTTGTATTCCATTTTAAGGTAAGTATCTTATTTGCATTGTTAGAAGTTATAGTTGCATTATCCGTAGTCCAACTATAGTTTATTCCTTGATTGTACAATACATTTTCAACAGTCATTAATTCATTAAGGCAAACAGTATCAGTTGATACTAAAATAGATGCTTCTGCTTTGGGCAACACATCTACTGTAATTGTATCCCATATCGAATAACAACCATTATTTGCTTCTGCATAATATTTAAAACTACCTTCAACATCTGTAGCTGGTGTAGGAGCCACGTGGCTTCCAACATTGCTGCCCAAGCTATACCACAACAATCCTGTACCTACACCACTCAATGGAGTTGCAACATCATTTTTGCAGTATGTATAGTTTTTAACAACAGTTAGTTTAGGCGTATCATCAGATATTATTATCGGGATAGTAAACACCTGATAAAATATAATGCCGGGTGGTTTGCATGTAGAGTCCTTAACGATAATCAGGAAGTTTTTCTTTTGAGCTATAGCAGGTGAAGTAAATGTATAACAACCGGTAACATTATGTGTTGTTTGGTTAGTATAGGATACAACTCCACCAGAGAAAAGTGTTTTATGATTATCTGCTATCACCAGATGACCACTTGTATTTGAGGACTGGACATTAAAACAAAATGAAACGTTTTTATTTATACATGTATAAACAACCCCTCCCCTGTACACACAGTTGGAAAGTGAAGGACTGTTCACATCATAACTTATACTATCAGGGCTACCTGTATTAATAACCTGTATCTGTATATCGCGTAATACCGAACCAACCTGCATACCATTTCTATATTCCTTTACAAGCAAGGTAGTAGTTTGTGCTCCTGACAATCCGGGTATAAAACCTATACTCCCCGTTGTTGTGTCCAGCTTATACGTATTATTTGTCTGAAAAGGATTACTCTTGATATTTAATAACGGTGTTGCAAACGCAAAACTGCTTGGTAACCCGTTACAAACTGATCCGCCGTTTTGCGGAATGATATTTTCAAATGTCATTGAATCTCCATCTATGTCAATAACCCCATTGTTATAATAGTATTGCTTGTTTAATATACAATAAGGAATAGGTTTAATACTGAATACAGGTGAGTTATTATTTGCGAATGCAGAATTATTCAATGTTGCCTCTAAAAACAAATTGCCTGAAGTACTTAAATTTACAGAGCTATTCCTTGCTGTAATATTTACAGAAAATGACCATTTAGTACATATACCTGATAATGTAACAGTATCATCATACCACCATTCCTGATAACCCGGTATTCTGGAAGCTGAATTTGTACAAGTATTGCCATAGCCGGGACAACCACTACTAACCACACTTCCATTAGGCGAACCATCCGGAAGCGCATTTATTAGCTGTAACATCCCGACAACATTTGGTTTACCACAAGTATTGGTAATACATAAAGGAACAGTCTGGTTGATAGGAATCCCGGAACAATCTCTGTAAAACTTTAATACTACACGATATGTTGAATCTGATATCCACTCATAGGATAGCTCTCCGCCAGCACTATGGCTGGCGTATGTTTGAAAATTGCAACACAACAATATATATACTATCAATATCCCTCTATATGGCATGATGAAAATATTTATAGTAGTGATAGGGCTAAGTTAAATGTTATTGATATAGAAAAGTGTAGGTGCCCCTAAAAATGGACGAAAAACACAATAAAAAAGCAGCGAAGTTGCTCATTAAAAATATTACTGCACGAAGCGAACCATTTTTTCGTACCCTCTTTTTTACCGTGCGTATCGCGGATAGTTCTAAATAAAAAATAGTTTGTAATGAGTATTATTTTTGAGTGATTATTTCAAAGTGTTTATAAGGATATTTTGCACACTCTTTTACAAATTGGAACCCATTAATAATTATAGGCTGAGTTTCTTTATTGCTAATAGTATTGCCATTCAACATTTTGCCGTCAACTTCAAGAGGATATTTTAATTCAATCCCTTTATATAAAAACGTATCTATCGCACGATTTCCTTGATAAAGCTTTACAGTCGTTCCACTGGGTAATTTATTTTCTTGGCGTAAATCAACTCTTAACCAACGAGGCAATTTTCTTTTAAAATACTGTTTACCTGCAACTAAATGCTTAGGACTTATTATCAATCCTTGCCCATAAGAAGGAAAAGAGAAAAATATTTTATTAATCTCATAAATATTGTATTCAGGAGAAGGCATAGCACATTGTATTGATACTGTTTTACTTTCAGATTGAGCGTATCCCTGAAAAAAAACTAACATAAAAGAAATTAAATAAAAAATTGCCTTTAAAACCATTCTACCAGAAATTGTATGTGTAAGGAAAATATCTATTAATGTTAGGATTAATTTGTACCCAGCTATAAGCACCTGAACCATAGGCACCATCATATCTGTTCAACATCAAAGAAGGTCCATCTAATGGAAAATCTATCGGACTAAAATATCGTGTAGCAGTTTGATCTATAACTTCCCCGCGATTAGTGATTTGTCCTGTTCCGGTTGATACTCTATATACATCACCAGGTTTTGCCCAATGAGTATGAAAGATTGGAACATACTTTCCGTCCGCATCGATTCTCACAGTTGCCCCTTCTATTTTAAATGGATATTCTCCAGACCTTGCCAATCTTTCATACGACCCATCATGGTTCAAATAACCGCCATACTCTTTTCCATAAAATCTTGATCTTACATAATCCGCCTGCATTCCCGTATATTGACGATATGATACATTAACTTCACCCCATTTATTACCGCCCCTGTATTTCCAGTTAGTGTAAGAACTTGCATGGTATATACCGTATGACAATCCTCCTCCAACTAACATATCTAATCCTATTTGCCCAATACTGCCACCATTTACTATAGATTGGAAACCAGAACTTGCAGCACCTCCGGCAATCGCCCCCCATCCTCCACCTATTGAAGCTCCTACGCCTCCTCCAATTGCCCCAGAAGCACCACCCAATGCGGCTCCTTTCAGCATTGCTTCTCCATTCCAGTTTGTTCGTAATCCTGAAAATCCTGCACCTGCCACAGCGCCACTTGCTGCTCCAACAGTTATAGCACCACCTCCAGCAGCAGAAATTGCAGTGCCTATTCCTGAAGTACCCGCTCCAATTGCTGCACCAGCAACTGTATAAAATGCTAATCCCCATCCTGTTGCATTACGTGCTTTACCGATTTGATAACCTGTAAAACCGCCCACTACTGCTCCAATTGCTATGTTTACCCAGTTACCATCCGGATCATTATATTTCAATGGGTTATTTCTCGCATAAGTATATTTATTGTAATCCTGTGAATTTGTACCGTCCGGTATAAATGGATCAGGGCTGAACATACGACCAATCAGAGGGTCATACAAACGGCCATTCATGTTAATGATGTTATTATTCCAGCCATCAAGTACTATATGTTCGTGCCCTGTATAGCCACGGTCTGTTATAAGCCCTGTGGGATAGTTGCCACTTGAGTATGGTATCCATGTTAGCGGGTCGCGCAGACGGCCCCATGCATCGTAGCTACGTTCTTCAACAATACCATTTACTAATACCCCACCGTTACCAACATCATCCAAAAAATGAGTAATACTACCCAAATGATCGGTAATAGGGTAGTAAACATTGCCGGTAGCAGGGCCTGATGTACTGCCCGAAGGTGTTTGTGTTTGTATAACACCTATCAATTCTTCACCTGCCCATATATAATACAACTCTGTTACATTGCCCAGTTTGTCTGTTATTTTCTCATAGTTCTCCCCGTATAGCTTTGTTTTATTCAGCGTACGTGTAGGCAGCAAATCATAATATTCTGCTTTTACACGTTCATCAGCAGCACCATAAGTAAACAACACCTCATTTTTATTTACCTCATACACTTTTTTTATCTTACGGAATGGGTAGTAATCTGTTTCCAATTTATTAGATGGTATCTCAAAGCCGGCAGGCCATGAGCTATTAGGATCAGGAACTGTTCCCAACGCATATCTATTATACTTCCACGGGTATGTGTAGTTTGTAGATACGTCTGATTTTTTTATGATGTTACCATTATTGGTATAGTTCATAACCAGATCAGGTACAGGATTAGCAGGGTTTGCATTATACCTTACATTTGTAAGCCTATCATACTCAATGTCATAGCTGAATTCTTCCCAATAACCACCGCCTTTGGTATGATCGGTTCTGGTTGTCATATTACCATTTTCATAATTGTATGCATAAGATTTATTGACAATATTTGGTAACATACCCAATGACGGCAAAATTCTGTCTACCTTAGATTCTGTAAGATATCCGTGCGGAGAGTGTGTTCTTATAATATCGTATAATATTTGAGGTGATGTTCCAGCAGGCATACCAAATGGATTTTGCCTCGTAAACAAATACGCATTTTCAAGCTGACCATATGGGCTTTTACCCCATATATACCACAATGGATGTATAATATGACCGATACTACCCGGTGCACTTACAATACCCGCTTCATTAAGCCCGCCATATGAATTATACTTATATTCGATTCTTATATCATTGTAGAAAGTATAGTAACGAAGTTTACCGTTACTGTAGTAATCATACCTTGTCGCATTATAAGAAGTACCATTCAGCAATTCATCCTTTGTTTGCAGCTCACCAATAGTATTATAAAGATATTTATAAGAGTAGCCTGTTGAAACACTTTCTTCATCTAACAGCCCACGTATTGCAGTAGTAGGGTGCGTTGCACTAAAATACGTGTATGTATATATAGTATTGGGGGATTGCAGTTGCTTTTTTTCTATAATGCGTCCTATTTTATCATATGTGTACTCATAAGTCAGCGCTGTACTTGGGTCGGGGCTTGGTAGGTATTCATACTTAACCCTGTTTAGTGCGTCATAGTTATACGATGTATTACCAGCATTAGGTTGAAGAATAGACACAACTCTACCAAATGCATCTACACTTTTAGTAACAGTATTGCCATTAGGTGTAAATGTATTGTTTACTTTAATTGTAGCCTCTGTACCATTACCATGATATGTATATGCAATTGTTTCATTATCACCTGTTATACTTTTCAATGTATTACCACATGTTACTGATGTTCTTGCATTCCCGGTACCTGTATTAGTAACAGTTGTGTGTAAATGTCCCGCAATGATATTATATTCAGTATTTATAGTTGGCCCACCTTGTGTAGTACTTGTACTGATAAGCCTGTTATAATCATCATAAACATAACTTGTTTCAACTTTCGATAATCCAGCACTTGACTTATATGGTTTTGTAGATGTTTCAACAAGGCCTTTGCTATTGTAAGTTTTATCTTCATACAAAGGATTTCCATTAAAGTCTGATGTCACTGAACGAATAGTGCGCCCATATTTATCACTTATTAAAGTACTGAAAGATAAATCTGAAGTATTAGTCGTAGTGACTTCAAATCTTGGATTGACCAAACCAGCGGTATATATTGTTGCAGATGCCAATCCATACGTTGTATTCATGGAAACATTACGCAATACATCCTTAGTTTTAGTTATTCTGTTTATCTGATCATACTCAAACTCTGTCTCTAACCCCTGCGCATTAGTTTCTTTTAATACAACACCCCAACATGTATTTAGCGAACCATAGTCAAATAATTGTGTGTATCCTTCAGCATCTGTTTTCTTTGTTACAAATTTACCATCTGCAGAATATTCAATTGTGCTTTGTGTAAATGGAGCAATGCCACTCGCAGCAACATCTGTTTTCTCTACATTACCAAAATCATCATAATCCAATATAAGTATTTTATGATTTGATGTGCCTGGGTCTGTAGTTATTGAGGTAACATTACCTTCAGAATTATATGTGTAATTGGTTGTCCTTGTTATACTATTGTTTCCATTGGGATCAATATCACTATACACAATAACACTTTCCGGTTTCCCTTTATTTGCAGACCAATTCGTTCCATAATTATATGTTGTAGTTATAAGGCTGTTGTTATTATTATTAAGATCTTTTGTTCTTACTTCATTCGATACAATACTGCCAAACTCATAAAACACAGTCGATGAAGCAGTAGAGCCTGTAACAATAGTATTCTCAGTAATTTGCGACGCAATATAATCTTCGCTCCTATCTGCATAAGGTATAATGATTCTTGACATACCAGCAGCTCCTCCATCTACGTCTATTTGTTGGTAAGTGGTTTTTTTAGCATATGGCATACCTGAAAACGCATCAAGAAACTTTGTTTCAGCCAGATATGGCACATGCGATGTAAGATGAAAAGTGCTGTATGTTTTTTGCCCTGCATTATTCTCAGTATTAAATTTTTCAAATCCTTTCAATCCAAGCCCGTACTTATGCAGCAGCAAGCCCTCATATGTATAAGTATTACTCATACTTACACCATCACTCAACATACTGACTACTTTCATAGGCAGTATTCTGGCCATATATTTGTAATCCGGTACAGTTGCCTTCACGTAGTTCGGTTGCTTAGGTAGGTTATTGTATTCTACATTGATTGTCTTTCCTGCATGTTCTATAGAAGAAACCATCAATGTTCTGTTATCTTCCTGAAATGTTAACAATGCAAGATAGCCTGCGTTCACATGAGTCGCATTCAATACATCAACTTGACCATCTCCATTAAAATCTCCTAAAGTGGTATATCGGACATCAGGGTCAATTGCGACATTACCGCTTCGCATATCGAATCCCAAACCTTTAGATAAAAATAACTTATAATCAGAAGTTGAACCTACCCCTTGGGTAAAAGAAGTTTCATTTAGCTGAAGAAAATCTGTTAATCCGTCTCCGTTAAAATCTGCAGCAAAATAATTAAAATCCGAACTACCTGGGCCTAATGGATTCAAATTTGATAAAAGCGGCTGAGGAACTGCAAAAGGTGGACGGTTTGTAAATGTGTTATAAGTACCATCAGAATAATCCATAACCCAATCATAGGAAGGATTTGTATTCCAAGAAATTATATCGGATTTTCCATCCCCATTAAAATCACCAAACCAATTTTTCAAATAAGTATGAGGAAAATTACTAGTGCCCATTAAATATATTGGCCAAGTAGTTGGAGTTTGCACTAACTGAGGTTTAAATGTACTTGCATTATAATTCAAATGAAGTTCATATAACATGGAGCTTGGTGTATTACCCGAAACAATATGATTAATCATATATTCGCTTTTACCATCACCATTATAATCCAAAACATTCACCGCATCAATGTGCCCATAACTGAAATGATCTATCTTCCATGGGCTAGATGCACCTGGGTATTCATCCCCAACTATATATATATCATAATCAACAACTGTATTACCCGTCGAATGAAAATTATATGGCTGAGTAATAATAACTTCTGTTTTACCATCACCATCAAAATCACCAGGCGCAAAATGTGTTAAACTATTGAAATTTGAATTATGTGATTGAGAGTTTTGGCCTACATATACCCCGGTAGGTGGATCAAAAACTTGAGATGGAATACCATTAGCCCTTAACAAGTACATTGCAAAAAACCGCGTAGACCCATTTCCATCTTGGTTAATAATTAACACATCGTCCATTCCATCTCCATCATAATCAAACGTGAGCTTTGAAGGACCATTAAAAGTATTAGCCAGCGAAATATTTATACCTGTAGTAAAAGAAAGAGGCACTGGAATTGGGGCATTAAATCCGCCATTTTTATTGTTTATAAGCACATTTAATTGAGGTGACCCCGAAGTAATGTATGACACAATATCTGAATATCCATCACCATTGTAATCACCAGATGAAATAACTTTATTTGAGCCATTGGAAGATATTTGTGATATATTCGCTGTTGCAGCTGTAGTTCCCCAATTAATATTTACATCCGGCATTTTGGCACTACCATCTGTTAATTCTTCAATTTTCACCAACCGTGATGCTAAATTTACATTATATGTAAAGTGATACTTATTTGCTATACTACTATCTGAAAATTTTATGTCTATATCCTGTAGCAGCACATTAGATACTACTTCAGAACCGGCAAACCATGTAGCATTAATATCAGACCGTAATCCATAAAAGAATTCTATAGTAACAGGTATGCAAGTAGTAATGTTTTGATTTGAATTTAACCCATATTTTATTTTTTCAATTCTGTATTCACCGGTATTTTGATCATTATAATATTCAAAATCAACATAATTACCATTAGCATCTTCTACTCTATTTACAGCCCACATTAATACATTGCTTCCACCTTGTGCCAACATCTTCGAACCTGTAGTACCCGTAGTTTTGCCATACTCGTATTTCATCCCATTCGGGTACTCTACTATAAAATAATCTCCGGATGTAAAGTGTCTGATAGTTGCGAAGTTCTTAACTTCTGTGAGATAAAAACCACCGTCCTCCAATAACCTTTGTCCATCAAGAAATAATGGATCATTGTTAAAATCAATAGCTGCAAGTTCTCCATTATGATATATTGTTGAATTGCCTCTTGTTATTGCTGATAATCCAGTTAAAGACCATCCCATACCTAAAGGTCCATTTCCTGATTGGCTATTATATGTTATAGCCAAATTAGGCATCACATCTTTGATACCAGGTGGTATTCTCAATGGAACCGTATATTGAAATGCGCCATTTGCCGACACATCGTAACTTACCGGTATTTCTGCTGATAACACCGGCTGTGCTATAGCTCTATTGACAATAAATGTCAACGTAAGAACCAGTATAATACAGTTAATCTTTTTATTAATATTCATAAACATGTATATAGGATTTTAGAGTTTAATAATTTTCCAGGTAACTATATATTGATTGTTAACGTAGTATTTCGCATTATAAGTGCCTGGTATTAGATTATTGAGAGTTACTTGTTCTTTGGATTGCGTTAG
Organism: Flavipsychrobacter sp.; assembly: GCA_016786615.1. GTDB lineage: Bacteria > Bacteroidota > Bacteroidia > Chitinophagales > Chitinophagaceae > Polluticoccus. The sequence continues at coordinate 20,396 of JAEUVX010000012.1, forward strand.
ATGTTTCTTTATTATTATCTTACCTGAAACATCACTCAACTCGATATCGGCAATATCATTATCCTGCCACGATAAATTTTCTATTATCAATATATCTTTAACCGGATTAGGATACGCTCTTGCATAGAGCTTTTCTATTGATTCATTACCTTGATTTTCTCTTGATATTATATCTACTGTATCTGCCTGCTGACCATCTTCAGTCACACCATTTTTTTGTAATGTAGCATTTGGATTATATTCCCGTTTAATACGGAAACCGTTTAAATAGTGGTATTCTATTCCCGGACCAGTTTGAGCATTCGTATTAACGAATACGAATAGGGCTAATAGGGTAATAAAAATGTACTTCATTGTATATGGTTTAAAAAATAATGATTGAATATAACATATGAATCAATTCCAGAAACTATTCAATTATACTGGAGTTAAATAATTTCAAATACTAACCTTTGTCTGAATATACTACACAGTAATGAGGCTCGTCTTTAAACGGGACACATTGGGAATACCCAGAAAATGATTAACTCCTATTAAGAATAGGTAGCTACTACAAGAAAAATTGCAAATATTGCTTAAACATGAAATTGGTGTTTAGGTTATTATTCTCTGTCTATCACCTTGAGAACATTATTCGGCGTACACTTTAGGACAGTTGTAATCTGTAGTTTGATGTTTGTTATGACAAAAATAAACAACGATATTGTTCTACAAAAAAAACATTGTCATTTTCTATAGCTTTAATAGAATACTAATTTTCATTGTTTTTACTTTACTAAATGAAATGAAGAATTATATCAAAACTATATGGGTAGTATTATATTTCCAAACACCATTCGACGAAATAACTATTTCATCAGATGAAATATTGACTTCATCGGACGAAATATCAGGTCAATGATTAAAATGTAGTTGATTTTATTTAAATGATCCCAGTTATTCAAACAGTGTGTTTCCCCTTCTGTAATATATATCTATTCTATTTTGAAATATCCCCTATCATAGAAGTACGCATTGATATGGTAAAATGTATTCTGTTTATAAAGGAAATATTAGCATGCTTATGATGCGCAATAAATACAAAATTAATTCCTAGGAGATTATATTTCAGAATATGCTACACTTGCACAAATTATGTGATATCAATTACTAATTACAATTCTAATACTCCCAATCAATATGACTTACGGGTAGTTTATTCAGTTCATCTTTCAGTGTACGCCAGTTCGGTAGGTATTTATCCATGTAAGCCTGAAATACATCATTGTGCTTACGCTCTAACAGATGCACCATTTCATGCACGAGGATATACTCAATACAGTGAATAGGTTTCTTCGCTAATTCCAAGTTAAGCCAGATTTTCTGTTTATCTGTATTACAGGTTCCCCATTTTGTTTTCATTTGCTTTACTCCCCACTCCTCAACAGCAACGCCCATCTTGCGTTCCCATTTGTCAATAAGTGCAGGTAACATCGTCTTCAACTGTGTACGATACCACTCATTTATAAAATGGTGCTTCTGCTCGGTAGTTGCACCGGGCCTTACCTGTATTTCTAAGTATGTTTTATTTTTTACCTGTACTAACGGACGTGCATTCTTTTCTGCTACTTTCAGGAGATACCTCTTACCTAGAAAATAATGACTTTCACGCTGTATGTATTTGCGCTCTGACTGACGGTCTTGCTGCTCAAACTTACGTTGTTGCCTCTTTATCCATGCAAGCTTTGAAATGGTATATAGCTTAATGGTTTCATCGTTGACATCTACAGGTGCTGCTAAGCGTACCCTGCCATTTGGCGGATATACAGCGAGGTGCATATTCTTGATGTTCTTCTTCACCACCTCTACGTTGATACTACCTATCGCTATATACTGCATCACTTAAATTCTGTTTGGTTGGTTGCCAATTCAAATACTCTTGTCACTTCCGCTTCATCAGTAATACCATGATTATGCAATATCTCCCGAATAGCATTGCGTACTACTTTTTCTTTAATAGCTGAGCCTACCCAGTTATCAGGGCGTACAATATTTATCTTATCAAACAATTCAGCAGCTAATACTTCGTTGCTACCCAGGTTGTCGTACAATGCTCTTTTAGCTTGACTATCTATACTATCCGGATAATTGTTGGAACGTTTAGGTTGTATGTCTTTTGCCAGTTCTTCAATTTTCTTCAAATACTCTTCGTATGTAATCGCGCCTAATCTGCGCTGATTTACCAGTTCAGACAGTAAAACACTCATACGCTCGTAATACACGGGGTTAATAGGCATTTCCTGTGTAATAGCTTTACGCATATTTGCTTCCAGTGTTTCAGCCATTGCTGCCTTGCTGCTTCTGATAGCATCAGGGAGCTTGCCTGTTGCTGCTTCTATGCCACTTTCAACAATCAATTGCAATAATGTAGCATCTCCAAAAGCAGATATGGTTCTGCTTGTATCTGCTGTCAAGTACATATCCAGCAACTGACGCATTTCAGGTTCATACTTTTTAAGGTCTACATAATCGCCACTAGCATGTTTGATGCTATTACGCAATTCTGTGTACTCTACAACAAGCTGCTTGATGCGTGAGGCCTCTACGTCTGTATAGCCCGCTTCTTTCATTTCAGGGGCAATGTTATTATATGCCCTTATTAAGGCAACTACAGATTTGTAGAACGTCAACCTGAGTTCTTCCGTTTCTTTCAGTGCTTCCTTATCTTCTGTATTCTTGCAGAAGTATTTTATGTATTGTTCAATGCCTTTAGGAGATTCTACAGGCTCGCATAACTGATGCATGGTTTCCAGTGCATCATCAAGCCTTTCACGACCTTTTTTAACACGGTCAACCAATAAGCCTTTTACATCTTCTTCATCGTATTCATCAAACGCATCTGATGTATAATCGCCAATAGAACGATGCAGGCTATTGAATAAGTTTTTATAATCAACGATATAACCGAATTCTTTATCTTCTTTCTCTGTACGGTTTACCCTGCATATAGCCTGAAATAACCCGTGGTCGCGCATTTCTTTATCTATATACAGATAGGTACAAGCAGGCGCATCAAAACCTGTCAGTAATTTATCTACCACTATCAGCAACTGCATATTTGCAGGCTCATCTATAAACTGCTTCTTTACATCCTTCTCAAACTGCTCTCTGTTTTTGCCATTCAACATCTTCTGATAAATAGCATATTGCTCTATCTTCTCTGTTTCACCGTCACCTGTTGTTTCTCCTTTAGTACTTTCTGCACTTGGTTCAAAAGATGTTACAATTGCACATTTCTTAAAGTTAAATGTTTGGAATATCTCATAATACCTGCAAGCTTCGTATATACTACCACTTACCAAAATGGCATTACCACGTCCATCTTTCAGGCGGGATTTCATTTTAAAATCCTTAATGATGTCAAATGCAATTTTCTCCAACCTGCTTTTGCTACTGAGTACTTTTTGCATTGTACCCCATTTCTGTTTCAGTTCTGCTTTTGGTAAATCATTCATACCAACAGTTACTGCTTCAAACCATTGGTCTATACCTTTCTGGTCAAGTACATGCTGGTCAACATCTCGGGCTTCATACAACAAATCCAACACTACACCATCTGCAACCGCTTCATCAAACTTATAGGTATGTATATACCTGCCGAATATTTCTATACTTTTCTTTTTGTCTGCTTTCAGTAATGGCGTACCTGTAAAGCCTATAAATACGGCTTCGGGCAACAATGCTTTCATTGATTCATGCAAATCTCCGCTTTGTGTACGGTGGCACTCGTCAATAAATACTACCAGATTACCTTTAGGAGAAAAATCAGCAGGTTTCTTCAGTTCTTCTACGAAGCTTTTTACATCTGCTTCGTCCTTTGTACCAAACTTATGTATAAGCGTGGACAGCAACCATGGCTTTGTATCATTCAGTTTTTCCAGTAAATCCTGACCGCTTTTAGTACGGTATATCTGTTCATCTACACCTTTGAATACTTTTTCTATCTGCTCATCCAATTCAGTACGGTCGGTGATAATCAGCAACCTTGCATCTATCAGGTTTTCACGCAGCCATTTTGCCAGCCATACCATTGTAAGGCTTTTACCACTGCCCTGTGTATGCCATATTATACCACCTTCTTTTCTGCGCAGGTATTTTTGTGCCTCCTTAATACCAAAGTACTGATTGGGGCGACATAGCTTTTTTCTGCCAGCATCAAACACAACAAAATTGTGCATAACATCCAGTATGCGCTCTTTATTGCAGAATTGCAACAGATGCTGGTCCAGCAGGTTGTTATCCGGATTGTGCGTGTAATTATCTTCTTTCCATTTCAGGAAATATTTTTCGTCTGTTTTGGTAGTACCATAATATAAACCTTGTGCATCGTTGCCAGCGAATACCAATTGTATGGTAGCAAAGAACGGTTTTATAAAACGTGATTGCTGATTATCGAGATTTTGGCGTATGCCTTCTGTAACTGATATGCCTCCTCTTTTTAACTCCAATACACCTACAGCAATGCCATTTATATACAGCACTATATCAGGGCGTTTAGTACGCTCTCCTTTCAATGTAACTTCTTCTGCTATTGCAAAATGGTTGTTTTCAGGATGTTCCCAATCTATCAGCCATACGGTTTCTTTGTTTTCGCCAGCTTCTTCCCGCACTTTTACTCCATAACGCAGTAATGAATACACTGCTTTATTAATGGGGTATATATCATCTGACGCACTTATAGTTGCTGCTTTCCTGAAATCGAAAATGGCTTTATTAATAACAGTATCGGTATACTTGCTTGTTGAGGAGAGATATTGGCGCAGGTATTCTTCTTCAATATGGCTGTTGTTTGCACGGTCTTCCCAATTGCCCAGGTAGGCATAACCCAGCTTGTTCTGAAAAAGCTTTACTACACGGTTTTGTGTTTCCCGTTCGTTTCTCATAGCTTAGTTTTTGTATAGCTTAAAACTTACCTGATACCTGTAGAAGTCGATATTAGGCGCTACTGCCAATGCACGTTTAATACGTAGGTCATCTTCCAGTGCAATGATAACACCTTTTACCGTTTGCCCTTCTTCTGCCAGTTCTTCCAACACATAGCCCATATAGCGTTGTATCTGCCCAACTACATTATCGCTCGCTCTGCCTTTTTTCAGTTCTACAACCAGCAACTCCTTTTTATCTTTACTGATAGCCAGTATATCTAAAGTACCTGTATCTGTTTGATATTGCTGCCCAACTAATTCCCCATCTTCAGAAAATATATCGTACTGCTTACCAAGTTCTGTCTGCGACCAATTTTTTACAAGGAATTCTTCAAGATGCTTTTCCATTGCAAATATGACAGGGTCTTCAATGGTTTCATCTGATGAAATAATAACAGGTGGTTTGTTACCACCTATGTATAATTCTATTTCGTCTGCATACTTTGTAATATCGCTTACAGTGCCAATAGAACCTGTACTGTTTTTTAGTGCATCACTCATCTCTGCGCGGTCTATCCGCACATTATACCATTTAACAGCCCTTCGGTGTGGTAGGTTAGTACCTGCATGGTAGGTGTAGTTTTCAATTACTTCACCCACATAATAGCTGCCTGTACCGGTAGGGCATAAAACTATATCGCCAATCTTAATGCCCTTGCATACCGTCCATAAAGCACCGCAAGACAAGCCAGCGGCTACTTTGCTTTTATCAGGATGCTTTTGCATCCATACTGGGATAAATTTATGGTTGAAATCTCTCCAGTTATCAGGTAATTGCCCTGTGAGGTTTGTATCAATATCAAAGTTTGCACCAATGAAATTGCCAGCATAACATTCATCTGCATGTATGCTCTTAGGGCCAAGCATTATACGTAGGTATCTTTTCATGTTCCGGATTATAAAGTTTTACCAATATACAAAAATCTATACCAGCCTTATCTTTCCTGTCAGTAGGTTTTGCATCATACCCTGCTTTATGTGGCGGTATTTTTGCAGCTTAGCCTCCAGAGCGGTTATCTCTGCATCCATATCCGAGAGGATAGTAGCTATGCGAGTTTGTTCTTCTTTTTCTGGGATAGATATTTGTACTGTTTTTAAATTATTCTTCGATACACCATATACTTTCATTCCTGTTGCAAGTCTATCAAACTGAGATTTCACAAATGAGGTGGCATGAATATATCCCCGATACCCGTCAACAAAAACCTGTTCTTTATCTCTTAATAGCATTGTATGCAGACCAGCTACTACCATTTTACTCTTAACATTTTTCACCTCTACACTCTTTCCAATACCAGAATAATCCTCTGATGCATCTGCCATAATAACATCACCATCCTTAACAAAAGAATAGCCAGATGCTTGCTGAGTACTAATGCTGGGCAATTCATTAATACTCAAATCCAAAAAGCAGTCCCATTTCGTATGAATATCTCCATAATGAATATAACCAACACTTTCCGAAGTATTTAACTGAGCACGTGAATATGTAGCTGTATTAAGAAAATCAAAAATCTCACCATACCGCTTCACTTGCCAGCCTTCTTTAGGAGAGAGTAGTTGCTGCATGGCAGCTTGTTTTACCATGCGTTTTTTTGCAATCAGTTTTTCAGTGCTTTGTATCAGTACATCCGCATCACTCAATGCCTCTGCTATGGCGGTTTGTTCTTTAAGTGGGGGTAAAGGAAGTAAAATGGCTTTAAGTTGTGGCTTTGATACCCCATATACTTTCATTCCAACTGCAAAGCGTAACATCTGAACCTTCGCAATACTCGAGTTTAAGATTACACCCCTGAATTTTTTTTTATAAAAACCCCTATCCCTAAGTAAAAAAGTGTGTAACCCCGCAATAAATAAATTATCTCTGACACCACTTACTTCAACAGATTTATTTATCCCTGATAAATCTTCAGAAGCATCAACCATTACAATATCACCATCTTTCAAAAATTCATACTTAGCTTGTTGTTTAGTAACAAAATATTTTACGCCGTTTTGAAGGTCATAGCTACTATTTGGTATGGCGTGTATGAGACCGTAATGCAAACAGCCAATATCACCGTCGAAGTTCATTTGAGCTTTTGAATAATTGGACGTTGAATGAAAATCAAAAACTTCATCAATCGATTTTACCTCCCAATCCTCTGGTATCACACCTATATCTGTCTGTTTATATCCATTCTTTAGTTCCATGTGTAGCCCATTTTTTGCAGGTGTGCATATACTTTTTCTTCCAGTGCAGCTACTTCACCTGCCGCAGTGGGCAGTGGTGTTTCGTAGCGTTCTGCCAGTTCTTTAATGCGTTGTGTCAGGCGTTGGCTTATGCGCTCCATTTCTGCGCTAATGGTTTGCTGTATGGCAGCCATCCATTTATCATCTACCACCAGTTGTTTTATATCTGCCTCGGTTAGTGTTTGGTAGGTAGCCAGTACTTTTTTATCAAGTGCATCGGCTTGTTCTTTGGCTGCTTTGTTACACTGGCTTTGCTGCTCTGCCTGCTGCAGATATTCTTCCAGCATGGTACGCTCTTCTTTCGCTGTTTTGTCTTTGGCTATTTCTTTCAGTCGTTTGGCTACGGTTGCCTTGTTTACTTTATCATAGTCTGCAAACCAACCTTCATCTGCACTATGCTCTTCTTCCAGTTCTTCCATACGTGCTTTGGCAGCTTCTGCATCTGCCAGCAGTTTATCAATAGCCTGTTGGTCAGCTGCATAGTAGCGGTTTATTATCAGTGAGGCAGGTACTAAATCGCAAGCCCAGCCTTTATCTGTTTCCTTACCTGTTTTTTTGTTCTTTACTATTATACGGTAGGGGGTAGCTTTCCAGCCATCTGCTGCCAGTAGGTAGGCATCGTCTTGCATGGTATCATTCCAGTAGTTCAGCAAATGCTGGTACACATCGTAGGCATCTATCAAAGTATAGCCGGTATAGGTAGTCAATATATCTTCGGCTATGGTGTGTATCAGTTGCTTGGGTTTAAAACCTGTCTGCAGTTGTTTCAGCATAGCTGCTGTTTTATTGCGCCAGCTTTCAAAAACGGTTGCCATCTCTTTACCAAAGGCTGTAAATTCAGGGTGGTTAAAAATAGCAGGCTTTATATCTTCTTTAGCAACATTCAGGGTACAATACGCAGGTCGCTCTCCTATAGGAGTAAAAAGTGTTTTGCGCATGTTGGGGTATTGTGTCCAATAATGGTGCAGTGCATCTACATCTGCTACAGGTATGCCACCCAACATGTGTGCCGCTATATCCTGTACATCTTCCTCTTCCTGGCTATCTATATAGCGTGGTATGTTCAGGTTATAGTCGTTCTTCGGGTCTGCAATTTCTTCATAGGGTACAAAGCGGCTGTATTTTTCTATCTCCAACTGCTTATCAAACACATCGGTTATCTTATGTATATCCTGCTCCCTCAGTCTGTTTTTATTACCGTCTTTTATGTAGCCCTTGCTGGCATCTATCATAAAAATGCCCTTCCGTTCTTCTGCACCTGCTTTGTCTATCACTATAATACATGCAGGTATACCTGTACCATAAAACAGGTTGGCAGGCAGGCCTATGATGCCCTTTATGTATTTTTTATTAATGATGTTTCTGCGGATTTCTGCCTCTGCATTGCCGCGAAAAAGTACACCATGCGGCAAAATAACCGCGCCCTTTCCTGTACTCTTTAATGATTTGATGATATGCAGCAGAAAAGAATAGTCGCCATTTTTTTCAGGTGGTATGCCATATCCTGTAAAACGGTCAAAAACATCTTCAGACGGATTAAAACCCTGTGTCCAGTTCTTCAGGCTGAAGGGAGGATTTGCTACCACGTAGTCAAATGTTTTCAGGTAACCATGATTATCTAAAAACAAAGGATTGGATAATGTACTCTGCCCTTTCGTTATTTCTGCCGTAGGATTGTTGTGCAATATCATGTTCATACGCGCAAGTGCTGCCGTAGTTACATCTTTCTCTTGCCCGTAGATAGTTACTTTATGGTCTGTTTCTTCCACTGCCTTCAGCAGCAGCGAGCCCGACCCGCAGGTAGGGTCATATATCGTCTGGCTTTGCGCACGGGCATGTTTTATACCTATTACTTTTGCCATCACACGGCTTACCTCTGCAGGTGTGTAAAACTGTCCTTTGCTTTTGCCACTCTCTGTGGCAAAATGCCGCATCAGGTATTCATAAGCATCGCCCAGTATATCATCACCCTCAGCACGGTTTTTACTAAAATCCAATGCCGTATCTTCAAAAATGGCAATCAAATCGCTGAGGCGGTCTACCATTTCCTGCCCCTTGCCCAGCTTCTCATCGTCATTGAAGCTCACTACATCAATAACCCCTTCCAGATTATTGGCTTTTGCCAGTGCTCCTATAACAGTATCAATCTTCTCGCCAATCTCTTTTTTGCCTTTTACAGCCACTATATCCTTGTAGCTACCACCTGCAGGCACCTCAATCAGTGCATTGGGGTCTCCGGCATATTTATCTGATACATACTTTACGAATAGTAATACCAGTACATAATCTTTATACTGGCTGGCATCCATACCCCCACGCAGGGCATCACATCCCTCCCAAAGCTTACTGTATAATTCCGATTTTTTAATAGCCATAGCTGTAAGTCAATATAATCAAGGTAGTAAAGATAAAAAATGGGATGGGTATTGTATGAGTGTGTTTTTGCTGATTTAATGCCATGTATGTTATATGATAGTGCTATTTCGGAATAATTGTATTATCTACTATACTGGGTGTTTATAGCAGTGACATTTTTGTACCTGTAGTGTTTAATTGTCACAGTTGCAATTTCTTATTGCACAATACAATTCAAATCGACTGACAGCAATGCACATTTTTAGCCCAAAAATTACTTATATACACTAGCAATACCAATACATACATCATGATTGACTTTCTGTCAGTCTGAGTCAGGTTATTGGTATTATATACATGCATAATAACATGTCAATAATACACAATATCAACATTCGCATACTTGTTTGTGGGATACATCAACTGAACATCTACTTAACACGACTACCCCCCTGACAATAAGTCGAAATTCAAATTGGCATGGCACAGTGTTTGATGCGTATATATTCCAGTCTTTAGTGTAGTAACTGCAATAATCGCAGGTTTTTCTGTATTGAGGAGAAATGTTGTCATAAGGCTGGCATTTAAAAACTGTAAATAATTACGTATGAATATAGAAAAGTGGGTACCAATAGAAGGGTACCAGAGCTATTACGAAGTTGCCAATGATGGCAGCGTTCGAAGTGTGGACAGGCGAATTGAGCTTAAAAAAGGCAGCAGATTTGTAAGAGGCAGAACATTATCTCCCAAAAACTTGGGCAGCGGCTATCTGGCTGTAGTGCTTTGCAGGGACAGCTTAAATAAACAGGAGTACATACACAGGCTCGTAGCATCAGCATTTGTTGATAATCCGAATAACTACAAGTATGTAAATCACATTGATGGCAACCCAAGCAATAACCATGCTGATAACCTGGAATGGGTGAGCCACAGGCAGAACGTACAACATGCTTATGATACAGGACTGAACAGCAACAAAGGTGGCAACCACACTTTCGCTGTTGGGGTAGTCGATAACCAGCTAGGTCGGGAGTTCTCCTCAATAAGAGATTGGGCTGAGGCAAGGAATATCAATTATCATACAGCTCGAAATGTGGTAAATGGCTACAGCAGCTTGAAAGAGGTGGACAAAACATTAATTATTAAACTTAAAAACCCTACTACGAATGAAAAAAATGATGATACCCAAAAACCTTAAGATTGATAATCTCATAGGCAGGTATAGCACAAATAAAATTGAAGGCTTTCATCTCGATAAAGTCTATTTTATATGTTTCAGTATTTACCAAATGATGATGTATCTGGATGAGCACCAAAAGTACCCTGGTAAGGACAAATGCTATTATGTACCATTACAGGCAAGCATTCTGAAAAAACACCTTGGGAATAAGTATACGAAGATTGTTAACTGGATGAAGAAAGCGGGTATAATACAGACAGATAAAAGCTGGCAAAACAGTGTTACTTCAAAAGGCTTCCGATTAACAGATAAATATCTTGGTTCCGGTAAGAAATGGGTAACTGTTACTTATGAGCCATTTCTGAAACGTAAAAAGAGGATTGAACGAATAAACAACTGGCCTCTGGAAAAAAGAGTTGTTGGAATGCTACAGAAGTGGTTTGATACAGGTGCACTGAAAATTGATGTTGCTGCTGCTGATAATGAATTGAAGAAATATAAACAGCAGGAACTGGATGCGCAAAAAAAAGCCAATAGGATTAAAGTACAAGTCAGGTATATGTCGAGAATGAGTGCAGTGTACTCCTTAAGCGAAAAAAGATACAATATTGTTCAGGATAGTTATGGCTACAGGGTGCATACTCCACTGACACAACTAAAAAAAGAGTTACGATGCTTTGTAACATATAACAATGAGAAATTGGTTCAACTGGATATAAAAAACAGCCAGTTATTCTTTATGTGCTATTTACTAAACGAGGATAACTGGAAAATCAAAGGTGCAAATCGCGAAAAAAAGTCGAATATCTGGAAAAGTATCAATTCACATAGAGAGGGACAGAATAACACTATATCCAATACTATTATGTTTCCCGATTCCGCTAAAAGCCTTACCGGTGAATGTTTTCAGAAAAATGAATTTGTCAAAAATGCGTGTGAGGGCAGTCTTTATGAATCTATAGTATCAGCATATTATAATGCACAAGATGAAGTGATTGGAAGGAAAGAAGTGAAACAGGTGCTATTGGGTCAAATCTTCTGTAATCCAGATAGGGATAAGTACTTCTTTTTTGGTAAAAATAGTAGGACATGGGAGTGTTTTCAAACATTATACCCTGATGTAGCAACCATAATAGATACTATTAAACGGCATAATCACAAATACATGAGTATGCTGCTCCAACGAATAGAGAGCACTGCGATGCTGAGCTATGTTTGTAAAAACATACAAAAGCATAATAAGGATATACCTTTATTTACTATTCATGATTGTTTGGTAACTACTATTAATCATAAAATGACTGTTGAGGCGCTAATGATAAATAGTATTGAGGAGTTCACCGGATTAAAACCTACTTTAGATATTACGTACTGGAGTAGTGAGCAACTGAATAATGAAGAACTGAATAAAGCAGCGTAAAATAGAGGGGAGGCTAAACACCTCCCTTTTTGTTTTTCTTGTATACTGTATCAATGACCTGAGCGTTTATTGCATCTATTACATCATTATCATAGTTATCCAAGTAAATGCCCGTAACACTGTTACCATATTCATGCCCCAAAGCTTCTGCAATCTTATCTTTAGAATGCCCTAACTGCTTTGCAATATTCGCCCATGTATAACGTGCATAGTAGGTTGTTATATCCTTTTTGATGCTGCAATCTGATGCTATACGCTTTAAATAGTCATTACAGGTTTTTACTGCTTGTTTAATATCATTTTTCTGCTGTAAAGGAGAAACACCCATTTTTAATACAGGTAATAAGTAACCCATATCTGATAACTTCTCTCCTGAATAACAGGACAATATTTTCAGTGCCTTTTCATGCAGCTTAATACTATACAGCTTCTTTGTTTTACTACGCCTGAACACTACTCTGCCATCCATAATATTTTTACTTGTCAACGTTAATAAATCTGTAAAGTTGATTCCTATCAGGCAGAAGGAAAGCATAAAATAATTACGCCAGTGCCATATCGGAGTATCAGCAACTAATTCCAATTGTGCTATACTTCTTATCTCCTGATGCGTCAGAGCTCTACTCATAGTCTTTTCATTCCTGATAGTATAGTTCTTAAAAGGGTACTTGTTTGCATCTGCAACACCTTCCTTTATTGCACGATTGTAAATCGCTCTTAATGTTCTGAAATACACTGATACAGTATTTACTTTAATACCTTCACTCAACAACATAGTGCTGTAGTCAGAAAGAAATTTATAATCAATATCATTAAACTTCAGATTTCGCTTACCCACGTATGCTTTCAGCCTGTTTACTGCTATTTCATACACCATAGAGTTACCTACTTTACCAGATTTTTTCATGTTATTGATTAAATCATCTGCGTATGTAAAAAAAGTAGCTTGTTCATATTTTTGTTTTTTACTCGCATCAAATAGCTTTTCAAAAACCTCATCAGCAGTATGTATTAATTCATCACTTGCGAATAATATCAGCCTTTGGACTTTAGCTCTTTGTGCCATTATTGTAGCATTAAACTCTACAGAAAACGGATGACTTGAATGTACCATTTGCTTTTCTGCATCCCAATCATCCACTCTCAATGAAATATTGAGGCTTTGCTCTCTGAACGTATTGGCATCATACACTCTTATCTTAACCGGATAGGTACTATCCTTCTTTATTCTTCGGGTATCTAATATGATTTTGTAAGTTAAGCCCATAGATAAGATTTGGGGCTACTTGAAAAAAGGAATCGCAAGTAATTTGCAAGTAAACAGGGTAAAATCGTCGTATTTCTGACCTTCAGGAGTAACCCTGACTAAATAGAAAAAACCTCCAAAAGCCTTATGTATATTGACTCTTAGAGGTTTTTATTCTGTGGAAGCACACGGGATCGAACCGCGGACCCCCTGCTTGTAAGGCAGGTGCTCTGAACCAGCTGAGCTATGCTTCCTTACTGTGTTCCCTTATTCGGAAACGGAGTGCAAATATAGGCACGTTTCTCTTTTCTCCAAAAGCTTTTTCAAAAAAAATTCATCCTTATATGTTCTCAACAGTACGGAATAGGCGCTGCGTTTAGTATTTTCGCAGCCTGACAAACGATTTAGCATGCAAACAAATTGGCAAGTAATGATTGAAGCGGCTTATCAAAACCGCGAATTATTGAAAGAAGAAACTTATAAAGATGCCGTACGCACTGTAATAGAGGAGGTAGATAAAGGACGCCTGCGTGTGGCATCTCCAACAGATAGTGGCTGGCAGGTAAATCAATGGGTAAAACAAGCTATTCTTTTATACTTCGGCATACAACCCATGCAGACATGGAATGTGGAACCTTTCGAGTTTTACGATAAGATGTTGCTGAAAAAAGATTACGCTTCACTTGGGGTTCGTGCTGTGCCTCATGCAGTAGCTCGCTACGGTGCGTATGTAGCTAAAAATGTGGTATTGATGCCTTCTTATGTAAATATAGGTGCATTTGTAGATGAAGGCACGATGGTAGATACTTGGGCTACCGTTGGCTCTTGCGCTCAGATTGGAAAAGGCGTACACCTGAGCGGAGGTGTAGGTATCGGAGGCGTATTAGAACCCCTTCAGGCGTCGCCGGTAGTAATTGAAGACGGTTGTTTTATCGGTTCTCGCTGCATTGTGGTTGAGGGTGTGATTGTTGAAAAAGAAGCTGTGTTGGGTGCTAATGTAGTATTGACACAATCAACAAAAATAATAGATGTAAGTGGTAATGAGCCAATAGAATACAAAGGACGTGTACCCGCACGTAGCGTAGTAATCCCGGGTAGCTATACCAAAAAATTCCCTGCGGGTGAATACCAGGTAAGCTGTGCATTAATAATAGGCCAACGCAAAGCATCAACAGACCTGAAGACCAGCCTGAATGATGCCCTGCGTGAGTTTAACGTTTCTGTATAATTATACTACCGAACTTAGCCACAATGTACTTAACACTGCTTGCTATCAATTGGCAAAATTTTGAATCAAAAATAGGCGGAGAGAAAATCTCAAACCTGCTTTGGTGTGTTGGTATCATTGTGGCTACGTTATTGGTAAAAAAGCCTTTGGCAAAACTTATTGCCAAATCAATATCCTCCATTACGAATAGGTTTACAGATAAAAAACACGGTGCTGTTTTTTGCAACCTTATTCAGAGCCCGCTTGAAGCACTATTGCAAACAATACTATTTTACATTGCAATCAATCAGCTCAATGCATTACTCAATAATTTTTTACTACATCGCATAAAAGATAAGCATGAAGAACTGGCAATTCGTTTCAGCGATATTGCAGACCATGTTTTTCTATTCCTCGTCATTCTGTTTTCAACCATTGCGCTGTCCCGTATTCTCGACTTTATATACCACGTGCAGATGGATGATGCACGGGAACGCGACAACAAAGAACGCCAACAACTCCTTCCCATACTTAAAGATGTAATGAAAGTTGTTCTGTGGACTATTGGAGCATTCTGGGTATTAGGCACTGTTTTTCATGTAAATATTCCGGCACTTATTACCGGGTTGGGTATTGGTGGTGTGGCTATAGCGTTGGCTGCGAAGGAAAGCATTGAGAACCTGTTTGGTGCATTTACAATTCTTACAGATAAACCATTTCAGGTAGGTGATATTATAAAACTCGGTAGCGTTGAAGGCACAGTAGAACGTATCGGCTTCAGAAGTACAAGGCTACGCGCTACAGACGGGTCTGCTATTACAATACCTAATAAAAAACTGGTGTATGAAAACCTGGAAAACCTTAGCAACCGATACAACCGTAAAGTAAAACTGGTTATCAATATTAAATATGGCATTACTCATTTTGTACTGCAGCAAGTGGTTAAAGATATCAGGGCATCTCTCCAACATACTCTTTATGTAACAGACCCTATTGAAATATTGGTTGAAGGCTTCGCTGAAAATGTATTTCAGTTAGTTATTTCATACGGATTACCAGCACCATTACCATCCGGTGCTAATCTTATTGATATTAAGCACCAAGTCAATACTAATATATATGGCATATTAGTAAAACACCAGGCTTTCCCTGCAGAAAATAAAGAAATACCTGTTAACAACACTTTGGAAGTTGATAATACCAACAATAACGCAGAAGAGTCATAATCACTGATTAAATCATTGAAAAGCCTGTATGAGAAAGCCATACAGGCTTTTTTTATTATCCTGCGCGCTATCCTATTTGTTAACGGCTTGTTAGCCGCTTGCTAATCCGGGGTTAACAAGGGCTGTTTTTTGGGCGAAGGGGTGTTTCCCGATGCATCTTTGTATCACAATAACGGACAAACAAACATTCATCAAATAATCAAACAACAAACAAATTAAAATGAAAAAGGTAATCGCAATCATCGCTCTGGGTATCACAGGTTTCGCAGCTAAAGCTCAAAACGCTTCTTCTACTGCTACTCAAACAGTTAATCTGAACCTGAGCAACGCT